>NZ_JAPCHX010000004.1 GCF_026107415.2 Microbacterium sp. MPKO10
CTGACATTCGCTATCAATCAATCAAAGGAATCCCAACCCAGACAAAAAGCCCAGGCCGAGGTTCAAAAATTGGCATTTGACATGTGCACGCTATTGAGTTCTCAAGGACCAGACGCATCCAGATTCGGCAGCATCTTCCGATACTGATTCACTCTGGAGCAACCTTGCAATCATACCACCTCATCATGACCGCTACCGACGTAGCGTCGGCGCCATGTGAGGGGAAGATGTTTACCTATTGAGGCCCGTGAGCTTCTCGCTCTCCGGCGCCTTTGTGGCAACGAATGAATACTTTACGCAGAATTCACTAGAGCGGCAAATCCCGGCGAGCCCCCGGGCGTGTCGTGAGCGCCCGTCGCTTTTCACACGTCAATTGTGACGCCGGCGAGCGTCTTCTTTCCACGACGGAGGACGTGGAAGCGACCGTGGAGGGGCTGCGCTGGAACAGCATCCGCATCTGTCACTTTTTCGTTGTTGAGGTACACGCCGCCCTGGTCGACGGCGCGCCGTCCCTCCCCCAGACTCGTCGTGAGTCCCGTCTCGACGAGAAGCTGTGCCACCGTCGCATCGCCGCCAGCTGTGGCATTCGGGAGCTCGGCGACAGCAGCTTCGAGCGTCGCAGCATCAAGAGCCGACAGATCGCCGCGACCAAACAGGGCACTGGACGCGTCAATCGCTGCCTGCGTCGCGGCTTCCCCGTGCACGAGCGTGGTAACTTCCCAGGCCAAACGCTTCTGAGCTTCACGACGGAAGGGCTCGTTCGCAACCTTCTCGGCGTATTCATCGATTTCTGCGCGGCTGAGGAACGTAAATACCTTGAGGCGATCGATCACGTCGGCATCGGCCGCATTGAGCCAGAACTGGTAGAACGCGTACGGGGTCGTCATCTCAGGATTGAGCCAAATTGCGTTGCCCTCACTCTTGCCGAATTTGGTGCCATCCGAGTTGACGATGAGGGGGGTTCCGAATGCGTGGACGTTTGCCCCCTCAACACGGTGCACAAGATCGGTTCCGCCGACAAGGTTTCCCCATTGGTCGCTCCCGCCCGTCTGCAGCACGCAATCGTGTCGCCGGTACAGCTCGAGGAAGTCGAGGGCCTGGAGGAGCTGGTAGCTGAACTCAGTGAAGCTGATCCCGGCATCCGAGTTAAGGCGTGCCGAAACAGCATCCTTCTTGAGCATTGCACCGACTCTGAAGTGCTTGCCGATGTCGCGGAGGAAATCGATGGCCGAGAGGTCCGCCGTCCAATCGAGATTGTTCACCATGCGGGCGCGATTCTCGCCCTCGAAGCTCAGGTAGTTGGAGATCTGGTCGCCGAGGCTCCGCACCCACTCGGACACCGTTTCTTTGGTCTGGAGCGTCCGTTCGGCCGTGGGACGAGGATCCCCCACCAAACCGGTCGACCCTCCGACCAGGCCCAGTGGCTTATGTCCGGCAAGCTGCAGTCGCCGCAGCGTCAAAAGCTGAACGAGGTGGCCCAGGTGCAAACTCGCTGCCGTCGGATCGAAACCGCAGTAATAGGTGATCGGCTCCCCCGCGAGGAGTTCTTTCAGTGCCGCCTGGTCTGTGGACACGTGGACGAGACCTCGCCACACAAGTTCGTCCCAGACATCATCGAAGGCAGCATCGTTTTTTTGGTTGCTCAGTACGGGGTTCGACACCTTCATTACAGTACCAGCGTGCTCGCACCTCTCAGTTTACTGGTTTAGTGAATTCCCTCATGATCGCTAGCTTTTGTCTTTTACCTAAAGTATGCTGAGTTGACGATTCCCCCTGAACGGAGCCCCATGTACGTCATCACCGCGGACCAAGTCGACAGTCGGCATACCAGTGACGCGGTCGACGACACCCTGGCGTCCCTCAACGCTGCGCACACCAGCGCTCTGGAGCTGCCCGCCGAGCGGACGGCGGGAGACGAGATCCAGCTGCTGACAAGCGATCCGGCATCAGCATTATCGATCGTCCTCGAGCTCTTCCGCGAAGGACGCTGGAGCATCGGCCTCGGAATCGGCGACGTCGCTCTCCCCCTCGGGCAATCCACACGATCATCGACGGGAGAAGCGTACTTCTCGGCACGGACGGCCGTCGATCGCGCGAAGCCGCGGCCCGTCCGATTCGCGTGCGCGTCCGCAGAGTCGATCGATCAGACCCTGACCGAGGACTTCGACGCCCTCATCAGCATCCTCCTCCTTGTTCTCGACAGGCGCACGGACGGCGGCTGGGAAGTCTACGATCTGCTCGCCACGGGCATGACACAAGCGGACGCAGCAGACAGACTGGGAATCACCCCCGGTGCCGTAAGCCTTCGAGTACGCGCCGCGGGCATTCGGCAGGAAATGGCCGCAGTTCAGGCACTCGTGCGAATGCTGACAACGTTGGATGCGCCCGCGAACAGAAAGGCATGAACGCCATGGAATTACTCAGCACATTGTCGTGGGTGACGATTCTCATCTTCATGATCGCATCGACGGTGCTGGCCAGCGTCGCGCTGAGACGCCCCCGCCTCGCGCCGGTAATCATCGCGGGCGGATTCCTCGCGGCGGCCCTCGCACTCGCGGCCCTGCCGTTCGACTCGCCCCCGTTGCCGGTTGCCCTCGCTCTCGGATTGCTCGGGCTCGTACTGGCTGTCATTGGTGGCGGGCCCGCAGCGACCGTCGTCCTTGAGGCAGCTACACGCGGGAGCGTCCGCCAGGGAACGCATGGCGGGATCCTGCTGGCCCGCTCGGATGCACGTGTTCCCGATACCGGGTATCTCGCACCGCCGAAGACGGAGGAAGTGATGCGGGGCGGGCTCGTGATCGGACTTCTCGAGCGGCTCGCCGTTGCCGCAGCGCTGATGGCCGGCTACCTGGGCGCTTTCGCCGTCGTCGTCGCGGTGAAGGGCGTCGGCCGATTCACCGAGCTAGCCGAATCCGAGTCGCGAGAGCGCTTCATCATCGGAACGCTGACAAGCCTGGTCTGGGCCACGGCTGCTGCCGGCGTCTGGGTGCTCTCGGTCGGCTGAGGCGCACTCGCCTGAGCCTCAGTCAGAACGCGGATGCCGCTTGTACGGCGAGACCGTGCGGTCACCGTCGATCCAAAACCGCCAGGGGTACGCATCGCTGCCTCCTGCCCCGCTGATTCCGGTGCGCGGGCCGGACTTCACGGCATTCACCGGCTCGCCCCGCTGCAGCGAAAACGGCTCAGCGAGCAGATCTGCTCCGTTGTCGGCCAGCTGGATGCCCAGCGCTACGGCCAGACGCCCCGGGCCGCGCGCCAGATCGCGGTCCGACTTCGATGTGGTTCGACGTCGCCTCGCCAGGTCGAGGCCCTCGACGACTTCGCCCCCGCGCATCAACAGCCCGGATGGCTGATTCTCGGGCGCGCACACGATATTGCCGCACACGTGCATGCCGTAGGTGAAGTAGGCATACAGGTGCCCAGGTTCCCCAAACATCGCGGCATTGCGCTTTGTCTTGCCTCGATGAGCATGCGAACCAGGATCGACACCGTTCCCGACATAGGCTTCTAGCTCGGTCAGCCGGATGGATACGGTACCCTCAGCTGTCGTATGCGAGACCACGGCTCCGAGAAGCCGCGGACCAACATCCACAGCCGACGGCATCAGGAACTCACGGTCGAGCATCATCGAGCGTCGGGCTGCTCCAACTCGCGCCGAAGCACTGTGACTCTCTCGACCAGCTCTGCCCGCTGCTCCGCTACACGCTCGGGTGCCGTACCACCGGCTCCGAGACGACGACCAATGGATCCTTCCACCGTCAGCACCGAGCGGACCTCCGGGGTGAGAGACGGCGAAATGCTCGCGAGCGCGGCGTCGTCGGGCTCGTGCAGGTCGATGCCGCGCTGCTCGCAGTACTGCACCAACTGCCCACTGATCTCATGCGCATCACGGAACGCCACTCCCTGTGTGACGAGCCACTCGGCAACATCCGTCGCCAGGGAGAAGCCCTGGGGCGCCTGCTCAGCCATACGTTCCGTGTTGAAACGCAGCGTGGCCACCATTCCGGTGAAAGCTGGGAGAAGCACTTCAAGCGTGTCAACGGTATCGAAGACCGGCTCTTTGTCCTCCTGCAAGTCACGGTTGTAGGCCAGGGGCATCCCCTTGAGCGTGGTGAGGAGGCCCGTGAGGTTCCCCACGAGACGCCCGGACTTACCCCGGGCGAGCTCCGCGATGTCTGGGTTCTTCTTCTGCGGCATGATGCTGGAGCCCGTCGAGTAGCCATCATCGAGCGTGACGTAGTCGAACTCCCGTGAGTTCCAGAGAATGATCTCTTCCGAGAATCGCGACAGATTGATGCCGATCATCGCGGAGATGAATGAGAATTCGGCGACCACGTCTCTGCTCGCCGTGGCATCGAGCGAGTTCTCACTCGGCCGCGCAAGACCCAGCTCGCGCGCGACGAGACCAGCGTCGAGGCCGAGCGTGCTCCCTGCCAGGGCACCGGCGCCATACGGCGACACGGATGCTCGAACAAGCCAGTCCCTGAGACGCTCTAGGTCGCGCAGCAGCGGCCACGCGTGTGCCAGCAGGTGGTGAGCCAGCAGCACCGGCTGCGCATGCTGCAGGTGCGTCCGACCGGGCAGAGCGGCGTCGGGGTGAGCCTCGGCCTGCGCGACGAGCGCGTCAATCAGTTGCACAAGCTCGGTGCCGATCACTCGTGCATGGTCCCGGAGGTAGAGCCGCACGAGAGTCGCAATCTGATCGTTGCGGCTCCGGCCGGCCCGGAGCTTGCCTCCCAGCTCCTGCCCGGCGACGAGGATCAATCCGCGTTCCAGCGCACTGTGCACGTCTTCATCTGATTCCGCGGCGACAAACCGACCATCGGCAACCTGCTCGTCGAGCTCGGTGAGAGCCGAGAGCATCGCCGTCAGCTCATCGTCGGTGAGATAGCCGGCGTCTGCCAGAGCGCGCGCGTGCGCTTTCGATCCCTGGATGTCGTAATGCGCGAGCGCCCAGTCGAACTGTGTGGATCTACTGAGCCTGGCCAACTCAGGCGACGGTCCGCTCGCAAAGCGACCGCCCCACAGTGCTCCGGCTTCGCCGGCACGATTCGTCGTCATCTCGTCCTTTCGGTCACGCACGCGCGAGCAGCCAGACCATGAGGGCCTTCTGCGCATGGAGTCGGTTCTCGGCTTCGTCCCAGATGATGCTCTGCGGCCCGTCGATCACATCGGCCGAGACCTCGAACCCACGGTCAGCGGGCAGGCAGTGCATGAAGACAGCATCCGGCTTCGCCTGGCTCATCAAACGCTGGTCGACACGATACGACGACAGCGAGGCGAGACGAGCTGACTTCTCCTCTTCCTTCCCCATCGACACCCAGGTGTCGGTCACGAGGACGTCGGCTCCCGTGGCCGCATCGACCGGGTCGGTCAGGATGCTGATGGAGCCACCAGTCTGCGCAGCGCGTGCACGCGCGTCATCCACCACTGTGTCGGTGGGTGCGTAGCCCTCGGGAGAGGCAATGGTCACGTGCATCCCGGCTGTGGCACCCGCGAGAAGGTAGGACTGGGCCATGTTGCAGGCGCCGTCGCCGATGAAAGTCAGTCGGAGACCCGCGAGATCTCCCTTATGCTCGCGAATGGTCAGCAGATCAGCAAGCAGCTGGCACGGGTGGAAGTCATCGGAGAGCGCGTTGATCACGGGCACCGTGGTCTTCTCGGCCATCTCTTCGAGACCCGCCTGACCGTATGTGCGCCACACGATCGCGGACACCATGCGTTCAAGCACACGCGCGGTGTCAGCGGGCGTCTCTTTCCCACCGAGCTGACTGTTGGCCGTCGAGATAATCAGCGGCGCACCACCGAGATCCGCGATCCCGACGGCGAAAGATACGCGTGTGCGCGTCGACGACTTGTCGAAGATGACGGCGACCGTCTGCGGCCCCTCGAGCGGCTTCTGCGACCAGCGATCACGCTTGAGGTCGAGCGCGAGATTGAGAATCTCCGTCTGCTCGGCAGGCGTGATGTCGTCGTCACGAAGGAAGTGTCGGGTCATTGTGCTCTTTCGGGTATGTCGTCAGTTGATGGAGGTCAAGGCGCTGCGGAATCGTGTCTCGAAATCGGAGATCTCGGCATCGCCGATGATGAGCGGCGGCGCCAGTCTGATGGTGTCGGGGTTGGGGGCGTTCACGATGAGCCCCGCCGAGAGCGCTGCAGCGTGCAACTGAGAGGCGACGGGCCGGGCCAGTTCGATGCCGAGGAGGAGCCCCCTGCCTCGAACGCCAGCGATCAGCTGGGGATCCATCGTGCCGATCACCTCGCGGAGCTGCTCGCCGCGCCGCGCCGCATTCTCGACGAGCCTTGCCGTCTCGATCTCACCAAGCACCGCATTGGCCGTGGCCGTCGCGAGAGGATTACCGCCGAACGTGGTGCCATGCTGGCCGGGGTGAAAGAGGTCGCTCGCACGCCCGAAGGTGATGATCGCGCCCATCGGCACGCCGCCGGCGATGCCTTTGGCAACGGTCACGACATCGGGGGTGATGCCGTGTGCCTGGTACCCGAACCAGGTGCCTGTGCGTCCCACACCGGTCTGGATCTCGTCCATGATCAGCAGGGCGCCGACGTCGGCGGTGAGCTCGCGTGCGCGTTCGAGAAAGCCATTGGGAACCTCAACGACACCTGCTTCACCCTTGATGGGTTCGATGATCACCGCGGCGACACTGTCGTCCATGGCGTCTTCGAGGGCGTCGATCGTGGTGTCGATGTACTCGACTCCACCCGGCAGCGGTGCAAAGTCTGTGTGCATCGCCGGCTTCCCCGTCAACGCGAGCGCCCCCATCGTGCGGCCGTGGAAGGAGTTCTTCATGGACAGGATGCGTGTGCGCTTCCCGTCTGGACCGGCGTTGAGACGGGCGAGTTTGAAAGCGCCCTCGTTCGCCTCTGTCCCGGAATTCGAGAAGAAGACGCGACCGGAGTCCCCGGCGCCGCTGAGGCGTTTCAGGCGAGCGGCGAGTTCAAGCTGAGGTGGGGTCGAGAAGTAATTGGACACGTGGATGAGCATCGCAGCCTGCTGCGAAACAGCTTCGACGACGACGGGGTGCGCATGCCCAAGGACGTTCACGGCGATGCCGCCGAGAAAGTCAAGATACCGTGTGCCATCAACGTCCTCGACATAGCAGCCATCGCCGCGCACGAGCAGCGCCTGGGTGGGCCCGAACGTGTTCATCATGTCGCGCTCAACGCGCTCCTGCCAGGTGGTCATCTGGTCTCCTTCACAACTTCGGTTCCCACTCCCGGGCCGGTGAACAGCTCCAGAAGAATGGAGTGGTGGACGCGGCCATCGATAATCGACGCAGCGTCAACGCCTCCGTCGATCGCGGTCAGGCACGCTTCCATCTTCGGGATCATGCCGGCCTCAAGTTTGGGCATCAGCACACGAAGCTCGTCAGCGGTGATGCTTGTGACCAGTGAGCTGGTGTCGGGCCAATCGCTGTAGAGTCCCGCGACGTCCGTGAGCACGATGAGCTTCGAGGCTGTCATCGCCGCGGCGAGGGCACCCGCAGCGGCATCCGCGTTGACGTTCAGGGGGCGCGACAAGTCCCCATCTTCCGGCGCGATCGACGACACCACGGGGATCCGGCCGGCATCGATCGCGCTCTGGACAACAGACGGGTCGACGGCGGCGATATCGCCCACGCGACCGAGGTCCACGGCTTGACCATCGATCACCGTCGTACGTGTGGCGCCTGTGAAGAGGGCGGCGTCCTCCCCCGACAGCCCGATCGCGAGATCGCCGTGCACGTTGAGAGAATCGACGATCGCGCTGTTCACCTCGTCGCGGAGAACCTGGCGGACGACGTTCATGGCCTCGGGGGTCGTGACGCGATATCCGCCGCGGAACTCGCTGTGGATCCCGGCCTCAGCGAGAGCGCGGGAGATTTGTGGGCCGCCGCCGTGGACGACGGCTGGATGGAGGCCGACGTGGTGAAGGTAGGCAATGTCCTCGGCGAATGCTGCCGTGAGATCTTCCGAGACCATGGCGTTGCCACCGAACTTCACGACGACGACGGCACCGCGATACCGCGTCAGCCACGGAAGCGTGTCGATGAGTGTCGCGGCGCGCTCTTGTGCGACGTCACGAGAAAGCTGAGTTGCGTGTGTGGACATGATCAGCTCGAATACGCGCTGTTCTCATGCACGTAGTCGTGCGTGAGATCGTTGGTCAAGATTGTGGCCGATTCGGCACCCGCGTGCAGCTCGATGAGTACGGTGCAGTCCCTTCCCGTGAGGTCGACGCGCTCACGTGGCTCATCCGGGCCGCCCGCGTGGCACACCCGCACTCCGTTCATCGAGACATCGACACGGTATGGGTCGAAGTCCGCCGATGTCGTTCCGATCGCCGCCAGAACGCGGCCCCAATTGGGGTCGTTGCCGAAGATCGCAGCTTTGAAGAGGTTGTTGCGTGCGACTGATCGTGCAATCTCCAAGGCGTCGTCCTCGCTTGCCGCCTCCGTGACTTCGATTGCAATGTCATGACTCGCGCCCTCGGCATCGCGTTGCAGCTGACGGGCGAGATCGTGGCACAGATCGGTGAGCAGTGCCGTGAACGACGTTTCGTCTGGAGTCACGCCGGATGCGCCCGACGCGAGAAGCGTCACCTGATCGTTCGTCGACATGCACCCGTCGGAATCCACCCGATCGAATGTGACACGTGTCGCTGCGCGCAGTGCACGGTCAAGCGCACGAGATTCCAGGTCGGCATCTGTCGTGATCACCACAAGCATCGTGGCAAGCCCGGGAGCGAGCATGCCCGCGCCCTTCGCCATTCCGCCGATGGCGTATCCGTCTGCTGTGCGCACTGCGGTCTTCTGATGCGTGTCCGTCGTGAGAATTGCTTCAGCAGCGTGCGATCCGCCGTCCGGGTCCAGCTGGGATGCTGCTTCCGCAACGCCCGCCGCCACCGCTGAGACGTCGAGCTGTTCACCGATGAGCCCCGTCGAACAGACAAGAACGTCTCCCGATGACACTCCGAGTGCCTCGCCGACGGCCTCGGCCGTTGCGTGAGTTGTCTGGAAACCCTGCTCTCCCGTGAAGCAGTTCGCTCCGCCCGAGTTGAGGACAATCGCCGAGGCCGTGCCGTCGCGAATAACCTGTCGTGACCAGATAATTGGGTTTGCGACGGCGCGATTGCTCGTGAACACCGCTGCCGCAGACGATCTCGGGCCGGTGTTGACGATGAGCGCAAGGTCGCGCCCGCCGGAATCCTTCAGCCCCGCAGACACGCCAGCCGCTGAAAATCCTTGTGGTGTGGTGACGCTCACGGCGCTACTCCGTTCACTGTCAGGCCCGTCGTTTCGGGCAGTCCGAGTGCAATGTTGGCTGACTGGATCGCGGCGCCCGCGGTGCCCTTCGCCAGGTTGTCGACGGCGGTGACGACGACCACGCGGCCGGCGGCGGTGTCGATGGCGAGGCCCATCAGCGCCGTGTTCGCCCCGAGAACGTCCGCCGTGCGCGGCACCTCTCCCTCGGGCAGCAGCTGCACGAACGGTTCATCGGCGTAGGCGGACTCCCAGGCCTCACGAATCTGTGCTGCCGTGGCACCGGGTGCGATCCGCGCCGTCGACGTCGCGAGGATGCCGCGAGACATGGGGACGATCACCGGGGTGAACGAGAGGCTGACATCAGCAGCTCCCGCCCAGCGCAGCCCCTGGGTGATCTCGGGGATGTGCCGGTGCGTTCCACCGACGGCGTACGGGTTCGCCGTGCCGAGCACCTCTGCGGCCAACAGGTGCGGTTTCAGACTCTTGCCGGCTCCCGACGGCCCGACGGCGAGGACCGACACGATGTCGAGCGGCTCGATCACCCCGGCAGCGATTCCCGGCGCGAGCGAGAGCTCGACAGTGCTCGCGTTGCATCCCGGTGCGGCGATTCGGCGAGCGCCCGCAAGCGCCTCACGCTGTTTGTGCGAGCCGACGATGAGTTCGGGAACACCGTAGGACCATGCCCCGAAGTGCTCTCCCCCGTAAAACGCATCCCAGTCGTCCGGAGATGCCAGGCGATGATCGGCACCGCAGTCCACAACGAGGGTGCTTTCGGGAAGATGCGCTGTGAGCTCGCCTGACTTTCCGTGCGGAAGCGCGACGAAGACAATGTCGTGGCCCGACAGCTGTTCCGGTGTCGTCTCGGCGAGGGACAGGTGTCGGAGGGAGCGAAGATGCGGCTGCAGGGCAACGAGCGGCGCTCCTGCATTGGAGTGCGCTGTCACTGTGGTGATGTCGAACTCGGGATGATCGGCGAGCAGCCGGAGCAGCTCTCCCCCGGCATACCCTGAGGCGCCGGCGACGGCGACGGTGAATGTCATGCTTCTACCTTATTGAGTGGGCGGTCTGCACTGGTGGCGGCGGCGCCCACTCGTGCCCAGATCACAGGTGCACGACAGGCGTCGCCGAGGTTCGCACGGCACGCCGGCGTCGACGCAGTCCGCGCACCGCAATGGGGCGGGCGACAGGATGAGCGGCGGACGTCATGCGTCGAGAATACCCCGGAGACGCATGCGTTCGCCACTTGATGTCACAGCCTGCTGACGGAGTCAACGGTGACCTGTGCCTGCCCGGCCTCGTCTGATGCTGCGCAGTCGACGATCGCGTGGATCCGCCAGTCGTGGTGGCCGGCGGGGTCGTCGATCGTCTGCGTGACGCTCCACGTGGCCGAGCCTTCCTCAATGATCAGCAGCGCTGGCCCTCGAGCATTCGCCCCCGTCAGGATCTCGTCGTGCTCGTCGAAATAGGCATCGAGGCTGGCTCGCCAGTCGTCGGCGCTGAGCCCTTCGCCTGCGTCGAGAGCACGGAGCCCGTCGTAGTCTTCTCGAGCGGCGAGCTGCACCCGCCGGAACATCTCGTTCCGGACGAGGATGCGGAACGCCCGCGTCTGCGCGGTGAGTCGCGCTGGTGCTGGCGGGGCGACGTCTGCCTCATGCGCGCGGTGCGCAGCAGCATCCGGATTCACGAGCTCGTCCCACTCGTCGAACAGGCTGGAGTCGACCTGGCGCACAAGCTCGCCGAGCCACTCCACGATGTCCGTGAGCTCCTCGATCATGAGCGACTCGGGAACAAGCTGTCTGATGGTCCGGTAAGCGTCGCTGAGGTAGCGCAGCACCACACCCTCGGAGCGCATGAGCTGGTAGAACCGCACGAACTCTGCGAAGTTCATCGCGCGCTCGAACATGTCGCGTACAACGGACTTCGGGGCGAGTTCAAAATCGGCGATCCACGGCTGCGAGGCACGGAACGTCTCGAACGACTGCTCGAGCAGTTCAGCCAGCGGCTTCGGCCAGGTGATCTGCTCGAGACGCTCCATGCGCTCCTCGTACTCGATGCCGTCCGCCTTCATCGCTGCGACGGCTTCGCCCTTGGCCAGGAACTCCTGCTGATTCAGAACGGCGCGGGGGTTGTCGAGCGTGGCCTCGATGATCGAGATGATGTCGAGGGCGAACGCGGGCGACTCGGGGTCGAGCAGCTCGAATGCGGCGAGCGCGAACGGTGAGAGCGGCTGGTTCAGGGCGAAGTTCGCCGGCAGGTCGACGGTCAGGCGGATGCTGTCGTCGTGCACCTCGACGATCTCGGCGTCCTTCAGCGTGCGGAAGATGTTCAGCGCACGCCGGGCCAGGTCTCGCTGTCGCGCGAGCGGCTCGTGGTTGCCGAAGATAAGGTGACGGACGTGTGAGAACACATCACCTCCGCGGGCGATCACGTTGATGAGCATCGCGCTGGTCATCTGCATGTGACTGGTGAGCGTCTCGGGCTCGGCGGCGATCAGCCGGTCGAATGAGCCTCGCCCCCACGACACGAATCCATCCGGTGCTTTCTTGCGGATGATCTTGCGGCGTTTCTTGGGGTCGTCTCCCGCCTTTTCGAGCGCTTTGATGTTCTGTGTCTCGTGGTCCGGCGCTTGGGCGATCACGGTGCCCGCTGTATCGAATCCGGCGCGTCCGGCACGGCCGGCGATCTGGTGGAATTCGCGCGCGTTGAGCTGCCGCATGCGTGTGCCGTCGTATTTCGTGAGCGCGGTGAACAGCACGGTGCGAATCGGCACGTTGATGCCGACGCCGAGTGTGTCGGTTCCGCAGATCACCGGAAGGAGCCCGGCCTGCGCGAGCTGCTCGACGAGGCGGCGATACTTGGGCAGCATCCCGGCATGATGCACGCCGATTCCCGCGCGGACGAGTCGTGAGAGGGTCTTGCCGAACGCTGTCGTGAAGCGGAAGTCGCCGATGCGGTCGGCGATGCGCGCCTTCTGCTCTTTCGACACGATCTTCTGACTGGTCAGTGCCTGCGCGCGTTCCATCGCCTGCGCCTGCGAAAAGTGCACGATGTAGATCGGGGCGCGATCCGTGTGCAGCAGCTCATCGACGGTCTCGTGAATCGGGGACGTCTCGTAGTGGTAGCTGAGCGGAACGGGACGCTCGACTCCGGTCACTTGCCCGGTTCCGCGCCCGGTGCGGCGTGTGAGGTCGGCGGCCAACTCGGTGACGTCGCCGAGGGTCGCGGACATGAGCACGAACTGCACGTTGTGAAGGGTGAGGAGGGGAACCTGCCATGCCCAGCCGCGCTCTGGGTCGCCGTAGTAGTGGAATTCGTCCATCACGACCTGGTGGACGTCGATGTCGTCTCCCTGCCGCAGCGCGAGGTTCGCGAGGATCTCCGCGGTGCAGCAGAGAATCGGAGCATCAGCATTCACACTCGAGTCGCCCGTCATCATGCCGACGTTCGCGGCCCCGAAGATTTCGACAAGCGCGAAGAACTTCTCGCTCACGAGCGCCTTGATCGGTGCCGTGTAGACAGTGCGCTCCCCGCGTGCAAGGGCGAGCAGGTGCGCGCCGACTGCCACGAGAGACTTTCCCGTTCCCGTCGGTGTCGACAGAATCAGGTGCTGCCCGCCCATCACCTCAAGCAGGGCGTCTTCCTGCGCCGGATACAGCGTCATCCCCTGTTGTGAGCTCCACGCTGTAAATGCGTCAAGAACCTTCTCGGGGTCAGCCGATTCCGGCACGGTGATTCTCTGCGCGCCCGCCGCCGCCTCCTCTGTGCCGTCTGCCGGCCCGCTGTGCACGCTCAGTCCCGGATCGCCGCCCCGAAGAGCTCTCCCGCGCGTGCGGCACCGGCCAGCTTCGCCTCGGACGCCTCAGCGGCGGTGAGGGTGCGGTCGGGCGCGCGGAAACGCAGGGCAAACGTGAGGCTCTTCTCGCTGTCTCCGACACCGCTGCCGCGATAATCGTCGACGAGCCGGATCTCCTCGAGCAGGTCGCCCGCTCCCTCGCGCACGGCATCGAGCACGTCGCCCGCGGCGACGAACTCCGACACGATCAGCGACAGGTCCTGCGTCGCTGCGGGCTGGGTCAGGATGCTGTGAGTCGCGACGACCTCGGGAGCGGCGCTCAGCACCGTGTCGAGGTCGATCTCCGCGACGGCGACGACGCGCGGCAGGTCGTGCTCGTCCGCGATGTCCGGCAACAGCTCTCCCGCGAATCCGACGGGGGTGCCGTTGACTCTCAGCTCGGCAGTGCGGCCCGGATGCAACGCCTTGTGCGCGCCTTGCACGACGTCGATGTGTACTCCGACGGCGAGCCCAATCTGCGCAACGCTCGCGAGAACGTCGCCGATGCCGGCCGGAACAGCGGGTTGACCTGGCTGCTTCGCAATGGCGTTGCCCAAAGCGAGCACGGCCACATGCCGCGGCTGCGGTGGAATTCCCGCGTCTAGCGACGCGATGGTCTCGTCAGAGGGACGCTGCGTTCCGCTCGGCAGTTCGATCGTGCCGTAAACGGTGCCCGGCTCGGGCCGGAAGACCAGACCCATCTCGCTGAGAGCCTGATCGGTGATGCCGCGCGAGAGGTTGCGGTGCGCGATATCGATCAGCCCGGGCAGCAGCGAAGTGCGAAGCTGTGCGGCACGCGCGTCGAGCGCGTTGGCGAGCGTCACGGCGGGAACTGGCTCATCGGAAGGGCTGCCGAACAGCGCATTCGATTCGGCCGCGACGAACGGGTACGCCAACACCTCGGTGCTGCCGGCCGAGGCCAGCGCATCGGCGACGGCGCGACGCGCACGCTGCGCGCGTGTCAGCCCGCGACCGGGTGGGGCGACGGGGAGGATGCTCGGAATGCGGTCAAAGCCCACGATCCGCGCGATCTCCTCCACCAGGTCCGCCTTGTCGGTCAGATCCGGACGCCACGTCGGCGGCGTTACGGTGAGGCCACCGGTCGATGACTCCACACGACAGCCGATCTCTTCCAGGGCACTGCGCTCTTCAGCATCCGTGTAGTCGACCCCGATCAGCGACGACGAGAATCCGCTCGGCAGCGGGATGGACGGCACCTCTGTGCTCGTGTCGAGCTGCGAGCCACGGTCGTCGGCGGTTCCGCCGGCGAAGCGCACCATGAGCTCGACCACACGGTCCGCTGCGGCGGCGGCGATCGCCGGATCCACCCCGCGCTCGAACCGCTTTGACGCCTCGCTGGGGAGCTTGTGCCTGCGCGCGGTGCGGGCAATGGAGACCGGGTCGAAGTTCGCCGCCTCGACGAGAACGTTCGCCGTCGACTCCCCCATCTCGGTCGTGTCGCCGCCCATCACGCCAGCGAGGCCGATCGGCCCGCTGTCATCGGTGATGAGCAGGTCTTCCGGATTCAGCGTTCGCGTCGCATCGTCAAGTGTTGTAAGTGTCTCGCCGTCCCGCGCGCGGCGCACCACGATGCCCCCGGCCAGCGCATCGAGGTCGTACCCGTGAATGGGCTGCCCCAGCTCGAGCATCACATAGTTCGTGATGTCGACGAGGATCGACAGAGATCGGATGCCGGCGAGCCGCAGTCTCGAGGCCATCCACGTCGGCGTGGGGGCGTTCGCATCGACGTCGCGCACCACGCGCGTTGTGAAGACGGAGCATCCGATGCGGCCCCTGATCGGCGCCGCGTCGTCAACCCGGACATCCACACCGCTGAGACCGGACGGTACGTCGCGGATGGCCGGGTCGCGGAAGGCGGCTCCCGTGGAATGCGAGAACTCACGTGCGACACCGCGGATCGAGAAGGCATAGCCGCGATCGGGCGTCACGTTGATCTCAATCGCCGTGTCGTCAAGACCGAGCAGGGCAATGGCGTCCGTGCCGACCTCGGCGTCCAACCCCAACGACCCGAGGGTCAGGATGCCGTCATGGTCGTCGCCCAGCCCCAGCTCACGTGCGGACGCGATCATGCCGTCAGAGATGTGACCGTACGTCTTGCGCGCCGCGATCGGGAAGGGCCCGGGAAGGACGGCCCCGGGAAGCGTCACGATGACCTTGTCTCCGGGCGCAAAGTTGTGCGCGCCGCAGACGATGCCGTGCACAGCATCCCCGCCATCAGCGGCGGTCGCACCCTCTGGCGCCACCTGCACCTGGCACCAGCGGATGACTTTGCCGTTCTTCTGAGGCTCCTCGTCGAACGAGAGCACCTGCCCGACAACGAGGGGGCCGGTCACATCGACTCGGTGGACGTCCTCTTCCTCGAGGCCCACGCGGACGAGTGCCTCCTGAACGCTTTCGGGCGTCGACCCTTCCGGAAGATCAACGTACTCGGCGAGCCAGCTCAGTGGGACACGCATCACTACACCACCATTCCGAACTGCTGAGAGAAACGGATGTCTCCCTCGACGATCTCGCGCATGTCATGAATATCGTTGCGGAACATGAGTGTGCGCTCGATCCCCATGCCGAACGCGAAGCCGCTGTACTCGTCGGGGTCGATGCCCGCGGCGCGCAGCACGTTGGGGTTGACCATGCCGCAGCCGCCCCATTCGATCCAGCGCGCTCCCCCCGTGAATGTAGGGTGCCAGAGATCGAGCTCGGCGCTGGGCTCGGTGAAGGGGAAGTAGCTCGGGCGCAGGCGAATCTGCGCCTCGGGTCCGAACATCGTGCGGGCGAAGTGTTCGAGCGTGCCGCGCAGGTGAGCCATGGTGAGGTTCTTATCCACGGCGAGGCCCTCGAATTGGCTGAACACGGGCGTGTGCGTCGCGTCGATTTCATCCGTCCGGTAGGTGCGGCCAGGGGCAAGCACGTAGACGGGGAGGTCGCGCTCAAGGAGGGACCGGATCTGCACCGGTGAGGTGTGTGTGCGCAGCACCAGGTGGGCATCAACAGGGTCGACGAAGAAGGTGTCCTGCATCGCTCGGGCCGGGTGGTCGGCGTCGAAGTTCAGGGCATCGAAGTTGTACCACTCGCTCTCGACCTCGGGGCCTTCCGCGATCTCCCATCCCATGCCGACGAAGATGTCGGAGACACGATCTTGCAGCATGGTGAGCGGATGCCGGGCCCCGGGCGTATAGCGCGATGCCTGTGCCGTCACGTCAATGGTCTCCGCCTTGAGCTGCGCGGCCTTTTCGACGACCGTGATCTCTTGCTGCCGCGCGGCGAACTGAGCGTTCACGCGACCGCGCGCCTGCCCGACGAGTTTGCCGAGCGCGGCCTTCTGATCTTTCGGTACGTTACGCAGCTGCCCGTTGAGCCGAGCGAGAGCCGATGACTCTCCCATGTGCTCGGAGCGGACGGCTTTCAGGTCAGCAGAGCTCTCTGCCGCGTCAAGAGCGGTGAGCGCCGCGTCGACGGCAGCGTTCACTGCCTCTTCTGTGATGGGGATAGCGTCAGACACGATCCCTAAGTCTAGCGGTGACCCGAGAGCGGGATCTAACCCCGACCGACCTGATTGGCCTGCATCGCGATTGCCTTCGTTTCGGCGGCCGCCAGATCATCGCGTGCTCCTGGGTCACGCGGCAGCTTCTTGCTGTGCCGTGAGCGCACTTCAACCCATTTCGCGAGCGCCGCGAGCAGCAGACAGAGTCCGATGTAGATCGACCCGAAGATGATCGTCGACGGGATGATCGGACTGCCGTACGTGACCTGGCTCCCATAGAACTTGGCCAGGTACAGAAGCTCGTTGAAGGTGATGATGAATCCGAGCGCCGTGTCTTTCAGCACGACGACGAGCTGTGAGATGATCACCGGCAGCATCGCCCGAATCGCCTGGGGATAGAGGATGACCGACATCACGCCGGTCTTGCGCATCCCGATCGCGTAGCCGGCCTCGGCCTGCCCGCTCGGCAGAGATTCGATGCCCGAGCGGAAGACCTCGGCGAGCACCGATCCGTTGTACAGGATCAGGCCCGTGACGACGGCGGTGTACGGCGTGATGAAGTCAAGGCCAACCGTCGGAAGTCCGTAGTACATGATCAGCATGAGGATCAAGACCGGTATCGCGCGGAAGATCTCGGTGAAGACTGTGACCGGCACGCGCACCCACGCATGGTTCGATGCCCTGCCGACTGACAGGATCAGTCCGAGAAGCAGACTGCCGATCGCTGCGACGACGAATGCGGAAAGCGTCGACACCGTCGCACTGCCGATTTTGCGCCACACGGCCGTGTAACGGAACAGCTCCCATTTCGCAGCAGAGAACTGTCCGGATGCGAAGAGCTGATACACGATGAAGGCGACGATGCCGAGGACAACGAGCGTCGCGACAACCGCGAGAATCCTATTGCGCACCCGTGCGCGGGGCCCCGGTGCGTCGTACAGCACAGTGCTCATCGGGCCACCTTCCATCGCTTTTCGAGTCGTCGTTGAATGTACGCCAGGATCATCACCAGAACGATGAAGAAGAACGCCACCCACAGCAGCACGATCATGGCGGGCTCTCCGCGCTCCGATGCGTAGGCCCGAATCGCACCGGCCTCATGAACCGAGAACCCGGCGGCGATCGTCGTATTCTTCAGCAGGGCGATGAGAACGCTCATGAACGGCGGGATGACAGCGCGAAATGCCTGAGGCATCACGACGCGCGTCATCGTCGGAACAAAAGAAAGCCCGATCGCACGAGCTGCTTCGGCCTGCCCCAGGGGCACCGTGTTGAACCCCGAACGCAGCACCTCAGCGATGTATGTCGCCGTGTACAGGCTCAGAGCAATAATGGCGAGCCAGGTGTAGCTGAACTCGGGTAAGCCCAGCTTGGGATACCCGAAGGCGAAAAAGAAGAAGATCAGCGTCAGCGGTGTGTTTCGCACCAAGTTGACGTAGAACGTGCCGAACCCGCGCATGACGGGTACGGGTGAAACACGCATCATGCCGACGATCAGTCCCAGCACCGTTGAGAACAGTGCTGACCAGACGAACAGCACGAGCGTCGTTCGGAACCCCACGACGAAAATGTCGAGGTTGTTCAGCAGGACGTCCACGTGGCTCCTCTTCTTCGAGTGTGATCTCGATGCGGGCCGGGCACCGCGGCGGGTGCCCGGCCAATCATCGGCTTAGTAGTCGTCGACGGAGGGCTGCTCCGCCTCGACTCCGGCCTCGCCGAGTGTTGCATCGTAGATGCCCTGCCAGACATCGGATCCGTCCGTGAGCACCTGGTTCAGGTAGTGGCGAAGAGCGTCGTCGCCCTTCGGCAGGCCGATGCCGTAGTTCTCCGTGGTGAACGGCTCGCCGACCACCTTGAGCGTGTCGGGCTCCTGCGCGGCGTAGCCCAATAGAATCAGCTGGTCTGTCGTCACGACATCGACAGAGCCGTCCTTGAGCGCGTCAACACACTGCGAGTACACGTCAAACTCGACGGGCGTCGCGTCCGGATAGTTCTCGCGGATGTTCTGAATCGGCGTCGATCCCGTTGCCGAGCAGACCTTGGTGCCAGCGAGGTCATCTTCGCTCTTGATGTCCTCATTGTCGCTCAGTACGAGCAGGCCCTGCCCCGTGATGAAGTACGGCCCGGCGAAGTCGATCATCTCTTTGCGCTTGTCCGTGATCGAATACGTGCCGACATACAGATCGATGTCGCCGTTCACGAGCGCCTGCTCGCGGTTAGCACTCGGGATGTCCTCATACGTGATCTGATCCTCAGAGAATCCGAGCGATGCCGCCATCCAGCGCGCAATCTCGATGTCGAACCCGCTGCGGTCTCCGCTGACAGCATCCTTGTATCCCAGACCGGGCTGGTCCTGCTTGACGCCGATCTTTATTTTGCCTGCTTTGGTGGCGGCGTCGAAGGTCGGGCTGCCCTCCAGCTCAACGTTGTCGTTCACCTCGTACAGGTTCGACGTGTCCTCCCCGTCGCCTCCGCCTGGTGCGGGCGGTTCGTCGCCCGCACAACCGGAGAGCACGAGTGCCGCTGCCGCCGCAACGGCGAAGAGCGTCATTCCTTTGCGCATCTGCTTTCCTTTCGTCTCGAGGCGAGTGCCCCGTCTGTCCTTCTGTCGAAGCGGCTCAGTGCGTGAGCAGCTTCGACAGGAAGTCTTTAGCCCGGTCCGACTTCGGGTTCGTGAAGAACTCCTCGGGCTCGGCCTCTTCCACAATCTCACCCTCAGACATGAAGACGACGCGGTCGGCCGCCTTGCGAGCGAAGCCCATTTCGTGCGTCACAACGACCATTGTCATGCCCTCACTGGCCAGCTGAACCATGACGTCGAGGACTTCGTTGATCATCTCGGGGTCAAGCGCACTTGTCGGCTCATCGAACAGCATCACCTTGGGCTTCATTGCGAGGGCGCGCGCGATCGCAACACGCTGCTGCTGACCACCGGACAGCTGTGCGGGCATCTTGTCGGCCTGAACTCCGACTCCGACGCGCTCCAGGAGTGCCCGCGCCGCTTCCTCCGCCTCGGCCCGCTTCTGCCCGCGCACGCGGGTCGGCCCGAGCGTGACATTCTCCAGAATGGTCTTGTGCGCGAAGAGGTTGAACGATTGGAAGACCATTCCCACGTCCGCGCGCAGCGCGGCCAGCGCCTTGCCTTCCTCCGGGAGCTTCTTGCCATCAATGCGAATCTGACCCGCATTGATCGTCTCCAGGCGGTTGATCGTTCGGCAGAGAGTCGACTTCCCTGACCCACTTGGCCCGATGACGACGACGACCTCGCCCTTGTTCACCGTGAGATTGATGTTTTTCAGCGCATGGAAGTCCCCGTAATACTTCTCAACGTCCTCGACGATGACGAGGGGCTCACCCGTGGCCGCCGCGATGGGGTTGCTTGTCGTCTCGAAAGACGCGGGACCGCGTTTGTCCGCGGAGTCCCCCTGATCGTTGGATTCCATATCGCTTACGCTATGCGACCAAGCGTCATCTCAGGCACCGCGGATCGTCCCCGTTACGAAGTCGTAACTTAACGCGTCAGCTCTTATCGGATGCCCTCTGGGCAAAAGCTGATTCATACAGACAGACGGATGCTGCCGTCGAGAGGTTCATCGACTCCGCGCGACCGTAGATCGGCACTGAGATCGCGGCGTCTACACGCTGCAGAATCTCGTCTGCCAGGCCCCGCGCCTCATTGCCAAAAAGCCAGGCCGTCGGCTGGGCGAGATCTCCCGCGTCACGGCGGCTGAGCAGGTCGTCCCCTTTGATGTCCGCAGCCACGATCGTCAGTCCCGCGCTCCGCAGCTGCGGAAGCACCGTATCGAGTTCGCCGCCGACGGCGAATGGCAGGTGAAAGAGCGACCCCGTCGTCGAACGCACGACCTTGGAGTTGAACGGGTCGACGGTTCGCCCCGTCAGCACCACGGCGTCGGCCCCAGCAGCATCCGCCGCCCTGATGATGGTGCCCAGGTTTCCCGGGTCTCTGACTTCTTCGAGCACGGCGATCAGGCGCGGGGTTCTCGCCACGATGTCTTTGAGCGCGGTCGGATGCTGTCGGCACACTGCGGCGATGCCCTGCGGCGTGACCGTGTCAGTCATCGCGTCGAGGACGTCCTCGGTGACATACTCGAAATCGACATCTGCATCGCGCACCGCGGCCATGATTCCCGCGTGCTTCTCAGCCGCAGTCGGCGTCACGAAGAGCTCCTCGAGAAGCTCGGGGCGCCACGCAAGTGCTTCAGACACAGCCTGAGGACCCTCGAGGAGAAACAAACCGGTCTCCTGGCGCGTCTGTCGACGGGAGAGCTTGGCCACTGCTTTGACACGGCCCGAGCGGGGATTTTCAATCACCGTGCCAGTCTACGGGCCGTTAATAACCGGTGGCGGGGCCCCAAAGGGACCCCGCCACCGTGTGAAGACGAGAATACTACGCGGCTTCGTCAGACTTGGGAGCCGACGTGTCAGCGGGCAGTGCCTTCTTCGCCGTCTCGACGAGAGCGGTGAATGCGGAGGGCTCATTCACAGCAAGCTCGGCGAGCATGCGGCGGTCGACCTCAACACCCGCGAGGCCGAGGCCCTGGATGAAGCGGTTGTAGGTCAGGCCGTTCGCGCGCGATGCCGCGTTGATGCGCTGGATCCAGAGGCGACGGAAGTCGTTCTTGCGCTTGCGGCGGTCACCGTACGAGTAGACGAACGAGTGTGTGACCTGCTCCTTCGCCTTACGGTACAGGCGCGAACGCTGACCACGGTATCCCTCGGCACGCTCAAGGATGACCCGACGCTTCTTGTGGGCGTTGACAGCCCTCTTTACTCTTGCCATTTCTCTATTTTCCTAACCGGTCTCTGGCTCAGCGGCCGAGAAGCTTCTTCGCCATTGCTGTGTCGTGCGACGACAGGACCTGGTCCTTGTTCAGACGACGCTTGCGGTGGCTCGACTTCACCTCGAGGTTGTGGCGCATGCCCGCCTGCTGCTTCATGATCTTTCCGCTTCCGGTGACCTTGAAACGCTTCTTGGCCCCTGAATGGGTCTTCTGCTTAGGCATTCTTCTCCTCCTGCTTTGCCGCCTTCTTGGCGGCACGTTGTGCGTTGGCCTCGGCCTTGGCCTCTGACTTGTTCTTCAGCGGCCCGATGACCATGACCATATTTCTGCCATCAATCTTGGGGTTGGACTCAACAGTCCCGAACTCCCCGACATCTTCGGCAAACTTCTGGAGCAAGCGAACGCCCATCTCGGGCCGGGACTGCTCACGGCCACGGAACAGGATCATCGCTTTGACCTTGTCTCCGCCCTTGAGGAAGCCCTCGGCGCGCTTGCGCTTTGTTTCGTAGTCGTGTGAATCGATCTTGAGGCGGAACCGGACCTCTTTGAGCACGGTGTTCGCCTGGTTGCGCCGAGCCTCCTTGGCCTTCTGCGCAGCCTCGTACTTGAACTTGCCGTAATCCATGATCTTCGCCACGGGCGGCTTCGAATTGGGCGCCACCTCGACGAGGTCAAGGTCTGCCTCTTGGGCAAGGCGAAGAGCGACGTCGAGCTTGACGACGCCAACCTGCTCACCGCTCGGTCCGACGAGTCGAACCTCCGGAACCCGGATACGGTCATTGGTACGGGGATCGCTGATGCGGAACTCCTCTGATCTGATTTATCTAATCCATGTGCCGGCGGATACCGGACACATGACGAGAGAGGATTCACGCGTGTGCAACACAACTGCACCACACCCTGTCTACCGTGCCGCTCTGCGGCCCGGCGGAGTGCAACAACCCGGTAACCTGAATAACGGTCAAGCGCGGGTGGGAGATTCTCCTCTTTCGCCTTGGGACATGTCCCATGGACCGCAACAGTTTAGCAGAGGAATAGTGTGAACACGACCGAAAACGACAACCAGAACGTCAGTGATTTCGACGCGGCCCTGAACGAGGTGACTCGGGACATCGCCGATGTCGGTGCCGTCGAGGTGATCACGACGACGGCTGTCCATCTCATGAGCGCTGCCGCCGTCAAATGCGGGCTCGCCGACGACGCCGAGGGGCAGACCGACCTCGACGAAGCACGCAAGCTCATCAACGCTCTGGCGGGGCTCATCACGGCAGGTGCGCCCGAGATCAGCGACATGCATGCGCGGAGTCTCCGCGATGGTCTGCGCACGCTGCAGCTGGCGTTCCGTGAAGCATCGACAATGCCGGATGCTCCAGGATCGGGCCCGGGCGAGAAGTGGACGGGTCCGGTCGCTTAGGCGGCGTTCACCGACACGGTGAGCGAATCCACACGATTCGCGATCACGTCGTCTGCCGCCCACAGCGCGCTCAGACGGGATATGACTTCTGAAACTTCCTCGCGGGTGAGTCCCGGCGCCAGCGCAAGGGTCACAATCGTCTCGGGTGCCCGCAGGCGCGCAGTCGGGTCGCCGGCCGACAGCGACACCTCCGCAACACGGGCATCTGTCCCGCACGATCGGACGAACGCCTCGTTCACCTCGGGATCCGCGAAACTCGGGACCCAATCCTGCGACTGGGCGATCGCCCAGAGGGCTGGCCGGCGAATGACGAACTCAGTGTCTGACGTGGGATCGAGCACGACGAGATCTGTGTGCTCCTCTGCTGCCGCGAGAGCCACGCGGATACCCTCGGCCGGCACCGGACGAGCCTGAGAATTCCACGCCTGCATGGCGGTGACCGACGAGAAGACGGGCATGACGTCTCGCCCATCCGGCCCGCTGACGGTGATGATCGACAGTTCCTGCGTCTTGTCCACGACGAGACCCCCATCAGTGACACCGTGCTCACCCGCGTGCGCAACCAGCGGGATCAGCAGTCGAGCCGTCGCAAACTCCGCAATGACGCGTCGGCCATCATCGTCGCCGCGATGAAAGTCCTCGAGGGCGCTGATCAGGCGCGGAGGTGCGCTGCCATCGTCGGCCGCACGGTCATTGGCCTGGAAGCTTCGGCCTGCCCAGGGCTGGCCCGCAGAGTCTGCCGCGTTAGTCGGAGGCGACATCCAGAGCCTCCGCCAGCGTGAAGGCGCCCGAGTAGAGTGCCTTCCCCACAATTGCGCCCTCAAGCCCGAGCGAGACGAGTTCACGCAGGGCCGCGATATCGTCGAGGCTCGAGATTCCCCCTGAGGCCACGACGGGTCGCTCCGTGTGCTCCATGACGTCGCGCAGCAGCGAGATGTTTGGCCCCTTCAGCGTGCCGTCCTTCGTCACATCGGTGACGACGTAACGCGCGCAACCGGCGTCCTCCAGTCGGTCGAGGACATGCCAAAGATCTCCGCCGTCGCGCGTCCAGCCACGTGCGGCCAGTGTGGTCCCGCGAACGTCAAGCCCGACTGCGATCGCCTCCCCGTACTGCCCGATGACGTTCGCCGCCCACTCGGGGTTCTCGAGCGCAGCGGTCCCGAGATTGATGCGCTTCGCGCCGCTGTTCAGCGCTGCCTCCAGCGAAGCATCGTCGCGAATGCCTCCGGACAGCTCGACGTTGACGTCGCGCACATTCTTGATCACGCGACGGATCACCCCGGCATTGCTGCCGCGACCGAACGCCGCGTCGAGGTCGACGAGGTGAATCCACTCGGCTCCCGCATCAACCCACGCCTCCGCGGCATCGACGGGATCTCCGTAGTCTGTCTCGCTGCCGGCTTCGCCCTGGGTCAAACGCACTGCCTTGCCGTCAGCGACGTCGACCGCGGGCAGCAATTCGAGTGCCGGAGCCTGATTGAACTCGCGCATTCCCATCCTTTGTCAACCTCAGTATGTGCCCTGGTGGCACGAAAACCCTATGTTAGTGATCAGAGAAGCTATCCACCCAATTCGACAGCAGCCGTACGCCGGGCGCGCCCGACTTCTCGGGGTGAAACTGCGTTGCCCAGAGCGGGCCGTTCTCTACAGCCGCGACGAACCGGTCGCCGTGCGTCGCCCAGGTCACCTTCGGTGCGGCGAAGGGACCAGACGAATCGAGTGACCATGAGCGAGCGGCATACGAGTGCACAAAGTAGAAGCGTTCCTCCGAGACACCGGCGAAGAGCCTCGAGCCATCGGGGGCGTCGACCGTGTTCCACCCCATGTGAGGAAGCACGGGCGCCGTGAGCCTGTCGACCACGCCGGGCCATTCCCCGAGCCCTTCCACGGAACGACTCCCCTCGGTGCCCGACTCGAACATCACCTGCATTCCAACGCAGATCCCGAGAACAGGACGCCCTCCGGCGAGCCGCCGATCGATGACTTCGTCTGCGCCCGAGGCACGAAGCTGATCGATGACGGCGCCGTATGCACCGACACCGGGAACGATGAGCCCGTCTGCCTCGCGTGCTTCGCGGCGGCTGTCCGTCAGCCGAGCATCAGCGCCGGCCGCTTCGACGGCCTTGACAGCCGAGTGCACGTTGCCAGAGCCGTAGTCGAACACGACGACACGGCGACGGCTCACAGGGCACCCTTAGTCGATGGAATCCCGCTGACAAGAGGATCGTGGGCTTTAGCCTGTCGGAATGCCCGAGCGAACGCTTTGAACTCTGACTCAGCGATGTGGTGCGGGTCGCGCCCGCCTTTGACATCGACGTGGACGGTCATGGCCGAGTTGTACGCGATTGCCTCGAACACGTGGCGGACCATGGAGCCGGTGAAGTGTCCGCCGATGAGGTGGAACTCGAACCCGGCCGGCTCGCCGCTGTGGACGAGGTACGGGCGTCCGGAGATATCCACGACGGCCTGCGCGAGTGCCTCATCGAGCGGGACCAGAGCGTCGCCGTAACGGGCGATCCCCTCTTTCGAGCCAAGAGCCTCTTTGATAGCGGTACCGAGTGAGATGCCGATGTCCTCCACGGTGTGGTGCACATCGATATGTGTGTCGCCTGTCGCTCTCACCGTGAGATCGGTGAGCGAGTGTTTGGCGAATGCGGTCAACAGATGGTCAAAAAACGGCACGGATGTCGAGATGTCACTCGTTCCGGAGCCGTCGAGGTCGATACGAAGGTCGATCGACGACTCGCTTGTCTCGCGCTGAACTCGCGCGACGCGTGAAGAAGTCATACTCATGATCGTAGTGCGGACATGGCTTCGAGAAACGCCGTCGTCTCTGTCTCGGTTCCTGCCGTGACGCGCATGTGCCCGGGAATGCCGATATCGCGAATGAGAATGCCGCGCTCGAAGAGCTGACGAAAGACCGATGCGGTGTCGACGACACCGCCGAAGAAAACGAAGTTGCTCCCCGACCGATAGGGCGTATAACCGAGGTCGGCCAAGCCGTTCGCAATCCGCTTTCGCTGGCCCCGAATATCGTCGACGACGGCGAGCATCTCATCTGCGTGGCGGAGAGCAGCCCGGGCCGCGGCCTGCGTGAGCGCAGAGAGATGGTACGGAAGGCGCACGAGGCGCAAGGCGTCGGTGATGGCTGGATCGGCCGCCAGGTACCCCACACGTGCACCCGCGAAGGCAAAGGCCTTGCTCATCGTGCGCGAGACGATAAGCCGAGGACGGCCGTCGAGCAGTTCCAGCGCGCTCGGCTCTCCGGGCTCGGAGAACTCGGCGTATGCCTCATCCACGATCACAATGCCCGGCGCTGCGTCGTAAGCGGCAGAGATTGTCTCGAGATCCAGCGGTGTTCCCGTGGGGTTGTTTGGTGCGCACAGCACGACCACGTCGGGCTTTTCCTCGGCGATGACCGAGGCAACGTATTCCGGAGCGAGCTCGAAGTCGGCTTGGCGATCGCGTGCGATCCACCGTGTTCCCGTCCCGGACGCCAACAGCGGATACATCGAATACGTCGGAGCGAAACCAAGGAGAGAACGACCAGGACCACCGAACGCCTGAAGAATCTGCTGCAGAATCTCGTTGGAGCCGTTCGCCGCCCAGATATTCTGCTCAGTGAGATCCGAGCCCAGGTAGGCAGCAAAATCCCGGCGGAGCTCCGTGAACTCCCGATCAGGATAGCGGTTCAAACCAATAATGGAGGCGGCAACCGACCTCACGATGTCATGAGCCACATCCTCGGGAATACCGTGCGTGTTCTCATTGACGTTGAGTGCAACGGGCACAGGCTCCTGGGGAGCCCCGTACGGCGAGCGTCCGCGCAGATCAGCGCGAAGGGGAAGGTCGTCTAAAGAAGTCACCGTCCCATCGTATGGCGTCAGCCCTGCTCACTCTCGTACTGTGACGGGATCGCGATGCGCTCACCGGCGCCGACGGAGGACGTTCCCAGCTGGTTCAGGTCAACGATTTCTGCGACGACCTCACGAGGGTCGTGGTCTGGCGCGATGCGCTCTGCCAGTGCCCACAGTGACTCACCGCTGGACACGGTCACGTATTCGAACGTTTCTGTTGAGGAATCATCGGATGCCGCGGCCGAGCCCGCCTGAACGGCACCGAAAGCGATGCCCACGACGAGCGGGAGGGCGGCAAGCCCCGTCAGCACGGCGCGCCCCCGAGAGGTCAAGCGCAGTCGCGGCGTAGCGGCGGTCTGCTGAGTGATCATTCTTGTGCTCCTTCGTTGACGGGTTCGTTCCGAGCCCCAGGCCGGCGGCGCCCGGAACGAACCTGTGTTCCGAACTTATATTCGACTGTTCGAATTGTCAACCACTTTTTCGGACTTTTGCCGCCGAATCCGGCGACACACTCGAAGAGATGTTTGCCTCGGGCCGGTGAAGCGGATACAGTTTCGAACACAGGGAACACACCATCAC
This sequence comes from Microbacterium sp. MPKO10, assembly GCF_026107415.2. Taxonomy (GTDB): domain Bacteria; phylum Actinomycetota; class Actinomycetes; order Actinomycetales; family Microbacteriaceae; genus Paramicrobacterium. Next base: position 27,250 of record NZ_JAPCHX010000004.1, read on the forward strand.
GAGCCACCGACATTGCGGTTCGCACGGCGACAGGAGTACAGCGATGGCACAGGACACGACGAAGAAGGCGCGCACTCGTCGCCGCAAGAACTTGAGCGATAAGCAGCGGGCGATCCTGGAGTTCATCCAGCGCACGGTGGTGCAGAACGGCTATCCGCCGAGCATGCGAGAGATCGGCGACGCCGTCGGGCTCGCCTCTCTGTCGAGCGTTACCCATCAGCTCAATCAGCTTGAGCTGAGCGGCTATTTGCGGCGTGATCCCAATCGCCCGCGTGCGCTGGAGGTTCTGATCGACCTCCCCCAGACCGCGGACGTGGGCGAAACGTCACGACCGGTCGGCGACGCCACAATGGTTCCGCTGGTCGGCAACATCGCCGCGGGCGTTCCCATTACTGCGGAGCAGCAGATCGAAGAGGTGTTTCCGCTCCCCCGCCAGCTCGTCGGTAAGGGCGAGCTCTTCATGCTCCATGTTCAGGGCGAGTCCATGATCGACGCAGCGATCTGCGACGGAGACTGGGTTGTCGTCAGACAGCAGTCCACAGCAGAGAACGGCGATATCGTCGCGGCAATGCTCGACGAGGAGGCCACAGTGAAGGTGTTCCGTCAGCGTGACGGTCATACCTGGCTGCTTCCGCGAAACACTGCCTTCGAGCCGATCGTGGGCGATCACGCCGAGATCCTGGGGAAGGTTGTCGCGGTTCTGCGTTCTGTCTGAGGTCAGCCCTCGACGCCGAAGTCTCGCACCTGGGCAGCAATCTCCTCGGAGACTGACGCTTCGACGTACGTCCCGTCCTCGCGGTAGTCGATCGTCGTGACCTCGCCGCGGCGATGCAGCATCGAGATGATGTCTCCGCGGTCGTAGGGGACAACGAGGGCGACATCAACGGGCGGATGCGGCAGCATCCTGTTGATCGCATCCATGACGTCGCCAATACCCGCACCGGTGCGCGCGGAGGCAAAGACGGCGTCAGGTGCGAGCCCTCTGAGCATGAGCCGGTCATCGTCTCCGATCAGATCGGACTTGTTGAACACGATGAGCTCTGGCACATCGCGTGCGCCGACATCGCCGATGACGTCCCGTACCGTCGTGATCTGGGATGCGGGATCGGGGTGTGCCGCATCGACGACGTGGACAATGAGATCCGCATACGAAACCTCTTCGAGCGTGGTCCGGAATGCCTCGACAAGCTGGTGCGGAAGGTTGCGCACAAAGCCGACAGTATCCGACAACGTGAACTCGCGGCCGTCCTCGGTGCGCGTGCGGCGCGTCGTCGAGTCAAGAGTCGCGAAGAGGGCGTTCTCCACGAGGACACCCGCGTGGGTGATCCGATTCAGGATGCTGGACTTGCCGGCGTTCGTGTACCCCACGATCGCCACAGACGGCACAGCGAACCGAGAGCGATTTGCCCGCTTCGCCTCTCGCGCCGGACCGAAACCTTTGATCTGCTTGCGCAGACGCGCCATGCGACTGTGAATGCGGCGCCTGTCCAGCTCGATCTTCGTCTCACCGGGGCCACGTGACCCCATGCCGGCACCCGCGCCGCCGACTTGTCCGCCCGCCTGACGGCTCATCGACTCGCCCCAGCCGCGCAGCCGCGGAAGCAAGTACTCCAGCTGAGCCAACTCGACCTGTGCCTTGCCCTCTCGGCTCTGGGCATGCTGGCTGAAGATATCCAGAATCACGGCTGTCCGGTCGATCACTTTCACGCGCACAACATCTTCGAGGGCGCGCCTCTGGCTCGGAGCCAACTCTGTGTCTGCGATGACCGTGTCGGCGTTGAGAGATCGCACAACGTCGCGCAGCTCCTCGGCCTTGCCACGCCCGAGATACGTACTGGGATCCGGGTGTGGGCGGCGCTGCAGCAGTCCGTCGAGGACGACAGCACCCGCCGTCTCCGCCAAGGCAGACAGCTCGCGGAGCGAGTTCTCGGCGTCCTCCAGGTCCCCCTGGGGGTAGACGCCGATGAGCACAACGTTCTCGAGCCGCAACTGGCGATACTCGACCTCGGTGACGTCGTCGAGCTCTGTCGAGAGCCCAGCGACACGACGGAGCGCCCGCCGCTCGTCCCGGTCAAGCTGCTCCCCGTCGCTGTGGGAGTCGGATGCTTCGTCCTGCAGCGCCTGCGCGCGACCGAACACCGAGAACGCGCGTGCTTCGCCGCTCGCCAGAATGCGATCGACGGCGTCGTCGTCGTTCGTGTGCTTATCGTTGTCAGCCATGTCTTTCAACCCTAGTGTCGGTTGCCTGCGATAACGTACCTAACTATGACCGGCGATCATTATTTCTCGGGAACGCCCGGGAGCGAACTCAAGACGAAGATCATCACCGTTGATCTTGCGGGCGCCCCGCGTCGCCTGACGACGGCGAACGGAATCTTCAGCCCGGATCGCCTCGATCAGGGGACCCGAGTCCTGCTGGCCAACACTCCTCCGCCACCCGAGGAGGGGAATCTGCTCGATCTCGGCTGTGGCTGGGGTCCCATCGCTCTCTCCCTCGGGCTGCTCTCCCCGGCGGCCACGGTGTGGGCAGTCGATGTCAACGAGCGAGCCCTCGATGTTGCACGCCGCAATGCAACGTCCCTCGCCTGTGACAACATCCGTGCCGTGCTGCCTGACGATGTCCCCGACGATGTCCGCTTTGCCACGATCTGGTCAAACCCGCCGATCCGGGTGGGAAAGAATGAGCTGCATGGCATGCTCACGCGGTGGGTGCCGCGGCTGGAGCCCGGCGCCGACGGGTTTTTCGTGGTTCAGAGAAATCTCGGCGCCGACAGCCTGCAGCGGTGGCTGCACGACGAGTTAGAAAGCTCGTTTGGCGTGGCACGCGTCGCAACGGGCAAGGGCTATCGTGTGCTTCGCACGCGTCGACGCACCGGCGCCACGACCCCCATCGACGTCGTCCGCGCCCCGTAGCCGCCATCAGGCCAGGTCGATCGTTCCGGTGTAGACCAGCACTGCCGGACCGGAAAGGCCCACGTGCTCGCCATCCTCGGCTGCGAACATGCGGACGCCTAGCGTTCCGCCGGGAACATCGACGTGCCAGTTGTTCGGCGCGCTCGCTCCCGCCCAGTGACGCGTCGCGAGGGCTGACGCCGCAACCCCCGTGCCGCATGACAGCGTCTCTCCGACGCCGCGCTCATGGACGCGCATCGTGATGCGCCCGATGCCGTCAGTGACGAGCGGGTCGTGCGGCACGACGAGTTCGATGTTGGCGCCGTCCTGGGGCGCGGGATCCACCTGCGGAACATACGTGAGATCGGCATCGGCAAGCTCGTCGACGTCGGCGAGAGCGACGACAATGTGCGGGTTACCCACGTCGATCCCCTGCCCAGGCCGCGCTACCTTGAGCTCCTTGACGCGGACCAGCGGCTCACCCTCTTCCAGCGTCCATCGGCCCAGATCGACCTGAAAACCCGTCCCCGAACGCTGAACGTCACGCACGCCCGCGCGGGTGCCGATCGCTACGGTGTCGCCGGACTCGAGTGTGATCAGGCCGTTCTCGATGAGATATCTGACGTAGACCCGGATGCCGTTTCCGCACATCTCCGCCGTCGTACCGTCAGCATTGACGTAGTCCATAAACCACTCAGCGCCAGCATCTTCGTCAAGAGCCGCCTTCCCGTCGGGGAGAGCTTGGGAGCGTACGGTACGGATGACGCCGTCGGCGCCGATTCCCATATGCCGATCGCAGAGCGCCCGCACCTGTGCGGCGTCGAGGGGGTTCTCACCCGCGGGGTCAGCGTAGAGGATGAAGTCGTTGCCGGTTCCGTGGCCTTTGGTGAACTGGAGGGTCATCGCCATACGTCGAGTCTAGAGGTCGTCGAAGCGAGAGAGGACAGCACTCTCGGCCTCGCGCTGTAGGGTCGGGGCGTCCGAGTCGAGCCAGGCAACGTTCTCGTAGCGACGAAACCAGCTGACTTGCCGTCTGGCGTATCTCCGTGTGAGGCGCTGTGCATCGGCCACAGCCTCCGCTTCGGTGACCGCACCGTCGAGCTGCGCTCCTGCCTGCGCGTATCCGATGGCGCGGCCCGCTGTCGTCGACCGTTCCAGGCCTGCCTTGCGCAGCATCCGCGTCTCGTCGACGAGTCCAGCACGCCACATGCCGACAACCCTCGCGTCCAGTCGTTCTCTGAGGGTCTCTCGTTCGGTATGCACGCCGAGAAGCACGGAGGCGTATACCGGCTCGGGGGCATCGGGCAGCATGCCGCGTGCGGGATCTCCCGTCAGCTCCGCGATTTCGAGAGCGCGCACGATGCGACGAGCGTTCGTCCGGCCCACCCGGCGAGCGACATCAGCGTCGAGATCCGCCAGGCGCTGGGCGAGAGCATCCACGCCCTGCGCCTGCAGGTCGTTTTCGAGTCGTGCGCGAACGACCGGATCTGTCCCCGGAAACTCGAAGGGGTAGATGACACTGGAGACGTAGAGGCCCGATCCTCCAACGAGAATCGGGGTCACGCCCTCATCACGGAGTTCGTCGATGACGGCGCGGGCGCGGTGCTGGTAGTCGGCGACCGAGGCATCATCTGAGACCTCCAGCACATCGAGCATGTGGTGGCGGATGCCGCGCCGTGCCGAGAGCGGGAGCTTCGCCGTTCCGATGTCCATGCCGCGATACAGCTGCATGGCATCGGCGTTCACGACCTGCGCGTGCTGGCCCCGGCGCTCGAGCATTTCGGCCAGGTTGAGTGAGAGCGCGGACTTGCCGGTTCCTGTTGCTCCGACAATGACGATCAGGGGTGGAGCGTTCAGCGCTCACCGTCCTGCGGGTCGTAGATCGGTGTCGTCGCGACGGCCGGACGCAGTGTCGGCATGCCGAGCGATACAGAGCCGGCCGGTTCCGTACCGTGCGCGGGCACTCCGCAGGAGTCAGCCTGATCGCGTTCCCACGCGTCGCCCGCGCGTGTGCGGCGAATACGAAGCGGAGCCCCATCGATCGAGTCGGCAAGCAGATGGAACGGTGCGGCATTCGTCACGGTCACCGTGACCATGTCGCCGGGACGAGGTACCGCGCTCCCCTCCGGAACCTGGAAGTGCACGAGGCGCGAGTCACGAGCGCGACCGGTGAGACGGTGTGTCTCAGCATCCTTCTTGCCCTCTCCAACGGCAACGAGCAGCTCAACCTCAGTGCCGATCTGCGCCTGGTTCTCTTCCAGACTGATGCGCTCCTGCAGAGCGAGAAGCCGTTCGTAGCGCTCTTGAACGACCTCTTTGGGAATCTGATCGGGCATCGTGGCCGCGGGGGTCCCCGGGCGGATCGAGTACTGGAACGTGAATGCCGAGGCAAAACGTGACTCCTCGACGACGCGGAGTGTTTCGGCGAAGTCGTCCTCTGTCTCTCCGGGGAAGCCGACGATGATGTCTGTCGAGATCGCCGCGTGCGGGATCCGCTCACGCACGCGCTCCAGAATGCCCAAGAATTTCTTACTGCGATACGAGCGCCGCATAGCCTTGAGCACACGATCCGATCCGGATTGCAGGGGCATGTGCAACTGTGGCATAACGTTCGGGGTCTCAGCCATTGCGTCGATCACATCATCGGTGAAGGCCGCGGGGTGCGGACTTGTGAACCGGATGCGCTCGAGTCCGTCGATCTTTCCCGCCGCGCGGAGAAGCTTGCTGAACGCCTGCCGATCGCCGAACTCCACGCCATAGGAGTTCACATTCTGGCCGAGGAGGGTGACTTCGACGGCGCCATCCTCAACAAGTGCCTGGATTTCGGAGAGGATCTGTCCCGGGCGGCGATCCTTCTCTTTTCCGCGCAGCGACGGCACAATGCAGAACGTGCACGTGTTGTTGCATCCGACGGAGATCGACACCCAGCCGGAATAGCTCGAGTCACGCTTCGTCGGCAGCGTCGACGGGAAAGTCTCGAGGGCATCGAGGATTTCGATCTGTGCCTCGTCGTTGTGGCGTGCGCGTTCCAGAAGCTTGGGCAGCGAGCCCATATTGTGGGTGCCGAAAACCACGTCGACCCACGGCGCCTTCTCAAGAATGACGTTCTTGTCTTTCTGAGCGAGGCAGCCGCCCACCGCGATCTGCATGCCCTCGTGCTTGCGCTTCACGCCAGCGAGGTGGCCGAGGTTGCCGTAGAGCTTATTGTCGGCGTTCTCACGCACGGCACACGTGTTGATCACGACGATGTCCGCGTCGGTTCCGTCGGCGGCCTTCTGATAACCGGCAGCCTCAAGCGAGCCGCTGAGTCGCTCTGAGTCGTGCACGTTCATCTGGCAGCCGAAAGTGCGCACCTGGTACGTGCGCGCGCTTCCATCGGAACGGAGCGCAGCCTCGGAGCGCTGAATCTCTGTCGGTCGTTCGGTCAAGGTGCTCATGATGCCCACCAGTTTACGTTCGACGGCGGGATGCTGCAGAATCGGGCCATTCAGCGGAACCGAACACTGCTGCCGCGCTCGGCCCGCGCAGCCGCCACGGCCTCGCGCACTACAGCTCCCGCGTACCCTCGTCGCGCCAGATACCCCGTGAGACGGCGCTCGAAGACGGCGTCGTCGACGCCACGAAGCTGAGCACCCCTTTTGAGCGCGAGAGTGACTGCCTGGGACACCTCGTGCTCCGCGGAGATGTCTTCCAGCGCGGCGTCGATGATCTCTCTGTCGATTCCGCGTGCCGACATCTCACGTGCCACGACCGCGCGGCTCTTCCCACGCCCCTCAGAGAGCCGGTGGACCATCTCCTCGGCGATGCGCTCGTCATCGACGTAGCGCAGCTCACGCATACGCTCGAGAACGGCCTCAGCCTGCTCCGCGTCTCCGTCGCGACCGGTGACGCGGTCACGAACTTCCTTCTCGGTCAGTCCGCGTCGGCTGATCGCCCGAACGACGTCGGCCTCGAGCTCGCTGGTCGTCGGCCCCTCGGCGGGGGTTTCCTCCGCAGCAGGCGGCATGTCGCGGTCGACCTCGCGCCGGTGGCGGAAGAGCTCCGTCACCGGCGCGAGGTCGCGCGCGTCGTCGTCTGACGGGCGAAACGAGACCATCAGAGTCAGGCTCCGCGCCGCGCCGCGAGTTCGTCAGCGTCGCCCTCCGCCGAGCCCAGGCCGAGCTTGTCCTTGATCCGATTCTCGATCTCAAGGGCGATGTCCGGGTTGGTCCGCAGAAAGTTTCGCGAGTTCTCTTTGCCCTGGCCCAGTTGATCGCCCTCGTAGGTGTACCAGGCACCGGACTTCTTCACGATCTGGTGCTCGACCCCGAAGTCGATCAGACTGCCTTCGCGCGAGATGCCCGTGCCGTAGAGAATGTCAAACTCCGCCTGCTTGAACGGTGGAGCCATCTTGTTCTTGACGACCTTCACGCGGGTGCGGTTACCGACGGCATCGCCGCCGTCCTTCAGGGTTTCAATGCGTCGGATATCAAGACGCACCGACGAGTAGAACTTCAGCGCCTTGCCACCCGCTGTCGTCTCGGGGCTGCCGAAGAAGACGCCGATCTTCTCACGCAGCTGGTTGATGAAGATCATCGTGGTGCCGGTCTGGTTCAACCCACCGGTCAGCTTGCGAAGCGCCTGCGACATCAGCCGTGCTTGGAGGCCCACGTGTGAGTCTCCCATCTCTCCTTCGATCTCGGCTCGGGGTACGAGCGCAGCCACCGAGTCGATGACGACGAGATCGATGGCGCCCGAACGCACGAGCATGTCTGCGATCTCCAGCGCCTGCTCACCGGTGTCGGGCTGCGACACGAGGAGCGCGTCGATGTCGACGCCGAGCTTCTTCGCGTATTCGGGATCAAGAGCATGCTCGGCGTCCACGAACGCCGCAATGCCGCCCGCTGCCTGTACGTTCGCAATCGCATGCAGCGTGAGCGTCGTCTTACCGCTGGACTCCGGCCCGTAGATCTCCACGATGCGGCCACGCGGCAGGCCGCCGACGCCGAGTGCAACGTCAAGTGCGACAGAGCCGGTCGGAATCACCTCAACGGGCGCGCGTTCGTCGCTGCCGAGACGCATTACTGAGCCTTTTCCGAACTGACGGTCGATTTGCGCGAGAGCTGTCTCGAGAGATTTCTCGCGGTCTGCTGATGCTGCCATGAGCTGCGTCTCCTTCATTGTGGTGATCGGTGCGCCTGTAGGCTGTCGCGCCCGGCAACCCGGGACTCCGACAAGGCTGGAGCGACGTCCGCTGATGAATTCGACTGTACGAGCGACCTCCGACATTCGTGCGGCAGATCATCCATTCGGTGGAAAACTCGGCGACGACACCTCCTGTGGAGAGCGTAACACCGTTCGAAGCTGTGTTCGAGCGGTGACACGGCGTGTTTGTTCAGTCGCGCGGCTCGGGCAGCCCCACACCGGCCCGGCGTGCGCGCGGCACGTCAGTGGCCTCGCACAAGGCCACCCAGACGTCTCGGGGGCGTTCGCCGTCCTCAAGTGCCTGCTGGGCGGAACGCCCTCCCAGCGTGGGCAGAACCAGATCGCGCACGACGACGCGACCGTACGAGTCGCCGAATTCTGTGTCGACGGCGTAGCCGAACTCGCTCAGCTTCACGATTCTCCCTGTACAGACGAAAGGCGCCCCCGCTTTCCGGGGACGCCCTTCTCACGTTCTGCGCGTCAGCGCGTCACCAAGTCGGCATCCAACTCGGCGACGAGTGCGTCGGGAATCGTGTCGGGGATCGGATCGATTCCCTCAACGACCGCGAGGCGATCGCCCACTTCCCTCATGATCACCGAGATCGGTGTCTCGAGCGCCTCGGCGACCGATGCGAGAATCTCGCTCGACGCCTCTTTCTGCCCCCGCTCCACCTCGCTCAGGTAGCCAAGAGCGACACTTGCCTTACTCGCCACCTGCCGGAGCGTATGCCCCTTCTGCAGACGGAAGTCACGAAGAACGTCTCCGATTTCCTGTCGAACAAGAACCATGAGACCCTTCCTTTCTGCTCGTCGTCTCGAGCGGCGGCTCCGCTGCTGGATCGATAACACTACTACATACCAGCTTAGTGATTGCCGTTCGATTCACGCCTGATGTTTCCGTGTGAGTCTGTCATGTACAACCAGGGCACCACGGCTGCTATTCCCCATTCGGCCTCCTGCGAAGAACGACGTCGCTCAGCAGCTCGACAGCCGCGTCGACGGTAGCCGCTCGGATCTCATCACGGTCGCCGTGCAGCGAGAGCGCTCGAACCGCGCTTCCCCGTGTGCTGTCCACGGCGATGTACACAGTGCCCGGCAACTGTCCGCCCTGTGATCCGGGCCCCGCGACACCGGTTGTCGATACTCCGACGGAGGTGGCCTCTCCCCCGCTGCCGACGACGGAGCGAACGCCGGCGGCCATCTGAGCGGCCACGTCCGGATGCACGGGCCCCTGCGCCTCGAGCAGGCTCGCATCGACGCCGAGCACGCTCGCCTTCAGCGCGGTGGCGTACGCGACGACACCCCCGACCACAACGGCGGAGGCACCGGCTGGTCTGATCAGCTCGGCGCACAGCGCCCCGCCGGTCAGCGATTCGGCGACTCCGAGTGTCAGCCCTGCATCGGTGAACGCCTCAATCAACTCTGGGGTGCGTGTGCTCATGATCGCCGGGACCTGATCGCGGTGACGATGTAGTCAACACCGCTCGCGAGCGTCAGGATCACGGCGATCCACATCAGCGCGCCATTCACCCAGAAAATCCAGTCGCCCAGAAGAGTCCACAGCGGAACCAGCGCGAATGAGATGGCGATGCCTTGGAATACCGTCTTAAGTTTGCCCATCCACGCGGCGGCCACAACGCCTTCATGCCGGACAACCATCCGATGCACTGTGATGCCGACCTCGCGAACGAGCACGATGATTGTCACCCACCAGGGAAGCTCGGAGAGGATCGAGAGTCCGATGAGAGCGGCCCCGGTGAGAATCTTGTCGGCAATGGGGTCGAGGAGTTTCCCGAGATCAGTCACGAGTCCGCGTGACCGCGCAATGTGCCCGTCGACGCCATCTGTGGCGATCCCCACGATGAACAGGATGCCGGCAATCCAGCGCAGCGCAGCATCCGCCCCACCGTCGATCAGCAGAAGCGCGACGAAGACTGGAGCGAACACGATGCGGACGATCGTGATCGTGTTCGGCAGGTTGAAGGGACTGGGCACGGAAGAGGTCACACCACGATTATTCACGGTCGGTCAGCTGCCACGCATCTTCGGACTCATCGGCGTTGACAGTCTCGTATCCGTCGAACTGCGCGTCAATGGGATCCGCGGACGGCTGCGGCGCCGGAGCCTCGGGAGCCTCAGCCGCACCCGGTGGGTCCTCTCCTCGCAGCCGGGCCAGCACCGAAGGCAGCTGTTCTTTGCTGACGAGCACATCGCGCGCCTTCGATCCCTCGGATGGCCCCACGATGTCTCGGGATTCCATGAGGTCCATGAGCCGTCCGGCTTTGGCGAACCCCACACGCAGCTTGCGCTGCAGCATCGATGTCGAGCCGAACTGTGTGTTGACCACGAGCTCAACAGCCGACAGGAGAACATCGAGATCGTCTCCGATGTCGGCGTCGATCTCTTTCTTCTCGATCGTCTGCTGAACGTCCTTGCGATACTCCGGCCGCGCCTGCGCCGTGACGTGAGCGACGACCTTCTCAATCTCGCTCTCATTCACCCACGCACCCTGCACACGGATCGGCTTCGACGATCCCATCGGCTGGAACAGTGCGTCGCCCTGACCGATCAGCTTGTCGGCTCCTGACTGGTCGAGGATGACGCGGGAGTCCGTCACGCTCGTGACGGCAAACGCGAGTCGTGAAGGAACGTTTGCCTTGATGAGCCCCGTCACGACGTCAACGGATGGTCGCTGAGTTGCGAGAACCAAGTGAATGCCGGATGCTCGTGCAAGCTGCGTGATGCGGACGATCGAGGACTCCACATCGCGAGGCGCGACGAGCATGAGATCGGCAAGCTCGTCGACGACAACGAGAAGATACGGGTAGGGCTTGAGGACGCGCTCGCTCCCCGGGGGAAGCTCGATCTCGCCATTGCGAATCGCCTTGTTGAAGTCGTCAATGTGCCGGTACCCGAAGCTCGCCAGGTCGTCATACCGCATATCCATCTCTTTCACGACCCACTCCAGCGCTTCGGCTGCCTTTTTCGGGTTCGTGATGATGGGTGTGATCAGGTGCGGCACGCCCGCATACGGTGCCAGTTCGACCCGCTTCGGGTCCACGAGGACCATCCGCACGTCGCTCGGCTTTGCACGCATGAGCAGGCTCGTGATCATCGAGTTGACGAAGCTTGACTTCCCCGACCCCGTCGATCCCGCGACGAGGAGGTGCGGCATTTTCGCGAGGTTCGCCAAGACGAAGCCACCGCCGACGTCCTTTCCGACGCCGATCGTCATCGGATGCGTCGCCTTCATCGCCGCAGACGAGCGAAGCACGTCACCGAGCGCAACGATCTCCTTGTCGGCGTTGGGAATCTCAAGACCGATCGCGCTCTTGCCCGGTATCGGTGAGAGGATGCGGATCTCATTCGATGCGACGGCGTACGCAAGGTTCTTCGACAACGCGGTGACCCGCTCGACCTTCACGCCCGGCCCAAGCTCGATCTCGTACTGCGTCACTGTCGGTCCGCGCGAGAAGCCCGTCACCGTGGCATTGACTTTGAACTGTTCGAAGACACCGACGATCGCGGCGACCACCTGATCGTTCACGGCGGACCGAGCCTTCGCCGGAGCGCCCGCAGCCAGCGTCGACGTGGAGGGAAGCCGATACGGATGCTCGGACTCCGTAGCCTTCGCCGGAGCAGCCTCGTCGCCGCGCAGCGCAAGCGTCTGCATCTCGGGAATATCGTCCGTCGAGTTGTCGCCACCGTCGCCGTGAATGCCCCGGGAGTCATCGCCCGGGGAGAAATCCGAGACCGCTGATTCTGCCGCTGAAATGTCGTCCATGACCTCCGACGGCGCGAATGCCGGCTGCTCCGGCTCGCGCACGACCGGCGTGTCGAACGCGTTGTCGGGTTCGCTCGGAGTGAGCAGTTCCGTCATATCGTTGACGGGAGCGTCGCTGTCGACCTCGGTCTCGCGTCCGCTCTTGTTGCGGCGCCACCAGGGAAGCGACTCGTCAGCCACAGCATCCGTGTCTGGGGTCTCACCGCTCTTCGGCGCGGCAGTGTCGTCTGGATCCGTGCCGAACATCCATGCGGTGAACTGCCTGAAACGCTGTGGGATTTTCGTGGGCGGCGTCTTCGTGACGATGAAGAGGGCAAGGAGCCCGATCAGCCCCAGCACGATCGTCGCTCCGATGGAGGTGATCAGGAACACCAGAGGAGCACCGACCATCCAGCCCAGAAGGCCGCCGGCATTCGACAGCGCGGGAAGCCCGCCCGCACCGGGCGACGGATGGTCGCTGACGGCGTGGCAGATGCCGGTGATCGACAGCACGAGCAGACCAAGCCCGATGCCCACACGGCCGTTGTCGTTGACCGGGTTCGGGTTTCGGAACAGCCAGATGGCGAGCAGCAGCATCACAACGGGCAGCGCGAACGCGAGACGGCCGAAGATGCCGCCAAACGTCCACTGGTCAAGGGTGCGGGCTACCGGATCGTTGACGCCGAACCACTCGACGACCATGCCCGCGATCGCGAGGAGGAGGATGAAGAAGGGGATGCCGTCGCGGCGCTGTTCTTTCTCGATGCGCTCGGGGCCGAGGGCGCGAGCCGCGCCACCCGCGACATGGGCGAGGCCCAGCCAGGATTTGATGAGAATATTCGGCGTGTGGGCGACCGGTTCCGGCTCGATCTTCTTAGTCTTCTTCGTGGCCGTCGCAGTGCGCGCGCGCGAGGTACCGCCGTCGCTCGCTTTCTTGCGACTGCGGCCAGAGGACGTCGTGCCTGAAGCCATGCCTCAACGGTACCGGTGAGGCATGGCTTTACCCGGTAATGACGCGGGACTTCGGCAGAGTCGCCTACGCTTCGATGACGAGCGGAACGATCATTGGGCGACGTCGGTACGACGTGTTCACCCAGCGGCCGACCGTGCGCCGCACGACCTGCTGCAGCGCGTGCTGGTCGCGAACTCCGTTACCGACGGCCTCGGTGAGCGCTGCCTCGATCTTGGGGCGCACCTTCGTGAACACGGCGTCATCCTCGGCGAAGCCGCGCGCGTGGATCTCCGGGCCGGAGACAACACGCCCGGTCTGGGACTCGACGACGACGATGATTGAGATGAAGCCTTCCTCGCCCAGGATGCGGCGGTCTTTGAGGTCGGAATCGGTGATCTCGCCGACCGTCGCGCCATCGACGTAGACGAAGCCGATGTCTACCTGGCCGACAACATCGACGTGCCCGTCTCGCAGGTCGAGAACCGTGCCGTTCTCCGCAAGGAAGGTGTTCGCCTCGGGAATGCCGGTGTCCTGCGCGAGCTTCGCGTTCGCGATGAGGTGCCGGTACTCCCCGTGGATGGGGAGCACGTTCGCAGGCTGCAGGATGTTGTAGCAGTACAGCAGCTCTCCCGCGGCGGCGTGACCCGACACGTGCACTTTCGCATTTCCCTTGTGTACGACGCTCGCCCCAAGCTTGGTGAGCCCGTCGATAACGCGGTAGATGGCGCTCTCGTTGCCGGGGATCTGACTCGAGGCGAGAACAACTGTGTCGCCCTCCCCCGGCTCGATCGCGTGGTCGAGGTTCGCCATCCGGCTGAGGACAGCCATCGGTTCGCCCTGCGAGCCGGTCGACATGTAGACGATCTGATCGTCGGGGATGTCCTTCGCCTTCTTGTAGTCGATCAGGACGCCATCCGGCACCCGCAGGTACCCCAGTTCAGCAGCGATAGTCATGTTGCGCAGCATGGAGCGACCGAGCAGGGCCACTCGGCGCCCGTTCGCGTGAGCAGCATCCAGAACCTGCTGGACGCGGTGCACATGGCTGGAGAAGCTCGCGACGATCACACGTCGGGGAGCCTTCGCGATAACCTGCTCGAGCACGGGCCCGATCGACCGCTCGAGCGGCGTGAATCCGGGGACGTCGGCGTTCGTGGAGTCAACGAGGAACAGGTCGACTCCTTCATCACCGAGTCGAGCGAAGCTGCGCAGGTCGGTGATGCGCCCGTCGAGCGGAAGCTGATCCATCTTGAAGTCGCCCGTGGCGAGCACAGTTCCGGCATCGGTCTTGATTGCGACGGCGAGGGCGTCGGGGATCGAATGGTTGACGGCGATGAACTCGAGGTCGAAGGGGCCGAGAGACTCCTTCTGCCCCTCCTTCACGGTGAGGCTGTACGGCTTGATGCGGTGTTCCTTGAGCTTTGCCTCCGTGAGCGCGAGCGTCAGCCCCGACCCGATGATCGGGATGTCTGAGCGCAGTCGCAGCAGGTAGGGCACGGCGCCGATGTGGTCTTCGTGACCGTGTGTGAGAACGAGGCCGACGACGTCGTCAAGGCGGTCCTTGATGGGCGACATGTCGGGAAGAATGAGATCAACGCCGGGCTGGTATTCCTCAGGGAAGAGGACGCCGCAGTCGACGATGAGGATCTTGCCGTCGATCTCAAACGTGGTCATGTTGCGACCGACCTCGCCGAGTCCGCCTACCGGCATCACGCGCAGCGTGCCTCGTTCCAATTCAGGCGGATCGATTACGGCATTGGGCATAAGCCCTCCTGGGTTCTGTTGTCGTGTGTTGTGCGCGTCAGCGCGTGGTGCCGTGCACCTTGGGAAGTGCTCCGCCGGCCGCGGCATTGCGGTCGGGTCGGAAGTTTGTGAAATCGGCGCCGTCGATGTCGCTGATGAGCGCGAGGTCGTCCTCGATCCGGGCCGCTTCGGCCTCTTCGGGGCCGACGAGCGGCAGGCGCACGCGCGGGCTGTCGATGCGACCGAGCCCGTGCAGGATGTACTTTGCAGAGACCGTACCGGGTACGTGCGTCATGACGGCGCGAACGAGCGGCTCAAGCGTCTTGTGCGCTGCCGTCGCCGTCGCGAGGTCCCCGTTGTTCACCGCGTCGACCATCTCGCGATAGGGACGCGCTGTGATGTTCGCCGTTACCCCGATGAGTCCGGTCGCCCCGATCGACAGGTGCGGGAGCGCATTCGCGTCGTCACCGGAGAAATACATGAGGTCTGTTTGGTTCAGCACACGGCTGACCTCGGAGAAATTGCCCTTGGCATCCTTGACGGCCCGGATGTTCGGATGCTGAGCTGCACGAAGAATCGTCTCGTACCCGATGGGCACACCGGTGCGCCCGGGAATGTCGTACAGGATCACCGGCAGGTCCGTGGCGTCGGCGATCAAGCGGAAGTGAGTGAGGATGCCTGCCTGTGTCGGCTTGTTGTAGTACGGCGTGACGATCATGACGCCATCGGCTCCGGCACGTTCGCTCGCCTTGTACAGCTCGATTGCATGCGCTGTCTCGTTCGAGCCGCCGCCGGTGATGATCTTGGCGCGGCCGTTCGCTACCGACTTACCGACCTCCACAAGGCGGATCTTCTCGGGGTCGGTGAGCGTGGATGTCTCACCGGTCGTGCCGGTCACCACGATCCCGTCGGCTCCCTGCGTGATCACATCATCGATCTGCTTCTCGACTCCGGGCCAGTCGACTTCGCCGTCGGCGGTGAACGGCGTCACCAGCGCCACGAGGACCTGTCCGAAAGGATTCTCTGCGTTCGTCACGCTTCCAGGGTACCGGCTCGGCCCCGTATCGGTCACCGCCCCCGCGCGGCGATCATCTGGGCAAGTGGCGCCGGCACGAACTTCGATGCCGAGACGAACGCACGATAGCGAAGCGAGGGTATCGACACGGCTTTCCCGCGGCCCGCCGCGGACAGCGCTTCAGAAACGACGGCTCCGGGTTGAAGCCACATCCAGTCTCGGGTGTCGTCCAGCTCGGCGCCGAGTCGCTGATGAAACTCGGTGCGGACGAATCCGGGGCACACGGCCGTCACGTGAACGCCGTTGCGCCGATATCGGGTGTTCGCCCACCGCGACATCGACACCGTCCACGATTTCACAGCTCCGTATGTGCCGCGCGGTGTGAATGCCGCAACGCTCGCGACGTTGATGATGGTGCCATTGCCGCGCTCGAGCATCGAAGGGAGTGCTGCGTGCATCAGCCGCATCGGTGCGCGCACGTGGATATCGAGATGCTTTTCCTCAGCGTCGATGCTCGCGCTCTCGAACGGCTCCTTCAGCCCGAATCCCGCATTGTTCACGAGCACGTGAACGGGGCGCGCTTCGATGCGGCTCTCGACCACGCCGAGTCCCTCGGTTGTCGTGAGGTCGGCGGGGAGGATCTCGACCGGGAGCGCGTGGCGGGAGATGAGATCGGCCTGCACGTGCTTCAGCCGTGCACTGTCTCGGGCAACGAGTGCCAGCCCAAAGCCGCGTACCGCCAGTTGCTCGGCGAACTGCAGGCCCAGGCCTGATGTGGCACCCGTCACCAGTGCTGTCTTGTCGCCGCGTGCCATCGTGACCTCCCGGCCTCATGCTAACGAACTCATCGCTACGACGCCTGCAAGTCGATAGGCTCGAACCGAAGCGATTCATCACGCGGGTATCCGACGCCCGCAAGAACGGAGGAAGCATGGCTGTCACAAGCGAAGCCACAACAGTGTGGAACGGCACGCTTTTCGAAGGAAGCGGAACAGTTTCGCTCGATTCGTCGAAGAGCGCATCTCTGCCCGTCGACTGGAAGGCTCGTTCCGAGGGCTCAGAGTCCACGACGACCCCGGAAGAGCTTCTGGGAGCGTCGCACGCCGCCTGCTTCTCGATGGCGTTCTCGAATACGCTCGTCGATGCAGGATTCCCGCCGGAGAGCGTCCAGGCCACCGCGGCTGTCACGTTCGACCCGTCCGGTCCGAAGATCACCGGAAGCCATCTGCTGGTGAACGCCAAGGTCCCGAACATCTCGGACGATGAGTTCCAGCGACTCGCCGAAGCGGCGAAGGGCGGCTGCCCTGTGTCGCAGGCACTCGCCGGAATCAACATCACGATCGAGGCAAGCCTGGCCTGAGGCAGTCCTCAGAAAACGAGCCGACCGGTTACGACCGGTCGGCTCGTTTTCTGTCTGCATCGTGCAGCTGGATGGCCTGACGCACAGCACTGCGTGCTCGGCGGGTGTCTCCGGCTCCCTTGTACACGATTCCCAAGCGGAACCACGCCTGCCAGGAGTCGGGCTCCGCTTCGGCCTGTGCACGATACGCGGGGAATGCAGCATCCGCTGCCTCCCGTTCAATGCGGCCGCTCGGCAGAACAGGTAGGTCTGTCGGCTCCTCCCCCGCCGCAGCGAGTTCATCGGCGAGCCGCCCCGATTTGACCCCGAACTGCAGCTCTTTGTACAGCGCCCAAGCGCCGATGATCGGCAGCACGATCAGCGCGATGCCCATCACCACAGCGATCGGCTCACCCGTCAGCACAAACTGCACAGCCCGCTGGCCGATCAGCACGAGATACAGCGCAAGGACCACAGCCATGACAATGGCCCCGATGCGCGCGCTCATGACGAGGTAAGTCCGAGATCAATGACGTTCTCGAGCCCGACCACGACACCCGTGACATTGCGTGCTGCATCGATCGACAGGCGGATGCCGCGCTCATACGCGCTGGAGTCGATCGTGTCGTGCACAATGCTGAGCGTCTCGCCTGCGCCGCCCAGAAGCACCTCCTGGCGCGCAACAACGCCGTGCCGCCTCAGGCTGTGCACGGGGATCCCCGCGACCTCCTGACCGCGCGCACGCTGCTCGGTATGCGGTGCTTCGACCGGGCCGAGGCCCTCACGCGCCGCGGCCATGAGCTCTGCCGTGCGCACGGCTGTTCCGCTGGGCGAATCGGCCTTCGTCGCTCGGTGGCTCTCGATGATCTCGATCGACGAGTAGAACGTCGCGGCAAGTGCGGCGAACGTCGTTCCGAGTACGGAACCGAGCGAGAAGTTGGGGATGATCAGCACACCGGCACCGTCAGAGAGACTGCTGCGCAGACTGGTGATGCGCGACTCCGACCACCCGGATGTTCCGATCAGCACGTGGGCGCCCGTTCGTGTCGCATGCTCGACGATCCGCTGACTGGCGTCTGGATGCGTGACGTCCACGACGAGATCGGCGCCATCCATCTCGCTGAGGCTGCTGTCACGGCCGAGTCGGGCCACCACTTCCACGTCATCCATCTCAGCGAGGATGGCGTCGAACAGACGCCCCATCTTCCCGCGGGCTCCCGCGAGTGCAACGTGCGTGGTCATGGTCCTAATCTACCAAGCGGATGCTGCGGGCCGCGTCGCCCGCCAGCATCCTCACACCGGCAGCTGCTCCGGAAGCCCGGTTCTCAGCTCGAATGGCAGGTGCGCCAGATCGTTGTGCGTCAGCAGCGTCCACGGTCGTCCCGGCTTACGCTGAATGATCGTCAGGCCGCAATGCGCCTGGTCGAGTGTCATCCAGCGCCATTCCGGTGCCCCAAGAACCTCGCGGACGAACCAGGCGATGACGAAGTTGTGGGTGATCAGCAGGTCGTGAGTCTCGCCCTTTTGCGGAGCGAGGAATTCGGATACCGCGTCGGCCATCTGAGCACGGCCTGCCTCGATCTCCTCCTCCGTCACCGCACCGAAAAATGGATGGTAGGCGGACGGGGTCTCCTCGGCCTCTCCCGTGGGAATGCAGTCAAAGAGCAGCGATGACGGCTCGAGGTCAAGGGCGGGAAGCCGCTCACCGATGATCGATGCGGTCTCGGCAGCCCGCTGGAGCGGCGAATGCCGAGCGCTGGTGAACGGCACACCCCCGAGACGCTGGGAGAGAAAATCGGCTTGACGGCGTCCGCGCGGTGAGAGCGGACCGTCGGGAAGTCCGTGCTCGGCGTCCTGCTGTTCACCGTGCCTGACGAGATAGACATACTGCGACACGTACGAGTCACTCCTTGGGTGTATCGGCGTCGGAAAACAGGTCGTCATCGACCGCCCCGACTGCGACGAGAGATTGCGGTTGCGCCACGAGTCGCGCCGCCATGTCGGCGATGTCGGTCGCGGTGACGCTCGCGAGCCGACGAATGTTCTCGTCGAGGTCCATGTACTCGCCAAGCGTGATCTCGGCGCGCCCCAGCAGGGACATACGCACATCGGAGTCCTCGAGACCGAGCGCCGCTCTGCCCGAGAGCTGCCCGTACGCGCGTGAGAGCTCTTCGTCGGAGACGGGCGTCTCCGCAAGCTTGTGCAGCTCGTCGCGCATGAGGTCGGCGACCGCCGCAGCGTTGCGCGGGGCGCAGGCCGCATACATCCCCTGCATCCCGGCGTCCGAGTGCGCGCCGGCGAACGAATACACGGCGTAGGCGAGCCCGCGCTTCTCACGGATCTCGGTGAAGAGCCTGCTGGACATCCCGCCCCCCAGAACTGCGTTCAGCATGCTGAGCGTCACGCGATCGGGGTCGCTGGCGACCAGTGCCGGCATTCCGAGCATGAGGTGAACTTGCTCGATCGGCCGCGGAATCGTCTGCAGGGATCGCGTTCCTGTGAGAGTGGCCGGCGTGCTCGGTCGTCTGTCGACCGGGAGCGCACCGTCGTCACGTGTCCAGTCGGTGTGGTCGAGTGCGCGCGTGACGAGTGCGACGAGATCGTCGTGATCGACGGATCCGGCAACGGAGATCACGAGCTCGTTCGGGCGATAGTGCTGCCGGTAGTGATCCCACACGCCGTGCCGGGTCGCCTGTTCGATGGTGTATGGAGTTCCTCCAACGGGCCGGCCCAACGGGTGATCGCCGAAGACCGATTCGAAGAGCGCATTTCCGGCAACGTCTCCCGGGTCGTCGGCCGCGTGGCTCAGTTCCTCAAGGATCACGCCGCGCTCGGTCTCGAACTCTCCGCTGTCGATCGTCGAATTCGTGACCATGTCGGCGAGCACGCCGATCGCCATCGGCACATCGCTGTCGCGAACCTTCGCGTAGTAGCAGGTGAACTCTTTCGCCGTCATCGCATTACTGTCGCCACCGACGGAGTCGAACGCCACGGCGATGTCGAGAGCGCTTCTCGTGGGGGTGCCTTTGAACAGAAGGTGTTCGAGAAAGTGGGTGGATCCGTGACCGGATACCGCTGCAGTGGCGTGGTATTCGTCACGCGACCCGACGGCCACCCAGAAGCCGATCGTTGCGCTGCGTGCCCCCGGAACTGATTCGCTCAGAACCCGGATGCCGCCCGGAAGAATGCTCCGTCGGATTCGGGATCCTCCTGCGGCCTCGAAATCCAGCTCGGGCAGATCAAGGGGGAAAGGCACAGCAGCGTTCATCGACTCCAGCTTAGCGGTGCCGGGGACTGTGCCGTGTCGCTCATGTGCGCGACGCGCGATCCAGCTCAAGAAGCTGTGACCGGCTGAGCGCGATCTGAGGCGCTCTGACGAGTGACTCCACCTGCGTCGGTTCGGACGCGCTGACAACAGGTGCGCACACGGCGCGACGGGTCAGCAGCCAGGCGAGCGCGATCGTTGCTGGCCGCGCACCGTGTGCCGCAGCCACCGCATCGAGCGCCCGCAAAATGCGCAGCCCACGTCGGTTGAAGTGCGCCGACGCCCGCGTCGACCGCGTCGACCCACCGAAGTCGGATCGTGCCCGGTATTTGCCAGTGAGAAAGCCGCTCGCGAGAGCAAAATATGGCATGACGGCGAGCCCTTGCTGCGTGGCGACGAGCTGTCGATCTCCCTCGAAATCGGCGCGATTCGCAAGGCTGTATTCGGTTTCGAACGCTGCCAATGATGGGTAACCGGTCGATGCGAGGATACGTGCTTCGATCAGGGCATCGATGGGGAATCCGGATGCTCCAACCACACGAACTTTCCCGGCAGTGATGAGGTCGCGGACGGCTCCGAGTGTCTCTTCGAGGGGAACATCGGGGTCCTGCTCGTGCAGGTACAGCAGATCGATGTAGTCGGTGCCGAGGCGGTTCAGGCTGGCATCCACGGCAGCGGTGACTGTCCTCCGAGACAGTCCGGCGTAATCGGCATGTCTGCCTATTTTGGTCGCCACCACCATACCGTCGCGGTTGGCTCTGCTTCGCATCCAGCGTCCGATCTCAACTTCGCTGCGGCCCGATGCGTAGCTGTCTGCCGTATCAATGAAGTTCCCGCCGGCCGCGGCATAGCGATCGAGGATGGCATCGGTGTCGTCGGCGCTCGCCGTCCAGCCGAAGACGCTTCCGCCGATGGCGACGGGGAAGACAGCGAGGTCGGTGCCGGCGATGAGCCGCCGGACCGGCATCGCGACAGTCGCCGGCCCCGGGTCGGTCGTCTCGACGACGGGCGAGACGTGCACCTCATCCGTCCGCTGATCGACTCTGCGTGTGTGCTGTACCGCCATGAGCCCCTCCCGCTCCGGAACATCGGCATCCCCCGACGCCGCACTGTGACCCTATGTCACGACGAGCCCGACACCCGCGTCGGCGTGCCGAATACGTCGCGTTGTGATGCATTCGAGACCATCAGTTGGCCCCCGCGCGCCGCAGAATCTGCTCGGCATGCCGCAGCACAGGGCTGTCGACCATCTGCCCGCGAAAGCGAAAAGCTCCGGTCCTGCCGCGTGCCTCATCGAGGAGTTCCCGTGACCACGCCAGCTGCTCCGCGGTGGGCCGGTACCCATCGCGAATCACCGAGACTTGGCTGGGGTGGATGCAGGCTGTCGCCGCGAATCCGCATGCGACAGCATCCTCGACCTCGGTTTCCAGGCCCGCCCGGTCGTCGATATCCAGGTGAACGGCGTCGATCGCCGCCTTCCCCGCAGAACCCGCGGCCAGCAGCACCCGGGAACGGGCGTGTGCCGCGACGTCGCGATATCTGCCGTCCGGTCGCCTGCTGCCGCTGCCCCCGAGTGAGGCGATGAGGTCCTCGGCCCCCCACATGAGTGCGACGATCGTCGACATCTGGGCGAGCTTTTCAGCGATCATGATGCCACTGGCGGTCTCGCACAGTGCGATGACTTTGTAACCGATGAGCCTCTCGACGTGGTCGGTGCGCTCGGTCTTCGAGAGCATCACCGAGCGGTACTCGGTTGCACGCAGCGCCTCAAGATCGTGGAGGAAGTCCCCGGTGTCTGCGGGGTTCACCCTGACGATGGTGCGTGCGGGATCCAGTGTGCTCTCCCGCAGCGCGTCGCGCGCGGCCGCGCGTGAAGCAGGCTCGACGCCGTCCTCAAGGTCGAGAATGACAGCATCCGCTCGGTCTGCCGCCTTCTCGAACCTGTCTGGCCTGTCCGCCGGGCAGAACAGAAGAGATGGTCCCATCCTGAATGTCATGGTTGCGCTCCTTTGCACCAGACGAGTGTGCTCCGTACGGCCGTAGCGACGATGTCGTCGTTCTGATTGCGTCCCGTGTGCTCGAGCGTCACGATGCCCTGGCCCGGGCGCGACGCGGACAGCCGCTTCGCGGTGACGATTGTCTCGGCGTACAAGGTGTCTCCGTGATGCATCGGCGAGGGAAAGGCGATCTTCTCGAAGCCAAGATTGGCGACGATCGTTCCCTGAGTCAGCTGTGTGACGGAGAGACCGACGAGGGTGGCGAGCGTCAGCATCGAGTTGACGAGCCGCTCCCCGAAGGGCTGCTCGGCGCTCCACGCCGCATCAAGATGGAGTGACTGGGTGTTCATGCTCAGCGTGGTGAACAGGACGTTATCGGCCTCGGTGATAGTTCGGCCGGGCCGGTGGCGGTAGCACGCCTGTTCGTCGAACTCCTCAAAGAAGAGCCCGCGCTGCTGTTCGATCCGACGCTCCATTGCCGCCTCCGCTTCCTATTCTACGAGCCCCAGCTGGCGTGCGATGATCATGAGCTGAACTTCCGTTGTGCCCTCTCCGACCTCGAGAACCTTGGAGTCACGGTAGTGCCTGCCCACGGCGTTCTCGTTGAGGAATCCGTATCCACCCCAGATCTGGCTCGCATCGCGTGCGTTGGCCATCGCCGCTTCGCTTCCGGTGAGCTTGGCGATCGATGCCTCCTTCTTGAACGGTTTGCCGGCCATCAGCAGCGAGCACGCGTAGTAGTAGGCGAGACGCGCCGCCTGTGTGCGCTGCTCCATGCGAGCGATCATGAACGCGATGTGCTGGTTCGATCCGATCGCCGTGCCGAACACATTGCGCGTCTTCGCATACTGAACGGCCTGCTCGAGGCAGCCCTGAGCGGCGCCCGTGCAGAGCGCGGCGAACGCGACACGGCCCTCATCGAGGATGGAGAGGAAGTTTGCGAATCCGCGGCCGCGCTCGCCCAGCAGATTCTCCTCGGGCACACGGACGTCGTCGAAGGTGAGCGGGTGGGTGTCTGAGGTGTGCCAGCCCACCTTGTCGTATCCGGGGTGAACCGTCAGCCCCTCGGCGGGCGTCGGAACGAGGATCGACGACAGTTCGGGGACCGTGCCGCCGCGCGACGACGTGCGCTGCCCCGTCACCGCCGTAACCGTGATGAGCCGGGTGATCGGGGTTCCCGAGTTCGTAATGAACTGCTTCGTGCCGTTGATGACCCACTCGCCGTCGACGACCTCTGCCGTCGTCTTCGTCGCTCCGGCGTCGGAGCCTGCGTCAGCCTCGGTGAGGCCGAACGCGGCGAGCGCGGAGCCCGACGTGAGCTGTGGCAGAAATCGCTCGCGCTGAGCATCGGTGCCGAAACGGTAGAGAGGCATGGCGCCGAGGCCGATTCCCGCCTCGAGCGTCACGCCGATGGACTGGTCGACCCGCGAGAGCTGCTCAACGGCGAGGCACAACGAGAGGTAGTCCTTTCCCTGGCCACCGTATTCGGTGGGGAACGGCAGGCCGAAAAGTCCCATCTCACCCATCTGCGCGATGATCTCCATCGGCAGTCGTCGTTCGGTGTCGTAGCTGTATGCTGCGGGGGCGATCACGGTATCCGCGAAGTCGCGCACTGTCCGCGCAATCTCGAGGTGCTCCTCGTCGAGGTCGAAGTTCACGCGTTGTCTCCTTCATGTCTGGCGCCGGGGTGGGGCGCGTCTGAATCGGCCGCGGTGTCTGCGGGCGCGATTGTCGCGACGATGGCGTCTTTTGCCACCGCTTGGTTCAGGGATGCTGCGAGAGTCACGGTTCCGGGTGTCGGTGCCGTGATGTGGTGCTCCATCTTCATCGCCTCGATCACCATCACGGTGTCGCCGGCCTGCACGGTTTGCCCGTTCTCGACGGGGACGGCGACGACGGTCCCCGGCATCGGTGACCGCAGTTCCGGCTCACCGTTCTCGATCTCGCTCCGCGCGGCGCGCTCGCCGTCCCGGGAAAGAACCTCGAAAGCGAGAGTCGACTGTCCATCGTGGACCCAGAGCCGGGCACCATCGTTTCCGATGGTCACGGGCGTGTCGATCCCCTCAGCGATCAGGTGGCGCGCCGGGCCCGTGCCCGTGAGGGCTGCCTGCCGGCCGTCAACTGTGGCCGCGGCGGGTCGCCCCGAGACGGTAATCGTGCGTTCCTCGTCGCCGAGCCTCAGTCGTGTCAGAACGGGCAGGGCCGGAGCGCCGAGTCTCCACCCACTTGGTTCCTGCCAGGGGCCTCGCCCGGCAGCATCCCATCGTTCCTGATGCACGGCGAGGGCCGCCGCCGTCCACGCTCGATCATCCGCGTGGGCGCGAACGCAGTCGCTGAGCCGAACATCGATCGTCGTGGTATCCATCGTTCCCGCCCGGACCTCGGCGTCGGTGACCAGCCGATGCAGAAATGCCGCGTTTGTCGTCACCCCGAAGACGATGGTCGACTCCAGGGCACGCGCGAGTTTCTGCAGCGCCTCATCCCGTGTATCCGCGTGGGCGATGATCTTCGCCAGCATGGGGTCGTAGTCCGAGCCGACGACTGTCCCGTCCTTGATGCCGCTGTCGACGCGGACGTGATCGGGGAACTCCACGTGCTCGACGCGCCCCGCCTGGGGAAGGAACTGCTCGTCTTCGGCGTACAACCGTGCTTCGATCGCGTGCCCGGAGAACTGTACGTCGGCCTGGGCGATAGCAAGCGGCTCCCCCGCGGCGATACGCACCTGCTGCTCAACCAGATCGATGCCCGTGATGAGTTCCGTGACGGGATGCTCGACCTGCAGACGCGTATTCATCTCCATGAAGAAGAACTCGTCTGGAGCGTTCGCGGACACGAGGAATTCCACGGTTCCGGCGCCCGTATAGTTCACGCTTCGAGCCACGTCGCAGGCGGCTTGGCCAATGCGCTCGCGCGTCGCCGTGTCGAGCAGGGCGGACGGTGCCTCTTCGATGACCTTCTGGTGACGGCGCTGCAGAGAGCACTCGCGTTCGCCCAAATGAATCACTGTGCCGTGCGCGTCGGCAAGGATCTGCACCTCGATGTGGCGCGGAGACGTGACGAGACGCTCGATGAACAGCGTGTCGTCGCCGAACGCCGCTGTGGCGACGCGGCGCGCGGCGAGGAGTGCGTCGGGAAGGTCAGCCGCCTGGTGCACGGCGACCATGCCCTTGCCGCCGCCCCCAGCCGAGGGCTTCACGAGAACCGGATATCCGACGTCTGCAGCGGCCGCCTCGAGCTGTTCGTCCGTCATTCCCGCCACGGCACGGCCCGGGATGCCCTGCACACCATCGGACTCCACCTGCTGCTTCGCACGGATCTTGTCGCCCATGATCTCGGTGGCGTGTGCATCTGGGCCGATGTAGGTCAGCCCGTGTGCGGCGCAGGCCTCGGCGAATGCGGCGTTTTCGGAGAGGAAGCCATAACCGGGGTGCACGGCATCCGCGCCGCTGCGAACCGCCGCATCGATGACGGTGTCAATGTTGAGATAGCTGTCGGATGCTCGCGCCGGGCCGATCCTGACGGCAGTATCGGCAGCGCGAACATGCGGTGCCCCCGCATCGGCATCGCTGTACACGGCGACAGAGCGGATGCCGAGGCGGCGCAGCGTCCGGATGATGCGCACGGCGATCTCACCGCGGTTGGCGATCAAAACGGTCTGAAACATCGTCACATCCTGAACAGGCCGAAGCCGGAGTCGTCGAGAGGGCTGCGGGCGCAGACGTCGAGGGCGAGGCCCAGAACCGTACGGGTCTGCGCGGGGTCGATGATGCCGTCATCCCAGAGCCGCGCCGTCGAATAGTAGGGGCTGCCCTGGCGCTCGTACTGCTCGCGGATCGGCGCTCGAAAAGCCTGCTCGTCGTCGTCTGACCAGGTCTCACCGCGGGAGGTCATGCCGTCGCGCTTCACCGTGGCCAGAACCTCGGACGCCTGCTGCCCGCCCATCACCGAAATGCGGGCGGCCGGCCACATCCACAGGAAGCGCGGAGAGTACGCCCGCCCGCACATTGAGTAGTTTCCCGCGCCAAATGATCCGCCGATCACGACGGTGAGCTTCGGGACGCGCGTCGTCGCGACGGCGGTGACCATCTTTGCCCCGTGCTTCGCGATGCCGCCCGCCTCGTAGTCGCGCCCGACCATGAAGCCTGAAATGTTCTGCAGGAACAGAAGAGGGATGCCGCGCTGATCGCAGAGCTCGATGAAGTGTGCTCCTTTGAGCGCCGACTCTGAGAACAGGACTCCGTTGTTCGCAACGATCCCGACCGGGTGGCCGTGGATGCTGGCGAACCCCGTCACGAGCGTCTCTCCGTACTCGCGTTTGAACTCGTGGAATCCGCTGCCGTCGACGAGGCGCGCGATGACCTCGCGCACGTCATACGACTCGTGCAGATCGACGGGCACGACGTCGTAGATAGACGCGGGATCGAGGGCGGGAGGCGCAGCCTCGCCGATGGCCCAGGCCGGTTCCGGATTCTGTGGAAGCGTGGCCACGATGTCGCGCACGATTCTCAGCGCGTCGTCATCATCTTCGGCAAGGTGATCCGTCACTCCGCTCACGCGCGAATGGGTCTCGCCCCCACCGAGGTCTTCTGCCGAGACCACTTCGCCCGTTGCCGCTTTGACGAGCGGAGGACCGCCGAGGAAGATCGTGCCCTGATTGCGCACGATCACGGTCTCGTCGCTCATGGCGGGGACGTAGGCGCCACCAGCCGTGCACGAGCCGAGCACCGCGGCGATCTGTGGAATCCCCTCGGCGGACATGCGCGCCTGATTGTAGAAGATCCGGCCGAAGTGATCGCGATCGGGGAACACGTCGTCCTGCATCGGAAGGAAGGCTCCGCCCGAATCGACGAGGCTGATGCACGGCAGCTTGTTCTGTTGCGCGATCTCCTGTGCCCTGAGGTGCTTCTTCACCGTCATCGGGTAGTAGGTGCCGCCCGTCACCGTTGCGTCGTTGCAGATCACCATCACGTGCCTGCCGTGAACGAGGCCGATGCCTGCGACGACGCCCGCGCCCGGTGATGCCCCGTCGTACAGCTCGTGCGCGGCGAGCGGGGCGATCTCGAGAAAGGGGCTGCCCTCGTCGAGAAGCCGATCGACCCGGTCGCGCGGAAGGAGCTTTCCCCGGCCGAGGTGGCGCTCGCGCGCCCGATCGCTTCCGCCCCGTCTGCTCTGGGTGAGACGGGTCGTGAGCTCATCGACGAGCGCGTGCTGCGCCGTGGCATTGCGCCGCGCAGCATCCGATGCCGTGTCGATGGATGTGGTCAGAGTGTTCATAACTCCCCTGTGGTCGACGATGACCGATTTCAGTTAGTACGCATTAACTCACTACCGTTTAGGTTAGTATTCAATAACCCAACTGTCCAGCGGCCGCCCGCGGCCGAAGGAGGCCCGCATGGCCGAAAAGCCCCGTGCGCGCAGCGATGCGAAGAGCAGACGACGCCGTTCACTTCTGGATGCTGCCGCCACACTGTTCTCCGAGCACGGTTTCAACGGCGTCTCCATGGAGGATCTAGGCACAGCCGTCGGGATATCCGGGCCCGCCGTCTACCGCCACTTCCCCAGCAAACAGGCGGTGCTCGCGGAGCTGCTGATCGGTGTGACCACGGCGCTGCTTGACGGCGGAACTGCCGAGACCGAACGGGCTCCCCGCGGCGATCTCGCCCTGCGGGCGCTCATCGAGTTCCACGTCGATTTCGCCATTCGCAACACCGACGTCATCCGCGTGCATGACCGCGATCGCAGCGCGCTGCTTCCCGATGACGCACACCGTGTGCGCCTCCTTCAGCGTCGCTACGTCGAACTGTGGGTCTCGCTTCTCGCGCGGCTCTTCCCCGACTCCGAGGTGGCCGAGCTGCGCGTGCGCGCTCACGCGGCGTTCGGGCTCATGAACTCGACACCGTATACCGTGCGGCGTCGCGGCACCACAAGCGCTGAACGACTGCGGGCGCTCCTCGAGCGCATGACCTACGCCGCGCTCACGAGCTGACGCGCCCGCGAGGCACTCGACAGTGCCTCGCGGGAACCGCATCAGACGAGAGTGAGCGCTGTGCCCGGATCCTCGAGGACGCGCGCGACATCCACGAGAAAACGGGATGCCTGTTCGCCGTCCACGATCCGGTGATCGAACGACAGGCTGAGCGTCATCACGTCGCGGAGTGCGACCTGATCGTCGTACTCCCACGGCCGACGTCGCACGGCTCCCGCCGCGAGGATCGCTGACTGCCCGGGGGTCAGAATGGGAGTGCCGGCGTCGACACCGAATACCCCGACGTTCGTCAGTGTGATTGTGCCACCGGACATGTCGGCCGGCTGCGTCTTGCCCTCGCGCGCCGTCGTGACGAGTGCGGCGATCGCGTCGGCGAGCTGCAGCAGATCCATCGTGTCGGCGTTCTTCACCACGGGCACGACGAGACCGCGCTCCGTCGCCGCGGCGACACCGAGGTGAACGGAGCCGAACTCCACGATCTCCTGGGCCTCGTCATCCCAGTGCGCGTTCGCGGACGGGGTTCGCGGGATCGCGAGGATCATCGCCTTTGCGACGACGGTCATGATGGTCAGTCGGGCGTGCGGATGCTGCGCGCGCAGGCGAGCGACCAGCTCGCTCGTCCGTGTCACATCGATCGTGATGAACTCGCTTGCGTGTGGCGCGGTGAACGCCGAGTCGGTCATCGCTGCGGCCGTCGCCTTACGGACTCCCTTGATGGGCGTGCGCACATCCTCGCGGCCCGACACGGTAATGGCGCGCGGAGTCTCCGCCACCGGGACCATCGGCAACGCCTCGGATGCCTTCTGCACGTCGGCACGCGTAATGAGCCCGCCGTCACCCGTGCCCTCGACCTGTGTGAGGTCCACGCCGATCTCGCGTGCGAAGATGCGGACGGGCGGCGTCGTGCGCGGGCGTTCGGGCCGCTCGGCCGGGGCATCCGCGCTCTCGCGCGCGCCCTGCCTCGGGGCATCCTCCGGCACCGTGGCCGCAGACGCTGACGGAGCGTTACCGTCCCATGCCCGGCGACGCCGTCTCGGCGCTGCGCCTGTCTCCTTCTTCGGCCCGTAGCCGACGAGCACAGGTTCACGCTCGTCGCCTGCCTTCTGCGAGCTGGCGGATTCGCTCGACTCTCCGTCAAGCTCGAAGGCGATGAGCGGTTCACCGACTTGAACTGTTGCACCCTCCTCGGCGTAAAGTTTCCTGATCTTCCCGTCGAACGGCGAGGGGAGCTCGACGAGCGCCTTCGCCGTCTCGATCTCGGCGATCACCTGGTTGACGGTAACAGTGTCGCCTTCGGCGATCTTCCAGCTGGCAATCTCGGATTCCGTCAGCCCCTCTCCCAGGTCGGGGAGGAGAAAGTCTGTGACGCTCATCCGTCGAACCTCCACTCGCTCAGGGAGTTTCTGCGGCCCATCGACCTGTCGACAGCATCCAGAATCCGATCCATGTCCGGCAAGAAGTGGTCTTCGAACGCCGCCGGCGGATACGGCGTGTCAAAGCCGGTGACCCGCTCGGGTGCTGACTCGAGGAATTCAAAGCACCGCTCGGTGATGGTCGCCGAAATTTCGGCCCCCATGCCCCCGAAACGCTGTGCTTCGTGGGTCACGATGAGGCGCCCCGTGACGCGGACGGATGCTGCGACGGCGTCGAAGTCGACGGGCTGCAGCGATCGCAGGTCGATGACCTCAACCGAGATGCCGTCTTCCGACGCTGCGGCCGCGGCATCGAGCGCTGTCGGCACGAGGGGCCCGTAGGCGACCAGCGTGATGTCTGTTCCGCTTGTGAGCACGCGTGCGCGCTCCATGCTCTGATCGGGCACGTGCTCGAGATCGACCTCGCCCTTCGTCCAGTACCGGCGCTTGGGCTCGAAGAAGAGAACCGGATCATCACTGGCGATGGCCTCACGCAGCATCGAGTAGGCATCTTGCGGATTCGAGCAGGTGACGACCCGAAGTCCCGCCGTGTGGGCGAAGTATGCCTCGGGCGACTCGGAGTGGTGCTCGACCGAGCCGATTCCCCCTCCGAACGGAACACGGATCGTGATCGGCATGCGCACATCCCCATTGGTGCGGGCGTGAAGCTTGGCCACCTGCGCCACGATCTGATCGAAGCCGGGGTAGATGAATCCGTCGAACTGGATCTCGCAGACAGGACGATACCCGCGATAGGCGAGACCAACCGCCGTTCCGATGATTCCTGCCTCCGCCAGCGGCGTGTCGATGACGCGCTGGGGGCCGAATTCGGCCTTCAGTCCGTCTGTGACCCGGAAGACCCCGCCGAGCTCGCCGATGTCTTCCCCCATGACGACGACCTTGTCATCGTCAGTCAGCGCTCGCCTGAGGCCTTCGTTGATCGATTTCGACAGGGTGAGAGTGCGAACGGCTCCCGCTGTTGCCTGTTCGGTCATGAGAGCTCACCCCCGTCGAAGGAGGCGAGGTAGGCCTCGTGCTGGCTGCGCTGACGCGCCAGGTGACGGTTCGGCTCGGCGAACACGTTGTCGAAGAACGACAGCGGCTCGGGTGGGCGCAACGCGCGGATCGCAGCGCGAAGCTCACGCGCGACGGTGTCGGAGTGCTCACTGATCCGCGCCGTTTCCGTGTCGTCGAGCGCGCCGATCCGAGTCAGGTAGCGCTCGACCCGATCGAGTGGATCCTTCGCACGCCACTCGGCAAGCTCGTCGTCTGAGCGGTACCTTGTCGGGTCGTCGCTCGTGGTGTGCGGACCCATCCGGTAGGTCACAGCTTCGATGAACGTCGGCCCGTTGCCGGAGCGCGCCCGGTCCGCGGCGATGGCTGTTGCCGCGAAGACCGCGAGAACATCATTGCCGTCGACCCGGATGCTGGGAATGCCGAAGCCCGGTGCGCGATCGGCGATCGGCTTCGTCGCCTGGACTCCAACGGGCTCCGAGATGGCGTACTGATTGTTCTGGCAGAAGAAAATCACGGGTGCCGCGTAGCTTGCGGCGAAGACCATGGCCTCGTTGACATCCCCTTGGCTTGTCGCGCCGTCGCCGAAGTAGGCAATCGAGATATCGTCTGAGGCATCGAAGTCGCAGCCCATGGCGTAGCCGACCGCGTGCAGAGTCTGTGCCCCGATAATGATGGCGGGTGCGGCCATGCTGATGTCATACGGATTCCACCCGGCGTTCGCGTTACCCCGCCACACGGAGATCATCGTCGTCAGGTCCACGCCGCGGCAGTAAGCCACTGCGTTCTCTCGGTAGCTGCCGAAGACGAAGTCGGACTGCCGGAGCGCGTGTGCTGATCCCACCTGCGCAGCTTCTTGCCCGAGAAGCGGAGGCCAGAGGCCGATCTCGCCTTGCCGCTGGAGTGCTGTCGCCTCGGTGTCGAGCCGCCGACTGATCAGCATGTCTTCGTACAGCGAGCGTAGTTCTGCCGAGCCGATGTCGGCCACCCAGGGATCGAAACCTGGTGCGTCCACGCGTTCTCCGCGTGGTGTGAGCAGTTGAACGTACTCCCCGGAATGTGTGAGGAGCATTGTCGGACCATGTGTTGTGGACACTGTGACACGCGTCTTTCTCTCGTGTTCCGAATGGGTCGCTTGTGGCTCGCCGTCCGGCCCCGGCCTCGTTGCCGGATTACTTCGAGACTACGTCACGTCGCGCGTGCGCTCAATGCGGCACGCATGCAGTTCACAGAGACGCGAAGGCCCGCCCCGCATTATGCGGGGCGGGCCTTCGGGTGAGAAACGGATCAGCTCTCGGCTGTGCCTGACTCGGCACCGGAATCGGCGCCGGAGTCGGCGTCCTCGTCCGCGATGACGGGCTGGAGCGACAGCTTGCCGCGATCGTCCACCTTGGTCACCTCGACGAGGATCTTCTGGCCGACGCCGAGCACGTCTTCGACGGCACCGACACGCTTGCCGCCGGCAAGCTTGCGCACCTCGGAGATGTGGAGCAGACCGTCCTTGCCCGGGAGCAGCGAGATGAATGCGCCGAACGCGGCGATCTTCACGACTGTTCCCAAGAACTGGTCTCCGACCTCAGGGTTCGTCGGGTTCGCGATGGCATTGACCTGCGCACGCGCGGCCTCAGCCGACGGGCCGTCGACCGCGCCAATGAACACGGTGCCGTCGTCTTCGATCGAGATGTCGGCCCCGGTCTCGTCCTGGATACCGTTGATCGTCTTGCCCTTCGGACCGATCAGCTCACCGATCTTGTCCAGCGGGATCTGCACGCTGATGACGCGCGGAGCCGTCGGAGCCATTTCGTCCGGTGTGTCGATCGCGGAGTTCAGAACCTGCAGGATCTGTGTGCGAGCATCCTTGGCCTGTGTCAGGGCTGCCGCGAGGACGGAGGCGGGGATTCCATCAAGCTTCGTGTCCAGCTGGATCGCCGTCACGAACTCGCTTGTTCCCGCGACCTTGAAGTCCATGTCGCCGAGCGCGTCTTCTGCGCCGAGGATGTCGGTCAGCGCCGCATATCGGGTCTGGCCGTCAACCTCGTCAGAGACGAGTCCCATGGCGATGCCTGCGACCGGAGCCTTCAGCGGGACACCGGCGTTGAGCAGCGACAGAGTCGAGGCGCACACGGAGCCCATGGACGTCGAGCCGTTGGAGCCGAGTGCCTCGGACACCTGACGGATCGCGTAGGGGAACTCCTCACGGGGCGGCAGGACCGGTGCGAGGGCGCGCTCCGCGAGGAAGCCGTGGCCGATCTCGCGGCGCTTCGGCGATCCCACGCGGCCCGTCTCTCCCGTCGAATACGGCGGGAAGTTGTAGTGGTGCATGTACCGCTTGTGCGTCTGCGGAGACAGCGAGTCGATCTGCTGCTCCATCTTCAGCATGTTCAGCGTGGTGACGCCCATGATCTGGGTCTCACCGCGCTGGAAGATGGCGGAACCGTGCACGCGCGGGATGACCTGCACCTCGGCGTCGAGCGGGCGGATGTCGGCGAGGCCGCGCCCGTCAATGCGGACGCCCTCGGTGAGGATCCGGTCGCGGACGATGCGCTTGGTCACTGCCTTGTAGGCGCCCGACACTTGACCGACTGCCTCAGCCGGAAGCTCGCCGGCCTCGACCTTGGCAGCCACCTGCTCCTTGACCCGCTCCTTGAGCGCGTCATCGGCGTTCTGGCGCTCGATCTTGTCAGCGATCTGGTAGACGTTCGTCAGCTCGTCGGCTGCGAGACCGTCGACGACCGCGAAGACCTCGTCGCCGTACGGAAGGAAGACCGGGTAATCCTGGACCTCCTTGGCGGAATGCGCGGCCATTTCCGACTGTGCACGCACGAGTTCCGCGATGAACGGCTTCGCCGCATCGAGTCCCGCAGCGACGATCTCCTCGTTCGGCTTGACGGCGCCGGCCTTGATCAGGTCGAAGCTGTGCTCTGTCGCCTCGGCTTCCACCATCATGATGGCGACGTCCTCTGAACCGTCAGCGTTGGTGACGACGCGTCCGGCGACCATGAGGTCGAAGACCGCCTGCTCAACCTGTTCGACGTTCGGGAACGCGACCCACTGGTCTTCGTGCTGCCCATCGCCGGGAATCAGCGCGAGTCTGACGCCCGCGATCGGGCCCGAGAACGGCAGTCCCGAGATCTGCGTCGACGCGGATGCCGCGTTGATCGCGAGAGCGTCGTAGAACTCGCCCGGTGCAATCGACAGAACGGTGACGACGATCTGCACCTCGTTACGAAGACCGGCGACGAACGACGGGCGCAGCGGGCGGTCGATCAGTCGGCAGACGAGGATCGCGTCTGTCGAGGGACGGCCCTCGCGGCGGAAGAATGATCCGGGGATCTTTCCTGCCGCGTAGCTGCGCTCCTCGACATCGACGGTGAGCGGGAAAAAGTCGAAGTTGTCTTTCGGGTGCTTGCCGGCGGAAGTCGCCGACAGAAGCATTGTCTCGTCGTCAAGATAGGCGGCGACGGAGCCTTGTGCCTGCTGGGCGAGACGGCCGGTCTCGAACCGCACGGTGCGCTTTCCGAAGCGCCCGTTGTCGAGGACGGCCTCGGCAGCAGTGATTTCTGGACCTTCCAAGGTCACTCTCCTTCTGTGTCCGCGGGCGCGCACGCCCGACGTCACGGAGCAGAACAGGCAGTACATACTCATGACCACAGTGAGGTCGTCATGGCTGATCTCCAGTAGAAAACCGCCCTCATCTGCTCTGAGGGAAATCCACCACCGAGGACCAGCTTCCTGCCGGCCTGCTCCGTTCTTGCGTGATCAATCAGCTGATCGATCCGGCACGATCCTATCAGAGCACCCTGTTCGCGGCCCGTATTCTGGGTTCTGGCACGTCGCCGCTCGCGAGCGCTACCGTGGACACAGCGAGAACGGGGGCGGTCATGACCGAGTCGAACGGGCAGGTCGTGTGCCTCGGGATCGGAACGGAGAGCGCGAAGACCCTGTCACGTTCTGACGACCTCGGCGAGGGTGTGCACGGCCGGGTGCTCCGCGTGGCCCTCGCGCTGCGTGGCGGGGTCAGTCTCGCGGTCTGGATCGGCGGTGCTGTGGCCGAACTCGACGTCGCCCGGCGCGTGCGCATCCGGCGCACACCTCGAGGCTGGGACGCCTTCTATATTCCACCATCCGATGCCAGAGCGTCTGATCTCGCGGAGGCTGAACTCACCCGTGCACGCGTGTATGCGCGTCTTCTCACTGATGCTGGGTTCGACGCGCTGGATGTCGACGTCCTCGCGGGGGCAAGCGCGGGCGGACTCAATGCTGTCGTCTACGCGGCGGCTCAGCGTGCGGGTGCGAGCGTGAATCGTCTGCTCGAGACCTGGCAGGATGCCGCTGATATTCGCCAACTCCTCCAGCCTCCGGGATTCTCGCGCGTGGACTCACTGTTGCGAGGCGACTACTACTTCTGGCCCTGTGTCACTCGTGCGCTTCACGATCTCTATGACTCCGACGACATTCCGCGCAATCCCCTTCACCGCTCGGGCACCGTGAGCATCGACCTGGCTGCGACGATCATCGACAGCGCTGACAGAAGCGTCCCCGGCGCACGCGATACGCGCGGATACTTTCATTTTGTGGGGACCGATGCGCCGGGAGATGCAGCCCGCGGGCGCAGCATCCCGGACGCGACCGGGGACGGCTCCGATCTGGCCCGGCTTGCCTATGCTGCCCGATCAACGTCGTCATACCCCGGCGCCTTCGAACCGGCCTTGATCTTCTCAACGACCAAGCGCGAGAGCGATGAACCCATCGGAGATGCGGCCCGTATTGATATGTCGTATGCCTTCAGCGCGCATCGGCCAACGTGGGATCATCCCTTTCGCGTGATCGACGGCAGCATTCTCGACGAGGTTCCGATTGCGCAGGCGTTCACAGCGGCGCGGCGCTCAGCATCGCCGACCAGCTCCTCACGTCTCGTCCTGTACCTCGATCCGAGCCCACCTGTTCCCTCCCCCCGCACCGTCCGTCCCACCCATTACGGGCCGAACGAGCCTCCACACGGACCGCTCTCCGTGCTGAAGCGGTTCACCGACCGCCAGTCGCGGATTCTCAACGTCGTGCGGCTCGGCGGCCGCTCGCCCGCAGAGCGTGAACCCGGCGCGGATGAGATCGCGCACATCGAGCGTGTCCGCCTGGCGTTACTACGGGAACACGCTCGTGGTGACGCCTATGCCGCCGCACGGTTGTCCGCTCGTTTCGAACCGGAAGCCGCCGCACGCGCCTATGTCCGTTTCCGCGCTGCCACAGACGTCGAGTACCTCAACGCCGTCACTGCCGATCCTGCGGCCTGGCAGAACTCGGCAAACATCTCATCGCGGTCCGTATGGCCGACCTGGACCGCCCAGGATCGCGAAGACCTGCAGTACTGCACCGAAACCCGCTATGGCTCGGGCGTTGACGAGCGGCAGCGGCCGAGCACCGTTGACGCGATCTCTCTCGGCTCCCAGGCCGTTCTCGATGCCGCACTCTGCGGGCTGGCCTGGGTGCGCGCCATCGAACATCGCCGAACTGAGCAAGATACGTCGATCGCCACGGTCCGCCTGCGCCTGTATCGCGTGCTCGGGGCGGCGACGGATGACCGGGATGCCGCGACAGTGCAGGTTCTCGATGCCGCGCGAGACGCTCCCGATCCCGCGGAACGCGCCGTTAATGCCTGGATCCAGGCCCAAGCGGATTCCGACGTCGACGATCTCTGGCGCGAGCTTGACGACGTTGTGTCCTCGCTTCGCGCACTGTCGCCTCCGGACGACGACCCGGAATGGGCACGCAGCCCGTTCAGCGCCTTCCCGGGGAAACCGGCCGGGGCACGTGACCTCGCCCCCTACCTTGCACCCCGAGGCATTCCGGAGCCGATCAGCTCGTTGTCATTCGAGCGCCTGACCGCCAGTGAGCCACCCGCCCATCTCGACCAGTTCGGGGCCCTCGTACGTCGCCGCCAGAGAGGCCGTGTGCGGATCGCCCTTGGACTCGCTCCTGCTGATGTGACAGACGAGACGATGGCCCGCCTCTTCGACGTGCCATCGCTCACCGCAGATGACAAGCTCTCCGGCTCACTCCTGTTCAACTTCGGTGGGTTCCTCAGCGGAGAGTGGCGTGCCAACGACTGGTGGTGGGGCCGGTTGGATTCAGCGGCCGCGCTCGTGCGGATTCTCAGCGATCGCTCGGGACCGACTCCGGCATCCGAGGATGCTGCCGACTCCGTCGATATCGTGCAGAGCGCACTGCTCGACGAGCTCGCCGACTCGCACCGTCCGCCTCTGTCAGCCGAGCATTCGCATGCGAGCACGGCAGACATCCGCGAGGCATTCGAGTTCGGCGCTGACTCGCTCGACAACCTCGCACCGGCCTACCGGCTCTCCATCATGTCCCGGGGGCTTCGGATCGCCTCGCGTGCGCTCAGCAGCTCCACCGGACCCGTGGGGCGCGCCCTCATCGCCCTCGCACGCCCTCTCGCCGTCGCCCTGCCCACGGTTGTCACGCCGCTGCGCGCTGCCGCATTCGGCGCGACGATCGGGCTCGCGATCGCCGTGACCGCCGGTCTCACCGCCGATCCGAGACCATCAGAGCTCACCATCACGTGGCCCGCTCATCTGGTGTCCGCGATCGTGATCGCCGCCACGATCGCGAGCGCCATCGATGCGGAACGCCGATGGCGGAACGTCATCCGCCGAATGCATCACGTGGCGGTTCGAATGCCACGAGATACGCTGCCCGATATTGTGGCCGTCCACGAGCGCGCGCGCGTACAAAGCCTGACGCTCTGCGCCCTGGCGATCATGACGGCCGTGTCAGGATCGGCAATCGTCGCCGTGCGCGGTCTCGACGCCACCTGGTGGATCCTGACGGCCGCTGCTTCTGCGACAGCGGCGCACGCCAGGACGCGTGCACTCGACCTGTCGCCCTCGCGGACGCCGCTTCTTCTGTACACAGTGAGCACTGGAATGTACGTCGCGTGGGCGGCACTGATCATCGCTACCCCGATGGTTCTCGCCCCGCTCCATGCCGATCACCGTTTGGTGACACCGGTCACTGTCGCCGTCACCGGGGCGATCTGTTCCGGGCTTCTCACCGCCGGGTGGCTGCGATGGGCGCCGACGCTGCGCGGCTGGATCGCCAACCCGGTGGTGACCAGCCTCGGTGCCGCGCTGGCCGGTGCCGCCCCGGTCTGGGTGGCCACACGCGTCACCGCCGCCCCGTTCCCGGCTCTCACAACGGTGTCGACAGTTATCATTGCGATCGTCGCGTGGGGCACGGTTCTCTGGTGGCTCCCCGAAGTACCAGCCGGGCCACGGGACCGGTTCACCGACGACGACTCGCGCCGCTCAGCCGCCTGATACGAAGGACGCTCATGTCGAGTTCACCCGCGACCGAATCCCGCCCCGCCCGCAGCAAGCGCATCCCGCTCTGGGACAACGCGCGTTTCGCCTGCATGGTGTTCGTCGTTGTGGGGCACGGCATCCAGAGACTCATCGGCGATTCGGATGCTGCACTCACGGTGTACCTCGTCATCTATTCGTTCCACATGCCGGCGTTCGCGTTCATCAGCGGATACTTCTCGAAGTCGGGACCGCCCTCCGTGCGGCAGATGCAGCGAGTCATCACGGACATCGTGCTGCCGTACGTCTTCATGGAGACGATCTGGACAGCCGTAAAGTTCTTTGCGGAGGGCGACGAGACGCTGAATCCGACGAAGCCGTCATGGACGCTCTGGTTTCTGCTCGCCCTCGCCATATTCCGGCTCGTGCTTCCCTACCTGGCGCTCGTGCGCTGGCCGCTGCTGTGGGCAGTCGTGCTCTCGGTCGGGGTCGGCTACCTCGATAACGTGGACAGCACTTTCTCGCTCGCTCGGCTCTTCGGCATCCTTCCCTTCTTCGTGCTCGGCTGGCGCGTGAAGAAATGGGATCTTGTGACCCGGTGGGGGCTCGATGTCCGCACCCCGTGGTGGCTGCGTGCCGCTGCTCTGGCCGTGGTCGCCGCGTGGAGCGCCGTCGTCTGGTTTTCCATCGATCTCTGGCGGGAGGTCGATCTGCGCTACTGGTTCTTCTACGACCAGTCCTATGACGGTCTCGGGCAGGATGCGTGGTGGGCCGGAGCCGTTCGGCTCGGGGTGATTCTTCTCAACACCGCACTCATCGCTGCATTCATGGTGCTGATCCCGCGGCGACGCACGGTCTTCACCGGATTCGGGCAGGCCACGATGTACGTTTACCTCTTGCACAGCTTCGCGCTCTACCCCATCCGGGAGTCAGGGCTTCTCACGCACGAAGCTCTCGCCGACTATCTTCTGCCGGTGATGATCGTCGTCAGCGTGCTGCTTGCCGTCGTGCTGTCGACCTGGCCGGTACGTCGGCTGTTCCGGCCACTCATCGAGCCTAAACCGCACTGGATCTTCACGCGCGACGACAGGCTCCCCGCGGGACCGAGCCGCACCGATCCGACCGGCTCACGGCGGCCGAAAACCGCGAGTGTTCCCACGGTGCCGCCGCAACCGGAAGCCGACACTCACCGGGCCGGATAGCGGCGGCTAGGAGCGCCGTCTCATGGCGATCAGCACGGCACCGACGATGACGAGTGCAATGATCACGGCAAGGAATGCTTTCACCACGAACCAGAGCACCTGAAAGAAGGCGCCGATCAGCCACCAGGCAACGACGATCGCGACGATGAACACAGCAATGGCAAGAATTCGCCGGGCAGTCGTTCCCATGTGATCCTCTCTGCGGGTTCGTGCCCCCAGACTACGGCAAACCGGCCGCCACCATAGTTGGTGACGACCGGTCTGCGAAAGAAGTGCGATATACGCTTAGCGGCGC
This sequence comes from Microbacterium sp. MPKO10, assembly GCF_026107415.2. Lineage (GTDB taxonomy): Bacteria > Actinomycetota > Actinomycetes > Actinomycetales > Microbacteriaceae > Paramicrobacterium. Next base: position 66,622 of record NZ_JAPCHX010000004.1, read on the forward strand.
AATCCGAGACGCTCAATGAGCTTACGGTAGCGGGTGATGTCCACGTCGGACAGGTAGCCCAGCATGCGACGGCGCTGACCGACGAGAAGGAGCAGTCCACGACGCGAGTGGTGGTCGTGCTTGTGGTCCTTCAGGTGCTCGGTGAGCCCCTTGATGCGCTCCGTCATCACGGCGATCTGAACCTCAGGGGATCCAGTGTCACCGGGGTGTGTCGCGTACTCTTCGATGATCGCCTTCTTGGTCTCTGCATCAAGTGCCATAGAATCGATCCCCTTCCAGTCGTTGCGCGGTGCCCGTCACCCGATGTGCGAGCTCTCTTTATCCGCGGCCGATAGACGGCAACCGAACAAGACTAGCAGACCGAACCTCCTACGGAGTACGGGTGAGGGCGCCCCGCGCATGGCGCACCCGTCGAGCGGCCAGTACAGAAATCCCGAGCGCGGCGAGAGCACCGATGAGGGCACCCGTACTGTTCGCGATCACGTCACTGACGGTTGCGTATCGGGTGGCCGAGAGCAGGACGCCCTGAATGGTCTCGATCAGGAGCGTGTCGCAAACGCCGACGACGATCCCGACCCACCACCGGGCGGGTCCCGCCCACAGTGCCACGAGCAGCCCCACGGGAATGAACATTCCGATGTTCGCCGTGAACTCCACGACGTCATACGTCAGCCACGCCGTCAGCGGATGCTGTGAGAATCCGTCGAGCACCTGGTCGATCAGCCCGACGACGCCATCGTCGAAGGGCTGGGGCGTCAGCGTGACCGCCCACACGAAGATCAGGTAGGCGACCGCCACAATGCCGAAGAGGAGCCGCTGAAGACGCATCCGACCATTCTGCCCGATGTCACGGCGTGATCAGTGCACTAGTCAATGGCACACGCGTCGCCTAGTCTGGGCGAACCGGGAAAATCTGCAGCGATCGACATCGCCGCCGCGTTGCAAGGAGGACAATGAGCGCCGACAATCCGGCCCCTGAGGGCCCGCCAGAGGACGTCAAACGCAAGTTCCGCGAGGCGCTTGACCGCAAGAACAGTCAGCAGAAAGGTCCCATCGACGGCGACGATCACCTGCGTGAGAATTCGCCCGTCGACCATGCGCAGGGACGCGCGGAGCAGAAGCGCGATTTCCGTCGCAAGACGGGCTGACGCGCAGCCCACAGCGGAGACGCGAAAGCGGACGGTCCCGTCGGGGCCGTCCGCTTTCGTGTGCGGGACCGCCGTCAGTTCCCCTGGAAGCCCCCGAGGAGTTGATCGAAGTTCTCATCGAGTGCGAAGGGGTCAACGACGTTGGCCGACCGCTCCGAATCTTTCATGAGTGCGGCAAGCTCCCCCGCCGCCCGGTCGATGCGCTCCGGCAGCGATTTCACGGTGTCTTCACCGGCGCCCCAGTCGTCACTTGCCGCATACACGGCAGTGGGGATGACGACGGAGTGCATGTAGTTGAACAGTGGTCGCATGGCGTAATCGAGCGCGAGCGAATGCCGCGGAGTCCCGCCCGTAGCACCGATCACCACCGGGAGATCGGTGAGCGCTGTGTTGTCGATCACATCGACGAATGATTTGAAAAGACCGGCATAGCTCGTCTTGAAAATGGGTGAGACGGCGATCAGACCATCAGCCCCGGTCACCTGATCGATCGCGTTCTGCAGCGGCTCATCGGCGAAACCCGTGAGTAGGTTGTTCGTAATCGACTGTGCCAGATCACGCAGCTCGAAAGTCGCGATGTCCACATCGTGGCCCGCCTCGACCAGGCGCTCCTCCGTGCTCTGCGCGAGCTTGTCCGCCAGCATCCGCGTCGACGACGGGGTGCTGAGGCCCGACGACACAACCGCGAGCTTCCGCGTTGTCATACTCTATTTCTCCGATCCCGCTGGTGACGCGCTTAGTGTAACCGTTTCACGGTGCTCAGCATTCCCCGCAGCGACGCGCGCGGCGTGAGTCGGAGCATCAGGAATGTGAGACGGGCGAACCCGCGCAAACTCGCGGCGCAGTACGGGAACGACCTCCGCGCCGAGCAGATCGAGCTGTTCCAGCACCGTTTTCAGCGGCAGGCCCGCGTGGTCCATGAGGAAGAGCTGGCGCTGGTAGTCGCCCACGTAGTCACGGAATCCCAACGTCCGATCGATCACCTGCTGCGGGCTGCCGACGGTCAGGGGGGTCTGCTTTGTGAACTCCTCGAGGCTCGGACCGTGACCGTAGACCGGCGCGTTGTCGAAATACGGCCGGAATTCATTCACCGCATCCTGTGAGTTCTTGCGCATAAAGACCTGACCGCCCAGCCCGACGATCGCCTGGTCGGCCGAGCCGTGGTAGTGCTCGAAGCGCTGACGATACAGCCCCACCATCCGCTGGGTGTGCGAACTCGGCCAGAAGATGTGGTTGGCGAAGAAGCCATCGCCGTAGTACGCGGCCTGCTCGGCAATCTGCGGTGATCGGATGCTGCCATGCCAGACAAACGGCGGGGTACCGTCCAGCGGCCGCGGGGTGGACTGGAAGCCCTGAAGCGGCGTGCGGAACTGTCCCTCCCAGTCGACGTACTCCTCACGCCACAGCTGGCGAAGCAGGCCATACTTCTCGATGGCGAGAGGAATGCCCTGGCGGATGTCCTCGCCGAACCACGGATAGACGGGTCCTGTGTTGCCGCGGCCGAGCACCACGTCCATTCGCCCTCCGGAGAGGTGCTGAAGCATCGCGTAGTCTTCGGCAAGACGAACCGGGTCGTTCGTGGTGATCAGCGTTGTCGCCGTGGAAAGGATGATGCGCGAAGTCTTCGCCGCGAGATAGCTGTTGATCGCGACAGGGCTCGACGGAAAGAACGGTGGGTTGTGGTGCTCGCCCATGGCGAAGACATCGAGGCCGACCTCTTCTGCATGCTGGGCGATCGTGAGGACGTCCTGCAGCCGCGACGCGTCGGTGGGCGTGCGTCCGGTTACGGGGTCTGGCGTGATGTCGCCGACGCTGAAGATTCCGAATTGCATTCTCGGCCGCTCCTGACATTTCGATGCAAATGAATAGATATTCGGGACAACAGGCATCGATGCCAGGGTATTCCCCCGTCATCCGAAACGGTGTGGCAGGGTGTTCTGGCGCCGCCAGCCGGCGTGTCAGCGCGCAACAGCGCCCGAAGACGCTCAGTCGACCGTCAGAAGTTCGCTGGCGAGAAGCTCAAGTGTTCGTTCGCGCGCGGGGATGGCCTCGAGCGGGTCGGCATCGTACGACCCGGCAACGGGTGAGACCATCAGCTCATCGACGTCGTACTGTCGTGCCAGGGCCTGAGCCTTCGCCGCCGCTGTTGCGGGGTCACCGATGATGTAACCGTCGAGCGCCTGCTGGATGAACTCCTCCGTCAGCGCGTCGGTCTCGGCAGCCTCGGCCTCTTCGATCGTGTCGAGCGGGCCCATCGGCTTATTCGTGCGCAAACGAGCCATCTGAAGCAGGTTCGGAAGCGCCTGCGCGTACGCCTCGTCGGAAGACTCGGCGACGACGGCGTTTGCCGTCATAAATGTCTGCGGCTTCTCCGCGTGCACGGAGGGCTGGAATCCTGAGCGATAGAGATCGAGAGCCCGATCGGCTCCCCTGCCGGCAAAGTGATTGGCGAACACGTATGGCAGCCCGAAAGACGCGGCCAATGTCGCCGAGTAGTCGCTTGAGCCAAGCAGCCACACCGTCGGAGATCCGTCGGCCACCGGTGTCGACCGCAGCGAGTACTCCTTTCCGCTCGTCAGCTCGACGGTGGCGCCATCGGTCGCCAGAAGGGCGATGATGTCACTGACGTTGTTCGGAAATCGGTTCACGTCACTTGTCGCGCCGGACTGCGCAAGCACAGCGGTCACCACCGGGTCACTTCCCGGCGCTCGACCGATCCCGAGATCGATCCGGCCGGGAGCAGCGGCCTCCAGGAGTGCAAACTGCTCGGCGACGACGAGAGGCGCATGATTCGGGAGCATCACACCGCCCGAGCCGACGCGAATGCGCTCGGTGCGCGACGCGACAAGTGCGATCAGCACGGCAGGGTTCGTCGACGCGACAGCCTTCATATTGTGGTGCTCGGCCACCCAGTAACGCGTGTAACCAAGCCCATCGGCTTTCTGCGCCAGACGCGTCGACGCATGAAGCGCCTGCGCCGTTGTCTGCCGGGAACGGACGGGGATGAGGTCGAGCACTGAAAGTTCCATCACAGAAGTGGAACGTCTCAGACTCTTTTTCATTCCCCCCTCATGCCTCGTCTCTGCCGTCACGGAAGGTCTCCGAGGTCAGAGGTACGGGTCGCGCCCGCCGTCGACTCGACGTCGCATGCCAGGCAACCGGCGTCGTCAGGCAGACACGAGCGTGTGGCAACCGTGTCGGGCAGATGTGCCGGATCAGTCGAGAAGCTCCTGCCACCCCGTTCCCTTGACGTGTTCGAAAACGATGTTCGTCTCGGAATGCGCAACGACAGCGTGGCCTGTGACGTACTTCACGACGAAATCACGCAGCTCTGTCGTACTGCGCGCGGCGACATGCAGCAGGTAGTCGTCTCGGCCTCCGAGGTGGAAGAGGGAGAGAACGCCGGGCCAGGTAGTCACCTCGCGACGGAAGGCCTCGATGTCCGATCTGTCGTGCTGTGTGAGCTGAATGGCGATCACCGCCTGAATCGGAGCGCCAAGCACGGCAAGATCGATGTCGGCGTAATAGCCTGTGATATCGCCCGATCGCTGCAGACGCTTGAGGCGCAGCGACACTGTTGACTCCGCGATCCCGAGATCGTGCGCGAGCTGCGAGCCCGATGCGCGTGCGTTCAGGGACAGGGCTTTCAGCAGCGCTCTGTCGGTCTTGTCGAGTTGGGGGGTGTTCGTCATTGTCTTACCTCACACGGGTTCGCGTTGAAGCTTCTTTGCTGTTTGGGAGTGGTTTCGCGAAAACTTCAGTCGTCCTTGAACATTGCCACAGATTCTGTCTTAATCACAGCATGAACAGAGACGTTCGCTTTGATACACGTGCCGTGCACGGTGGCATGGAGTCCGTGCGCGAGTCAGGATCCCACGTTCCAGTCATCGATCTGTCGACGACGAATCCACTTCCCGATGTTCGAACGGGAGGTGACTCGTACGAGAACCTGGCGGGAGGCGGCTCCCGTGGCGCCGACGACTCGCCCGTGTACCAGCGGCTCTGGAACGACGGCGTCGCTCGCTTTGAGCACTCACTTGCCGGTCTCGAGGGCACGGACTCCGCAGCCGCCTTCAGCACGGGGATGGCCGCACTCACCGCGACGCTGACAGCCATCACCGCTGCCGGCGATGCGGACATCGTCGCCATCAGGCCGCTCTACGGCGGCACCGATCATGTCCTCGACAGTGGTCTGCTGGGGACGCGCGTCACGTGGGCGACGCCGGAGACAGTCGGAAGGCACATCTCTCCTACGACGGCCCTCGTCGTCTGTGAGACGCCCGCGAACCCCACGCTCGATGTCGTCGACATCGGCAGCGTCGTACGCCAAGCCGGATCGGTCCCCGTCCTCGTAGACAACACGTTCGCCACGCCCGTGCTGCAGAGACCGCGCGAGCAGGGCGCAACGCTCGTTCTGCACAGTGCCACGAAGTTTCTCGGGGGCCACGGAGACGTCATGGGCGGCATCATCGCCGGCCCAGAGCCGTGGATACGCCGCATCAGGCATGTACGCGCACTCACCGGAGCGCTGCTGCACCCGTCGGCGGCGTATCAGCTGCACCGTGGGCTTCGGACCCTGCCCATCCGCGTGCGTGCGCAGCAGGAGAACGCTCGGCGTCTGGTCGACGTTCTTCGACAGCATCCGGCTGTGGCCACCCTTCACTACCCCGGGCTCGCCTCGGACGGCGATGTGGTCGCCCGGCAGATGTCGGGCTCCGGGTCCGTCTTCGCTCTTGACCTTGCCGGCGGGTTTTCCGCGGCATGCCGGTTCGTCGATGCCGTCTCGATTGCGTGCCATGCCGTGTCGCTCGGCGGCGTCGATACTCTCGTGCAGCATCCGGCATCGCTCACTCACCGCCCGGTCGCTGCGACGGCCCGCCCAGGAGACGGGATCGTGCGTGTTTCCGTCGGCCTCGAAGATGTGCGCGATCTCGAGCAGGACCTCACACGGGCGCTTGATCAGGCAGAGGGATCCGCAGATTCGGTCAGGAGCACGCGAACAGGGTAATCGCGGAGAGCTTCGATTCCGCCGAGCCCGTCGAGTGCGAGGACGAGCCCGAACCCGGCGACGATTGCCCCGGCACGTTCTACCAGCCGTGCCGCGGCGCGGCAGCTTCCGCCCGTCGCAAGAACGTCATCGACGATGAGGACGCGGGAGCCCGCGGGGAGAGTCGTCGGCTTCAGCTCCAAGGCAGCTGTGCCGTATTCGAGCGAATATTCCTCACGAAGGATATCTCCCGGGAGCTTCCCCTCTTTGCGGATGGCGAGCAGACGGGTGCCCGTAGAGTAGGCAAGCGCCGAGGCGAGAAGGAATCCTCGTGCCTCGATGCCGGCGACGACGTCAAAACCGCCGGCGACACCGGAACCAAGCTCGTCGACAACACGGCGAAGAGTCTCGGGGTCGGCGAACGCCGGGGTCAGGTCGCGAAAGACGATCCCGGGCTTCGGGAAGTCCGGGATCGTCTCGCTGAGTTCGAGAACTCGAGCAGCAGCTGTCACGAGAGCTACCGCACTCCGAGAAGATCGATGATGAAGATCAGCGTCTGACCGGAGAGCGGGTGACCTCCCCCGGCCGGCCCGTAGGCCAGATGCGGGGGAACCGTGAGCTGACGGCGTCCGCCGACGCGCATGCCGGGGATCCCCTCCTGCCACCCGGCGATCAGATTGCGCAGTGGAAAGTTGATGCTCTCTCCACGGCTCCACGACGAGTCGAATTCTTCGCCGCTATCGTAAGAGACACCAAGATAGTGCACGTCGACCGTCGACGAGGCGAGCGCTTCGTCGCCATCCCCCAGATCGATGTCGGTGATCTCGAGTGTTTCGGGGGCGGGTCCGACGGGAGCGTCGACCTCGGGCTTTGTCTTGTTGGATTCGGTCATAGGTCCATCCAAGCCGACTGACCGGCCAGCGGCAACCTGAAACAGGATGTCACGGCCAGTGATGCTTGCTTTCCCCCTTGATGAGAGGCATCCTTAATGGACAAACTCATCGCCCGGTCCGATTCGCAGGTGAAGCCGCGAACACCGGGCGATGAGGACGTTAACGCGGCAGTCACCCACGACCTCCCGCTCACTGAGGCCCTCTGCCACCGCGCTGGCCATACCCCGTTTCGCGCACCGACCCGTGCCGTCACAGCATCCGAGCGGCCAGTACCGCCACAGCATCAGAGCGCGCGGCCGGATGCTGTGGCGGGAAAGTAGCGAATCAGGAGTCGGTGGACTCCGTTGACTCGCTGCCCACTGGGGCGTGATCCGCATCGTCGATCACCGGAATCGCCATCGTGACAGCTTCGAGTCCGGAAAGCCGGGCTGGCGACAGCTGCTTCGTCACGTCTTCACGCGACATCAGATCAGCCTCGACGACGAGGTCGGCGATGTTTCGGTTCGTCAGGAGAGCCGTCTTCGCAAGTGCCGCGGCCGCCGTGTACCCGATGAACGGGGTCAACGCGGTGACGACGCCGACAGAGGTGCCGACCATTGTCTCGAGTCTGTCCTCGTTCGCTGTGATGCCGTCGATTGAGTTCACTCGGAGCGTCTGGCATCCGCGCGCCATCCACAGGATGCTCTGAAGAAGCGAGTGCGCGATGACGGGCTCGAATGCGTTCAACTGCAGTTGACCGCCTTCTGCGGCCATGGTCACCGTGGTGTCTGCTCCGACGACGGAGAAGGCGATCTGGTTCATCACCTCGGGGATCACGGGGTTGACCTTGCCCGGCATGATCGATGACCCTGCCTGCTTCGCCGGAAGGTTGATCTCGCCGAAGCCGGCCTGCGGTCCGCTCGAGAGGAGGCGCAGATCGTTGCAGATTTTGGACAGCTTAATGGCCGAGCGCTTGAGTGCGCTGCTGAACGACATGAACGCGCCGGCATCGCTCGTCGATTCCACAAGATCGGGTGCCGTCTCGAGCTTGAGCCCCGTGATCTCATTGAGGTGACGCACCACAACCGACGCGTAGCGAGGGTCAGCCGTGATGCCGGTTCCGATCGCTGTTGCCCCCAAGTTGATCTCGGCCAGAAGCCAGATCGTCTCGGACAGTCGCCTGTGGTCCTCGCCGAGCGTTGTGGCGAATCCGTGGAACTCCTGCCCGAGCGTCATGGGAACAGCATCCTGAAGCTGCGTACGCCCCACCTTGAGCGTGTGGCGGAATTCCTGCCCCTTCGCGGCAAACGACTGACGCAGCAGATCGAGCTCATCAAGAAGATCCGTGAGTGACCGCGCAAGCGCGATCTTGATGGCCGTGGGGTAAACATCGTTGGTGGACTGACTGCGGTTCGTGTGGTCGTACGGCGAGATATACGCGTAATCGCCCTTTTCGTGGCCAGCCATCTCAAGCGCGATGTTGGTGATGACCTCGTTCGCGTTCATGTTCGTCGAGGTTCCCGCGCCTCCCTGGATGACGCCGACGCAGAATTCCTCGTGGAATTCTCCGTCAATCACCCGCTGGCACGCACGGTCAATCAGGTCTGCCTTCTCGGCATTCAGAGCACCCAATTCGGCATTTGCGCGTGCTGCTGCCTGTTTGACCGAGGCTAAGGCGACGATCAGGTGGGGATACACCGAGATCGGACGCTTGGAGATGTCAAAGTTCTCGAATGCCCTCGCGGTGTGGATGCCCCAGTACGCGTCGCTGGGGATCTCCATCGATCCGAGAGAGTCGGTTTCCGTTCGTGTCGGACGTTCGCTCATGACAGCGACTCTACCGGCGAAATCGCCGGGCTCGGGCGCATCAGCACAGCACCGTCTCAGCCCAGCAGCGCCTCAATGGGTCCGCGAGCGAAGTAGACGAGGAAGCCAGCCGCGACGATCCAGAGAAGCGGGCTGATCTCGCGGGCCTTACCCGTCAGCGACCGCACAACGACCCACGCGATGAATCCCGCGCCGATCCCGTTCGCGATGGAGTACGTCAGCGGCATGATGGCGACAGTGAGAAACACGGGGAGAGTGATGGAGAAGTCGGTCCACTCGATCTCTCGGATCTGTGACATCATCATCCCGCCCACGACGACGAGAGCGGCGGCCGCCACCTCGCTCGGGACGATGCTTGTCAGCGGTGTGAGGAACATCGCCAGCAGGAAAAGCACGCCTGAGACGACGTTGGCGAGCCCGGTGCGCGCCCCCTCGCCGATGCCTGCACCCGACTCGACGAAGACGGTGTTCGACGAGCCTGACGTCAGGCCTCCGGCGACCGCTCCCACACCCTCGACAATAAGCGCCGACTTCAGCCGTGGGAAGGTTCCCCGATCATCCGCGAGCCCAGCCTCTTTCGACAATCCCGTCATCGTGCCCATGGCGTCAAAGAAGTTGGTGAAGACCAGGGTGAATACGAGCATGAGCGCTGCCAACACCCCGATCCGCTCGAAGCTGCCGAACGACACCTGGCCGATCAAGCCGAGATCGGGAAGGCTGAAGACGCGTGACGGCAGTGCGGGCACCGCGAGTCCCCAACCTCCAGAATTGTCGGTCGACGAGCCGAGGTGGAAGATGCTCTCAACGATCATCGCGATGACGGTTCCCACGAGGATGCCGATGAGGAGCCCGCCCTTGACCCGACGGGCGACCAGCACACCGCAGATGAGAAGCGTGACGACGAAGATCGTCGTCGGACCTGTCGCGACAGAGCCATCGATGCCGAGGCCGACAGGAGGAGACGACTCCCCCGTCGACGTGACGAATCCGGCATTCACAAGGCCGATGAAGGCGATGAACACGCCGATCCCCACGGTGATCGAGATCTTGAGCTGCATGGGAACCGCATCAAAGATCATGCGTCGCAGGCCTGTGGCGGCGAGAACGACGATGATGATGCCGTTGATGACGACCAGCCCCATCGCCTCGGCCCAGGTGACCTCTCCGACAACGCTGAAGGCCAGGAATGAATTGATCCCGAGTCCCGCCGCGAAAGCAAACGGCAGCCGTGCGACGACGCCGAACAGAATCGTCATCAGGCCCGCAGTGAATGCGGTCACTGCCGAGAGCTGTGCGAAATCGAGTGCCTGGCCATCGACATCCGTCCCCGAGGACAGGATGATCGGATTGAGGATCACGATGTACGCCATCGCAACGAACGTCACCAACCCGCCGCGCAATTCGGCGCCGATGGTGGAGCCGCGGGTCGTGATCTCGAAATAGCGGTCGAGACGTCCTGGCGTCGCCGTGTCGGTCGCCACGCGGCGCTCCCTCCTGGGCGACGTTCGTCGCCCGCTCTGATCAGTGCGCGGTCATCGACCGCCGTCGAACATCATATTGTGCTTCGTCGCTCCGGGCCCCGTCGCACAGCTGCCTGTACGGTATCTTCGGGGCCGCACGGCGCGAGACCCCCAGTGAGAGCGAGGACACATGCGACTTCCCTGGGCAGTGCACGGTGATGGCAAGGACATCGGAGCGCAAGAAGTCGTCGGTCCAGCGGAACGCCTCAGCTGGCCGCGCACGATCGGCATCGGAGCGCAGCACGTCATCGCCATGTTCGGTGCGACGTTCCTCGTTCCCGTGCTCACCGGTTTCAGCCCCAGCACGACTCTGCTGTTCTCCGGAATCGGGACGCTGCTCTTTCTGCTCATCACGCAGAACAAGCTCCCCAGCTATCTGGGCTCATCATTCGCCTTCATCGCACCGATCACTGCGGCGACAGCCACTCACAGCATGGGTGGCGCACAGTTCGGCATCATCGCTGTCGGTCTCCTCCTGGCACTTGTCGGCGCAATTGTGCAATGGACGGGATCTGGGTGGATCGACGCCGTGATGCCTCCCGTCGTCGCCGGAACGATCGTGGCGCTCATCGGCTTCAATCTCGGGCCCGAGGCGTGGAACAACTACAAGGTGGCACCCGTCAGCGCCACGGTGACGCTCGCCGCTGTCGTCGTCTCGTCCGTGCTGTTTCGCGGCATCCTTGGCCGTCTGTCGATCTTCATCGGGGTGGTCGTCGGCTATATCTGTGCCACGGTGCGGGGCGAAGTCGACTTCTCGGCGATCGAGGCGGCCGACTGGTTCGGCCTGCCCGTCCTCACAGCGCCGGCCAACCCATTCACCGACCTCACCCTCTGGGGGCTGCTGCCTGCTTTCCTCCCCGTCGTCCTGGTGCTCATCGCCGAGAACGTCGGCCATATCCGCGGTGTGGCTCAGATGACCGACCCGTCCGTGAATGCGCAGACCGGCCGCGGCCTCATCGCGGACGGGCTCGCCACGATCCTCGCCGGAGCCGGAGGCGGATCCGCAACAACGACGTACGGTGAGAACATCGGGGTCATGGCCGCCACGCGCGTCTATTCGACGGCCGCTTACTGGGTGGCGGGAATCGTCGCCGTGCTGCTCTCGCTCTCACCGAAATTCGGTGCGGTGATCGACACGATCCCGGCGGGCGTCCTCGGTGGAGTGACGACGGCCCTCTACGGCATGATCGGGATCATCGGCGTGAAGATCTGGATCGACAACCGAGTCGACTTCAACAAGCCGGCCAATCAGTTCACCGCTGCGACGGCGCTCATCATCGGCATCGCGAACTTCATCTGGAGCGACGAGGGCTCCGGAGTCACGTTCAATGGCATCGCATTCGGCACGATTGCCGCGATCGTCATCTACCACGTGATGACATGGGTCGGCCGGTGGCGCGGCACCAACTGATCACCGGGCGCGATCACTCAGTGAAAGAGCGGGATGATCAGATAGATCCCGTAGACGACTGCGCCACCGCAGACGACGAAGCACGCGTACGCGCCGATGCGCGCGATCATGCGCTGAGCGGGAGTGAGTGGGTTCTTCCGCACCGCCTTCTCCACACGCTTCTCTTCCCGCAACCGCTTCTTCTCGCTCATCACCGTGATGGCATCGGTGAACTCGGCCGGCGCGACGAGCGGAGCACGGCCCGCTGTGACGAGTAGCCTCAGCCCCAGCGCGTACAGGCCGACGACGGCGGCAGCGGCGATCAGCGCCGCGATGAAAACAATGAGAAAGGCCATCCAGTCGATCATGATTTCGCCTTTTTCTTCTTACGACGCGGCTTCGTGATCTTGACGGCGCCTCCTGACGCCGCGACGTCAGCGACAGCGTTGCTGTGATCGACCTTGTCCCGCCGGGACCAGAGGTAAATGCCAAGAATGACGGCAACGCCCACGATGGTGTCGATCAACAGTCCGAGAGGACCGATTCCCGCGAGGAATGCGGCAGCCGCTCCGACAATCGCCGCGGAGGGCAGCGTCATCAGCCATCCCACGGCGATCCGGCCCGCCGTGCCCCAACGCACCTTCGACCCGCGGCGGCCGAGTCCAGAGCCGATAACCGACCCCGACGCAACCTGCGTGGTCGACAAAGCGAATCCGAGGTGGCTCGAGGCGAGAATCGTGGCGGCGGTTGACGCTTCGGCTGCAAAGCCCTGCGCTGGTTTCACCTCGGTGAGTCCTGTGCCGAGCGTCTTGATGATGCGCCATCCGCCGATATAGGTGCCGAGCGCGATCGCGAGGGCGCACACGAGGATCACCCAGAACTGCGGGCCGGTCCCGATGTCTTGGGAGCCGACGGCGATGAGGGTCAGCGTGATGATTCCCATGGTTTTTTGGGCGTCGTTCGTGCCGTGCGAGAGTGCAACGAGTGACGATGTAAAGATCTGGCCGAACCGGAAACCGCTGCGGCCATCAGCCTTCTTGTCGTAGCGCCGCGTCAGCGCATAGGCCATGCGCGTCGTGATGAACGCGATGACACCGGCGGTGACAGGGGCGACGAGGGCCGGAAGGATCACCTTGGACAGCATCACCGAAAAGTCGACGGAATGAATGCCGACGCCCACGAGCGCTGCGCCAATCAGCCCGCCGAACAGGGCATGCGACGAACTCGACGGCAGCCCGAGCAACCAGGTCAGCATGTTCCAGACGATCGCTCCGAGAAGCCCCGCGAAGATCAGTGCGGGTGTGATCAGAACACCCTCATCTCCTTCGCGGATAATCCCGCCCGAGATCGTGCGTGCCACTTCCGTGGACAGGAACGCGCCGATGAGATTCAGAATGGCGGCGACGCCCACGGCCACCTTCGGCTTCATCGCCCCGGTGGCGATGGGAGTCGCCATCGCGTTAGCGGTGTCGTGAAAACCGTTCGTGAAGTCGAAGAACAACGCGAACGCGATAACGAGGATGACGACGAGGGAGGTTATTTCCACCAGTAGGGTCTCTGATTCGAAGCCGGTGTACGAACGTCTGTCCCCGCCATTTCACGGGAACGTCCGCGTCTGGACACCCGCGGCGGGCGCTGACGGTATCGAGTCTTGCACCGGCACGCCATATCGGTCAACTCAGGCGAGCCTTGTCACATCTCCTCGTGCACAGTCGGGTCACCGCCGAACAGCCGTCCATCCGGCGACCCGAGCGACGTGATGGCCGCAACCTCGTCAGAGCTGAGCGAGAACCCGAACACATCGAGGTTCTGACGCTGCCTGTCGGGGCTCGCCGATTTCGGAATCGGAACGACACCGCGCTCGATGTGCCAGCGCAGAACGGCCTGCGCGGGAGTGACGCCGTGCCGGTCGGCGATCTCGACGATCGTCTGCTCGTTGTAGGGGGCGGCTGACTTTCCCAAGGGGCTCCATGCCTCCGTGAGGATGTCGTGCTGGGCGTGAAACTCGATCAGCTGCTCCTGCGGGAAGTACGGATGAACCTCGATCTGGTTCACCGCGGGAAGCACCCCGGTCTCGGCGGCGAGCCGGGTGAGGTAGTCCCGTGTGAAGTTCGACACACCGATTGAGCACACCGTGCCGTCCGCCTGCAGATCGATCATCGCTCGCCATGCATCAACATATTTATCCACGCTGGGATTCGGCCAGTGGATGAGATACAGGTCGATCACATCGACACCGAGGGCTGCCCGCGACGCTTCGAATGAGTCGAGCGTCTCCTGGTACCCGTGGTGCCGACCGGGAAGCTTCGTGGCCACCACAATGTCTGAGCGATGAACGTCGGTCTCGGCGAGCGCACGCCCGACAACATCCTCGTTCTCGTAGTTGACAGCGGTGTCGATGAGCCGGTAGCCGGCGTCAAGGGCTGACAGCACCGCTGCCGTCCCCTCCTCTCCCTTGAGTGGATAAGTTCCGAAGCCAAGAGCGGGCAGGGACGTGTCATCGCGAAGCTGGCGTGCGGGGATCTCAGTCATGACTCCACCGTAATCGCTCCGATGCTCCTGTCCGCCGCCGGCGAACGGATAGCGTTGTCACATGACTGATGCACCACGCGCACCGCGTCGCGATTTTGCACGCACACATCACGGCGACACCGTCAACGATCCCTACCACTGGCTGAGCGACAAAGACGATCCGGCGGTGACCGATTATTTGAATCGTGAGAATGCCTACGCCGATTCCGCAACTGCCCATCTCGCCCCGCTGCGCCAGACGCTGTTCGACGAGATCAAAGCGCACACTCAGGAGACCGATCTGTCGGTGCCTGTTCGCGAAGGCGCCTGGTGGTATTACTCGCGGACGTTCGAAGGCAAGCAGTACGCCGCTCATGTGCGCGCTCCGGCCGCTGATTGGACACCGCCGGACACCGAGAGCGGCGACGTCGACGGTGAGGAGGTCGTTCTCGATGACAACATCGAGGCCGACGGACATGACTTTTACCGACTCGGCTCGTTCGACATCAGCCGAGACGGCACACGGATGCTGTACGCGATCGATGCCGTCGGAGATGAGCGGTACACGCTGCGCATTCGGGATCTGACGACCGGTGCCAACCTCGCGGACCATGTGCCCGGTACGTTCTCAGGCGCCGTCTTCTCGCCGGACGGCGAATGGGTCTTCTACACGACCGTCGATGACACATGGCGCCCCGACACCGTCTGGCGTCATCGCGTCGGTACCGCGGCCGCGGAGGATCAGCGAGTCTTCCACGAGCCGGACGACAGGTATTGGGCGGGCGTTGGTGTCACCCGCAGCGGCAGATACATCGTGATCGCTGTCGGCTCGAACATCACGAGTGAGTGGATGCTGATCGACGCCGATGCTCCGGAAAGCGAACCTCGCGTGATCTGGCAGCGTAGGGAGGGTGTCGAGTACGAGGTCGAGCACGCGGTCATCGGCGGGCGCTCAGTGCTGCTCATCCTGCACAATGCCGCCGCCGAGAATTTCGAGCTCGTCGCCATCGATGCCGATGCTCTCGGCGATCCGGATGCTGCTGTCACGGTGCTCCCCCACGACGATGCCGTGCGGCTCGAGTCCGTCGAGGCGTTCCGCGACCGTCTCGCCCTCGAATACCGCGAGGGCGGGCTGACCCGCATCGCGACCATCGAGCTGGATGCGTCGTCGACGCTGGAGAACCTCTCGGTCGCTCCGGTGGTTTTCGACGAGAGCCTGTATACGGTCGGTTTCGGGGGCAATCCCGAATGGGAACAGCCGACTCTCCGGCTCAGCTATACATCGTTCGTCACGCCAAGCACTGTCTACGCACTCGATCCCGCGTCCCAGTCACTGACCCTCCTCAAACAGCAGCCGGTCCTCGGCGGCTACGACCCCGAGAACTACGAGCAGTCACGCGAGTGGGCAACCGCGCGCGACGGGGAGCGAATTCCGCTCTCGATCGTACGACGGCGCGGAGCAGCATCCGGCCCCCTGCTCATGTTCGGATACGGGGCCTATGAGCACAGCATGAACCCCGGCTTCTCGATCGCGCGCCTGTCGCTTCTTGACCGCGGCGTGACGTTCGCGATCGCACACGTGCGCGGTGGAGGCGACCTGGGACGCCGTTGGTACGAAGACGGCAAGCTGCTGAACAAGAAGAACTCGTTCACCGACTTCGTCGACTCTGCTCAACACCTTGTCGACGCCGGGCACACCACTCCCGATCGCCTCGTCGCCGAGGGCGGCAGCGCCGGAGGTCTGCTGATGGGCGCGATGCTGAACCTCGCTCCGGAGCTCTTCGCCGGAGTGCACGCGGCCGTGCCTTTCGTCGATGCGCTGACGACGATCCTGAACCCTGAGCTACCGCTCACGGTGATCGAGTGGGACGAATGGGGCGACCCTCTGCACGATTCCGATGTCTATGCGTACATGAAGTCGTACTCGCCGTACGAGAATGTGCGTGACGACGTCGCGTATCCCCGCATTCTGGCGACCACGAGCCTCAATGACACGCGAGTGTTCTATGCGGAGCCGGCCAAGTGGGTCGCTCGGCTGCGCGACGTGGAGGCCCCGGCCCTGCTGCGCACCGAAATGCACGCTGGCCATGGGGGCGTCAGCGGTCGATACGCTGCGTGGCGGGAACGCGCGTGGGAGATGGCATGGATCCTGGATGTTCTCGGCTGCGCGGATGTCACTGTCGCGCACTGAACTCGCACTCGTCTCACACGACATGAGCGGCGGCCCGGGAACACCGGGCCGCCGCTCATGTCGGATGGTCAGCCGAAGAGAATCGCAGCTTCGTCGTAGCGGTCCTGCGGAACGGTCTTCAGCCCGCCGAGCGCGTCTTCGAACGGAACGTTGACGATATCTGTTCCGTGAAGTGCCAGCATCGTGCCCCACTCGCCGTTCATGACCGAGTCGATGGCCGCCATGCCCAGACGAGTCGCCAGCACGCGGTCATACGCGCTCGGGACGCCCCCGCGCTGCAGGTGACCGAGGACGGTTGAACGCGATTCGATTCCCGTACGCGATTCGATCTCGGGCGCCAGAACATCGGCGATGCCGCCGAGACGCGGCCTGTTGAATGCATCGAGGCCCTTCTCGGAATGCGCCGTCTCCATGGTGTCGAGCGTGAAGCCCTCGGAGACGACGACGACCGGCGCTCGCCCGCGATCGGCGACGGATTCTACCCAGTGCACAATCTGTTCCATGGACTGTGGCTGCTCGGGGACCAGAATGGCGTGCGCACCGGCCGCCATGCCAGCGTGCAGGGCGATCCAGCCCACGTGCCGCCCCATGACCTCGACGACCATGCAGCGCTTGTGCGACTCCCCAGTCGTCCGCAGTCTGTCGATCGCCTCCGTTGCGATCTCGACGGCCGTGTCGAAGCCGAACGAGTAATCGGTGGCGTCGAGGTCGTTGTCAATGGTCTTCGGCACGCCGACGATGTTGAGGCCAGCATCCGTGAGGCGCTTGGCCGCGGCGAGCGTCCCCTCTCCCCCGATCGCGATGAGCGCGTCGACGCCGATGCGATCGAGAGTCGCCTGCACGTTCTCGGGACCGCCGTGTGGTCCTTCGAACGGATTTGTGCGACTCGTGCCGAGGATCGTGCCGCCCTGTTTGCTGAGGCCGCGGACGCTGTGACGGTCGAGCGGCATCGTCAGGCCCTCGACGACGCCCTTCCAGCCATCACGAATGCCCACGAACTCCTGACTGTGGATCTTCGTGCCTTTGAGGACAGCTCCGCGGATCACCGCGTTCAGGCCCGGGCAGTCGCCGCCGCTCGTGAGTACGCCGATTCTCATGAAATAATCTCGTTCCATTGGGTCGGGGGGAATGGACAGGTCAGCGCCGTTGCTTCACCAGACGACAATAGCGCCTCGACGGATCGACGTCGTCATCGAGACGGGCACAAGCCGCCCAGACGCGACGGAACTAAGCTCGACGTATGCCCTTCACGCGCACCATCCTCAACGTTGCCGAGGCCGATCCCGACCGTCTCGCGCTTGCCGGTGACGGTGAGCGTTACAGCTACGCTCAACTTGTCTCCGCCGGTACGCGCATCCGCAGCGGCGCCGAGCAGATCCTTGCCCAGGGAGCGGATGCTCGTGCGCCTCGCCCGCCGGATGAAACGCAGGGCATCCCCATCATCGCCGTCTCGCTGTCGCGTTCCATCGATGTGGCCCGGTTCCTCTGCGGCGTCAACGGCTTTCGCGCCATCATCGCCGTCGTCGACCCGCTGTGGCCCCTCTCCCATCGTGTCGAGATCATGAAGCGTGTCGACGCGGCACTCGTGATCACAGACGACGCCGATTTCGAGCAGAGTCTGTCGCAGCTGAAGGGCTGGACCGGGAGCGTCGTCTCGCTTCAACGGTTCGACGAGCTGGCAGCATCCGCACCCCCATCGCTCGGCCCCGAGGTGCGCCCCCGCGAGGAGCCGTTCCTTCTGCTGTTCACCTCCGGCACCACGGACCTGCCCAAGGGCTTCGTGCGCACGCGTGAAAGCTGGGATCACAATGTCGAGATCAGCCGCCGGTACCTGGGAGCAGAAGAGGGAGTCGCCACGATTGCTCCCGGCCCCGTGTCGTACAGCCTCACGCTCTACGCCCTTGTCGAGGTCATGGCAACAGGCGGGTCGCTTCATCTGCAGTCGGGCTTCGATGCCATCGCGTCGGCCCGCTCCATCGACGGTGAGCAGATTCAGCGCTTCGTCGGCGTGCCCTCGATGCTTCTCGCGCTCGCTCGTGCTGCCGAGCACGCCGGGCTCGACCTCACATCGCTTCGCACGGTGATCACCGGTGGTGCAAATCAAAGCGAGAGCATCCGCACGGTGTTTGAAAAGGCCGCACCCGACGCGCACCTGCGCAGCTACTACGGTGCGTCGGAGATCGGCTTCATCGGCTACAGCGACGCGGGAGACGGCACGCGGCTCACCCCGTTCGACGGCGTCGAGGTCAGTGTTCGGGACGGCGATACTCTCGTTCCAGACGGCGAGATCGGCACGCTCTACGTGCGGGTGGCCTCGGCCGTCGAGCATTATCTAGCCGCGACGAGTTCTGAACGCATCACGGGCGCCGACGGCTGGGCAAGCGTCAACGATCAGGCATCGATCGAAGACGGGATGATCAGCCTCGCGGGCCGGGCCGGAGACATCGCCGTCTCAGGCGGCCACAAGGTCTCCCTTCCCCAGGTCGAGCGGGCGCTTGCCAGCATCCCGGGCTGCGAGACCTGCTGCGCTGTGGCTCTGCCCGACCCGGCGCTCGGCTCGCTGATCGCCGTCGCCGTCGAAGCCGCCGAGGCACCCCCCAAGGCGGTGATGCAGCGAGGCCTGCGTGATCTTCTCGCCCCGCAGTTCCTGCCTCACCGGTACTACCGGGCGAATGAACTGCCGCGCACGGCAGGCGGAAAGATCCGTCGCGTCGCCGTTGTCGACCTCCTTCTGACCGGATCGGCAGAGCGGCTGTGAACGCGCCGCGGCGCGCTGTCGTCACCGGAGTCGGCGCTGTGACGCCCCAGGCCACGACCATGGCCGGGACGTGGGACGCTGTCGTCGCGGGGCGCAGCGGGATCCGCGCGCTCGAATCCGTTGACGTGTCAGACCTCGCGGTCTCCGTCGGAGGCGAGGTGTCCGCGTTCGATCCCCTTGACCATGTGTCGCGCTCCGACGCTCGACGTCTCGACCCGCACGCCGTGTATGCCATCGCGGCGGCGCACGAGGCGATGCGCGAGGCGGGGCCGCGTGACCCCGATCGCTTCGGCGTCACAGTCGCCACAGGATCAGGCCCCGTGACACTGACTCAGGAGGCCGTCCGCGCCCTCGACAAACGCGGTCCCCGGCGCATTCCTCCCGGCGTCGTCGTCTATGGCGGCCCGGATGCTGCCGCGGCCTACCTGAGCCAGCTCTACGATGCTCGGGGCGCGAGCATGGGGCTTTCTGCCACGTGCGCGAGCGGGACGGTGGCGCTCGGCGAAGC
Organism: Microbacterium sp. MPKO10; assembly: GCF_026107415.2. Lineage (GTDB taxonomy): Bacteria > Actinomycetota > Actinomycetes > Actinomycetales > Microbacteriaceae > Paramicrobacterium. The sequence goes on from NZ_JAPCHX010000004.1 coordinate 86,334, forward strand.
GATGCGGGCGATCCGCCACGGCTACGCCGACACCGTGCTCGTCGTCGGAGCCGACGACTGTCTCAACCGGGTGAACCTCGCCGTGAACTCGTCGCTGGGTGCGCTCGCGCCCGGTTTCGCTGACGAGCCAGCGCGAGCAAGCCGCCCGTTCGACAGATCGCGCAGTGGCTTCGTCATGTCGGCGGGTGCCGCCGCAGTCCTTCTAGAATCGGCGGAGCACGCGGCAGCTCGCGGTGCCACCGTGCTGGGCGAGGTCGCAGGCTTCGGCGTGACCTCAGATGCCCACCATCCGACAGCGCCCCGTCCCGACGGACGCGGAGCCGTCGCAGCGATGCGCCTCGCCATTGACGATTCCAGGATGCTGCCAGCCGACGTCGACCATGTCAACGCGCATGGCACCGGAACACCTCTGAACGACGCGATGGAGGCCAGTGCCCTGCGCACGGTGTTCGGCGACAGCATCCGGACCCTCCCAGTCACCTCGACGAAATCGACGACCGGTCACCTTCTGGGAGCTGCGGGCACTCTTGAAGCGGCAGTCGCGCTTCTCAGCATCCGCGATGGCGTGGTCCCTCCGACGATCAACCTCGACGATCCGGAGTTTCCGGAACTCGATGTTGTCGCCGACGAGGCTCGCCCGGCCCGCCTCCGCGCGGTCGTGACGAACTCCTTCGGCTTCGGCGGGCACAACGCCTCTCTTGTGCTGCGCGCTGTGTGACGCCGCGCGTCAGAACGCGGCGGGCACTCCGAGATCGGTGAGCACCTCACGGACGTGATCGCTCGAGAGCGCGGCCGCGAGAGCAGCGATCTCCGGTGAGTCCTGATTGTCTGGGCGTGCAGCCATCGTCACCTCGAACGCCTTGTCCTGTTCGACCATCAGCCCGTCGTCTTCGGGTGTGAGGTCGAGCTGCCGGGCGAAGGAGGGCAGGTTGAAGACCGCATCGGCCTCGTCATACGCGGTGTTCAGCTGCATCAAGTCGACCTGGGTGATCTGAAGGTCACGGGGATTCTCGACGATGTCACCGACCGCGGCAGAGAATCGCTCGACGTTCTCATCAAGAGTAATCAGCTCGGCGTCGGCGAGCATCTGCAGCGCCCGGCCCGCATTCGCCTTGTCGTTCGGGATCACGACGCTGCCGCCGTCGGGCAGGTCGTCGAGCGACGCGAGGGTCTTGGAGTAGAAGGCGACAACGGTCTTGTACACCGGTTGGACGGCCACGAGGTCGGCGTCGTTTTTCGCGTTGAACTCTTCCATGAAGGAGGGGAACTGCACGAGGTTCGCGTCGATCTCCTTGTTCTTCAGCAGGATGTTCGGCTGCACGTAGTCCGACACCGGTACGAGTTCGATCTCGTATCCGTCTTCGATCACCTCGGCCGCCGCTTCGACAGCATCCGTCATGGGGGTCACCGTTGCGGCCACGCGGATCGTGACGGGACCGTCGTCCGCGCTGCCAGACGCAGCGCTGCAGCCGGTGGTGACCAGGGCAAGTGCCGCGATCGTGAGCGCGGCAAGTGGGCGGAGTTTCATCGGAACCTTTCGTCTGTGGTGGTGCGGGTGCTGAGAGTGTCGGAGATCACCGTCGGTCGAGAGCGGCGGATACCTTTTCGCCCGCGGTCTGCAGCAGCAGGACGCAGACGATCACGATGACGATCGTCGAGTACATGAGGCCGTAGTCGTACTCCTGGTATCCGTAGCGCAGAGCGAAGTCACCGAGCCCACCGCCTCCGACGATGCCGAGCACTGTCGAGTACGAGATCAGGCTGATCGCGGCGGACGTGAGCGCGTAGACGAGGCCGGAGCGTGCCTCGACGAGGAGAAAGCTGACGACGGTCTGGGCCGAGCTCGCACCCATCGAGCGGGCGGCCTGCAGGATGCCAGGCGGAACTTCGAGGAGGATCTGCTCGACGAGTCGGGCGTAGATGGCGACGCCGACGAAGCACAGCGGAAATGTCGCGGCACCGGTTCCGAACGTCGTACCGTACAGAGCGCGCGTCAGCGGAATGAGGAACACCACGAAGAGAAGAAACGGGAAGGATCGCACCACAGTGACGTAGAGGTTCGCGACAGACCACAGCGGTGTGCTCTGCTGCGCGCCGCCCGGGCGCGTCAGAAAGATCATCACGCCGAGGGGAAGCCCGATGAGCACGGCGGCCGCGAGCGAGAACGCGAGCATGAACCCGGTCTCCGCAAGGGCGATTCCGATCTCGTCTGCGTTGGCGGCGAACGATTCGAGGAGGTCGTTCATGCGCCGAGAACCCTCCGGGCATGCGCAAGATAGCTCGTCTCGCGCGGCCGCTCGCGTGCCGAGGGCGCGATGGGGAAGACGCTCATCAGACTCCCGTTCTCGAGGACCGCAGCGCGATCGCAGATCGCGCCAACGGCGTCGAGCTCGTGAGTGACCAGAACGATTGTCGTTCCGAAGTCTCGGCGTGTGTCGGCCAGCAGTGTGAGGATGTCTTCGGTGGTTCGGGTGTCGAGGGCGCTTGTCGGCTCGTCGCACAGCACGAGACCGGGGCGCGTGACGAGCGCTCGGGCAATTGCAACGCGCTGCAGCTGTCCGCCGGAGAGCTGTGCCGGATAGCGATCCGCGTAGTCGCCCAACCCGACGTAGTCGAGGAGTTCGGCGATCAGCGCCGGGTCACGGCGCCGCTGAAGCTTCAGCGGCAGAGCGATGTTTTGCCTGACCGTACGATTCGACAGCAGGTTGAAACCCTGGAAAACCATGCCGATACGCCGCCGCAGCAGGCGACGCTCGCGAGCACTGAGCTCCGTCGGATCGGTTCCCTCGACGAGCACGCGCCCTGCGCTGGGAGTCTCCACCGCGTCGAGAACGTTGAGGAGCGTTGATTTGCCCGCTCCGGACTCACCGATGATGCCGATGATCTCACCGCGGTCGATCGTCAGGTCGATGCTGTCGAGCGCGGTTGCCTGACCGTACGTGACCGTGACGCCGTCAAGCAGGGCGACGGGTGTTGCCTGCAGCATCCGTCGTCTCCGTTCATTCGTGAAGTCACAATAGTGTATTGCGTCCAAGTATACGAGTGAATCGGATGCTGTCGGGCACGGCACCTCCTGTTACATCCACGACTCGAGGTCCCACGCTCCGCTGAGCTCAGCTCCCAGCCCGAGCCCACGCGGTCCACACCCACACATCGCGCCGACCAGGCAACTTACGGCGGTTCATCGGTCCCGCTTGGCTCCATTCGGTCGCTCCGGTTCTGCCCAGCGGCATCCTGCCCCTCGCCGGACCGTACCGGATTATGGTGGCTGTATGGACTACACACCCGAGACCGGTTCGATCACCATGTTCAGCACCACCTGGTGCGGGTACTGCAAACGCCTCAAGACACAGCTGCAGAGTGCGGGAATCGAGTACACCGAAATCAACATCGAAGAGGCCGATGGTGCGGCCGAGGTCGTCGAGCGCGTCAACGACGGCAACCAGACGGTTCCGACGGTGCTCTACCCCGATGGCAGTGCCGCGACGAACCCTTCCCTCGCCGACGTTCAGAAGACTCTCGCCGGGCTGGCCTGAACTCGCTGATTGTCAGCAGCGGCAGAGAGCTGTGCTGCTCAGCGACGCGAACGCTCTGACGATGGCGTTGGCACGGTGATCAGGTAGCCCGCGACAACGAGAGCAATCGGCACGAGAAGGTGGGCAATCGCCCACCCGATGCCGCCCATCGTGATCGGGAAGACCGGGTTCCACGCGACGACGACCGGCACGATGACGATGAGCCACGCGTATGCCTTTGCCTGCACCGCGAACACTCCCATGACCGCGACGAGAATCGCGACGGCGAACCGAACGATGATGAACCACTCGCTGCCGATCAGCGCAGCGCCCGCCATCAAGGCGATTCCCGCGATGATCGCCGGGGCGAGCGCGGGGCGTGAGAACGACTTCTGCGGATAGCGCCCTTGCTGGGAACTCATCGATCCTCGAGCGCATCCTGCAGGAGCCCGATGAGGGCGGTGAGCTGAACAGCATCCTGCGACCCGGCCTCGGTGTCGCTTCCATCGAGCGCGCGGGCAGCGAGGCCCTTCTTCGAGTCGATAAGCTCGGCGATCTTCGTGTCGAGAGTGTGCGCGGCGATGATGCGCCATGCGGTGACCGGTTCTTCCTGCCCGATGCGGTGTACGCGGTCAATGGCCTGCGTCTGCTCGGCATCCGTCCACGACAGCTCGGCGAGGACGACGTTCGACGCCGCCTGAAGGTTCACACCCACGCCTGCCGCGGTCAACGAGCAGACAGCGACAGAGACCGTCGGATCGTTGTTGAACGCGTCGACAGCCTGCTGACGTGCCAGAGCCGTCTGGTCGCCACGAAGCGAGACAGTCGAGATTCCCTGCTGCGCGAACGCCTCTTCTGCGGAGTTCATGACATCGATGTGCTTGGCGAAGAACACGACCTTCCCCACGGAACGCGCGAGCTGACCGGCGTAGTCCGCGGCGAGCTGAGCCTTGGCCTGTCCGATGCGACGCACCATCGTAAAGACGTTCTCTGTGCCGCGTGCACCCTTCGACTCGTCGAGCTCTGACTGCGCGACGAGGCGGATGATGTCGCTGTCGACCGTCGACGGCTCGTCGCCACGCGCCGTGATGATGCGCTGGTAGCGCGCCTTGAGCCGCTCGGCGAGCTCACGCTCGGCGGCGCGAATCGACCGGGCCTCGTCGTCGTCGAGCTCGACCGGAAGGTCTGCCACGCGCTTCGAGGGGAGATCTTTCGCCACGTCCATTTTGCGGCGGCGTACGATCCCCATGCTGATGACCGCCTCGCGTGCTTCGCGATAGAACCCGTTGTCGGCGGGAGTGAGGCCTGTCGCGTCGAGTTTCTCCATGAGTGCAGCCGTCGGCTTGCCGTCTTTCACCCAGCCGAGGAACTGCCAGATCGCGTTGAAGTCTTCAACGTCGTTGATCAGCGGCGTTCCTGTCAGCGCCATCAGCAGCGGGTTGCCGCCGGGTGCATTCTGACGGATCCGGTTCGACAGAGAGAGCACGTGTTGCGAGCGCTGCGAGTGCAGGTTCTTGATGAAGTGCGCTTCGTCGACGACCATGCCGCGGAATCCGAGTGTCCCCAGCCATGACAGGTGGCGGTCGAGGACTGCGTAGTTGACGACGAAGACATCGGCGAATGCATCGACGTCGCGGCCATCACCGTGAATGACGGTGACCCGTCGCTGCGGTGTCCATTGCTCGACCTCACGCGCCCAGTTCATCTTGACGACGTTGGGCACGACAGCGAGGAGCGGGTAGGCGTCGGCGACGGATGCTGCGAGCACGGACTGTGCGGTCTTGCCGAGTCCTGGTTCATCGGCGAGAAGGAACGTCCGGTGGCCGTCCCGCACGCTCTCGACGAAACGCGCCTGGTGCCTCATGATCTCGAGTCCCTTGGGGGCGAGCCTGTCGAGCTTCGGCGCTTCGGGCAGGTTCATGGTCGCGGAGCCGCCTCCAGCACCCGCTTCGAATGCCTTGTACAGCGGCCCCATCAGTTCCCAGCCATCGAGGCGACGACGCACGGTCTCGTTTTGCGCCGCGCGCGAGAAGTCGGGGGCGCGGAAGGGGCTCGCGAGAAGGCGGGACTTCACAGATTGCGGCAGCACTTGCTTCTCGGCGAGTTCGGCGGGCACCGTCGGTTCGGCCGCGGGCTTCTCGACGGTGATGATCAGTTCGTCTGGCGAGAGCTCTTTGCCGGATTCGATCAGCCAGTCACGGCGCATACGCTGAGCGACTGGGCTTGTCGCCTGGTCGACTTCGAGCAGGCTGATGAGCGATGTGTCGCGTGCTGCCGTCTTAGCGAGGATCGTGGCGACGCCATCGAGTCGCTTCAGCAGTTCTGCCCGCGATGAATCGCTCAGGGTCTCATCGGATTTCACACGTGCGCGCTCTTCGCGCACGAGGAATGCGATCACCTGAAATTTCGTGCGGTTGGTCGGGCCGACCTTGCCTTTTTGCGCCTTTGCCTCGACCTCTCGGACCTTGCGGGCAAGGATCGGGATGATCGGGGCATCGTCATCGTGGCGTGCTGCGGTCCGTGATGAACCACGGCCGGATGCACGGCGTTGACCGTTGTGCGGCATGCTCCTCCTGAGCAGTCGAGGTGCCGGCGCGTTACCGGCGTCGAGCAGTGCGTACCATGCGACCAGGGCGGGACGGCGATGGTCTTCCTGCCAGACGAGGCGCACGGTACATGCACAGCTATTCTACGACACGTCGAAGTGACGTCTGTCGTCGTGTCCGCATATGACAATACGCTGACAGTGACATTATGCACCGAGGAGGGTCATGAACGCCAGAAAACACGCGAACCGGATGCTGTGGATCGGCGTGGCGCTGATCGTCGCTAACGTCATCGGTTCGATGATTCTCCAATTGTTGATGAGGGATGCCGGTCAGAATCAGTCAGCGCTGGCTGTACTGTTTCCACTGAGCTCTCTTGTGACGTGGACGCTGACCTGCGGATGTGCGTTTCTCGCCATCTCATTTCCGACGCGAGCACTCCATGGTCGTCAGATCAGTGTGCGGCACCGTCGGTCCTTGGCGACAATCCTCCTTCTGACTGGGGTCGGATGCATTGTCGTCGGGCTCGTCGGCAATCGTGTCGTCGCGGGCATCAATGAAGTCATGATGATGTCGAATACGGGACAGGATCTGCTCTTCACGGTGGGGACGGTGTTTCGTCCTCTCCTCACACAAGCGCTCCCCCTCTTCGGGACTGTGCTTATTCCGGCGTCCTTCCTGCAGCGGATGATTGAGCGGGATGCTGCGACGCACCAGGAGATCTTCAAAAGCCCAGTCGGTTCGGGGACCGAGCAATAATGTCACGCCTCGTGACCTCTCGAGCTGATCAGACAACCTTCCTGTCGACTCCCACACAGTCGTCACGGCACTATGCGTGAATCGAACGGTGAGGCATTTTCAGAGCTCAACCCTGCCTCGTAACACGGCGAGTGTGTCGTCACGGGCGCTTCAGCCGTCGAGGCTGCCGCATGCCTCAGGCGCACCCCGGTATCTCTCAGACTGACCCTCTGCGGGCCTATCGACGTTCGGCATGGAAGCGACCGCCACTCTTGACGGGGCAATTCACGCGGCAGCAGCACACTCCGAGTAGCGCTTCAAGCTGTACCGCTTGTGCGATTCAGATGTCGTAGCCGTGACGTACCGCGGGCGCGTGGCACGGTATCTCGATGCCTGTCCGGGACGCATCGGGCGGTCTGTGGCACGGAATCCATCAACACGATTGTTCGAGGACGACTCGCGCAGCAGCACACGCCGGGTAGCGCTTCAAGCTGTTCTGCTTGTGCGTCTCAGGTGTCGGGGCCGCCGCGTACGTTAGGTGCGCGGCCCGGTATCTCGACCATCATCGGGCGGGCGTCCTCCGGGACTGTCTGGGTCCTCGGGATTGCCTCTCTGTTCGGAACCGCAATCGCTTCCGTAACCGGCGCCGCTTCCGGAACTGCCACCGTTTCCGGAACTGCCACCGTTTCCGAAGCTGCCACCGTTTCCGAAGCTGCCACTGCCTCCGGGACGGCCACTACCGCCTGGCCGGTCGCCATCGATCGGCCGGCCATTACCGCCTGGATGGCCACCGCCTTCGGAGTTGCCACCATCGCTGGGCCGGTCACTACCGCTTGGTCGGTTACCGCTTCCGGGACCGTCGCCGCGTGGACTCTCCCCAGGATCGTCGCCGTCGGGATTGTCGCCGGAACTATTGCCGTCTTCATTGTCACCTTGTCGGCGACGTTTGCCGAGATACTTCCGGTTCACGTACCAGCCCGGTGGCACGAGGACCGGGTGGCCGTCGTGGTTGCGGGTGATCGCCCATTCGCCGTGTTCGACTAACCGGTGGTGGAACCAGCAGAGCAGGACACCGTTGTCGAGGTTGGTGGGGCCACCGTTGTCCCACCCCTGAATGTGGTGCGCTTCACACAACCAGGCGGGAATATCGCAGTCCACTGCCGCACACGTGGTCCCATCCCGCGCAACCAAAGCCAGGCGCTGCTTCGCAGTGAAAAACCGTTCCGTGTCTCCCAGGTTCAACACATCCCCGTGCTGATCCAGCGTCACTTTGCGGGTGTTGCCGTTGCACCGCATTTGTTTCACAAACGACATGGGCAATGCTGCTGGTGTCCCCGGCGACCATGCCGCACCGTTCCCGTTCTCCAGGTCATCCTCTGACACGGTGACCAAAACCGTGGGTGCACGACCGTGCAGTTTCGGTGTGCTGTCCTGTGTGCTGGTGCCGGCAATAATGCTGGTGAACACGTCCGCACGTTCCTGCGGCCTCGACCGGTTCTCCGGTGCCTGTTCCTTAGCGGCGAGTTCATCCGCCTGCATAAACGCCGGGCTGGTGCGTTTGGACATGAACGCGTCAAACACCGGGGTGACGTGTGCTGCCTGTTCCGGAGAGAGCACCCCGGTAAGACGCATACTCCCATCATCCAGATGACGAAACACCAACGACCGGGCCTCATGAAGTTCCTCCGCCGACGGTTGCACACCATCCGGATCCAACACAGCACAAAACATGCGCGCCTGACCCCGCAACACATCCGCCGCCACCGGCACCTCACCATCAGCACCGGTGGCATTACCCAGAAGGGTGGCTTCAGCCCAGTCCACCTGCTCCGGCGCCACCCGCGGAAGCACCGGGGCAAGCGTGGAGGTGATTGCCTCGGCCACATCCAAACCGATGGTGCCCTCAGCAAGGGCCTCAGCCGTCTGGGCAAACACCGGCTCCAACGGCAACCCGGTGTCGGAGACCCTCGGAGTGGTGCGCTGAGCGAGCTTCGTGTACCGGTACGCCGTGGAGTTCTTCACCCCCGTGACCTTCTCAAACAAAGCCGCCGGTGACGCGGAGCCGTGACGAGCAGCAAGACCATCCAACCCCGCGCCCGTGTCTGACCGTCGGGCAATATCACCAACATTACTGACCTGACGACCCTCGACCACCCGAGAAATATTCGCCAAAAGACCCACAAACGTGAGCAGAACATCTGCCGACAGGTCTGCTGGATCGATGGTGGTGAGGTCCGCAGCACCGGCCAAGACATCCTCAGCAGCACGCACCGCGACAGCATCCACGCCCTCCCCACGCGTTAGACCTGCGCCCGCAACATCACCCGCGCCCGCAGCATCCACGTTACTCGCAGCAGCGTCACGACTCTTCATGACACCTGCAGCATCGTCGTCCTCCGCGACCTCACGACCTGACACCTCGGCAGCACGCGCAGCAGCAGCATCCGGGCTCTCCAAGAAACCCGACGCGCCCTGATCCGCTGACTGCGGTGCGGACAGCTCCGGCACACGCTGGTTCCCCGATATCTCAGGCACACCCGGAGCCGCCCACCGGGCGCGGTTCTCCGGCTCCTCCGAAGACCCAAACCCGGGTGCCGAACCTGCGTTAACCATGGACACATTGTGACAGCAGCCACCGACATTCCCACCGACACAAACCCCCGATCAACACACCATTGTGGATAACTCGGAAAGTCGCATGCCTGTGGACGGAGAAGCGGAATCTGGCACCGACGAAAGGCTGCCTCCTGATGAACAAAGAAGCACGAGAAACGGGTGTTCACGAACTCCCTGCAGTGGTGAGTACACAGCCTCAGAGGCGACGGCAAACGAAAACGGTTCCGTCCGAAGTGGACGCTGCGCCACAGACACGCTCCGACCCGGACGCAGCGCCACAGCCACGCTCCGAAGATGTGACGCTGTGCGGTGGAGTAAGCCGTATGCACGCGTCAATCGAGAACGAATAGCCGCACTCGTGACAGCGTTCGAGTGACGAGGCAGTGCGTGGAATCGCGACAGAAACGAGGCTGAGGCCCGTGCCTGTCAGCGCTCAACAGCATGTGCTTCCGCCACAACTCGCTCGGCCGCACGGTCTCGACCCTGCACACATGCACCGCACCGGGCACCGTCAGGTGAATGGTGAATCAGAGCATGCTCTTGGTGTGCCACACCGTCTTCGTCTCGGTGAACGCCGTGATGCGGTCGAGGCTCGGGAACGCATCGCCCTCGGGCGGGAGCACACGCTTCAGGGTGTCTGCCGCTGAGATCTGCAGGTCGACCCAGTCAAGGTCTTCAGCCCCGGCAAGGTCGAGCGCATTCACGTCTGCATGGCTGGCGAGCCACGGCGCGATCTCCGCAGGCGACCCAGTGAGCACATTCACGACACCCCCGGGCACGTCACTCGTCGCCAACACCTCGGCCAAGGTGATGGCCGACAGCGGGAACCGCTCGCTTGCCACAACCACGACGGTGTTGCCCGTCACGAGCGCGGGAGCGACGACGCTGACCAGTCCCAGCAGCGACGAGTCCTGAGGCGCAATCATCGCGACGACACCCGTCGGCTCCGGTACCGAGAGGTTGAAGAATGGCCCCGCGACAGGATTGGCGTTCCCAGCAACCTGCGTGTATTTGTCCGCCCATCCGGCGTACCAGACCCACCGGTCGATCGCGTCATCGACCTGCCTCTCAGCGATGGCGCGGCTGACGTTCTCGCCACGCTGGATCTCATCAATGAACTGCCCGCGGCGCCCCTCAAGCAGCTCCGCAATGCGGTACAGCACCTGACCGCGGTTGTAGGCTGTCGCACCCGACCAGCCCGAGACCGCGCCTCGTGCAGCCTTCACCGCGTCTCGAGCGTCCTTGCGGGAGGCCTTTGCCGCGTTGGCGAGGAAGTCACCCTTGGCCGACAGGATCTCAAAAGTGCGACCGGACTCCGAGCGCGGGAACTTTCCGCCGATGAACAGCTTGTACGTCTTGGGCACCGCGAGCCTGCTCATTTCCGGTTCTCCTTCGTGGCCGTGCGCGTCGTACGCGTCCGTGTCTTCTTCTCACTGATCGCCGCCGGCGCCCCAGCCGGAGCGAGGTACGCACCAAGGCCGTGGCGCCCACCCTCGCGGCCGTAGCCGGACTCCTTGTAACCGCCGAAGGGACTCGCCGGGTCGAACCTGTTGAACGTGTTCGCCCAAATGACTCCCGCTCGCAGCTTGTCGGCCACCGCGAGAATGCGGCTGCCCTTGTCTGACCAGATGCCGGCAGACAGCCCGTACGGGGTGTTGTTCGCCTTCGCAATTGCCTCGGCTGGCGTCCGGAACGTCAGAACCGAAAGCACCGGGCCAAAGATCTCCTCACGCGCGATGCGGTGTGACGTCGAGACTCCCGTGAAAATCGTCGGCGCGAACCAATAGCCCTGCGACGGCAGCTCGCACGGCGCCGTCCAGCGCTCGGCCCCCTCAGCTTCCCCCGCCTCGGTCAGCGTTCGGATGCGCTCCAGCTGCTCAGCGGAGTTGATGGCACCGATATCCGTGTTCTTATCGAGCGGGTCGCCGAGACGCAGCGTCGACAGCCGACTCTTGAGCCTCTCGATCACGTCATCGTGGATGCTCTCCTGCACCAGCAGGCGCGACCCAGCACAGCAGACGTGACCCTGGTTGAAGAAGATTCCATTCACGATGCCTTCGATGGCCTGATCGATCGGTGCATCGTCAAAGACGATGTTCGCAGCTTTGCCACCAAGCTCGAGCGTCAGCTTCTTGCCTGTGCCCGCCACCGACTTCGCGATCGCATGCCCGACGCCCGTGGACCCGGTGAAGGCAACCTTGTTCACATCCGGATGCTGCACAAGAGCCTCACCCGTCGATCCAGCCCCGGTAATGATGTTCACCACGCCGGCGGGAAGCCCCGCCTGCTGCACGATCTCGGCAAACAGCAGGGCTGTCAGCGGGGTCGTCTCTGCCGGCTTCAGGACTACCGTGTTTCCGGCCGCCAGTGCCGGGGCGATCTTCCACGACAGCATGAGCAGCGGGAAGTTCCACGGGATCACCTGGCCGGCAACCCCCAGTGACTGTGGGTTAGGGCCGAGGCCCGCGTAGTCGAGCTTGTCTGCCCATCCCGCGTAGTAGAAGAACCAGGCGGCGACAAGCGGAACATCGACGTCACGGCTCTCTTTGATCGGCTTGCCGTTGTCGAGGCTCTCGGCAACAGCAAGCTCACGCGCCCGCTCCTGCACGAGACGCGCAATACGGAAGAGGTACTTACCGCGATCGGCACCCGACATTTTCGACCAGACACGCTCGTACGCCTGTCGTGCCGCACCGACAGCTCTGTCGACATCAGAGGCGTCAGCCGTCTGCACGGTCGCGATCGCCCGTTCGTCAGCGGGAGAGATCGTCGAAAACGCTGTTCCCGACCCTTCGACGAACTCGCCGCCGATGAACAGGCCGTATTCGTCCTTCAGATTCAGAATTGCCGTCGACTCGGGGGCCGGGGCATATTCGAGGAAGCTCATGAGATTCTCGCCTTTCCGAGTCAATCGATGGTGACGTAGTCGGGGCCGGAGTAGTGCCCGGTCGCCAGCTTCTGCCGTTGCAGCAGCACGTCGTTCAGCAGGCTCGATGCGCCGAACCGGAACAGCTCGGGAGTCAGCCAGTCTTCACCACAGGTCTCAGCAACGGTGACCAGAAACTTGATGGCGTCTTTCGACGTCCGGATGCCGCCAGCCGGCTTCACTCCAATGCGCTCCCCCGTGAGGCGGAACCAGTCGCGCACGACCTCGAGCATCAGCAGCGTCACAGGCAATGTCGCGGCGGGCGAGACCTTGCCCGTCGATGTCTTGATGAAGTCGGCCCCGGCCAGGATCGCCAGCCACGACGCCCGGCGCACGTTGTCGTACGTGTTCAGCTCACCGGTCTCGAGGATCACCTTGAGATGCGCGGACGTGCCGTCCTCACGACGGCAGGCGCGCTTCACCGCGACGATCTCGTCGAACACCTGCGCATACTGCCCGCTGAGGAAGGCGCCTCGGTCGATGACCATGTCGATCTCATCGGCGCCCGCTGCCACAGCATCCGCCGTGTCGGCCAGCTTCACGCGCAGGGACGCGCGCCCCGAGGGGAACGCCGTCGCCACTGCCGCGACGCTGATCTGTCCGTGCGCTGCGCCGAGAGCGTCGACGGCGGTGGCCACCATGTCTCCGTACACACAGACCGCTGCCGGCTGCGGGCACGCCGCGTCACCGGCATCCGGAACCAGCGCCTTCGCCACGAGTGAGCGCACCTTGCCTGGAGTATCGGCACCCTCGAGCGTCGTCAGGTCGATCATCGAGATGATCGTGTCGATGGCCGCGGCCTTCGATGTCGTCTTGATCGACCGCGTGCCGAGAGCGGCGGCGCGCTGCTCGAGGCCGACCGCGTCTACGCCGGGGATCCCCTCAAGGAAGCGGCGGAGGCTCGTGTCAGTGACGAGGCCGTCGAAAAGCTGAAGTGCCCGAGTGCGCGGGGCGAGCGCGGATTCGTCAGTCATTGTTGTCCTTGTCATCGGGGTCATCTCCGAACGTGTCGGTGAGAAGGTCGAGTGCCGTCGCCTCGTCCGTCACCAGGGCGGTGCAGAGGCCATTGCGGACGATCGCGCGCGTCACGGCGTGCTTGGATTCACCCGAGACGACGAGAATTGCTGTCGATGCGTGCTGCAGGCTCGTCAGCCCGAGTCCGAGCGTGCGCTGATCGAGTGCCGGGTCCACGATCATGCCCTCGGCGTTGATGTAGCGCCCCCAGACATCGCCGACGGCACCCCGACGCACGAGTTCGTCCATCTCGCCGGTCGTCAAGTAGCCACTCTGAATATGCGCCGAGCTGTGGGTGGCCGGACCGGCGCTGAACAGGTAGGCGGCTGCCGCCGCGGCCTCGTCGAGGACGGCGGCCACTGTGCGATCGTTCTCGATGCTCGTCTTCGTCTCGACGCGCTCGAGAATGGCCGGGCTCGGCAGAAGCGTCGCCTCGCCCGACGCCTTTCGGGCGATCTCGACGGCCGTCGCCGCTGCGGTGCCTGCACGCTGGTTGACGCTGACTCCGCCGTTGACCTGCACGACGTCAACGCCGACGGCCCATTGCTCCCCCAACAGCGTGGCGACATCATGCAGCGTGCGGCCCCAGCTGATCCCGAGCATGCGCGGCACCGGCCGCAGAGCGGCGAGGTAATCAGCAGCGCCCTGCGCCACACGTTCGCGAAGCTCGCTCTCACTGCGGGCGCCGGCGACGGGGACCACGACAGCATCCGTCAGCCCGTGCCGTTCACGCAACTGGCGTTCAAGTGCAAGCTTGCGCGCACGCGGATGGACGATCTCGATGCGAATGTACCCATTCTCACGGGCAGCGGCGAGCAGACGGCCGACCTTCCACCGGGTCAGTCCGAGAATCGCACCCACTTCGTCTTGGGTCTTGTCTTCGTCGTAGTAAAGCTCAGCCGCACGGATCGAGAGGAGCTCGTCGTCGGCAGTGTCAATACGGGGCATAGCGGTCTCCTCCCGCTCTCAGCGTAGACAGGCCGCCTGCTCACATCAACACTCGTAGCCCTATTTGCTCATATGAGCACTCAGGGGACGGATGCTGCACACTCGCTGTTACGCGGCGAGCTCGTCGTCGATCATGTGACGTCTGCCGATGACAAGCCCCGACCAGAATGTCGGCAGCGCGATGAGTCCCAGCAGGATCAGCGGCACGGTCCACCCGCCAGTGAGCTCATACATCGCACCGATGAGAAGGGGAAACACAGCGGCAATCACATAGCCGCAGCCCTGCACGAACCCGCTCACCGCGATCACCGTCTGGTGCGAACGGGAGCGCAGGTTGATCAGGGTGAGCGCCAGGGGGAACAGCAGCGGGCCCGAACCCAGTAGGGAGACCCACAGCCACGTCACTGTCTGCGGCGCCACCAAGAGGCCGAGCACCCCGGCAAGGATGAAGCAGCCGCCGCACCACACCAGGACCGCTGGCCGCTTCATGCGAGTCGCAAGCAGGGGCATGATGACGGCAGCGGGCAGCCCGAAGAACCCGAACAGGCTGAGCAGCGCTCCCCCAGCTGTCGCGCTGCTGCCCGCAACATCGGTGAGGATCTGCGGAAGCCACGCGAACGACGTGTAAGCAACGGATGAGGATGTTGCGAAAGCGAAGGTGAGCGCCCACGCGGTGCGCGAGTGCGCCACGCGCTTCGCCGCCCGATCGCGCAGTTCGGCGATTCCCGGGTCATTGCGCGCGGAACGCCGGCGCAGCACGCTCTGAATCAACCACGGAACGATGGCCAAAACGGCGAGCAGCCCCCAGATGCCCAGAGAGAACTGCCACGACACCGCGTGCGCCATCGGAACCGCGACCAGTGGAGGCACGAACGTCGCGATCGACATCACCGTCGTGTACACAGCCGTCATTTGGCCCAAGCGGTCCGAGAAGTACTTCTTTACGATTGCCGGAAGCAGGACGTTGCCCGCTCCGATGGCGACAAAGCAGAGGATGCTGCCGAGCAGCAGAGACTCGAAGCTCCACGCGAATCCCCGCATGACGTGGCCGACCAGCATGACGACGAGCGAGCCGACGAGCAGCTCTTCGAGAGCAAACCGACGCGAGAGCGACGGAGTGATCAAACCGAACACAGCGAAGCACAGCGGCGGGAGCATCCCGAGAACGCCCAGCCCGACGGCACCGCCGTGCAACTCCCCGTCGATGATGTCGTAAACAGGCGACAGGGCTGCGACCGCCGTGCGCAGGTTGACGGCGACGAGAACGAGTCCCAGTATCGCGAGTGTCCGACCCGCCCACAGTTTTCTTCGCTCACCCGTCACCAAATCAGCCTACTCTGGAGACATGACCACGACAGACACGGACGATGCCGTCGGACGGGCACTCCTCGTCGTCCGGGACGGCGTCGCAGGCCTGACCGATGAACAGTGGAACTCTCCGTCCCTCTGCTCCGAATGGACCGTCAAGGCGGCGGTCGCGCACCTCCTCTGGCGTGTGTCTGCGCCCGCGTCCGTGATGATGGAAGACATCGCCCGCGCCAGTTTCACCGGTCGGCATGTGAATCCCTCGCACGCGATGTCGGACATCGCGTTGTCGATCGCACAGAAGCGCTCAACGGGAGAGCTCGTCGACGACCTCACACTCATCTCGCGACGGTTCAGCACGGGTGATCAACGCGGCTCCTCTCCCCGTCTTCTCGAGACCATCGTGCACGGGTATGACGCGGCGCACCCCGTGGGTGTGCGTCTGGCCTTCGACACGACATCGACGCACACTGTCGCGACGCTGGCACGCCGCACGGCCTCGCGCGACGTCCGGACGCTGCTGCGCCACCGTGTGTTGAACGCCGTCGACGCCGACTGGTCGATCGGACGCGGCACCCAGGTGATCGATGGCACGGCCGAGAGCATCATCCTCTATCTCGCCGGGCGCCGTTCGATTGACCCGTCGTCACGCCCGGCCCGCGTTGTTGCGCCCGTGCGCCCGGGGTCTCCGTCACCCGGATTCGCTTAACCGGGCCGGATCCGCGTCGTCAGGCCAGAGCGGAACGCACGTGCGCGACATCGTCTGTCATCTGCGCGATCAGCGGCTCGATGCCTTCAAAGGCGACCATGCCGCGGATCCGCTGCACGAACTCGATGTCAACGACGCGATCGTACAGATCGATCTCCTTGTCGAGAACGTACGCCTCGACCTGCTTCTGCGCGACGCCGTCGAACGTGGGATTGTTTCCGACAGACACAGCGGCGGGAAACCATTCGTCGCCCACGAGCATCCGCCCCGCATACACACCGTCAGCGGGGATCAGTCCCTGCATATCCGGTGACAGGTTCGCCGTCGGAAAGCCCAGTTCGCGCCCGCGCTTCGCACCGTGCACGACCATCCCCCGCACCGCGTGCGGACGCTCAAGGAGCTCGGATGCTGCCGCGACGTCGCCCGCCGCCAGAAGCTCGCGAACCCACGTCGACGACACGCGGCGATCGCCAAAGGGGGCGACGTCAGGGATGCTCAGCACGTCGAAGCCCTGCTCCGGGGCCATCGACCGCAGCAGATCGACGGTGCCGCGGCCCTTGTGCCCGAAGCGAAAGTCATCACCCACGAAGATCGCCCGTGTGTGCAGGGAGCGTGTAAGCAGCTCGGTCACGAAGTCTTCCGCGGTCTGCGCCGAACGCTCAGCGTCAAAGGTCAGAACGAGGCAGGCGTCCACTCCCGTCTCGGTCAAAAGATCGAGTTTCTGCTCGAGACTGACGAGCGCTTCGGGGCACGCCTGCGGAGCGATCGTAGCCAGAGGGTTGCGGTCGAACGTCACGACGACGCTCCTCAGGCTGCGCTCGGCGGCAATCGCCTGCAGCTGAGACACAATGGCGCGGTGCCCGGCATGGACGCCGTCGAACTTGCCGATGGTGACGGCACTCGGCCCGAAGTCCTGGGGAATCTCGTCAACGCTCCGGAAGATGATCACTCAGACTCCTTCGCTCGTGACTGCGATCGCAGCCAGATCATGCCGAGCACGGGCAGCACCAGGGGGATGAACAGGTATCCGCGGCCGAAGACGCTCCACACGGTGTCGTGGGGGAACCACGCGGCTTCGACAAGGCTCAGCGTGCCGATCACCAGGACGCCGGCGAGTTCGAAGCTGATCGTCACCCACGCGATGGTGTGCCACACACGTGCGCGTTTCACCAGGGCAATCGTAGCGACGATGTAGACCACGGCCGAGAGCGCGGAGAGCGTGTAGGCGAGCGGGGCCTCGTCGAACTTCGAGACGATCTGGACGAACGAGCGTCCCGTCGCCGCGAGAGCGAGGACGGCATAGACGGCGATGAGTGCTCGACCGGACCCTGACAGACGAGGGTGTGGCGTGCCGCGGACAGGCGCGGAGGAGGGAGAAGACATTTCTCACCGATTCTACCTGCGGATCAGGCTCCCCAGATCTGCTGCATGCGATACACCATGATCGCCACGGTCAGGCATCCGGCCCCCAGAATCACCGTCGCCCACCGCGACCTGTCAACGAGTGCCCAGAACGCGGCAGCCGGAGGAACGAGGAGCGCACTGATCAAATACGTGTAGTACTCAAGAAGGCTGCCCTCTGCCGTGTTTCCCACGGCCGGCGCCACAAGTGCCGTGACCAGCTGCGCCACGAGAAGCACCTCAACGAGCGCGACGGCCCCCATCGTCAGATCGTTGGGCACTCGCCCCACGAGACCGAGAACCAGACACAGCAGGGCTCCGAGACCGGCGACAGCGACTTGCGCGATTGTGAACCCGAGGATCATCGCGTTCCCTGTGTGCCCTGCGGGAAGTTCATGAGGCTGCGCACGACACCCTTTCGCACCTCGACCAGGCCGATCAGATGTCCGTCCTCTGTCAGTGCCGCGATCGGCTCGGTGGTGTCTGGAAAGCCGTCGGGCGCGATGCGTTGCCCGTACCCAAGAGCACGAGCACGGCTACCGTCAAGTGTCACGCAGGGGAAGAGAGACTCAGCCGCGTCGGCTGAGGTGAGCAGATCGTCGGGGACGGCGAGTTCGTCGAGGGTTACAGCATCCGTGACCGAGAATGGTCCGATCCGGGTCCGTCGCAGGCTCGTCAAGTGACCGCCGACTCCGAGAGCGGTCCCCAGGTCACGGGCGAGTGCGCGAATATACGTACCACTCGAGCACTCCACGCGGACGTCGAGGTCGACGAATGGAGCGCTTCGGCGCATCGCGTGCAGGTCAAAGGCAGCCACCGTCACCGGCCGCGCCGCGAGTTCCACGTCTTCTCCCGCTCGCGCCCGCGCGTAGGCCCGTTTCCCGTCGACCTTGATGGCGCTCACTGTCGAGGGAATCTGCGCGATGTCTCCGGTGAGCGGCACCATCGCGCGGCGCACCGCCGGTTCGTCAATCTCTGCGGTCTCGGCTTCTGTCGCGGGCGATGCCAGCTCGCCTTCGGCATCGTCGGTCGTGCTCGACTGACCGAGGCGGATCGTCGCGACGTACTCCTTATCGCGCCCGACGACGTATGTCAGCAGACGCGTGGAGGGGCCGACTCCGAGGATCAACAGCCCGGTCGCCATCGGATCGAGTGTTCCCGCGTGGCCGACCTTTCGGGTTCCGGCGCGCTTCCGTGTGCGGGCAACGACATCGTGGCTCGTGTGCGCCGGAGGCTTATCGATGAGCAGAAGACCGTTCGGCTGAGCCTGCTGTGCCGTCACCGGTCGGCCTCCAGGGCCTGCGGTGCACGGGCCACGGTCGAAGACAGGATCCGCACGAGTGGGGTACGGACGTTTTTCATGCACACGAGCCTACCCGCATAGGCTGGAGCGGTGACGCAGCATCCTCTCGCCTCGGCCATCAACGAGTGGTACGCAGAGAACGCGCGCGACCTTCCGTGGCGACGCGACGGGTTCAGCGCGTGGGGCGTGCTGGTCAGCGAGTTCATGCTGCAGCAGACGCCTGTGACCCGAGTGATCCCGCATCTTGAACGGTGGCTCGAGCGATGGCCGACGCCACGCGATCTCGCAGCGGTTCCTGCCGGAGAGGCGGTGCGTGCCTGGGCGAACCTCGGCTACCCGCGGAGGGCGTTGTGGCTGCACCGGGCGGCCGAGCAGATCACCGAGGTGCACGGCGGCGTCGTTCCGCGTGACGTCGAGTCTCTGCTGGCTCTGACGGGTGTCGGAGACTACACGGCACGGGCCGTCGCCGTCTTCGCTTACGGGGACCGGCACCCGGTCGTCGACACGAACACCCGCCGCGTCATCGCCCGCACGGTTCACGGACAGGGTGAGCCCTCTCCCCCGTCAGCCTCGCGTGACCTCAGAGATATGGACGCGCTGCTTCCCGATGACGACATCGAGGCACGCACGTTCAACGCCGCCGCGATGGAACTCGGCGCTGTCGTGTGCCTCGCCAGATCGCCGCGCTGCGCAGAATGCCCGGTGCGCAAACTCTGCCGGTGGGTTGCCGCGGGCGCACCCGCCTATACCGGGCCGCGCAAGCCCGTCCAGAAGCGGTATGAGGGAAGCGATCGGCACGTGCGCGGCCTCATCATGGCCGAGCTGCGAGCCGCCGATGTCCCGGTCAGCACCGCCGAAATCGCCCAACTCTGGCCCGAGGCTGCCCAACGCGACCGCGCCCTGGCCGGACTCGTCACAGACGGTCTCGCGGTCGAAACTGAATCAGGGTACGTCCTGCCCTGATCGGTCAGGCGCAGGGCTCGTATGACGGAGCATCGCCCGCCGTCACGGAGATCTGCCAGATCGTGTCACCACCACGGGTCAACGTGAAGATGATGCCTCCCCCGCCATCGGCGGGCACGTAATACATCACGCGGTCCGGCACTCCAGTGTCGTCAAGCTCACGGGCTTCCGGATACGCAGCCTGCATGTCATCGAGAGACGAGCCCAGCCCGATTCCCTTGTCCGACTCCGGTCCGCCGGCGACGTCCTCGACGGTGTCCGCCGGTACGGACACCGAAATCTCGGCGAGCGTGCTCTCTGGATTGTGTTCTGACGCCATCACCCACATCGTCATGTCTGGGGCGTCGGGAACGGTGACCTGCGCAACGCCCTCGCAGAGCTCACCGACCTCTGAACCGGGAGACGTCAGTGCATCTGCATACCGCATTCCGATCTCGAACGGGCCAATTCCCGTCTCCGTGATCGCCCATGCCTCGGGGGTCGGCGTCGACTCCTCGGGATCCGGAGTCTCCGTCTGGGCCGTGCTCTCCGTCGACTCAGGATTCGAGGTTGGCTGCTCCGTTGATGTCCCGCTGCACGCGCTGAGCCCCAGCACGAGCACGGCGGATGCTGCGAGGCCCAGAACCGGACCCGCACGTCTCATTCGTGTGCTCATGATGCCCCCATCCACCTCTGCCGCCAGTCTAAGTGGGCGTCACGGGAGGGAGTCGAATCGTTATGCAGTCACCAGGATGTGGTCAGCTGGACTCGTCGTCCTCGTCATCGCGCGGCTTGACATACGGGTCTTCGTCTCCGGCGTAGGTGGAGGATGCTGCAAGGCCGGCCACCGCGGAGTCGCGTTCCCGTGCCTCTGTCAGGAGGTCCTCGATGTGCTGGGCGTTCTCGGGAATCGCGTCGGCGATGAACTCGAGACTCGGCGTGATGCGAGCCGTGATACCGCGACCTACCTCACTGCGCAGCATCCCCTTTGCCGATTCAAGCGCCTTGGCGCTGTCTGAACGCTCCTCATCGGTGCCGTAGACCGTGTAGAAGATGCTTGCGTGCTGCAGGTCTCCCGTCACACGCACATCGGTGATCGTGACGAAGCCGAGGCGCGGGTCACGCAATCCCTTGTCGAGACGCGTGGCGATGATCTGCTTGATGCGGTCGGCCAGGCGCCGTGCCCGTGGGTTCTCACCCATGGTGTTCTCCTTGTGTTGTGAGCGGTGCGGCCCGGCCGGACAGTGTCCGCGCCGGGCCGCACCACGTGACCGTGACGGCTAGACGCGAGGCTTCTCGACCAGCTCTGTGGTTTCGATCTCGTCGCCCTCCTGGATGTCATTGAACTTGCCGAGGCCGATACCGCACTCGTAATCGGTGCGAACCTCGGTGACGTCGTCCTTGAACCGCCGCAGCGACTCGATGGCGAGGCCGTCAGCAAGCACGACACCATCGCGGATGACGCGTGCCTTTGCGTTGCGCGTGATCGTCCCGGAGCGCACGATGACTCCGGCAATGTTGCCGAACTTCGACGAGCGGAAGACCTCGCGGATCTCGGCGACACCCGACTGAACCTCTTCGTACTCCGGCTTGAGGAGTCCCTTGAGGCTCGACTCGACGTCTTCGAGCGCGTTGTAGATGACCGAGTAGAACCGGATGTCCACACCTTCGCGAGCGGCACGGTCGCGTGCCTTCGCGTCGGGTCGCACATTGAAGCCGAGGATGATCGCATCGTCGATCGTCGCCAGGTTGACGTCGGATTCGGTGATGGCGCCGACACCGCGGTGGATGATCCGCAGCTGCACGCTTTCGTCGACCTCGATCTTCATGAGCGATTCCTCAAGCGCCTCGACGGCACCGGAGACGTCACCCTTGATGATGAGGTTGAGCGACTCGACCTTGCCCTCCTGCAGAGCACGTGTGAAGTCCTCGAGGCTGATCCGCTTGCGCGCCTTCGCCAGCTGGGCGTTGCGTTCGGCTGCCTCACGCTTTTCGGCGATCTGGCGTGCCGTGCGGTCTTCCTCGGTCACGATGAACGTGTCGCCGGCGCGCGGAACCGATGAGAGCCCCTGCACCTGAACGGGGCGGGACGGACCTGCCTCGTCGAGGTTTGCACCGGTCTCGTCGATCATGGCGCGGACGCGGCCGTACGCCGTTCCCGCAACGATCGCGTCACCGATGTGGAGGGTTCCCGACTGGATGAGCACCGTCGCGACAGAACCACGGCCCTTATCGAGCTTGGCCTCGATCGCGACGCCTCGAGCGATCTTCTCGGGGTTGGCGCGTAGGTCGAGTCCTGCATCTGCGGTCAGCAGCACTGCGTCGAGCAGCTCCTGAATACCGATGTTGTTGCGAGCAGACACGTCGACGAACATGACGTCGCCGCCGTATTCCTCGGCGACCAAATCGTATTCTGTCAGCTGCTGACGCACCTTCTGCGGGTTCGCCTCGTCCTTATCGATCTTGTTCACAGCGACCACGATCGGGACGTCCGCCGCCTTCGCGTGGTTCAGCGCCTCGATTGTCTGCGGCATGATGCCGTCGTCCGCTGCGACCACGAGGATCGCGATATCGGTGACTTGGGCACCGCGGGCGCGCATGGCGGTGAACGCCTCGTGACCCGGGGTGTCGATGAACGTGATGGCACGGTCGTGACCCTCATGCTCGGTGTGCACCTGGTACGCACCGATGTGCTGGGTGATCCCGCCGGCTTCGCCCTCCACCACGTTGGCGTGACGCATGGCGTCCAGAAGGCGAGTCTTACCGTGATCGACGTGACCCATGACGGTGACCACCGGGGGCCTCGGCATGAGGTCCTCGTCGTCTTCGGCCTCGAGTTCGCCTTCGAGGTCGATGTCGAAGCCTTCAAGAAGCTCCCGATCCTCGTCCTCGGGCGAGACCATCTGGATCTTGTAGCCGAGCTCCTCGCCGAGGACTTCGAACGTCGCCTCGTCGAGTGATTCGGTTGCCGTCGCCATCTCACCGAGGTGGAACAGCACGGTGACCAGGTCACCGGGGCTCGCATCGATCTTGTCGGCGAAGTCGGCGATGGACGCACCGCGGCGCATCCGCAGAATCGTGTCGCCGTCACCGCGAGGCACGTTCACGCCGCCAATGGACGGCGCCTGCCTCATTTCAAATTCTTGCCTCTTCGCCCGCTTCGACTTACGGGACTTCGCCCGACCGCCGCCGCGACCAAATGCACCGGCTGTTCCGCCACCGCGGCCACGACCGCCGGGGCGACCGCCGAAGCCGCCGCCTGGGCGCTGGAAGCCGCCACCACCGGGACCGCCGCCCGGACGCTGGAAGCCACCTCCACCGCCACCGGGACGCGGAGCGCCGGGACGACCGCCGCCACCGCCGCCGGGACGGCCACGACCGCCGCCGGCCCCACCGGGACGCGGAGCGCCGGGTCGAGGTGCGCCAGGCCGCGGAGCCTGCGGGCGCGGTGGGCGAGGAATGTTCGCCGGCGTGGGACGCTGCCCCATGCCCTGCGAACTTGAGTACGGATTGTTGCCCGGGCGCGGCGCGCCCTGCGGACGCTGTCCCATGCCCTGAGCGCTCGAATAGGGATTGTTCCCCGGGCGCGGCGCGCCCTGCGACCGCTCTTGTCCCGGCGCGGGTGCCGGACCAGGTCGCGGAGTCGGCGAGGGCTTCTCGTCGTCCTTCGCCGTCTTCTCCGCCTCAGCAGCCGGTACCGACTCAGCGGCGGGTGCTGGCTTCGCGTCTTCTGCGGGCTTCGGTGCCTTGGGTGTCGGCTTCCCGGGCTTTGCCTGCGACGTCTTCGGCTTCTCTGACGCCTTCTTCTCGTCGGCTGCCGGCTTGGCGCCGTCCGCCTCAAGGGCCGCACGCAGCTTGCGCGCGACCGGAGGCTCGATGCTCGACGAGGGTCCCTTCACGAATTCGCCCAATTCCTTGAGCTTCGCGAGGGCAACCTTGCTGTCTACCGAGAACTCAGATGCGATCTCGTGTACGCGTGGTTTTGCCACTTCTCTCCTGTCTGGGTCTGCCCAGACAGGGCAGACCATTAGTTACGGACGGGTCTCATTTCGAGCCGCTCATTAGTTGTCCATTAGCCGTTCAGCCTGTTCTCTAGTGTTTGCGTGTTCAGGTTCGAACTCACGCGAAGTGCGCGCCCGAAAGCTCGTCGCTTCACAGCTCGTTCGCAACACACGACGGTCGGATGCAGCCACGCCCCTCTGCCGGGCAGCGACGCAGTCTCATCAACAACGAGCTCGGAGTCCCGGGCAACGACCCTCAACAAAGAGGACCGATCAGCGCGCATACGGCATCCGATGCACGTTCTCACGGGCTCCATCTTACACTCCCCGCGCTGTGTGCCGACCAGGTATCCCGCATGGCGGATCAAGCGGGCCGGTCAGATTCCTGTCGTCAGTCCTCATCCAGAATCGAATCGGGCTGAATGTCAATCTTCGCACCCGTCAGTTTTGCCGCAAGACGGGCATTCTGACCCTCCTTGCCGATGGCGAGAGACAGCTGGTAGTCCGGAACGAGAGCGCGCACCGCCTTCGTCTCAGCGTCGAGCAGGAATGACGATGACACCCGCGCGGGCGACAGTGCGTTCGCCACAAAAGTCGGCAGGTCGCTCGAATAGTCGACGATGTCGATCTTCTCGTCTCCCAGCTCCTCGGTCACCGCACGAACCCGGCGGCCGAGCTCGCCGATGCAGGCACCCTTGGCGTTGATGGACGGGTCTTTCGCGAGAACAGCGATCTTCGTGCGGTGCCCCGCTTCGCGCGCCAGCGACACAATCTCGACAAGTCCATCGGAGATCTCGGGAACCTCGAGCACGAAGAGCTTCTTCACGAGTGCCGGGTGGGTGCGGGATACGGTGATCTGCGGTCCCTTGAGGCCTTTGGCAACGCTCGTGACGTAGACACGGATGCGTCGACCGTGTGCGTACTCCTCACCGGGAACCTGTTCTTCGGGGGGCAGGACTGCCTCGACGGTGCCGAGGTCGACGTGGATCATGCGCGGGTTGGGTCCCTGCTGCACGATACCGGCGACGATATCTCCCTCGCGCCCCTTGAATTCACCCAGAACGGCGTCGTCGGCAATGTCGCGGAGCCTCTGGTTGATCACCTGTTTGGCGGCGAAGGCGGCGATGCGCCCGAAGTCCTCAGGCATGGTCTCCGACTCGCCGATCAGGTTGCCATCGTCGTCTCGCTCCGGGATGAGTACGGAGACGTGGCCTGTTTTGCGATCGAGTTCGACGCGGCCCACAGCGTCTTCGTTGCCGTTCTGCGCCTCGTTCTTGAGGTAGGCCGTCAGAATGGCCTGCTCGATGATGTGGATGAGCTCATCGAAGGGGATCTCTTTCTCCCGCTCCATCAACTTCAACACGCTCAGATCGATGTCCACCAGAGAGCCTCCCTATTCAGATGTGGCGCGAGCTGACGATGCGATGCCCGGCCGAGCTATAAGGCTACCCGACCGCGCTGCACTTCGTCACCAGGCCGCGCATTCGCCGCCGTACTTTAGCGGTCGTCGAGGATCCGCGCCGTGATCTCGCTGAGCGGAACCTGCGTGCGTTCGCCGCTGCGGCGGTCCCAGAGCTCGACGAGCCCGTCGGCGATGCCGCGACCGGCAATCACGATCGTCGGCACCCCGATCAGCTCGGCGTCGCCGAACTTCACGCCGGGCGAGACTTTCGGGCGATCGTCGTACAGCACCTCGAGCCGCTGTGCTTCGAGTTCGTCTGAGATACGCTCGGCGGCGTCGTAGATGGCGGCATCCTTGCCCGTCGCGATCACGTGCACATCGAACGGCGCGATGTTCCGCGGCCAGCACAGACCTTTGTCGTCGTTGTGCAACTCGGCGAGCAGGGCGAGATCACGCGTAATGCCGAGACCGTACGAGCCCATAGTGACGGTGACGAGCTTGCCGTTCTCGTCGAGAACCTGCAGTCCGAGAGCCTCGGCGTATTTGCGGCCGAGCTGGAACACGTGCCCAATCTCCGTCCCCCGTGCCAGATGCACAGGACCGGACCCGTCCGGGGCCGGGTCTCCCTCGCGAATCGTCGCAGCTTCGATCGTGGCGTCCACCGTGAAATCACGCCCGACCGTGAGCCCAAGCACGTGCTTTTCTGCTGCGTTAGCGCCCGTGACCCAGGAGCTTCCCTCCACGACACGCGGGTCAGCGACATACCGGATGCCACTCGCGGAGTCCTCACCCAGCACTGCGCCAGAGGCCGACCAGGGGCCGATGTAGCCCTTGACCAGTGCCGGGTGCGCGGCAAAATCGGCATCCGTAGCGGCCTCGACTTCGCTCGGCGCGAAGGCGACCTCGATGCGTTTCATGTCGACGTCGCGGTCGCCGGGAACGGCAACGACGACTGTCTCACGGGTACCGTCGAGGTGCTTCAGCGTGAGAACCACGTTCTTCAGCGTGTCTGCGGCCTCCCACACGCGCCCGTCATCGCGAGGGTGCCGCTCGTTGAGCAGATCGACGAGAGTGGCGATCGTCGGCGTGTCCGGGGAGTCGAAGACGCGTGCCTTAGGACGGCCCTCGAGCGGAAGCGGCTCGGCGCGCGGAGTCTCGTAGGCCTCCACGTTCGCCGCGTATCCGCCCTCAGTGCGGACGAACGTGTCTTCTCCAACGGGCGTCGGATGCAGGAACTCTTCGCTCTTCGAGCCGCCCATCGCACCAGCATCCGCTTTGACGATGACGTAGTCGAGACCGAGGCGCGTGAAAATGCGCTCGTATGCGTCACGCTGCCGCTGATAGCTGGCATCGAGGCCGGCATCGGACACGTCGAACGAGTAGGCGTCCTTCATCGTGAACTCTCGCCCGCGCAGCAGTCCGGCGCGCGGCCGGGACTCATCGCGATACTTGTCCTGAATCTGGTAGATCGTCAGCGGCAGATCCTTGTACGACGAGTAGAGGTCTTTGACCAGAAGCGTGAATGCCTCCTCGTGCGTGGGCGCAAGGAGCATGTCGGCACCCTTGCGGTCGGCGAGACGGAACAGGTTCTCACCGTATTCCTCCCATCGACCCGACGCTTCGTACGGCTCGCGCGGCATGAGGGCGGGAAAGTGCACTTCAAAGGCACCGGCCGCGGCCATCTCCTCACGGACAATCTGCTCGATACGCGCCTTGACGCGCAGCCCGAGCGGCAGCCAGGCGAAGATTCCCGGAGCCTGGCGCCGGATGTACCCGGCGCGCACCAGCAGTCGATGGCTGGCGACCTCCGCGTCTGCGGGGTCTTCTCGGAGCGTACGGACGAAGTAGTTAGATAGGCGCGTTACCACGTCACCATCGTACTCATGCGGGAAGCTTCGTCGGCACGCACGGCGGCAAGCCTCGATTCCGTTGCCGACGCGCTGAGCACGCGGTGACCGAGTTCGCTGCGAGATCGGACGGCGAGTTTGCGGAACACACGGCCGAGATGAACTTCGATCGTTCGCACCGACACACCGAGCCGTTCCGCAACAGACGCGTTCGAAAGACCGTGCACGACAAGCTCTGTCACCTCACGTTCGCGCGGAGTCAATGGCGTCGACCACCCGTCGGATCCTGGAGTCACACCCAAACGCACCCTCAGCCGGTCGAGTGCCTGGGCTCCGCAAATCGCAAACAGCTCATCAGCCACAGCACGATGGCGCTGTGCTCCCCTCTCGTCTCCGAGTCGCAGGGATGCATTCGCGAGCGCATTCTCGAGCTGTGCTCGAGCCAGCTGCGACACAATCGTCGTCGTATGCTCTTCTGCCTCGGCGATCACCCGCACGAGGTCGGGCATCGACGTCTCCCACAATCGCGTGCACAGGCGCGCGATCTCTGAGGCGTGTTCAGACGCGCAAACATCCTGCATCCTCACTGATGGTGATCCGCCCACGCCCAGCATCATTCCGGTTGTGTCCAGCATGAGCGACGGCGCGAGACTGTCGTGTTCCGAAGCACCGACGGTCAGAGAAGCCACGAATCGCTGAGGCCCTTCGTTCGCCGCGCGCACGAGTGCCGCTTCAGGATCGAGACCTCGCTCGGGGTCGAGTGCTCTCACGAGACGGCTTTCTCCCCCGGTGCACGCCGCTTCAGCGCGCTGGAGGGCAGTCACCCCTACTCCCCCAAACGGTATGGTGAGAACACTGTCATAGGAGGCCTGAGTCAGTACGGTGCGTGCATCGGAGACACGGCCCTCCGCCAGGGCTGCACAGCCAACGGCAACCGATTCAAACGCTCGCATGAGCGGAGATCTGTGCTCCGGCCCCTGTTGATGACCGCTCGGGTCGTCTTCGCGGGTCAGCCAGGCAAGTGAATCGGCGAAGAGCGTGGCGCCTAAGACGCCAACTGCCCGCTCCGCCTCTCGCCACGTCACCGGGCCGGGGTGTGCATCCAGTCTGATAGAGAGTGTGCTCCAGGCCGCGACGAGCGTCGCAGACGCCTCTGTTGCCGTGGCAGACGCTTGCTTCTGCATCCGAACAGCTTCGCGCGGGTCGCCGTGCAGGTTCGCGAGTGCGCCTCCCACTGCGAGTGCGATGGAGCTGCTGTACCTCACGGCCATGGTGGAGGTACTGAGCTGCGAGAGACGGTCGAGTGCGATCGCCTCATCTCCAGCACTTCCGCGAGCTATCGCGGTCAGCATCATCGGCGCGAGCGATGCCGCACATGTTGTGTCATCACCGATCTCCATAACACGTGCACAGGCATCTGCGGCATCATCGATCCATCCGAGGTTCAGAGCTGCGATCGCCGCGACAGCAAGGGCAGCGGGTTCGTCACCGGGCGAAGCCTGGCTCGCTGCTTCGCGCGCCGCGGCATACGCCCATGCGCAATTCCCCGCACGCGCAGCCTGAGCCGCAAGTATCGCGACGTCCCGCGCTCGTTCGGTCCCGCCCGTGAATGACGAGAGGATCTCGTGCCACGCGGCACGATCGTCGCCAATATCGGTGAGAGCCGCAGCCAATCGCTCATGAGCATCCGTTCGTGCGCACAATGACGCCGATTCGTGAACGAACTGACGGGTACGTGCATCGCGGAACGCGAACCGACCGCCCGCGATGTCGAGTTCATGCACCAGCGGGCTTTCCACAAGAACGTCAGTGCTCTCTCCCATCGCCGCAAGCAGGGTATCGACGCGATCGTCGGTGGAGACGGATGCTGCCCGAGCCAGAGCTCGCTCAGGCTCCGACAAGCTCTCCCACCAGTGCTGCGCACGACGCTGAATACTCAGCGTGAGTGGTAACGGGTCGGGAAGAGCTCGTCGCCCCCTGAGGACGCTGTCAGGAAGCTGAGCCGCGCATTCCATGATGCTTCCCAGAGCACCGCTCAACTGGGTGACAAGATGATTTGTCGTCATCGGAGACGCTCCAGTGACGTACACGAGCGCCTCACCGGACGTCACCGGCGGAATCTCTCGAATCTCGAGCGGGTGGCACCCCGAATGTGCCCATGATCGGTCGGATGCTGTCGCCAGTATGAAGGTGGATGCTCCGAATGATGTGACGGCATCGAAGAGTTCTTCCCGTTGTGTGGATGTGAGCTCATCGATGTCGTCGACAACAATCAGTACACGCGATGGTGCACCCTCAACACCGCGCCACGAGAGACTCGGCTGGCCGCCCTCCCCTTTCACGAACTGCGCTCTGACGACAGAGGTGCGACTGTCGGCGCAGGCCGCCCTGAGTACAGACTCGAGCCGGTACGAGCGCCCCGCACCGTGATCCCCGACCCACAGGATGCCGGGCCAGCCGGCGGAGAGTGCCTCCGTGACGATTCCGTCATATTCGTGCGCATTCGGGTCGGTCGTCTGGTTGTTCCGCACGTTCTACGCCCCCTCGATTGTCGCCATCGACACCGTATGTTAACGATACTAACAATCAGGGGGTAGGCACGACGCGACAGAAAAGGGGACCGGGTAGATGCCCGGTCCCCTTCCCCTGCGCTCACATCAGCTGAGGCCGTTGTAGATCGCTGAGATCAGGTCTCCGTCAGTTGTGTCACCGGAGAGCTCCCAGAAGAATGCACCTCCGAACCCGTTGTCGTTCACGTACTGCATCTTGGTCCCGATTGTCTCGGGAGTGTCGTAGCTCCACCATTCGTCACCGCAGTGCGCGTAGGCGGTACCACCGATGGTTCCGGTGGGCGGGCAGGTTTCAATGAGCACCTTGTAGTCCTCAATCCCCGCCTCGTACGTGCCTGGGGCCGGCCCTGTTGCGGTCCCACCCGGGGCATCTTGCGTAACGCCGGTCCACCCGCGGCCGTAGAAGCCGAGTCCGAGGAGCAGCTTGTCGGCGGGCACTCCCATCGAGCGAAGCTTGAGCATCGTCGTCGTCGCGTTGAATCCGTCAATCGGGATTCCGCTGTAGCTGGTCAGCGGCGAATGCGGTGCGGTCGGTCCCTGTTTGTCCCACGCTCCGAAGAAGTCGTAGGTCATCGGCATGTAGAAATCGACATACTGAGCGGCTGTGGCGTAATCAGCAGCATCCAACTTGCCACCATCGGTGCCGTCAGCGCTGATCGCCGAGGTGACCAGGTCGTCTCCGAAGCGCTCACGAAGCGCCTTCATCATTGTTGGGTACGCGTCGGACCCCGATGTGTCACACGACAGTCCACACGCGTTCGGGTATTCCCAGTCAATGTCGATGCCATCGAAGACATCGGCCCAACGGGGATCCTCGACGAGGTCGTAGCACGAGTCGGCAAAAGCTTCAGGATTCGCCGCAGCCTCGCCGAATCCTCCGGACCATGTCCAGCCGCCGAACGACCAGACGACCTTGAGATCGGGGTGCAGCTCCTTCAGCTCACGGAGTTGATTGAAGTTGCCACGGAGCTCTTGATCCCAGGTGTCAGCAACACCGTCAACGCTGTCTTCCGCGGTGAAGGCCTTCTGGTAGTCAGCATAGGCGTCGCCGATTTTGCATTCGCCACCGGTGACGTTGCCAAACGCATATAGGATGTGCGTCAGCTTGTCTGCGGAACCCGACGTCTCGATGTCTTTCACGGTGAAGTCACGTGCGTAGATACCCCAGTTTGTGAAGTACCCAACGACACGATCATCTGTGCTCGTCGGCGGGTCAGTGGGATCCGTCGGATCTGTGGGATCCGTGGGGTCCGTCGGATCTGTGGGATCCGTGGGGTCCGTCGGATCTGTGGGATCCGTGGGGTCCGTCGGATCTGTGGGATCCGTGGGGTCTGTCGGGTCCGTCGGGTCTGTCTCACACGCACCAGCGTCCTCCCAGACGCCCCATTCTCCCGTCGTTCCCGGCTCCTGTCCCTTCGTCCACCACTTCGCCGTCCAGAGATGGTCTTCGTGGCTCACCGAGTCGCCGCCAAGGTAGACGGCGGCTGGGTCCCAGGCCGTCGCGCACTCTTCGGTACCCGGGTCCGTCGGATCAGTCGGGTCCGTCGGATCAGTCGGGTCCGTCGGGTCGGTGCTGCCATCTGTCACGTTGACGTCAATGCAGCTGTAGAACGCGTTGGTCGTGTCCGCCACGTTCCAGCGGGCAAGAATGGTGTGCTCTCCGGTCGGCAGCCCCTCGAGGTGGTGCGTCACGGTGTCTGGCGGCTGCTGTCCGTTGCCATTGACCGTGGCAAATGGCTGGCCGTCGACAAAGTACTCCCAGGTGCTTGTCGCGTGGTTTGCCGTGAAGTTCCAGGTCAGATCGAGCGAACTCGACACATCTTTCACGGGCCAGGGTTGTGACTCGTCGTCGAGAATTGCAAACCGTTCGTTGCCGCCACTGCATTGCAGCGAGCCCTTCGGCGCTTCAACGCTCTGAGGCTCATACGCCAGTGGACCGCAATCGAACGACGTGGAACCGGTCGAACAATAGTCTTGCCGACTCGGTGGGTCGGTAACCCAGCCGTGTGCTTGTGCGCTTGAAGCGTTCGCCAAGGGCACCAGCATGGCCCCGAGAACGCCGAGCGTCACGAACGAGGCACGTAAAACCTTCATCGTGATTCCAGCTCCTTTGTTGGAAAGAACCGCCGTGCAGGCGGCGCGGACGAAGCCCGCGCCCGAAACGCTACCCAGGCAGAGCAGATCACGTAAGTGTGGAAAATACGTACGCAGACGACGATGTCGCCTCATTACCAGGGCTTGTCTGTGTCTCCCCCACCCGAGCCGCGCCTGTCGGCGTCGCCTTCCTGCTTCTTGCGCTCGGCGTCCTTTCCACGCTCGTCCAAATCGTCGAGGGGGTCGTCGCCGTCCGACTCGTCATCGCCGGAATCCGAATCGGAGTCGGAATCTGAGTCGTCGTTCTCAGACCCGTTCTCGTTCTCATCCCCGCTGTCATTCGAGTTCTGCTTGAGCTTCTCCTCGATGCGCTTCTGGGCGGTCTCAAGCTCTTCGTCCGCTTTCGACTCCTGTGGCTGGTCGCATCCTTCGTCAGCTCCGGCCTCGATGACGGCGAGTGCCGTCTCCCACATCTGCGTGGCACCCTCGGCCGAGCCGGCCTCCGCGTAAGCGTCACCCTGTTGTTCCCAAGCCAACGCCAGGTTGACGCGGATCTCGCAGGTTTTTCCCTCGGGGGCGAGCACCAGCGCCTGGGACAGATCTTCGGTCGCAGCGGGAAAGTCGCCGGCTGCGGCGTTCGCTGTGCCGCGGTTGAACGGTGCGATCCAGGGATCGAACGCGTTCCACAGCATCAGACCATCAAAGTGCCCGGCCGCCGCGTCGTAGTCCTCCGCCGCGTACGCGCGCGAGCCATTGCCCTCCAGCACGCCGAGGCTGACGAGCTTGCCCGCGAACACCAGGGCGATGAGCACGAGCGGCAGGGTAATGAGAATCAGACGGGTTCTCACTCGCGTCGTCTTCGCGCGCGTCATCCCCCACCTCCCAATCGTGTCCGCCGGAATTCGATGATGAAGCCGGCGAGTTCGTACAGCACCAGCGCTCCGAACGGGATCGCAAAGATCCAGTACAGCTCGGGTTCCGGTTCGCGATTCTCGCCTGGCTCCGATTCGGGCACGACGGTGATTCCGGATGCCGCTTCGGCGACGCTCGTCGACGCATCGCGGTGTATATAGTCAACGCCCAGTTGACCGGCGATCGCCGTCAAGGCGTCCTGGTCGATGCGGGAGATTGCGTCGGATCCGGTCTCGGGGTCCTGGATGTACGCGCTCTCGCCTGTCGCATCCAAACCGCGGTTCTCGAGCATCCTTCCGCCATCTTCCGTCCCGTAGCCGAGCACGGCTCCCCCGTCGATCGCGTCGGCGAGCGGAGCGAAAGACTCCGGTTGCTCATCAACCGTCTGCTCGCCATCGCCCAGGTAGTAGAGGATCGTTGTGTGGTTCGGATCCGCCTCATCGAGTGTCTTCTTCAGATGACTGAGCGGCTCTGAGATGCTGCTTCCCGACGAGTATCCGGTGATCTCCTGCGTCATCGCGGCCACTGTCTGTTCGACGGCTCCCGCGTCGGTGGTCAGCGGAACGCGTTCAACGGTAGCGGCGTCGAACGTCGTGACCGAGAACCGCGCCCCGGCGAGTTCTTCGGTGAGCTCGGCGATGTCCGCACGCACCCCATCAAGCCTCGGGTTGTCGCCGTCCCAGTCTTCAGCAGCCATGCTGCTTGTCGTATCGATCACGAAGTACACATCAACGTCGCCGCCGACGGCGTCGAGTGCCCTGCCGTCGTTCACGACAGGTCGGAGCATCATGGCTCCCAATAGCACGACGAGCGCGGTGCGCGCGAGCCAGTGCCGCCGAACCTGCGATGTGCGCGCGACAACAATCTGGATGATGGTGAACGTCAGGAGCCCGCCGAACACGATGAGCATCAGGATTCCCGGCATCAGGGGGGCGAAGGTCATCGTCTGAGCCTCCATCCCACCGTAAGGAGCGCGAGGACGGTCCAGAAGGCGATCCACAGGTACTTGTCAGGATCGTCAGTTTTGACGACGTACGACGGAGCATCCATCTTCGCCGTCTCCTGCTTCTGAATGGAAGTCACGATATCGGGTACCGCCTGCGGATCTCCCAGAGCAAAGTACTCGCCGCCCGTCGTCTCGACAGCATCCTTCATTTCTGCCGCGAGTTCTGCGATGTAGTTCTTCGACGACGAGTCTCCCGGGTTGAGGCCGTACACGATGACACCGTTGTCTTTCGCATACTTTCCGGCCTGCGGCAGCGAGACGAGCTGCTTGCCCGCCACGAAGTTGTCTGTCGCGAAGATGATCGACCGCGAGCGCTCCTCGTCGAGGTTGTCGAATCGCTGCGTACACGATGCGAGTCCGTCGCCGATAAGGGATGATCCATCGCCGAGCAGCGTGCCGTCTGTATATGCGTAGTCGGTGTTCGGGTCGTCCATGTTCTCGCGCAGTTCAGTCATCTGCTCAGTGACGTAGTCGTAGTCAGTCGTGAGGGGGAAATAGGTGACAGCCGAGGCATTGAAGATCGTCAGACCGATGCGCTCCCCCTCGAACTCGTCGACAAGCTCGATGAAGGTGTCAAGAATGGCGACATCGTACCCCGTCATCGATCCGGACGTGTCAAGACACAGAACGATGTCACGATTGTGAATCTCGGGTGTGACGGTGTGCACGGTCACGATGCGGGTGCTCAGCGCTGCGGATGCTGCGACGGCCACGACGGTCAGGGCGATGCCGATGCTGAGCCACAGCTGCATGCGCGTGCGTGCCCGGCGGTACCCGGGAAGGGCGGTCAGGCGCTCTAGATGTGCGATTCGCACCGAGGCCCCCGGCGCCCGACGTCGACGTCGCCGGATGAGCAGGGCGATCGCGACGGTCACCGCAAGCGCCGCGACCCAGACCAGCGGCATCCACCCGTTGATCACCTCCATCTACATCACCAGCTCTCGCGCGCGCCGAACCGATGGTGCGAGCTCGCCAGACGATCTCGGCGCGAACTCAAACGGGTAGTACGCCGCCACGGTGTCCGCGAGGCCGGCGTGTTTCGACTCGGTCAGATCGGCGAGCGTCAGTGCCGATACGCGCGTTCCGGAGCGCTCCTCTACGTAGAGCCGCACCAGGATGCTGAGTTTCAGGTGTGCTTCGCGCGTCGTGATTTCGTTCGCGGCGTGCGCGGCCTCGATCTCGTCGATCAGCCGACGATAACGCTGTGACAGCTCGCCAGGTGCCGGTCTGCTCTCACGGGGCTGCTTGGGTGCGCGTGCTCGCGGGAAGAACCAGACAACGAGATACCAGAGCAGAACAAGGGCGCCGATCCCGCACGCAATCCACAGCCAGGCCGAGCTGTACGAGACGGGCGCGTAATACCCGTTATCGCCGACCATGATTATGCCTTTCCAAGAGAGCGAATACTCCGGATACCGCTCCATCGGCTCCAGTGATGCGTACGCCGGTGATTCCCAGAGACTCCAGCGTGTCGATCGTCTGAGACGAGGATGTCGCGACGGACGCGGCGAACTCGCGGTGCAGTGCTGAGCTGCGTCTGATCGCGTCTGGCAGGAGCGCGCCGTCAGCGATGTCAACGATGGGGCTGGTCCGCCAATTCGGATCGAGCGGGTCGGCGTCGGCGATGCTGACCCAGAGCAGCTCGTGCTGGGCGTGCAGACGCCGCAGCATCCGGGCTCGCTCGTCGTCAATGCCCTCGTCGTCGCTGATGATGACGAGGATGCTGCGTCGCCGCGTTCGACGTACGACGTATGTGAGCAGCCGGTTGAGGTCGCTGCGCCCGGCGTCTGGAACGGCACGCGATTGAATTTTCGCGAGCACCTGCTCGACGTGCGATTCCGTCCCGGCCGCGGGAAGAGACACGACTCCGTCAGCATCGCCACAGACGAGCGACATATGATCGCCGTGCCGGTGAGCGAGGTAGGCGAGGATGCCGGCGACGAGCACAGCTGTCTCTCGCTTTGGTTCGCCCGACGCACCAACGGCCGCCATATTGCGGCCGGTGTCGACGACGAAGGTCACGAGGTGCTTACGCATCGCGACGTAGAGCCGTGTGTACGGCGTGCCATTGCGCGCCGTCGCCTTCCAGTCAATGTCGCGCACCTCATCGCCGGGAACGTAGGGGCGTAGCTCGTCGAACTCGTGGCTCTTGCCGTGCATGACCGACGCGTACTCTCCATCGAGCACGCCTCTGACCCGTCGGTGTGCGCGGATCGACAGCTTCGACTTCACACGGTAGAGCAGCCCTGTCATCGCTCAGCTCACGGAGCCTGCACGCTGGAGAAGCAGGCGTCGATGATCGTCTCGGGGCTCACGCCATCGGCATCGGCTTCGAAATTGAGGATAATGCGGTGACGGAGCACGTGGTGTCGGAATGCCTTGACGTCGTCGGGAATCACGTGATCGCGACCGTTCAGCACAGCGAGCGCGCGCGCGGCTGACGCGAAGGCGATGCTCGCGCGCGGGCTGGCACCGTATTCGATGTAGCGCGACAGCGTCTCGGGGAGGTACTGGTCCGCATGCCGGGTCACGTACACGGCCTGAACGATGTAATTCAGCACAGACGGATCGAGGTACACCCGGCGCGTCAGATCCTGCAGCGCCGTGACATCGTCGAGAGTGACGCTGGCCGGAGATGAGTCGCGGTCGTAGACACCGGATCCGACCCGGCGGACGATCTCGGCCTCGTCGGCGATGGAGGGATAGCCGAGCACGTCTTTGATCAAGAATCTGTCGAGCTGCGCCTCGGGAAGGTGGTAGGTGCCCTCCTGCTCGATCGGGTTCTGCGTCGCCAGTACAAGGAACGGCTTGGGAAGCTCGTGGACTTCGCCGCCAATCGACGTCTGGCGCTCCTGCATCGCCTCGAGCATGGCCGACTGCGTCTTGGCGCTGGCGCGGTTGATCTCGTCGAGAAGCACGAAGTTGGCGTGGATCGGCCCAAGCTGGGTGAAGAACGAGCGAGCGCCCGGATCGTAGACCTGTGTTCCGACGATGTCGGAGGGCAGGAGGTCCGGCGTGCACTGCACACGCTGGAACCGTGCCTGGACAGCATCCGCGATCGCTTCAGCCGCCGTCGTCTTCGCCAGCCCGGGCACGCTCTCGAGAAGCACGTGCCCTCCCGTCATCAGGGCGACGAGAAGGCTCGTGCGGAGCCCGGCTTGGCCGACAACCTTGGTGCTGTACGAGCGGACGATGGTCTCGAGGATGCGGCCGGCTCGCTGCATTTCACTCGGAGTCAGGGCGGCAGCCTGAGTCTGATTCACGTCGGTTCTCTCCCGGGTGTCATGGTGGCGGTGCGCGACACAGTGTATCTGCGCCGCATGGGCGAACGCTTGCCGGTCAGCCGATCGAGACCGTGGGCGCCCCCGTCGAGGTGTCTGACGCATCCATCTCGGCAGCGATCCTGTTCGCCTCGGCAATCAGCGTCTCGACGATCTCTGATTCGGGCACGGTCTTGATGACCTCGCCCTTGACAAAGATCTGACCCTTGCCGTTGCCCGAGGCAACGCCGAGATCCGCCTCGCGAGCCTCGCCCGGGCCGTTGACCACACAGCCCATAACCGCCACGCGCAGCGGAACCGACATGCCCTCAAGACCTGCCGTCACCTCGTCGGCGAGAGTGTACACGTCGACCTGGGCGCGGCCGCAGCTGGGGCACGACACGATCTCGAGCTTCCGCTCGCGGAGGTTCAGCGATTGGAGGATCTGCAGGCCCACCTTGACCTCTTCGACCGGTGGTGCGCTGAGCGAAACGCGAATCGTGTCGCCGATGCCTTCCGACAGCAGGATGCCGAAGGCTGTGGCGCTCTTGATCGTTCCCTGGAAGGCGGGACCAGCCTCGGTCACACCGAGGTGCAGCGGCCAGTCGCCACGTTCGGCGAGCTGCCGGTATGCCTTGACCATGACGATGGGGTCGTTGTGCTTCACTGAGATCTTGAAGTCGTGGAAGTCATGCTCTTCGAAGAGGCTGGCCTCCCACACGGCACTCTCGACGAGGGCCTCCGGCGTCGGGCGTCCGTACTTCTCGAGCAGCCGCTTGTCGAGCGACCCCGCGTTGACACCAATGCGCAGTGAGACATTGGCGGCCTTGGCGCGCCGGGCGATCTCGCCGACCTGGTCGTCGAACTTGCGGATGTTTCCCGGGTTCACGCGCACGGCAGCACAGCCGGCGTCGATGGCCGCATAGACGTAGTTCGGCTGAAAGTGGATGTCGGCGATGACGGGGATCTGGCTCTTCTGCGCAATCGCGGGCAGAGCCTCGGCGTCCTCCCGCGTGGGAACAGCCACGCGGACGATGTCGCACCCGGATGCTGTCAGCTCGGCGATCTGCTGCAGCGTCGCGTTGATATCCGTCGTCGGCGTTGTCGTCATCGACTGCACGCTCACGGGAGCGTCGCCGCCCACAAGGACCTTGCCGACCTTGATCTGCCGCGAGGCGCGTCGGGGGGCGAGAGTTTCGGGAATGTTCGGCATACCGAGGTTCACTGCTGGCACGCCGACAATCCTACGTCCTCGTTGTCCGCCTCGGCTGTGAGCCCGGGCAACAGGCTACACAGCCTGGCGGAGCACAGCTCTGGTCTGGGGCTCCGCCCGCTCGATCAGGGGATGTCGATGCTCAACGGTGGCTCTGTCGCCGCAACAACCTCGTCGACAGTGACTCCGGGTGCGAGTTCGACGAGCGAGAGGCCATCCGGGGTCACCTCAATCACCGCAAGGTCCGTAATGATGCGGTGCACCACCGCCCGGCCGGTGAGAGGAAGCGAGCACTCGTTCACGATCTTCGGGCTGCCGTCCTTCGCCGTGTGGGTCATCAGCACGATCACGCGCCGTGCCCCGTGGACGAGGTCCATGCCGCCGCCAGGCCCCTTCACCATTTTGCCCGGAATCATCCAGTTGGCGAGATCTCCTGCGCCAGAGACCTGCATCGCCCCCAGGATTGCCGCGTCGATCTTTCCTCCGCGGATCATGGCAAAGCTCATCGCAGAGTCGAAGAACGCCGTCCCGGGAAGCGTAGTCACGGTCTCCTTCCCCGCGTTGATGAGGTCCGGGTCCACGTTCTCCTCTGTCGGGTAGGGCCCGACACCGAGGATGCCGTTCTCAGACTGCAGTGTGACGGTCACTCCCTCGGGAACGTAGTTCGGCACGAGTGTCGGCAGCCCGATCCCCAGGTTGACGTACGCGCCATCGGTCAGCTCGCGAGCCGCACGTGCGGCCATCTCCGTGCGTGTGAGACTCATGACTGCGCCCCCTTCTGATCGCTGACTGTTCGTCGCTCTACCCGCTTCTCGATGCCGGAACCGACCTCGACGACGCGGTGCACGAAGACACCGGGCAGGTGAACAGCATCCGGATCGATCTCGCCCGGCTCGACAAGCTCTTCGACCTGAGCGATGCAGACGCGGCCGGCCATGGCCGCGAGCGGTGAGAAGTTGCGGGCCGACTTGTTGAACACGAGGTTGCCGTGACGGTCCCCGCGCAGTGCGTGCACGAGCGAGAAATCCGTGGTGATCGCCTCTTCGAGGACGAACGGCTTCTGCACGCCGTCGACGTCGAAGGTGCGAGTGTCTTTGGGCTCCGAGCTCTCAGCGATCGAGCCATCGGGCGCATAGCGGCGCGGCAGCCCGCCCTCGGCCATCTGCGTGCCGACACCGGTCTGCGTGTAGAACGCGGCGATGCCGGAGCCGCCCGCGCGCAGCTTCTCGGCGAGCGTTCCCTGCGGCGTGAGATTCACCGCGAGTTCGCCCGAGAGATACTGCCGCTCGAACTCCTTGTTCTCGCCGACGTAGGACGACGTCATCGTGCTGATCCGACGCGCACCGAGCAGGAGGCCAAGCCCCCAGTCGTCGACGCCGCAGTTGTTGCTGACGATCGACAGGTCAGAGCTGCCGTGATCGAGCAACGCCGTAATCAGCGCCATCGGGTTGCCGCACAGCCCGAATCCCCCGACGGCGAGCGACGCCCCGTCCGGAATGTCCGCGACAGCATCCTGCGCCGTCGCAACGGTCTTGTCCATGGTCATGACTGCACCTCCATTGCTGCACCTCGACCCACGGCATTGTGTGCCCTGTGGATCGCCTTGTTCCAACCTACTGGGTATCGGACCTCACTCGATACAGAGGTCGACGACGTGCGAAGCTAGAACCGGCTGAACATCCACCATTGACAAAGGGGTCATCACCATGACACAGACAGAAGTCGTCATCCTCGGCGGCGCTCGCACACCGTTCACTCGACTGCTCGGCGCACTCGCCTCTCAGTCCGCCGTCGATTTGGGAGCTCTGGCGATCTCGGAGGCTCTGAACCGAAGCGGGATCGCGGCTGCCGACGTGGAGCAGGTCATCATGGGCCAGGTGCTCCAGGCGGGAGCTGGGCAGAACCCGGCACGCCAGTCCGCGATCGGCGCGGGGATCGGCTGGGATGTCCCGACGGTCACCATCAACAAGGTCTGTCTCTCGGGTCTCGTCGCGATCACCGACGCCGCGCGGCTCATTCGCTCGGGCGAGGCTTCGGTCGTCGTCGCCGGCGGTCAGGAGTCGATGACGAACGCGCCACACGTGCTGCCCGGAGCACGCGCGGGCTTCAAATACGGTTCGACAGAACTGCTCGACGTCGCCGCGCATGACGGGCTGACTGATGCTTTCGACCGGGTGTCCATGGGCATCTCGACAGAGCGCCACAACACGCCGCTCGGTATTTCTCGCCAGGAGCAGGATGCTGTCGCCACGGCGTCGCACGTGCGCGCCGCGGCCGCCGCGCAAGGCGCCCTGTTCGACACGGAGATCGTGCCTGTCGAGATCGCCGGCCGCAAAGGGGCCGTCACCGTCGTCGATGCCGATGAGGGCATTCGAGCCGATTCGACGCCGGAGTCTCTGTCGAAGCTGCGCCCGGCGTTCGACCCCGAGGGCACGATCACGGCGGGCAACTCGTCGCCGCTCAGCGACGGAGCAGCGGCTGTCGTCGTCGCGGATCGTGCGTGGGCTGAGGAGCGCGGCCTAGAGTGGCTGGCCGTGTTGCGCTCCCCCGGTCAGGTGGCCGGGCCGGATACGTCGCTGCACTCGCAGCCGTCACGGGCGATCGAACATGCTCTCTCGCGGCAGGGCTGGTCGGCAGCCGAACTGGACCTGGTCGAGATCAACGAGGCGTTCGCTGCCGTTGCGATCCAGTCGATGCGCGATCTGGGCCTCGAGAACGACATCGTCAACATCCACGGCGGCGCAATCGCGATCGGCCACCCGATCGGCGCGTCTGGGGCGAGGCTGGCCCTGCACGCCGCGCTCGAGCTCTCGCGTCGCGGCAGCGGTCGCGCCGCGGTCTCGCTCTGCGGCGGAGGCGGTCAGGGCGAAGCGCTGCTTCTCGAACGCTGACGCGCGGATGCTGTCTGCCGGCACCTGCCCGGCAGACAGCATCCGGTGTCGCCTACTCCGTCGAATTGGCGCGCAGCACCTCGAGGCGGGCACGATACTCTGGCTCGTCGATGTCGCCGTTGGCGTACCGCTGCGCGAGTGTCTTCTCGGCGCTGTGCCGCGGCGAGTGCTCGGTGTGCCAGCGCCGCATGGCGTCACGGCGACGGCGGAAGACGAACGTGAACAGCAACGCGAACACGGCGATCCAGAACAGCGGAATCAGGAGAAACCACCAGCCGGGGCCGCCTCCGCCGGCGAAGGGCCCGTGAGCGACGAGAGACGTGATGATGGATGAAGTGATCATGGTGAACCTCACTGTGTGAATGTCGGCTCCGTGTGAGCCGATGATTCAAGCGTCGCGGTGATCACACCGACGCACATCGGCCCGGGGACGTCACCTGAACTACTCCCCCGGGTGCAGTTCAGAGA
Organism: Microbacterium sp. MPKO10; assembly: GCF_026107415.2. Lineage (GTDB taxonomy): Bacteria > Actinomycetota > Actinomycetes > Actinomycetales > Microbacteriaceae > Paramicrobacterium. The sequence goes on from NZ_JAPCHX010000004.1 coordinate 127,961, forward strand.
CTGCCCGGGCGTACGAGCCCTGTCTCGTACGCGATGATCACCAGCTGCACGCGATCTCGGGCACCCAGCTTGCCGAGCATGCGCGACACGTGTGTCTTGGCGGTGAGGGGGCTCAGAAAGAGTCGCGCGGCGATCTCGTCGTTCGTCAGGCCCTCGCCCACGAGCGCCAGCACCTCACGCTCGCGGGAGGTGAGCGCATCAAGCGAATGCGCCTGCGGCGGGCGGATGCTGCCGGCGACCCGCTCGAGCAGGCGTTTGGTCACCGTGGGAGACAGTAGTGCATCGCCCTGGGCGGCGACGCGCACGGAGCGGATCAGCTCGACGGGCTCCGTGTCTTTCACGAGGAATCCGCTCGCCCCGGCGGTGATGGCCTGGGCTACGTACTCGTCGAGTTCGAACGTGGTCACGATCACGATGCGGCAGTTGGCGAGCGCGGGGTCGGCGACCAGCTGCTCTGTGGCCCACAGTCCGTCGCCCGACGGCATCCTGATGTCCATGAGAATCACATCGGGACTGCTCGCTCGCGCCAGCTCCACGATGTCTTCCCCCGTCGCCGCCTCTCCGATCACCTCGATGTCGGGCTCCGCCTGCAGGAGGGAACGGAACCCCGCGCGGATCAGCTGCTGATCGTCGGCGAGCGCCACCCGGATCATGTCGTCTCCCGTCCGAGGGGAAGGTGCGCAGTCACGGTCGTCCCCTCGGCGCCCGTCGCAATCTCCAGTGTTCCGCCGAGCAGCTCAGCGCGCTCGCGCATGCCGAGTACCCCATTGCCCGACTCACGAGCGCCGCCACGGCCGTCATCTCGGATGCTGACGACGAGCTCACCGCGCGCGTCCCGATGGCCGTGGCTGTGGCGCAGTTCCACTCGTGCTGTTGTGGCGTGCGCATGCCTGACCACGTTCGTGAGCGATTCCTGCACAATTCGGTACGCCGCCTGCTGCACAGCTTCGGGAATCGCACCGTTCGTGCGTTGCTCGAGCAAGACGTCGACAGCAGTGATCGTCTCGGTCAGCTCGGCGATATCGTCGAGGCCGGGTGCCGGGGTCAGCGGCGCATCGTCGCCTCGCAGCATCCCGAGAACGCCGCGCACTTCGTCGAGTGCGTCTTTGCTCGTCGCTTTGATGTGCTCGAGGGCGCTGCGCGCCTGGTCGGGCTGGGCATCCATGAGGTGCAGCCCCACACCGGCTTGCACCGAGATCTGCGACAGCGAGTGGGCGATGACGTCGTGCAAGTCGCGTGCGATTTTCACGCGTTCCTCGCGCTCAGCGCGTGCTCGCTGCTCACGAATGCGCTGCCAGCGCTCTCGCGCTCGCTGTCGCCGATGGCGGATCGATTCGCCGATGACGATCAGGATGCCGACGGCGAGAGTGGTGCCCACAATGCGGGCGGGATGCCAGTCGAGGCCCGACGAGCCGCCGAGCAGCAGCACAGCACTCCAGCCGAGCATGAGTGCGACGTATACCCAGATGCGCGCTCCGCGGACAAGCCCGAGAATGACGCCGAAGATCATGGCAAGCGGTGGGCCCTGAGGCGCGGGTGCCAGAAGGATGTCGGCGGCCGCCGCGGCGACGGTGATCGCGGCAACGGGGCCGGGCAGTCGCCGGGCAGCAATGAGTGCAGCCGGCCCAAGCACAGCGACGGCGATCGCGATGCTCCATACCCGAGCATCCGGCGTCCCGAGCCGGTTCAGCGCCCACAGAACGCCGCCGAGCTGAACGAAGAGCGACAACACGACCGGAAGCCAGAGCCGCACTGCTGGCGGCATCCGGAATCGGGGCGGCTCGGCTCCGCTCGTCGTGGGCATACCCGAAGTTTACGGTCATGCCCCGACCGGCGCGTCCTGTCGCGGGAGGCCCGGTGTACTCCGCGGGGAGTACGCCGATCTAGAGTAGTACGGTGAACCAGAGCCATCCGATGACGCCCCGCGCCGCCGGGCTCGCTGTCGGGGCTCTCAGTGTGGGCACGCTTCTCAATCCGCTGAACTCGTCGATGATCGCCGTCGCCCTTCTGACACTGCGCGATGCCTTCGGGCTCGACGTTTTGACGGTGACGTGGGTGATCACCGCGTTCTACCTGGCGTCGGCAGCTGGTCAGCCACTCATGGGGCGTCTCGGCGACCGGTTCGGCCCACGCCGACTCTTCGTCTTCGGCATGTCCGTCGTTGTGCTCACGTGCGTTCTGACGCCCTTCGCACCCTCATTCTGGTTGGTGTGCGCCGGCCGAGTATCGCTCGCAATCGGCACGGCCTGCGCCTTCCCCTCTGCCGTCGCACTGCTGCACCCGATCACCGCACGTTCCGGGCTCAGTTCGCCACGACTCCTCGGTCGGCTGCAGATCGCGAACACCGCGGGCGCCGCCATCGGCCCGGTGATCGGAGGGCTGCTTGTCACGTTCCTCGGCTGGCAGGCGATCTTCTGGATCAACGTTCCCCTCGCGCTGATCTCGCTCATCGGTGTGCGCGCGTTCGCTCCCGTCGACGCCCCGCGTCCACGTCAGAACCTGTCGCGCGTGCTCGTCGACTCGGATGTTCCCGGCGTCCTCGCCTTCACCGCAGCACTCGTGAGCCTTTTGGTGTTCCTTCTCGGAATCACGAGCAGCCCTCCCTGGGCCCTGCTGGGCGTCGCCGTTGTGAGCGCTGGACTCTTTGTCTGGCGCGAGCTGGCAGCGTCCCAGCCGTTCATCGACGTGCGGATGCTGTCACGCAACCGTCGGCTCGTCCTCGTGTACACCGGATTCGCCCTGTTCAACATCGTGTACTACGTCGTGTTCTTCGGGCTGCCTCAGTATCTGGAGGAGTTCGGCGGCTACCGCGCGGATGCTGTCGGCCTTCTCATGCTGCCGCTCGCATCGCTGAACGTGCTGTTGACGCCGCTGGCCGCTCGGTTCATCGAGCGCCGCGGCATCCGGCCGGCCTTCCTCATCGGCGGGGTGTGGCTGGTCGCGGCAGCTGCGCTCATGGCCACCCTGGCGACGAGCGTGACTCCACTGGTTCCGCTGCTGATCACCGCGATGATGGGCGTTCCGTACTGCCTGGTCAGCATCGCCATGAGCCAGGCCCTGTATTCGTCGGCAGCCCGCGAGTCGGCGGGTGTCGCCACGGGCATCTTCCAGACCTCGCGGTACATCGGCGCGATCCTCTCAACGACGATGCTGGGAATCGCGTTTAGCGACGGGACCACACCGTCGAGCTGGCTCGAGGTGACCGTCGTCGCGACGGCGCTCGGAATCGTCCTGCTCGTGCTTGTTTCGCGGTGGCGCCCGACCAGCCAAAAACCGGTCAGCCGAACAGAGTGATGGGCTTGACGAGGTCTGCGTAGATCAGCAGCACGCTCATACCGCCGAGGATCACCACGACGGTGAAGGTGACCGGCATCAGCTTCGCCGCATCGACAGGCCCTGGGCTCTTCTTGCGGCGAAGCTTCGCCCACCCCTTCTTGATTCCTTCCCACAGCGCTGCGGCGACGTGGCCGCCGTCGAGGGGTGGGAGCGGAATGAGATTGAATACGAAGAGGGCCACGTTGAGCGAGGCGAGGATGCCGAACATGGTCTGCGCCTTCGCCACAATCGGAATCGTGTCGATGCTGACAACCTCACCGGCCAGCCGCCCGACGCCAACGACGCTCATGGGCCCGTTGGGGTCACGCTCCTCGCTGCCGAATGCCGCCTGAGCGATGTCGACGAGCCGTTCGGGCAGATGCGTGATGATCCCGACGACGGCGCCGATGTTGTCGCCCACGGCCGGCAGAACCGTCGTGACCGGCTGCGGCTGCATGTCACCCGCCCGAGTGATGCCGGCGAAGCCGACCTCCACCATGGTGCTGCTTCCCGCCCCCTCTGGGCGTGAGGTGAGCTTCGGCGTCAGCTGCAGAGTCTCGTCTTGCCCGTCACGCAGCACGGTGACGGTCAGCTCGTCGCCCGGGTGATCTCGAATGATCGCCGAGAACTGATCCCACGACGTGACGGTCTCGCCGTCGACGCTTGTGACCCGGTCTCCCGGTTCGAATCCGGCGGCGGCTGCGGGCGAGGGTTCAGCATCCGCGGCACATGAGTCAGTGGATGCTCCGGCCGGAACCACACATTCGCTGACCGCGCCGACAGATGCGGCGGGGGCGCCGAAGCCGACGAGCACGATGCCGTAGAACAGAATGGCGAGCACGAGGTTCATCGTCGGCCCACCGAGCATGATGATGACGCGCTTGTAGACCGGCAGCCGGTAGAACGCTCGCGCATCTTCTCCCTCGCCGATGGTCTCTGCGCTCATGTCGCGAGCATCCTGAACGAGCGCGTCGAATGCGCGACGCTTGGTCTCGCCCGCGACCGGTGGTTCCTCGTCGCCCGGTGACGGAGCCTCAATCGCCTCTTCGACGGCACCGGCGACATCTGTCGTGCCCGCGTTGGGGTGGGCGTCAGACAGCTGCTGCACGAAGCCGGTGCTCGATGCGTGCACCTTCTCACCCGGTTTCGTGGGAGGGAACATTCCGATCATCGAGATGTACCCGCCGAGCGGGATCGCCTTAATGCCGTACTCGGTCTCACCCTTCTGGCGCGAGAAAAGTGTCTTGCCGAAGCCGATCATGTACTGCGTGACCTTGACGCCGAAGAGCTTTGCGGGAATCAGGTGACCCATTTCGTGCAGCCCGATCGACACGGCGAGGCCGACAACAATGATGAGCACGCCGAAGATATAGAGAAGCACTGATTCCACACGGAAACGATATCGCGGCTCGCTCTGCTCAGGCTGTCTCTGCCCTGTGAGAGCATGGGGAGATATTCATCGCACGCTTCGAGAAGGACATACCCGCCGTGGAGGCTGAATCGCCCCGGGCATCGCGACCACACAGTCCGACGCCACGATCTCTGACCGACTTCGCAGAGGCATTCTCGCTCACGCCGCCCGACACGTCCGTGACATTCACCGGAATCACCCTTGCCAGTGCGCTCGTTCAGCCGGGCGACGTCTATGTCGCGGTTCCGGGGGCGCGGTTCCACGGTGCCCAGTTCGTGCCCGACGCACTCGACCGTGGTGCCGTCGCCGTGGTGACGGATGCTGCCGGGGCAGCGCAGCTCAGCGACAGTCCGGTTCCCGTGCTCGTCGTGGATGCCAACCCGCGTGAGGTCCTGGGGCGCATGGCCGCATGGACATACGACACCGACCGCGACAGGCCGCCGATGTTCGGGCTCACAGGCACCAACGGAAAGACCTCGACGGCGCATTTCCTCGAAGCGATCCTCACCCAGCTCGGTTTGCGCGTGGGCCTCAGTTCGACGGCTGAGAGGCGCGCTGGTTCCGAGGTGTTCCCCTCGGTGCTCACTACTCCGGAGTCTCCCGAGATGCACGCGCTGCTGGCGCGGATGCGCGAGGTCGATGTCGAAGCCATCGTTATCGAGGTCAGTGCACACGCTCTGTCACGACACCGCGTTGACGGCCTGATGTTCGACGTCGCTGGCTTCACCAACCTCAGCCACGATCACCTCGACGACTACGTCACGATGGATGACTATCTGGCCGCCAAGCTGCGGCTCTTCCAACCGGACCGCGCGCGCTCCGCCGTCGTCTGCCTCGATACCGATGCTGGCCAGCGGGTCGTCGACGCCTCCGGCATCCCGGTGACGACGATCAGCTCCCGTGATGATGTGTCGGCCGACTGGACCGTCGACATCGGTATGGAGAGCCCGGCCGCCACCGAGTTCACCCTGACGAACAGCCACCACGGGTCCCTCACCACTCGTGTCCCCCTCATCGGCCGCCATATGGCCGCGAACGCCGCGCTCGCGATCGCGATGCTGGTCGAGGGCGGCTTCGCGCTGGGCGACATCGACGGCGTGCTCTCCCGCGATGACGGCATCCTGGTCTCGATTCCCGGTCGCTCGAACCGGGTTCCCGTCGATGTCGGCCCCACGGTCATCCTCGATTCCGGTCACAGCCCAGATGCCTTCGCCAAGCTGCTCGAGGCGGCGCGCACCGTCTCGACGGGGAAGGTCATCATGGTGGCCGGTGCCAATGGAAACCGCGATACGACAAAGCGCGGCGAGATGGGCGAGGTGGCTGCTCTCGGCAGTGACATCCTGGTCATCACCGACCACCATCCGCGCGACGAAGACCCGGGCGCGATCCGCAGCGCGTTGCTCGAGACGGCCCGAGCCGCCCGTCCAGACGGCGACATTCGCGACGTCGCCGACCCCTCGGACGCGATCCGTGTCGCGGTATCCGCGGCGGACGCCGACGACACGATTGTGTGGGCTGGCCTCGCCGGAAAGGACTACCGCGAGATCGCGGGCGAGAAGGTTCCGTTCTCGGTGGAGGGCGAAACCCGGGGCGCGCTTCTCGAGGCGGGCTGGCAGCTGAGCGCCACTGATCAGCCGATCAGTTGATCAGCCGTTCGCCGCGCCCAGTCCTCGGCATCGGCGAGCGACTCCCGACTGAGTTCCCCCACGGGCTCGTGCGCGTCGACAACCCGCTGCACCGTGCCCACGATGTCGAGGTATCCGATCCGCCTGTCGTGAAACGCGTGTACCGCTTGCTCATTTGCCGCGTTGAACACGGCGGGATATGTCCCTCTCGCACGCCCGACGCGTTTGGCCAGCGCGACGGCCGGAAACACCTCGTCGTCGAGCGGCTCGAATGTCCACTGGTGTGCCTGCGTCCAGTCCAGCGGTCGCCCGACGCCTCCCACGCGATCCGGCCAGTCGAGACCGAGTGAGATCGGCAGCCGCATGTCGGGTGGAGAGGCCTGGGCGATCGTCGAACCATCGATGAATTCGACCATCGAGTGCACGACCGACTGCGGATGCACGGTTACGACGATGTCGTCGTAGTCGACCCCGAACAGCAGATGCGCCTCAATCACCTCGAGCCCTTTGTTGACGAGCGTCGCCGAATTCGTCGTCACCACGCGGCCCATGTCCCACGTGGGGTGCGCCAGCGCCTCCTCGGGCGACACGTCGGTGAGCGATGAGCGCGAGCGTCCGCGAAAAGGGCCGCCGGATGCTGTCAGCACGAGGCGGCGCACTTCACTCGCCGTTCCCGAGCGCAGCGCCTGTGCGATCGCGGAGTGCTCGGAGTCCACGGGAACGATCTGCCCGGGCTCGGCTGCCTTCGTGACGAGCTCCCCGCCGACGATGAGGGACTCTTTGTTCGCCAGCGCGAGAGTCCGACCGGCGTCGAGGGCGGCGAGTGTCGGGCCCAGGCCGACGGATCCGGTGATGCCGTTCAGAACGACATCGGCGTCGACGTCGCGGACGAGCTGCTCGGCCTCGTCGGCGCCGAGGGCGACGGCGTCGACCGAAAAGGCAGCGGCCTGCTCGTCGATGAGCTCCCGGTTCGACCCCGCGGCCAGGCCGACGACGTCGAATCGCCGAGGGTTGCGTCGGATGACGTCGAGGGCCTGGGTGCCGATCGAACCGGTTGAGCCGAGGATGACCACGCGTCGCATGAGGTCAGCCTATTCCTCGATCAGCGACTGGTGGCCAGAATGTCCACGACGAAGACGAGCGTGTCGGTTCCCTTGATTCCGGCGGAATCGCTGCCTGCCTCACCGTACCCGTCTTCGGGCGGGATGACGGCGATGACCTGGCTGCCCACCGTCTGCCCCACGAGAGCCTTCGTAAAGCCGGCGATCACCTGATCGGTGCCGAACTGTGCGGGGGCATCTCCCCAACTCTGATCGAAGACCTCGCCTGTGCGCCAGTTGACTCCCTGGTACTGCACGGTCACGGTGTCGCCGTCTTCGACTGTGGTCCCATCGCCCTTCTTCAGGACTCCGAGTTGGAACTCCTCAGGCGGATCGGTCGAGGGGATCGTGACGGTGGGCGCTCCCGAGTCGTCGAGCGTCACCTCGGGAAGTGAGGGGTCGACCTCCTGGGGCTCGCCCGTCGCCGTCTCCGGCGTGAGTGAGACAACGTCCGCGACGATGACGACGCCGTCTCCCGGCCCGATTGCACCGTCTTCGGTTCCCTGCTCACCCCATGCGTCAGACGCGGGCGACACGGAGACGACTCGAGACCCGGCGGGGACGCATTCGATGGCGCGCACGAGCGCCGGAACGAGTGCGTTGTCGGCGATCATCACCTGCATCGGTGCCCCGGCATAGGAGCTCGACTGCACCTTCTCGCCGGTCTCGGCGTTGTACAGCGTCACCTCGACGCCGGCCCAGCTGCCGTGCTTCGCCTCGGCACCGTCGCCCTCCGAGATGATGGTCCGCTCGGTCGTGTCAACGGTCAGCGGTGCGTCGAACGTCGCCGTCGGAGCCGCGCCCTTCTCGCCCTCGACAGTGACTGATTCGGATGCTGCGCCCGACGACGTGTCGACACAGGTCCCGATATCGGATGCAGCGTCGTCCGTCGACTGCGGCGCCGATTCGGGGCTTGACGAGCATCCGGCGAGCACGAGCGTCGCGATGAACAGAGGGGCGATGGCGTGGCGAAGGCGCACGGGCTGACTCTTCCTTGGAGGGGCTGTTCGGGCTCCCCCAGTCTGCCGTACTCAGCATCCGGAATCGCTGGACGCTGTCTATGCCGTTACCGGAATGAATCGCCGAGTACCGTCGGAGCGTGTCTGATGCAACGACGCCCGCGCCCGAGCGGGCGAAGAAGCCCGGGTTCGTCTATGCGCTCGGTCGTCTCGTCCTCACTCCCCTGGCGCGAGGCTACTACCGCCCTGTCGTCTCCGGCCGCCACAACGTGCCGAAGGCCGGCCCGGTCATTCTCGCGAGCAACCATCTCTCGTTCATCGACAGTCTCGCGATTCCTCTGTGCGCGCCGCGTCGCGTGCAGTTTCTGGCGAAGTCGAGCTACTTCACCGGTCGAGGCATCAGAGGCTGGATCGTTCGCACGTTCTTCACGTCCATCGGCGCCGTCGGCGTTGATCGCGGAGCCGGGCATGCCGCCCAGGCGGCGCTGGATGCAGGCAGGGAGATCCTCGAAACTGAGAGCGCCTTCGCCATCTATCCGGAGGGAACCCGCTCACTCGACGGGCGTCTTTACAAGGGCCGGACGGGCGTGGCCTGGCTCGCACTCACGACAGGTGCCGTCGTGGTTCCGGTCGGCCTTCGCGGCACCGACGCGATGATGCCCGTCGGCGCGACGCTGCCGAAACGATCGGCAGTTTCCGTATCGTTCGGTGAGCCGATCGACGTCAGCCGGCACGGACCGGCCACCTCCGGGCGCGCACGGCGGCAGGCAACGGACGAGATCATGGCGGCAATTCACTCGCTGAGCGGGCAGGAGCTCGCAAACACGTACAACGAGTCTCCGCCCGCGACGACCGTCGAGAAGTTCAAAGCGGCTGTGCTGCGCTCCGAGCGCTTCTAGTTGCGGGCGAACGTCGCTCAGTTCGCGGTCTCCCACTCGAACTCAGGCTCGATCTTGATCGGCACAGAGATGGAATTGGCGATGAAGCAGAGTCGGTGCGCTTCGTCATGGGCGTCCGCGGCAGCATCCTCATCTGTTCCCGCGGCGAGCCGGACGCGCGGTCTCAGCGTGACCCGGCTGAAGCGTCCAGAACCATCGGAGTTCACGGTGAGGGTTCCGCTCGGGGCATCCGTGTAACCCGTGACGACGATGCCGCTTTTCACCGCGGCGTGAAAGTACGACAGCATATGGCACTGTGCGAGCGCGGTGAGAAACAGCTCCTCGGGGTTCCACCGGTCGGCATCACCGTGGAATGTCTTATCGGCCGAGCCTCGGATCTCGGATTTGCCCTCGGCCGAGACAGTGAGCTCTCGGCCGTAGCTGCGATAGTCGCTCGTTCCTGTTCCTCTGTTGCCCGTCCAGACGATCTCGACGGTGTATTCATGCTGACTCGCCATAACGCCAGCATGCCACGTCACCGGCGGAGAGTACGCTGAATGATCGGCGCATTCACTGATGGAGGTTTCATGGCACAGCTCGGCACATTCACGGCAGACGACGCTCACGAGCTCGCGGTCGTCACACGCTCGGGATTCGTCGAGTCTCGTCATGTCGGGTCGGCGGTCGTCCTCGACCAGCACGGTGAGGTGCAGCGTCGTGTCGGTGCGCCGGAAAAGCCGATCTTCCCACGATCATCGTTGAAACCATTCCAAGCCATCGCCGTCCTGAATTCCGGTGTGCAGCTGCACGGTGCGCACGCGGTTCTCGCGACAGCGAGCCACACCGGCACCATGAAGCATATGTCCACAGTACGGGCGATGCTGGCGACCGCTGGCGTGTCAGAAGACGCGCTGCGCTGCCCACCCGCGCTGCCGCAGGATGAGCCCACGCGGACGGACATGATCCGCCAGGGCGTCGGCCCGCAGCGCATCGCCATGAACTGCTCGGGGAAGCACGCAGCCATGCTGCTCGCCTGCGCCGCCAACGGCTGGGAGACCGAAAGCTATCTGCACCCCGAACACCCGATGCAGCGCGCAGTGCGCGATACCGTGGAGCGGTTCACGGGTGAGAAGCCGGCCGCGACGGCGATCGATGGCTGCGGGGCCCCGGTCTTCGCTGTGTCGCTCGTCGGCCTCGCGCGCGGAATCGCCCGGGTCCGGACGTCCTCGCCGTCGTCGCCGTTCGCCATCTACCGCAACGCCGGTGTGCTCGTCGACGCCGTTCTCGAGGACCCGTGGGGAATCCAGGGGCCGGGCACGCCGAACACACTCGTGATTGAGCGCCTCGGCGTCTTCGCAAAGCTCGGTGCCGAGGGGGTCATGGCGATGGCCGCTGCAGACGGTACGACCGTCGCCTTGAAGGTGCTCGACGGGAGCGGGCGAGCGGCGACGCTCGTCGGGCTTGAGCTTCTGGTGAGAGCCGGCGCTCTCGATCGCGGCGATGTCGACGATCTTCTTCCTGAGCTCGGGCTCGCCGTCACCGGTGGCGGTGCGACGGTGGGGCAGATCGAGGTCTCGTCCTCCCTCTAGGGCCCATCAGGGCGCAAGCGCCCCCTGATGATTCTGACGGCCATAGGCTTGACGATGGGCGAAACATGCCCATTCACCGTGCACAATGAGGAGCACCATGCGCATAGCCGTACCAACAGAAATCAAGAACAACGAATACCGGGTGGCCATGACCCCGGCGGGCGCTCACGATCTGATCGCCGCCGGCCATGAGATCATCGTCCAAGCCGGCGCCGGCGAGGGCTCGTCGATTCCCGACTCCGCATTTGAGGACGTCGGTGCGCGCATCGTCGCCGATGCCGACGATGTCTGGGCTTCGGCCGAGCTTGTTCTGAAAGTCAAAGAGCCGATCGCGAGTGAGTATCGCCATTTCCGAAAGCATCTCGTGCTCTTCACCTACCTGCATCTCGCGGCGGATAAGCCGCTCACCGATGCGCTCCTCGACTCGGGGATGACGGCGCTTGCCTACGAAACCGTCGAGCTCGCCGACCGATCACTTCCGCTTCTCGCTCCCATGAGCGAAGTCGCTGGCCGGCTCTCGGCCATTGTGGGTGCCCACACGTTGCTCAAGCCCGCAGGAGGACCGGGTCTTCTCGTCCCCGGCGTTCCCGGAACGCACCCGGCGAACGTCACGGTCATCGGCGGCGGAGTGGCCGGCAGCAACGCGGCACACGTCGCGCTCGGGCTGGGTGCGCGAGTCACCGTTCTCGACACGAATCTGGCTCGGCTGCGCGAGATCGATGCACTCTACGGCGGACGCATCGAAACCGTGGCATCGAACGCCTTCGAGATCGACCGTTCCGTCACCTCCGCCGATCTCGTCATCGGATCTGTGCTCGTTCCCGGCGCACGCGCGCCGAAGCTGGTCACGGGCGAGCTGGTGAGCCGGATGCGCCAAGGCAGCGTCCTCGTCGACATCGCCATCGACCAGGGCGGATGCTTTGAAGACAGCCACCCGACAACCCACGCCGACCCGACATTCCCCGTGCACGGGTCACTCTTCTATTGCGTGGCGAACATGCCTGGCGCCGTTCCACACACATCGACATATGCGCTCACGAATGCGACGCTGCCGTACATTCGCGCCGTCGCGGCACATGGCTGGCGGGCTGCTGCTGCACGTGACACAGCGCTGCTGAAAGGCGTGAACGTCACCGACGGGCAGCTCACCAATCGTCCAGTTGCCGAGGCGCACGCTCTCGAGCACACGCCCGCGGAGTCCCTGGTAGCCGATCAGAGCTGACAGCGGGTGATGACGCCATCATTCGCAATGCGCCAGGCCCGCCCGGGATGCGTGTGCAGATGGGGTGGACGAACACGTGAACGTGTGATCGCCCGGTACTCCCCCATGGAGCACGATTCGACGACGAGTGTCGCGCTAACCCGTAGTGCCGAGAGCAGCGTCCAATTGGCCTGCCAGGCATCGGGATCGGCGACAAGGACGGTCTGCCCGCCCGATGTGTGTGCGGCAGGTGGCGGTGTGCCGGACGCCACGGTGACGACCGTGGCGTCCGGATGCCGTTCGCGCAGGTTCGCCGCGGTCTGCTGGGGGCGTGCGCAGCAGACGAGGACGGTTTCGGTGGCCGAGATCTCGAGTGGCGGCACCTCGGACGGAGCGTCGTCACGCGGGATCCCGGGCGTCGCCGCGAGCTGAAGCGTCTTCTGATTCCAGACGGCACCGCCTGCCGGCCTGTCGTCCGCGTACGTCGCGCTGTCACCTCCGGCGAGAATGTGCTCTTGCCGGGAGGCGAGGCGCATCATGATTGTGCTGTCGAACAGTGCGGCGAGGCTGTTCATCCCTCGGCCGAGGCGCTGCGCTGTCGTGACGACCCAGACGCCGGCGCGCGGTCCCGTCCTGAGCACGCGGCTCAGCAGTGAGATCGCGTGATCGGCTTCGTCATCTCGCAGCCGTCCCAGCAGGGCATCGAGGTCGTCAATGATCAGAACCGTGCCCCGCCCCGCTGCGGCGGGCTGCGGTCGCTCCGACTGTTCGGCACGGTGCTCCAACTCGTCGAATGCTCGCTCCAGATCGTCAGAGAGCACGGAGACCTGCCACCGCTCTCCCGCCTGGCGCGCGAGGCTGCTCACGAGCGTCGACTTTCCCGTGCGCGATGCTCCGAGAACAAGCAGACTGCCCTCGGCATCCGGGCGCCACTCGGCGACGTCCTGACGCTGTTCGCGCGGCAGATCGGCCATGCCGAGCACGAAGGCGTCTGCTGAGCGAGGCAGATCGTCAAGCGAGATCTCGTCCGGGAGCGGATCAAGCCATGGCCGACGCGGTGTGGGAGACCCGGCATATTCACGGGCGACCCGGCGAATGTCGTCGGGTTGGACCCGGCCGATCTGGACCGTCTCCGGGTCACGATCCGGCACGACGACGATGCAGCGTCCCGGCGGGTCGATCGGAAGAGAGGCAGCCGCATCGACGCCGACGACGGCCGTGCTGTCTGTGCGGTTGTTGACTCTGAGACTCAATCGCAGAGTGCAGTTGGCCAGGAGCGAGTCTTTAACGACCCCGGTAGGACGCTGCGTGCAGAGGATGAGGTGCATACCGAGGGAACGTCCGCGTGCGGCGATGTCGACGAACAGCGCATGCAGCTCCGGAAAACCGTCCAGCATTGCCGCGAACTCGTCGACGATAATCACGAGCCGCCCGAGATCGTCGACGTGCGCCGCGTCGTGCACACCGTGCTCACGGAGCGTCCGCTCACGGTAGGTGACCTCCGCTTTGAGACTCTCGAGTGCGCGCGTGGCCCCGAGTGGATCGAGGTCGGTGATCACGCCCACAACGTGCGGAAGCATCTGCAGCGGGGCGAATGTTGCACCACCCTTGAAATCGACGAGGAGCAGGGCGAGCTCGCGCGGGGTGTTGCGTGCTGCGAGCCCCAGCGCCCAGGCCGAGAGAAGTTCGCTCTTTCCGCTCCCCGTCGTGCCGCCGATCACGGCGTGCGGGCCGTGCTCCACTAAGTCGACGGAGACCTCGTCTCGGGCGCTCCTGCCGAGGACCACGTGTGTTCCCGCACCGGGCTCGGTGTGAGCAAGCTCCGACCACGCCACGGCGTGCGGCGGAATACCGTAGGCGGAGAGCACACCGGTCTCGGCGGCCAGCTCGGCCAGTCGCCTGGCGTACGCCTCTGCCGCAGCCTCGGTCACGGGGTGCGTGATCAGGTGCAGGGCCCCGGATGGGTCATCGGCGCTCTGCCAGAGGGCCGTCGTCGCCGTCTCACACGTGATCAGCTCGGCACAGGCTGCGGGTGAGGACTCCACGTCTGTGGCGAGCGCGATCGTGATATCTGCCGGCGTCGTCGCGAGTGCAGGATCCTCGACGATGCGGACTGTAAGATCGGCGTCTCCCGCTGGTGCCGTGTGTGGAAGGGTCAGAGCCCAGTCCCACCCGCTGTCGGGAAGTGAGACGATGCGGATCGTCCGCGGGTCAGCAGCATGGCAGAGCTGCAGGAGATACCCGCGGCACACGGCACGCGCCAGAGCGGTCGGCCCGAGCACAGCGATTCCTCGCGCGGCATCCGCTGTGCACGGAGCATCGCTGATGGTAGCGGCATCATGGCACAGCTCCTCGTTCTCGGGCGCGTCTGTCGCTCCGGTCAGCGCCAGCGTGCTGTGCTGGTCGCCGAGTCCCACGGCGACGACGCGGCGTCGCGAATCCGGAGCCCGCCATCTGGTCATGCGTCCTGCGTCGTCCAGAACTTCCCGCGCGGTCGGCGTCTGCGTGAGCCGGGCAGCGCGTTCCGTCTCATGGAGCGACTCGATATCGTCGGAGAGCTCACGGATGCTGTCGCGGTACGCGCGCGCCTCTTTGCGGCGAGTGCGACGCCCCGTGATGCGATTGTCCAACATCCCCGCGATGGCGATGACCGGGCCCAAGATGGCGAACATGAGAACGTATGGCGACCGGGTGATTGCCCAGATGGCACCAGCGGCAATGACGGGTGCAATGCTCGCCATGAGCGGAAACGGGGCGCGCGTCGGCTCCCCCGGCGGCGCCGGAACCCGGATCTGTGCGTGCTGAGTCATGCGTCCAGAACATCAGACCCCGAACGAGGTGTGTGGGCTCAGCGCTGCATTGTGAGCGGGAGCGGCACTCCGTCAGGCTGTGGACGACGAGTCGTCGGCCGCCGAGTCGGCATCAGAATCAGCACCAGCATCCTCCTCGCGACCGCCGTCGGCATCGTCGACATCGACGATGAGTACTGTGACGTTGTCACGCCCGCCGTTCTCGACAGCTGCCTCCACCATGAGGTTCGCCGCGTCGAGGGGGTCGGGTCCGCGTTCGAGAAAGTGCAGGATGCCGTAATCGGTCAGCTCTTTGGTGAGGCCATCTGAGCAGATCACCCAGCGGGTGCCCTTTTCGATCGGCATCTGCAGGTAGTCAGGAACCGGGTCCTCGGTAAACCCGACGGCACGGGTGATGACATTGCCCTGGGGGTGATTTTCAGCGTCATCTGGGGAGATCGCTCCGATGGCGATCAGCTCTTGAACGACTGAGTGATCGGTAGTGACCTGCGCGAGTTCTCCCTCACGTTCGACATAGACCCGTGAGTCCCCGATGTTGAAGACCGTCCAGAATGGCTCGTCTTCGGTCGTGGTGACGGCGATGCCGGTCACCGTCGTTCCCGTCCCCACATCGATGTCGTCTTCGTCGGCGAGCGCGACGATGGCATCGCGGAGCGCCGCTTCGAGGCGGTCGTGAGTGATAGGTTCGCCGGATCGCGCAAGCTCGGCGAACTGGGTGACGACTGCCGCACTCGCCAGCTCGCCTGCCGCGTACCCGCCCATGCCGTCAGCAACGGCGAAGAGCGGAAACTCGCCCATCACGGAGTCCTGATTGACGTCGCGCTTTCGGCCGACATGGGTGACGGCGCCCCATGTGAGAAGGAGGCTCTCCCCGCGCACCGTCACGGCGTGAGAATCCGTGAACGTGGTGGCTTCAGACACGTGCTGCCCTTCGGTC
Source organism: Microbacterium sp. MPKO10 (assembly GCF_026107415.2). GTDB lineage: Bacteria > Actinomycetota > Actinomycetes > Actinomycetales > Microbacteriaceae > Paramicrobacterium. The sequence continues at coordinate 143,786 of NZ_JAPCHX010000004.1, forward strand.
GCATCCGGACGCTCGGGATACGACGTCCTAGCGTGCCATAGTACCGGTTCAGGCTCTGCATTCGCGCCATCGAGTGCCGAGTCACGCCGCAGGATCAACCTGCGCGTCTTCTGGTGCGGAGTGTGCGTCGTTCAGCTCATTGGGGTCCGTGAAGGCCCAGTCTGGGATTGTTCCCGCGTCGAGCATCATGCCCAAGATGATTGCGAGACCATACGTGCCGTCGACCTCCAGGGCGTCGCGCTGCCATGCACCGGCGAAGGAGCCCAAGCCGAGTGCCCAATAACACCAGCTGATCAATGTGAGAACCGGGGCCCGGTCATCCGGGCGGGTGCGTGCGCATATGCTCTTGAGGAGCCGGATCGAACGGCGCAGTCGATCGGGGTCGGGGCGAACCTCGATTCGGCCGGCGAAGGCATACATCCACGGGTCGTCCTCGCTGTCAGTGATGAACTGCTCGGGGGCGAAAACACGTCGCCAGAGGTGCGCCCCGGCTTCAGCACCCCACGCCCAGCTGTATGCGATCACATCGCGAAGGGCCGGCTCGTCGATCAGTCGGGAGATGAGAGCGAGCTCGGCGTCAAGGACCGTGGCGCCCTCGTCGACATAGGACGCCATTCCCGTGGCAAACTCGGGCCCGGCCAGCGCCGGCGTCGGCGTCGGCATCGGCATCGGCGCCTCCGGGCCTTCCAATGTCGGCTCGCCGGAGAATGGAATGCCCTCATCATCGTCGGATTGCCGTGCCAGGGCGGCGCTGGCTCGGGCGAAGGTCTCGCGCTCGACTGCGCTCACGGCGGGGAGACTCAGTTCGTCTGCCGCATCGAGAAGCCGTCTGCCGGGCAGCGACTCTGGCTCGGTCACCATCGTGCGATCGTGGCCGAGACACGAATCATCGAGATAGCCACCCCAGGCGTCCGCGGCGACGCACAGCATATCGACGACCTCCAGTCCGCACACTTCGATCTGCGACGAGAGCACGGCCGCGACATCTTCATGCGGGGCCCGCCCGCTCTCGCTGAACTGGCGCGAGGTGTAAATCACCGGCAGAACGCCGGTGATGCGAGGAATCCGGCACAGTCCGTCAAGAGCTTTGCCGACAGCAGCCGCACTGGTGCGGGGATTCGTAAACGCCCCGAGGTCGAGGCGCATGGCCCCGCAGGTGCCCTGGTCGCGAAACGCGACAAGGACGACGGAGTCGACGGGCTGAAAGCCTACGAGAGCCGGAACATACGACAGGAACTCATGAGGAGCAGAGAGGCTGATGCGTGAGGGTGTGTTCATGGCGTCAGTGTCGCCCGCTCACCCGCCACGGTGCCACCGTCGTCACGTCGCGTGTGGACAGGCGGGCCCACCGTCACGTCTGTGGAGGGAGATTCCCAGCCAGGTCGACGGCGAGCGAATCGCCGCCCAGGTCCTCGTCGAGCGGGGCTTCAAACTGCGACCGGTACAGCGCCGCATACGCGCCATCGGCCTGCAGAAGCTGATCGTGATTTCCGCTCTCCACGATCTGACCGTTCTGCATCACAACGATCACATCCGCATCGCGGATTGTCGAGAGCCTGTGCGCGATCACGAAGCTCGTGCGGTCGGCCCGCAGCGCGGCCATTGCCTCCTGCACAAGGACCTCTGTGCGCGTGTCCACGGAGCTTGTCGCCTCGTCGAGGATCAGGATGTCCGGCTTCGCGATGAAGGCGCGCGCGATCGTGAGAAGCTGCTTTTCACCCGCGCTCACGTTGTCAGCGTCGTCTCCGAGAACCGTGTCGTATCCGTCGGGAAGTGCGTGGACGAAGCGGTCGACGTACGCTGCCCTGGCAGCATCCATGATCTCGTCGTCTGTGGCACCGGGCCGACCGTATGCGATGTTCTCTTTGATCGTCCCCTCGAACAGCCAGGTGTCCTGGAGGACCATCCCTGTGCGTGACCTGAGGCCGTCACGCGTCATCGTCGCGACATCGACGCCATCGAGCATGATCCGACCGTGAGTCGGCTCGTAGAACCGCATGATCAGGTTCACCAGCGTCGTCTTCCCCGCCCCGGTCGGACCGACGATCGCAATGGTGCTGCCCGGCTCGGCCACGAGCGAGAGGTGCTCGATGAGAGGGGCGTCCGGGCTGTAGTTGAACGAGACATCATCGAACTCAAGGCGCCCTCGCTCCGCCTCAGGAATGCCGGGACGCTCCGGGTCGGGGCTCTGCTCGTCGGCATCGAGAAGCTCGAACACGCGCTCGGCCGACGCAACGCCCGATTGCAGCAGGTTCGCCATCGAACCAAGCTGCGCCAGGGGCTGCGTGAACTGCCGCGAATACTGGATGAACGCCTGAATGTCGCCCAGTGCGAGGCTTCCGCCCGAGACCATGAGCCCGCCGATGACGGCGATGACAACGTAGAGCAGGTTGCCGATGAACGTCATCGCGGGCATGATGATGCCCGAAATGAACTGTGCGCCGAAGCTCGCCTTGTAAAGCTCATCGTTCTTCGTGCGGAACCGCTGCGAGACCTCACGCTGACGCCCGAACACCTTCACAAGAGCGTGGCCGGTGTAGCCCTCTTCGATCTGCGCGTTGAGCTCACCTGTCGAGCGCCACTGAGCGACAAAGCGCTTCTGGCTTCGCTTCGCGATCTGCGCCGTGACGACGACGCTGATCGGTACCATGACGAGCGCGACCACCGCGAGGAGCGGCGAGATGATGAGCATCATGGTCACGACGCCGATGACGGTGAGCAGGCTCGTGAGAATCTGGCTCATCGTCTGCTGAAGGCTCTGGGAGATGTTGTCGATGTCGTTCGTGACACGGCTGAGCAGTTCACCGCGCGGGACACTGTCGAAGTAGCGGAGCGGAAGAGCGTGGATCTTATGCTCGACGTCCTGCCGCATCCGGTACACCGTACGCTGGACGACCCCGTTCAGGATGAGCGCTTGAACCAGGGCGAACCCGAACGAGAACAGGTACACGGCGAGCGCGAGCAGCAGCGTTCCTCCCAACGCTCCGACGTCGATTCCCTCGCCAGGGGTGAGCGTCATGCTGGACATCATGTCGGCCTGCTGGTTCTGGCCGTTCTGCCTCAGCCCCTCGATCAACTGCGCCTTCGAGACGCCCTCGGGGATCTGCAGTGAGATCGCGCCCTCGAACACGAGGGTCGTCGCGTTGCCGAGGATCTTCGGGCCGAGCACGTTGAGCCCGACACTGATGACGGTCAAGACAATCACGAGCGAGATGCGCAGGCGCTCTGGCCTCAACCGGCCGAGCAGCCGCTTGGCACTCGGGCCGAAGTTCATAGGTTTCTGCCCGGGAGCGAGACCCGGGCCGCCGCGCTTTTCGTCGCTCATGCTGCGTCCTCCACGGTGAGCTGGGATTCGACGATCTCCCGGTAGGTCTCGTTGGATTCCAGGAGCTGATCGTGAGTGCCGATCCCGACGATGCTGCCCTTGTCGAGGACGACAATCTGATCGGCACCCGTGATGGTCGAGACGCGCTGGGCGACGACGATCTGGGTCGTCGTTCCCGCGTCTCGCCTGAGAGCACGACGCAGGCGGGCGTCCGTCGACACGTCGAGGGCGGAGAACGAGTCGTCGAAGACGAGGATGTCTGGACGCTTCACGAGCGCGCGAGCGATGGCGAGTCGCTGGCGCTGACCGCCGGAGACGTTCGTTCCGCCTTGTGCGATGGGGGAATCGAGCCCATCGGGCAGCGCGTCGACGAAGTCGCGGGCCTGCGCTGTCGTGAGTGCCCGCCACAGATCATCGTCGCTGGCTTCGGGGTGCCCGTAGCGGAGGTTCGAGGCGATCGTGCCGCTGAACAGATACGGTTTCTGCGGCACGAGTCCGATCGATGCCCAGAGCGTATCCGGATCGAGGTCTCTGACATCGACGCCGCCGACGCGCACGCTTCCGCTGGTTGCGTCGAAGAGCCGCGGAAGCAGTCCGACGAACGTCGTCTTGCCCGCTCCTGTCGAACCGATCACCGCCGTCATTGTTCCGGGTTCGACGGTGAACGAGATGTCGTCGAGCACGGGCTGCTCTGCCCCGGGATAGGCGAATGACACGTTCTGCAGGCTGATGTGCCCCGGTGCCGGCAGGTGTGTCTCACCGGCATCCGGAAACTCGACGCTCGGGTCGGTGTCGAGGACGTCGCCGATGCGCTCGGCACACACAGCCGCACGCGGAAGCATCATGAACATGAATGTGGACATCATGACGGCCATGAGAATCTGCATGAGGTACTGCAGGAACGCCATGACGGTCCCGACCTGAATGTCGCCGTCCTGCACACGGAAGGCACCGAACCAGATCACGGCGACGCTGGAGACGTTGAGGACGAGCATGACGACGGGGAACATCATCGCCATGTACCGGCCTGCGCGCAATGCGGTGTCTGTGACGTTCTCATTTGCGACGTTGAATCGCGAACGCTCGGTCGCCTCACGCACGAACGCGCGAATGACACGGATGCCGGTGAGCTGCTCTCTCAGCACCTGGTTGACCGCATCGATGCGGCGCTGCATCGCGCGGAACAGCGGGACCATCCTCGAGATGACGAAGAGCACGAACACGAGGAGGACGGGGATTGACACAGCCATGAGCCACGACAGCTGAACGTCCTGCTGCAGGGCCATGATGACTCCACCGATCGCCAGGATCGGCGCCATGACCATGAGCGTGCAGCTCATCAGCACGAGCATCTGCACCTGCTGCACATCGTTCGTGGTGCGCGTGATGAGTGAGGGTGCGCTGAAGTGCGCGACCTCGCGCTCGGAGAACGCTGCTACCTTGTCGAACACAGCGGTTCGCACGTCACGCCCCAGCGCCATCGCTGCCTTCGCGCCGAAGTATACGGCGACGATGGAGCAGATCACCTGACCAAACGAGATCCCCAGCATGAGCATCCCGACACGGATGATGTACCCCGTGTCCCCCGTGGCGACACCCTTGTCGATGATGTCGGCGTTGAGCGTGGGCAGATACAGCGAAGCGACGGCCTGTGCGAACTGGAAGACGACGACGCCGATCAACAGCGGAACATGAGGCTTCAGGTAGACCTTCAGCAGGCTCGCGAGCATCCCAGCCTTCATGATTGCCCTCCCGGCCGCCGGGTGACACCGTACAGCAGCACCCGCGTGAGCTCGTCGTCGTCGAAATCCGCTTCGCAGTTGAACGCGGGAATCGACGCGGCGAACGCCAGCATCCTGGCCATCTGCCCCACCCGTTCAGGCGGCATTGTCAGATCGTCGGCGTCGGGCGCGAGGATCTCGCCAACGAGCTCGGCGAAGACGCGCCGCTGCTCCTTCTGGGGTGCGCTCCGCGGGTCGCCCACGAGTCCTGCGAGGCGCACCACTCCGGTGAAGCGCTCGCGAAGCGCTGTCACGATGTCGCGCACCTTGCTCTCAAGCGGCTGATCACGTGGGATGTGTCGGAGACGCTCGCGAAAGGCCTCCGGCTCGAAATACTTGTCGACAGCGGCGCGGACGATGCTGTCTTTGTCATCGAAGGCGCGAAACAGCGTGCCCTCGGCCACGCCTGCCGCCTCGGCGATCTGCCTGGAGGTCACCGTGGGTCCGTGCTCGAAGATCAGCGGGATGACGGCATTAAGAATCGCCTCGCGTCGCTGGTCCGGCGCCATCGGGCGCGCACGTCTCGTCTCTGTGGTCACCCGTCGACACTAGTGGAGTGAGCGCTCACTCCGCAAGTTTTCCGCGTCGAAGATCGCCGCGATCTCCGCGATCTCCGCGTCCGACGGCTGCCACGCCGTAGCGGCATCCGCGTTCTGCCTGATCTGCTCGGGTCTCGTCGCGCCGGCAATCACGCTTGTGAGGTTCGGCTGCGCCAGAAGCCACGCGAATGTCGCCTGCAGCATGCTGATGCCTCGCGCGTCACAGAATCTCTGATAGCTCTCCAGCGCGTCCCAGGGCGCGTCGTCGAGCACGTGTCGGCGCTGGCGCATGATCCGGGTGTCCTCGGGCCCGCCTGTTCTGCGGAACTTTCCGGTGAGAAGACCGTTGTTGAGGGGAAAGAACGGCAGAAACCCCAGACCCGCACGGCGGACGGCGGGCAGCACCTCTCGTTCGACACCGCGGGCGACGAGGCTGTATTCGTTCTGCGCCGAGATGAATTTCTGATGCCCGCGCAGCTCGGCGGTCAGATGGGCCTCGATCACCTGCCACCCCGCGAGGTTTGAATGACCGATGTACCGGATCTTTCCCTCGGTGATTAGCTCATCGAGTGCGCTGAGGGTCTCCTCAATCGGCGTGATCGGATCGGGTGTGTGCAGCTGATACAGGTCGATCCAGTCGGTCTGCAGACGCCGCAGTGAGGCCTCAACCGCCAGACGCACGTAGCGGCGAGACCCTTTCGCTCCCCACGAGGGCAGGCCGACGTCGGCATTCGCGTGCCCAAACTTGGTGGCGATGACGACGTCGTCCCGCCGTCGCCCGAGTGCCGTGCCGAGGAGTGATTCGCTGAGCCCCGGCTCTTTTCCATACATGTCGGCGGTGTCGAAGAAGTTCACGCCGCACTCGAGCGCCGCAGTGACGACGGCAGTCGTGCCGTCCTGCGTCTCAGTCACCGTGCCGGTGCGTCCGAAATTGTTGCACCCGAGCCCTGTCGCCGACACCATGAGCCCAGAGCGTCCCAGAGCGCGATACGCCATGTCTGCCATGCGCCCAGCCTATCGCCGTCCACAGGCCTGCCTGTTGTGATGGTTATCACCACAACAACCGGATGCTGCGAGACGACGGTCTCGCAGCACCTAGCGTATCGTGCATGATTGACGCACCATTTGACATCCCGGAATACCTCGCCGTCGTCCCGTCACCGATCGGCAGGCTGGAACTCCTGAGCGACGATGACACGGTGACGCGCCTGGTGATCGAGGACGACGGCTCGCTCCCCCACGACGACCTGCCGCGGCGGACAAACCCCGTTCTCGATGAGGCGGCTGCTCAGCTCTGCGAATACTTCGACGGCACCAGACGCGAGTTCACGGTGCCGGTGACAGCCACCGGAACTGCTTTTCAGCGGGCGATCTGGGACGGCCTCACGCTCGTTCCGTACGGTTCGGTGATCAGTTACGCCGCTCTGGGAAGCACGGCCGTCGGAACCCGCGGCGGTCGCGCCGTGGGTCGTGCTGTCGCGGCGAATCCGCTGCCACTTCTGATTCCGAGCCATCGTGTCGTGTCGACAAGGGGCGCCGTGACCGGATTCAGCGGCAGTCAGGGGCCGGCGATCAAACGCTGGCTGCTTGAGCACGAGCGTGCCGAGATCGTCGTGTGATAACTCCGCTATACGATGAGTGCGAGTTCACCCTCGTCCGGTTCGACGCGGAAGCCCGCATCAGCGGCCCACGCGCAGAGGTCCTCGAGCGTCTCGAAGTCCTGCTCCGCTGCGATGAGGGCGCGGGCGAATTCGCCCTTCGCCTTCTTGTTGAAGTGGTTGAGGGCGCGCCTGCTGCCGTCCGGACCGTCCGCGAGCACCCGCAGATAGCAGGAGTCTGGCCGACGCGGTGCCAGCCCCAGTTCGGCGTAGCCCTCAGAGCGCATGTCGACGATCACGTCATCGCGCGTCGCAAGAATCCCGCTGACGGCCTCACGCCAATGCTTCTTGAGTGAGAGCCCGGGGATGCGCGACGAGTGAGAGAGCCGGTAGGCGGGAATGGGATCGAGCGCGTGGATGAGCCCGAACAGCGCGGAGTGCACGGCGACGTGGCTATCGGCGAAAGCACGCTGCGCGGGTGTCAATGATGCCGCATCAAGGGCGTCGAAGAGCACTCCCGTGTATCGATCGAGTGCGGGCATCGTGGGAGACGAGCGCAGTGCCCCGTTCACGGCTACCTCGCTGTGCTGTGTGCGCCCGAGCTTCAGCGCGGTGATGGACTGCTCGGGGGAGGCTGCAAGATCGATGAGAGCGTCGACAAGAGCATCCCTGTGGTCATCGAGTTCGCGATACCGGAGCGCATCCACAGACAGCGAACGCCCCGTGCCACCCGCTCGCTTCGTCTCAGACGGAGGGAGCAGGATCAGCACGGGGCGTTCAGGTGAAGAGAGAGAAGCAAGACTACTTGACGAGGGAGGCGTTGCCGGCGACGACGGTGACCGTGTCGTTCTCGACGGACAGGAAGCCGTCGTCGGCCTGTGCCGTAACCTTCTCACCGCCGGTCGTCGTCACGCGAACCTCACCCTGAGCGAGGATCGCGAGCATCGGTTCGTGACCGGCGAGGATGCCGATCTCGCCCTCGACGGTCTTGGCGATGATCTGCACCGCCGCACCCGACCACACCTCGTGGTCGGCTGCGACGACGCTGACCTGCAGTGAACGGCCCGCCATGATCAGCCGTTCTCCTTCTGGATGCGCGCCCACTGCTCTTCCACATCGGTGATGTCACCGACGTTGAAGAACGCCTGAACGGCGACGTGGTCGAACTCGCCCTTGCAGATGGCGTCGAATGACTCGATCGTGTTCTTGAGCGGCACCGTTGAACCGTCGACACCCGTGAACTTCTTCGCCATATACGTGTTCTGCGAGAGGAACTGCTGGATCCGCCGAGCGCGCTCCACAGTGATCTTGTCTTCTTCAGAGAGCTCGTCCACACCGAGGATCGCGATGATCTCCTGAAGCTCCTTGTTCTTCTGCAGGATCTGCTTCACAGTCGTCGCCACGCGGTAGTGGTCTTCACCCAGGTAACGCGGGTCGAGGATGCGGCTCGACGAGGTCAGCGGGTCGACCGCCGGGTACAGACCCTGCGATGCGATCTCACGCGACAGCTCGGTCGTTGCATCGAGGTGCGCGAAGGTGGTCGCCGGCGCGGGGTCGGTGTAGTCGTCAGCGGGGACGTAGATCGCCTGCAGCGACGTGATGGAGTGACCACGTGTCGAGGTGATGCGCTCCTGCAGCACACCCATCTCGTCCGCCAGGTTCGGCTGGTAGCCCACGGCGGAGGGCATGCGTCCGAGAAGCGTGGAGACCTCGGATCCGGCCTGAGTGAAGCGGAAGATGTTGTCGATGAAGAGCAGAACGTCCTGCTTCTGCACGTCACGGAAGTACTCGGCCATCGTCAGTGCCGACAGCGCGACGCGCAGACGCGTCCCGGGCGGCTCGTCCATCTGACCGAACACGAGGGCAGTCTTGTCGAAGACACCGGCCTCGTCCATCTCCATGATGAGGTCGTTGCCCTCACGGGTGCGCTCACCGACACCGGCGAACACCGACACACCACCGTGGTCCTGGGCGACGCGCTGAATCATCTCCTGAATCAGAACCGTCTTCCCCACACCGGCACCGCCGAAGAGGCCGATCTTTCCACCCTGGACGTACGGGGTGAGCAGGTCGATCACCTTGATGCCAGTCTCGAACATCTGAGTCTTGGACTCGAGCTGGTCGAAGTTCGGCGCCTTGCGGTGGATCGGCCAGCGCTCGGTGATCTCAATGTTCTCACCGGGCTCCGCGTTGAGCACGTCACCGGTCACGTTGAACACGCGACCCTTCGTGATGTCGCCGACGGGCACCGAGATCGGAGAACCCGAGTCGACAACCTCCTGCCCGCGGACGATACCGTCCGTCGGCTTCAGCGCAATGGCACGGATGACGTCATCGCCGAGGTGCTGGGCAACCTCGAGCGTGATCGTGTTCGTCTCGCCGCCGATGGTGATCTCGGTGGTGAGCGCATTGTAAATGCCGGGAATCGAATCGTGCGGGAACTCGATGTCCACGACAGGACCGGTCACACGGGCGACGCGGCCGATAGCACCGGCCGTTCCTTCCGCCTGCTCCGGAGCGGTGGCAGTGTCTGTCATAGCTCTTTCTTCTCTCTTCGTGGTCGAAGCTCTTAGGACGCAGACAGAGCGTCGGCTCCGCCGACGATCTCTGAGATCTGCTGGGTGATCTCCGCCTGACGCGCGTTGTTGCGCAAGCGGGTGTAGTCAGTGATCAGCTTGTCCGCATTGTCGCTTGCCGACTTCATCGCCTTCTGCGTCGCTGCGTGCTTCGCGGCGGCCGACTGCAGCATCGCGTTGAAGATGCGGCTCTCGATGTACACCGGCAGCAGCGAATCTAGAACGCTCTCGGCGTCCGGCTCGAATTCGTACAGCGGAAGCACGTCCGTGGACTCGGGCTCTTCGACGCCCTCAACCACTTCGAGCGGCAGCAGACGCAGAACCTCCGGGGTCTGCGTCATCATGCTGACGAAACGGTTGTAGACGACGTGGATCTCGTCGACGCCGCCCTCATCAGCATCCTTCTCGAATGCTTCGAGCACGGTCTTCGAGATCTCCTGCGCCGTCACGAACTCGGGCGCTTCGGCGTTGGCGATCCATTGCCCGGCGATTGGGAACTTGCGGAACTGGAAGTAGCCGACGGCCTTGCGGCCGTACAGGTAGTGCACGACCTCCTTGCCCTGGCTGCGCAGCAGTTCAGTGAGTTCGCTCGCTTCGCGCAGGACCTGCGAGTTGAACGGACCGGCGAGACCGCGATCGCTCGTCAGCACGATGACCGCAGCCCGGTTGACGTTCTCGGGCTCCGTGGTCAGCACGTGATCGACGTTCGAGTACGTGGCGACCGCCGACACAGCCCGAGTGATCGCCCGCGAGTACGGTCCCGATGCCGCGACCCGCGCCTGCGCTTTGGCAATGCGGGATGCGGCGATGAGCTCCATCGCCTTGGTGATCTTCTTTGTGGTCTGCGCAGATTTGATCTTCTGCGTATAGACCCGAAGCTGTGCGCCCATAGATTATCGACGTCCCTTGACGATCTTCTCTTGGTTGACGTCTTCCTCGGGAAGCTCCTCGACGACCTCGTTCGAGAGCGACTCGCCCTCTCCCGTCTGGAATTCAGACAGGAATGTGTCGACGGAGGACTCGAGGGTTTCGACGACCCCGTCAGTCAGCTGGTTCGTCTCGCGCAGCTCGTCGAGCACGTTGGTGTTGCGCCGCAGGTAGTCGAGAAGCTCACGCTCGAAGCGCAGAACGTCTTCAACGGGAACCGTGTCGAGCTTGCCCTTCGTGCCCGCCCAGATCGAGACAACCTGCTCTTCAACCGGGTACGGGGAGTACTGCGGCTGCTTGAGCAGTTCGGTGAGGCGCGCGCCCCGCTCGAGCTGGCGGCGGCTCGCAGCATCGAGGTCCGAGGCGAACATCGCGAAGGCCTCGAGCGAACGATACTGCGCGAGCTCGAGCTTCAGTGTTCCCGACACCTTCTTGATGCTCTTCAGCTGAGCGTCACCACCGACACGGGACACCGAGATGCCGACGTCGACGGCGGGCCGCTGGTTGGCGTTGAACAGGTCGGACTGCAGGAAGATCTGACCGTCGGTGATGGAGATCACGTTGGTCGGAATGTACGCCGACACGTCGTTCGCCTTGGTCTCGATGATGGGAAGACCCGTCATCGATCCGGCACCCAGCTCGTCCGAGAGCTTTGCGCAGCGCTCAAGAAGACGCGAGTGCAGGTAGAACACGTCACCGGGGTATGCCTCACGACCCGGCGGACGACGCAGGAGCAGCGAAACCGCACGGTAGGCCTCGGCCTGCTTCGACAGGTCGTCAAACACGACGAGCACGTGCTTGCCTGCGTACATCCAGTGCTGGCCGATGGCCGAGCCGGTGTACGGGGCGAGGTACTTGAAGCCCGCGGGGTCGGATGCCGGTGAGGCCACGATCGTCGTGTACTCGAGCGCTCCAGCCTCTTCGAGCGCGCCCTTCACCGAGGCGATCGTCGAGCCCTTCTGCCCGACGGCCACGTAGATGCAGCGAACCTGCTTGTCGGGGTCGCCCGACTCCCAGTTCGCCTTCTGGTTGATGATCGTGTCGATCGCGAGAGCGGTCTTGCCCGTCTGCCGGTCGCCGATGATCAGCTGGCGCTGTCCGCGCCCGACGGGGATCATGGCGTCGATCGCCTTGATGCCGGTCTGGAGCGGCTCGTGCACGCTCTTGCGCTGCATCACGCCCGGTGCCTGCAGCTCGAGTTCACGGCGGCCCTCAGAGGCGATGTCGCCGAGACCGTCGATCGGGTTGCCCAGCGGGTCGACAACGCGGCCCATGTAGCCGTCGCCGACCGGAACCGAGAGCACCTCGCCCGTACGCGTGACTTCCATACCCTCGACGATCCCGGTGAATTCGCCCAGGACGATCGCACCGATCTCATCTTCCTCGAGGTTCTGCGCGAGACCGAGTGTGCCGTCCGCGAAGCGGATCAGCTCATTTGCCATCACACCGGGCAGTCCCTCAACGTGCGCGATTCCATCGGCAGCGTCAGTGACGTAGCCGACCTCGGTCTTCGACGCCTTGTCAGGCTCGTACGCCGAGACGAAGTCCTTGAGAGCATCCCGGATCTCATCGGGGCTGATCGTAAGTTCTGCCATCTTCTTCCCTATCTGTGCCGGGGATGTTCCCCGAAAGTGTATGAAACCGGTCTACCCGGCGAGCTTGAGTTTCAGATCACCAAGCCGCGAGACGATACTCGCGTCGATGACGTCGTCACCGGCCTGGATGCGCATTCCGCCGACCAGCGACGGATCGACGACGAGATTGAACGTGATATCACGACCATACGTCGCCGCGAGCCGCTCGCGAAGCTGATCGCGCTGTGCATCGGTCAGCGGGTTCGCGCTCGTCACCGTGGCGATCGTGCGCCCGCGCTGATCAGCGACAGTGGATGCTGCCGTGCGCAGGAGCTTGCCGATGCGCCGTCCACGCGGCTGCTGAATCAGGCGGGAGACAATGACAACAGTGGCTTCCGAGGCCGTGCCGTCGAGCAGGCGCTTCACGACATCAGCCTTGCGCGCCGGGTCGCCGAGCTTCGAGCTGAGCGCCAGCTCGAGTTCGGCGTTCGCCGTCACGACCTGACCGAACTGGAACAGCTCAGACTCGATGGGTGCGTCTCCGGAAGCGACAGCCGCCGCGCGAATTCCCAGCTCTTCGACGCCGGCGAGAAGATCGTCCGATGACGACCAGCGTGCACTCGCGACGGTCTCGAGCAGAGACCGTGCAGACCCATCGACCCGGTCGCCGAACACGCGTCCGATGACGCTGGCCTTGGTTCCGGAATCTTCAGCGGGATCGGCGATCAGCGTGCGCAACTGCGCGGACGCGTCGATCACGTGTCCCGCGTCGAGCAGCGACGCTGCGGTGGAGAGATCGACGGAATCGCTGACGGCGTTCAGTGCCGCCACCGACTGAGCGAGAGCTTCTCGTGTTGCGCTACCCATTGCTGATTACTTGTTCCCTGCTGCTGTCGTCTCGGATGCCTCAAGGTCCTTGAGGAAGCGATCCACGACCGCGGTTGCCTTCTTGTCGTCGTCAAGCGACTCACCGATGACGCTGCTGGCCAGCCCGAGGGCGAGCGAGCCGACCTCGCCGCGAAGCGAGACAAGTGCCGACTGGCGTTCCGCCTCGATCTGCGCGTGAGCGCTCGTCGTGATGCGCGAAGCCTCTTCAGACGCCTGGTCCTTCGCCTCAGCGACGATCTTCTTGCCGTCTTCACGAGCACCCTCGCGAATTCGCCCGGCCTCGGCACGAGCATCCGCAAGCTGCGCTGTGTACTCTTCGAGCGCTGCCTCGGCCTTACGCTGCGCCTCATCTGCCTTGGCGATGTTGCCCTCAATCGCTGCGCCGCGCTCATCAAGCAGCTTGTAGAGCCGCGGAAGGGCGACCTTCCAGAACACGACGAGAACGATCACGAAGCACACGGCCGACCAGATGATGTCGTACGTCGCCGGCAGAATCGGGTTGTGTGCCGCCCCGTCTTCAGCCGCCGTCACAAATGCGTTCAGCATCATTCCTCCTTACGTATGGTGAAAGAGGATCAGACGAAGATGTAGAAGGTCGCGATCCCGATGAAGGCGAGAGCCTCGGTGAAGGCGATACCAATCCACATCAGCACCTGAAGACGGCCGGCCAGCTCTGGCTGACGGGCGACACCCTCAATGGTCTTTCCGACGACGATGCCGATACCGATAGCCGGGCCGATGGCAGCGAGGCCGTAACCGACCGTTGCGATGTTTCCGTCGATAGCAGCGAGAACGGTTGTTGCGTCCACGTGTTTTCCTTCCGTGATGGTGAGCAGGCGGTTGCCGTGCCCGGTTAGTGTTCCTCAGCGACCGCGAGCTGAATGTAGACCGCGGTGAGAATGGCGAAGATGTAGGCCTGAAGCACGGCGACAAGCACCTCGAACAGCGTGAACACGAGGCCGAAGGCAAACGTGAACACACCGAGCGCAGTGAACCAGCCGCTGAGCGAGATGATGAAGAACTGCGTTGCTGCGAAGAACAGCACGAGCAGCAGGTGCCCCACGATCATGTTCATCATGAGACGCAGGGTCAGGGTGATCGGCCGGATGATGAATGTCGAGATGAACTCGATGGGCGTCACGATGATGTAAACCGGCCACGGGACACCCGCGGGGAAGAGCGCGTTCTTGAAGAATCCCGACGGGCTCTTCTTGATGCCTGCGTAGACGAATGTGATCCACGACACGATCGCGAGAACCAGCGGAACGCCGATGACGGACGTGCCGGCGATATTCAGGAACGGGATGATTCCGGTCAGGTTCATCGCCAAGACCATGAAGAACATCGTCGCGAGGATCGGCAGGAACCGCTTGGCGTCCTTCTTGCCCAGAAGGTCCTCGGCAATGTTCACGCGGACGAAGTCGAGGCCCATCTCGACGACGCTCTGGAAACGACCGGGAACGACCTTCATTCGGCGGGTGCCGAGCCAGAACAGCAGCACGATCGCAAGGACGGCGATGAAACGGATCAGGATGATCCGGTTGATCTCAAAAGGAGTGTCTGCAAAGAGCAGCACTTGGGGGAAGAACTCGTCGATCGAAGGAGAGTGGAATCCACCATCGTCGGCGGTCGGCACGAGCAGGTTCACAGCGTTCGCTATCAGCGCTATCTCCTGGATTTCAGAGCAATGAGCACGGCTCACGCTACGTTCGATCGGTGGGAAAGACGCCTTACCCGGCAGCCGAAGGCTCACACCTGGCAGGGAGAATCTCTGTACACTCTAGCAAACGAAAAGCCGTTCTACGAATCGTAGAAGTACCTAATCATCGTGATTTTCATCGCCGGGCAATACAACATCGCTCGCATGGGGAACCCGCACCTTCGCGACCACAATGCCGTCGACAACGAGCGAGCCGATCACACCGGCGATGACGGCGAGGAAGAAGATGGTGTCGTTCACCCACTCCTGCTGCTTCACGACCCAGGCCAGCACGAGAAAGACGACGAATTTCACGAGCCAACCGCCCATCACGCCCGCGAAGAAGATCGGCACGAACAGGTCGCTGCCCGCCTTGCGGTTCGCCAGGAGAATGCTGACAGCCGTGACGCTGAGGAAGATCAGTGCCACGACGGCGCCGAGAAGTGCACTGATCAGCCCACGGGGTCCGTCGACGAGGAGTCCGACGATGCCGCCGACGACGGCGATGACCGCTGTGACGGCGGCTCCCCACACGAGGCTGGCGCGAAAGACGGGGTTCGAGGTCATGATGATCCTCCTTCGGTTCGCGGGGCAGACGACGTCCCGTGAGCGTGTGTCTCAGTCATTGACTGATCGAGCGGGTCATGTTTGCGCTGCGCGTCGCTCGTCTCATCGTCCGGCGTCAGCTGCGCGGCGACCTCGTGGCGTTTGCGACGTCCAAGGGGCGCGAATGTCGCCACCGTGCAGGCGATGACGCCCGCGACGAAGAAGACGAGGGCGACCCAGTACGTGTCGAAGAGGAACAGGAACAGACACGGCACTGAGATCACGACGGTCCAGGCGTAGAAGATCAGCACGGCGTGAAGCTCCGAGTGGCCCATGTCGATGAGCCGGTGATGCAGGTGGAGCCGGTCGGCGCTGAACGGGCTCTTCCCCGCCCGCAGCCGCCGAAAGACGGCGAGGCTGAAGTCGACGAGGGGGACGACGAGGATCGTGATGGGCAGCAGGAGCGGAATGAACGCGCCGACAAGCTGCGAGCCGCCAAGACCGTTCCCGTCGCTGCCCTCGACAGCGGAGGGATCGATCTGTCCCGTAATCGAAATGGCCGACGTGGCCATGAGCAAGCCGACGAGCAGAGCTCCGGCGTCGCCCATGAACATCTTCGCCGGGTGCCAGTTGAGTGGCAGGAATCCGGCGCAGACGCCGAGCAGGACGGCGGAGATCAGCAGCGAGAGATTGAAGTAGTTGTACTGGCTGACGGTTCTCACCAGAAGGTAGCCGTAGACGAAGAACACGCCATTCGCGATGAGGGCAACTCCCCCGACGAGGCCGTCAAGACCGTCGATGAAGTTCACGGCGTTCATGACGAGCACAATCGTGAGCACCGTCAGGATGAACGACATCCAGCTTGATCCGACGGTGCGCCCAGCGATGGGGAGCGAGTAGATCTGGACGCCGAGCCACGCAATCAGCCCCGCGGCGAGGAACTGCCCGGCGAGTTTGATCATCCAGTCCAGGTCGATGAGGTCGTCGATGATGCCGAGCACGACGATCAGGAGAGTGGCACCGAGAATTGCGAGAATCGGGCCCGGTTCGTCAAAGATCACATCGAAGAACGGGTTGAACGAGGCGATCGTCATCGCCGCTGCCACACCGAAGAACATGGCGACGCCGCCCAGCCGCGGCGTAGGCCGTGAATGCATATCGCGGTCGCGGATCGGCGGGTAGAGCTTGAACCGGAGGGCGAATCTGTAGACCGCCAGTGAGAGCACCCACGTGATGATCATGGCCGCGAGGGCGATGAGCGCATACTGACGCATGAACCGTCCTAGTCGTCCGCGAGGCGGTCGCCGAGGACCTCGCGAAGCTGGTCACGCGAGATGACGCCCTCGCGGAGGATCGTGGCCACGCCGTCGTCGAGCGTCAGCGCCGTGGCGTCGATGATCGTCGACGGAACGCTCGTTCCCGTACCAGCATCCAGGTAGATCTCGACGCTTTCTCCGAGCATCTCCTGCGCCGAGGCAGCGGTCTCTGCGGGAGATTCGCCTGTCAGGTTCGCGCTGGACACGGCGAGCGGGCCGCTCTCGCGGAGCAGCTCGAGGGCGATCTCGTTGTCGGGCATCCGTAGCGCAACAGTGCCGTCTGTGTCGCCCAGATCCCACACGAGAGACTGCTGCGCGGGGAGGATCACTGTGAGGCCACCTGGCCAGAACTCCTCGACCAGCTGCGTGACGAGATCGGGCACGACAGACGCGAGCGCCGCAAGCGTGTCTGTCCCCGACACGAGAACGGGCGGCGGCTGCTGTCTGGTGCGCCCCTTCGCGTCGAGCAGACGCTGCACGGCGGCGGGGTTGAAGGCGTCGGCCGCCAGCCCGTACACCGTGTCGGTGGGGAGCACGACGAGCTCGCCGCGGCCAAGGGCCGTTCGGGCGAGCCGCATTCCTGTGAGGAGCTCAGAGTCGACAGAGCAGTCGTAGAGGTTCGACATCGCCTGTGATTGTATCGCGAGCAGAGTGTGAGGATGCCGCGAGCAGCGCCCCGCGGCATCCTCATCGACTCACATTCGATGACGAATCGTGCTCAGCGACGGCCCGCTTTCCGCGTGAAGGTCACGCTGCTCCAGGCGATGGCGACGACAAGGATCCCGGCGCACCAGATCATCGCAACGAGTGCGTCCGAGCCGGCGTCTCCGCCCATCAGCAGGCTGCGAATCGACTCGATGACGGGCGTAATGGGCTGATATTGAGCCACCCATTGCAACCACGAGGGCATCGTGTCGACGGGCACGAAGCCACTCGAGAGGTACGGGAGAAAAAGCAGAACGAACCCGTATGCATTGGCTGCCTCAATACTCCCGGCCACGAGACCGATCGCCGCGAACAGCATGGTGATCGTCGTGATGTATACGGTGATGATCACCAACGCGCCGAGCCAGCCGAGCGGGTCGGCGGATGGACGGAACCCGGCAACCAGCCCGACGACGATGATGACGGTCGTCGCCACGAGGTTGCGCAGAACACTCGCCACGACGTGCCCCGTCAATACAGCACTGCCGCGAATCGGCATGGTGCGGAACCTGTCAACGATGCCCGTCTGCAGATCACCGGCCACCAGTGTCGCCGTCGACGACGCTCCGAACCCCGCGCACATGATGATGATGCCCGGCACGATGTACGACACATATCCTTCGTCTCCCGCAAAGCTCATGGCTCCGCCGAAGACGTAGACGAAGAGGCCCATCATGAACACCGGGAGCAGAATGGCCATCAGCAGACCTTCACCGTCGCGCAGAGAATGGCGGATGCTGCGATCGATGAACACCAGATCCGCGTTGCCCGCAGGCGGGACACGGCGCGTCCCCATCTCGATTGTCGTCATGATGCCACCTCCCGTGTTGCGCGAGCACCATCGTGACGGGACCCCGTCTCTGAGGTCACGGCGAGGAAGACATCGTCGAGCGTCGGCCGTCGGATCGTCACGATCCCAGCATCCTGTACCCCTGATGCGGAGAGGACGTCGATGACATCGCGTGGGGTCCCATCCGTGTGGAGTTCGTGAACGAGAACCCCGCGTTCGTTGCGGACCTCGACGATGTCTGAGCCCACCTGCGCCTTGAGCTGTGCCGGTGTGCCCCGTGCGACGACCCTCCCTCGATCGAGAACAGAGATCTCGTCGGCGAGCGCGTCTGCTTCGTCCAGATACTGCGTCGTGAGCAGAATCGTCACCCCCTCGGTGCGAAGACGCTGAACTTCATCCCACAGCGTGCGCCGGCTGCGCGTGTCGAGCCCCGTCGTCGGCTCATCGAGAAAGACGATCTGAGGCCGACAGATCAGGCTGATCGCCAGGTCGAGCCTGCGGCGCATTCCGCCGGAGAAGGTGCTCACGCGCTTTTTCGCCGCTTCGTCAAGCGCAAAGCGTTCGAGCAGCTCATCGGTTCGCACCCGTGACTCTGCCCGCGTCAGCCCGAGAAGCCGTGCCATCATCGTGAGATTCTCTCGCGCGGTGAGCACATCATCGACTGCCGCGTTCTGACCGGTGACGCTGATTCGCCGCCTGACCTCTGCCGCCCGCGCAACGACGTCGGATCCGCCGACTGCTGCGGTGCCGGAGTCAGGTCGCACCAGTGTCGTCAGCACGTTGATGAACGTCGTTTTTCCCGCTCCATTCGGCCCGAGCACCGCGTGAATGCTGCCTGTCGGCACAGTCACGTCGAGACGATCGAGCACGACCTGATTACCGAATTTTTTCGTCAGCCCGCGCACGTCTATCGCGTACGTCATCGCCTCACCTTTCATCTCTGCACACCCGCGCGCTCACTGCGTACGTCGCATACTGTTTATTATGTACACATTGTTTATAGCACACACAGTTTATGGTGTAAACACGACCTCGATAGACTGGCGTGACGTCGAGAGGATGACAGATGGCAGATGACTCCGAGTACACGCTTCCCCGCGCCGTCGCCCTGGCCTGGGGCGTCGCGGCGGATCCCCAGCGCGGGCCGAAGCGCGGGCTGAGCATTGAGCGCATCGTCGAGACGGGCATTGAGATCGCCGACGAGGGCGGGCTCGAGTCCGTTTCCATGAGCGCGATAGCCGGCCGCCTCGATTTCACGACGATGTCCCTGTACCGATACGTCACGGCCAAGGACGAGCTCATTGTCCTCATGGGTGAGCAGGCGTTCGGGGTCCCCACCGAGTTCCCCGACCCTCCCCTTCCCTGGCGTGAGGGGCTGCGCAGGCTCGCGGCTGAGCTGTTCGCCGCGTACTCCGAGCATCCGTGGCTGATCGACGTGCCAATCGACGGCATCCCGGTGACGCCCAACCAGCTGTCATGGCTCGATCAGGGCCTTGCGTGCCTCGGCGAGACGGGACTCAGCAGCGAGGAGCGTGTGGCGATCACGCTCATGCTCAGCGGCCTCTCGCGCTGGAAGGCCACCGTGTATCGCGGGTACCAGTTGGCGAGCGTATCGAGCGGGTCGACGCCGGATCAGCTTGACGCGTCAGTCAACGAGATGATGCGAGAACTCATCACGGAAGATCGTTTTCCCGCCCTCACATCCGCGGTTCAGGCCGGAGCTTTCGCTCCCGACGCCTCTGATCCCTTCGATTACGCACTTGAGCTGTTCCTGAACGGCGTCGCTGAAACACTGCAGCGCCTTGAGGACGGCGCACCAAAACCAGAACCCCGGTCTCTCCCCGCTCCCCCGGTGCCGAAGGACAAAGCCGTTCGGGAGGCAGCGCGCATCCGTCGTGACGCAGAGACCGCTCTGCGCGAGGCACGACGCAGGGAGCACGAAGCGATAGCCAAGGCGCGAGAGCGAGCCGCGAAGGCTGCCGAGAAGGCGGCGAAACGTCAGTAGCGGCTACGCTCGGATCGCCGTCGTTGCGCGATCCCGCATCGTGAAATCGGGGAACGTCGCGGGAGCCCGCCAGCCGTCAGCGGCCAGAAGCGAGCGGATCGAGTCTCCCTGCAACTCGCCATGCTCAATCACGAGTGTTCCGCCCGGGCGCAGAAGGCGCGCCGCGGATCGGGAGAGAGCGCGCACCACGTCAAGCCCGTCCTCTCCCCCGTACAGTGCCGCGGGCGGGTCAAAGAAGCGCACTTCGGGGTCGACAGGGACAGCCTCGGCCGGAACGTACGGCGGGTTGGAGATGACCAGGGCCGCTGTGCCGTCCCACTCGGGCAGGGCCGAGCCGAGATCGTCGAAGACGAACGTCGCGTTCGGTGCGCCGACGCGACGAGCATTCTCCGTCGCCCAGAGAAAAGCATCAACGGAGTTCTCGACGGCGAACACGCGCGCCGTGGGCACTTCTGTCGCCAGCGCCAGAGCAATCGCGCCACTCCCCGTTCCCAGATCGATCGCGATCGGCTCCGGATCGGGGACGGCCTGAAGTGCGTCGATGGCGATCTGCGTAACCTGCTCGGTCTCGGGTCGGGGAACGAAGACCCCGGGGCCGACCCGGAGCTCGAGGCTTCGGAAGCCCGCCACCCCGGTGATGTGCTGCAGCGGTTCGCGTGTGGCACGTCTCAGGACAAGCTGCCCGATGCGCTGGGCTTCGGCGGGCAGCATCCGCCTTTCTGTCATACCCGCTGCCTGTACCTCGCCGCGCCCCAGACCGAGAACGTGCCCGACGAGCAGCTCGGCGTCGACGTCGGCCGCCAGGATCCCCGAGCGCGCCAGCTCGGCCTCGGCCGCCCGGAGGACGACGGGTACGGTGGGGGCTTGAGAAGTCATGGCACGCTTTCACACGGAGAATCTTGGCCACAAGCCTATCCGTGTGATGACCCGAACCGTCACAGTTACCCCCTCAACGCCTCGAGGGGACTAGTCTCGACAGGACACGAATAACTTGTAGCTAAAAGTATCGAAGGAGAGATTCCGTGACCGGAAAGATCCACGCAAACATCACCGAGGCCTTCGGGAACACCCCGCTCGTCACGTTGGGACGCACGGCCAGCGGCGTTTCGGCGAACGTGCACGCCAAGCTCGAGTTCTACAATCCGGCGGGCAGCGTGAAGGACCGCATCGGCATCGCCATCCTCGACGCTGCCGAGGCCTCGGGCGATCTGAAGCCCGGAGGCACGATCGTCGAGGGAACAAGCGGTAACACCGGCATCGCCCTCGCCTCGGCTGGAGCCGCCCGCGGGTACCGTGTCGTGCTGACGATGCCGTCCTCAATGAGCATGGAGCGTCGTGTCCTGCTGCGCGCCTTCGGAGCCGAGCTTGTGCTCACCGACCCGGCAGAGGGCATGCGCGGAGCCGTCGAGAAGGCGGAGCAGATCGCGGCTGAGACTCCGGGGTCGATCCTCGCGCGCCAGTTCGAGAATCAGGCGAACGCCGACATCCACCGCACGACGACGGGTGAGGAAATCTGGCGCGACACGGACGGCGCTGTCGACATTCTCGTCTCCGGAATCGGAACGGGCGGAACCATCACCGGCGCCGGTCAGGCCCTCAAAGCACACAACCCTGAGGTTCAGGTCGTCGCCGTCGAGCCCGCAGATTCCCCGATTCTCAGCGGCGGGAAGGCCGGCCCGCACAAGATCCAGGGCCTCGGCGCCAACTTCGTCCCCGGCATCCTCGACACCGAGATCTACGACGAGGTCGTCACGGTCGGCGTCGATGACGCTGTGAAGACCGCGCGCACGCTCGCAACCGACGATGGCATTCTCGCCGGCATCTCGTCTGGTGCGGCTGTCTGGGCGGCACTGCAGGTCGCTGCGCGCCCGGAGAACGAGGGAAAGAACATCGTCGTCATCGTTCCCGACTTCGGTGAGCGGTATCTGTCGACGTTCCTCTATGAGGACCTGCGCGACTGAGTATGTCGATCTGGACCCGCTTCCGTGAGGACATCACGGCGGCTCGCGTGCACGACCCCGCTGCTCGGGGCGCGCTCGAGATCGCCGTGGTGTACTCGGGCTTGCACGCCATCTGGTGGTATCGACTCAACCATCGGCTGTGGTCACGCGGCTGGAGGGTGATGGCGCGCATCGGCTCGCAGCTCGCTCGTGCCGTAACAGGAATCGAGATTCATCCGGGTGCGCGCATCGGTCGCCGACTGTTCATCGACCATGGCATGGGCGTCGTCGTGGGCGAAACCGCCGAGATCGGCGACGACGTCATGCTGTACCACGGGGTCACGCTCGGCGGCAAAGGAGGGGGCACGGGCAAACGCCATCCCACTCTCGGTGACGGCGTCACAGTCGGTGCCGGTGCCCAGGTGCTCGGCCCGATCGTCGTCGGCGGCGGCTCCATCGTCGGCGCCAACGCCGTCGTCACGAAGGATGCTCCGGAGCGCTCCATCCTCGTGGGCGTTCCCGCACGAGCACGCCCTCGGGTCGCTGGTGAGCGTTACGGGCTCGTCGAGCCCGATTATCACATCTGACGCGGGATGCCGCCGCCGGGGCCGTGCGCCCGGTCAAGCCTTGTCGGCGAGATGCGCCAGGCGTTCCTCTTCGTCTGACTGAATGCAGGACTCGATGACCGCGTCGAGATCGCCGTTCATCACGTGATCGAGGTTGTACGCCTTGTACCCGGTGCGGTGATCTGCGATGCGATTCTCTGGGAAGTTGTATGTGCGAATGCGCTCGGAACGATCCATCGTGCGGATCTGGCTCTTGCGCGCATCAGAGGCCGCAGCATCCAACTCTTCTTGCTGACGCGCAAGCAGACGTGCTCTCAGCACGCGCATGGCTGCCTCGCGATTTTGAATCTGACTCTTCTCGTTCTGCATCGAAACGACGATCCCCGTGGGCACGTGCGTGATGCGCACAGCCGAATCCGTCGTGTTCACCGACTGCCCGCCCGGCCCGGATGAACGGAACACGTCGATGCGGATGTCGTTCTGGCTGATCGCCACCTCTTCAGGTTCATCGACCTCGGGAAAGACCAGCACACCGGTCGTTGACGTGTGGATGCGACCCTGCGACTCCGTGACCGGCACCCGCTGCACACGGTGGACACCGCCCTCGTACTTGAGGTGCGCCCAGACGCCCTCGGCGGGATCGTTCGACGAGCCTTTGATGGCCACCTGCACGTTTTTGTAACCGCCAAGATCCGATTCGTCCTTCTCGAGAAGCTCGGTCTTCCAGCCTTTGGCTTCGGCGTAGTGCAGGTACATGCGCAGCAGATCCGCGGCGAAGAGCGCGCTCTCGGCACCGCCCTCACCGCCCTTGATCTCCATGATGACGTCGCGGCCATCGTCGGGGTCTCGAGGGACGAGCAGGCGACGCAGCTTCTCCTCGGCTTCGGCGAGCTCCTCCTCGAGCGCCGGCACCTCCTCGGCGAACGTGTCGTCCTCTTTCGCAAGCTCCTGGGCAGCGGCCAGGTCATCCTGCGCGCCGACCCACGCCTGGTGAGCCGCGAGGATCTTCGAAAGCTCGGAGTATCGCCGATTGATCTTGCGCGATCGGGCGGGGTCGGCGTGCACCGCCGGGTCGCCCAGCTGCTCTTGCAGGTCGGCGTGCTCATCGATCAGCGCAGAGACTGATTCAAACATTGCTTCTTCCGTTTCGTGAGATCGAGGTGTGAAACGACGCGAACCCGCCTGCTCCGCACATGCCTATCGTAGGCGGCGGAGCAGACGGGTTCGAGAATCAGCTAACGGTGGTCGCGCTCGTGACCGTTGGATGTCGGCTGCGGAATCGACTTCTGCATCTGCACAAGGAATTCGACGTTCGTTGAGGTCTCCTTGAGCTTGCCGAGAACGACCTCGAGTGCCTGCTGTGTGTCGAGCCCGGCGAGGGCACGGCGCAGCTTCCAGGTCACTCTGACTTCATCCTGCCCGAGCAGCATCTCTTCGCGACGCGTCGACGAGGCGTTGACATCGATCGCGGGGAAGATGCGCTTGTCGGCGAGCTGACGCGACAGACGCAGCTCGGAGTTACCCGTTCCCTTGAACTCCTCGAAGATGACCTCGTCCATCTTGGATCCGGTCTCGACGAGTGCCGTGGCGAGGATCGTCAGGGATCCACCGTTCTCGATGTTGCGCGCGGCGCCGAAGAAGCGCTTCGGCGGGTACAGCGCTGCAGCGTCCACGCCGCCGGAGAGGACGCGACCGCTCGTCGGCGCCGAGATGTTGTAAGCACGGCCGAGGCGTGTGATCGAGTCAAGAAGCACGACGACGTCGTGGCCGAGCTCGACAAGGCGCTTCGCGCGCTCAATCGCAAGCTCTGCCACCGTGGTGTGGTCTTCGGCAGGGCGGTCGAACGTCGAGGCGATGACCTCGCCCTTGACCGTTCGCTGCATGTCGGTGACCTCTTCGGGGCGCTCGTCGACGAGAACGACCATGAGGTGCACCTCGGGGTTGTTCCTGGCGATGGCGTTGGCCACCTGCTGAAGAACGATCGTCTTGCCTGCTTTCGGGGGCGCGACGATGAGCCCGCGCTGACCCTTCCCCACCGGGGCGATGAGGTCGATGAGCCGCTGCGTGAACTTCCCCTGCTCGGTCTCCATGCGCAGACGCTCCTGCGGATAGAGGGGGGTCAGGTCGCCGAACTGCACGCGATCGGCAGCCTCGTCCGTGCTCTGTCCGTTGACGGAGTCCACCTTGACGATGGCGTTGTATTTCTGGCGCGAGTTGTGCTCGCCCTCGCGCGGCTGACGGACGGCCCCGACGATCGCGTCGCCCTTGCGCAGGTTGTACTTCTTGACCTGCCCGAGAGACACATACACGTCGTTGGCTCCCGGAAGGTACCCGGTCGTGCGCACGAACGCGTAGTTGTCGAGAACGTCGAGGATTCCCGCAATCGGCACGAGGACGTCGTCCTCGGTGATCTCCGGCTCCACGTCATCGTTGCGCCCGCGCTTGCGGTCGCGGTACCGGTTGCGTCCGCGTCCGCCCTGATCGTCGTTCTTGGTATCGGCACGGTTGCCGTCCTGACGGCCCCCGTCTCCACGACCGCTGTCATTACGGCTGCCCTCGTTGCGGTCGCCGCCCTGATTGTCACCGCGGTTGTTGCGGTTGCGGTTACGGTTTCGTCCGCGGCCACGCTCGTCAGAGGTGCCGGAGTCGGAGGAGTCCGCGTTCTTCGCGTCGTCCTTCCCCGACGACTTCTCGTCAGCGTTCGCCTGCTTCGAGCCACTCTGGTCGTCGCTCTGGGCTGCATCGTCATCGCTTTTGCCGCCACGGCGACGGTTACCGCGACCGTTCTTCTTCTCGCGTTGAGCGGGTCCACCGTTGTCTGACGACTTCGCGTCCGGAGTCTTCTGCTCGGCAGCATCCGTGCCCGATGCCTCCTGGCTCGGCGTTGTCTGCTCAGACGATGCGCGGCGCGAACGCGGCGGCCTGCCGGCCCGGCCCGATGTCGGCTCGTCGAGAACGGACTCGGCGGCCTGCTCGGGAGTCGGTGTTGCCGAGCGCTCTGGTGCCGGCGTCTCGGCGGGCGCTGGCGACGCTGTCGGCTCGTCAGCAGTCGGTGCCGTCGATTCGATGATCGGCGTCGACACGCGTCGCGAGGTGCGCTTCGCCTGCGTCTTCTCTGCGGGGGCGCTCGATGGTTCCGACGAGCTCGGCGCGGCACCTCCGCCGCCCTGTTTGTCGGAGATTGCGGCGATCAGCTCGCCCTTGCGAAGCTTCGATGCGCCCTGAACGCCAAGGCTGGCGGCGAGCTTCTGGAGCTCGGCAACCTTCAGCGTCTGAAGGTTCGTACCGCGGTCCGCGCCTTCTGTGCGGGTTCCTGCGTCTGTCACTGGAGAGTATTCCTTTCTCATCCTGACCATCGACGATGGACCAGGGAGAGCCGCTCACTCCGCTGCGAGACCCCCGAAGGGGCGAACGCATCGGTCGCATCAGAACGCGACACACTGCGGGTAAGGGGCTGTGATTGGTGAATGATCCGAGGGCCAGATTCACCCTGGCGGGTGGTTCCCTATGAGATCGGTACTACTGTAGCACCCTTGACGTCGACAGCCAGCATCTCGGCGCGCCACAGCGACGTTGCCTCGTTCTCGACGAGTTCCGTTGCTGACATTCTGTCGCCCGGGCCGTCGCAGAGCACCAGAATCGAGGGCCCGGCTCCCGAAACCACGGCGGCGTACCCGTTGTCGCGCAGAAGCGCGATGGTCGCCGCGGTATCCGGCATTGCCGACGCTCGATAGCCCTGATGGAGCCGGTCCTCGGTGGCCTGGAAGAGCAGCTCCGGGCTCTGAAGCATCGCGGCGACCAGCAGAGCCGAACGCGACACGTTGAACACAGCATCCTCGTGGGGCACATTGGCGGGCTGCAGCTCCCGCGCCGTCCGCGTGGACAGCGTCGTCGCGGGGATGAATACGAGGGGCGACACTCCGCGATGCGCGAGCAGCTTCTTGTGCCGTGGCCCGTCTGCCGTGGTCCACGCGATCGTGAGTCCGCCGAACAGAGCGGGCGCGACGTTGTCCGGATGCCCCTCGAGCTCTGTGGCAATGCCGAGAAGCAGTTCTTCCGTGAACGTCACGGTGCCCTCGAGAAGGCCCTTTGCCGCCGCGATTCCCGCGACGACCGCCGCGCCGGACGACCCGAGGCCGCGGCCATGCGGGATCGCGTTGTGTGCCTCGATGTGCAGACCCGGAGCCGTCTGCCCGACCGCCGCGAAGGTGGCCAGGAGCGATGAGGCCACCAGATTCGTCTCGTCGAGAGGCACCTCGCCCTCGCCGACACCGTGAACGGCGACGGTGACGCCGCTGCCATCGGTCACCGTGACGGTGAGCTCGTCATACAGCGACAGCGCAAGGCCCAGTGTGTCGAATCCGGGCCCGAGGTTTGCCGATGTCGCCGGCACTTTCACCGAGACGCCGGGACGTGCCTGGCTCACGCGCGCGTTCCGCTCAGACCGAGGACGCTGGCGACCTCTGAGACGTCCACGGGAACGATGGTCGGCTCGACCTGACCGCCGCTCTCCGTCCGCAATGCCCACTGCGGGTCTTTCAGCCCGTGCCCGGTGACCGTCAGCACACACGTCGACCCTGACCGGATGTCCCCGGCTTCCGCTCGTTCCAGAAGACCGGCCACGCTGATGGCGGATGCTGGTTCAACGAAGATCCCCACTTCGCTCGAGAGGATCCGCTGGGCGCGGAGGATGTCGTCGTCGTCGATCGCTCCGAAATAGCCGCCGGTCTTCGCGCGAGCTGCCGTTGCGAGCTCCCACGACGCCGGGTTTCCGATGCGGATCGCACTGGCGATGGTCTCGGGGTTCTTCACGACGGCGCCGTTGACGATCGGCGCGCTGCCCGAAGCCTGGAAGCCCAGCATGCGCGGAAGCTTCGTCGATTCTCCGGCCGCGACCGACTCGGAGTAGCCGCGCGTGTACGCTGTGTAGTTTCCGGCATTGCCGATCGGCACAATGTGGACGTCCGGTGCGTCGCCGAGCACCTCGACGACTTCGAACGCCGCCGTCTTCTGACCCTCGATTCGATCGGGGTTGACGGAGTTCACGAGGTGCACGGGATACGTCGCCGACAGCTCGCGGGCGAGATCGAGGCAATCGTCGAACGTGCCCTGCACCTGGATGAGCTGACCGCCATGGGCGATGGCCTGGCTGAGCTTCCCCATCGCGATCTTTCCCTCAGGGACGAGCACGGCTGCCGTGATTCCCGCGTGGGCAGCGTAGGCCGCGGCTGATGCAGACGTGTTACCCGTCGACGCGCAGATCACAGCCTGGGCTCCATGTTCGATGCCCTTGGAGATCGCCATCGTCATGCCGCGGTCTTTGAACGAGCCGGTGGGGTTCATCCCCTCGTACTTGATGTACACAGACGACCCCGTACGCTTCGACAGCGCGGGCGCGGGGATCAGCGGGGTGCCGCCCTCCCCCAGCGTAATGATCGGCGTCGCGTCTGTGACGTCGAGACGATCGCGGTACTCGGCGAGGACTCCCCGCCACTGGTGTGCCATTACTGGGCTCCTTCAACGCGCAGGACGCTCACGATCCGATCCGTCGCGTCGGCGGTCTGAAGCGCCTCGACGACGGCACGCAGCGATCGCTCACGAGCACGGTGGGTTCCGATGATGAGACTGGCGAGCTTGTCTTCGTCGTCCCCGATGGACTGCTCGATCGTCTGCACAGACACCCCATGCTGCGCGAAGATGCCAGCGACTTCGGCGAGGACGCCTGGTCGATCGGTGACGCGAAGATTGATCTGTGCCTTCGTGATGACATCGTCGATCGGCAGAAGAGGCAGCGCCGCGTGGTTCGAGCCGTTCAGGCCGGGTCCTCCGGCCACATGACGGCGAGCCGCAGACACCACGTCTCCGAGGATGGCCGATGAGGTCTGGACGCCTCCCGCCCCGGCCCCATAGAACATGAGGGGCCCTGCCGCCTCAGCATCCACGAATACCGCGTTGTTCTCGGCGTACACCGAGGCAAGCGGATGCTCGCGCGGCACGAGAGCCGGGTAGACGCGCGCGGAGATCCCGTCTTCGCCGCCGGGGCCGGCGAGGCGTTCGGCAACCGCGAGAAGCTTGATCACGTAGCCCGCTGACTGCGCTGCCTGGATCTGCTCGGCCGTGATCTCGGCGATGCCCTCACGGTGCACCTTCGACGGATCGACCTGCGAGTGGAACGCGAGCCCGGCGAGGATCGTGACCTTCTGCGCCGCGTCGAAGCCGTCGACGTCGAGCGTCGGGTCCGCCTCGAGATAGCCGGCCTCGAAGGCAAGCTTCGACGCCTCTTCCATGGTCTCGCCGAAGCGGTCCATGCGATCGAGAATGAAGTTCGTCGAGCCGTTGACGATCGCCAGCACGCTCGTGATGTTGTCTCCGGCGAGGCTGTCGCGCAGAGGGCGAAGGATGGGAATGGCGGCGGCTACCGATGCCTCGTACGAGATCTCGGCGCCCACTTGCTCGGCCGCGGCGAAGAGCTCAGGCCCATGGGCGGCCAGGAGCGCCTTATTGCCCGTGACGACGTCGGCACCGGCGTTCAGCGCCGAAAGGATGTGTGACTTCGCCGGCTCGATGCCGCCCATCAGCTCGATCACAATGTCGGCGCCGAGGATCAGCGACTCGGCATCCGTCGTGAAGAGCTCGTGTGGCAGCTCGACATCGCGCTTCGCGTCGACGTCGCGGACGGCGATGCCCACCAGCTCAAGGTCAGCACCGGAACGCGCCGCGAGCTCCTGACGATTGTCAATCAGCGTGCGTGCCACCTGTGAGCCAACGGAACCTGCCCCGAGCAGGGCCACCCTGAGAGTGCGGCTGTCGATCATCGTCCATCCAATCCGGCGTCGCGCGCCATGAGGTCGGCTTCCGTCTCTCCGCGCACGATCACGCGTGCACGGCCATCGCGAACGGCCACGATGGGCGGCCGTCCCAGATAGTTGTAATTGCTGGCGAGCGACCAGCAATAGGCTCCCGTCGCGGGCACAGCGAGCACGTCACCCGGCTGTACGTCGCCCGGGAGGTAATCATCAGAGACGACGATGTCACCGGATTCGCAATGCTTGCCCGCGATGCGCACCAGTTCTGGCGCAGCATCCGATCGCCGCGACGCGATCCGCACGGAGTAGTCCGCGTCGTACAGGGCCGTCCGCGCGTTATCGCTCATGCCGCCGTCGACGCTGACGTACAGGCGGGTTCCCGAGCCGGCTTCCGAGTCAACGGAGACAGGCTTCGTGGTTCCCGCCTCATACAGCGTGATTCCGGCTCGCCCGATGATCGTGCGGCCCGGCTCGAACGCGACGTCGGGGATCGGAATCTGCAGCCTGTCGCATTCGTCTTTCACGATTCCTGCGATGGATGCTGCCAGCTCGGCGATCGGCGTCGGGTCGTCCACGCTCGTGTAGGCGATCCCGAACCCGCCACCGAGGTTGAGCTCGGGCACAGGGCCGCCGCTCAGCAGTTCCTTGTGGACGGCGAGAAGCCGCGCCGCGGACTCGGCGAAACCGCCCGCGCCGAAGATCTGCGACCCGATGTGGCAGTGCAGGCCGACGAACTCGAGTGTGTCTCGGGCGCGAATCTGCGCGACGGCATCGGTGGCGGCGTCCAGCGTCAGGCCGAATTTCTGGTCTTCGTGCGCTGTCGCGAGGAAGTCGTGCGTGTGCGCGTGCACGCCGCTGTTCACCCGCAGGCGGACCCGCTGTCGGCGTCCATGACGCTCGGCTGCCTCGGCGACGCGGTCGATCTCCTGGATGCTGTCGATGATGATCGTCCCCACGCCCGAGGAGACGGCCCTGTCGATCTCGTCACGTGACTTGTTGTTTCCGTGGAAGCCGATCGCTGCAGTGTCAACGCCAGCCGCGAGTGCAACGGCGAGCTCCCCGCCCGAGCACACGTCGATCCGGCACCCTGCCTCAACCATCCACTGCGCGACGATGCTCGTCAACAGCGCCTTCCCCGCGTAGTAAACGTGTGCCGTGGACCCGACCGCGGCGAAAGCATCCTCGAGCGCCTGACGCACTTCGGCTGCGCGGTCCCGCGCCTCGCGCTCATCGATCACATACAGGGGCGTGCCGAACTCGCGGGCAAGCTCGTCAGCGGACACGCCACCGACCTCGAGCCGCCCGGCCGCGTCGCGCACGGTGGTCCCCGGCCACAGCCCGGGCACGAGAGCGTTCGCGTCGGCGGGCGCGGTCAGCCACGCGGGGGCGAGTGGGTTATGCGTCACAGAAAGCCATTCGTGAAATGAGGGAGTGATATCGCAGGAAGTCTACCGAGAACGCATGCCCCGCACCGCATCTATCGGCTCCACCGCGTCATCCGGCGTCACAGCTTCCCCGCGAAGAGAAGTCCGGTCCGTTTCGAGGAACGTCCTGCGCCGAGAGCGTCAGAGTGAGTGCGTCCGGTGCCACAGCAATGTCATCGACGCTGATTCCCTCGGGAAGCGACGAGGCGACGCAGATGCTCACGGGCTCATCGTCGAGGAGCCGCGTGACGAGATCGGTGAGGTCGAGGCTGCCGAAGTCCGTCGACACTTCGACGTCGACCGGCTCGAGCGAGATCGAGTCGCCGTGTGCCACCGGCTCGGTCACGAGCGTGTAGCCGATGGACATTCCGAAAAAGCGTGTCGATTGCTCGTAGCTCAGTGTGCCATCGCCGAGGCTGAGGTCGGGATCCGCTCCGCCCATGACGAGCAGAGCATTCGCTGCGTCCTCTCCCCCGGTCACCCGGGCGGAGACCTCGTCGATGCGGGCGTTCTCGTCGACCGGCACCCCGTGCGCGGTCACAACGATGTCGAACGGGATGCCATCGGCCTCAGCATCCTCGGCGGTGACGGTCACCTCGTCGAAGCGTCCCGCGATCGCCTGAGGCAGAAACAACCCTCCACCGACGCGCACATCGATGTCGGCCGTGACCGAGGCGGGAAGCTTCTTCTCGATGGCGGTCTCCACGCCGTCTTGCGCGATGCCGCGCACGAGGCCGTCGACAAGCCAGGCGACGAGGGCGAGGAGCCCCACCACCACGATCACGATGATGAGGGCCGTCGCCGCCCGGCGTCCGCCGCTGCGGCGCGGGACCGGCTGTGCGTCCGGCAGCCCGGTCACATCACATCCGCTCGGGTGCTGAGACCCCGAGGAGATCGAGGCCGTTGGCGATCACCTGACGCGAGGCATCGTTGAGCCAGAGCCGGGTGTGGTGAACATCTTCAATCGGGTCATCGCCTCGCGGGATCACCCGACAGTTGTCGTACCAGCGGTGATACAGGCCGGCGATCTCTTCCAGGTACCGGGCGACGCGGTGCGGCTCGCGCAGCTCTGCTGCCTGCGCCACGACGCGGGGGAAGTCCTGCAGTGCTCCGAGGAGCGCTCCCTCGGTCTCGTGCGTGAGGGTCTCCGGCGCGAACACGCTGCGATCGACTCCCGTTTCGGCGGCGTTGCGCCGCACCGCACAGGTGCGCGCATGGGCGTACTGCACATAGAACACCGGGTTGTCGTTGGTGCGCTTGCGCAGCAGCTCGGGGTCGAGGGTCAGCGGAGAATCGGCGGGCGAGCGGCCAAGCGAGTACCGCAGTGCGTCCGTGCCGATCCAGGACTGCAGGTCGTCAAGCTCGATGATGTTGCCTGCGCGCTTCGACAGGCGGGCGCCGTTGATGCTGACGAGTTGGCCGATGAGCACCTCGATGTCGCGCTCCGGATCGTCCCCCGCGGCTCCCGCGATGGCCTTGAGGCGGTGCACATAGCCGTGGTGATCGGCACCAAGCAGATAGATCTTGTGTCGGAACCCGCGGTCGCCCTTGTTGAGGTAGTACGCGGCATCGGCGGCGAAGTAGGTGTAGACCCCGTTCCCGCGGCGGATCACGCGGTCCTTGTCGTCGCCGAATTCCGTGGTGCGCACCCAGATCGCGTCGTCTTTGTCGTACACGTGGCCCTGTTCGCGCAGACGGTCGACGGCGGCGTCGATGTCGCTGCGCCCATCATCGCCCGCCGCGTGCAGCGTGCGCTCTGAGAACCAGATGTCGAAGTGCACGTTGAACCGGGTCAATGATGCCTTGATCTCGTCAAGCTGCAGTCCGTACGCGATCTCACGCGCCGTGCGCACCGCCTCGTCCTCCGGCATCTCGGTGAGCACGGGAACCTGCTCGACGACGGCCTCGGCGAGATCAGCGATGTACGCTCCCGGGTAGCCGTCTTCCGGTGTCGGCTCACCCTTCGCTGCCGCGAGTACGGAGCGCCCGAACGTGTCCATCTGGCTGCCTGCGTCATTGATGTAGTACTCGCTGGCCACTTCGGCACCGGATGCTGTCAGAACACGCCTGATCGAGTCGCCGAGTGCTGCCCAGCGCGTGTGGCCGATGTGCAGCGGACCGACGGGGTTCGCCGACACGAACTCGAGGTTGATCGATTCACCCGCGAGGCTCGTGTTGTGGCCGTAGGCGACGCCGGCGTCGACGATCGTCTTCGCGAGCTGACCAGCGGCGGCGGCCTCGAGCCTGACGTTGATGAATCCGGGCCCTGCGACCTCGGCGGAGGCGATGCCATCCGTCTTCTGGAGCTGCTCCACGATCTCCGTCGCGAGCTCGCGTGGGTTCGCTCCGAGAGTCTTCGCCAACTTCATGGCGATGTTCGACGCCCAGTCTCCGTGGTCACGGTTCTTCGGCCGCTCGATCGTGACCATGGACTCGGTGATTTCGGCCGATGCCCCCTCGCGGCGTCGATCGGCGATGGGAGCGAGAATGCCGAACAAGACGCGCGAAAGATCAGTTGGAGTCATGGTCACCGATTCTAACGTGAGCGGGACGCTGTTCTCGCGCGCCGGCGCCCGCTGTCTCGCAGCGCTTGGTACGCTCATGTCGTCGTTGACGTGTTCGAAGGGAATCCATGTCCGCCAGCAGCTCCGCTCTCCGTCGCAGCGCCCTGATCGCCCTGGCCGCTGCAAGTCTGACGTTGACGGCGTGCGCGCCTCCCGTCGGACCTGACGGTTCGCCGTCCCCATCGGCATCGACGTCGACACCGTCTGATTCCGAGAGCGCGCCTCCGGATGAGCATCGGGAAGATCCCGGTCAGCCGACGGCTCCGCCGACGTCGACGACACGACCGGATGCGGGTGAAGACGTCGGTCTTGCCTGCGACGACGTCATCACGCTGCAGCAGATGTACGACTTCAACCCCAATGTCAGCGCGCTGGGTCAGTACACCCCGGAGGCAGGCACGCTCGGCGATACCGTTGTGTCGTACAACGGGCTCACCTGCCGGTGGAGCAACAACACGAGCGGCCGCACCA
This sequence comes from Microbacterium sp. MPKO10, assembly GCF_026107415.2. GTDB lineage: Bacteria > Actinomycetota > Actinomycetes > Actinomycetales > Microbacteriaceae > Paramicrobacterium. The sequence continues at coordinate 177,826 of NZ_JAPCHX010000004.1, forward strand.
TCGATGTCGCGATCGCCAAGCTCGATCCCGAAACCCTCGCCGACCTATCCGCCGACGCGGCGAAGTCCGCTGAACCCGTGTCTGTCTATGGCGACGAGGGCTACTTCGGCCAGTCATCCGGCGTAGGAACGGCCCAGATCTTCACGGGCAGCTATTGGGTTGTCCTGTCGTCGAAGGACTTCACGACAGCTCGAGGAGCCGAGCAGCTTGCCGGATATGTCGTCGGTAATCTTCCGTAGTTCATGCCCCGGCGCCTATGGGAGAACGACGGCGGAGAGCTGATCGTCGACGACCGGAGTGTCGCTCACAGCGTTGACGTCGACCGATGACAGCCGCAGCGAACCAATGTGGTTCGTGAGGAAGGCGATGTCTGAGGCGTCCCGGCCCGTCGATATACGCACGAGCGATTGCCGCGGCGCGAGGCGCGTGGCATCGACGACGTTCCACCGGCCGTCGACCCAGGCCTCGGCGACGGCGTGGAAGTCCATGGGCCAGAGACCGGGAGCGTAAACAGCGGCCACGCGGGCAGGGACGTCACATGCCCGCAGCATCGTCACGACAACGTGAGCGAAGTCGCGGCAGACCCCGTGCCCGGCAGACAGTGTCGTGCGGGCGCTGTCTGTGCCCCGACTGGAGCCGGGGACGTACTCCAGTGTCTCGTGGGTCCACGTTGCAACGGCGTTGACGAGTGCGAGCCCGGAAAGTCCGGCGAACATCGATCGTGCCTGCTGGTACAGCGCGTCAGACTCCGCGTACCGGCTGGGTCGCAGGTAGCCGACGAGGTCGATCTCGCCCACGGGTTCGATCGGGCGGGCTCCGGCCACGTGGGCGGTGTAGAACACGTCATAGTTGCCCGCGTCTCCGGTGAAGCGCAGAATCCGTGTTCCGTGCCTGTCCACGATCTCCCTGGGCAGATATACCCGGCCGTTGTTCGTGAAGGTGAACGACTCGGAGCGGATCGGGGTTCCCGCGGCCACAGCGATCTGAAACAGCAGATCGCTCTGCCCTCCGAGGCTGAATTGCAGGTGAGCCGTGACGGTGCGCTCCATGTCTTCATCCTCACACCAGTCGACGCAATTGGTCAGGGGGAGAACTCCCCTGCGCCGTCTTCACGGCTGATGCACAGCCCTCCTTCGCGTCGCTTTCCGAGTGGGGCCCGCTGGGTGCTAGCCTAGGTTCGCAGCGATGCGTGTCATCGTCTGTTTTGCCTCCGTAGCTCAGCGGATAGAGCGCCGGTTTCCGGTACCGTAGGTCGCAGGTTCGATTCCTGTCGGGGGCACAAAACTGCCATGTGGCGACGCCGGGCGCACGACGTCTCCCGCCGAATCAGACGTCGTCTGCTCAGCTCTGCGTAGTCCACGACACCGTTGACGTACCGCACTGCCGGTGTCTCGAATACGTTGCTCGAGCCGACTGCTGAGCGACCCGGGCGCGCGAGGATCGCTGATCAGGAGCTCCCTGCCGGTTCGGGCGCTGCCCGCCTCTCAGGGCGCTATTCTCTCGTTCGAGCGCTGCTTGCCCGTTCGGACCGCAGCTGGACTCAGTACGCGCCGTTGGCCCGCAGCCAGGTGAGCGGGTTCACGAGTCCGCCGTTGATGCGGATTTCGATGTGCAGGTGGTTCGCCGTCGATCGTCCCGTGCTCCCCACAAGGCCCAGCACCTGGCCGGCGCTGACGTGCTGCCCGACCGCGACGCGACGTGAACCGTATGTCATGTGCCCGTACGTCGACTTGACCGTCTGCCCGTTGATCTGGTGCTCCACGACGACGGCGACACCGTAGCCGCCGTAGCTCTCCTGCGAGACGACGACGACGCCATCGGCGACCGCGCCGATCGGTGTTCCACCGGCGATCAGGATGTCCACTCCCTCATGGGAACCGCCGCGACTCATGAAGCCGTCACCGATCGTTCCCGGGCCGGGAAGAGGCCAGCGCACTGCACCGTCGCCTGCGATGGCCGAACCGACGTCTCCGCCACCCGAATTGCTGTTCGCCGCGTCTTTCTTCGCCTGCTCAGCGGCGCGTTTGGCTGCGGCCTCGGCCTCAGCCTTCTTGCGCGCGGCGTCAAGTTCTTCCTGCGTCGTCGCGCCGTAGACATCGCGCACAAGATTCAAGGCTGGCTCGACGGCGACACCCGAGGCATCGAGGGTCTGAGCGGACGCTGTCGCGATGTCATAATTCGACAGCTCAGATCCCGCCGACTCAGGCGAGGCGTATGACGGGAGGGCCATCGTCGCGAATAGTCCGGGTACGACGAGGCCCACGATGGCCGTCGAGGCCCAGGACCGAGCAATGCTCTTTCCCGAACGCCGGGGCCGCGCAGACGTCGGCTGGGGCGCGGGCCGTGAGGCTGATGCCGTGGCGGTCGCCGACCGAACAGTGCCGCGTGCCGAGGCGCGGCGATTCTCCATCGCGCGTCGTTCGCGGCGGGTGGCGGGTGCGTTCGGAGTGTCGTCAGAGGCCTCGGGCCCCGTCTCGAACGAATCAGTCACCGGTAAATCCTCCACACATGACACCATGAGCCGCCGGTGTGAACATTAGGGAATTCACTCCGCGCGATCGGCTCCGCCATGTGGGGGTCACTGGCTGCCTGTCATGCGAACTCATCCGAGGATACGGGAAGATAACGATTTGTGCACCCTGTTTCTTGCGATTCACGCAGATTTTCAGGAAGGCTCGGTGACGAAATCAATGAGTTGTTCGACGCGGCCCAGCAGTGCGGGCTCGAGATCCGTATACCGGGACACTCTACTGAGAATCCGTTTCCACGCGCGAGCGATGTCAGCTTGGTCCTCATGCGGCCAGCCGAAGGCCTCGCAGATGCCGTGCTTCCACTCCATGCTGCGGGGAACTGTCGGCCAGGCAGAGATGCCGAGGCGTTCGGGAAGCACCGACTGCCAGATATCAATGTACGGATGCCCCACGATGAGCACGTTCGCTCCGTGAGGAGAGCGCGCGACCTGCTCGGCGATGCGGCTCTCTTTCGATCCGGAAACCAAGTGGTCGACGAGCACGCCGATGCGCGCCGTCCGTGTGGGCGCAGCATCCCGAATGATGGAATCGAGGTCATCGATACCGCCCAGATACTCGACGACGACACCTTCGGCCCGCAAGTCGTCGCCCCATACCTTCTCGACGAGCTCGGCATCGTGCCGCCCCTCGACGAAGATCCGGCTCTGCCGGGCGACGCGCGCACGCTGATCGGGGGCCGCGAACGACCCGGATGCTGTGCGAGACGGCCCCGTCGCGCGAGGCCGTGCCTTCACGAGTTCCACCGGGCGACCGTCGATCATGAAACCGCGGCCGAGGGGAAACGCCCGAACCGCTCCGGCGTAGTCCTCGAGCTCGACGGTCTGACCCTCAACACCGACGACGGCACCGCACCAACCGCTTCCGGCGTCTTCGACGACGAGTCCTGTCTCGGCCTCCACTTTCGTGTGGGTCGGTCGTCCGCGGTTCTTCCAGTCGCCCGCGAGCACATCGGTTCCATAGCGATCTTCACTCACTTGCGGAACCCTAACCGCAATCGCCTGTCGGGGCACGCAGGCACCCCGATCAGGCGGCCAGTTGCCTCAGTGCCTCTCGTTCGAGGCCGTCGAGCAGCCTTTCCAGCTGATCTGCCGGAGCCATCGGAGCCTCGGGGTGCCACTGCACGCCCGTGATGGGGAGGATCTCGTGTTCGACGGCTTCGATGTGCCCGTCGTGCGACCAACCGATCGCACGCAAGCCCGGGCCGGGTCGATCCACGACCTGGTGGTGACCGGACTGCACGGTGATGTGCTCGCCCAGGCGCAGTGCGAGGGTGCTTGACCGCTCGAGCGACACCGGATGCTCGACGAGTGTGTACTCGACAGGCAGGTCGGTGAGACGGTGTCCGGACTCCTCCATGTGCTGAACGAGTGTTCCGCCGAAGGCCACGTTGACGACTTGATGGCCGCGGCAGATTCCCAGGAGCGGGGTGGCGCGCAACGCTGCCCTGCGCACGAGCGCAAGCTGGGCAGCATCCGCTGTTCGATAGTGCTTGCCCTCGCCCTCGTATCCGGGCTGACCGTCGTAGAACTCGGGGGCGATGTCTTCACCCCCCATGATGACGATGGCGTCGGCGGATGCTGTCGCATCGAGGAGCCCCTCTGTGCCCAGCCGCTCGGCCGTATACAGGCGTGCGTCCCAGCCGAGTGCCGTCGCATCCGAGACTGTCCGTCTGGTCATGCCACGCGTGTAGGCGTCGTATGCAGGGGCGTGCGGGCGGGCGTCGGTCACTTCGACGACGGCCAGCTGCAGCGTCCGGTCTGTGGCGTCCACGGCTCCTCCTCTCGCGTCGGTCAATTCTCTCTCGCACCCGCCCGAACTGCGACCGCCAGTGTCACAGTCGGTCATACCACCCGCGAACCTCGCAGGAAATCAAAAAGTACTGGCACGTAGAATCGAGCCTGACACGAACGATGGCCGTTCCGTCGGCTGTGACGAGAGGGAGCACATGAGCAAGCAGACCATCTTCGGGCGCATCGCGCAGCTTGCCCGAGCCAACATCAATTCGATTATCGATTCTGCTGAAGATCCGCAGAAGATGCTCGATCAAATGGTTCGTGACTACACAAACAACATCGCCGAGGCCGAGAGCGCCATTGCCGAGACGATCGGGAACCTGCGCATGCTCGAGCAGGATCACAAGGAGGACGTCGACGCGGCCCGCGATTGGGGAACGAAGGCGCTTGCCGCCAGCCGGCGCGCCGATCAGATGCGCTCCGAGGGCGACACGGCGGGTGCCGACAAGTTCGACAACCTCGCGAAGGTTGCGCTCCAGCGTCAGATCGGGTCGGAGAACGAGGCACAGGCTGCCGAGCCGCAGATCGCGTCGCAGAACCAGGTCGTCGAGCAGCTCAAGAATGGCCTGAACGGCATGAAGGAGCGGCTCGAGCAGCTGAAGACGAAGCGCAATGAGCTCGTGGCACGCCAGAAGACCGCGCAGGCGCAACTCAAGGTGCACGATGCCATGAAGAGCATCGACATCATGGATCCGACGAGCGAGGTCAGCCGTTTCGACGAGAAGATTCGCCGCGAAGAGGCGAAGGTGCTCGGCCACCAGGAGCTCGCCGCGTCGAGCCTCGACGCGCAGTTCGAAGAGCTGGAGGATCTGGGCGAGCTCACCGAAGTCGAGGCACGCCTCGCGGCGCTGAAGAGTGGCGGGAATGCATCGCTTGAGTCCTGACCACGGCACGGCTGGCGGGCACCGGACTTTCCGGTGCCCGCCGTACGTTCGCGGCGGGCGAGAATTGGATGCTGTGGCCAGTGCCCCGCCGACGCATACTTGAACAATGACGGCTTTCATGGTGGTTCCGCAGTGGCAGGGTTCGTCATCGTCACGAGCGATGCAGCTGATCGACGGGGCCGAGGCAATCAGAGGCGATCTTCCCTCGCGTGCGACAACCGACATCGAGGTCCCGGCGGGAGCGGGAGATGCGCTCGACACCGGTATCAGCCGGTTCACCTCCCTCGTCACCGTACGTGAGCGGCTGCGCGAGCAACTGAGCGCAACGACCGACACGGCAGTCAGCATCGGCGGCGGCTGCGGCATCGAGGTCGCCGCCATCGACCAGGCAATGGAGCGCACGGACGAAGATCTGGCCGTGCTCTGGCTGGACGCCCACCCCGACCTGCATACTCCCGAGTCCTCCCCCACGGGTGCCTTCGACGGAATGGCCCTGCGTGCTGTGCTCGGTGAGGGGCACGACGTCCTCGCCGCATCTCACCCCATCGATCAGGAGCGCATCGTGCTTGGCGGCATCCGATCTGTCGACCCCGCCGAAGCCGAGTACCTCGACACGTCTGAGCTGCGGGCGCTGAACGCCGATGAGACGGACCGGATCGTCGACGCGCTGACCGATACCGGTGCATCACAGGTCTACGTGCATATCGACCTCGATGTGCTCGACCCGGCAGATATCGGCGGAACACACTGGGCCGAGCCCTTTGGGATTCCCCTTTCACAACTCGGCGATCTCATCGGACGTGTGCGAAACGCGTTCGCTCTCGCCGGAGCCGGGATCACCGGATTCGCCCCCGCCTCCCCCGCCGCGGCGACCGATGATCTCCCGGCGATCCTGCGCGTGCTGAGCGCCCTGACACGTCGCTGAGTCCGCCCAGGACCTGACGCGGGTAGTGTCGGATTATGAGTGAGTACGACGTCGTTGTCATTGGTGCGGGCCCCGTCGGCGAGAACGTCGCCGACTATGTGGTGCAGGCCGGTCTGACCTGCGTGATCGTGGAGCGCGAGAAGGTCGGAGGTGAATGCTCCTACCGAGCGTGCATTCCCTCGAAGGCGCTGCTGAGGCCGGGAGTGGCCCGCCAGGCCGCTCTCGACGTCGATGGTGCGGCCCAGGCTGTTACACGTGGGCTCGATGTGGCCGCTGTGCTTGCCCGGCGTGATTCGTTCACGGGGCGCGGCGACGACTCGGGTCAGGTCTCGTGGCTCGCTGACGCCGGCATCGACCTGGTGCGTGGCGCGGGGCGTCTCGTCGGCAAGCGCACCGTCGAGGTGACGAGCGCCGGGGGAACGACGACGCTCGAAGCAGGGGTGGCCGTCGCTGTCTGCACGGGATCTGACGCGCGGATCCCGGAGATTCCTGGCCTCGACGAGCTCGAGGTGTGGACGAGCCGGGACGCTACGGTCACCGAGGAGATTCCGGGCTCGCTCACGATTGTCGGAGGCGGTGTCGTGGCGTCTGAGCTCGCCACAGCGTTCGCCGCGCTCGGGTCGTCTGTCACCGTCGTCGCCCGCAACGGGCTGCTGAGCGGCCACGAGCCTCTCGCCGGTGATGCCGTCACGGCCCGGCTGCGGCACTCCGGCGTAACCGTACTGACCGCAGATGTGCAGAGCGCCGCGGCAACGCAGGACGGAGCCGAGCTGACATTGTCCACAGGCGAGACGGTCACTGCCGACCGCGTGCTGATCGCGACGGGACGCGCGCCCGGAACACGCGATCTCGGCCTCGAAACCGTCGGGCTCACACCAGGCGACTGGATCGATGTTGACGACACGATGCTCGCGACGGAGGCCTCAGCCGATTGGCTGTACGCCGTCGGAGACGTCAACAAGCGCGCACAGCTCACGCATCAGGGGAAGTATCAGGCGCGCGCGGCCGCCGCGGCCATCGTCGCGCGAGCAGCGGGAGACGTTCCCGATTCCCGAAACTGGGCACCGGCCGCAGCGACGGCCGATCACGCCGCCGTGCCGTCTGTCGTGTTCAGCAGCCCGCAGGTCGCATCGGTCGGCATCACCTCGCAGGCGGCTCAGGATGCCGGTGTGACAACGCGCACGATCGACATCGACCTGGGGTCCACCGCGGGCGGCGCGCTGCACGCCGATGGCTATGAGGGCACGTTCCGCGCGGTCATCGATCTGGAGAGGGATGTTCTGATCGGTGCCACGTTCGTCGGCGACGACGTGGCGGAGATGCTGCATGCGGCGACGATCGCCGTCGTGGGTGAGGTTCCGCTCCACCGTCTGTGGCACGCCGTGCCCGTGTTCCCCACGATGAGCGAGGCCTGGCTGCGAGTGCTTGAGGCGCTCCGGCAGCCGGAGAACTCGTGATGCGTCGCATCCTCACAAACTCTCCCCTCAGCCTGCTCGGCTACGCCTACGGCACGCTCGTTGGGCTCGTCTGGGGGTTCATCTGGTCAACGGGCCGCGTCGAACGGCGGGGCGGACTGTTCATCTTCCGAGGCATGCCGGAGTGGACGTTCGGGCGGGGTGGGGCGTGCGTAGGAGCCTGCTATCTGACGAACACGAACGTGACAGATGATGTTCTCGAGCACGAGGCCGTGCACAAGCAGCAGTGGCGCACATTCGGGCTGCTCTTTCCGATTCTCTACGCGCTTGAGGGCTTCAACCCGCTGACGAACCGGTTCGAGATCGAGGCGGGGCTTGAAAAGGGCGGCTATCTGCGGAAAACGCGAGGGTCACGCCGACAGAGCTGACCCAGCGTCGCACGTTCGTCGTCACACGGCAGCACAGCGGCGGGGACCGGGCCGGCGTCGCAAGAGCGGCATTCTCAGAGTGCGCCTTTTCGCCATTGCGACACGAGGAGCCAGCCGAGGAAGACTCCCCCGATCATCGCCGTCACAACCCCGACGGGCAACTGCTGCGGCAACGGCGAGAACTGCACGATGATGTCGGCGACGACCAGCAGGGCTGAGCCGGTGAGCCCCGCAACCACCGGAGACTGCGATCGCGCCACGACTCGCGCCAGATGCGGAGCCATCAGGGCGATGAACGCAATCGGCCCGCAGACGGCCACGCCTCCGGCGGCCAGCACGATGGCGATGATCACCGCGCCCGTCCGCGTCCGCGACGCCGAGGCGCCCACGCCATCGGCGATATCGTCCCCCATCTCAACGATGGCGAGACGCCGCGAGACCACGAGCGCTGCCGTGCCACCGACAAGGAGCACGACAGCGATGACGGCGACGTCCTGCAGATTCCGCGCCTCGAGACTGCCGTTCAGCCAGGTCGCCAGCACTGTCGCCTGCTCACGCTTGATGCGCGTCAGTACGAACTGCACAAACGACAGAGCGATGGCCTGCACACCGATGCCTGCGATGATCAGCTTGCCCGGGGACGAGAGCCCTGTGCCGGTCGCCACGGAGACGATGCCAATCGCGACGACCGCGCCGATGACTGCCCCGACAGGGAGCGGCACGATTCCCGGCCACAGTACGCCGAACCCCACAGCGCCCGCAGAAGCGCCGGCCGTCAGACCGATCACGTCGGGGCTTCCCAAAGGGTTGCGCGTCACGCGTTGAAAAAGCGAGCCGCTGACGCCGAAGGCCGCTCCCGCGCCGATGGCGACGAGCAGTCGCGGCCCGCGCAGCGTCTTCACGACAAAGCTGGCCGCACCCGAATCGGCGACGAGCGCCGACGGCAGTTCGGTCGGCGGGACCCCCAGATCTCCGAGTCCGAGCGCGAGAATGCCCAGTACGGCGATGAGCACCACGAGGACGGCCCCGACGAGGAGGGAGCGCGTGTGCAGGACCAGAGAGATTCGCGTGCCAATGCGCAGAGTGCGACGCCCCGTCATGCACGATCACCCCGCAGTCGGCGCAGGGCGATGAACAGTGCCGGTGCCCCGACGAATGCCGTCATCACGCCGACCATGATCTCGTCAGGCCGAGCGATCACTCGCCCGAGAACGTCGGAGAGCACGAGAAGCACGGGACCGAGCAGAACGCAGAGCGGGAGCAGACGGCGATGATCGGGCCCGGAGACGGAGCGGGCGATGTGAGGGACGGCGAGTCCGACGAAGAGCACAGGTCCGACGCCAGCTGTGGCTGCCCCCGCCAGAATCGCCACCGCCACACCGCTCAGCAACCGGACCACGATGGGACGCTGGCCGAGGGAGGTCGCGATGTCGTCTCCAAGAGCGAGCATGTTAAGACCGGGCGCCAGCAGGAACGCCAGCACGAGACCGACGATGATGAAGGGCAGGATCAGCCAGGCCTGGTCAAGACTGCGCCCGGCAAGCGAGCCGACGACCCAGAAGCGGTAGGCATCGAAGACCTCGGGAAGACTGAGCGATACCGCTTGCACGTAGGCCGAGAAAACGGCAGTCACGACGGCTCCGGCCAGGACGATGCGCGTCGTCGCGCTCCGGCCGTGCGCCGACCCCAGCGCGTACACAAGCACAACGGATACGACGGCACCGAGAAGCGCGAGCCAGATGTAGCCGGTGACCGTCGCCCCGAAGAACGCGATGCCCGTCACGATCGCCGCCGCCGCGCCGACATTGATGCCGAATAGGCCAGGATCCGCGAGAGGGTTGCGCGTCACGCCCTGCATGACACCGCCCGCGACAGCCAGCGCTGCGCCGACAAGCACGCCGAGCACCGTCCGCGGCACACGACTGGCCAGCACGGCGTCGACGTAGTCGTCTCCGTGCCTGGTCAGTGACGCAATGACCTGCTGCGCCTCGAGCGGCTTCGACCCGACGGCGAGGCTCAGAACAATAGCGAGGCCGAGCAGCACGACGGCGGCCGCCACGCCCCAGGCGTAGCGGCCGGCGCTGTGCCGTCGGCGCTCAGCCATCGACGTGTGAGACGCCCTCCGAGATCAACGGCAGGTACTCGTTGAGCGCCCACGGAACGCTGAGCGGAGTCAGAACGCTCGTCGCCATGCCCAGCTCTCTGTTCGAGATGAACTCGACGACGGCGCCCTGCTGCACTGCGGGAATCTGCTGCCAGAGCTCTTGGTCGACAACGCTCGCCTTCTCATCATCAGAGTTGTACCAGGTGAACAGCACATCCACATCGTCGAGCATGTCAGCGTTTTCGATCCCCAGCGTCGCCGTGAATGTTCCCTCGTCCGGCGCAAGATCGGCCACAGCGGGATCCAGTTCGAACCCGAGAGCTGTGAGAAGGTCCACACGCGGGTCCCCGTCCAGGTACACGGAGAGCTCCCCCGGCTTCCCGGCGTACACGTAGGCGAACGAGACACCGTCGAATTCTGGATGCTCGGACGCCGCGGCCGCGAGCTGGTCATCGATGTCGCCGATGAGCGTGTCAGCATCGTCGGCGCGGCCGAGCGCTGTCGCCACCGTGGAGATCTGCGTCTTCCAGTCGGTCTGCCAGGCAGCATCCGGGTAGGCGACCGTCGGGGCGAGCTCGGACAGGATGTCGTACTGATCCTGCGTCAGCCCGGACTGCGGGGCGAGGATGACATCGGGGTCTGCCGAGATGACAGCATCCATGTCGATCTCCGGGTAGACCGAGAACGTCTCGGGCACGGTGTCGCCGTTTTCTTCAATCGCGTCGCGCAACCACGGGAGGATGCCGTCGTCATCACCGGCCCAGGTGTCCTCCTCAATTGCGACGGGGGTCTCACCGAGCGCAACGACGATGTCGGGTGTTCCCCAGCCGATCGAGACGATGCGTTCCGGCTTCTCGGGGATCTCGGCTGTGCCCAGAGCACTGTCGATCGACACGGGGAACGCGCCATCACCCGAGGGGGCGTCATCGGCGGTGTCCGATGCGCTGGAGCAGCCGGTCAGGGCCAGGGCGACGACGGCGGCAGCAGCTGCGCCGCGGATCAGGCGATTCATCAGAGGTTCTCCAGTGCGTGATCGATGAGGGAGGTGTAATCGTCGAGGACCCACGGGACGCTCAACGGAGTGATGAGGCTGGCCGCCGTCACGAACTGGTGGTCGTAGATGGTGACATCCGAGCCGCGCTCGATGGCGGGAATCTGAGCGTACAGCGGCTGCGACTCGATTTCGGCCTGTGAGTCTTCATCGCTGAACCAGGTGAACAGCAGGTCCGTGTCGTCGAGAGCGTCGGCGTTCTCAAGTCCGAGTGTGCTGGATGCCGTGCCCTCGTCAACGGGCAGATCCTCGATGAACGGCGCCGGCGTGAGACCCATGAGCTCAAGAATCGCGACACGCGGCTCGTTCGGTTGGAAGACTCCGAGCGTTCCCGGCGTCGACGTGTACGTGTAGGCGAACGTGGTTCCGCTCCACTCCGGGTGTGCCTCGGCGACGGAGCCGAGGGTGTCGCGGATCTCCTGCGTGAGCGCGGCGGCCTCGTCCGCGCGTCCGAGCGATTCGCCGATGAGGCTGATCTGCTCGTCCCAGGGCGTGCTCCATGCCTGGCCGGGGTAGGCGACGGTGGGGGCGAGGTCGGACAGCACATCGTACTGATCCTGCGTCAGCCCGGACTGCGGGGCGAGAATCACGTCCGGATCCGCGGCGATGATCGTATCCATGTCGATCTCCGTTCCGGTCTCTATGAGTTCCGGAAGCGTGTCGCCGCGCTTCTCGATGGCTTCGCGCACCCAGGGCTGGTAGCCCTCGGCATCTCCGCCCCAGGGGTCGGATTCGATCGCCACCGGGGTCAGCCCGAGCGCCACGACGGTGTCTGCCGTCCCCTGCCCCAGCGTCACGATGCGTTCGGGCCGCTCGGGAATCTCAGCGGTGCCGAGGGCGCTGTCAATGCTGACGGGAAACGCTGAATCCGCGGATTCGTCCGCCGTCTTATCCGACGACGAGGCGCAGCCGGTGACGGCGGCGAGAGTGGCAGCCACGAGAAGAGCGCTGCCGAGCGCGCGCAATGAAGACACAGGTGTCCTTTCGAATGAGGGGTGTCTGGGCTCAGCCTTCGGCTTTGCCGAGCCGCCAGTAACCCATGAAGGCGACGGACCGGCGATCGAGGCCGCACTCAGAGACGAGATACCGGCGAATCGTCTTGACCGCGGAGGCCTCGCCCGCAATCCAGGCGTACATGTCCTCGGGTCCCGGCGCAGCCGTGACATCGGGAACGTCCCAGAGGATTTCGCGATTGATATCGACGTCGTCGAGGTCGACGGAGGATCCCGCCACCGCGCGCACATGCTCGCCCACCCAGTCACGGACGGCTGAGACGAGGCCGAGTCCGTAGTCACGATGCGGTGACATGCGCGGGATCCACTGGATGACCATGCCGGCCGGCGCATCGAGCGTCAAAATGTCGTCACGGCTCGGAACCTCGAGGAACACGCGCCCGACAGCTGAATCCGGAAGCTGCTCGAGAATCGCGCTGATGGCGGGAACGGCGGTTTCGTCCCCGGCGATCAGCAAGTGTCGGGCAGACCCCGGGTTCCAGGTCAAACCGGAGCCCCGCACGCTGCTGCGCGCGTCTGGTCCCACGATGATTGCGCGGTCGCCAACCGTGGCGTGCAACGCCCAACGAGAGGCTGGGCCGCCATCGCCGTGCGCGACAAAATCGACGTCGAGTTCGCGCTCGGGCACGCGGATGGCGCGAATCGAGTAGGTGCGGAAGTCGTTGCGCTCATGATCGGGCAGCGCGCGCCAGTCGGTGTACCAGTCCCGTCCCATCGGGAACGTCTCGAATCCTGTGTCAGGAAGTGGCAAGACGACTTTGATCCGCTGATCGAGGCCTTCGGTTCCGAAGTGCGCCAGATCGTCACCGGTGAATGTCACGCGCGTGAAGTGCGGGCTGAGTTCTCGAATCCTCCGGACGCGGAGGTCAAAGTTGCTGAACGCCGGGCGCTCCTGGGTCAGCTCTGCAGCATCCGTCGAGTGAGTCACCCTTCCAGTATGGGTTGCCTAACCTAAATCACGCAAGTGCGTTGGTGCTCACACGTCGCGCACATGGGGCGTCTGGCCTGCGCGCTCCCGATCCCCGCGAGCGATCGCGAGGTCTTCCGTTTGGGTCGCGGGCACCTCTCTACCGGTGACGATCGAGCGGATGCTGTCGAACATCGCCGACGCAGGACGCACGGGGTTGTCGTTCTCGAGCCGCCGCCTACGCGCGAACGCACCAGCGGCAATGTGTCGTCAGTGCTCAGAGTGACGTCAATGTTCAGTGTGACATCGGGCATCCGATGCGTCGCCAGCGCTCAGCGACTGAGTCCGTAGGCCACCGGCGCCGTGATGCTGTGGGGGTCCACGCCGAGGTCCGAGACGAGGTGCTCGTGCACAGCGGCGACGCCCCGATAGTGTCCCGCAAGCCAGATGTGCGGAGTGTCACTCGTGGCATAGAGCATCTCATCGGACCACGCGTTCACCGCTCGCCCGAGTGCTTCCCCGGCCGCGCACGCTGTGCCTGTGCCGGGAGCTCCCGATCGTGTCTGCCGAGTCAGCCAGGTGACGGTCATACGCGTCGGAACGTCGATGCTGCCAATGTCGGCACCCGATTCGACCTCAATGAACACTCGTCCGCGCGCACAGTACGGAACGGCCTGGAGTGCGGCCTCAAGCTCGGCGAGCGACGTCTCGTCTGCCGTGAGCAAGTACAGGTGCCCCAGGCCGCGAGGGTCGCGTCGCGCGTGCGCGCCGACGCCGCGTGTTCGAGTCTGCGTCATGATCTTCTTAGTATAGCCACACCTAACCTGGCTGCGGTTCGATGTCGTAGCGCCCAGTGATCGCAATGCGGTTGAACGAGTTGATCGTCACGATCACCCACACGAGGGCGGCATACTGTTCCGCGGTGAACAGCTCGGTGGCCTCGCGGTACACGTCATCGGGCAGCTGCCCGTCGTGGATGAGCGTGATCGCCTCCGTCAGCCTCAGCGCAGCGCATTCTCGCGGCGAGAACAGGCCGGCTTCCTGCCACGCAGGCAGAACGGCGACGCGCTGCGCGCTCTCGCCAAGCTTCGCGAGCGAGCGCGCGTGGACGTCAAGGCAGTACGCACATCCGTTGATCTGCGACGCCCGCATCTGAACGAGCTCGGTGAGAATCGGATCGATGCCCGCGTCAGACGCGATCGAGCCGACCGTTGTCGAGAGCTCTCTGAGCGCAGCGTATGCGTCGCGGTGCGTCCGTGACGGGTGAATGCGAGATGATGGGGCCATGCATCACTACTGTAGCCGCGTCGCGTGTGCACCGGCAGTGAAGCGTCGAGGATGTCGAGATGTGACGGGTCGGGTGCGTCATTCAACTCGACACGGGGCACAATGTTCACGAGGATGATCCCTGTGTATACGCTCGAGTCATCTCGGAGTCTCGCTCCGAACGTCACGGCTGCTCGTCGGCGCGTCGGGCACCCGGCTCCTGGGCACGACCGATGAGCCCGATCGAAAGGATCCACCGCGTATGAGAACCCTTTATGCCGCACTCGGCATTGCCGCGATCTCAGCCCTCGTGCTGAGCGGCTGCAGCGGCCAGGGCGACGAGTACAGCGGGTCAGAGGGTGAGTCTGTCACGGTCGGGCTCGTCCTCGAGCCGACTGACCTCGATATTCGGCGCACCTCCGGGGCCGCTCTCGACCAGGTTCTCATTGACAACGTGTACCAGGGACTGGTGTCGCGCACGCCGTCTGGCGATATCGTCGACACGATCGCGGCGTCGCACTCGATCAGCGATGATGGACTCACCTACACGTTTGACATCAACGACGGTGTCACGTTCCACAACGGTGATGACCTGACCGTCGACGATGTCGTGTGGTCACTCACGCAGGTGAAAGACGATGCAGAGCTGCGGGATCACGAGCTGCTGTCCGCGGTCACGAAGATCACCGCCACCGACGACGACACGGTCACCCTGACGCTCTCCGAGCCCGACTCCAATCTGCTCTGGAACCTCAGTGGACGCGCGGGACTCGTGCTCGATGAGTCAGCGGACAACGACCTGTCGACCACGGCGAACGGCACGGGCCCGTTCACACTCGAGGAGTGGAAGCAGGGTGACTCGATCACCCTCGCACGCAACGACGATTATTGGGGGGATGCCGCCAAGGTCGGCGAAGTCGTCTTCGTGTATATCGGTGACACCACTGCAGGAGTCAACGCGGCACTCGCGGGCGATCTCGATGTGCTGACGGCCGTCGACCCGAATCTGCAGACTCAGTTCGAAGGCACCGATTTCACGGTGCACGAGGGAAAGACGACGGATAAATACACACTCGCGTTCAACAACCAGCGCGAGCCTCTTGACGATGTGCGCGTGCGCGAGGCGCTGCAGCTCGCTGTCGATCACGCGGCGGTCATCGACGCAATCGGAGGAGCCGGCGTGGAGATGGGCGGCCCGATCCCGCCCCTCGACCCCGGCTATGAAGATCTCACATCGCTGCGCCCGTACAACCCCAAGAAGGCCAAGAGTCTCCTGGCCGACGCCGGAGTCGACGACCTCTCGCTGACGCTCACCGTCCCCAACATCTATGGCACAACCGTCGCCAACGTTCTCGTGTCGGCGTACAAGCAGATCGGGGTGACCCTGACCGTCGATTCCGTCGAGTTCTCGACGTGGCTCAACGACGTCTACACGAATCACGATTACGACCTGAGTTTCGTCGATCATCTGGAGCCGCGCGACTTCGGCAACTGGGCGAACCCCGACTACTATTTCGGCTACGACAACACAGACGTCCAGAAGCTTTACACCGAGTCAGTGCGCGCAACGGATCCCGAGACCGCCAACGAGAAGCTTGCCGAGGCAGCCCGCATCGTCGCTGAGGATCACGCAGCAGACTGGCTGTATAACGCCCTCACGCTGACGGCGATCCACGAGGGCATCTCGGGCTTTCCGACCGACTCCCCCAACGCCCGCCTCGATCTGAGTTCGCTGTCCGTGACCACGTGATTCGGTTCGTCATCACCCGCCTCGCCCTGCTTCTGCTGGGCCTGCTCGTCGCAAGCGCACTCATCTTCGCGACGCTCCGGATTCTGCCCGGCGACGTCGCGCAGGTGATCGCCGGTACGGACAGCACACCCGAACAGGTGGAAGCGATTCGCAGCTCAATGGGTTTCGATCAGCCGCTCCTCACTCAGTACATCGACTGGATCTCGGGCATCGTGACCGGCGACCTGGGCCATTCAATGCTCACCGGCGCCTCCGTCACATCGCAACTCGTCGAAAAAGCGCAGGTCACCTTTCCCCTGACGGTGATGTCGCTTGCGATCGCGCTGATCATCGCGGTGCCCCTCGGCATCCTGTCGGCGCTCAAACGCCGCACGTTCACGGGGTCGGCCATGAGCATGGTGTCACAGGCGATTGCCGCTGTTCCCGTGGTGTGGGCAGGGATGCTGCTCGTCGTCGTCTTCGCCGTCGGTCTCGGCTGGTTTCCACCGCAGGGCTTCCCGCGGGATGGCTGGGACGAGCCGGCGCGTGCGCTCTACGCGCTCATCCTCCCTGCGCTCACGATCGGCGTCGTCGAGGGAGCAGTGCTGCTGCGCTTCATCCGTTCGGCGGCCCTCGAAGCTCTCGGGCAGGATTACGTGCGCACCGCGGCCGCCAAAGGGTTGACGCGGACCCGCGCCCTCATCACTCACGGCATGCCCAACGTCGCGCTCACTGTCGTCTCGGTTCTCGCCCTGCAGATCGCGGGCCTCCTTGTGGGCGCTGTGATCATCGAGCAGCTCTTCACGCTGCCCGGAATTGGGCGGATGCTGGTGACCGACGTCGGCAATCGCGACCTTGAGAAGGTGCAGGGCGACGTTCTCGTGCTGACGGGCCTCGTGCTCGTCCTCGGAACCGTTGTCGACATCGTCGCCCGTCTGATCGACCCGAGGCAGCGAGAGGCGGCGGCATGACGACGACCGTTCCGATCGTGAGACAACGTGGGTGGGCGCGAACGTTCATCCGCAACCCGGCCGGAGTCTTCGGCCTGGTGACGACGGTGGCGCTCGTCTCGTGTGCCCTGCTGTCGATCGTGTGGACGCCGTATGATCCCGTGCACACAGACGTTCTCAGCAAATGGCACCCGCCCTCGTCAGCGCATCTGCTTGGCACAGACAATATCGGGCGCGACATCTTCAGCGTCCTGCTCGCCGGCTCACGAGTCACGCTGCAGGTCGCCGTCGGCTCCGCACTCGTCGCCGCCGTCGTCGGCGTCGTCTTCGCGGCGCTCGGTTCTCTCACTGCCCGCTGGTTCCGCGAGATCATCGCCGTGCTCATCGACATCCTCATCGCATTCCCGACCCTGCTCATCGCCATGATGCTCGCATCGGCGCTCGGCGGATCGATCATGGTCGTCATCGTCGCCGTCGGCATCAGCTTCGGAGTGAACGTCGGGCGGGTGTCGCGGCCGGAGATCCGACGCGTCTCGCGGTCGGAGTTCGTGACAGCGGGCATCGCCGCGGGGCTCGGCCCGGTGCGGAATCTCACACGACACACGCTGCCGAACGTCGCGCCTGTGTTCATCGTTCAGCTCTCGTGGTGCATGGCCGTCGCCGTCCTCGCTGAGACCGGGCTCTCCTATCTCGGCTATGGTGCCCCCGTCTCAACGCCGTCGTGGGGCCGCGTCCTCGCCGAGCTGCAGAGCTACATCGGCATCCACCCTCTTTCTGTCGTGTGGCCTGGGCTGGCGATCACCATCACGGTGCTGGGATTCAATCTGCTCGGCGACGGGCTGCGTGACGCAACGGATCCGCGGCTCGGTCGGCCGGAGGTGATCACCGCATGACGCTCAGGGCACGTGACCTGACGGTCAACATCGGCGGCAGGACCGTTGTCGATGCCGTTTCCTTCGATGTGGCAGACGGCGACCGGCTTGGCATCATCGGCGAGTCCGGCTCGGGCAAATCGATGACGGCACTCGCCATGCTCGGGCTGCTGCCTGACGGCGCGACGGCGACCGGCAGCATCCGGCTCGATGATCGCGAGATTCTCGGTCTGCCCGACCGTGAGCTGGCACGCCTTCGCGGCTCGCGCATCGGAATGGTGTTTCAGGAACCGCGCACCTCGCTCAACCCGATCCGTACGATCGGTCGCCAGATCATGGAACCTGTGCGCATCCACCAGCGTCTGGGCCGTGCGGAGTGCCGGTCGCGCGCGCTGGAGCTTGCGAAGCTTGTCGCGCTCAATGATCCCGAGACGTTGCTCTCGCGCTACCCCCACCAGCTCTCCGGCGGTCAGCGCCAGCGCGTCGGCATTGCCATCGCTCTCGCCGCCGAGCCGCAGCTGCTGATCGCGGACGAACCCACAACGGCGCTCGACGTGACCATCCAGGCCGAGATCCTCGAGCTGTTCGACCGCCTCGTCGATGCACTCGGCACCTCGCTCATCTTCATCACTCACGACCTCGCCGTGCTGCAGTCCATCGTCGCCCGCGCTCTCGTACTCGAACGAGGACAGGTGGCAGAATCGGGCAGCGTCGAGGATCTGCTCCGAGCACCCGCCTCCCCCATCGCCCGGCGGATCGTGGATGCTGCGCGCGCGACGAGCTGGCAGAAGCCGGAGGCCCCATGACCGCCCCACTCCTGCGTGTCTCCGAGCTGTCTCGCAACTACGCCGACAGGCGCGAGGCGCTGTTCGCGCCGCGCCGCGTCACGCACGCGCTCGAACCCACGAGCCTCGATATCCACGAGGGACGCTCACTGGGGGTCATCGGCGAATCAGGGTCGGGAAAGTCGACGCTCGTGCGGCTGATGCTCGCGCTCGACAGTCCGACGACGGGCACTGTGGAATTTCGGGGTCGGGCCGTGTCACGCGGTCGTCGCGCTGCCTGGTTCCGTCGGCAGACGGGAATCGTTTTTCAGGATCCGTACGCGTCGCTCGATCCGCGGATGACCGTCGGGCGCATCGTCTCTGAACCGCTCTGGGGCCTGCGCATTCCCGGTGACCACAGGCAACGCGTTCTCGAGGTTCTGGATCAGGTGGGCCTCGATGCCGAGATGGCGGGACGTTACCCGCACGAGTTCTCGGGCGGACAGCGCCAGCGGATTGCTCTGGCCAGGGCCATCGTGCACAAGCCGTGCATGCTCGTTGGCGATGAGCCCGTGAGCGCTCTGGACGTCACGGTGCGCGCCCAAATTCTAGAGCTGCTGGCGGGGCTGACCACCGAGCTGGGACTCACGCTCGTTCTGGTCTCGCACGACATCGGGGTGGTGCGGGATCTCTGCGAGGACGTCGCCGTCATGACCGACGGACGCATCGTGGAGCAGGGCGCGACCGCGCACGTGCTCGCTGCCCCGCAGCATCCGTACACGCGCCGGCTTCTCGACGCCGTGCCCGTCCTCGACATCCCGGATGCGCCGACGCACGAGTGATCCTCGCGGTGCCCGAGCTGTACAGGGTCATGAGTAGTTTTTGCGAGAACCGGTGAGCGTTTGTCTCATGGCATGGTCACGTGCGAAAGGGTCAGGGTTCGTGGCATGAGGTGGTCACGCGAGAGCGGGGCGGCGCTCATGCCAGCGGATGCGGCGCTCCAGCTGTGCTCCGAGCGCGAACAGCGTCGCCTCTCCACCCGGCTGACCGATCAGCTGCACACCCATCGGCAGCCCCTTGGCTGTCTGGGCAACGGGCAGCGTAATGGCGGGGAGTCCTGCGACGTTCACGAACGAGGTGTACGGCTCGTACTCGCACTGCTGGCGGAAGTTGTGCTCGGCGTCTTCCGGATCGAACCAGCCGAGCGGGCGCGGTGTGAGAGCGAGCGTCGGCGTCATCACGGCGTCGAATCGAGAGAACTGCGAGATGACGCTGCGCTCGAAAGCGTTGAGGGCGGCGAGCACGGCGATCAGCTCCCGTGCGGACATCGCGCGGCCCCGCTCCACCAGGTGGCGGGTCAGCGGCTCGAGCTCGATCAGCTGCTCGCCGTCGACCGGGAGCGACGCTGCCGACGCATGCCAGAGCGCCTGGAATCGTTCCGCGTAGCGGCCATCGTGTTCGAGCGCGAACTCCTCGACGCCGTGTCCCATATCGGAGAAGAATCGCACGGCCTCGTCAACCGCGGAATCTGCCTCCGGATCGACGACGATGTCGAGCTCGTCATCGAACGGCGTGTTCGTCATGACGCCCAGCTGAAAGCGCCCTTCGCCGCGCACCGCTGACCCGAGCAGCTCGCCCGTCACCTGCTCGGGGGCGCGCAGCGTGTCGTGATGCATGATCCGCCCGTTCACCCGACCGATCATGCCGTCGAGAAGCAGCGCCGTGTCGGCGACGGTGCGTGCCAGGGCGCCGCCCACAGACAGCCCGCCGAGGGAGGTGTTTCCGCTCGCCGCCGGGATCAGCCCGCGCGAGGGTTTGATGCCGACGAGCCCGCATGCCGCCGCCGGAATACGAATGGAGCCCCCGCCGTCGCTTCCGGGTGCGAACGGCAGAATCCGTGCGGCGACGGCCGCTGCCGCTCCCCCGCTCGACCCGCCGACGCCGAGAGAAGGATCCCACGGGTTGCGCACGGGACCGGTCGCGAGAGGCTCCGTATAGCCGGCGAGACCGAACTCGGGCGTCGCTGTCTTGCCGATGCTGACCGCGCCCGCCGCGTCGAGAACATCGACGAGTTCATCGGATGCCGCCGCCGCGACGCCCGGGAACAGCCGCGATCCGAAACCCGTCGGAACCCCGGCGCGGTTGACGAGGTCTTTGTCAGCGAGTGGGAGACCCCACAGCATCCCCGTGCTGTCCTGAGACTCTTCGACGTCTCGCGCGCGCTGCCTTGCAGCATCCGGAGTCAGTGTCGTGAGGGCGTTGATACGCGGGTTGAGACGCTCGGCTCGCTCAAGAGCGTGTTCGGCCACCGTCGTCGGCGTGGTCTCACCCCGCTGAAGCGACTGCCAGAGGTCCAGGGCTCCGAGGTCATGAAGTTCCGACATACACCGAGGCTACCCACTCCGGCTTCGCCGTGGCTCAGCCGACGCGCTGCCGTCCCTGTGACGCGCTCTGTCAGCGTTCGCACCCGGCACCGCGGTGCCCAGCCTCCCGTCGCTTGTGCGCCCCCAATGGCCATTTTCCGGTGCCACGTCGAACCGTTGGGGACGCAGGAATCAGGGGGCGACGCGCCAATCGACGTCAGCGGCGCCCTGCTGTGCGAGCAGTTCGTTCACGCGTGAGAACGGCCGCGAGCCGAAGAAGCCACGCGACGCAGACAGTGGGCTCGGGTGCGCGCTGGCAACGACGGGCGTCTGCCCCAGCATGGGCTGCAGATTCTGCGCATCGCGACCCCACAGCAACGCCACAAGCGGAGCATCGCGCTCGACGAGAACCCGAATAGCGTGTTCGGTGACGGCTTCCCACCCCTTGCCGCGATGCGACGCCGGGGACCCGGGCGTCACCGTCAGCACGCGGTTGAGCAGCATGACCCCGTTCCGCGACCACGCGGTGAGGTCGCCCGTCGCGGCTGGCGGGATGCCGAGATCGTCGTTCAGCTCACGGTAGATGTTCTGCAGACTGCGCGGAAGCGGTGACACGTCGGGGTCGACGGCGAACGAGAGCCCGATCGGGTGCCCCGGAGTCGGGTACGGGTCCTGACCGACGATCAGCACACGCACGTCGGCGAGCGGCTGCTCGAATGCTCGCAGAACCTGGCTTCCGCGCGGCAGGTAGCCGCGCCCGGCCGCGGTCTCGGCACGCAGAAAGTCCCCCATCTGCGCAATCGTGCCCGCGACAGGTGCGAGGGCCTCGGCCCAACCAGGGTCCATCGAACCGGATGCTGCCAGCTCTGGCAGCGTCATGGGGCTCACGATGCCGCCGCCGTCGACACGGTCACACCGTGCTCCCCGGGCATCACCTGCCAGATCGAGCCGGTTCCCTGCACATGCAGACCACCATCGGTCACGACAAGCGCTGTGTCCTCATCGATCGCGACGCCTCCTGAGACGAGCCCCGCTTCGGTCGCGGCGATAAGCCGTGAGACGGTGCCCCATTGAGCGGCGTGCACGTCGATCGTGATGTCGACGAGGCCGATGCCCTCGGCGATCTCGAGCTCAGCCGTGCCGTCGCCAATCTCTTCGGGAGCCACCGCGACACCACCGATGCTGTGCCCGGCGACGAGTGCTTTGTCCGCAGCAATGAGGGCGCCAGCCGACGTGCCGAAAAAGGGAGTGCCTTCGGCGACGCGACGACGAATCTCGCCGATGACGGGTTGCAGAGCGCGCAGATACTCCCGCGGATCTCCTCCCGAGACATAGATGGCATCGATGTCGACGAAGTCGGCGAGCGCTGCCTCCTGCTGCGCGTCGTACTCGCGCACAACCGGTTCGCAGGGGCCTGCGTCGCTGAGAGCATCGGCCACCTCGTCTGGAGTCGTCCGACGAAAGGCCCGCCCGGTGTAGATCACGGCGATGCGCGGCACGTCGGCGCCCCGGCGGGCGCTGCTGACCGCAGCATCCGCAATGAAATCGGCGAGCGGGGCATCGCCCCCTCCACTCAGATAGATGCTCATGCGGTGGCCTCCGCGTCATGGGCACCGGCGTTGACCGGCGGGAGCGCCGACCACGGGAACGTGATCCACTTATCGGTGCGGCGCCAGACGAAGTCCGGCTCGAGAACGGTGCGCGGCTTCGAGTAGAGGGTGACGGATCGCACGTCGGCGCCGTGCGTGCCGAGAAGCTCGACGACGAGCGCGAGTGTCTTGCCCGAGTCGGAGACGTCATCGACGAGCAGGACGCGTTTGCCGTTCAGGCTCGGCGCGTCGAGCGCGGGCGGGAGGACGACCGGTTCCGGAAGCGTCTCGTGGATGTCTGTGTAGAACTCCACGTTAATGCTTCCGCAGCTCTTCGTGCCGAGCGCATACGCGATCGAACCAGCGAGTAGCAGCCCGCCGCGCGCGACGGCGACGACGATGTCCGGTCGGTATCCGCCGTCGAGCACCTGACGAGCCAAGTCGCGTGATGCGGCACCGAAGTCGTCCCAGCTGAGTACTTCTCGTTCATCGCTCATGTGGTGACCTTCAATTCTCCTCTGACGAGTTTGTGCGGTGCCGCCTGGGCGACGGGTTTTACGGTGATCTGGTCGATGTTGACGTGTGCGGGCAGTTCGAGGGCGTGCACGATCGTCTCGGCGATGTCATCGGCGGTGAGCGGGTTCGGCACGTCGGCGTAAACAGCATCCGCCGCCTGTTTGTCGCCGCCGAGGCGCACGAGCGAGAACTCCTCGGTGTGCACGAGGCCGGGCGCTACATCGATCACCCGGATCGGCTCACCGGCGAGTTCGAGGCGCAGAGCCTGAAGCAGGGCGCGCTGCCCGAACTTGGCGGCGTTGTACCCGCCGCCCTTCTCATAAGCCACCTGCCCGGCAATCGAGGTGATGCCGAGAATGGATGCTGCGCGGCCCTGCTCGATGGAGCGACGCAGCACCGGCAGCAGCGCCGACACCACGCGCTTCGTGCCGAGGACGTTCACGTCGAACATTCGCGCCCAGTCGTCGACAGATGACTCTTCAACTGTCGCGAGCCCGAGGGCCCCACCCGCATTGCTGACGACGACGTCAGCACCGCCGGTGTCGGAGATGTAGGCGGCGAGCGCGTCGACATCCTGCTGGTTCGTGACATCGCACACGCGCACATCTGCGCCGGTCTGTCTCTTCAACTCGTCGAGCCGGTCTGCCCGCCGAGCGACGCCCACGACATCCCATCCGTGTTCAACGAGTCGGGCGACAGTCGCCCATCCGATTCCCGAGCTTGCTCCTGTAACGACGGCGCGGCGAAAGGTCATGCGTCAACCCTATTTGGTGCGGGGCGCACGCTCCACTCGCTCGCATGCCCACGCAAGCGCCGTCAGGCCCTCAGCGCGTTGGAATGCTCTGAGCGCTGGCATGAAGGGCGGAGCCGGCCGGCGTCCTTTGTCGAGAAAATGTCCGGCGAGTCCGGCGAGAACTGCGGTGATGTTCTCGACTGTGGCGTCAGCGAAGACCGGATGCTGCTCCAGCAGTGCGGCGGTATCGATACGCTCGCCGCGCATCCGTGCGTCGATCAGGTAGCCGAGGGCATCGAACCAGCCGCAGCCGATGCTCGCCCACGGCCAGTCGATGATGCGCACGGTGCCGTCCAGCTCGATGAGAATGTTGTCGTCTCTCGTGTCGACGTGCTGAAGCGACTCGCCTCGCAACGCCTCGGCCGCGCCGTCAGCACACTCAGCGAGAACCTCACGGTGCTGCTCGGCCCAGGGCGGCACGACGCCGCTCGGCGCATCGTCGAGGTGGTGCCAGCCCCGCATCGCCTCTGCCTCCGCCTCGGCGGACACCGGGAGACCGTGGTCATCGGTGAGCGGGGGCAGCGCGTGCAGAGCATCGAGCACGCGTACCGTGTCACCTGTGTGAGTGCCCGGATGGCGCCCCTCGATGTCTTCGACCACGAGAGCGAACCAGTCGGCGTCGTCCGCCGCGCCAATGAGCCGTGGAGCAACAGGGGCGAGGGGCAGCTCACGGAGGATCTCCGCTTCGCGACGATGCAGATCAACGGTGCCCGCATTCCGCCGGCGATCAGCCGCCTTGACGAAGGCCCGCCCGCCTGTCGATGTCGTCACGCGAGCAGCAACGCCTGTGGAGAAGCCTCGCGGCTGGCTTTCGGCCGAGACGACGTCGCCGATCAGAGCGCCGATACGCGTCGTGAGTGTCTCAGGCAGATCGGTCCAGAGCTGACGGGTCTGAGGTGTGGCGTCCATCGACGCATTCTACGAGAACCACGCACGCCAACATGACGTCATGTTTCAGCATCCCTTGGCCCGGGCCGCCCGGATGCGTACTCTCGGTGACAGATACCACTGGTCAAGCGACCCCACCCGACGACAGAGGAACATCATGACTGACGCACAGGCGAACTGGAAGTTCGAGACGATTCAGATTCACGCGGGGGCCGCTCCCGACCCCGTGACGAAGTCCCGCGCGACTCCGATCTACCAGACCACAAGCTACGTCTTCGACAACACGGAGCACGCGAAGAACCTCTTCGCCCTCGCCGAGTTCGGCAACATCTACACGCGCATCCAGAACCCGACGCAGGACGTCGTTGAGCAGCGCGTCGCAGCCCTCGAAGGCGGGACAGGGGCACTGTTGCTCGCGTCCGGCCAGGCCGCGTCAACGTTCTCGATCCTGAACATCGCCCAGGCGGGAGACCACGTCGTCTCGTCGTCATCGATCTACGGCGGAACGTACAACCTCTTCAAGTACACGCTCGCGAAGCTCGGCATCGAGGTGACGTTCGTCGAGGATCAGGACGACCTCGACGAGTGGCGCCGGGCCATCCGCCCCAACACGAAGGCGCTCTTCGCCGAGACCGTGGGCAACCCGCGCATCAACGTTCTCGACATTTCCGGTGTCGCAGACATCGCCCACAGCAACGACGTGCCGCTGATCGTCGACAACACGATTGCCACGCCGTACCTCATCCGCCCGCTCGACCACGGTGCCGACATCGTCGTGCACTCGGCCACGAAGTTCCTCGGCGGTCACGGCACCGTCATCGGCGGCGTCATCGTCGACGGCGGAAAGTTCGAATGGTCGAAGCACGTCGACAAGTTCCCCGGCCTCACCGAGCCGGACCCGTCGTACCACGGCGCGAGCTACACGACGGTTCTGGGCGACTCGATTGCCTACATCATCAAGGCGCGCGTGCAGCTGCTGCGCGACCTCGGTTCGGCCATCGCCCCGGCGAGCGCCTGGCAGCTCATCCAGGGCATCGAGACGCTCTCGCTGCGGATCGAGCGTCACGTGCAGAACGCGCAGGAGATCGCCGAGTGGCTTGAAGAGCACCCGGACATCGCGAGCGTCAACTACTCGGGTCTGCCGTCGAGCCCCTGGTATGAGAAGGCGAACACGTACGCACCGAAGGGCGTCGGCGCAGTTCTCTCGTTCGAGCTCAAGGGCGGCGTCGACGCGGGCCGTGCCTTCGTGAACAGCCTGCAGCTGTTCTCGCACCTGGCGAACATCGGCGATGTGCGCTCGCTCGTCATCCACCCGGCATCGACGACGCACTCGCAGCTCTCCCCCGAGCAGCAGCTCACCGCGGGCGTCACTCCCGGTCTGGTGCGCCTCTCCGTCGGCCTCGAAAACCTCGACGACCTCAAGGCAGACCTGCAGCAGGCATTCGACGCTGCGCGCGAGATCTCGCAGGCGACACGTTGACCTTCTGACGTGGTCACACGGCGGGGCGGATGCTGACAGCATCCGCCCCGCCGTCGTTGTTGACGAGTCGGTGCAAGAACCGTCGCGTAATAATGCCCGCTCATACCTCTCGTGACCGAGACAATGGCTGTATGGACTCCCAGCGACTCGACGACACCGTGCCGTGGAGCTTCATCACGGACGCAGACAGGCGCACGGTCATCGGCCGCCCACCGGCGACGGGCGCGTGGCGCGACGGCGACCCACCCGGAAGTCGCCTGTTTGCGGGCATTGGGGAGTTCACGTTCGAAGCAGGCGGACGAGTCCCGTTCGTGCGTCTCGCGTATGAGACCTGGGGAACGCTCAATGAGAACCGAGACAATGCGATCTTGATCCTCCACGCGCTCACCGGGGATTCGCATGTGCGCGGGCCAGCGGGTGCCGGTCACCCCACCGCGGGATGGTGGGAGGGCATTGTCGGCCCCGGAAAGGTGATCGATACCGATCGCTACTTCGTCGTGGCGCCGAACATGCTCGGCGGCTGCCAGGGGTCGACCGGGCCCGCCAGCTTCGCCCCGGACGGCACCGAGTGGGGATCCCGTTTCCCCTACACCACGATTCGCGATCAGGTCATCGCGCAGGCGCGCCTCGCGGATACCCTCCAGATCGACGCGTGGGCCGCCGTCGTCGGCGGCTCCATGGGCGGGATGCACGCTCTCGAGTGGGGGGCGTCGTTCCCGGAACGCGTGACACGGCTCGCCATCATCGCAGCACCGCCGGAGTCGACGGCGGATCAGATCGCTCAGAACACGGTGCAGATCGAGGCGGTCCGCACCGACCCTCACTTCAGCGGTGGCGCCTATTATGATGCGGCCGATGGGAATGGTCCGTATCGCGGGCTCGCGTTGGCACGGCGACTCGCGATGATCAACTACCGCAGCCCGCACGAGCTCAACGCTCGGTTCGCACGTTCCTGGCAGTCTGAAATCAGCCCACTCGGACGCGGCGGCCGTTTCGCCGTCGAGTCGTACATCGACTTCCACGGCAACAAGTTCACGCGGCGTTTCGATGCGAACAGCTACACCGTGCTCGTCGAGGCGATGAACTCGCACGATGTCGGCCGGGGGCGCGGTGGTGTCCAAGCAGCCTGCGCCCGCATCACGATGCCGACGCTCGTGCTCGGCATCGACAGCGACCGTCTGTTCCCCGTCGATGGCCAGGAGCTGATCGCCGCGCTGGCGCCCGGAAACATCGATGGCGACAGCCCGGCGGTCATTACCTCCGATTTCGGGCATGATGCGTTCCTCATCGAGAACGACCTCGTCTCGAGTCACGTGGCACGTCTCCTCAGCGTCTGACCAGGGAACCCATAAACTGAAGTCGCACTCGCGACGAGAGGCGAAGGGGTGAGGCGCATGGCCGTATGGCGTGAGATCGCCCCCTCGTCGCCGGGGAACCAGCAGCGCGAGTCGCTCGAGTATTTCGACACGCAACATGCCACGCTTGTCTCGACAACCGCGCTCGCGTTCAGTCTCATCGGTACGGCGATGTCGCTTTTCGCGATGCTGGTCCCCGGAACGATCGCCTCCGCGTGGGTTCCGATTGCCGTTGTCGCCCACCTGGGCCTCGCAGCGGCAGCGCTCTGGACGTGGCGTCGTCGTTCGGTGCTCACCCGCGGCTGCCTCGTCGGCGTCGGCGTCATGGTGCTGCTGATCATCACGGCTGCCGTCCCGCCACAGGGAATCAACTTCACGACGGGTGCCGCCCTCTGCGTCGTCGCAGGATGGAGCATCGGGTCACTCGCCGTTTCCTTCACCGCCAGCCGCGGGGGTGTACTCGCGATCGGCGCCGTCTTCATCACAACAGAGGCGATCTGTTATCTGCTTGCCGCCTCCATCGGACTCCCCGCGGGCAACGTCGCTGGACTCTTCGGGCTTGTCACCGTGCTCTGGCTGCTGTGTTTCGTCTTCGGCGTGTGGCTCGTCAGCAGCCGCGCTCGCGTGATCAGGCGCATCATGAGCATCGGGCGCGCACACAACATTGAACGCCGGGCAAGCGAGACAGAGGCCGCGCGCCTTCGAGATGCGCGGCTGCTCCACGATACGGCGCTCGCCACACTGTCGCTCCTCGCGCATTCCGGAGTGGGCGTGGATGCGGAGACGCTGCGGGCCCAGGCGGCAAGCGACAAAGAGCTGTTGGCGCGTCTGCGCCGGGGCGAGAGTCCCTCCCCTCGAGCATCCGGTCAGTACACGCTGACGAATACGGCCGAACTTCAGCTGGGAGAAACCCTCGAATCAGTGAAGAGTCGATTCAACGGCACCGAACTCTCAGTCATCTGGCACGGATCGGGGCAGCTGGGGCTTGAGCATACGAAGCTCGATGCTTTTATGCATGCCCTGACCGAGTGCATCGAGAACGTTCGTCGTCACGCACACGTACCCGACGCGCACGTGACGCTCAGCGACGACGGTGTCGTCGTTCGCGGTGTCGTCACCGATGCCGGTACCGGTTTTGACCCGACGCAGATTCCCGACCAGCACATGGGATTCCGCCAGTCCGTCGTCGCGCGTATCGAGGAGATCGGCGGCACAGTTCGTGTCTTCTCCTCCCCCGGCGCGGGAACAACGGTCGTGCTGGAGGTGACAAAGTGACGCTCCCCGAGCCCAGCGGCTCAGATCGCGCACGCCTCGCCGGACTGCGCGCCACGTCACAGGCCGCCCTCGGCACGGCACGGCTCGGAGTCGGTCCGGGGTTCGCCGGTGCCGTCATCGTGGTCTACTCGTTTGTTCGATTCATCAGCAACGCGGTCGCCTACCCGAACCTCGCTGTGAACATCGCCGTCTGGGGCATATTCGCCGCCACGCTCGCTGCAGCGATCTGGCATGTTCGGCGCACCGGATATCACCTCACCGCCCGCGCATTCTGGATCATCTCCCTTCCGCTGGCAGTCGTTGCCATCGTCAACGTCTCAGCCGTCTGGGGCGAGACGGAGTCCGGTATATTTCCCACCGCCGCGTGCGCGATCGGCGGAGCACTCATCGGGGCCCTGTCGCTGCGACCGATTCGAGAAGTCGTGATCTGCACGGCGGTGCTCGCCGTCATACTCATCACGGCAATCGTCTCCAGCGACCACGATCGCGCCGTCTCGCTCGGTGCCGAGCTGGTGATGTTTGCTGTCGCGATCGTTCCCCCGCTCGTCGGCTGTCTCGCAATGAACATGTACCGGTCAATCAGCCGCAAGGCGCTCGACCGGGTCATGATCCAGAGCACGGTTACGGCTCCGGCGTTCGGCCCCGAGCTGATGGTCTCAGAGCGTCTTGCCTCCGTCGATCATGAAATCGAGGTGATCTTCGACAAGGTCTCATCGGGCGAACTCGAGCTTCCGTTGTCGAGCGACGTCGCCGAGCACGCCGCCGACTTGGCCACGGAGCTGCGCACCTACTTAGTGTCCGGCAGGCAGAACACTTGGCTGCAGCACGCTGTCATGGAATCCGGCGTCCTGCGCGGCACGCTCGAACTCACCGATCCGAACGCGACAGCCGCTCTGCTTCCTGCCGCTCAGCGCGAAGGGCTGCTCTCGTCGCTGTGGCTTCTCGCGCTCTCGTCTGAGGGCCCGGCGCTTCGAACGCGGGTCACGATCGGTGACATCTACACTGTTCAACGCGAGACGGGGCCGGAGAACCGGTGTCATATTGAGATCATCGTCGATGATCTCAAACGCAGTCGTGTCGAGCCTGCCGCGTGGGCCGCCCTGCGGAGTGTCGGTGCCGTGGTCGATACTCAGACTCCACGGGGGATGCGTTTTGCCCTCGAATGTTCAACCAGCGCCGCACAGTGACTGTGGGCCGATAGACTGCGAGAGCAGAGAGGACACGTCATGACCCCCATCAAGATTCGCGTGGCGATCGTCGACGATCACCGCATGATTCTGAGTGCTTTCACACAGTGGATCACGGACAGTGCCGATGATATCGAGGTCATCACCGCAGTTCCCACCTGGCCTGAATTGCTCACGCACCCTCAGTTTCCCGTCGATGTCGTGCTTCTCGACCTCGATCTCAAAGACAACATCCCAGTGTCGCTCAAGCTCTCGACGCTCAAGACTACGGGTTCTCAAACCGTTGTCATGAGCGCCTACTCTGATCCAGGTGTTGTGCGCGAGGCGCTTGCTGCGGGCGCAGTCGGCTACCTGGTCAAGAGCGAGCCTGCTTCGGCGATGGTTGAGGCGATTCGTTGCGCCCAACGCGGCGAATCGTATATCTCGGCAGAGTTGGATGCCGCGCTCGGGCGTTCTCCCTCGGCATCACCTCGTCTCAGCGCACAGGAGCGCCGCGTGATGGCGCTTTACGCCGCCGGAGACCCGGTGAAGTCGGTGGCGTACGAGCTCAGCATCTCAGAAGAGACCGCGAAGTCGTACCTCAAGCGCATCCGCGAGAAATATCGCAGCAAGGGAATCGACGTCGGAACGAAGGTGGCCCTACGCAAGCGGGCAATTATCGACGGGATCATCGTCAACTGATCTGTCCGCCATCGCCAAGCATCTCTGATTCTCGCATGGCACCCCGTCGCCACAAGACACTATGAGGCGTCGTCGATCGCCGTCTCAAGACGCTCGACCTTACCGGTGAGCTCTCCGCTGTAGCCCGGGCGAATGTCTGCCTTGAGTACGAGTGACAGGCGTGAGCCAAACGGCGCTACTGCCTCCGTGGCGCGGCGAACAACGTCGAAGACCTCGTCCCACTCCCCTTCGATCGTCGTGAACATTGCGTCTGTGTTGTTCGGCAGACCGGACTCGCGCACGATCGTGACGGCGGCGGCGACGGCGTCGTGAACTGACGCGTCCTCGCGACCGGTTCCGCTGGGTGCGACGGAAAAAGCGACAAGCATGTGATTACCTCCCCCGTCAGTGTCTCACCGATTGCTCAGGCAGAAAATGCCGAGGCGTTCTCGTGCCGCAGCGCCGCGGATCCTGCCTGCCACGTTCTCGTCACCGCCCAGCCCAACACGATCACTGTTCCGATATTGCGCGCTGTCAGCACGATGACCATCGGCAGCCAGGTTTCGAGAAGCAGCGAGTACAGGTACGGATACACGATCTGCGTCAACGCGCAGAGCGCAAGAACGACGATGGCCGGCGGGGCGAAATCACCGCCTTGAATCAGGATCCCTGCGATCACGGGCACGACTAGCCACACCATGAACTGCGGGGAGCCGACTTTGTTGAAGACAATCAGCGTCGAGACGAGCGCGAGCATAAGAGGAGGAAGAACGGATGCCGTCGCGGCGCCGGCGCGGACGGCGCGCACACCGATCAGAACGACTGCGGCAACGCCGATGATCAGAAGCGGCGTCGCGATGGCAATCGCGGTGTCGATATTGGTGCCCGTCACCTGGAACGTGAGAATATCGCGGTCGTAGTAGACGAAGGATCCGGGAACGCCAAGCGCTGCCTGCCACAGGTAAGGGGCGGCGATCGGCGCTTCAATCTGAAGGCCTCTGCCGGTCTGCTCTGTGAGAAAGCCGGCAACGTGCCATCCGGAGCCGAGCGCGAGAGAACCGCCGACGACGGCGATGGTCACAGTCACACCCGCCATCACGACGCGCCATCGTGTGCGCAGTACGATCACGAGCGCGGCGATGAGAGCAGCAGGCCAGATCTTCATCCAGGTCGCGATGGCGAGGACCGCTCCGGCAATCGCGGGCCTGTGCAGCGCCAGCAACATCGCGAGAATCGCGAGAGGTACCGTGATCGCATCCACACGTGCGAGAGAGATCGGCCCGAGACAGACAAGCGCCCCGATCCACCACCATCCCGCCGTCTGGCGTTTCCTGCCCCCGCGGATCAACACAGCGAAGGCGATGACGTCGAGGATGCTGACGATGACGAGCCAGGCGAGACCGAAGTGCTCAAACCCGGCGACAGACGCGGCGAGCATGGGTACGATCGCCAGAATCGGATACACCCAGTCTTGATCGATTCCGACGATGAACTGCTCGTTCAGCGCCTGCCCAACCCACGGCTTGTACACGAGGGTGACGTCACCGAGCGGAAGTCCCGGGGCGTTGAGGCAGAGCCAGATCAGCCAGCCATGGGCGGCGAGGAACGCCAGCCACAGCATCGTCCGGTTTCTCACCCGTTCATCATATGAGCCGATTCGAGCACGGAACGCACCGCTGCGGGCAGAGCCTCAGCGACATCGAGCGCCGCGATCGGTCCGCCCTGCGAAGCGATGCGTGCTGCACGATCGTGAAGGAGCGCTGCCGTCGCCGCCGACGCCAGTCCCCGATCATCGCTGTCATCCGCGGTCGCGAGAAGCGCCCCGAGGATCCCTCCCAGCACATCGCCCGACCCAGCGGTCGCCAGCCACGGTGTCGCCTCGGGAACGCGCACACGGGTGCCGTCCGCCGACACGATGTGTGTCGTGTTGCCCTTCAGCAGCACGGTCACGCCGAGCTCGTCAGCGGCTGCGACCGCCCACGTCTGCGGTTCACGGCGCACGTCCTCGACGGAGACATCGCGGCCAAAGACGCTGAGCAGCCGTGACAGCTCGCCGGCGTGCGGCGTGATGACGAGGCTCGATCTGTCGCGAGCCGACCGCAGATCGGGAAGCGCTCCAGCGTCGAGCACGGCGGGCAGCCCGGAGTCGAGAGCATCCGTGATGAGTGCTGCCGCGTCGGCGCGCGCCTCGTCATCCACACCGGAGCCGATCAACCAGGCCTGAACACGGCCGGCCGCGGTCACGACCTCTGGACGGCGTCGGAGCACCTCGGTCGAGGCCGCGCGCTCTC
The DNA here is from genome assembly GCF_026107415.2 of Microbacterium sp. MPKO10. Taxonomy (GTDB): domain Bacteria; phylum Actinomycetota; class Actinomycetes; order Actinomycetales; family Microbacteriaceae; genus Paramicrobacterium. The sequence continues at coordinate 210,855 of NZ_JAPCHX010000004.1, forward strand.
CGAGATAGCGCACCATACCCACCCCCGTGCGCATCGCGGCCTCGACGCCCAGAACCGCGGCACCGGGGAAGGTCGCCGATCCCGTCACCACCCCAAGGACTCCCCGTGAGTACTTGTCATCGTCGCGTGACGGAATGCGGATCCGCGCTGCCGCGTCAGCGTCCGTCCATGTTGTCCACGTCATACATCCCCACGATAGATTGATTGCGTGCTCACCGCTCAGAATCCACCGTCCCTCTTCGATCCGCTGACTCTTGGGTCGCTGGCCATCCGCAATCGCGTGTGGTTGTCGCCAATGTGTCAGTATTCGTGCCCCGGCCGCGACGGCATGCCGAACAACTGGCATTTCACGCACCTCACCGGGTTTGCCGCGGGCGGGTTCGGGCTGGTCATGACGGAGGCGACAGCGGTCAGCCCCGAAGGACGCATCTCTGACCGCGATACGGGCATCTGGTCGGACGAGCAGGCAGATGCCTGGGCGCAGGTCGTCAGCGGCATCCATGAGCGCGGTGCGGCAGCAGGCATCCAGCTCGCACACGCGGGTCGCAAGGCGTCAACGTACTCGCCCTGGGGCGAGGACACCTCGGGCTCCATTCCCGCCTCCGCGGGCGGCTGGCAGACGGTGGCGCCGTCTCCGATCGCATTCGGGGACCTTCGGCCGCCGCAACAGCTCGAAGCACACGACATCGATCGCATTGTCGATGAGTTCGTGGATGCTGCGACTCGTTCAGTCGCTGCCGGGTTCGATGTTGTCGAGATCCACGCGGCCCACGGCTACCTGTTGCATCAGTTCCTCTCGCCCGCGTCGAATACTCGCACTGATGAGTACGGCGGGAGCCTGGCCAATCGTGCGCGCCTCGTGATCCGGGTCATCGAGGCCGTGCGCGCGGTGATCGGCCGGGCGACGCTGATGGTCCGCCTCTCCGGAACTGACTGGTCAACAGCTGAGGGCGATCGCTGGGACATCGATGCCTGCGAGACCGTCGCGGCCCTCGCCGAAGCAGCGGGCGCAGACGGCTTCGACATCTCGAGCGGTGGGATTCTCGAGCATCCGGCTATCCCTCTCGGACCCGGTTACCAAGTGTCCCTGGCCGCCCGCGTTCGCACCGCGGTCTCGGTTCCCGTCACCGCTGTCGGCCTGATCGACGACGCCGATTTCGCGCAGCAGATTCTCACCGAGGGCAAGGCGGATGCTGTCATGCTCGGCCGTTCAGCGCTGCGCAACCCACAGCGTGCGAACGCGTGGGCTGCGGAGCGCGGTGCGGGCACGGCGTTCGTCCCCGGCCAGTACGAGCGCGCCTACTGACGCTGCGTGGCGTCTTCGACGGTGCCCACGAGCTCCTCGATGATGTCCTCGAGGAAGAGCACGCCAGTCGTGTTACCGTCGCGGTCGAACGCCTGTGCCAGGTGTGCGCCAGACAGGCGCATGCTCGTGAGGGCATCCTCCAGATCCGTGCCGTCGAACAGCGAGACCAGCTGCCGGATGCGCTTGCCCGGGATCGGCTGATCATCACTGTCGGCGTCGTTGGAGTCGCGCAGTACGTCCTTCAGGTGAATGTACCCAGACGGCATCCCCTTGTCGTCAACGATCACGTACCGTGAGAAACCGCGCTTCGCGATGGCGCGCTGAATCTGGGCCGGTGTCGCCTCCGAGGTGAGCGTGACGAGGTCTTCCAACGGAATCGCGACGTCGCGCACTTTCTTGTTCGTGAACTCGAACGCCGCCCCCAGCGTCCCTGTCGCATCGGTGAGCACGCCTTCGCGTTGAGACTGCGACACGATCGTCGCGACCTCGTCGAGCGTGAACGTGGAGTTCGCCTCGTCCTTCGGCTCGACCCGGAAAAGTCTGAGCACCAGGTTCGCGCTGCCGTTGAGAAAGACGATCACCGGCTTGAAAACGCGGCCGATCCACACCAGCGGGCGGGCGAGGAGCAGCACGGCGGTGTCCGGCTTTGAGAACGAGATGTTCTTCGGCACCATCTCGCCGAACACGACGTGCAGATACGAGACGAGAAGCAGCGTGATCACAAACGCGATCGTGTCGACGGCTTCGACGGGCAGCCCCGTCAGCCCCAGCGGACCGGCGAGAAGATGATGGATCGCCGGTTCCGACACGTTGAGGATCATCAGCGAGCACGCTGTGATGCCCAGCTGCGTGGTCGCGAGCATGAGCGTGGCATGCTCCATGGCCCACAGCGCCACCTTCGCACTGCTCTTGCCTTTCTCGGCCAGCGGCTCGATCTGCGATCGACGTGCCGAGATGACGGCGAATTCTGCGCCGACGAAGAACGCGTTGCCCAGCAGCAGGAGGACGAGCCAGACGATTCCGAGCCAATCAGCCATGGGACACCTCCTCGCCCCGCGTGAAGCGGACTCTGTCGATGCGGCGTCCATCCATTCGCGTGACCCGCAGGACACCTTCGCTGATCTCGACCTCGTCACCGATCTCGGGCAGCCTGCCCAGCTCGCTCACGATGTACCCGGCGACCGTCTCATACGGGCCCTCATCAGAGATCTGGACGCCCGTGCGATCGCGCAGCTCGTCCGGGCGCAGACTTCCAGAAAACACCACGCCCGAGGCCGTGCGCACGACACCGGCACGGGTGCGGTCATGTTCATCTGTGACCTCGCCCACGATCTCCTCGACGAGGTCCTCCAGCGTCGCAACGCCTGCGGTTCCCCCGTATTCGTCGACGACGACGGCCATCTGATAGCCGTGTCGACGCAGTCGCGGAATGAGAGAGTCGAGGCGCATCGTCTCGGGGACGCGCACGATCTCTGACTGCAGCGCCGAGACAGGCACGTCGTCCCTGCGGTCTTTGGGGACGGCAACGGCCTTCTTCACGTGTACGAGACCGACGATGTCGTCGATGTCCTCATCCGTGACGGGAAAACGCGAGAATCCGGTGGCCCGGGTCAGGTCGATGACGCGTTGCGCGGAGTCCGTGCGGCTGACAGCGTCCACCTGCGGGCGCGGCGTCATGACATCGGATGCTGTCCGATCAGAGAACTTCAGCGTGCGATCGAGCAGGGTCGCTGTGTCGCGCTCCAGTGTGCCCGCACCGGCGCTGCGGCGCACGAGGCTGGAGAGCTCCTCGGCCGACCGTGCACCGGAGAGCTCTTCCTTGGGGTCGATGCCCATGGTGTGCAGAATCGAATTCGCGCTGCCGTTCAGCAGCAGGACGGCTGGTTTGAACACCGCGGTGAAGACCACCTGGAACGGAACCGCGATCTTCGCCGTGCCACGCGGCACCGCCAGGGCGAAGTTCTTCGGCACGAGCTCCCCGATGATCATCGACAGGAGCGTCGCGATCACGACGGCGGCTACCGTTGCGATGGGTCTCACGACAGCCTCCGGTGCACCCCACCCCACGATGGGGCCCGTGATGAGCGACGTGAACGCCGGTTCAAGCGTGTAGCCAGTGAGAAGCGTCGTCAGCGTGATGCCGAGCTGGGCACTCGACAGATGCGTCGACGTGACTTTCAACGCGGCGATCGTCATCGACAGACGCGATTCACCGCGATCACGGCGCGCTTCAAGATCGGCGCGATCAAGGTTGACGAGAGCGAACTCGCTTGCGACGAAAAGACCAGTTCCAACCGTCAGCACAAGGCCGATCGCGAGAAGGATGAGGTCAGGCACGGGCAGCCTCCTTCAGGAGGCTGGGTCTGTGAGAGTCCGATGCAGAAGCCGGTGGAGGGTCATCCATAGCGATCAGTATACGGCCAGCGAGTCCTCCGCTGGCTGACAGATCACCATGAGACCGGGAGTGCTTTCCCCTCTTCATAGCCCGCTGCGGACTGGACCCCGACGATGGCGCGGTCGTGGAACTCAGCAACGCTGCGCGCGCCCGCGTAGGTGAACGAGGACCGCAGACCAGAGGTGATCATGTCGAGAAGGTCCTCAATCGACGGCCGCTCAGGGTCGAGGTAGATCTTCGAGGACGAGATGCCCTCGGCAAACAGCATCTTCCGTGCGAGATCGTAGGGGTCGAGACGTCCGAACCGCTCCTGAACGGCCTTTGTCGAGGCCATCCCCCAGCTCTCTTTGTAGAGGCGCCCGTCAGCGTCGCTTTTGAGCGTTCCCGGCCCCTCGATTGTTCCCGCGAACCACGATCCAACCATGACGCTTGCGGCGCCGGCCGAGAGCGCGAGAGCGACGTCGCGCGGGTATCGGATGCCGCCGTCCGCCCAGACGTGCGCACCCTGTTCTTCCGCCTCTGCCGCCGTCTCGAGCACGGCTGAGAACTGCGGGCGCCCGACCGCCGTCATCATCCGGGTCGTGCACATCGCCCCGGGCCCCACGCCGACCTTGATGATCGACGCGCCCGCGTCCACGAGATCGGCGACGCCGACGGCAGTCACGACGTTCCCCGCCACGATCGGGATTCCCAGGTTCAACTGCGAGACCGCCCGCAGCGCGCCAATCATCCCCTCCTGATGCCCGTGGGCGGTGTCGACAACGAGTACGTCGACGCCGGCCGCCGCCAGCGCTCTGGCTTTCGACTGCACATCGCCGTTGATCCCGACCGCAGCGGCGACCGCCAAGCGGCCATCCGAGTCAATGGCCGGCCCGTACAAAGTCGACCGCAAAGCGCTTCGCTGGCTCAGAACGCCCGCAAGCTTTCCACGACGCAGAACGGCGGAAAAACTCATGGAGGCGTCGGCCATCAAATCAAAGGCCTGTCGACCGGTCTGAATGTCGTCAGCTTCGATCGACGCCTGCGAGCCTCTCAGCAGGTCCCCGAGACGTGCGTCGGGCAGTGCCGTGGCGAGGCGCTGAGCAGGGATGCTGCCCGCGTAGTCGTCGCCGTCCATGATCACGACGCCGTGTCCCTCGGCCGCCGGGATCTCGGCGAGTACGTCGGCGACCGTCGCCTGCGGGCCGAAGACAATCGGCGTGTCCCACAGCACGGGCTGGTCTTTCACCCAGCGAATCGCGGCATCCAGGTCCTGCAGCGGCATGTCCTGTGGCAGCACGCCGAGGCCGCCGCGACGAGCGAGGGATGCTGCGAGCCGCGGACCCGTCACCGAGTTCATGTTCGCCGACACCAGAGGGACCGTCGCCGGTGTGCCATCGTTCGGCGCGAGCGACACATCGAGTCGGCTGACGACGTCCGAACGTGAGGGAACAAGAAACACGTCCGAGTACGTCAGGTCGTGAGCCGGCACATCTCCGATGAATCGCATATCTCAAAGCTACTTGCCCTTCGCCCGCAATGCACGTCCTAGGACGTAGGCTTGGTTCTGAGCAATAGAAGAGGTTCCGCACGACCCTGGTGCGGTTCCCATGGTGGCGAACTTTTGACAGAGAAGGTGGGCGATCAACGGTGTCAGGCCAGTTGACCGGAGTCGGGGCCGAAGGCGGCGCTGCAGCAGATTTTGGGGCGAACGAATGGCTCGTCGATGAGATGTATGCGAAGTACCTCGCAGACAAGAACTCGGTCGACAAGTCCTGGTGGCCCATCCTGGAGAACTACCACCCCGTGAGCGGCGATCTCCCAGACAGTGGCGGTCAGCCTGTGACCACGCCGACGCCGGTCTCCGGCAGTCGCCCGGTGGCCCGCACGACGAGCCTTCAGCCGAAGTCCCGGCCGATCCCCGCCGACGCGCCGCAGAGCTCGCCAGACAAGTCGTCGCCGAAGACGTCGGAAGACAAGGACGAGCCGCAGGATTCGGTCACACCGCTGCGCGGGATGACCAAGGCCCTCGCCGCGAACATGGACCTCAGCCTGACTGTTCCGACGGCCACGAGCGTGCGGACCATCCCCGCGAAGTTGATGATCGACAACCGAATTGTCATCAACAACCACCTCAAGCGAGCACGCGGCGGCAAGGTCAGCTTCACCCACCTCATCGGTTGGGCACTCATTCAGGCGCTGAAAGACTTTCCGAGCCAGAACGTCTACTACGACGTCGTGAACGACAAACCGAGCGTGGTCGCCCCCGCCCACATCGGACTCGGGATCGCCATCGACCTGCCGAAGCCAGACGGCTCGCGAGCGCTCATGGTTCCGGCCATCAAGAATGCCGAATCGCTCACGTTCGGCGAGTACCTGGCCGCCTATGAGGACCTCGTCACGCGGGCCCGCGCGAACAAGCTCACGGCCGACGATTTCAAGGGCGCGAGCGTCTCGCTCACCAACCCGGGTGGAATCGGAACCGTGCACTCGGTTCCGCGGCTCATGAAGGGTCAGGGATGCATCATCGGGGCCGGTGCGCTCGAATATCCGGCCGAGTTCCAGGGTGCCTCCGAGAAGACGATCGTCGAGCTCGGCATCGGGAAGACAATCACTCTGACATCCACCTATGACCACCGGGTCATTCAGGGGGCCGGCTCTGGTGAGTTCCTCAAGAAGGTGCACGAGCTGCTGATCGGTCAGCGCGACTTCTACGAGGACATCTTCGCCGCGCTGCGCATCCCCTATGACCCCATTCACTGGGCACCGGACATCGCTGTTGACCTCAGCGACACCGTCAATAAGACGGCGCGCGTGCAAGAGCTCATTAATTCGTTCCGCGTGCGTGGTCACCTGATGGCCGACGTCGATCCGCTCGAATACGTGCAACGCGCCCACCCCGATCTCGACATCGCGTCTCACGGCTTGACCTTCTGGGATCTGGACCGCGAGTTCGTCACGGGAACGTTCACAGACAAACGCCAGATGAAGCTCCGGGACATCCTCGGCGTCCTGCGCGACTCGTACTGCCGCACCATCGGGCTCGAGTACATGCACATTCAGGATCCGGCACAGAGATCGTGGATCCAGGGCAAGGTCGAGCGGCCCTATGCCAAGCCCACGCACGATGAGCAGATGCGGATCCTCGGCAAGCTCAACGAGGCGGAAGCATTTGAGACGTTCCTGCAGACCAAGTATGTCGGGCAGAAGCGCTTCAGCCTTGAGGGCGGCGAGTCGACGATCGCGCTGCTGGATGCGATTCTTCAAGAGGCGACCGAACGCGGTCTCGACGGAGCGGCGATCGGCATGGCCCACCGTGGCCGGCTCAACGTGCTCACGAACATTGCAGGCAAGACATACGGCCAGATTTTCCAGGAGTTCGAAGGGCACCAGGACTCCAAGAACCAGGGTTCAGGCGACGTCAAGTACCACCTCGGCACCGAAGGCACATTCCGGGCGCTCGACGGAAGCGAGCTGCCGCTCTACCTCGCGGCGAACCCATCGCACCTTGAAGCCGTCGACGGCGTGCTCGAGGGCATCGTTCGTGCCAAGCACGATCGTCAGCCGATCGCCACGTTCCGCACGCTGCCGATCCTGATTCACGGTGACGCAGCCATGGCCGGACAGGGCGTGGTTCTCGAGACCATGCAGCTGTCGCAGCTGCGCGGGTACCGCACCGGCGGCTCCATCCACGTGGTTGTCAACAACCAGGTGGGCTTCACGACGACACCGGGCGAGGGCCGTTCGTCTGTCTACGCCACTGATGTCGCCAAGACGATCCAGGCTCCCGTCTGGCACGTGAACGGTGACGACCCCGAGGCCGTCACTCGCGTCGCTCAGCTGGCATTCCAGTTCCAGCAGGAGTTCCGCAAGGACGTCGTCATCGACCTGGTCTGCTACCGCAGGCGCGGTCACAACGAGGGCGACGACCCCTCGATGACGCAGCCGCTCATGTACAACCTCATCGAGGCGAAGCGCTCCGTGCGCAAGCTGTACACCGAGGCGCTCGTCGGACGCGGCGACATCACGCAGGAAGAGTACGAGTCGGCGCACAACGACTTCCAGGACCGCCTCGAGCGGGCGTTCATGGAGACGCACGCCGCACAGACGAGCTCGACACCGGTGATCCTGCCTGACACCGATGAGGACGGCTACACGGGCGAGCCAGAGACCACGGGCGTCGATGTCGAGGTCATCCACGAGATCGGCGACGCGTTCACCAACAAACCATCCGGCTTCACCGTGCACAAGAAGCTCCAGCAGCTTCTCGACAAGCGTGTCGACATGAGCCGCAACGGCGGCATCGACTGGGCGTTCGGCGAGCTCCTTGCCTTCGGTTCGCTTGTGCTCGAGGGAACCCCGGTCCGCATGAGCGGGCAGGACTCCCGGCGCGGCACCTTTGTACAGCGCCATGCCGTCCTGCACGATCGCGAGAACGGCCAGGAGTGGCTGCCGCTGACTAACGTCTCGGAAGGCCAGGCTCGATTCTGGATCTACGACTCGCTGCTCTCTGAGTACGCGGCGATGGGCTTCGAATACGGCTATTCCGTCGAGCGCCCCGATGCGCTCGTCCTCTGGGAGGCCCAGTTCGGCGACTTCGCCAATGGCGCGCAGACCATCATCGACGAGTTCGTCGCCTCGGCCGAGCAGAAGTGGGGGCAGCGCTCGAGTGTTGTCCTCCTTCTGCCCCACGGCTACGAAGGCGCCGGGCCCGACCATTCGTCGGCCCGCATCGAGCGGTTCCTGCAGCTCTGTGCGGAGAACAATATGACCGTCGCGCGGCCGTCCACGCCCGCGTCGTACTTCCATCTGCTCCGCAGGCAGGCGTACGCGCGTCCTCGCCGGCCCCTGATCGTCTTCACGCCGAAGGCCATGCTCCGCATGAAGGGGGCGACAAGCGACGTCGAGGCGTTCACCACCGGCCGGTTCCAGCCGGTCATCGACGACAACACCGTGACCGAGAAGACCGAGGTGAAGCGCGTCATCCTTCACGCGGGCAAGATCCACTGGGATCTCCGCAGCGAACTCACGAAGAACCCCGACCCGCGGATCGCCCTCGTGCGTGTCGAACAGTACTACCCGGTTCCCGGAAGTGAACTGCGCGAGGTTCTCTCGCAGTACCCCGGCGCCGAGCTCGTCTGGGTTCAGGAAGAGCCCGAGAATCAGGGCGCTTGGCCGTTTATCTCCCTCGAGCTGGCCAAGCACCTGTCGAACGACAAGATCACGGGAATCACGCGCCCGTCTGCGGCATCGCCAGCGACCGGATCGGCGAAGCGCCACGCGGCCGAGCACACCAAGCTCATCGAGCGCGCGCTCTCGATCTGACGCGTATGAGACACAGCGGTCGATGCCCCGGCATCGACCGCTGTGTCATTCCTGCCGTGGGCCGTCCCGTAAAATAAGCCCATGGAATCAGAGCTTGCCCTCCTCAGCGCGGTGGGCGTGCTCGTCATCGTGGTCGTCTCCTTCTTCGCACCGAAGCTTGGAGTCGCCGCTCCGATCGTCCTCGTCTTGATCGGCGTCGGCGCCAGTTATATTCCGGGCGCGCCCGAGTTCGAACTGCCTCACGAACTCATTCTGACCGTCGCACTCCCACCAATTCTCTATTCGGCCGCGGTCAACGTGCCGATCGTCGACTTCCGGCGCAATTTCAAGGCCATCAGCGGCCTGTCGGTGCTTCTCGTCATCGTGTCGGCGTTTGTCACGGGCTTCGTCTTCTACCTGCTTCTGCCTGATCTCTCGCTTCCGGCCGCGATCGCCCTTGGCGCCGTGATCAGCCCGCCGGATGCTGTCGCGGCGACGTCGATCGGAAAGCGTCTCGGTCTGCCTCCGCGGCTCGTCACGGTCATGGAGGGCGAGGGGCTCGTCAATGATGCAACGGCACTCGTGATGCTGCGGTCAGCGATTGCCGCTGTGGGCGGCACCGTGACTTTCTTCGGCGTTGTCGGCGACTTCCTCTTTGCCCTGTTCGTCGCGATCGCTGTCGGCGCGATCATCGGCATCGTCTCCGTCTGGGTGCGCTCGAAGCTCAACGATTCTGTTCTGACCACAGCGATCTCCTTCGCCGTGCCCTTCATCGCGTTCGTGCCGTCCGAGCAGATGGGGGCGTCCGGCGTGGTCGCCGTCGTCACAGCGGGTCTCATCACGGGACATCAGAGTGCACGGCACTTCTCTGCGCAAGACCGGATCAGCGAGCGCATCAACTGGCGCACGGCACAGTTGATCCTCGAAAACGGCGTCTTCCTGATCATGGGATACGAAGTTCACATCATCGTCGCCGAGGTCGAGAAGGGCGGCTTCAGCGTCATGAACAGCATCCTGATCGGCCTCATCGCAACGGCGATCCTGCTCGTTGTGCGCGTGCTGTTCGTGGTTCCACTGTTTGCGGCGCTCCGCGCCGACCAGCGCCGCGCCCAGCAGCAGGGAGCACGACTCAATCAGGCGCTCGAACGGCTTGCCGCGGCCCGGCCCGCCGACGTGGGGCCGTCGAAGCGCTGGAACCGCGCGACACGGCTGCTGCAACGCCGTCAGGCCGACATGGACTTCCTCGCCTCGGAGGGCCTCGGCTGGCGTGGTGCCGCCGTTCTCAGCTGGTCAGGCATGCGCGGCGTCATCACTCTCGCCGCGGCACAGTCGCTGCCGGACACCACTCCGTACGAGCCGCAGCTTGTGCTGATCGCGTTCACCGTCGCACTCGTCACACTCGTGCTCCAAGGCGGAACGCTTCCGCTTCTCATCCGCATCCTCGGCATCAAAGGTTCCAATGCGGCCGCTGACCGCACCGAGTTGGCCGTCCTCATCGACGAGATCGGATCAATCGGCGGGGCTCTCCTCGACAACCCCGAGCTGCGTCAACCGAACGGCAGCCCGTACGAGGACACGATCATCTCGCAGGTGCGCGTCGACACGGCGCGACTCTCTGAGGCGCTGTCCGAGACGCTCAACAGCGATGCACCCGGCCCTCAGGAGCAACGACGAGCCCTACGCCGCCACGTGCTGCAGGCCGAGCGCGCTGCGCTCCTCGACGCCCGGTCACGCGGTGTGTACAGCTCGCGCGTCCTGGAACGTGCTCAGGCGATCCTTGATGCTGAGGAGACACGTCTCGGGCACATGGATGACGGCGCTGCTGGCGCGCACTGACGACTGGGCGCGCCCGCCCGCACGGCGTGTTCCGCCTGGGCGTGTTCGCCGGCTGCGTCAGTGAGCTGTCGCGGTGCGCAACCGTGCGACGACCTGCGCTCGCAACTCTTCGGGCGCCGTCTCCTTGCAGGCGCGCTGCACAACCTCGGTGAGCGTGCGGGCCAGCAGCGCTTCACGTGTGCAGTCGTCACACTCGGCCAAATGCTCGCGGATATCCGCGGCATCCGTATGACAGATCTCGTTCCTCAGGAACTCTTCAAGATCCCGGCGGGCCTTCTCACAACCACAGTCAGTCATTTCGCGCTCCTCGTCGGTGAGGTGGTGATACCTCGCTCGACCGCGTAATCGGTCAAACGGTCCCGCAGCATCCGGCGGCCACGGTGCAGCCGGCTCATGACGGTTCCGATGGGGGTTTTCATGATCTCGGCGATGTCCTGATAGCTGAAGCCCTCAACATCGGCGAGGTACACGGCGAGCCGGAAGTCCTCAGGGATGTCCTGAAGCGCTTCCTTCACCGCGCTGTCGGGCATGTGGTCGATCGCTTCGCTCTCGGCCGACCTGTGTGAGCGAGCCGTCGTCGACTCCGCTCCCCCGAGCTGCCAGTCCTCAAGATCATCGATCGCGCTCTGGTACGGCTCACGCTGCTTCTTGCGGTACTGGTTGATATACGTATTCGTCAGAATGCGGTACAGCCAGGCCTTCAGGTTCGTTCCCTGGGTGAACTGGCCGAAGGCCGCATATGCCTTGACGAAGGTCTCTTGAACGAGATCCTGCGCATCGGCGGGGTTCTTGGTCATCCGCATGGCCGCTCCGTAGAGCTGGTCGAGGAACGGCAACGCCTGCTCCTCGAAGAGAGCATGGGTCTCATCCGCCGACGGCGTGGGATTCTCGGGCACAGTCATCACGGGCCAGTCTACGTCGTGCTCGATGGCACGTTCGAGAACCGGTGCGTACGTCATATGTGTCCCTCCGCAGATTTCGCCGATACATTAGATAACGATGTTCGAGTCAAAATATTCCGGTCCAGACGATCAGCTCACGGGCGATCGCCGTCAGCACGACGGCGACGTGCTCTGGCCTGCCCCGACGGCGCGCAGCTCCCTTGACGCCCGCGTCATGCTTCCCGGCTCGAAATCGCTGGTGAACCGGGAGCTCGTGCTCTCAGCCCTGGCTTCCGAGCCCAGCCGTCTGCGGGCCCCGCTGCATTCGCGTGACAGCAACAACATGGTCGCCGCTCTTCGCGCTCTCGGTGCCCGCATCGACGAGACGGACGGCGACGGCGCGTACGGCCCCGATTTCACGGTGACGCCAGGTGAGCTCGTCGGTTCGACGACGATCGACTGCGGACTTGCCGGAACCGTCATGCGCTTCGTCCCGCCCGTGGCGGCACTGGCACTCGGTCCCACGACATTCGATGCGGATGCTGCCGCTCGAGGCCGTCCAATGGACGGCGTGCTCGACGCGTTGCGGCAGATCGGGGCGGATATCGACCCCACGGTACGGTCGCTGCCGTTCACCGTGCACGGGACGGGATCTCTCGCCGGTGGCGACGCGACGATCGATGCGTCGAAGTCGAGCCAGTTCGTCTCCGCTCTTCTGCTCTCAGCCGCCCGCTTCGACGACGGCATCCTGCTGCGCCATTCAGGCGACAGGCTTCCCAGCCTTCCCCACATCGACATGACGATCGACGCTCTCGCCGAACGCGGAGTCAGCGCGTCGTCGCCCGAGACAGCCGTATGGCGAGTGGAGCCGGGGCCGATCACCGGACGCGACGTCACCATCGAGCCGGACCTGTCGAACGCCGCCCCGTTCCTGGCGGCGGCGCTCGTCGCGGGCGGATCGGTCACGATTCCGCACTGGCCTGCCGAGACGACGCAGGTGGGCGCAGAGCTGGCGACGCTGCTCCCGGAATTCGGGGCGACGGTGACCAGACACGAAAACGGCGATCTCACGGTGACTGCGGGCGAGCGCATCCGCGGCGTCGATCTGGATCTCAGCCACGCCGGCGAACTGGCGCCGGCGCTCGTCGCCCTCGCTGCGTTCGCCAACGGTCCCTCGAGGTTCCGGGGCATCGGTCACATCCGCCACCACGAAACTGACAGGCTCGCCGCGCTGGCCACGGGGCTCGGCGAACTCGGCGGCGACGTCACCGAGCACGACGACGGCGTCGCTGTGCGCCCCCGGCCGCTGCACGGGGGCATCTGGCGCACGTACAACGATCACCGCACGGCGACGGCTGGTGCCCTCATCGGGCTCGCCGTACCCGGCGTCGAGGTCGTCGACATTGCGACGACCGCCAAGACGCTTCCGCAGTTCAGTGAGCTGTGGGAGGCCCTAGCGAATTCGGGATCGACGGATACCGCACGCGCATGAGCTGGTGGAACGACGACGACACGGACGAACCAGAGTTCGATGAGTCCGATGTGCGCGTCAGGCCAAGCCGCCGCGGCTCGCGTCCGCGCACGAAGACGCGACCCAAGCACGAGGATGCTGTCACGGGAACCGTGCTCGCCGTGGACCGCGGTCGCTACACGGTGCTGCTCGACGAGGATGGCGTGAACGAACGCGACGTCACGTGCAGCAGGGCCTCGGAGCTGCGGCGTCAGCCCATCGTGAACGGCGACCGTGTCGACGTCGTGGGCGACCTCTCAGGCGAGCCGGGCACTCTCGCGCGCATCGTGCGCATCAGCGACCGTTCGACTCTTCTGCGCCGCAGCGCCGACGATACCGACGATGTCGAGCGCATCATCGTCGCGAACGCCGATCAGATGCTCATCGTCGTCGCGGCCGCCGACCCTGAGCCGCGCGCGCGACTCGTCGACCGGTACCTCGTCGCCGCGTTCGATGCCGGAATCACCCCCCTGCTCGTCGTGACGAAGACGGATCTCGCGGATCCGCACGATTTCATTTCGCTCTTCGCCGAGCTTCCGCTCACCGTTCTCACGAGCCGCACAGACGACATGCCGCTCGAGCGAATCCGTACACTGCTCGTCGGCCATACGACGGTGTTCGTCGGGCACTCCGGCGTCGGCAAATCAACGCTGGTCAATGCGCTCGTCCCCGAGGCACGGCGGTCGACGGGACACGTCAACGAAGTCACGGGCCGCGGCAGGCACACGTCGTCTTCTGCCGTCTCGTATCGGCTGCGCGACGACCAGGGCTCCGGCTGGATCATCGACACTCCCGGCGTCCGCTCCTTCGGCCTCGGGCACGTCGACACCGACAACATCCTGGGCGCGTTCCCTGACCTGAGCCAGGTCGCAGACAACTGCCCCCGCGGCTGCACACACCTGCCCGACGCCCCCGACTGCGCCCTCAACGAGGCTTCTCTCGCGGGCTCACTCAGCGCCTCGGCGGCGCAGAGACTCGAGTCCCTGCAGCGGCTGCTCACCACGTTTACCGGCTGACCGAGCAAGCGAATAGGCTGGGAGCATGACCGATTACCCTCGCCTCTCCGCCGGTGACGAGGCTCCCGCCTTCACCCTCACCGACCAGCACGGCACGCCGGTCTCGCTGTCAGACTTTTCTGGCGAGAACGTGATCGTGTACTTCTACCCCGCGGCCATGACGCCGGGATGCACGACTCAGGCGTGCGATTTTCGCGACAGCCTCACGGCGCTCCAGTCCGCCGGCTACCGAGTCGTTGGCGTGTCGAAAGACACCCCGGAGAAGCTCGCACAGTTCGCCGAGCGAGATGCACTGACCTTTCCGCTGCTGTCTGACCCCGAGCTCACCGTCCATAAGGCATACGGGGCTTATGGCGAGAAGAACAGCTACGGGCGCGTCCTGACGGGAACGCTGCGCTCCACCATCGTCATCGACGGCTCAGGGCGCGTGACGCTCGCGCTGTACAACGTCAAGGCGACGGGCCACGTGGGGATGCTGCGCCGCAAGCTCGGCATCTCCGAATAGTTCAGGAGCTCGTCTGCTCCGGCCGGCGCGAGTGGTCGACGACGGATCGCGTCATCAGCAGGATGATGACGGCAACGGCCGGAGCAAGCAGCGCCCACCCGATCGCTGGCTGCGCGAAAATCCCCTGAAACACCCCGATGGCCACGGCCCCCTGAAGCACCTGCCAGGTCACAGCCGCCGCACGTGACCACGGCTGGCCGCGCCAGAAGGCGACGGTCACCGCGATCATCCAGATCGCGGCAAGAGCCGCGAGCACCGTGAGGGCAATTGCCGACGGATAGCTGTCGGGACGCAGGGTGAACAGGTCCATCACAAGAGTTCCGACGACAACGACCAGGGCGACAGCCTCGAGTCCGATCAACGCCGCGGTCAGCAGGACAGCGCGCGTTCTCTTACCCGATTCCGGTGACGACACGGTGTCGAAACGGTTACTCACAGAAATATCCCATACAAAACTATTGATCGATTCTGGCGGATATGCGACCATTGTGCAGGCCGAGTTTTTCGTTCACAGGGTTGTGAGCAGGCCCCAATCGGCGGGCCTCCCCCTCAACTCGGCTTTCCCTCTGGTCACTATTGACCAATTCTCGCACGATATAAGGAGCATACCCATGGACTGGCGCGACAAGGCCGCCTGCCTCACAGCTGACCCGGAGCTTTTCTTCCCTGTAGGCAACACGGGCCCGGCCGTCGACCAGATCGAGAAGGCGAAAGCCGTGTGTGCCACGTGCACCGTCACCGAAGTCTGCCTGCAGTACGCTCTCGAGACCAGCCAGGACTCCGGCGTCTGGGGCGGCCTCAGCGAAGACGAGCGCCGTGCGCTCAAGCGTCGGGCCGCCCGCGCCCGCCGTGCCTCCTAGCGCCTCCCGAGGAACGGGGCCGGATGCTCAGCATCCGGCCCCGTTTTCGCGTTAAGCGGAGGTCTCGCTCTCGATGAACCGCAGCGGAACCTCGATCGTGACCTCTGTGCCCTCGCCGACGACCGTGTGCCAGTCGATCGTTCCGCCGAGCTCACCCTGAATCAGGGTGCGAACGATCTGGGTTCCCAGACCCTGGCCGACTCGCCCCTCGGGCAATCCGATCCCGTTATCGCGCACCGTGACAGAGAGCGCCTCGTCTGAGCGCTCCGCGTGGATCTCCACCTCGCCCGAGCGACCCGCGAGGCCGTGCTCGACGGCGTTGGTGACGAGCTCGGTGAGGGCCAACGCGAGCGGGGTCGCATATTCGCTGGGAAGAACGCCGAAGTCACCGGTCTTTGTCGGCCGGACCGTCGTGTTGTGTGTTGATGCCACCTCGGCAATCAGCATGAGCACACGCTCGAAGACGTCGTCGAAGTCGACGTCCTGCGAGAGACCTTCCGACAGCGTGTCGTGCACGACAGCGATCGCGGTCACGCGACGCATCGCCTGGGTGAGGGCGTTGCTTGCGTCATCGGAGTGCGCTCGACGGGCTTGGATGCGCAGGAGCGATGCCACAGTCTGAAGGTTGTTCTTCACACGGTGATGAATCTCGCGGATCGTTGCGTCCTTCGTGAGGAGCTCACGTTCACGATGCCGAAGCTCGGTGACGTCTCGGCAGAGGATGATCGCCCCGACGCGTTCGCTCTCCACTCGCAACGGGATGGACCGTAGGGCGATCGTGACGCCCTTCGACTCTACGTCGGTGCGCCAGGGAGCACGTCCGGTCACGACGAGGGGCAGTGACTCGTCGATCTCCTGCTGGTCGCCGAGGATCTCCGTCGTCACGTCGGCGAGCGATTCACCCTCGAGCTCATCTTCGAAGCCCATGCGGTTGAACGCGGACAGCGCATTTGGGCTCGCGAAGGTGGTCGTTCCCTCCATGTCGATGCGGAGGAGGCCGTCTGAGGCTCGTGGCGCACCTCGCCGCGGCCCCGTCGGGGCCGAGAGGTCAGGAAAGTCACCACACGCAATCATTCCGAACAGATCGGCGGCACATTGGTTGAATGTCAGCTCCTGACGGCTCGGGGACCGCGTCTCACTGAGGTTCGTGTGCCTGGTGAGCACAGCAATCGGCCCCGGAGTCGTGTCAGAGCTGTCGGAGGTGAGCCGCCGGATGACCGGAACGGCCACCACTCGGGTGGGGGTCTCCTCGTACCAGTCCGGTGCCGAGGAATCGATGATCTTCCCCGTCGAGAAGGCCTCGGTCACCTGTGCCCTCCACTGCTGCTTGACCCTCTGACCCACAAAGTCGCGGTAGAACAGGGTCGCCGCACTCGACGGCCTGTAGTGAGAGACGGCGATGAAGCTGTCGTCGGCCGTGGGAACCCACAACACGATGTCAGCGAAAGCCAGATCGGCCAGAAGCTGCGCATCATCCACAAGCATGTGCAGCCACTCCACGTCCGCTTCATCCGAGCGGCCCTGAGCGAGAATCAGTTCACTGAGCGTCGACATTGCACCAGTTTATGGTGATGTGCGAGCTCTCCCCGACAGCCGCCACGCGCGCGTGTTCTCTTTCACGGCCGCCTGAGCCCGACGCTCCCTTCGCGTTGCCGGCAACGCGGCCTCGGGAACCATCCCGCGAGCGAGCCCGCGAATTGCCGCAGCGACGGGCGACCGCGGAGAGACTTCGCGGATCGTGCGGCCTTCGAGAAGTGCGGCATCGGCCGCTCGTTCATCGTGCGCGATGAGCGTCGGCTTGTCGATGCCGCCGAACCGTTGGAGCGTGGACGTGATCTGACTCGGCGCGGCGACACCAATGGGACCGGAACGTACTCGGTTCATGACTGTATGCACCGGGATGCCGCCGACGACCTCGAGCAGTTCGGGGTGCACACGGAGGTATCGGGTGACCCCGATGGGGTCGGCTCGACCAACAGCCAGGATCCGATCCGAGGCACGCAGTGCCGCCAACGTCGCTGCGTTGCGTCGGGGCGAGAACACGTCGCTTGAGATCTCCTCGTCGCTTTCCAGGCTGAATCCGGTGTCGACAATCACGTGGTCGGCCCAACGGCGACAGAGAGCGATGGTATCGGTCACCCGCGACGTCGTGAGTTCCGGCCACCGTGCCGAACGGGTCAGGCCAGTGAGCACCGAGAGAGATCCTCGCGGCACCGGATAACTCTCGCTGATGCGCTCGACCTCGTCATAAGTGAGCGCATCCTGCCCTGCGAGTCGACACGCGGCTGCGAAACCGGGCGACTCATCGAGCATGCCGAGCATCTGCGCGACCGAGGCGCCCCAGATATCCGCGTCGATGAGACACACGCGGGCACCCAGCGCCGCAAGCTCGACGCTAAGACTTGTCGCAACAGTGGTGCGCCCCGGGGCCCCTGCAGGGCCCCACACAGCTGTGACGCGACCGGTGCTCGCTTCGTCGGGGTCCGTGCCGAGCTCCGGGCCGGAGAGGACCTTCTCGATCTGCGCGACGCCGGCGTACTCGTCAACCATGTCGCGAAGGCCGATGTGCGCCGCATGGCGGCGCTGCGTCTCGTCTGCGCACACGGCGACGACGCGGCATCCTTCATCGTCGCAGTGGACCAGAAGATCCTCCGTTATGACGTCGCCATCCGCCAAGAGCGCCTCAGGGTGCGTCCTTGTCACAATTTCAGCGATGTCATCGAGGGGCCCCAACCGGGCGAGAATGTCGTGTCCCCGTTCAAGAAGCGGCTCAAGAATACGCTCTTCTGTGGCGCGTGCAACGGCGAGCACGAGGCGGGTCACGAGACGCTCGATTCTGGCACGAGCGAGAGGGCGTGGCCGTTGGCCAGTGCGCTGAGCACCGTGGCAACATCGCCCTTGGGAACAAGAATTTCGACGCTGGTGCTCGCCTGCCCGACCATGGCGTCGTTGTCGCTGATGTGCGCGACCACGGCGCTGTCTACGATCACTGTCGGCTGCCCGAAGCCCGTGTCGTCGTCATTGGGCGCAGCCGCCCACACGTCCACACGCGTGCCGATATCCACTGATGCAGGAAGCTCACCTGGTATCTCGACGACAACGGCCGTCACCGCGCTCTCAGAGGCAGCGGCCACGGCGGACGCGGGGATCAGCTCGCCGTCTCCGACAGTGCGCGTCACGACGAGATCGCCTGCGGGCAGCTCGCCCTCGCGCACGTACTCGCCATCGACGCCGCCGAGGCTGACCCGCGTCACGGCCAGCTCATCGGCGGATATGTGCACACCCGCCGGGAGCGTCGACGGCGCCGCATAGACGGGAACCGTGCTGTCATTCGCGTCGACAACGAGCCACACGCCCGTGACCGAAACCAGCACCAGCACGACACCAATGATGAAACGCGGATCCAGCCAGAACCGGCGGCGTGCCGTCCGCGGTGAGGTTATTGATTCCTTCGGCATGCACACAATGGTGCCAATTTCGGCGATGATTCAAGAAAGTTATCCACAGGCCACGATTCACTCAGCTCGAGTGACCATAATCGATAGGTATGGACCAGATTTCACCAGAATCGATCGGGCGCTTTCTCACGGTGGCCGATGCGTCGGAGATCCTGAATATCTCGGTCGACGAGGTCCACGAGCTGATCGACTCAGCGGAGCTTCCCGCAATCAGCGTCGGCTCGCCCGGTCGTTGGCGCATTGAACGACGTGTTCTTGAGGACTATATTCAGGAGAAATACGAAGAGACTCGCCGCATGAGTCTCTGGCGGGAGGCAAACGCCGCAAGCGTTCAGGACATCGGAGACTCACCAGCATCCCGCCGGTGACCCCGTCACAGTTCAACAAGATCGAGCTGTGACAGAGCTACCAGTTGCACGTGTGTCACCTCGCGCGCACGCCGAGCGGTACCCCGTGGGTGCCGGGCGATGTCGAGATGATCGCGTGCCACACGGTCGATCGTTCCGCCAAGCACGTCGACGGCTGTTGCCGTGGTGATGCTCACGTAACTGCGACGCCTGCAGAGATCCCGCAGAACGAAGGGCAGCCCGATGCGATCCGTGATTTGAGGATCGTGTGAAGAAACGGGGCTCTCCGCGATGCTCTCCTCGGCTTCAGACGGGCGAAGCTGGATGCTGGCGATGGCATCCACCGCAATGAGGCATGCCCCGTTGCCGCCGTGTTGCCTGACGAGGTCGGCAGCAAGCCAGTCTCGCCCGTAGGTGCGCGGAACGATCGCGATCTCACGCCCGCACCGCAGGCTCACGCGGATGCTTGTCGGATCGTCACGGCGCTCGATGTTCTCGCGCCCGAGCGTGATGAGCCTCTCCCTGAGGCTCAGTCGGCTGATGCGCAGGCGTTCGTCCTCGGCGCGCCGCTCGCTGTCATCGGCTCCCCATGCCGAGTCCAGCTGCCCCTCAAGATCGTCGAACAGGCTGTCCCATCTCATGGTGCCCGAGACTAACGGTTTCCTGCGCACCGGCGTCGAGTTATCCACAGTTTCGGCGAAGTGCTTTACAAGATCGCCGCTTTCCTGGTTGAGTAGCTAACCATGAGTCCCGGCCCCCAAGCGAGGGTCAGGACGCTGGTGGGTTCATCATGAACCCGCTACGGCAACGCGGCCCAGGCAGGGACGCGTCCATCGTCCGGGCGGAGAAAAGATGACGGAAAGCAATGTCGCACACAGTTACGAGCATTCACACGCTCCCCCTGCTCTTCCCGCCCGATGCGGCATTGCCGATCCCGATAGCGAATTCACGTTTCTCCGTACAAGCGCATCCGAGCTCCCGGACCCCGAGCCTCTGCTCATCAACTTGACGCGAAGCGTCATCGAGGTCATCGCAGGTGCCCGCGACCTGGAACAGCTGTCTCGCTGGATCAGCGAGGACGTGTACCGCGCGCTCGTCAAGCAGGCAGTGATCAGCGCGCGAGCCCGGTCGTTGAAGAATCAGAACGCTGTGCGCCCGATCGTCCATGTGGGGACCGTGCACGTCCAGATGCCCGTCGACGACGTATGCGAGGCCGTGATCATGGTGCAGGTTGGCCGCACACGGGCGCGTGCCGTCGCCATCCGCCTCGAAGGTATTGACCACCGCTGGCGGGCAACCTCCATCGGCGTTCTCTGAGGGCCGACTATTTCTTCTTTTGCGCCCTTCGTTGAGCGCGATTCACCGGCGCGGGCTTCTCATCATTCAGAGTGCTCTGGCCGAATGCCCCGCGCTGAACAGGTTTCTTCGGCTGCGCGGCGGCCGGGCGTCCCGCCCCCGGCCGCGGCGACTGCCGTGGAGCGGAAGCGCCGCTCGGTGTGCGAGCAGCCCGCTGGGCCTTACCCGTCGCACCTTTCTCGATCTGCCCGCGCTGGTTGCGCACTTCGACGTCACCCTCTTCGTTGGCCGCCGTGTAGCTGAGCTTCTCTGTCTCGCCGTCCGGACGCGCGAGGCCTTTCGCCACGATCACGGGGCCTACCTCACCTTCGGCGTCATCGGGACGGGTGACTTCGACGTCCAGATTGAACAGATAGCCGATCGACTCTTCGCGAATCTGCCCCATCATCTGTTGGAACAGCGAGAAGCCCTCGCGCTGGTATTCGACGAGCGGGTCACGCTGTGCCATCGCGCGCAGTCCGATGCCGTCTTTCAGGTAATCCATCTCATACAGGTGGTCACGCCAGCGGCGATCGATCACCTGCAGCACGACGCGGCGCTCGAGCTCGCGCATTGCATCCTCGCCCAGCGTCTCTTCCCGACGCTCGTAGGCAAGTTTTGCATCCGAGAGGATCTCCCGTTGCACGAACGCCCGGTTCACACGCCCCTTCGACCCGGCCTCCTGCACAACCTCATCGATGGTCAGGCCGATCGGATACAGAGTCTTGAGCTCCGCCCAGAGAGCATCGAAGTCCCAATCATCACCGTTGCCCTCGCCGATGTGCTCGTCCAGTACTTCCGTGATCACATCGGTCAGGAAGACCCTGACGCGCTCCTGAAGATCGTCGCCCTCAAGAATCTGCCGCCGGTCGTTGTAGACCGTCTCGCGTTGGCGATTAAGAACGTCATCGTACTTCAGAACGTTCTTGCGGATCTCGGCGTTGCGGGATTCCACCTGCGACTGGGCCGAGCGAATCGCTCTGCTGACGACCTTCGACTCAATGGCGACGTCGTCTGGCACGCCGCGAGACATGAGACTCTCTGCCGCTCCCGAGTTGAACAGTCGCATCAAGTCGTCCTGGAGCGAGAGGTAGAACCGGCTCTCCCCCGGGTCACCCTGACGGCCGGAACGCCCGCGCAGCTGGTTGTCGATGCGGCGCGATTCGTGTCGCTCGGTGCCCAGAACGTAGAGGCCACCGGCCTCAATCACCTTGTCGGCTTCGGTCTGGACCTCTTCCTTGACGGCCTCGTATACGTCGTCCCACTTCTCTTCATACTCGTCAGGCGTCTCGGTCGTCGAGAGGCCGAGCTCTTCCATCTTCTGGACGGCAAGGAATTCGGCGTTACCGCCGAGCATGATGTCCGTTCCACGACCGGCCATGTTCGTGGCCACGGTCACCGCGCCCAGACGCCCGGCCTGCGCAACGATCGTCGCCTCACGCGCGTGGTTCTTCGCGTTCAGGACCTCGTGCCTGATGCCCTTTTTCGCCAGGAGCCGCGAGAGATACTCGCTCTTCTCGACGCTCGTCGTTCCGACGAGCACGGGCTGACCCTTTTCATTGCGTTCCACGATGTCATCGACGACATGCGCGAACTTCGCCTCTTCTGTCTTGTAGACGAGGTCAGACCGATCCTCACGCTGCATCGGCTTGTTCGTCGGGATCGCCACGACACCGAGTTTGTACGTCGACATGAACTCGGCCGCCTCGGTCTCAGCCGTACCCGTCATGCCGGCGAGCTTGTCGTACATGCGGAAGTAATTCTGAAGCGTCACTGTGGCAAGAGTCTGGTTCTCGGCCTTGACCGAGACCCCTTCCTTCGCCTCGATCGCCTGGTGGACACCTTCGTTGTATCGACGGCCGACAAGGATACGCCCGGTGTGCTCGTCGACGATCATGACCTCGCCGTTCATGACGACGTAGTCTTTGTCTTTCTTGAACAGCGCTGCCGCTTTGATTGCGTTGTTGAGGAAGGAGATCAGCGGCGTGTTCGCGGCCTCGTAGAGGTTGTCGATGCCGAGGTGGTCCTCGACTTTCTCGATCCCGGGCTCCAGCACGCCGACTGTGCGCTTCTTCTCGTCGACTTCGTAGTCTTCACCGGCGACGAGGCTCTGAGAAATACGCGCAAACTCTGTGAACCATCGGTTCGCCTCGCCTGATGACGGTCCCGAAATGATCAGCGGCGTGCGAGCCTCGTCAATGAGGATCGAGTCAACCTCGTCGATGATCACGAAGTAGTGATCGCGCTGCACCATGCCGTCCATCTGCCAGGCCATGTTGTCGCGCAGATAGTCGAAACCAAACTCGTTGTTGGTTCCGTACGTGATATCGGCTTCATACTGTTTGCGCCGGATATCCGGGGTCTGTCCCGAAACCACGACACCCGTTGTCATCCCGAGTGCGCGGAAGACACGACCCATGAGCTCTGACTGGTACGACGCCAGGTAGTCGTTCACCGTAATGATGTGCACGCCTCGACCGGTGATGGCGTTGAGGTACGCCGGCAGCGTTGCCACGAGCGTCTTTCCTTCACCGGTTTTCATCTCGGCGATATTGCCCAGGTGCAGCGCCGCACCACCCATCAGCTGAACATCGAAGTGACGCATTCCGAGTGTGCGTTTTGATGCTTCCCTGACCGCGGCGAAAGCTTCGGGAAGCAGATGGTCCAGCTTCTCGCCACCCTCGTAGCGTTCACGCAGTTCGGTGGTCTCGTTCTTGAGTTCTTCGTCGCTGAGCTCCGCGAAATCATCCTCAAGCGCGTTGACGGCCTTCGCATAGTTCTTCAGACGCCTGAGGGTGCGTCCCTCGCCGACGCGAAGGGCTTTTTCCAATACTGAGGCCACGAATGCACTCCACTTTGTTCACGGCGCCGGTGGCGCCAGGTCCCGCTTCGTTCGATGCGGGCCGGGGTCGATCGTACCCATGTTAGCGACTTGGCGCTTGACGCAGGCTGAAGAACGACGGCCAGGCGCACGCTGTCCGCGAAACGCCTGGCCGTCGTTCGGTGTCTCAGGAGCCCGTCGCCTCGGCCTCAGCTTCCTCCGACAGCTCAATCACACCGTAGTCCCATCCTTTGCGCCGGTAGACAACGCTCGGGCGATCCGTGCGGGCATCGATGAAGAGAAAGAAGTCGTGCCCGACCAGTTCCATCCGGTCAACCGCATCGTCAACGGTCATCCATTCGGCGGGGAATGTTTTCTGCCTGATCACGACAGGCGAATACGCGTCTTCGTCCTCAACATCGTCAACGGGGGATTCGCCGGCGCGCACGCGATCGATGACCTCGGCCGGGGCCGGCTGAATCCCGACAGCTGCGAACTCATTGGTCGCCGCCGCGTGCAGCGATGTGCGCTTCTTTCCGCGCCGCGCTTGTCTGCGCTCTTTCGCCCGGCGTATTCGCTCGAGCAGTTTGTCGATCGCGATGTCGAACGCGCTGTACTTATCTCCGCCCGTCGCTTCAGCTCGCACCAAGGGGCCCGGCCCGACTAGCGTCAGCTCGACGCGATCGTCACCGTTCCTCCCGCTCTTGTCATTGTGGCGGCTGACCTTGACCTCGAATGCGATCATGCGGTCCGTGATGTGGGTGATCTTCTCCGACTTCTCTTCCACGTAATCACGGAATCGATCGGTGATTCCCAGGCCAATTCCGACGATGTTGGTTTCCACGGCGACCTCCGGATCCGGCGTGCGGCCGCCTGGTTTTCCGGGCGATCCTTTCACGCCTTTTCATACACCGTAGCCCCAGCGACCGGGGTTGTCACGCACTGTTTCTCTGTCGGCGTGGCTGTGTGCTTCGGCGTCGATGCGACGGTTGCACACGCAACGATTTCGGCTCCCGCCTGTCGCAGAGCACGTATGCACTCATCGAGCGTCGCCCCTGTGGTGACGACATCGTCGACGATGATGAACCGTCGTCGGGCCGCGCCGCGCGCCGTCACCGCCCCCGTGAGGTTCTCACGTCTCTCGACACGCCCCAGACCGATCTGGTCACGCGGTCGGCGAGCCCACGACAACACGCGCGGCGCAGTGAACCCGGCTCGGCGCACGATCAGGTGCACGGGTACGAAGCCGCGCGTCCGTCGCGACGCCCGCGAGGCAGGAACCGCCGCCAGTTCGATGCTCTCACCCGTCGCGTCATCGAGCGCCGCTTCGACAGCATCCGAAAGCCACCCGCCGAGCACGGGAGCAGCGTCGACCCGCCCGTCGCGCTTCAGGGCGAGCAGCATTCGCTTGGCTGTCCCCGCGTACGGCACCGCACTATAGACCGTTACCCCCGAGACGGTTCGGGTCAGGATGCTGCCGGGCAGCGCTGTGCGACACGACGCGCAGACGCTCACATCTGGTTCGCCGCATCCGGCACACGCAACCGGAGCGAGAAACGCGAGCGTCTCACGGACAGCGTCGCGGATCAGTCCCACACAGTGGTCCATCAATGCGGGTCCCCAGGCTCTGCCGCGGTGACGTGCCATCAACCGATCCTCGCCCACGATCGTCGTGTCCGCGTGGGAGCGAGCATCATCTGTGGAGAACACAGACGCCGCACTCTGCTGTGGACGACGTCAGGCCCGTGGCACCGCCGAGCGCCGAGCGCCCCGAGCGCACTTACCGGTTCGCCGTCCGGTCAGGTGGCAGGCGACCCGATCTGCGTAGCGATGAAGGTTACCCCTTCGCGAGAGACCTGCCAGCCGGATCCCCGGCGCGAGAGCAGATCCCCGTCCGCTGAGACCGCTTTGATCTCTTCAATGCTGTTGCCCCCCACGATCTGCACGGCGGAGTCGATGGGTCCGATGTTCGTCGAGGGGCCGCCCAGTTCGATCAGCTGCACCTGGTCGGTGTCGCCGCTTGTGAGGACGGCAACGGTATGGTCGTCGACCCAGGTAGCCGAGACGGGCGTACCTCCGGCTATGGGGAACCGCACGGTCTCTCCAATCGTCGTGGGAACGCCGTCCGAGCCTCGCTTCACCCCGGCAAGCAGCACCTGGGAATCACCACCCGACTCGATGAGCGCGATGATTCGCGTGCCGTCTCGCGACATCTCGAGAGAGGCGATCGTCGAGGCCTCGGGCCACGACGTCTGCAGCTCGAATGCAGCTCCCGACGCGTCGTGCACGCGCACGGCACCGGGTTTCGAGGCGGGAACCGTCCAGATATATCCCTCGTCGTCAATCGTGGGCGCGATGAGGTTGTCACGTCCGTCGACGAGAACGGGAGTGTCACCCGCGAGAACGGAATACACACCACCCGGTGCTCGCACGGCGATGTGTGTGTTCTCACTGTTGATCTCGGCACCCGTCGCCTTGAGACCCTCGACGGCGTCAGAGAGCCCAGGAATCCTCTCAATTCCGTCGCCAGCGGAATACCCGAATCCGTCGTCAGTCATAATCAGGGCTCGTGAGTCGACGCGCGGCTCACGGACGGTGAGAGTGGGCACGTCGATCGGCTGCCCGTCGAACATGAGTGAGACCATGCCTGCACCCGCGACGTTCTCCAGACTCGCAATAAGCTGCGCCTTCATCCGTTTACGCGCGGACTGGTCCGCCGTGAGCGCCTCCCTGCTGAGATCCACTTGCGCCTCGCCGTCGGCGACAGGGACCGAGCTTCGGGCCAGGCGCGTCCCGTCGGGAAACGCGGTGGTCACCGCCGGCGCGAGCCATTCGCTTGGCCCCTTCAGCAGCTCTGTCACGACGCGTGTCGCCGACGAGCTGCCCGAGGGAAACCAGCGCATATCCGGGACGAGCGCTGACCAGTCGGGCGCATAGAACTGCAGGGCATGCTGGTCGAAAACCGTCTCGAACAAGGACTGCTCGAGCAGAATGCCGTCCGGTGCCTTGGCGATCCGCCACTCTCCGCTCACCTTGGTGAAGGAGTAACTCTGGCTCACGACGCCACCCGCCACACGCTCGGAGTAGACGCCGGAGCTGTCCAGCACGGCGACCGGCGAGACGTTGACCTTGATCTCGGAGTCCGAGATCCGGTTCAGGATTCTTTCGCCGGGATCATCCAGTGTCACCGAGGCATCGGGATTCCAGTCGAGTCGTATGGCGGGGGCGAGGAACTCCCGCGCGACGGCATAGTTGTTGAGAGGGCTGGATGCTGCGGCGATGAAGCCCTTGAGCAGGTCCTCCTGCGACGCTCCGGGCACGGGCGCGTCGGCGATCAGCGTCACGTCGTCAGCGCTGTTCTCGTCATCTCCCGCGTCGTTTCCTTCGTGGACGCTTCCGCTCCGTGGGATCCCCGCGCAGCCGGTGAGCAGTGCGAGGATCAGCGTGAGCGAGATGACCGCGAGCAGACGCTTCATGACTCCTCTCCCTTCCGTACCGGTGTGGTGCCATCGGCATCAGCGGGCACACGGCTGAGAGGATACGTCGTCAGCGGCCCGCCGGCGACGCGCGGCAGGGTGAGACGGAAGCTGCTGCCCTCGGCTGGGCGCGACCAGACATCGAGAACACCGCCGTGAAGGGCCGCGTCCTCTGTCGAAATAGCGAGCCCGAGCCCCGTGCCCCCGATCGTGCGTCGTCGGGACGGATCGGCGCGCCAGAACCTATCGAACACATGCTCCTGGTCGCTCTCACTCATACCGAGTCCGTAATCGCGGACCGAGAGCGCGACAGCGTCCGCGTTGCTGTCGACGGTGACGACAATTGGTCGTCCTTCCCCATGCTCGATCGCGTTGCCGATCAGGTTGCGAACAATCCGGCGGATGCGACGAGGGTCGATCTCGACGTCGCCGTGACCGCCGGGGGCGACGAGCCGGATATCCGAGCCGCGCTCAGCGGCGAGCGCCTCCATACCGTCGATGCAGTCCTGCGCGAGAGAGGCGAGGTTCGTCGGTTCCAGTTCAAGCTGAACCGAACCAGCGTCATAGCGGCTGATCTCGAGCAGGTCGTCGAGGAGCACCTCGAAACGCTCAACCTGGGTGTGCAGCAGTTCAGCCGTACGCGTCGTAGCCGGTGGAAACGTGTGACGCTGGTCGTAGATCACGTCATCGGCAAGGCGGATGGTGGTCAGCGGGGTGCGCAGCTCGTGCGAAACGTCAGAGACGAACCTCTGCTGCACGAGCGACAGCTCCGCGAGTTCGCGAATGCGCTGCTGGAGTGTGTCGGCCATGCCGTTGAACGATCGCGCGAGCGTCGCCAGCTCGTCGGCACCGGTCTCTCTGATCCGCACGCCCAGATCGCCATCAGCCAACCGCTGACTCGTTTCGGCAGCAATCGTGATCGGTTCCACGACGAGGCGTACGACGACCCAGGCGACGGCACCGACGAGCAACAGCAGGGCGAGCCCGACGATCAGCATCGTCTGCTGCAGAAATTGCAATGTCTGTTCTGAATCGCTCAGGTCGAAGGCGATATAGAACTCATATTGCCCGGCACCCGGAACGTCAACGAGCTGACCGACGACGACTCCGGGCACATCGCCGTCTTGCGTCGTGAGTGTCACGGACTGCCACCACTGCTCGCCCAGGTTGTCCTGCACGGTATGGCGCAGGTCCGTCGACAGCACCCCTCCGGCGAGCTCTGAACTTCTGAACCCCTGTGGAGCGTACGGGTTGTACTCCTGCCCGGGTGCGCGGTACCCCGCGATGAGCTGGCTCGATGACGTGGCCGCCATCTGATTGCGGACGGTGTTCATGACCGTCGTGATGGCCACGCGATCGCTGATATCGGCCGACTCGAACAGGCGCTGAACCGAGTTCATTGTGCGGCTGGAGTCATCGAGCACCTGATTCAGCCGAGACGAGAACAGGTCGTTGCGCACGCTGATCGACATGTACAGCCCAGAGGCGAGCACGGCGACGAGCGTCAGCGCCACGGTGATCGACACGGTTCTGAAACGCAGCGAGCGTCGCCACAGAGCCCGTATGCGACGTGGCCAGGTGCGCACCTGTGAGAGCCCGAGCTCTGCGACCGACAGCGGTGAGCTCATGTTCTAGGAGCCCGAGGCGCCCGCCCGATAGCCGACTCCGCGCACCGTCGTCACGATGCGTGGGTTGTCGGGGTCGTGCTCGATCTTCGCCCGCAGACGCTGCACGTGCACATTCACGAGTCGCGTGTCTGCCTTGTAGTGGTAGCCCCACACCTGCTCAAGGAGCATCTCGCGTGTGAACACCTGCTGCGGTTTCGACGCGAGAGTGAGCAGTAGATCGAATTCGAGAGGCGTCAGATTGATCTTCTTGTCTCCGCGCCGCACTTCATGACCCGCGACGTCGACGCTGAGGTCGGCGATCTCCAGGGTCTCCTGCGTCGTCTCGGATGCTGGTCGAAGCCGGGTCCGGATGCGCGCGACGAGCTCTTTGGGGTTGAAGGGCTTCACGATGTAATCGTCAGCTCCAGACTCGAGGCCGCGCACCACATCCGCTGTGTCCGACTTCGCCGTCAACATGATGATTGGGATGCCTGATTCCTGGCGGATCTGCGTGCAGACTTCGATTCCGTCGATTCCGGGAAGCATGAGATCGAGCAGCACCAGGTCGGGTTTCTCCTGTTTGAACTCGGCGAGCGCTGCCGCACCGTCAGCGCAGAAAACCGGCTCGAACCCTTCGGTTCGCAACACGATGCCGATCATCTCCGCGAGTGCTGTGTCATCGTCGACAACAAGAATTCGTGGGTTCATTTCGTCTCGTACTCGTTTCTCTGTCCGCGTGCGGCGTCCCGACGCGCGTGTGTACAGGCTATCTGACGTGCGGCCGTGAGCATGGTGCCGAAACGCGCGGGGGCCGTACGGCGTGTGACAGAGTAGAAACCGCACGGTTTCTCAAAGCGGCTGAAGGGGTGCAGACGAGTGAGTGACAACGGGCACTGGCATTCTCCATCGGGCGAGCCCTCGTCAGGGCGTTCTCACGACGACCGACGGACCGGTGACAACTCGACGTCTGCCGATAACGGCGACGCGCAGCAGCAGCCTGCCGCTTCACCTCGGGACGGGCAACCGCCACAGGGTGGGCAACCGCCACAGGGAGGACTCCCCCCGCAGGGCGGCCAGCCGCCTCAGGCAGGTCAGCCGCCTCACGGTGGGCAACCGCCGCAAGCGGGACAGCCACTGTACGGCCAGCCAGCAGCGCCTCCTGGGCAGTACGGGCAGCCATATGGCGGTCAGCCACCCGCTGGCCCACCTCCTCAGGATCAGCCGCGGTACGGCCAGTACGCGCCCCCGCACGCCGGGCAACAGCCGTACGGGCAGCCATTTGGCCAGCAGCCGTACGGGCCCCCATACGGCCAGCCCGGGCCCGGGCACTACGGTCAGCCCCAGCAACCATTCGGCGCTCCGTCGGGCTGGGCCCCTCCGCCCAAGCCCGGTTTGATCCCACTGCGTCCGCTGAGCTTCGGCAGTCTTCTCACAGCACCGTTCAATGAGCTTCGCCACAATCCGAAGGCGACGGTCGGCAGTGCGTTGATCCTGCAGGGCATCACCGTCGTCCTCACCGTCATCATCACGGGCATCGTCACGTTCGTCATGCTCGGGCGCATTGATCAAGCATCTGCCGCTGACCAGGACGAAATCGCCGCGGGTGCCGTGCTGGCGATCCTCCTGTCGATGACCGTCCCCATGCTGGTCTCGATCGTCGGCTCCGCCTTCCTCCAGGGAATCGTTGTCACCGACACCTCCCGGGCTGTCATCGGCGAGAAGCTCAGCCTGCGTGCGGTATGGAAGGCGACCTGGCCCCGGTTCTGGACACTTCTGGGCTGGACATTCCTCGTGCTCGCAGCGGTGCTTGTCGTGCTCGGCATCGTCGGCGGCTTCGGAGCGCTCTTCATCGTCCAAGGCGGTGCGGGGATCGCCATCGGCGTCCTTGTGATCATCTTCGGCTCGGCAGGATTCGCCGCGCTCGCCATCTGGATCTTCACCAAGCTCGCGATCGTGCCAAGCGTGATCGTGATGGAGCGCGCAAAGCTCGCGCAGGCGATATCTCGCTCGTGGCACCTCACGACGGGGAGCTTCTGGAAGACCTTCGGCGTCATCTTCCTCATTTCGATGATTCTGAATATCGCTGCGCAGATCATCACAACGCCGCTGTCATTCGTCTTCGGCATCGTTCCCGGTCTTCTCGATCCCACCGGGTCCGATGTGACCGCAACGCTCATCTTCCTGCTGATCGCCGAGGTGGTTCTCGTTCTCATCACGGTCGTCTTGAGCGCCATCATGTCTGTTGTGCAATCGGGCGCCATCGCCCTCATCTATGTCGATCTGCGGATGCGTCGCGAGGGACTCGACATTGAGCTCATCAGGTTCGTGGAGGCCCGCCAGGTCGGTGACGCGTCTGTGCCTGATCCGTTCGCTCCCTCGGAGCGCCCGTGAACGGCATCCTGCCGATCGGCGACGTCCCACCCCTCACACCAGACAGGGACGAAGCCTACGACTGGCTTGTGCGTGAACTCTCGAAGCCGGAATACACGGCTGCACAGCCTACGCTGATCGATCGCATCGCGTCGGCCATCAGAGACTGGTTCATGTCGCTCGTCATCCCGAGCGACGGCACGTTTGCCGCCTGGGTTCCCGTGATCATCGTCGTGCTCGTGATTGCGGCAATCGTCGCTGCCATTCTGATCTGGGGGGTGCCGCGGCGCAATCGCACCGGAGAGCGCAACGCACCGCTGTTCGGCGAGAGCGACACACGCACTGCTCGAGAGCTTCGTGACGCCGCTCGTGTCGCGGCGCGAGCCGAGGACTGGGACACGGCGGTGCTCGAGTCGTTCCGCGCGCTGGCTCGTGGCCTCGACGAGCGCACGATCATCACGGTGCTTCCCGGAACGACGGCAAGTGGATGCGCACGAGCCGCGTCCGCCGCTTTTCCCGCATACGCCGATGGGCTGCGCGCCGCAGCATCCGATTTCGACTCCGTCCGCTACCTCGACGGGCACACGACGAGCCGACAGTACGCCGCGATCGCTGAGCTTGACGACAGCATCTCGCGCGCCGCGCCAGAACGCCATGACGCGGAGGTCATCGCACCGTGACCGTCACCGAGACCCTCACCCCGAACGTCAGAACCCGTCTACGTCGCAGCCTCTTCTGGATCGTCTGCACCGTTGGAGCGCTGATCGTCGCCCTCATCGCGATCGCGCTGTCCGGAGGCAACCAGGCACAGAGTCGTCCGCTGCAGGCGGACAGCGCAACGCCCACAGGAGCGAAGGGGGTCGTCACCGTGCTCGAAGACCACGGTGTGTCCGTCACAGCTGCAGACAGCGCAACGGATGCTGCCGATTCGCTCAACGGCGACGTCACGCTGTTCGTCTACGACGCCGAGGGGTTCCTCGAGACATCGAATCTCGCTGACCTCGCGGCTCAGGCATCCGACGTCGTCGTGCTGACTCCCGATTTCCAGACGCTGCGCGCGCTCGCTCCGGGGGTCCTCGCTGGCGGTACCGAAGCGACCGACGCCGATCCCGTCAGCGCCCGCTGCGATATCGCCGCGGCAGAGCGGGCAGAGACGGCCGAGGTTCTCTACACGTACCGCATCACCGATGCTCCGAATGCCACGGGCTGCTTCCCCGTCTCTGACGGCCGCTTCGGCCTCATCTCGCTTCCCCAGGACGACGGCACGCTGACCGTGCTCGGCAATCCGGGCGCTCTCAGCAACGAGAAGATCCTGCACGGCGGCAATGCGGCTCTCGCCCTCTCTCTGCTCGGTCAGAACGACGAGCTTGTCTGGTATCTGCCGACGATCGCTGACGTCCAGGCGCATCAACCGCCGACGCTCGGGGAACTCACTCCCCCGTGGGTTGTTCCGTTCACGACACTGCTGGCCGTCACGGCTCTCGCCGCGATGTTCTGGCGCGGTCGTCGGCTGGGGCCGGTCGTCGTCGAGAAGATGCCTGTACACGTGCCGGCGCGAGAGACCGTCGAGGGTCGCGCGCGGCTCTACGAACGGGGCAACGCGCGGGAGCACGCGATCGATGCTCTCCGGATCGGCGCGATCTCGCGCATTGCCCGGCTGCTCGGACTGCCAGCCGGAGCCACCGCGTTGCAGGTGGCCGACGCCGCGGCATCCGTTCTCGGGCACGACGTTCACGACGTGCGTGCCGCACTGGTCGAGGAGCAGCCGGCCTCGGATCAACAGCTCATGGCGATTTCGAGCGCGGTGAGCGACATCGAAAAGCGTGTTCGCGCGACACTCGACGAGACAGGAAGAATGTGACGATGACCACTCCGAATGATGATCAGCAGAACGCTCACGCAGACGAGACGGCCACGGCAGACCACGATGAGCTCCGTGAGCGCTTCGCCGGCGTCCGCACCGAGGTCGGCAAGGCGGTCGTGGGTCAGGACGCGGCGGTCACCGGTCTCGTGGTGTCACTGCTCGCCCGCGGGCATGCGCTTCTCGAGGGGGTCCCCGGCGTGGCGAAGACACTGCTCGTGCGGTCGCTCAGCAGATCGCTGTCCCTCGATTCGAAGCGCGTGCAGTTCACACCCGATCTCATGCCCGGGGACGTGACCGGATCACTTGTGTACGACACGAAAGCCGGCGAGTTCGAGTTCCGCGAGGGCCCGGTCTTCACGAACATCATGCTTGCCGACGAGATCAACCGCACGCCGCCGAAGACACAGTCGTCGCTGCTCGAGGCGATGGAAGAGCGTCAGGTCTCCGCAGACGGCGTCACGCGGCCGCTCCCGTCACCGTTCATGGTGGCGGCCACAATGAACCCCATCGAGTACGAGGGCACGTACACGCTGCCCGAGGCGCAGCTCGACCGTTTCCTCGTCAAACTGGTCCTCGACGTGCCCGAGCGCGAGACCGAGGTAGAGGTGCTGCGTCGCCATGCCGAGGGATTCGATCCGCGCGACCTCGCCTCGGCGGGCGTGACTCCCGTGGTGACCGCGCGTGACATCACGGCGGCTCAGGATGCTGTCGCGAACATCGGCGTCACCGACGCTGTCCTGGCGTACCTCGTCGATCTCGCACGCGCAACGCGCCAGAGCCCGTCGGTGCGCATCGGTGTGAGCCCTCGCGGCACAACGGCGCTTCTCGCCGCGACGAAAGCCTGGACGTGGCTCACCGGATATTCGTCCATCACCCCCGACCATGTGCAGGCGATGCTCGTCCCCGTCTGGCGTCATCGCGTGCAGCTGCGCCCCGAGGCGGAGCTTGAGGGCGTATCCGTCGACGCGATTCTCACCTCCGTCATGCAGCAGGTGCAGGTGCCGTTCTAACCATGGCTGTCACCGGCTGGTTCGTCGCACTTGTCGCGCTCGGCGTCGTCCCCGTTGTCGCCGTCGGGCAGGCGACGGGCTCCGCGTGGCCTGTCCTGGCCGCGTGGCTCGCGCTCTGCCTCGTGCTGCTCGTATTCGACGTCGTACTCGCGGGCTCGCCGCGTCGGCTCAGCGTCGAGCGTTCGCTCCCCGACCGTGTGCGCCTCGGCGAAAGCGTGACAAGCACGCTGCTCATCACGAACCGGGGTCGCCGCACCGTGCGCGCTCTCGTTCGCGATGCCTGGCAGCCGTCAGCCCGCGCGTCGCTGCCCCGGCAGCGCCTCGTCATCCCACCCGCCGAGCGTCGGGCTGTGTCACAGCAGCTCCAACCGTTCCGCCGCGGTGACCGCATGAGCGCGCAGGTGATTGTTCGCGCGTTTGGTCCGCTGCGTCTCGGGGCACGTCAGGCCGCTCTGTCTGCGCCGGGGCGCCTGCGTGTGCTCCCGCCGTTCAACGCACGCAAGCATCTTCCCAGCAGGCTGGCGCGGCTGCGCGAACTCGACGGATCCAGTGCCGTCATGGTGCGTGGTCAGGGCACAGAGTTCGATTCGCTCCGCGAGTACGTCCGCGGAGACGATGTGCGCTCCATCGACTGGCGTGCAACGGCGCGGCGCCAAGATCTCGTCGTGCGCACGTGGCGCCCCGAACGCGATCGCCGCGTCGTGATCGTCATCGACACCGGCCGGACGTCAGCTGCGCGCATCGATAACGAGCCACGCATTGATACGTCGTTCGAAGCATCGCTGCTTCTCGCCGCCCTCGCCACGCGCGCTGGCGACCGCGTCGACGTTGTCGCGTTCGACCGCCGTGTCCGGGGCCGTGTGCAGGGCGCCAACGGCCCCACGCTGCTGTCGCGCATGGTCGACACCCTCGCCGCGGTTGATCCCGAACTCATCGAGATGGACTGGGATGCTGTCCCGGGCCAGGTACGCGATATCACGGCGCATCGCGCGCTGGTAGTGCTGCTCACCTCGATCGATGCGCCCGGTGCTTCTCAGGGTCTGCTCTCGGTGCTCCCCCAGCTGACGCAGAAGCACCTGGTCGTCGTGGCCAGCGTTACGGACCCGGACGTCGTCGCTGCAGTGTCGCAGCGGGATCGCCGTGACGACGTCTACCGGGCTGCGTCGGCCGAGCGTTCCCTACTCGACATCACCCGCGTCTCGGCCGCCATCCGCCACCAGGGGGCGGACGTCGTGACGGGCGCTCCCGCTGATCTGCCGCCGGCGCTCAGCGACCACTACATCGCGCTGAAGGCTGCGGGCAGACTGTAGCCTCACCCGGCGGGGCGACGCACGTCTTCGAACTATGACCAGAGAGCCCCGCCATGCAAACGCCCGAGGGCCGAAGCCCCCGGGCGTTTGTGCGGCTGCTCAGTGACGTCAGGCTGCCGACTCGGTGTCTGCGCCGTTCGCGACAGCGGCTCCCGCCGCTCCCGCGGCCAGACGCTCGGCAAGTGCGGCGCCGAGATCGGCATCGACGTTCGTCCAGTACTGAATCGCGCGGGCACGAATGTCGTCGTTGCGCACGGCTCCGACGTGCCCGGTGATGGTGTCGAGGAACCGGGCCTTGGCCGCGTCGTCCATGACGTCGCGGTAGAGC
Organism: Microbacterium sp. MPKO10; assembly: GCF_026107415.2. Lineage (GTDB taxonomy): Bacteria > Actinomycetota > Actinomycetes > Actinomycetales > Microbacteriaceae > Paramicrobacterium. The sequence continues at coordinate 246,373 of NZ_JAPCHX010000004.1, forward strand.
GTTCCGGCCTGGCCGAAGTCGGAGTCGTCGCTGCGCAGGGCCTGAGCGGTGCGCACGAGCTCACCGTCGCTGGCGAATCCGGCATCGTCGCCTGCCGCCGCCGGGTCGCCGTGCGGTCCGCCGAACGAGTTCGGCGCGTACACGGGACGGTCGGCCGGCGGGAACGAGAAGCGGCTCTGACCGTCCTTCGCGTACGAATTCACCTCGACCCGGGGCGCATTCACGGGCAGCTGCGCGTGGTTGGTGCCGACGCGGTAGCGATGAGCGTCTGCGTAGCTGAAGATGCGCGCCTGCAGCATCCGATCGGGGCTTGCCGCGATGCCCGGCACGAAGTTCGAGGGCGCGAAGGCGGCCTGCTCGATCTGCGCAAAGTAGTTCTCGGCGTTGCGGTTAAGCGTCATCGTGCCGACCTTGATCAGCGGGTAGTCCGCCTGCGGCCACACCTTGGTGACGTCGAACGGGTTGAACCGGTACGTCTTGGCATCTTCGTACGGCATGATCTGCACGTGCAGCGTCCACGACGGGAAGTCTCCGCGCTCGATCGCCTCGTAGAGGTCGCGCTGGTGGTAGTCGGCGTCCTGCCCGGCTAGCTGCTCGCCCTCCTCGTTCGTGAGGTTTTTGATGCCCTGGTCGGTCTTGAAGTGGTACTTCACCCAGAAGCGCTCGCCCTCGGCGTTGATCCACTGGTAGGTGTGCGAGCCGAAGCCGTCCATCGTGCGCCAGGATGCTGGAAGGCCGCGGTCACCGAGCACCCAGGTCACCTGGTGCGCCGACTCGGGCGAGTTCGTCCAGAAGTCCCACTGCATGTCGTTGTCACGCGTGTTGATGCCGGGCAGACGCTTCTGCGAGTGAATGAAGTCGGGAAACTTGATGCCGTCGCGGATGAAGAACACCGGGGTGTTGTTTCCGACGAGGTCGTAGTTGCCCTCTGACGTGTAGAACTTGAGGGCGAAGCCGCGCGGATCGCGCCAGGTGTCGGGTGAGCCCTGTTCCCCGGCGACGGTGGAGAAGCGCGCGAGCATGTCTGTCGACGTGCCCCTCTGGAAGAGCGCGGCACGCGTGTACGGACTCATGTCCTCCGTCGTCTCGAACGTGCCGAACGCGCCGCCGCCCTTCGCGTGGACGACGCGCTCCGGAACGCGCTCGCGGTTGAACTGCGCGAGCTTCTCGACGAGGTAGTGGTCGGTGAGGGCGATCGAGCCCTCACTGCCGACGGTCTGCGAATAGCCGTCGGCGGCCACGGGCGCTCCGGTTGTCGTTGTCGTCGTAGGTGTTTCAGACATACTTCTCCTTGATTTCGGGCATGGGTGATGACGCGATCGGTGATCGCGATCCACGGGTGAAAGCTAGGCGCTGGCCGCTTGGCAGTCGGGGCACACACCCCAGAAGGTGACGTCGGCGGTTTCAATGCTGAAGCCCGCCGTGTTCGAGGGTGTGAGGCACGGGGCCTCGCCGATGACACAGTCGACGTCGTGCACGGCACCACACTGGGTGCACACCACGTGATGGTGGTTGTCGCCGATGCGCCGCTCGTACAGCGCGGGCGATCCGGCGGGCTCGATGCGCCTCACGAGGCCCACATCGGTCAGAGCCGCGAGCACACCGTAGACAGCCTGCAGCGAGGTGTCGGGCAGGTCAGGACGTACGGCTTCGAAGATCGCCGCAGCATCGGCGTGCTGGTGGGTTTCCAGCACACGCAGCACGCTCCGCCTCGGGGCAGTGGCCTTCAGCCCCGCGTCGCGCAGCGCTGTGCTGAACTCGGCGTCGGTGGTTGTCTGCATAACTTCACTGTATCATTTGTTTTGACTGAGTCAAAAGAACCGGATGCTGTGCGACACAGCGCGTCACGCGGCTGTGAGTTCCGTCGCTCCCGATTCGAAGGCGTCGAGGTCTCCGGTCTCTCCCCGGCGCGCGGCTCGGCGGCCCACGACGAGCATGTAGGCGAGGAACGCGGCAAGGGCGACTGACCCGATGCCGATCTTGATCGTCCACCCGAGAGCTGGTGCGAGCTGTTCCTGCAGCGGCCACGGTGTGACGAATCCCTCGATGATGCCGGAGATGAAGAGCGCGATGATCAGCCCAACCACGACGGTGATGAGGCTGCGGCCCTCGTGGGCAATGGAGTCGAGTCTCGTGCGCCGACCTGGAGCCACCCAAGACCAGAAGATGCGCAGGCCTGCGGCGGCAGCGACGAAGATGCAGGTCATCTCGAGCTGTCCGTGCGGGGCGATGAAGAGGAAGAACACGTCGCCCTTGTCGTAGGCGAACATCACGGCACCCGTAATTCCCAGATTCTGCGCGTTCTGCAGCACGACGTAGGGAACCCAGACCCCGGTGATTCCAAATGCAATGCACTGGGCGGCGATCCAGGCGTTGTTCGTCCACACGCGCCCGGCGAACGACGCGGCTGGATTCTCGGAGTAGTACGACACGAATTGATCGTGTGCGAGGTTCGAGAGCTCGGAGTCGCTGCCCAGGTTCGCGAGCACGCGGGGGTCCTGGGACGCCCACACGCCGAAGGCCAGCGCAATCAACACGGTGGCGATCGTCACGGCGAGCGTGAGCCAGCGCAGTCGGTACAGCGCCGCAGGCAGCTGCAGCACAAAGAAGCGCGGCAGCTGCGCCAGCACGTTCCCCGACGCCGCCGTGAATCGCTGGCGAACCCGAGAGAGCAGAACACTGAGTCGATCGCCGACGACGGTCGAGCCCGCCGTCGTCTTGATCGCCGAGAGCTGGCTGGCTGCAGCCTGGTACCGGGTGATCAGCTCGTCAGACTGCTCACCCGTCAGCCGAGGCGTCCGGGCCAGCTCGTCGAGCCGCTCCCATTCGTCACGGTGAGCTGCGGTGTAGGCATCAAGGTCCATCTGATTAGATGATACCCATGACCGAAGCCGTCACCTTCTCGCGCGACACCGAGGAGTTCATCACGGGCGAAGCCGTCGCCCTTGACGTGCGCTCCACGAGCTTCCTTCTGCGCGCGGCCGGTGCGCTGATCGATGCACTCGTATCGGTCATCGCCGCGGGTCTCCTCGCGCTGCTCCTCGTCGCGGCAGCGGCGCAGACCGGAATGGATCAGGCGGCGATACAGGCGTTTCTGATCACGATCATCGTCGTGTCGACGATCGTCATCCCCACGGCCGTGGAACTGTTGACCCGAGGCCGCTCACTCGGGAAGCTCGCAGTCGGCGCCCGAGTCGTTCGTGACGACGGCGGCGCCATCGGGTTCAGACACGCGTTCATTCGCGCCCTCGTCGGCTTCTTCGAGATCTATATGACGCTGGGCGGAGGGGCAGCGCTCGTCGGCCTTCTGAACACACGCGCCAAACGAATCGGCGATATGCTCGCGGGTACCTACTCGCAGCACGAGCGCGTTCCCCGTCTCACGTCAACGACCTACCCACTCCCGCCCCAGTTGTCCGGATGGGCGCAGATCGCTGATGTCGGCCGCCTCCCTGATCGCCTGGCCCGCCGCGTCGCCCACTTCGTCGGGCAGGCGGGCAGCATGACGCCAGAGTCACGCATGCGCCTGGCCACCGAGCTGGCCGCCGAGACCGCGCAGCACGTGTCTCCGCTCCCACCCGTCGATGCGCTGACATTCCTCTACGCCGTTGCCGCGCTGAGGCGCGACCGCAGCTACCGAGCGCTGATGATCGAACGGGAGCGCCTCGCCGCGCTGAAGCCGCTTCTCACCGGGCAGCCGCACGCGTTCCCGCGCGGCGACGCGCAACAGCATCCGGTCTCGCCTGAGGACGAAATCACTCGTCAGTACCGGTAGTGGTCGAGCTTGAACGGTCCGTCCACAGGGACGCCGATGTACGACGCCTGCTCTGCTGAGAGCGTCGTGAGCTCCACGCCCAGCGCGTCGAGGTGAAGGCGAGCCACCTTCTCGTCAAGCCGCTTCGGAAGAACATGCACGTCCGTCGCGTACTCATCGCCGCGGGTGTGCAGCTCGATCTGCGCGAGAACCTGATTCGCGAATGAGTTGCTCATCACGAACGAGGGGTGCCCCGTCGCATTGCCGAGGTTCATCAACCGCCCCTCGCTGAGCACGAGGATGGACCGGCCGGTCGGCAGGCGCCACTCATGCACCTGCGGCTTGATCTCGATCTTCTCGACGCCGTCGATCGCAGCGAGCCCGGCCATATCGATCTCGTTGTCGAAGTGTCCGACGTTCGCAACAATCGCGAGGTGCTTGAGAGCGAGCATGTGCTCGGCGCGGACGACCGAGGCATTCCCCGTGCAGGTGACGACGATGTCCACCTGGTCGATGACGGACTCGAGGCGCGCCACCTGGTAGCCGTCCATCGCGGCCTGCAGCGCGCAGATGGGGTCGACTTCCGAGACGATCACACGGGCGCCCTGGCCGCGCAGGGCCTCGGCGGCTCCCTTGCCGACATCGCCGTAGCCGACGACGAACGCGACCTTGCCCCCGATGAGCACGTCAGTGGCGCGGTTGAGGCCGTCGGGCAGCGAATGCCGGATGCCGTAGCGGTTGTCGAACTTCGACTTCGTCACCGAGTCGTTGACGTTGATTGCCGGGAAGAGCAGATCGCCCGTGCGCGCCAGCTCGTACAGCCGGTGCACGCCTGTCGTGGTCTCCTCCGTCACCCCTTCAAGCTCGGCGGCGATGCGTGTCCAGCGGTCGCCGGATGCTGCGAGAGAACGACGCAGCACGTCGAGGATGCACGCGTATTCGGCACTGTCGTCCGCCGTGGCATCGGGCACGGTGCCCGCCGCCTCGAAGTCACGTCCCGTGTGAACGAGCAGCGTCGCATCTCCGCCGTCATCGAGAATGAGGTTCGGGCCGATCCACTCGGCGCCAGCGGCCTCCGCTTCGCTGCTCCAGTCGAAGATGCGGTCAGTGCACGACCAGTATTCGGCGAGCGTCTCACCCTTCCACGCGAAGACCGGGACGCCGGCGGGCGCGTCGACGGTGCCCTGCGGGCCCACGACGACGGCCGCCGCTGCCTCGTTCTGGGTCGAGTAGATGTTGCAGCTCGCCCAGCGCACCTGCGCGCCGAGCGTCACGAGCGTCTCGATCAGCACCGCTGTCTGCACGGTCATATGCAGCGACCCGGCGATACGGGCGCCGGCGAGGGGCTGCGTCTCTCCATACTCTTCGCGCAGAGCCATGAGGCCCGGCATCTCGTTCTCGGCGAGGCGGAGCTGGTGGCGGCCGGCCTCGGCTAGCGTGATGTCGGCGATCTGGTAGTCGAACGGTGCAGGCGTTGTCATGTCACCATTCTTTCACGCGCATTAGGCCCGGATCAGCGCGAGGACCTCATCGCGGACGGCCTCCATGGTCACGGCGTCCTCCCCTTCGACGTTCAGGCGCAGCAGGGGTTCTGTGTTCGAGGGGCGCACATTGAACCACCAGAACGGCTCACCGGCCGGAGTGATCCCGGTCGCCGTCAGGCCGTCCATCTCGTCGAATTCGGCACGCGTCTGGAATGCGTCGACGATGCGCGCGAGCGCGAGGGGCACATCATCGACGCTTGAGTTGATCTCCCCCGACTGCATGTAGGGGCTGAACTCGGCGGCGAACTCAGACAGCGTGAGCGGTTGGGAGCCGAGCTCGGCGAGAACATGCATCGCAGCGAGCATTCCGTTGTCGGCGCTCCAGAAGTCGCGGAAGTAATAGTGCGCCGAGTGCTCGCCACCGAAGATCGCCCCGGTCTGCCGCATCTCTGCCTTGATGAGGGAGTGCCCGACGCGGGTGCGCACCGGCACAGCGCCGTGATCCGCAATCACCTCGGGGACGAACCGTGATGTGATGAGGTTGTGCAGCACCTGGATTTGAGAATCGTCACCGTTCTCGCGTTCACGGGCGATCTCGCGCACCGCAACGATCGCGGTGACGGCTGACGGGCTGACCGGGTTGCCGTTCTCGTCGACGACGAAGCAGCGGTCAGCGTCGCCGTCGAATGCCAGACCGGCATCCGCACCGTGCTCGACGACTGCCCGGGTGAGATCAACAAGATTGGCCGGATCCAGCGGATTCGCCTCGTGGTTCGGGAACGTGCCATCGAGTTCGAAGTACATCGGGATGATCTCGACGGGCAGCTTCTCGAGGCCCGCAGCGTCTCCCAGCACCGCGGGAACCGTCATGCCGCCCATACCGTTTCCCGCATCCACGACGATGCGCAGCGGCCTGATCTGCTCAAGAGGGACGAATCCGCGCAGCGCACGCGCGTAGTCGGCGAGAACGTCGACGGTTCTCTCGGTACCGCCTGCCTCAGCCGCGGGGATCCCCGCCGTCAGGAAGGCGATCGCGCGGTCCCTGATGGCTCCGAGACCGGTGTCGAACGACAGCGACTGCGCACCGGGGCGCGAGAGTTTGATGCCGTTGTACGCCGACGGGTTGTGGCTTGCCGTGAACATGGCGGCGGCAGCATCCATCGATCCTGAGGCGAAGTAACTTTCATCCGTCGAGCAGAGCCCGATCGAGATGACATTCCCTCCGCGTGCTCGCACGCCCGCTCCGAATGCCGCGGCGAAGCGCGGCGATGAGTCGCGCATATCGTGGCCGACGACGACGTCGGCGCCGGCTGCGCCGAGCTCGTCAACGAATGCCGCGCCGATCGCTTCAACGATCTGATCCGTCAGGTCGACGTCGACGAGCCCTCGGATGTCATAGGACTTGACGGCCGCTGTCAGCCGGTCTGCGGCAGAACGCCCGTGCTTCGAATCCACTATGCCTCCGTCTGGCTCACGTGTCTGATGATCTGCCATCCCTGTGGCGTCGAGAGTCGCTCAGCGTGCAGAGCGCACAGGTCATAGCTGTGCGGCTCGCGGGACAGCCCCAGGGGGCCGAGCACGGCCATCTGGTCTGCGTAGTCGTATGTGAGCGTTGACACAGCCTCGCGGCTGCACCCGACGCGGGTACAGATTCTCTCATCCATCGTGACCAGTTTACGGCGACTTCTCTCGCCCGCTCGACACCCCGTGCGAGGCACGTCGTGGCCTACGATGGAGCCATGGGCAGACGCATCTCGGGGAGAGGACGACGCGAGATGTTCGTCCGCCGCGCCGATCGTCATGATCGCCACGGCCGCGCGGGGCGCAGTTCGGTTCTGCGCCCGCCGCTGCGACCCCTGTCTGCCCGCGCGGATCTATTCTCAGTCTCCGTCGCCGCCGCCGCCGACTACCTGCGCGGAGCGTACCCGCACGAGCTCGGGGATGTCTCGTTCCTGCTGGCGTCAATGCCGGTGGACATGCAGCACGGCGACGGTATCGACCGCTGGAGCATTGACCGGTCCGCACGCACGATCGTGATCTATCGCGTTCCCGTGCAACGGTTAACCTCGCTGCACATCAACGACGACCTCCACCGGCGCATGGCGGCAGAGAGTTGCACGTTCCAGGCCGCCGCCGAGTATCTCGGCATGGATCCCTGGGACCTCGACCTCGGCGGACACTCGCCGTACTGACTCAGCGAAGTACTGACTCAGCGAAGTACTGACTCAGCGAACAGTGACGTCAATCGGCTCGGAGGCAGGCTTCGGAGCGGTCACAACGTATGCCGACACCGCGCTCGAGCCCGTATAGTTCACAGCCGCCGTCACGGGCGCATCGGGAGTGACAGTCACGGGTCCCTTCAGCTGGTGCGTCTTGGAGGCGCCCGGGTCGATCGTCACCTCGTCGTCTCCGATGGTCACCGTCGCGGCGTCCGTACCGGGATTGTGCACGACAAGCGTGCGGCCGGGGCCGGATGCCGCGTCGACGACGAATGGCGCGTCGAGTGTGTCGGCGGCGGCGAACCAAGCGAAGTCACCGCTCTTGTCAGCGGCGACGCTCGTGCGAGCAGCGGCGACGACGGGGCCAGAGGCCTCAATCTGGATGCTGTAGCGGCCGGGCTTCACGTCGGCCAGCGGATATTCTCCGACCGCTCCGGCGGCAACGTCGACGACGATCGTCGAGACCTCATCGCCCGCCTCGTCTCTCACTGTCGCAGTCACGTGTGTGGCGGTGTCTCCGGGCGCGTAGAGGCGCAGCGACGGCCGTCTGTCGTCGTATTCTTGGGTGTCGATCTCGGGCTGACCCTTGTAAACCTGAACACCGGGGATCGTGACGTTCTCAGACGGCGCGGCGCTTCGGCCAGCCACCTCGACGCCTGCCGGCACCAGTCCCCGGATCGACGACTGCTGCACCCACGCCTGAATGTCAGTTCCCGTGCTCGTGACGTGAACGACGGGCGTGACGGTGTTTGGCGCGATCCCGGCGAGCGAGACGGCCTTCTGCGTGCCGGCCTCGACAAGGACGTCGAGCCCCGTCTGACTGTCGACGGCACCGTTCTCACCGGCGACCTCGATGTCGACCGTCGCATCGACACCTGTCGGGTTGTTGAGCATGACGAGGCTCGTACGCCCGACGTCCGTCGATCCCGCGACAAACCACATGTCCGAGCTCGATTCCTGGCATTCCGCGGCGGCGAGACCGGCAATGGTGTCGGTGCCGACGGACTGGATCTGGCTCGCTCCCATCGTGCCGGTGCCTGCCGGAAGCGTGAGCACGGTGGGGCCCGACGCATCCGGTCCGACATCGGGTGCCGTCAGCGAGGTGTCCTCGATCGATTCGCCATCTGAGGTCGAGGAAGCGATGGTCGCCGTTCCCAGCTCAGTGAGCGCCGTCGCGGCGCTGGCATCCTGCCCGACCTCGAGCAGGCTTCCGGGACACACCCGCACCTGATCAGCGGCCTCGGGCGTGACAGAGACCGGATCGGCAATGGCTCGATAGCTCGGCGGCTCGACGAGCAGCGCGGCGGACACGACAGCGGCGAGACCCACAACGGTCACGCCACCCGCCGCCATTCGGATGCCGAATCGCATCTGCCTATTCACGGGCGTCCTCCTCACGATCGGCGGTGTCTTCGGGCTCGCTGCTCGGAACCTCGCTCACGGGATCGACGCCCGGCAACGAGACCACGTCTGCCCACTCCGGCTCCGCCTCGGCATCGGGGTCCGCAAGGAACCCGTGGTCATCGGGGACGTCCCGCACGACCATCCCCTCGCGCGCATAGCGGCTCCCCACCGTGCGCGGACTCATGCGGGCCGCTTCACGCGAACTCGTCGTGGGAATCGCGACGAGAAGCGCGATCAACGTCATGAGGATCAGCGCGGCAAGCGAGAGCACGGTGCCTGCGGAACGCACGTCCCCCGGCTCACGGCCATCGACAGCATCCGCCGTCCGCCACAGGGTACCGACATCGGTGACGCCGACGTTTTCAAGCTCGTCGTTGGCGTCCAGCGCCGTCTCTGCGCGCGCGGCTACCGCTTTTGCCTCATCGCTCGCCGAGTCCGGCGTGGGCGCGAGAAGAACGAATTCGATCCCCTGCTTCTGCAAGTCGGGCGCGAATGCGTGCCCGCTCACCGAAACGATATTGCCTGTGAGCTGCGCAAGGTCGCCATTTTCGTCCGCCAGAAGCGAGCCGGTATTCACGAGTGTCGACTGACGGTCGAGAAACTCCCCATCCCCGCGGATGACGGTGGCGACGATCGCTCCGTCGTCTCCCGGAGTGATGCGCAGGGTGCCCAGTCCCGGTTCATCGGCCGCGGCGGCTGTGACGTAGGCGGGCAGCGTGCGGCCGTCGCTCGAGGTCACCGCACCATGACCCAGCGGAACCATCAGCACGGCGGGTGCAGCGACGACAGCGACGGCAACACCGGCGACGATCGCGGGGATCCAGCCGCGCGTACGCAGGCTGTCACACGCCGACACAGCTGCCCCGACGAGGCCGAGCCAGACGAGGCTGAGTGCCGTCCCCGGCCAGACCGTCGTCGCCTCAGCGCCGACAAATGTCACGGCGATATGCGTGTCGACCACTGCCGTCGCAAAGCCGAGTGCGGCGATCGCCCACAGCCCAATGCCGCGCCGCGCTCCAGGCAGGAAGAGCCCGACAAGCCCCACAAGGGCGACGAGCCCGACGAGAACGGGAACGCCGTTCGTCACCCACAGGGACGCCAGCCCCAGATCCGACGCGGTCTCCTGCCAACCGCCGTAACCCGACTGCGGAAGACCAAGCAGCAGGTCGGTCACGGTGACGTCGGGCGATGCAAGCGGTTTACCCGGGTCAGCGAGGAGCGCAAACCAGCGTCCGCCCTCCACGCCCTGCTGCCAGACGAGCGGTCCGAAGAGCGCGATTAACGGCGCAGGAATGAACAGCACACGACCGAACCGCGCCCGGGAAGCCACGAGTGCGACGAGCCAGAGCACGAGGAGTGCCGGCACAAGGGACGGCGCGCAGGCTGCGACCAGGGCAAGCAACAGGGATGCTGCGGCGGCAGCGCCCCATGAGCGAGACGCCACGACGCCCGCCGAGAAGAGCAGGGGCAGCAGAATATGGGCGATCACTGCGGCGGGCCGTCCCTCAGCAAGAGCGATGAGGAACGTCGGCGAGAGAGTCCACGCGATAGCTGCGAGATTGCGGTAGCCACTGCGTTCTGTGAGCCGCGTCGCCGCGAACCAGCCGGTCAAGGCTGCGAAAGGAAGCGCCAGAATCCAGAGAATGACGATTGCGGACGAGGGGTGCCAGAACGTGAGGGTTCCCATCAGAGCCAGCACGACGGCAAACGGGTCGGCCGCCCCCACGAACCCGTCCCCGACGCTGCGCCAGCCATAGCCGATGTTCTGCCACAGCTCCCGCACGTCGCCGCTCAACGGGAGGAGTCCGCCACCGGCGAGCGTCGAAGCGGGAACGAACTTCACGAAGAGGATGCCGCCAACGACGAGGGCGGCGAGGATGATCCATGCTCCTCCCCCGGTAAAGAAGCGCAGATCGCCGCGCTCGACGGATCCGATGGGCACGCCATCTTCGCGCTCCAGGCGCTTGCGCCGCGCGAGTTCGCGCCCGGACATCTTGAGGTTCGCTAGAGACGACCAGCCCACCTCCTTCGCTGCTGCTAACCGGCGTCGTGCGGTGACGACCCGGGTACCGCCGAAAGCCACCCAGGCGGCTGCACGAAACTCTGCAGCGATCAGCTCGGGCTGCTTGCGGATGAGCAGGCCCACCGAGCGGACGATCGCGAGCGGCACCAGAAGCAGCCAGTGCAGAACCATCCATACACGCGGGGCATAGACGAGTCGGCGATGCAGCTCCGCCGTTCTCGCGAGTCGAGCGCGGCGCTGTTTGACTCTCCAGCGCCGGGAGCGAGGGGCACCAGCGATGCCGTCCCCGGACACCGCGACAACAGCACCCGGTGCGAGCACAACGCGTTTTCCCGTGAGGCGGGCGCGGATGCAGAAGTCGAGGCCGTCGTCGATCGGGCCGAGCGCCGGGTCAAAGCCTCCCACGTCACGCCACACGGTGCGGCGCACGAGCATGCCAGGCGAGCCGACGGCCAGAACATCGCTCAACGTGTCATATTGCCCCTGGTCCAGCTGGTCTTCGACGAACGGAACAGTCGTGCCCCGCGTCGTCACGGTCTCGCCGATCCCCCTCAGCCGCGAGTCATCGTTCCAATCGACGAGTTTGGGGCCGGCGACGGCAGCCGAGGGAGCTGTCTCGAACCGCGCGAGCAACAGGCCAAGAGCGTCCTCGCGGGGTGCGTTGTCTTGGGCCAGGAGCCAGAGGAAGTCGTCGTCGCCCCGGGGATCATCGAGCGTGCGCTCACCCTCGGCGAGCGCACCGCCGAACGTCAGTTGCTCTCTCGTCGTCACGAGCCGGTCAACGTGTCGCTCCTCAAAGAGCTGCCTGACCTCGTCTGAGGCATCGAACGCTATCGCGACGACAGCGTCAGCACGACGGGTCTGCGCGTCGAGCGCGTCGAGCGTGCGTCGCAGGTGCTCGACGTCACGATGTGCGACGACGAGTGCAGTGACTCGTGTATCCATATGGGCTCAGCTTATGTTGCCCGGTGCGCGAGACCGGTGCGGCACGCCCACGCGCAGATGCGAAACGCCGACGAGCACTGTGCAACGTCGGCGTCACGCTCCGCAATGGCCGAACGTGTCAGCTTGCCCGCTTCTTCAGCCGTCGGCGTTCGCGTTCGGACAGACCGCCCCAGATGCCGAAGCGCTCGTCGTTCATGAGCGCATACTCAAGACACTGTGACCGCACCTCGCAGCTGTCGCAGATGCGCTTCGCGTCGCGCGTTGAGCCGCCCTTTTCAGGAAAGAACGCCTCTGGATCTGTCTGCGCGCACAGCGCATCTGCCTGCCATGCCAACGGATTGTCATCATCGACGTCCCGTCGAACTCCAGGGACCCCCAACTGAATCGGGTCAACGAACCAGTCATCGGGAACTCCGGAACGATATTCTGGCATTGCCATATCGTCTCCCCACCTTGTGTTACCCGCAACACGCCGTTTGGCGCGTTCAATAAATTACACCCCTGTAATTCGATTCGGTCAAGTCGCAGATGGTAAACCCTCAACCCTCCCTCGAGGGTTTACGACTCACCGCGAGTTCTCTCACTGCGCTGTACGGCGGGCACTCCAGGCGCTCTCGACCATCTCGGCGAGGCTGTGCCGCATGACCCAGTCGAGGTCACGGGCCGCGCGCTCGCCCGTCGAAACGATCCGTGCGGGGTCTCCTGCGCGACGGGGAGCGATCTCCGGGGTGAAGTCGATGCCCGTCACCTCGGCGACTGTCGACATGATCTCGCCGACGGAGACGCCGTCCCCCGATCCGAGATTGTACACGGGCTCAATCGTGTCACCGGCGTCGAGCCGTGCGGCGGCGGCCACGTGGGAGGTCGCCAGGTCGGCGACGTGGATGTAGTCGCGCACGCACGTGCCATCAGGCGTCGGGTAGTCGTCGCCGTTGATGCGCGGGGTCTGCTCGCCGAGCAGCGCATCGAAGACCAGAGGGAACAGATTGTGCGGGCTGGTGTCATACACGTCGTCGTAGCCGGAGCCGACAACGTTGAAGTAGCGCAGTGACGTGTGGGCGAGGCCTGTCGCGATCGCCTGGTCTCGCAGCATCCATTCACCGATGAGCTTGGATTCCCCGTAGGGCGACTCGGGTGCCTTGGGCGTGTCTTCGGTCACGATGTCGACGTCGGGAGTGCCGTAGACGGCGGCGCTCGATGAGAAGACGATCTTGCCGACGCCGGCATTCTGCATGGCCTGGAGGAGGACGGCTGTGCCCGTCACGTTCTGCTCGTACGTGTGCAGCGGCTTCTGCACCGACACCCCGGCATACTTGAAGCCGGCAACGTGCACAACGCCGGTGATGCCATGCGTGGCGAACGTGCCCTCGAGAAGGTCCTGGTCGAGAATGGACCCGTTCACGAATGGCACGTCGTCGGGGACGAACGTGTCTCGGCCGCTGGAGAGATTGTCGAGAACCACAACGTCGATTCCCTCGGCGATGAACGCCCGCACGACGTGCGCCCCGATATATCCGGCGCCTCCAGTGACCAGCCAGGCCATATGTCCTCCTTCGAATTCGTCCGGGGCCGATGCCCCGCAACGAGCATAGCGACGTCGGGGTTCCGCAGCCACACGCCGTAGACTGGAGAGCTATGTCGTTTTCGATCTCGTACCCGCCCGAGCTGCCCGTCAGCCAGATGCGCGACGACATTCAGGCAGCGATCAGGGATCACCAGGTGGTGATCGTCGCCGGAGCGACGGGATCGGGCAAGACCACCCAGCTTCCCAAGATCTGCCTCGAGCTCGGCCGCACGTCGATCGGCCACACCCAACCGCGTCGGCTGGCCGCACGCACGATCGCCGAGCGAGTCGCCGACGAGCTCGGCACCGACATCGGGCAAACCGTCGGCTACCAGGTGCGGTTCACCGACCGGGTCTCGAAGGACACGCGCATCAAACTGATGACGGACGGCATCCTGCTCAATGAGATCCACCGCGACCGGATGCTGCGTGGCTACGACACGATCATCATCGACGAGGCGCACGAGCGCAGTCTCAACATCGACTTCCTGCTCGGCTATCTGAAACGGCTCCTCCCGAAGCGCCCCGACCTCAAGCTCATCATCACCTCGGCGACCATCGATCCGGAGAGCTTCTCACGGCACTTCGATGACGCACCGATCATCGAGGTCTCGGGGCGCACCTACCCCGTCGAGATCCGGTATCGCCCGCTCGTCGCGGATGGCGACGGCGAAGACGAGGCAGAGGATGAGGACGACGATGACGCACACTCATCGACAGACGAGCGGACCGTCGTCGACGGCATCACTGATGCCCTCGACGAGTTGTCCCGCGAGTCGAACGGCGATGTTCTGGTCTTCCTCAGTGGCGAAGCCGAGATCCGGGATGCTGCTGACGCGCTGCGCTCCCGGTATGCGGACGAACGCGGCGGCACCACCGAGGTGCTCCCCCTGTACGGGCGGTTGAGCTCGGCCGACCAGCACAAGGTCTTCCAGCCCTCGCAGCTCGCGGGCGTGAAGCGGCGGATCGTCCTCGCCACGAACGTCGCCGAGACGAGTCTGACCGTCCCCGGCATCCGCTATGTCATCGACGCCGGGACCGCCCGCATCTCCCGCTACAGCGTCCGGTCGAAAGTCCAGCGGCTGCCCATCGAGGCAATCTCGCAGGCCTCGGCCAATCAGCGCTCCGGACGTTCGGGCCGCACGAGCCCCGGCATCGCGATCCGCCTGTATTCCGAGACCGATTTCGACAGGCGCCCGGAGTTCACGGAACCCGAGATCCTGCGCACGAACCTCGCCGCGGTCATTCTGCAGATGGTCTCGCTCGGGCTCGGTGAGATTACCGCGTTCCCGTTCCTCCAACCGCCGGATTCGCGCGGCATCAAGGACGGCACCGACCTGCTGACCGAGCTGGGCGCGCTGAAGCGCGCTTCCGGCGATGACCTGACGCTCACCAAGATCGGTCGTGATCTCGCGCGGCTGCCGATCGACCCACGATTCGCTCGTATGGTCGTCGAGTCGAAGCGGTGGAGCACGTCACGCGAGGTTCTGGCGATCGTCGCAGCACTCACGATTCAAGACCCACGCGAGCGCCCGCTCGAGAAACGCCAACAGGCCGACGAGCTGCACGCGCGGTTCACTGACTCGACGAGCGACTTTCTCACCCTGCTCAACCTCTGGAACTATCTCGAGGGCACGCAGCGAGAGCTCTCGTCGAGCGCATTCCGGCGCATGTGCAAACGGGAGTTCCTGAACTATCTGCGCGTGCGAGAGTGGCAGGACGTGTATCGCCAGCTGAAGCGCATGGCCCGGCCTCTGGGCCTCACGATCGGCGAGCCGGCTGTGAATCCTGACGGCATCCACCGGTCGCTTCTGGCGGGACTGCTCTCGCACATCGGCCTGAAGGATGCCGCGGCAGCTTCCGCGCGGGCGTCGAAATCGAAGAAGAGCACGCAGGGTCCGCCCAAGAAAGGCGATTACATCGGTGCGCGAGGCACCCGTTTCGTGATCTTCCCCGGTTCCGCGCTTGTCAAGAAGCAGCCCACCGCCATCATGAGCGCCGAACTCGTCGAGACGAGCAGGCTCTTCGCACGCACGAACGCGGCGATCGACCCGGCCTGGGCTGAGAAGATCGCGGGGGACCTTTGCAAACGCACTTATTCCGAACCGCACTGGGAGAAGAAGCAGGGTGCCGTCGTCGCGTACGAGAAGGTGACGCTTTTCGGCGTGCCCATCGTGCCGAGGCGCCGGATGCAGTATGCCCGCGTCGACGCGGCGCTCTGCCGTGAACTGTTCATCAGGCACGCGCTCGTCGAGGGCGAGTGGGACTCCCCGCAGCGTTTCGACGAGGCGAACACGGCGCTGCGTCACGAGCTCGCGCAGGTCGAGGAACGCACACGCCGGCGCGACATCCTGTTCGACGATGAGGCGGTCTTCGAGTTCTACGACGCCCGCATCCCGTCAGATGTCGTGTCGACGCGCACGTTCGAAGGCTGGTGGCGGAAGACCAGGCAGAGCACACCGGATCTGCTGACGATGAGGCCGGACGACCTGCTTCCGCAGGACGTCGCGACGGTTGACGAGACGGCATTTCCCCCGACGTGGCGGCAGGGCGACCAGACGCTGTCGCTCAGCTACCGATTCGAACCAGGCAGCGACGACGACGGCGTCACCGTGACCGTTCCGCTCGCGCTCCTCCCCCGGCTCTCACCCGCTGGCTTCGACTGGCAGGTGCCCGGCCTGCGCCACGAGCTCGTGACGGCGCTGATCAAGTCGCTCCCCAAGGCGCTGCGGCGCAACATTGTGCCGGCAGCCGATTGGGCGTCGAAGCTTCTCGACGAACTCCCCGAGGCTCCGCCCGAACCCGAGTCGACGGATGCTGACACGCTCACCGCATCGCTCGCGATCGCCGTGAAGCGTCTGGCGTACATGCCGATCGAGGCGAGCGACTTCGATATCGATCGGGTGCCAGCGCACCTGACGATGACGTTCCGCGTCGTCGACGAGAAGGGACGGCATGTCGCATCGTCGAAAGATCTTCGCCGGTTGCAGAAGCGGCTCGGCTCGCGCATGCGCGCCAGCGTCGCCCGGGCGGCGACGACGCACGCACCGAACCGCATGGAACGGTCGGGACTGACCACCTGGGATCTCGACGAGCTGCCACGCTACATCGACACCACGCAGCCGGCCGGCGTGATCCGCGGGTATCCGGCGCTCGTTGACGACGGCAACAGCGTCTCGATTCGCATCCATGCGTCCGAGACCGACCAGCGCAGGGCGATGCCGGGCGGAATCCGAAGGCTACTCACGTTGGCCACGCCCAACCCGGCGTCCTACGTGCAGTCGCACCTGACGGCCGCCGAAAAGCTCACCTTGGGCGCGAGCCCGTATCCGTCGACGCAGAAGCTCTTCGATGACTGCCTGCTCGCGGTGATCGACGATGTGCTCGTGCGCATGCATCCAGACCGCATGATGTTCTCGAAGGCGCAGTTCGAGGCCGTGCGCGATCGCGTGTCTGCCTCGGTGATGGACGCCATGTTCGACACCGTCTCGTTGACGGCGCGCACGCTTGCCGCCGCGCGCGACGCTCAGAAGGCGCTTTCGCGGGCGACAAGCATGACGGTTCTGCCGGCGATCAGCGATGCCAAGGCGCAGCTTGACGGTCTGGTCTTCGACGGGTTCGTCTCCCGGACGGGCCGGGAGCAGCTGCAGCATCTGCCGCGCTATCTCGCGGCGATCGCGTATCGCGCGCAGAAACTGCCGGACAGCCCGAACCGCGATCGCACCTGGATGCTCGACGTGCAGAGAGCAGCCGAGAAGTTCGAGAAGGCCGGCGGCAGCATCCCGCTCTCCCCTGATGCCCCGGCCCGGATCGTTCAGGCCCGATGGATGCTGGAGGAGCTGCGTGTCAGCATGTTCGCACAGCACCTCGGCACGGCGTATACGGTGTCACCTCAGCGCATCCAGAAGGTTCTTGCGGGCTAGTCCCCCGTGGCGACCGGGCGATCCGCGTGGTTCGACCACTGGCTCCAGGATCCGGGATAGACAGCGGCCGGCACACCGATCTCGTGTAGCGCCAGCGCCGTGTGTGCCGCTGTCACCCCCGAGCCGCAGTAGGTGCCCACCTCGGCACCGGGTTCGACGCCAGAGCGGTGGAACACGTTCTTCAGCTCGTCCACGTCTGCAATGCGTCCGTCCCGAAGGTAGGCGGCGGCGGGAATGTTGCGGGCGCCGGGGATGTGCCCGGCCCGCGGGTCGAGGGGCTCGGTCTCGCCGCGAAAGCGCTCGGGTGCTCGTGAGTCGATCAGCATCCCGTCGGCGCCGAGGGCTGCCGCGTCCGCCATCGTCAGGGTCGGACGATGCCCCGCGCTGAGAGTCACATCGCCCGCTTCGACGGTCACCGTGCCGGTCTCGAGCGGGTAGCCAGCCGCCTGCCAGGCATCGAGGCCACCGTTCAGCACCCGTACATCACCGAGCCCTGCCCAGCCGAGCACCCACCAGGCGCGAGCAGCCCCCATGGTGTTCCACGCGTCATACGCGACGACGGTGTCTCCCGAATGGATTCCCAGGCGTCGCGCCGTGCGCTGCAGGTCGTCAATGTCTGGCAGCGGGTGCCGTCCCTCTGTCGCAGGGCGTCCGGAAGCGGCCAGATCCGTGTCGAGGTCGACGTACACCGCTCCGGGCAGGTGACCGCGCAGATAATCGTCCCGTCCATCGGGCTTCGCCAGACTCCAGCGCACATCGAGCAGCCTGACGGGGCTCTCGCCCGCACAAAGCCCTTGCAACTCGTCAGCATTCAGAAGTGCCGAAGTCATTCGTGCCTGCCTTTCACGTGCCGTTCGTGCGGCCCTCAGCGCCGCCGCAACGTCAGAATCTGCTCGGCTCTCGCGAACGGCCCGGCCTCATCGTTCAGAATGCTCGAGGTGAGCCCGACCCCGTCTGGACCGTACTGCTGCACACCGTCGATGCCGAGCCAATCGCCCCGCGGCAGCCGGTGCACGTGGATCTGCAGGTCCACGTTGGGAAACAGGACAGTCTGCGGATCCGCGCGTGCCGAGAGCCCGTTCGCGGAATCCGTGAGACGCACGAGGTGAGCCAATGGTGACACCTCACCCGAATCGACAAGCGGATGCTGCGACCGCAGCCAGGCCTGCCGCGCACCGGGCCGCGGCTCACCTACCGTGTAAAACTCGAGGGACGCAATATACCCGCCCGGCCACGGCGCCATGCCGTCCCACGCAGAGGCCTCGGCGACGGGAGGCAGCGGAGCATCCTCCGTCCCGGCGATGTCCGCGGTGTCTGATGTCGCGAGCAACCACGCCCGCGCTGAGATCGCTGTGCGATCGCCGCAGAACATGTCCGCCTGCACGAGCTCGATGGTGCGTCCGGGCCGCAGCACTTGCGTGCGCACCTCGAACGCCCCGCCGTGGATGATGCCGTAGATCTCGAAGCTCAGGCGTGCGATGCGCATGCCCTCACGTCCGAACTCCCTGTCGATCACGTGGGTGAGCAGCGCAGACGCCGGTGCCATGTGCTGCTCGTGCTCGTTCCAGGCACCTTGCGCGTGGATCGTCGATTCGAATGTCAACCCGCCGAGGTCGCGGTAGTACGGCTCTGTCATCGGTGTCAGTCTGCCACGTTCCCCGCATGACGCGGGCGGATGCTGTCGTGCATGCGACAGCATCCGCCCATATTCGCTCCTGGCGTCCTGGTCTCTTAGAAGTCCCAGTCCTCGTCTTCCGTCGACACGGCCTTGCCGATCACGTACGACGATCCCGAGCCCGAGAAGAAGTCGTGGTTCTCGTCGGCGTTCGGCGACAGGGCCGAGAGAATCGACGGGTTCACGTCGGTCGCCGTCTTGGGGAACATCGGCTCGTATCCAAGGTTCATCAGCGCCTTGTTGGCGTTGTAATGCAAGAACTTCTTGACGTCCTCGGTCAGGCCGACGCCGTCGTAGAGGTCTTGCGTGTACTGCACCTCGTTCTCGTAGAGCTCGTACATCAGGTTGAAGGTGTAGTCCTTCAGCTCCTGCTGCTCGGCCGCTCCGAGCTTCTCGACGCCCAGCTGGTACTTGTAGCCGATGTAGTAGCCGTGCACGGCCTCATCGCGGATGATCAGGCGAATGAGATCCGCCGTGTTGGTGAGCTTGGCACGGCTCGACCAGTACATCGGCAGATAGAAGCCCGAGTAGAACAGGAACGACTCGAGCAGCGTCGAGGCGACCTTGCGCTTGAGCGGTTCGTCGCCACGGTAGTAGTCCATGATGATCGCCGCCTTGCGCTGGAGGTTCTCGTTCTCCACAGACCAGCGGAACGCCTCGTCGATCTCCTTGGTCGAGCACAGGGTCGAGAAGATCGACGAGTAGCTCTTCGCGTGGACGGACTCCATGAAGGCGATGTTCGTGTACACCGCTTCCTCGTGCGGCGTCACGGCGTCGGGGATGAGCGAGACGGCGCCGACGGTGCCCTGAATGGTGTCCAGGAGCGTCAGGCCGGTGAACACACGCATCGTGAGCACCTGCTCCTGCTCGTTGAGGGTGTTCCACGACTGTACGTCGTTCGACAGCGGCACCTTCTCGGGGAGCCAGAAGTTTCCGGTGAGACGGTGCCACACCTCGACGTCTTTCTCGTCCTCGATGCGGTTCCAGTTGATGGCCTGCACCTGGTCGACCAACTTCAACTTCTCGGGAGGGGTCACGGGTTTTTACTACCTTTCAGAGATAACGGGCTGATCACAACATGCAGGAGACGCACTCGGAAACGTCGGTGCCCTCCAGAGCCAGCTGACGCAGGCGGATGTAGTAGATCGTCTTGATGCCCTTGCGCCATGCGTAGATCTGCGCGCGGTTGATGTCGCGGGTCGTCGCCGTGTCCTTGAAGAACAGCGTCAGGGACAGCCCCTGGTCTACGTGCTGGGTCGCGGCGGCATACGTGTCGATGATCTTCTCGTAGCCGATCTCGTACGCGTCGGTGTAGTACTCCAGGTTGTCGTTCGTCATGAACGGAGCCGGGTAGTACACGCGGCCGATCTTGCCTTCCTTGCGGATCTCAATCTTCGAAGCGATTGGGTGGATGGATGATGTGGAGTTGTTGATGTACGAGATTGACCCCGTCGGCGGGACCGCCTGGAGGTTCTGGTTGTAGATCCCGTGCTCCTGCACGTCAGCCTTGAGTGAGAGCCAGTCTTCCTGCGTGGGAATGTGCACGTCGGCGAAGAGCTCGCGCACGCGCTCGGTCTGAGGCTCCCACACATGCTCGGTGTACTTGTCGAAGAACTCGCCCGAGGCGTATGTCGAGTCGGCGAATCCGTCGAATGTCTCGCCGCGCTCCTTCGCGATCGCGTTCGATGCGCGGAGCGCGTGGAACAGGACCGTGTAGAAGTAGATGTTTGTGAAGTCGATGCCCTCGTCGCTGCCGTAGTGCACGTGCTCGCGGGCAAGGTAGCCGTGCAGGTTCATCTGGCCGAGGCCGATGGCGTGCGAGCGGTCGTTGCCGTCTTCGATGGAACGCACAGAGCTGATGTGGCTCTGGTCAGACACAGACGTGAGCCCGCGGATCGCCGTCTCGATGCTCTTGCCGAAGTCAGGCGAGTCCATCGTGAGCGCAATGTTCTGCGACCCGAGGTTGCACGAGATGTCTTTTCCGATCTGGTTGTACGACAGATCGCTGTTGTACGTCGTCGGCGTGTTGACCTGCAGGATCTCCGA
Organism: Microbacterium sp. MPKO10; assembly: GCF_026107415.2. GTDB lineage: Bacteria > Actinomycetota > Actinomycetes > Actinomycetales > Microbacteriaceae > Paramicrobacterium. The sequence goes on from NZ_JAPCHX010000004.1 coordinate 267,410, forward strand.
GCACAGGTTCGACATGTTGATGCGGCCCTTGATGGGGTTCGCCTTGTTCACCGTGTCTTCGAAAACGACGTACGGGTAGCCCGACTCGAACTGAATCTCGGCGATGGTCTGGAAGAACTCGCGCGCATTGATCTTCGTCTTCTTGATGCGCGAGTCGTCGACCATCTCCTGGTACTTCTCACTCACCGAGATATCGCCGAACGGCACACCGTATACCCGCTCGACGTCGTACGGCGAGAACAGGTACATGTCCTCACCCTTCTTCGCGAGATCGAATGTGATGTCGGGGATCACGACGCCGAGGGAAAGAGTCTTGATCCGGATCTTCTCGTCAGCGTTCTCGCGCTTGGTGTCGAGGAAGCGCAGGATGTCCGGGTGATGCGCGTTGAGATACACGGCGCCGGCACCCTGACGAGCGCCAAGCTGGTTCGCGTAGCTGAACGAGTCCTCGAGGAGCTTCATCACGGGGATGATGCCGGACGACTGGTTTTCGATCTGCTTGATCGGCGCGCCAGACTCGCGGATGTTCGACAGCAGTAGAGCAACGCCTCCACCACGCTTCGACAGCTGCAGTGACGAGTTGATGCCGCGCGAGATCGACTCCATGTTGTCTTCGATGCGCAGCAGGAAGCACGACACGAGTTCGCCGCGCTGGGCCTTACCCGTGTTGAGGAATGTCGGCGTCGCGGGCTGGAACCGGCCGGAGATGATCTCTTCGACCAGGTCGATGGCCAACTTCTCGTCGCCCTGGGCGAGACCGAGCGCCGTCATCACGACGCGGTCCTCGAAACGTTCGAGGTAACGCTTGCCGTCGAAGGTTTTGAGCGTGTACGAGGTGTAGTACTTGAACGCGCCGAGGAAGGTCTGGAACCGGAACTTCTTCGAGTAGGCGAGGTCGTTGAGCTTCTGGATGAACTCAAATGAGTACTGGTCCAGAACCGCCTTCTCGTAGTATTCCTTCTCGACCAGGTAGTCGAGCCGTTCTTTCAGCGAGTGGAAGAAGACGGTGTTCTGGTTGACATGCTGCAGGAAGAACTCGCGGGCGGCTTCTTTGTCCTTGTCGAACTGAATCTCACCGTCCGGCCCGTACAGGTTGAGCATGGCGTTGAGCGCGTGGTAGTCCATTCCGCTCTCCGTCGGGATCGCGTCGGTCAGTGTGCTTTCCAAAATTGGTCCAATCCATCGTGAACGACGTTCACGTCGTCCTGTGTTCCGAAGAGTTCGAAGCGATACAGCGTCGGCACTTTGCATTTGGCCGAGATGATGTCGCCGGCCAGGCAGTACGCCTCGCCGAAATTCGTGTTTCCCGCCGCGATGACGCCCCGGAGAAGGCCCCGATTCTCCTCGTCGTTGAGGAATCGGATGACCTGCTTCGGAACGGCGCCTCGGCCGTTTCCTCCGCCGTAGGTCGGCGTCACGAGCACGAAAGGCTCGTCAGCGTTCAGCGCGGGTTCCTTCGCGTACAGCGGTATGCGTGCGGCGGGTGCCCCGAGCTTCTCGACAAAGCGGTGCGTATTCCCCGAGATGCTTGAGAAATAGACCAGCCGAGTCATTGTGCGTCACCTCCCATGACGATGTGGGCGCGACGGCCGTCTGGTGCCGCCACGCGATGCACGGCACCGACGGGACGATTAGCCGAGGCGCTCGGCGAGCTCGCTGATCTTGTCGGGGCGAAACCCTGACCAGTGCTCGTCATCGGCGATCACGACGGGTGCCTGAAGGTAGCCGAGAGCCTTGACCTGCTCAAGAGCCGATTCGTCTTCGGAGAGGTCGTGAACCTCGTACTCGAGGCCCTTGCTGTCGAGCGCTCGGTAGGTTGCCGTGCACTGAACGCATGAAGGCTTGGTGTAGACCGTGATTGCCATGTTTGAAGACCTTTCCCTACCTAAAAATCTCGTTGTTTCCCGGCATTCCCCCGCCGGGCTTCCAATACTACATATAGTTCTCTGTTTTGAGCAGAACCCCTAGGGCTAGTAGTTACAGGTGTGTAGTTTTCCACCGAACTTTCCACCGATTTCGACGAGTTATCCACCGTTTATCCACGGATCGTCCCTCACCGAATACAACGCTGAAATGCGCGAATACCTGCCCTTTCTCCCCTGGGAATCTGCTCACCATCCACAAGTTAAAAATTAAGCCCACCCACTGACATTCTTTGGGCGTGTCGGCGTGTCGCGAGACACCACCATGTGTCGCTCGCAATCAACTTCCGAGCCGCTGAAACACCGTGGCGCGGGGTGCCTCATCGGCTCACCGCTGGTCGCGCGATTCTGAGGCGGGATGCTGCCGCTGGAGCTGACCTCTCTTGAGCACCAGACGCAGCGTCACGCAAACACGGGGCACACCTTCGCCACGTCACGTATCGGCCGGAGACGCATTCCTCCACGCCACGACACCTTCGGGGGCGCCGGGACACAGCCGAGGGGATCGCGACTCAGGACAGGGTCGCGACTGCACACCCGTGAACCACTCGCGCCCTGCGCCCTCCGGTTGCTGCTGCCAGGCTTTCGCGGGTGTGATGCGTTCTCAATACCCGACACAGAGCAGGTACGGATTCTCTGGCTTCAGATCAGGCGACGCCTTCGACGGCGAGCCGCGATGGCGCAGCCCCGCGGGCCGGACGCAGCTCGCTGATCATCCGTTCGCATGCCCTGCTGCTCTGTTGGTCTTCGGAGAAATCGAAGCCGTGAACTCGAGCGTCGGCATCCTCGATGGCAAGGAGCGGGTGCACGACGTCCATTCCTCGAGCGTGTAACGAGCGACGAAGCCGCCGGGTGAGCCTCTTGGCCTGCCTGCCGTATGTCACGAGGCCTGTGCGCTTGCCGTTCCACTCGCTGCTGAGGTAGTCGATGGCATTCCGCACGACGGGCGAAAACCCGTCGCCGTACGCAGGGGCTACGAAGATGACAGCGTCCGCGGCAATGACGCGCTCGCTCCATGCCCGAGAATGCGCATGAACGTAACCTTGACGGGGATGCGGCTCGTTCATGAACGGCAGAGCCTCTTCCATCAGATCGACGAAGTCGACGGTGACATCGGGAGCGTCCGAGAGGACGTCATTTACCCAGAGGGTGATCGGGAGGGCGACACGGCCCGGCCGTGCGCTACCAAGGATGAGCATGATGCGGCGGGAGCGCTCGCGGGGGTATTCGGATGGGGTCGACATTGTCTCACTCTTCTGAAGAGATGATGTGGGAAGGAACTGGGGCTACCGGCTAGGGACCGGCATCTACCATTCTGGGATGATCGCCGTCAAATTTCTCACCCCAGTAATGGGGGAAACTGAGCTTTCTTCAGGTATATGACGGAGAAGCTCCCACTCCGGATGCTGTCCCCGAGTGCGAGCATGGGACTGTGGTGTCGGTGCCACCATCTCGCCCATCACGACCGAGGAGGTTCCCTATGAATGATCTGCTGCCCGATGCACTGCTTGAGCGCGTCCGATCACGTGCGGCCGACTATGACAGAAACAACGAGTTTTTCGACGACGACCTGGTCGACCTGGTCGATGCGGGATACCTGAAAGCCTTCGTACCGCACGAGTACGGCGGGCCAGGCCTCACGCTCGTCGAGGTGTCACGGCTGCAACGCCGCCTGGCCGCCGCCGCACCGGCCACGGCACTTGCCGTCAACATGCATCTCATCTGGACAGGCGTCGCCCGCCAGCTCCATGACAGCGGCGATGCTTCTCTCGACTTCGTCCTCGAGGGAGCCGCGCACGGTGAGATCTACGCGTTCGGCATCAGCGAGGCGGGGAACGATCTTGTCCTCGTCGGATCCAGCTCCGACGCCAGGCCGGACGGTGACGGCGGCTATGCGTTCTACGGCACGAAGATCTTCACTTCACTAGCACCCGCCTGGACGGTTCTGGGAACGATGGGTCTCGACACGACATCGGCAGACGCGCCCAAGGTCGTCTACGGCTTCGTCCGCCGCGAGAACGGCGGTTTCACGATCAAGGACGATTGGGACACGGTCGGCATGCGGGCGTCGCAGAGCCGCACGACAGTGCTGGAGGGTGCGCACGCACCAGCGGATCGCATCGTTCGTCGTCTCACCCCGGGCCCGAACCCGGATCCGCTCATCTTCGGAATCTCGTCGAACTTCCAGCTCCTCGTCGCCAGTGTGTACACGGGCATCGCCGAGCGCGCCCTCGAACTCGCCATCGAGACGGCGCAAAAACGCACATCACGGCAGGCCGGCGGAGCCGCCTACTCGGACGATCCGGTCATTCGCTGGCGCGTCGCCGACGCATGGATGGCCATCGACGCCATTCCCGCGCAGATCGAACGTGCCGCAACGGATATCGCCGAGGGCGTCGACCACGGAGCGTTCTGGTCTCCCAAGCTCTCGGCGGTCAAGGTGCGCGCGACAACCATGGCACGGGAGGTCGTCGACCAGGCGATCACAATATCCGGAGGGGGAAGCTACTTCTCACGGAGCGAACTCGGTCGCCTGTACCGGGACGTGCTGGCAGGAATCTTCCACCCGTCGAACTCGGATGCCGCCCACAAGGCGGCTGCGGGTGCGCTGCTCGGCCCCGTCTCGGACGGGTGAGTCCGTCGGCCCACCATCTTGACCAGCGCCTCGCGCAATCGCACGATAGAGCTATGGGCGACGAAGAGCAGACGGGCGGCGACCCGGCATGCTGGCTGAGCAATGTATGCACCGAGTGCGGCGCGTTCAACGACGACGAGTCAGAGACGTGCTGGCGCTGCGGCGCTGAACGCCTGGACGCCTGACAAGACGACGATCCGTCAGCGCTTGGAGAGGATGTGCGCCGGGATGCCGAACGAGAGGCAGACCAGCAAGATGCCCGCAAAGAAGATCGCTGCTTGGAACGCAGCGGCGTTGAAGGCCACACCGAAGAGGAAGAGCCCGACGACGAAGAGCAGGAACGAAATGATGAAGCCCATATGCATCATCATATCGGAGCACGGTCGCCCTCGAAGCCACAGCGGGGCGCGGAAGCATTTTCTCGACGCAAATGAGTGACAAATAGCTCTGATCGGAGCAAGATGGGCCCACTGCCACTCATATGCAGAGGGGGGACGCATGTCAACGTCATCGAATGCCGGGGAAAACAGCGAACCAGCCGCCGAGTACGCCGCACCAAGCGTCGAGTCGCCCGAGGGCCGCAAGACGATCAGGCGGGCCATCGCGGCATCCGCCATTGGAAACGCCACTGAATGGTATGACTACGGTGTCTATGCGGTCGCCGTCACGTACATCACGGCGAACTTCTTTACGGGCGGAACTGTCTGGGCACTGGCGACGTTCGCGATCTCATTCCTGGTCAGACCTCTCGGGGGCCTGGTCTGGGGTCCCCTCGGTGACCGCCTCGGGCGCAAGGCCGTTCTCGCACTCACCATCATCATGATGGCCGGTTCGACGACAGTGATCGGCCTGCTGCCGAACGTCGATACGATCGGCATGTGGGCACCGGGGCTGCTGATCTTCCTGCGCATGGTTCAAGGGTTCTCCACGGGCGGCGAATACGGAGGCGCCGCAACGTTCATGGCCGAGTACTCGCCAGACAAAAAGCGGGGATTCTTCGGCAGCTTCCTCGAGTTCGGCACCCTCTTCGGGTACGCGCTCGGATCTGCGTTCGTCCTGGTGCTGAGCCTCATCGTCGGCGAAGACGCGATGATGGAATGGGGCTGGCGCATCCCCTTCCTCCTAGCTGCGCCCATGGGACTCATCGGCGTGTATCTGCGCAGCAAGATGGAAGACACCCCTGTGTTCCGGGAGATGGAGAACGCTGAGCAGCTCGAAGGTTCTGCGATGCGCGACCTCAAGGCGCTCGTCCTCGATTACTGGCGTCCGCTCCTGACGATGGGTGGCCTGGTCATCGCCCTCAACGTCACAAACTACACGCTGCTCACCTACATGCCGACGTACCTCGAGACGCAGATCGATATGAGCAAGGATGGTTCGCTCATCCTGATCATCATTGGCGAGGTGTGCATGATGGCGATCATTCCGTTCTCCGGCCGAATCTCCGACACCGTCGGTCGACGACCGATGTGGGCGGTGTCGCTCATCGGGCTCATCGTCGCTGCCATACCGATGTACATGCTCATGGGGACCGGGTTCGCGGGCGCACTCGTCGGCTTCGGCGTCCTCGGCATCCTGTACGTGATCCAGTTGTCGACGATTTCGGCAACGTTCCCGGCGATGTTCCCCACACAGGTGCGCTATGCGGGCTTCGCCATCACCTACAACGTGGCGACGGCTCTCTTCGGTGGCACCGCCCCCGCCGTCAATGAGGCGCTCATCGATTCGACGGGCAACCTACTCGTTCCCGCGTTCTACATGATGGCGGCGTGTGCTGTTGGATTGGTCGCCCTGAAGTTCGTGCCCGAGACGGCCGGGGCGTCGATCAGAGGTACTGAGATTCCGACCACAGAGGTTACGGTGATCAACGACTCGGGGTCCTCGACCTCCTGACGGCGTCAGCGGCGGCACCCGGGCTCGGGGGCCGCCGCTGTCCGTTCCTTCAGGCTACGCCGAGACGTCGTCGCGGTGTCGGGCGCTCACGATGAGTTCACCGTCGTGCACGGTCACACTGATACTCGCCCCGTCACTCAGCGAATCGGCGACGAGTAGTTCGGCAATGCGGTCGTCGACCTGTCGCTGGATGAGGCGCTTCAGCGGGCGAGCCCCGTACTCGGGCTCATATCCCCGTTCGGCGATCCAAGCGACAGCGGCATCGTCGATCTCGAAGCCGAGTCCCTGACCAGCCACGCGCTCCTCCGTGCGCACGAGGAGCAATCGCGTGATCTCGTGAAGCTGCTCGGGCTCGAGCTTATGGAAGAGCACGATCTCGTCGATGCGGTTAAGGAACTCGGGCCGCATCGACTCGCGCAGACGGCCCATGACCCGCGCTCGCACGTCAACCTCCTCATGACCGTCGGCCACGAAGCCGATCGCCCCGTTCCTTGTCGACAGAAACTCAGAGCCGAGGTTTGACGTCATGATGATCACGGTGTGACGGAAGTCGACGGTCCGACCCTGTCCGTCTGTCAGCCGCCCATCATCCAGCACCTGCAGCAGCAGGTTGAAGACATCCGGATGCGCCTTCTCGATCTCGTCGAGCAGGATGACCGAGTAGGGGCGCCGGCGGACGCGCTCGGTGAGCTGACCCGCCTCGTCGTACCCGACGTATCCTGGCGGGGCGCCGACAAGTCGCGAGACGGTGTGGCGTTCGCCGAATTCGCTCATATCGAACCGCACCATGGCGTCGTCTGTACCGAAGAGAGATGATGCCAGTGCCTTCGCCAGCTCGGTCTTCCCCACGCCGGTCGGGCCGAGGAAGAGGAAGCTGCCGACGGGTCGACGCTCGTCGCCCATGCCGGTGCGGCTGCGTCGCACGGCGCGCGCGACAACCTCAACAGCATCCCGCTGCCCGACGACACGCTCGTGAAGTTCGTCTTCAAGATGTGACAGCCTGACCCGGTCGTCGTCGCTCACGCGGCTGACCGGAATGCCCGTCGCACGCGAGATCACGTCGGCGATGTCTGCCTCGCTGATCGTCGGCTTCGCGGATGCTGTCGCATCGTCGATCGTCGCCACGGTCTCGGCGATCTGATCGCGGATGCGCGACGCCGACTCGTAGTCTTCGCTTTCAACAGCCTCGCCCTTCGCCGCTTCGAGCTCGCCCAGCTGGGTTCTCAGTGCGTCGATATCCACGACTCCCCCACCCGCGAGCCTCTTGCGCGCACCCGCCTGATCCATGAGGTCGATCGCCTTGTCCGGCAGGAACCGGTCGGTGACGTAGCGGGCCGAGAGCTCAACGGCGGAGCGTACGGCCTCGTCCGTATATGTCACGGCGTGGAAACGTTCGTACGCGGGTTTGAGCCCCTCGAGGATCGCCACGGTGTCGTCAATGCTGGGCTCACCGACGGTGACCGGCTGGAATCGGCGTGAGAACGCGGCGTCCTTTTCGATCGTGCGGTACTCGCTCAGTGTCGTCGCACCAATCAGGTGCAGATCACCGCGAGCCAGACGCGGCTTCAGGATGTTACCGGCATCCATTCCACCGTCTCCGCCTCCCCCGGCACCGACCACCGTGTGCAGTTCGTCGATGAACACGATCAACTCGTCACTGCGCTCGCTGATTTCGTCCATCACCGTCGTCAGGCGCTCTTCGAAATCGCCGCGGTAGCGGGTTCCACTGAGCATCGCCGCCACGTCGAGCTCGACAACGCTCTTGCCGCGCAACTGCACCGGCACATCATCAGCGGCGATCTTCTGGGCGAGGCCCTCCGCGACGGCTGTCTTCCCGACTCCCGCCTCCCCGATCAGCACCGGGTTGTTCTTCGTGCGCCGTGACAGGATCTCCACGGTCTGCTCGATCTCCTCGTGGCGCCCGATCACGGGGTCGAGCCTGCCGTCGCGCGCCTCGGCCGTCAGATCCCTGCCGAACTTCTCAAGCATGGGGCTCTGCGAAGAGCCGGTGTCCTCTGTCGATGTCTGAGCGGGAGCCTCGCCATTGGCGACAGCCTGCAGCGCGGCTGGCGTCACACCGGCCTTCTGCAGGATCGCACCGGCCGGGGAGTCCTCCCCGAGCACGAACGCAAGGAACAGGTGTTCAGGGTCGACGTATGTTGAGCCGAACCCGCGTGCCACCTGGTAGCCGTCGATGAGCAGTCGCCGAGCGGAGGCCGTCAACGACGGCAACTGCTCCGCCGTTGTCTCGTGCGAGGCCGGCATGCCCTGCTCGGCTGCCTGTGCGATCGCCTCCGGGTTGGCACCCGCACCGCGGATCGCGTCTGCCGCCGGAGATTCCTCAGCCATGACCCGCAAGATATGCAGGCCATCCACCTCGGAGTGCCCGTGTTCCATGGCGAAGCGCGCCGCAGCGTTGAGGACGTCGTGCGTGCGTCGACTGAGAAGCCGGGTGATATCGATCGAGCGGCTGGATTGCGCGGCTTGCTGCCCGCGAATGTATCGCGCCACAAACTCATCGAACGAGCGCGGGTCCGAGCCGATGGGGCCGAAGTATGCAGCCAATGTGCTGACCTCCAGGTTGAAACTTGAGTGCCTTTGACTCAATTTAACGCGTCGGCATCCGATTCATTCCCGCTCCCGGAACCTTTTTCCCGACTCGGCGTGACAACGATAAACTGGACGCTCATTCGTGCCCAGCATCCGGGCCCCGACTCCCCGCACACGCAGTCCCACAAGGAGGACGGTGACGACCACGCACGCCTCAGACCGATTGGGAACGGACGCCCGAATCGCCGCGCGCGCCGCTGAGCGTGACGGGGCACGCGCGTCGATCGCCCGCTATTACTCGCTCACCAAGCCGCGAGTCCTCTTTGCGAATGCTCTGACGGCTGTCGCCGGGTACTTCCTCGCATCGGCGGGTCGATTCGATCTCTGGGTGTTCGCCAGCGTGACGGTCGGGAGCACACTAATGATCGCCTCCGCCTGCGTTCTCAACAATGTTCTCGATCGCGACATTGACGCGATCATGCAGCGCACTCGAGCGCGGGCAACGGTCAGCGGAAGCGTGAGTGCTGTGCGCGCCGTCGTCTTCTCGGTCGTTCTCGGTGCTCTCGGCATGGCCGCACTCGCGATCGGCACAAACGGCGCCGTCATGCTGGCCGGCGCCATCGGCTTCGTCACATACGTGGTTCTTTACGGGATGCTGTCGAAGAGGCTGTCCGTCCACGGCACCCTCGTCGGCAGCGTTTCCGGGGCGATTCCGATCCTCTCCGGATATCTCGCGGCGTCCGGGCGTCTCGATGTCGGAGCGGTCATCGCCTTCGCAATTCTCTTCCTCTGGCAGATGCCGGCCTTCTACTCGATCTCGGTCTACCGGCGCGATGAATATGCCCGCGCGGGAATACCCGTGATCTCGGTGGCGAGGGGCATCCGCGCCACGATCTTTCAGATTCTGATCTACACTGTGGCGTTCGTCGTCGTCACCCTGCTTCTGCCACTGTCCGGCCTGGTCGGCATCGTCTACTCGGCGGTGATGGGTGTGCTCGGACTCGGGTGGATCTGGCTGGGCATTCGAGGCCTGCGCGCCCGCACACCCGAGGTCTGGGCGCGTCAGATGTTCCGCTTCTCGATGATCATGGTGTTGGCGATCTGTCTCATGGTTTCGGTCGGCCCGCTCCTCCCCTAAGAGATGATGCCGGCAGCCCGCGCCGGTTCTGCGTAGGCCCGGGCAAGACTCGCGACGGTCTCGTGCGCATTGAGTCCGCTCGGGTTGGGAAGCACCCACAGCTCCGCCCCCGCAATCGTCTCATCCTGCTTGCCCGCCCGCGCCTTCGGGCGCGCGAAGCCCTGCCGATACGCCGTAAGGCCGACGATCGCCACGACACGGGGACTCCACCCCAAGACCCGCTTCTCCAGTGCTCGTGCGCCGTCGCGCAGTTCGGCGCGTGAGAGCTCATCCGCTCGGATCGTCGCGCGATTGACGAGATTGGAGACTCCAAGCCCGGCCTGCGTGAAGCGCCTCCGATCGCCGGCATCGAAACCGTCTGAAAATGTTGGGCACGCGTCGAAGATCCCCGCTTCGCGGAGGGCGGGATAGAACCGATTGCCGGGGTGCGCGAATGGCGTCTGCGTTGCCGCCGTCCACAGTCCGGGGTTGATGCCGACGAAAAGCAGCCGGATGCTGTCGCCGACGAGATCGGGGACGGCGGCGTCCCGGAAAGATTCGAGCGTGTCGCGATCAATCCCCATCCTCGTATTCTCCCGTACTCCGTCAACGTGCCAGCACGAGATGCGCGGGGCCCTGCCGCGCGCAAAGAACACGGCGCTCACATTCACTATTGGTATTGATTCTCATTTTCAGTATAGAATCGCGTCATGCTCCTGCACGACCGAGAGATCGCGACAGCACAGTGGCCGGCCGAGCCACCGGCGACTGCACGGATCCTTCGCATCGGCTCCCCCATCGCCGCGTCACTCGGCCTGATGCTGATCGTGCTTCTCGCCGTGTCGATCGGCCCGGTTTCGCTCTCGCCCGGCACCGTTCTTCACGCGCTCGGCGGGCTCGTTGTGCCGTCAGCATCCGCGCCCGCGGCATCCGACCTTCTGGTCAGCGAGGTGCGGCTACCCCGCGTCGTTCTTGCGGGGCTCGTGGGTGCCGGTCTGTCTGTCGCCGGGGTCGTCATGCAGGCGCTCTTCCGTAATCCCCTTGCAGAACCAGGCATCACCGGGGTCTCCAGCGGTGCCGCGGCCGCAGCCGTCATCGCTATCGTCACGGGGATCAGCGCTCTTGCCTGGTGGATGCTGCCTCTCGCGGCTTTCGTCGGGGCCCTCGTCTGCACAGCCATTGTCCACGCAATCAGCAGTGTCAGCAGAGGGCGCAGCTCCACGATCATTCTCGTGGGCATTGCGGCAAATGCCTTTCTCGGCGCTCTCGTCTCCGCCGTCCTCGCAAACGCACCAGATGCCGCTGACGTGCAACGCGTCACGTTCTGGCTGAACGGCGATTTGACGGCAGCGACCTGGAGCGACGTGGCCATCGCCGCGATCGGGATTCCCCTCGGCGCGATCATTCTGCTCGCTCTTGCACGCTCTTTCGACCTCATGAGCCTTTCGGATGCCCAAGCGGCCAGCACCGGAGTGAATGTCGGTCTCGTGCGGCAGTCGGCCCTCGCCCTCGCCGCGCTGGTCACCGCCGCGGCTGTCTGCGTCACCGGCGTCATTTCGTTCGTCGGGCTCGTCGTGCCACACCTCGTGCGGCTGCTCGTCGGACCTCGGCACACGCGTCTGATGTGGCTCTCCGCACTGAGCGGAGCGGCATTCCTGATCATCGCCGATCTCGTCGCCCGGATGCTGTTCACACCCGTCGTGCTGCAGACGGGCACCGTCACTGCGTTCGTGGGCGCTCCCGCACTTCTGCTGCTTGTGCTGCGATCACGGAGGAGTCTGCAATGACGACGCTCGACATGGCTGTCGCGTCTGCGATGAGGACTCGTCGCGACCTGCGCGGCACCGACCTCACCGCCCAGTATGCGAAGCATCCGGTGTTCTCAGACGTCTCCATCCGGCTGAAGCCTGCTGCCATTCACGCTGTCATCGGGCCGAACGGAGCGGGAAAGACGACTCTTCTCGCCACACTCGCGGTGCTGCACCGGGGCGCATCAGGCACAGTCATGATCGGCGATGAGCGGGTGGCCGACAGCTCCCCGCGTGACCGTGCGCACATCCGTGCACTCGTGCCGCAGGATCACGATCGCCACTCGGGGTTCACCGTGCGCGAGCTCGTTGAGCTGGGACGATTCGCTCACAGGCGCCCGTTCTCCGCCCTCACTGACGACGACCGCGACGCCGTTGACACGGCGCTCGCGCAGACCCGCCTCTCACCACTCGCTCACCGATCGCTCGACACGCTCTCCGGCGGGCAACGTCAGCTCGCGTTCATCGCGAAAGCCTTAGCCCAGCGTTCCGAATATCTGCTGCTCGACGAGCCGCTCTCCGCCCTCGACCCGCGGCACCAGCTCGACGTGATCTCGACGCTCCAGACCTGTGCCGCAGACGGAATCGGCATCGCAGTCGTCCTCCATGACCTCACACTGGCTGCGCGCATCAGTGACACGCTCACCGTCGTCGCCGGCGGACGCGTCTATGACAGCGGTGACCCGGCAGAGGTCCTCACGCCCGACATGCTCGCGGACGTTTATGGCGTCCGCGCCGCCGTGCACATCGACCCAGACACGGGGACGCCCAGCGTCACACTCCTCGGCGCAATATCGAGCTGACTCAGCATCCGATTTCAGCCGTTTCAACCCATCACCCGCAATAGACAAGGAATCACACTGTGAATCACCGGCTCACTCGAGCGGGCGTCGCTCTCTGCGCTCTCGCCGCACTCACGCTCTCCGCCTGCAGCGCTCCCACGGAAGCCACGCCCGCGCCAACATCAGCGACGGGCTCATGGCCGCGCACCGTCACGGTGGACGACCAGACGGTCACGATCGATGAGGCGCCGCAGCGCATCGTCGCTCTGTCAACGGAGACCGGGGATATCGCTCTCGAGCTCGTCGGCCACGAACGTGTCGCCGCGGTATCGCACGGCAGCGTCACCGAGGGCGCCGGAAACCAGATCGCCGAAGCGGAACTCGTCGACACCGCGCTCCCGGCGGGGACGAATCCGGATCCCGAGCAGATTCTCGCACTCGACCCGGATCTGGTGCTCATGACAAGTCGACACGAGGGCGAGCAGGATGCCGCCGATGTGCTGTCGAAGGCGGGAGTCCCGTCACTCATCTTCGATTCGTCAAACTTTGAGAGCATCGACACGGTCATGACCGCTGTCGAGACGATCGGACAGGCCATCGGCGCCGAGTCGACCGCCGCAGACATCGTCACGTCGATGACGGAACAGCAGGCGCGGGTTCTCGCTGCGATCAGCGACGACCCGATCGACACGACGGTGCTGCTGCTGATGTCGCGAGGCGGGCGACAGTTTGTCCAGTCCGCGTCGTCAGCCATGTCGACGCTGGTCGAGCAAGCCGGTGGAACCGTCGTCGGGGCATCCGAGGGCGCCGTGCCCGCGGGGCCCGAGGCGATCATCGCGGCGAACCCCGACGTCATCATCGTCGAAGACTTTCAGGGCGAGGGCATCACGCCGTTTACGGACCTGCTCGACGCGGGCGCCCTCGCGGACGTCCCCGCGATCGCCAGCGAGCAGACGGCCACGGTGAGCGCTTCGATCGCCTCGGGAACGTCAGGCACTCGCACCGTCGAAGGGCTCACGGCCATCGCGTCGATCTTGCATCCCGATGCAGATCTCTAGACTCCGGCGTCTCGCGCGCGACACCCCGCCGCGCGGATGGGGCATCGTCGCGGCCAGCGCAGTGCGCGCCGTGCTCTCGGCGAGCGCATTCCTCGCGATCGGAGCTGTGGTCGACACGATCCTCTCCGGCGGCGACGCTCAACCGTTTCTCCTTGTCGCTGGAGCCTGCGCAATTGGAGCCGCGGTGTGCGCTGGCGTCGAATCGCTGCTGCCGTCACATCAGCAGCCGGTTGAAGAACAATTCTGGCGCGGCAGGCTCGCCACTCGAATGTTGACGACGCCGATAGACGGACGTGAAGAGCCGGGTGACACGGTGAGCGGGCTCACGGATGCTGTCGAGCGCATTGCCGCTTACCGGTCGACGTTTGTCGGCCGCTTTCTCGGGGCGCTGATCGTACCGGTCGCCGTCCTGGCGGTGATTGCGGTCTCGCACGGCGTGTTCGTTTCGGCGGTGCTTGCCGTGTGCATTGCGCTGGCCCCGCCGCTGCTTGGTGCCGCCATGGCCAGGGTCCGCAGGCCCACCCGCGCTCACAGCGCCGCGTCGGCGTCGCTCGCAGCAGAATTCACCGAGACCGTGCGCGCACTCGGAACGATCGCGATGCTCGGAGCCGGGCCGCAACGTCGGGAGCGGTTTGCGCGCCGTGCCGAGACGGCTCGTGTCGAGGTGATGAGGATGCTGCGGCGCAACCAGCTGGTACTGCTCGCGACCGACGGCTTCTTTGGGCTTCTCGTGACCGCCGCGAGTGGCGTCGCCGCGATGATCGGCCTCGCCGCCGGTGCGTTCACGGCGGGCCAGGCTCTCGCGCTGGTGCTGTTGGGTCGGCTCCTTCTCGAGCCCGTCGACCATGTGGGCCGCGAGTTCTATGTCGGCATGGCCGGGCAGGCACGGCAGGATGCCGCACACCGCGCCCTGTCCACGGCGTCCTCGCGCGATCTCCCGTCTCCGACGGTCAGCACGCAGGCATCAGCTCTGCCTACGTGTGTCCGGCTGGAGCAGGTGAGCATCGTCCGTGGATGCCGCGCAACTGTCAGGGAGGTGACCCTCGATCTTCCGTCGAGAACGATCACGGCGCTGATCGGCCCGAGCGGATCGGGGAAGACAAGCCTCGCCCTGGCCCTCGCGGGGCTGCTCCCCACAGCATCCGGCACCATCACGATCAACGGCACCGCGTGCGATGCATCGGCGCGCACTGCAGCAGTCGCCTTCGTTCCCCAGCGCACGACACTGTTCACCGGAACCGTCGCCGACAACCTGCGCCTGGGCGCGCCGGGGGCGTCAGACGACCGACTCGTCTGGGCGCTCGACTGCGTCGGACTCACCTGCGAACTCTCCAACGGCGGCAGTGCGCTGAATCGCCCTCTCACCACCGACGGCGCGACGATCTCGGGCGGGCAGGCTCAGCGCCTCAGCATTGCCCGTGCACTCGTCTGCGGGTCGCCGATTCTGGTGCTCGACGAGCCGACGTCGAATCTCGACCAGGAATCGGCCGAGCGAGTGCTGCGCGCCGTGTCCGAGGTGGTTCAGATCTCCACGGTTCTGCTGATCACACATCGGCATGACGAACTCGCTTGGGCTGACCGCATTGCCGTCATGACCGACGGCGTGCTTTCGACTACGACCAGAGAGGCACTTGCGTGATCACTCGTCTTCTGCGGACCGCCGCGCCGAGCAGCGGGTGGCTCGCCGCGTCCCTCGTCTTCCGCCTGGCGGGAGCGGCCTGCGGCATCGGTCTCATCGCGCTGCCCGCGTTCTGGATCATGTCGTCAGATGTGCCAGTTCGCCCCGGCATCGGAACGGTCGCGACAGTTCTCGTCGCCCTCGCGCTCATCAAGGCGCTGGCCCGATACCTCGAGCAGTACACGGGCCACCACGCGGCGTTCGACCTGCTGAAGGCGATGCGCCTGCGCCTTCTCGATGCCCTCCTCCCGCAGGCCCCCGGCGTCGTCACGCACGTCGGAGCCGGACGGCTGCTTCAGGTGGCCACGCGCGATATCGACCGCATTGAAGTGTTCTTCGCTCACACGATCGTTCCGACTCTTGCCGGGATTCTCGTTCCGACCGGCGCCGCGACAGCTATCGTGATGATCGCGGGACCGTCAGCGCTGCTCGTCGCCAGCGTGGGATTCCTCGTCGGCACCCTCGTCGTCCCGCTCATCGCCCGCCGCACATCGTCGCAGAGCGCCCGAGACACGTCGAGACTCCGCACATCGCTTACGCAGCACATCACCGAGAGCGTCGTCGGTCTGCTTGAGATTCGCTCTCTCCGGGCTGAGGCTCAGCGCCTCGACACGATGCGAACGCTCGAGGGTTCCGTTGCCCACCAGCTGCGACGCGCCGGCACGGCATTCGCCTCACGCACAATAGCCGGCACACTGTGGCCTGCGTTCACCATTCTGGGGCTTCTCGCTCTCGCAGCATCCGGCGTCAGCGACCTGCCGGGCGCCGTTGCGTCGTGTGCGATCGTGTGGGCGGTAGTGCCCCAGCTCGAGTCGATCCAACGTTTCACACGAAGCCTGCCCGCAGCCGTCGCCGCGGCCGAGCGCTACTTCGCTCTGCTGGAGCGCCGACCGGCTGTCGAGGATGTCGAATCAACCGAGGCAGTCGTGCCCGCGGCCGCTCCCGCCGTCAGGCTCGAGGCTGTGTCCGTGGTGTTTCCGGGTGGTGATGCTCCCGTACTCGACAAGCTCGACCAGGTGTTTCCCGCCGGTGCCCATACCGCGCTCATCGGGCCGAGCGGAGCCGGAAAGTCGACGATCGCACGGCTCCTCGTCCGTGAGCTCGATCCGGAGGAGGGTCGCGTGCTGCTGGGAGACGTCGATGTGCGCAGCATCCCACTCGCACGCCTGCGTGCCCTGGTGACGATCGTCGAGCAGAAAGCGACGCTGCTGTCGGGGAGCGTCTTCGAGAATCTGCGACTGGGGCGACCAGAGCTGACGCAAGGCGACGCGTGGCGCGCTCTGCGCATGGCGCACCTCGATCGAGAGATTCGAGCGCTGGATGAAGGCATCGACACGCAGATCGGAACAGACGGCGACACGCTCTCGGGTGGTCAGCGGCAGCGTCTCGCTCTCGCACGTGCACTCGCCCGGCGCCCGCGCGTACTCGTCCTCGATGAGGCCACGTCACATCAGGACCCGCAGACGCAGATCGCTATTCGCGACGCCGTCGCCGACGTGACGGAGTGCACGGTCATCGTGATCGCTCATCGCTCCGACGCGATCAGTGGCATCGACAACCACGTCGTCCTGTCTAAACCACAGTGACGGACGATCTCTCTATAACACCGTCTCCGTGTTTCCCCCACAGCGTGCTTTCCGGACTCAGTCAGAGAACACACGAGCTTGCGGCATAGCGTGGCGACGTGACGTTGAAAAAGAGTCTTCTCTGGTCTTCCCTCACTGGAATCGCGAGTGCCGCCGCAGGCCTTGCCATCGCGGAAGTCATTGCAGTTTTCGTTGCGCCGCCCAGCAGTCCCCTCGTCGCCACCGGATCGCTCGTGATCGACCTGGCCCCGTCATGGGCGAAGGACTTCGCGATCGCCGTGTTCGGCACGAATGACAAGCTCTTCCTCCTGACGCTTCTGGGCATTCTGCTGGCGATTCTCGCCGCGAGCGCTGGCATTCTCGAGTTGCGAAAAGCACCGTGGGGAATCGTCATTTTCGCTCTCATCGCCGGTGTGGCGACGCTCGCCGTGACGACGCGGGAACAGTCAACCGGCTCCTGGGCTATCCCCAGCGTCGTCGGGATGCTGGGAGCCGTACTCATGCTCTACCGAATCACACGGCAGCTGAAGCTCTGGGCCGAGAACTCAGCAACGCCCCGGGGCGCCGTCGAACAGCGCGCCATCGGACTCTCGCGACGCGACTTCTTCATCTACATCGCGAGCACTGCTGTCGGAGCCGCGGTCATCGGCATCGGAGCGCGCGCCATCAACGCCGGAGCCCAGGCCGCGTCAGCCGTCCGCAAGGCGCTCACATTGCCAGAGCCCGCGATCGCGGCCCCGCCAATCCCTGAGGGAGCCGCCCTCGACGTCAACGGCATCACCCCGCTCGTCACGCCGAACGCCGACTTCTACCGCATTGACACTGCCCTCCAGGTCCCCGTTGTCGACCCGTCGAACTGGAGCCTACGCATCACGGGCATGGTCGACAATCCTGTCACAATCACCTTCGATGAGCTCCTCGATCTGCCGTTGACCGAGCGCAATATCACGCTCATGTGCGTCTCCAACGAGATCGGCGGCAACCTTACGGGAAACGCCACCTGGCTCGGATACCCCATCCATAAGCTCCTCAAGAAGGCACGGCCTCAGGCGGGCGCCGACATGGTGCTGTCGCGCAGTATCGATGGTTTCACGGCGGGCACTCCCCTGGAGGTCCTTCAGGAGGAGGATCGTGACTGTCTGCTGGCCGTCGGGATGAACGGCGAACCGCTCCCTCAGGAACACGGCTTCCCTGTGCGCATGGTCGTTCCCGGGCTGTACGGTTACGTCTCTGCCACCAAATGGGTGGTCGAGATGGAGGTGACGACGTACGACCGTTCGAGCGCGTACTGGACCGACCGTGGCTGGTCGGCGAAAGGTCCCGTCAAAACCTGCTCCCGCATTGACGTGCCAACGGGTCTCGAGACGCTTCAACCTGGCACGGTGCCTATCGCCGGCATTGCCTGGGCCCAGCACACGGGAATCGAGAGTGTCGAGGTGCGCGTTGATGAGGGCGAATGGATGCCGGCGCGCCTCGCTGCGCCGATTTCAGCCGACACCTGGGTGCAGTGGGTCTTCGAGTGGGATGCCCCCTCGGGAACGCACGTCATCGAGGCGCGAGCCATCGACGAATCCGGAACGGTGCAGAGTGGCGAATACGCACCGGTCGTTCCCAACGGCGCCGAGGGCTGGCACGCGATCCGCGTCGAGGTCGCGTAGGGCTTCAGTCAATCGATTGAGCGCCGCCGAAGCTGGTCGCTGAGACCGTCGATGAGCACGCGCAATGAGTCCGTGAATGCTTGTCGCTGATCGTCACCCCAATCACCGATCACGTCGTCGAGGAGCCCAAATAGTGCTTCCTGATACTTCTCGGCAACCACCGTGCCTTCGTCGGTCAGATCCACCAAACGCGCTCGCGCGTCCGAGGAATCGACGACTCGCTCAACCAAGCCACGCTGCAGAAGATTGTTGACGTGTCGCGTGACGTGGGGGCCCTCGACCCCCATCTGATGGGCAATATCGCCGACACGCATCGCCTGCCCTCCCCGACTGAGCGTCACGAGGATGGTCATGGCCGGTCGCTCGAGCGTTACCCCCGATTGAGCTAAGCCCCATTCATAGAGCTGTGTCTTGCCGAGCAGCGAAGCGAGTCTCTGCAGCAAGGGCAAGACGTCTCGCTCAAACGATCGCGGCATGCGCACCTCTCACATTGCTTATTTACCTAAGTTAGGTATATAGTCTTCCGTGTTCACCAACCCACCATTTCCATCGTACGTCTCCGGAAGGGAGAACCACGCGCCATGACAAGACCTGTCGCGTCATCGCAGACCGGACGGCGCTCCGGACTGCTGGTGACCGTGCTTTCCCTCGCATCTGCCGTCGCTGCCCTGCAGCAAGCGGTTGTGATCCCCATTCTTCCGCGGCTCGTTATTGCATTCGACTCAACGCTGACATCCGTCTCATGGGCTCTGACCGTGAGTCTCCTCGTCGGCGCAATTGCCACCCCCATAGCCGGACGCCTCGGCGACATCGTCGGGCATAAACCCGTTCTCCTCGTTGTCATCGCTCTCTTGACCGCCGGATCCATCGTTGGCGCTCTGTCATCGTCGCTCCCGGTATTCATCGTCGCGAGAGTTCTCCAAGGCTTCGCTGCCGCTGTGATTCCCCTCGCAATTGGTCTTCTCCGAGATCATCTTCCTGCGCACCGCGCGCGCTCGGGAATCGGCATCGTCTCAGCGACACTCGGCGCAGGCAACGGCGTCGGAATGCTGCTTGCCGGCATCATCTCCGCCCTTATTCCCGGGTACGTGCCCTTGTTCTGGATCATCACCGGGCTCTCGGGAGTCGCTCTCGTTCTCAGTCTGGCTTGCATACCGTCGACTCGAGTCAGACGTTCTGGGCGACTCGACATTCCCGGTGCCCTTTTACTTAGCGGGACGCTCGTCACACTGTTGCTCGCCATTAGCCAGGGTCCGGATTGGGGCTGGGGTTCGGCAGCCACACTGAGCATGTTCGTCGCGTCCGCCGTGCTCGGCACCTTCTGGGTCCTGATCGAGCGTCGCGTTACCGATCCGATCGTCGACATATCTATGCTGATCGATCCTCGTACCATCAGTGCGACACTCGCTTCGCTCTTCCTGGGGTTCGGGCTCTTTGGCGCCTTTGTGCTTATTCCTGCCCTCGTGCAGACGCCGGTCAGCGCCGGATATGGGTTCGGCGCGACGGTTCTGGGCGCCGCAATATTCCTGATGCCCACAACGATTCTTATGCTCGCAATCTCCCTCGTGTCGGGCCGACTCACACAACGTTTCTCCGCCTCCGCGGCAGTCGGCATGGGCGGCTTCTTCACGGCCGGCGCCCTCGTCTTCGTCGCTGTGTTCCACGAGAACCCGGCGAGTATCTACGTCGGCACGACCATCCTTGGGATCGGGATTGGCTTGGCCTTTGCCGCTCTTGGCATCATGGCTGTCGAGCATGTGCGACCAGAGCAGACGGCGAGTGCCAGTGGCATCAACAGTCTCGCGAGGCTTGTCGGTGGATCCATTGCGTCTCCGACGATCTCGGCGGTGCTCGTTGCCACGATCCCACCCGGCTCATCAACGCCTACGAGCGATGGCTACGTTGCGGGCTTCCTCATTGCCGCGATCGGGGCCGCGGTCGCAGCAGTGATCGCGACCATTGCGGCACGCTCACGCCACCGAGCTGCACGCCAGCCCGAGAATGCCAATGCGTGAGTCTAAGCCGCGTCAGTCTGAGCCGCTCGGGCGTGAGGAGCCTTCGCTCTCGGGGTGACGCGACCAATGCCGAAGAACGCTCGATAACGCACGCAGCGAGGTCTCTCACCAAAGCACAGCTTCGGAGAAAGACCTCGCTGCAGCTTTCGTGCGGCGAAGCTCGCCGTCAGAGCCCGAGCTCGTCTAGCTGCGGCTGCCCGGTGAGGATGCAGAATTCGTTGCCTTCTCGGTCGGCGAGCACGATCCAGCCGGTTCCGTCGTTGCGGACAAAGTCAGCCAATCGGGTCGCTCCAAGCGAGATGACCCGCTCCACCTCGTCTTCGCGACTGACATCCGTCGGTCGCAGATCGAAGTGCAGCCGGTTTTTCACCGATTTGTCTTCGGGAACCTCGATGAACAGAATCCGGATGCTGCCATCAGGCGAGATGATGAGGCATTCTTCGTGTCCCGGACGATTCGGGTCGTCAGGGTCCTCGCTGTAGCCGAGAACCTCACCCCACCACCGCGACTGTGCGTAGGCATCGTGGGCATCAATTGAGGTGTGCGAGAGTCGAAGTGTCATGTCTCGACACATTGCCACACGTTTCCCACGAAGGCGAGTACCAGCTCACACCCGATGCTGCGTGGGTCTGCTCGTCATTTTCCCGGGTTCTGGCGCTCCGGTTGGCGTCGTTCCCCGGCACTGGCCGCGGAATTTCCTGCCTCTCCGAGATCGGTGTGCCCGAAAGCATCCGGTATCTTCACGCCAAAGCCGAGGGCACGGTCAACGCCCACGTGGAAGGCCCAGGCACAGGCAAGAACTCCCGTGATCGTTGAGACGGCGGGCGCCAACTGCTGCGTCACGAGCGCGGTCGCTGCCAAGACAAGTGCCCACGCGTAGTTGTGAATCAGGTTGTATGTCGTTGCACCTGCGGCAGCCGACCACGCGTATCCGAGCATCGAAAGATCGAAAACGACGAATGCGGCGAGGATGACCCACCACCAGGCCGGGTAGAGAGCGACCACTGCGACGACGGCGAGTAAGGCAATGGCTCCCGCCTCGATCCGATGAACCATGCGGACCTGTTTCATGACGCCTCCACCATTCCCGGCGAAATTGTGTCGCTCTGCCAAGGATGCCCATAGTGAAAGACACGCCTTCTGCCCGAGAGTACGCCTGTGTTCATGACCGAGCCAGCACCACTCTAATGAGGGGCGCGAGGTGCGACGTCAGCAGCGCCGATGCTGACGTCAACTCGGCTACCTCGCTGGAGGGCAAGCACCCAGGCAGGACCCTCCGGAAGTGCCCTGACGCCACACAAGAAACACAATTAAGTGAACGATGTCTCGCGACATATAGGAACTATGTCGCGAGACATCACAATTGTGGACCTAGGGGGATTCGAACCCCCGACCTCTTCATTGCGAACGAAGCGCGCTACCAACTGCGCCATAGGCCCGTAGACGCATACGAGATTATCACGTCACAGGACTCGCCACGGACACGACGCCGTCGAAACCTACCCCGCGGCCATCCGGCGGCGCAGCAGATCGGCTGCTAGGATCTCGCCCTCGTCGACGATCCCCATGGACGCGTACGGGGATGCTTCTGCGGGCTGTTGCACGGCACGCTGCTCGTCTCGTGCCGCACGGCGCTCATCGATCGAGGCCGCCTGCGGCTGGCGCTCGGTGGCCTTCTGCGCCATGGCCTCCGCCATCGCAGCTTCTCGCAAGCGAACTCGGGATGCTTCGGCGGCAATCGTCGCCGCTGCCACCGATCCCTGCGAGAGGTGAAGAGGTTTCGGAAGCGACGTCGGCGTCCACGTCCGTTCGATGATCTCCTGCTCCTCTGTCGACAGGTCGGCATCGAAGATCTCGCGCTCGATCGGTCGCACCATCTGCGGAACGTTAACCGTGCGGGTCACTCGAGAGCCGACGGCGGCCATGCGCGACAGCAGGGCAATCGCCAGTGCCACTCCGCCCGTGGCAAGGGCAGGCAGTAGCCACGCGCCACTCGACAACGCTGCGATTCCCGTACCGACCGCCGTGCCGGCGCTCGCGACAAGAAACAGCGTCGTCGCAAGACGAGAGCGTCGCCGTGAGCGCTTGAAACGCGTCTGGGCGCGAGCGCGCGCTTGCTCGGCCGCGGCGCGTTCCTGAGCTTCAGCGGCCTCGGCTCGGGCACGCGCGGCCGCAGCGCGAGCATCCGCCTTCGCTCTGAGCGCAGCGGCCTGCGACTCGACCCGCGCGGCTTCGATGGCTGCCCGGCTCTCCGCTTTGCGCGCGGCGGCCCGCTCAGCTTCGATGCGCTTGAGGCGCTTCTGCTGCGCGGCGACTTCGCGCGCGGTGGCCTCGAAGCGGACTTCATCAGGCATCTCGGTGGTCTCGGCCAGAATGCGCAGTGTCTGCTGCAGCCGGACCGAGTTGCGCTCAGCTGTCATGTATTCGTGGCGACGCACCCACGTGGGAATCAGGTACACGAGCCAGAGCGCAGCGGCGATCGCGAAGACGATACCTCCGCTGAGAACTCCACCCCCGACCATGCTCCCCAGAGTACGTGGCCGATCCGGCCGAGCCGCGACATTCGCTCGGTGTGTCCCCTGAGTATCAGCTCAGCGCTGGGGATACGTGCGCAACGGCTGAGACGCGGCGCGCCGATCAGCATCCGGAATCACGCACGCATCCGGGGGAACACGGTGCGACACCCATCGGTTGAGAATCGACTCGTTCAGCTCTTCGCGCACAAGAGCGAAGCAGAAGTGATCGGCCCAGTCGCCGTTGATGTGGATGTAACGCCGCCGCAGACCTTCGTAACGAAACCCGAGCTTCTCGACGACGCGCAGGCTCGGCCCGTTCGACGGTCGAATGCAGATCTCCATGCGGTGCAGACCGAGGCGTTCGAAGCAGTAGTCGGTGCTGAGGGCGACCCCGGTCGGGGTCAGGTCGCGCCCGGCGAAACGCTCCGCCACCCAATACCCGAGCGTCGCCGACGACACGGAACCATACGTGATGGCGGAGACGTTGAGCTGCCCCGCGAAGACGCCGTCGTATTCCATGACGAGCGGCAGACCCGTGCCCTGCCGTGATTGCGCCAAGAGCGACCGGATGCTGCCACGCACATCGAAGTTTCCCGCACCGTACGGGTTCGTCGCCTCCCAGGTGCGCAACCAGGTGCGGTTTCCGAGCAACTCACGCTCGAGAACCTTCGAATCACGCACCTTGATCGGCCGCAACGTGATCCGCCCGTGCTCAAGCGTCGGAAGCGGAGCCACCATCGGTCATTCCTCCTGCCGGCACCCAGGCGCCCAGGTGCTCGTCAGTCGATATTGTCCGTGAAGTCCTTGAGCCACGGTTTCAGTGCCGGGCCGAGGTCGTCGCGGTCCATCGCGAGCTGAACGATGGCTTTGATGTAGTCGAGCCGGTCGCCGGTGTCGTAGCGGCGCCCGCGGAAGATCACCCCGTAGACTCCCCCGGCGACGTCATCATCGGCGGCCATCTCCTGCAACGCATCGGTGAGCTGGATCTCTCCACCCTTGCCCGGCTCGGTGTGCTCGAGAATGTCGAACACCTCAGGCTTCAGCACGTATCGACCGATGATCGCGAGATTCGACGGGGCGTCCTCAGTCGCGGGCTTCTCGACAAGACCGGTGACCTTGACGACATCCTCAGAGTCGGTTGCCTCCACCTCGGCAGCACCGTAGAGGTGGATCTGGTCGGGCTCGACCTCCATCAGCGCAATGATCGTGGCGTCACGCTTCTCCTGTTCCGCGATCATCGTGCTCAGCAGCGGGTCGCGCGCATCGATGAGGTCATCACCGAGCAGCACAGCGAACGGTTCATTGTTCACGTGCGCCCGGGCACGCGCCACAGCATGGCCCAGGCCCTTCGGGTCACCCTGCCGCAGGTAATAGATATCCGCGAGCTCCTGCGACTTGACGACACGCTCAAGCTTCTGCGTGTCCCCCTTCTTCTGCAGGTTCAGCTCCAACTCGGTGACCCGGTCGAAGTGATTGCTGATCGCATTCTTGTTGCGGCCGATGATCATCAGCACATCCGTGAGGTCAGCACTGACCGACTCTTCGACGACGTACTGGATCGCCGGCTTGTCAACGACCGGGAGCATCTCTTTCGGAAGAGCCTTCGTCGCCGGCAGAAAACGGGTGCCCAAACCGGCGGCAGGAATCACGGCTTTACGAACTCTGGCTGTCATACCCATAGCGTAACCGTCCGCGCCCCTCCGGTGGACTCCATGACGCCTTCGACACGCGAGGCGACACCTAGAATGGGGCCATGCCACGCACCTCTGACGCCGAGAAGCGGGCGCTGCGTGCCGAACTCCGCGAACGCCGACGGAACCTCACGCCGACGGAGCAGGACAAGGCCGGTGCCGGTATTCTGCAGAATCTGCAGTCGCTCGTGACCGCTCTGGGAGCCCGCTCAGTGTCGTGCTATCTGTCGACAGCGACGGAGCCCAACACCCGCCCGTTCATCGACTGGGCGCTGGGCGCCAGCATCCGCGTTCTCTTTCCCATCAGCCGGGAAGATGGTCTTCTCGATTGGACAGCCGGCGAGCAGGACATCGAGAAGGCCGGGCTCTGGGGTATACCCGAAGCCGTGGGCGACCTGCTCGGACCGAGCGCGATCAACGACGTCGACCTGATGATCGTGCCCGCGTGCGCTGTCGACGTACAGGGAACCCGGCTAGGATGGGGCCGCGGCTATTTCGACAAGACCCTGGGTTCCCTGGAGAATCGTCCCCCTGTGTACGCAGTGGTCTTCGACAACGAGGTACTGCCTAAGGTACCGAAGGAAGCTCACGATCAACCCGTCAACGGTGTCGTGACTCCGGGCCGCATCCTGGATTTCTGATTCGACTGAAAGACCATGCCCACGTATTCCTATCGTTGCACCGCGTGCGACAACGCTTTCGATATTCACCAGCAGTTCTCTGACGCCTCGCTGACGGAATGCCCGTCGTGCGGTGGTGCCCTGCGCAAGGTCTTCGGTAACCTCGGCGTCACGTTCAACGGCACGGGTTTTTATCGAAATGACTCCCGAGCGGCGTCCAAACCGGTATCGTCTTCCTCAGCATCGGATTCCGGGGGAAGCTCCTCCGGCTCATAGCGAGGGGGAAAACCGTGCTCAAGGGGTTCAAAGAATTCATCATGCGCGGCAATGTCATGGACCTTGCCGTCGCGGTCGTTGTCGGCGCTGCGTTCACAGCCGTCGTCACGGCGCTCGTCGACAATCTGATCAATCCGCTCGTCGGATTGCTGTTCAACGCCGAGAGCCTGAACGAGGCACTGGTCGTCACCCTCGCCGGTGCTCAGTTCAAGTTCGGCGCCGTCATCGCTGCGGTCATCAGCTTCCTGATCGTCGCGGCCGTCGTGTACTTCGTCTTCGTGCTGCCGGTCAACACCATGCGCGACCGGGCAGAGGCGCGGCGCAATGCCGGCGTCGTCGACGAGGATGCTCCCGTCACCGAGCTCGATCTTCTCACGGAGATTCGCGACCTTCTGAAAGACACAGACAAAGAGTCGGGCAAGCACGTCTGACGCTACCCACGGATGCCGCGGTCTCTCACAGAGAGCCGCGGCATCCGTCGTTTAAGCGCATGGACGTGGAGGAACGCTCGGCCGCTCGGTGCTTGGTCGACGTCTGCGTACGCTATCCCCAGTGCGGCGGTTTGTCAGCTCGGAGCCGACGGTCGTTGCCTGCAGGGTCGTCGCCCCAGGCCTCATCCGTCTCGCTCTCGGGCCGTGCACGACCGCTCTCCGGCTCCGGATCCGTTCCCGGAACCGCCGGCAGCGTCGCACGCCGACCGCCGCGAGAACGCACGATACGGCGCGGCGCCGGCTCAGGTCGTTCTGCCATGCTCACTGATCGAGAGTCGGCTGCGGAGCTGTGTCGAGGAGTGCCGCTGCACGGTCGCTCGCCGGCTCGGCTCGCTCTGTCTCGGGAGCGCCGACGATGGACATCACCGTGCTCGCGACGGCGACTGGATCGCTGAAGAGATCGAAACCGTGAACACGCAGGTAGTGCCATCCGAGCCGGCGCAGCACCTCGGGACGCAGTCGCAGCGACTCACGCAACGACTCGGCAGCCACCTCGACGTCTGATTCGACGACGATGGCGCGGTCGCGATAGCTGGCCACAAGAGCCAGCTTTCCGCGATACCCGATCTCCACGGACAGCCCGTTGCGATACAGCCGCTCGGCGAGGTCGAGCATCATCGGTTCGGCACCATCGATGACGGGCGGGCGGGGCGACCAGCGCGGCGGTTCGCGCAGAAGCTGCGCGAGCGCGGCGATGCCGTGCTGCATGCGCTCCGGGTCGATATCTTCGGGGCGAATGCACGTCACGATCACCATGGAGCGTCGTGCGCGTGTCATCCCGACGGCAAGTAAACGGTCTCCCCCTGGTTCACCGAGCGTGCCAAAGGTCGAGAGGACGCGTCCGTGCGGGGTGACACCATAGCCGAGCGAGAAGATCACACGGTCACGGCTCTCGGCCACAGACTGCTCGAGGGTGAGCACCGTGAACGGCTCGGACCTCTCGCGCAGAATGAAGTCGGCCAGGTCGGATCGCCGGGCGAACGCGGCGAGCACGGACTGCTGAACACGCGTCGCGTGACGCTGGCTCGCCGTGATCACCATGAGAGACTCACGCGGCCGGTTCGTGGCGTGCTCAAGCACGAGATTCACCACGCGGACAACTTCTGGATCGACCGACTCGACGGTTCCCGTGTCGGGGTCCGGCATTCCGTGGCCGTTCGACACGTAATCGAGAGTCAGGCTGCCGTGCCCGAGGAACGAACCGGCCCACGGCAGTGAATCGATCTCACCGCCGTAGAAGCGCTGGTTCACGAGCTCGGCCAGGTCCTCCCCGCCAGCACGGTAACTGCGCGTGAGCGTCAGCCCGGGCAGCAGATCGGAGAGTCGGGCCAGAGCAGAGTCGGCGTGACGGGTTTCGACGTCTTCGGCGAGAGCGGCGTCGGATGCCGAATCCGATACCGCCGTGTGGAAGGGAGTCGGGCTTTGCGTCACAGTGTCGCCGAAGGCCACAACCTGCTTCGCCCGCCTGATCGCGCCCACGTTCTCGGCAATCGTTGACGCGCCCGCATCCACGAGGAAGACGGCGTCAAAGCGGATGCTGTCGGGAATCTGCGGCACCTCGTAGGGCGAGGTGAGCCAGACGGGCGACAGCGCACGCGAGAGATGCGGAGCCACGCTCTCGAGCTCACGCGGGGTCACACGCGGCACCGTCTTCAGCAGTGATCGCAAGTCGCGTGCTTCCTCCGGCCAGTCGACGAGTCCGATCCGCCAGGTCTCCGCGAGCATGGCGGCGAGCAGCGGACCTGACGCCGAGGCGTGTGCTTCGTCGACAAGTCGGAAGTCGGATTCGAGCCGGTCGATGACCTTGGTATTGGCTCCCAGCAGCGACTTGTCGTTCGCGAGCGAGTATTCAAGAGCGGACTGCCACCACGCGAGCTCCAGCTCGTCGGCAACGCGGTCGGCGGGAACGTGCCGGTTCGACAGGTCGGTGAGCAGCGGGGTGAGTCCGAGTTCGCGCAGCTCTGTGATCAGCGTGGTGCGCTCCTGCAGGTTCTCCATCACTGTCGACTCAGCAGCCAAACCGGACATGACCCGCACAAGGGAACGGATCGGCAGAGCAGAGAGGCTGTTGTCGTGGTCCGTGCGCCCCAGCGGAGCATCGAGCTCGGCCAGGTCGGCGACGACCTTCTGGTGAGCTACGTGAACGTCGGCGATTCCCAACGGCACCTCGGGCGCGATGCCGGAGTCGACGTAGCGCTGCAGGAGAATCCGTTGCTGTTGGATGCGGCGCAGCGACGCGTTCATGTCGGCGATGTGCACGCCGGGGCGCACATACTCACGTGCCAGCTTGCGCAGACGACGGCGGTTTCCGCTCGACATGCTTCCGGATTCGCGGCGGCCGCCCGTCGCGGCGATCAGCTCGGAGAGCGACCTGTCGAAGACGGCGGGGACGAACTTATCGAGAGTCTCGCGGATGTCGAGCATGAGGCGCAGGTAGACGCCGAGCTCGTCGATGCTCTCGAACGGGCGCATCCGCGTCTGACCCACCAGCTCGTATGCGCGTTCGAGGAGTCGCGGCAGATCCGTGTGGTTGATGCGCTTGGCGAGTTCGTGCGCCTTTTTGGCTTCGGGCGTTGTCGAAAAGTTTGCACCGTACCAGGGCGAATCATCGGGACCGTATTGGAACTCACCGAGGGAGGCGGCCTGCGCGAGCGACTCGGCGACGGCGGTGCGGTCGGTCGATAGTTTCGCGAGAGATTCGTAGCTGAGGCGCGCCGTTGTCGATGGCGGCGTTGGCCGGTTTGACAGCGCCGTCAGGGCGCTCAGCATGTCAGAGACGGTGACACCGAGCGCCGGGTCCCGCTTGGCGAGCCCGGACCGATAGTCGAGAAGCACCTTCCGCAACCGCACGAGAGCGTCGTCGATCTCGGTGACCTTTGGGTTCTCTGCTTTCTCATTGCGCGAGATCGCCTGAATGAGATCGCGCCTGAGTGTTCGCGGGTGCGCGGCGACTCCGTGCAGCCCGACTCCGCCGAGTCGATGCCGGATGCCGTCAAGCGTCGACGTGCGCGGGCCGACGACGAGCACGCGTTTGTGATTCGAGACGAGCGCACCGATCGCGTTGACGATCGTCTGCGTGCCTCCGGTACCAGGGAGCGTGGAGACGACGACCGACTGTCCCTCCGTGATCTGTGCGATCACGTTCTCCTGCTCGGAATCCGAGTCGAGCAGCAGGGTGTCCGTGGACGGGCTGCGCTCGTCAGATCCAATCGCGTCGACGAACGCTGTTCCCGACTCGAGAAGTCGGCGGGCGCTGGCGTTGCCGGCGAGAGCGTCGAGAACCGGGTGGTCGAGCTCTGCGGCATCCCGCTCCATGGCGGCGCCGACGGCGCAGAACGATGACACGACGAGGCGCGGCTGAACGTTGAACCAGTCGAGGTGGCCGGTGAGGTTGCGCAGGCTGTCGATGACCGGCTGCGGCTTGAAGACGCCTTCAGACATGGCCAGCGCTTCAAAGGCACGGGCATCCAGGTGAATGTCGAACTGGTCCTCGAGTGCGCGCGCCAACTCAGGATTGAGCTCGATCGATCCGGTGAGCTTGAGTTCGTAGTCGTTGCCATAGCGACGAATCGCGAGTGGGCGCAGCAGAACAGGTGCGCAGAAGTTCTCGCCGCCGTGGCGCCAGTGGGCCAGTCCGACCGCGAGATGCACAGCCTCGAGGCCGCGAACCGTGCGCAGCTCGATGCCCTTCGTGGTG
Source organism: Microbacterium sp. MPKO10 (assembly GCF_026107415.2). Taxonomy (GTDB): domain Bacteria; phylum Actinomycetota; class Actinomycetes; order Actinomycetales; family Microbacteriaceae; genus Paramicrobacterium. The sequence continues at coordinate 297,403 of NZ_JAPCHX010000004.1, forward strand.
ATGAGGTCGGCGGCGGCGCGAGCCGATCGCAGAGCGACATCGTCACGGATCAGGTTGGACAACAACGTGGAGTTACCTGTGATGAACTGCGGAAGGCTGCCGGGGTGCGCGGCGCTCAGTTCAATGCGGTATTCGCGCTCGTCGTCGAAGTGCAGAAGCGGCGAAGTTCCGCCCGTCTCAGCGAGATCCTCACGCCAACGCTGCCACTCGTCGTCTGCCACGTTTCCCATTTCGACTGAGGGATCTCCCATGGAAATCTGCTGCGGCTGCGTCACGTTCGGAGCGAGCTCAAGCGACGGGTTGTCGCCCGACACTGCTCTCTCAGTCATCTTGTCACGCCTCCACACACCGCCACACTATGCGTAAGAACCGTGAAATTCCGGTAATGTCGGCGAGTTTCGCGCAGTTTTGTGCCTGATCGCAGGTTGCCGCAGCGAATTCTGCCCTCGCGCCCTGGTTGAGCATCTCCGGAACCTGACCCATTCTGCCAGACTGAGACGCATGGCTTCTCTTCGCATTGGCGTGCTCGGCGCCGCCGATATCGCTCCTCGCGCGCTCATCGCTCCCGCTCGGGACAACCCCGACACGGTCGTGGCGGCCGTCGCGGCGCGTGACCTGAGCCGCGCGCGATCCTATGCACACGAGCACGGAATCCCAACAGCCTTCGGCTCGTACGACGATCTGCTCGCATCAGACGATGTTGACGCCATCTACGTCCCGACACCGAACGGGCTTCATGGGCGGTGGACTCGGGCGGCCATCGCCGCGGGCAAGCACGTCCTGTGCGAGAAGCCATTCGCCGCCAATGCCGACGAGGCGCGCGAAGTCGCCGCTGTCGCTGCCGGTTCCGGTCTCGTGGTCATGGAGGCGTTCCACAATCTCTACCACCCGGTCACGCGCTTCATGCAGGACGTCATCTCCAGCGGAGAGCTCGGCAGCATCCGGTCTGTCGAATCGGACTTCGCGTTCTCGATCCCGGATCAGCCAGACAATGTGCGCTGGAGTCTTGCGCTTGCCGGCGGCGCGCTCATGGACGTCGGGTGCTATCCACTGCGTCTCATGCGCGCGCTGGGGCTGGGCGAGCCCCGCGTCCTGTCGGCAAGCGCTACGGAGTTCGCTCCCGGCGTCGACGGGTCGATGGTGGTCTCGGTTCAGTTCCCGGGCGGGGCGACCGGCACAGCATCCAGCTCGATGATGCGTGAGGCACATATGTCAGCGACGATCACTGGCGAGCGCGGCACTCTCGTGTCAACGCATCCGTTCCTCCCGCACGAGGGAAACGAGTTCACCGTGACGACGACGGAGGGCGCTCGCGTCGAGAAGGTCACGAACGAGACGACGTATGCGTACCAGCTGCGGGCATTTGTTGCCGCCATTCGTGACGGCTCCCCCGTCGTCTCCGATGCCCAGGATGCTGTCGCGACGATGAGCCTCATCGACGATGCGTATCGGACTGCAGGGATGCCGTTGCGGCAGCCCCGCCTCGATTGACGCTCGTCAGCGCACGCCTGCGGTGGTCCCGCCCGGGCCGCCGCTGATGCCGACGTCGAGGTTCTCGCCGCCGAGCGGTTCGCTGCGCCAGTCGACGAGCGACCATTGACCGGCGGTGCCGTTGAGCACGATCATGCCGGTATTGTGCAGCGGGTTCTCTGAGGCAAATCGCTGTGTCGCCTGCGCCTGGGCGGCTGCCCATACGCGCAGCACCTGTCCGTGAGCGATGATCGCAACGGTCTCATCCCCTGTGGCCGATGCTTCATCGACGACGGCGTCGAAACGCCCGAAGACATCGTGCCCGCTTTCGCCGCCGGGAACCCGCTCGTTCAGGTCGCCATCGATCCAGGAAAACGAGGCGCTGTGGTATTCGGCCACAGCATCCTGGTCATTGCGCATCTCGAGGTCGCCCGCGTAGATCTCGCGGATGCCGTCGCGCACCGTGAGCCGTCGGTCGAGGGTCTCGGCCAGAGGCGTGGCGGTCAGCTGTGCCCGCACCTGCGTCGAGGCGAAGATCGTGCCGATTCGCTCCCCCTCGAGAGCGCGCGGGATCGCCGCCGCCTGCGCGAGGCCCAGCTCCGTCAGTCCGGGCCCGGGAACCGCCGTGTCGAGACGTCCGGCGACATTCGACGGGGTCTGTCCGTGACGGATCAACAGCAGTCTCATGCGGGGCTCCTTGCAGGCTCTCAGTCTCTCTCGATCCTATGACGGACCGCCTGAAGAACCTGTGGGCGCCGACGGCGCAACGGTGCCCCTGGAGGGACTCGAACCCCCAACCGTTTGCTTAGGACGCAACTGCTCTTCCATTGAGCTACAGAGGCAAACGACAGACAGTCTACCGTCTCGAGCACCTCACGCGGCGACGGCAGGAGCGAGATACTGCTCCCACTGCGGCGCAGCCCCTTCGGCACCGCGCACAGCCCAACCCGGGCCGTAGGGCATCCGCGGCGTGACGCGCAACTGCCAGCCCATCTCTGCCGGTGTGCGGTTGCCCTTCGTGCTGTTGCAGCGCAGGCAGCAGGCGACGAGGTTCTGCCAGCTGTCCTCTCCCCCGCGCGACCGTGGCACGACGTGGTCGATGGTCGTGGCGTTGGTGCCGCAATAGGCGCAGCGATGCAGATCTCGTTTCAGCACGCCACGGCGCGTGACGGGAATCCGGCGGCCGTAGGGAACCTTGACGTATCGCGTGAGCACGATGACGCTGGGTCTGTCGTAGCGCACGGACACTCCCCACACCGGATTGTCCTCGACGATCTCGACGACAGCTGCCTTCCCGCAGAGCACGAGCGCGAGGGCTCGGCGGAATGACACCACTGCGAGTGGCTCGAAACCAGCGTTCAGTACCAACGTGCGCATTGCGCTTCCTCTCGAATGGCCGTGACGGCTTCCCGGTAATTCGACACATCAGCGACGCGCGGCAGGGGAGGGACGGAAACACAAAAGGCACTGCCCGCTGGGCAGTGCCTTCCTCGAGCCGCAGTGCGGCCTATCTCTCCGACAGGGCGGTGAGCAGAGAAGTCTCGTATGTCCATGGGATGGACACCGGGTATTCCGCTCATCGCTTCACTCACCTCCAGCGAGTCGTCTGAGCCTTAGATTAACCCACGAACGACACGCCCGAGTAATCGGGCGCGCCGTTCGTCAGGTCACCGCCGAGATTTCGCTCGGCGTTTACCGTCCTCAGATGCGGACGATGTAGTAGTTGCTGGTCCAGATCGGGCGGATGCTGACATGCCCGCCCGGCTTCGGGGCATCCAGGATCATCCCGTTGCCGGCGTAGAAGCCGTCGTGCCCGTTCATGATGACAAGGTCACCAGGCTGAGCCTGCGATGTCGGGATGCGCGTGCCCGCCGCAGCCTGGCCGGAGACTCCATGCGGAAGCGAGATGCCGTACTGGCCGAAGACGTACATGACGAAGCCGGAGCAGTCGAATCCGGCCGGGGTGGCGCCGCCGTACACGTACGGCGTTCCGATGTACTGCTTCGCTGTGTTGAATACGGCTGAGAGGCTGTACGAGGTCGAGGGCGGGGCGACAGGACCGGGAGCGCTGGTTCCGCCCGAGTCCTGCGATGACGAATTCTTCGCCGCCTCTTCGGCGCGCTTGGCCCGCTCAGCTGCGGCTTTCGCCTCAGCCGCGGCATCGAGCTCGTCTTGGGTCGTCGCCGAGTACGTGTCGCGCGCGATCGAGGTGATGCTTGCTGCCGTACTCACGTTCAGCTCTTGTGCTCCGACCGTGCGGTCGCTCTCTGTGGTCAGCGGTGCGGCCTGGCTGGCGGGCGCGAACGTTCCGGGGAGCGCGAATGCGGCGCACAGTCCGGGCACAACGATCATCATGACGAGTGTCGAGCGCCAGCGCTGCCAGGCTGTCGGGCGAGTGCTCGGTGCCGCTGAGGCGGGGGCTGTTCTCGCCGCGGGACGGTCGAGGGGCGTTCGTGCGGAACTGGAACCCGTGCGCGGGGCGCTCACCGGGGTGCGGACGATGGCCGACTTCGCCTCGGCGGCGCGGCGTTCACGGCGGGTGAGGGGTCGAGTGTTCGAGGGGGCTGCGAGATCAGAGTCGGTGGATAGGGCCACGGGTTCCTCCGGCGCCCTTTCAGCTTTCACTGACTCGTCCACGCATTGTTATCGCGGGTTTCGGCACCGGGGACGAGTTTCAGCAGGGCGCCCGGTGACGTTCCTCAGGACGTACGCCTCAGGACCTACCCGAGATTACGGCATCCGCCGCGAATTGTCACGTTTGTGCAACGTTTTCCCGAATTTTCCCGCCTTCAGTCGGCGAGCGTCGTTACGGAGCCGTCACGTAGATGTGCGTCGCCACCTCGGGCGGAAGCTCAATGCCCTCATCGACTCCGTCGATGGTGACGACGATATACGAGCCGTTCTTCGAGAATTCCCCGGCGTTTCCCGGGACGACACCCGCGTGCTTCAGCTGAGCGAGCAGCTCGGGTTCCAGCTGAGCCGGCTCTGCGAGGCGGCGGATGCTGGCACGGCGCGGTTCATCGGCATCGCGCACAAGGGTGACGAGGTTCACCACGCCCTGAGAAAACGCGATTCCAGGGCTCTCTCCGAATTCGTCGAGTCCAGGGATGGGCGTTCCATAGGGAGACTCCGTGGGGTGGTTCAGCATGTCGAGCAGTTTGCGCTCGACCTGCTCGCTCATCACGTGCTCCCAGCGGCATGCTTCTTCGTGTACGTACTCCCATTCGAGTCCGATCACATCGTTGAGAAGACGTTCGGCGAGACGGTGCTTGCGCATCACGTGGACGGCCTTTCGCCGACCGTCATCGGTCAGCTCAAGGTGACGATCGTCGGAGACGACGATGAGTCCATCGCGCTCCATGCGCCCGACAGTCTGGGACACCGTCGGCCCAGAATGTCCGAGGCGCTCGGAGATGCGCGCACGCAGCGGGACGATACCTTCTTCCTCCAGTTCGAGGACAGTACGCAGGTACATCTCGGTCGTGTCAATAAGGTCGGTCATCAATGCCTCCCCCGGCAATGCTCTTGTATTCGTCAAGCCTACCGGGAAACACAGTGAGTCTTGAATCCGTCAAATAAACTCCGCGAGCTCGCGTGCGTAGAATCGATCTATGCCTGAGATCGTGATTCCCGCTGACATGCTGCCCGCTGACGGACGATTCGGCTGCGGCCCGGCGAAGATCCGAGCCGAACAAGTCGACGCACTCTCAGATGCGGCAACCGGACTTCTGGGGACGTCACACCGTAAGTCACCGGTCAAGAACCTCGTCGGCAGCGTGCGCGAGCAGATCGCCCAGCTTTTCTCGATCCCGGACGGTTACGAGGTCGTTCTCGGCAACGGCGGATCGACAGCGTTCTGGGATGCCGCGGCATTCGGGCTCATCGAGAAGCAGTCGCAGAACATGACGTTTGGTGAGTTCGGCGGCAAGTTCGCCAAGGCGGCCGCTGCTCCCTGGCTGACGGCTCCCGATGTGCGCAGCGCTGAGCCAGGATCGCTGGCCGTGCCATCACCCGTCGAGGGTGTGGACGTGTATGCGTGGCCGCACAACGAGACGTCCACGGGCGTCATGGCTCCGGTCACCCGTGTCCGTGGCGATGATGGTGCTCTCACGGTGATTGACGCAACGAGCGGAGCGGGCGGTCTTGCCGTCGACGCTGCCGACACAGACGTGTATTACTTCGCGCCGCAGAAGAACCTCGGTTCGGACGGCGGATTGTGGCTCGCCCTCTTCTCACCTGCGGCTCTCGAACGCGTCGAGCGGATTGCAGCATCCGACCGGTACATCCCGGAGTTTCTGAGCCTGAAGAACGCCGTCGACAATTCACGGCTCAATCAGACTCTCAACACCCCCGCTGTCGCAACGCTCCACCTCTTGGACAGCCAGTTGCGCTGGATCAACGGCAATGGTGGCCTCGACTGGGCGGCCGAACGCACGGCGGAGTCTTCGTCAGTGCTCTACACCTGGGCGGAATCCGTCTCGTATGCTCGCCCCTTCGTCTCTGACCCGGATCATCGTTCGGCCGTCGTCGTGACGATCGACTTTGATGACTCGGTCGATGCGGCCGCCGTCGCTGCTGCGCTGCGCGCCAACGGGATCGTCGACACCGAGCCTTATCGCAAGCTCGGTCGTAATCAGTTGCGCATCGCGACGTTCGTCTCGATCGATCCCGACGACGTTCGCAAACTTATTCAGTCCATCGAGTTCGTCGTCGACGCTCTCTGACTGCCGGGGCCAAGCGCCCGGGCAGTGAGTGGCCACCTCAGCAGCTCGAAACCGAGGACAACCGTGCGCACCGGGGGCCACCGAGCACGAGGTGACGCCTTGAGGCCCTGAGGCGACGCTCTCACCTGCTAGCGCTACGTCGTCAGGGTCGTCCAGCTTGCGCTGCGTCGTGCGTCGTCAGGGTCGTCGGGCGCGATGCGGCTCGACCGCATCATCGCGAATGCCGCGGTGTTGCGTGTGCTCTCGGTAGCCCTCAGGAGCGGCGTCGGCCACGTGACCGTCGCCGACCACGACCACCGCCGCCACGACGTGAGCCTCGTCGTCCGCCACGGCTCGATCCGCTGTCGCTGTCAGAGCTGTCGCTGTCAGAGTTGTCGTTGTCAGAACCGTCACCGTTGTCTGAACCATCGTCGTCCGGCCCGTCGTCATCTGAGCTGTCGCCCGAGTCGTCGCCGTGGGAGTCGCTGTCCTCGGCGTCATCATCCGTGTCGCTCTGGTCATGGTCGGAGTCTCGGGCGGGCTCGTCGAACTCGTCAACGTCCACGCCGTCGAGGTCTCCCGCGTGGAGACGTGAGCGGTGTTCGGCCACGTCGTCATCATCGTCGTCATCGTCGTCGTCGGAATCCTGGTCGTCAGCCTCCGCCTCTGCTGCCTCACGCGCGGCTTCTTCCTGCTGCGCTCGATACTCGGCGAGCCGCTCAGACCAGGGCACCCAATCGGGTGCGAGCAGTGACGAGTCGCCCGGCATCAATTCAGACTCGACAACAGTCGGCTCACCGTCGTCGACGCGTGTCAGCGTCACGGTCCAGAACCATCCCGGGTAACCGTCAAGGCGATTCTCGAAGAGCAGCGAGAGCGTGTGCTCGTCTTCCACGGTGTGTCCGGCAAAATCACCGACATCCTCGGCGTCGACGACATCGAGGAGCGCACGGCGCGCCGTGTCCACCGCGTCAAGCAACACGGGATCTGGCTCGATCACGGCAGACTCAGCAGCATCCGCGTTCTCGCCCTGTTCAGCGCTGTCACCCGACTCGATGCCGTCTGCCGGTGCAACCCTCTTAGTCCCGTCCGCGCTCTCGAGTGGCGTGGCATCGTCGTCCGCCGACGCGGCGCTTACCGTCGGCTCGGCCGCCTGTGCAGATGTGACATCCGCTGCCCCTGCAGTGCTGCCTTCCAGCCCTGCACTGTCTGACGGTTCCGCGGTCGCAACCGAGTCCGTGGTCTCACCCGCACCCGTGCGTTCACCCGGTTCCGTGGTCTCCGCCGGCCCCGTGCCCTCTGAGGACTCCGAGTGCGCTGGTGGCTGGGCGCTGGCCGACGGATTCGTTGCCTCCGCAGCCTGGAGATTCTCCGTCCCCTGCGCGCTCGAGCGCTGCTCGTCGTTCGTCGTCTCGTCGTTCGTGTCAGGCATCAAGTTCGTCCGCTACGCGGCGCAGTACGGCCGCGACCTTTCGTGAGTGTGCGTTGTCAGGGTAGTGCCCCTTGCGAAGTGTTCCGCTGACTCCATCGAGAATCTTCATGAGGTCCTCGACGATCACCACCATGTCATCGGCGGGTTTGCGGTTCATGCGAACCACGCTGTGCGGCTGGTCGAGAAGGCGCACCGAGAGCGCCTGTGCGCCGCGCTTGCCTTGCGCGACACCGAACTCGAGACGGGTTCCGGCCCGCAGACTCGTGACGCCCTCGGGAAGCGCGGAGGCATGGAGGAAGACCTGTTCACCGTCTTCACTCGTGATGAAGCCGAAGCCCTTGTCTTCGTCGTAGAACTTGACCTTGCCGGTGGGCATGGAGAACCTCACTGTGGAAAAGAGGCGCTGAGTGCGCCTGGTGTGCGCCGGCGGAGTGTCACCGTCGGCGAGCAGGGGCACCCTGCTCTTCTCCATCGTATTCGCTACGGGCGCGTGGGGCCTATCCTGGAGAGCGTGGCTTCCTCTGATTCTGAACCGTCGACCGGCACAGCACAGCGCGTTCTCGCGTACGTCCTCGTGAGTGTCGTGATTCTCTCGGTTGCCAGCTTCTTCGCAATCATGATCGGAACGTGGAGCGGCATGGCGCAATCCGACTTCGGAACGGGGTTCTGGCCCGTCGTCGCGATGACGCCGTACATTGGCCTGCCGCTGGCAATGCTCGTGTTGATTGCGTTGTTGATCTCCGGCGCCGTCAGCCGCAGTCGGCAGGCGCGCCGCCGATGACGGGAGTCCAGGCATGACAGACGCTCTGACCGTCGCCACGCACCTGCGGGCGGCGAGCGATGACGATCTTATTCGTCTCTGCCTGGCTCGCGGCATCACCGATGGAACACGAATCAACGACTTTTTCGACCTCGCGGAACGCCTGCTCGAGCGTCAGCGAGTGGAGCGCACGATGCGCACATGCGACAGGCGGATGCTGCTGGCGCTTTCAGCTGCCGCCGAGATCGGTGCCCCACACTCCGTGAGCGAGCTGACCACCCGCATAGAATCGCTGGGCGAGGGCACCGATGCCGCGGCCGAGGCTGCGGACGGTCTCGCCCGTGCGGCGCTGCTGTGTCTCGTTGTGATCGATGACCGAGTGCACCCACTCGATATCGTCGGCACCGTCCTCGGTGATCTGCGGGGGCGCGGGCTCCCGGCGACGCATGACCTCGCCGATCACCCGCCGACCGTGCTGAATCCTGTCGGAGAGTCCGATCGCGTCGATGCTCTTGCAGGCGAGCGTGCGTTCACGACGACGACAGCTGCGGGAGAGATCATCGCCGAGGTGCGTCGAGCACCGGCGAAGGAACTCGGCCGCGGCGGTCTCGCCCTTCCAGACACACGACGGCTCGCGTCAGCGACGGGCATCGACTTCGACGACGTCGGCCCTGTGCTGGCCATTGCGGAAGCGGCGGGTCTCGTCGCCCTGGAGGACAGGTATTGGGCGCCCACACCCGCGGGCATCGACTGGCTTGAGCTCACGACAACGGAACGCTGGGTGCGCCTCGCCGACGCTTGGCGCGACGGCATTCCCGACGATGCGAAGCCACTCCTGACGACGCGCCACGACACCCGATGGGCTAGCACGGCTCGTGCGCAGGCGCTGTGGCTCTATCCCATTGGCGGAGACGTGGTCAGGGCCCGCGTGGAACGCCTCATCGCCCACGCCGAAGCGCTCGGCATCATTGCTGATGACACGCTGTCGCGTGCCGGACGGGAACTTTTGGCGGGCCACTCCGGTGACGCCGTTGAATACGTGCGCGCGGTGCTGCCGCACGAGGTCAGCCAGGTTTACATTCAAGACGATCTGAGCGTCATCTCCCCCGGCCCGCTCCTGCCGTCACGCGACACGCGACTCCGTGCCATGGCCGACATCGAATCCCGTTCCCAAGCCACGACGTACCGGTTCAGTCGCGCGAGCATCGATCGCGCACTCGGAATGGGCGAAGACGAGGCGAGCATTTTCGCATTCCTCACCGAGCTGTCACTCACGGGCATCCCTCAGCCTCTGCACTACCTCGTCACCGATGTCTCCGCGCGCCACGGGCTCTTGCGGGTTCGTGAGAATCCGCACGGCAGTCCGGCGCGCAGCAGCATCCGGTCCACAGACGACGATCTGCTCGAGACCCTCACGGTCGATCAAAACCTCGCGCCGCTGGGTTTGCGCCGTGCGGCACCGGGCACACTGGAGAGCCGGTTTTCGCGCGACGTCGTCTTCTGGGCACTGCAGGATGCCCGCTACGCAGTGTCGGCCGAAGACACCGCCGGTCGACTGGTGCGCGTCACCCGGCACCATATCGCCGCTGCCCCCGTCGACGACGAACCCGACCTCACCGAGCTGGTGGAGCGTCTGCGTGCCTCGGTCAAAGGCACGAGCGCCCATCCAGACGATGCGTGGATCGTCCGGCAGCTCGAACTGGCCGTGCGCAGCCGCACGACTGTCGTCGTGTCAGTCGCAATGCCGGACGGATCGACTGTTGATCTGCCCCTGGAGCCGACCGGGATCGGCGGCGGACGGCTGCGCGGCCGGGACAACGCGGCGGATGTCGAGCGGACACTTCCGCTCTCCAGCATCCGCTCGGTGTCGCGAGCCGACGGCTGAATGCTCTTCTCAGCGTGCGGCGCTAAGCTAGAACGCTATGTCTGACGGCCCCCTTATCGTTCAAAGCGACCGCACGGTGCTCCTCGAAGTCGCGCATCCCGACGCAGAGGACGCGCGGCACGCTCTCGCCGTTTTTGCCGAGCTCGAGCGCGCCCCTGAGCATGTGCACACCTACCGCATCACACGGCTCGGTCTGTGGAACGCACGAGCTGCGGGCCACCGGGCACACGAGATGCTCGCCACGCTGAACGAATACTCGAAGTTTCCGGTGCCCCAGACGGTGTCGACAGACATCGAAGACACCGTGTCGCGGTACGGCCGCCTTGTGATCGAACGCGACGGCGACGGTGAGCTCGTGCTCTCGAGTCAGGATGCCGCCGTGCTCACCGAGGTGTCACGGTCGAAGCGCATCAGCCCGCTGCTCATCGGGCAGCCGACCGAGACAAGCTATCTCATCGAACCATGGGCGCGCGGCCAGGTGAAGCAGGAGCTCGTGAAGCTCGGCTGGCCCGCTGAGGATCTCGCCGGCTATACCCCGGGAACGCCCTTTGAGATCGACCTGCACGAGGACGGCTGGGCGCTTCGCGACTATCAGCACAAGGCGATCGACAACTTCTTCGACGGTGGCTCCGGCGTCGTGGTGCTGCCGTGCGGCGCGGGGAAGACGCTTGTGGGCGCCGGCGCAATGGCAACGGCAGGCACGACCACATTGATTCTCGTGACGAATACGGTGGCCGCACGGCAATGGCGAGACGAGCTGCTGCGCCGCACGAGCCTCACCGAAGACGACATCGGCGAGTACTCGGGCGATGTCAAAGAGGTCAAGCCCGTCACGATCGCGACGTATCAGATCCTCACCTCGCGGCGGAAGGGCCAGTACACTCACCTCTCGCTGCTCGATGCCCTCGACTGGGGGCTCGTCGTCTACGACGAGGTGCATCTGCTCCCTGCCCCTGTCTTCAAGCTCACTGCCGATCTGCAGGCCCGGCGGCGCCTCGGTCTCACGGCGACGCTGGTCCGCGAAGACGGCCGAGCAGGCGACGTCTTCAGCCTGATCGGCCCCAAACGGTTCGACGCGCCATGGAAAGAAATCGAGTCGCAGGGCTACATCTCGCCCGCCGAATGCTTCGAGGTGCGCGTCGATATGCCGAAGGCCGATCGTCTCGAATACGCGGCCTCCGCCGACAACGAGCGGTATCGTCTCGCCGCGACGACCCCGGCGAAGATCAGTATTGTGAAGCGACTGATCGACAAGCATCCGGATGAGCGCATCCTCGTGATCGGCCAGTATCTCGACCAGCTTGAGGAGCTCTCGGATGTTCTGGGCGCGCCGAAGCTCACCGGCGAGACGCCGAACGATGAACGCGAACGCCTCTATCAGCAGTTCCGCGACGGTATCGAACCGGTGCTCGTGGTCTCGAAGGTGGCAAACTTCTCGATCGACCTGCCCGAGGCGACTGTCGCTATCCAGGTCTCCGGTTCGTACGGGTCACGGCAAGAGGAAGCACAGCGCCTTGGCCGTCTGCTGCGCCCCAAGACGTCAGGTCTCACCGCGAACTTCTACACGCTCGTCTCGCGTGACACGCTTGACCAGGACTTCGCGCAGAACCGTCAGCGTTTCCTCTCGGAACAGGGCTACAGCTACTCGATTCTCGACGCCAGCAGCATCGCCGCGTAGCTTACGCCCGCACGTAGCGCAGCAGCAGCGTGCCGTCGCCGGCAGCGACGACATGGGCAAGCGACAGCGAGCGCAGCGTCTGGTCGTCGCCCGCGAGAATCCGGGTCGCTGCTCCCCCGACGAGTGTGGGGCTCACGGTGAGACACAGTTCGTCGACCGCGTCATCGCGCACGAGGTCGCCAAAGAGATGCGGCCCTCCTTCGCTGTGCATCTGCGGCAGGCCTCTGGCCGCGAGCGCCGCTCGCATCGCTGCCCCTTCCACGCGCTCGGCGCCGCACTCCAGCACATCAGCGACGTCTGAGAGTCGGGCACGACGCCCCGCATCAGCCGCGTCGCACGTCAACACGATTGGGCGTACCGGGGCCTCCGTAAAGATCGCGCTCTCCGGGTCCAGATCGAGACGGTGCGAGACAATGGCGAACACCGGCTGCTCGGGCAGCCCGCGCGCGATCCTCTCCTCGACAGCATCCACCCGCATGGGGCCATACCCTTCCGCGCGAATCGTTCCCGCGCCCACGATGATCACGTCGGCGAGAGTCCGGAGTGCGTCGAACACTGTGTGGTCGGCGTCCGTGCCGAGCCCTCCCGAGAGCCCATCGACGGTCACCCCACCGTCGGCGCTCGTGACGAAGTTCATGCGCAGCCACGGCTGGGATCGATCCTCGACCGCATACCAGTCGGCAATCGCCATCGAGTCGGAAGACGATTCTCCGGGCATCGGCCAGACACGCGTCAGTTCACTCATTGCGCTCCCCCATGTTGTGCCGCAGGTACGCGGGTTCGCGCATCCCGAGGATCGCCTCGGCCATGCGCACGGCGGCGACGGATTCCCGCACATTGTGCATCCGAACGATCCGCGCGCCCTGCGCGATGCAGAGGGCGGCAGCCACCAGCGATCCCTCCACCCGGTTGTCCCGCTCCGCGTCGAGACTCTCGCCGATGAAGTCCTTGTTCGACACGGCGACGAGCGTCGGATACCCGAGATCGACGATCGGGCCGAGCCGTCGCGTGATCTCTAAGCTGTGCAGCGTGTTCTTGTTGAGGTCGTGCCCCGGATCGACGATGATTCGCTCGGGCGGAATTCCCGCGTCGAGCGCGCGCTGAACGCGGCTCTCCAGGGCGTGGGCGACCTCGGCCGAGACGTCTGCGTACTGAGGCGTCGCGTACGGAGTGCGCGGTGCGGCGCGACTGTGCGTGATCACGATGCTCGCGGCACTGTCCGCGACGACGTGTGCCAGCTCGGGATCCGACAGCCCGGTCGTGTCGTTGATGACGTCGGCACCGGCCCGGATGCTGCGGCGTGCCACCTCCGCGCGAAATGTGTCGACGGAGATCACGATGCCGGATGCTGCGCGCACAGCCTCCACGACCGGCACCACACGTTCTGCCTCCTCTACCGCCGGAATCTCCGGACCCGGCGCGAACGGTGCACCGCCGATATCGACCCAGTCGGCGCCGGCGCGCTCCGCGTCACGGCAGGCGGCCACGGCGCTGTCGAGCTCGAACGTGCGCCCTTGGTCATAGAACGAATCGGGTGTTCGGTTCACGACGGCCATGACGGCGACCTCGCGCGAGAAATCAAAGAGGCGCCCTCCGATCTGCCGCCGGGCATTCATGATCGCGGGAAGTGCGGGCAGATCATGCGGGGAAGGCTCGGTCATGCTTCCATCGTGCCGCATCCAGGGATTCCCGGGGACATCGTCGTCAACGAATGGAAAACTACCCAGCCCGCTCACAGAAACCTTGCAGATACTGGGGACATGACAGGACCACGCATCCTCATCGTCGATGACGAGCCCAACATCCGCGACCTCCTGACGACCAGCCTGCGCTTTGCCGGGTTCGCCGTCAGAGCCGTCGGCAACGGCGCGCAGGCCATCTCAGCCGTCCTTGAAGAAGAACCGGACCTGATTATTCTCGACGTCATGCTTCCGGACATGAACGGCTTCGGCGTCACTAAGCGTCTCCGTGCTTCCGGCTACACGGCACCGATTCTCTTCCTGACGGCGAAGGACGACACCGAAGACAAGATCACCGGTCTCACCGTGGGCGGCGACGACTACGTCACCAAGCCGTTCAGCCTCGATGAGATCGTCGCGCGCATCAAGGCAATTCTGCGCCGCACCATGCAGGCGGACGAAGACGCCATCATCCGCGCCGGCGAGCTCACCATGGATCAGGACACCCACGAGGTCTTCGTCGGCGACACCGCCGTCGAACTCAGCCCCACCGAGTTCAAGCTGCTGCGCTACCTGATGCTGAACCCCAACCGCGTTCTCAGCAAGGCGCAGATCCTCGACCACGTGTGGGAATACGACTTCAACGGCGACGCTGGCATTGTCGAGAGCTACATCTCGTATCTGCGCCGCAAGCTTGACCAGTACTCATCCGAGCCTCTGATCCACACGAAGCGCGGATTCGGGTACATGCTGAAGACGAGCAAGCAATAGCCTCAGGGTATGAAGGCATTAGCCGACTGGTGGAACTCGATAACACTGCGCAGCAAGATCACCGGTGTCACGGTGATCGTGCTCACATTCGGGTTGCTTGTCACCGGCGCCGGCACGGTCATCATCCTGAAGCAGGCGCTCATCGAGCAGGCCAAGGCTGAACTCGTCGCGTTCGCCGCAGGCGACATCTCGCGCTACATCGATGTCGACGATGAAGGCGAACGGCACGTCAGAGAGACGAACGAGTACTACATCGCGCTCTACGACCCAGACGGCAACCTCATCGACCACAACTGGGATGACCGAGAGTCACGCCTGCTCCCCCGGCCCACGACGGGGATGATCAACATCGCCGACGCTATCTCGACGCATCCCCGTGTCGTGACAAGCAGCATTGGCTCCGATTACCAGGCCGTCACCGTCGTCACCGACTCCATCGACGATCGCGGCACAAACGGTGTCGTCTTCATCGCGCGCTCGATGCGCGGGCCGGACAGCGTCGTCGCCACCTACCTGACGATCTACTTCGGTCTCGGCCTCGGCGTCATCGTGCTCGGCGCTCTCATCACACGCGTCCTCGTCACGAACACGCTCCACCCGCTGCGCGAGGCCGAGACGACGGCCGCGCACATCGCTGGCGGCGACTTCAGCCAGCGCCTCACCCATATGACCCCGAACACCGAGGTGGGCCGGCTGAATCGCTCACTCAACACGATGCTCAACCGCATCGACGGTGCGTTCAAGGATCGTGCGCAGACAATCGAGCAGATGCGCCGCTTCGTCGGCGATGCGAGCCACGAGCTGCGTACGCCTCTCGTGACGGTGCGCGGCTATGCCGAGCTGTATCGCATGGGAGCCCTCGAGAAGCCCGAGGACGTCGCTCAGGCGATGGAGCGCATCGAGAAAGAGGCCGTCCGCATGAGCGGCATGGTGCAGGACCTCCTGGATCTCGCTCGCCTTGACGAAGCCCGCCCACGGGAGCTCTCGCGCATCGATCTCACGCCACTGGCAAAGGATGCTGTCATGGACGCACGGGCGTCCTACCCTGGGCGCCCCGTCTCGTTCGTCATCGACACCCCACCGGATGCCGCGAAGCCTCCCGAGCCCGTTCCCGCCCCTGAATCACCCGAGCCTGCCACCCGCACCGTGACGAAGCCCACGGGATCAAGCGGCAACACAGGCCCGATCGCCCTCGCCGGTGCCACATTCGCCCGCTTGAGGGGCCGCCGCCCGCGCAAGGGGCAGACCGAGGAATCGCCGGCTCCGCTCACCGTGGACCCCGTCACGCACATGACGGCATCCATCCCGACGGTTCCGGCTGTCGTGATGGGCGAAGAGAACAAGATCCGCCAGGTCATCGCGAACCTCATGGGCAATGCGATGCGCTTCACCCCCGAGGGAAGTCCGATCGAAGTGGGTGTGTCGGCAAACCCGCTCACGGGCATGGCGACCGTGGCCGTGATCGATCACGGCGAGGGTGTCCCCGAGCCGATCCGTGAGAAGATCTTCCAGCGCTTCTGGCGCGCTGACTCCTCGCGAACGCGCGAGACGGGGGGAAGCGGGCTCGGCCTCGCGATCGTCTCGTCGATTGTGGCCGCGCATGACGGCACCGTTGACGTCGACGAGACCCCAGGCGGGGGCGCAACCTTCCGCATCCGCCTCCCTCTTGCCTCGACGCCCCCCGAATCCTCTCCGACTCCCAGCGACTGAATCTCGTCCACAGGGACGCTGTCAGTCGCGGTCATCCACAGATCAGCAGATCTGCGGCCTTGTGCTGCCGCCCGCTGGATACCGTCGAAGCAGCCCAAACGAGAGGAGTGACGATGAGCAAATACGCGGTCGACAGTGAGGCCGTCCAGGCGGCAAGCGCCAGCATCCGAGGAGTCACAGAGCAGCTTCGTGCCGATGTGAACACCCTGATGGGACAGATCCAGAACCTGCAGTCCCAGTGGACAGGCCAGGCGGCAAGCGCCTTCACGGCAGCCGCTCACGACTGGCGTACGACGCAGGCGCGTGTCGAGGAGTCCATCAATGAACTGAACATGGCACTTGCTCAGGCCGGCTCGCAATACGCCGACGTCGAGCTGCAGAACACCGGCATGTTCGGTCGGTGAGACACATAACAATGGGCGCCTCCCGAAGGAGGCGCCCATTGCTGTGGTGTGAATCAGACTCTAGAAGTCCATGCCACCGGTCGGATCAGCCGGAGCCTGCTGTCCCGCCTTCTCAGGCTTGTCGGCGACAACAGCCTCGGTGGTGAGGAACAGGCCAGCGATCGAGCCGGCGTTCAGCAGAGCCGAACGCGTGACCTTCACCGGGTCAGCAATGCCCGAAAGCAGCATGTCCTCGTACTCGCCCGTTGCGGCGTTGAGGCCGAAGCCGACCTCAAGACCGCGAACCTTCTCGGCGACAACGCCCGGCTCGAGACCAGCGTTCATGGCGATCTGCTTCAGCGGAGCATCCACGGCGACCTTGACGATGTTCGCACCGGTCACCTCGTCGCCCTCAAGCGACAGCTTGCCGAATGCCGTCTTTCCGGCCTGGATGAGCGCAACGCCACCACCGGCGACGATGCCCTCTTCGACAGCTGCCTTCGCGTTGCGGACAGCGTCCTCGATACGATGCTTGCGCTCCTTGAGCTCAACCTCCGTCGCGGCACCTGCCTTGATCACGGCTACACCACCCGCGAGCTTCGCGAGACGCTCCTGGAGCTTCTCACGGTCGTAGTCGCTGTCGGTGTTCTCGATCTCCTTGCGGATCTGCGAAACGCGTCCGGCGATGGCCTCGGCCTCGCCGCCGCCCTCGACGATCGTGGTCTCGTCCTTTGTGACGACGACCTTGCGAGCACGGCCGAGCAGGTCGAGCGTGACGTTCTCGAGCTTGAGGCCGACCTCTTCGGAAACGACCTGACCGCCTGTGAGGATGGCGATGTCCTGAAGCTGTGCCTTGCGACGGTCGCCGAAGCCTGGAGCCTTGACGGCAACGGACTTGAAGATTCCGCGAATCTTGTTGAGCACGAGCGTGGCAAGAGCCTCACCCTCGACGTCTTCCGCGATGATGAGCAGCTGCTTGCCAGCCTGGATCACCTGGTCGACGACGGGGAGCAGGTCCTTGATGTTCGAGATCTTCGAGTTGACGATGAGGACGTACGGGTCCTCGAAGACTGCCTCCTGGCGGTCCTGGTCAGTCACGAAGTAACCGGAGAGGTAGCCCTTGTCAAAGCGCATACCCTCGGTCAGCTCAAGCTCGGTGCCGAAGGTGTTCGACTCCTCAACGGTGACGACACCTTCCTTGCCGACCTTGTCGATTGCCTCGGCGATGATCTCGCCGATCTGCGGGTCAGCGGCCGAAATCGATGCCGTGGCGGCGATCTCGTCCTTGGTCTCGATTTCCTTGGCCGCGTTGAGCAGCTCGTCCGAGACGGCACCAACGGCCTTCTCGATGCCGCGCTTCAGAGCGATCGGGTCGGCTCCAGCTGCGACGTTGCGCAGTCCTTCGCGCACGAGAGCCTGAGCGAGAACGACCGAAGTGGTGGTTCCGTCGCCAGCGACGTCGTCAGTCTTCTTGGCGACCTCCTTGACCAGCTCTGCGCCGATCTTTTCGTACGGCTCGTCGAGCTCGATCTCCTTGGCGATCGACACACCATCGTTCGTAATGGTGGGGGCGCCCCACTTCTTCTCGAGGACGACGTTGCGACCGCGCGGCCCAAGGGTCACCTTGACTGCGTCGGCGAGCGTGTTCAAGCCACGCTCGAGGCCGCGGCGGGCCTCTTCGTCAAAAGCAATGATCTTTGCCATCGTGAGTTTCGTCCCTCCCGGACGTGAATGAACGTTCTTAGCACTCCACGACTGGGAGTGCTAATGGCAATTCTGGCACTCTGCACCGTCGAGTGCAAGCTACGACGCTGCTGCGCGTTTCGCCCTGGGCATAACCCGATGAGATCATCCGTCTGCAGAGTAGTCCGCGCCAAGCACGACGACGATCTGCGAGACATCACCAACGCTGAATTCGGATGAGTACGTCACCGTCTCGATGCCGAGCGTCTCAGCGACCCCGCGCGCTGCACCCTCGAGCTCCTCATCGTCGTAGTAAACGACGGACTTCTCAAGGCTGTCGTCACTCGCATTGCTTGCCGTGACATTCGACGGCGTCCATCCTCCCTCACCAAGCAGTTCCTTGACGTCGCTCGCCAATCCCGCGGTCGTCGTACCATTGAGCACCTGGACGAGCGACTCGGGATCAATCGTCGGCTCAGCGGTCGGCTCCGGTGTCGTCTTCTCCGGTGTCGGCGTCTGGGATGGCTCGCTTGCTCCGGGAATCACCTGGTCGAGATTGAGTCTGTCCGTTGCGAGGCTGAGACCGAAGATTCCGAGGGCGATCAAGATCACCGTGGCCAGTGCAGCCCACAGAAAGCCCACAAAGCGGCGTCCGCCTGGCGCTCGATGCGCACCGACGCGCGGCGAACGCGGAACATCATCGAAGCGGTCTCTGGGGTGGGAGCTGCCCATGCGGTGGAGTCTTCCTTCGTTCGGAGTCGGCCGTGGCTAGTGGTCCGAGGACGTTCGCCTGCGCCGCGCCTGCACGCGCTGGTCGCGCAGTCGCAGCAAACGCTTCACAAGCATCGGATCGTACACGAGTGCTTCGGGGCGTCGGATCAGAGCCGCCAAAAGTTGATAGTAGCGGGCCGACGACACATCGAAGCGTTCCCGGATCGCTTGTTCCTTCGTCCCGGCATGCTTCCACCACTGTCGTTCAAAGTCGAGGATGGCCCTGTCGCGCGCACTCAACCCGGCATCGGCCTGCTCTCCGGCCTGGGTATTGCGCTCGTTCGACACCATCTCTGCCCTTCCGCCGCCATCCTAGTTGGGGCGCCCTGAGTGAAACACAGGAACATTCCGGACTCGCCGCGGCTTAACGTGTTAACAGCACACAGTGATCGATGTTCAGGAGCGTCCATGAGCGAGAAGCAGATGAAGACCGAAGACCAGTGGCGCGACGAGCTCACGCCAGAGCAGTACGCGGTGCTGCGCGAGGCAGCGACCGAACGCCCGTGGACGGGCGAACTTCTTGACGAGTCCCGTTCCGGCGTCTACAACTGCGCCGGGTGTGGTGCCGAATTATTCAAGAGCGGCACGAAGTTCGACTCCGCCTGCGGATGGCCGAGCTTCTACGAATCTGTGCGCCCCGAAGCAGTGACACTGATCGAGGATCGCAGTCTGGGAATGGTGCGCACCGAGGTACGTTGCGCCACATGCGACTCACACCTGGGCCACGTCTTCGACGATGGTTTCGGAACACCGACCGGTGACAGATACTGCATGAATTCCCTGTCGCTGTCGTTCACACCGGAGTCGTGACGCCACAGACCGTTCACTGTTCCCCAGATCATCCAAGAGGGAAGGCGATAACAGTTTCAGCAGAGTGGATCGAGCATCGCAGGCCCGACGGGGAACGTGTGGGGTGGATGCTGCAGCAGGGCGACGACTTCGTCGCCGTCGACCTGCTGGGGCGACACGTCACTGGTCCCGTGGACTGGCTGACGGCCGAAGAGAGCCTTGACGAACTCGGCATCGGCTACCTTGCCGACCCGTATCGACTGACGCTGGAGAATGGTGACAGCATCCGGGTCCGGCTCGCCGAGGTCAGCCCTACGCGCATCACGGCGAAGCTCGACGACTTTGGCGCTGTCGGCGCCCCGCAGTTGTACTACGAGCTGGAGTTTCCCGCGCCCGACACGCTGCGCCCGTGGGGCTCAGAGCCCCTGATCTGGCCGTCTGGCACCACAGAATAAGAAGCTGATGCAGCGCGGGCCCGGTCCTCCTCGTGGAGGCCGGGCCCGTTTTTGGAGCCGCCTGCGAGAATCGAACTCGCGACCACATGATTACAAGTCAAGTGCTCTACCAACTGAGCTAAGGCGGCGGGACTTATCCATCATAGGGGTAGTTGGGCATCGACGTGAACGTCAGCCTTCGTCTGTTTCCGTCGACGTGGGCGTCGGAGTCGGAGTCGCCGTCTCTCTGGTCTCACTGTTCGTCGCGACGACGAATGCCTGGAACTCCTCTTCGTCGGTCAGAGACCCCGTGTAGTGCTTGCCGTTCACGAGAATGGTCGGTGTCGCCTCGACCCGGTCGACGTCGGTTCCCGGCAGCGGGCCATTGACGGCACGATCGGTAGCTGCCTTGACCCAGGTAGAGAAGTCCCGATCCTCGACACAGTCAGCGATCGATGAACTGCCGGCCTTCTGAGCGAGCGAGACCAGCTGGTCGTCTGTCAGGCCCGGCGTCCCTTCCTCTGGCTGCTCTTCGAACAACGCCCGGTTGAACGCGAAGTAGGCGTCCGGAGAGGCATCGGCGACGCATGCTGCCGCATTGGCCGCTCGCAGCGAGTATTCAGTGCCCTGCGACTTGCTGGTGAGAACGGCGATGGGGTGGATCTCGAGCACGGCCGCACCGGAGTCCAACCATTTCTCAATCTGATCGATATTCGATGTCTCGAATGCCTCGCACAGCGGGCACAGGTAATCCACGTAGATCCGGATGTGTGCAACCTCGGGGTCCACCGTCGTCGCAATCGGCGACTCATCTGCCTCGAGGGCCGATGTGGTCACGGCTTCCTGGTTCGCTCCGATCACGATTCCATCGCTCGCCATGTTCTTCGGCCCGCCGACATCCGGTTTGATCGATGACACGACGATGACAACGACAGCGACGATGGCGGCGATGACGAGGATGCCGATCCCGCCCTGGAGCAGCAGCCGGTTGCGCAGATCGCGCTTACGCTGCTTCTCGCGGAGCTGACGCGCCTTCTCACGCACGTGCGTGCGCTTGCTCGCCGTCTCGCCCATCTCACCGTCGCCGGCCATAGATCCTCGCTGCTTGTCTCGGGTTGCGCTCGCGGCGGTCGTGACCGTCGGGAACCGCGCGCGCAAATACCTTCCGATGGTAGTGCGACCCGCTGGGAAAACCCCAAACCGCTCGACCGGTCGTCATCGATTCAGACACTGGCCCGGTTCGTGCAATACTGATGTGTTAACGCGGTGAGGATGCCGCGTTGCGGGGCAGCAATGGCCCGCTCCGTCACTCGGATCGTCCGGCACGTACCTGCCGGTGAAGGAGAAGCAACTCATATGTCGTCGGTAACTTTCGACAAAGCCACCCGTGTCTACCCCGGTGGTACCCGCCCCGCAGTCGACCAGCTCGACCTTGACATCGCCGACGGCGAGTTCCTCGTGCTCGTCGGTCCCTCCGGTTGCGGTAAGTCCACATCGCTCCGCATGCTCGCTGGCCTCGAAGAGGTCAACGATGGCCGCATCATGATCGGTGACCGCGACGTCACCGACATTCCCCCGAAAGACCGCGACATTGCGATGGTCTTCCAGAACTATGCGCTCTACCCGCACATGACGGTCGCCGAGAACATGGGGTTCGCCCTGAAGATCGCCGGCGTCAACAAGGCAGAGCGCGCGGAGCGCGTTCAGGAGGCCGCGAAGCTTCTCGACCTTGAGGACTACCTCAGCCGCAAGCCGAAGGCCCTCTCCGGTGGTCAGCGTCAGCGCGTCGCCATGGGCCGCGCCATCGTCCGCCAGCCTCAGGTGTTCCTCATGGACGAGCCGCTGTCGAACCTCGACGCGAAGCTCCGCGTGCAGACGCGTACGCAGATCGCATCGCTGCAGCGTCGTCTCGGCGTCACCACGGTGTACGTCACGCACGACCAGACAGAAGCCCTCACCATGGGCGACCGCATCGCGGTGCTCAAGGATGGCCTCCTGCAGCAGGTCGGCACGCCGCGTGATCTATACGAGAAGCCCTCGAACGTCTTCGTTGCCGGCTTCATCGGTTCGCCCGCAATGAACCTGCTCACCTCCAGCGTGCGCGACGGCGGCGTGCAGTTCGGCGCGACAGTCGTTCCCGTCGAGCGCGAGGTGCTCAACGAGGCGACGAGCAAGGACGTCACGATCGGCGTTCGCCCCGAGGACATCGTCGTGTCGAACAACCCGGGTGACGGGCTCGAAATCGACGTCGACCTCGTCGAGGAGCTCGGCGCTGACGGATACCTCTACGGCCACGCAGAGATTGACGGCTCACGCCACGACATCGTCGCTCGTGTCGATGGCCGTATCCACCCGAACGCGGGCGACAAGGTCTACATCGCCCCGACGGCACACCACGTGCACGTCTTCAACATCGAGTCGGGCGAACGTCTCGGCAACAAAGCAGTCATCAGCGACTGACGACCTTGTGCGCCGGTCGGCGGGTGCTTTCGCACCCGCCGACCGGCGCACACATTAACGCATGAGTGCATCTCTGAACATCACGTCGGCTACCGTCGACCCCGCCCTTCTCGACCTGCCCTGGGCACTTCCTCTCGAAGACTGGCCGTCCGAGAACATCGCGTCCCTCCCCAAAGGGATCTCGCGCCATCTCGTGCGCTTCGCCAACCTCTCCGGCTACGTGATCGCCGTCAAAGAGACGACGGCCGACATGGCCACGGGCGAGTACGAGATGCTGCGCACCCTGCAGAAACTCGACATCCCCTGCGTCGACCCGGTTGCCGTGATCACGGGACGGCGCACAGCCGAAGGCGACGAGCTTCGCCCGGTTCTCGTCACGCGCCACCTCAAATTCTCTCTGCCGTATCGCGCGCTGTTCAGTCAGCAGCTGCGCCCCGACACGGCGACGCGCCTCGTCGATGCCCTCGCAGTGCTTCTCGTGCGCCTGCACATCGCCGGATTCTTCTGGGGCGACGTCTCTTTGTCGAACACGCTCTTCCGCCGCGACGCTGGCGCTTTCGCCGCCTACCTCGTCGATGCCGAGACCGGCAAACTGTACGAGGGCGGACTGTCCAACGGTCAGCGCGAGAATGACCTCGAGATCGCCCGTGTGAACATCGCCGGTGAGCTTATGGATCTCTCGGCCGGCGGCCGCACTGATGAAGAACTCGACCCGGTGGCCGTCTCAAACGGGATCGTCGACGCGTATCGCTCGCTCTGGCGGGAACTCACCGGAACCGAGCAGTTCTCGTCGAACGAACGGTACCGCATCAACGAGCGTGTGCAGCGCCTCAACGCACTCGGTTTCGATATCGAAGAACTCGCCATCAGGACCGATGAGAGCGGCAGCCAGGTGCGGATCCAGCCGAAGGTCGTCGACGCGGGGCATCACCAGCGTCGCCTCATCCGCCTGACGGGCCTGGACACCGGTGAGAACCAGGCCAGACGCCTGCTCAACGACCTCGACTCCTACCGGGCGACGACGGGCAAACAGGACGACGACGAAGAGGCTGTCGCTCACGAGTGGCTTATCCGCGTCTTCGAGCCGGTCGTGCGCTCGATTCCCCGCGAGTTGCGCGGCAAGCTCGAACCGGCGGAGGTCTTCCACCATCTGCTCGAGCACCGATGGATGCTGTCGCAGACAGAGCAGCGCGATGTTCCCCTGGCCGAGGCCCTCACGTCGTACATCAACACGGTCCTGCGGCATCGTCGCGATGAGGCGACGATGATCAATCCGCCGACGGGCGCGCTCACGGCGGCCATCGACATTCCGGATGACGACGACGGGGACTGGCGCGAGAAGGTTTAGGCGCCCGCCTCGGCGCGCAGCTTCGCCACCTCGTAGAGAGTGACGGATGCTGCAATGCCGGCGTTGAGCGACTCGGTCGCCGCCGAGATGGGAATCGACACGATCGCATCGCAAGTCTCCGAGACGAGCCGGGACAGCCCCTTGCCTTCGCTGCCGACGACGACCACGAGCGGCCGGTCGGCGAGCGAGAATGCGTGCAGGTTCATGTCTCCCCCGCCGTCGAGGCCGACGACGAAGGCTCCCTGCTTCTTCATGTCTTTGAGGGCCTGCGTGAGGTTCGCAGCGCGGGCGACGGGGAGTCGTGCTGCTGCCCCGGCCGAGGTCTTCCATGCCGCTGCCGTCACACCGGCAGAGCGTCGCTGCGGAACGATCACGCCGTGTCCGCCGAACGCGGCGGTTGACCGGATGATGGCACCGAGATTGCGTGGATCCGTGATTCCGTCAAGCGCCACGAGAAGCGGCTGCGTCGTTGATGAGACGGCGCGCTCGAACAGTTCTGCGGGGTGCGCGTACTCGTACGCGGGGACGGTGATGGCGACGCCCTGGTGCACGGAGTCGAACCCGCCCATCCGATCCAACTCGGGCCTCGTGACCTCAAGGATGGGGATGCCCTTCCCCGTCGCGAGCGACAGGATCTCCTTCACCCGGTCGTCCATCTCAATGCGCGAGGCAAGATACAGCGTCGTCGCGGGTATGCGTGTGCGGAGCGCCTCGAGGACCGAGTTGCGCCCGGTGACCGTCTCAACCTCATCAGAACCGGACTTCTTAGTCTGCGCACGCTGCGGCCGCGCGGCGGGCTTGCTGCGCCCCCCGCGCGAAGAGTCCAGGCGCTCACGCGCCGCCTTGCGCTTGCCCGCAGGGTGATACGTGCGGTCCTCCGCTTTGGGCGTCGGGCCGCGCCCTTCGAGCGCCTTGCGGCCGAGACCGCCCGTGCCCTTCGACGGCCCCTTCTTGCCTTTGCCCCCGCCGGGGCGTCCCTTGCTAGCCATCTGTGCTCCAATGCGCACCCGAAGGTGTGTCTTCGATCGTGATTCCGCTGCCCGCGAGAAGGTCTCTGATGCGGTCAGCCGTGGCGAAGTCGCGCTCGGTTCGCGCGGTCTGCCGTTGGTCGATGAGTGCCTCGACGAGACGCGTCAATGTCGTCTCGTGCGCGGCGTCGCTCGTGCGCGTCCACGGCTCGGCGTTCGGGTTGATGCCGAGGACGTCCGTCATTGCCGTGACCGCCCCAAGGGCGGAGGCAGCAGCCGAGAGCTCGTCAGCGTCGATCGCCGCGTTCCCGGCCGTGACGGTCTCGTGCAGCACAGCGAGTGCCTGGGGAACGCCGATGTCGTCGTCCATGGCCTCGGCGAAGTCGTCGGGGATCGCGGGCTCGCCCGTCGCCCAGAAGCGGGTTCCCGTCAGTCGGCGTGTGGCGCGCTCGATGAAGCCCGTGATGCGGTCGAGAGCGGCACCTGCCTCAGCGAGCGAGCCGCTGGTGTAATCGATCGTCGACCGGTAGTGCGCCTGCCCGAGGTAGTACCGCACGACGATTGGCGAGGCGCTGGCGAGAAGCTCAGAGGCGTACACAGAGTTGCCGAGCGATTTCGACATCTTCTGCCCGTCGATCGACACAAGCCCGTTGTGCACCCAGTACCGCGCGAAGCCGTCCCCGGCAGCCGTCGACTGAGCGAGTTCGTTCTCATGGTGGGGAAAGCGCAGGTCGAGACCGCCGCCGTGAATGTCGAACGAGTCGCCGAGGTAACGGCGAGCCATAGCGGAGCACTCGATGTGCCAGCCGGGGCGCCCGGCTCCCCACGGGCTCGACCACATCGCTGATTCTGGCTCTTCCGGTTTGTGGCCCTTCCAGAGCGCGAAGTCGCGCGGATCGCGCTTGCCCCGAGGATCCGCGTCGCCCGCATCCTCCATCATGTCGACATCCTGGCGCGTCAGCGCACCGTAGTTCGTCCACGACCGCACGTCGAAATACACGTCGCCCGAACCGTCCTCGGAGACGTAGGCGTGGCCCGCGTCGATCAGGCGCGCGATGAGCTCGTGCATCTGCTGGATGTTCGCTGTCGCCCGCGGCTCGTAGGTGGGGGGAAGGATCCCGAGCGCCCGGTATCCGGCGGTGAATTCGAGCTCCATCCGGTAGGCCAGCGCCCACCAGTGCTCGTCCTCCGTGGCGTTGACGAGCACCTTGTCGTCGATGTCTGTGACATTGCGCACCATGGTCACGCGCAGCCCCCGGTAGGTGAGCCACCGGCGCAGAATGTCGTAGACGAGCGCCGACCTCAAGTGGCCGATGTGCGGCGACGACTGCACCGTTGGCCCACAGACGTACATGCCCGTCTCCCCCGGGGTCAACGGCGTGAAGTCACGCAGGGTCTGCGTCTTGGTGTCGTACAGTCTCAATGCCACGCATCAAGCCTACTGGTGCGAACCTGTGTTGTGCGCCGTCAGAAGCGCCGTGGCGACCACGCTGATGCCCTCTCCTCGTCCGACGAATCCAAGCCCGTCCGTCGTTGTCGCTGCGAGGCTCACGGGGGCACCGATGAGCCGGGTCAGTTCTGCCTCGGCCTCGGCGCGGCGCGCGGCAAAGCGCGGGCGACGGCCCATGATCTGAGCCGTGACGTTGACGACACGGCATCCGGATGCTGTGATGCGCCGCATCGCCTCGGTGACGAACACGCTGCCGTGGGCGTTCTCGTATTTCGGGTCGTCGGTGCCTGCCATCCCGCCGATGTCCCCGAGTCCCGCGGCAGACAGCAGCGCGTCGGTGATCGCGTGGCAGACCGCGTCGCCATCGCTGTGCCCGGCGAGACCCGGTTCGTCCGGCCAGTGCAGGCCGGCCAGCCAGAGCGTCCGGTCATCGTCGAAGGCATGCACGTCGATGCCGAGCCCGGTGCGGAACGTTGGTGTCTCCTCGGCGAGGAGCTCGGCACGGCGCAGGTCCCAGGGCGTCGTGATCTTGAATGCGCTCTCGTGGCCGGGGATGATCATAATGGTGCCGCCCACAGCGCTGACCAGGCCTGCGTCGTCGGTCAGAGGTTCATCCGCCGCAGCATAAGCACGTTCGAGGAGCGCCCGGGGAAACCCCTGAGGCGTCTGGACGGCACGCAGGGGTTCACGATCGACCGTGTCTCGCACAGACTCCGTCGTGTCGACGCGCTTGATGGTGTCTGCGACCGGCAGCCCGGGCACAATGCCGATCCCCAGCTCGGAAACTGCGCCCTCGACGGCCGCGAACTGGCTCTCCGGTGTCAGCGCGCGTGCCGCATCGTGAACCAGGACGATCTCGACGCTGTCATGAACGGCCGCGAGGCCGGCCGCGACGGATGCCTGCCGCGTTTCTCCGCCATCAACGACGGTGACGTACTCGTCCGCGACGCCGGCCGCCGCACGGCTGATGCGTGCGGCATCCTCGAGCCGTCCCGGGGGTGCGACGACGATGACGTGTACCGGTTCGCGCAGACGGAACACGGGGTCGAGCGCCCGGGCGAGAATCGGTCGTCCGGCCAGCTCGACAAAAGCCTTCGGCTCACCCGCGGCCAGCCTGGTGCCCGAGCCTGCCGCGACGACGATGACGGCGGTGCGCGGTGAAACTGTCATAGGCATGAGCGTACTGCCTGTGTTAACGACCAAGCGGCCCGGAGTGATCCGGGCCGCTTTGTCGTGTCTTTCCGACGGGTTAGGAGGCGAGGACCTCGTCGAGCATCCCCTCAGCCTTCACCTCGTCTGTCTTCTCGGCGAGCGCAAGCTCTGAAACCAGAATCTGACGTGCCTTCGCAAGCATCCGCTTCTCTCCGGCGGAGAGTCCGCGGTCTTGGTCACGGCGCCACAGGTCACGTACGACCTCACTGACCTTGATGACATCGCCGGACGCGAGCTTCTCAAGGTTCGCCTTGTAACGGCGCGACCAGTTGGTCGGCTCCTCGGTGAACGGCGCCCGGAGCACCTCGAACACCTTGTCGAGCCCCTCTTGTCCGATGACGTCACGAACGCCGACGAGGTCGACATTCTCTGCCGGCACCTCGATTGTCAGGTCCCCCTGTGTCACGTGCAGCTTCAGGTAGAGTTTTTCTTCGCCCTTGATCACCCGAGTCTTCACTTCCGCGATTGTCGCGGCTCCATGGTGCGGGTATACGACGGTTTCGCCAACCTCAAAAAGCATCGATAAGCATCCCTTCAGCACTTTCTAGGATACCACAGGGGGCATACTGTAAGGTTCGCCTTACCCTGTGCGGGGCCGGTGACAAGCTAGGCTAAAATTGACGAAAGACCGCGCAGTGCACGGAACGCGTGCCAGACGAACCTGCGCCCACACCAGGAGGATTTCTGTGAGATCGCGTTTCGCCGCAATCATCGTTCTTGCCGCAGCCGTCGCGCTCGGCACGAGTGGGTGCGGGCTCCTCGCCCCGCAGGCAACGACGATTCACTACGACCCGAGCGACGGCGTCGGCGGAACTGTCGGTGATGTCCACGTTCGCAACGCCCTGATCATCGCCAACGAGGACGGCTCGGTCGGCAACCTCGTGGTGACGTTGATCAACAACGGCGACAACGCCCACAGCGTTGAGATCGAATTCGACGGCGGAACCACGACCGAGGTCATGATCGACGCCGATGACACATTCACGTTCAGCGCCCCGACGTCCGGAGACACTGAACAGCAGAACATCACTATCGATCCGCTGAAGGCGAAGATCGGGTCAACGACGACGGTGTTCTTCCAGTACGGCACCGAGACGGGCGTCAGCCTCGATGTCCCCGTCTACAACGGCGACCTGGCCGAGTACAGCACGCTCATGCCGACGCCGGATGCTGCTGACGCGGAGTAACGCGCCGGGCGTACGCGTCAGTCCTCGAACCGGTAGCCAAGACCGCGCACGGTGACGACCATCAGGGGCGCTGACGGATCTTTCTCGATCCGGGAGCGGATGCGCTTGATGTGCACATCAAGCGTCTTGGTGTCACCGAAGTAGTCACTGCCCCATACGCGGTCGATCAGCTGGCCGCGGGTGAGCACGCGTCCGGCGTTGCGCATCAAAAATTCCAGCACATCGAACTCGCGCAGCGGCATGGACACCTCTTCTCCGCGCACGGTGACCGTGTGGCGGTCGAGGTCCATGCGCACGTCACCCGCATCGAGCACGGACTCGTCTGCCGTTGCGGCATCGGAGTCGCGCCGGCGCAGCGCCGCCTTGACGCGTGCAAGCAGCTCACGTGTCTTGTAGGGCTTCGTGACGTAATCGTCAGCGCCCAGCTCCAGCCCGACGACGATGTCGACCTCGGCGTCCTTTGCGGTGAGCATGATGATCGGCACCGTCGACGTCGCGCGAATGCGTCGGCAGACGTCGGTGCCGGGAAGCTTCGGAAGCATGAGGTCAAGAAGCACCAGATCGGCACCCTCCCGTTCCCACGTCTCAACGGCGGCCTGCCCGTCTTCGGCGATCGCCACCTCGTATCCCTCGCGCTCGAGCAGATACGCGAGCGGGTCGCTCAGGGCGGCCTCGTCTTCGACGAGAAGGATGCGAGTCATATCTGTGTCCTCTCAGGCCCTGCGGCCGGCGTGGGTGCGGAGACAGCCTCGTCGCCCGTGGCGACGGGGAGTCGGAGTGTGAACGTCGAGCCTTGTCCCGGCTGCGACCAGACAGAGACGTCTCCGCCATGGTTCTGAGCCGTGTGCTTGACAATGGCGAGACCGAGCCCGGTTCCCCCGGTGTTACGGGAACGCGCTCCGTCCAGCCGGTAGAACCGTTCGAAGACGCGAACGTGGTCTTCTTTGGGAATGCCCACGCCCTGATCGGTGACGCTGATCTCCACGTTTTCACCGACCAGGCGACTTCCCACGCCGACGCGAGAGCCGTCGGGCGAATACTGAACGGCGTTCGCAACGAGGTTCTGCAGCGCCATCACCAGCAGCGGCTCCTCCCCATAAACGGCGAGGTGAGTCGGCTCGCCCGTTGCGATCGTGACGCGACGGGACTCGGCGACGATCGTGTTGCTCTGGACGGCGCTCTCAATGATCGCGTCGATGCTCACTCGCTCGGGCATATGCAGCGCCTGCTCCGCCTGCAGTTTTGACAGGTTGATGATGTCCGCCGTCAGTGCGGCGAGCCGGTCTGCTTCCGTCGTCATCTTCTCGGCGAAGCGACGCACCTGAGCCGGATCGTCGACCGAGCTCGAGATCGCCTCGGTGAGCACGCTGATGGCTCCGATGGGTGTTTTGAGTTCGTGGCTGATGTTGGCGATGAAGTCGCGGCGCACGTCGTCGAGCCTGATGGACTCGGTGAGATCGTTCGCGAGAACGACCACGTAGCGTGTGCCCAGAGGTGCCGAGCGCACCGAGAGGATTCGCGTGGCCTCGCCCGAACGCGCGCGTTCCAGCGTGATGCGGCGCGTCTGCGGCTCACCGCTGCGTCTGACCTCGTCGGCGATCTCCTGAACCTCACGCACGGCGATACGATCCGACCGCACGATGCCGAGTGCCAGTGCCCCCTGCGATGCCTTCAGCACGTTATCTGACGCGTCGAGCACGATGCCGATGCTCTCGAGTGCCCCCAGGATCTGATCCACCCCGTCGGGCACGCTCGGTGTGATCACCTGGTGGGCGCGTTCCCCTCGGCTGACGGCAGCAAAGACGAAGACGGCGAACCCGGCGCCCATCGAAATGCCGAGCACCAGTGCCAGCAGCACAACCCAGGTCGCGTCCATATGACTAGGTTAGAGGGAAGGAACGATCGGTTCCCGATCGGCAACCGCCACGACCAGGTGTTTTGGCACACTGTTCAGCAGAACGGCACCAATCGTTAACCTTGGCACGGCACTGTGAGTGTCGATCCCCGTGATGTCAGACCGAAAGGACCGCTGCGACCATGCGCGATGTTTTTCAACAGGAGCTCCGCGAGCTTCAAGAGCGCCTCGTCGCGATTGCCGAGCTCGTCGAGGTATCCATCACGAATGCGGCGACCGCGTTCGCTCAGACCGATGTGGCCGTCGCCGAAGACGTCATCGAAAATGACAACCGCATCGACGAGAGCGCGCTCGAACTCGACGAACTCGCCATCAACATACTGGCGTTGCAGCAGCCCGTTGCCCGCGACCTGCGCATCGTCGTGAGCGCTCTGCGGATCAGCTCGTCACTCGAGCGCATGGGCGACATGGCCGAACACATCGCGCAGCTGGCGCGGTATCGGTTCCCCGAGCGTGCCATTCCCAAGGGTCTCAAGTCGACGTTCATCGAGATGGGCCGACTCGACGTCGAGATCGCCGGCAAGCTCGTCACACTGCTGAAGACGCAGGATCCACTGATCGCCAACGAGATTCGCGATGAGGACGACCGCGTCGATGAGCTGCATGCGAGTGTTTTCGACAAGCTTCTGAGCGAGCGGTGGACGGGTGAGACCGGAGCGACGGTCGACGCCACCCTCGCGTCGCGCTATCACGAGCGGTTCGCCGACCACGCCGTCTCAATCGCGAAGAAGGTTCAGTACCTCGCTACCGGTGACTGGAGCGGCGCAGAAGACACCGAGACCAGCGACTGACGCGCATCTCCGCATGCGTGAGGGCGGTGCCTCCAGGCACCGCCCTCACGCATTCCGTCGCGTTGTTCCTACTTCTTACCTTGCGACGCGACAGCGGCAGCTCCGGCTGCGGCGGCCTCAGGGTCGAGGTAGTACGCCGGCTCGACCGGTGAGAAGCTCTCGTCGAGACGGTACACGAGCGGGATGCCCGTCGGGATATTGAGACCGGCAATTTCGTCGTCGCTGATACCGTCGAGATGCTTCACGAGGGCACGAAGTGAATTGCCGTGCGCCGTCACGAGCACCGTCTTAGCCGCCGCGAGGTCGACGGTGATGTCAGATTCCCAGTACGGCAGGAAGCGC
The DNA here is from genome assembly GCF_026107415.2 of Microbacterium sp. MPKO10. Lineage (GTDB taxonomy): Bacteria > Actinomycetota > Actinomycetes > Actinomycetales > Microbacteriaceae > Paramicrobacterium. Next base: position 329,224 of record NZ_JAPCHX010000004.1, read on the forward strand.
TCGATGACGTCTTTCAGGCATTCGGTCGCGGGGATGTCGCCGTCAATTCCGACGTAGCGCTCATCGTTCGCCTGCGAATAGTCGTCGTCTGCGGCGATCGGGGGCGGCGGAACGTCGAACGAGCGCCGCCAGGTCATGAACTGCTCTTCGCCGAATTCCTCGAGCGTCTGCGCCTTGTCCTTGCCCTGCAGCGCGCCATAATGACGTTCGTTGAGGCGCCATGAGCGCTTCACCGGCAGCCAGGCGCGGTCGGCGGTGTCCAGGGCGATGTTGGCGGTCTGGATGGCGCGCGTGAGGACCGAGGTGTACAGAACGTCGGGCGCGAGGCCGGATTCAGCGATCAGCTCTCCAGCGCGCGTCGCCTCGGCGACGCCCTGTTCACTGAGTCGAACATCGACCCAGCCTGTGAAGAGGTTCTTCTGGTTCCAGTCGCTGTTTCCGTGTCGAAGAAGGATGAGGGTGTAGGGATCAGACATGCTTCCAGCATAGAGGCACCGGATGCTGCGTGCGCAGTCGCGCGTCGGCGCAGACATCTGTCAGCGAATGCTCAAGTCCGCTCACGCTCGTGTCAGCACAGGCACGCGTCAGCCGTCAGCGCCCTGGGCGCGTCCTGGCCCCCAGCCGTGGCAGCCGCGGCACATCGGCCGTCGCCCCGGCACCGGGTGGAACGATGATCTCCTGTGCCGCGGCGATGCGCGTCTCGTCGTCAAGGACGATGAGCTCGAGATCTTCGGGAACCGCGCGTTTGATGACGGCGAGGGCCACGGGTCCGAGCTCGTGGTGCATGACAGCCGTCGTGATCTGCCCCACCTCACGCTCATCATCGCCCTTCGGCGCGAGAACGGCCGCGCCGTGCGCGGGAAGAACCGATTCACTGCCGTCGAGGTGCAGCATCACGAGGCGCCGCGGCGGACGCCCGAGGTTGTGGACCTTGGCGACGGTCTCCTGCCCGCGGTAACAGCCCTTGTGCAGGTGTACGGCGGTGCGCAGCCAGTCGAGCTCGTGCGGAATGGTCTTCTCGTCGGCGTCCATCGCCTGACGGGGCCGCCACGCGGCCACACGCAGCGCCTCGGCTGCGAGCGATCCGGCGGCACGCAGCTCACCCGAGCGCACCCGTGCGGCCAGCGCGGGGAGCGCTGAGCGCTCCACGAGCACCTCGCTCCACCGCCAGTCGGCACTCGGATGCTCCTCGTCGCTTGCGTACTGCCAGCCGCCGGGGAGGACGCTCCCCCACGGGTCGTCCCATCGCAGCGGAACGTCCGCCGGCGCCGCGGCGGGAAGCTCGGTGGTGTCTCCCACCACTCCGATACGCGCAAAGTCGGCCGTGCGATCCGTCACTTCGACGCGCAGCGTGAACACCATGCGCGAGAGCCAGTCGATGAGCGCTGAGGCGGACGTCGGCTCGGCCAGCAGCCACAGCGTCTCACCGTCGTCGATCACACCCACCGCGTGCTCGAGCCGCCCTTGCGGCCCGAGGAACAGTGCCTCGGTGCTGACCCCCGGGGCAAGGTCGGCGACGGCCTGGCTCGCGAGGGAGTTCACCCAGCTGCGTCGGTCTGGCCCCGTGATGGCGACCACGGCGCGACTCGACAGGTCCACGATCGCATCGCCGCGCTCGAGGGCGCGCTGCTCGATGTTCGGGGATCCGTAGTGCGACGGAACGCCGTGATCGGCAGCATCCGGTAGCTCGATGGCGCCAGGAAGATTCAGGAACGGTGATGTGCTCATCAGGATCAGTCCACTTTCGCGAGGCGCGCCGAAGCGTGCGAACGCAGTTCTTGTCCGAGCGCGGCGATGTCCCAGGCCCACAGGAGGTGCCCGTCGACGAGCCCGTACATGCGGGTTGCGGCGCTATAGCTCTTGGCTCCTGCGCTGCGCATGACAGCATCCGTACCGATGTCGATGCGGGGGCCGTTCACCTCACCGAGATACAGCTCCGAGACGCCGTCGGGATGCACGAGAGAGACCTCGATCGGAAAGCCACCCGAGGGACGGCGCAGTTTCTCGACGGCCTCCACGTCCGTAGCGGGCACTGGTCCGCGCCCCGGCAGCATCCCCGGGCCGACATCCCCGTCTTCACGCGGACGTTCCAGGCGCCAATAGCCGGTCTCGGCCGTCAGCGGTTCGTCTGCGTGATCGTCATCGCCGACGAGCCACGAGAACGCCGAGTAGCTGAGATAATTCAGCCCGTCATGGCTGAACGACACTCGCTGCCCAAATTCACGTGAGACCTTTTCGTCGCCGATCGGGTAGTCGATGACCCCGGTGCCTTCCCAGACACCGATCAACCACGACAGCGGAACGATCTCAGACGGGAGATCGACCGGAATCTCACGCATCGGCACTACCGCTGGCCGCGAAAGAGATTCCAGCACACGACGCCGGCCGTCCACACGATGGCGAGGCTCGCCAATCCGAGCAGACCGACGAAGAACAGTTCAAGAGCTACGAGGTCCATGACTCAAGTCTAGTAGGTCAGCAGCTCGCTGAGGCCTGCGACGCCCGCGACGACCGACACGATGATGGCGTTTCCCGCACAGAGAATGGCGACGCGGACAATGAATCCGTCTTTTTCATGAACAGACAGCTCACGGACGAAGGCAGCAAGCACGCCGATCGCGCACGCAAGGGAGATCCAGGCGAAGCGCAAACCCTCGGGCGCCAGGAGCGCAGCGAGCACAGAGAGCACGAGCGTGAGCGACCACACGGCGACCTGGCCGACGAGTGCCGGGCTGCGCGCGAAAGCTGTCTGTTCGGTCACGTGTCCATTGTGCCGTACGTCACTGAGCGTGAGGCCCTCTACACTGGAAACACACACGGGAGGGTTTCCCTTTTGGCACACGTGATCGTTCTCACGCCCGACACCACGGGCGCTCTGCCCGCGCTCGATCTTCTCGCGCACTCGATCCGCCGCATCCCGGCGTCGCCTGCCGAGCTGGTGAACGCGCCTCCCGCCGACATCGTGATCGTGGACGGCCAGCACGATCTTGCGCAGGCGAAAGCCCTCTGTGCGATCCTGCGCAGCACAGGGCAGCCCTCCCCCGTTTTCGTGGCGCTGACCGAGGGAGGGCTCGCCGCGGTGTCGCATGAGTGGGGCATCTCCGATGTCGTGCTCACGACGGCAGGCCCCGCCGAGCTCGACGCGCGCATCCGCCTGGCCCTCGGCCGAACCGCGCCAGAGGAACAGACGACGATCATCTCGACGTCGGGACTGGTGATCGACGAGGCGAACTATTCGGCGCGCGTTCAGGGTCGCCCCCTCGACCTGACGTTCAAAGAGTTTGAGCTGCTGCGCTTCCTCGCGGCGAACCCGACGCGCGTCTTCACACGCGAACAGCTGCTCAGCGAGGTGTGGGGCTACGACTACTACGGGGGAAGCCGCACCGTCGACGTGCACGTGCGTCGGCTTCGTGCGAAGCTCGGCGACATGGAACAGCTCATCGGGACCGTGCGCAACGTCGGCTATCGATTCGCTGCGGCCGAGAAGGAGGAATCGGATGCTGCGGGAGACTGACCTCACGGAACACGACGAGCGGCTCGGTGACATCATCGCCGCGGCGCGGGAGACTGATGGACAGCCCCCGTTCAGCGACCAGTCGATCGTCGAAGCCAGGGCAGGAGGCCGTCACGTCTTCGACGTCGTCGCTGCCGATGGCGCGGTGACGGGGGCCGCGATCGCACGCGATGCCGACCCTGCCGAGTTCGAGCTCGTCATCGCGCCGCAGCATCGCGGCCGCGGTCACGGCCGTGTCGCTCTCTCCGAGCTGCTGTCACGCTACGACGGCGAGGTGCTGACGTGGGCGCACGGCGATCATCCGGCGGCGGCGCGGCTTGCAGCATCCGCTCGCCTGTCGCGCATTCGCACGCTGTACCAGCTGCGGATGCCGCTCGACGGAGTCTCTCGCGACGTCGCAACGTTCGACAGATTCGACGCCGACCGCGATGCCGACGGCTGGGTGGCGCTGAATGCGCGCGTATTCGCTGATCATCCCGAACAGGGTCGGATCAGCCGCGCCGACTTGGATGCGCGCATGTCCGAACCGTGGTTCCGGGCTGAGGACATGCTCGTCGCGCGGTCGGATGCGGGAGAGCTCATCGGGTACAACTGGCTGAAGGTCACCGGCGACATCGGCGAGATCTACGTGCTCGGCGTCGACGGCTCAGCCGCGGGGCGCGGGCTTGGTCGTGCGCTGACGGAGGCGGGGCTGGCGCATCTGGCCGAGCGCGGATGCCGTCAGGCGGCGCTCTACGTCGACGACGACAACCCGCGCGCCGTGCACCTCTACCGTTCACTCGGGTTCGCCGATCACACCGTCGACGTGCAGTATCGCCGGGACGCGTCAGTGTAAATTCATCGCGGGTTCCTCGCACCAGCGCGACGACAATGCCAAGATAAGACAATGGCACCGATGGATTTCGTCAATGACGCAGCGCTCGATCGGGACGACGACGATTTCGATCCGATGGTGGGCGATCAGGACGCCGGGCTGCCCGACGACCGGTATCTTGACCGGGAGATCAGTTGGCTCGCGTTCAATCAGCGTGTGCTCGAGCTCGCCGAGGACGAGACTCTGCCGCCGCTGGAGCGCGTCAACTTCCTCGCGATCTTTGCCAGCAACCTCGATGAGTTCTTCATGGTGCGCGTCGCCGGGCTCAGGCGGCGCATCGTCACGGGCCTTGCCGTGCCGACGAACGTGGGCAGATCGCCCAAGGACGTCCTCGATGAGATCTCGGTGCGCGCTCACGAGCTGCAGAAGCGGCACGCCGCCGTGTGGCACGACACGATCGAGCCCGCGCTCGAGTCGGCGGGAATCAGCATCGTCGACTGGGAGAGCCTCGATGACAGCGACCATGAGTACCTGAGCGACTACTTCGCCGGGCAGATCTTTCCCGTGCTCATGCCGCTCGCGGTCGACCCGGCGCATCCGTTCCCGTATATCTCCGGACTCTCGTTGAATCTTTCTGTGCGCGTACGCAACACCCGCACCGGGCGTCAGGAGTTCGCGCGCATCAAGGTGCCGCAGATGCTGCCGCGCTTCGTCCGCGTCGACCACCGCGAATCGGCGGAGCACATTCGCTACGTCGCCCTCGAAGACCTCATCTCGCAGCATCTCGACACCCTGTTCTCTGGCATGGAAGTCATCGACCATCACGTCTTCCGCGTGACGCGCAATGAAGATATCGAGATCGAGGAGGATGAGTCTGAGAACCTCATCCAGGCGTTGGAACGCGAACTGCTGCGCCGCCGCTTCGGACCGCCCATCCGGCTAGAGGTCACGGATGACATGGACGATCAGACACTCGAGCTGCTCGTGCGCGAACTCGACATCACCGAGCAGGAGGTGTACCGGCTCCCCGGTCCGCTCGACCTCGGCGGACTCTTCGAGGTCGCGAAGATCGACAGACCCGACCTCAAGTACTCCCCGCGCGTGCCCAACACGGCTGCAGACTTCAGACCGCCGGAGCCAAACGGCAAGGCCGACCTGTTCTCGGCGATCTCACGCCGCGATGTTCTGGTACATCACCCGTACGAGTCGTTCGCAACGAGCGTGCAGGAGTTTCTCGAGCAGGCAGCCGCCGACCCGAACGTGCTCGCCATCAAGCAGACGCTGTACCGCACGTCGGGTGATTCGCCGATCGTCGAGGCGCTCATCGACGCTGCCGAGGCGGGCAAGCAGGTTCTTGCGCTCGTCGAGATCAAGGCCCGTTTTGACGAGCAGAACAACATCGAATGGGCGCGCAAACTCGAGAAAGCCGGCGTGCACGTCGTCTATGGGCTCGTCGGGCTGAAAACGCACTGCAAGCTCGCGCTCGTCATCAGGCACGAGAACGGCAAGCTGCGGCACTACTCACACATCGGGACGGGTAACTACAATCCGAAGACCAGCCGCGTCTACGAGGACATCGGGCTGTTCACCGCCGATGACGAAGTCGGAATGGATCTCACCCGCCTGTTCAACGAGCTGTCCGGATACGCCATCGAGAAGAAGTTCAACCGGCTGCTCGTCGCTCCCCTTCACCTGCGCAAGGGCCTGCTGAAGCTGATCGACAAGGAGCGCCGCAACGCCGAGGCCGGCAAGCCGAGCGGAATCCGGATCAAAGTGAACTCCATCGTCGACGAGGCCATCATTGACGCGCTCTACCGGGCAAGCCAGGCCGGTGTTCCCGTGGATGTCTGGGTGCGCGGCATCTGCGGGCTCCGTCCCGGTCTGCCCGGAGCGAGCGAGACCATCCGCGTCCGTTCGATCGTCGGCCGCTACCTGGAGCACTCACGGGTCTTCTCGTTCGCCAACGCCGGGGATCCGATCACCTATATCGGCAGCGCCGACATGATGCACCGCAACCTCGATCGCCGTGTCGAAGTCCTCGTGCGTCTCACCGAGCCGATGCACGTCGAGGAGATCGGGCGGATGCTGGATCGCGCCATGGATGACGGCACGTCGTCGTGGTGGCTGGAATCCGACGGGACGTGGACACGTCACGCGTTCGACAAGGATGGCAATCCCCTGCGCAGCCTTCAAGACGACCTGATGGCCGCCGTGACGCGCAAGAAGCGATCGCGGAGCCGCCGATGAGTCATGAGAAGGCCGTCTACGCCGCCGGGGCAGTCTGCTGGCGTGAGATTGACGGTGAGATCCGGGTGCTCGTGATTCACCGCACGAAACAAGGCGATGTGACTCTGCCGAAGGGCAAGGTCGACCCTGGCGAGTCGCTGCCGCAGACAGCAGTGCGCGAAGTGAAGGAGGAGACGGGGTTCACCGTCACCCTCGGCGTCCCCGTCGGCATCGCCCACTACACGCTGGGCTCCGGTCGCGCCAAGTACGTGCACTACTGGGCAGCATCGGTGACGGAGAAGGCCGTGCGCGAGTCGACGTTCGTGCCCAACGGCGAGGTCGCGGCACAGGAATGGGTGACGTTTGACCGGGCCCGACGATACCTCAGCTACGAGCAGGACGTCGATGTCGTCTCTCGTTTCGAAACGCTCGTCGACGAGGGCGTCACCGACACGTTCGCCCTGATCGTCCTGCGACATGCCAAGGCGACGTCTCCGAGCAATTGGTCGGGACCTGATGCCTCACGCCCGCTCACCGAGAAGGGCGTGCGCCAGGCAGCATCCGATGTTCCGTCGCTGACGGCGTGGCACCCGCAGAAGATCATCACGAGTTCTGCCGTGCGCTGCGTGACGACGGTCGCCCCGCTCGCGGCGGCGACGGGAATCGAGCCCAAGCAGACTGGTGCTCTCAGCCAGGAATCGTGGGAGGACGGCTCCGGTGATGTGCGACGTATCGTCGGCAAGCGCATCCGTAAACGGAAAACGGCAGTGCTCTGCAGCCACGGCCCGGTCATTCCCGACATCATCCGCGAGATCGCCTTGGCGACGGGAACCGTCGATGGTTCGTACCTGCGCGACGCAGCGGCGCTGGGAACCGGCGAGTTCTCAGTCGTTCATCTGTCGGCAACCAATCCGGGCTCCGGCATCGTCACCATTGAGACCCACTCGACGCGAGACTGACCCGACTCCTGCCGTTCACCTGTCGTTTACCCCGCTGAGGGACGCTCGTCACACGACCTGCTTAGCGTGACCCTCGGAAGGGCTGAAACGCCCAACCGGTCCTGTCATCAGCGAAAGGCTCAAATCTGTGAACATCAAGCGTTACGGCTTCCCGCTCGCCGTGGCCGCAGCCGCGTCACTCCTGCTCACGTCCTGTGCGGCGAACGAGAGCGCCGCGAGCGGCTCCGACTCGGACTCGTCGCTCTCGGGAACACTCATCGGCGGGGGCGCGTCGTCCCAGCAGGCGGCCCAGGAGGCATGGGTCGCCGCCTTCCAGGAGGCGAACCCCGATGTGACCGTCGAATACGCACCCGAGGGGTCGGGCGCAGGCCGTGAGAACTTTATGGCCGGAGCGAGCTCGTTCGCCGGCTCTGACGCAGCATTCACCTCAGACGAGATCTCGAGCGGCGAGTTCGCGTCATGCGCCGCCGATTCCAGCATCATCGAGATCCCGGCCTATATCTCCCCCATCGCCATCGTGTTCAACGTCGACGGCATCGACAGCCTGAACCTAGATGCGGCAACGCTCGCGGGAATCTTCTCGGGAGAGATCACCACGTGGAACGACGAGGCGATCACGAGCCAGAACCCGGATGCCGATCTGCCCGATCAGGCGATCACTGCCGTTCACCGCTCGGACGAGTCGGGTACCACCGAGAACTTCACCGACTATCTCCACGCCGCCGCTGGGGACATCTGGGACTCCGAGGCCAGTGAGACGTGGCCCTATGATGGCGGCGAGGGCGCTCAAGGCACCTCGGGTGTCATCGACGCGGTCACCAACGGCACCGGCACCATCGGGTACGCAGACGCCTCTCGTGCGGGCGATCTCGGCACCGTAGCCGTCGGAGTCGGCGACGAATATGTGCCGTACTCGGCTGAGGCTGCTGCCGCGATCGTTGACGCGTCGCCGTTCGCCGAAGGCCGTGAAGACGGTGACCTCGCCATCGAGCTCGACCGCTCATCCACAGAGGCCGGTGTGTACCCGATCGTCCTGGTGAGTTACCTGATCGCCTGCAGCGAGTACGAGGATGCCGAGGCGGCAGAACTGACCAAGGCATACCTCAGCTATGTGATCAGTGACGAGGGTCAGGCCGTTTCGGAGGAGGCCGCCGGAACCGCTCCGATCTCCAGCACCCTCTTCGACAAGGCATCAACCGCAGTCGAAGCCATTAAGTAACTCTGAGCGAGTGGCCCGGCGCCGACACAGCGCGCCGGGCCACTCTCCAGCCCCGCCCTCACCCGACCACACAGGACACGACATCGAATGACTTCGACCACAGCGTCGCCGCCCGTACGAAAACCCGCGGTCAAGCGGCTCGGTGACCGGATCTTCTCGGGTTCGGCGCTCACCGCCGGAACGCTGATCCTCGCTACACTCGCCGCCGTGGCGGCCTTCCTCGTCGTTCAGGGGTTCCCCGCCCTCACCGCCGACCCCGACGAGATCTCCCTCTTCGCCGGGGGCAACTTCTGGACGTACGTCGCTCCACTCGCATTCGGAACCGTGTGGGCGGCGTTTCTCGCTCTTCTCATGGCGATCCCGGTGTCCGTCGGCATCGCACTCTTCATCTCCCACTACGCGCCCCGGCGGCTCGCCCAGGCCCTCGGGTACATCATCGATCTGCTGGCGGCCGTCCCCTCCGTCGTCTTCGGGCTGTGGGGTGCCAACGTTCTCGCCCCGGCGATCCAGCCCGTCTATGCCTGGCTGACAGCCCATCTGGGCTGGTTCCCTCTCTTCGCTCCCCCGGTCTCCGGCACGGGCCGCACACTTCTCACAGCAGCCATCGTGCTGGCCGTGATGGTCCTCCCCGTCATCACCGCGCTCTGCCGCGAGCTCTTCCTGCAGACCCCCGTTCTGCACGAAGAGGCCGCACTGGCACTCGGCGCCACCCGTTGGGAAATGATCCGCATGGCCGTCCTGCCGTTCGGCCGATCGGGAATCGTCTCGGCGTCGATGCTCGGGCTGGGTCGCGCTCTCGGCGAGACGATGGCCGTCGCCATGGTCCTCTCCGCGTCCGGCGGCATCTCGTTCAAGGTCCTCACCTCGGCGAACCCGGGCACGATCGCGGCGAATATCGCCCTGAGCTTTCCCGAGGCATTCGGCCTCAACGTCGATGCTCTCATCGCAACGGGTCTTCTGCTGTTCGCGATCACGCTCATCATCAACATGATCGCCCGGTGGATCGTCGCCCGGCGCAAGGAATTCTCGGGAGCGAACTGATGACCCAGACCGCCATCCCCAATGTGTATGCCACGGGCCAGCTGTCCAAGCCTGTGCCCTGGCTGATCTTCGCCGGGTCACTCGTCATCGCGTTCGTCTCCTTCGGCTTGCTCGCGGCCGCCGGTGCGACAGACGGCCTCAACGTGACCGGGGCCGTGATCGTCGGCGCTCTCTTGTTCGCGGTGCTTCTGTTCCTCTCATCACTCTTCATCGAGGGCTCGCGCCGCGCCAAGGATCGCGCGATCACGACGCTGGTGAGCGCAGCGTTCCTCATCGCACTCGCCCCGCTGATCTCGCTCGTCATCACAGTGATCGTCAATGGATCGGCGCGCTTCGACGCCACGTTCTTCACCTGGTCGATGCGCAACATCGTCGGCGAAGGCGGCGGCTTTCTGCACGCGATCGTGGGCACGATCCTCATGACGCTCACGGCTGCCGTGATCTCGGTTCCCATCGGGCTGCTCACCTCGATCTACCTCGTCGAATATGGGCGCGGTGCCCTGGCCCGCGCCATCACCTTCCTCGTCGACGTCATGACCGGCATCCCCTCCATCGTCGCCGGTCTGTTCGCCTACGCCCTCTTCGCGATCCTGTTCGGCCCAGGCACCAAGATCGGACTCGCCGGTGCTGTCTCGCTCGCGGTCATCATGATCCCGGTGGTCGTTCGCTCGAGCGAAGACATGCTCAAGGTCGTGCCGAATGAGCTGCGCGAGGCAGCGTTGGCCCTGGGCGTGCCGCGCTGGCTGATGATCCTCAAGGTGGTCCTGCCGACCGCGATTGCGGGAATCACCACGGGCATCATGCTGGCCGTTGCCCGAGTGATTGGCGAAACAGCGCCACTGCTCATCGCCGCGGGCTTTACGAACAACATGAACTACAGCCTGGTCGAGGGCCGCATGCAGAGCCTCCCCGTCGCCGTCTACAACTCCTACGTGAGTCAGGGTCTCGAGGCACAGGCATACCTCGATCGTGCGTGGGCTGGCGCGCTCACGCTCATCCTCGTCGTGATGCTTCTCAACATCATCGCCAGAATCATTGCCCGCTACTTCGCCCCGCAACCGGGCCGCTGACGCTAAGGAAAATCGTGTCGAAAAGAATCGAAGTCACCGACCTCAACGTGTACTACGGATCGTTCCGGGCCGTCGAGGATGTCACCCTCACCATCGAGCCGCGCAGCGTGACGGCCTTCATCGGGCCGTCCGGATGCGGCAAGTCGACGTTCTTGCGCACTCTCAACCGCATGCACGAGGTGATCCCCGGCGCCTACGTCGAGGGAAACGTGCTCATCGACGGCAACAACCTCTATGCCCCCGGTGTCGACCCCGTCGCGGTGCGCCGCCAGGTGGGCATGGTGTTCCAGCGTCCGAATCCGTTCCCCACGATGTCGATCAAAGAAAACGTGCTCGCGGGCGTCAAGCTCAACAATCAGCGCATGTCGAAGTCCGATCAGGATGCTCTCACCGAGAAGGCCCTGCGCGGAGCGAACCTGTGGAACGAGGTGAAAGATCGTCTCGACAAACCGGGATCCGGCCTCTCGGGCGGTCAGCAGCAGCGGCTCTGCATCGCGCGCGCGATCGCCGTTGAGCCAGACGTTCTTCTGATGGATGAGCCGTGCTCGGCGCTCGATCCGATCTCGACGCTTGCGATCGAGGACCTCATCGAGGAGATGAAAGAGCAGTACACGATCGTGATCGTGACCCACAACATGCAGCAGGCCTCACGCGTCTCCGATCGCACGGCGTTCTTCAACATCGCGGGGACCGGGAAACCGGGAAAGCTCATCGAATTCGATGACACGCACACGATGTTCACGCAGCCGAGCGTCCAGGCCACAGAGGACTACGTCTCGGGGCGCTTCGGGTAGTCCCCGCTCAGAGGTCGATCTCGGCGACGATGTCGTCGCCCGGCTCTGTGGCATCGACAGCATCCTTCGTGATGATCAAGGTGTCCGCTGCCCCCACGTCGCCGGTCAGCGTCGCCCAGACCTCAGAGCCATCGTGGGTGACGTGAAGCTCGCCAGCATCCGTGAACTCACCACCGGTGCTGTACCAGACGCGGTATGTGTCCTCATCGAGGCGCGGCAGGCCCTCGACGATCAAAACTGCTGTGTCAACGTTCTGCGACCACACAAGCGTGGCGGTCTCGTTGTCGGCAGCGTCCAGGACCACCTGGGATCGCGTGACGTCAGCCTGCGCGTTGATCTGCGCGAGTTGCAGAGCCTGAGGCAGCTGGTTGCCGTTCTCGACGATCCCCACAACCCCACTGGCGATGGCGATGGAGACACACACGGCGATCACCGAGACGACCAGCGCGATGGGGCGGGAGAACCAGGTCTTCTCAGCTTTTTTGGCCGCTCTGCGCTGGGCCTTGTGCTCTTTCCAATCGGTAGCACCGGCCTCGGTCGACGCGCTCCTGCCCGACTTGGTCGTCGGTGCGCTCGATGGCGTTGTGTGATTCTCGTTGCTCACGGTTACCAGCTTCTCATGGGGAGGGGTGCACACCTGTGAAGGTGCCGCGGCGAGCCATAACCACGCCCGAACGCAGAGAGTGACCGGGCCGCTGAACGCCTCTCGGCGGAAGGCCGCTCGAAGCGGCAAATGTTGGAGCCCGGGGTTAGCGGCCCGGCCACGAAAGAGTGTAACGCATGGCTCACGGGGTTATTCCCAGTCTCTGTTGCGCCGCTCAGTCAAGCTCGTCACGGTGCCACAAGCGGGCAGCAGACGCCAGGTCGCTCGCGTATGTCGCCAGGCGCAGAGCCCGTCGTGTGAGGTCACTCGCGCGCTCCGGCTCGGTGGATTCGAGGTCGTCGGCGATGCTCGTGCACCCCGCAGCCGACACACGGCAGTATGCGGCGGCGCGATCAAGCGCGATCGTGAAGTCTCCCTCGAAGACGCCACGCAGAATCCGGTCGGCAAGTTCGATGATCTCACCGGGTCCGGTCGGCTCGGATGCTCCGGCGACGACGGGATCGATCGTGCGCAGAATCTCTGAGCCGCGCTGAAAGACGAGTCCGCACCCATGGGGATCGTCACGCACCTGCATGCGCAGCAGGTAGATGCGCCAGAGGCATCCGGGGAGGCTGCGGCTCGTGGCATGCGACCACAGTTCGGCAATGGTGTCAATGCCGTGCTCGTCTGTGTAGGCGACGAGCCGTGTGACGAGATCCGGGTCGTCTTCTTCCCGCACGCGCGCGAGCAGAGCCCGCGCGGTCTCGTGCGCGATCCGGCTGGTCTCGGCCGGATCGATCCCGCCCTGGATGTTCTCGAATGCCGACGCCGGGTAGCGTGCAGGCTTGTGAAAGTCTCGCGTCAAGCAGTACTCCTTCATGACGAGGGTGCTCGTACAACGGTACTCGCGCCGCCGACTGCCGTGGTGGTCACATCGTCCAGAAAAGACCTGTAGATTAACAGGGTCGGCGCCTGTAGCTCAGTTGGTAGAGCATCGGACTTTTAATCCGCGGGTCCCGGGTTCGAGCCCCGGCGGGCGCACCACCTCCGCGTTGTTTCGCGATCTCTGTCTGTCAGCGGCGAGGTCGCCCCAAAGACACCCCGAACAGGAACGAGATCGCTCGCGCTGCTCCGTGCATGCTGCGCTCCCCGCGCGCGGCGCTCGCAGTGTGCGCGTGGTCTCCTGCGCTGCGCATCGCCGCCGGCACACGCGTTGGGGGACGTTGTCACAAGCGATCACATTCTTCGGCAGCAGCCGGGTGCAGCGACTCACGCATACGGTCGCTGGGGTCCGATGAGTGTGCCGCTGCCTCGCGCTCCGAGCCTTCACCTGTCACGCAGACGACCGAGAGACAGAACCGGGTGTGGTCCAGCAGGTCTTCCCCGCTGGGCCACACCCGGTGAGATTCGCCGTGTTATGCCTGGCGTGCGCGGAAGCGCCGCACGAGCACGAGGGCGACACCGAGCGCGAGCAGGCTCGATCCGGCGGCGAACATCACTGCCGAGTTTTCAGCGCCCGTGACCGGCAGGGTCTCAGAGACCGGTGCCGCGTCTGCGGGTGGGGCTGAACCGTCAGCATCCGGATCCGTCGGCACCGCAGGTTCTTCAGCTTCTTGCTCCGCGGGGGTCTCGCAGTCCGGCGTGGCGTACTCGTGGCTCCACGTGTCAATGCCGTCCGCGATGACATAACCGTCGTCGGCTTCGGCGACAATTGTCACGGTCTCCCCCGGTGCCACGGGATAGGTGCCGGCGTCGACGTATGTCTCGAAGACGCGGTAGTTCACGTGCTCGACGTCCGGAATCACATAGCTTCCGTTGGCGATGCCCGCCTGGCCGCACACTGCCTCGCTGTACTGCGGGGCGTCGGCGATGACGACGGTGGGCTCGACCACATCGCCATCACAGTCTGGCGTCGTGAACCCGAAGTACCAGGTGTGGGTGTCACCGCTGAGTTCATACCCTTCGTCGGCCTCGGCGGCGATAGTGAGGTTGGTGCCCGGTTCCACCTCGTAGGTACCCGGTTCGGCAGGACTGCCGTTCACCGAGTAGGTGACATTCGGTTGGTCGGGAATTGTGTAGCTGCCGGAAACGACACCGTCTGGCCCGCATGACGTGTCGCGGGTCTCCGGCTTGGGCGCGTCGGCCGGCAGAGCGAGCACGTCGTAGGTGCCACTTCTGTGGAGTCGTTCATCACCATCAGCAGTCTCAACAGAAACGGTCACCGTTCCGGGCAGCGCAGAGACAATCGACACCGTGAGCTGCCCGAACCATGTGCTGTGTTCCGTGTTGAGCGTGCCTCCGACCTCCACGATCGCCGTGCTGGTCCAGGCGGACGCCGTCTCACCGGCGGTGCCCACCACCGCGGCAGCCCCGCCCGAAACCTCCAGAGCCAGCGGATTGTCCACGCTCGTGCCCTTGGGCTGTGAGACCGTGATGTCGAGCAGATCTGTCGACTGTGTGGAATTCCAGCTCACACCGGCCGTGGCCGCCGAATTCACAGTGACGCTCGCCGCGGGCATGTCAAGCGTTGTCGCACCGATGCTCGCGTTGGCGGGTGTTGCGACCATGACGCCCGCGGCCAGTACCCCGGCAGCAGCCCCGAGTCCGACACGCCCCCACATCCGACGGCCCTGCGTGACTTCTCTCATTCGTTCAATCCTCATTTTCGTGATGCGTACACTCAAGCGATGTCGATGCGTCGCCCCACGGGAACGCGCAAAGATCCGCCGTCAGTCTGATGGACACCGCTCACATGGGGCTCACACGGCACTCATTCCGCCCGTGAGCGGGCACGCCGCCCCTCGCTGAGGAGAGGGTCAGACCATTCGCCCCGATCCGATTCGCGCACACAGCAGACGGAGGTTCGGCTCTCCGAGCACCGTGGCGATACCGCGTCAGCGACGGAGCAGCAGCACGACGTTGTCATCGAGCAGCCCGTGCTGCCCGTCGGGGCCCGTCGCCGCCCGCTGGCGCTTCTCGGCGATCACGATCGTCCACTCGGTCGGCGCCCCGACGGCGGCGAGCTCGCTCTCGATCGTCGGCATATCGGCGTGGTCGTGGTGCTGAGACCACGGCGGCATCGCCGCGTGCGACACGATCAGCAAGTGCCCGCCCGGCCGTACGCACCGGCTCATCCGGTGGAGGACGGCAGACCGGTTGAAGTCCTCCGGCGCCTGCAGGAAGCAGGCGGATACCAGGTCATAGTCATCTCTCGGCTGCCACGATTCGAGATCGGCGCTCTGCCAGGCAATGTCCAGCCCGCGACGGCGCGCCTCAGCATCCGCCCTCTCGAGCGCGACCGTCGAGACATCGACGCCAGTCACGCGCCACCCGTGCTCCGCGAGCCACAGGGCATCACCGCCCTCGCCGCAGCCGAGATCCAGCGCCGTCCCCGGCACCAGGTCAGCGGCAACATCGGCGAGCGCCGCATTGACGCGTCCAGACCAGAGTCGTGGGCTGTCGCCGTAACGGCCGTCCCAGTACTGCTGCCTGTCGCCCGCGGCACCGCGATCGTGCCGTCCCCGTACGGCGGAGCCCGGTTTCCCGGCGGCGCTCGGCTTTGCTCTGGCCTCAGAGGGAGCTCCACCGGCCGGATCATCGTTCTCACCAGCATCCGGAATCTCGATCACTGCGCGGAACTGGGCGGGCAACTCGACGTTTCCGGGCGCATCCGTGAACAGCGGGGCCACATCCGCTGCCGCATATCCGGCAATCCCGCACCCGACGGGTGTGAGCAGAAACGTCAATTCCGGATGCTGTCGCGCGACGCTCACGAACTCGGCGACCTCGCGTCGCAGAACCTCGAAGCCGCTCATCGTGTCGATGCCGTACGACTGGCCCTGCAGCCCCGAGCCCTGGCCCCACACGGCGCCGAACTTCTCATACGCCGTGCGTGCGGCACCCGCCCCGTGCGCGCCCTGCGCGTTTGAGCCGAAGACGAAGACCTCGCCCGGAGCCAGCGATTCGATATGCATGTGGCAGCCCTCCAGCATCCGCTCTGGCTGTCAGACTAAACCGCCCGGCGGCACTCGGCACGCACACTCGCCATCTTCAAAGGCACACTGGGTAGAGTCGAGTGCCGTCATTCGCTCGTCGAGAGTACCCATGAGCTCACCTGCCACACCCCGCCGCTCCCCCTTCGCCCGTCGCGCCGACGATGGTCCCCGCGCAACATTCCGGCAGCTTCTGCCGTACCTGTTCGAGCACAAGGGCCCGCTCGCTGCTGCTCTCGTGCTGGGTGTGCTCGGTGCCGCCGCCTCGCTGGCCCAGCCGCTCCTGGTCAGCCAGGTGATTCAACTGGTCGAGCGCGCACAGCCGCTCGGCTGGCTCGTCGGGGCGCTCGTAGTGCTGGTCATCGTCTCGGCCCTGATCTCGGGCTACCAGCACTACCTGCTGCAGCGCATGGGCGAAGGCGTCGTGCTTTCAAGCAGGCGGCGGCTCATCGCCCGCATGCTGCACCTGCCGATCGCGCAGTTCGACGCCCGACGCACCGGCGACCTCGTCTCGCGCGTCGGAAGCGACACAACACTGCTGCGCGCCGTGCTCACGCAGGGTCTTGTCGAAGCGATCGGCGGCAGCATCACGTTCCTCGGTGCGCTCATCGCAATGCTCATCATCGACCCGGTACTGCTCGGGCTCACCGCCGCCGTCATCGCCGTCTCCATCATCGTCGTCGGTGCGCTGGCCGGGCGGATTCGCGTCGCCAGTGCGCGCACGCAGAAGAAGGTGGGCGACCTGACCGCCGCGCTCGAGCGCGCCATCGGTTCTGTCCGCACGATCCGCGCCTCCGGTGCGACCGAGCGCGAGATCGATGCGGTGAACACCGAAGCGGTAGGCGCGTGGCGCATGGGAGTCAACGTCGCAAAGATCTCGGCACTCGTGGTGCCCGTCGCCGGGGTCGCCATGCAGGCATCGTTCCTCGTCGTTCTGGGCGTCGGCGGGTTTCGCGTCGCCAGCGGGGCAATCACCATCGCGAATCTCGTCGCGTTCATTCTCTTTCTGTTCATGATGATCATGCCCCTCGGCCAGGCATTCGGCGCAATCAGCGCCACGAACCAGGCGCTCGGTGCGCTCGGCCGCATTCACGAGATCGTGTCGCTCGAGTCAGAGACCGACCGCGACGCCGCCATCGCGGCATCCATCACCGCCCCGGGTGCGCGGTCCACGACGGCTCCGGCGATCGCGTTCGAGAACGTGACATTCTCGTACCCGGATGCTGTCGCCCGCGCTCACCGCGATGGCGACGGTTCCGCATACGATTCGGCCCCCGCGGATGCCGCGGCGGACGACTCTGCACCCGACGTGCCGACAGACGGTGTTGTGCTGCGCGAGGTGAGCTTCGCCGTCGAGCGCGGGCGCCGCACCGCGCTTGTCGGGCCGAGCGGTGCCGGCAAGTCCACGATCCTCGGGCTGATCGAGCGCTTCTACGATGCGACGGGCGGCAGCATCCGTCTGGATGGCGTGGACATACGCACGCTCAGCCGTGACGACCTGCGCTCCCGCATCGGCTACGTCGAGCAGGACGCCCCGGTGCTCGCCGGCAGCATCCGAGACAACCTGCTGCTCGCCTCCCCCGACGCAACCGACGAGCAGTGCATCGACGTGCTGCACGCTGTCAATCTGGGCGATGTGCTCGGCCGCAACCCGCTGGGCCTCGATGCCCCGGTCGGCGAAGACGGCATCATGCTCTCGGGCGGCGAGCGCCAGCGCCTCGCCATCGCACGCTCGATCCTCTCGGCGCCGCCGATTCTGCTGCTCGACGAATCCACGTCGAGCCTTGACGGCGTGAACGAGCAGAAGATGCGGGCGGCCATCGATGCGGTGGCCGAAGACCGCACGCTGATCGTGATCGCGCACCGGCTGTCAACGGTCGTCGACAGCGACCGCATCATCGTGCTCGACAGCGGCCGCGTGATTGGCGCCGGAACCCACTCGGAGCTGGTGCAGGAGGTTCCGCTGTACCGCGACCTCGCGAAGCACCAGCTGCTCGTCTAGCGGCGGCTCGTCTCATGCGCGAGCATTGAAAGGTCAAAGTTTGCTCTCAGAACGCCGTTTAAAAGCATTCTTTGCCCTCTGAAACGTTCTGGGGTGCGCAGACACGCGCGAACACGTCCACGCACGGGCCAAACAGCTCTTGCCCACGCTCATGGACGTGCATTCGGCACCTACCTATTGCAACGACGAGATGTATTCGGGGCGCTCGCGAGCCACCCGGAGTGCGACGCAGCACAAGCGACAGTCCGGCCTGCCAAGCACGCATCAAACCGCTGGACAGCGCACCAATTATGCGTTCCACCGCACGCGAACCGGCGGCCGGCTGCGATCTCATGGTCGTCATCTCCCCCTGGTGTTACAGTAAAAGTGTCCGGGCCGCCAGCCCGGTGCTCGAAAAAGGGGCACGAAGCGCGTCGCGCGAGACATATACGGAATGTCATTCGTCCGTTGTCTCGAAGGAGCACCATGCCCACGGTCTCAGCGCATATCGCCACCACTCTCGCCGCCCACGTCACCGACATGTTCGGAGTGATGGGCAACGGCAATGCCTACTTGCTCGACGCCCTGGCTGACACGGCGGTCCGCTACACAGCCGTGCGGCACGAAGCCGGCACCGTAGCCGCGGCCGACGCCTATTACCGCACGAGCGGGCACCTCGCGGTCGCCACCTCCACGTACGGCCCCGGGTTCACGAATACCATCACTCCGCTCGCCGAGGCAGTGAAGGCGAGCACTCCTCTGCTGCTCGTCACCGGATCGGCCCCGACCACGGGGCTGCGGCCGTGGGACGTCGATCAGGCCGCACTGTGCCGCGCGGTCGGCGCTCACGTCATCACGGTCACGCAGGACTCCCCCGTCGACAGCACCCGCGCCGCCCTCGAGCACGCTCTCTCGAACCGCACGGCCGTCGTCCTCGAGATTCCCTACGACATCGGCGGACTCGAAGCGCAGGATGCTGCCGAGCAGGCGTCAGCGCCTCTTGCCGTTCCGGCCCCGCAGCCACCGCGCGCCCACGATCTCGACGTCGCCGCCGCGGCGCTGCGTACGGCTCGGCGCCCGCTGCTGCTCGCCGGCCGCGGTGCGTTCCTCTCTGGCGCAGGCCCCGCACTGCGCACGCTGGCCACCACTCTCGGTGCCGTGACAGCGTCCTCCGCCCTCGGCCGCGGGCAGTTCGATGACCGGTACGATCTGGGCGTTGCCGGCGGCTTCGGTCAAGAGAAGGCGATGGAGCTCACGGCAACTGCCGACGTTGTGCTCGTCGTCGGGGCGGGGCTCAACCAGTTCACCATGCGCTTCGGTGCTCTGTTCGGCGAGAACGCTCGAGTCGTGCAGATCGACATCGCCGACGCCCCCACGAATGCACGCGTTGACGATTTCGTGTCGGGCGATGCGCGCACCGCCATCGAGGGTCTCAACGCTCGGCTCTCCGGTGCTCCCTCATCCGGTTGGCGTGCGTCGGTGACCGGGTTCGCTGACGGCAGCCTCCGTGTGCGCGAACCGGGTGACGCGGCAGCATCCGACGGCCTGCTCGACCCGCGCAGTCTCACGCGGCGCCTCAACGAGATCATCCCGAACGACCGTGTCATGGTGACCGACGGAGGGCACTTCCTCGGCTGGGTGAATCAGTACTTCGACGTTGCCGATCCTGACCGTTTCGCGATGATCGGCACGCCATTCCAGTCGATCGGGCTGGGCCTGCCCAGCGTGGTCGGTTCGGCGATGGCGCGACCCGACGCGTTCTCGGTTCTGTGCACGGGCGACGGCGGTGGCCTCATGGCGCTTGCCGACCTCGAATCGGCGGTGCGCGCGATGAAGCGTGGAGCGATCGTCGTGTACAACGATGCGGCATATGGCGCAGAGATCCATCTGTATGGCCTCGCTGGCTTCGACAGCAGCCCGATGATGATCTCGGGCGTGGACTTCGCAGGCCTTGCCCGGGCAGTGGGGGCGGATGCTGTCACGGTGAACACTCTCGATGACCTCGACGTGTTCGAGCGCTGGGTGGCGTCGGGCGACGATGGCGTCATGCTTCTGGACTGCCGCATCACGCAGTCGCTCCGTGCGCCGTACCAAGAAGAGGTCATTGCGCAGAACAGTGCGCTCTTCCAGCCGACTCCTGCGTAAGCGAACCTACTTTGACTCGCACTGCGCGCTTCGATCTCGAGAACGTACCGCAGCAGGCCGAACTGAGACTCCACGCGGCAGTCGGGTAGTCCGATCGTCGTATAGTGCCGCCGGAGTATCACTCCCACATCGCCCTATTCCAGCGCCGGGTCACCTCTGGTCATACGTGTTCGCCGGGACCGACTCGTCGCGTCGCCTCGCCGACATCCACCGTACGAGCCATTGGACGAAGTTTATTCCGCTGAGAATGAAGAAGAACACAGTGATGAACGGAAAGAAGTCTTTGTCGCTCTGCAACGCGTCGTCAATATTGAAGAGCACAATCGTCACAACGAGAAAAACGACCCCGAGGAAGAGGAGGGCAAATCCGCGGCAGCGCGCCCACCCACCTGGCGCCTGATAAACATGTGCAATCATCCAGCGTCCGAATGGCCCGTACTCTTTCCCCCCCCGTTTCAGAGTGCCTCTCAGTGAATGCATGACCGCAGCCTATGAGACGACGTTGCATGCCGGTGTGAGACACGATGTCTGTCCAGCGTGTCAGCCGCGGGTGTGCCACAGGTACTGACCGGGTCCCTAAAAAGATCTCCACCCACACAGATCGCCCGTGATCGTATACGATCATTGCAGAAGCTTTCGACGACGAAGTGGAGCCACACGTGCTTGAGCATTCAGACATCGTGTCCATCGCAGATGAGCTGGCCGAGGCGGAGAGAACCCGGTCGACCATCCCCCTGCTGACGGCGCGTCACGACGGCATGACCATCGAGGATTCCTACGCCGTGCAGAATGTCTGGAAGCAGCGCGGCATCGAGGCTGGGCGCCGCGTCGTCGGCCGCAAAATCGGCCTCACCTCGAAAGTCATGCAGCAGGCCACCGGCATCACCGAGCCCGACTATGGCGTGATTTTCGACGACCTCGTCTACGAAAACGGCTCGGTCCTCGAGTTCGACAGGTTCTCGAATGTGCGCATCGAAGTTGAGCTGGCCTTTGTGCTCGGCGAGAGCCTCACGGGCCCAAACTGCTCACTCTTCGACGTGCTGCGCGCAACTGAGTATGTCGTGCCCGCGCTCGAGGTGCTCAGCTCGCGCATCGAGATGGCCGGCCGCACGATTGTCGACACGATCTCAGACAATGCCGCCCTCGGCGCCATGGTTCTGGGTGGCCGCCCCGTCGCCGTCGACGCCGTCGACCTGCGCTGGGTCTCGGCTCTGCTCTACCGCAACGAGACCATCGAAGAGTCGGGCGTCGCCGCCGCGGTGCTGAATCATCCAGCATCCGGAGTCGCCTGGCTCGCCAACAAGTTTGCTCACCACGGCGACCGCCTCGAGAAGGGCGAGATCATTCTCGCCGGGTCATTCACGCGGCCCATGTGGGTCGAACGCGGAGACACCGTGCACGCCGATTACGGACAGCTGGGAGCCATCACATGCCGATTCGACTGACCCCTCCCCCCACCATGCGTGAGCGCATTGCTTCCTCCGATCGCGCGCTCGTCGGCATGTGGGTGAGCAGCGGCAGCACACTCAACGCCGAAATCTGCGCCGGGAGCGGCCTCGACCTACTGCTCATCGACGGCGAGCACAGCCAGAACACTCTCGACACGATCTTGACGCAGCTGCAGGCCGTCGCCGCGTACCCCATCACGCCGCTTGTACGCGTGCCTGTCAACGACACGGTGATCATCAAGCAGTATCTCGACATCGGGGTGCAGAACCTGCTCGTCCCGATGGTTCACACGGCCGAGGATGCTGAGACTGCCGTCGCCGCCGTGCGCTACCCGCCGCGCGGTGTTCGCGGTGTCGGGAGTGCGCTCGCCCGTGCCTCGCGCTGGAACCGCGTCGACAACTACCTCACGGATGCCGACGACACGATCTCGCTCTACGTGCAGATCGAATCGGCGGAAGCCGTGCGCAATGCGCGGGCGATTGCCGCCGTCGACGGCGTGGATGGTGTGTTCATCGGGCCGAGCGACCTTGCAGCATCCATGGGACACTTGGGCCAGCAGGGCCACCCCGATGTCGTGGATGCTGTCGAGACCACGATTCGCACGATGAACGAACTCGGCGTGCCCGTCGGCGTCAACGCGTTTGCCCCCGAGGCCGCCCGCGGCTACCTCGAGACGGGCGTCGATTTCACCTTCGTCGCCGCCGATGTCGCACTGCTCGCCCGCGCGAGCGAAGCTCTGGCGGCCACGTGGCTGCCTCAGGAGCAGACCGATGACGACGCTGAACCTCGGGCAAGCTATTGAGCGCCGTGAACGCGGCAACCGGGATGCTGTGCGCACCGCGTGCGTCGAACGGTGCCGCGTGCGACAGCATCCGGTGGGGTCTTCCCCCACGCGTCAAGATCGTATATCATTTGGAATACGACAGTCCACGATGAGGAGAGACCGTCCATGACCCACGACGTGACCGCACCCAAGATCGTTGCCGTGCACCTGAACTATCGTTCCCGCGCCGAGCAGCGTGGGCGCATTCCCGCGCACCCGTCGTACTTCTTCAAGCCGGCATCGTCTCTCGGCGAGACGGGAGGCACCATCGAGCGCCCCCTCGGCACCGAGCTGCTGGCGTTTGAGGGCGAGATCGCGCTGATCATCGGCACGGATGTGCGCCGGGTCTCCCCCGACGAGGGCTGGGCGGCCGTCTCAGGCGTCACCGCAGCCAACGACTTCGGTCTCTACGACTTTCGCGCGGCCGACAAGGGCTCGAACGTGCGCTCCAAGGGTGGTGACGGGTACACGCCGCTCGGGCCGCACGTGATCGCAGCTGACCGCGTCGATCCGGCGGCCATACGCGTGCGTACATGGGTCAACGGCAAGCTCGTGCAGGACGACACGTCCGCGGGGCTGCTGTTCCCCTTCGGCCAGATCGTTGCAGACCTCTCGCAGATGATGACCCTGCACGCGGGCGACATCATCCTCACCGGAACACCGGCCGGGTCGTCCGTCGTCGCCCCCGGCGACACCGTCGAGGTCGAAGTGGATGCTCCGACAGCCGCCGGTGCGCCCTCATCAGGTCGCCTATCGACACGGGTCGTTGAGGGGACAACGGCGTTCACGGATGCTGGTGAGAAACCGAAAGCGACAGACGCACAGCGCGAAGCCGCGTGGGGCAGCCGCGAAGCCGCCGGGCTGACGCGCGACGAGACCTTCGAGCTCACGCCTGACCTGCGCACGAAGCTTGACGCCACAGCTGTCGCAACCTTGAGCGCCGCGCTGCGGAAGCTCGGCCACGTCGACATCTTCATCGAGGGCGTGAAGGCGAGCCGCACGGGAACGAAGATGTACGGTCTTGCCCGCACCTTGCGGTTCATCCCGTTCCGCCCGGACCTGTTCGCGAGCCACGGCGGCGGTTACAACGCGCAGAAGCAGGCGTTCGACAGCGTCCAACCCGGCGAAGTGCTCGTGATGGAGGCCCGCGGCGAGCCCGCAACGGGCACCGTGGGCGATGTTCTCGCCCTGCGGGCGCAGGTGCGCGGTGCGGCAGGCATCGTCACCGATGGCGGCATCCGTGATTTTGCCGAGGTCGCGAGCTTCGAGATTCCGACGTTCTCGCAGGGTGCCCATCCGTCGGTGCTCGGTCGCCGTCATGTGCCGTGGGCGACCGACATCACCATCGCCTGCGGCGGAGCCGCTGTGCAGCCGGGCGATCTCATCGTGGGTGACGACGACGGCGTCATCGTCATTCCACCGGCAGTTGCGCACGAGGTGATCGATGCTGCCTACGAGCAGGAACGCCGTGATGGCTGGACGGCCGAGCAGGTGGCGAACGGCGAACGCATCGAGGGGCTCTTCCCCATGAACGACGAGTGGAAGGAACGGTACCAGGCATGGCTCTCACAGCAGTGAGCGGCGACGAACCGGCAGCGCTCAGCAAGTCCGAGCGCGCCTACCGTTGGATCCGCGAGCGCATCGAAAGCGGACGCTACGTTCCCGGTTACCGTCTCGTGCTCGGGCAGATTGCGCGTGAGCTCGACGTCAGCGTCGTGCCGGTGCGCGAGGCGATCCGTCGCCTCGAGGCCGAGGGACTCGTGACGTTCGAACGCAACGTCGGCGCCCAGGTCGCGATGATCGAGGTCACCGAATACGTGCACACGATGCAGTCGCTCGCCATTATCGAGGGGGCAGCGACAAGTCTCAC
The DNA here is from genome assembly GCF_026107415.2 of Microbacterium sp. MPKO10. Lineage (GTDB taxonomy): Bacteria > Actinomycetota > Actinomycetes > Actinomycetales > Microbacteriaceae > Paramicrobacterium. The sequence continues at coordinate 353,704 of NZ_JAPCHX010000004.1, forward strand.
GGCGCATCTCATGACCCCCGAGCGCATCGCTGCCGCCCGCGACATCAACGACGCGATGGCCGCCAGCCTCGACGATTTCAATCCGCACCGCTTCACCGAGCTGAACAAAGAGTTCCACGCGGTGCTCTACGAGGGATGCCCGAATCCGCACATCCTCGACCTCGTGCACAAGGGTTGGAACCGCATGCGCGCGCTGCGCGACTCGACCTTCAGCTTCGTTCCGGGCCGTGCTCGCGACTCCGTGACAGAGCACGAGAACATCCTGACGCTCATTGAGTCAGAGGCCGCGCTGCTCGACATCGAACTGGCCGCCCGCAATCATCGTCTCGCCACCCTCGAGGCGTTCACCGCTTACCAGCAGGCTCACGGGCCCGCTCACACGTCGTAGCCGAAGAAGGAGGCACCACATGGGTCACCACGTTCCCGATAATCTGCCGTCGAGCATCAAACATTACATTGGCGGAGAGGTCGTTGACAGCCTGTCCGGAGAGACGTTCGACGTTCTCAACCCTGTGACGAACGAGAGCTACGTCACGGCAGCATCCGGTCAGAAAGAAGACATCGACCGCGCCGTCGCTGCCGCGAAAGATGCGTTCGACAACGGCCCCTGGCCACGCATGCTCCCCCGCGAACGCTCGCGTGTGCTGCACCGCATTGCCGACATCGTCGAGTCGCGCGGCGACCGCCTCGCCGAGCTCGAGTCGTTCGATTCGGGTCTGCCAATCACGCAGGCTCTCGGGCAGGCCCGCCGCGCGGCCGAGAACTTTCGCTTCTTCGCCGACCTGATCGTCGCTCAGGCAGACGACGCGTACAAGGTTCCGGGCAAGCAGATCAACTACGTCAACCGCAAGCCCATCGGCGTCGCGGGGCTGATCACTCCCTGGAACACGCCGTTCATGCTGGAGTCCTGGAAGCTCGGGCCCGCACTCGCAACCGGAAATACCGTCGTTCTGAAGCCCGCCGAGTTCACCCCGCTCTCCGCATCACTCTGGGCGGGAATCTTCGAAGAGGCCGGTCTTCCCACGGGTGTGTTCAACCTCGTCAACGGGTTCGGTGAGGATGCTGGAGATGCTCTCGTGAAGCATCCGGACGTGCCTCTCATCTCGTTCACGGGCGAGAGCAAGACCGGGCAGCTGATCTTCGCGAACTCGGCTCCCTACCTCAAGGGCCTCTCGATGGAGCTCGGCGGCAAGTCGCCGGCGATCGTGTTCGACGACGCCGACCTTGAGCTCGCGATCGATGCCTGCATCTTCGGCGTGTTCTCACTGAACGGTGAGCGGTGCACGGCCGGGAGCCGCATCCTCGTGCAGAGGTCGGTGTACGACGAGTTCGTCGAACGCTACGCTGCGCAGGCGAAGCGCGTGAAGGTGGGGCATCCACATGACCCCGAGACGGAGGTCGGTGCGCTCGTTCACCCCGAGCACTACGAGAAGGTCATGAGCTACGTCGAACTCGGCAAGACCGAAGGGCGCCTGGTCGCCGGTGGCGGTCGGCCCGAGGGCTTCGACACCGGAAACTATGTTGCCCCCACCGTGTTCGCGGATGTGAAGCCGGATGCACGCATCTTCCAGGAGGAGATCTTCGGGCCGGTAGTGGCGATCACGCCGTTCGATGATGAGGCTGAAGCACTGGAGTTGGCGAACAACACCAAGTACGGTCTTGCCGCGTACGTGTGGACGAATGACCTGAAGCGGGCGCACAACTTCGCGCAGTCCGTCGAGGCCGGCATGGTGTGGCTGAATTCGAACAACGTGCGCGACCTGCGCACCCCGTTCGGCGGCGTCAAGGCGTCGGGGCTGGGCCACGAGGGCGGATACCGCTCGATCGACTTCTACACCGACCAGCAGAGCGTGCACATCACGCTTGGTGCCCCGCACAACCCCACTTTCGGAAAGAACTGACAATGCTCGCCCTCCCGGCGAGGGCGCGATGCCGCACAGCATCCGCGCCCCGCCGTGAGGCTGGCCGAGCACGTGAAGCAAGGATGCTGACATGACAAACCGTGAAGACATGACCCTGACGTCGTCGGGCTTCTATGTGAGCCAGGAGGCTCCCATCACCACAGACAACCCGGTGCCGACACCGACCGTTGCTCCCCCGGACATCCTGCGCTGCGCATATATGGAGATCGTCGTCACCGATCTCGCGGCCTCTCGGGAGTTCTACGTCGATGTCCTGGGTCTGTACGTGACAGACGAGACCGACGATGCGGTCTACCTGCGTTCGACGGAAGAGTTCATCCACCACAACCTGGTGCTGCGCCGTGGGGATGTGGCGGCGGTCGCCGTGTTCTCGTACCGTGTGCGCTCCCGTGACGAACTCGATCGCGCCGAGGAGTACTACCGGCAGCTCGGGTGTGATGTGCGCCGTGCTCCCGAGGGGTTCACGAAGGGCATCGGCGATTCCGTCCGCGTGGTCGACCCCCTGGGATTCCCGTACGAGTTCTTCTACGACGTGCAGCATGTCGAGCGGCTGTCGTGGCGGTACGACCTGCACCACGCGGGTGAGCTCGTTCGGCTCGATCACTTCAATCAGGTCACGCCTGACGTGCCGCGCGCGGTGAAGTTCATGCAGGACCTCGGCTTCCGCGTCACCGAAGACATCCAGGATGCCGAGGGAACGGTGTATGCAGCCTGGATGCGTCGCAAACCCACCGTTCATGACACCGCCATGACGGGCGGCGACGGACCGCGCATGCACCACGTGGCGTTCTCGACGCACGAGAAGCACAACATTCTCGCAATCTGCGACAAGCTCGGCGCACTTCGCCGCTCAGATGCAATTGAGCGCGGGCCGGGCCGGCACGGCGTATCAAACGCGTTCTACCTCTATCTGCGCGACCCCGACGGTCACCGTGTCGAGATCTACACGCAGGACTACTACACAGGCGACCCCGACAACCCGGTGGTCACCTGGGATGTGCACGACAACCAGCGCCGCGATTGGTGGGGAAACCCCGTCGTGCCGAGCTGGTACACCGACGCATCGCTCGTACTCGACCTCGACGGCAATCCTCAGCCCGTGCACGCGCGCACTGATGCCAGTGAGATGGCGGTGACGGTCGGCGCCGACGGCTTCTCATACACGCGCAAGGATGACGAAGAGAAGGGCTTCAAGCTCGGCAACACGCTGTAACACGCACAGAAGTCGGTGAGGGGGCGGATGCTGTCAGCATCTGCCCCTCACCGTGTGACGCACATTGCGGCACGACGACGCACCGACGACGCGCACTCTACGGCCGAGACGTCACGCTGTGCTGCCGCATGTCCGCGTGCATCGCGTTCCTGCGTGGACATGCGTAATTTGAGAATCAGCACTTGACCGCGAACTGCGGCGACCCGCCCACTGAGCTCGTACTTTCTAGCTCGACTATTCTTGTCTCCTGGCCATGACGGCGAGTTCTCATTGCCGCGGGGCACAGCAAAACGGGTGGCACACGCACGCCCCACTGGCATGTGCCACCCGTTGCCTTTCGCTCCAGGAGCGAGGAGGTGTTCCGAAACCGTCCGGCCAAGGCGTCATTCCGGCCCACCTCCTCACCACTGGTGAGAATGACCGCGGCGCGCGCACTTGTGTCCCCCGCGCGCGCCGCGGTGGTCTGCTTACTCCTTCTCGAGCCGGTAACGCAGCGCCTCAAGCTCGGCGCGCAACGCGGCAGGAACCTTCGAGCCGAACATCGCAAAGAACTCTTCGGTGAGGTCGGCTTCCTCAAGCCAGCCCTCACGGTTCACCGAGAACAGCTCCTCAAGGTCTTCGCGCGGCAGATCGATACCGTTCAGATCGAGATCATCCAGCTGCGGCAGTCGGCCAATGGGCGTCGTCTCGGCAGCGGCAGAACCGCTGAGCCGGTCGGCGATCCACTCAAGAACACGGGAGTTCTCGCCGAACCCTGGCCACAGGAAGCGACCATCGTCGCCCTTGCGGAACCAGTTGACCTGGAAGATCCGCGGGGCACGGTCAAAGCGAAGCTTGTTTCCAATCGACAGCCAGTGCGCCCAGTGGTCCGCCATGTTGTAGCCGCAGAACGGCCGCATTGCGAACGGGTCACGGCGCAGTTCGCCGACGGTTCCCTCGGCCGCGGCGGTCCGCTCGCTGGAGATCGTCGCCCCCATGAAGACGCCGTGGCTCCAATCGGAGGCCTCGACGACAAGCGGAACGTTCGTGGCACGGCGACCGCCGAACAGGATCGCGTCGATGGGCACTCCCCCGTCGGCCTCCCAATCAGGAGCCATCTGCGGGCACTGCGCCGCGGCGACGGTGAAGCGCGAGTTCGGGTGCGCGGCCGGACGCCCGGATTCGGGAGTCCAGTCGTTGCCTTCCCAGTCGATCAGATGATCCGGCGGGGTGTCCGTGAGGCCCTCCCACCAGACGTCTCCGTCGTCGCGCAGCGCAACGTTGGTGAAGATGGTATTTCCCCACAGCGTCTCGACGGCGGTGACATTCGTCGATTCACCTGTGCCAGGAGCGACGCCGAAGAAGCCGGCCTCGGGGTTGATCGCCCACAGGCGCCCGTCGTCACCGGGACGCAGCCAGGCGATGTCGTCACCGATCGTCTCGACCTTCCAGCCGGGGATCGTGGGGCGCAGCATCGCGAGGTTCGTCTTGCCGCATGCCGAGGGGAACGCCGCCGCAACATGGAAGGCACGGCCGTTCGGGTCGGTGACCCGAATGAGCAGCATGTGCTCGGCCAGCCATCCCTCGTCACGAGCCATGACGCTCGCGATGCGCAGGGCGAAGCACTTCTTGCCGAGCAGGGCGTTGCCGCCGTACCCGGATCCGTAAGACCAGATCTCACGTGACTCGGGGAACTGCACGATGTATTTCTCGTCGTTGCACGGCCACGAGACATCCTCCTGGCCCGGCTCCAGCGGGGCACCGACCGAGTGGTAGGCCTTGATCCACGGTGTGCCGCCCGCGATCAGCTCCAGAACTTTGTCGCCCATGCGCGTCATGATGCCCATCGAGAGCACGGCGTACGCGGAGTCGGTGATCTGTACGCCCAGCTGCGACAATGGTCCGCCGACGGGGCCCATGGAGAACGGGACGACGTACATCGTGCGTCCGCGCATGCTGCCCGTGAAGACGCGGTTGAGCGTCTGCCGCATTTCGGTCGGTTCGGCCCAGTTGTTCGTGGGACCAGCATCCTCTTCGGTCTCACTCGCGATGAACGTGCGCGCCTCGACGCGCGCCACATCGGACGGCGTCGACCGGGCGAGATAGCTGTTGGGGCGCCATTCGGGGTTCAGCTTGATGAGCTTGCCCTCCGCGACCATCTGCTTGGCCAGCCGATCGAACTCTGCGCGCGACCCGTCGCACCAGACCACGTCGTCCGGCTGCGTCAGCTCGGCCACCTCGTCAACCCACGCACGCAGGTCATCCAGGCCGCCGGGGAGTTCACGCTGAGACGGGGACGCACCGCGAGTGCCATCCTCCGCTTTATCCATGGTGTCGCTTCGCTGTTCGATGAGTCCTGCGAGTGACATTTGCGCCTCCGAGCACTGTCAAGATCATGTCCTAACTCCACTTTGCGGCATGGTTTGACGAGTTCCTTGTCAATTCTGGTGTTAAGAAATGCAATTCTTGCGATATTGTTGATTCATGGTCACATCGAGCGATCTCGCCACACTCGGGCACCGCATTCGCCATTTCCGGACGCGTGCCGGTCTCACCCTCGACACGCTGGGAGAGTCCGTGGGCGTCACAGGAAGTCAGCTCTCGCTGATCGAGAACGGCAAGCGCGAGCCCAAGCTCTCGCTGCTCACCGCGATCGCCGACGCTGTCAATGTTCCACTGACCGATCTTCTGACCCGCGAACCGCCCTCCCGTCGCGCCGCACTGGAGCTCGAGCTGCTCGACGCCCAAGCCGGGCCGCTCTACTCCACGCTGGGCCTGCCTGCAGTCAAGCCGAGCCGCGGCATGAGCGATGAGACACTCGAGGCGATCGTCGGATTGCATCGCGAGCTACAGCGCCGCGCCACGGAGGCGATCGCGACGCCCGAAGAGGCCAGGCGCGCAAACACCGAGTTGCGCGCCCTCATGCGTTCGCGAGACAACTATCTGCCCGATATTGAGAAGGTCGCCGAAGAACGTGTGACTGCGGCGGGCCACGCAACCGGTGCACTCACGCACCGCACCGTCGGGATCATGGCGGAGCAGCTCGGGTTCGAACTGCTCTATGTGAACGACCTGCCCAACTCGGCGCGCTCCATCACCGACCTCGAGAACGGGCGCATCTACCTTCCGCCCGCGTCGATTCCCGGCGGTCACGGGCTGCGTTCCATGGCACTGCAGGCCATGGCGCACCGCATTCTCGGGCACACGGTGCCCACGAGTTACGCACAGTTTCTGCGGCAGCGTCTCGAGATCAACTACTTTGCCGCCTGCTGCCTCATGCCGCAGACCCGTGCCGTCGCCTTCCTCACCCAGGCGAAGAAAGACCGCAACCTCGCCGTCGAGGACTTCCGCGACGCCTTCGGTGTGACCCACGAGGCGGCGGGGCTGCGCCTCACCAACCTCGCGACCTCGCAGCTCGACATGCGGTTGCACTTTCTGCGGGTCAACGATGAGGGGATGCTGCAAAAGGGCTACGAGAATGACGGGCTGCCCCTCCCGAGCGACGTCACCGGCTCGATCGAGGGCCAGCGGGTCTGCCGCAAATGGAGCGCCAGATCTGCATTCGCCCGCCGCAACCGCACGACAGAGCAGTATCAGTTCACCGACACACCCGTCGGAACATTCTGGTGCTCGACGCAGACGGGCACGACGGATGCTGGTGAGTACTCGATCTCCGTCGGCGTTCCCTTTGACGAGGCGAAGTGGTTCCGCGGCCGCGAAACACAGCGCCGTGCCGAGTCTCAGTGCCCGGACGAGTCGTGCTGCCAGCGACCCTCGGACGAGCTTTCCGAGAAGTGGCGTGACAAGTCGTGGCCGAGCGCTCGCCTGCACACCCAGGTGCTGGCGCCGTTGCCCTCGGGTCGCTTCCCCGGCGTCGACGACAACGAGGTCTACGACTTCCTCGATCGTCACGCAGCGACCGAGTGATGACCGGCCCCGCGGAAGCAATCCGCGGGGCCGGTCGTACGGCGTCAGCCAGACGCCATCAGGCGAAGATCGTCAGTGGAACCGGCGTCCCTCGTCACGGCGATAGAGGAGGAGCGCCAGCACTCCGGTCACGATGATCCAGGCGATGATCCCCAGCCACGTCGCGGGTTCGAGCGATCCGCCCTGGACGGCCCAGATCACGAGGTCGCGCGCCTGCCGGGATGGGAAGAACCGTGACAGCGTGTCGAGCCACGATGCGAACATCTCAGGTGGCAGAAACAGCCCTCCGGCGAAGGCGAAGCCGAACATCACGACCTGCACGACGGCGATCGCCGCCTTTGACGGCATCCCGTACCCAACGGCGACACCGATCATCATGAATGGAATCGCCGAGATGGCCAGGGCGACGAATCCGGCGACGACGCGCCAGGGGTCGGCCTCGGCCGCGGTGAACAGGCCGCCGATCAGAAGGACGGGGACGATGGCGGCAAGCCCAAGCGCGCCGGTGGAAAAGACATAGCCGAGCACGCGGGACAGCCCAGGTACGGGCAGCGTGCGCAGATACGGATCCCACGGCTTCTCGCGGTCTTCGGAAATTGAGATCCCAAAGGCGAACAGCGAGTTGGCCATCACCGCAAAGACGCTCATCGAGATGACAGCCTGCGTGGCATAGAGCGGATTCTGAGCGACGTATTCCTGGGGCACAACGAAGAACAGCAGGGCGAGGGCCGGAAAGACCATCGTGCCAATCACCGCGATGGGAATGCGGAATGTTTCAATCAGCGCATATTTTGCATGAACGCCAGAGAGGCGAAGTGTTGTGTTCGACATGATGTCCTCCTCAGGCCGTGGTCTTTTCAGTGAGCGCCAGGAACGCCTCTTCGAGAGTGGCGCGGCGCATCGACAGATTCGAGAACGGGATGCTTTCGCGCACCAGCTCCGTGACGACGGCGTCGCCGTCCCCAACGAGGAACGTGTGTGACCCATCGTTCTCGGGCTGATGATGCCGGACGTCATCAAGTGCGAGAACGGCGTCGGGCTGCGGCGTCGACAGCCGCAGCATCCGTCCCTGCACCTGCCCCAGGATCTGCGGGAGGTCGTCATCCGCGATGACATGCCCCTCGTCGACGACAATGACACGTTCGGCGAGCGCTTCGACCTCGTCGATGTAGTGACTCGTGACGACGACCGTGGCGCCGTTCTCGTGCTGGCGACGGACCGCCTGCCACAGGGTGCGTCTCGCATCGACGTCAAGACCCGTCGTTGGCTCGTCGAGCAGGACGAGCATGGGACGTCCGACGAAGGCAAGCGCGACGGATAACCGTCGCTTCTGCCCTCCAGACAGCGCCCCCGACTGTTTGCGGAGCATATCGCTGAGCCCGAATTCGGCGGCGATCTCGTCGACGGGAACCGGGTCGTCGAAGTGTTTCCCGACGAACTGGAGGATCTCCCCGACCTTGAGCGCCTGCGGCAGAGCCGTCTCTTGCGGCGTGCAGCCAAGGCGTTGGCGCTGTCGGTAGTCACCCGGCTCTCCACCGAACAGCCGCACGGTTCCGCTCGTGGGGCGGCGAAGGCCCTGCAGCAGTGAGAGCAACGTTGTCTTTCCCGCCCCGTTCGGGCCCAGAAGGCCGACGATGTGGCCCGACTCGATGTCCAGAGTGACGTTGTCGAGTGCTGTGACGTCGCCGTATCGGCGCGTCACACTGTCGAAGTGCGCGAGAGTGGTCATGAGGCTCCTCCCAAAAGGCTTCTCAATGATTCGGTGTAGTCCTCGAAGCGTCGTCGCCCCAAGGTGGTCAATGCGATGTAGGTGACGGGCGAACGACCCTCGATCACCTTCTCGACCGAGACGTAGTCCGCGGTCTCCAGCTTGCGCAAGTGCGTCGAGAGATTTCCTGCGGTCATGCCGAGCACCTCCTGCAAGCGGGGGAACGTGATTGCTTCCTTCGGCCCGAGAGTGGCAAGTGCCGAGGTGATGCGCAGCCGCGCCTGCGCGTGGATGACAGGGTCCAGATCAGCCACGGCGATCTCCCTGGACGCGCCGCTTGAGGCCGGAATTGTATGCGGCCGCGGCGATGGCGAACCCGATGAAGACGAGGCCTCCGCTGATCGCGAGGAACAAATAGTTTCCCGGGGCACCGAAGAATGGTGCCACTGCGGCGATCACCACGAGCCAGATCCCGATGAAGAGCGCGGATTTCATCTTCCAGACCGCGGCAGTCACGGCCATCATGATCCCCGTCATCAACACGAATCCCGACGAGAAGTAGAACTGAATGATGTGCGGGCTCATGCCCTGCGAGATCAGCGCCATTCCGAACAGCCAAATCCCGATCATCGACAGCGACCACGTGCAGCCATACGCCGCAGACGAGAACGCTTCCTCCCGTGTCGTCTTCACTCCGCGACCGGTGCGGATCCCCATGATGACCGAGACGATCACGGCAATACAGACAACCACGCCGAGCACGATGAAGCCCGCCGCTTCGGGAATCGAGAATGCCGGTTTGAGCCCGTCGATGAGCCACACGCTCGTGAAGCCCACCGTCCAGGCGATACCCCATGTGGCAGTGACCGTCCAGGCCATGCTCCCGAATTGCGTGGAGACGCTCTTTTGCTGATCGTTCAGCAGTCGCAGCATCTCGGCAGGATCAAGCGCCTCGTCGCCGGTGGGCTCTTCGTCGAAATCTGACATGTCTACTTTGTAACACAAAGTAGTTTTCAAAAGCAATGTCTTTGTCAAATATAAAGTTATGCCCGACGGATGCTCGTGCGCGACGCTCGACGGATAGCCGCCATCGACATCCGGGCTTTGCCCCGATATCCCATGCGCCAGTGACCGAACCCGTACAGCGCATACTCCGACACAGCACCTGTGGCGCATACGGACATCAAGATGCCGACGCAGGGCTCCTGGTCAGCACCTCACCCCCTGCCAAGCGCGGGCGCTCAAGGGCCTCGCCCTCGTGTACCGGGCACAGCCCTGGTTCAGCCCCTTACTCGGCGGGCACCTCTCCCGATGTCGTCAGGGTCGCTCCGTGAACGGCCATCTCGTCGAGTGCAGCCGAGCTCGGGTCCGCAGCAACGCCGGCGATCAGATCGGTGAGCACCGTGACGTGCAGACCATCTTCGAGAGCATCGAGCACCGAGGCGCGCACGCAGTGATCGGTGGCGATGCCGACGGCGTCAATCTCGGTCACCCCTGCCTCGGTGAGCGATTCGAGGAGGCTGCGTCCGTCGTCCGTCGTGCCCTGGAAGGCCGAATACGCGGGAGTTCCCTGTCCCTTGCGAACGTGAATATTCACCGATGATGTGTCGAAGGCCGGGTGGTACTCGGCGCCGGGTGTATCAGCGACGCAGTGCACCGGCCACGTGTTGACAAAGTCGGGTTCGGCGTCGTCGGCGGCGAAGTGGCCGCCGTTGTCGTCACTGGCGTTGTGCCAGTCACGTGATGCGACAACAGTGTCGTACCGAGCCGATGCGAGATTGAGCCAGCGGGTCACATTGCGGGCAACGTCAGCGCCGCCAGCGACGCCGAGCGCTCCGCCCTCCGTGAAGTCGTTCTGAACGTCGATGATCAGTAATGCGCGCGCCATAGAGCTCCTCCAGATCACAGATTCGATAGGTCGTTGCCGCAACGGTAGAACGCTGTGGCCAGCATATCCACCGCGTGCGCAGTCGTACTCGGGAGCGGCTGATCCCCGAGCGCGTAGATCGAGAACACCAGGGTCGAGCCATCCTCAGGCTCGATCACGCCCGAGAGCGTGTATGCCGTTTGGATCCACCCCGTCTTCGCCATGACGTGGCCCGCCGCCGCCTCGGCATCGCCCGAGAAACGGCTGTCGTATCGCAGGGTGCCTGATTCCCCGGCGACGGGCAGCCCGTCGAGAATCGACGGCATATCAATAGTGCCTTCCACGACGCCGCGCAACAGCTTCGTGAAGTAGATGTTCGGGACGGCATTGTCGGCGCTGAGGCCCGAGCCATCGACGATCGTCAGCCCACTCGTGTCGATCCCGAGCGGCTCAAGTGCTGCGGGGATCCCATCGGCAAGTGCGGCGAAGTCACTTCCGGCACCCTCTTCAATCGCGACGAGACGCGCGAGGCTTTCGGCGATCATGTTGTCGCTGTACAGCAGCATGTATTCCACGAGAGAGCTCAGCGGTGCCGACTCGACGGCGGCGAGCTGCGCAGCATCCGCCGGTGCCTCACCGATGGTCGTCGTGGCGTCGGGGAAGTACGCGGCGAAGGCCTCCCCCGCGCGTGCGACCGGGTCACTTCCGCGTGGTGAGTATTCGCTGGCCGGCCAGAGGCGATCGGCGTCGACCTGCAGTGCGCTGACGTGCGACTGGTAGCCCTCGCGCATCCCCTTGGTGTCCCAGCTGGGCAGCCAGCTCTCCCCCGTGAACGCGCTGCTGTCGAGCACGATGCGGGTGATGGGCTCTGTGTGCCCGGCCTCGGACCACGCCGTTTTGACGGCGGAGGCGAGAGCGTCGAGGTGCGCGGCCCCCGGATACACTGACTCCTGCCCGGTCGGAAGACGGGTGAGCGTCATGTCCCCTTGCCCGACGAGCACGATCGTGCCCGGTTCGCTGCCCTCGACGACGGGGGTCGAGATACGGTAATTGGCACCGAAGGTCTCCAGCGCCGCTGCCGCCGTGATGAGCTTCATGTTGCTCGCCGTCCGCGCGGGAGTTGTCGAATTGCGGTCGTAGAGAAGCTCACCGGTGTCGGCATTCACAACTCGAGCCTGCAGAGTGTTCAGCAGCGGGTCGGATGCTGCCTCGGCGACCGAGCACTGCCGAATACTGTTCGCCGGGACCGGGCTCTCGGCAAGCGGTCGCGGATCGGGAGTCGGCGTCGCTGACGGCGTCGGTGTCGCCGATGCGCTCGTCGCGATGGGGAAGGGATTCTCGATCGCCGCCCCGGCCGCAACCGAACCTCCCGCAAGGATGACGCCGACGATGGCACCGACGGCCCAGAGGGCACGGCGGCGCGGCGAAGAGCGAACGGGGCGAGACACCCTGTGATTTTAGCGCGTGGTAGCTCAGAACTCGCTTGGATACACCACGCCGACCTGGCGGCGCACCTCGTCGAGGACACCCATGATGTCGACAGACTCCGCGGGCGGGAGGATGCTGCCGGCGATTTCGCCCGCAGCGACGAGGCGCTCGAGCTCCAGTGCCTGGTAGTGCATGCCGCGCCCGTTCACCTCGCTCGTGAACTCTTCCAGCACCTCTCCCGCCGTCGCCGTCACCCGGAACGAGGTCGCTGAGTACCAGACTCGGTCGATATCGATACGCGCGGAGGTGCCGATGATGCTCGCCTGGTTAGGACCGGCTCCGCGCATGGAGCTGAACGTCGTGGCCATGGCGCCGCTGTGGTAGCTGAGCACAGCGGAGACCTGGGCATCGACGCCGGTCTCTGTCAGCTGCGCCGTCGCGTCGATGCGGTCGGGCAGCCCAAGCACGTCGACAGCGAACGAGAGTGGGTAGATGCCGAGATCGAGCAATGCTCCCCCACCAAGCTGAGGATCCATCATGCGGTGCTCAGGGCCGACCGTGATGTTCTGCGTGTGATCGGCCGTCACGGCGACGATCTCGCCGAGGGTGCCCTCCGCGATGATTTCGCGCACACGACGCATGTGCGGAAGGTAGCGGGTCCACATCGCCTCGAGGGCCACGAGTCCGCGCTCGGCAGCGAGACTGGTGACAGCGCGCGCTTCGTCTTCCGTCATGGTGAACGGCTTCTCGACGAGCACGTGTTTGCCCGCGTCGAGCGCGAGGGTCGCCTGTTCGGCATGGAAGCTGTGCGGAGAGGCGATGTACACGGCGTCGATCTCGGGATCGGCGACGAGTTCGTCGTAACTGCCGTACGCATGAGTGATGCCGAACTCCTCGGCGAACGCGCGCGAGCGCTCGAGTGACCGTGACCCAACAGCGGTGACGGCGAAGCCGCCAAGGATCAGATCTTTCGTGAACGTGCGGGCAATACCGCCGGGGGCGAGGATTCCCCAGCGCAGAGCATTCGGAGTCGACATGCTGACAGCCTATTCGGTTGCGCGGTACGTCACTCCCCAGCGTCCGCTCCAGCTCTCCCCTGGCGCAATCCACGTGACGCCGTCGCCACTGTTGAGCGCGTCGGCGGGCATCGTCATTGGCTCAATCGCGATCGACCGCGATCCATCGCCGCGCACGCGGTCCGACGTGTAGAACTGCACCCACGCGAATGCCGGGTCGGCCCAGACGGTGACGGCGCGACCATCGTCGGCAGACAGCACGTGCCGGATGCTGTCGCCCACAACGTCGAGCTCGGTGTAGGCATCGTCGAGCGACAGCTCGCCTACGCGGCGGCCGGTCCGCAGATCCTTCTCGGGTGGCACGGGAACGGTGCGCACCGGGTTCATCCGCTCGTCGACCTCGATGACAGCGCGGCCCGTGCTCGTCAACGTCAGGTCGTCGCTGTCGAGCTCGCCGATGCGATAGTAGCCGTGGGTGCCGACGCCAACCGGGGCAGATGTTGTTCCATGGTTCACGATCGTGTGCGTAACCTCGAGCCCGCGCCCGGTGAGCGCATATCGCACACTCGTGGCGAGGCTGAACGGGTAGCCGCGCTGCGGGTGAATGCGGGCGGAGAGCGTGATGCTCGCAGCATCCGAGTCACTCACGGTGTATGCCTGCGTGCGCAACAGGCCGTGTGAGGCGTTCTGCTTGGCTGGCTCGGTGAGATCGAGCTGCTGCACGGTATGTGTGCCGTCTGACCCCGCGAGCGACCACCGTCCGTCACGCACACGGTTGGGCCACGGGACGAGCACGGCGCCCTGCGATGAGGTGGGCAGAGCGTCCTCGGGGAACGTCTCGGCGACGCGGATGCCGTCAAGGACGAGGTCGCGCAGCGTGGCACCGACCTCGGTGACGATCAGACTGTCGTCCCCCTGTCGAACGGTGAACTGCTGGCCTGTGGGGTTCCACGTGTGCGAGGTCATTGTTTTATCGTATCGAGCGTGCGGGCGGCGGCACGGCGACGTCCCGCGCGCCGGCACCGTCCGGACGTGTCCGTGGCTTCTCGATGACAGCGTGCCATAGGCCTCGTCCGAGCAACACCGTCAAAGAAGACCACTGACCTCGCCACGGATAGGCTAGGACGAGGATGACACGCCCAACCCCATACACACGTTCTGGCCTATAAGCCCTATAAGCCGGATTGACAACCACGCTACACACAAAAAGCGGGGCCGATCAGCTGTTTCTCGCTGACCGACCCCGTCTTATTTCTGAGCCGCCTGCCGGAATCGAACCGGCGACCTATTCATTACGAGTGAATCGCTCTACCGACTGAGCTAAGGCGGCGTGGCCGCACCATCGTGCGCACACAGCGATCTATATTACACGTTCCCGACGGTGCTCATGACCACGTCGAACAAGAGCGCACGTGCACCCGCCAGACGCTCGCGTGCCGATCTGCACGACGACCGAGCCCACACAGTTGTGGGGTCTCTCTGGCCGGGCACGTCACGTCACAGAGTCGATTCACAGGCCTGAGTGCAGTTATGAGCACTTCGGGTCGTCGTCGGGCATGATTCCCGTGATGAGGTACTCGTCCACCACATCGTTCACACACTGCGAACCCTTGTTGTAGGCCGTGTGCCCTTCGCCCTCATAGGTCACCAGCTGCCCGGATTCGAGCTGTTCCGCGAGGTTCTCCGCCCACTCGTACGGCGTTGCCGGGTCGCCTGTGGTTCCGACAACCATAATGGGGTCGGCACCTTCGGCGTGGATCTCGTTGCGCTCTGCACTGTCGGTGAAGGGCCAGTTCGCGCAGCTGATGTCTCCGTAGCCGAGAGAGGGGCCGAACACCGGAGCGGCCTCGGCGATCTCCTTTGCTTGCTTCTCCATCGTGGCCGGATCATCGTCGTACGGGTAGTCACGGCAGTTGTATGCCATGAACGCCTCCGTCGAGTTGTCCTGATACGTCCCGTCTTCGTTGCGACCGTTGTACTGGTCAGCGAAGTAGAACGCGTTCGTCGCATCGCCGTCCATGACGTCGGCGAGCATGACGTTCAAGTACTCCCAGCTGTTTGGCGAGTACAACGGAAGGATGATCGCCGTTGTCAGTGTGCTCGATCCCAGCATCCGGCCGTCTGGCCCCCTGAGTGGCGATTCGCCAACGGATTCAATCAACTCAGAGATCGTCTCTTTCGCTTTGTCGACGCTCCCCGAGAAGGCGCACTCGCTGTTGTTGTCGATGCAGTCCTTGAGGAAAGCCGACAGCGCCCCCTCGAAACCCTTGGCCTGAGCCTTCGACACCTCAAAATTGCTCTTCGACGGGTCAATAGCGCCGTCAAGGACGAGTCGCCCGACTTTGTCAGGGAACAGCTCGGCATACGTGGCGCCGAGGAAAGTGCCGTACGAGTAACCGAGATAGTACAGCTCGTCATCGCCGAGAACAGCGCGCAACAAGTCGAGGTCCTTCGCCGCTTGTACCGTCGTGATGAACTCGAGCAAGGGCCCGGTGTTGTCGAGACATGCCTCGCCGAATTCGGTGGCGCTCGTGGTCATCTCGTCGATCCACGCGTCGCTTCCGACATCCGAGTTCTCCGGGAGGCCATACAGGTATTCGTCCATCTGCTCGGGCTCGTAGCAGCTCACCGCTGTCGAGCGTCCGACACCTCGCGGGTCGAAGCCGACGATGTCGAAATTCTTCTTGAGGTCGGCATCGACGGCGTAGTCGAGACTGTCCTTGACGAAGTCGAAGCCCGATCCGCCCGGGCCGCCGGGGTTGACGAGCAGCGACCCGATCGGGTCACCCTGCGCCTTGCTGCGAATCAGCGCCAACTCGATCTCGCCGGCCTCCGGGTCGTCCCAGTTCATCGGCGCACGCACCGTTGCGCACTCGAAGCCAGACGGGCACGCGTCGTTCGACCACTCGACATCCTGCGCATAGAACTCGTCTGCCGACGTGCCCGTCGTGGTCGGCTGCGGTTTCGGCGTGCTTGAGGATGTGTCCTCCTTCGGCGGGATGAACGCCGTGAAGCATCCGCTCAAGGGCACGACGAGTGCGGCGGCGAAGGCCACCACGGCCAGTCGGCGGGCGCTGTTCTTTCTCATGGTCCTCCCTTTAGCGGATCGCGGTCACCAAGGCTGCCTCGAGCGCGAGTGCCGGTGCCACGTTGCCGGCGATGCGGCGTCTGGCGAGCTGGATCGCATCCATCGTGTGAAGCGTACGTGCCGCATCCGTTGATTGTGCTGCGCGACGCAGGTCATCGGTGAATTCACGGTTGATGATCGCGCCCTCTCGCCCCAGCTGGATCATCGTGATGTCGCGGTAGAGCGACAACAGATCAACGAGGATGCGGTCGATGCCGTCACGCAAACTTCGGGTGGCGCGCCGCTTCTGCTCGTCTTCCAGCGCCTTCAGTTGGCTCCGCAGCGCGGGGGGAACCGTTTTGCCCGGTTCGACGCCGAGGGAGCGAAGGACGCTCTCGCGTTCGGCCTCGTCGCGTTCCGCGGTGAATGCTTTGGCGTCGTCACCCGCGATCTCGAGCATGCCCGCTGCCGCCATCACGGCATCGGTGACGGTGCGCATGCCCAGCGCCGTCCGCAGCGTGCGTTCACGACGCCCGAGTGCATCGTCGTCGGTGGCGAGGCGCTTGGCCATGCCGATGTGGCTCTGGGCCAGCCGTGCGGCGCGCTCGGCGATCACCGGGTCCACTCCCAGCTGCACCTGCAACAGGTCTGCCACGTCATCGACCGTGGGCAGGCTGAGCCGCAGGGTGCGCACGCGGCTGCGGATTGTGGGCAGCATGTCGGCATCGCTCGGAGCGCACAGCACCCACACGGTCCGCTCGGGTGGCTCCTCGAGTGCCTTGAGCAGCACGTTCGATGTGCGCTCGGTCATGCGGTCAGCATCCTCAATGACCATGACCCGGTAGCTTCCCACCGACGGTGAATAATACGACGTCGTCGCGAAGGCGCGGACCTCTTCGATCTTGTAGCTGACGTTCTCGGTGCGCAGAACCGACAGATCCGGGTGCGTGCGTGACTCAACCTGCGCCAGCGTGTGCGCGTCGCCGTCGGGGTCGCCGCTCAGCAGGGCGGCGGCGAATGCGTAGGCGATGTTCGAACGACCCGAGCCTGGCGGGCCCGTGATCAGCCAGGCGTGAGTCATCGACGAGCTCGACGCGGATGCTGCGGAGCGCAGAACATCGACGGCGCCCGATTGCCCCGTCAAGCCGTCCCATACGTTCACGCGGTCAAGCCTACCTGCGGCGTCTGACCGTACACCATCGCATCCACAGATGCACGACAGCGGAATCTTCGAGGCACGCTCTCCGGTGATGACCTCCCGCCGACGACTCGCTCGCGCGATCCGGAGCTCAGTCGAGGAGCTGCTCGACCCGACCGCGAATCTCTGCGGCGATCTCCTCGGGTGCGCGGGCAGCGTCCACGACGAGGAACCGCGCGTCGGATGCTGCCAGTTCGAGGTACGCTGCGCGAACGCGCGCGTGGAACTCCTGCTTCTCGGCCTCAAGCCTGTCGAACCGTTTCTCGGCAGCATCCAGTCGCTGTCGGGCCGACGCCTCGTCGAGATCGAGCAGAACCGTGAGATCGGGCAGCAGCCCGTCAACGGCCCACAGCGACAGATCGCGAATCGTGTCGCCCGAGAGCACCCGCCCGGCACCCTGGTAGGCGACGGACGAGTCGATGTAGCGGTCCTGCACGACGACGCTTCCGGCCTCGAGTGCGGGGCGCACCTTCGTTGCAATGTGGTGGGCGCGATCAGCAGCGTACAGAAGCGCCTCTGCCCGTGGGGCGATGTCGCCGCGGTGGTGCAGCACGATCTCGCGGATCTGCTCCCCCACGTCGGTTCCGCCGGGCTCACGCGTGCGCAGGACCGTGCGCTCGCGCGCTGTCAGCCACCGCTCGAGAAGCTCGGCCTGCGTGGACTTTCCGACGCCGTCGCCGCCCTCGAGCGTGATGAACAGCCCGCTCATTCTGCGCTCGAGCTGCTCTTCTTCGCCGCGGGCTTCTTCGCGGGCGCCTTCTTGGCCGCCGGTTTCTTCGCGGCGGTCTTCTTGGCCGGAGCCTTCTTCGCAGGCTTCTTCGCCGGACCCTTCGCCCGCTTGTCGGCGAGCATCTGCACAGCTCGCTCGAACGTCATATCCTGTGGGTCTTCGCCCTTGGGGATCGTGACGTTCGTGGTGCCGTCGGTCACATACGGTCCAAAGCGTCCGTCTTTCACCCGCACGGGCTTGCCGCTCTCGGGGTCCGCGTCGAATTCCTTCAGCGCGTTTGACGCCCGCCGCCCGGCATACTTCGGCTGGGCAAAGATTTCAAGCGCCCCGGCAAGGTCGATGTCGAAGATCTGCTCTTCGCTCTGCAGCGACCGCGAGTCTGTGCCCTTCTTCAGATACGGGCCGAATCGACCGTTCTGCGCCGTGATCGGGTCGCCGGACTCCGGGTCCTCGCCCACAACGCGCGGCAGGCTCAGCAGCTGCAGCGCCTGGTCGAGGTCGACGGTCTCGGGCGACATCGACTTGAACAGCGACGCCGTGCGCGGCTTGGGGCCCTTCTTCGCCGACTTCTTCTTCGGGGCGTCCGTGGCCGGAGCCGCGGGTTCCGGCTCGAGCTCGGTCACGTAGGGGCCGAACCGGCCGTCCTTCACCACGATCGTCTTGCCGGTCTCGGGGTTTTGGCCGAGCTCGCGGTCGTGCACAACGGGTGCGTCCTTCAGCTCGTGCGCCTTGGCGAGCGTCAGTTCGTCCGGGGCAAGCTCCTGCGGGATGTTCACGCGGCGCACGGGAATCTCTCCCGTGGCAGCATCCGGTGTGGCATCGTCGTCGATCACTTCGAGGTACGGACCGTACTTTCCGATGCGCAACGTGATCTGGTCATCGATGCGCACCGAGTTGATCTCGCGCGCATCGATCTCACCGAGGTTGTCGACGACGTGCCGCAGGCCCGCATGCTGGTCATTGCCGAAGTAGAAGTCGCCCAGCCAATCAGCTCGCTTGGCGTCTCCTGCCGCGATGCGGTCGAGGTCCTCTTCCATGCCCGCCGTGAAGTCGTACTCGACGAGGTCGCCGAAGTGCTCTTCCAGCAGGCGCACGACGCTGAACGCCACCCAGTTCGGCACCAGTGCTGTGCCGCGCTGCGTCACATAACCGCGGTCGACGATCGTCGACAGGATCTGCGCGTAGGTCGACGGCCGGCCGATGCCGAGCTCTTCGAGGCGCTTCGTGAGGCTGGCTTCCGTGTAACGCGGCGGCGGGCTCGTCTCGTGCCCCTTGGCTGCGACGTCGGCGAGCCCGGCGGCCTGCCCCTCCGTCATGGCGGGAAGCTTGGCGTTTTTGTCGCGGTCTCCGCGCACCTCGTCCTGACCCTCTTCATAGGCGGCGAGGAATCCACGGAAGGTGATGACGGTACCGGATGCTGTCAGCTCAGCCGTCTTCGCGACGTCGCTGCTCTGCAGCTCTGCCTCGACAGTGACCGTGGCCGTCTGCCCCTTGGCGTCGGCCATCTGGCTGGCGACCGTGCGCTTCCAGATCAGCTCGTACAGCTTGAAGTCGTTGCCGTGCAGCGAGCTGGACAGCGACGCTGGAGTGCGGAACGTGTCGCCCGAAGGACGGATCGCTTCGTGCGCCTCCTGCGCGTTCTTCGACTTGCCCGAGTAGTAGCGGGGCTTCTCGGGAACCGCGTCGTCGCCGTACAGCGAGCGGGCCTGCGCGCGAGCAGCATCCGTCGCCTGCTTCGACAGCGACACCGAGTCGGTACGCATATAGGTGATGTACCCGTTCTCGTACAGAGACTGGGCGACGCTCATCGTCTGCCGGGCCGAGAAGCGCAGTTTGCGCGCGGCTTCCTGCTGCAGCGTCGATGTGATGAACGGGGCCGCGGGGCGGCGTGAATATGGCTTGGTCTCGAGGTTCGAGATGCGGGCGGAGGTTCCGGCCTCTTCCAGCGCGGAAGCGAGGGACGTGGCGGCAGCCTCGTCGAGCTGACGCACCTTCGCCGTGAGTGTGCCCGAATCGTCGAAGTCGCGGCCCGTCGCCACGCGAGTGCCGTCGAGGCGCACAAGCTTCGCTTCGAAGCTCGACTCGGCGTCAGCAGGGGTCACCTCGGCGGTGAGGTCCCAATAGGATGCTGCGACAAACGCGAGGCGTTCCCGTTCACGATCCACCACGAGACGTGTCGCTGCCGACTGCACGCGGCCCGCAGAGAGTCCAGGGCCGACCTTGCGCCAGAGCACGGGCGAGATCTCGTAGCCGTACACGCGGTCGAGGATGCGCCGGGTCTCCTGCGCGTCGACGAGTGAGTTGTTGAGCTCGCGGGTGTTGTCCTTCGCCGCCAGGATCGCGTCTTTTGTGATCTCGTGGAACACCATGCGCTTGACCGGAACTGTGGGCTTCAGCACCTGCAACAGGTGCCACGCGATGGCCTCGCCCTCGCGGTCTTCATCAGTGGCGAGCAAGAGTTCGTCGGCGTTCTTCAGCGCGCGCTTGAGCTCGGCGACAGTCTTCTTCTTGGTGTCAGAGACGACGTAATACGGCTCGAAGTTGTTCTCGATGTCAACGGCGAACTTGCCGAGGGAGCCCTTCTTCACTTCAGCGGGCAGTTTCTTAGGCTCCGCGAGATCCCGAATGTGCCCGACGGACGACAGCACTTCATAGCCCTCGCCCAGGTACCCGGCAATGGACTTCATCTTGGTCGGCGACTCAACGATGACCAACTTCTTCGTGCTTGACACCCGACTCCTTTCGTCGTGCACACCATACACACCCCGCCTGCGACGGAACCTCGACGAAGGCTGTGTGGCTACTGTACGCCGGCGCGACGTCTGCCCTGGATCAGCCGACTCTCGCACCGAGAACAGAGTTTCGCACATCTGACGAGAAGTTCGGGCATTTGCCCCGTCGAGGGCTTGCACATTCCGCGCAGTGCCTCACAATAAAGATATGAACAACACCTCAGGCAGCAGCTACACCGCCAAGCTCACGGACGGCCCGCTTGAGGGGAAGACGATCTCGATCGAGTTCTTGCCCTCAGGTGAGGCGAAGCCGTCGATCGAGGTTCCCGTCGACGAGGGCAAGTCCTACCTCTATGTACGTGCAGGCATGGAGGAGTTCGACGCGGAAGACTCCGACCGGCCCACCGCAGTCGGCTATCGCTATCGCACCACGACCTACAGCTGACCCGATCACGCGGGGAGTCTGTTTCGGCTCGGTCGGACGACCTCGGCTAGATCGGCCGTCCGCTGAACCGCTGAGGCATTGAAGAGCCCACCAGTCGACAGCGTGCGCGCCCAACGGGCAGGGTTGGCTCATTCGTGGCAGAGGGAATAGCCGTTACTGGCCGCAGAACACGCAGTCGCTGCCTCGAGTGGTCGAGGCAGCGAGCGCCACGATCACGTCGAGTCGTCGACGGATTCTGGCGGCGGACCGGCACGCGCCGATGCCGTGATCGGAAGACTCAGCACACTCGACGACACCGTCACACGAGCGATCAATCCCTCCACAACGCATTCTTCGAGACGCGCGCCGTTGAGTTCGGCAGCCCGGTTCGCTGTCTCGCACGGGACGCCGGGAACCAGCCCGGACGCGGTATCCGCGGCGGCCAACGCTGCGGCGTCCGCCGCACCGGCCGCGGCCTGACGCGCTGCAAACGCTGCGCACAGCGGTGCGAGAAGACCGGCGGCGATGAGCGTCGCCGCGACAAGACCGACAGCAAGAACGGATGCTGCGCCGCCCTCGTCGCGCAGTCGGCGACGCGCCCGCACGCCGCGGGTACGAGAGCCGTTTCTCGGAGCACTGCGCCGAGGCGCGCCGCTTGTCATGGCGCTGCCTGCAGGAACGTCGCCTGTCAGTACGCTGCTCCTCGCAGCCCCGCGCAGCTCGCCGCTCATCAGAGGCCTCCGGCGAGCGCACACCCGCGGGCCGTGATGTCGAGCGGCAGCACGGCGGCACGTGCCGAGACCGTGGCGCAGACGAAGTCCCCGGACGGCGACGACGACACGTGCGCGCCGGGAACGAGCGCCGAGACCCGTGACCGCGCAACAGACATGCTGTCGCCCCGCGCCAAGGTGCGCGCGGCGTCGGCTGCAGCATCCGTCACCCGCACCTGCAGAGACGTGGCCTGCAGACCCCACATGCACAGAGCGAGCACGAGCATCACGGCGGGGATCACCACGGCGAGCTCCGCCGTGACGCTGCCGTGCTCGGTGTCAGTCAACCGTGAGCGCACGTCGCACCAGATCGGTGAGAATGCCCTTCACCTCGTCGCTCTTCATAATCACGACGAGCAAGCCCGCGAAACCGACAGCAGCCATCGTGGCGATGGCGTATTCGGCGGTCGCGGCTCCTTCGTCATCGCGCAGGCGATCGACGACGGTCTGGGCGGTGGGCAGATGTGGCATGTGCATCCTTTCGTCTCCCCGTACGGGGGCGGATGGCACGAGTACTCCCAGTGTGCGCGCATTCGCGTCGGCGTGAGCGCTCGACACCGGATGCTGTGGAGATGTCGCCCTTCGGCTCGGCTGTGGACGGAGTTTCCCGGTGACTGCTCGACTGCCTGACGAACGACGCCGACAGCCACGTGCTCGGTAACGTCTGCCGACGTAGCAATAGGCGGCGCGTGCGATCGCTCTGCTGGCGGATCACTACGCCCTTCGCGGCGATGGCGGGGCGAAACATAGCCATGAACGATGAGCACAAAAGAGAGCACACCTCGCGTCACGCCGCACGGCCGGGCTTACGCAATCGAGAGACCACGAAGCGCATGGCCGCAATGCGCGTCAAATGCCGAGGTTCGTCGAGGTGACGATGCCGATCATCATGGGCGCGACGCCCAGAAGCATGAACGCCGGAAGCACGCAGACCCCGAGCGGGATCATGAGGTGGGTCGACAGCCGAGCCGCCGCGTCGGCAGCCTGCGATGCGGCATCGCGGCGAATTCGCGCCGCTTCACTGCGCAACAAGTCCGCCGCCGGAACACCCGCGCGCTGTGCCAGCGCCACCACGTCATCGACCGCACCATCGGCACCCGTGCCATCCGTCACGCCAAGTTCGGCCACAACCTCGTCGACGACGCTGCGTGCTCCCGTCACCGAAGCCCCACCCGAGAGCGCGATCGCCGTGAGGTCGACGATCAGCCCGGGTGCCGACACGCCGGGGTGTGCCCGCCTGGCGAGCATCGAGCTCCACCGCCAACCGCCGAGCATGAGCAGCCCACCGAGCACACCGCAGACGGCGCCGGGCACCGTTCCCAGAGCCGCCCATGTGTCGAAGCCCAGCAGCATCCCGAACCCGATCCCGACGAGGGGCAGCAGCATCACGAGGCGCGATGTCGAGCGCGGTCCGGCCAGGGATGCCGCGATGTCGCGCTGCGTCTGGCCGATCGCCCGCAGGGTGGACGCGAGGGTGTGAAGTGCCGTCGCCGCCGGGGCACCGCACCGCGCGGACACCGCGAGTGTGGCGGCGAGAACACGCCACTCCCGGCCCGCTTCCGCGAGGGCTGCGGGAACGTCGTCGGCTGTCGCCACGGCGTGCACCGCGCGCGAGGCCGGGTGCCGCCTGCCGAGTGACTCGTCCAGATACTGCCACGCGAGCATCGGCGCCACACCGCCGGTCATGAGCACGGCGATCCGTTCGGCGATGGCGGCGACGGTTTCGACGGTCGAGGCCGGCACCCGGGTTCGTCGATGAAATCGGGATGCTGCGCGCATTATGTGCCCTCCGCGACCACGGTGAGTCGGTCATCGGCGAGCGCGAGGCGACCAACCTGCGCCAGACGGCGCGTTCCACCCACTCGCTCAAGATGCAGCACCAGTCCGATCGCGCTCACGGCTTGGCGCCCAATTGCCTCAGCCGTCATTCCCGCGAGAGCGCCCAATGCCTCGAGACGGGCCGGAACATCGGCGAGCGAATTGGCGTGCAGTGTGCCGGCCCCGCCGTCGTGCCCGGTGTTGAGCGCCGCGAGCAGTTCGCGAATCTCCGCTCCGCGGCACTCCCCCAGCACCAGTCGATCGGGCCGCATCCGCAGCGCCTCTCGCAACAGCTGTTCGAGTCCGATCCGCCCGGCACCCTCGAGGTTGGCCTGGCGAGATTCCAGCGACACCACATGCGGATGATCAATGCGTAATTCAGCGACGTCCTCGATCGCGACGATCCGGTCAGCGGGGTCGGCCTCGCCCAGCAGCGCGGCGAGCAACGTGGTCTTCCCGCTGCCCGCGGCGCCGGTGATCAGCATGTTCGTGCGTCGCGCGACGGCGCGATGCAGCATCCGGATTCCCTCGTCACCGCCGAGCATGCCCGCGGTGTGGAGCGCTCCGAGGTCGAGAAGCCCGGCCCGTGGCACGCGAATCGACAGGAGCGTTCCGGTCGTCGAGACCGGTGGCAGAACAGCATGAACCCGGATGCCGCCGGGCAGACGCACATCAACACACGGTGTCGCCTCGTCGACGTGCCGGCCGCCGAGGGCGATGAGGCGTGTGGCCAGGAGGCGCAGCTCGGGTTCGGGAACCTCCCAGAGCGGATCACGGACGAGCCCGCGGCCGCGGTCGAACCAGAGACCTGCACTTCCGTTCACCACGATGTCGGTGACGTCAGCTGCCGCGAGGTAGGCGGCGAGGGGTCCGCAGCGGCTCGCAAGCTCCAGTCGCGCGGCATCGCCGACGGGGGCGAACGACGGCTCGGCGACGAAGGAGTCCATGCGAGGGAGCTTACGAAGGGCTGCCGTCGGCAGCATCCGGAATCTGCGCCGCTGTGGATAACACCCCGGCCGCCGGATGCTGTGGGCGAAAGGTTCAGCGCTCGGCAGGAACGAGCGCGAATCTCCGCCCGAGCGCGTTCGCCAGTCGCGTCAAGGTCGCCGCCGTCGGATTTCCAACTCCGCGTTCGATACGGCTGATCTCCGCCTGCTGGATGCCCGTGATTGCGGATAACGCCGGCTGAGTCAGCTCCCGGCTGCGCCGAGCTTCTGCCAGCGCGGCACCGAGAGCAGCCTGTTCGCCCATCTCTGCGGCGAACTCCGCAGCCGCTATCTCGTAGACACGTTGCGCTTCGTCAGACCACGCGGCCTTCGTGCGCGCAGCCAGATCGCTGAACTGCCGGGCCATCGTGACCACCTCCGTCACTCTATTATGTGCTTTACCACATACACGATCAACTATATGATCACGCGCGGCGCTGCCGCTTCCACCGCTCATGAAGGGCGCGTGCTCTCGCGATCTCGCGCTGCTGCCGCTTCGACGAGGGGTCACGCTTCTTGTCATATCCGTGGAAGAGAACAATGACTTTGCTGCCGTGAAAGGTGCAAAACACCCGGAGCAACACCGAGTGTTCTCGACTCGAATCGCGCATTCGATCGTCACCTGCGGCGGCAAGAATGCGGTGAAGAGGCTTTCCCCACTCCCCGGAACAGATGTCGATCCCGTGAACCTGGAGAACGTTCTCAACGGCCGCGAAGAGAACGGCTTGTTCATATTCAGGCAGTGTCCGCACGAAGCGCTCAAATCGATCGCCGTAATACTCGACCGACCACCGCGGCATCAGTGAGGCTCCTGGGACGAGAGGGTACTCAGGTCAACTCGAGAGAACGATCGGCCTGCGAGTCGGTTCATGCGAGGGAGCTTACGAAGGGCTGCCGTCGGCAGCATCCGGAATCTGCGCCGCTGTGGATAACACCCCGGCCGCCGGACGCTGTGGGCGAATGAACGGGGAACACTCACCGCCAGAGAAAGACTCTGGACCCGCAAAGGATGGGCAGGACGAGGATGACACGTCCAACCCCATACACACGTTCTGGCCTATAAGCCAAAAACACAGAGCACCTGTTAAAAGAGGACGGCACCCATCGGGGGGAATGGGTGCCGTCACTGCAACGTCTCGATTGGGGGGAATCTGTGCGTTGCACGCCAGAATTAAGTATTCGGCCTTTCACATAATACGCATTCACACGATGAGTGCAAGCAAATCGTCCACACTTTGGGGGACAGATTTTTCAGGCGGACGCGAGGAGGCCTCAGAATCCGCGAAAGCACACGGATTATCACGGTTCGATACCAGCGAGTATTGTCGAGGGTGAACGCAGACCGCAAAGGAGCGAAGAGTCGAACAATGAACACGCAGATAGACAGCCTGCTGCAGGAAAACCGCCGGTTCGCCCCGTCAGAGGAGTTCGTGTCGAATGCAGTGGTGGATTCCTCCATCTATGAGGATGCTGCTGCCGACCGCCTCGAATTCTGGGCGAAGCAAGCGCGTGAGCTCGTGACCTGGGACACCCCGTTCACGAAGACCCTTGACTGGTCGAACCCGCCCTTTGCGAAGTGGTTCGACGACGGCAAGCTCAACGTCGCCTACAACTGCCTCGACCGGCACGTCGAAGCCGGCAACGGCGACCGCGTCGCCATCTACTGGGAAGGCGAACCGGGAGACACCCGCACCATCACCTATGCGCAGCTCACCGAGGACGTGAAGCGCACAGCAAACGTGCTGACCGAACTGGGGATCGGCACGGGCGATCGCGTCGCCATTTACCTGCCGATGATCCCCGAGGCCGTCGTCTCGATGCTCGCCGTCGCCCGACTCGGAGCGATCCACTCGGTCGTCTTCGGCGGCTACAGCTCGGACAGCCTGCGTTCACGCATCGACGACGCCGAAGCGAAGGTCGTCATCACCGCCGACGGCGCATGGCGAAAGGGCAAGGTCTCCTCGCTCAAGCCCGCTGTCGACCAGGCGCTCGCGGGTAAGGACGGCGATACGCAGAAGACTGTGGAGCACGTGCTCGTCGTCAAGCGCGGCGAGAACGAGGTGGACTGGGTCGACGACCGGGACATCTGGTGGCATGACGTCGTTCCGGCAGCATCCGCCGACCACACGCCTGAGGCCTTCGGAGCCGAGAACCCTCTCTACATTCTGTACACCTCGGGTACGACCGGTAAGCCCAAGGGAATCCTGCACACCTCGGGCGGCTACCTCACGCAGGCTGCGTTCACGCACAAGAACGTGTTCGACCTGCATCCTGAGACGGACGTGTACTGGTGCACCGCAGACATCGGCTGGGTCACGGGCCACACGTACATGGTCTACGGACCGCTCACGAATGGCGCCACGCAGGTGATGTACGAGGGCACGCCCGACACGCCGCACCCGGGACGCTGGTGGGAGCTCATCGAGAAGTACAAGGTCTCGATCTTCTATACGGCGCCGACGGCCATCCGCTCGGCAATGAAGACCGGGCGCCAGGTGCCGCAGGAGTTCGACCTCTCGTCGCTTCGCGTGCTTGGTTCGGTCGGAGAGCCGATCAACCCCGAAGCCTGGATGTGGTACCGCAAGGTCATCGGCAACGACACAACGCCGATCGTCGACACGTGGTGGCAGACCGAGACCGGTGCGATCATGATCTCTGCACTGGCGGGTGTCACCGAGACGAAGCCGGGCAGCGCCCAGGTCGCGATCCCCGGAATCACGGTGTCTGTGCGCAGCGACGACGGCACGAAGGTCGGCAACGGCGGCGGCGGTCTTCTCGCCGTTGACGAGCCGTGGCCGGCCATGCTGCGCGGTGTTTGGGGAGACCCGGAGCGCTACAAGGAAACCTACTGGAACACGTTCGGCGACAAGTATCTCGCCGGCGATGGCGCCCGGCTCGACGAAGACGGCGACGTCTGGCTGCTCGGCCGCGTCGACGACGTCATGAACGTGTCGGGGCACCGCCTCTCGACCGCAGAGGTCGAGTCGGCACTCGTCGCCAACGAGATGGTCGCGGAGTCCGCGGTCGTCGGTGCGAGCGACGAGACCACGGGCCAGGCCGTTGTGGCGTTCGTGATCATCAAGCAGAGCCACCTCGACCAGGCCGAGAAGATCGCCGACATCACGAGCTCACTGCGCAGCTGGGTGGGCGAGCAGATCGGCCCGATCGCGCGGCCACGCGAGGTGTTCGTCGTCAACGAGCTGCCGAAGACCCGCTCGGGCAAGATCATGCGGCGCCTGCTTCGTGACGTCGCCGAGGGTCGTGACGTCGGTGACACGTCGACGCTCGCCGACACCAAGGTCATGAAGGTCATCACCGACCAGGTGCGGAACTAGCCACACACAACACCGGATGCTGCGGGGCGCTGCCTCGCAGCATCCGGTGTTTTAACTACTCCGTTGGCCACCGTATGTCGTGATTCGACTCATCGCCCCGCCCAGCGTTCCGTCTGGAGCGCCCCGGTGCACCAACTGTCCGGAGAACCCCCGGTACACGTACGGTCCGGAACGCCCCAGTACACCGACAGTCCGGAGAACCCCAGTGCAGCGGCGCTGTGACCCAGGTTGACGGCCATGCACAGTGACGGCACGTTCGTTTGCCCCCGAAAGAACACTTTCGAGGGCGTGGCCGCCTCCCCGAGGCTTCGGGCTTCGGAACAGCTCACGGGAACGCTTCAACTCGCCCGGAGTATCCCAGGAGCTCGCCTGCACGCTCCGCCGGGCTTCGAAAAATCTTCCGTGTCCTGAGAACCAGCTTTGGGGCGCCGCGTCGCGAGAACGGCCTGCTCACCACGTCCCGTGAACGCTCCTCTGCAGCGCTATATGTCCCGAGAAAAGGGAATGTTACCGAAAAGAGGGTCAGCTGAACGCTAATGCACTCTTCTCGGTAAGTTTCCCTCCTTCGGGGAAGCAAACACCACCAGCCCTTCCGGCACCCGCATCACGAACGACGATTCTGGCGCACGGTGCCGGAAAGCGACTGGATCGCCTCACCGCGCGACACTACGCGGCAGCGGAACGAGCGGAAGCAGCAGCAGCAGCAACGGCAACAGCAACGGAAGCGGCAGCAGCAGGAACGGCAGCGGAAGCGGAAGCGGAAGCGGACGGCAGCGGCAGCGGCAGCGGCAGCGGCAGCGGCAGCGGCCCGATGCTACGCGGCAGTGGAAGGCGCGAGGTGCGCCCCTTGCGCGAGCGCGCGCTGCACTGAAGCCTCGACGTACGGCCAGAATTCCACGACATCCTGATAAGTGAAACGCAGTACCGTATAGCCCATGAGCCGAAGTTCATTGTCATGCCGCGCGTCTGTTTGTTTCTGCTCTCGAGAGAGATGATCGGCACCGTCGAACTGGAGTACCAGGCGTTCACCGACGAGCCCGTCGACACGGTGTCCGGCAATCCGCACCTGTTGGCGCATGTGTATTCCGGCCGCAGAGAGGCGAAGACGTGGCAGCGTTTCGATCCCAGAGTCCGAGAGCTCGCTCACGGCAGCGGCGACACGGGCAAATGCAGCCGATCTCACATGCAGGCTCCGCAGTTCGGTTCTCGAGATATGCCCCGCGCGGACAGCAGAGTCCGCTACAACCAGTGCGCGCTCAAGGCTCTGGCACTTGGCCACACCGACGAGCACATTGACAACCGGGTCCACGACGGTGTTCCGTGAGCGGGCAATCGGGCCTGTGCCGTAGTGCAGCCGCACCTTCGCCCGGTTCGGCTGAACATTCGAGTGATTGCGGACCACAATATGACAGCGATCGTCGTGCAACGTCCACAGACCATAGTGTTTCGCCGCACTGACGCAGGTGAGATGCCCTCCAAGCATCGCCGCCCATCTCAGATCCCGGGGGCATGACAACGTGCACACCCAGCTTCTTCCCGCACGCGTGACAAGCCCTCGCTTCACCTCACTCGCCACGTCACGTTTGCTGAACCCTGCGCTATAGATATCGGCCGTTCGCGCAATTTGGTCATGCTGCCGAAGCCAACTGCTGATCAGCGAGTCACCCATGAGCACAGCATGCACCGATCTCGACGTTCGTCACGCCACAATTCGAACACCTGTGGAAACCCAGAGCACAGCCGCGATCTGTGGACGAACCAGCTGTTGGAACGCCGACGACCTCGCTACGTGCCCCAGCGCGAATGCCCGAATGCCCGAATGCCCGAATGCGCGGATGCTGCGAGGCGACGCCCCGCAGCATCCGGAGTTATTCGCCTGTGGGCCCGCCACCCGATTCTTTTGAAGAGCCGTCACCCGGGTCTTTGCAGGGCGAGAGGGCCGTCAGAGAACCTTCCTCAAACACGTCGTGGATATCGCGGGGCACAGCCCAGCGGCATCCGGCACGTCAGAACGATCCGAGAACTGCATTCGCATCTGCATCGAGCTCCAGCCCCTCAAGTACGCCGAGAAGCTGCCGCTCCTCATAACGAAAATGGCTTTCCATGATCGCCGCGATTCCCTCGACGTGCTGCGCAAGTTCCCGCGGTGAGGCAGAGCGCTCGATCGCATCCGTCAACCCGTTCATGAGATGCGCGATCATCGAATGATCCTGCGCGAGGGAGCGCAGCGTCTCTCGCAGCTCAGGATGCTCCGCGGCCAGCGCGGGGAAGAGCTCACGGTCTTCCGCGCTATGGTGCCCGCTGAGGGCAACGCAAAAACCGTGACAGTACAGCAACAGGTCACGTGCTGCCGGCCCGACCTGCCCAGCATCGTCAAGCGACTCTCGCGTCACTCGCAAAGCACCACGCAGGCGTTCATGGACGGCGCGCAGTTCTCGGCTCCAGGCGATGAACCTGCTCGTCTCGCCCTCAGTCACGTGAGGGCGAAGGGGATGATGCTGACATCATTCTCCTTCGTGTTCGGCGCCTCCATGCCTGACACTGCCTGCCACCGACACGCGACGCTGAACTCAGCATACTCACGAGCATGCGGTACGTGCGATGATGGCCGCGATGATGTTCTTTCGACACGCCGGCCGACTCGCCATCGTTGCGGCGGTGATTCTCGGGTTGTCGGCGTGCGCCGGGAGCGCGCCGCAGCCGTCTCAGGCGCCCTCGAGCTCGTCCCCCTCCTCGAGCACTCCGACCCCCACTCCCGACGATCCCGTGGCATCGATGACCCTCGAACAGAAGGTCGCGCAACTGTTCATGGTGGGAACGCCTGTTGAGGGGGCAGACGAAACCACGCTCGCCGCCGTCGGAGACGATGGCGTGGGCGGGCTGTTCCTGCACGGTCGTCTGTCGACGGGCGTCGACGCGGCGGCCACACTCGTCAGTCAGTTCACCAACGTTGCGTCGTCGCCGCTCCCCCTCTGGGTCGCTACCGATCAAGAAGGAGGCCAGGTTCAAGTTCTCGGCGGAACCGGTTTCGATTTGATCCCGGCGGCGGTCGAGCAGGGCGCGATGGATCCTGACGATTTGCGTGCGTCAGCATCCGAGTGGGGCGATCAGCTCGCGCAGGCCGGGATCACAATGAATCTCGCTCCCGTCGCTGACATCGTGCCGCCGGGCACGGCAGGTTCGAACCCACCGATCGGGTCACTCGACCGCCAGTACGGCGACGATGAGGCGGCGGTCTCAGCCGGTGCTGGCGCATTCGCCGCGGGAATGCGCGACGCCGGAATCATGCCCACGCTCAAGCATTTCCCCGGCCTTGGCTACGTGACGGACAACACAGATTTCTCGTCAGGCGTTGTCGACAGCACGGTCACAGCCGACGGGCCGGATCTCGGCGTCTACCGCACACTGCTCGACGAGGGGCCGGCGATCGTCATGATGTCCACGGCGATCTACGCGAACATTGATCCGGATGCTCCAGCGGCATTCTCCGCGTCGGTCATCGGTTTGCTGCGCGATGATCTCGGCTTCGATGGCGTCGTCACGACCGACGACCTCAGTGCCGCTTCACAGGTCTCGGCGTGGACACCCGCCGAGCGCGCCACGATGGCGATCGATGCGGGAGTCGACCTCGTGCTGGTCTCGAGCGACCCGTCCGTGTATCCGGAGATGCGCGACGCCGTCCTTGAGCGGGCGCAGAGCGACGCCGACTTCGCGCAGAAGGTCGACGATGCCGTGCGGCGCATCGCCGCGGCGAAGGGCCCGTAAGCCGTCGAGCAACAACCCGGCGGATGCTGCGACCACGCAGCTCCCCGCGCGGCCATGCGGCGCGACGGTCAAGTGCGACGCACAGCAGACTGCCTCGCAGCATCCTGATACTCGCGGTCCGCGTTGGAACCTCGCACAGGCAGTTCGACGACGCTTACGCCCTACACATGAGCGAGAACCCGCTCCGTGCGCGTAGGCGAGGATCCGCCCCCTTACGCGTAAGCGAGAACGAGCTCCACCTCGACGGGCGAGTCGAGCGGAAGCACGGCGACTCCCACGGCAGAGCGCGCGTGCTGGCCCGCATCACCGAAGATCTCGCCCAGGACCTCGCTTGCGCCGTTGATCACGCCGGGCTGCCCAGTGAAGGCGGGGTCGCTCGAGACGAAGCCCACGACCTTCACGACGCCGGTGACGCGGTCGAGAGATCCGATCACGCTCTCGGCGGCGGCCAGCGCGTTGAGGGCGCACTGTTTCGCGTAGTCTTTCGCGTCGGATGCGGGGACAAGCCCGTGCCCGTCACCGACCTTGCCCGTGGCCGGAAGCGCTCCGTCAAGGAACGGCAGCTGCCCCGACGTGTAGACGAGGCCGTCGTGCGTGATCGCCGGCACGTAGGCGGCGACGGGGGCTGCGACGGCGGGCAGTTCAAGCCCGAGTTCTACGAGGCGGTCTGCGATTCGTGACATCAGGCGTCCTCCACCGGACGCTTGAGGTAAGCGACGAGCCCGCCTTCTGGGCCCGTCACGACCTGCACGAGTTCCCAGCCTTCGCTGCCCCAGTTGTTGAGAATCGCTGAGGTGTTGTGAACGATCAGCGGGGTGGTCACGTACTCCCACGTGGTCATGCGGCTCCTTCGTCAGGCTGCAGTGTGATGAGGCAACGATCCGATTAACAGCACTGTCGCGTCGGCTGTTTTTCAGAAACGTCACTTAGCATCGATCCTATGCCTGAACAGAAACGAACGGCTAGAGGCGTGGTCGGAGGCCTTCTCGGCTTCATCGGACTCAGCGCCGCAGCCGGAGTTCTCGTCACCGCCGCTGTCACCCCCGCACTCGCCGTCACCGGCATCACGGCGAACAGCGCCATTGGCGTCTTCGATGACCTCCCCGAGTACCTCGAGATCACTCCGCTCATGGAGAAGTCGAACATCTACGCGAAAGACGGCGACAAGAACGTTCTGCTTGCAAGCTTCTACGAGCAGAACCGCGTCGAAGTCCAGTGGGACGAGATCTCGCAGTATCTGAAGGATGCCGCAGTCGCGACGGAGGACAACCGGTATTACGAGCACGGGGGCATCGACCTCACGGGTACGCTCCGCGCCATCGTGTCGAACCAGCTGGGCGAAGACACGCAGGGTGGCTCCTCGATCACGCAGCAGTACGTGAAGAACGTGCGCATTCAGAAGTGCGAGAGCGACACCGACAACAAAGAAGATCTCGCGAAGTGCTACGACGAGGTCGCCGGCGTCCACTACTCGCGCAAACTCAAGGAGATGCGCTACGCCATCGGGCTTGAAAAGGAGTACTCGAAGGACGAGATCCTCCGCGGCTACCTCAACATCTCTGGCTTCGGCGGCGTCATCTATGGCGTCGAATCGGCGGCCAACTACTACTTCGGCACCAGTGCCAAAGACGTGACGCTCGCGCAAGCCGCGACGATCATGGGCATCGTCAACAACCCCAACCTTCTGCGCATCGACAAACCGGACAACCCCGATAACGGGGAAGAGAACGGCTATGCGCTGACGAAGCACAGGCGCGATGTGGTGCTGAAGGCGATGCTGGCCTACGGCAAGATCACCCAGGATCAGTTTGACGAGGCGATCGAGACCGAGATCGAGCCCAACATCACCAAGCCCAAGGGCGGCTGTGCCGCGGCCGGCTCAAACGCGTACTTCTGCGACTACGTCACCAAGGTGATCGCGAACAACGAGGCATTTGGTGATTCAGAGGCGGAACGTGTCTCGACGCTCAAGCGCGGCGGGCTCGACATCTACACGAGCCTCGACCTGCGTCTGCAGAAGACCGAAGCGGATGCTCTCCACGCGGCCGTCCCGTCACACGAAGATGGCATGAAGCTCGGCGGAACGGCGACCTCAATCGAGCCGGGCACCGGCCGTGTCCTCGCCATGGTGCAGAACACTGCATACTCGAACGACCCCGACAAAGGCCCCGGCTACACGGTCGTGAATTACAACACCGACAAGGCCTACGGTGGATCGAGTGGTTTCCAGCCCGGTTCGACATGGAAGACCATGGTGCTCGTCGAGTGGCTTTTGCAGGGGCACTCAACGCAGGAGATCGTGAATGCTAATCTCCGGCAATTCAACTACAACACGTGCACCGGTCCCTCAGTCTGGAACCGCGGTGAGCTGAAGAACTCGGGGGACGGCGGCGGAAGCCCCGGCGGAATGTTTTCGGTACAAAAGGGTGTCACACAGTCCATCAACACTGTGTTCGCCGCGATGGGAGAAAAGCTCGACCTCTGCGACATCGCCAACACGGCCGAGGCGCTCGGCGCACACAGTGCGACCGGTGCTGATCTGACGCATTACCCCACCACGCTCATCGGAACGTCGGAGGACACCATCGCTCCGCTGTCCATGGCGAATGCCTACGCAACCCTTGCGGCGAAGGGCATGCACTGCGAGCCGCGTGCGATTGACAAGATCGTCAAGGCTGACGGCTCCGAGATGGACGTTCCCGGCAAGTCGTGCGACCAGGCCATTCCTGAGAACGTCGCAGCAACGGCCGTGCAGTCGCTCACCCAGGTGATGACCCAGGGCACTGGACGAGGTGGCAATCCCTACGCCGGGCCGATCTTCGGCAAGACCGGTACGACAGACGGGTACAAAGACACCTGGCTCGCAACAGCGACGACCGAGGTCGCCAACGCCGTCTGGGTCGGTAACTTGAACAGCTCGAACTACACGCACATGAACCACAAGTACATCAATGGCCAGCTTGGCAGTCAGATCAAGTTTGGACTCACGAGCGAGATCGTCCGGAAGACCTTTGAGCTGTACGGTGGCGAGCAATTCCCCGAGGCAGACAAGGACCTCACGAGGCGCATTCTCAAGGACGTCCCTGACGTTGTCGGGCAGTCCGTGGAAGAAGCAACACAGGCGTTGAAGGACGCCGGCTTCGGTGTCTCGGTCTCGGATAAGCAGGTTGATTCGACCGTCGAAGCCGGTAAGGTCGCGAGCACAGACCCCGCTGGGGGTGAGCGCGTCAACAGCGGGTCGACAGTCACCATCAGTGTCAGCAATGGCAAGGGCAAGGAGGTGCCCGACGTGGTTGGCGACTCGTACAACTCGGCCAAGAGCTCGCTGAAGGATGCCGGGTTCAAGGCCAAGAAGGCCGGTTCTTGCGAGCCGGGCGGGGAGAAAAACGACGTTGCCTCGCAGGATCCTGGCGGCGGCTCGACAGCAGCTGAAGGCTCGACTGTGACGCTGACCCTGTACTGCGGCGACGATGGTGATAAGGACGACGACTGACCATGGGGAGTCGCCCGCTCGGAATCGCTGGCGGACTGCTCACGGCGGCAGCCACGGCCGCTGCCGGAGCTTTCGCCTGGGGTTCGCTCATCGAACGTCGCCTGTTTACCCTACGCTCCGAGACAGTGCCTGTGCTGCCTCCGGGGGCCGAAAGCATCCGGGTGTTGCATATCTCAGATCTGCACATGGCCCCGTGGCAGCGCGATAAGCAGCGCTGGGTCACCGAGCTCGCAACACTGAAGCCCGACCTCGTTGTCGTCACGGGTGACAACCTGGGGCACGAAGACGGCTTGATCGGGCTCCGGCGTGCATTCGAGACGTTCCGCGGAATTCCCGGCGTGCACGTGCACGGGTCGAATGACTATTACGGACCACTGCGCAAGAACTGGCTGCGCTACTTTCAACGCCACACGGGCGGGATCCCACCGCGGTCCCCCAATCTTGACACCGCGGCCATGGACCGGTTTTTCGGCGAGACGCTGAGGTGGAGAGACCTCAACAATGCGGTGTCGAGCCTCGAGGTCAACGGCACCACTCTCGACTTCTTCGGCGTCGATGATCCGCATATTCACAGAGACCGCCTGGACGTGCTCACGGGACTCATCGATGATCTGCGTGATGACCAAACGTCCGATGGCACAAGCGACGTGTCACGCCATGTGACCCTCGGCGTCGCACATGCTCCTTACCAGCGCGTGCTCAACGCGTTCGTGACGCACGGGGCGCAGATGATCTTTGCCGGTCATACCCACGGCGGCCAGGTCTGTGTTCCCGGCTACGGAGCCCTCGTCACCAACTGCGATATTCCACGCTCGAAGGTCAAGGGGCTTTCCGTGTGGACGCACGCCCTGCGCTCGTCGTTCCTGAACGTGTCTGCGGGGCTCGGCACGTCGATCTACGCCCCGGTGCGCTTCGCCTGCCGTCCGGAGGCGACGTTGGTGAAACTCGTCGCCGCTCAGGTCTGAGACTCAGCTTTCGTCGTCGCCCGCCAGCGACCGCGCCGTGATGTCCTGATGCGCCAGGCGGCGCAGCGCCACGAGCACCGGCTCGTATAACGCGGTCCCCAGAACCGCGTACTCGATCGCTGCCGCCGGAGCCGCGTCGGCCTGCGGCATCCGTGAAATGTCGAACTCGGCAACCTGGCGAGCCGCCGAGGCATACGCATCGAGCCGCGCGTCCGACATCGGAATTCCCGTTCCGTCGATCGCAGCGATCGATCGTTCGAGCTGTGCTGTCCCCGCGTAGCGCGGATCGTACGTCCACCCCAGCCGTTCGATCACTGCCCTGGCCCGTGGATAGTCGACAGCATCCGCTTCGCCGTCGGTCGTGTATGGAGGCAGAGAATCCACAGCCTGACCGAGCGTCGCGAAAATGTCATCGCCGGGCTCGTCGATGAGTTCGAAGATGCGTTTCACCTTGGCGATCGGCAGCCCCACGACATCAACGAGAGCGCGGATCAGCCGCAAACGCGTGACGTGCTCGTTGCCGTAGTCGGATTGACGGGCGCCGAGCGCGGTCCCCGCAGGCAGCAGTCCCTCACGCAGGTAGTACTTGATGCTGGCGATCGAGACACCGGTTTCGCGCGACAGTTCAGAAATTCTCATCATCACCTCTTGCTTTAGATAGTATCAGTATCTACTATTGGATACCGTCACTATCCACAAGAGGAGATCACCATGTTTTCGCCATCCATGACCATCACGGCCGGCGCCGTCCTGCTCACGATCATCGGGATCGCCTACGGAGGCACATTCATGCTGCGCGTCGTCACGGGAAAGCAAGGAGCGAACTCGCTGCAGAAGTCGTTCTTTCGCGCCGGGCATGCTCATGCCGGGATGCTGGTGACCTTGGGGCTCGTTGTCGGCCTTGTCATGACCGCTGCGGGCGTGGGCCCGTGGGGAGACCGGATCGCGGGCGCTGTGCTCACGACGGCAATCCTCATCCCGGGAGGCTTTTTCTTCTCTGTGATCGGCCGTGACCCGCAGAAGCCCAACGCGTGGATTGCGCTCATCTGGGCTGGTGCGGCGCTCTTGACGGTGTCGCTGCTGGCTGGCGGCATCCTCTTGATCACGACCGGTGCATCCGCCTGACCAGGTTGTCCGGGTAGATGCGACACCGCCGGACGAGCGCAACAATCGCTACGCCGAACATCGGAAGCTGTCGCACCCCGTCGCCGGGGCCCGGCACTCACCGACCGCCGTGCTCGCCCTGTGCACACAGCTCAATGCCGATCTGACCCAGCGGCGTCGACCGCGTCGCCACCATCGCAAGACCGGCCGCGTGCGCGCACTGCTCGAACTCAGCGATCGTACGCTCGCGGCCACCGCAGAGCACGAGCATCCGCAAATCCATCTCGGCGTGCTCGGCACGGGCCGCAGTGTCGTTCTCGATGATCACCACGCGCCCTTCGCGGCCCGCAGCGTCGGCGCATCGTCGCAGGATCTCTACGGCGTGTTCATCGTTCCAGTCATGCAGAATGCTGTTCAGAACATAAACGTCGCCCTCCCCGGGCAACGGCTCGAAGAAG
This sequence comes from Microbacterium sp. MPKO10, assembly GCF_026107415.2. Taxonomy (GTDB): domain Bacteria; phylum Actinomycetota; class Actinomycetes; order Actinomycetales; family Microbacteriaceae; genus Paramicrobacterium. Next base: position 391,609 of record NZ_JAPCHX010000004.1, read on the forward strand.
CTCTGAGCCACATAGCGCACGCGGTCGGCGACTCCCTGATCGTGCAGGAACATTCGACCCCGCTCCACGGTTGCAGGCAGGTCGATGAGAGTCGCAGTCATGCCCGGATGCTGGCGCAAGAGAGCCGCGATCAAGCGACCGGTTCCCCCGCCAACGTCGACGATGTGTCGAGCGCGCGACCACTCGAAACTCGCGACGTCGTCGCTCACGTACTCGCTCCCGGAGGACATGACCCGGTCGAACGATGCGTTCAGCGTGGGCGACTCCGTCACATGCTCCCAAAACGGTGCGCCGAACATTGTCTGCCACGCGGGCTCCCCCGTGAGCACCGTGTGCATCAGCTCGGTGAAGACGAGGTCCATCTGCCCGCCAAATCCCGAGAGATCGAGGTTCTCGCGCATTCCCGACGGGTGATCAGAGTCGAGAAGAGCAGCAAGGGAGTTCGTGCCAAACACTCCCCTCTCGGGCTCGACGAAAACACCGTGTGTGACGAGGTGTCGCATCATGCGTTCGAGCGCTTCATCATTCGCTCCGACCCGGCGTGCGAGCTCGTCCGCGCGCAGCGGACCGTCGCGCAACTCGTCAGCGAGCGCGAAAGTTGCGGCAACGCGCATTGCCATCGGCGTGACCAGGTCGATGAGGGGTGCAAGCCGCTGCCACCCCGAAGGCTCTGCGTCCGTCGCTGACATCGTCATCGCTCCTTCGCGCTCCCTGGCACTCACCGCCAGTGTAGATCCCCATGCGAGCACGGTGAGTCTCGCCGAAGCCGTCACGGCGCGCTATGTCGCCCGACGCGCCGCATCATCTCACACCCGAGCGCTCGCTCAGGGCCACAATGATTTCTATGAGCGAGAGCAAATCGCCCGACGTGGTTCAGTTGGAGGCTCGACTGTGGGCCGCGCGCAACGAGATCGCCACTCTTCGCGGGATGTTCACCGGCTTCGCCGCCATCGTCGTGGCCGCGGTTCTTATTGCAGCCATCGTCACCCCGCTCACCATCACCAGGCACGATGAGCGGTCGCCCACCTCAAACCTGGGAGAAGTGATCTCGGGGCTCATGCAGAACAGCGGGCGCCCTGATTTCGGTTTCAGCGAGAACCTCACTCTCGGCCTGCTGGTGGGAATCTACGTCGTGGTCGTCGTCGCCCTCGTCTCGCTTCTGCTCATCGCGATGCGCGCGGTGTCACGCTGGGGCGTCATCGCGGTGCGCATCATTGGGATGCTGCTCATCGTCGCGGTGCTCGGTTTGTGGGCAGCTCAGACCCAAGTGACCGATGCCGACGAAATCAACGCCGGCCCCGCAATCTGGGTGCTCGTCGCCGGAACAGTGCTATACAGCATCCTCGTGTTTGCGAAGGATGCATCATCGCTGTGGGGGCCGGACAGGTAGCGGTGAACGCGCCGCCCGATCGTTGATCGTGCCTACACCTCTCCACGACGCAGCAGTTCACCCCGCGGCACGTCGCCGTCGACCTCGATGCCGCGCAGCACAGTCCGGCGCACAACTCCCATGAGCGCCTTGCCCGCATACGGCGATACGGGGTTCTTGTGCCGCAGGGCGCGGACGTCGACGGTGAACTGCTCGTCAGGCGCGAACACGGCGAAGTCGGCATCAGCCCCCACCTCGAGTCGCCCCTTGCGCTGCAGGCCGACCAGGTTCGCGGGTGCCGTCGACATCCACGACACGACGCGGTCGAGCGGGATGCCGCGACGGCGCGCTTCGTTCCAGATCAGCGAGATGCCCAGCTGCAGTGACGAAACTCCGCCCCAGGCGGTCCCGAAGTCGCCCGTGCCCTTGAGCTCCTCGGTGCTCGGCGAGTGGTCGGACACGATGCAGTCGATCGTGCCGTCGAGAAGCCCCTGCCACAGCAGTTCGCGATTCGCCTCTTCACGGATCGGCGGGCAGCACTTGAACGCCGTCGCGCCATCCGGAACTTCCTCGGCGGACAGCGCGAGGTAGTGCGGGCACGTCTCGACGGTGAGCCGCACGCCGTCCGCCTTCGCCTGGGCGATCATCGGCAGTGCGTCGCTGGAGGACAAATGCAGAATATGCGCGCGGGCGCCGGTGCGGCGAGCACGGTCGATCACAGCAGCAATTCCCGCGTTCTCGGCGTCACGCGGGCGTGAGGCGAGAAACCCCGCGTAGCCCGGGCCGAACTCTTGGGGCGCCGTCTCGATCGAGTGAGGGTCTTCCGCATGCACGATCAGTAACGAGTCGAACGACGCGATCTCGCGCATGTCCGTCTCGATCTCATCGAGCGGCAGCGGCGGAAATTCGTCGACGCCGCTGGGCAGCAGAAAGCATTTGAAGCCGAAGACGCCCTCGTCGTGCAGCGGGCGCAAATCGGCGGTGTTGCCGGGAACGGCGCCTCCCCAGAAACCCACGTCGATGTGAGCCTGGCTTCTGGCGACGTCACGCTTGACGTTCAGCGCGTCGACGGTGACGGTGGGCGGGATGCTGTTGAGGGGCATGTCGATGAGCGTGGTCACTCCCCCGGCAGCGGCGGCCCGCGTCGCCGAGGCGAAGCCCTCCCACTCGGTGCGGCCGGGCTCGTTGACGTGCACGTGCGAGTCGACGAGGCCGGGAAGCAGCACTTCGTCATCGGCAAGGTCGACGATGCGGTCGGCGTCGAAACCGGCCCCGGATGCTGCGATGGCGGCGATGCGCCCGTCGGCAACACCGATCTCGCGCGGAGATTCGCCGTCAGCGGTGAGCACGCGGCCGCGGATCACGAGATCGTATGGGCCGGATGCTGCGCCGGTTGTCGTGTTGTCTGTCACGGTGTCACTCCTTGCGTGAGCCTCTCGGCGTCCGCGTTGATTGTCGTTCCGATCTGCCGCAGCAAGCCGGAGGCACCGGCCATGCTCTTCTGCACATCGGGCTCGAGGTCAGAGAGCGCGTAGACGGCGGCGAAGCCAGCCTCGCGCAAAGTCGTGTCATCAAGGGTGGTGCGGCCGCACACGGCTACGACGGGAACTCCCGCCGCGATCGCCGCCTTCGCCACGCCGATCGGTGCCTTGCCGCCGAGGCTCTGCTCGTCCAGGCTGCCCTCGCCCGTGATGACGAAGTCGGCCTCAGCGATCTTCGCGGTCAGATCCGTGAGCCGCTGCACGACGACGGTGCCCGGCTCACGGTGAGCGCCGAGTACGAGGGCGGCGAATCCGACCCCTCCGGCGGCACCGGCGCCCGGCGCGGCAACGTGGTCGGCCGCAGCGGGAACGGCGGTGCTGAGTACGTCGACGAAGTGCGCGAGCGCAGCATCCAGTCTCTCGACGTCTGCGGACGTCGCGCCCTTCTGCGGCCCGAACACGGCCGCGGCTCCGCGTACGCCGAGCAGTGGGTTGTCCACGTCGGCGGCGAGCACGATCTCGCACGACGCCACGCGCGGGTCGAGGCCAGAGAGGTCGATGTTCGCGAGGTCGGCGAGCGCTGCTCCGCCGTCGGCGATCGCAGTTCCGGCAGCATCCTGAAGCCGGGCGCCGAGGCCGACGAGCACACCAGCTCCCCCATCGGTATTGGCACTTCCGCCCACGCCGATGGTGATGCGTGTGCATCCGGTGTCGAGGGCGGCGCGGATCAGCTCGCCGGTGCCGCGGCTCGACGCGGTGAGCGGGGCGAGCGTGCCGCCGGGAAGGACGTCCAGACCGCTCGCGGCCGCCATCTCGATGACCGCCTCACCGCCGCGGACGGCGAACCGGGCTTCCACCTGTTCGCCCGTCGGCCCTGACACCGTCGCGCGGTGCTCAGTGAAGCCGACGTCGATCGCCGCGTCCACGGTTCCCTCACCGCCGTCGGCCACGGGGACCGTGTCGACGCGGTGCCCGTCGAGGCCCGCCGCAAGGGATGCGGCGACTTCGGGGCCGGTGAGGGAACCTTTGAACTTATCGGTGGCGATCAGAATACGCATGGCACAGATTATGCCTGCAATTCGGTGAGCGCCGTGGGAGCATCGGCGGAAGCCTCGGCGAGTTCCTCGAATTCGTTGATCGACGCGATGCTCGTGCCCATCGACACGTTGGTCACGCGCTCCAGAATCGCCTCGACGATCACGGGCACCCGGTGCTCTTCGGCGAGTGCCTGCGCGTTCGCCAGAGCCGGGGCCAGGTCGTCGGGCTGCTCCACCCGGATCGCCTTGCAGCCGAGGCCTTCAGCCACCTTGATGTGATCGACGCCGTAGCCGTTCGTCTCGGGAGAGTTGATGTTGTCGAACGCGAGCGACACCTGATAGTCCATATCGAAGCCGCGCTGCGATTGACGGATCAGCCCGAGGTACGAGTTGTTCACGACCACGTGCACGTAGGGCAGGTTGTGCTGTGCACCGACGGCGAGCTCTTCGATCATGAACTGGAAGTCGTAGTCGCCCGAGAGCGCAACGACCTTCTGGTCCGGCTTGCCGCGCACCACGCCGAGGGCCGCGGGAACGGTCCACCCGAGCGGGCCGGCCTGACCGGCGTTGATCCAGCGGCGCGGGCCGAACACGTGCAGCATCTGCGCCGCCTGAATCTGCGACAGACCGATCGTCGACACATACGTGGTGTCTTCGCCGAATGCCGTGTTCATCGCCTCGTAGACGCGCTGCGGCTTGAGCGGCACGTTGTCGAAGTGCGTCTTGCGGTGCATCGTGCCCTTGCGTGCCGTGCACTCGTTCGCCCACGCGCTGTAGTCCGGCAGTGTGCCCGCCGCCGAGCGCCCACGGGCAGCGTCGAGAAGGGCCTGCAGCGCCAGCTTGGCATCCGAGACCACGCCGTAGTCCGGAGCGAAGATGCGGCCCAGCTGTGTGGGCTCGATGTCGATGTGCACGAAGGTGCGCCCGGCCCGATACGTCTCGAGATCGCCGGTGTGCCGGTTGGCCCAACGGTTGCCGATGCCCAGAACAAAGTCAGACTCGAGGAACGACGCGTTGCCGTAGCGGTGTTGAGTCTGAATGCCGACCATGCCCGCCATCAGGGGGTGATCATCTGGAATCGCGCCCCAGCCCATGAGCGTGGGAACGACGGGCACGTCGAGCAGCTCCGCCAGCTGCACGAGCTCGTCGGCAGCATCCGCGTTGAAAATGCCACCGCCGGCCACGATGAGCGGATGCTGCGACGCGGCGAGCATGTCGAGAACCTTGTTCGCCTGAGCCGACGTTGCCGCCGGTGTGGCGACGGGCAGCGGCTCGTATGTGTCGATGTCGAAGTCGATCTCGGCCATCTGCACGTTGATCGGCAGGTCGATCAGCACCGGACCAGGCCGGCCCGTCCGCATCTCCTGGAAGGCGCGCTGGAACGCGCCGGGAACCTGCGCGGGCTCCAGCACCGTCATCGCGAACTTCGTCACGGGCTTCGCGATCGACTCGATGTCGATGGCCTGGAAGTCCTCCTTGTGCAGCACGTGTGTGGGCGCCTGGCCCGTGATGCAGAGAATCGGAACGGAGTCGGCGATCGCGGCGTACAGCCCCGTGATCATGTCGGTTCCGGCCGGGCCGGACGTGCCGAGGCACACGCCGATGTTGCCGTGCGCCGACCGAGAGTAGCCGTCGGCCATGTGCGAGGCGCCCTCGACGTGGCGTGCGAGGGTGTGCCGGATGCCGCCATGGGCACGCATCGCGGAATAGAACGGGTTGATGGCGGCGCCGGGCAGACCGAACGTCTCGGTCGCGCCCTCCTTCTCGAGGATCAGGACGGCAGCATCAACGGTGCGCATCTTTGTCATGATGTTCTCCTAGACGTATGACGGTCACTTGCGCCCGGACGAGCGCGCAACCTGAGTGAAGAGACCGGAATGGTCGAGATCTCCGTCGCCCTGGGCGACGATGTTGCCGACCAGCTGGGCGACGGTGGCGCCGAGCGGAATCGAGACGTTTGCCTCGCGTGCCGCCGAGGTGACGATGCCGAGATCCTTGTGGTGCAAGGTGAGGCGGAATCCGGGGTCGAAGCTGCGGTCGAGCATCTTCTGGCCCTTCTGGTCGAGGACTTTCGAGCCGGCGAGCCCGCCTCCGAGTACCTTGAGCCCGGCCTCGGTGTCGACGCCGTAGGCCTCGAGAAATACAACGGCTTCGGCGAGCGCCTCGATGTTGGCGGCGACGATCAGCTGGTTCGCCGCCTTCACCGTCTGGCCGGAGCCGGAGGGGCCCACGTGAACAATGGTCTTGCCGACGGCATCCAGAACCGGCTGCGCGTCGTCGAAGTCTTCCTTCGCCCCGCCGATCATGATCGAGAGAACGCCGTCGATCGCGCCCTGTTCCCCGCCCGAGACGGGGGCGTCGAGCGGACGGATGCCGGCGGCGCGCGCGTCCTCGGCGAGGCGTGCTGCCACGTCAGGGCGAATTGTGCTGGCGTCGATCCACAGCGCTCCGCTCTTGGCGTGAGCGAAGATGCCGTCCTCACCCGAGACGACGGCCTCGACGTCAGGCGAATCGGGAACCATCGTGATGATGACGTCAGCGCCGGCGACAGCATCCGCAATGCTCGATGCGCCGGTGCCGCCCTTCGCCACGAGTTCGTCGATCTTGGGCTGGCTGCGGTTGTAGCCGGTGACGCTGAATCCGGCGTTCACGAGGTTGGCGGCCATGGGCAGGCCCATGATGCCGAGTCCGATGACTGCAACGTTCGTCATTGTTGTCACTCCTGTGTGGTGGTCGAAGTTTTTTCGGGGTGGCGTGCCTTAGGCACGGGATGCTGTCTGCTCGCTCAGCCAGGAGAAGGGGTTCTCGGCTGCCGTCTTGTACTCCAGCCCGATGGGCCCCGTGTAGCCGCCGGTGCGGGCGTCGTCGATCCAGCGGTCGAGCGGAAGGTCGCCGCTTCCGGGCTCGCCGCGGCCGGGAGCATCCGCGATCTGAATGTGACCGAATTCGGCGGCGTGCTCGGCGATGACGCGATCGACGTCGTCGCCGTTGACGGCGAGGTGGTAGAAGTCGGCGAGCAGCTTGATGTTCGGCTTGCCGACCTTCGCGATCACATCGAGGGCGTCTTGCGCCGTCTTGAGCGGGTACGCGTCGGTTCCGCTGACGGGCTCGAGCAGAACGGTGCCGTCGATCGCGGCGACGGCGTCTGCGGCGAGGGCGAGGTTCTCGAGCGCGACCTCGTCTTGCGCCGCCGGGTCGTCGCCCTCAACGCGGTTGCCGTACAGCGCGTTGAACCCACGGCATCCGAGCCTCTCGCCGATCTCAACGACGACGGGGATGTTGTCACGGAACTCGCCAGCGCGGGCGGGCCACGAGACAAGGCCCCGCTCTCCGCCGGGCATGTTCCCCGCGAAGAAGTTGAGGCCTGTCAGCTGCACGCCGGCATCGGTGACGGCGGCGACGAACGCGTCGATCTCGTCCTGAGCGGGAACCGCTGTGGCGAAGGGCCACCAGAACTCGACGGCGTCGAAGCCCGCCGCTTTCGCCGCGGCCGGGCGGTCGTTGATGGGCAGATCCGTGAGAAGGATCGAGGCGTTGACCGTGTACGTCATGGCGTTTCCCTTCCAAAGTATTTCGTATCTTGGAATTTACTTTCTACTGCATGAAAGTCTAAACGGCGATGGGGGCCGCGTCAACCACGCAGTTTCACGGGCACGCGGATCTGAAGTACCTCCGCTACGCGGTCTCGCGGATCGGCGAAGCTGGATGCCCCCGCCCCACGTCGCTGACCCGCGACGCCACCGCCGCCAATTGGGGACCAATTTTTAACCCCAATTTCATAGTGAAAGTTGGTCCCCAATTCAGAAGTGCGGCGAAGCGAAGAGATATGTGAGGCACCAGACGGCGTCGCGGGCCCGTGGCGTACGTCTCGTCGCATCGTTGCGCCATACGCGGGCCCGAGCGCACAATCGAAGATGACACGGCGAGGTGCAGTGGCATCAGGTCCGCCGCCGCGTAGCGCGCCCGCGAGCCACTGAGCTCAATCAGGAACGAGACCACGAGGAAGCACGATGACATCGGTGGCGATGCTCGCTCCCCGGGGGACACGCGTGCTCCACGGGCTCGCCCTGCTCTGCTGCACCCTCGTTTTCGGGCTCACACTGACCCACGTGCTGCAGTCGCCGGGCAGCCGCACGCTGGACGGGCCCGAATGGCTCGATGTGATGCACACGTTCTACGGCGGATTCGCTGCCGTTGGCGGGGTCACGGAGGTCCTCGGGCTCGTGCTGACCGCAGTGCTCGCCGTGCTTGCGCTGTCGCGACGGCTCGTCTCCCCCGGCATCGCGTTCCTCGTTGCCGCACTCTGCCTGCTCGGGACTTTGCTCGCGTACTGGTTCGGCAATCGCCCGGTGAACGCGCTAGTCGCGGTATGGACGCCCGCGACGCTTCCCGACGATTGGAGCGCATATCGCACATCGTGGGAGGCCGCTCATGCCGTGTCGACAGGACTCAGCGCTCTCGCTCTCATCTGTGTCGCTGTCGTGCTGCTCATGCGTGCGTACCCTCGCCGCAGCTGACGCCCTCGCCCTCAACCGAGCTCAACCGAGCTGCTGTCGCGCTCCTCGTGCCTACTTGCCCCGGGGGGGGGGAAGCCCGCCAGAGATGTGCGCAATTGCGAGCAGGTGTCCCAGGTTGCACTCTGGAGCCCACGCTGCATTCAACGATGTGTGCCGGGCGTCGTCGCGACCCGACAACGGGCTGCCCGTGCCCTGCAGCAGCTTCGGCCCCCGTTGCAGGTTCGTTCTCACAGCCACCGCCCACGCGATACCGCTTACGTTTCGCGCGCCCGATGGCCGCGAGCACCGCCTCGCGCGTCTGCCACGTCGAGTGCCGTCCAGGCCAGCGCGGTGGCGCCGTCGCGCAATGCCTGTTCAGCAACGGGGCCGACGCACGCCTCGGCGAAGCCCGGCTGGTGGTTGCTGTACTCGCCGCCGACTCCGATGAACGGGTGGATCGCGTTGACGATCTGCGACACATTGCCCATGTCGGTCGAAGCGCGGTTCATGCTCGCTTCTTCGGGCGGGATCTCGAAGCGGCGCCCCACAGCTTCGGCGTTTCGTACGTAAAACGTGTTGGCCTCAGCATCCGGTCTCATCTCTTGGTACCTGCCGCTCTCGGGAGTGATCGTGAGCTCGGCCCCAGTCGCGAGCGCACCTGCCTCGAAGCAGCGCCGCACGCGCTCTTCGACGTCGAGAAGAAGATCTGTCGTATCCGCGCGCACGTACCAGCGGCCCTCGGTGCGCTCGGGAATCGCGTTCGGCGCTTCGCCCCCACGGGTCTGGATGCCGTGCACACGCACTCCGGCGGGCAGCTGCTGTCGCAGCATCCCGATTGCCGTCTGCGCGATCACGAATGCGTCGTTCGCGTTGATGCCTCGATCCGGATACGCGGCGGCGTGTGCGGACCGCCCGTCGTAGGCGACGTGCCAGTGTGCGACGGCGAAGGGCTGCGCCTCGGCGACGTCTTCGGGAGCCGGATGCGCCATGAGGGCAAAGTCCAGTTCAGTGAAGGCGCCGCGGTCGATGAGTTCGACCTTGCCTCCGCCGCCTTCTTCGGCCGGGGTGCCGATCACCTCGACAGTGATGCCTGCCTCGGCCGCCACCCGGGCGAGCCCAATCGCGCCGCCGACAGACATCGCCGCGATGAGGTTGTGTCCGCAGGCGTGGCCGAGGCCGGGCAGTGCGTCGTACTCGGCGAGGAAGCCCACGGTGAATGGGCCATCGCCGAGGGTGGCACGGAAGGCGGTGTCGAGCCCGAGATACGGATGCTCGATGGCGAAGCCATGCCGGGCGAGCACATCAGCGACGGATGCTGCGGAGCGATGTTCTTGCCACGCGGTCTCGGGGTTGTCGTGCAGTGTGTTCGACAGGCGGACGAGTTCGTCGTCGACCTCGGCGATGCCTGCCGCGATCTGCTCTTTGAGTGCGTCGCTCATCGGGTGCCCCTCCGTCATCGTCAGTGGTTGTTCCCACCGTACCCAGCTTCCGCGCGGGCGGACGGAGCAAGGGCGCGTCAACTATCGGCTCAATCAGGTGCCTGTGCCACACAAGTCGGTCGATTGCTGACCCCCCAGTTCACGGGTCACGATGACAGGTCGACCGACTCACGGGGCAATACAGAGACGGGTGTACACCGTATACCTCGACGCACGGGCGCCTCTAGCCGCGGGTGGCCAGGGTGCATAGCCTGGCAACGACGCGCGAAGTTCACGGAGACATGGTGTCCCATGCACCGCTCCAGGGTTCGCCCACGAATGAGGGAAGTCATGACAGAGCAAAATCAATGGTCGAACGGCACAGTCCGACCGACACGACGCGGAGTTCTCACCGCAAGTGCCTGGGCCGTCCCGATCATCGCCGTCGCTGCAGCAACTCCGGCGGCCGCCGCATCAGCCACTTCCGGGTTCTCCATCACAAGCTTCGACGCGGGCATCGCCGCGTATCCGGGCGCAGATTTTCTCATGCGCGCCTACATCACCACGGCGGCTGGAGATCCAGCCCCCGCTGGAACGACGATCTCGGTGTACGTGAGCGGCACGTTCGTCCTCTACACCAACTCGAATCAGGATGGTTACGCGGACCTCCCCCTTGATTATGAGAACTTCCCCCGGGACACCACCTTCTTCATCGTCCTCAATGAAAGAGACGGTAATGCGTGGACGTCTCAGACCTACGAGACGAATATGATCCTCGACAAGCTGTGAGCTGTCGACTTCAGCACGCTCGGCCCGCAGACACGTGGTGATGACTGGTGGCCCCACGAGGTTACGAAGAGTCGTGGAGCGATCATCATGTTTCTTCGCTATGCGCTCGACCTGCTGATAACAAAACACCGTCCCGCCAGCGACGACGTCTTTGTATCTGATGGCGAATACGTGACGATGGCAGCTCGAAGACGCGATGGGGGATGCAACCTGACGATGAAGCATCGGCGGCAACGGACGCCTCTAGCGCGCTCAGGTGCTCTGACTGCTAGCTCTACGCGGCCGGAGCGCCCGAAACCCGCGCTTAGTACGGTGGTTTTAGCCTCGGGAACATCGGGAAGTGTTTGACATTGCGCGTCAAGAGCGAGGCATGGAGTGATTGAGCGGTTGCGGCAATGGCAAGATCCGCAGAGTCGATTCCTCGATTTCCTGGAAGCCACCGCCGGCCGAGCCCACCGGCGATCTCGGCAATGTGCTCGTCGACGGGATGCCACATCACCGCGCTGAAGAGCATTCAGGTCTGCACTTCTTCAGACGCTTGCATTCCCGCAAGCACCTCGACACGCGTCGCCTCACTCGCATGAAAGTGACAAGTCGTGCGAGCTACGCGAAGCACGTCCGCGGCGGGGCACCCGCCTCGCAGGTCGTCAATGAGAATCGACGTATCGACAACGACAGTCATCGATCGACGGCCTCGGCCAAGCGAGCACCAGAACGCATGCGCTCAACGTCCTCCGCACCGTCGACGTCGCGATCGCTCCACGCACCTAAGGCATCCTCTATCGAACGAAGGTCGGACTCGGAATCCCGCTGCGAGCCGTACACGCTTGAGACGGCGCCGCGAATGAGCGCCGAGATCGAACGCCCGGTTCGTGCAGCCTCCTCGTTGAGAAGTCGTCGCTCCTCAGCTGTCAAAGAGATCTGCGTCCGAAGCATGATGTAATCATCCGTCACATGGACCCGTATTGAGTCGCCCTATGGCGCTTCTTCAGTCAGTGTCCCCGTCACTACCTGCGAACCAATGGTCAGCGTGTATGAAAGGTCTGCAATCGCGTCGGCTTTTGTCAGAAACTGCACGTTGAGATAGCCACCGGATATATCTGGATACCAAAGCTTTGACGTCGGTGTCGACATCATGATGCCCCCGAGAACTGCTGAGGCGTTCGGGGGCGCAGGGTCAGAGTTCGCACCTTGGTAATACACGTCAGCCCAAATCTCTAACCAGAACTGCCCCGTCGTTATGGGCGACCACCTGGCTGATGTTACGTCAATCTCCCAGGCCTCGGCTGCTGATGCCGCGGCGGCGGGAGTTGCGGCAGCGAGCGCGACCACGGGTGCCGCCCACGTACCCATACGCAAAACTGTACGCCTCGAGGGGCTCTCGGTTCGTTTCATCATCTCGTCAGTCATCGCTCATCGTCCTCGCTGTCAGGCACACGTCATGATCTGGACCTATGCCTCTCGCGACAGCCGAAGTACACCCCGAACGGGGGACAAATCATGGTCACATGTCGACGAGAACGGTAAAAAACTGGGGCCAAGAGTCACCTGTACGCCGTATATCGGTACATCAAAATAGTGCGGGCACCGGCCAAACGCCAGGTGCCCGCACACAGCGCAAAAGCGTCAGCTCTTCAGGATGCTGCCGGTCAGCGACACTTGACGGTTCACGTCCTTGTACAACAGGTAGCGGAACTTCGACGGTCCGCCCGCATAACAGGCTTGCGGGCAGAACGCGCGCAGCCACATGAAGTCGCCCTCCTGCACTTCGACCCAGTCGCCATTGAGCCGATACACGGCCTTGCCCTCGAGCACGTAGAGGCCGTGCTCCATGATGTGCGTCTCGGCGAACGGAATCGATCCGCCCGGTTCGAACGTGACAATGTTCACGTGCATGTCGTGGGCCATGTCAGCCGGGTCGACAAAACGCGTCGTGGCCCACGCGCCATCGGTGTCAGGCATGGGCGTCGGCTCGACAGCATCGTCGCTCGTGACAAACGCCGCCGGCGCAGCCACGCCAGCGAGCGGCTCGTACTCTTTGCGCACCCATTGGAACGAAGCCACATCGCCCGAGCGGTTGTGCAGCGTCCAGGAGCAGCCCGCGGGAAGATACGCGTACCCACCAGCATCCAGTGTGTGCTCGGTGCCATCGATCGTCGCCACGAGCGAGCCGCGCAGCACAAATACCACGCTCTCGACGCCGGCCTCCGGCTCGGGGCGATCGCTGCCGCCGCCCGCGCCCACCTCGACGATGAGCTGCGCGAATGTGGTCGAGAAGCCCGCGATCGGCTTCGCGAGCACCCAGGCGCGCGTGTTTTGCCACTCGGGCAGGTTGCTCGTGACAATGTCGCGCAGCACGCCGCGCGGCGTTACCTGGTACGCCTCGGTGACGATCGCGCGGTCGGTCAGCAGGTCGGTTTGGGGCGGCAGCCCGCCCTCGGGCGCGTAGTAGGTGCGGTCGCTCATACGTGGTCCTCCAAAGTGTGGTTGGTGCGCAGACCTGATCGGTTGCTCGTCAGCGGCGATAGCGACTGCGCAAGCAGGCTAGTCGCTGGAACGTAGGAGGTGCGGTTGCTCATACGTTCTCCTCAACAGCCAGTTTGGGGTGCGCGAGCTGCGTCAACTCGCGCGTGGTGGTGCCGGCAGCATCCTGAATCTCAGCGGACGTCACAGCACCACACTGCAGGCCGCGCAGCACAAAGCGGGCCAGGGCGCGGGCGGTGGCGGGTTCGTCCATGATGCCCGCGTCGGCGTGGTGCAGATAGTTGTCGAGACGGGATGCCGCCGCGGCGAAGCCCTCGCGATAGAACGCATAGCTGGCGATGAACCGCGTGGGCAGTTGCGCCGCGTGCAGATCCCAGCCCTGATAGAAGCCGCGCTCGAGTGAGCGGCGCACCAGCCGGGCGTGCAGCCGCCACGCGCTCAGCACGGCCGCGGGCTCGCCCACTGGGATGATGTTCGTCGAGCCATCGCTCAGTCGCACGCCCGTCTCGGCGACGGCGACCTGCATGACCTGTTTGGCGTAGTCGGCGGCGGGGTGCTCCATCGACTGGTGTTCGGCGGCGATCTGCAGCGCTGCGCTGTAGTCGTAGGTGCCGTAGTGCAGCGATGTGATGCGGCCCTGCGCCCGGTGCAGCAGCTGCGCGACCGGCACTGTACCGTCGGCGGCGAGGATCAGCTGCGGCGTCTCCATCTGCACCTCGAAGCGCAGGCGCCCGGCGTCAAGCCCCAGCGCGCCCTCGAGCCGCTCGCAGACCTCGACCATGGCGGTGACCTGGTCGATGGTCGTCACCTTCGGCAGCGTCAGCACGAGGCCGTCGGGCAGCGGGCTGGCCTGCGCGAGCGTGGTCACGAAGCGGTCGAGCGTCGCGAGTCCACGGTGCCGCGTCGCCGCCTCAAGACACTTGAACCGGATGCCGATGAACGGCGGCGCCTGCCCGGCGCTCACCGCGGCGGCGACGTTCGCGGCGGCTGCCTCGGCGGCAGCATCCTCAGCGGCGTCTCCGCGGTCGCCGAAGCCGTCCTCGAAGTCGATGCGCAGATCTTCGATGGGCTCGGCGGCGAGCTTGGCGTCGACGAGCGGCGCGATCTGCGCGGTCAGGTCGTCGTCGAGGCCGAGGTCGGCACAGAGGGCGGCGGTTCCTCCTGCGGCGGCGACGGCGGTCGCAGCATCCGCGCCCCACTGAGCGGGAAGCTCGGGGGTGTACCGGTCGCCCGGAACGTACACGGTGTGGATCGGCTGCCTGCTGCCGTCATCCCCGGGGTACGCGGTCTCGAGCAGGCGGTCCGTGGGCGCGAGATGCGCGTCGGCCCGGGCAATGTCGTCGGCCGTGAGCGACAACCCCGCGGGCACTCCGCCCTGCGGTGCCTCGCCGCGCGAAGGATCGATTCCGGATGCTACCATCAGCGCACCAGCTTGTAGGCCGGGGTCGTCAGGAAGTCCTCGTAGTCCTCGGAGAGGCAGATGTCGCGGATGAGCGTGCTCGCCGGCTCGTAGAACTGCGTGAACGCCTCGGCGTCGACCTCGCAGCGGAGCCGGTCGGTCTCTTCGCCGAGCAGCCGTGTCACAAGTTCTGGCGTCGCCTCGTTTCCGGTATCGGCGTAGCGCACGCGGTTGTGCAGCTGCTGCCACACCTGCGAGCGCGAGATCTCCGCGGTCGCGGCATCCTCCATCAGATTATGGATCGCCACGGCGCCATTGCCCGAGAGCCACACAGCCGTGTAGGCGACGGCCACGTAGAGGTTGAGCCGCAGCCCCTCCTCCGTCACCTCGCCTGGCGTCGATGCCACATCGAGCAGGTCGGCGGCGGTGACGTTCACATCGGGGCGCTGCCTGTCGATCTGGTTCGGCCGCTCGCCCAGTACTGCGTCGAACTCTTCGCGGCAGATCGGCACCAGATCGGGGTGCGCCACCCACGATCCGTCGAAGCCGTCCTTCGCCTCGCGGGACTTGTCGTCGCGCACCTTCGCGATCGCGGCCTCGGTCACCTCGGGGTCGCGGCGGTTCGGAATGAACGCCGCCATGCCGCCCATCGCGAAGGCGCCACGCTTGTGGCAGGTCTGCACGAGCAGCTCGGTGTAGGCGCGCATGAACGGCGCCGTCATCGCCACACTCGCGCGGTCGGGTATCACGAAATCGCTCCCGGCGTCACGGAAGTATTTGATGATGCTGAACAGGTAGTCCCAGCGCCCGGCATTCAGCCCCGAGGCGTGGTCGCGCAGTTCGTAGAGGATCTCGTCCATCTCGAACGCGGCGGGAATCGTCTCGATCAGCACGGTCGCGCGCACGGTGCCGTGCGGGATCCCCAGCTCGGCCTCGGCGAACGTGAACACGTCGTTCCACAGCCGCGCCTCAAGGTGGCTCTCCATCTTCGGCAGGTAGTAGAAGGGCCCCTGGCCGGATGCTGCCAGATACTCCGCATTGTGAAAGAAGTGCAGCCCGAAGTCGATCAGCGCGCCGACCGCGTCAGAACCGTCGACGTCGAAGTTGTCGTCGTTCATGTGCCAGCCGCGCGGGCGCACGACCACGACGGCGAGCGGCTCGTCGTCGCGCAGCGTGTACTGCTTGCCCTCGGGTGAGGTGAAGGCCAGGATGCCGCGAGCGGCGTCCTTGAGGTTGAGCTGCGAGTCGATCACATTGAGCCAGTGTGGGGTGCTGGCATCTTCGAGGTCGGCGAGCCAGACCTTGGCGCCAGAGTTGAGTGCGTTGATCGCCATCTTCGCGGGCGTTGCCGGCCCGGTGATCTCGACTCGGCGGTCACGAAGCGCTTCGGGGGCCGCGGCGACGGTCCAGTCGCCGGCCCGCACGTCGGCGGTCTCGGGCAGGAAGTCGAGTTTGCCGGTGCGTGCGACCTCTTCGCGGCGCGTGCGGCGGGCGGCCACGAGCTCGTCGCGCCGGGCTGCGAACTCGGTGTGCAGCTTCTCGACGAAGGCGAGTGCGTCGTCGGTGAGAATCTCGTCTCCGCGCGGCGCGGTTTCGGAATTTTTCGCTGTCAGTGACACGGGCCTCTACTCCTTGTGTGATTCTGCTGCTGTGACGATGGCTTCCGCGACGTCTGCCGCGACGAGCGGATCGAAGACGCTCGGAATGATGTAGCTCGCGTTCAATTCGTCCCCCTCGACGCGGTCGGCGATCGCCTGTGCGGCTGCGACCAGCATAGGTGCCGTGATGTCCGACACGCCCGCATCGAGCAAACCCCGGAACACCCCGGGGAACGCGAGAACGTTGTTGATCTGGTTGGGGAAGTCACTGCGTCCGGTCGCGACGACGGCGGCCGTGCGCGCGGCGACGACCGGGTCGATCTCGGGCACCGGGTTCGCCATCGCGAAGACGATCGCGTCGTCAGCCATGGCCGCGATGTCGTCTCCGGTCAGGATGTCCGGTGCGCTCACGCCGATGAATACGTCGCTTCCGGCAACAGCTTCTGCGAGGCTGCCTGAGAATCCGTCTGGGTTCGTCGTCTCGGCGAGCTGCCTCCGGTGCGGGTCCTCGTACGTCTCGCCCTCGTGAATCGCCCCACGGCTGCCGCACGCGATGATGTTGCGGGCGCCTTGTGCCTGCAGCAGCTGCACGATCGCGTTCCCGGCCGCCCCAACGCCCGAGACGACGATGCGCACGTCCTCGATCTTCTTGCCCACGACCCGCAGCGCGTTGGTCAGGGCGGCAAGTGTCACGATTGCTGTGCCGTGCTGGTCGTCGTGGAACACGGGGATGTCGAGTTCTTCGCGCAGCCGTGCCTCGATCTCGAAGCAGCGCGGTGCCGCGATGTCTTCGAGGTTCACTCCCCCGTACACGGGCGCGACAGCCTTCACGACCTGGATGATCTCCTCGGTGTCTTGCGTGTCGAGGCAGACGGGCCACGCGTCCACGCCGGCGAACTGCTTGAACAGCGCTGCCTTGCCCTCCATCACCGGCAGGGCGGCGGCGGGCCCGATGTTCCCGAGGCCCAGCACGGCCGATCCGTCTGTGACGACGGCGATGGTGTTGCGCTTCACGGTGAGCGCGCGGGCGTCAGCGGGGTTCTCGGCGATCGCCATGCAGACGCGGGCGACACCCGGTGTGTAGGCGCGCGAGAGGTCGTCGCGGTTGCGGATCGGCTCGCGCGGCACGACTTCGAGTTTGCCGCCGAGGTGCATCAGGAAGGTGCGGTCGCTCATCTTGCGCACGTCAACGCCGTCCAACTCGTTCAAAGCGCCCCGCACTTCGTCGGCGTGCTCGGTTCCCGACGTGTTGCAGGTCAGGTCGACGACCATGCCTGAGTGGTGCGATTCCACGACATCCAGTCCGGTGACGACAGCGCCGACGCGCGCGGCAGCCGCCGCAAGCTCGCTGGTGGCGGTGTAGTTCGCGGGAGCGTCAAGGCGCAAGGTGATCGAATTCCCGGGACCGGGGTTCGCCATGGGGTCCTCCTCTATGAGGGTCTGCTCGAAAGCTCATCGATTCTTTTCGTATTATGGATAATAATATTTGCTAGATGGAATCACAAGTCCACGCGACACGACAGGGGTCCGGATGCTGTCTCACACCGCAACACTCCGGCCCACCCATTGCGCGCACGACAGATTTCTCGCATGATGGAATGAAACATTCACGGAAGAGGGAGCAGATGCCGACCAAGCAAGCGAAACCGTCCGGAGGCGTGCAGTCTGTCGAGCGCGTGTTCGAACTTCTCGAACTCATCACAGATGCCGGGGGCGAAGTGACGCTCAGTGAACTGTCGTCATCGACCGACCTCCCCCTCCCCACGATTCACCGCCTGCTGCGCACGCTGGTCTCGCTTGGCTATGCCCGCCAGCTGCCCAACCGCCGCTACGCTCTCGGGCCCCGCCTGATCCGCCTCGGCGAAGGCGCCAACAAGCAGCTCGGCGCCCTCGCACGCCCGCAACTCGCGTCGCTCGTGGCCGACCTCGGCGAGAGCGCCAACATGGCTGTGCTCGACGGCGACATGGTTGTCTACATCGCACAGGTGCAGTCAAAGCACTCGATGCGCATGTTCACCGAGGTGGGCCGCCGCGCCCACACGCACGACACGGGCGTCGGCAAGGCAATGCTCGCGGAGCTGCCGGAGGAGCGCGTGCGCGGAATCGTCGAGCGCGCGGGTATGCCCACACCCACCGAGAACAGCATTGGTACGGTCGACGACCTTCTGGCCGAACTCGAGCGCATCCGAGAACGCGGGTACTCCATTGACGAGGGCGAGCAGGAGCTCGGGGTTCGTTGCTATGCCATGACGGTTCCGGATGCTCCGACGCCCACGGCGATCTCGGTGTCTGGCCCCAACAGTCGTGTCGACGAAGCGTTCGCCGCACGTGCGATTCCGCTGCTCACGGAAGCCGCGCAGACGATCTCCGACAATCTCACGCTCGCGTGAGTCGCGTCGCCGTCGTCACGGGCGCGGCCTCGGGCATCGGTCGGGCCTCCGCTCGCGCGCTGCTCGACGCCGGCTTCTGTGTCGCGCTCGTCGGTCGTCGCGAGCAGCCGCTCGTTGAGACAGCATCCGGAACCCCGAACGCACTGGTCATCCCGGCCGATGTCACCGATCCTGTGCAGGTCGACACCGTCTTCGAGCGCACCGTCGCCGCGTGGGGTCGGGTCGACGTGCTGTTCAACAATGCGGGGGTCTTCCCGGCGTCCGCTGCCGTCGACGACCTTGATCTCGACGAATGGAACCGCGCCCTCTCGGTCAACCTCACGGCAGTGATGCTGTGCAGTGCGGCGGCCGTGCGCACGATGAAGGCGCAGTCGCCGCAGGGCGGTCGCATCGTCAACAACGGGTCGATTTCGGCGCAGACGCCGCGCCCGCTCTCCCCCGCCTATACGGCGACGAAACACGCGGTCACCGGGCTGACGAAGTCCATCGATCTCGACGGCCGCCCCTTCGGCATCACGTGCGGGCAGATCGACATCGGCAATGCGGCCACCGACCTCACGCGCTCCATCGGTCTCTCAGACGGAGCACTTCAGCCGAATGGCGAGCGCATCGTCGAGCCGAGCTTTTCGGTTCAGGATGCTGCCAGGGCAGTCCTGCTCATGGCCGAACTGCCGCCGAACGCCACGGTGAACTCCCTCACCATCACAGCATCCGGAATGCCGTACATCGGCCGCGGCTGACGCCCGAAACGCCCCAGCGCGCTCAGACGAAGACGGCGCCCTGGTGCATCGCCTCACCGGAGAGCCGCCCGCGCGCCAGATCGCCGTTGACCACGTCGACGCAATCGACAGGCAATGGCATCTCGTCGTCTGCGCTCGTGAGACGTTGATGAACGGCCCACTCCCACACGTGGGCCCAGCGCCAAATCTGGGAGTCGCCGATATCGCCATACGGGGCGGGGAAGTCCGCACGCCGACGGCCTAAAGACCAGAGACGCACCGTCTCACGACTGACGTTCAGTCGACGAGCGATCTCACTCGTACTCACCAAATCTGGATCTATCCTCACCACGGTGACATTGATCGCGTCGAGGTCCTGGGTCAACTGCCGAACCGCCTCCGTGGCGGTCGAGCCTTGCACAGAGGCATCGATCGTCATAACGCCGAAGGTCTCTCCGACGACGGTCACATAGCTGAGTGCGTCCAGGTGGGCGTTTTGGACAGAGCTCTCGAGGTCAAAACCCTCGATGACCGCAATGATGCCGTAGATGTTCATTACCCCCCCCTCCCCAATGTTGTCATATGCCAACATATTTGTCACCAGTGATTTCGATTCGGTGCGCAACCGTGATGGCATCGTCTCGCGCGCTGCCACGTCTTCTTTGCCGTGTTGAGGCCGGTACTCGCAATGCTGATTCGACAGCCAGAAACGCCGCGTTCGGAGCACATAAGAATTCCAGCCGGATGGGCCCGTGATCCGGACTCGCGATACGTCCATCCGAATTCTTTCAGTAGAACGTCAATACACTTCCGCGCATCACGATCCCTCGGCAACCCGCCCACAGTCTCTCCGTCTCCCTCCGCAACATCGCGAAAAGACACTACTCAGACACACCGACAGCCGAGCCAGTTATCCACAAGCGGTCACGCCTCACGTCACTGGATCACGCCACATGTGACTCTCAGGGAATCCGCTCGCAAGAGCGCATCGTCGAGCCGAGCTTTTCGGTTCAGGATGCTGCCCGGGCAGTCCTGCTGATGGCCGAACTGCCGCCGAACGCCACGGTGAACTCCCTCAGCATCACAGCATCCGGAATGCCGTACATCGGCCGCGGCTTACGCCGCAGCGGCCTGGCTTCTCCCACCTGATCTGGGTGACGACGCGGCCGCGGGCGCGGCACGCGTCCTCTACGGTTCCGGTTCCGTCCGTGACGGTCCGGACGCGTCGGAGTCCGACAGGGGCACATTGTCGCCGGCGGGGTCGACGAGCACGACCTCATTGTCGTCAGCATCCACGATCTTGCCGTCGACGCAGCGATCTCCATCTTCCAGACACTCGATCACCTGAATTGGAATCTGCCGCGTCGGAGCCGCGCCGAACACCGACTGGTTCTTGGAGTTGCCCACGGTGAACACGTTGAACAACAGGTTCAGCAGCAGGGCCATCACCGCAGCCGAGCTGATGCCCGAGTCGAAGATCACCTGGAACCACGCAGGGAAGTTGCTGTAGAAGTCTTCGTTCACAACGGGGAGCACACCAAACGTGATCGCCGTCGCGACGATGATCAGGTTCATGTTGTTTTTGTAGCTGACTTTCGACAGCGTACGGATGCCGCTGGCGGTGACCGTTCCGAACAGCACGATCCCTGCGCCGCCGAGCACCGGCATCGGAATCGCGGCGACGAGTCGCCCGAGCACCGGAAGCAGACCCAGCAGCACCATGATCACGCCACCCGCGGCGACAGCCCAGCGGCTCTTGATCTTGGTGACGGCGACCAGACCGACGTTCTGTGCGAAGGCGCTCTGCGTGAACGAGTTGAACACGGGCGAGACCGCACTCGAGAGCATGTCGGCGCGCAACCCTGCGGCGATTCGCTTCGAGTCCACCTTCGATCCGGTGATCTCGGCGACGGCGATCAGGTCGGCCGTCGTCTCGGTCATGATCACGAGAATCACGATGAACATCGAGAAGATCGCCGCGGGTTCGAAGACGGGCAGGCCGAAGTGGAACGGGTTGGGGAACGCGACGATGGCGCCGTCAAAGACGCCGTCGAACGAAACCTTGCCCATGAGCGCGCCGACACCGGTCCCAAGCACGAGCGCGATCAAGATGGACAGGCGCGAAATCGTGGCGTTGCCCACTTTGCTCAGGAGCATGATGATCGCGAGGGTGATACCCGCAAGCGCCACGTTGCTCGGGTCGGCGAAGTCGGGAGCGTCTGGATCATTTCCCACGATCCAGCCGGCCGCCACGGGAACGAGAGTGAGCCCGATGGTCGTGATGATGATGCCGGTCACGAGCGGCGGGAAGAACCGGACGATCTGCGCGAAGAACGGCGCGATCACCAGGCCGATGATCGACGCGACGAGCACGGCACCGAAGACCGCTTGAATTCCGCTGCCTTGATTGAGGATCGACAGCATGGTGGCGACAGCGGCGAACGAGACTCCCTGAACCAGCGGGAGCTTCGAGCCGAAGAACGGTATGCCGACGGTCTGAAGCACCGTGGCGAGACCACCGATAAAGAGGCAGGATGCCAGCAGCACGGCGATCTCGCCGCCAGTCATTCCGGCGGCACCGCCGATGATGATCGGCACGGCGATGATGCCGCCATACATGGTGAGAACGTGCTGCAGCCCATAGGCGAACGCGCTTCCGACCGGCATCCGCTCGTCTTCGGGGCGCTGCGGGTCAATGGGGCGCTTTGTACGTGTGCGTTGTGCTCGAGACATGTGGACCTCCTCGTCCAGATGCGGGGATACGTTCGACCAGGAGTTTCGATCGAACCCACGGCTTGGTGTCGATGATCGACTGGGTTGTTTTTAATGATTAAAGAAATGAATCGGGTGCACGAATCGGCGCTCGCCTGGCGGCGGCGAGACGTGCGGTCAGTGTGCAGTTGTGAGTGAGCCGAGATGGCCCCGGAGCGGACTCCGGGGCCCACGGATCAGCAGAAGCCGGCGATGCCCTCCCAGGCCTTCTCGTTGAGCGGCGCGCCGTCGCGGAGGACGGTCGCCTCGATCAGGCCATACGGGCGGTCGGCCGCGTAGAAGACCTCGTTGGGGTTGTCGAGGCCGAACGGCGAGAGGTCGACGACGAAGTGGTGCTTGTTGGGCATCGAGAACTTCAGCTCGTCGATCTCGGGGTGGGCGTTGATCACTTTCTCGCCCATCTGGAAGAGCGTCTGCTGCAGTGCCGTCGAGTGCTTCTCGGCGAACCCTTCGAGCAGCAGTGCTTTGACGCTCTCGTACGTCGCATTCCAGTCGACGTCTGTGGTGTTGTACCGCCAGCGTGCGGCAACGTCGGTGGCGAGGATCCGATCGGTGGCCTCCGCCAGGGTCGTGTACTTGTCTTTCTCGTACCCGACGAACTCGCTGCCCGTCGACTTCAGCACGGTGAGGCTGTGCAGTCCGCCGATGACGGTGCGGTTATCCCCGTCACCCACAACGACGGCCGTGCGCATCTCGGTGCCGTTGCGCACGAACGAATGATCGTGCTCGGCTCCTCCGACAAGAATGCGATCCCACTGAGACTGCTCGGCCTCCCAGCGTCCGCCATCGACCCAGCTCCAGCCGCCGATGAAGTGGTCGGCCAGCCCGAGCAGAAACTGCTCGGGTGAGTCGATGCCCTCTTTGGCAAAGGCGAAGACCGTGTTCTTCTGCGTGTCGGTGGGCAGGCAGTGGGCGTTATTCCCCGTGCTGTGCACCTCTTCGAAGTCACCACGCAGCTGGCTGGTGACGTTGAGATCCTTGATCTCGTGGCGGTCGGTGTCGCGCT
Source organism: Microbacterium sp. MPKO10 (assembly GCF_026107415.2). Lineage (GTDB taxonomy): Bacteria > Actinomycetota > Actinomycetes > Actinomycetales > Microbacteriaceae > Paramicrobacterium. Next base: position 414,567 of record NZ_JAPCHX010000004.1, read on the forward strand.
TGACGCGGACGACGTGGACCTCGGCTTTTCCGTACTGGTTCTTTCCGAGAATGGCGTTGCTCATCTCAGCTCCCTCGATATGTTGAATAGGCGAACGGACTGAGCAGAAGCGGCACGTGATAGTGCTCCTGCTCACTGTCGACGCTGAACGTCAACGAGACCTCCGGGAAGAAGGTGTCCTGGGAGATGCCGGCGAAGTAGGCGCCCGTGTCGAATCGCAGCCGGTAGGTGCCGGAGTCGAGTCGCGCGGGGCCAAGGTCTTTCACCCGCCCGTCAGCATCGGTGAAGCCCGTGGCTACCTGGCCCCAAGTCTCGCCGTTCTGGGCTTCGAGAACGACAGAGACCCCGGTGGCCGGTTGCCCGACCATCGTGTCCAGAATGTGGGTGGTCACGTGCGAGACGCTCATGCGCTCACTACTCCTTCTAATCTCAGCGTCGCGATCTCGCGCAGCTGGTGGTCGACGATCGCCCGCTCCTCCTCGGGGGTATGCCCGAGTCTGGCATTCAGTGCGGCGAGGATCTCTTCGGAGCTGCGCCCGGCAGCGCGGATGAGGAAGACACGGTCGAATTTCGCTTCGTAGACGCGGTTGCCTTCGACGAGGGCGTCCGCGATCTCCTGTGAAGAGTCGAGACCCGCCTGCTCAGAGCGAGACAGGGATGCTTCGGTGCTCTGCCCCGACGCGCGCTCACCGATGCGTGGGTGGTGCGAGAGCGCCCGCTCCAGCTCCGCGTCAGTGAAGGGCGACGCGGCTTCGGCGGCGAACGCGGTCAGCTCCTGACGGCTTGCAAATGGGCGCGCATCGATGATCGCACTGACCCATCGCTCAATGTCGAGACAGGGGCGCAGAACGTCAGCGGCCTCCTCATCGGGAAGCTGGTTGAACTGCTCGAGTTGCATCGTTGATCCTCTGGCGAATAATTCCGTAGTTTGAAATATCTATTTCATTTTCATTTATACAAGCCTGAAGCCCCGGCTCTGTCAAGGACAGGCCGGAGTGTCGTTAGGCGTCGATCCCGAGTTCCTGGCGCAATGCGGCAACGTGTCCCTCGGCGCTGACGTTGTACTCGGCACGCGAGACGACGCCTGCCTTGTCGACGACGATCGTCGAGCGCAGGACGCCGACCATCGCGGTTCCGTTGATCACCTTCTCGCCCCAGGCACCGTACTCCTTCGAAACCGACGCACCGGCGTCCGAGAGAAGCGGAAACACCAGGTCGTGGTTCTTGGCGAAGGAGGCGATGGCCTCCACCGGGTCGGCCGAAATGCCGATGACCTCGTAACCGGCACCGCGCAGAGACGCCAGGTTGTCGCGGAAGTCACACGCTTCCGTCGTGCATCCAGGCGTCTCGGCCTTCGGATAGAAGTACACGACAACGTCGCGTCCGCGAAGCTGACTCAGCGTTACGTCCTCCCCCTGCGCATTGGGCAGAGTGAAGTCGGGCGCGGTGTCACCTACGGTGAGTTGTTTCGTCATTGACATCTCCTTTATGCGTCAGCGAACGCAGTCTTATGTTGAGGGCGCCGACACGTTGAACGCCTCGGCGAGCTCGGCGATCTTGCGTGCGCGCCCCAGTCGGGGCAGGTCGCTTCCGTCACGGATGACGCAGCCGCGTGCCTCGAAGTCGGCGAGGAACCCGTTGGCCCAGCCAACATCGGTCGGCGTGGGGCTGATGACCTCGTTGATCACGGGGACCTGTTCGACGTCCAGGCACAGCTTGCCGGTCATCCCCATGCTCACCGTCGTACCCGACTGCTCACGCAACACGGGGTGGCTCGAGCCGACAGTCGGTCCGTCGATGGGTCCGGGCAGGTTGCCGCAGCGGCTGGCGACGACAAGTTTGGCACGCGGGTAGGCCATGGCCTCGCGGTCGGCAGACATCCCGGTGTCGCGACGGAAGTCACCGCTGCCGAAGGCGAGGCGGAACGCGCCCTCGGCACGTGCAATGTCCGTCGCGGTTTCGATGCCGATCGCCGATTCAACCAGCGCGATCACAGGCAGGCGCTCACCGAGGTGCTGAAAAGTGTCTTCGACCTGACGCGGCGTCTCCGTCTTGGCGAGCATGATGCCCTGTAGCCCGGGGACGTCGCGCAACGCGGCAAGGTCGTCACCCCAGAACTCGGTTGAGGCATCGTTCACGCGCACCCACGCCTCGCCGCCGCCGCTCAGCCAGTCGACAACGGCTTCGCGGGCTTCTGGCTTGCGTGAGGGGTCAACGGCGTCTTCGATGTCGAGGATGATTCCGTCGGCGGCGCTGGCATCAGCATCACTGAATACTTCGGGCTTGGTGGCGGGAACGAGCAGCCATGATCGCGCCAGCTTGGCCGGCACGGTGCGCGTCCGGCGCGATGGCGCCGCCTGCGTGCTCGCACGACTCGTGCTGACTGAGTCAACCTGAGAACTCATCCTTGAACCCACCTCGCTACTTCCACAATGTGAAAGCTTATTATTGCTTACTGAAAAGATTAGGATGCCGCGGGGTCAAAGTCAATCGCGCGAACCAGGTTCGCGCGAAAGGATGCTGTGCCGCCGCGTTCCTCCCTATAAAGGGTACGACGAGGCGTTCACGCTGCGGGCGGGAGGCACTCAGCTCTCACCGGATTCTGCAGGCGGGTATCCATACACGTTTTAATGACAGTTACTGTCATAAAGAGGTAGACTGAGGCCATGCCTCGCACGCAACTCCCCCAGTCGACCCTCGTGGAAATCTCCCGCAGGTGCGCCCTGCACGTGGCCGACCCGAACAGCACACCCGACACGAAGTCGCTTGTTGCAGCATCCGGTCTGTCTGAGCGCACCTTCTTCCGCTACTTCCCCACCAAGGCCGACTGCGTGCGCCCCCTGCTCGACGAGGGAAACCACCAGTTCGTCGACGGTGTGGCACGGCGCATCGAGGCCAGCAGCAGCGCGAGCCTGCTCGAGATGGTTGCGGACGCATTCGTGGAGTCGTTCGAAAGCGCAGGCGTGGGCGAGGATCTCTCGCTTCTGCGAGCGATCCTGTCGGTCCCCGAATTCCACCGCGTGTGGCTGTTCACCAACGACCAGATCACCGAGCGGCTCAGAGCGATCATCGCCGTGCCGCTCGATCTGCCCGCAGACTCACTCGCTGTCCACGTCGCTGCGGCGCAAGCCACGCTACTGGCGACCACGGCGCTTCATCACATGGCAGAGCATTCGCTGGATGTTGCGACAGCCTCGCGTCTTGCCGCCGATGCGCTGTCGATCAACCCGCTCGGTCAACCGATCGGGCAGCAGAAAACACCACAGTAAGAAGGAGACATCATGGATCTCACTGGGAAAGTCATTTTCGTCTCGGGCGGAGCACGCGGACTCGGAGAAGCCTACTCACGCGGCATTGTCGCGGCAGGCGGTCGGGTCGCCATCGGTGACCTTCTGGACGACGACGGCCGCGCCGTCGCCGCAGACCTCGGCGACGATGCGCACTTCGTGCATCTCGACGTCACCGACACCGCATCGTGGGAGGCCGCGATCGCCGAGGCCGAGGAGCACTTCGGCCGCCTCGACGGGCTCGTGAATAACGCGGGCGTCTCGGCCTCGGGCACGACGGTCGCGGATGAGCCACTCGAGACCTTCCAGAAGATCATCCAGATCAACCTGGTCGGCGTGCACACGGGTATGCACTTCGCCATTCCCGCGCTGCGTCGCGCCGGTGGCGGTTCGATCGTGAACATCTCGTCTGCAGCGGGTCTCATCGGTCTGGCGATGACGAGCGGATACGGTGCGGCGAAGTGGGGCGTGCGCGGCCTCTCCAAAGTGGCTGCCGTCGAGCTCGGTCGCGAGAAGATCCGCGTCAACTCGGTACACCCGGGCATGGTCCTCACACCGATGACGGAGTCGATCGGCATCACGACCGACGAGGGCGCGTTCCCGAACAACCCGTTCCAGCGCGTGGGGTCACCCGACGAGCTCGTCGGTGCCGTGCTCTACCTGCTATCGGATGCCTCGTCGTACACGACCGGCGCAGAGATCGCTGTCGACGGTGGCTGGACGGCCGGTCCGTCGATCGAGTACGTCATGGGTCAGTAACCACAGACGCGCAGTCAGTCATCACGCGACGAGCAGTGTGGCGACGGCATCCGTGTCATGAACCGTCGTCACGCTGCTCACCGTATTTCCACTCGCACGCTCGCCCGACAGATCCTTCATCCCCAGCTGCGCGATCACAATTGTTGCAAGGCACAGCAGGACGGCGACCATGCAGCCTGCGGCGACCACGAGTGTCTGTGACTTCGTCAAGATGCTTTCCCCTGTTCTCTCGTGAGCGGTTCACAATGCTGTTCCACTTAAGAGAGGGCGAAAGCCTCAACTTATGACGCGACTTTTCGCGGCGAAATAGGTTCCCAGCGATCGGCCGGAGAGAACACCAGGCGGATGCCGCGGATGCACCCTCTCGAGTCGGCGATCAGCCACCGGGAACGAGCCGCCGAGCCAGTCATCCTGCACACACGAAAAACGCCTTGGAGCAGTGCTCCAAGGCGTTTTCACAATGTCGGGGTGGCGGGATTCGAACCCACGACCTCCTCGTCCCGAACGAGGCGCGCTACCAAGCTGCGCCACACCCCGATTGGCGTCAAAGCCTCAATCATCTTAGCCGATAAAGAGGGGTGCTCGTGACACCGGGCGGCATATCCCCGTGACATCGAGCCCCGCGAGGCAGTCGCACTGGGGCTTCATTCGCTCCGTCGGTCGCTGCCCACCAGCTCGAGGGCGCCCTCGAGTTCGGCGCGCTTGCGCCGCGCAGCATCGCTGACAGCATCCGGAGGCGAAGCCGTCACGCGCTCGGTGAGCTCTTCAGCTGCCTGGGCCAACTCGGATGCTGTGACCACACCGCCCGGCTCACCCAGATGTTCGCGCATCGCCGCCGCCGACGCCGGGCTCAGCCCGCCATCGATGACCGCGAGCGAGATCGCGTGCCACCACGGAACGTCGATCACGATATCGAGCGACTCCGCCTCGACGACGCTGCACGCGTCGATTACCCGCTCGGATTCTTCGATCATCTCCCCCACCCGTGCCAACTGCTCGGCATCGCTCTGCGTGACGCCGACAAGTTCGCACGCATCGTCTCCGTCACGCGCCGCGTTCTCGGCCGCCGCAATTGCAATCACGGCGTCGGCCGCGCGGCGCAGCTGCCCCGCCTGCCACAGCAGCTGGTTAACGGCGTCGTCGGGCATCTGCTGCACGAGTTCGGAGACGCTGCCCACGGCCGTCCTGCGCCGCACACCACCCGGGCTCCCGAGGCCAGCCACGGCGGACGCCTCTGCCTGCGCATACACACGAGACACCTTGTGGGCTGCGCTCTCAAGCCGACTGAAGAGTTCCATGCCGAGATAATATCGAACACATCTTCGTAGAACAAGTATTCGACCTCAGGTTTAACCTCACGCTCTGACCCGGGTCAACTAGCATGGAGCGACAGCGAGCGAAGCGAGGAGCCGATGTCCGCACAAACCGATCCCGCCTTCAGAATCCTGGCGTTCAGCACTGACGGCGAGGCAGAGGCACGGCTCCGCTCCGCATTGCGCGACCGCATTGACGCAGCATCCCTCCCCGCGCAGGTCGTCGCCGAGAAGGGTGTCGTCACGGCCGCCGTCGACCTCATCATCGGCATGAGCGCCGCCGACGTGGATCGCGCCGCACGCTTCCTCCCTGAGGGCGCCACTGTTGCCTTCACCGTTGCCGATCTGGCCGACGCGCTCTCACCCACCGCGGGCATCGATGCGCGGTGGCTGGTCACCGATGTCAGGCCCGTCTCGAATGGCGAGCCGCCCACGGTCGGCAGACTCACGGATGCCGTCGCCCGCGCCCGCCGCAACGCTCCACGGCCCGGTGGGGACAGCCTCGGCGAGCGCGATCTCGGCGAAACGTTGGATCGGATCGTCGACGGGCTCTGCCGCTGAACGACACGGGGTGCTGGCGTCACCACACGCCGCCTATGCGCTCGCGAGCTTAGAATCCGCAATTGCGATAGCTCCCCACCGTCCTCCGGGACTGGTGGGGTTTTTCGACCGGTGCTGCCACCGTTCGCGCGAGTTGAGGGCCATCGCACCGAGGCGTGAACAATTCCAGACCCGCGAGGCTGAACGCTGCCTCACGATGCTCTGAATACCTCTTTCCCACCGCGGCGCAGAGACGTAGAGTCCGGACTATGGGCGTACACAGTGCGAGCGATTCCATCCAGACGCCGCCGGCCGGGGACCTCGACGCGGTCGACCTGTGGTGGCGCGCGGCGAACTACCTCAGCGCGGGCCAGATCTACCTGCAGAGCAATCCGCTGCTGCGGCATCCACTCGAGACAAACGACATCAAGCCGCGCCTTCTCGGGCACTGGGGAACGGCACCCGGCCTCAACCTCGTCTACGCCCATCTGAACCGCATCATCGTCCAGCGCCAGCTCGAGATGATCTACGTCTGCGGGCCCGGCCACGGCGGCGCCGCCATGATGGCGAACGCCTGGCTCGACGGCACCTACAGCGAACTCGAACCGAACGTCGGCCTCGACACCGACGGCCTCGAAACGCTGCTGCGGCAATTCTCGTACCCCGGCGGCATCCCCTCGCACGCGGCCCCCGAGGTTCCGGGGTCCATCAACGAGGGCGGCGAGCTCGGCTACTCCCTCATGCACGCCTACGGCGCAGTGCTCGACAATCCCAGCCTGACTGCGGCCTGCGTCATCGGAGACGGCGAAGCAGAAACGGGGCCGCTGGCAGCATCCTGGCGCGCCCATACGTTTATCGACCCGGCGAAAGACGGTGCGGTCCTGCCGATCCTGCACCTCAACGGGTACAAGATCGCCAGCCCCACTCCCCTGGCGCGCATCCCGCGCGACGAGCTCATTTCGTTCTTTCACGGGCAGGGATACAGCCCGCTGTTCATCGATGGCGTGGCGGAGTCACCGCACGAGGTGCATCCGCACATGGCGCAGACGCTCGATCTCGCTCTCGACCGCATCGCCGAGATCCAGGCCGAGGCACGCAGTGGCGAAGCCCCGACCCGTGAGCGCCGCTGGCCGATCATCATTCTGCGCACGCCCAAGGGCTCGACGGGCCCGAGCACAGTCGATGGCCAGCAGGTCGAGGGCACCTACCGCTCGCACCAGGTGCCGCTGCCCGAGGTGCGCGAGAACGCTGAGCATCGCGCCCAGCTCGAACAGTGGCTGCAGTCGTACGGGCCGGACGAGCTCTTCACCGACACGGGCGCGCCCAGCCCGCGCCTCGACGCGCTGCGCCCCACCGGCGACCTGCGCATGAGCGCCTCGCCGCACACCATCGGCGGCATCACGGCACCGCTCAAGCTCCCCACGTTGACGCCGTTCGCCGTCGAGGCCACGCACGACCCGGTCGGCACGGCGGGCGCCACCGGCACGTTCGCCCCGTGGCTCACCGAGCTGATCCGGCAGAATCCCGACAGCATCCGCCTGTTCGGGCCCGACGAAGTCGAGTCCAACCGTCTGAGCGACGTCTTCACCGCCACCAACCGCAGCTGGGCCGCCCGCATCCACGACACCGACACGCATCTGGCGCCGCACGGGCAGGTGATCGAGGCGCTCAGCGAGCACCTCATGCAGGGGATGCTCGAGGGCTACCTCCTCACCGGGCGCCACGGGCTGCTCACCTCGTATGAGGCGTTCACGCACATCGTCGACTCGATGTTCAACCAGCACGCCAAGTGGCTCGAGGCCTCGCGCGGCATCACCTGGCGCGCCCCGATCGCGTCGCTCAACTACCTGCTCTCGTCGCACGTGTGGCGGCAGGATCACAATGGCTTCTCGCACCAGGATCCGGGTTTTCTCAACGTCGTCGTCAACAAGAAGCCCGAGATCGTCCGCGTCTATCTGCCGCCCGACGCCAACACGCTCGTCGTCACGATGCGGCATGTGTTCGGCACGCACGGTCGCGTCAACGTGGTGGTGGCTGGCAAGCAGCCGCAGCCGGCGTGGCTCAGCCTCGATGAGGCGACCGAGCATGTGCGCGCGGGGCTCTCCATCTGGCCGTGGGCCGGGCACGAGCCGACGCTCGACATCGACGACCCCGGCAGTTCAACACCGGATGCTGTCATCGCGTGCTCCGGCGATGTTCCCACCGTCGAGGCGGTGGCCGCCGCCCAGCTGGTGCACGAGCGTTTTCCGCAGCTGACCGTGCGGCTGATCAACGTCACCGACCTCATGCGGCTGCACGAGCCCGAGCGTCATGCGCACGGCCTCCCCCATGACGAGTACGACGCGCTCTTCACCCGGGACCGCCCGGTGATCTTCGCGTTCCACGGCTACCCGTCGCTCATCCACCAGCTCACCTACAAGCGGGCGAACCACGCGCACCTGCACGTGCACGGGTTCGCAGAGCGCGGCACCACGACGACACCGTTCGACATGGTCAGCCTCAACGACCTTGACCGCTACGAGCTCGCCAGCGACGTCATGGGGCGCATCACCGACATGCCCGATCCGGATGCTGCCGAGGCAGCCATCCGCGACTGGCAGTCAGCGCGCGCCGAGGCCCGCGACTACGCGTACGCGCACGGCGAGGACCCGCCCCACATCACGAACTGGCAGTTCCGCCGCCGTTAGGACGGGAAACAGAGTGCATACCGGTCGGTGCGCACCGGAACATCGCCGCATTCCTCATCGAGTGTGCTGGCGAACGCTTCGAGCCCGTCCTCTGACAGGTCCCAGTTCTGGCGCAGTTCAGGAGTTCCGTTCCATTCCGGCACATCGTTCAGCGCGGCATGGGCACCCGCGAGCACGATGATCGATACTGTGGGTCCCCATTCCGTCACGATCACGTCAAGGTTTGCTTCGGCCACCTCCGCGGCAATGACGCGCTGATCGGCGAGCGCTTCGCCAAATCGAGACTGATCGGCGATGCGCAAGTGCCCCCACGTCTGTGCGCCGAGCGTGATGACAATTACCGAGGCAACCGCTCCGGCCGCGAAGCGAGAACGTGCTCCCCACGGGCGAGTCCTCCATTGCTCGCCGAGCGCACGAATCGCGGCGGCCACGATAATGGGCACGAAGATATACATTGCCATAGCGGCGTACCGCGGCCAGTTCGGTGTCTGCGTCGAGGTCAGCCACCATCCGCACCAGATCACGAAGCCCACGACGGCTGACAGCGCATATGCCGTCAGCTCACGATAATTGGAACCCGCATCGCTTCCTTCCGGAAATTCTTGCACCGGGCGTCGCAGCACAGCTATGCAAACAGCGGCAAGAATGGCGGTGAAGAACAGTATGGTGAGCCAAGTCGGCGAGAACCAACCATTGCCTAATGCCGCAAGCTTCTTCATCGGGGCCACGGGGTCAATGTTCTGTCCGCCTGAGCGGAAAAACCAGTAGAACTCCCTCAAGTTCGTCCAATATGTCTCGGGCCCCAGAGCGACGAGCTTCCACAACTCATATAAAGCGTTCGGAATCACGGCGACCAGAGCGCACAGCACCACTCGTAGGAGGCGTCTGATAACGCCGTCGTCCGCGAGCAAGTAGATAGCCAGCGCTATCGGAAGGGCTGCCAGCGCCCCAAGAAGCTTGGTCTGCATGGCGAGTCCGATGAGCAGTCCGGCAAGCCATGGCTTCTTGCGGAGCACCACGAACGCCCACACGAGAAGGGCGGCTGCCGGCACCTCCCCGAGAATGTCCACTGGCGATTGGATCGCAGAACCCGAATTCCAGGTGTTCCATCCCAGCGGCACGCACACGACGGCGAGCGCCGCCCACCGGCCGCCCAGTCGGTCTCCGAGACGCCACAATCCAACAACCAGAGCCGCATAGAACGCCATAATGACGAGGCGCCCGCCGATCACGGGGTCCGCGCCCAACGCGATCACCGCCGCGATCGGCAACAGCACAACCGGTCCGGTCGAAATGCGCGGATCGAACGGCGTCAGCTGGCTTCCGCTCAACGTTCCATCGCTGGTGTAACCAAGACCATTCACCAAGTTGATCGGCACAGTGAGGTTGAACGCCTCGTCTTCCCAGAGCCGCATGAAGAAGGTACCCTGCAAGACAATCCACAGCTGTGCGGCTGCGACGAGGGCGACAGCGACCCAGAACACAACTGTCATCACGCGACGCCAGCTGCTGATGGTCATGACGAGAACGCTCCCCCGCGCCGGGCCGGCGCACCGGGGCGCAGACTCACGGCCCAGACCTCACGCGCGGCGGCTGCGATGAACGCGCGCAGTCGTTTGGGCGGCAGAACCGGTGTCGACCGTTGCGGCCCCCACATCGTTCCGTGCGCAGAATCACCACGTCGAGGGATGCTCCTGACGCGGGCGTATGCAACGCGCATCCGGCTGCGCTTCTCTGCCAGTGAGAAATGCACATGGGGAACGCGTGCGTCCCGAGGCACGAGCTCGAGAAGAAAACGGAGCGCTTCGGGACGGTAAATGCGCAGAGGCGTATTCACGTCAGGCACACGAGACCCAACAACAAGCGCCACTGCTAAGCCCACCAACGCAGTGATCGCTTTTCGATACCACGGGTCAGTACGGCCATGGCGCACGCCGTGAAGAACGTCGACGCCGCGCTGTTCATGAGCGTCAAGCAGTCGTGGAAAATCTGAGGCGAGAAACTGACCGTCCCCATCGACGTGCAGAATCACATCGGGGTTCAGCTCGAGCCCTGCTCTGTACGCGGCGAGTGCTGTGGGGCCGTGACCTTGGTTGCGCACCGAGGTGATGCCGATCAATTCCGGCATGTCCTTGCCCAAGCGTGTCAGCACGTCAGCGGTCTGGTCCGTTGACCGGTCATTGACCACGACGACGGAGAGCCGCTCGACGACGGGAGAGACGTACGAAACGATCTCGGTGAGAAAACCGTCGAGCCCGTCTGCTTCGTTGTACGCCGGCATGACGATGGCAACGTGTCTGCGCGGCACGAACTCCCCTTGTAATCAATGTGTACGGATAGTAGTAGCGTAGTCGAGCCATGACACAACACTCGCGCCTCCGCCGTCTGATTGGGCTGAGCTCCCGATTTTTGACGATAGGGGCCATCTCGACCCTGATCGAGATCGCGGCGTTCAACATTCTCTTCTACGGGCTGCACGTCGACGGTGTCTGGGCGAAGATTTTCGCGTCGCTGATCGCGCTCGTGAACGCATACTTCGGCAATCGCGAGTGGACGTTCAAGAACCGCGGCAAGCACAGCCGTGCGCTCGAGGTCGCTCTCTTCATCATCGTCAACGGCATCTGCACGCTGCTGGGCGCCGGCATCGTCGGCGCCGGGCTGTGGGCGTTCCCCGATTCCGGCCCCGTTGTGGTGAACATCATCAACCTTTTCAGCATCGGCGTCGTCGTCGCGCTGCGCTTCCTGCTGTACCACTACGTGGTGTTCCGTGGCGACCGCCCCAGCCGAACAGCCATGGCCGAGCCAGAGACCGACAACTCCTAATTCGCCCGGCGACCGTTCTTCACCTGACGGCCCAGACCGGCGTATTCCCACCCGGCGTCTGCCCAGGCATCGGCATCCAAGCAATTGCGCGCGTCGACGACGATCGGAGTGCGCACAACACGGTGGACCGTCGCGGGGTCGAGGTCTTTGTACTCCGGCCATTCCGTGACCACGACGACGGCGTCCGCATCGGCGAGCGCCTCCTCCGTCGACCCGTACACGAGTTGAGGATGCAGCTGTCGCGCGTTCTTCATCGCCTGCGGGTCTGTGGCGACAACGTTCGCGCCGAGCCCGTTCAGCCGCACAGCGACATCCAGGGCGGGCGAGTCCCTCACGTCGTCGCTGTTCGGTTTGAACGCGAGCCCGAGAACGGCGACCTTCTTCTGGAAGACGCTGCCACCCAGCTCCTCGGTGACCAGCTCAACCACTCGCTCACGGCGGCGCAGGTTGATCGCGTCAACCTCCTTCAAGAACGCGACCGACTCTCCGCGACCCAGCTCTTCCGCACGCGCGGTGAACGCACGAATGTCCTTCGGAAGGCAACCGCCCCCGAAGCCGACGCCGGCGTTCAAGAACTTCCGGCCGATCCGCTTGTCGTATCCGATCGCGTCTGCGAGCTTCGTGACGTCTGCACCGGTGACCTCCGCGATCTCCGCCATCGCGTTGATGAACGAGATCTTTGTGGCGAGGAATGCGTTCGCCGACACTTTCACGAGCTCCGCCGTGGCGAAGTCGGTAACGATCACCGGGCTGCCCGCCTCGATCGCCGTGGCGTACACCTCGTTCAGTTTCTCCACGGCGTACTCGTCGCCATCCGTGACACCGTAGACGAGGCGGTCCGGTTCAATCGTGTCTTTCACCGCGAAGCCCTCGCGCAGAAACTCCGGGTTCCACACAAGATGCGCGCCGCGAGCCTCAACGGCCTCACGGAACCTCTCGGCCGTGCCCACGGGGACCGTCGACTTGCCGACAACGAGGTCGCCCTCGGTCACTTGCGGCAGCACATCAGAGAACGCACGGTCGACAAAAGACATATCCGCACTCGAGCTCCCGGCGCTCTGCGGTGTCCCCACGGCAATGAAATGCACTTCAGCCTCCCGCGCGTCTGCCATCTCGGTGCTGAATCTGAGTCGGCGCGCGTCAATACCGGTCACCAATGATTCGGGAAGGTCAGGTTCGAAAATCGGCGATCGCCCCCGAGAGAGTGCGTTGACTTTCGCCGTGTCAACGTCGATTCCCACCACGTCGTGTCCGACCGAGGCAAGCGAGGCGGCGTGCACAGACCCGAGGTAGCCACAACCGATGACTGAGATCTTCATAATGACCTCAGCGTAACGGGAGGTTTCTGCAGAGTCGCCGTGGACTCTTCACCACGGCGATTCGATATCCACCGGTGCTTCGCGATGAAGCTCGATCAGTCCCTCAACCAAGAGCGTGTCCACGGCCCGCTGCGTCACCTCACATGTGTCGGCGACGCCCGGCCGCCGTGCGCCGCCAAATCAACCGCTGTCCTCAGCACCGACATCCGAGAAAAAGACAGAACGAGGCTCAGCGGCAATGCGAGCAGTAGATGCCCTCGCCCAAAATCCCGTGTTAATACATCAACAACGTTCGTGAGCCTTCCTCAGATACAGATCGTCGAGTTCTAAACGCGTTTGTACAGCGCGAAACCAGATCAACGATCGTTTACTCTCCAGCCTCAAAAACTCCAGGCGAGAATTTCCGCGAGCGTAATGGGCGCCGAGGGCAGAGCGTATGCGACGCCAAAATCGAACCTGCGCGTGCTCAGAGTCTGCGGCTGACTTCTTCGACTCTGAAGCAGATGAACTGGGCGCTCGGAAAAGTGCCCGCGCTGATGATTCCCTTCCTCATACCGTTTCCAGTGACTTCTCGAGCACCTTCGCATTTGGCACAAGCGGACTTGGCCGCAGCGCTTTCGACCGCACCTAGAGTTTTCGCACAAGACATTCGATGCTCCAACTGTTTGCGTTCCCTCACCTTTTGCCTTTGCGCGTTGCTGATGAGACTGCATGCGCGCAGCTACCTGAAAATTCCTTGTAAAGATCGCCTCGTGAAAACGTCAGACTCCCTCCAGTGAAATTTGTGGCCAATTCGGGGGAACATCTTTATAAAGTTCTGTTCGCTCATGAAAAACTCACGAATCTGAAGCGAGCACGCCCCCAGATTCCTGCAGGTAGCACGTACCGCACAGAGACTCATAGGTGACGGCTTGACCGTCGATTGCCACCTGGTCGCCATCAAAGATGAAGCGGTCACCGACGCGTCGGCCGTTGAACAGTGCCTTGCGGCCGCAGCGGCAGATCGTCTTCAGCTCTTCGAGCGAGTGCGCCACCTCGAGGAGCCGGCGACTGCCGGGGAAAGCGCGCGTGCGGAAGTCTGTGCGGATTCCATAGGCGAGGACCGGGATGTCTTCGAGCAGGGCGATTCGCAGCATCCCGTCGACTTGTTCTTCGGTCAGAAACTGCGCTTCGTCGAGCAGGAGGCAGCTCACGTCTTTGTTCGCGCGCTCGATGTACTCAGCGCGGATCGACTGAAACTGCGCATACGTGTCGTCGTCCGGCGTGATCAGATAGTCGACTTCGCGCGTGACCCCGAGTCGGCTTTCAATGTGCCGGTCGCCCTTGGTATCGACAGCCGGCTTGGACAGCAGCACATGCTGACCGCGTTCTTCGTAGTTGAACGCTGCTTGCAGAAGCGCCGTGCTCTTGCCGGAGTTCATTGCTCCGTAGCGGAAGTACAGTTTGGCCACAGAACGAGTTTAGACGGAGCCAAGCCGTCCGCCACGCGGGCGGATGAGCGGCTTGCAACGGCCCGTGACGAACCCGAGCAGCCGTTCGACGGGTCCGGTTCCGACGTACCGCCACCAGGCCCAGCCGACGGCGATCATGACGGGCACGATAATCGCCCAGCCGAGGTAGTTGTTGTCGGGCGGGCGGCCGTATTGCACGTTGAATCCCGCGATGAGGGCGACGTGCAGAAGATACAGGCTCAGGGCGACCTGCCCGCAGCCGCGCAGCGGCACGAAGACGGCATCGACGACACGCTTTCCTGCGCCCTGTTTCAACGTCGCCAGCAGCACAATGATGACGTAGGCGAGGAAGACGAGCCCAACGTCATGGAGCGTGTCTCGGTAATCGCCGGAGACGGATTCGCGGAGCCCGAAAAACTGCTCGGATAGCGGTCGCACGAGCCAGGCAACCGGTGCGATAGCGAGCATGCTCCAGAGAAGCTTGTCACGGCGCAGCCCGTGGTGCAGGAGTAGAGCACCGAGCAAGAAGAAGGGGAGAAGATTCGTGAGGCGGTAGTGGGGGCTTGTCGCGAGCCACGAAGAGAGTTCGCGGACGGTGTCGCCACTGGTATATACCCAGATTTGCTGCTTGGCCCAGGCGTTGATCGGCGCGCTGGCGATAGCGACGATCAGAGCAATCGCTGCCACCCAGCGAGAGCGAAGCATGACGACGGCAGCGCCGACGATCAAGAGCACGCCGAGGTGCGACAGGATGATGGCGACCCACGAGCCCCAGGTGACCATCCAAACTCCAAGCGCGATCAAGACAAGCCCACGAATCACCTGCTGAATGTAGGTGAGCCCAAGACTGTCTGAATTACGCGCGACAATCTGCGCGGCCATGCCCATGACGAGCGCGAACAAGGGCGAGGCAAGATCGTTGATGTTACCAATGAGAAAGCCGAGCGGACGCGGCTCATGCGGCAGGAACACATTCGCGTGAGCGATGAGCATCGCAACGATTGCGACGCCACGAAGGACGTCTGGGATGACGAGACGAACGATATTCAAACCATGTTGCCCATTCGCTTGTGCAACATCGCCCGCCGCGTCTTTACCCGTCACGCGCCCAGCATAGCGGGGAACAGCAGAGCCGCTCCTATCGCGATCGTGCTATCTCTCGAGTTGCGATAGGTAGGCTCCGTAACCGCTTTTCGCGTACGTTGCCGAGTGCGCAGAGAGTTGCTCGTCGGTGATCCATTCCTGGCGCCACGCGACCTCTTCAATGCAGCCGATCTTGTGCCCTTGGCGTTCTTCGATCACTCTGACGTACTCAGAAGCCTGCATCATCGAGTTGATCGTTCCGGTGTCGAGCCATGCTGTTCCCCGCTCCAGCACCTGCACCTGCAGCTCGCCTGAGTTCAGATAGTGCTCATTAATCGACGAGATCTCCAGTTCGCCGCGAGCGCTCGGCGTGATTGATCGGGCGATGTCGACGACACGACTGTCGTAAAAATAGAGCCCGGGAACGGCATAGTTGCTCTTGGGCACCGCGGGCTTCTCTTCGATGCTGACCGCTCGGTTCTCAGCGTCGAATTCGACGACTCCATACGCTGTGGGGTTCGCGACGTGGTAGGCGAAGATGAGCGCACCCGAGATGTCGTTGTGCCCGTTCAGTGAGCTTCCCAGTCCTGTGCCATGGAAGACGTTGTCACCAAGCACCAAGGCAACGCTTTCATCCTCAATGAAATCTTCACCAATCAAAAACGCCTGCGCCAGACCATCTGGCGAAGGCTGCACCGCATACTGCAGGCTGATTCCGAGCGCTGCTCCGTCGCCAAGAAGAGATTCGAACTGGGCCCGATGCTCCGGTGCGGTGATGATCAGAATCTCGCGGATCCCAGCCATCATCAGCGTCGACAGCGGATAGTAGATCATCGGCTTGTCGTAAATGGGCATCAGTTGCTTCGAAATACCTCGGGTGATCGGCCACAGCCTCGTGCCCGATCCTCCCGCAAGAATGATTCCGCGCATCAGCTTTGCCCTTCCGTGGCGCGTGCATAAAACGCCGTGGCGGTATCCCACGTCGGTAAAAGATTGTCGCGTCTCGCTTCGCTGAGCGATGGCGCATTGATGTCTTTGGGCGACAGCCGAAGCTGGTCCCGGCCGAACGGAAGGTCGAGGGCAATGTCGGGGTCGAGCGGCGATATGCCGTGTTCGCGTTCGGGATTGTACGTGTCTGACACCAGATACGAGACGGTCGCGCCCTCGGTGAGCGCAACGAAGCAGTGTCCAAGGCCTTCCGAAAGAAATACGGCGTTTCGGCGTTCGTTGTCCAGATGCACCGAATCCCACTCGCCAAACGTCGGGGAACCCACGCGAATATCGACGATGAAGTCAATGACCGACCCTTGTGACACCGTTACGTATTTTGCCTGGCTCGGAGGAACATCGGCAAAATGGATGCCGCGCACAGTGCCCTTCGCGGACACCGACGTATTCGCCTGTTTCACCTCGAACGATCGACCAGTTCGCTCTTCCAATTTGTCGAAGCGGTACCATTCGAGGAAGACACCACGGTCGTCTTCGAACGACTTCGGTGCAATTACATAACTGTCGGGGATAGCCAATTCTCGAATCTCCACGCACACAGCTTACGTGCCTGCACATGGCGAGAATTCAGCATTGCGACACCAGTCGGAGGTACATACACGTGAAGATCCTCATCACTGGCGCTAATGGCATGCTCGGGACCGACCTGCGGGATTGCCTGGCCCACCACGATGTCACCTCGGCCGATCGCCATACGCTCGATGTGACGGATGCTGTCGCTGTACGCCAGGCGGTCGCCGGTCACGACGTTGTGATCAATGCCGCGGCGTTCACCAACGTTGACGCGGCAGAGGAGAACGAAGACGTCGCGTACCAAGTCAATGCCGAAGGGGCACGTTTTCTCGCCGAGGCGTGCAAAAGCTCAGGCGCTCGCCTCGTGCAGATCTCTACCGACTATGTGTTCGACGGAGCCTCCACTACGCCGTACTCCGAAGAGGACGAGCTCCATCCACTTTCGAGCTATGGCAGGTCGAAAGCCGCAGGTGAACGGTTTGTGCGTGATTTGTATCCCGAAGGCAGCATCGTTGTTCGCACAGCGTGGCTGTATGGCAAGGCAGGACCCAACTTTGCGGCGACGATGCTGACGCTCGCCGGAAAGCGGGAGACCGTCGACGTGGTCACCGATCAACGAGGCCAACCGACGTGGACTCGAGACGTCGCCAATCACATTCGACAGCTGCTCGAGCAGAACGCGGCTCCGGGAATTTACCACGGCACTAATGCCGGCGATACGACCTGGTTTGAATTCGCTCGGGCGGTTTACGATGAATGTGGGCTGGACCCAGACCGCATCCTTCCCACGGACAGCGCGAACTTTGTGCGTGTCGCACCTCGACCGCGAAACTCGGTGCTCGGTCATGGAGCATGGAACACCATCAGCCTCGACCCCATGCGGCCCTGGCGCGATGCGCTGCACGACGCCGTGCTAACGGGGGTGTTCGACCGTCAACGTCGACGCCTTCAGAGCGATGCGACCGACGTAAGCTGATCTCGTGTCACACATTCTTGTCACCGGCGGTGCCGGATTTATCGGTTCAAACTTTGTTCATCATGTCCTGGACAACACGGTTCATCACGTCACCGTACTCGACAAGCTCACCTACGCGGCGAACACTGCCTCACTCGAAGGCCTACCCGCATCCCGTTTCACCCTCGTCCAGGGTGATATTGCGGATGCTGACCTGGTCGACGATCTCGTCGCCGGCCACGACGCCGTCGTGCACTACGCAGCCGAGAGCCACAACGACAACTCGCTCGATGACCCGCGGCCGTTCCTCGAGAGCAACGTCATCGGCACGTACACGTTGCTGGAGGCTGCTCGCCGACACGGCACGCGCTTTCACCACATCTCTACTGACGAGGTCTATGGCGACCTCGCCCTCGACGACCCGAATCGGTTCACCGAGTCGACGGCGTACAACCCGTCGAGCCCGTACTCGTCGACGAAGGCCGCCAGCGATCTTCTCGTGCGCGCGTGGGTGCGTTCGTTCGGCGTCGACGCGACGATCAGCAACTGCTCGAACAATTACGGCCCGTACCAGCATGTCGAGAAGTTCATTCCGCGGCAGATCACCAACGTGCTGACCGGTGTGCGACCGAAGCTCTATGGTGCCGGAGCCAACGTGCGCGACTGGATTCACGCCGACGACCACTCGTCGGCCGTGCTGACGATTCTGGAGCACGGTCGTATCGGCGAGACGTATCTGATCGGAGCCGACGGCGAGATGAATAACCGCGAGGTTGTCGAGATGATCCTGGGGCAACTCGGCCAGCCCACCGATGCCTACGACCTCGTCACCGACCGTGTCGGACACGACCTGCGCTACGCGATCGACTCGACGAAACTGCGCAGCGAGCTGAGCTGGGAACCCCGGTACACGAACTTCGCCGAGGGGCTCGCGGCGACGATCGCCTGGTATCAGAGCAACCGCGACTGGTGGGAGCCGCAGAAGGACGCCGCGGAAGCCCGCTACGCGGCGCAGGGCCGGTAGCGGGCGTCCGTCACAGGTTGCGACTCACACGGCGGAGACTAGCGGGGCGCGAAGCGCCGACCGGGTCGGGAGGACGATCGAGAGGATCCCGAGCAAGAGTGTGCTGCCCGCCAGCATCCCGTACACGATCGGCGGGAACACCGGGATCGGCTGCCCCGTGAGCCCGAACGCAATGCCGATAAGCGGCGGCAGCGTGATGACGG
The DNA here is from genome assembly GCF_026107415.2 of Microbacterium sp. MPKO10. GTDB lineage: Bacteria > Actinomycetota > Actinomycetes > Actinomycetales > Microbacteriaceae > Paramicrobacterium. The sequence goes on from NZ_JAPCHX010000004.1 coordinate 433,532, forward strand.
TGCCAAGCACGACCGCGAGAACGGAGATCAGGCCGGATTCGAGGAACGTCATCACCGTGACCTGGCCGGGCGTCGCACCGAGGCGGCGCAGCAGCGCGAACTCGTCGCGCCGCTCGGTCGTGGCCATCACCAGCGTGTTCACCACGGCGAGCGCGATGAAACCCAGGATGACCAGCAGTGCGATGACGGAGGCCCACGACTGCTGGGCAGCATCCCCCGCCCCGGCGGCGCCCAGATCTGAGGCGTCGGTGAGACTCAGCCCGAGCGCGGTGATCTCGCCGGCGACCGCGTCGCCCGTGCCGGAAACCAGTAGGTGGTCCGCCAGACCCGTTGTCGTGTGCGGGCGGAGAGCATCGGCGTCGATCGTCACGGCGCCGAATCCGAGGCCGCGGTCGTAGATGGCGACGACCCGGGCGGTCAGCGGAGTGCCGTCGCCGAGGGTGAGGTCGACGGAGTCGCCCACGTGCGCGCCGAGCTCGAAGGCCTGGTTGCTGCCCAACGCCACAGTGTCAGGATCCGCGAGCTTCGCCAGGGATCCGTCGGTGACAGCGAGGTCGAGTGTTTTACCGGATGCTGCCGGGTCAATGCCCTGGATCGGCTTCGGTTGGACCATGGAGAACTCGCTGTCGGGGTCTCCCGTTGCGACGATGACGTTCGAGCGGATGACGGGTGTGACAGCATCCACGCCGTCGATGGCCGCCACCTGCGTTCCGAGCTCGGGGGCGATGCCGCCCGCAGGAGAGGTGACGATGTAGTCGGCGGTGGTGCCCTCGGCGTGCTGTGTGGCGGCTTCGGCCGACACCGTCGCAGGAACGAACAGCTGCACGATCGCGAGCGTGATGCCGAGCGCGAGCGGGATGATCGCGGTGGAGAGCCGGCGGGTGAAGCTGCGGGCGTTCGCATCGGCGAGCACACCCGGCGCGACGCGGAGGCGACGCAGCACGGGACCGGCAAAGGTGAGCGACCATTCGACGATGCGCGGACCAATGAGGGCGGCTCCGACGGTGATCAGAAGAGCAGCGGATGCCGGGCCGGCCAGCGCCGCCTCGCCGCGGATCACCAGGGGCAGCAGCGAGGCGACAACCCCCGTGATGATGAGACTGAGCCCCGTGATGACGCGGCCACGGTTGAGCTGCGGCGTCTCGATGCGTGACTGCACGAGTGCTTCGATGGGCGGGGCCTTGGACGGGCCGCGCGCGCTGACGATCGCGGCGAGCGCTGCTGTTCCGACCGTGAGCGCGACAGCGGCGATGCCGGCCAGCGGGCTGAACGCGAGGGCGAAGTCGGCAGGAATGACACCGCCGACCGCGAACTGGTCGGCGAGCAGCTGCGCGAGGGCATAACCCGGGAGGGCACCGATCACGGCGGCGATCGTCGAAACGAGTGCTGTCTCGCGGACGATGATGCCCCGCAGCTGGCGCGGGCTGGTGCCGACCGCGCGCAGGAGGGCGAAGTCGCGGCGCCGCTGCGCAATGGAGAGCGAGAGGGTGCTGGCGACCACGAACATGGCGATGATGAGCGCCACCCCGGCCAGCGATCCGCTCAGCGCAATGAGGTTCGTGCGTGCGTTGACGCCGGCGAGCGACTCGACGTCGCCGCGGGCTGCACCCACGTACGTGACGACGCCCGGCACACGGTCGGCGATCGCGGCCGAGAGCGCAGCGGCATCCGTTCCCTCGTCGGCGATGACACCGATCAGAGCGACGCTGCCCGCGTGCGGCCAAAGCGCGCCGATGGCTTGCGGGCTCAGGTAAGCGAGGGATGCTGCGTCTGCGCTGCCGATGAGGTCGACGATGCCGCTGACGGTGTAGGTGGCGGGCACTCCCCCGTGGGCGAGCTCGATGCGATCGCCCGGTTCGGCGCCGAGCGAGGAGTCGACGACGACCTGGTCTGCAGCCGCGGGGCTCTCGCCCGCCGTGAGCGCGGAGGGGGTGAGAGCAGCCGCTGCCCACGGGTGAGCGCTGATCTTTATGCCGTCACCAGCGGTCAGGGGGACCTCGACATCGGCGATGGCGCGATTCACGCCCGGCACCGCGGCAACGGCGTCGACCGTGTCGTCGTCGAGCAGGGCGCGTTCGGAGAACGGAACGGGAACGTCTTCGGGAACTGGCTTGGACTGCGGGGCACCGACGACGACGTCTGCCCCGGCGAGGCGTTCAACGGGGACGCCGCCGCGGAGTCCAGACTCGACGAGAACGCCGAGTGCTGTGCTGAGGGCGGAGGCAAGAAGCACGGCGACGATGACGCCGGCGAAGCTGCGGCGGTGGTGCGCGATGGAAGCGCGAGCAAGAGTCCACATGGTCACTCCCCCAACTGCGCCATGTGCGCGGTGATGCGTGCAATGTCAGGATCATCGATGTGCCCGGCAAGCTGCCCGTCTGACAGGAAGACGACGCGGTCGGCGTATGAGGCGGCGACCGGGTCGTGCGTCACCATCACGACGGTCTGCTGTAGGTCGGTGGCTGCGTGCCGAAGCTGACCGAGCACCTGGCGGGCAGAGCGCGAGTCGAGGGCACCGGTCGGCTCGTCGGCGAACACGGCGGCGGGGCGGGTGACCAGCGCGCGTGCGATGGCGGCGCGCTGCTGCTGCCCTCCAGAGAGCTGCTGGGGCCGGCGCTCGACGAGGTCGGCGATGCCGACGGACTGCACAACGTGGTCGAACCAGGCTGAATTGACCGGATGCTGTCCCAGCAGCAGCGGAAGTGTGATGTTCTGTGCGATCGAGAGCTGCGGCAGCAGGTTGTACGACTGGAACACGAAGCCGATGTGGTCGCGGCGAAAACGCGTGAGCTGGCGTTCGGGCAGTCCAGAGATCCGGATGCTGCCGAGCGCGACGGATCCCGACGTCGGCACGTCGAGCCCGGCGGCGAGGTGCATGAGTGTGCTCTTGCCCGAGCCGGACGGGCCCATGATGGCAGTGAATGAGGCGGTGGGGATCTGCAGCGAGACGCCGGCGAGGGCGGTGACGGATGCTGTTCCGCTGCCGTATGTCTTGACGACGTTCTCAAGGTGAACGGCGGGCGGTGGCGGTGTGGCGGAACCGATTGTGGGGCTGATTGATGGGGTCTGTAAGGTCATACTCCGACGCTACGAATCCGCCGCCACGTGCACACGGGTGCTGACCAGAGACTTGATGGTGGGGCCAGCACTACCGACAGCAGAGCGCCAGTCAGCGAAGATGGGGGTATGCCCACAGCATCCGCCACCGCCTTTCGGCCACGTTGGCGCGCCTTCGCATTCATCGGCATCGAAGCCGGCTGGTGGCTTGTCGGCCTCTTCTACGCGTGTGCAGTACTCGCCGTCGCGCCGTTTCTGCTGTTCGGCATCGGCTGGTACGCGGTGCCCACCCTCGTGGAATGGCTCGACTCTCTCGCGAACGGCGGCCGCACTCGCGCCGCCGGATTCGCCCGAACGCGAGCGCCCGAACATCAACCTCCGGTGCACCGCGACCTGACGTTCCGCGATCGCATGGCCCTGGTTACGACCCCGGAGTTTCAGCGCAACGCCACGTGGCTGCTCGCGCACCTGTTCCTGATGCCGATCATCGTCGCCCTCGGCATCGGCCTGCCACTCGTCGCCATCAACAGCTCGCTCGCGATCGTGTACTGGTGGGCGGCCCCACTCGACGACCCCGCGATCGCCATGTTCCCCATCACGAGCTGGCCGCTGGCACTCGCGTCGCTTGCGATCGGTATCGTCGCCGGGGTTCTCGGCTGGGTCATTCTGCCGGGGCTCGGGCGACGAACCGCGAGCAGTACGCTGTCACTTCTCTGGCCCGACCGCGTGCCCGAAATGGAGCAGCGCATCGAGTCGCTGTCGCGCAGCCGGGCCGCCGCACTCGACGCCCACGCGAGTGAACTGCGGCGCATTGAGCGCGAGCTGCACGACGGCGCACAGAACAGGCTCGTCGGCGTCGTGATGATGATCGGGTTGGCACAGCGGACGATGACGGATGACCCGGAAACAGCCGCCGCCCATTTGGAGCGGGCGCAGGCGGCAGCATCCGATGCTCTCACCGGTCTGCGGGAGATGGTGCACGATATCTATCCGCCGATCCTCGACGAGCAAGGGCTGGCGGGAGCCGCATCGACGCTCACCAGTCGCATGAGCGTGCCGACGTCGCTGGATGTGGCGGAGCTGCGCCGCGCCCCGGCCGCGGTGGAATCGGCCGCGTACTTCGTGCTTGCCGAAGCACTCACGAACGCGGCGAAGTATGCCGAAGCCTCGCACGTTGCGGTCACGCTGAGCACGCAATCCGGGTCGCCGGAAGACATCCTTGTCGTGCGCGTGCACGATGATGGGCGCGGCGGTGCCATCGTCGGAGGAACGGGTTCCGGGCTGGCGGGCGTCGCGCGTCGCGCCGAGTCGCTCGGAGGTACGCTCACGATGTCGAGCCCGGTTGGAGGGCCCACCGAGATGAAAGTCGAGTTGCCGTGCGGATTCTGATTGCCGAAGACGATGCCCTGCTGCGGGCCGGACTGACGATGCTTCTCGAGGGCGAGGGGATCGAGGTCGCTGCCGCCGCGGACAACGCCGACGATGTGCTGGCCGCGTTTGACGCGCAGGAGGTCGACGGCGCGGTGCTCGATGTGCGGATGCCGCCGACGTTCACGAATGAAGGGCTGAGGGCAGCGCTCGAGATGCGGGAGCGGCGACCGGGCTTTCCCGTGCTCGTGCTTTCCGCGTATGTCGAGGACAGCTACGCGGCAAAACTTCTCGGTGAGGGAGCGTCAGGCGTCGGGTATCTGCTGAAGGAACGCGTCGGCGATGTCGGCGAGTTCGTTGGCGCTCTGCGTCGCGTCGTTGAGGGCGGCACGGCGATGGACCCGGAAGTGATCGCGCAGCTCGTGAGCCGCCGGCACGCCGACGACCCGGTGCAGCGGCTCACTCCGCGTGAGCGAGAGGTGCTGAGCCTTGTGGCGCAGGGCATGGGAAACGCCGCCATCTCAGAACAGCTCGTGGTCTCTGAAGCGGCTGTCGGCAAGCACATCGGCAACATCTTCTCGAAGCTCGACCTCGCGCCCGACGACACGGGGCACCGCCGCGTACTGGCGACGCTCGCGTACCTGCGGTCGTGACTTCAGCGGCCGATGTTGAGCGCCTCTGACGTCTCGCTCAGCACCTCGTCTGCGCGCTCCGCGACTTCGTTGAGCGTGGTGCCGTAGGTGGGGATCATCTCACGCAGCGCGGGCTCCCATTCGTCGGCCTTCGCCGGGAAGCAGCGCTTGAGGATGTTCAGCATGATCGGCACCGCCGTCGATGCCCCCGGGGACGCCCCGAGCAGACCCGAGATCGACCCGTCGGCACTCGCGATGACCTCGGTGCCGAACTGCAGAACGCCGCCCTTGTCGGCATCCTTCTTCATCACCTGCGCGCGCTGACCGGCCGTGATGAGGTACCAATCCTTCTGCTTCGCGGTCGGCATGAACTCCGTGAGCGACTCGAACCGCTTGCTCTTGCTGGCCATGAGCTCACCGAGCAGGTACTTGATGAGGTCGGGGTTGTCTTTCGCCACAGCCAGCATCGGGATGAGGTTGTGCGGGCGCACCTGCGTGACGAGATCCCAAATGTGCCCGTTCTTCAAGAACTTGGGGCTGAATCCGGCGTACGGCCCGAACAGCAGGCTGGGCGTGCCGTCGACCATGCGGGCGTCGAGGTGCGGCACCGACATCGGCGGAGCACCGACCGCGGCCTGACTGTACACCTTCGCCTTGTGCTGCTCGACGATCTTCTGGTTGTCGGTGCGCAAGAACTGGCCCGAGATCGGGAAGACGCCGTAGCCCTTGATCTCTGGAATGCCCGACTTCTGCAGCAGCTTGAGCGCCCAGCCGCCCGCGCCGACGAAGACGAAGCGCGCTCGCATCTGCCCTGGCGTGCTGCCGACGCGATGCTTGTATTTCACCAGCCAGGTGCCGTCTTTCTGCTTCTTCAGCGACTTCACCTCGGTGTTGAGATTGAGGTTGGCACCGGATGCTGTCGCCGCATCGAACAGCTGATGCGTCAGCGACCCGAAGTCGACGTCTGTGCCCGCCGGCTGCCAGGTGGCGGCGAATGGCTGGTCTTCTTTGAGCCGCTTCTTCATGAGCAGCGGCGCCCACTTGTTGATGACCTTCGGGTCGTCAGAGAACTCGATGCCCTCGAACAGCGGCTGCTTCTTCAGCAGCTCGCAACGCCGCTTGAGGTACTCGACGCTCTTCTCGCCCCGCACGAACGTCATGTGCGGCGTGGCATTGATGAACGTGTTGGGGTCGGTGATGAGCCCCTTCTCGACGAGGTGGCTCCAGTACTGACGGCTCACCTGAAACTGCTCGTTGATGCCGACGGCCTTCGCGGCGTCGATCGAGCCGTCTTTCGCCTGCGGCATGTAGTTGAGCTCGCACAGCGCCGAGTGCCCGGTGCCCGCGTTGTTCCAGGGGTTCGACGACTCCTGGGCCACGTCGCCGAGCCGCTCGAAGATCTCGATCTTCCAGGTGGGCTCAAGCTGTGAAATCAGGGACGCAAGTGTGGCGCTCATGATGCCGCCCCCGATGAGGGCGACATCGACCGGCTGGGAAGACGTCATGGCTTCCATTCTAAGGCGACTGGGCATGTGCTCCGGACCTCGGCAGAACACACCCCTCCTGCGCCGCGGTACCCGGCGGTCGGGCGCACCAGAACGCGACGCCCCGACCCGCGAGAACACACCGTCTCTTGGCACCTCGACGCCGATGCTCGGATCAGCGGCGGACAGCATCCCGACTGCGACGCACATGGCTGCGGGCGTGGTCGACCGCACTGTTCAGATCGCTGAACAGGTGATTGCGGTGCCGCAGCGAGGCCACAACCCCCACGCGAATCGCGAGCTCACGATGTTCAGGCGGGATGCCCTTGATGAGCACAGTGATTCCGCGGCGCTCGAGCGTGTGAACCAGCTCGGTGAGCACCTGGGCGCCCGTGGCATCGAGCACCTGCAGCTGTGAGAGCCGCAGGATGACCACCGAGGGGCCGTGCACGCCATTCACCTGAGCGAGCGCGCGCTCGGCGGCGCCGAAGAACAGGGCGCCCTCGAGCCGAAACAGCGCGATGCTCTCATCGTCGCTCTCGCCCGGAGCCGGCAGCTCTTCACGATGGACTCGTGCCGACTTTGCCAGACGCCGCAGCGTGAAGAAGGCCGCGGCCAGAATGCCGACTCCGACCGCGTAGATCAGATCGACGCTCACGGTCACGAGCGCCGTAAGGGTGAAGACGAGTGCGTCAGAGCGGGTGGAGCCGAGGATCGTGCGCACCGTCGTGAACGAGATCATCCGCACCGCCGTCACCATCAGAACGCCCGAGAGCGCGGCGAGCGGAATCGTCGACACGACGGCGCTGGCCACGTAGACCACCAGCAGCAGAACGAGCGTATGCACGATCGACGCCAGTCGCGTCTTGGCCCCAGAACGGATGCTGACGGCCGTGCGCGCGATCGCCCCGGTCGCCGGCATGCCACCGAAGAGCCCCGAGGCGAGAGAGGCGAGCCCTTGACCGACCAGCTCGCGATCGGCGTTGTACGGACCGGTGTCCGAAATGGATGCTGCCACGCGAGCAGCCAGTAGAGACTCGATCGCGGCGAGCGCCGCAACGGTGAACGCCGGCCCGACGAGCGCGAGAACCATCGCGCTGTCCCAGACGGGCAGCGTCGGGGCCGGAAGCGACGCCGGGAGCTCGCCGATCGTGGCGACCGGAAGCTGGAAGACGGCAGCGCCGACGGTCACAATGATGATCGCGATGATCGAACCGGGAAGCGCCCGATGGATCTTCGGCGTGACGATCATGATCGCCGCGACAAGTGCCGCGATGATCAGGGGCCACCACACCGTCGCCGGGTCAATGTCCCCGGCGGATTCGACGGCGGCGATGAAGGCGTTGGTGCTCGGGCCGGGCGCCGCGCCCAGAGCGGCGGGAACCTGCTGCAGAAAGATGATGACGGCGATGCCGAGAGTGAAACCTTCGATGACCGGCCACGGGATGAACGCGACGGCACCGCCGAGCCTGAGCGCTCCGGCGGCGAGCACGATCAGCCCGGCGAGGAGGCAGACGAACGCGAGCGCTTCGACGCCGTGGGTGGCGATGACGGGCCCCAGCACGACGACCATAGCACCGGTGGGCCCGGACACCTGCACGTTCGATCCGCCGAAGACCGCGGCGACGACACCCGCGATGATCGCGGTGATCAAGCCGCTCTCGGCACCCGCGCCGGAGCTCACGCCGAAGGCGAGGGCCAGCGGAAGAGCGACGATCCCGACCGTGACACCGGCCAACAGGTCGCGCCGCCACGATCGCGGAACTTCCCGGTAGTCGCTGGCCCGAGGCAACAGGGCACGCAGCGACCGGGCTGCGTGTGCGAGCCTGCTCATTGTGAGTGAGCTGCGGGAGCGTCCGTCAGTTCGACCGACGACATCAGCTGCTGCTGGTTCTGGCGCAGCACCTCCGTCAGCAGCTCGCGGGCAACGCGGAGAAAGTCGGCGACCTGCGGAAAGGCGATCCGGTAGAACACCAGACTGCCGCGCCGCTCCGCAACCACGAGGTGGTGCCGACGCAAGACCGAGAGGTGCTGCGACAGATGCGAGGCCTCCAGCCCCGTGTCTGCCAGCAGTTCAGACACCGACATCTCCTGCTGGGCACACAGCAGCTCGAGAACGCGCACGCGAACCGGGTGCGACAGCCCCTTGAAGAGGTTCGCCTTCACCTCGTACAGCGGTTTCTGTGCGTCCCACCCTGAATCCACTATTCTCACCAGCATCCTTCATGATTTGATGAATCCATCATATGACAGGATCGTGAAAGCACGAAAACGCGACCGGACGCTCCGCGTTTGTCGGAAACATCACTCCCGATGCGCCCGGCGGCGGCACGACGTTCACTCCCCCGCACAGGTCAGTTGCCCGTGCCACTCCGCGCACCTATATTCGTCTCACTGGCCACCACGCCGACGCGATCACGTGACGATGCGCAGATCGCAACGAACAGACCGAGGCGTACACAAGCAGGCAGACAGAAAGGGTCGACGATGACCACCTCCTTTCGAGGCGCAACCGTTCTCATAACCGGCGCCGGAAGCGGCATCGGCCGGCTCATGGCCCTCGGCGCGGCCGAGCGCGGGGCACACGTTGTCATCTGGGATCTCGCAGCGGGCGCCGCCGAGGCGGTCTGCACCGAGATCGTGGCGAAAGGCGGCGAGGCACAGTGGGCGGCGGTCGATGTCTCAAACACGGATGCTGTCGCCGCGGCAGCATCCTCGACCCCACCGGTCGACGTGCTCGTCAACAATGCGGGCATCGTGACCGGTCAGCATCTTCTTGACGCGACGGACGACGCCATCAAGCGCACGTTCGATGTCAATACGCTCGCGCTGTTCTGGGTGACGCGGGCGTTCCTCCCCGGCATGATCGAGCGACAACGCGGCACGGTTGTCACGGTGTCGAGTGCGGCGTCGCTCGTGGGCGTGGCGAAGCAGACTGACTACGCGGCGAGCAAGTTCGCCGCGCGGGGCTTTGCCGAGTCGCTCAAGGCCGAGCTGCGCACTCTCGGCAGTCCCGTGCGGTCGATGGTGGCGTGCCCGTATTACATTGACACCGGCATGTTCGCGGGGGTGCAGACGCGCTTTCCGCGCATCCTGCCGATCATGACGCCCGAGTACGTGGTGCGGCGCATTCTCGACGGCATTGAGGGTGGCCGGACGGAACTGCTGATGCCGCGCTTCACGAAGCTCGTCAATCCGGCGCGCATCCTGCCGGTTCCGGCGTTCGATGCGTTGATGAACTTCTTTGGCGTCAACAGCACGATGGATCACTTCGTCGGCAGAAAGTCTCCGTCGCCGGTCGCTGAGGCTGCCGACCAGGACTGATGAGGCGGCGTCAGCGCTCCGTGCCCGCGCCCGCTACTTGCAGCGGGCAACCTCAACCGGGGTCTCCCGCACCATGGGCGTGTGCCAGAATTCGAGTGGTGCGGCGTCAGCATCCGTCTTGCCTGACAGTGTGTAGCTGATCACCGTCTGCTGGCCGGGGTCTGTCGTGACCGAGATCTTCGCCACGTTACGACCCAAATGCTCGCCCTGGTAGTTCGGCTTCTTCGACTTTCCGTTCACCATGACATCGGTGATCGTCTGCCCGACGGGCGCATACAGCACAACGTCAGTGGCGATGCGGCCGTGGTCGTAGTAGGGGCCTTGAATGTACCCGGGCAGGTCGTCTGCCTTCGCGGGGTCGAGCACATTCGACAGGGTCACCGTCGTCGCGGTCGACGTGGCATCGGCCGCGCACGACTGCTCGGCGCCGATGGCAACGTCCATGTAATAGTCCATCTTCGAACCCGTGGTGTCGTTGATGTACACACCGGCGACGTTCGTCTCGTCGTTGCTCTCGGGCAGCGTCCCGGCCACGCGCGTGTCAGCGAACAGCGCGTTCTCGGCCTCGTCAGAGCTTGAGTAGAGCAGGCGGCCCTGATCGATCACGATCGTGAGCTGGCTGATGAGCTCCTTGATGTCGAGGTCGCCCTGCGTCAGTGCGTCGAAGATCGACCCTGCCGCGGCGGCGAAGAACAGGTCCTGCACGTCCGGGTCTTCGTAGCGAAAGTAGGTTTCGTTCAACAGCAGCGATACCGCGTTGTCGGGCGTGAGTGTGTCACCGGTCTCGAGCTCGATGGGCCCCGTGGCCTTCAGCAGATAGCTCAGGGCGACGGGGTCGAGCGACACGACACCGTCGATCGGGGTGTCGCTGTACGTACCCCACCACGCGGTCGCGATATCGGCGGTGGTCGGGAAGTTCGGCGTCAGCGTCATGTCCATCATGTAGCGACCGATCTTGTCACCGTAGAGCTTCAGCGTCTCGTCATCGATGTCGGTGATGAGCTCGGGGCCACCGTTCGAGAAGTCGCGGCTCGATGCCTGGTCGGCGATCGTGATGGCGCCGTCTGTGACGTTGACAAGAAGAATGGATGCTGGGTTGCCACCGGTCCCCCGCGACTCTGCGTTGTTTTGGAAGAGCATGAGGTAGTTGCGCGGGCCGTCGGCACCGAGCGCGGCGGGCAGCACGTCCGTCGCCTGCTTCGCGGCACCCAGCAGGTCGGCGACCTCGTTCAGCTTGGGCTCAATCTTGTCCATGGCGGAGGTGATCTGGTCGACAAGGCCGTCCCGGTCGAGAGAGTCGAGGCGTTTTTGGGATGCTGTCGTGGTCTCCAGTGCGCCCGTCACCGTGTCGCCGAGCGCAGAGATCTGGTCAACGTCGATCCTGCCGTCGACCGGCTTGAGGTCATCGAGCGAGAACTGCGAGAGCGGCTTGACGACCTTCGTTGCGAGAGCGTCCGCGACCTCTGCCGTGGTGCGCACGGCCACGAGGCTGTTTCCGAGCACGGGCACGCTTTCGCCGATGTCCCACAGGAAGCCGCCGGTGTCGCTGCGGGCCTGCTGGGTGTACTTCTCGAGGTCGGCCACGGAACTCTTGGCGGCTTCGATGTCGCCCGAGGTCACGTGTTCTTGGATCGTCGAGACCAGAGGCAGCGCTTTGTTGAGGCTGTCGCGCACGGCGAGCGCCTGTTTCACAACGAGGAGACCGCAGATCGCGATGGCAACGAGCGCCAAGACGAGCACGCTGATGAGAGGAACCCACAGAACAGCCCGTTTATACAACGGCTTCGTCACGGCTCGGCTTCCCACCGCTCTCCTCTTGTCCATGTGCTATGGCACCCTCAGACAGCATATGGGCTTCCTGCTGAGAGATTCTCAGCTGAGCGCGTACGTCCCGACTGCGGTAACGCCCTGGTGCCCACTGGCGGCGACGTCCCCGTGTCAACGAGGAACAACCGAGTGTCACCCGGACCCCGCTGCCCGGGCCCTCCGCGCCATCCTCCGTTCGTGACGGTGTGGAAGAATAACGCCGATGACTGACGAAAACTTCATTGACGTGATCGCTCTCGCGGTCGACGCAGACCCTGACAACCTCGCGTTGCGCGAGGACTTCATCACTCTCTTGCTGTCGGAAGACCCAGATCGCGCCGCTGAAGAAGTCGATGAGTTCGCCGCACGCGGCGGCGATGCCCAGAAGGTGGGGCTGCTGCGGGCGCGCACGATGGCTGCCCGCCTGCGTGGCCCGTCGGCCACCCCAGCGGAAAAACCGCCGCAGGCCGCACCACAATCGTCGCCATCGACACTTTCGACGCCCGAGCAGTCCGAAGCCGAGTCCGAGCAGGCGGATTCCGAGCACTCGAACTCGAGATACTCAGAATCCGAGCTGTCAGAAGCCACGCACTCCATTCGATTTGAACGGGAGCGTTCCACCGCGGGTTCCGTATGGGGAGCTGAACGCCCACGAGTGACGCTCAACGATGTCGCCGGGCTCGCTGATGTCAAGCAGCACCTCGACCAGACATTCCTCGCCCCGCTGCGCAACCCCGAGATGGCGGCGGCATTCGGGCAGACCCCGGGCGGATCCCTCCTCATGTACGGCCCTCCCGGCTGCGGCAAGACCTTCATCGCTCGCGCGATCGCCGGCGATCTGGGGGCGAGCTTCATCCATGTGACTCTCGCCGACCTGCTCAGCAAATGGCTCGGCGAGAGCGAACGCGCAATTCAGAGCGTGTTCCGCGACGCTCGCGCCAGTTCGCCATGCGTGATCTTCTTCGACGAGTTCGACGCCCTCGGCGGGCGCCGTTCGTCGGGCGGCGGCAGTTCACAGGCCATGCGCTCGATCCTCACACAGCTGCTCGAAGAGCTTGACGGAGTGCGCAGCACCAACGACGGCGTGTACTTCCTCGCCGCGACGAACCGGCCGTGGGACATCGACGGGGCTTTACGTCGCCCCGGGCGCATCGACAAGACTGTGTTGGTGCTCCCACCGGATGCTGTGGCGCGCGCCGCCATGATTCAGATGGCGCTCGAGGGTAAGCCGGCCGACGACGTCGACGCTGTCGAGGTGGCGGCAGCGACGGATGGGTTCTCGGGTGCGGATCTGGCTCATTTGACAACGACTGCTCTGCAGAAGGCGATGAGCGAGTCGATGAGTACAGGGAACCTCGTGCCCGTCACGACGGAGAGTCTGACGACGATCGCGAAAACCATCACACCGTCGACGACGACCTGGTTCGATCAGGTCGCACCGGTGCTTGAGTACGGTGTCGACGACGGCACATTTGACCAACTACGGGCCTATCGAGTCGCGCGGGGGATGCGATGAACAACGAGACGACATACATCGACCGCGACCGCGAGCTCGCATGGGACCTGTTCGAGGCGCAGCCGACGAACCCGAAGATCGAAGAGCTCGCGTACCGGGTGCTCGCTGATCAGCCCTGGCGTACCGGCATGGTGATCCTCCTCGCCGACCACTACAGCGCCCTGCGCCGTGTCGACGATGCCCGCGAGAAATACGAAGAGGTGATGGGGCGGCGTGACCAGTACTTCGCGAACGCCGCTGCCGCGCTGCGCGACCTCGAGCTCAGCGCGCGAAACCAGGCCCGGGCGCTCGAACTCGCGATCCTCGCCGTCGAAGAGGACCCTGAGCTCTGGTTCAACCACATGCAGCTCGGCCACGCGATGGCTGTCTGCGGCGACTTCGAGGCCGGCTGGGGCCTCATGGACGACGCTGTCGCCATGTGCGGCCGGACGATGCCCGACATGCTGGGAACGGCGCTCGCGGCGCAGATCACGCGTCTTGCCGAGGGTTTTGCTCCGCCAGAGCGGCAGATTCCAATTGCGCAGGCGGCGATGGAAGCTGATCCCGCGAACGTGTGGGCGGCCGAGATGCTCGGCTGGTCGTACCTGCTTCAGTATCGCTTTGACGATGCCGAAGATCTTGCTCGGCGGTTGCTCCGTGAAGACCCGCAGAACGAGCTGATGCAGACTCTGCTCGGCTTGACCCGCAAGTTCCGTACGATCGTGCATGAGAACGAGCTGCCTCCTGAGAAGGTGCGGGCAGCCGGACTCATCGAGTCGGCGTGGCGGCAGCAGAACGACTTGGAGCGCGGCCTCGACCTCGAGTCCGCTCTCGTCGCTCTCGACAGGGTGACTCCGGATGCTGTGCGCGAGACGCTCCGCGAACCGGCCGACCCGGATGAAACCGCGAACCTGACCCGCCCGCTTCGGACCATCACGCGGTGGCATGACGGGCAGGCTCCCGGAACCGGTGCGGTGTGGGGTCTCGACGAGCCTTTCCGGTTTATGACTGCAGGCGAGCTGAACGAGCTCGACGCCGCGATTGACGCTGACCTTGCGGCTTTTCCGGAGTGGCCGGAGGACGAGATGTGGGATCAGGTCATGACGGACGACCGCGGTGCGTATCTTGCGATTGTCGCCTACGGCCGGCTCGTCCGACGCTCACGAGGCGAGGAAGACGTCGTGATTGCCGACAGCCTGGCCGACTGGGTGTGGGACCGTGTTGCGGCGTTCGGAGGCCGCGACCCGCGGCCCAAGCGTCCGGCCTTCGTCTCACACGTCTAAGAACAGCATCGACCGCACCATCGCGTCGATACGTCGGCCGCGTGCGCAGGAGCAGTCGTGGGCCGACCCCGCATAGACGGGTCGGCCCACGGAGTAGTCCATCGCCAGGGGACGATTCAATGCATCTGCATCATGTGTGTTTGACCCAGTACGACGGCGTTCCCTGCTGAGAGTTATTGTCTGTATAGCGGTCGCCTTCGAGCACACTCGTGATGGCGGCCCGAGGCACGACATGCACGGGAGAACTAGGTGGATTTTCGGCTGTCGAGAAGTTCAGCCACAGAGGTACCGTCGCTCCGGGTTCCAGAGCCCCGGGGCGATTCACCACAGCCCGAAAACGCTCACCACCCTCGAGCCAAAATCACACGCCCCCACCAAAGCCGCTCGGTGGATTCTGGCTAAGCAGTGGCGTCGACAGCGCCGCTGTATCAGGCGATGCAGGCGAAGCATCCGCCCTGACGCCCTCCAAACGAGTAAATGTACTGAAAGCTGGTTCCGAAGTGGCGGCGGGGAAAGTACCGATAGGAGTAAGTATCAACGGTTCGTTGCTTGATGCCTGCAAGCTAGGCACCGCATCGCCAATGGCTCTCTCTGGTCGGGGCAATCCCTGCTCAGAACAGTTGCAGTTCGCGCTCCAGCTCGACCGTTATCCAACAGGCCATGACAAGCGCACGTTGAAGTAGTCAACGACGTTACGAGCCCACTCGCGCCATAAGCGGTTCAGCGCGGCCAGTGCTTGCCACGGCAAATGCCCGTGAAATCTCGGTCGGCACTAATGGCTAATGCCTCAGTCTCCTATGCCGCCGGGCAGGCACGAGCGCGACCGTCTGCGAAACGATTCGCGCCCCGTTTGCTCTTCTAGACACAAAAGCAGACTTCTGCGCGATTCGTGAAGCTGGGGCCGCACCAGCGACCCCAGCTCCGCGTCACGGTGGATGTGAGCACCTACACAGCAGGGCGACTAAGCAACGTAATCTCCGATGAGCGCTTTGTCGTGCTTGTACGGTGCGTCGAGTGCGTGAGCATCAATGCCCAGCCCTTCCGATACTGCACGAATCTGGTCGCCGTGGTCCTCGGCGATTTGCATGGCTTCAAGATTCTCGCGCAGTCGTTCCGGGCGCGTCGCCCCAAACAAGACTGATGCCACCTGTGGGTTTGTGAGGCACCACGCAAGCGAAAATTGTGCTGGGGTGATGTCGAGCTTGCGCGCTGCTTCGGCGATCTTTGGCACCATGTTCTTTATCTGTTCCCGTATGCCGCCAACGTCGATACCAATGTGTCGCTCGGGCTTGAGAATGCCGGCGAGGATTCCACCTTCCATCGTGTCTGAAGCGTGAATGCTCATACCTGTCTGCTCAATCACTTGGCGGTACTGTTCCTCGACGACGTTGCGTCGCACGAGAGAGTACTTCAGCTGCGCGAGCACGGGTCCTGCGAGTCCGTGCGACGACGCATATTCATACGCGGTCAGAAGGTCTTCAGGTACCCAGTTGAGTGCACCCCAGCTCCGGGCGCGTCCGCTGCCCACAACTGCCGAGATCTCATCGACGAGCTTCTCGACGCTCATTCCGGGGCGCGGATGCTCAATGATAAGGGTGTCTACGTACTCTTCGTCGATTCGGCGGAGCATTCGATCTGTTTGATCGCTCAACGATTCTTCAGGATATCCGAAGTACCAGAGCTTCTCAGCAAGCTGATAGTCAGTACGCTTCACACCGGTTTCACGAATGAGGCGGCTGAAGATCATCTCGGTGTGAGGTGAGTTCCGGTAGTAGGCAACGTCGAAGAATGTAATGCCTCTGTCGAGTGCTGTGCGGACAAGTTCGGTGCCAGCTTCGAAGCTAAGTCGTGAGTACGTGTACCAAGACCCGAGAGAGAGGCGGGAAACTTCTACTTCGCTGGTTCCGAGTCGTGCAGTATTCATATGCTGTTCTTCTCCTATTTCTGTTGGGCTGCGTGTAGTTTTGCGACGAATCGTTCTGTTCGTTCTGATTGCGGCGCGAGGAAGATTTGCTGCGGGGCGCCAGCTTCGACGACCTGGCCCTGATCCATGACCACAACTGTGTCGGACATCTCTTGTGCAAGATTCATTTCGTGCGTAACGATCGCCATCGTCATCCCGTCAGCTGCCAGGCCACGGATCACATCAAGCACCTCGTTCACCAGTTCCGGATCAAGTGCGCTGGTGGGCTCGTCGAAGAGCATGATCTCTGGCCGCAGTGCGAGCGCCCGAGCTATTGCTACGCGTTGCTGTTGTCCTCCTGATAACTCGGCAGGATAGTGATTCGCATGCGAAGCAAGCCCGACGCGCCCCAGTTCCGCGCGGGCGAGCTCACTAGCCTCAGTCTTGGGCATATGCCGCACCTGTGTCGGCCCTTCCAACACATTTTCGAGTGCAGTCATGTGCGGAAAGAGGTTGAAGTGCTGGAACACCATGCCAAAAGCACGTCGCTGCCGAACAATGTCACGCTCACGTAACCGCATAAGCTTGCCCTTTACCGTCTCGATGCCGAGCAGTTCTCCGTTGTGGCGGATCTCGCCGCCGTCAACCTCCTCAAGTTGATTGAGGCAGCGCAGAAGTGTCGATTTGCCCGAGCCGGACGGGCCGATGACACTGAGAACCTCCCCGCGACGGAGGGTGAGATCGACACCTCTCAGCACTGCAACATCGTGGAATTTCTTAATCAATCCGCGTACCGTGACGACTGGTTCGTTCATGCGGGCTCCTCCAAAGACTGAACTTTGCTGCGACGTACGAAACCTCGCGAAAAGTGTTTCTCGAGTGCGCTTTGACCGAGCATCGCGATACTCGTGAGAAACAAGTACCAGAGGCAGGCCACGAGCAGCATCGGGATAGTTTGGTATGTACGTCCATACACGAGCTGGACCGAGGTAAGCAGTTCCGTAAAGCCGATCACCGAAACGAGCGAGGTGTTCTTGAACAGTGTGATGAGTTCATTGCTCAACGGTGGGATGATCACGCGGATAGCCTGCGGCATGATGATTCGGCGCATTGACTGTGCCCGCGTCATACCGATCGCTCCACCTGCCTCATGCTGACCCTTTGAGACCGAGAGAATGCCACCTCGGTAAATTTCGCCAACGTGTGCCGCTTGGATGAGGGTGAGTCCGATGAGCGCTGCGGTGAATTTAGTGATCACATCATTCGTTTTCACGCTTATAAGGGTGACGTCAGTGTATGGAATACCGAGAGTTAGCTCAGGCACGAGGGCACCGAGGAAGAATACGAACAGGAGCACCACGAGAGCCGGAATTGCGCGCATAAGCCAAACGAAAACGGTTCCGGCCGCCCGAAGGGCGGGGTTCTCTGACATTCGCAGTACAGCGACGACCCCGCCGGCGATCAGCCCGCATACCGCCGACAGCACGGTCAACCAGATCGTATAGAAGACTCCGCTCAGGATCTCGGGGTCGAAGATGTATGCCCCGACAACGTTCCACTGCCATCCAGGGGTGGTAACCATGAAGTCTATTGCCCCGGCGACCACGATGACCCCGACGATGCCCCAGATCCACCAGGACAGGCGCCGACGACCAATGTGCGGAGTAGTTAGTTCGGTGCTCGGCAAAGTGGGGCGTTGAGCGTCAGTGACCCTAGTCATCAGTACTCCGACCCGTTGATCTCTATGGCGTCGAGAGCGAGGTTCTCGCTCCCCCAAAGTTCGAGAATTTCTTGATATGTACCGTCGTCGACCATGCTTTGTAGCGATGCGTGGACAGCTTTGGCCATTTCTGGTCGATCAGCGGCGATCGCGACACCATACGGGGCATACCACATAAGGTCACCGACGAGCTCGAACTGTCCCGGTGTCTGGGCAAGGAGAACGTTGATCGGAGAGATGTCGGACCAAGCAACCTCTGCCTGTTGCGACTGCACCGCGAGCACTGCGGCCTGCACTGTATCGTACGGCTGCACATCGATCGGGTCCTCGCCTGCATCAACGCATTTGTCGTTCTCTTCTTCGGCCCGTGTCTGCTGAATCGAGCTGATTGTGACCGCGAGCGAATGCCCGCACAGGTCGTCGACGCCCGTAATATCGCTCGGAGCCTGGGCATTGCCGAGCAATGCCGTGCCGCCTTTTAGGATGTCCACGAACGAAGCGGTCTCGCGGCGTTCTGCAAAGTCCCCAGATGCTAACGCCGCGTCGTAACGTCCGGACTCGACGCCGGGCATGACGCCCCCGCCCGAGACTTGCTCGATCTGCAGTTCAAGTCCCAACCGGTGTGTGTACTCTGCGGTGATATCAGCGACGAGTCCGATGATCGAATCGCCGCCTTCGGGTAGAAACTGAAGAGGCGCGACTTGTCCCGACCCAGCGGCGATCCAAGTGCCATCCTCTTCTTCAGGCACAAGGTCCTTGAACTCGCCGAACTCTCCAGTTGGTTGTCGGATCTCTGTAGGAAGTGCTTGTCCTTCGGTACCGCCTGCAACGTCATCGCCGGTTTCGTCGCTCCCGGCCGTGGATGAGCAACCGGCGAGTGCTAGTGCGGCCGTGGCCGCAAATGCTGCGATCTTCACTGATCTGTTGAAAGTCATCGGGTTCTCCTTTGCAGCCCTAATAAGACAATTCAAAGTATTCAAGGCTTTGACTATTTAGTCAAGCATTTGTTTTGTTATGATTATTTCAGTTTCAGCCCGCCTAACGGCGCCGACTGCCTCCCGATGTACGATCAGGGGGAATCCGAGAAGGGTGACGGCATGTGGATCGACGACGCTGGGGACTCACGCGATGACGCAGTGCTCCCGGACTGGTGGTTCACCCACTTCGCATACGGGCAGCTTGCAAACCACTTCCCCGGAGTCGATGCGGACGCTTCGCGTTTGGTAATGCGAATGCGGCGTGCGACAGGAACCATCGGCGAGTACGCTCGAGCCGATGGCATCTCACGCAACTCGCTGCTGTCCACTGCTGGACAGCGAATCATGCTCACCCTTACGGTGTGCGGCTCGCTCACGCAGTCGAAAATTGCGGACCTTTCTGGTATGAGCCGTGCTGCAGTGTCATCAGTTGTACGAACGCTGATAGCCGACGGAATGATCAGCAGGACTCGCTCTCCCCGTGATGGCCGCTCAGTCGTGCATTCGGTCACAGAGCTCGGCGAGTCAACATATCAACAAGTATTTCTTGAGCGGAACCGTCGCGAATCTGAGCTACTTCAATCGCTCACCCTCGACGACCAGGCGCGCCTCATGGCGATCCTCGAAAAGCTCATGCACGTCGCTGCTACTGAGAATGAACGCAGCATCACTAGACCGCCAACCGATCCCGACAAATGATTCGTCCGCAATGTTCGTCGTTCATTGTCGGTAACGAGCGCTATCGCTTTGATTCAGGTGAGTCTCCGGTTGGGATCAAGCGCAACTCAACTTTTGACTGGACATTAAGTCGTTTCCTGCCCGGCCAGGCTAAGGCTCCAAGAATCGACCCAATGCCCGTCGCAGAGGGCATACTCGACATGCCAGTGAGGCGTGGCGAGAGCGATTAGCACCTATCTTCTCATTCATTAGGTGTTTCCGCCTTCGCGATGACCTTCGAACGCGCATGGAGCGTAGTGCCGGATGGCAGCGGTAGTCCAAAGAGTTGGTGTGCCTTCTCGCGACTTCATGGGTACTCGAATTCACTACTTCAGGCATACAGACAATCATGACCAGCTCCGCGCACCAGCGCTACCAGGACGCTCTTCACGCCAACGCAGTTGGAAGATGAACGCTACGCGGACATACTGTTCGCCGGAAAAAAGCCGACACCGGCGATTGCGGTAGGTCCAGGTAATTAACGACCGGTTTGGCCGCGAAAGCGTCTGGCACGGAAACTCTCTGGAGCGCGTTTTGCGGAAAACTGTTTCGCGGTCCTGCTCAACATCGGCGTTCGCCCTCCACGAAGGTGGCTATCACCTCTGTTTCTCCGACTTCTTCGGCGCTTGCTTCGAGAATATTGTTACTGAGCACGGTCATATCTGCGTATTTTCCAGCGGCCAAAGATCCGATTTGGTCTTCTCGGCGCGCTGCCCAGGCACCGTTTATCGTGTATGCCTTAAGCGCGTCTGTTATGTTTAGCGCTTCGTCGGGTGCAACGTGGTTTCCGGAAGCTGATTTCCGGTCCATCATAGTTTGAATTCCGCGAAGTGGCGTGCCAGGCAGTGGCCTATCGGTTGATCCGACCAGCCTGATCCCAGCCTCGATAAGTGACTTTCCTCGATAAAGTTGACGGCCTCGTGTTTTGCCCATGATCTGTTGAAAGTCATCGCCGGAGTATGTGATGAAGCATGGTTGGGTACCGATAGCGATGGAAAGCTTGCGTAGACGGTCGATGTGGTCAGGTCTGATCACCGCACCGTGTTCTATGCGGTGTCGGCGGTTTGGATCAGGAGAAATTCGTTGGGCCTCTTCGAAGGCGCTCAGCGCGCTATCGATTGCTCGGTCGCCGATGGCATGTGCGGCAATATCCCATCCGGAACGGTGCGCGTCGATCAAACGCTGTGTCAAAGCACCTTCATCTTCAGCGAGGTCACCGCATGTGTCGGTCCCTTCGTAGGGTTGGGTGAATGCTGCGCTGCGTGCCATCATCCCGCCGTCGAACCACATCTTGGATGGCCCTAACCACAAGTGATCACCGCCGAATCCTTGAAGAAGACCGAGGTCTAGGACCGAGACTGCGTGGTCGTCACTATGAGCTTTCACCGAATGTAGGTAGTCAACGCAGGGCATGAGCTGAACCCGGATTCCGAGTTCGTCTCTTTCCTCGAGGTTGATGTAGGCTCGCGCATCAATTTCGGATTGCGAGCACAGGCCGCGTCCGATTCCGGCATCGATACACGTCGTGATTCCTTCGGAGAGTGCGTGCTTAGCGCTGGCTTTCACCGCTCTTTCTATTTTCGAAACCCTGTAAGGCTCTACAAGGTTGCGAAAAGCGTCTTGCATTTTCTCGAATACAAGCCCGTCATTGCGTTTGATCTGTTCTCGCGCATCTGCATTGTCAACCAGAGACAACGCGGCGTTGTTTGCCACGAGGGCGTGGCTGGAAACGTGTCGGAGCAGGACAGGTGTTGACGGTGCTACATGATCCAGCTCAGCCATTGTGATGTGACGGCCGATATTGCGCTGGTCGTATCCCCAGATTTCGAGCCATTCAGAGCGCCCCTGCTTTTCCAGGGCATTTGAGATTCGGGTAAGCACGGCCTCGATCGATCGGTCAGTGGAAACACTAGTTTCCTGCAGTAGAAGGCCGGTTGAAGCGAGGTGAGTGTGACCATCGATCAGACCTGGCACTATGCATCCGTTTTCGAACGCGTGAGTCTCGCGCGCACCAAGCCCGTTAAGTTCCTCGTCAAACCCAACGATACGGCCCTTCCATACGCCCATCTGTCGTGCGAGAGGTCTCGACGGTTCTAAGGTCACGATGTCGCCGGTAAAAATACTGTCAAGCAGCATGCGTAGTTCTCGCTTCCAATCCTTGAATCGACGTGGTGCCCGTTGGTTATGAGAGTGCTTCCATGATTCGGACCGCTGTCTGATTGATGCCTTCGGTCTCACGCAGGTGAGAGAGCGTGAAGCGCCGATCGGCAGCGGTCCGGTTCTGGCCCATTTTCAGTTTGACCTGAGCGTTATCAAGACCGATCTCGAAACCGACGAGCATCGGCAACAGCCGATCGAAACGCTCTTCCGCAGCAGCTGTGAGCTTCCACGCGGGTTGCCCGGTATGTGTCGCGAATAACTGCTCCCGCTCCTCGATCAGCCGGTACAGATGATCGCCTAGTTCCGCTCGAGAGAGAGATCGGCAGACGTCATCGACCTCGGCCACCCCGTAGTTGAAAGTAGGTAGACCGACGTCTTGATACAGCGCAGGGCTGATGTATTGCTGCGGACCGTGGATCACCACGGTGATCCGGGGCGCATCAGCAATCACCTGCGAGATCGGGTCGACTATGGGCATGTGAAAGATGAGTTTCGGCTGATCAGTTTCTTGGTCGATCAGCTCTACGGGCATATGTGCGACTTGCACGGGAGTGTGAGTAATGATTGTCGACAACGTGTTCTCGTTCACGAACTCTCTTATCCACGCCACCGCTTCTGTCGGCTCGTATAGTTTGTTTACCCACATGCGGCCCTCCGGTGAGTTCTTGCATTGATTTGAAAAGTTGGGACTGTCGTCGCTGTGCTACCTATGGTGCGTCAGCATGTTTGAGCTGACGCACCATAGGCTCAGTGCATGGGGTTAGCGGTTCGAAGGCATTGCCGGCTCCAGCACTTCGTCCCATAGCCGCTCGCTAAAGGGCCCAAAATCGATGTCGTCGATCGTCATATCTGACGCGATGATCTCGGACCACGTTGCGGGGATTTTTTCACCGTAACCAAGTTCGTCAGTGATGATTTGATCCCACTTCTCCATGGCCTCTGTATACGCCGTCAGCAGCTCTTTATACTGCTCTTTAGAGCCGTCTGGCGCATTCGACAGCGCGGCGTCCATGCGCTGATCCTGATTTTCCTTGAGCGCTTCACGCATATCAGGATCCATCTCATGAATCTTCACGTCGTATTCATCGATTTTCTCGCGAATCTCGAGATCGGCGCCGAGTCCAGATGCCACAAAACGTTCACTGTAGTCTTTGAGCGTTGTCCAGATTTCGTCTTGTGTTTCGGCTCCGAGACCGTCCCACCAACCTCCATTTGCGCCTAGCGCGGCGTTGAATCCGGTGAAGCCGACCTCGTCATCCATCGTGATGTCGGTTGCGACTTCGATGAGGTCGAAGGCAACCATGTCGCGCAGGGGATTGACGCTGCAATCGAGGACACCTCGTTGAAGTGCCTCATACATTTCACCGACTCCCATCTGGGTTGGGGCCATACCGAGAGCTGTCGTTTCGCGCTCCCATGGCCCTCCGGGCGTTCTGACGGTCTTTCCCTTTGCATCATCAAGAGATGTAACCGGCTCAGTACATACAAGGTGATACCCGGCATTCATTTCAAAAAGCGGAAGAATTGGTTCGATACCTTGGTCTCGGTACTCGTCCATGAGCAGGTCAGAGTTCAGGGAGACCTCCAGCGCCGCGGCGTAAGCTTGCATATCACCGATCACCGGGCGCGGATCGGAAAGGAACGAGTACTCCGAGAGCCATGCCCACGTTGGGAATTTGGCCGGTGTGTAGATCGGATACAGAATACCGATCTGTGAAGTTCCGCTGCCCATTGCGTCGGCTGCTTCGGGCGCAGCGGCAAGAGCTCCCGACCAATGAATGTTTATTGAGACGTCACCGTCGGTGGCGTTCTCAACGTCTGCTGCCCACTCTTTATCTGCGTTCGCGAGCCATGTTGACGGGTCATTCGGATGTGCGTATTGCGCAGTATTGCTCGATGCTCCTGAGGAGCACGCTGTTGCCAATGCCATAACGCTCACCGCGAGAATTGCGGGGCCTATTCGTCTCTTCATTTCACTCACTCCGATTCATCATGATTGGACTATCTGCGCTACTTGGCGTTTCCGAGACCGGGCAACCAGGTTGCTATTTCGGGGAAAAAGATCAGGAGTAACAGAAGGATCACCGGGCCGGGAATGAACCAGGCGGCACCGATGAAGACATCGACGAGGGAGATGGCGCGTGCTTTGGCATCGTCGAGTGTGCTTGTGATCTTATGGACGATGTAGGACATCATTCCGACAGGTGGGGTGACGGACGCGAGTTCGCCAAGCAAGACGATGAAGGCGCCGAACATCAGCAGACTGATATCCGTCTGTTCAAGCAGGGGCAACAGAATTGGAACAGTGAGTACGATCATGGTCATCGGATCAAGCGCCATTCCGAGGATCAGGTAAAAGACCATGAGAAGGAGAAGCACACCGACGGGGCTCAAATTCAAGGATGCAAAGTAACTAATCGCATCGCTTGTCACTCCACTGAGGCTCAGCATTCGAGTGAGCAAGGCTGCCCCAGCTATCAGGAGCAGGATTGCTGCAGTGCTTGACGCAGTCTCGAGGAGGGCCTGGGAGACGGCGCGCCACTTCACCTTGATGCTTCGGGATGTGAGTGTGACGAGAACGGCAAAGCCGGCTCCGTAGGCTGCGGCCTCCGTCGCTGTGAAGATTCCTGAGAAAATTCCGCCGATAACGACGACGAGCATGATCGCGATCGGCCATACGCCAGCTAGTGCTCGTAGCTTGGCCGATAATGGCTCGTTTACACGTGGTGCCTTCGGAGCCAGTGAAGGACGCACAACAGCCATGATTATTAGTTGCATCGCGAAGATTGAGGCGACGGCGACACCGGGGACGATACCTGCGAGCAGCTGTTGACCGACTGAGGTGCCTGCGACACCCGCGTAAATGACAGACAAAATACTCGGTGGGATCAGTTGCCCGGCAAGCCCGGACATGAGAACGGTACCGGTGGCGTAACGAGGGTTGTACCCGCTCTTCAGCATTTCAGGGATGCTCAGTCGCCCGATTGCATATGTGATCCCCGCGGTCGAACCGCTCACAGCAGCGAGCCCTGCTCCCGCAAAGTTGGTTGTAACGGCTAGACCTCCCGGCAGCCAGTTAAGCCAGGCCCTCGCCGCCTCGAAAAGGCGCCCCGTCACGCCCGAACGCCACAGAAGCAGGCCCATCAGAATGAACATGGGCAAGACGCTCAACGACCAGCTAGCAACGGCCGTATACGGCAGGTTCGCCAACGAATCGTTCATTCCAGAGAACCCAACAATCGCGAAAATGCCGAGGGCCCCCGCCAACACCATCGTGAGGCCTACAGGAACACCCAAGAAGATCAGCGCCAGCATTAAGACCAGCGCGGCGATTCCTGAAGCAGAATTGTTCAGCGCTCTAGATAGGAGCAGCGCCGCTGTAATCGTCGTAATCGCGACGAGACTAACGGTAATGATCACTCCGCGCCCAGTCTTCGGCGCAGCGGCCTGTGAGTCTAGTTCCGCAGAATTTGCCCCAAGTTGCGCGTCTTTGCCCGCCGGTTTCATCATCGTTGCGCCTCCGCATCAGCCATGCCGCTGCGAATTACACGGTGATCTTCGATGAGTTTCATAATCACAACGACCCAAAAAACAGCAACGCCGACAACGAGCATGTAACGGGTGGGCCAAATTGGTATTTCTGAGCCGGGAGCGTACTCGCCTCGCGACTGATGGAGTATCGCGGTTGGAATGGCGGCGTAGAGCAGGGACGCAAGCACGGCAGTGATAACTGCAGCTCTGATGTATCTCCACACAATCTTGAGCCTTGGCGGCATCAGGTTTTCAAGCACCAACGCCTCGATGTGTTCATTGCGCTTCTCCGCTAGACCGAGCGCGCCAAAAACGATGATGATCATCCACCAGTACCGGCTGTAGTCGTTGGCGCCGAATATCGGATTCGAGAACATGTACCTGCTCGCGGTATCCGCGATCACGGTCACCATGAGCAGCCCCACTCCGGCCGCCGCCACGACTCCGAGCAGCCACGCGGCGCCTTGCACAATCTTTCCGATCATGGCCAGCCTCACTTATCGCTATATCTCAAGAAGCGCGCTGCTGGTCTTTCAATCACCCTCGGTCGAAATGTTGGCACCGGCAGCCACCTCATTGTGTACTAGATCACCTTGCTAACCCACATAGTACACATATGATTGAACACGTGTAAACCACAAATCGGCCACCAACAACACGGGTGCCGACGGGATGAGCGGTGTACCATGGCACCGCCTCAGATCAGAGCGGGGAAAAGATGGCAAGGAGCCAAACCGACGCCGCGGTGACGGCCGCCGGGATCTTTCAAGAGATCGAACAGGCAATCATTCACGGCGACTACCGACCTGGAGACGTCCTCCCTTCGATACGTGAACTCGCAACACGTCGACACGTGAGCCCCGCCACCGTGGCAGCTGCTTTCCGCCGCCTCGCAGAACGCGGACTCACCTACGTGGAACGCGGTGTAGGGACGAAAGTAAGAGCCGAAACTCTTCTCTCCGATTCCCTCGGTCGAGCACCGTTACCAGTAATGAACGGAATCGTCGACGTGGCAAGCGGCGCACCCGATCCCGCACTACTGCCCGACCCCAACCTCAGTCTCCACCGGCTATCAGTGGCAAAGGCCCTCTACAACGTCGAACCGTTGCTACCGGGAATTCGCGAACAAGCCCCCAATGTAATGGCAGACGTTTTCAACTCGCGTCCAGAGCATTTCACCATCGCAGGCGGAGCCCTTGAAAGCATCGCTGACGCCGTAGCAGCGCGCCTCCGACCCGGAGACCGCGTGATCGTAGAAGATCCAGGATTTGCCGCCGCCACATCATTACTACGATCACACGCCCTCATTCTCGTGCCCGTATCGATCGACGATGAGGGGTTCGAAGTTGACCCGTTCGCGGAGGCCATCAAACACGGCGCGAAAGCCGTCCTCTATAGCCCTCGAGCGCAGAACCCTCGAGGATCTACCCTCACTGCACAACGCGCCTCCGACCTTCGAACAGTCCTCAATGAAGCTTCAAAACGGGGTAAATCTCCGTTTATCATCGAAAACGATCATGCTTCTCTCATTTGCGATGCACCGTATCTTTCCCTAACGGAAAGTTCCGACTCGTGGCTTTCCACTCGTTCGCTCAGCAAATCACACGGCCCAGACTTGAGGTTCGCATTCGTCGCCGGCGACGAATTGACGATCGAGCGCATCCAACGACACCAGGCCCTCAACCGTGGTTGGATTTCAACGATACTGCAGCATCTCGTCGTTGACCTTCTCTCAAACCCCGATGTTGAACGCCTGACGAAACAAGCTACCGCTGAGTACAACAGACGTCGCGCTCGACTCGTCGAAACACTCGCCACACACGGAGTGAAATCCTATGGCCACTCTGGCTTGAATGTACTCGTACCCGTTGACGATGAAGCCGCCACCTCAAATACCCTCATGGGATACGGCTGGCAGGCGCGTAGCGGACAAGCCTACCGCCACGCAAGGGGCCCCTTCATCCGACTGACACCAGCCGCGCTGACAAACGACCAAATCGACGCACTTGCTCTCAACATCTCAGACGCGTTCCGCACAAAGACGGGATCGTACCGCTGAACCTCTTGAATAATGGAGCAAGCTTTGATCGCGCGACCTTTTGGCGCCAGTTAACGGATGCTGCGCCACGACAATCGTCGCGGCGCAGCATCCGGAATTCTCGTGCGGTTAGACCGCAGCGGCCTTCTTCGCGGCAATGACCTCGGCGATCTGCACGGCGTTCAGCGCCGCGCCCTTACGCAGGTTGTCATTCGCAATGAAGAGCGCAAGGCCCTTGCCCTCCGGCGCCGACTGGTCGGCGCGAATGCGACCCACGTACGACGGGTCGTTTCCGGCAGCATCCAGCGGCGTCGGCACGTCAGACAGCTCAACGCCCGGCGCCTCAGCGAGCACCTCGGCGGCACGCTGCGGTGTGATGTCGTTCGTGAACTCGGCATTGATCGAGAGAGCGTGACCGGTGAAGACCGGCACGCGAACGCAGGTTCCGGAAACCCGCAAGCCCGGGAGGTCGAGGATCTTGCGGCTCTCGTTGCGCAGCTTCTTCTCTTCGTCCGTTTCGAGCTCGCCGTCCTCGACAATCGAGCCCGCCATCGGCACGACGTCGAACGCGATCGGCTTGACGTACGTCGCGGGGTCGGGCATCGCGACCGCGTGGCCGTCGTGCACGAGCTGCAGCAGGTTCTCGTCCTGCACCGCAGTGCGCACCTGGCTGGCGAGCTCCATGGCGCCGGCGAGGCCGGAACCGGAGACCGCCTGGTAGGTGCTGACGATGAGACGTTCCAGCCCGGCTTCATCGTGCAGCGCCTTGATGACCGGCATCGCGGCCATCGTCGTGCAGTTGGGGTTGGCAATAATACCCTTCTGCGCGTCGTCGATCGCTTCGGGGTTGACCTCGCTCACCACGAGCGGAACCTCCGGGTCCATGCGCCAGGCGCTGGAGTTGTCGATGACGATCGCTCCGGCCTCGGCGAACCGCGGCGCGTGTGCGCGAGAGCCGGTGCCGCCAGCCGAGAACAGGGCGATGTCGAGGCCGGTCGGGTCTGCCGTGGCAACGTCTTCGACCTCGTAGTCGGTGTCGCGGAACCGAATCGTCGTGCCCGCGCTGCGCGAGGTCGCGAAGAACCGGATCTCGCTGATGGGAAACTCGCGCTCTTCCAGAAGGCTGCGCATGACGGTGCCGACCTGTCCGGTCGCGCCGACGATGCCGATGCGGAGTTCCTGAGTCATATCTCTCCCTTTTTCAGGTGGTTGTCATCTCGAGGCGTGCGGGCGGATGCTGCTCAGCGCCCGGTGCCGGCGTGAACGACGGCGACGTGGTCGGCGTCGAGCCCGAACGCCGTGTGCACGACGCGGGCCGCCTTCTCGAGGGTGTCGGCACGCGTGGTGACCGAGATGCGGATCTCACTGGTGGAGATCATGTCGATGTTGATGTCGTTCTCGTACAGGGCCTCGAACAGCTTCGCCGAGACACCCGAGTTGGCGCGCATGCCGGCACCGACGAGCGCGAGCTTGCCGATCTGGTCGTCGTGCTGCAGCGCCGTGAAGCCGACCTCTTCCTGCTGGCTGCGCAGTGACTGAAGCACGCCCTGCGCCTGGTCTTTGGGCAGCGTGAACGAAATGTCGGTCAGCCCGGTCGCCGCGGCCGACACGTTCTGCACGATCATGTCGACGTTGGCGTCGGTGCGCGCGACGATCTTGAAGATCTGCGCTGCCTTGCCTGGCACGTCGGGGATGCCGACGATCGTGATCTTGGCCTCACTGAGGTCTGTTGCGATTCCGGTGACGATCGGCTGTTCCATGGAGTCGCCTTCCTTCGGATTGATGACGAGGGTTCCCTCATCGTTGCTGAAGCTGGAGCGGACGCGCAGTGTGACGCCGTGGCGGCGTGCATACTCGACGGCCCGGATGTAGAGGACCTTAGCCCCGGATGCTGCGAGTTCGAGCATCTCTTCGGCCGTGATCACGTCGATCTTGCGCGCGAGTGGAACGACGCGGGGGTCCATGGTGAAGATTCCGTCGACGTCTGTGTAGATCTCGCAGATGTCGGCGCCGAGCGCTGCGGCGAGCGCCACGGCCGTGGTGTCTGACCCGCCGCGTCCGAGGGTCGTGATCTCGCTGGTGTCCAGGTTGAAGCCCTGGAACCCGGCGACGATCGCGATGGCGCCGTCGTCAAGTGCCTCACGAATCCGCACCGGCGTGACGTCGACGATGCGGGCGGAGCCGTGCTGACCGTCGGTGATCATGCCGGCCTGCATGCCCGTGAACGAGCGTGCCTCGTATCCCATGCTCTTGATCGCCATTGCGAGAAGCGACATCGAGATGCGCTCTCCCGACGAGAGGAGCATGTCCATCTCACGCGGTGGCGGCATTGGTGTCACCGCGTTGGCGAGGTCAATCAGCTCATCTGTCGTGTCGCCCATTGCTGACACGGCGACGACAACATCGTTGCCTGCTTTGCGCGTGTCGACAATGCGTTTCGCGACACGCTTGACGCTCTCGGCATCAGAAACGGACGAACCGCCGAACTTTTGGACAATAAGGCTCACGGAGTAACTCCCGGGGGTTGCAGTCAAGGCCCAACGCACTATTGTACGGCGACCCGTATTCCGACGCCCACATGTGACGTCCGCTAAACGCGCGTGTGCGCACGCGCGCGAGGCAGGGCCCTGGCGTGAACCCCTTCGTAATGCCAGCGGCCGTTTGGCTGTCGTCGAAACCGTTGACGCGCACCCGATGCGCGTGTTCACCCCGTAGCCGGGCGCCTCAATTGACTTCGCATCGAAGGGACTTACCTCTCAGCGCGCGCTCCCCTTCCTCGGCGGCCAGGCGCTGCAAGTTGTCTAGAGACTGATCGGAGTAGAACGCCGCGTGCGGAGTCAATATCACTGAGTCAAGCTGTCGCAGCGCTGAGTCCTCCTCCACCGGTTCAGTCTCAAAGACGTCGAGTGCGGCGCCGCCGAGTTTCTGCTGCGTGAGAGCCGCAATCAAGGCGGCAGTGTCGATGAGAGGCCCCCGCGAGGTGTTGACAATAACCGCACCGCGTTTCATCGTGTCGATCTCGCGCTCACCGATGACGTGATAATTTTGCGCCGTGAGCGGCGCGTGCAGTGAGATGGCGTCTGCCTCTCGTAGCAGCCGATCGAGCGAGACTGGATTGATGCCGAGCCGCGCGAGATCGTCCGGATGGACGAACGGGTCATGCGCCCAGACCTGAAAACCGAACGCCTTGAGGCGAGTCGCGACGGCGCGTCCGATCCGACCTGTCCCGATGAGCCCGACGATGGTATTGGAGAAGGCGCGGATCGTACCGAGATCGGGTGGTCGCACCCATCCCTCTCGGCGAATCGCCCTGTCATACATGGGCAGCTTTCTCAGGAGCGCAAGAAGTGCCGATGCGGCATGGTCCGCCACCGTGTCCGCTCCATAATCGGGCACGTTACAGACGGAGACGCCAAACGCATGTGCCGCTGCAACGTCGACGTTGTCGTAGCCGATTCCATATCTCACGACGGTGGCTCCCGGTCGCATCGATGCGAGCACGCGCTCTGTCATAGGGGCGAAGTTCACAAATGCGACTCGTGCTCCGACCACGGCATCTGCGGTCTCGTCCTCAGTGGTGCACTGATGGTCGGAGAATGAGACACCTAGGCGCTGAGCCATCGCACGCTCACGATCAACATTTCCGAACGCCTGATCCGTGACGACAACGTCGCTCATTCCGCCTCACCGCTCATCTGACCGGCTTCAGGACGAGTCGTCATAAGGCCACGTTCATGCAGGTTGGCATAGAGCGCACGAATTCCGAATGTCCATTCTGCGGCCTCTTCCGACGGAATGACCACGTTCTCGAGTATCCCGAGCTCAGGCGCGGAGATTCGTACAACATCGCCTCGTTTGTGCGTGAACCCCTTGCCCGGTTCGCCCCTGTCTTTCGTGGGAGCAAACATCGTTCCCGTGAACAGAACCAGGCCGTCGGGGTACTGATGATGCCGACCGATGGCGTGCGAAATTAGATCCTCAAAACTTCGGCTCATCTCGCCCACAGAACTCGTGTCATCGAGAGCAAAGCCGTCGTCACCACGAACATTGAGCGACACGACGAGTTGCCTGGCGCTGTCGATCGTAAAGTGGTCGTCGAAGAGTCGAATGAACGGACCTATCGCGCACGATGCGTTGTTGTCTTTGGCCTCTGTGAGGAGAAGTGCGCTGCGCCCCTCGAAGTCGCGGAGATTCACGTCGTTTCCCAGCGTGGCTCCGACTGCGGTGCCGTCCGAAGTCACGGCCAGAACCAGTTCAGGCTCAGGGTTGTTCCACGTCGAGCGCCCGAGAACGCCAATGGGTGCTCCTGGGCCGACTGCGGAAAGAACAGGTGCTTTCGTGAAGATTTCAGGATCCGGGCCGATTCCCACTTCCAAATACTGCGACCAGAGCCCTTCGTCTATGAGGGCCTCTTTGAGCTGGGCCGCCTGGATGCTGCCGGGGACGATCGTACCGAGCGCCGCACCGATTTTCGTATTAACGCGTTCCCTGATGGATGCTGCTGCCCGGGCGTCCCCTGCAGCCTGCTCTTCGATCACGCGCTCCACCATGCTTCGGGCGAACGTCACACCCGCTGCCTTGATCGCGTGCAGATCGATTGGGGCGAGAAATCTGGCCCCCTGGGCGTTCTTCGTTCCTCGCACAACGTCCGCGAACTGCCATCTCCTTCGGCCCGCTGCACGCTGCACCACATCGAGTCGATCACGTCGTTCTAGCAGATCCGCCACAGTCGGCGCTATTGCCGTGAGGTCCACAACCTCATGTCCGCGTATCGCGACAACGCTCGGACCCCCATCCGCTGGGTCCACGACGCGTCCGACAAGATGCGCATTCTGACTGTCGACGGGTAAAAGTGAAGCTTCGGGATTCATAGACGAGTCTTTCGTAATCGGTGAGGCATCACCCGCCGAGCCTCAGCCCGGCGGGTGTGCCGATCAAACTTCGGAAAAGTAAGCTTCGATCGCCTCGATATCGACAGTCGAATCGCTTCTCTTTCCCAGGCTCGCGTAGTGCTGCTTGCGTGCCCGCATGTCTGCTAGAAGAATTGCACGCGCGTGCGTAGCGACTTCATGGGCAACATGCGCGGGAACGACGACGACGCCATCGTCGTCCGCGCCAACGATGTCGCCAGGGTTCACTTGGACTCCCCCGCACGCGATCGTCGTCTGTGTCTCGATCGCCTGAATGCGTCCGGGGATAATCGTCCGGCCGCGATGACGAGCCACGACGGGGCTGCGCTGCGCAGCGACTTCACCCGTGTCGCGGCAGTATCCGTCAGTGATGATGCCGACAGCACCGCCGAGCACCGCTGCCATGGCATTCTCCGACCCCCAGAACCCGACCTCGGGGCCTCCCCCGGCATCCATGACGATGACGTGACCTGGCTTCAGGTCATCCGGAAGTCGAGCGTGTGACGTCTCGGCAAACCATCGACCGTGCGCATTGACGATGTCTTCAGTGCTGTCAAGCTTCCACATCGGCTTGTTCGAGGGAACACAGCGAATAGTCGCGGCTTCTCCCCAGAAGGTCATGCCCAACCAAAGTGGGCGTACTTCGCGGTCCATGAGGCCGATGTTGAAGTATCCGATGCCGTCGAGTGCATCGACAACGTCGCAGACGCGCAGATGCTGGTACAGGCTGCTGAGGTTGTCCGGGTCTGCCTTGTCGTACTGGATGCTGTTGGGGCTGGCCTGAGTGGTGGTCATTGTTTTTCCTGCTTTCACTGAACTGACTATTGACGATCCGTAGCTTTTATGGCGCTCATTTCACGCCGGACTCTGCACGACTCACCTCCTGATCAACAACAGATGTGCGGAGCGCGTACCAGCGTTCTGCTGTGCCGCCGCTCAGAGCATCGAGCTCTGTCTCGCTCGGGGCACGTGCTGAGACAAGAGCGCTCAGGTCTCGCCAGGTCTTGCCGTAGGTCTGCCGGTGCAGAATGACCGGCCAATTGCTGGCGAGCATCAGACGCTCGGCCCCGAAGCTGCTCAGAGCTTGGTCGATAAATGGTGTCAGAGCCTGTGCGTCCCACTCACGCCACGAGCTCAGCACATCAATCCCTATGGACACCTTCATGGCGACGTTCTCGCACGCCGCGAGTCGCTCGATGTTCGCCGCCCACAGCTCTCGATCGCCGGATTCCACCGGGGGGCGGCCCAGATGATCGACCACGATCCGCAGCTCCGGCACCGCGCGGGCGAGCGTGGTCACCGCCAGTGTCTGCTCCGGAGTTACGGGAACCACATCCCAGGCGAGTCCCCGTGTCGAGAGTTCACGGAAGAGCGCGAGGACGTCGGAGCGCTGCAACCAGTCGAGCGGCTCTCGCGCGATAAGGCAGCGGACGCCGCACTGCCGAGGTACGTCTTGACGGTTGAGTTCATCAAGCGCTTCGCTCCCCCTCGATATCGGCAACCAGGTGATGACTCCCCCTGTACGATCGTGTCGAGCGTATGCGGCGAGTCGGTCGTTCTCCGCGGGTTCGTCGACCGACTGCACCAGTACGGTTGCGTCGACTCCGACCGCGTCGAGCTCCGGGACAAGATCGTCTGGGCCGAAATCTCGTTCGAGTGCACGATGCTCTGCGTTGCGCCACGGCTGCTCCTGTGCCGCAGTACGCCAGTAATGGTGGTGGGCGTCGATGACGCGGGCCATCTCAATATCCTTTCCAATGAGGATGCCTGTGCTCGAGGAACGCACTGACACCTTCCATGAAGTCGTCGCTTCCGTAACAGGAACGCAGGAGATCCTCGTCGTCAACGTCGCCAGAGCTCAGCCTCCGATCAAGTGCTTTGAGCGCGGCGAGGGAGCGCGGAGCCGAGCGGCGTATTCCTCGGATGACAGTCTCGACTCGGTCGTGGAGTTGATCCTCTTCGACGCTATCGAGCACGAATCCGCTTGCGAGCAGATCATCGGCAGAAACGAGCGCCGCGGTTAGCAGCATCGAGAGTGTGCGCGCGGAGCCGAGGCGATCTCGCAGCCGTGCAAAGACAGCGCCCGGAAGGCAGTTGCCCAGTGTGCGAACGATGGGGGCTCCGAACCGCGCGCTGCGGTCCGCGACGATGATGTCACACATGACAGCAATGGCTAGGCCGGCCCCGACCGCCGTACCGTGAACTTCCGCGATGGTGGGCACGGCGAGGCCGTCGAGCTTGCCGAGAATTCGACCAACACGTCGCTCGTACTCAATGCCATCGTCTGCCGACGCGAATTCAGCGAACTGGGAGATATCCGTCCCTGCCGCGAAGCCGTCGGCCGCGGTTCCCGTGATGACGAGAGCGCGCAGATTCTCGTGTCGTGACAGCTCATCAAGATGCGCCTCAAGCTGCTCATACATTTCCCAGGTCAAGGCATTCCGCTTGCCCGGGTTCGACAAGACAATCCGGGCGCAACCCTTATCGAAGCTCAGGGTGACCTCCGCTCGCGCGGTCATAGCGCTCCCCCGGCGTCGTCGCGTTCCCCCTTGAGCAGGTCATCGTCATCTTGACCGAGCAACGGGGCCGCGGTGCGGATCGTTGTGGGCGTGCCGTAGAGCTTGATCGGGGATCCCAGCACTGCGACGTCACCCTCAACTGGATGCTTCAGTGTGGCGACCATGTCACGCGCTCTCACGTGCTCATCGCGAGTGAGCACATACTTGTAGTCCCTGATCGCGCCGGCGGGAACGCCAGTGGCCAAGAGGGTTTCCACCCACTCATCGGTTGTGCGCCCGATCAGGAGCGCTTCAAGATCCGCGGCCAGTTCGTCTCGATGGTCCATGCGTGCGTTGTTGTCGATGTACCGCTGATCACGGATCAGGTAAGGAGCGTCAAGAGCATTGCAGAGTAACCTCCAGAGCTTCTCGTTATTCGCCCCCACCGTGACGTAGCCGTCGGCGGTCTTCAGCGCTTGGTAAGGAGCTGACATCCTGTTCGCTGATCCGAGTGGTTCTGGGCTCTCACCGGTTGACCAGAACTCAGTTGATTCCCACACGCTCATCGCCAGTGCTGATTCGAAGAGGGACGTCTCCAGGTACTGTCCCTCTCCATCACGGTCCCTCGCTCGTAGAGCGGAAAGCACGCCAATCGTGCAGAACATGCCTGCACCGAGGTCCGCGATCGGAATGGCAGATTTCATCGGTCGGCCACCGGGCTCACCCATCACGCTCATCACACCCGTCATGGCCTGCGCGATCAGGTCATAACCCGGATAGCTCGAGTAGGGACCGCTTTGCCCGAATCCGGAGATACTCGCATAGACGATCAGCGGGTTGGCAGCTCGGACGGCGTCATACCCAACGCCGAGCCGAGCCGCCACTCCGGGCCGAAAGTTCTCTATGACCACGTCGGCTGTTTCGACGAGCTCAAAGAACTGGCGCAGACCGTCCGCCGATTTCAAGTCGATGCGCACACTGCGCTTATTGCGATTGAGCGACAGGAAGGCACGAGAATCGTCACCGACGACCGAGTATCCCCAGGATTTCCGTGTTTGGTCACCGTGAGCAGGGTTCTCCACTTTGATCACGTCTGCGCCGCAATCGGCGAGCATCATCGTGCAGAAGGGACCCGACATCACTTGGGTGAGATCAAGGACACGGATGCCGTCGAGCGCTGATGCCCTCGGTGATCCATCGGTGGCGTTCACGTATTTGCTCCTCTGTGTCGTACGTCGTCTCGAGATGATCCGGACTTAGGTGCCCAGGCTCGAATTGGCTTCCGAGAAGAATTGCTTGACGGCATCCTCGACCGTGCTCTTGCCAAATGACACGTCCTCGTATGCACGTTTGAAAGATGATTCGAACGTTGCCTGGTAGCCCGGAGGGAAGACGATTGCCTGCGGATCGCTCTCGACAATCTGCTTATACAGCTCGAGCTCATGCTTCTTCGTCGGCGTCAGGCTGTCGTCGGCGATCAGCGCTTCAAGCACCTTGGTATTGGTCGGTGCGCCGTTGTCGGCGGCGAACGCCTTGCCTGCTTCTAGGTCGTTCGTGAAGAAGTCGATGAACGCGGCTGCCGTCGGAACGTTGTCACATGAGACGGGAATCGCGAATCCTGACGGATATAGCGCATTGCCCGACCCCGCTGGACCGCTCGGGAACGGAATCGTCGTCATCTCCTGTCCCTCGCCCTGACCTTCGAGCGTCTCTGTCGCCGGCGTGAGTGCATTGCCGGGAATCGTGTCAGACATGACTTCTCCTGTCGCGAAGAAGCCCTGGTCCGGCCCGGTCGGTTCCTCTGCTGTACGAGCAGCGGGCATTGTCACACCGGCCTTGCGCACGGTCTCCCACATGTTCCAGTACTCAGTGAGATCTTGCTCAGTAAATCCGAGCTTCCCTTCGTCGTTGAAGAGAGACTTGCCGTTGGCGAGAGTCCATCCGATGAAGAAGTTCGGGCGGCCGCCGTTGCTGTCGATCGCCCGCACACCTTCGGGGAGGCTCTCTTGCGCCTCGGTCAGGTACGACATGTAGTCGTCCCAGTCGTAGCCTTCTTCCGGCAGACCAACTCCAGCTTCGTCGGCCAACGTCGTGTTGATGCCGACGGCGTCATAAGCGGCACCGTACGGAAGGAAATAGAGCTTTCCGTCCGTTCCTCGCCCGTTGTCGAGAACCGACTTAGGAATGTCGCTGACGTCGATGGCTCCCGACTCGATCATGGGGTCGAGCGGCATCAGCAGATCGTTCTTCGTGTAGTCGTTGACCTGGCGACCCTGCAGCTGCACGGCGCACGGAAGACTCTGACTTGCGGCCTGAACGTTCAGCTTGTCAAAGTATTTACTGAAATCCGCCGTCGCCTGCCCGTCGACCTTCACTCCATCGTTTTGAGCCGTGAACAGATCGATCACTGCATTGGTCTTCGCAGATCGTGCTTCTCCGCCCCACCACGCGACAGCGATTTGACCGCTCACGTCGCCAGTGCCGTCTTGCGAGTCGCCTCCTGCCCCTTCGGCCCCGCCGCTGCATGCTGCCAGCGTCAGCGCAAGTCCGGCGGCCGCGGCAATGCCGCTGCTCCGTCGTATCCACTTCATTGTGCTTACCTTTCTGTTATTTCATTCCAGTTGTCGCGATGCCTTCAATAAGCAGTCGCTGAGAGACGATGAAGAAGCCCACAATCGGGGCAAGCGAGAGCACAGACATCGCAAACAATTCGCCATAGGAGCTCTGGCCTGTCGAATCGAGAAAGGCGTTGAGCGCGAGCGGAACTGTCTGCATGTCTGATCGGTTGAGGTAGAGGAGCGGCCCTAGAAAGTCATTCCAGGTCCAGATGAAGGTGAACATGGCAGTCGTACCGATTGCGGGCAGCGACAGCGGCATGACGATTCGCAGGAAGATGCCGAAATGGCCACAGCCATCCAGACGCGCAGACTCATCTAGCTCACGCGGAAGGTTCCTAATGAACTGCACCATAAGGAAGATGAAAAACGCGTCAACTCCGAGCCAATGCGGAATCGTCAGGGGAAAGTAAGTATTGATCCACCCCAGTTTGTTGAACAGGATGTACTGCGGCACGAGAGTGACGTGCATGGGCAGCAGCATCGTTCCGATGAGGATGGCGAAGAGCGCGTTCTTGAAAGGAAAATTCAATCTCGCAAATGCGTATGCCGTCAGCGAGCAGGAGAAGAGATTCCCGAGAATCGACACAACGGTGACCAGCAGTGAGTTCCCGAAGTACCGCGTGAACGACGCCGACCCGGCACCCCACCCGTCGATGTAGTTTTGAATGGTGTAGTTCTCCGAGAAGAGCCCGAGCCCGTTGAACACCTCGTTATTCGGCCGAAACGACGCTCCAAGAAGCCACAGAAGCGGATACAAAAGGACGAAGAGGACGCAGATCAACAAGGCATGCCTGATGATCGCTCTCACGAACGTGTTCTTCACAGGAGTTCCGGGGTAGATTCGCGGAATCGTGTGTGTCTTCACAGATGTCATGTCACTTGTCTCCGTAGTAAACCCAGTAGCGAGAGCTCCAGAAGAAGAGTCCGCTGAAGATTGCGAGCACGGCCACGAGAAGCCACGCCATCGCCGAGGCGTACCCCATGTTCAACTGGGCGAATCCCTGTTGGTAGAGATAGAGCGTGTAGAACAACGTTGAGTTCACAGGCCCGCCCGTCCCACCGCTGATGACGTAAGCGGGTGTAAACGCCTGGAAGGCATTGATCGTGACCATCAGCGCGTTGAAGAAGATGATCGGCGTCAGCATGGGCAATGTGATGTTGAGAAAGCGACGCACTCGGCCCGCGCCATCGACGGCGGCTGCTTCATAGAGCTCAGCGGGAATTTGACGGAGACCTGCCAAGAAGATAATCATCGTCGACCCGAAGGCCCAGAGGGCGAGAACGACTAGGGTTCCCAACGCCGTGTCGGGGTTTCCAACCCAGCTCCCTGCCTCTATCCCGAAGTACGAGAGAATCTGATTGATGAGTCCATTGCCGCCGAAGATCTGTCGCCAGAGCGCAGCAATCGCAACGCTGGCTCCCATGAGCGACGGCAGATAGAAGAGCGCCCGGTAACCGGAGAGAAATGCGATCTTCGAGTTCAGAAGTGCCGCGATCATCAACGAAACGATGAGAATCAACGGCACACCGAAGATCACATACACGATCGTCACCCGTGTCGATACCCAGAATCTCTCGTCGCTCGTGAACATGGTGACAAAGTTCTGGAGTCCCACCCATTTGGGAGACGAGAGCAAGTTGTAGTCAGTGAACGAGAGGTACAGCGAGTAGAGCATCGGCCCGAGCGTCAGTCCGATCAGCCCAATGAGCCAGGGCGCGAGAAACACGAAGGCGACCGCCACTTCACGTTTGCGCCAATCGCGCTTGCGGGCTTTGGACCCGAGCACGCTCTGGATAGTCTCTGGAGACGACGTTTGCGTGTGAACGCTCATTCGGCTTCTCCTCTGAGTGCACGAGGGTGAGCGCTTTCAGCGTGACGCGCGTGGTCTTCAACCAATGCCGGAAGAATTTGCGACAGGGTTGCGGCGAAAGGAACGCTAATTCTCGCTTCGTGTGCGGCTCCGATGACTTCCCACAGATCCTTTGACCACGACCGAAGATGTCGTGGAACGCCCGATCGCTCATAGTCTGCGGCAACGCCGTCGAAGAATCCCCAGTTCCTTCCGACCCAGCTGTCACCTGTGGCCGTTGCAAGGAAATCGAGCAGATCACCATCGGCCACGCCATACGACTGCGTCAATGCCATCGCTTCGTGGAGCCCGGCGAGCGCTGAGAACATCACAAGCTGATTCGAGAGCTTCACCGCGCACGCGGCCGCCGGGTCTTCGATGTGAAATGTCTCCCGGCTCATCGCGTCGAAGAGCGGTGCAAGAAACTCTCTCGTCGAAGAATCGGCACCGGCAATCAAGCTCAGCTCTCCGCGCCGTGCCCTCTCTGCCCCGCCGCTCACGGGAGCCATGACACATCTGCTGCCCGCATTCTCTATCGCTTCGGAGAGCTCACGGGCACGTTCCGGGAGGATTGTGCTGTGAATGACCACGGGGGTGCCGCTCCTCAGATTGTGGAGTAAACCTCCGTTGAGCGATTCCCAGACGGCGATTTCATCGGGAACGACGAAGCACACGGCATCCGCCGCGTCAAGCGCTGAAGCGGCCACTGCACCAGCATCCTCGAGGTCGCGAACAGCCTCGGGGCGTGTGTCGTGCACCATGACGCGCCATCCCCTGTCGATCAGGTTCAGTGCCATTGGGCGCCCCAGGTTTCCCAGACCGACAATGCCAATGGTCGAGTCGGTGGTGAGGATCATTGCCCCTCCTCTTCGCTGAGTTTCTAACCGGATTCGTCGACTCTATTCGAGATATCGACTATTGTCTACAAGAAACAAGAAACAAAATTCAATAGTCTAAATTGCACCATTCCTTGATTTCCCGGAGTTGTGCATAAAGGCTATTGACAAAGAGAGGGTGGCAATGCCGAATATCGCCGAAGCGTCCGCGGTTCCTAGCGGAGGACTCAAAGCACCAAGTCTCGTCGCTCTTGCCGCCGAAGCAATACGGAAAAAGATCCTGGCGGGAGAGCTGGAGCCTGGGGAGAGACTACTTGAGGAGAAGCTGACTGACGATCTCATGATCAGCAGGCCTCCCCTGAGGGAAGCACTGCGTCTGCTGCAGAACGAAGGGCTCGTCCACACCGTTCCCCGTCGAGGAACATTTGTCTCGACTCTGGACGATGACGATGCCTACGAAATTCTCACGCTTCGCTCCACGCTTGAACGGATGGCGTTCGAGTTGGGGATTCCCGTCAAGAGGCCGGAGCTTCTCGACCCGGCTCGCGAGGCGATTGCCGAAATGGAGCGGTGCGCGAGCGAGCAGGATCGCGGAGCGCTCGTACAAGCGGGCTACGAGTTTCATTTCGCCCTCGTCAGAATTGCCGATCATAGACGTCTCGAAAGCATCTATGCCTCGGTTCAGCAGCAACTGCTGCTCTGCATGTCGCGAAATCTCCTTGCCCGGGAGCGGTATTTCGAAGACCTAGACCAGCACGTCGCGCGTCACCGTCACTTGCTTGAGCTCGTCGACTCGGGAGACACCGATGCTGCCCTGACAGAGCTTGCGGCACACGGTGAGCGCTCGTTCGCCACACAGGTGAACGGATCGCACTCGGAAGCAGAGGCCTAATAGAGTCCAGTATTTCCCCAAATGCCCGTCTTCATAGCGAGACAGCCGCTGGCCGTACCGGGCGAGAACGGTGTCGCACCGGTGTGGCAGCTGCCCACAGCATCCGGGATGTTCACCTGATTCTCACGGCACCATGCCTACGATGCGGTATGACGATGCGAATTCTGTTGACGGGCGCCAGCGGCATGATCGGCACGGCTGTGCGCATGCGGCTGCGCGACATGGGGCATGACGTTCGCCTGCTCGTCCGGCGGCCACCTCAGCACAACCTTGAGGCTCAGTGGGATCCCGCATCGGGCTCGGTTCCGGCCGCACAGATCGAGTGGGCGGATGCTGTGGTCTCACTCTCAGGCGCCAGCCTGTCGCGACTGCCCTGGACGGCCTCCTACCGCCAGACGATCGTCTCCAGCCGCATCGAGACGACACGCGTGCTGGCGGAGGCCATCGCGGCAGCAACGTCCCCTCCGACAGTCTGGGCGCAAGCGTCAGCCGTCGGATACTACGGGCGCGGCCCGGCGGATGGCCTGCTCGATGAGACTGCCCCGCGAGGCACCGGTTTTCTCGCCGACATGGTCGCGGCGTGGGAAGCCGCCACAGAGCCCGCTCGGGAGCACACACGTGTGGTGCTTCTGCGCACCGGGGTGGTGCTGGGCCCGAGCGGTGCGTTATCTCCCCTCGCTCTCGCCGCGCGGTTTGGGCTCACGCCCACGTTCGGGTCGGGTGCGCAACGCTGGCCGTGGGTGGCGCTCAGCGACGAGGCTCGCGCGATCGATCACCTGCTGGCGAGCGACGTCTCGGGACCGGTCAACATCGCCGCTCCCGCCCTCAACACGCAAGCAGACGTGGCG
This sequence comes from Microbacterium sp. MPKO10, assembly GCF_026107415.2. Classification (GTDB taxonomy): domain Bacteria; phylum Actinomycetota; class Actinomycetes; order Actinomycetales; family Microbacteriaceae; genus Paramicrobacterium. Next base: position 475,479 of record NZ_JAPCHX010000004.1, read on the forward strand.
GATGCTGTCGCCCGACAGCTGCACACACCGAACTGGCTGCGGGTCCCTGCCGCCCCGCTGCGCCTCGCGCTCGGAGCCGCCGCCCGGGACATGCTGCTGGCCGACCAGCCGGTCCTCTCCCAGGTGCTCGAGGACTCCGGCTTCGAGTTTGAGATCGACACCATTGACGAGGCCATCGCCGCGGCGCGCGGGCTTCGATGGGCACCCAAACCGGCGTAACGTCGTGCCCTGGCTCTCAAGGCCCTGCCGGATTACCCCCGAGTCATGGAGGTAGTGAAATGCTCGCCAGCACGCGTAATCCTCAGCGGTAGAAGCTCACCACTACGGCGACGTGTGAAGACACGTGGTGGGGTATCCGCTTTCGAGATCTGGATACTGTTACGCAGGCACGACGTCAGCCGAGCGCCGTACGACCTTCGAACGCCCGCCCGAGCGTGACTTCATCTGCGTACTCGAGGTCACCGCCGACCGGGAGCCCCGACGCGAGCCGCGTGACGCGGATCTCGAGCGTCTTCAGCAGACGGCTCAGGTACGTCGCGGTCGCCTCACCCTCCAGGTTGGGGTCTGTTGCGACGATCACCTCGGTCACGCTGCTGTCGGCGAGCCGCTGCATGAGTTCGCGGATGCGCAGGTCGTCAGGCCCGATGCCGTCGATCGGACTGATCGCGCCGCCGAGCACGTGGTAGAGACCACGGAATTCGCGGGTCCGCTCGATCGCGACGACGTCTTTCGCCTCTTCGACAACGCAGATGAACGAGTGATCGCGGCGCGGATCACGGCAGATCGAGCACTGCTCTTGTTCGGCCACGTTTCCGCAGATCTCGCAGAAGTGCACCTTGTCGCGCACCTCGACAAGCAGCTCGGCGAGACGCGAGACGTCGAATGACTCAGTCTGCACGATGTGGAACGCAATGCGCTGCGCCGATTTCGGCCCGATGCCGGGGAGACGACCGAACTCGTCGATCAGCTCTTGAACGATTCCTTCATACATGGGCTAGTTGAACCTCTGCTGCTGAGATGTGTTTTCCTGCTCTTCGATGAAGGTGGCCCGGAGCACCTCGCGCACGACGGCTTCGCCGTAACGCGCGCGCTGCTGCTGCGGCTGTTGTTGCGGTGCGGCCTGGCTGACCGGTGCTGCGGATGCTGTTTCAGGCACGGGCGCGCCGGGCTGCGCCTGCGCCTCGGGGCGGGCGTGCGCCTCCGCGGGTGCTGGCGCCTCAACAGGAGGAGCTGCTCCCTCGGGACGGCCCGGAGCCTCTGCTGACGGTGGCGCGGGTTCGGCCACCGGAGCCGTGGTCTCGACGTTCGACGGACTGGCCGCGCCCGCGGTCTCGTCTTCGTCGTCTGCGGGGATCTGCACGACGCTCCACCCGGTGACGGGGGCCGCTGGCTCAGCAGCATCCGCCGTGTCTGCCGTCGATGCCGGTCGAGGCGATCCGGATGCTGGTGCACGGCCCTCGGTTGCAGTCGACGTGCGGTCACCCGCGGGAGCTGGGCGCTCGGTCGATGTCGCCGGGCCAGGGCGCCCGGTCGCGGGCACAGCGCTTTCCGTCGAGGACGCTCTGTTCGCTGTCGCAGGAGCAGGGCTCCCACCGGTCGGTGTCGCACTCTCGGGAGCACCCGTGCGAGGTGCACTACCGCCAGGCTGCGCGTCATTGGCAGGTCGTGCCTCGCTGCCGGCCTGTGTCACAGGAGCGGTCTGCCGCTCGGGTACCGGAGGCGCTGCGGCTACCGGCTCATCCGGCGGGGCAGCGTCTTCATACGGGTCGTACGGCGGCTCGTCGTCGGGTGCCCATTCGCTCTGCCCAACTGCACCAGAGGGCGCCTCAGCGGGAGGTGCTGCTGGCGCAGGCTCCTCGGGCTCGGCCACCGGAGTGTCTCCCGAGCCGGAGCTGCGCTGCTCGCGCGGCGAAGCCGGAGCAGCCGCCCCCGCAGCGGGTGCGGCACCTGCGGCGGGTCCGTCCACCTTCGCGATGTACTTCACGCGCAGGCCGAGCACGTCGAGTATGGCCGCGCGCAGATGCTCACTGGGGCCGTCTCCTCCAGCGAGCTTCTTGAACGATTCGACGTCTTTCAGGCTCGGGAAGACGAGCGTGAGGATGTCGTCGGTGAGGTCGCGCACGTCGGCGTTCATCACCAGCATCCACGTAGCGCGTTTGGTCTTCGCCACGATCTCGAGGATCTCGGGCCACGAATCCCGCATCAGCTGCAGCGTCACCGGTCCCGTCGGCTTCTGGCGCGGAGCCGCTTGTGCGGCAGGCGTAGCGCTCTCGGGGGCGGCCGTCTCAGCGGCAGGAGCACTCTGCCCGGCAGGTGCGCTCTGCCCCGTGGACGAACCGTTCCCGGCGGGTGCGCTCTGCTCGGTCGGGCGCTTCGGGGTCGCGGATGCTGCGAGCTGCTGCCCTGCAGATGTTGCGCCCTGGGCCGCGGACGCCGGTGCTGACGGTGCCGAAGCGGCCGCTGCAGGAGCCGACGCGCCAGCAGGAGCCGCCGTTGCGGGGGCGCCTGTGCCCGGCGACGCGGCGGCGGAAGCATCCGCGGGCATTCCCGCCCGGCGCTCGAGTCGCTCGACACGGGCGAGGGCGCCGCGCTCGGTCTCGTCAACGGCCGGCACGAGCATGCGGGCGATCATGAGCTCAAGGTGCAGCTTGGGTGATGTCGCACCGGTCATGTCCGTCAGCGCGGTGTTCGCGATGTCGGCGGTGCGCGACAGCTCGGCCTGACCGAACTTCGCGGCCTGCGCGATCATGCGCTCTAGCTCGTCTTCCGGCAGCCCACGCAGCACAGCACCAGCGTTGCCCTGCGCAGCATCCACGATGATGAGGTCGCGCAGACGCTCGAGCAGGTCGTCGACGAAGCGCCGGGGATCTTGACCGGTCTGAATCACACGGTCCACCGACTCAAACGCGCCCTTCGCGTCGGCCCGGCCGATCGCGTCGACGACGTCATCGAGCAATGCCGAATGCGTGTAGCCGAGCAGGGCGACCGCACGCTCGTAGCCGACCGTCGTGCCGTCGGATCCAGCCATGAGCTGGTCCAGGAGCGAAAGCGTGTCACGGGGCGATCCGCCGCCCGCGCGCACGACGAGCGGCAGCACGCCGGGCTCGACTTGCACGCCTTCCTCGTCGCACAGCCGCTGCGTGTACTCGAGCATCTGCGCGGGCGGCACAAGCCGGAACGGGTAGTGGTGCGTGCGCGACCGAATGGTGCCGATCACCTTGTCGGGCTCGGTCGTCGCGAAGATGAACTTGATGTGCGGCGGCGGCTCTTCCACGATCTTCAGCAGGGCGTTGAACCCCTGCGGCGTGACCATGTGCGCCTCGTCGAGGATGAAGATCTTGAAGCGATCACGCGCGGGCGCGAAGACGGCGCGCTCACGCAGATCGCGGGCGTCATCGACGCCGTTGTGGCTTGCCGCGTCGATCTCGACGACGTCAAGCGAACCTCCGCCGTCGCGGCTCAGCTCGACGCAGCTCGGGCAGGTGCCGCACGGGGTGTCGGTGGGGCCCTCAGCGCAGTTGAGGCAGCGCGCGAGAATGCGGGCAGACGTGGTCTTGCCGCAGCCGCGCGGGCCGCTGAACAAGTACGCGTGATTGACGCGGTCGGTGCGCAGCGCTGTGCGCAGCGGATCGGTCACCTGTGACTGACCGATCATCTCGGAGAACGTCTCGGGCCGGTAGCGGCGATACAGGGCGGTAACCACGAGTCAATCGTAGTGGTCGGCGCTGACAAACGGGTGGTCGTTCTCCACAGGCGCGGGCCTGAGAGACGAAGGCGGGCGGATGCTGTCAGCATCCGCCCGCTTCCGTCGCTCCCCTCGAAAGCACTAACGCTCGCGGCCCACACCGGCAGAGCCTCAGGTCCGCCGGCGCGTTCAGTTGCAGCCCGTCAGCTCAAGGTGTTGCAGGGCGTGCTTTTCCCGGAAAACCTATTCCGTCAGTAGTCGGTATGCCCCAGATCCAGTCCAGAGACAAAGCGGATCACGGGATCCGCAGCAGCATCCACTTCGAACACCGTGACCGTGTTCTCGCCCACCCGCAGCGACGATCCCGGCACATACAGCGTCCGCTGGGGACCGCGCCGCCAGTACCGCCCCAAGTTGAAGCCGTTCACCCAGGCAACACCCTTGCCCCAGCCGCTGAGGTCAAGAAAGAGGTCCCTGGGCTCGGTGATCTCGAAGCGGGCATGTGCCATCGCGGGGCCCGCCAGTGTCGTCCCCTCGAACAGAGCCGCCGATTCCGCCGCTCCGGGGATCGCGTGCGCGTCGATTGCTCGCAGCTCCCACCCGTCCACGGCAACGCCGTCGAGCGTTGCCGGTCCGATGAGCCCCTTGGCCTCGCCCAGCCTCTCGCCATAGTTCACACGGCCCTGGTCCTCGACCAGCAGCTCGAGCGTGCCCGCCTCGGCCGGCACCACCACGGCGTCATCGTGCTGGTCCCGGCTCAGCGTGCCGATTGGGCGCCCATTCCAGAACACACGCGCACGGTCGCGCACCTCCGCAAAAGCCAGCGTGCGCGGGCCCGAGCCTGCGGCAAGGGATGCTGTGTACAGCCCGAATCCGCGATCGTGACCCAGATCGTCGAACGTCGGCACGCCCTCGGCCGGAGCACCCCGCTGCGCAACAAGCGCGTCGCCCAGGGGAAGCAGCGGCGCCACACGCTCGACGCTGACGTCGAACACCGGGGCCGCGGATGCTGCCGCAGGAACGTCCGCGGGCACCGGCGCATACTTCGCGATCACGTCGCGGAACGCCCAGTACTTCTCGGTCCGGTTCCCCGCCTCATCGAGCGGGGCGTCGTAGTCGTAGCTGGTCACCGTCGGCTGGTACACGCCCTTGTCGTTTGCACCGTTCGTGAACCCGAAGTTGGTCCCGCCGTGGAACATGTACACGTTGACCGACGCGCCCGCAGCCAGCAGAGCGTCGAGCTCGTTCGCAGCATCCGGTGCCGACGTCGTGTGGTGATGGGCACCCCAATGGTCGAACCACCCGTTCCAGAACTCAGAGCACATCAGCGGCCCCGTCGGCTGGTGCTCGCGCAGCGTCTGGAGGCGCTCAGCCACTCGTGAGCCGAACGACCCCGTCTTGTGCAGCCCCGGAATACTGCCGTTCTCGAGCATCTGCGGCTCCGGCTGATCAACGGTCGTGAACGGGACAGTGATGCCGTGCGCTCGGGTCAGCGCCACGAGCTCGCGCAGGTATTCCGCATCGTCGCCATACGCGCCGTATTCGTTCTCGATCTGCACGAGAACGACCGGTCCGCCGTTGTCGATCTGATGTGCCGCGACGATCGGCAGAACGTGGTCGAAGTACGCGCTGACGTGGCCCATGTACTGCCTGTCGCTCGTGCGAATCCGGATGCTGTCATCACGCAGCAGCCACGCGGGAAGCCCCCCGTTGTCCCACTCGGCGCAGATGTACGGCCCCGGGCGGACGATCGCGTGCATGCCGGCGTCAGCGATCTCGGTCAGGAACCGGTCGAGGTCGAGCCCGCCGGTGAGGTCGAACTCGCCGGGCGTGGCAGCGTGCTGATTCCACGCGATGTAGGTCTCAATGGTGTTGAGGCCCATCTGGCGCGCTTTCTCGATTCGGTCGGCCCACTGATCGGGGTGGACACGGAAGTAATGCAACGCCCCGGACAGGATCTGCACGGGCTCGCCGTCGAGGACGAAATCGCGGTCGCCGATCTCAAAGCGGCTCATCAAAGGTTTCCTTTCAACCCGGGCCACGACTTCTCGGGCACACGGTGCGGGCCGGCGTCAGGGCGCCGGCCCGCGTCGAACATCAGAGTCAGCGACTCAGTCGGTGATGGTGAAGCCCTGTTCGGCTCCGTACTTCTCCTGCGCTTTCTGCCATGCCTTCAGTCCCTCGTTGAGGTCCGAGTGGTTGGCGTACGACTGCCCGACGGTGTCGGCGTAGATGCTGTTGGCGTAGACCTGGAACGGGGCGTACTGCCACCCCTCAACCACGTTGTCTGCCGCTTCAGACAGCACCTTGTTGATCTGCTGGCCGCCGAAGTAGTCGCTCTCGTAGTTCAGGAACTCGTCGCTCTGCAGGTCGGCCGTTGTGGAGGGGAAGCCTCCCATGTCGATCGAGATGCTCGTTCCGTCTTCTTCAGCGTTCATGAACTTCACGAATGCCGCGGCGACTGCCTTGTTGTCGGACTGCTCGAGCACAGCATCCCCCGAACCACCGTTCTCGGCCGTCGCGGTGTCGCCGGCTTCATACTGCGGCATCGGCGCGACGCGCCAGTCACCGGCTCCCTCCGGAGCCTGACCCTCAAGGTTGCCCGGCATCCAAGCACCGATGATCAGCGTGGCGATCGTGCCGTCGCTGAGCCCGCGGAACCACTCGTCGGTCCAGGAACCGGTCGGGGCGAGAAGGTCGTTCTCGACGAGCTCGTTCCAGGTGTCGGCCCACTTCTTCGAGCCCTCGTCCTGAAAGTTGATGCCGACGTTCGTTCCGTCAACGGAGTACGGGTGCCCGCCGGCCTGCCAGATCATGCTGGTCGTGAATCCCGCGTCGCCCGTGTCGCTCGTGATGTACGAGTTCGGGTCGGCCTCGTGGATCGTCTTGCCCGCGGCAATGTAGTCGTCCCAGGTCTCTGGGATCTCAATGCCGTACTTGTCGAAGACGTCCTTGCGGTAGAACATCGCCATGGGGCCGGAGTCCTGCGGCAGGCCGTAGAGCTTGCCGTCCATGCTCATCGAGTTCCAGGTTGATGCGGTGAACTTGTCTTCCAGGTCGCCGAAGCCGTATTGATTGAGATCGACGAGCGACTCGCTCAACACGAACTGCGGCAGCGCGTAATACTCGATCTGGGCAACATCCGGCGCGCCGGACCCTGCCTTGATCGCATTCTGCAGCTTGGTGTACTGGTCGTTTCCGGTGCCGACGTTCTCAACGTTCACCGTGATCTTGGGGTACTTCTCTTCAAAGGCTTCGGCGATCTTCTCGACCGCCGGCGCCCAGGCCCAGACGGTGATCGTCGATTCCTCCTGCAGTGCCGCCTCGATGTCGTCGGCGTTTCCGCGGCCTCCGGCGTCAGATGAGCAGCCGACGAGCGTCGCGCCGAGGGCGAAGGCGGCGGTGGCGAGTGCGATGGCTCGCTTGCCGCGTCGATGTGTGCTGTAAGACATCTCTGTCCTTTCGTGTGTTGGTGCTGTGGTGGGGTTGGAACGTCGTGGTCAGGGCTGGGTGCTACTTGACGCTTCCTGTGGTGAGACCTGATTGCCAGTAGCGCTGCATGAACAGGAAGGCGATGACGATAGGAACAATCGTGAGCAGTGAACCGGTGATGACGAGGTTGTAGATGGCCTCGCCGCCGGCGGTGCTCGCCTGCGCGTTCCACTGGTTGAGGCCGACGGTGAGCGGATACCACGTCGACTCGCTCAGCATGATCAGCGGAAGGAAATAGTTGTTCCAGGTGGCGACCATGGTGAAGAGCAGCACGGTGATGAACCCGGGAGCGAGCAGGCGCATGCTGATCGTGAAGAACGTGCGCATCTCCCCCGCCCCGTCAACGCGCGCGGCCTCAAGGATCTCCGTGGGGATCGCCTCGGACGCATAGGTCCACACCAGGTACAGGCCGAAGGGGCTGATCAGCGACGGGATGATGATCGACCAGCCGGTGTTGGTCAGGCCCATCTCGCTGAACATGAGGAACGTGGGAACAGCGAGCGCTGTTCCCGGCACCGCGACGGCACCCAGGATTACCGCGAACACACCCTTGCGGCCTGGGAAGTCGAATTTGGCGAGACCGTATCCCGCGAGGGTGGCGAGGAATGTGGCACCGCCAGCACCGACGACGACATAGAGCACGGTGTTGCCAAGCCACCGGACGAACTCACCGTCGTGGTACGTCAGCACCTGGGCAATGTTGTCGAACAGTGCGAAGTCGCCGCTGAACCAGAGGCCGAATGACGAGAACAGGCTCTCTTGCGTCTTCGACGAGTTGACGATGAGCCAGAACAGCGGAAGCAACGAGTACACGAGCATGACGCACATGATGATCGTCAGCCAGATCGACTTGCGCCCCCGGCTGGTCGTCGATCGAGCGAATCGGGGTCGCCCCTGGGTCGGTCGTGTCGAGGCGGCGGTGGCCTGAACGGTGGAAGCGCTCATCGTCAGGCGTCCTTTCTCGAGCCAGAGAGCTGCACCACGTAGGCGATGATCATCGTCGCCAGCCCCATGATGATCGCGATCGCGGCGGAGTAGTTGTACTGCTGCCCGGCAAACGACAGGTTGTACGCGTACATGTTCGGTGTGAAGTATGAGCTGATCGCGTTGGGGGCGATCGTCTGCAGGATGTTGGGCTCGTTGAAGAGCTGGAAGCTGCCGATGATCGAGAAGATCGTCGCGATGACGACGGCTCCCTTAATAGAGGGAAGCTTGATGCTGCGGATGACGCGGAATGCACCCGCTCCGTCGAGCTCTGCCGCCTCGTACAGCTCGGTGGGGATCACACGGAGAGCGGCGTAGAAGATCAGCATGTTGTAGCCCACGAACTCCCACGTCACGATGTTGCCGATGGCGAGGAGGATCCAGCTGTTCGAGAGAGGGTCAGGGATGCTGATGCCGAACGCATCGTTGATGTTGCCGACGAGCCCGAAGCGATCACCGTAGATGAATCCCCACATCAGCGTCGCGACGACCGCGGGAACCGCGTAGGGCAGGAAGATCGAGATGCGGAAAACTCCCGAGAAGTGCAGGCGGGCGCTGTCGATCGCCATGGCCGCCGCGAGGGCAAGCACGAGCATGATCGGAACCTGCACGACGAGGAAGAGCGTGACGCGCCCCAGGGCATCCCAGAACTTCGGGTCGCCGAGAGCCTGAGCGTAATTGTCGAACCAGACGAACGAATTGCCTCCGACAAGCTGGTCCTGGAAGAAGCTCAGGTAGATCGAGTAGATCACCGGGGCGATGAACACGAGGGCGAAAACGATCATGAACGGGCCGACGAAGGTCCAGCCTGTCCAGTCACGGCGATCGCGTCGCACCGGCCGTGTGCTCAGTGTCTGCGCTGACGTCATGGGAACTTTCGTGTGAGGCGGTGAATGTTTACGTAAACACGTGAATAACACAAGATGCATGTTTACGTAAACATGGGGGATGAAAAGAGGATACGCTGAGATCTCAGCATCCGTCAACCAGCTCAATCGATCGGATACGCTGAGCGTCGGAGAGAAGGCGACAATGGGCGAAACCACCACGGCAGACACGGGGCAGAACACCGTCAGACGGAACGTCTCGATGGCCGATGTGGCGCAGCATGCCGGTGTGTCATCGCAGACGGTCTCTCGCGTCTCGAACGGGATGCCCAATGTTGACGAAGCAACCCGGGAGCGCGTCGTGGCATCCATGCGCGCACTGGGTTACCGGCCGAATCGTGCGGCCCGGTCGCTGAAGACGGGGCAATTCAAATCCATCGGCGTCATCATGTTCACGCTGTCGACGTTTGGGAACATGCGCACGCTCGATGCGATCGCCATGGCCAGCGCGGCGGCCGGCTACACGCTGACGCTGATGCCCGTGCCGCACCCGACGCAGGGCAGTATTTCTGGGGCGTTCTCCAGGCTGAACGAGCAGGCGGTGGACGGCATCGTCATCATCTTCGAGGCACATGTGCTCGATGACGCTGACTTCGCACTCCCCCGCGGAGTCCCCGTTGTGATCATCGATTCGGATGCTGGTGACGCGTACACGGTCGTCGATGCCGACCAAGCGCTCGGCGCGCGACTCGCCACCGAGCACTTGCTCGAGCTCGGGCACACGAACGTCTTCCATGTGGCAGGGCCAACGGCGTCGTTCTCGGCCATGCGGAGGCTCGAAGCGTGGCGGTCAACGCTTGCTGGCGCGGGCATCACGGCGCCGACGCCGCTGCACGGTGACTGGTCGGCGGAGTCTGGTTATGCGCATGGGCTTGAGCTGGCCAAGAACCCAGAGGTGACGGCGATCTTCGCCGCGAATGACCAGATGGCGCTCGGCATTATGCGTGCGCTGCACCAGAGTGGGCGCGAAGTGCCCGGTGACATGAGCGTCGTCGGCTTCGATGACACCGACGAAGCAGGCTCGTTCTGGCCGCCACTCACGACGGTGCATCAGGACTTCTCTGAGGTCGGGCGTCTCTGCATCGAGAAGCTGCTCGGTGAGATCGAGGGCACGCATGAGAGGCCCGGCACCACGATCGTGCCGACGCGTCTCGTTGTGCGCGACAGCACCGGCCCATACGCCGGATAGTTCTGCCAACGCGGCGAGTTACGCCGTTGCGCCGAGCCAATTGCGGCACGGAGAAATACGTACCCCCAGTTCACGTGGTATTTCGCTGATTCTTCTATCGCAGCATCCGGGGCATGCCTATGGTTACCTCAACGCGGCGAGGGGCCGTGGTTCAAGATTCATGAGGGGAATCTGACATGTCACAGTCAACAGACGCAACCGGCACGACCCGGCGCCGCTTTACCAAGATCAGGGCGATTCTCGCCGGCGGTCTCGTCCTCGGCGTCGGGGCGGCCATCACACTCGCCGTCTGGAACGACTCTGAGTTCGCAACAGGCCAGTTTGCCGCAGGAAATTTCGGCATTGAAGGCTCCGCTGATGGCAACACATTTTCTGATCACGCAGACGAAGCAAACGCCGCATCGCTGAACTTCCAGGTCGACGCAGACGCGCTGTCACCAGACGACAGCGTGTACGCCGGATTCGCTGTGCAGCTCGTCGCCGGTTCGGACTACGCGGCGAATGTGACCATCTCGCAAGACGACAGCGCTGCGCCAGCGGGGACCACCACGAGCTATGTCTACACGACAACGGCAACCTGTAATGCGACAGCGTTCGCGTCAGGAACGGACACAGATGTGAGTATGTTCGCGCTCTCTGCACCGACGACGCCCACGTACGTGTGTTTTCAGGTGACCGCGGATGATTCCCTTGAGCAGGGAGCCACGGGGAACATCACCTGGACGTTCGCCGCTGAGTCGACAACAACACTGTAGGAGTACTCATGGGTCGCCACAGCGCGACAACCGTCGCCTCTGACACACACGGACGCCCGGCGGGATGGTTCACGAGACTTCGTGCCGTCCTCGCTGGAGCGCTCGTTCTCGGGGTCGGTGCCGCCGTCACAGTTGCCGCCTGGAACGACTCCGAGCTCGCCACAGGGTCGTTCACTGCGAGTACGTTCGAAATTGTCGGCTCCACTGACGGGGCACAATTCAACGAGCACCCGGATGCCGCGAACGCCGCCGCTCTGAGCTTAACTGCGCCCTTTGACGCAATGTCACCGGGAACGACCGTATACGCACGCTTCGTCGTGAAAACGACGGATGCTTCGACGGTCGGCGGCACAGTCTCATTGGCTGCTACAGCGAGCAACTCGGACGGTTTGGGCTTCTGGCTTCGTTATGGCGTTCGGATCCTGCCGGAAGGCGCGGCCTGCACCAGCTCGACATTTGACGCCAGCACGTCAGTCGTCGTGCCTTCAGACAGCACGATGACCGTCGACGGCACCGGCACAGCTTCGGTTGCGGAGTCCGGCACCGACACCGCGAATTACTGCTTCGCCATCGCCCTGCCATCGGGCACTCCGAACGAGGCACAGGGAACGGCCGTCAATGCGCAGTGGACATTCACCGCAGAATCCAACGATCAGCCGGAGGAATCACCATAGCCACGACACCACGACGACTCAGCAGCATCCTGGGTGGGATGCTGCTCAACGTCGCTGCTGTCGCCGGTCTCATCTGCATCGTCCTGGTCGTCTTGAGCGTGGTGTTCCACATCTCGCTCATCATGTTCAAGACCGGATCGATGACGCCTACGATCCCTCAGGGGTCGGTAGCCGTCGTTCGTGAGGTGCCCGCCTCGCACATTGCTGTCGGTGACATCGTCACGGTTGATCGCGACGGCCAATTGCCCATCACCCACCGGGTCACATCTGTTGAGGGTTCGGGATCTGCCCGCACGATCACGATGAAAGGCGACGCGAACGACTACCCAGACCCAGCGCCCTACACGGTGACGCATGTGCGGACCGTCCTGTGGTCTATTCCCGCGCTGGCCAATGTAATCGTGTGGATGTCGAATCCCCTCGTGCTCGGTGGGCTGACAATCGGGGCATCAGTGCTGGTGACATGGGCTTTCTGGCCGCGGGGTGAGGCGAAGCCGAGACGGTCGACGCGATCGAGATCTGGGCGCCATGCCCACATGACCGCAATCGCGGTGACAGTGCTCGTTGGCGGGCTCGGGCTTGCGGTCGGTCCGACATCTGCCGCACACGCCGATCAGAAACGCGTGACGCACGGCGAATACATCACGCTCACGACGATCGGGGACGACGAGGCCATGACATCGCTCTCCCCAGGCGTTCCGGTCACCTGGCAGATCGGCGTGGACGTGAATGCGCCAAGCGCCGGCGATGCCATCATCGACCTCACAACGCACGGCGACCTCAATCTTGATGTGTCAATTCGGGCATGCACATTCCAATGGGTCGAATCAACCTGCCCCGGCAACGAGGTGAGCGTCGCGGATGTTGGTGAGTTCACCGGAGATCAGACGGGCGTTGAGCTTCTCGCCATGCCCACAAGCGAACAGCGCTGGCTGCTGTTCACCGTGACACTGCCCGCCGACGCACACGGCACGATGACCGCTGATGTCCGCGTCAAGGCGAACGGTGAGACGGTCAGCGACAGCACTGAGGCATCGACACTGCCACGCACCGGAACGAATATATGGCTGGCCATCGGCCTCGCGATCGGCGCCATCTTGATCGGGCTGCTGATTGCGGGAATTGCGGCACAAGGGCGGCGATCGTCATGAGTGGACGTCATGTGAAGCTACCCGTAGCTCGGTTCCGAAGCGGTCGACTCGTCGCGGGGTTACTCTTCGTGCTCGTCGCGTTAGCGCTCTTTCTGCCAGCACCCCAGGAAACCGAGGCGTCGTGGACAGACAGCGAATCAGTGGCGGCGAGGTTCACGGCAGCAGTAGTTCCAGCTCCCGTGATCCAGTCCTGCTCGGCGGGCTCACTTCTCAATAAATCCATCACCGTGAAGTGGACGATGCCGCCCAGCTCCGGTTACGGACCAAGCCAGGTCTCGACGTCGGGCGGCAAAGACCTCCTGAGCCTTGGGATCGGCGTCGGGCTCCTCGCCGGAGGCTCGACGTCGGGTCCCGACGGCACAGGCGTCTACACGACGCAGTATTCCCAAGGACTCTTGAGCGGGCTACTTGGACTCGGCGGTCCCTTCTACCTGGGAATCTATGGGACAACGGCATCCGGTTGGGACTCGCCGCTGTCAGTGGTGAAAGCAACGCCAGCGCTTCTTGGGCTCACATCAAAATGTGAGCTCGTCAGCGGCTCCTGAACCAATTTATGCTCAGACACTGCGATGCGGATATTCGTTGACAAGTTTCCCTATAGCGCTGTTCGATTATGTAAGAGGCACCGGTGCGCACTACCGCGCGATGCCCTGCGGTCCCCGAGGGAGCCTACCCAGCGAGACCACGGCGTAGCCTGGAAGCATGGTCGCAACACACGAATCTCGGGCGAGTGTGCTCACACGTATCGCGGAGCAGATCCTCCACAACAACCCGCGCGGGCGGCGGCTCGTCGCTGTCGAGGGCGCAACGCCCGCGACAGCATCCGCATTCGCCGACGACCTCGCCGAGACCCTGCGCGACCGCAACCAAACGGTGGTACGGCGCTCACTCGGCTCAGTTGACGAAGAAGCGCTACGAACCGAGATCGTCGACCCGTTTCGCATGGGAGCCCTCGAAGACACGGATGCTGACACGCTGCTGCTCCTCGACGGGGAGCGACTGCTCAACGCCGACGTGATCGGTATTTGGCACTACACGGTATGGACGTTCGAGGGAGACGAGCTGCCGCACGGTAAAGCGAACTTCATCGTCAACGCGACCGATCCGGAGTTTCCGCAGGAGCACTACTACGACCTGTGCAAACTACCGCCGACATTCGGAGAGCGCGCCTGACGGCTCCGACGGTCATTCGCCGACCACGTCGTTTCGTCTACGGGACAAGACCCGATCAACCAGCATGTGGAGCAAGCGAAGGCATGTCACGACCAAAGACTTCTCGTAACGCATGCCTGGCTGCGTGATAACCGCCCATTCCATGTACGCCGGGCCCGGGAACTGTCGATGCCGAGCAAAGATAGATACCCACCCCTGCCCGCCACGGATTGTTTGAAAGAACTGGCCTGGCGAGTAGTTGCCGCAGGCTGATCGCTCCTCCCGCAAAATCGCCGCCAACCATGGCAGCATCGCCAGCCGCAATCTCGTTTGCTGGGGTCGCGAGACTTCTGACGACAATGTCTCGAAAGCCCGGAGCATACTGCTCGATTCGCCCGACGATGGTCTCAGTCATGTCGCGATCCGAACCGGCAGGAACATGTGTGTACGTCCACAGGGTGTGACGGCCTGCGGGAGCACGAGACGGGTCGTGGGTCGTCGGTTGCGAGACAAGAACATAGGGATTCTGCGGGTATTGCCCACGTGCGATGACATTCTCGGCCCCGGCGACCTCATTCCAAGTTCCTCCCAGGTGCACGGTTCCTGCTCGGTGAAGATCCGCATTCGCCCAGGGCACTGGCTCCGACAGTTCAAAATCAACTTTCGACGCGGCATTCCCGTGTGCGAACCGCCGCAAAGCCCTCGCGTACGACGGGGCCAACCGCTCTCCCGCAATTCCGGCCAGCTGAGCGGGATCGGTGTCAAAAAGGACGACGCGTGATTGTCGCAATTCCTCAATCCGTGCGATTGGATGCCCCGTCTCTATACGGGCACCATGGGATCGGGCGTCCGATGCCAACGCGTCTGTGATCGCTTGTGTGCCGCCACGAGGAATGGGCCAGCCCGTCGATTGAGCAAGCGTAGCGAGAACAAGACCAGGTGCCGTGGCAGCCATCGATGGCATCCGTGAGACGGAGTGGGCGATGACCCCCGCGAGAAGTGCCGGCGCGGCATCGTGTGCGAACATCGATGAATGAAGGAACGTGCCAGCTCGGAGCACGCGCGTCGCGAAGGCAGGAAACACAAGCGGATGCTGAGGAATCGGCAGCATCGCTGACAGTGCGAACTCTGTCAGTTTCTCCCCTCGTGCGACAAGCGGCTCAAAGAGACGACGCCACGCGTTGCCGTCCGCACCAAGCGCATCGGCGGTCCGTTCAAGATCGCGCCACGCAATCGCAGCTCGCTCGCCACCGAGAGCATGCCCATACGACACCTCCGGGGTGACAAACGGGATCCGGTCCGCAAGTGCGAAGGCTCGGAAGAACGGGGAAGCGAGCGCCATTGGGTGCACTGCGGAGCCCCAATCATGGCGAAAGCCCGCAGAAATCTCCCGTGTCCGTGCACCTCCCCCGATCGAGTCATTGGCTTCAAAGACGGTAACCTCGAGCCCAGCCCGAGCAAGTATCACCGCGGCTGCGAGACCGTTCGGCCCGGCTCCGACGATCGACGCATCCGTCATGGACGTTTACGCATCGACACGCTCGTCGGTCTGTGCCTCCTGCAGCGGGTCGAGCGGCCGCTCCCCTGAGGCCTCAACCGGCGAAGCTTCCTCCCGCGTAGTGGTAATGAATTCGGCGGGTATCTTCTGCGTACTCAATACTGCCCACGTCAACCGAACAAGTCGGCTCGACCATGTGATAGCCCTGCGCCATGACGAGTCTCGAACAAACAGCAAATCAAGAGCGATCATCGCCAGCGAGAACGGCCAGAGTCCGAGTAGAAGGCCGATACTGAGGTGCATTCCCATAATCAAAACGAGAGCCAGGTAACGTGTCGGGCGCCACAGAAGCATCAGCGGGAATAGAAGTTGAACGTAGATAGAGACCCACGATGCGATGAAGACAATCGGCGTTATCTGCCAAACGAGGTCGCTGAGAAGAGGGAAGCCTCGGAATTCATCGATGACCAACGAGTAGTAAACGGCACTCCCGTTGCGCCACTCGTCGCCAAGAAGCTTGTAAATCCCAGAATTCACGTACACGAGGATGATCTGATAGCAGCACAACATAAGCGCCGTGTTGTGCAAGCCGCTTCCGAGCCAGGCGGGGATGGCGAGCCGGCCACGCAGCACTGGCTTTGGAGCCCCTCGCTTCGAGGCGAGCCAGGCGTCGAGGGACCATTTCTGGCTCAAGTCAGCAAACATCAGGAACACGAGTGTGATGCGCATGATGGTGTCGCCACCGTTGGTCAGCAGCATGCTGTTGGATTGCAACCCAACCCAGAACAGAAGAAGGAGCGGAGTCACCCACTTTGTTCTCCAGCCAATGATGAAGATGAGCACGAGCATAATGAGAACGCCGTAAGCGACATCGAAAAGAAAAGCGTTGTCTTTCGAGAAGAGAACACGGAAAATTTCCCACCAGCCACGACGCTTTGCTTCGGGCTCAACCCAACCAGATGCGACACCCCACAGATAGTGGCGATCGGGAAGACTCGGAAGAAGGAAGATCAGCATCCCCGCTCCGTACACGATTCGCAGCAGGGCGAAACTGTATGTCGAGTGCTTCTCGGTTGTCACCCAACCCGCGAAACGCAGAACCACCGATCGACGCCCAGGTTTCGCGGTTCTCGTGCCAGAGGCTGCAGCCGCTTTCTTGAGCCGTTGTGCTTTACTCATGAGCGATGTCCGTACCTTTCGATCAGGTCGCGGAATTCGTCGATAATCTCGGGGTCGGTGTTTGCAATAGATTGCCGCCATCCAAATACGATGTCGGGAATGTCGAACTGCGCGTTCTCGTCAAACCGATGCTCAAAGTCATTCGCCCGTGTTCGTTCGACTTTCCAACGCACCCGTTCAATGTCTTCACCGTAATACGCGGTTGCGAACTGGGTGACGTATCGCATGAGCATGTAGTCATATCGCATGAAGCGCACGACATCGGAGCTGTTCTCACCATATGATTCCAGCTCTCCAACGATTTCCTCATCGGGAATGCGATCATATCCGTCACCCTCAACTTGAATGAACGTATCGCGCACCCGGTCGCGTTGCTCGTCGTTGAGATCGTTATAACGCCCGACGTACGTGGAGACAGCGTTCCACGTCTGCTTCTGGGAGCGGGAAGGAGTGAGGTTGCCTGTCACAGTCGCCTGTTCGATATCAGTGATGTTCACCCATCCTGACTTTTCAAGCTCGCCGTCTTCGTTATACCACGCCGCTTGAAATGAAAGATCAGAATTGACTTTCATAATGTTCGGGGCAAACACACGCCAAGACTGTGAAAAATACGGGCTCAGCGCGGAGCTGACCGCGGAGCGAAGCGGGTTTTGCGGAATTACGATAATCAAGCTCACAACAACGTAAATCGCAACAATGACGGCTGCGATAATCGCCATCGACTTACTCTGACGTGGCGTTGCCTTCATGAGACCTCCGGGACTTCGAACGAGAGACTATCTGCATATACGGCCGCCGTGCTCTTGCCACGTCGATGCAGACAAAAGTGAGCCGTGCTTCGGACGCGAGCATCCGAAGCACGGCTCACTTACTCATATCAGCTGGTCTGCTTCTTGCGAGACAGAACCAAGGCCGCGCCGAGGAGCGTCAGCAGGGCGGCAAGGCCACCAAGCAACAGCCCACCGTCGGAGCCTGTGACGGGCAGCGAGTCGCCAGCGTTATTGCCGGCTGATACTGGAGCGGTCACGGTGAAGTTCGTGTCCTCCTGAGCATCAGTGAGCTCACCCGATTCGCTTCCAACGAGGTCGACTCGGTGTGCCCCGAGCTCGAAGTCGTTGTCCACGGCGAAGGTGAACGTGACGTTACCGTTCGAGTCTGCCTCAGTCGGCTCGAGCTCAAATGGTGTGGAGTGCACGGTACCCGAGACAGTCTCGCCCGGAGCGAATCCGGTGCCATAGACCTCCTGGGTAACACCGGTGCCACGAACGATGCTCTCGTACTTCACAGTTGCCTGAGGAGCATCGACGTCACCGCCGTCGGACGCATCCGAGTCAGTCGCGTCAGCGTCTGATGCATCTGCGTCAGCCGCGTCTGCGTCGGTTGCCTCCGTGTCGGCAGCTTCCGTATCCGTTGCCTCGGTATCCGTAGCCTCGGTATCCGTAGCCTCGGTATCCGTGGCCTCAGTGTCCGTAGCTTCCGTGTCGGTCGCTTCAGTATCCGTAGCCTCAGTGTCCGTAGCTTCCGTGTCGGTCGCCTCGGTATCCGTAGCCTCAGTGTCCGTAGCTTCCGTATCCGTTGCCTCGGTATCCGTTGCCTCCGTGTCGGTCGCTTCCGTGTCCGTAGCCTCGGTATCCGTAGCCTCGGTATCCGTAGCTTCCGTGTCGGTCGCTTCAGTATCCGTGGCCTCAGTGTCCGTGGCCTCAGTGTCCGTAGCTTCCGTGTCGGTCGCTTCAGTATCCGTAGCCTCGGTATCCGTGGCCTCAGTGTCCGTAGCTTCCGTGTCGGTCGCTTCAGTATCCGTGGCCTCAGTGTCCGTGGCCTCAGTGTCCGTAGCTTCCGTGTCGGTCGCTTCAGTATCCGTAGCCTCGGTGTCCGTAGCTTCCGTGTCGGTCGCCTCGGTATCCGTAGCCTCAGTGTCCGTAGCTTCCGTGTCAGCGGCAGCTTCAGCCTCAATCGTGAAGCTCACGTCGTCGGTTGTCGTGCCGTCAGTTGCCGTAGCTTCGTAGGTTCCCTCGGGAAGACCGGGGAACGTTACAGACCACGTACCATCGTCACCAACGGTCGTCACCTGGTCGTCCTGACCATCAATCGAAACGGTAACCTCAGATCCCGGTTCACCGGTTCCTGTGACTTCCTGATCGACAGTCGCGCCTTCCTCGACCTCGATGACATCACCGTCAGCGGGTGATGTGATCACAACGTCGGCTACCTCGGCGGCAGTCGTCCGCACTGTGGCAGAGGCGAGATTCACCTGCGCAAGCGGTGTGTCGAGAACCGGAAGGAGCGTGACAGAAACGGCGCGCTGTGTGAACGAGCCGGGGTCATAGCCGTCTTCATTCGTAAAGTTACCGTCGCTCTCCTGCACGTTCACCGTGATCGTCGCAACCTGCGACAACACATCGGCGAGCGGCTCGAGAGCTGTCTCGACAAGCTCCACCGCGGGGCGGAACGTGGTATCGAGGATTCCGACCTCAGTGATTGCATCGGACAGTGGCTGCACGACCGCCGGCAACAGCGTGTCGGTGACAAGCGACAGGACTGGCTCGAGCAGTTCCCCAACCGGAATTGCCCCGCCAAGAACCGTGGTTCCGCTGGTGTCAATGGCCGGAGACTGTGACCCATCAACTCCGAGGAAGTCTCCTACCGTTCCGGAGAGCAAGATGTCGATGTTCGCCAATGGCACGACTAGCAGACTGGCGTCTGCAGTCAAGTGCAGTTCAAGCGCGGCGTTGTTGACCGCGTCCGTCGCTGCATTGACAATCAGTGCAGGGATCTGGTCAAGAAGGGTCCCGATCGCACCGTCGAGTCCGGCCTTGATTAGGCCCGGCTCCAGGATG
The DNA here is from genome assembly GCF_026107415.2 of Microbacterium sp. MPKO10. GTDB lineage: Bacteria > Actinomycetota > Actinomycetes > Actinomycetales > Microbacteriaceae > Paramicrobacterium. The sequence continues at coordinate 494,962 of NZ_JAPCHX010000004.1, forward strand.
TTCGTGTTCGGATCGAGACCGTTGAGTGTCCCGTCGTAAGTCCCACCCTGCGAATCGGCAATGAGCTTAGCGAGATCGACCTGTACGTTGCCCGTGCTGAAGTCGATTGTAAGAGCGCTGTCCTCGTCCGTGAGCGGTTCATCAGTGAGTGCCGAAAGCGCGTCTTGAAGGTCAACGGTGAGGCCGGCGGTCAGATTCACATTGCTGACGCTCACCGCTCCAAGTGACAACCCGTTCAGCGCGTCTGTCAACGGCTCAACGAGGTCATCGGCAATGCCGCTGAGCGCGGAACCGAGTGCGCCCTCGGGGCCTGTGATGCCATTCACAGTCGTGTTCAGCTCACCAAGTACGTCAGAAAGAGAACCGACAAGGTTAGAGACAGCAGGACTCGTGAAGTTCAGCGTGCCGTTCGCGACCTGATAGTCACCGGTAGCTGGCGCATCACCGTTCTGCTCAGCAGACGCCGAAATTGCGCCAAGCTCAACCCGAAGTTCGGAGATGAGCCCGTCGGTTACGCCACCGAGCCCTGCGTTGTCGAGCAGAGCGGTCAGATCGAGGAACGCGTTGTCTTCGGCGCCGTTACCGCCGATGGCAATTGCACCCTCACTTGTGATTGCACCACTCGATGCGTACGCATCACCCGGGCTCGCGCTCGCATACTGCCCAAGCGCCCCGACGCCAATTACGCCGTTCGGCCCGAACAGCTGAACGCCGTCGCCAAGGTCGATATTGAGTGCATCGAGCACGGCAAGGTCAATAGCGCTTGACTGCTCGCCTGGGTTGCTTGGATCCGCCTTATAGGCTTCAGCAAGTTCTGCAATGTCGTTGAGGTTGATGGTTCCATCGCCGCTGATAAGGCGGCCCTCAGCCTCGGCAGTATCAGATTCAAGGGCGGATGCTGGCGAAGCTGCCGTGACTGAACCGAACGTTACAAGAGCGGCGGTTCCCACGACTGATGCCAGCTTCACCCCCTTGCTCCTATGACTGTCCAATCGTTTGAACACTAGTATTTCCCCTCATTGGTGTGTCGGGCCTTGAGGGGCACACAAAAAAGTAGCTTTTCCCCTCAAGCTGACTCGAACGTATCGTTCACAGCAGAATCACACCAGTACCCAGACAGCATTCAGCAAGCATTCGCCCCCCGAATTGGGGGTACATTGGTGGCACCGAGGGTTTCCACCTACATCGTCAAGCGCATTGTGCACAAGCCCCAAAAAGATCGCTCGTTTTTCCGCGCGCGTTTGACGGGATCTGACAAGGACGACACAACCCGATTTCACACTCCGGCCTAGGCCCTGAGCCAGCGAACGCGGCGTTACCATTCGCTGCTACGTCTCTCGAAACGTGCCGAAAGTGGGCCGCCTCAGCAGCTGAGCACCATTTCCTCCTCGTGGTGTATTACACCGCCGAGAGCGTCTGCCTCGCGATCTCGAGCTCTTCGTTCGTCGGGACGACAAGCACAGTGACCGGTGAGTCATCGGTAGAGATCACCCGGATGCTGTCTGAGCGCTGCTCATTGCGGGCAGCATCCACGTTTACCCCGAAGTTCTCGAGCCCCGCAAGCGTCTCCGCACGCACATCGACACTGTTCTCACCAATACCCGCCGTGAAGATAATCGTGTCGACCCGGCCGAGCTGAAAGAAGTAACCGCCGAGGTACTGCTTGAGCCTGTGCACGTAGACGTCGAGTGCCGCACGCGCCGTCGCATCACCCGCGTTCGCCTTCACGGTGAGATCGCGCATGTCTTTCAGCCCCGAGAGACCATAGATTCCGCTGCGTTTGTTGAACAGGTCGTCGAGCTCGGCCACGCCTATATCGGCGCGGCGGTGCAGGTGGAAGGCGACCGCTGGGTCAATATCCCCGGTGCGCGTGCCCATGACGAGGCCCTCGAGCGGTGTCAGGCCCATTGATGTCTCGACCGATTCGCCACCGCGCACCGCCGTCATCGACGCGCCATTGCCGAGGTGCAGAACGATCTGGTTGAGGTCGGAGTTCTCGCGACCGAGAAAACGCGCCGCCTCTTCAGAGACGAACTTGTGGCTGGTGCCGTGAAACCCGTACTTGCGCACGCGATACCGCTTTGCCGTCTCAGCGTCGAGCGCATACGTGTACGCAGCGGGCGGCAGCGTCTGGTGGAATGCCGTGTCGAAGACCACGACGTGCGGCACATCGGGGAAGGACTCTTGCGCCGCCGTGATGCCGTCGACATTCGCAGGGTTATGCAGTGGGGCGAGCTCCGAGAGATCCTGAATGTTGATCTTCACGAGGTCGGTCACGACCGTCGGCTCGAAGAACCGGGCTCCCCCGTGCACGACACGATGCCCCACAGCGACGGGCGGATGCTCGTCGAGACTCGGTCCGTGCGCGGTGAACGCCCCGAGCATGACAGCGAACCCCTCGGTGTGATTCGGGATGCTGCGGGTCTGCTCGAACTTCTCGGTGCTCCCGTTCTCGATCACTTCGTGCGTGACGTGGGCGTCCTCGCTTCCGATGCGCTCGACAAGCCCCCGCGCGAGAGTGGTCTCACCAACCATCTCGATCAGCTGGTACTTGAACGATGACGAACCGGAGTTGATCACCAGCACCGCAGTCATGATGCTGCCTGAATCGCCGTGATCGCAACGGTATTGACGATGTCTTGCACAAGGGCACCTCGAGACAGATCGTTGATCGGCTTGTTGAGACCCTGCAGGACGGGCCCGATCGCGACCGCCCCCGCCGAGCGCTGCACGGCCTTGTACGTGTTGTTCCCCGTATTCAGGTCGGGGAAGATGAACACCGTCGCACGACCGGCGACATCGGACTGCGGAAGCTTGGTGGCGGCCACCGCGGCATCGGCCGCCGCGTCGTATTGAATGGGCCCTTCGACGAGGATGCCAGGCATACGCTCACGAACGAGAGCCGTTGCCTGCCGCACCTTGTCGACGTCGGCACCGGTGCCCGACTCCCCCGTCGAATACGACAGCATGGCCACCCGCGGGTCGATGCCGAACCGCTCGGCCGTCGCGGTCGATGAGATCGCGATGTCGCACAGCTGGTCGGCCGTGGGATCGGGAATCACCGCGCAGTCGCCGTAGACGAGCACACGGTCTTCGAGGGCCATGAGGAAGACGCTCGACACCACGGACGTTCCCGGGGTCGTCTTGATGATCTCAAACCCGGGTCGGATCGTGTGCGCCGTCGTGTGCGCGGCACCGGACACCATGCCGTCGGCGAGGCCCATGTGCACCATCATCGTGCCGAAATACGAGACATCGGTGACGACCTCGCGGGCCCGTTCGAGGGTGACGCCCTTGTGCTCACGCAGCCGGTGGTACTCGTGCGCAAACTTCATGCTGAGCACGGGGTCGTGCGGTGAGAGCACCTCGGCCGCCGAGATGTCGAGGCCGAGTTCGATCGCACGGGACATGACCTCGAACTTTTCGCCGAGGATCGTCAGCTGCGCGACGCCGCGCGCGAGGAGTGTGTGCGCGGCGCGCAGCACCCGGTCATCGTCGCCCTCGGGTAGCACGATGTGCCGCCGTTTGCGCCGGGCCTCGTCGAGCAGCCCGTACTCGAACATGAGCGGGGTGACGACGTCTGTTCGCGCCACGTCGAGCAGGCTGACGAGCGTCTCTTTGTCGATGTGCTTCTCGAACAGCGACAGCGCCGAATCGAACTTGCGCTGCGACTCGGCCGCGAGCCGGCCGCGCGTGTGGGTGATGCGCATGACCGTGTCATACGTTCCCCACTCGGTCGCGATGATCGGAAGCTTGACCGTGAGGCCCTCGATGAGCTTGTTGATAGAGTCGGGCAGCTCGAAGCCGCCGTTGAGAACGACACCGGAGATGGAGGGGAATGCGGCGGACTGCTGTGAGAGCAGCACGGCGAGCAGCGTTTCTGTGCGATCGCCAGCCACCACGACAACGGCACCCTCGGTGAGCCGCGGCAGCACGTTCTCCATGCTCATCCCGGCAATGACCACGCCGAGCGCTTCGCGCGTCAGCAGTGCTTCTTCACCCTTGATGAGCGTGCCGGCGACAGCATCCTTGATGAGCCCGATCGTGGGGGCGACCAGATACGGTTCCTCGGGAATCGCCCAGACGGGGGCGCCGCCCGTGACCTCTCCGATTGCGCGGGTGATCTCATCGAGAGCATCCGGATCTGCCCTGTTCGCCACGATCGCGAGCAGGCTGGCATGGGCGTCGTGCAGCTCGACGAGCGCGATGTCGGCGATCTGACGCATCTCGCTCGCGGTGCGCGCCTCGGCCAGCCCCAAGCGTTCGCCGTGCCCCTGACCCTCACGCCCACCGAGCACGAGCAGAACGGGAGCTCCGAGGTTGGCGGCGATTCGGGCGTTGTATCCGAGCTCAGTGGGGCTGCCCACATCGGTGAAGTCGCTCCCCACGATGACCACCGCGTCGCACTTCGCCTCGACCGCCTTGTACCGGTGCACAATGTTCGACAGCGCAGCATCCGGGTCGGCGTGCACGTCGTCGTAGGTGACCCCGATGGCCTCGTCGTAGCTGAGATCGACGCCGTCGTGACCGAGCAGAAGATCGAGCACATAGTCGCGCTGGTCGGTGGAGCGCGCGATCGGGCGAAACACTCCGACGCGCTGCAACTGGTGCGTCAGGGTGTCAAGTGCCCCGAGAGCTACTGTCGATTTTCCCGAGTATCCCTCGGCTGATGTGATGTAGATCGAATGAGACACCATCACCCCTTACCAACGCGCGGTCTCTCTTAAACCTACACGCTTCTACAGGGTGTAGAAGTCGGCGGATGCTCAGGCACCCACATACGCGGCCAGGTGCTCGCCCGTCAGTGTGGACTTCTGCGCCACCAGCTCTGCGGGCGTGCCCTCGAACACAATGCGACCGCCGTCGTGCCCGGCTCCCGGGCCGAGGTCGATGATCCAGTCGGCGTGCGCCATCACCGCCTGGTGGTGCTCGATCACAATGACCGACTTGCCAGAATCAACGAGACGGTCGAGCAGCGCAAGCATGTTCTCCACGTCGGCTAGGTGCAGCCCGGTCGTCGGCTCGTCGAGGACCAGGATGCTTCCCTTGTCGCCGAGCTGGATCGCGAGCTTCAGCCGCTGCCGTTCACCGCCCGAGAGCGTCGTGAGCGGCTGCCCGATCGTCAGGTAGCCGAGCCCGACATCGACCATGCGGGTCAGAATCTTGTGGGCGGCGGGAAGCTTGGCATCACCGTCACCGAAGAACGCAGCGGCCCGGGCCACGGACATCTCGAGGACCTCGCTGATGTTCGCACCACCGAATCGGTACTCGAGCACCTCGGCCTGGAACCGCTTGCCCTCACACAACTCGCACGGGGATTCGACGGTTGCCATGACACCGAGGTCGGTGAAGACGACGCCCGCGCCATTGCACATCGGGCATGCGCCCTCGGAGTTCGCCGAGAACAGTCCCGGCTTGACGCCGTTCGCTTTGGCGAACGCCTTGCGAATCGGCTCGAGCAGCCCCGAGTACGTGGCGGGGTTGCTGCGACGCGACCCTTTGATGGGCTGCTGGTCGACGAGAACGACGTCGTCGTGCTTCGCCAGTGACCCGGTGACGAGCGAGCTCTTCCCCGAACCAGCGACGCCCGTCATGACGCACAGCACACCGAGCGGGATATCGACGTTGACGTTCTGCAGGTTGTTGGTGTTGGCACCGCGAATCTCGAGAGCATCCGCTGATTCTCTGACCGCGTCCTTGAGCTGAGCACGGTCATCGAGGTGTCGGCCCGTCACGGTATCGCTGGCGCGCAGCCCCTCAACGGTGCCCTCGAACATGATCTGCCCACCGTCGGTTCCCGCGCGCGGGCCGAGATCGACAGCATGGTCGGCGATGCCGATGAGCTCTGGCTTGTGCTCGACGACCAGCACGGTGTTCCCCTTGTCACGCAGCTGCAGCAGCAGGGTGTTCATGCGTGTGACGTCGTGCGGATGCAGCCCGATGGAGGGTTCGTCGAACACGTAGGTGATGTCCGTGAGGCTCGACCCCAGGTGACGAATCATCTTGGTGCGCTGGGCCTCGCCGCCCGACAGGGTTCCCGCGGGACGCGACAGTGACAGGTAGCCGAGCCCGATCGTCACGAACGCATCAAGGGTCTCGGTGAGAGAGGTCACGAGCGGGGCGACCGAGTCGTCGTCAATGCCGCGGATCCACTCGGCCAGGTCGCTGATCTGCATGGCGTTGACCTCGGCGATGCTGACGCCGTTGATTGTCGACGAGCGCGCCGTGTCGCTCAGGCGCGTGCCGTCGCACTCCGGGCAGGTGTCGAAGGTGATGGCTCTGTCAACGAACCGGCGGATGTGCGGCTGCATCGCCTCGCGGTCTTTCGAGAGCATGGAGTTCTGGATCTTGGGGATGAGCCCCTCGTACCAGACGTTGACTCCTTCGGCCTTGATGCGCGTCGCCGGCTTATACAGCAGATCGTCCAGCTGCTTCGTCGAGAAGTCCTTGATCGGCTTGTCGTTGTTGAAGTAGCCGCTGCCGCGGTAGATGCGCCCGTACCAGCTGTCTGCTGTGTAGCCGGGCACGAGCAGGGCACCCTCGTTGAGCGATTTCGTGTCGTCGAACAGGGCAGTGAGGTCGAAGTCGCTGACCTCGCCGCGCCCCTCGCATCGCGGGCACATCCCGCCGACCACGGTGAAGTCGCGGCGCTCCTTGACCGTCTTTCCGCCGCGTTCGAACGACACAGCGCCGGCACCGCTGATCGAGGCGACGTTGAACGAGAACGCCTGCGGCGAGCCGATGTGCGGCTGCCCGAGCCTGCTGAAGAGGATGCGCAGCATGGTGCCAGTGTCCGTCGCCGTTCCGACTGTGGAGCGCGGGTCGGAGCCGATGCGTTCCTGGTCGACGATGATCGCTGTCGTGAGTCCTTCGAGCACGTCAACGTCGGGGCGGGCGAGGTTTGGCATGAAGCCCTGCACGAACGCGCTGTACGTCTCGTTGATCATGCGCTGCGACTCGGCAGCGATCGTCGAGAACACGAGAGACGACTTGCCCGACCCCGAAACGCCGGTGAAGACCGTGAGGCGCCGCTTCGGAATCTCAACCGAAATCTCTTTGAGGTTGTTCTCGCGTGCACCGACGACGCGGATCAGATCGTGGCTGTCGGCCGCGCGGGCATCAGATGCTGTCGTGTCAAACTCTGGTGGGGTTGCGCTCATCGTGCTCGTCCTCATGTGCGTGGAATGTGGTCAGTGTATGGATTGCGGCAAATCGCGTCCGTCGCCCCGGGGTGCGTGATGCGATGCCGGATGCTGTCAGCTGGCGGTTCGTGCCTGCTTGATGCGAATGAGGTTCCCGGCCGGGTCACGAAACGCACAGTCGCGTTCCCCGTACGGCTGATCTGTGGGCTCCTGCACAACTTCGGTCTCCGTTGCCTGCACGCGGTTGAAGAGTCCGTCGAGGTCATCGGAGGCCAGCAGGAGCCATCCGTACGTCCCCTTCGCCATCATCTCCGTAATGGTGCGTCGCTCATCATCGGTGATGCCGGGGTCGATCGCGGGCGGAGCAAGAAGCAGAGTCACGTCGGGCTGCCCCGCCGGGCCCACCGAGATCCAACGCATTTGGCCGTTTCCGACGTCATTGCGCACCTCGAATCCGAGCACGTCGCGATAGAACGCGAGCGAGAGATCCGGGTCGGTGTGCGGCAGGACTGTGGTGTCGATTGTGATTGTCATGGTCGTCAGCCTAGAGTGGCCGCCCTCCCGGAACTTCTTGATTTCTGATCGGTCTCGACACTTGTTTGACGATGCAGGCGGGAACCCCCTCGCGGCGTTCCGCGCGCTTCCTGAATTCACGCGGTGACATTCCGACGAGTTCGGTGAACCGCGTGCTGAAGGTGCCGAGAGATGAGAAGCCCACGGCGAAGCACGCGTCGGTAACGCTGACATCGCCGCGACGCAGCAGAGCCATCGCGCGCTCGACGCGCCTGGTCATGAGGTACGAGTATGGCGATTCTCCATATGCCAGCGTGAACTGTCTGCTGAGGTGACCACTCGACACATGGATGCCGCGGGCGAGAGCCTCCACATCAAGAGGTTGGGCGAACTCACGATCAATTCGGTCGCGCACGCGCCTGAGCAGGGCGAGGTCCCGTGCTCGTTGCGCGGCATCGTCGGAGGCGCTGGTCACATGCTAAATCGTTGCATGACTGGCGACCCCCTGTCGAGAGGAAACTCCGGATGCTGGTCACTATGGCACCGCGGTGAACCCCAGCGACGTAAGCAGAAGCGCAATCATCACGCCGGGAGCGGTGTCCCGCTCAAGACAAGAGGATATTCCCCAGCCGAATCGCCCGCGCACGTCTCGCCGCGGGTATGGGTACCGGTTCCCGTTCGCGCACACGCTTGACGGCGTGCTCAGTCTGTGATGACCCTCACGGGCACCATCGGGGAGGTTTCTCGGACAGGAAGAACGCGCAGGTGCTCCGGGGCGGGCGTGAACCAGACGGTGTCACCGGATGCCGGCAGGCGCCCGCCGGTTAGCGACCGAGCGTCTTCAATCGACAGCTCCGCGGCGAGCCCTGACGCATCATCGAGCCGCACCCGGCCACCGCGCGACGACACCTCAGTCAGCGTCGCCCGCCACTCGCCCGTCACTGCTGACACCATCACATTCGCCGGCGCAATGACGGCGATCGCGGCGTCACCATCGGCAAGCCGCGCATCGGGGGTACCCACGAGATTCTGGTGGCCAACACTGAGCAGACCGACGGGAACAGAATCGCCGGGACGTCCAGCTCGGCCAGTGGCCACAGCCTCACCGGACGATACGGACACCTGACTGCCGGTGAAAGCCTGCTGATCGTTCACGTGCGCCGTGCCTTCGTGCCAGACCCCACGCACCACGGCGAATCCGGCGAGCGCCGCGGTAAACGGATGCTGCGGGGCCGTCGCCAGCTGATCGGGAGCACCGCTGTCGACAACGGCGCCATCCGACAGAACGATGCAGTCGTCGGCCAGCTGCCACGCGTCCGCAAGATCGTGAGTGACGAGGATGCTGGTGGTACCGGTCCGCGCGAGTTCGTCAACCAGCATCCGCCGCACCCCCGGTGCGCTCTCGGCATCGAGTGAGGCGAGCGGTTCGTCGAGCAGAAGCACTTCTGGCTCGGCCGCGAAGGCGCGCGCAATCGCCACCCGCTGCTGCTGCCCGCCCGAGAGCTCGTGCGGGCGCGCCGATGCCCGATGCGCGAGCCCGATGCGCTCGAGCCACTCCTGCGCGAGACTCATCGACTCGCCACGGGTTCTGCCCTGCGAACGGGGTCCGAATGCAATGTTGCGCACGACGCTGAGGTGCGGAAAGAGGCGCGCCTTCTGATCCAGCAGCCCGATGCGCCGGTGGTGCGGCAGCACACGGTGCGCTCCCGCATGCTCAAGCACGACGTCGTTCAGACGCACGGCACCGCCCTCGAGCGGCAGCAATCCCGCGATCGCGTGCAGCAGCGTCGACTTCCCCGCACCGTTGTGTCCGAGCACGGCGAGGCGACCACCCGCGGCGACGCTCAGCTCAACGTCGACGGTGACGTCGGCGCGGTGCACGACGACGTGGGCATCAAGGCCTCGAGCGCGCGCGTTCATCGCACAGCATCCTCTCGCCACGAGCGCATGCCGCCCACGATGACCACCGCGCAGACCAGCAGCAGAAGCGAGAGAGCAACGGCAGAATCCTGCGAGACCCCCACCCCGTTGAACGCGGTGTAGATCGCCAACGGCATCGTCCGCGTCACTCCTTCAGAATTGCCCGCAAACAGTGCTGTTGCACCGAACTCCCCGATCGCCCGCGCGAAGCACAAGACGGTGCCCGCAACCAGGCCCGGCAGTATCAGCGGAAGCGTCACTCGCGTCAGCACCCGCCAGCGTCCAGCCCCGAGCGTCGCGGCGATCTGCTCGTGGCTCACACCCGATGTGCGAATCGCGCCCTCAAGGGTGATGACGAGAAACGGCATCGATACGAACGTCTGCGCGACGACGACAGCCGCCGTGGTGTAGGGAAGACTGAAGCCCGTCGCCTCGTAGAGCGGCTGGCCGACGAGCCCCGAGCGGCCCAGAAGCGAGATGAGGGCGAGACCGCCGACGAGCGGAGGAAGCACGAGCGGAATCAGCACAATCGTGCGCAGGACACTGGCGGTCCGGATGCTGGAACGGGCGATGATCACCGCGAGCGGCACCCCGATGACGAGGCAGATCACGGTGGCCACCGCCCCCGTCGACACCGACAGCCAGAGGGCGGTGAGCGCCTCGGCCGAGAACAGGTCGCTTCCGAGGGTTTCCCACCGCACGCGCGAGATCAGACCGACGATCGGCAGCACCAACAGCGCCAGCGCGACGAGTGCCGGAATGTAGAGCCCGCGCGGGAGCGTCACGGCTGCCCAAACCCGTAACGCGCGAGGATCTTCTGCCCGGCATCCGACAGCACATAGTCAACAAATGCCTGCGCCGCATCGGGTGATGGCGCGTTCGTCGATACGGCGATCGGGTACCGGTTGACGGCCGCATCCGCATTAGCAGGCGTGATGCCTTCGAGCGCTTCGCCCGCGGCGGCGACATCCGTCGCGTAGACCAGGCCAGCATCCGCTTCACCGTTCTTCACCCGGGTCACGACGCTCGTCACGTTCGTCTCTTCACTGACGGGCGTGACCTCAACGCCCGCGTCGTCGAGCAGCGTGTGCGAGGCCGTTCCGCACGGCACCTCGGGGGCACACAGCACCACAGATAAATCATCGCTCGCGAGGTCGGCAAGGTCGTCGATGCCCTTCGGATTGCCGGGCGCGACGGCGATCTGCAACGTGTTCGTCGCGAAGATCGTGCTGGCTTCGGCAGCATCCGCGTCAGCGACGGGCTCGAAACTCGGTTCGTTCGCGAAGGCGATGACATCAACGCTGGCACCGTCGACAATCTGCGTGGCAAGGGCCTGCGAGCCGTCGTAGACGATCGGATCGACGGGATATTCCGGATGCTCCGCCGTGAAGTCCTGCGCGAGCTCGTCGAACGACTCCTGCAGCGACGCGGCTGCGAAGATGACCAGTGGCGGTGCTGTCGTCCGGTCGTCTTCGGTCGGCGTCGCGGTGTTCGCGCAGCCGGCGAGCAGGAGCGCCGTTGCCGCGGCTCCTGCGACCGTGGCGGCGAGTCGGTGTTGACGTGTCATTGTCAGTTCTTTCCGGATAGATTGTGGGGTTTGCGGGTTTCGATGCCCACTCTCGGGGCTCGTTGCCTCGGGTCTCGGCTAGTTCTCGCGGGGCGTTTCGACGATCACCGTCGTGGACTTTACGACAGCTGTGGCGAGCGAACCCACCTCGAGGCCCAGATCGCGCACTGCCTCGCTCGACATCAGCGAGACGACGCGCTGTGGCCCGCACTGGAGTTCAACCTGCGCCATCACAGTGTCGGTGATGACATCGGTGACGATGCCGACAAAACGGTTGCGCGCGCTCGACGCGCGATGCACCGGGTCTTCGGGGCCGTGAGCAGACCCTTTCAGCCGTGCCGCGAGGTCGGCGCCCTCGACGACGAGACGCCCGGCGTCGTCCCGAGTGGCCGCCACCTGCCCCGAGTCGATCCAGCGACGTAATGTGTCGTCACTCACGCCGAGCAGCGGTGCAGCCTCACTGATACGAAATGCGGTCATAAAAGGACGATAACACCGCAAATGCGGAATTACCGACGGTTTTGCGTGGTGTCTGTGGAATTGTGATTTCACATATTGAAACCTCAACGTGTCACGTTCCGCTGATTATCACGGCCCCGCCCCGGGCTTTCCCCGGGTGTTCGCGCTAGCGTTGACCCATGGAACTTCCTCCCCTTGTCACCCCGGCTGACGAGCTCCCCGCGGGCGAACGCGATCGCGCCGCCCGGCAGCTGCGCCTTCCGGAACTGGGCGAACCCGGGCAGCGTCGCCTCTACGCTGCACGCGTCGGCGTGCTCGGTGCGGGAGGCCTCGGCTCCCCCGTACTGTTGTACCTTGCGTCTGCCGGCGTCGGCACGATCGGCATCGTGGACGATGACGTCGTCGACGCCAGCAACCTGCAGCGCCAGGTGATCTTCTCGTCAGACGACGTCGGCACATCCAAGGCGGGCATTGCCGCTGACCGCATCCGGTCGCTGTCACCGCACACCACGGTGATCGAGCACCGCGAGCATCTCACCGCCGACAATGCCGAGCAGATCTTCGCCGGATACGACCTGATCATCGACGGCAGCGATACCTTCGACACCCGCTATGCCGTCGCCGACGCGTGTGCGGCGCTCGGCATTCCGCTGGTCTGGGGTTCTGTGCTGCGATTCGACGCGCAGGCAACGGTGTTCTGGTCGCGCCCACCCTCCGGCCCCGCGGTGACACTGCGAGATGTCTTCCCCACCGCACCAGCGCCCGGCGAGGTGCCGTCGTGTGCCGAAGCCGGTGTGCTCGGTGCCCTCTGCGGTCAGCTCGGCGGCATCCTCGTGACTGAAGCGGTAAAGCTCATTTGCGGCATCGGCGACAGCCTGCTTGGGCGGATGCTGGTGCTCGAGGCCCTGAGCCAGCGCACCCGCGAGGTGCCCCTGGCCCCCGTCACTCCGGATACCGGTTCGGCAGCACCGGTCGCAGAAACCGCACACGCGGATTCTCGCTCTGGTGCCGCCCCGGAGGCAACTCAGGCACACGCGAATGCCCGCCAGGATGCCACTCCGGATGCTGCGTCAGCGGCCCCCGGGGCAGCTCCCGAAGGAGTCCGAGATACGGCAGCTCCCGCTCCGAGTCAGTCGAGCTCCACGCGGCAGGCGGGGCGTCCCGCCCACGTCGCGATCGATGACCTTGCAGCGCACGACGGCGCGATGCTGCTCGACGTGCGCGAGCCGGAGGAATTCAGCCGTGGCAGCATCCCCGGTGCCGTCTCCGTTCCCCTGGCGCAGGTGCTCGGCGATGCAGCATCCATTCGCCTGGACGACTCGGTGATCGTGTTCTGCCAGACCGGTCCCCGCGCTCGGGCCGCCGCACGAGCGCTCACGGCAGCCCACCCGGAAACCGACATCCGACTGCTAGACGGCGGGTACGCCGCATGGTCTGAGAGGAGCCGCGTATGAGCACCCACGATCAGCGCCCCGCGAACCACGACATGACGAGCATCGAAGACCACCGGGGGCGCATTCTCGCCGCAGCCGGCGTGCTCCCGGTCGAAACGGTGCCGCTGCGCGACGCGCTCGGCCTCGTGCTTGCTGAAGACGTCGCGAACCGCTGGCACATACCGCTCTTCGACAATTCGGCCATGGACGGCTACGCCGTCAGACGCGCGGATGCTGTCGCGGGAGCCCGACTCCGCGTCGTCGCCGACGTCGCTGCGGGATCGCCCGAGGACCCCGCATTGGGTGAGGGCGAGGCCGTGCGAATCATGACCGGCGCCCCCGTACCGAGCGCTGCCGACGCGATCGTTCCGCTCGAGAACACCGACCTCGGCACCGCGATCGACCTGGCCCCGCCCGAGGTCATCACCATCACCACCGAGCCCGCACCCTCAGCACACATTCGCCCCGCTGGAAGCGATGCTGAAGCTGGCTCGATCGCCGTCGCCGCGGGTGTCGAACTCGGGGCGTGGCAGCTGTCGTCCATCGCCGCTGCTGGGCATGCCACTGTGCGGGTGCACCGCCGCCCGCGGGTCGCCGTGATCTCGACGGGCACCGAACTCGTTGACCCCGCCGCAACGCCCGAACGCGGGCAGATCCCCGAGTCGAACTCCGTTCTGCTGCGCGCCGCCCTACGGGGCTCCGACGTTGACGTGACGCTCGTGACGACGGTGCCCGACGACAACGCGGCGCTGCAATCAGCCGTCGACGAGGTACGTGCCGTCAGCGACGCCATCGTACTGACGGGCGGAGCCAGCGTCGGGGCGTTCGACGTCGTGAAGGCCGTTCTGAACGGCGTCGGAACCGTGCGGTTCGACCGCGTTGCGATGCAGCCAGGCAAACCGCAGGGGTTCGGCTGCGTCGACGACACACTGATGTTCTGCCTTCCCGGCAACCCCGTGAGCGTTGCCGCATCATTTGAGATGTTCGTGCGCCCGGCCCTGCGAGCGATGGCGGGCCACCCCGAAATCGACAGGCCCCAGGTCACGCGGACGGCCGCAGTCGCCTGGCGCACGCCACCCGGTCGCACACAGATTCTTCCCGTCATCTTCAACGACCAGATCGTGCAGCCAGCGTCGCGCGGCGGGAGTGGGTCGCACCTGGTGAGCTCTCTCGCTGATGCTGAGGGGTTCGCAATCGTGCCGGGCGACGTTGCCCGCGTTGATGAAGGAGATGCTGTGACTGTGATGGTGCTGTCGTGACCGCCGAGTTTCCGGGCTCCGCTTCCCCAGACGGTGCGACGAACGGAGTCACCCGCGCTGCCGCGCACTCATTCGGAAATTCGAAGCGACACGCCGAGAAATTGGCCGCACACGACGAGAATCAGGGCAGATCTCCGAATTCCGGCACGCCTCACCAGCCGTTCACCCACCTGGACGAACGCGGCCAGGCTCGTATGGTCGACGTCACCGAAAAGACGCCGACCGTCCGCAGCGCCACCGCCCGCGGCTTCGTGCGGTGCGCCGCGCACATCGTCGCCGCCCTGCGCGACGGCACGGCCCCGAAGGGCGATGTGCTCGCCGTTGCCCGCATCGCCGGCATCCAGGCGGCGAAACGCACGCCAGAACTCTTGCCGCTCGCCCACACAATCGGGGTGCACGGCGCCGCGGTCGAGCTTGAGGTTCGTGACGACGGCGTCGGCATCGAGGCGACGGTGCGCACGGCAGACCGCACGGGCGTTGAGATGGAGGCTCTCACCGCGGTGAGCGTCGCGGCGCTCACCGTCGTCGACATGGTGAAGGGGCTCGACAAGTCGACGTCGATTGAGAAGGTCGAGCTGATCCGGAAGACCGGCGGCAAGAGCGGCGACTGGCACCGCGAGAGCTGAGGATGCTGTGACCGCAGCCGCGCACCGGCCACGCCACGCGGCGATCGTCCTTGCCGGCGGCCGCGGCTCTCGCCTGGGCGGCGCAGACAAGGCCAGCGTCGAGATTGACGGGCGGATGCTGCTCGACCACGTCCTCGCCGCGGTCGAGGGATGCGCGCCGATCATCGTCGTCGGCCCGCCGCATCTCGCAGGGCCTCAATCGTCGCAGCTGCCGCGAACTTCGCCATCACACGCCGTATCGCGACGAGAAACGGCACCGCAGACCCCGCCGTCAGACGCCGCGCCTCAGGCTGACCGGGCAGGTCCTCGAGGATCGAGGTCTCAGGTCGATCCCGCTCTGCAACCGGTTTTGTCACCGTCCCCTCAACGAAACGACATTGTTCTCGTGCGCGAAGACCCCCCGTTCACCGGACCGGTGGCCGCGATCGCCGCTGCGTTGGCGGCGCTCGCTGACACCGACCCGAATCAGGCAGCCCGTACGCGTGCCACCGCGAAGGGCCGGACCCCGCACGCGCCTTCTTCCGGTTCAGAACTCAGCCGGGAGACCTGGCTTCTGGCGTGCGACCTGCCGCGGGCGGCCGACATCGTGGCGCAGTTGAGCATGCCGATTCCACACGACGCCGATGCTCTCGCCCTCGTCGACGGTGAAGGCAAAGTGCAGTGGCTGGCGGGGCGGTATCGCACCGCGGCGCTTCAGGCCGCCGTCGCGGCGCTGCCCGACACCGCGGGTGCGTCGATGCGGCAGCTGCTCGCCAGCATCCGCCTCCGGCTCGTGCCGGACGAGACCGGCGCCAGCGTCGACCTTGATACTTGGGCAGCAATCAACCACTATCGAAGCAACGAGGAGGACCACCATGGCTGACACACCAGAGGATCTCGACCGCTGGGTCTCCGAGCTCGCGGCCGAGTTCGGCATCGACGCCAACGAGGTGCCGATCGGGGCACTGCTCGATCTCACGCGCGATGTCGCGCACGGCGTCACCCGACCGGCAGGGCCTCTCACCACGTTCCTTGTGGGGCTCGCCACAGCGCGCGGCACCGACGTTGAGTCGGCCATGGCGACGGCGAAGGCCCTCGTCGATCGGAGGTCGGAATGATTCGCGTACGCTACTTTGCCGGGGCGGCGGATGCTGCCGGGCTCGACGAGCAGCAACTCGACGCCGCGGCAACCGTTGGTGCGCTCAGGCAGCGCCTCGCCGACGCACACGGTGCCGAGTTCGCCGGTGTGCTCGGCCGCTGCTCACTCATGGTGAATGGGTCGCGCCTTGGTGATGAGGCGACGATTCCGGATGCTGCAACGGTCGACGTACTGCCGCCCTTCGCCGGCGGCTGAGCACCGCTGCGTCCCGACTGCCGCGACAGACCTCCCGCCGAACGGGAGCATCTCAGCCGCCGCGTAAGCGTGTCCGCGTCGTCATCCGAGCGCATCTGGGTTCGCACAATGGTCGTCGCGTGGGTCGCACCGTGAACGTTGCACCGTGAAAATCTGCGACGCTGAGGGCCCTCCACCTGATAGTGGGAAAAATCCGTCGTCTCCCGCGTGATCATGCGGGAGTTCGCCGCTCCCCGGCATCCATTTCGTTCCATTCACGTTGAATGTCACGCGCTTTCCTAGCAGTATCGGTAAGGATCACCGCACCATCGACGCCGAGGGAACGGAAACTGATGAGCGACTCTGATAACCCGTCCACGACCGACGCATCTGCGCCCGAGCCAGATGCGGGGCCCGAGAGCAACCCCCGCAACGACACCGCGTCAACAAGCCTGCCCGGCGCACCCGAGGTCGATCTCTCGGTGACCCCTGTGCCGACGCACATGCACATCGCCGAGAACGACACAGATGATCAGATCACCGAAAAACTGAAGCGTCAGGGCGTCCACCTCGGCAAGGGATTGATCGCGCCACGCGTCTTCTGGCCGGCGCTCCTCATCATCGCCGCGGTGGTCGTGCTCGCCGTCGTGTTCCCTGAAGGCACAGCCAATGTGTTCAGCAATGTTCAGGGCTGGATCGTGGGGAACGTCGGCTGGTACTACATGCTCGTCATCGGCGGCTTCGTCGCTTTCATGATCGTCCTGGCATTCTCACGCGTCGGCACGGTCAAGCTCGGGCGCGACGAGGACAAACCCGAATTCGGCGTCCTCTCTTGGTTCGCCATGCTTTTCGCAGCCGGGATGGGAATCGGCCTCGTCTTCTACGGTGTCGGCGAGCCTCTCACCTACGCGACTGTGAGCCCGAAACCGGGATGGGAGGGCGACCAGGGAGACATTGCTGGGCTCGCCATGGCCCAGACCTTCCTGCACTGGGGGCTGCACCCCTGGGCGGTCTACGCCGTGATCGGTCTCGCCCTCGCATATGCGATCCACAAGCGCGGACGCCCGGTGTCGATTCGCTGGGCACTTGAGCCGCTCTTCGGCGACAAGGTGAAGTCGTGGCCCGGCGACGTGATCGACATTCTTGCGATCTTCGGCACCGTCTTCGGCATCGCCACTTCTCTCGGCCTCGGCGTCAAGCAGATTTCTTCGGGGATGCAGGCGATCGGCGTGATCGGCGAGGTCGACAACACGATTCTCGTCGTCTTGATCGTCGTCATCACCTTCCTCGCAACCATGTCTGTCGTCAGTGGTGTCGGTGCCGGCATTAAGTGGCTGTCGAATATCAACCTCAGCCTCGCCGGGCTCCTCATGGTTACGATGCTGATCCTCGGGCCGACGCTGTTCCTGCTGCGAAACCTCGTTCAATCGCTCGGCGTCTACCTCGCCAATGTGCTGAACATGACGCTCGACGTCGGTGCGTTCACGGGCGCGGAAGGTCAGGAATGGCTCTCCACGTGGACGATCTTCTACTGGGGCTGGTGGATCGCCTGGGCCCCCTTCGTCGGCGTCTTCATCGCCCGGATTTCCCGAGGACGAACAGTTCGCCAGTTCATTGCCGGCGTGCTTCTCGTTCCGACGATCGTCGGGATGCTGTGGTTCTCGGTTCTCGGCGGGTCGGGCCTGTTCCGCCAGTTCTTTGGCGAAGGCGATCTCGTTGAAGATGGCGCGGTCTCCGCTGAGGGCTCCCTCTTTCAGGTCCTCGAGGGGCTTCCCCTCGGTCAGGTGCTCTCGGTGATCGCCATCTTCCTCGTGGCAATCTTCTTCATCACCTCATCCGACTCTGGATCTCTCGTCGTCGACATGCTGGCATCGGGCGGTCACCCGAACCCGCCCATCTGGTCGCGCGTCCTGTGGGCCGCGCTCGAGGGCGCCGTCGCCATTGCGCTGCTTCTCGCCGGTGGCCTCGAGTCATTGCAGGCCGGATCTCTGATCACCGCCCTGCCGTTCAGCATCATCCTCGTGATCATGTGCATTGCAACGGTGCGCGGGCTCGTGTACGAGCGCCGGCGAATGGACTATGACGAACGTGTCGCGCGACTGAACCGCGTCACCACGCACATCACCGGCCGGATGACCGAGGCGCTTCCCGAAATCCCGCAGTTGCGCAGCTACATCGATGACCGCATCGACTACCGGATCTCTCGATCCCGCCCGCTGCAGCGGCCGAAGGTCCCCGGTGTCGACGGTGACGACCCGAAGGCCGCGAAGAAGGACGATCGTCCGAAAAAGGAGCCTCGCAAGAGACGCGACCGATAAGGCGCGTCGCATGATGGAGGGCGGGATGCTGACAGCATCCCGCCCTCTCTCGTATCGCATGGTCAGCAGCGGTGCCGCGCCCTTTTGTCAGGGCGTGCTCTGGGCAGGGCGCCCTCTGGTCAGAGCACCCTCTCGTCCGAGCGCCCGATGCCGGGCGCTCCGCCTGTCTACGCGCGAGTCAGCAGATCGCTGTGATGCACCTCAGCGACGTTCGGGTGTGCCCGCAGCCGGTAGCGGAGTGCGTTGTCTCCATAAGTCTCGAGAATCGGGCTGTTCGTCGGGTCGTCCGACAGGCCGCGTGCCTCGGCGGCGAGCTCTGGGCTGAGCTCAAGCTGGGGCATTCGGGTGTCGAGGTGCGGGTTGAAGAAGAACGGCAGCGACACGCGGTCGGTGCCCTTGAGCGGTGAGATCACGCGGTGCAGCGTCGCCTTGAGGTATCCGCCCGTGGCCAGCTCGAGCATTTCGCCGATGTTGACAACGAATGCGCCGGGAACGCTCGGGGCGTCGATCCATTCGCCCTCGTGCTCGACCTGCAGTCCGCCTTTCCCTTCTTCGACGAGCAGCAGGGTGAGCACGCCGCCATCGCGGTGGTGTCCGACGCCCTGCTTGGGCTCCGGGTCGGATTCGCCGGGGTAACGCACGATCTTCAGCACCGAGAACGGGTCGGTCGCAAACGCGTCGTCAAAGACGTTCTCGGGGGCGCCGAGCGACACGGCCCACGTGCGCAGCAGACGCAGCGCGACCTCATTGAGGCGGTCGGTCCACTCTGTGACCGTGGTCTGCAGCTCGGGCAGTGCCTCGGGCCACAGGTTCGGTCCCTCGAGACGCCAATAGTCGGCAACGTCCTCGCCCGGGGAAACCGCGTCGCGCTCAGGCCCGACGTCGATCTGCTCACGCCAATCGACCTCGCCGGCAGTGAGCTCACCGCCCATGCGGGTGTAGCCGCGGAACTGCGGGCTGTTCACGTTCTCAATTGCAAGCTTCTGTTCGGCGGGCAGGGCGAAGAACTGGCGAGACACGGCGACCACGTCGTCGATGAGCTCTTGCGGAACGCCATGCCCCACCAGATAGAAGAAGCCGACGTCGTGCGTCACCTCGCGCAACTCTGTGCGGAAGGCGGCGGCCTCATCGGCGCCGGCGTCGAGACGGGACATGTCGAGAATGGGAAGCGAAGAGATCATGGTGAAATACTTGCACCGACAACCACTTGTTGTCACGGATGTTACGCGTCACAAATGAAATATGACGCGGATGCTGGTAAGCACCGCCATCTGACTGCGCGGCGGCCTGCGGCGAGCGCCCCGTTATGCCAGGCGCCCGAGCCCCACCCAGCCGTAGCTGCCGTCTGCCTCGATCTGCTTCTTCCATACGGGAAGCTCGGCTTTCACCGACTCCACCAGTGCGCGGCACACCTCGAATGCGTCAGCGCGGTGCACGCTCGACACCGCACAGACGATTGCCGCATCTCCGATGCCCAGCGTGCCGATGCGGTGGCTGACCGCAATGCGCAGCCCCTCAGCATCCGCCGACGTCGCCAGTTCCGCGAGCACGGCCGCGGCGTCTGGGTGCGCGCTGTACTCCAGCTCGACGACGCGCCCCGCGGCATCCGGATCATTGTCACGCACGGTTCCCACGAATAGCGCTGTCGCTCCCTGCGTGTCATGCGCGACAGCATCCATGTGCCCAGTGACATCAAGCGGCGTCTCAGACACACTCGTCGAGATGATCATCAGTGGTCGCCTCCGTCCAGTTGGCTCAGCACGTGTTCGGCGACAGACAGGATCACCGGCACGCCGTCACGCACCGCGCCCGTCGAACCCGCAAGATTCACCACGAGAGCCGTGCCGACCACACCCGCCAGCCCGCGTGACAGCAGGGCTGCCGGGAGCTTCTCGGCGCCGACGCGGCGGATCTGCTCGGCGATTCCGGGCAGCTCGAAACGCAGAAGCGGTGCCGTCGCCTGCGGAGTCACATCGCGAGGCGCAACACCCGTGCCGCCCGTGGTCACAACGAGGCGCGAGCCGGCGTCAATGGCCGAGCGGATGCTGTCGCTCACCGTGTCGATGCCATCAGGTACCACTCGCACATCAGCGGTCCACCCGGCGTCCCGCAGCAGCTCAGCGGCGAGCGGCCCTGACCTGTCTTCGCGCTGCCCGGCGCTGGCGCGGTCAGACACCGTGATGACGCTGGCGCTGTACGGTCGGGTCACGATGTTGGCGGCTCTGCCGTGTGGCTCATGGTCCATACGGCAAGTGTAGGCAACGTTCCCGTTCGACAACGTGTGACGTTGCGGACAAAATGCCACCGCACACCTGCCGACCCTATCCGTGCCGTCACAACTTCTTCCCTGTGACAGCATCCGGAGCATTTGCACCGTGTCAGCAGCCGCAGCTTCCGTGCCGCGAAAGCATCATCCGCAGTATCGGTGCCATGGCAGCATCCTCAGCGGTTAGTTCGCCCAGAACACCGAGCGGCGAGCACCGCGTGGCGGCACACCTCGCACCGTTCGGCAGCGAATTCGCACACGAATGATTAAACACGGCACTTTCGACAGCGGGTTTCGCCGCCGCGAGCAAGACTCGAATCAGCTGCACATGTGCCACACCGCATCATCGACGAAGTTAGCCTGTCCTAAATCATCAGAGCCTCGATAGGCTCCAGAAACAAGGCACAGGTACTGATTTCGACCGAGACGCCATTCGGTTGAAGGAGGAGACGTGGACGCGAAGACGGGCACCGACTTGCCCACCGCTCCGCTGAAGTCTGACCTGTCTACCGCGGATCCCGAGAATGCTCGGGAGGCCGGGAACATCCTGTACTCCGCGAACGTCTTTGATTCCGAGATCGGCTCGCACCCCGGGATCAGCGTGTATCCCACGAAGACGCGACTACCTGCACACGCCCCGATTCCTGAGACCACCGCGTCCCGGGATCACCCACGGTCCGGGCACACACAGTCCGGGCACACACACGGGAATGCGACGCACTCCCTGGCTCTGGCTTTCGCCGCGTGGCATTTCATCATTGCCTTCGTCCGCCATGCCACCGCCTTGGGCCGGAACACCACTGGGAAGGTGCCCTTCGGTCGGGAGCCTCGCGGACTCGCGCTCATCTTCGAACCGGTGCCGCTCCCCAAGTCTGCGCTCTCCCCCGGGTCTGTGACGCTCTCGACTGCGCGCTTGCCCCGGCCGGGGCCCCTCGTCAGGTGCGCAAGCGACACCGTGAACCGCATCTGAACCACAATCGGCCGACTCACGAACCAGCGACACGAAAGGCAGCGATTCCCATGGCGAAGCGCACACGCACGGCTCCCCGCCGAACCGACAGCGGAGCCCGCACTGACGGGCCGCTCGCCGATTCGCTCGTGAATCTCGGCCGCTACCTGCGCCCGGGCGAGGTGTCAGAAGACCTGCGCTCGGTGTATCTGAAGGGCGGCCGCGCGGGCGACGCCTTCTACCGTGACCGCTGGTCGCACGACAAGGTGGTGCGCTCCACCCACGGTGTCAACTGCACGGGCTCCTGCTCGTGGAAGGTGTACGTGAAAGACGGCATCATCACGTGGGAGACGCAGCAGACCGACTATCCTTCCGTCGGCCCGGATTCCCCCGAATATGAACCGCGAGGCTGCCCCCGCGGCGCGGCCTTCAGCTGGTACACGTACTCGCCGACGCGCGTGCGCTACCCGTACGTGCGCGGCGTCCTGCTGCAGATGTACCGCGAGGCCAAGCAGCGCCTCGGCGACCCCGTCGCCGCCTGGGCCGAGATCACATCGGATCCCGAGAAGGCGAAGCGCTACAAGAGCGCCCGCGGCAAGGGCGGCCTCGTGCGCGCCGACTGGGACGAAGCGGCCGAGATCATCGCCGCCGCGCACGTGCACACGATCAAGCAGTACGGCCCCGACCGCGTCGCCGGGTTCTCGCCGATCCCCGCGATGAGCATGGTCTCGCACGGAGTGGGCGCCCGCTTCGTCAATCTTCTCGGCGGCACCATGCAGTCGTTCTACGACTGGTATGCCGACCTGCCCGTCGCCAGCCCGCAGGTGTTCGGCGATCAGACCGATGTGCCCGAGTCCGCCGACTGGTTCAACGCGTCGTACCTCATGATGTGGGGCTCAAACGTGCCCGTCACCCGCACGCCGGACGCCCACTTCATGACGGAGGCACGCTACCGCGGTCAGAAGGTCATCACCGTCTCGCCCGACTACGCCGACAACTCGAAGTTCGCCGACGAGTGGCTCGCCCCGCACGCGGGGACAGACGGAGCCGTCGCCATGGCGATGGGACACGTGATCCTCAAAGAGTTCTTCGTCGACCGCACCACCCCATATTTCAACGACTACCTCAAGCGGTTCGCCGATGCCCCGTACCTCGTTGCCCTGCAGAAACGCGGCGACGCGTGGGTGCCGGGCAAGTTCGTGACCGCCGCCGACCTCGGTGGTCAGGATGCTGACACGGGCAACGCCGCGTTCAAGACAGTGCTTCTCGACCAGGACGGCTCGCCCGTCGTGCCGAACGGCGCGCTCGGGCACCGCTTCAACGCCGACGACACGGGAAAGTGGAACCTCGATCTCGGCGACGTCGACCCGCTGCTGTCGATCATGGACTCCCCAACCTGGTCAGGCGACGCAGCGGCGATCGACCTGCCGCGCTTCGACATCACGCCGCTCGACGACGCCGACGGCACGGCAGACGACGGTGACAGCGCGAACACCGCGCACACGGGCGGCTCCGGCATCGTGCGGCGCGGCGTGCCGACAGCATCCATCGCCGGTCAAACGGTCACAACAGTATTCGACCTGTTGCTCGCCCAGTATGGCGTGGGCCGCGACGGTCTGCCCGGCACCTGGCCCACCGGGTACGACGACCCGTCCACACCGGGAACCCCCGCGTGGCAGGAAGAGATCACGTCGGTGAACGCCGACCAGATCGCCCGCATCGGCCGCGAGTTCGCCGACAATGCCGAGCGCAGCGGCGGCCGTTCCATGATCATCATGGGTGCCGGCACCAACCACTGGTTCCACTCGGACACCATTTACCGCACGTTCCTCACCCTCACCACGATTACCGGATGCCAGGGTGTCAACGGGGGCGGATGGGCACACTACGTCGGGCAAGAGAAGGTGCGACCCCTCACCGGGTACAACCAGTATCAGCTCGCCGCCGACTGGGTGCGCCCCGCGCGCAACATGATCGGCACGGCATTCTGGTATCTCGCGACCGACCAGTGGCGCTACGACGGTCTGCCCGCCGACCAGCTCGCCTCACCTCTCGCGACCGGAAAGTTCGCCGACCGCACGACGGCGGACTGCATGGTCGAATCCGCTAAGCGCGGGTGGATGCCCAGCTACCCCACCTTCGACCGCAACCCGCTCGACATCGTCGACGAGGCTCGTGCCGCTGGCGTCGAGCCCCAGCAGTACGTCGTCGACAGCCTGAAGGACGGCAGTCTGCGCTTTGCGTGTGAAGATCCGGATGACCCCGCGAACTTCCCGCGTGTGCTCAGCATCTGGCGCGGCAACATCCTGGGCTCGTCTGGCAAGGGAAACGAGTACTTCCTCAAGCACCTGCTGGGAACGGATGCTGCGGTGCGCGCTCCCGAGGCGGAGGGCGACCGCCGCCCTCGCACCATGACGTGGCACGACGAAGCTCCCGAGGGGAAGCTCGATCTGCTCTTCACCGCCGATTTCCGCATGACCAGCACGACGCTGTTCTCTGACGTCGTGCTGCCCGCGGCCACCTGGTACGAGAAGCACGATCTGTCGTCCACCGACATGCACCCGTTCGTGCACTCGTTCAACCCGGCGATCAAACCGCCGTGGCAGACGCGCACCGACTTCGACATCTTCCACACGCTCGCGGCCAAGGTCAGCGACATGGCGACGACGCATCTCGGCGTGCGCGAGGATCTCGTCGCGGCACCGCTGATGCACGACACCGCCGACGCTTTGGCGACGCCGCACGGAACCGTCACCGATGATGCGCCTCTGGTTCCGGGCGTGACGATGCCGAAGCTCATCGTCGTCGAACGTGATTACACGAAGCTCGCCGAGCAGATGAGCGCTCTCGGACCGCTCACGGCGAAGTTGGGCATGCAGACGAAGGGGATCACCTACGATCCAACGCCCGAGATCGAGAAGCTGGGCCGGGTGAACGGCCTCGTGCAGGCGGGGCCGTACACCGGCAGCGTCCGTCTCGACAGCGATGTGCGGGCCTGCGAGATGGTGCTCGCGTTCTCGGGCACCACCAACGGCAGGCTCGCGCTGCAGGGATTCGAGAAGCTCGGCACCCATACCGGCCAGCACAGCGTCGAAGAGCTCGCCTCGGGGTCGGAGGAGACCCGCGTCACGTTCCCCGACGTGCAGTCGCGCCCGGTACCCGTGGTCACCTCCCCCGAGTGGTCCGGCTCTGAGCACGGCGGCCGACGATATACGGCGTTCGCCATCAACGTGGAGCATAAGAAGCCCTGGCACACGCTCACGGGGCGCATGCATTTCTACCTCGACCACGACTGGATGCTGGAACTCGGCGAAGCCCTGCCGATCTACCGGCCTCCGCTCGACCTCTACCGGCTGTACGGGGACTCGCAGGTCGGCTCGACGGCAGCATCCGGTGCCCCCGGTTCGCACGGGAAGGCGGAGGTCGCTGTGCGGTACCTGACCCCGCACTCCAAGTGGTCGATTCACTCGGAGTACCAGGACAACCTGTTCATGCTCTCGCTCAGCCGCGGCGGACCCACCGTGTGGATGTCGCCGCAGGATGCCGACAAGATCGGCGTCCGCGACAACGAGTGGATCGAGGCGTACAACCGCAACGGCGTGGTCGTGGCGCGGGCGAACGTGTCACACCGGATGCCGGAGGGGACCGTGTTCATGTATCACGCGAAGGATCGCACCGTGGATGTGCCGAAGACCGAGACGAGCGGTCTTCGCGGCGGCATCCACAACTCGCTCACGCGGGTGCTGCTGAAGCCCAGTCACCTCATCGGGGGCTACGCGCAACTGTCATTCGCATTCAACTATCTCGGTCCGACAGGAAACCAGCGAGACGAGGTGACGGTGATCCGCCGTCGCAGCCAGGAGGTCGAATACTGATGCGCGTCATGGCACAGATGTCGATGGTGATGAACATCGACAAATGCATCGGATGCCACACCTGCTCTGTCACGTGCAAGCAGGCGTGGACGAACCGCACAGGCGTGGAATACGTGTGGTTCAACAACGTCGAGACCAAACCCGGCGTGGGCTACCCGCGAGAGTACGAGGATCAGGAGAAGTGGGGCGGCGGCTGGGTGCGCACCAAACGCGGCCGACTCAAGCTGCGCTCGGGCGGCCGCATCCAGAAGCTCGCGAGCATATTCTACAACCCGAAGCTGCCCGAGATCGAGGACTACTACGAGCCATGGACGTACGACTACGACATGCTGCTCAATGCGCCGGCGGGCGAGCACACGCCCGTCGCCCGCCCCAAGTCGCTGCTCACCGGCGATGACATGAAGATCGGGTGGTCGGCGAACTGGGATGATGACCTGGGCGGCTCGACCGAGACGGTGCAGAACGATCCGATCCTCAAGCACATGAGCGACCACGTCGCCATGGAGTTTGAGCAGTCGTTCATGTTCTACCTCCCCCGCATCTGCGAGCACTGCCTCAACCCGTCGTGCGTCGCCTCGTGCCCGTCGGGTGCCATGTACAAGCGCAGTGAAGACGGCATCGTGCTTGTCGACCAAGACCAGTGCCGCGGATGGCGGATGTGCGTCTCCGGATGCCCCTACAAGAAGGTGTACTTCAATCACAAGACCGGTAAGGCCGAGAAGTGCACGCTCTGCTACCCGCGGCTCGAGGTTGGTCTGCCGACCGTGTGCAGTGAGACGTGCGTCGGCCGACTGCGCTATCTCGGGCTCGTTCTCTACGACGCCGATCGTGTGCTCGAAGCCGCGAGCGTCGAAGACGAGAAGGACCTTCTCGAGGCCCAGCGCAACATCATCCTCGACCCGCACGACCCCGCCGTGATCGAGGCGGCGCGTGCCGAAGACATCCCCGAAGACTGGATCGAGGCGGCGCAGTCGAGCCCCATCTACAAGCTCATCAACGAGTATCGCGTGGCGCTGCCGCTGCACCCGGAGTACCGCACCATGCCGATGGTCTGGTACATCCCGCCGCTCTCCCCCGTCGTCGACGTCGTCGCCTCAAGCGGCAACGACGGAGAAGACGTGCGCAACCTGTTCGCCGCCATCGACCAGCTGCGCATCCCGATGGAGTACCTCGCCGGCCTGTTCAGCGCGGGCGATCTGGGGCCGGTGACGGAGTCGCTGCAGAAGCTCGCCGCCATGCGCTCGTACATGCGCGGCATCAACCTCGACGAGGGGCGTGACGAGTCCATTGCCGAGGCTGTCGGTATGACCGGCACCGAAATGGAGGCCATGTACCGGCTGCTCGCGATCGCGAAATACGAAGAGCGCTACGTGATCCCGCAGGCGCACTCCGAGCAGGCACGTGAGCTTGACGAGCTTGCCTGCTCCCTCGACTACGACGGTGGCCCGGGAATGGGCGGGGCCGGTCCGTTCGGCCTCTCCAGCGGGCACGGCCCCGAGCCGGTCGCCGTCGAGAACTTCCATGTGCTCAAAGACCGCCAGACCGCCGACCGCCCCTCGACTCCCGGCCGCATGAACCTGCTCAACTGGGACGGCAACGGCAGGCCGACAGGCATGTTCCCGCCCGACAAGCAGAAGGACGAGTCATGAGCCCCGTCAAGCCGCTTCCCGAGCCGGTGCCTCCGCACCCGCTCACTGTGGATCAGCGACGCATCGCCCACATGGCAGCATCCATTCTTCTCGACTATCCCGACGCCGCGCGCCGGGACGCCTGGCCTGCAGTCGCCGATGCTGTGGCGAGCCTGCCCGAGCAGATCGGAACCCGGTACCGCCGCTTTCTGCACGAGATGGCGGATGCTGACGCCGAAGCCCTCGAGCAGAACTACGTCGCCACGTTCGACCTCAAGCGCAAGTGTGCGATGTACCTGACGTATTACGCGGCCGGTGACACGCGGCGTCGGGGCATGGCACTCGTGCGCTTCATCGAGGCGTACCGTGCCGCGGGGTGGGAGCCGGGCGACCAGGAGCTCCCGGACTATCTGCCCGCCGTGCTCGAGTTCTCGGCGGCGAGCTCCTCGCCCGTCGCCGTCGATCTGCTTGCCGCGCACCGCGACGGCATCGAGGTGCTGCGTGCGGCACTCACGGGGTTCCGCAGCCCCTACGTGCACCTCATCGAAGCTGTGGCCGCGTCGTTGCCCGAGATCGACGCGGCCACGCGCGAGCGCTATCTGAGTCTCGTCAATGACGGCCCGCCGACTGAGACTGTCGGGCTGACGTTCCTCGGCAATCTCAAGCCGTACTCTGCTCGCGAGGAGGTGGGGGCATGAATGCCCTCGATTTCGTTCTCTGGATCGCCCTGCCGTACGCGGGTATGGCCGTGTTCATCGTCGGGCACATCTGGAGGTACCGCTACGACAAGTTCGGTTGGACGAGCCGCTCGAGCGAGGTGTATGAGACGCGGCTGCTGCGTCTCGGGTCGCCGATGTTCCATTTCGGCATCCTGATGGTGCTCGCCGGGCACGTTGTCGGGCTGCTGATCCCCCGCGAGTGGCTGTACTTCATCGGCATCGACGAACACATGTATCACTGGGGAGCCACGGTGCTCGGCACGGCAGCCGCCGCGATGCTCGTGGCCGGGCTGGCAATCCTCATCTTCCGCCGTCGCACGAACGGACCGGTCTTCCTGGCGACAACGGTGATGGACAAGATCATGTATGTGTTCCTGTCGCTCACGATCGTGATCGGCACGGCGGCGACGGTCGCGCATCAGATCATCGGCGGCGGCTACAACTACCGTGAGACGATCTCGCCGTGGGTGCGCAGCATCCTGTTGTTCCAGCCAGACCCGGCGCTCATGATCGACGCGCCCCTGCTGTTCCAACTGCACGCGCTGAGCGCGACACTGCTGTTCATCCTGTGGCCGTTCACGCGGCTCGTGCACGTGTTTTCGGCGCCGGTGGGCTATCTGTTCCGCCCGTACATCGTGTATCGCTCCCGGGACGAGCATCGCGGATCCCGCTCAGTGCGTCGTGGTTGGGAGGGCTCGAACCTGCCCGAGAAGACGCCGGGGCAGAAGCGGTTCTAGACGCGTCGCCCCGTACAAAAAAGGACCCCTCGCGCACCCGCCAGAGCCCGGTTACCCTTGCTACGTTTCCGTCCTGGGGGAGTTGGCCTGGATGGCGCCACGCGAGGAGCCAGAATCCATTGTACAGACTCACCCAGCACGGTCGAACCACCGTGAGCGAACCAGCAGAAGCGCCACAGTCAAACCCGTGTGGCGCACGGTTGAGACCGTATGGTCGGCACCACTGCTCGGTCTCGGGTAAGATAGCCGAGGCCGCTTTTCGCGGCTCTGGAGAATTCGCCTAGTGGCCTATGGCGCACGCTTGGAAAGCGTGTTGGGTTAACGCCCTCGGGGGTTCGAATCCCCCATTCTCCGCCAATTTCTGCCCCGTAATCGCGCGGAATATGGGCACCGATACCGGCGCCATCTGGCGTTCATGCAACAACTCATGCAACACCGGCTCTGAGAATCTGATCTCCCGGCGTGCGGAAGACTGAAGATGCGGGATGCCGCGAGCCCGGAAACTTCCGTGACTCCCTCGCGGCGCGCGACGTCGATCGCCGTTGGAGCGCCGCTGATTCCCGGCTCGAGCTACCGGTTCGTGTCGTGTCCTCCAAAAGGAGGACACGACAAGAGCGCCGATCCGTACCAAGATAGATGAGGAGGATCGATGGGGGAATCTGCACTGATGGACGCGACTGTTGTGCGCGTGCGCCGCTCCCTGCTCTGGCAGGGGCTGCTCATTGTGTGCGTCATCGCCATCCCGCTCCTTCTCACGCTGTACTGGCTTGCGATCCCCGCTGGCGCAGGCTGGTGGGTGCTCGCCGCCCAGGTGCTGCTGATGATCGCGCTCCTCGTGATCGGGATCCGCTATGCGGGGATGCGCGTCACGGTGACAGCATCCGAACTCGTCACCGTGCCGTTCTTGCCGGGATCCCGGAGCTTTGAGCTCGCCGATGTCGCGCGCGCGATTGTTTTGCAATTGCGGCGTTCGGGCGGGACAGACCCGGTCACGCAGATGTTCGTGCTTGACGACGAGGGGGCACTGCTGCTGCGGATGCGCGGCGAGTTCTGGGCAGACGACGCGATCAATTCGATCGCCGCGCGCCTGGTCACAGCCCCGGTCGAGCACATGCAGAACACGGTGACCCTCGACGAGCTTCAGCGCACGAATCCAGATATGCTCACGTGGTTCGAGAGGCGACCGCAGCGGAGCCGCTGATTGTGACGCGCTCTTCCGCGAAAGCAGGGTGACGGCCTGTGCGCTGGCCCGGCACACCCGGCGCCGCTTCTTTTGACTGACCTGACATTCTCTCGCCGACTTCGGCGGAATGTGCCTTCACCCTGTGGCGGTGCGGGCACAGCAGCACCTGCTCAGAGAACCATCCCGAAGGTCACGCTGCCCTCGTCACGAGCGATCTCTGAAAACCCGACGCGCCCGTAAAACGCGAGCGCTCCGGTGTTCGCCGTCCCGGCCGTCAGATGGAGCCCGGCGACACCTCGACGCCGAAGCTCGACGATCAGCGTGTCGATGAGTCGCCGCCCCAGACCCTGCCCCTGCGTCTCAGGGAGCAGGTCGATATGCAGATGCGCCGGATACGAATCAACGTCGCCGATCAGCATCCGATTCGGGTCTGTGGCTGCCTCAATGAGTGTGCGCTCCCCGGGCA
Source organism: Microbacterium sp. MPKO10 (assembly GCF_026107415.2). Lineage (GTDB taxonomy): Bacteria > Actinomycetota > Actinomycetes > Actinomycetales > Microbacteriaceae > Paramicrobacterium. The sequence continues at coordinate 525,334 of NZ_JAPCHX010000004.1, forward strand.
TCTCGTCGTCACGCGGCTCGTACTGCCACGCCCTCTCGGGCCACCAGGCCTCGGTGAACCACCGCGCAAATTCGCGGGTGTCGGCAGTCGCCACAAGGTACCCGATCGCGCGCTCCCCGTTGTCGACCACCCACGCCAGGCTCGGGTCGTGGCTCACATACGGGGCGGCGTAGACGTCGGGCAGGAGCGTTCCACGCGAGAACCTGCCCGTTGCGTCACCGCCGCTGTCACCGGTGCGCACACAGATGTCGGAGAGGTCGGCCAGGTCGGACGGACGATAGGGGCGGATGCTGCTCACCCAGCGATTCTACGGGCTCTGGCCACCGCACCCACCGTCATGGCTGTGGTGAGCGTCAGGCTCGAAGCGGGGCGACCCTGTCGACAACGATGGCACCCTCGCAGCGCCGTTTCAGCCTGCGCCGTGGGGCAAGACCTTCGGCGACGTGCACGACCACGTCGACGTGATGGTTCAGGTGGATTCACCCGGCACGGCGTGGCTGACGACGTTCAGGTGGCGAAGTTGGCGGTTCTCGGCGCCCTATGACGCCAACAGTGACACCTGAACGATGCGGGTCGGCGGACGCAGTGCGTCAGGCGCCGAAGACACGCCGCACGAAGTCGTTGCGGAACATGCTGTTCGGGTCGTAGCGCTCGGCCACCCCGCGAAAATCGGCGAGCTTCGGGTATGCCGCGTGCAGCGCAGCTGAATCGGCCGCGAACAGTTTGCCCCAGTGCGGCCGCGCGCCCAACGGCAGCAGACGCTCCTCCAGCTCGGCCAGCAGGACTTCCACGTCGGCCTGCGCAGGCAGCCAGGTGAGGTGCAGCCCCACGACATCGTGCCCGTACGCCGGGCTCAGCCACAGATCGTCCGCGGGAACCGTTCGGATCTCGTTGACCTGCAGCAACGGGGCCACACGCTCATGCATCGCGCGCATCACCTCGAGCGCGTCGCCGATCCGGGTCCGAGGCACCAGGTACTCGGTCTGCAGCTCGTCGCCGTTCGATGGCGTGAAGTCGAGGCGGAAGTGCGGCAGCCTGTCGATCCAGGCGCCGGGCGCGCCCAGCTGAGCCGTGCAGAACTCCGCGGAGATCCCGGGCAGCGGGTGACGAGCAACTGAGGCGGGAAGCGCACCGAACATATCGGTCGGCGCTGCCGCGTCGGCATCCACTCGCCGTTTCACCCAGACCTGGTCGACGGTGTCGGGGTCACGCCACGTCGTGAACATGCTCACGCTGTACCCGGCGCCCGAAATCGCGTCGAAATTCTCGAGAACGCGCTCGAGTGGAAGTCGCTCGTACACGTGCTGCGCCACATCGAACGTGGGCTCGATGTCGAGTGTGACCCGCGTGACGATGCCGAGCGCTCCCAGCGACACAACGGCGGCGTCAAAGTCGGCGTCGCCGCGCCGCAGGGTGACGATGTCACCGGATGCTGTCACCAGCTCAAGCCCCGCGACGGCCGCTGCGAGCGACGGAACCCGGTTGCCGGAGCCGTGCGTTCCGGTGGCGATGGCCCCGGCCACGGAGATGTGCGGCAGCGAGGCGAGGTTGGACAGCGCCCAGCCCGCACGCTGCAGTTCAGCGCCGAGCTCGCCGTAGCGGATGCCGGCACCGACGGTCACCGTACGCGCGGCCTCATCGATGACAGGCGCAGAGTCCAGGGCCGAGGTTGCGAGGAGCACGCCGGGAGTGTCGGCAATGGTGTTGAACGAGTGCCGCGACCCGACGGCCCGCACCCGCGCGCCCGTGGATGCGGCGTCCGCCAGCACATCCTGCACTTCGCGCGCCGTCGTCGGCGCGACGATCCGCTGGGCGCCGAAGGCGAGGTTGCCCGCCCAATTCGTACCGATTTCAAGAGACATGCTTAACTCCAGGTGGTGTGAGGCGGTATGAGTGCTGCGACGGTGGCGGACGCAGTGGTTGTGCTTGCGGTTGTGGCTGCGGCCACGGATGCAGCTGCGGCAGCGGTCATGGCTACGGTTGTGGCTATGGTTGCGGTCATGGCTGTGGTCGCGGTTGCAGTTGCAGTGAAACGTGCCATGACGTGGACAAAATCCGCGGGTGTGCGGTGGCATGATGTCCGCAGGTACCGATCATGTCTGCTGCTTCAGGCGCGGGGACGTAGGCGCTCCTTCAACAGGGGCACGCCGAGCAGCGCCCAGACGATGATGGCCGCAGCGATGCCGATGAGCGTGCCGGCAAGGGTGTCGGTGAGCCAGTGCGCCCCGACGTACGTGCGGCTGAGCGCCATCGCAACTATGCCGAGCACGCCGATGACCCAGATCCACGTGCGTCGCAGCGCGATGCCGAGCACGACGGCGATCGTGGCGGCATTCGCGGTGTGTCCGGAGGGAAACGAGCCGTGGTCGGAGACGACGAGCATCTCGAGGGGCCGGTCTCTTCCGACAAGCTGCTTCACTCCCTGCACCACGGCCGCGCTCAGCCCGAGAGATACGAGCCAGTAGACCGCCGCGATCGGCTTGCGCGCCAGCAGCAGCCCTGCGGCACCACCCAGCGGAATGATGATCCACGCGATGACGCCGCCGCCCAGGTAGTTCATCACGAAGCTGGCCCACATCAGAAGGCTGTTCGGGTCGTGCCGCACCGTGGACATCCACGCCGAGTCTGCCTCGAACGGCGACCCGCGCAGCAGCACGAGCCCGGCGAGCGCAGCCACGAGCAGCAGGGCGACGAGGGCACCAGTCAGTGGCCACAATCGGACAATCTTCGCGTGAACGAGGAGTGCTTCGTCTCGTGTTCGGGGCATAGCACCATCTTGCCATCGGTTCCGGATGCTGCCGTTGCACCGGCAGCTACACGACAACGCCGCTTGTCACACGGGTGCGCACGAGGCGCTCGTCGTCCGCGGTGACCTCGTACACGTCTCCGGTCAGCTCCACGTGCGTCTCTGTCTCCCGATCGGCGCACGAGGCACCGACCCAGAGCTGCACGCCGCCCGGTTCGACAACGCTGCGCAGAGTCCGGTCCGAGAACGCGAGCCGCGTCGGCGGCACTGTGAAGGACACCTCGGCGCTCTCCCCCGCACGCAGATCAACGCGCGCGTAGCCGACCAGCTGCGCCACAGGCCGTGTCACGCTCGCGTGCTCGTCGTGGGCATATAGCTGAACGACATCGGTGCCGTCGCGCTCACCCGTGTTGCGCACCGTGACACGTGCGGTGAACGTCTCACCCGCGCGAATCTGCGCGTCGTCTGTCGCGGACGCCGCAACAGCATCTTCGGCTGCCGCGCTCTCGACTCGAAGACCCGCGTGCTCGAATGTCGTGTACGAGAGTCCGTAGCCGAACGGAAGCACCGGATCGCTCGCGGCCGAGGTGATGTCGGTGCTGCCACCGAGCCGCGGGTGAAGATAACTGTACGGCTGTGCTCCGGCCGAGCGCGGGATGGAGACCGGCAGCCGCCCGGACGGCATGACCCGACCCGACAGGACGCCGGCGATCGCTCCACCGCCCTCCTCGCCCGGGAAGAACGCCTGCACGACAGCGCTCGGGGCGCTCGGGCCGGACACGGCCCAGTCGATCGCGTACGGGCGCCCCGTCAGCAGAACGAGGATCACAGGCGTCCCGCTTGCGACCACGCGCTCCACGAGCTCACGCTGCACACCGGGGAGCTCGAGGCTCTCTGTGTCGTTGCCCTCGCCCACGGTTCCGCGGCCAAAGAGCCCGGCACGGTCTCCCGCCACGATGACGGCGACGTCAGAGTCGCGGGCGGCGGCAACAGCTCCGTCGATGCCGGAACGATCGTCACTGTCAACGTCGACCCCCGGCACGAGCGTGATGTCAGCATCCGGAATCTCGGCGCGCAGAGCCTCTGCCACCGTGGGAATCTCGAATCCAACGGGGGTGCCCGGGTGGTGCGCCAGCACGTGGTTCGCGAACGAATAGCAGCCCATCAGCGCCTCGGCCGAGTCGGCGTTGGGCCCGATCAGCGCCACGCGGCGTCCCGGATGCTCGGCAAGAGGCAGCGAGCCGTCATTCGTGAGCAGCACAACGGACTCCTCGGCCAGCCGCCGCGCGACATCACGATGAGCGGGCGAGTCGAGGTCGACGGGCTCCGGCGTGAAGGCGAATCCGTCGTCGAGCAGGCCGAGCTCTTCCTTCTGCGAGAGCACGCGCAGAACGGCACGGTCGACGATCGCCTCGTCGGTGAGGCCCGCGCGGATCCGCTCGGCGAGCGGCTCGAGGTAGGCGTCTCCAGTGGGCAGCTCGACGTCGATGCCCGCGGTCAGCGCGAGTTCGGCAGCCTCTCCCCTGTTTGCAGCGACCTCGTGCATGAGGTGCAGGAACGCGACGGCGAAGTAGTCAGAGACGACGACGCCATCGAAGCCCCATCTCTGGCGCAGCAGCTTCTCGAAGTAGGCAGGGTCGGCGCCGACGGGCACACCGTCGATCTCGGCGTAGGAGTTCATCACCGATCGGACGCCGCCGTCGCGCACCGCCATCTCGAAGGGCGGCAGCAGAACGTCAGCGATCTCGCGTGGCCCGGCATGCACGGGCGCGTGGTTGCGGCCCGACTGCGACGCCGAATAGCCGACGAAGTGCTTCAGCGTCGCGTGGATGCCCTCGCTCTGCAGCCCGCGCACGTACGCGGTGCCGATCGTCCCGACCACATAGGGGTCTTCAGAGATGCACTCGTCAACCCGGCCCCAGCGCGGGTCGCGCACGACGTCGAGCACCGGGGCAAGCCCCTGGTGGATGCCGAGGGAGCGCATCGACCCTGCGATCACGCCGGCCATCTCCTCGACAAGTTGCTCGTCGAACGCGGCGCCCCATGCCAGCGGTGTGGGGAATGTCGCCGCCTTCCATGCCGCAAGACCGGTCAGGCACTCCTCGTGTACAAGCGCCGGGATGCCGAGGCGCGTCTGTGTGCGGAGGCGCTGCTGTTCTGCCGCGAGCCAGGCTGCGCGCTCCGCAGCATCCACCGGCCTCGTGCCGTACACACGGGTGAGGTGTCCGATGCCGTGACGCGTGGCTTCCTCATACTTGCTCGATGTCGCCATCTCGTCGGCCATGGGGGCGACGACCTCGCCGCCCTGGTCGACCCAGAAGCCCACAAGCTGCGCCAATTTTTCGTCGAGCGTCATCTGAGCGTGCAGTGCGCGCACGCGTTCTGACGGCTCCGGCAGCCCGGAGTGAACCATAGTCTTCTTCTCTTCTCTGCGTGAATAGCGTGATCATCCGAACCGGCGATGTCTGGCCGGAGCGGTTACCCCTTGACGGCTCCCGTGAGACCGCCGACGATGCGCCGCTCGAACAGGCTGAAGAACACGAGCGCGGGGATCATCGAGAGGGAGGTGAATGCAAGAACCTTCGCGGTGTCGACGGCGTATTGCGAGGCGAACGCCTGAACCCCGAGCGGGAGGGTGAATGTCGACGCGTCGTTCAAGATGAACAGCGGAAGGATGTAGCCGTTCCAGCTGCCGATGAATGCCAGAATGCCTGTCGTGATGACGCCGGGCGTTGCCAGCGGCACCACCATGCGCCAGAAGAATCCGATGCGTGAGCAGCCGTCGATGAACGCTGCCTCCTCAAGCTCCTTGGGGATGGCGCGGAGGAAGGGGACGAGAATGATGATCGTCACCGGAAGCGCGAAGGCGATCTGGGGAAGGATCACCCCGACAAGGGAGTTCATCAGCCCCAGATTCTTGATGACGATGTAGAGCGGAGTGATGGCCACCGTGATCGGGAACATCAGCCCGGCAGCGAACAGCGAATACAGGATGCCGCGGCCGCGGAACGGGTAGCGGGCAATCACATAGCTCGCCATGACGCCCAGTACCACAGCACCGAGCGTGGTCGCGACGGCGGCGATCGTCGAGTTGAGCACCTGCTGCCAGAAAACCGAGCCGAAGAGCACGGTGAAGTAGTTGCCGATGTTCCACGGTGCTGGAAAGCCCGCCGGGTCTGTCGTGATCTGCGCATTCGTGCGGAATCCGCCGAGAATGATGTACACGACCGGCGCGAGCATGAGCGCGATCACGACGAGCGCGACGAAGTACACGACCGGGTTGCCCCACGTCAGCTTCTGTTCTGCGCGCCGCGGGGCCAGCCGGGGCCGGATTGTTGCAGTGGCCATCACTTCTTTCCTTCCGTGAGCGCGCCCTCGGTGTCTCGTTTCATCACGTACCGCTGGTAGAGCAGCGCAATGATCAGCGAGATGATGAACATGACGACGGCAACGGCGTTTCCGTAGCCGTAGTTGCCGGAGTTGCGGCCGCTGGCGACCATATACGTCGCCATCGTCGACGTGCCCGCTGTCGATGCCACGTACTGGCCCCAGACGATGTAGACCAGGTCAAATAGCTGCAGCGAGCCGATGATCGAGAGGAATGCCCAGATGCGCACGGTCGGTCCCAGCAGTGGCAGGGTGATGCGTCGCTGAATCTGCCAGAACGAAGCACCGTCGATCTGAGCCGCTTCGGTGAGTTCTTCGGGGATCCCCTGGAGCCCGGCAAGGAAGATGATGACGGCGAAGCCGATGTATTTCCACGTGATGATGAGCATCAGCGTCCACATCGCGATCGCCGGGTCTGAGAGCCAATCCTGTTTCAGCGCCCCCAGCCCGATGTTCTCGAGGAAGCCGTTGACGGCTCCCGTCGTCTGCAGCATCAGGCTCCACCCAGTGCCGACGACGACCTCGGAAATCACGTACGGGATGAAGATCAGCACGCGGATCACAGACTGGCCGCGCATGCGCCGATTCAACAGCAGCGCGAGGAGGATGGCCGCGGGCCCCTGAAGCACGAGCGAGAGAACGACGATGATGCCGTTATGGGTCAGAGCCTCGAGAAATGCCGAGTCCTGAAAGATCGTGAGGTAGTTCTGGAGCCCAACGAAATCTGTCGGAGGGCCAAAGCCCTTCCACCGGAAGAAGCCGTAGAAGGCTGCCATCGCGACGGGAAAGATCACGAATGACAGGAACATGACGAGCGCCGGGCCGACGAGAACGGTGATCTCGAGTCGAGTCCTCCAGCTCTGCCCTTTCGGGCGGCGCCGTGCGGGGGCCGGCGCCGCTGCGCCGGCCCCCGTCGACTCGTCGACTGCGTCCACGCGTCGTGGCGACGGTGAGTGCGTTCGAACGGTCATGATGTGTGCGCCTTAGCCCTTCTTCGCAGCAACTGTCACGGCGTCGATGATGTCCTCGGGCGTTCCCTGGCCGGCGAGCAGGTCGACGACGGCGACGTTCAGCGCGTTGCCGACATTGAGTCCGTACACCGTGTCGAGCCACTGCGAAACGAACGGCGCTTCGTTGTAGGCCTCGAGGATCTGCTTGAGGTACGGCTCGGTCACGGCTTCCTGCGCCTTCGTGTTCACGGGAGGTGCGTTGAACGCCTTGTAATAGCTTTCCTGCACATCAGCGGTGGCGAGGTAGTTGAGGAAGTCAACGCACTCCGGCGGAGCCGTTGCCGAGCAGGAGTACCCATCGACACCACCCATCATCGCGCCCGGCTCACCGTTGCCGCCCGGAACCTCCGGGAACGGGAACCAGGCGAGGTCAGGAAGCGGCTTCTCGTCGGGGGTGAGCGATCCGATCACGCCCGGGTCCCACGCGCCCATGAGCTCCATGCCCGCCTGGTGGTTCGCGATCAGACCGGCCGAGCTTCCCGCGCCCTGCTGAGCGGATGTGGTGAGGAACCCTTCGTTGAACGGCTCGTTGGAGGCGAAGTCCTCAAGGTCCTGCGCCGCCTTCAACCAGCATCCGTCACTGAAGTCCATCTCGTCTGCCGCCTTCGCCATGGTGTCTGACGAGCACTCGCGCAGCGAGAAGAAATAGAACCAGTGGGCGGCAGGCCACGCGTCCTTCGCGCCCAAGGCAATGGGAGCGACGCCGCTGTCCTTGAGCTTCTCGACGGCGCCGACGAGGTCGTCGATAGTTTCGGGGTTCTCGGTGATCCCCGCGTCGTCGAACAGGTCCTGGCTGTAGAACATGCCGCCGGGCAGAACCGCGAGGGGCATGGCCCAGACCTTGCCGTCGAGCGTCTCAGCCGAGAACGAGCCTTCCGAGATCTCGTCCTTCGCCGTGTCTGAAATCTCGTCGGTCAGATCCATCAGCTGGCCTGCGGCGACCATGGCCGCCATCTTGCCGCCGCCGCGCTGCAGGAAGATGTCGGGAGCGTTACCCGAGTTGAGCGCGGTCTGGAGCTTGCCGTCGAGGTCTTCATTCTGAAGCGCCTGAATTTTGATGGTGACGCCTTCATGGTCCTTCTCGAAGGCAGCGGCGGCATCTTCAAAGAATTGCTTGCCTGCGCCCGTCGTCGAGTTGTGCCACAGCGTCATCTCGGTGCTGCCGTCATCTGCTCCGCCGGTTCCGCTGCAGCCGCTGAGCAGGAGTGCCCCTGCAGCGAGCGACGCGGACGCGGCGAGCCATCGCTTGGTCTTCATGTCTCACCTTTTCTCTTCATTGAGCGACGTCCCTCGCGAGAAGGGAGGACGCGGTGCTGCGCCAGCGGGTGGGGTGCTGTCGCCTCCCAGATCGTGCTTGTTGCTGCTGTGCTCACACGACCCGAGTAGGTCGATACTGACAATGCCTCAGAGAGTTGTCAAACGTTTTCGAAATCCTTTTCCATGCTACTCTCGGCGCATGGTGCGCAGAGCGACGATCCACGATGTGGCGGCAGAGGCCGGGGTCTCTGTGGCCACCGTGTCGAAAGCGGTGAACGGCCGGTATGGCATCGCCACGGCGACCGCGCAGCGGGTTCTGGATGCTGTCGAGAAACTCGGTTACGAATCGAGCCTCGTCGCCAGCAGCATGCGCTCGCGTCGCACGGGCGTCATCGGCGTTCTCGTCGCCGATTTCGAGCCGTTCAGCGCCGAGATCCTGAAGGGCGTCGGCACGGCGCTCCATGGCTCAGAACTCGATCTCCTGGCCTACAGCGCCTCCCGGCAGCGCGACAGCGAGGGGTGGGAGCGCCGCTCGCTCAGCCGTCTGAGCGGAACGCTCATCGACGGCGCCATCATGGTCACGCCCACGGTGGTCGGGGCCACGAGCGACATTCCGATCGTCGCCGTCGATCCGCACACCGGGCGTGCCGACCTCCCGACCGTGGAGTCCGACAGCTTCGGAGGCGCTCTTCAGGCGATGCGGCATCTCGTCGAGCTGGGTCACCGCCGGATCGCGTTTGTCGCCGGCCGTCCCGACCTGCGTTCGTCGATGCTGCGCGAGGCCGGGTATCGCGAGGGACTGCGCGAAGCCGGCATCCCATTCACACCCGAACTCGTGCGCATCGGCCGCTATGAGCCGGAGGAAGCCCGGCAGCGCACGGCGTCCCTGCTCGAGAACACGGACCCGCCGACGGCGATCTTCGCCGCCAACGACATCTCGGCGATCGCCGTCGTCGGTTTGGCGACGAGCATGGGTCTCTCGGTTCCCCGCGATCTCTCCGTTGTCGGGTTCGACGACATTCCCGAGGCCTCCCGGCTGGCCACTCCCCTGACGACGGTGCGGCAGTCGATGCAGCGCCTGGGCGGCGAAGCCGTGAACCTGCTGCTCGCGCTGATGAACGGCGAAACCACGGATGCTGCGCACGTCCGGCTTGCCACCACGCTGATCCCGCGGGCGACGACGGCGCCACCACCCGCCCGCTCCTGACTGTCTGCTCCGACGCTCAGGGCATCCGTACGTTCCTGCCCGGTGCGCTCTCGGCCCGTACCTCCCGCACCACGCGGCCCTGCAGCATCCGACCGCCCTTTACTGCTTCGCAATCGCGCTGACACGCCTCATCCGGGCCGCCTGAGGCCTCGTCACCGCGCGGCACCCTCAGCCGTACACCGTGGGGACCCGACAACATCATCCTGTCGATGCGCGCATCATTCTTGAGGCTGACGCGCGCGCCGCCTGCCGATCTCTAACGTGGAAGCATGATTGAACTCCAGCACCTGAGCAAGCGATACGGCTCCAAGCTCGCCGTCGACGACATCTCTGCGACGATCCGTCCCGGCATGGTGACCGGGTTTCTCGGGCCAAACGGGGCAGGCAAGTCCACGACCATGCGCATGATCGTCGGCCTTGACCACCCCACATCGGGCTCAGCGACCGTCAATGGCCGCCGCTACCAGAACAGCGCGGCTCCCCTACACGAAGTGGGAGCGCTGCTCGAGGCCAAGGCCGTACACACGGGACGCTCAGCGCAGAACCACCTCCTGGCACTCGCCGCCACACACGGCATTCCGAAAAAGCGCGTGCACGAGGTCATCGAGATGACCGGGCTGGGCTCGGTCGCACGCAAACGCGTCGGCGGCTTTTCGCTCGGCATGGGCCAGCGACTCGGCATCGCCGCAGCGCTGCTCGGCGACCCGCACACGCTGATCCTCGACGAGCCGGTGAACGGTCTCGATCCGGAAGGCGTGCTCTGGGTACGACGCCTCACACGCCAACTCGCCGACGAGGGACGCACCGTCTTCCTCTCATCGCACCTCATGAGCGAAATGGCCCAGACCGCCGATCACGTGATCGTACTCGGGCGCGGCAAGATCATCGCCGACGCCCCCATGACAGACATCATCGCCGCGTCGACGGGCAACCTCGTGCACGTGCGAACGCCTCAGACCGCCGACCTTGCACGGCTGCTGACCGCTCCCGACGTCTCGGTGACCTCACGCGAGAACGGACTGCTTGAGGTGTCCGGGATCGACGCCCGACAGATCGGCGAATCCGCAGCATCCCACGGAATCGTGCTCCACGAGCTCACCCCGGTCAACGCGTCGCTCGAAGACGCCTACCTGCAACTGACAAACGACGCGGTCGAGTACCGCACGGAGGAAGTCCGATGACAACCGCCACAGCCACACCCGCTCCCCGCTCTCTCGACAGCATCCGCCTCTCGTTCCCCGGGCTGATCCGCTCGGAATGGATCAAGCTCCGCAGCCTGCGCTCGACCGTGTGGTGCTACGTGCTGATCATCCTCGCCACAGCCGGCTTCAGCGTTCTCATGGCGCTCTCGGCGAACTTCGGCGGCGACGATCTGCCGCAGGCCGCGCAGAACAGCATGGTCGCCCAGTATCTGACGGTCGGCGGCAACTTCACAGGGCTGATCGCCGCCGTGCTCGGCGTGCTGGTCATCAGCGGCGAATACACGACAGGCATGATCCGCACGACATACACGGCTGCACCGGGCCGACTGAGCGCCTACACGGCGAAGGCTCTCGTGCTCACCGTTGTCACGTTCATCGTGGGGCTCATCTCGGTCGTCGCGGCACTCGCCGCGTCGATCCCGGTCTTCGCCCTCAACGGAGTCTCTCCTGACCTGAGCAACCCGGATGTTCTGATCGCGCTGATCGGCTCAGCCGGATACCTCGCGCTGATCGCACTGCTCTCGTTCTCGTTCGGCGCGATTCTGCGCAACTCAGCCGGAGGCATCGCCACAGCGGTCGGCATGCTGTTCGTGCTTCCCGTGGGGATCAACATCGTCTACAGCTTCACGGGAGCCACCTGGGCTGCGAACATCGCCACCATCCTGCCCGGCTCTGTGGGCGCCGCGCTGTACCAGTACAACGGCGAAGGCACCGAGGCAGCGCCCGCTGTCGGATTCAACGCGGACGGAATCCTGGTGCTCGATCAGGCCTGGATGCTCATCATCTTCGCCGCGTGGATCGTCCTCGGCCTTGTGGCGGGAGCGATCCTCACCAAGCGTCGCGACGCCTGATACAGCGCGTTCGGCAGGACGCCCTCGCCACCCCTCGTGGCGAGGGCGTCGGTCTGCGCGCCGCGGGCCTCGCGGTCAACGACTCAGTCGGAGAGCGGAGGCACCGTCCGAGGGCGCACGATAACCCACACCGAGAACGTCGCGACAAGAGCCGTGACGATCATGACGCCCGACATCGTCGCCGTGCTCACGCCGAGCAGTCCGACCACCGGTGAGAGGATGCCGGCGACGCCGAAGTTCATCGCGCCGAGCAGAGAAGCCGCTGTTCCGGCCTCCCGTCCATGGTTCACCAACCCGAGAACCTGAATGGTGGGGAAGGTGAACCCACACGACATAATGAAGAAGAACAGCGGGATCAGCACGCCGAGCAGACCGGCATCGGTGAACGACAGCACGAACATCGACACGGCGGTCAGAACTTGCACGGCCGTCGTACAGACAAGTACCCACTGCGGACCCCACCAGCGCATCAGCCGTGCCGCAATCTGCACGCCGATCACGACGCCGACCGAGTTCGCGCCGAACAGCAGACCATACTGCTGGGCGTCCATGGCGTACAACTCTTGGAAGAGAAACGACGAACTCGACAGGTACGAGAACAGCCCAGAGAAGTTCATCGCACCGACCAGGGCAACACCAATGAAGATGCGATCGCTGAAGATGTTCCGATAGCGCTCGCGCATGGTGCTGTGCCCCTTGCCCGTGCGCCGCTCCTTGGGCAGTGTCTCCACGATGAAGAGGCTCACGCAGACAACGACGACGAGTCCGTAGAGCGCGAGAAACCAGAACAGCCCGCGCCACGGCAGCACAAGCAGAAGCTGTGAGCCGAGCACGGGAGCCAGCACGGGCGCGATGCCCTGAACAAGCGCGAGGCGCGCCAGCATCCTGACCAGCGGCTTGCCGCCGAACAGGTCGCGCACCATCGCCATCGCGACGACACCACCGGCTGCCGCCCCAGCGCCCTGGGTGACGCGGAAGATCCCCAGCATGATGACGTCTGGGGCGACCGACGCGAGAATGCTGGAGGCGACGTGCACGGAGGTTGCGATGATCAGTGGCAGGCGCCGCCCGACCTTGTCGCTCCACGGGCCCATGAAGAGCATTCCGCAGCCGAACCCGATTGTCGTACCGGTCAAGGTGAGTTGGATCGCCGCGTCCGACACTCCGAAATCTTCGGTGAGCGCGGGGAAGGCCGGCAGGTACAGGTCGATCGTGAAGGGACCGATTGCCGCGAGGGCCCCCAGAATGAGGATGTAGACGAGGCGCTGTCGTCCGGAAAGCGAGTCTCCGGGATGCACGACTGTAGTCACAGAAAATTCCCTGGCTGAGCGTGGATGTATCGAGCGCGGTCTCGAGCCAGCCCGCGCTCGAATCGATTCGAGAGTTCTACTCTACGGGATGCTGCGACAGCGCGGCGCCCGTGCGCGCCGGGTCCGTGAGCACGATGTCGAAGACGAGTTCAGCGGCCCCGATCAACAGGATCTCGTCGCCCAACGCCGCGCGCGCAATCGCGACATCTTCGAAAGCAGGGCCGAGCGTCTGCAGGCCGACGAGCCGCGTCATCGCGTCGGTGCGTGCTTCGTAGAGAAGCCCGAGAAACCCGCCGAGCACGACAAGAGCCGGATTCAGGATGTTGATGGTGTTGCGCAGTGCCGTCGACAGCATGTCCACCTGCCGATCGATCTCGGTGACAGCATCCTCGTCAACGGCCGACAGGATCGCCCGCTCAAGATCTGACGGATCGAGACCCGGGTCTCCCAGAGCCTCGAGCAGCCGCGCCCGGTTCACCTCGTCTTCGAGCGTTGCACCCGGGACCGTAGCGCCAGCGACGCGCGTGTGACCGAACTCTCCCGCGAAACCGCCGATACCGCCGAGCAGCTCTCCCCCGACGATCATGCCGCCGCCGATGCCGCTCGCTCCCCCGTTCAGATAGACGAGGTCCGTGACGCCGTCCCCGGCGCCGAACGTGCGCTCGGCGACCGCGCCAAGGCTCGCATCATTGCCGACCCAGCTGGGCAGGCCCGTCGCGTCGGCAAGCAGCCGCGCCAACGGCACGTCAGTCCACCCCAGGTGCGGAGCAAGCCGCACCGTTCCGTCTGAACTGCGGACAAGACCCGGGACCGCCGCGCCGAGCCCAAGCACCACTGTGCGCTCGGGCAATTCGCGCTGCAGCTCCGCCACCAGACTCGCCGTCATGTGCACGGCTTCCTCCGGCGTCGGCGTGGACTCCACCTCGCGGCGCACGTGCGACCGCACGACGGCATCGAGCCCGACGACGCCCACGGTGATCGAGTCCACCTCGGGGTTCACCGCGAAGGCAACAGCGTCCCGATTCGGTCGAACCAAGGGCGACGGGCGACCGACGCGCTTGACACCCTCGGGCAGCTCTTCGACAGCGAGGCCCAGATCGACGAGTTCGGCGACGAGTGCGGCCACCGTGGATCTGTTGAGCCCGGTGAGCGCGGTGAGGCGTGACCGTGAGAGCCCTCCGCTGCGATGCACAAGCCTGACGATTGTCGAAAGGTTGTGCCGACGGACGGTATCGAGGTTATTGCCGCGCACTGCCACACTGAAACTCTAATGCGCCAACGCTCGGCGCAGGTGAAGGACGGTTCCACCGGCGCCTCTGGCTGCTCTCGTCCTGCCCAGGTGCGGGCACCGTCTCGGTGCACCGAATCGGTTCATCGATCACGACAACGGCGAGACGGAACCGCGGTCAATGTAGTGCGGAGCAACCAGGTCGACGCGGGGATCGACGGTGGCGGTGAGCTGTTCGACCAGCAGTTCGACACCGCGCTCGCACGATTCGGCTGCGACAAGCGGAATCACATCGAGCGGCGGCGAGAAGCGCGACGTGTCGAAGCTCGAGCACGCTGAGATCACCGACAGGCCCCCGGGAATATCGATCCCGCGATCGGCCAGTTCGTCGAGTGCCGACGTCTGTATCGGCTCTTCGCAGTTCATCACCAGACCGGTCATATCGGGCAGCTGCTCGTACAGTTCATCGAGCGCTCCGCGTACACCGGCGGGACCGTGGCCGGGCAGGGCGACGGCGCCCCGCACACCTCGCTCCGCCGCGGCATCCTCGAACCCTGCACGGAATCGGTGCGGAAAGTTGGAGCCGCGCTCGTAGATGCGCGGCGGGTGCCCCAGCATCCCAATCGACTGATGTCCCTTGTCTGTGAGACGCGCCAGCGACATCTCCGCCGCCTGGCGGAAGTCGAGGTCGACGCATACGAGTCCCTCCGTGTCATCGGGAATGCCGATCACGGTCGCTGGCAGATCGATCGAGTGCAGCAGGTGCGTTCGTTCGTCGTCCCTCGCCACATCGAGCACGATGACGCCGTCGACGAGTCGGCTTGCGGCAACACGCTGCAGGCCACCCGTCGCCTCGTCCTCCGTCAGCAGCAGCACGTCGTAGTCATACGCGCGCGCCGCCTGAGTCACGGCGAGCACGAACGCCATATGCGCGGGTGCGTAGGTGTCAGGGCGGAACGGCGCACTCAGCGCGAAAATGTGGGTCGTGGTGCCTGCCAGCATCCGGGCGCCGGCGTTGGGGCGGTAGCCGAGTTCGCGCACGGCGTCCGCAATGCGCACGCGCGTGGCCTCTCCGATCGACCGCTTTCCGCTCAGCGCATACGAGACGGTGCTGATCGATACGCCAGCCGCCTTCGCGACGTCATGAATGTTCGCCACGATCCCCCATTTCCACTGTGCACTCGCAACCGTCTGGTCGGAGTTTAGAGTACGCCCCGACCGGCGGCCATCACCGACCGACGGCGTGCCATGTCCACACGGCACCAGTGTCGCTGTCGCCATCGCGGTCGACGGTCACGCCCGAGTCATCCCAGCTCGCTGTGAACGTGGCTTCGGCTCCCTCGGGCGTCGTCACCGTCACGCGCTGTGAACCGGCCTCACGCGAGGGATACACGGCGAGCTCCAGGCCGTCGAGGTAGTCGTAGTCGGGGCGGTCGGTGCGTGCGCCGAGCGGCAAGACCGTACCTTCGCGAACCCAGAGCGGGATGCTGTCGAACGCGTGGGTCTCGGTGCGCCACACACCGCCGTCAACCGTCTCCCCGGTGAAGAAATTCGTCCACTGCCCGGCTGGCAGGTAGTACTGCACCTCACCCGCTTCGCTGAAGACCGGCGCGACCAGCAGCTGCGAGCCGATCATGTACTGCCTGTCGAGGTAGTCGACAGTCGGGTCGTCTGGGAACTCCAGCTGCATCGGGCGCATGAACGGAGCACCAGTCGTGTGCGCTTCGCGGCCGACCTGCAGCAGGTACGGCATGAGCCGGTTCTTCAGCTGAGCGAACGTGCGCGTCACGTCGACGGCGCTCTGGCCGGGCTCTTCGGATCCGTCGTCGAACAGCCACGGCACCCGGTAACTCGTCGAGCCGTGCAACCGCGAGTGACTCGACAGCAGGCCGAACGCCACCCACCGCTTGAACACGGCAGCATCCGGCATCCCCTCGAAACCGCCGATGTCGTGGCTCCAGAACCCGAAGCCGCTCATCGCGAGCGACAGCCCGCCTCGCAGGGTCTCGGCCATCGATTCGAAGCTGGACGAGTTGTCTCCGCCCCAGTGGACGGGCATCTGCTGGCCGCCCGCCGTCGCCGAGCGTGCGAACAGCACGGCCTCTCCCTGACCCCTGTGCTCTTCGAGGACCTCGAAGACCGCCTTGTTGTACAGCTGCGTGTACAGGTTGTGCATTGCCCCGGGGTCGGTTCCGTCGAACCACACGACGTCTGTCGGGATCCGCTCGCCGAAGTCTGTCTTGATCGCGTCGACGCCCTGCTCAAGCAGCGTCCGGATCTTGCCCTGGTACCAGGTGACAGCATCCGGATTCGTGAAGTCAATGAGCGCCATGCCCGACTGCCACATGTCCCACTGCCAGATATCGCCGTTCGGCTTCTTCACCAGGTAATCCCCGGCGACGGCCTCTTCGAACGCGGAGCCGCGCTGGGCGATGTACGGATTCATCCACACGCTGACACGCAGATCCTTGCCGTGCAACCGCTCGAGCATGCCGTCCGGGTCGGGGAACACCCGGGTGTCCCACTCGAAATCGGTCCAGTTGAACTCGCGCATCCAGAAGCAGTCGAAGTGGAAAACGCTCAGCGGCAGGTCGCGCTCGATCATGCCGTCGATGAAGCTCGACACGGTCTTCTCGTCGTAGTCCGTCGTGAAGCTCGTCGACAGCCACAGCCCGTACGACCACGCGGGCACTTCGGCGGGGCGACCGGTGAGCCGCGTGTAGCGCTCAAGCACGTCGGCGGGCGTCGGCCCGTCGAACACAAGATACTCGAGCACCTCGCCGGGAACCGAGAACTGCACGCGCTCCACGGCTTCGCTCGCCACCTCGAATGAGACGTGCTCCGAGTGGTTGACGAGCACCCCGTAGCCGCGGTTGGTCAGGTAAAAGGGAACGCTCTTGTACGCCTGCTCGCTTGAGGTGCCGCCGTCGGCGTTCCACACGTCGACGGACTGACCATTTTTGATGAATGGGCCGAACCGCTCCCCCAGGCCGTAGACGAGCTCACCCACTCCGAGCGAGAGCTGCCCGTGAAGATACCGGGATGCTGTGGGGCGGCCATCAGCTGAGGCGCCCACTTCGCCCACGGGCTCCGCCGCGATGGCAGCATCCGGTGCCAGGTCCATGCGACCGATCGACTTCCCGCCGCTGCGGGTTAACTCGCGACCGTTCGATTCGAAGGACAGGTTCCACGGACTCCCCGCCGTGACGCGGGCTGTGAGTGACCCGCTCGTGAAGGTGCCCTCGGCGTCGTCGATGCGGATCTCGGGCTCACCAGCATCCGCCCCCGGCAACTCAAACCCGCGGTGGTGTGCCGAACCGAGATGATTCTCGATGCGCACGGCGATGACGCCGTCGAGAGGGCTCGACAGAGACACCGTGAGCGCGGGTCGGTTGAGGGTGTCCCCACGCGTCGCGATGACCCGCGTCGGAGCCGTCACGCGCAGCGACTGCCCCACCCGCTCGATGTCGTATGCCTCCTGGGCATACAGCGCCGTGACGCCGGGTCGGGTCTGCCAGAATCCGTCGGTGAACTTCATTTACTTGACTGCTCCTGCGGTGATGCCCCGTGTGAGGGTGCGTTGGAAGATGAGGAAGAAGATGAGTGTCGGAATGAGACCGAGCAGCGCCGAGGCGCTCGTCGTCGTCACGTCCATGAGGCGGTCGCCCTGCAGCACGGTGATCGCCACGGGAACCGTCTGCGTCGCATTGCTGATCAGGAACGTGAGCGGAATCAAGAACTCGTTCCACGTCCAGATGAAGAAGAAGATCAGCAGCACGCTCAGCGTGGGGCGCGAGATGGGGAACACCACGGTCCAGAGAATGCGCCAGCGGCTGGCGCCGTCAAGGGATGCTGCCTCGAGCAGCCCCTTCGGGAACGTGCCGTATACGGAGGCGAGCAGGTACGTGCCAAACGCCGACTGGATGACGGTGAAGATGATGATGACGGCCCACTGGTTGTCGTACAGCCCGACCTGCTTGAACATGAAGTACAGCGGGTAGAGCAGCACCTCCTGCGGCAGCATGTTCGCCAGCAGGATCAGCACGACGATCCACGAGCGGCCTTTGACCCGGCCGATCCCCAGGGCGAACGCGTTGAACATCGAGATCACCACGGCGAACACCGCGACGAGCCCGGAGATGTAGATGCTGTTCCACAGCTTCTCGGGGAAGTTCACGCGCTCCCAGAACGCCGTGAGCCCGTCCGTGTAGAACTCGGTCGGCAAGGACAGGGGGCCGGATGTGGCGTAGTCCTCGGGAG
The DNA here is from genome assembly GCF_026107415.2 of Microbacterium sp. MPKO10. GTDB lineage: Bacteria > Actinomycetota > Actinomycetes > Actinomycetales > Microbacteriaceae > Paramicrobacterium. Next base: position 543,792 of record NZ_JAPCHX010000004.1, read on the forward strand.
ATTTGAACGAGTTGACGAGGATCATCAGAAAGGGCACGGCGATGAAGAAGCCGAGCACGATGGCGACCGCGAGTACGACCCAATCGCTGGTCTTCTTCCGGTTGAGTCCGCTCGGCCGCTTGGTGATCCGTCTGCCGGTTGTCAGGAGCTCGGTGGCCATCAGATCTGCTCCTCTTTGCGCTCGAGCCGGTTCTGGAATGTGATGAAGACGATGCTGACGATCGCGATCACGACGGTGAGCGCCGTGGCGATGGTGGCTCCGTATCCGACCTGCTGCGACTGGAAGAACTCGCTGTACGCGTAGTAGGCGGGAACGATCGTCGAGGTTCCTGGCCCGCCGCCGGTCAGCGCGTACACGGGGCCGAACACTTTGAGCGCCGCGATCGTGCACGTCAGCACGACGACGAAGATCTCGGGGCGGATGATGCTCATAGTGATGGCCTGGAACCGCTGAAACCAATTGGCGCCGTCAAGCTCTGCCGCTTCGTAGAGCTCGGGATCCACGCGCTGCAGCGCGGCCATGAAGATCACGACCGGGTAGCCGAGCTGCACCCAGATCATGATCACCATGATGCTGATCAGCGCTGTATCGGGGCTGCCCAGCCAGTTGTGCTGCAGGTTCTCGAGGCCGATGCCGCCGAGCACGTTGTTGAGCGCACCGTTCTGCGGGCGCAGGATCCACCCGATCACGATCGCGGCGATCACGGAGGGCATGATCTGCGGCAGGTAGTACGTGGCGCGCAAGAAGCTCGCCATTTTGCCGCCGAACTTGCGCCCGATGAGGTCGAACAACATTGCGGCGAGCAGAAGCCCGAGCAGCGTTGGCAGCACGACCATCGCGAGAATCATCGCTATCGAGTTGACGAACGACGTCCAGAACGTGGCATCGCCGAAGAGCTTCACCCAGTTGTCGAGCCCCGTCCACTCCGGCGGCTTGATGCCCCGGTAGTCGGTGAACGACAGGTAGATGTTCCAGAACAGCGGGATCACGATGATCACCGCGAGCAGGGCGAGGCCGGGGATCAGGTAGAACCAATATGTTCGGGAGGTCGCGCCGGGGATCATCCCCTCGCGAACTCGTTGTCGCACGCGCGGGTCGGCCCCTGTGTCCACTTCCGTTGTTGCCATGAAAGTTCGCCCTTCGAGTCAGAATGAGAAGAGGGGTGGATGCTGCGGGGCAGCGCCCCGCAGCATCCACGTGTCTCAGCCGACGATGTCGTCGACGCCCGCCTGGTACTGCTCACCCAGCTGCTTCTGCACCTCGGCCGGTGACTTCGTGCCGTTCAGCAGCTCCTGCAGGCCAGCGTTCAGCTCGTCGTAGAAGGTCGCTGTCGGCCAGTCCGGGTAGAACGCGATCCCGTCGCGCTCCGTGAGCGTGTTGAAGTTGGCGATCAACTCCTGGCTGTCCGCGTCGATGTCTTCCTCGTTCGCGGCGACGGGGACGCCGCCGTTGTTCCCGATAATCGCCTGGATTTCGGGGCGCATCGTGATGTCGATGAACTTGTACGCGAGATCCTTGTTCTGCGCCTTCTCGGGCACGGACCACATGTTGCCGGCCGAGCCGGGCGACATCTCAGCACCGGGGAAGAGGAACGTGCCCCAGTCAGCATCCATCTCGGTATTGAAGCGGTTGTACCACCAGCTGCCCGAGAAGAAGATCGGGTAGTCGCCCGAGATGAACGCCACTCCGGCGTCCTCGGCCTTGAGCCCCGTGGAGTCCGGCGAGATGAAGCCCTTGTCCGTCCAATCGGCGATGGTCTCTGTCGCGTACGAGATCTCGGGGCCCTCAAAGTCCACGTCATCGGTGTACAGCTGATACGCGTCAACCCAGTCGCGGTCGGCCTTGGTCAGCGCGAGCTGGTACCAGAGCTGCCCGAGCGGGTACTCAGCCGCGGCCTCCGAGAGCGGCGTGATTCCCTCATCGACGAATGCCTGCATGACGCTTTCGAACTCGTCGAGCGTCGTGGGCACCTCGAGTCCGGCGTCGGCGAACATGTCCTTGTTGTAGTACACCTCGACGTACTCACCGTAGTTCGGGACGCCATACCAGCTGCCGGAGCCCATGATGCCGTCTTCGTTGTACCTCGCGGTGGTCTGCAGCGACGGCGCAAGCTTCTCGTCCCAGCCGTACTTCTTGACCTGCTCATCGAGGTTGGTCAACAGGCCCTGGCTCGACAGGAGTCCGGCCGTGGCGTTTCCCTTGTTGTATTCGAGAATGTCGGGGGCTTCGTCTGAGTTGAGCACCTGGCTTGCCGTTGAGCGGATCTGCTCGAAGCTCTTCTCTTCGAACTGGACCTTTGCCCCGGTCTCTTCCTCGAAGATGTCGATCGCTTTGTTCCAGGCGATGCCCATGGCGCTGTCTGCGTTCTCGTAGTGCCAGAGAACAAGCGTGTCTTCGTCGTGGCTCGCTCCGCCCGAGCAGCCCGACAGCAGCATTGCTCCGATTCCGACGGCAGCGAGGGCGGCCGCCGATCGTGTGTGGCGTTTCACGGATTTACCTCCTTGTAAGGCCCGAAGCGCCGAGGTGATCGTGGGGGTGATCGACGTTTGTCTAAACGTTTCGACGCGCTGTGTTGCAGATGAGTCTAAACGCTTCGACAGACGATGCGCAAGTGATTTGTCGGATGAAACGACAAAGAAGTCGTGAGACGGCACCGCCTCCCGCTACCCTGGAACCCGACCACAGTGTTCGAGCCGGAAGAACCCGAACCGCGGCAGTACCTGATTCTCGACAGTGCCCGAGGCCGGATTCTGTCCGGCTCAGGCTCTGTTCGACCCACGACACAGACCACGGCAGAGTGCGCGCACACCGAGGCGACGCACCGATCATGAGGAAGTGACACTCACCGATGTTCGTTGACATGCCCGAGGCCGACCTCGCTGCCTATCGCAGCGCGCAGACCGCCCCAGCCGACTTCGATGAGTTCTGGCGTCGCACGCTGCAGGAAGCGCGTGACGCGGCATCCGCCCCGACCCTCACTCTCGTCGATACAGGGCTGAGCACCATCGACACCTACGATGTGACCTTCTCGGGCTTCGCCGGGCAGCCGGTCCGGGCGTGGCTGCGGGTGCCGCACCACGCTGCGGGACCGCTGCCAGCCGTCGTCGAATACGTGGGGTACGGGGGCGGACGCGGCCACGTGCACGAGAACCTCATGTGGGCATCCGCCGGGTTCGCGCATCTGCTGATGGACACGCGCGGGCAGGGCTCGGGGTGGTCGACCGGCGACACCCCCGATCCCGAGGGCACGGGGCCGCAGGGCAGCGGCATGATGACGCGCGGCATCGACAGCCCCGAGACGTACTATTACCGCCGCGTCTTCACCGACGCTGTGCGCGCTCTCGAGACAGCGCGCGCACTCGAGATGACGGATGCTGCCCGCACGGTGATCACCGGCGGCAGCCAGGGCGGCGGCATCACGATCGCCGTCGCGGGGCTGGTCCCCGATCTCGCGGCCGCCGCCCCCTACGTGCCGTTCCTGTGCGACTTTCCGCGCGCGACCGTGATCACCGACAATGATCCGTACAAGGAGATCGGCCGCTACCTCGCCGTGCACCGCGACAAAGTCGCGCGTGTGCACGAGGTGCTCTCGTACTTCGACGGTGTGAACTTCGCGCGCCGCGCCACGGCTCCCACACTGTTTTCGGCGAGCCTCATGGATCCGACGTGCCCGCCATCAACGATCTACGGTGCGTTCAACGAATGGCAGACCGCTGATCCCCGGCAGAAGCGCATGACGCTGTGGCAGTACAACGGCCACGAGGGCGGCGGGCCGCTCGACCGCCAGTATGCGCTTGAGTTCTTCCGCGAGGTGCTCGAGTAGTTTCAGAGCAGCGGCACAGCTACCGGACGCCCAACAATCCCCCGAGATACTCACGTGTTCTGCTCGCGGCGAGCGCAGAGGATCGCGTCATGCGTGTGATTCGTGGCTCGCTGCGCCCCGCTGTCTCTGAGACGCTTTTCGTCGACAGAGATTGTCCAACCAGGCCCGAGCAGCGCCGCGACATCACCCGGCTGGCAGTAGCGCTGCGGGTCGAACCCGACGCTTGTCGTGAGGTCATTGATGTCGTGCGTAACGAAAAGGAAGACGCCGCTGGGACGCACGGCCCTTAGATGAGTGAGTCCGATTGGCCGTGAACGGTGTGGAGGCTGTTAATCGGTAGCGGAGGGCGCCAGCCCCAATGCGTGAATACCGGACTCAACACACTGCTGGTCACACTTAACGTCCATCTCGATGACCGGGTCCTGCCCGCGATCGGCTTCACCTGCGATCGCCACCCGGCCGCAAGCCTGCGCTGCACGATATCGAGCTGCTGTGCCTACTCGTCCCGAAGTATTTGCATACCGATGGGAAGCTCGCCGAATGCCAGACAACTTTGATGACGTTCTCGACGCCATCGGTCCGCAAGGACAGCGCTTTCACCTCAGAGCGGAAAGCCAGAACTGAGGACGGGGAACAATCAGTGCGAACGGGCGGGGGCCGCCGAGTCCTACCCGCCCCTACCGGGTTCCTGGCTCGGGGACTCGAGGAACGGATAGTCAGTAAAACCGCGATGATCACCGCCAAAGAACGTACGAGGATCCACAGCGGTGAAGGGACCCCCGGCTGTTAGGCGAGCGGGGGTGTCAGGATTGGCGATGAAGAGCGCTCCGTAGGCGATGAGGTCTGCCGTCCCATCCTCAATAAGTGCGAGCTCGGTTGGCCCGGTCGATCGACCCTCCGTGAAGGGGTTCAGAATGAACGTTCCTGGCCAGTGCTGACGCAGCCTCACAGTGAGGGGACGCAGATCACGCGACTCCATGAGGTGAATGTACGCCAGGTTCATCGGGGAAAGAGCAGCGATGAGCATGTCGTAGGTGTTGTCCAGATCGTTCTCAACGATGTCGTGGAGCGTGTTTCCCGGTGAGAGGCGGATGCCGGTTCGCTCAGCACCGATTGCATCGGCGATTGCCGATGTGACATCGACGGCAAACCGGATCCGCCGCTCGGAGGTTCCTCCCCATCCGTCCTCGCGCAAGTTGACGTTTGTCGAAAGGAACTGGTGCACGAGGTATCCGTTGGCCCCGTGTATCTCTACTCCGTCGAATCCGGCAGCTATCGCGTTTCTTGCCGCTGTGGCGAAGTCTGCGATCGTCTCGGATATCTCGTCCTCAGTGAGCGCGTGCGGAACGGGCAATGGTGTCCGTCCCGCACGCGAGTGGATGGTTCCTGCCGCTGCGACCTCGGACGGCGCCACGTGCTGCATTCCTCGTGGCAACACGTCGGGATCACCGAACCTGCCCGAGTGCATGAGCTGCGCGAAAATCCTCCCGCCTCTCGCATGAACAGCGCCGGTGACCGAGCGCCACGCGTGGACCTGTGCCACGGAATGCAATCCCGGCGTGTCCGCCACGCCTTGACCAGACACGGAAGGCTGCACGCCCTCACTGACAATGAGTCCTGCACTCGCCCGCTGTGCATAGTACTCAGCGTTCAGCGCACTGACCGTCGCGTCGCGCCCGTGTGCGCGGGCGCGCGTCATCGGCGCCATCACAATTCGATTCTTGAGGGTGATGCCCGCGAGACTGTACGGCTTCAACGCGGTATTCATGGGGTCTCCTGACCGGTTTTCTCATCGTTCCATCCCAGTTCTCGACCGATCGCGTGAACAGCAGCGAGCTGCCGCGTATTGAAGTCGACACCAAGCTGGCTCGGGATCGTGACGAGAACGGTGTCGGCGGCGGCGAGCGCGACATCGTCGCGCAGTCGATTGACGAGATCTTCCGGAGAACCAATGTAGGAACCGCCGTACCGAAATGCAGTTCCGTCGAGAATCCCTGCACCGTCACGGTCTTCAGGCCCTGTTCCGAAATAGAAGCGACTTTCGTCGTCGACGATCGGGACGATACTGCGAATGACGGTGATTCTGGGGCGCCACGGCCAGCCGTACGAGCGCCATGCGTTCGTGAAAGCGTCGATCTGCTCCGCCTGAAGTGCGCTGAATGAGGTGACGGCGTCATCGATGATGACCGTCGAACTCATCAGCCCCATTCCATTCTCGGCCGCCCAAACCGCCGTGTCTCGGTTGCCCGCACCCCAGGAAATTCGCTCATGTACCGTGGGCGATTGCGGGCTGACCGGCAAAAGATCTCTTGTGATGCTCTGCTCCGGGTTGGGTGCCGCAATACCCACGCCACGCACCGCAGCGAGCGCCTGCCGTGTATGCTCACGAGCCATCTCCCCCGCCTCTTTGCCCGGCGCCGGGGCATGCCCAAAATGTTGATATCCCCGGTCCGCTGCTTCAGGAGAACCGCGGCCGATACCCAGATGAACGCGTCCACCGGCAATCAGATCAAGGGAAGCGGCCTGCTCAGCAAAGTAGAGCGGTGATTCATACCGCATATCGTGGTTGCAACGCCCGTTCACGTAAGCTTGGTTGCATGGTCGAACTGGTAGCGCTGAGGAAGACGAACGAGGTGGCCGCGTACGTCCGCGCCTCCATGGACCGCAAGGGCGACCGCTGGACGGTCGATACGCAGCTGAGGAAGATCAGGGCGCTGGCCGAGGCCAAGGACTGGAACGTCGTCGAGGTCTACGAGGACAACGCGGTGTCGGCGACGAAGAAGCGCCGCGCTGGCACCCGGTGGGCCGAGATGCTGGACGACGCCCGCGCGGGCCGGTTCTCGATGGTGGTCGCCGTGGACATGGACCGGCTCCTGCGCAGCACGAAGGACCTGAACACGCTGATCGACCTCGGTCTGCGCGTCGTCACCGTGGACGGCGAGATCGATCTCTCGACGGCGGACGGCGAGTTCCGGGCGACGATGCTCGCCGCTCTCGCCCGGTTCGAGGCGCGTCGCAAGGCCGAGCGACAGATCAGGTCGAACGAGCGCCGACGTGCCGAGGGCATCCCCACGTCCGCCTGGAAGGCGTTCGGATGGTCGAGGGAGGGTGAGCTGATCGAGGAAGAGGCCGACGCGGTTCGGCGGGCCTTCGACGCGTTCCTCGGCGAGCCGTCGCTGTCGATCCGGCGCATCCGCGAGGACCTGAACAGCGCTGGTCACCTCACCGCCCGCGGCTCGGAATTCTCCGTCGATGCCGTGCGCTACCTGCTCGCGAACCCGCTTTACTGTGGCTACATCAAGCACTACGCATCCGGCGAGCTGTACCCGGTGCAGGGCGAGGCGTTCCCGCCCATCGTCAGCGAGCAGACGTGGCGGACCGCGGTGGCGAAGCTGGAGGACAACGTGCGGAGGTCGGCCAGGCAGGGCAACCAGCCGAAATACCTCCTGTCGACGATCGGGCTGTGCGGGAAGTGCGGTGCGACGCTCGTCTCGGGGACGAACAGCCGCAAGCAGCCGACGTATCGCTGCGGCGAGCAGTTCCACCTCACTCGCCAACGCGAGCCCGTCGATGCGATGGTCACCGAGGCAGTGCTCACCCGCCTGTCGTCGGTGGACGTGCACGACCTCGTGATGCCGCAGGAGGACGACGGGCCGGACCGCGAGGAACTGCTGACCGAGCGGAACGCCCTGGTCGAGCGCGTAAAGGAGCTGAGCCCGCTGCTGCGCGACATCCATCAGCCGGTCCTGGAGATCACCGCGGCGATCAACGACGTGAAGGTCCGCATCGACGAGATCGACGCGGAGCTGCTCGACCGCTCGGCATCCGTGGCGGCGAAGCTGCTGGCAGACGTGGAGGAGGCGGTCGGCACCGCGGAGCGTCGCGAGGTTGTCGAGTCGAAGTGGAAGGCGTTGGACATAGACCGCCGCCGGATGCTCGTGGACGAGCTGGTGACTGTGACCATCGAGCCCATCGCGCCCGGTCACGTGAAGTTCGACCCCGACCTCATTCGCATAGAGCCGCGTCGCGACTGACTCATGAGTCAACTCGTCATTGCAATGGTGAGTCGACTCGTGGGAGAGTGGTTGCAGACAAGAAGATCCCACCGGGGCCGCGACTTAGAAGCGCGGGGTTCTGCTCCCGGATGAGTAGCCGGTCAAACAGCCCAACTACCGTGGCGGGGAACCGGAAGATACTCATATCTGAGGACTTCCGATGTCTGTCGTTATCGACGTTCCCCGCGCATCCGCGCTTGACTGCCCTGCTCTCGATCAGGACTCGTCTCCCGTTCCGCATGCTGATGGGCTCGATCCCGTCATCGCCGCCGCCCGCGCCGCCGGTCGCCGAGCCGGTGAGCGCCTGGCTCTCACTCCGCTGACGCCGCGACAGCGCGCCGCCGTCGCCGCCGTGATGGGCGGTGGTCGCTGATGAGCGCGAACTCCGCCGCCTTCGATCACCTGACCAGCTTCCGCTGGCGACAGGGCGACCCGTCCCTCGCCGATGGCGAGGCCCAGCTCTACGACCTCGGCGTGCTCCGCTCCGTGCTGGAGGAGGCCGTCGAGATCGCCGTCGCCGACGCCCGCGCCGACGGGGTGACCTGGGCCAGGATCGGCGACGCCCTCGGCGTCACGCATCAGGCTGTCATCAAGCGCTACGGCCGGGGCGGTGGTCGCTGATGCACGCCGACGCACGCAACCTCAGCACCGCACCCGCCGACCTGACCCCGCCCGGAGGGCCTGGCCTGGCACCCGCCGAAGGCGGGCTGCCCATCGCCGTGATGACGGTCCGCAGCCGTGCTTCGCACTCCAAGAGTTTCGGGGGCCTCATTCGTTCCTACGGGCGCGGCAAGGGCTTGTCGATTGCCGCGCCTTGCAACAACGCGCCTGGTCAGAAGCCGATTCCGTCTTCGCTGCGTCGCGTCGCCTCGCGGGTTCATTTGAGGTCTCATTTGGGGGTCAATAGGGGGTCATTTAGGCGCCGCACCCCCTCTGCGGCCCTCCACGCCGCCTGCGACGGGGGTGGTCGCCGTGGCTAAGCAGGAGAACAACCCGACGAGCATCGGGCTCACGCAGTACCTCGATCCGTCGTACTGGACCTGGGCTGCCGAGGACCCGAACGGGGCCGCGCTGCTCGAGCAGGGAGCCGGGGCGATCCTCGCCTACGTCGCGCAGCGGCTCGAGGCCATCGGCTGCGAGGTCATCGAGGCCTACGGAATCGTGCACGACAAGGATGAGCGCGAGGTCTGGAGCGACACGGAGAAGGCTCTGGTGGTCGAGCCGAAGCCCGATCACCTGCACGCGGTCATCAAGTTCGCCAGCCGTGCGAAGAGCGCGCCGCTGGATCGGCTCGCGTTCGGCATCGGCGTCGAGCCCCAGTACGTCGAGAAGCCGGGCCGCGGTCGGTACGCCTTCGACAACATGCTGTCGTACCTGACTCACGTGAAGTATGCGGACAAGCATCAGTACGCGCCGTCGGAGGTCGCCACGGTGCGCGGGCCGGACTACCTCGGGATCGACGCCCAGCGCCGGGAGACCTGGCTCAAGGGGCGCGCCCACGTGAAGAAGAAGGTCGTCGCGGAGAACTTCGAGGACATGCGGGAGCGGGTGCTGCAGGGCGAAATCACGCGGGATCAGATCATGCTCACGGACGAACTGTTCGACATCTACTCGCGGCATCAGCGGGAGATCGACGACGCGCTGTCGGCCTACGGCCAGCGCCGCGCGTACCGGGCGGCCGCGAAGCTGCGCGCCGGTGCCTTCTCGACGCACGTGGTGTTCGTCCACGGGGATGCCGGGATCGGCAAGACTCGGTTCGCAACGGATTTCATCACCGAGGCGATTAGCGCGGCCAATGCACATGGCGAGCGGTGGCAGGTCTACCGTGCCGCGACGGGGAACCCATTGGATGACTGGCGGGGCGAGGAGGTGCTGCTGCTGGACGATCTGCGGGCCTCGGCGATGGACGCGAACGATTGGCTGCTGCTGCTCGATCCGTATAACGCCTCGCCTGCGAAGGCTCGGTACAAGAACAAGGGCGAGGTGGCTCCGCGCCTCATCGTGATTACGGCGACGATCGAGCCGGTCGAGTTCTTCTACTACGCCCGCCAGAAGGGCAACGTGGACGAGGCGCTGGACCAGTTCATCCGCCGCCTGGCGTCGGTCGTGAAGGTCTACCGCGCCGACGACATCAACCGCTACCTCGTGCAGCACATCGGGAAGATCGAGCCCTACGAGTGGCACCAGTGCAGCATCCCGACCGCCGCGCACACGCCCGGCATGTACGGCAACGCGTACCACCAGAACGCCGGGTCGCGGGAACTGACGTACGGTCCGGAGACCTCGGCGGAACACGACGCGGACGGTGCGGTCGCGGAGCTGCTCAGCGGGCTCGCGGTGCGAAGTCCGGACGTGCCGCTGGCGCTGATCGAAGGTGCCGCATGAGCACCGATCAGCATTCGCTCTTCCAGGGGGTCGAGGGGGCCGGAGGCCCCTCGCAAGCAGGGCTGGAGGACACGAGCGTCAGCGATGTGTCCGACAGGCCTACTGCTTGCCACTCTGGCGTACAGGTGGAGCAGCAGACCGACTCCCAGGTGAACACCGGTCGGGCTGATGCGGAGGCTGTGCGTCAGAGTCACGGCGGCGCGAAGCGTCGTCGTGGGGGCCGCGCGAAGCTCGATACCGACTTCGGGGAGGAGACGCTCGCGGCGCTTCGCACTCGTGCGAAGCGGCTCGGGCTGGCTCCGAGCACGTGGGTGCGGACCGTCGTACGCGATGCCCTCCACGCCTCCCGCTCGGAGGAGTTGGACGCCGCCGTGGCGGCGCACCTGCTCGGGGTCGAGGCGCGTGTGCAGGCGTCGGCGGACGCTCGTGAGCTGGCTGCCCAGGTGCGCCCGCTGGCGATCAACGTCAACGACTTGGATCGCCGCGCGCGCGCCGGTGAGGCGGTGGCGCTGTCGTCGGAGGTGCCCGAGCTGATCGAGCTGCTGCGCGAGGTCCGCGCCTTGCTCGGGGATCGGACGGCCGCATGAGCACCACCCACTACAGCCCGAGCACCAGCGCCGCCGACACCGAGCGCTATATCCGCGGGAAGGAGGACGAGCGGGGCGTCGCGATCACGTGCGAAGTGCCGGGAGGCCCTGGCGCATTCTCGGCGCGCGCACGGGCGCTCACGCAGAACACCACGCGCGAGGTCGAGGCGCTGCATTACCGGCAGTCTTTCAGCGACGAGGAGTTCGACCCGAAGAACCCGGAGCACGTGCAGCGGGTGAACGATCTCGGCTATCAGCTCGCGAAGAGGATGCACCCCGACTCGGACTGCCTCGTGGTCAGTCACGTGGATGGCCGGGGCAGAAAGCCGCATAACCACATCTTGGTCATCAATCACAGCAACCGGACCGGAAAGGCGCTCTCGGACTACCGGACGTTCCACGATCGCAAGGCCGGGAACCAGCGGGGCGTGCAGTCGGCGAACGACGAGCTGATGCGAGAGCACGGGCTCTCGGTCGTGAAGCGGCTGGAGCACGCGCCGAAGGACTGGGAGCTGCGCCGCGAGGACTTCGCGGAGGGCGGGCTCGACCGCGAGATGGGTGACCGGATGAGCGCCGCACTGGCCGACCCCCGCGTGGTGGACAAGGCCGGTCTCGAAGCGGTGATCGAGGAGCAGAACCAGCAGCTCGACGACGCCGGGGAACGTGTGCCGAGGATGCGGCTGCACAGCCCCGTCAGCAAGAAGGGCAAGCGCGCCGGGCAGGAGACCTGGACGCTCTACATCGAGGACCGCCGCGGCGAGTCCGGCCGCGCCGATCGCCGCAAACGCGCGAGCGCGCTCTCGGCGGACTTCACCCCGGAGGGCGCGCAGGCGTTCTTCGACTACCACCAGCAGCAGAAGGAGCAGGAACATGAGCGCAGCGCTCGACAGGCTGAAGCAGCAGAACGGGCCCGTGCAGTCGCCGCAGCCGCTCGGCAGTCCGGAGACGATGGAGCTGTTGACCTCGATCCTCGCCGCCGTCGAGGCGCAGAATACGAGGATTGCCACGCTGACCGAGCAGCAGAAGAAGCTCGCGGGGTTCGTGAAGGTCATGGACGAGGAGACGACGAGGCGGCTGGAGCGGATCACGACCCCGGCGTCGACCTCCTCGCCCTCCAGCGACGTGTCCGCGAGGATCGCGAGTATCGAGAGCAGGCAGAACGAGATCGCGAGCACGCTCGGCGAGTTCGCGCAGAGTCTCAACGGCGAGAGCTTGAACGCCGCGTCGCGAACCTTGGTCGCGGAGGCGCAGAAGAATCGCGCGGCTACGGCCTCGGCGATTGAGGGTCTGAAGGTGCAGGCCACAACGAACCAGAAGCTTGTGAGCCAGGTCGGCGGCGAGGTGCAGCGGATCGAGAAGCGTACTGAGGAGCGGGTCGAGAAGGCCGTCGAGCAGGTCGCCGGGGAGGCCTCGGCCACGATGACCGCGAACCTCGACGCCTCGAACGAGCGCGCCGAGCGGATCATGGCGGCGACGGCGAAGCTCGAAGCGCGTCAGCTCTGGTCGGCCGCCGCTGCGATGTGCCTCGCCCTGCTGCCGGTGGTCGTGGTCGTCGCCGGGCTCTGGATGGGCATCGCCGGTCTCATCACGGGCGCTCAGTGGGCGCTCGACGTGGACGGGCGCATCTGGCTCGGCATCGGGCGCTGGCTCGTGGTCTCCGTGGGTCTCGCCGGGGCCGGCTACGGGCTCTTCGCGTCCGTCCGCTCGGCCGCCGGTCTCGTGGAGACGTGGAAGGGTCGCGGGGTGCCGAAGTGGCCGAGGTGGCGATGATGGCTGGATCCGCTCGAGCTACCGGTTCCGATCAGCGGTCGAAGGATTTTCGCAGCAGCCGGTCCTGCGGCCTCGGTGCCGCCGCCCTAACCTGACGAGCATCCCCGCCGTGACGGCCATCACGACGGCGATCCCGGCACCGATGATCCAGGGGTTACCGAGGAGCCCACCGACGCCCGCGAGTGCTCCGCCCGCCGCGATGAGCGGCAGGCCGCAACAGAGCAGCAACGGAAGCGCGCAGCATGCCAGCAAGAGCAGTCCGGTCCCTGCAGCGACGACGGGACCGGCGCGCCGTTCGTCGCGGTCCTGATCGGCGCTCATCGTCTGCACCTCTTCAGGATGAGATCTCCCCGATTGCCTGCGTTGCCGGTCATGCGCAGCACGACAGCAGCGACGGGTCGGTGGTGAAGGCCTTCGCGGCGATCCGGATGCCCTCGGCCATCGTCAGGTAGGGAGCCCAGGCGTCGGCGATCTCGGCGACGGTCTTGCCGAGCACGTGGACACCGGCGGCGGCGAGCTCTCCGGCGTCCTTGGCGACGGCGGTCAGGCCGAGGATCTCGTTCGTGTCGGCGTTCACGACGATCTTGATGAACCCGCGGGTGTCGCGGTTGACCAGCGCGCGGGGCACGTGGTGCAGCGGCAGGACGCGGCAATCGCAGCGGATCCCCGCAGCAAGCACTTCCTTCTCGGTCATCCCGACCGCTCCGATCGCGGGCCCGGTGAACGTCACCCGCGGCAGGCGGGAATAGTCGACGGCACGATCGGCGTCGGCGAACGCGTTCTCGGCGACGAGGGTGCCGTGGTGGGCGGCGACGTAGACGAACTCGGGGTGCCCGGTCACGTCGCCCGCGGCCCAGATCCGCGGGTTCGAGGACCGCAGCCGGTCGGAGACGACCACCTCGCCGGAGTCCCCGGTCTTCACCCCGACCGCATCGAGGTTCAGGCCATCGGTGACGGGACGGCGTCCGAGGGCGACGAGCACCTGCTCGGCGCGGAACTCCTGCGAGTCGCCGGACACGTCGGCGGTCACGACGGCCTCGCCTCCCGTGCCGCGGGAGACCCGGGTGGGCACCACGCGGCGGACGACGCGGATGCCTTCGTCGGCGAACGTCTCCTGAAGCGCCTTGGACACCTCCGGCTCCTCCTTCGAGGAGAGCCGGGACCGCACCAGCAGCGTGACCCGCGAGCCGAGGCGAGCGAACAGCTGCGCCTGCTCCAGGGCGACGTAGCCGCCGCCGAGCACCAGCAACGACTCAGGAACCTCAGCGAGTTCCATTGCCGTGGTCGAGGTCAGGTACCCGGTCTCCTCCAGGCCGTCGATCGGCGGAGCCCACGGGCGAGAACCAGTCGCGACCAGGAAGTGGTCGGCCTCGATGGTCTCGACCGTCCCGTCGCCGGCGATGATCTCCAGTACCGGGGCGTCTGGGCCGCCGGCGAACGATGCATCGCCGCGGCGGACCTGCCAGCCGTAGGAGTCGGCGACGTCGGCGTACTTCTCGCCGCGCAGCGACTCGACCAGCGCCTGCTTCCCGGCGATCAGCGCAGGCATGTCCACTGTCTCAGCCGTCGCCGCGATCCCCGGGAACCGGCCTGAAGCGTCGGCGGCGACGTGACGGGCGTCGGCAGCGGCGATGAGGGCCTTCGACGGCACGCAGCCGGTGTTCACGCAGGTGCCGCCGAGCGTCCCGCGCTCGATCATCACCACCGACTTGCCGAGCGTGGTCGCACGGATGGCGGCGGCGAATGCTCCGCCTCCGGATCCGATGATGGCGAGGTCGTACTTGGTAGGCATCGCTGCTCCTGTCAGTCCTTGGCTTTCTGCTCTGTCTCAGCCATACTGGACCTTCCAGTGCAGGGGAAGGTCAAGCCTGCTCCTGCCGAACGATCGGAGGCCGCGATGCGCATCGGAGAACTCGCCGAACGCGCGGGCACCACGGCGAAGACGCTCCGCTTCTACGAGGGGCAGGGGCTGCTTCCGCCGGCCGAGCGCACGCAGTCCGGCTATCGCGACTACGCACCCGAGACGGTCGCCCGGATCGACTTCGTCCACCGCGGCCAGGCCGCGGGCCTCACCCTCGCCCAGATCCGCCAGATCCTCGACATCCGCGACGGCGGCCATGCGCCCTGCGAGCACGTGCGCGACCTGCTTGACGTGCGCCTCGCTGAGATCGAGCAGCAGATCGCGCAGCTCTCCGTGCTGCGCGACACTATCGCGGACCTCAGACAGGACGCCGCGCACCCGGACCCTGAAACGTGCAGCACCGATCAAGTGTGTAGGTACTTGTAGACGACGGTAGCCAATGACTCCAACGCTACAACCCCGATATGCGCTAACGCATATCGATGACGCCGGTTCCCACCTCCAGATGCGTCGTACGGGCGGCGATTGCAGCGAGGAGAGGGAATGGTGAGGACTGCTGCTTCGCAAAATGATGAACGCGGAAATACGCCCTATCGATACCGACCTCGTCCGCGGCTACCGCGATCTCGACGGCTTGGGTGAGAGAGTCTGCCGCTGATCGAACGCGGGATCCGACACCGCGATTCCAGAACCCGAACGAGAGAAACCCAATATTCTTCATGTCGCTCCATCCCTTTTTGTGACGCTACTTGAATGTTCAAGTACACGATACGATGCAGTACTTGAATGTTCAAGTTGCACCTGGCAGGATGCTTGCAGGAGGATCATGACCCGGAGACAAGCGTTGAGCGCCGATGAAGAAGCTGCGTGGACCAATTTGCACCTGATCTCGCAGTGCTTACCTGCGGTTATGAACCAGCAGCTCCGCCGAGACGCGGGCCTCGGGCACTATGACTACGCAGTGCTTCTGACCTTGTACCGCACTTCGGAGCACACGGCGCCGTTGATCGACCTCAGCGCCATCACATCCGGTTCATATTCTCGGCTCTCGCACACGATCAGTCGGCTCGAGGAGCGCGGTCTGGTCACTCGTGAACGTCGAGGCGCCAACCGTTACGCTTCGCTCACTGAGGAGGGGCGCCGTACGTTCATTTCGGCAGCGTCTGCCCACGTCAGTGAGATTCGGAAGCGGGTGCTCAACCATGTTCCGGCCGACAAGATCGCCGATCTCGCTGAGCTTCTGCACCCCATCGCTGAGCAGCTGCGCGCCGCAACTCCGCGAGAATAGTCTGCACAGGGGCACAACGCCATGCATAGGTGCGCGCGAGACAGCGGCCAGCTGAGGCATGTTCACCGTGCAGTACTGCCCATGGACGATCTGTCTGCCTGACTTTTACGCTGTTCACATGGTTCCGACTCCAGCCGCGATGTCATACGGCACGGCACTCTCACGCAACGAGCTGTTCTCTTCGCCTGGGCTGCAGCGTGATGTTCCCCGGATCTTAGATTCTGAAGAAGAAGTGCTTCTCGCACTTCCCGGGGTCGCAGGAAGGTACCCGCTCGTCATGATCGCCACGGCGCAGAGGCTCCTTGTGGCACAGGTCACGGGCGGCGTCAAAGGCGTGCGGCTCAAGAAAGAAGCCAGCGCACGCTCCATCACCGGCATCAGCTACAGACCCGGACTCTTCACCCGGGTGAGGGTGCACTCCAGTGAGACCCACGACATCAGGATGGTGCCCAATCGCAAGGTCGACGCCGAGCGATTCACGCGAGAGTTCGACTCGCTGCTGCGCACGGGGCACCTTCCCCGCTGATCCACGGCAAAGCCGCATGACGCTGTAGCAGTACAACGATCACGGGGGGCGGCAGGCCGCTCGACCGCCAGTATGCGCTCGAGTTCCTCCGCGAGATACTCGGGTAGACCTGCTCAACGCTGTGGCACAGCATCCGGACGCTCGACGGTGCTCTCGATCTCGACGACTCGGTGCTCGTGACCTGCACGCAGGATCGCGTCCATCACATCGAGTACGTGAAACGCCAGGTCTCCGGATGCTCGATGTGGACGGTCCTGCGTGATCGCGTCCGCGATGTCGACGATGCCGATGCCACGCCCACCGTCGCGGAATCCCGCCGCGTCGGCCAGCGGCATCCATTCTCTGCTCTCGGGCGTCCACACCTCGCCGACGTGTGAGAAGTGGTTCGGATCAGGAACGGATATCGTTCCCGCCGTTCCGTACACCTCAAACAGCGGCGCGCGCGTTGCCCAGACGTCGAAACTCACTGTCAGAGTCGTCGTCACTCCCGACGCGTGCTCGAGCAGGGCGCTGACGTGCGTATCGACCTCCACGGGAACGGGCTGCCCGGCGAGCGCTCCCTTCGCCACGGTCCGTTCTCGCAATGACCGAGTCGCCGTTCCCGACACTCGCGTCACCGCGCCGAAGAGCGTGACCAGGCTCGTCAGGTAGTACGGGCCCATGTCGAACAGCGGACCTCCCCCAGGCTGGTAATAGAACGCCGGCGCCGGGTGCCAGAGTTCGTGCCCCGGAGCACTCCAGTGCACGGATGCTGCCACAGGAGAGCCGATCATCCCGGCATCCAGAGCGTGTCGCGCCGACTGCACACCCGTGCCCAGAACCGTGTCGGGAGCACAGCCGATGCGCAGCCCCTTCTCCCGGGCAAGGTCGAGAAGCGGCGACGCCTCGGCCGGAGTCAGCGCGAGCGGCTTCTCTCCGTAGACGTGTTTTCCGGCTTCGAGCGCCCGACGGGCGATCTCGGCGTGAGCGGCCGGGATCGTGAGGTTGAGCACAAGGTCGATGTCGGGGTCGGCGAGCAGTTCGTCAACGCTCAGTGCACGCACGCCGCGCTCGGTGGCGACACCATCCGCCCGTGCTTCATCGACGTCGGCGACGGCGACGATCCGCGCATTCTCATGTTTCGGAAGCTCGGCAAAGTACTGCGCGCTAATGTTTCCGACGCCGATGACGCCGATCGCGAGCGTCTTCGGCTCGTGCATGCTGCTCCCCTGCTGGCTGGTTTCCTGCTCTCTGCTGCCCTGCTGTTGACTGCCCCGCTGTGTGATTCCCTGCGAGTCGCTTCTCACCGTGCTGCCCACAGCAGGCCCCTCTCGACGATCGTGCGCACGTTCGGATCGTCAAGCACATCGAGGCGGTGTCCCGCCGTGCAGACGAAAATGCGGCCCGCGCCCCACTGTCGCGTCCACACCGTCGGAGTGGTGACCGGCGCGTTCCACGCATCGAAGTCACGCGCGGCGACCGTCGTCGTGGCGAGCACGTCGTTGTAGCTGTCGGAGAGCACCCAGTACTGCTCGGTAGTGAGCTCGAAGTCGTCGAGCCCTGCCACGATCGGGTGCTCGGCTCGCTCGGGAACGATGTTCACGGTGTGCGTCACGTAATTGTCGGCCTGTTCGCCCGCAAGCTGATCCTTAGGTGCCTTCGCTGCGTGGTGCGCGAACTGCCCGCCAACCATGTGCAGGTAATCGGCGCTGTTCCGATAGGAGTCGGCGATGCCGCCGTGCCATCCGCCGAGCCCAGTGCCGGCGCGGACAGCGGCGATCAGCCCCGCCAGCTCATCGTCAGCGATGGTGTTCATGGTGTTCGTCTGCACGATCAGGTCGACGGATGCCAGGTAGTCGGCCTCCGTGTAGACCTGCGTGGACTCTTCCACCCGCACGTCGAAGTCGTTGTTCTCGAGGAACGGGATGACGCTGTTCGTCGTCTCGACGGGCTGATGCCCGTCCCATCCTCCGCGCACGATCAGTGCCCGTCTGCGGTTGCTGCTCATTGTCGTTGTGTCTACTTCCCTGTATGCGTTGTCGTGTGCGAGCTACTTTTTCCGTGAGAATGCGGCGTCGAACGCAGCATCCGGTGGGCTGATCTTCGCGAGTGTGCGCACGAACTCAAGAGCCTCTGACCCGCCAACGAGGCGATCCATGCCGGCGTCTTCCCATTCCACGCTTGTGGGGCCCTCGTACCCGATCGCGTTGAGTGCTCGGAAGATCGGCCCCCACGGCACGTCCCCGTGGCCTGTCGACACGAAGTCCCACCCGCGCCGCGGGTCACCCCACGGCAGGTGCGAGCCGAGTCGTCCGTTGCGACCGCCGGTGAGCTGCACGACAGACTCCTTGCAGTGCACGTGATAGACCTTCGGCGCGAAGTCGAGGAGGAATGTCACGGGGTCTACCTGCTGCCATACGAAATGGCTCGGGTCGAAGTTGAAGCCGAATGAATCACGGTCGCCGATGGCTTCGAGGGCACGCTTCGCCGTCCAGTAGTCATACGCGATCTCAGAGGGGTGCACCTCGAGAGCGAATCGCACGCCGACCTCGTCGAAGACGTCAAGGATCGGGTTCCATCGGTCGGCGAAGTCCTTGTAGCCGGCATCGATCATGCCGTCGGGTACGGGCGGGAAGCCCGCGACGGTCTTCCAGATCGCCGAACCGCTGAAGCCGGTCACCACGTCAACGCCGAGGGCAGCGGCCGCCCGCGCGGTGGTCTTCATCTCGTCAGCGGCGCGTTGCCGAACGCCCTCGGCGTCTCCGTCGCCCCAGACGTGAGCCGGCAGAATCGCCTCGTGCCGCTCGTCGATCGGGTCGTCGCACACGGCCTGCCCGACGAGGTGGTTCGAAATCGCAAACACTTTAAGTCCGTTGCGGCTCAGGATCTCTTGCCTGTCGCGCACGTAGTCGGGGTCGGATGCTGCGCGGCGAACATCGAGATGGTCACCCCAGCTCGCGATCTCAAGGCCGTCGTAACCCCATTCGCCCGCGAGGCGTGCGACCTCCTCGAACGGCAGGTCGGCCCACTGGCCCGTGAATAATGTGATCGGACGCGTCATTGCGCTCCTCCTTCTGTGCGATCTGTCTCGAGCGCCTGCCACTGCGAATCGCTGCTCGCGCTGCGCTCGACGGCGTGCAGAACCTGCTGCACCTGCGCGGCTTCGGCGAACGACGGGCTCGGCTGTCTGCCTGCGGCGATGTCGGTCACGAGGTCGACTACCTGATGCGTGAAACCGTGCTCGTAGCCCAGCCCATGCCCGGTCGGCCACCAGTTGCCGACGTAGGGATGCTCCGGCTCCGTGACGATGATGCGGCGAAAGCCGATGGCCTCGGCGTCGTCGCGGGAGTCGTAGTAGTTCAGAACGTTCGACTCCTCGAAGTCGAACGAGACGGAGCCCAGGCTCCCGTTGATCTCGAGTCGCATCGCGTTCTTCCGGCCGAGTGCATACCGCGTCGCCTCAAATATGCCAATCGCGCCGCCAGAGAAGCTGGCGCTGAAGAGTGCCGCATCGTCAACGGTGACCGGCCCCTTCTCGGCGTTCGCCGCGTCGCCGTGCCCGCCGAGTCCCACGAAGTCGCCGCCGACGGGGCGCTCGTCCACAAACGTGTGCGTCAGCGCTGAGACTCCCTCGATGCGCTGCCCTGTGACCCACTGCGCCAGGTCGATGCTGTGCGCACCGATATCGCCGAGCGCACCGCTCCCCGCCTTCTCACGATCGAGCCGCCACGTCAGCGGCGCGTTCTCGTCGCTCAGCCAGTCTTGCAGGTATTGGGCACGAACATGGCGGATGCTGCCGAGCCGCCCCTCGTCCACGAATCTCTTCGCGAGTGTCAACGCCGGTGTGCGCCGGTACGTGAAGCCGCACATCGCGAGCGCTCCCCGCAGGGCTGCTGCCTCTGCGGCATCCGCCATCTGCTCAGCTTCGGCGACGGAATTGGCGAGCGGCTTCTCGCACAGCACGTGCTTTCCCGCGGCGAGCGCGGCGGTCGCGATCTCCTCGTGAGTATTGCCCGGCGTGCAGATGTCGATCACATCGATGTCGTCGCGCGCGATGAGTTCTCGCCAGTCCGTCTCGACGGATGCCCAGCCCATGCGCTCGGCTGCTTCGGTTGCCGCCTCGACGTTGCGCCCACAGATCGCTGTGAGTTCCGGTGTCAGCGGAAGGTCGAAGAAGCGATGAGCCGTGCGCCACGCGTGTGAGTGTGCGGCCCCCATGAACGCGTAGCCGACCATGCCCACGCGCAATCGTTGTTTGATCACCTGTTCTCCCATCATTTTCCGAATCCTGCGGTGAGCCCACTCACGAGCTGGCGACGTCCCAAAGCGTAAAGAACAACGATCGGAAGCGCCGAAAGCGTGACCGCAGCGAGCACTGCAGGAATGTTTATCTGAAACTCACCTTGGTATGCCCACAGCGAAAGGGGAAGTACCCGCTTGTCTGCACTTTGAGTCAGAACGAGTGGAAAGAGGAAGCCGTTCCACACGTTGAGGCCATCATAGATCGCGACTGTGATGATCGCAGGCTTCGCCAGTGGCACGACAAGACTTCGTAGCATCCGCCAATCACCTGCACCGTCCATGTGCATGGATTCGAAGAGCTCACTGGGAATGTCTCTCATGAAATTCACGAGGATGAGCACAGTGATGGGAATGGCGAACGCAATCGACGGCAGAATCAGCGCAAGCAGACTGTCGTATAACCGAAGCTGCGTAATCATGTAGTAGATCGGGATGATCGTCGCCTGAAGCGGGATAGCAATGCCCAGGAGGATGAGCGCGAACGAGTTCTTCGCAAACTTCGTTCTACTGCGAACGACGTAGTACGCGGCCATGACACACACGATGAGTACCACAGCGACGGTCGACGCTGTCACAATCACGCTGTTCATGAAATAGAGGGCGAAATCGTTCTGCAAAACCGTGATGTACGCGCCAAGCGTGGGTTCGGCGGGTGGAAGCAGCGCATTCTCGCTGAAGAACGAGGACTGCTCTCGGATGCTGGTGACCACCACGTAGTAGATCGGCACGATGATGATCGCGAGCCAGACCCATCCGAGTAGACCGCCAATGATGTTTGGACGAGTTCTGACCGCGCTCATGCGCCCTCCATCTGACTTTCCATCCGGTTCGCGCCACTCATCCGATTGAGAACGAGCGACAAGGTCAACCCGACGACGACAAGGATCACGGCGATGACACTGGCGCGGCCCATATCGAAGCTGCGGAACCCAACGAGGTACATGTCAAGGGGAAGGATGCGCGTTGCATTGCCGGGGCCGCCCGCGGTGAGCACGTAGATCAGATCGAAGTACGTGAGCGAACCGACGAGCATGAGAGTCGATGACGTCACGATCGTGTATCGCAGCTGTGGGATCGTGATCGACCAGAACCTTGTCCACACACTGGCCCCGTCGATCATTGCGGCTTCGTATAGGCTCGCCGGGATCTGCTTGACTCCGGCCTGGTAGAGCAGCGTATGGAACGGGATGAAGCTCCACGCGATCACGAAAAGCACGACGCCGAGCGCGAGCTGCGGATCGCCGAGCCAGTTCTGCGCAAGGGCATCGATTCCCAGTGCGCTCCCGAGGCCGAAATTCGGATCAAGGAGTGATTTGAAAGCGATGGCAACGGCTGCCGCCGAGAAGACGAGCGGGAGAAAGTAGAGCACAGCGAGCACGGCCCGATAACGCTGCTGGCCCGCCGTGAATACCCCGAGCAGAAGACTGATCGGTGCCTGGATGAGCCAGCTTCCGACCATCACCACGAAGCTGAGCCAGGCTGCGTTGCCGGTCTCGGGCGAAGTGAGCGTGCGGAGCCAATTATCGATTCCCGCCCACGTGGGTGTCCCGAGGCCATCCCAGCTCATAAAGCTCAGCGCAAGCACGCCGATCAACGGAATCAGGGCGAAGGCGGCAAAGAACGCGAGAGCGGGAATGACCATCACGGGACTCGGTCCGTGACGTACGCGCGTCGCTGGCCGAGCGGCTCCACCCGCTACCAGCCGTTCAGTGACGGTAGCGGCCACTAGAGAGTCCCATTCATCGCGTCGACGAACTCCTCAGGGGTCGACGTCTTCAGGAAGACCAAGTCAAGGTTTGTCAGCAGCTCCTGGGCTTGGGAGGGCCGCAGTGCTTGATCCCACGACAGCTGGAAGTGCGGTGCGTTCTTGACGAGGCCGTACGCGAAGGTGAGGAAGTCAGCATTGTCCGACTTCGCGAGCTCCTCCTCGAGTCCGGCAACGGGTGGAACTCCGCCGCCTTCGATGAGCTGCGTCGTGTAGTCGTCAGAGAACACCATCTCGTCGAGGTATGAGGTGACGGCGTCCTGCACTTCTTCCGACGCATCTGCGCTTACCGACCAATAGTTTGCTGGGTTTCCGACGATGTTCGCGGGGTCGCCCGCGCCACCTTCGATTGTCGGGAAGCGCGTTGTGGCAAGGCCTCCGCGCTCCACAAATTCCGGGGCGTCGGTGAGGAACGACGAATACAGCCAGCTGCCTTGCAACAGCATTGCGGCTTTGCCCGTGTGCAGGAGCGCTGCATCAGCCCTCGTGTCTGCCACGACGGAGCCATACCCGTCACCAAATGCGCCGCGATCAACGAGTTCCTGGATCTTCTCGAGAGCTTCGATGATGGCCGGATCTGACCAGGCGTTCTCTTCGCCCGCGAGCACAGCGTCAAACACCTCTGGGCCTCCAATGCGGTCAGTGAGGTACTGAATCCACATCAGCTCTGGCCATTTCGACGCTCCGGCGAGCGCGAACGGGGTCACCCCTGCGTCAACGAACGCGTCGACAGCCGAGAGAAGCTCGTCCCACGTCTCCGGAACGTCGACGCCAACGCTCCCGAAAAGCTCGGTGTTGTAGTAGAGGACGACGGGCTGACTCTGGGAGTTGGGGACGGCGTAGAGTTTGTCTCCGATCATGCCGTTCTTCACGACTGACGGGAGCACGCGATCGACAAGGTTCGTGACTTTGCCGGTGAGATCGACGACCTTGTCCTGATCTACGTAATCGGCGAGTGTGCCACCGCCCCAACCGAACACGAGACTCGGTCCAGTTCCCGCTCCGATTGCTGTGCGGATCTTCTCCTTATAAGCGTCGTTGTTGAACCACTCGACGGAAATCTCGGAATCGGGATTCTCGCTGTTCCAGGTCTGGAACGATTCCTTCCAGATTCGCTCGTGCACACTACCGGTCGTCGCCCATGCGCTCGCCTCGCCGGCAGCGCTTTCACCGGGGCCGCTCGTTCCGCATCCGCTCAGTGCCAATGCGGCCGTGGCCATGAGCGCCGTGCCTAGCGTCATTCTCCTTCGCGATCGGATCATGATTCGCCCTTTCCTCGTCGTTGAGTACATTCGAAATATTTTCCGCAGTTATTTCTGCGCTGTTTCGAGAGAATAGCAGAGGTCACCTCTCGCGACAACGGTTTCGTGCCACGTTCCGGCCTGAGCCGGCCCCGAGGTATAGGGTCGAAATAGTTTCTTGGGAGGTGGCAATTGGAAGTAGCCCGGCCGACACTGCACACGGTGGCACAAATGGCAGGAGTATCCGCAGCGACGGCGTCGAAAGTGCTCAACGAACGCGAAGGAATCGCTGAAGGCACGCGGCGACGCGTACTCGACGCGATAAAGCAGACCGGCTACCGTCGCAGCGTCGAGACCGCCCCCGGCCGCCGAGCCGCGATCGTCGCTGCTTCTCATGGCTTCGACTCGGCGTACTCAGCGAGTGTCGTCGACGGAATGGCTCGTGCTGTGGAGCCGCTAGGGATCGATCTCGTGGTGACGCTCGCACGCCGAACTGATAAGCACGACGACCCGACTTCCGCTGAGCAATGGCTCGGTGAGCTCGTCGACGCGACAGGGCTGATCATGCTCACAGGGACGCTCTCGGATTCAATGATCACGACAGCCCGCTCGATGAGCATTCCCCTCGTGATGATCGATCCGATCGACACCAAGGACAGCCGGGTTGTTTCGATCGGCGCGACGAACTGGGACGGTGGTCGAACCGCTACCGAACATCTCATCAGCCTTGGGCACAGAGACATCGCTTGGATCGGCGGCCTTTCCAGGTCGATTCCCTCCATTGAGCGACGGCAGGGCTATGTCAGCGCATTGCAAAGCGCGGGGCTGGCGGTCGATGAGGCGCTGAGCGTCAGTGGCGACTACACGTTTCAGACTGGATACGAGAACGCGTCGCTACTGCTGGCAAGCGGACAGGCCCCAAGCGGCTTCGTGTGCGGCAACGACGAAATCGCACTCGGAGTGATCCAAGCCGCGCGCGAAGCAGGAAAATCAGTGCCCGGTGATGTGTCAGTCGTGGGGTTCGACGATACGTCGGCCGCCCGGCGTGCCACTCCGCAGCTGACAACCGTGCATCAGCCCCTCGCAGGCATGGGAGCGATGGCCGTCGAGACCGTGCTCAGTCTCTCACGGGGGGCAGCCCCGCCGTCGATGCATATCCAACTCGCAACTTCGCTCGTCGTCCGGGAGTCCACGGCCGCGCCTCGTTAGAGGATCCCGTACAACCGACTGCGAGAGAGAACACCACAGCAATTCACTGATTCGCGATCACGATGACAAAGGAGTATCCATGACGAAAGCATCGATCGTCGCCCGTCGCGCCGAGACTGTCGCCACCGTGAACCGAAGACTTTTCGGCGCCTTCGTCGAGCATCTCGCGCGATGCGTTTACACGGGGATCTATGAACCTGAGCACCCGACCGCGAACGACGACGGGTTTCGTCTCGACGTTGTTGAACTCGTGAAGGAACTGGGAACGACAACGATCCGATACCCGGGCGGAAACTTCGTTTCGGGATTCCGCTGGGAAGACAGCGTCGGCCCTCGCGAGAAAAGACCGGTACGCCGAGATCTCGCCTGGCATTCGCTCGAGACGAATCAGGTAGGCGTAGACGAGTTTGCTCGCTGGCTCGCACTCACCGATTCCGAGCTCATGATGGCGGTGAATCTCGGCACTCGCGGAATCGAGGAGGCGCTTGATCTTCTTGAATATTGCAACCACCCATCGGGAACGGCGCTGAGCGATCAACGCATCGCAAATGGTACGACCGAGCCGCACGGCATCCGCATGTGGTGCCTCGGAAACGAAATGGATGGCCCCTGGCAGACCGGCTATCGAAGCGCCGAGGATTATGGCGCCCTCGCCGCGCGCACGGCCCAGGCGATGAAGGCGGCAGACAATGATCTTCAACTTGTCGTGTGCGGATCTTCTGGCTCGGGAATGCCAACATTCGGCGACTGGGAGCGCACGGTTCTCGAGCACACCTACGAGCACGTCGATTTCATCTCGTGTCACGCGTACTACCAGGAGCGAGGCGGCGACCTCGGCTCGTTCCTCGCCTCATCGCTCGACATGCAGTACTTCATCGATACAGTCGTCGCGACGGTGGACCACGTCGGCCGGAAGCTCCGCAGCTCGAAGCAGATTCAACTGTCATTTGACGAATGGAACATCTGGTATCTGGACGAGCACAAGGCGTCAGACGAGGTAAACGAGGAATGGCAGATTGCCCCTCGTCAGCTCGAAGACACCTACTCCGTCGCTGACGCTGTCGTCCTCGGCAACCTCCTGATCACGCTGCTGAAGAACCACGCTCGGGTGAGGTCGGCCTCATTGGCCCAGCTCGTCAACGTGATTGCCCCCATCAGGACCGAGCCTGGCGGTGACGCCTGGCGGCAGACGACGTTCTTCCCGTTCTCTGTGACGAGCAGGCTCGCACGTGGAACTGTCATTGCGCCACGCATCGATGCCCCGACGTATGCCACCGCTGTCCATGGGGAGGCATCTCTCGTCGATTCCGTGGTGACCCACGACGACGACTCAGTCGCTGTCTTCCTCGTGAACCGCAGCCTGACCGAGCCGGTTGACCTGACCATCGACCTCACTGAGTTTCAGGTCACATCCCTCACGGAGGCGCTCACGCTACACGATGACGACGTGTACGCAAAGAACACGATCGATGATCAGGAGCGCGTCAGTCTGAAGGCGCTCCACGGGGCAGAACTTGTCGACGGGGTCGTGACTCTTCGTCTCCCACCGGTGTCGTGGAGCGCCGTGGCCGCTCACCGGGAGTCGTGAAGGGAGGCTCGGCACTGGCTGCCGGGCGTCCTCAGCGCTGACCGCGCCCACTCGTTCACGATGACAACCGGATAGAGTGAATGCGTGATTGCGGGGGAACGCCTTTCAGAGACCGGGCAGTGGCTCGAATCCCGCGAGGGTACCCGCTGGTGGTTCGATTCTGGCGCCCTCTGCCTCGACTTCGCATACACCGGGCTGATGACCGGCACTGGGGGCGCCCAGGCAGACGGTTGGGAACGTCTCCTGAACGCGGCCGACCTCGACGATTGGCTCGCTGAGCGCTACACCGTCACAGCTTCGGGCGAACGCGATCTGAAAGACGCTCACACACTGCGCGAGGCCATCGCGCACGTGGCCATCGCGGCATCCGTCGACAAAGACCCGCTGCGTCGAGACGTCGACATCATCAATCTCTATGCCGCAACGCCCGACCTGCCGCCGCGCCTCGACGGCGGTTCGCGGCAGGCGGGTCGAACGAGCCCGCGCGCAGCCCAGGCGCTCTCGACCATTGCACGCGATGCCGTCACCGTGTTCAACGGTGAGGATGCGGGAACGATCCGCACTTGCGATGCCGCGGACTGCGACCTCATCTACCTCGATATCTCACGCGCCGGAACCCGTCGCTGGTGCTCGATGCAGCGCTGCGGCAACCGTCACAAGGTGCGCCAGCATCGGGCCAGGCAGCGGGCAAAAGCTGCGGAGAAGCCGTCGGCCGCGATCGCTCAGACTGCCGACCAGTAGCCGTCGTCGCCGAGCACCGGCACCAGTTCGCTGGCATCGACTTTCCCGGCGGCAACGACGGCGTCCCGCTTGTCCCGATCGATGAGGCGCTGCCCCGCAGTCGAGGCCGTATACAGGTGCCCGACGGCACGCTCGAGCCCGGTGAATGCGGCGCTGGCGGCAGCGGCTTCGGGCGAGGCGTAGTCAATTCCCACGGCGGCGAGCGCGTCGATCACGGCGCCCGTGGCAAAAAGTACGTCCACGGCGAACCCCGAGCCCCCGGCACCGGCATGTGCACCGGCCGATTCCGCCGCGTCACCATCGGGGTCTGCAGCGCCCCGGCTCTCAACACCCGTCGCACCGCCAGCATCCTGGGCAGTCGCACCCACGAGTGCGACGCGCACGCGGTCGCCCCGGTCGACCTGGTGCTGCAGAACGCGCTTCGCCACGGCCGTCCGATTGCGCAGCGAGGCGGCGAACACACGCGCCCCGGTCGTGCGAGCAACATCCACGACCCAGTCTTCGGCACGGACGCGCCCGTGCGCCTCGATCGCGGTCGCGATCGGATGCCCGCCGGCGATGCCCTGCACCACAACGACGGCTCCCACGCCCTCGGCGATGGCATCGAGCCCGGCGCTCCCCCACTCGAACCGAACTTCGTACCGTTGTTGCTGCTGACCTGCTGTGCTCACGCGGCCAGCCTATGCGGCTGCGTGGCACAGCATCCGCTGTGTTTCAACGTATGACGCTCCGCGGCAGAATCAGGACCTGC
Source organism: Microbacterium sp. MPKO10 (assembly GCF_026107415.2). GTDB lineage: Bacteria > Actinomycetota > Actinomycetes > Actinomycetales > Microbacteriaceae > Paramicrobacterium. The sequence goes on from NZ_JAPCHX010000004.1 coordinate 571,664, forward strand.
GCGTGAGGTTTTGCGGCAGTATCAGAACCAGCGCGGATGCTCTCGGCGCTCGGGAATGACATCGGCGATGATGCGGTCGCTCGGCAGCCGGTCTTCGGGTGCGGGCATGCGCATCTCATGACGGATGAGGTCCCAATCGTGTCGGCTGAGCTCCACGAGGCCGGGCCGCAGCTGGATGCCCCATGTGCGGCGGTTCTGAGTGAGATCGAGATGCTTCTTCAACGGTTGGATCGGTGCTTCTACCGCGGGCCGATACCAGTCGATGCGACGTCGCCACTGGCGAGCGGATGCGTCGGCACGATGATCTGCCGAATACACGTCTTTGTCGGCGACCCGCCCGATGGCGGTGAACGCGCGCAGCGGCGTGCCGTCTCGAGTCTCTCGCGGGGAGTAATACACGAGGCCGTCGGCCTCGTTCAACCGACTGATCGCCTCACGGCTGCCGTGGTTGAGCTGGCCGATGCCGAGGCGCACGGCATCGCGCACGTGGTCGCGCTGCACCACACCGAGCCAGAACCGAATCGCCATGTCACAGTTCTACCGGAAACCCCCGTCACTGTCGCCCCGGACTCGTGCACACGGCACGGACGCTGTGCAGGGAACCCGTAGCGCGGTGCGCCACACTGAGAACATGCACGTGCAGCTGAAACTGGTGCTCGACACCGATCCGTCCGCCGCGTGGCGCGCCCTGAGGTCGCCGACAGTCATGCGCGAGCTCTACGCGCCACTGCTGAGCGTCGGCACGGGAGGCGAGACACTCTGGAGCAACAAAGTGGACGAGGTTCCGCTGTCGTTTGCCGGCGTCCTTCCCCTTGGCCGACAGCTCATCACGCTCGAGTACGACGAGTCCAGCCACGCCGGAGTAACGATTTTGCGGGATACCGGCGGCCCATCGACCGGACCGCTCAGTGCCCTGCGCGGATGGAACCACCGCATGGCGATCTCGCGGGCACCCGACAGCGGTAAGCCCGGTGGTCGGCCCGCTGGTCAGCACGAGGACTCTGGTCTGCCTGAACAGCCCCTCCGAACACTATTGCGCGACCGGCTGACCTTCCACGGCCCGGCCGCGGGGGCGTTTTGGTATCCGCTCTGGGCGATCTGGCAGTGGCGCGGTGCCCGACTGCGGTCGATGGCGCCGAACTGGGCGTTCGATCCCGAGCTGCGGGCTGACTGAGCACGACGGCAGCCACACAGCATCCATGCGCTAGACTGTTCTCACTTGCGGGCAACGTTATGCCCCCTGCGTCGTAGAACGCTCCCTCTCCCCGGCAACGGGTCGATGACTTTCATACGGCGAACGAATGCGCGATCCCGCGTCTTCGCCACTTCTCCGCCTGAAGTGCGGATCTCGATGCCTGAAAGGCACCATGTCTCAAATCACATTCAGCGCGCTCGGCGTGCCTGCTCCCCTCGTCTCCATCCTCGCGAAGGACGGCAAGACCGACGCTTTCCCGATCCAGGTCGACACCCTGCCCGACACGCTCGGCGGGCGCGACGTGCTCGGCCGCGGACGCACCGGAAGCGGCAAGACCCTCGCGTTCTCCATTCCGATGGTCGCGCGCCTCGGCACAGAGCTCGCCGGCGGCAAGCGCCGCGCGGGTCGCCCCCTCGGCCTCGTACTCGCTCCGACCCGTGAGCTCGCGACGCAGATCGACGCTGTGCTCGCACCGCTCGCCGCGGCGTACGGCATGAAGACCACCACCATCTACGGCGGCATCAACCAGCGCCGCCAGGTCGAGGCCCTGAACGCTGGCGTCGACATCGTCGTCGCCTGCCCGGGCCGTCTCGAAGACCTCATGAACCAGGGCCACGTGCGCCTCGACGCTGTCGAGATCACCGTGCTCGACGAGGCCGACCACATGGCCGACCTTGGGTTCCTGCCCGTCGTCACGCGCATCCTCGCTGCCACGCCGGCAAATGGCCAGCGGATGCTGTTCTCGGCGACGCTCGACAACGGCGTAGACAAGATCGTGAAGCGCTTCTTGCACAACCCCGTCACGCACTCGGTTGACGACGAGACCAGTCCCGTCGAGGCGATGACGCACCACGTGTTCTTCGTGAACGACGCAGATGCCAAGAAGGAACTCGTCGAGAAGCTCGCCTCGGGCCTCGGCCGACGCATCCTCTTCACACGCACGAAGCACCACGCCAAGAAGCTGGCGCGGCAGCTGACAGCATCCGGAATCCCCTCCGTCGACCTGCACGGCAACCTGTCGCAGCCTCAGCGCGACCGTAACCTTGCCGCGTTCAGCGATGGAAGTGCCCGTGTGCTCGTCGCCACGGACGTTGCCGCGCGCGGAGTGCACGTCGACAACGTCGAGCTCGTTGTGCACGTGGATCCGCCCATCGAGCACAAGGCGTATCTGCACCGTTCGGGCCGCACGGCTCGGGCCGGCAGCGCGGGAACCGTGGCCACTGTGTGCCTTCCCGTGCAGCGTGATGACCTCAAAAAGCTCTTGCGCAAGGCCGCCATCACGGTGACCCCGCAGACCGTGACCGCCACGTCGCCCACCGTCGTCGAGCTGGTCGGCGAGGAGGCTCCGTACGTCAAGCCGGTCGCCAAGCCCGTGCAGCAGCAGGGAGGCGGAAAGTCGCAGGGCGCAAATGCACGTCGCAAGCGCGCCAACCGTCAGGGCGGTCAGGATGCTGGTCAGCGCGGACAGCGCGGTCAGGGAGGCCAGCGCAGTTCCGGACGCGGCGAGCGCGACGACGCTCCGCGACGCGACCGGTCGGGCCGTCCCGCCGCGGCGGGTGCCGGACGGTCGGGGCAGACTCGCTCCGGCGGCCGCCCCGGGCAGCAGCGTTCTGGCCAGGGTCGTTCCGGCCAGCGCGGCGCTGGGCAGGGTCGCACGTCCGCGCCCAGCGTGTACAGCACGTCGTCGTCCGGAGCGCCGCGAACCGAGCGCACCCACCGCCGAGTGTCGTCCCGCTAACGCGAACAGCACCCAAGCAAGGACGCAACGCCGTAGCTAGGATGTTTTCTCGAGAAACGTCCTAGCTTCGGCGTTCTGTCCTAGTTCCGGTTCTCAGCAGGGCAACGATGCGGGCCGACCGCACACGACACAACGATATTGCTGATCCACCCGCGACACGGCGACGATGCGGACCGGTGCATCACGCTGAGGTCGACGATGCTGCACATCCACCGTCGGAAGAGGACGACGCCGCTCGTCCATCCGTGATGCAGCATCACTTCCAGACCTGAAACACCGCGGCCCGGCAGCCAGCAGCCCGACTGCTTGCGTCCTGGCACCACCGCGACTCCGCAGCCACCGCGGCCCGACAGCCTGTGACCGGCACTCTGCGCTGGCCTAAAGCCAGCGCTGCTTCTTGAACACGATGTACAAGATGACCGCGATCAACAGCATCCCGCCGATCGCCAGCGGATACCCCAGCGCCCAGTGCAGCTCGGGCATCACATCGAAGTTCATGCCGTAGATCGCCCCGATGAGCGTCGGCGCGAACAGAATCGCCGCCCACGACGAGATGCGCTTCATGTCTTCGTTCTGCCGCTGCCCCACGAGCGTCGCATTGACGGTGAGGATCTGCGCCAGCATCTCCCGCACATCCCCGACACGCGCCGACGCCCTCGTCGCGTGGTCGGAGACGTTGCGCAGATACTCCTGCAGCCCCTCGACCGTGCCGTACTTCGTAAATCCGGCGATGAGGTCGCGAATCACCTTCTCGAGTGGCGCAATCGCACGCTGCAGATCGTTCACCTCGCGACCGAGCCGATAGATGCGCTCGGGAACGGCGGCGTCGCCCGCAAATACTTCGCCCTCGATCTCAGCGAGGTCGTTCTCCACACCGTCGATCACCGGAACATACGTGTCGACAATCGTGTCGAGCACCGTGTAAAGAACAGCCTCCGTTCCGTGGCGCAGCAACTCAGCATCCTGGGTTAAGTCGTCCGGATGCCAGTCGCGGGCATCGGATGCCGCTTGGCGCACCATCACCACCCACTGCCCCTGCACGACGATGTGGAATTCGCTCACGGCGACGTCTTCGATCGCGTCGTCGTATCGTGCCGAACGCACCACGAGAAACAGCGTGTCACCGTACCGCTCAATCTTCGTGCGCTGCCCCTTGTGCAGCAGATCCTCGACCAGCACCGGATGAAGATCGAGGCGTTCAGCGAGATCAGCGACCTCGCGGTCATCCGGCCGGTCATACGCGACGACGGCAACCCGGCCCTGGCGCGCCTGCACGGCGTCCATGACGTCGTCGAGACTCGCATGGTCGAGACCTTCGATCGGGCGGCCGTCTTCGAGCACCGATGTGCGCACCGCGCCGGTCCCGGCACGCGCCGTCGCGGGCATCGCCGCCCGGCTTCCCAACAGCGGCACCCACCTCCGACGTGGCCGTTCGCCCGTGCGTTTTGCGCTCATGTCTCCCCTTTCACCGCTTGGGGAAAGAGCATCCGTTCACCGGCGGCTCACCGAGGATGCACTGCCGATTATGACCGGGCGCGAACTCGCGGTACCGTCTCGATATGGACACCACGGATGCTGTCACTCCCACTCTCGATGTCGTCATTCGACCGGCGCGCGACGTCGACGCCGAGTCGCTCGGCCGCGTGCACGCGAAGTGCTGGCACGAGACTTACGATCACCTGATCAGCGCGGCGGCTCTCGAGCGCGTTTCGCCGCTGCGCCTCGCCGAACTGTGGACCCACTGGACGAAGCAGGGCGACGAATATCATCAACATGTCGCACTTGTCGACGGAGAGATCGTCGGCTTCGTCGGCTCGGGCCCCGCCCGCGACGAGGACGCCCCGCGCGATCGCGAGCTCTACTACCTCTACCTTCTGGCTGCCTACCACGGCACCGGCATCGGCCAGCAGCTGTTCGATGCCGCGTGCGGAGACCGGCCTGGCTACCTCTGGGTCGCCGATGACAACCCGCGGGCCCATGGCTTCTATAAGCGCAATGGGCTGAAGCGGGATGGCGCACAGCAGGTGCAGCCGTTCCTCGGTGAGGAGCTGCTTGAGGTGAGGCTCGTCCGCTGAGACAGCATCCGCTTCTGTCTCCGGAGCCGGAAGGTCGCTGACGGGGCGAATCGCTGAGATCCTCTGAAACCCGGTTGGGGAGGCTGCCATGCATGATGACACGTCATTGACCGTCGGGCGCGCTAAACGTGTGCTGACAGAGCGCGTCGCTCCAGCGATCTACTCCGCCGCTTCACCGCTGCAGGTGGATGCCCACGTCTTGCCCGGCGAACCGGTTCCCGTTGCTGAGGGGCTCGCCCTCGACTATGAACCGTTCGAGGTCGGCAGCACATGGGGACCCGCCTGGGGAACGACGTGGTTTCGCCTCACCGGCACGGTGCCCTCCGACTGGGCCGGCCGCCGCGTCGAGGCGCGCGTTGACCTCGGCTTCGACATCAACATGCCGGGTTTCCAGTGCGAAGCACTCGTCTACCGCGCAGACGGCACTCCCGTGAAGAGCATCAACCCGCGCAACCAGTGGATCCCGATCGCGGATGCAGCCGAGGGCGGCGAACCCGTCGAGCTCTTCCTCGAAGCAGCGTCCAACCCGGTCCTTCTCGATTACCACCCCTTCCTCCCGACACAGGAGGGAGACATCGAGACGTCATCGCCCGAGCCGCTGTATCGCACACGCCGCATGGAGCTCGCCGTCTTCGAGCCCGAGGTCTTCGAGCTGTCGCTCGACCTGCAGGTGCTGTGTGAGCTTCAAGCCGAGCTCCCCGAAACCGGGCCCCGCCGCATGCGCATTCTGCAGGCGCTGGACAACGCCCTCGACCGGCTTGACCTGCAGCGCATTGTGGCGACAGCATCCGATGCTCGTGCCGAGTTGCGCGACGTTCTCGCTTCCCCTGCCGAGGCGAGCAGTCACCGCATCGCCGCGATCGGCCATGCGCACATCGACTCGGCCTGGCTGTGGCCCGTGCGCGAGACCATCCGCAAGGTGGCCCGCACGACATCGTCGATGACCGAGCTGATCGAGAACGACCCCGACTTTCTGTACGGGATGTCGAGCGCGCAGCAATACGCGTGGATCAAAGAGCACCGCCCCGAGGTCTACGCCCGGGTGAAGGATGCTGTCGTGGCGGGCCGGTTCCTCCCGCTCGGCGGCATGTGGGTCGAATCAGACACGGTGATGCCGACCGGCGAATCGCTCGTGCGGCAGTTCTCGTACGGGCAGCGCTTCTTCGAGACGGAGTTCGGCATTCGCTCGACGGGCGTGTGGCTTCCCGACAGCTTCGGATACTCCCCCGCGCTGCCGCAGCTGATGCGCCGTGCCGGGTTCGAATGGTTCTTCACGCAGAAGATCTCGTGGAACCAGCGCAACGTCTTTCCCCATCACTCCTTTTTGTGGGAGGGGATCGACGGGTCGCGAATGTTCACGCACTTTCCGCCGATGGACACATACAACTCGCAGCTCTCCGGCGAGGAGGTCGCGAAATCGACGCGCCAGTTCCGCGAGAACCGGGTTGCCTCGCAGTCGATCGCGCCCGTCGGTTGGGGCGACGGCGGAGGCGGTACAACCCGCGAAATGACGGGCAAGGCGCGGCGCCTGGCGAACCTCGAGGGAAGCGCGCGCGTCGAGTGGCAGCATCCGGATGCGTTCTTCGACGCGGCAAAAGCCGAACTGGCTGACCCTGCTGTGTGGGTCGGTGAGCTCTACCTCGAGCTGCATCGCGGCACGCTCACGAGCCAGCACGCGACGAAGTCGGGCAACCGCCATGCCGAGCAGGCACTCATCGAGGCCGAGCTGTGGGCGGCGACGGCTGCCGTGCGCGAGGGCTTCGCGTACCCCTACGACGAACTCGATCGCCTGTGGAAGCTGCTGCTTCTTCAGCAGTTCCACGACATTCTGCCCGGCACCTCGATCGCGTGGGTGCATCGCGAGGCCGCTGCGACGTTCGCCGGGATCATCGATGATGCGCGGGACATTGCCGACGAAGCACGCCGCGTGCTGGCGGGCGAGGGCGACCGCGAAATCGTCTTCAGCCCGGCGTCCGTCGCGGGGCCGGTTCCGCTCGGCGCGGCTGCTGCCACAGCATCCGGGCCCGCCGTTTCTCTCACCGAGCGCGATGGCGGCTATGTTCTGGCCAACGATCGCGTCACCGTCACAGTCTCACCTGAAGGCCTGATCACGTCGGCCGTCGACGCGGCAACCGGGCGCGACGCGATTGCGCCCGACGAGGCAGCGAACCTCTTTCAGCTGCACCAGGACTTTCCGAACATGTGGGATGCCTGGGACATCGACCGGTTCTATCGCAACCGTGTCGATGATCTGCGTGCCGTGGAGTCGCTCTCCGCGCGGATCGTCGAGGGCAGAGCAGAGGTCACGCTGGAGCGCCGCTTCTCTGAGTCGTCGTTGCGCCAGACCATCAGCCTGGCACCGGATGCTGCGACGGTGGTGCTGCGCACAGAGATCGACTGGCATGAGACAGAGAAGCTGCTCAAGCTCGCGTTCCCGTTGGACGTGCAGGCGACGCACTCCGAGGCCGAGACGCAGTTCGGGTTCCATGCGCGACCGACACATGTGAACACGAGCTGGGAGGCAGCGAAGTTCGAAACGTCAATGCACCGGTTCGTGCTCGTGCGCGAGCCCGACTTCGGCGTCGCGCTCGTCAACGACTCGATCTACGGGTACGACACGACGAGAGACTCGACGGATGCTGGTGTGACCACCACCGTGCGCCTGTCGCTGCTGCGTGCTCCGCGGTTCCCGGACCCCGACACCGACCACGGACGCCACGTGATCACCGCGGGGCTCGTAGTCGGGGCGACGCCCGAGAGCGCGACGGCAGAAGGCATCGCACTCAATGCTCCGGAGACCGTGGTCACCGGAGCACGCGACGTGGAACCGCTCGTCGCCGTGTCAGCCGAGGGCGTCATTGTCTCGAGCGTCAAGCTGGCCGATGACCGTTCGGGCGACCTGATCGTGCGCATCTACGAATCGCGAGGACGCCGGGCAGCGGGCACGCTCGATGTGGGCTGTGCGCATCGCAGCATCCGTGAAGTGTCACTCATCGAGGATGAGATTCCGGATGCTCGCACGGGCGCAGCGTTCGCGCTGACGCCGTTCGAGGTGCGTACGTTCCGCATTGTGCGCTGATCTCTCTGCCGTGCGCCGCGGCGCGCTCTGGGCCTGGGATGCCGTGCCCGAGCGTGCCGCGGCGGCTCAGCTGTCTCGACTGACTCGGCTGGCTCGGTTGATTCGGTTGACTCCGACGGGCCGCGGTCAGCGGCGCAGCCCCGTGTCGTGTGGGTTCGGCAGGGGCGGCTGTGGCGGAAGATCGTCCGGCAGGGGCACCGTGCGGGGCGAGGGCTCGGCAGGTTGGGCTTCCCCTGGTGCGTCTGTGTCGGGTTCGGTCCCGGGCTTGTTCCCGGTCCCGGACGCGGCCCCAGTCCCAGACTCAGTCCCAGTTCCAGACTCGGTTCCAGGTCCAGACTCGGTTCCAGGTCCAGACCCAGTCTCGGTCTCGGTTTCGGTCTCGCGGGAGCGTCCAGGCTCAGAATCAGCCACCGTTTCCGGCCACGGAGCCGCAGCTCTCGCAGCTTCCTCTGCCTTTGTCGCCCGCTTGAACGACACTCGCGATCGCTTTTGTTGAGCAGGGCCGGCCGCTTCCTGCAGTTGTTCCTGCGTTCGCGCCTCGAGTTCGGCCGCGTTCGACACAAGCAGTGCTGCGAGAAAGCGCACGAACATCGTGATCCACGCGAACAGCACACCGAATGCGATGAGTTCGTAGTTGGTCAGCGGCAGGATGCTGGGGCCGTAGAACAGCCACGTCGCACCAATGAGCAGGACGAGGCCGCCGAGCGTTGCGAGAAAGAACGGCAGTGGCATCCCTCGCAGGGCGATCGGAGAGACCAGCATGAGAAGACCGAAGATCGCCGAGAGCCCGATCGCGAAGACGTTGTGCACCGTGACGCTTACGTTGACCGGCACCATGCCGATGCCCGCGAGTGCCACCCCCATGGCGATGAACAGCGTCGAGACCAGTGGCGCTGCGCCGCGATAGCGAATCACGCGAGCCGTGTGCAGGTTGCGGATGTCACGATCGACGTAGAGCGCAAATGTGGTCACGAGGATGCCGGCGACAATGAGGATCGCGTTGAAGCTGATGCTTGGCCTGTTGCCGAACGCCCCGAGCACACTGATCTGGTACCGCCACCAGACGGGATCCGTTGATGTGGCCATGGCCGTGAGGAGGCCGACCCCGACGAAGAGGAACATGCGCTGCGACAGACTCACTGTGTTGAGCCGCGATACGGCGAGATACAGCATGTACGCGGCGAGCCCCGTGGTCACGGCACATCCGATGGAGGCGCTCACAGGATCGATTGTGAGACGTCGGAACGCGAGCTGTACGACGAAGAGAAGCACGGCCGTCGCCAGGGCACCGAGCGCCGTGTGCACGATCGCAACGACGATCGCATCGAGCGTGAACTTCCACGTTGGGAGCTCAAGACGCCACTCTTGGCCCACGAGGCGCCGGGACCTCCAATATCCCACGCCCGCGGCAACGGTTCCGAGTACGACCACGGCGCTTACCGACACCATGCCGATCGACCACTCGCCCCACGCCCAATCCGTCCAGATGGGCACGGACATTCCGCCGAACACGATGAACGCAAAACCGAGTGCGATCAGGGCCGAGCACAGTCCAGCGATGAGCGCCTCGACCTCGACGTTGATGCCACGTTGGCGGTAACGGCCGGTCGGCGGCGAACCGGCGCGGGCAGATCGACGTACGGCAGACATCACAGTCTCAAGTTTAGGGAAGGGCGCTGACGATATGTTCAGCTGATGCGGCCCACACTCGCGAGTGCCATGCGCAGGAGCGTCCCCCGCCCGCCTTCCATCTCGGCGGACACGGCGTCGGACTGTGCTTCCTCCGGCGGCATCCACGTGAGCTCGAGAGCATCCTGTCTCGGGTCACATGTTCCCGTGACGGGCACAACGTATGCGAGTGAGACAGCGTGCTGACGTTCGTCAGAGAACGGCGTGAGACCAGGCATCGGAAAATACTCGGCCACGGTGAACGGCACCGGTGACGCAGGAAGCAACGGAAAGGCCATCGGACCGAGATCTTTCTCCAGGTGCCGAAAGAGGGCATCGCGAAGTGTCTCGCCATACATCACACGCCCCGAGACGAGCGTTCGGGTCATCTGGCCCGTGGCCGTTGCGCGGAGCAGCACGCCCACTTCAGTGACCACGCCCATACCGTCGACACGAACAGGGACGGCCTCGACGTAGAGCAGAGGCAGGCGGTGCCGAATCTGCTCGAGCTCAATATCGCTGAGCCAGCCGGGTGCCCGATTGCCCTGCGGCTCTTCGGGCTCGTCAGGCTGATCAGGGTCAGGAGTGCGAACGGCCATGCTCCATTGTTGCAAGAACGACTGACAGCGGTGTCGGAGCGCGCCGGTAAGCTGACATTCACCCGAGACCAGAGGAGGAAGACGAGCGATGGCTCCCGAATCGCCGGGCCCCGAGAATTCCACCGGTGCGCAATCCGGCTCAGCACGCCCCAGCGATGCACATAACGATCCGGTGCGTCCTGATCACCCGCAGGCAGACGCAATGCCGACGGACTCAGCACAGCCCGATCCTCAGCCGACTGATACAGCGATTGATCCGGATGCTGTCCTCTGGTCAGCGTCCGAGGCTGATCGCGAGGGGCGTCCGCTGCTCGTACTCATGCACGGGTATGGGTCCAACGAGAGCGACCTGTTCGGTCTCGCGCCGTCACTCCCGCTGGAGCTCGTTATTGCGTCTGTGCGCGCTCCGCATACCGCGCCGTGGCCGATCGATGGCTGGTCGTGGTTCACGGCAGGCACCGAGAAGGGCCCGGACAGCGAAGAGATCAACGATTCAGCGCGAGCCGTGCTCACATGGCTCGACAACCTTACGGTCACCCCGCCCTCAGTCGGGCTCCTTGGCTTCTCGCAGGGCGGAGCAATGGTGCTGCAGCTGTTGCGCAACGCCCCGTCACGATTCGCCTACGGGCTTGTTCTCTCGGGCTTCATCGCTCCCGGCGAAGAGCCGGGCGATGCCGACCTCGCCGAGAGAAAACCACCGGTGTTCTGGGGCCGCGGAAGCGCGGACGATGTGATCGCCGAATCGGCGATCGTGCGCACCACTGACTGGCTGCCTACGCACTCGACGCTGTCGGGGCGCATCTATGAAGGCCTTTCACACGGGATCAACCAGCAGGGTGTCGCCGACATCCGAGCGTTCATCGAACGCAATCTCTGACGCCCTGTTAGATCGCCATGTTGGTGTCGGGCGCCGCTCATAGGCTTTCGCCATGCCTGTTTTCGGAACCATGCCCGGCGTTTGCCGCCTCTGCGGATCGCCGAACGGTGTCAAGCGCACCAATGGTTGGCACTGCTGCATCTGCGACTGGCGCGTTGGCGACGTTCCGGATCCAGAGCTCCCACGCCCACTCATTCACGTCGTCTACTACATTCGCTGGGCAGATCGCGTGAAAATCGGCACCTCCGCCAACCCTCATCAGCGACTCGCAACGTTGTGGCACGACGAGATTCTCGCCTTCGAGCCGGGCGGACGCGACCTTGAACAGGCCCGGCACACACAGTTCGCCGATCTCCGCGAAGGCGGTGAATGGTTCAGTGCCGATCCACGACTTCTGCAGCACGCTGCGGCACTATCTCAGGGCGACGATCCGTGGCACGCCTACGCGCGGTGGGTGAGCACAGCACTAAAGCGCGCGAACTCCCTCGACCTCTGAACCACCTGGCCCTGCCGGATACCGCTGTTACAGTGCTGAGATGCGAGTTGCCGTACTCTTCGGAGGAGCAAGCGAAGAGCGAGACGTGTCGATTGCCAGCGCCTCGCAGATCGTCCCCGCCCTCCGCCGCCAAGGGCACGACGTGAACGTTGTCGATACCGCCTTCGGAGTAATCGGGCGCGCCGATGAAGCCGCCCACCTCTCCCCTGCGGTCGGCAACGCACCTCCAACGGGACTTGACCTCACCGTCGCCCGCCAATCCGACGACGCCCTCCGGCTGCCCGCCGAGGTCGCAAACGTTGATCTCGTATTTCTCGCCCTGCACGGCGGAACCGGCGAAGACGGCCGGCTTCAAGCACTCCTCGAACTCGCCGGCATCCCCTACACCGGCTCAGGTCCGCTCGGCAGCGGGCTCGCGCTCGACAAGGACATCAGCAAGTCGCTGCTGCGCGACGCAGGAATCCGCACCCCCGACTGGTTCATGGCATCAGGGTCAGTGCCGCGCCCGCGAACGGATGTGGGAACGTATGAGACGGGCGAAGCAACAGCTAACGCCGGAGCTGAGACGGGAGGGGAAAGACCACCTGGAACGGCACCAGCAGAGGCAGCACCAGCAGAGGCATCTGCCTCCGATGCCGAAGCTGCAGACACCACTGTCCATGAGATTCAGACAAGACTCGGCTTCCCGGTGATCGTCAAACCCGCGAGCCAGGGCTCGACAGTGGGACTCTCCGTCGTCCGTAACCCCGGCGACATCGCTGACGCTGTGGCGACAGCATCCGCATTTGGCCCCGTCATGATTGAGGCGTTCATCCGGGGTCGCGAACTCACCGTCGGCGTACTCGATGACGAGCCGCTCGCCGTCGGCGAGATCATCATCCACCCCGACGAGGCATTCACCTATCAGGACAAGTACCAGGCGGGTGCCGTCCGCGAAGTCTTTCCCGCAGACATTCCCTCAGAAATCGAGGATGCTGCCCGCTCGATCGCCCTCCACGTGCACCGCACCCTCAGACTCGACTCATACAGCCGCACCGACTTTCGGCTCGACGAGCACGGAACACTCTGGGTCATCGAAGCGAACAGCCTGCCCGGGATGACCGCGACCAGCCTGCTCCCGCAGTCCGCGGCGGCCGCCGGTATCGACTACGACGAGCTCTGTGAACGTATCTGCGCGTGCGCGCGGCTGCGCATCGGCTGAGCGTGTCAGACGCGTGTGATGAGATGAGCACATGAGCAACGTGCTCGATCGCTTCTCACCCGCAACCCGCGAATGGTTCGCGGGTGCTTTCTCTGCGCCCACGCGCGCACAGGAGGGCGCGTGGAATGCCATTTCTGAGGGCAAACACACGCTCGTTGTGGCACCGACCGGGTCAGGCAAGACACTCTCGGCTTTCCTCTGGTCCATTGACAGACTGATGGATGCTGACGCGCAAAGCATCGGCAGCGGCAGTGCGGGTAACGGCGGTGTTCGTGAAGGTGATGCCCCCGCCCCACGTCGCCGCAGAACCCGGGTGCTGTACATTTCCCCGCTCAAAGCCCTCGGCGTCGACGTGGAGCGCAACCTCCGGGCACCGCTCGTCGGCATCACTCAGACGGCCAAGCGCCTCGGTGTCGAACCGCCAGAGGTCACCGTCGGAGTGCGATCGGGCGACACACCAGCAAAAGACCGTCGTGCGCTGATTTCCAAACCTCCGGACATCCTCATCACAACGCCCGAGTCGCTCTTTCTCATGCTCACCTCCCAGGCACGAGAGACCCTCGCCACCGTTGACACCGTCATCATCGACGAAGTGCACGCTGTCGCAGCCACCAAGCGAGGCGCCCACCTGGCTGTCTCGCTTGAGCGCCTCGACGCGCTGCTCGATGCACCGGCACAGCGCATCGGGCTCTCGGCCACCGTGCGGCCTCGGGAGGAAATCGCTCGATTCCTCGGCGGAACATCACCCGTCGAGATCGTCGCGCCCCCAGCCGAGAAGACGTTCGACATCGAAGTCGTTGTTCCCGTCGACGACATGACCGATCTCTCGGTCGGGCAGCCGCCTGCCACTTCTGGTGTCGGTACTTCGGATTCCCGAGGTACAGATACCCGAGGCTCAGACTCCCAGGGCCCAGGTTCCCAGAGTCGAGATTCCCAGAGTCGAGATTCCCAGAGTCGAGATTCCCAGGGCCAAGATTCCCAGGGTGCCGGCCTCGACGGCTCCGCAGCTGGGCCCGTCCGTGCCGACGGCGAACGTGGCGGCTCCATCTGGCCGCACGTGGAAGAAGCGATTGTCGACCGCATCCTCGAGCACCGATCCACGATCGTGTTTACCAATTCGCGGCGCCTCGCCGAGCGCCTCACGGCGCGTCTCAATGAGATCAACGAAGCGCGCATGAGTGACGAAGCGTTGCGCGACGGGCCTCTCCCTGACGGCTGGCCTAGCGACGGGATGCGTGCCGATGGGAGGACTGCCAACGGGCAGTCTGCCGACCGTTGGCCGACCAACGAACCGCCTGCCGGTGAGCATGACATTGCCACCTCCCCTACCGTTGCCTCGACCTCTGCCATTGCTCCGGCCCCCTCCTCCGCCGACGGACAGACACGAACGACGCCCTCACGAGCGCCCGCCGCTCTCATGGGTGGCAGCGGCCAGACCCAAGGTGTCACCGACGAATCAGCGCTGCTCGCTCGTGCCCACCACGGTTCGGTATCGAAGGAGCAGCGTGCCCAGATCGAAGACGACCTCAAATCGGGTCAGCTTCGCTGCGTCGTCGCCACCTCCAGCCTCGAACTCGGCATCGATATGGGCGAAGTTGATCTCGTGATCCAGGTGGAGGCTCCGCCGTCCGTCGCCAGCGCACTTCAGCGCATCGGCCGCGCCGGTCACCAAGTGGGCGAGATCTCGCATGGCGCTCTGTTCCCGAAACATCGCGCCGATCTCGTGAACACGGCGGTTACAAGCGAACGGATGCTGCAGGGCGCCATCGAATCGATGTCCGTACCCGCTAATCCCCTGGACATCCTCGCCCAGCAGACCGTCGCCGCCACCGCACTCGAGGCCCTCGACGTCGAGCGCTGGTTCGAGCAGCTGCGACGCACTGCCCCGTTCTCGGCGCTCCCCCGGTCCGCGTACGAATCGACACTTGACCTCCTCGCCGGGCGCTACCCCTCAGACGAATTCGCCGAACTGCGCCCGCGCATCATCTGGGACCGCGACGCGGGAACCATCGAAGGACGGCCCGGTGCGCAGCGCCTCGCTGTGACGAGCGGCGGCACGATTCCCGATCGCGGCACGTTCGCCGTCTACATGGTCGGCGGCGAAGCCGGAAAACCTGGCGCACGTGTCGGCGAACTCGATGAGGAGATGGTTTACGAGTCTCGCGTCGGCGACGTCTTCGCCCTGGGCACCACGAGCTGGCGGATTCAGGAGATCACCTTCGACCGCGTGCTCGTGACGCCAGAATTCGGGCAGCCCGGACGGCTCCCATTCTGGATCGGCGATGCCCTCGGGCGACCATTCGAACTCGGTGAGGCGCTGGGCCGATTCACGCGAGAGATCGACAAGACAGGCGAAGCGGATGCTGCCGAGCGGCTCTCGTCCGCGGGGCTTGACGAGCGCAGCATCCGGAATCTTCGCGCCTATCTGGCAGAGCAGCGCCAGGCGACCGGACACCTGCCCACCGACAAGACCCTCGTCGTCGAACGGTCACGCGACGAGCTCGGCGACTGGCGGATCATTCTGCATTCCCCATTCGGCATGCAAGTTCATGCACCGTGGGCTCTCGCGGTAAATGCCCGCGTGCGGGAACGCCTCGGAATTGACGGCGCCAGCATCGCCAGTGACGACGGCATCATCGTGCGTGTCCCCGAGACCACGGACGAGCCGCCCGGTGCCGAGCTGTTCGTCTTCGACCCGGACGAGCTCGAAGCGATCGTGACGACGGAGGTCGGTGGCTCTGCCCTCTTCGCGTCGCGCTTCCGCGAGTGCGCGGCGCGCGCCCTGCTGCTGCCCAACTACAAGCCGGGGCGACGGTCTCCGCTGTGGCAGCAGCGGCAGAGATCGGCACAGCTGCTCGAAGTGGCAAGCAAGTTTCCACAGTTCCCCATCCTTCTCGAGACCGTTCGCGAGTGTCTGCAGGACGTCTACGATGTGCCCGCTCTGCGTGACCTGGCCGGGCGCATCGCGAGCCGTCGGATTCGCCTCGTCGACACGACGACCGACGAACCGTCACCGTATGCGAAGTCGCTGCTTTTCGGATATGTCGGTGCGTTCATGTACGAGGGTGACTCGCCGCTCGCCGAGCGCAAGGCGGCAGCGCTGGCGCTCGATTCGAGCATGCTCTCTGAGCTGCTGGGCCAGGTTGAGCTGCGCGAACTCCTCGACCCGGGCGTCATTGCCCAGACCGAGCGCGAATTGCAGCGCCTGACCGAGAACCGGCGGATGCGCGGCGTCGAAGGCGTCGCAGATCTACTGCGCATGCTCGGGCCGCTCGACGCCGAAGAGGTGGCCGCCCGGCTCGACCCGAGCGCGGCGGCGCCGTCCAGACACCCTCAAGACGGCTCAACGCAGAACGGCGCAGTACACGACAAGACGGTGGCGAACGCTTCAACGCCGGATGCTGTAGCCGAGTACACCGGTGACGACGTCGCTGACCTCGCCGAATCGCCACACGCCTCCGTCGACGAGGCGTCGAAACTTCTCGACGATCTGATCGTGGGGAAGCGCGCACTCCGCGTTCCTGTCGCGGGGATCGACCGCGTCATCGCCATTGAAGATGCGGCGCGCGTACGCGATTCGCTTGGTGTGCCTCTGCCGATCGGCGTGCCCGCCGCGTTCATCGAGCCCGTTCCCGACCCGCTCGGCGACCTTGTCGCCCGCTACGCCCGCACGCACGGCCCGTTCCGCTCCGGTGACGTCGCCTCACGCCTCGGGCTCGGCATCGCTGTCGTCTCTCAGGTACTCGCACGCCTGGCCGATCAGGGTCGCCTCGTGCGCGGCGAATTCCTTCCCGACGGCGGAACGACGGGGCCGGCGATCGAGACGGCTGAGTGGTGCGACGCCGAGGTGCTGCGCCGCCTGCGGCTGCGGTCACTCGCGGCCCTCCGCCACGAGGTCGAACCCGTCGACACAGCGACCTTTGCCCGGTTCCTCCCCGCCTGGCAGAACATCGGCGGCTCGCTCAGAGGAATCGACGGGGTGGTCGCCGCCATCGAACAGCTCGACGGCTGCCATCTGCCTGCCTCCGCTTGGGAAACACTGATTCTCCCGCAACGAGTCGTCGACTATTCCCCGGCAATGCTCGACGAGCTGACCGCCCTCGGCGAGGTGGTCTGGTCCGGTCGAGGCGCGCTGCCCGGCCGCGATGGCTGGATCGGTCTGCACCTTGCCGACACGGCACCGCTCACTCTCGCCCCGGCAGACGATACTCCGCTGGGCACCCTCGAGAATGAGATCCTCGTCGCACTCTCGAGCGGTGGCGCCTACTTCTCGGCCCAACTGGCGCAGGCCACCGGATGCTCCGACGACGATGCCCTGCAGAACGCACTCTGGAACCTCGTCTGGGCCGGCCTCGTCACCAACGACACGTTCACACCTCTCCGGATGCTGGTGAGCGGAACCGGAGCCCACAAGACACGGCGCGCTACACCACGTTCACGCCTGTATGGCCGACGTGGCTACGCCAGGCCCACCGGATCCGCCGGGCCACGACTCGGCGGCCGGTGGTCGTTGCTGCCCCTGGCCGAGCAGGACGCCACCGTCCGCGCGGCAGCGACAGTCGAGGCACTTCTCGATCGGTATGGCGTCGTCACGCGCGGATCCGTCATGGCCGAAGACTTCCCCGGCGGCTTCGCCCTCGCCTACCGCGTGCTGTCAGGTTTCGAAGAGAAGGGACGCGCACGACGCGGCTACGTCATCGACGGCCTCGGAGCCTCGCAGTTCGCGACCTCGGCAACGATCGATCGCCTGCGCAGCCACGTCTTCACCGACGACCAGCGCCCGCTGCACGCCGTGGCCCTCGCCGCGACCGACCCGGCCAACCCGTATGGTGCAGCGCTCCCCTGGCCATCGATGGACCTGACAGGTTCCCGGCACCGTCCCGGACGCAAGGCAGGCGGCATCGTCGTTCTCGTGGACGGCGAGCTGGCCTGCTACCTCGAACGCGGTGGCAAGACATGGCTTGCCTTCACGTCTGACGAGGCGACGCTCGACGCCGCGGCGGCATCCGTCTCGTCCTTGGTGCGTGCGGGTCGCATCGACAAGGTGGCCGTTGAGAAGGTGAATGGCGAGTTCGTCTACGGCAGTCCGCTCGAGCATCCGCTTCGACGCGCGGGCTTCACCGAGACGCCGCGCGGCCTGCGCATCCGGACGACGAACCTCTGATCATGCGAGCGATGAACCATGCCTGAAGGCGACACCGTCTATCGAACGGCGCACAACCTGAACCGTGTGCTCGCTGGGCACACCATCGAAGGGTGGTCGTTGCGCGTTCCGGCCTACGCCACCAGCGACCTGACGGGGCGCACCATCGACGAGGTCGTCAGTCGCGGCAAGCACATTCTGCTGCGCGCGAGCGACATGACTCTGCACTCGCATCTGAAGATGGAGGGCGACTGGCACATCTACGCTCGTGGCGCGCGGTGGAAAAAGCCCGCCCACGCGGCGCGGGCGGTCATCGAGACCCAGGACCACACGGTCGTCGGGTTCGACCTCGGCATCGTCGAGCTCATGTTCCGCGCAGACGAGCACAGGGCGGTCGGGCATCTCGGCCCCGATCTTCTCGGCCCGGACTGGTCACCGCGCGAAGCCACAGAGCGGCTGGATGCTGACTCGCAGCGATCCGTGGCGAGCGCTCTTCTCGACCAGCGCAACCTGGCGGGACTCGGAAACGAGTACGTCACCGAGATCTGTTTCCTCCGCGGCATCCGTCCTGACACGACGATTGCGGATGCCGATGCCTCCGCTCTCGTATCGCTCGCGCACCGGCTGATCACCGCGAATCGCGACCGGGTCGCCCGAACGACCACAGGCGACACCCGCCCCGGGAGACAGAGCTGGGTCTACGGCCGGGCCGGAAAACCCTGCAGACGCTGCGGAACGCTCATCGAGCGAGGAACGCACGAAGCGGGGGTGGGGCACGAACGCATCACCTTTATCTGCCCGCGCTGTCAGCCCGAGGTGACGGCCACAGGCGGTCAGCTCGGTGAATGCCCCTCGATCCAGTAGAACTGTGAGAAGCGCTGCCCGCGCAGAAGGCCCAGATGATCCTTAAACACGTGCCTCACGTGCTTCACGAGCGTCTTCTCACCAGCGGCCCAGGCGAACTGGCGCGCTGATTGCGAAACATTCGCTCGCAGGGCGTCGGCGAGTGCTTCGCCACGCGTGTCCGTCGGCGTCACCCAGTCCCAGGTGTCACCGGGCCGCCTCTCTGCGGGCAGCTGGTCGCGATCATCGTGGCCATCTTCGATGAACACCCGGGCACTGACGCCCTCACCGACGTCAGCAATCCAGCTGTTGATCGCCGGAAGCGCCGTGACGTCTCCCGCGAGAATGAGCTCACGTGTGCCTTCAGGAAGAGCGATCTTCGCGGGCGTGAGTGCGGCTTCAACAGAGTCACCGACGACCGCCTGCTTCGCCCAGTCGCCCGCAGGGCCGCGCGTCTCATGCAGCACGAACTCGAGGTCAAACGTGCCTGCGTCAGCATCCACCCCCACGAAGGTGTAGCCACGCTGACTCACATGCTGCTCCCCGCGCTCAGGATTGGGAACCCACAAGCGAAGCCAAGCCGTCGGAAAAACGTCCAGCTGCTGGGCCAACTCAGGCGCAGAAAATCTAATGCGCCGGTAGCGCGGAGTCAGGTCCACAATGCTCGTCACCGTGACCGCGTGGTTCGCGATATTCATCACGCGCATCACGCCGCGCTGCCAGTTCACCATAAGCCCTCCAAGCTAGGTAAGGCTAACCTCAATTAGAGAACGGCGTCAAGGAGGCCAGGGAATCTCGCATCTAAATCATCCCGTCGCAACGACAGGCGCCGGTTGCGTCCCTCCGGGACGTTGCGGATAACACCGGCTTCTCTCAGCACCTTGAACATGTGCGACTTCGTTGACTTGGGAACCGAGGGGTCAAGGGTCGTACAGCTCGCCGCCGTGAGCGACGACTCACGAAGCTGTCGCACCAGGTCGAGTCGTACCGGATCACTCAGCGCAAAGAGCACATCCTCCAGCACGATCGCCTCGCGCGCCGGATGCTCAAGTTCATTCACGGGAACCATAGTTCGATAATACTTGAACAATTGGAACGAGCGCCCTACACTCCAATGGTTCGACTTTTTTGGAACCCTTGGAGTTTTTATGACCACAGCACCGCAACGCCCAATCCCGGGACTCGCTGGTGCGCACGACCGGCGGCGGACGATCGCGTTCCTCTTCGCGGCGCTCTCCATCGGCGCGATGCTCGCTTCCTCCAGCGCCCTCACGCCGTTCTACCCGCCCCTGGAACACTCCCTCGACATCACGCCTCTCGGGGTCTCACTCGTCTTCGCCATCTATGCGGTCACTCTGCTGGCGGCTCTCCTCGTGGCTGGGTCACTGTCGGACCATGTCGGTCGACGTAGCGTCATCAGCATCGGTCTCGTCACGCTTGCCGTCGGCGCGCTCACTGTCTCGGCGGTAGACACGGCGCCAGCGTTATTCGCTGCCCGTGCCCTGCAGGGAACAGCGAGCGGCTTGCTGACACCCGCACTCTCCGCGCTGCTTCTTGACACAGCATCCCCGTTGCGCCCTGGCCGCGGCGCGCTTCTGAACGCCATCATGCCGGGGATCGGCCTCGCCCTCGGGACCCTCGCGGGCGGGGCAGCGCTCACGCTCATCACCCCCGCCCTTCCCGTGACCTTCCGCGTCCTCGCCGGCCTGTATCTGGCCCTCGCCGCTGTGATCTGGCTGCTCCCGGAAACCTCGCCGCGGCGCACGGGTAGCATTCGCTCGCTGATTCCCCGCGTCTCGATCCCGCGCCCGGTTCGCCGGCTGTTCCTGATCAGCACACCGGCGCTCATCGCGTCATGGGCCACGGGCGGACTGTTCCTGTCGCTGGGGCCGAGCATCATCGCCGAGAGTCTCCACACGGACAACTCCTTCGCACAGGGTGCCATTGTCGCCCTCCTCCCCGCGGCGGGCGCCGTCGCTGTCGTCGCGCTTCGCCGGTTGACCCCGCGCGCGATCGCGATCATCGGCACGTCGTCGCTCGCGATCGGAACGGCGATCGCGCTTGTCGCCCTCGGCGCGGGCTCGCTGCTCGGGTACATCCTGGCCGTCGTCATCACGGGAGCCGGATTCGGCGTCAGTTTTTACGGCGTCGTCGGGACGCTGGCGCCGAGGTCCCCCGTCGAGGAGCGCGCCGGCCTGTTCGCAGCGATCTACGTCACGTCCTACCTGTCATTCGGTGTGCCGACGGTCGCCGCAGGTTTCCTCGCATCCGCAACGTCGATTCCCATGACCGCCGCCGTCTACGGCATCCTCATCACTGCCCTGGCCGCCACGGCCGCCATCGCGCGCATCCGGGCGAGCGACTGACGCCACCGAACACCGTGAGGGACCCTGAGCAATACGCCAGAATAGAGAAATGCCTCTTCCCGTTATCGCCGATGTCGACACGGGCGTCGACGATGCCCTTGCTCTGTTATTCCTCGCGTCACATCCCGACATCGACCTCCGTGCTGTCACCTGCGTCGCGGGCAACGCCAGTCTCGCGCAGGTCACACAGAACACTCTTGATGTCCTCGCCGTCGCCGGCTCCGATGCTCCCGTGGCCGCCGGTTCGCAGCGTCCGCTGATCGAGCCCGCGCGAGACGCCGGGAGCTATCACGGGGCGAACGGCATCGGGAATCTGCACCTGCCACCCTCCCCGCGCACAGCGGAGCCCGTGCACGCGACCGAGCTTCTCCGCCGCGAAATCGAGACGAGCGCCGGACCGGTGACGGTACTGAGCCTGGCCCCGCTGACGAATATTGCGCTTCTCCTCCGGCTCTATCCGCACCTTGCTTCGCAGATCGCACGCATCGTCGTGATGGGCGGGTCGTCGAGCGCCGGCAATGCCAGCGCCGTGGCCGAGTTCAACGTGTGGCACGATCCCGAGGCAGCGCAGATCGTGCTCTCCTCCAGCGTGCCGACGACGGTGTATCCGCTTGACGTCTTCAATCGCGTCGTCGCGTCCGAGACGCAGATTTCACAGCTTCGGGATGCCGCGACGCCACGCGCTCGCCTGGCCGCGTCGCTTCTGGACTATCAGGTCACGCTCGCCGATCTTCCTGACGACATCACCTCGGGCGCGAAGCTCGGTGATGCGGGCACCGCGGTGTTCCTCGTTGCGCCGGAGCACATCGGCACAGAGACCTGGCCCGTCGAGGTGGAGCTGAACGCGGGCTTCTCGCGAGGCCAGACCGTCGTCGACCGCCGCCATCGTCCAGGCGAAGCCGAGGAACACGGCCTTGTCACGCCGGTCTCACGCAGCGACATTGCCCTCACGGTCGATGGCCCGGCCGTCGCCGGCGTGTTTGTGGACGCCCTTCTGCGCGCAGAGCCCGTGCCATGATCTGAACCTGAGACGCAGAACAGCGTCGGACTCCAGCCGCCGTGGATGCTGGAACGTCCTGCACGCCACGCAAAAGACTCATTCGTGCACCGCTCTCGGCAAGGTGCGCTGACGCGAAGACTCACACGTCGGCGTCGTCGGCCGCCTCACCACGCACCATCTGCACCCACCGCGTCAGGTAGGCGGCACCCGCCTCATCGTGGATGAGCGTTTCGTGATGCCGCACCGGATACGGCACGTTGGGAACGCCTTCGCTGGGCCGCACGTCGACATGTGCAACGTCATAGCCGCGCTCGTGCAGCCAGTCCGCCATGGCGTAGTCGGTTCGCGAGTCGCCCATTGTGCGCCACCGTCGCGGAACCGCGGCATCAGCATCCCGCAGAAACCCGATCACACGGTCGGCACCGAGGTCTTTTCCCACACGCGCCGACTCGACGTCGGTCGAGATGATCGTGGGATCGATCCTGTAGTCAATGTTTCCCACAGCATCCGGAGTCTTGGCATCGAGCCGCTCGAAGCCAAAGCCGTGGCGGCTCATGATGGCGGCGATCTGCTCATCGATCTCGCCTTGACGCGCGAGGTACTGATCGTTCGATACCGACGTGTTCTGCTCGAGCGAGACCATCGAACGCTTTGTGCGGTCGTAGAACACGAGATCGGCGTAGTCACGGTTCACGAGGATCTCGATGTCACGCGCCACGACATCAGGAACCGTCAGAGCGTCGTCGACGGTCACCTCTCCCGTGCCGTCGGCGCCGATCGTCATCCACACGGCGCCCTTCTCGCAGACGCCCCACAGTCGCGCATCTCGAGAGAGTCCGGCCTCCAGAAGCGGCGGCACCACCTGCTCGCGCAGAAACCCATCAGAGCGACCAGTGTTGAACGCGATGGGGACGCCCGCGTTGGCGAGCGCAGCGAGGTCTTCCGCAATGCTCGGGATCGCGATTGATCGAGTCACCGGGCTGGCGATCGGCCCATCGACGTCGAGCAAGAGGCCAAGCGGAGGCACGGCGTTCGTCTGGGTCGCGGCCGAGGGCACGGTCGAAGGGTCAGTCACAGTGGCCAGTCTACGAGGCGTCGCTCAGTGTTTCTCTCAGGGCAACACCCAGTGCCGCTCTCAATGCAACGCCCAGTGCGCGAGACAAGACATCTGGTCTGCACACGTCGCACGCTGCACAGCGCCACGTAAACTGAAGCATGGCCGAGCAGAAGACCCGCCCCACAGATGCGTCCGTCACCGCGTTCATCGACCGGGCGACGCCCACGAGACGCCGGACAGATGGGCACCGTCTCGACGACATCATGCGCGAGGTCACGGGTGCCGATCCTGTCCTGTGGGGCCCGTCGATCGTGGGCTACGGCAGCTTCCACTATGTCTCGCCCGCCAACCCTCGCACGCGGGGCGAGTGGCCGCGCGTGGGGTTCTCACCACGCAAGGCGGCGCTCTCGCTTTACGGGCTCAAAGACCTCCCCGACGGTGCCGCGCTCCTGCCACGACTCGGCACGTTCACCGAGGGCGCGGGCTGCGTCTATGTGAAGACACTCGACGACATCGACGAGGCGGTTTTGCGGGAGCTCATCGCCATCGCCTGGTCACGCGATGACGACACTGGCGGATGCTGACACAGACCGCCTCAGCTCGCTAAAAGCACGCAGCGCCGCACATTTATCACGGTCACACGGCCCCGCCGAGAGTACCGCGGTGCTACGTTCGAGAGTATGAAGCAGCCCATCTCTCTGAATTCCACGGACGACCACGGCCACTCCTGCGCGTGCGGCGAAGCAGACGAGGCGCTTCCGGAGCTGGACGTGCAGACAATCCCCCACGCCGTGCGTCACGCCGCCATCTTCGGCGCACTCGAGAGCCTCGCGCCTCGCTCGGGCATGATCATCTCAGCGACGCACAACCCGCTGCCATTGCTCGCCCAACTGGAACAACGCCACCCCGGCGACTTCGAGAGCACATACGTTGAAGAGGGCCCCGAGCGCTGGCGCATCAAGTTCGTCCGTCGCCCCGACGCAGAGTGACTCTGCGACGCGCATGACCGAAACCACCGGCGACAGCATCCTGACCATTCGCCGCAGCAGCATCCTGACCATTCGCCGCAGCAGCATCCCGTTTCTCTGGACGGGCACCATTGCGATCATCGTGGGCGGCCTCATCGCCGCCGTCACGTCTCCGCTCGACCTCGAACATGGGTCGTGGGCTGCCGCCTACATCGTGCTGATCGTCGGCGTTGCCCTGATCTTCTTCGGCGTCACGCAGTCGATGCTTGCCGAACGCGTCAGCGGCGGCGCGATCGGCCTCGAGATCGGCACGTGGATGCTGGGCAGCCTCGCCGTTCTCGGCGGAACGCTCATTGAGACACCGATCGTTGTGGACATCGGCGGAGTTCTGCTCATCGTGGCACTCATCGCGTTCGCGCGTGCCGTGCGATCCGGATTCAGATCCGGCACTCGGGCGACGCTGCCGCTGTGGACGTTCCGCATTGTGCTCGTGATCATCATCGTCAGCATCCCGATCGGTCTGGTTCTCTCGCACCTGCGTCACGGCTGAGCGCCGCCGGCACGCTCCGCCGAATACCGCGCGACAGCCGCATCTCGCAGGGCAACTGCACCTCAGGACAGCCGCGCCTCAGGACAGCCGCGTCTCGCAGGACAGAGGGAAAACCGCACCCCACCCGCTCGGCGCTCTGATGCGGGTGGGGCGCGGCCCTGCGATTGCAGAGGTGCTGTGAATCGGGTTCTGAAGTCGCACGACCTCCGCCAGCGCATCCACGGTTGAACTCAGCAACGCTCTCAATGATGAGAAGGGGGGACTCATCACACGTCCACGATCCCGCGCACGTAGGAACTCGTCAACCCCGCATTCGAGGGACGGCTCGGGCATTCCGCCCCTGATTCAATGACCGCCGCCGAGTCGTCCCGCCAACCTCTCATGAATGCGCGAACTTGCCTCGTTCAGCCCCTCGATCACCACACGCTTGCCGCGCTGCTCGTATTTCGTCGTGATCGAATCGAGAGCGGCGACCGTCGACGCATCCCAGATGTGCGAGCCCGACATGTCGATCACGACACGTTCCGGGTCATCGGCATACGCGAACTGCGTCGTGAGGTCGTTGCTTGACGCGAAGAACAGCTCGCCGTTCACTCGGTAATTCGCGGTCGGCACGGCGGCGCCGTCGTCGAGGCTGCGCTCTACGGTGGCGAAGTGTGCCACGCGGCGAGCGAAGACCAGTGCGGCAACGATGACTCCGACAACGACTCCGATGGCGAGGTTGCTCGTGGCGACGACGACAGCCACCGTCGACAGCATCACCAGGGTCTCCCCCAGCGGCATCCGCTTGAGAGTCGAGGGTCGGATGCTGTGCCAGTCGAACGTGCCAACAGACACCATGACCATCACGGCGACCAGTGCCGCCATGGGGATCAGCCCGACAATGTCTCCCAGCGCGACCACGAGAATCAGCAGGAAGGTTCCGGCGAGGAACGTCGAGATTCGTGTGCGGGCTCCCGAGGCTTTGACATTGATCATTGTCTGCCCGATCATCGCGCAGCCGCCCATTCCTCCGAAGAGTCCCGAGAGAATGTTCGCGGTGCCCTGGCCGAGCGCTTCGCGCGTCTTGCGCGAATGGGTGTCTGTGATCTCATCGACGAGCTTCGCTGTCATGAGCGATTCGAGAAGCCCCACCACGGCCATCGCGAGCGAGAACGGGGCAATGGTGGTGAAGGTCTCCCATGTAAGCGGAATGTTCGGGATGAACAGTTCGGGCAGACTCTTCGGCAGTTCGCCTTCATCACCGACATTGGGCACGTTCAGCGCCATCACGAGCGTGACCGCGGTGATGAGCACGATGGCCACGAGCGGCGCGGGCACCACCTTCGTCAGCTTCGGCATGAAGACCATGATGAGAATGCCGGCGGCGACAAGCGGGTAGACGAGCCACGGAACGCCGATGAGGTGCGGCAGCTGCGCCATGAAGATGAGGATCGCCAGCGAGTTGACGAAGCCGATCATGACGCTGCGCGGGATGAACCGCATCAGTTTCGCCACACCGAGCGCGCCCAAAACGATCTGGAAGAGCCCCGCAAGAATCACCGTCGCGATGAAATAGTCGAACCCGTACTCACGCGCGACCGGGGCGATCACCAGCGCGACAGCACCGGTGGCCGCCGAAATCATCGCGGGGCGACCACCGACGACGGCAATTGTCACGGCCATCACGAACGACGAGAACAATCCCACGCGCGGGTCGACGCCGGCGATGATCGAGAACGAGATCGCCTCCGGAATGAGCGCGAGCCCGACGACGAGACCGGCGAGCACTTCGCGCGTCAGCAGTTTCGGGCTCCGCAGCGCCTGCAGGACCGTCGGCTCGGGGCGGTAGCGATCGGCATCGGTATTCGGGGGCGCAAGCGCCATGGAGTCTCCTTGGGAATGTCGCGGGGCAGGACGCTGCGATGCGCCGGTCTTGTCGAGATACGAGGGTTTTGCGGAATCAACGGATCCCGCATACGCTGCGAGACGAGACGACAAGTGTGACGGGGAACAGTCATTCCCAGCATCCCCGAAGACTCTACCCTAACGTGAGGGTAGAGTTCAGGTGTGACCGAACACATGATGCACATCGGAGAGCTCGCCGAGCGCAGCGAGCTCTCGCTGCGGACCCTGCGCCACTACGACGAGATCGGCCTCCTCCGCGCCTCGGGCCGCTCCGAGGGCGGCTTCCGTCTCTACTCAGAAGATGACCTTTCCCGACTCCTCGTCATCCGCAGAATGAAACCTCTCGGATTCAGCCTGGAGCAGATGGCCGAGCTTCTCGAGATCGTAGACGCGCTGGAAGCAGAGCATCCCGACGCATCGGTGCGAGACGTCCTCGACACGTACATCGTTGACGCCGAGCAGCGCCGCGACAAGCTGGCGCGGCAACTCGCAATGGCCGACGAATTTGTCGAGCTGCTCCGCAGCAAGTGATCGTCGTACGACGGCGCCCTCGCGTCGATTCGTCACGCCGCGCAAAAGGGACGTGAGACAGAAGGAACGTGAGGCAAGATGGACACGCGGATCACACGCACCGGGTCACGCTGACACCTCGGAGCCGACAGAGTCACGCCGCAGAGGAAGGACATGATGACACAGCCGCAGGGAGCCCATCTGGTGGGCAGCGTCAATGACAACGATGCTGAGAGCACGATGCGGCGCGCAGCATCCATTCTCGGTTCTCACCTCACGCGGATACCCGACGGTGAGCCGGGCAGGCGATTCCACTGGATCATGTTTCAGGCCGATGTTCTCGGGCAGACCGCGGGAATCGAGCGTGTCGGCGAAGAGCCCGTTTGGCTGCGCGACCTCGACATCAGGCCCCTGCGAATTGCTGCGGGTGTCGACGCGTCGACACTGCAGCTACCTCCGCTCGGCTATGCGGATGCTGCACGAGACTCATACGCGGTGTTCACCCGCCTGCGTGACGAGGGTCTCATCGCCGAAAGAACACGCTTCCAAGTGGCGCTGCCCACACCGACAGCTGTCGTCGGTTCGTTCTTTGCCGGGGCCGACCAGGCGCTGATCGAACCGCTGTATCGCGACGCGATATACCGCGAGCTCGATGGAATTCTGCGCGACATTCCCCACGACGATCTCGCGATCCAGTTCGACTGTGCCGTGGAGTTCCTGGTGCTCGAAACTCACGATGCCGAAGGCGGTCGCGTGCCGTGGTTCGCCGGCGACGTCCTCGATGGTCTCGTTCAGCGAGCCGCCGAGGCGCTCTCGCGGGTGCCAAGCGACGTCGAAGCGGGTGTGCACCTCTGCTACGGGGATGTGGCCGAGAAGCACTTTGTCGAGCCAGAGAGCACTCGCACGCTGGTGCGATTCGGCAATGCCCTCACGGCAGCCATGCGTCGCCCGCTGACCTGGCTGCATCTGCCGGTTCCGATTGAGCGCGACGACGATGACTACTTCGCCGATCTCCAGAACCTGGCGCTGGCACCGGAGACCGAGCTCTACCTCGGGCTTGTGCATCGTGAAGACGGCGTTGAGGGTGCCGAACGCCGCATCGCGACAGCGCAGCGTCACGTTGAGCGTTTCGGCGTGAGCACCGAATGCGGAATCGGCCGCGCTCCCGAAGGAACGACGGACGGCATCTTCCGGACGCACGCCGCCGTCGCCTCCGCCTGGTAACCTCTGAGCGGCGGGGCGGCCATCACGAGCGGATTCGCGCCGCCTGGTGGAGGTTATGAGCGGGCGAGCTGCGTGCGGAGCCAGGTGCGGGCACGCGTGATGAGCGCGCGGGCAAGTTCGTTGTCGGGTGCCCATGCCTCGAATCCGTGCGGAACGCCGAGCACGAGGTCGTACGTCACGTCGACGCCCGCGCGTTCCAGCCGTCGCGCGTAATCATCGATCTCGTCATGAAACAGCTCAATGTCCGATCCGTAGATCCAGGTCGCGGGCAACCCCGAGAGATCGTCGCGGCGCGCTGCCGCCGCGTAGCCACTGACGCTCCCCGAACCAACATGGTCGCCGAGGTACGAACGCCAGCCCACGAGGTTGGCTCGGTTGTTCCAGATGAAGTGATCGTCATTGTCACGTGAGCGATCGGCGGCCGTTCGGTCATCGAGCATCGGGCAGAACAGCCATTGCGCGGCCAGGTGAACGCCTTCGTCGTGGAGTCGCTGCACGAGGGATGCTGCCAGGCCGGCGCCCGCGCTTTGACCGCCCACCGCGATGCGCTGCGTATCGATGCCGAACTCGTCGGCGTGTTCCAGCATCCAGGCATAACCCGCTGCGCAATCATCGAGCGGAACGGGAAATTTGAACTTGGGAGCGAGACGGTAGTCGACAGAGACGACGATCGCGCCGGTGTCACGTGCCGTCTCGCCGCAGAAGACGTCATCGTATGCCGCTGAGCCCATCACGAGCCCGCCTCCGTGAAGCCACAGCAGTGCACTGCCGTTGGGGGCAACGGGAACATACACACGGATGCGCGCCGCGAGGTCGCGGACGATGCGGCGTTCCACTCCACTGACGCGCCGCCCAGGTATGAACCTCGACAGAGACCCACCCATCGTCAGGATGAACCTGTTCTCCAGATCGAATGTCGTCGATTTTCGGGTCGCTTCGCGCATGCGCGGATCAACTCGATCGATGTCCATGCGCTCCCCTCGGCGGCCGGCCCCACGCCGTTGACCACGCTCAGCTCAGTCTATGGTGCCTCGCCTGACAGCGTTCTCACCGCGAAAAGCGCGGTTGGCGCCTCCGAAAACCACACCGCAGTAGGGGGCTGTTCCACACCCCAGTGTGATGTGAGGGGAACCACCGCATTCTTATCTTCATGAGGTGGACGTCATCAACGAATTTATTCTTCAGGCCGCGGCTTCGCCGTGGCTGCTGCTCGTCATGTTTGTTGTTGCGGTGATCGACGGATTCTTTCCGCCAGTTCCGAGTGAAACCGTGCTGGTCGGGGCCGCTGCCGCTGCAGCATCCTCTGGAGCAGTCCCCAGCATTGTGCTGTTGTGCCTAGTCGCCGCCGCGGGGGCGACGATTGGAGACAACATCGCCTACCTGATCGGACGGAGCGTTGGAGTCACACGATTCCGCTGGATGCGTGGACCCCGCATCTCCGCAACCCTCGACCGTGCGGCGCATGCCCTCGAGCACCGAGGTGCTCCGTTCATTCTCGGTGCCCGGTTCATTCCGGTCGGCCGTGTGGCTGTGAACATGTCCGCCGGAGCGCTGGGATATTCGTGGCGCCGCTTCCTTCCGCTCAGCACTGTCGCCTCGGCAAGTTGGGCTGTGTACAGCGTCGTGATCGGCGTTGTCGCTGGCCAGTGGCTGCAGGATCAGCCGCTGCTGGGCGCCGTACTTGGGGTCGTCTTTGCCGTGCTGATCGGCTGGGCCATCGATCGGGTGGGGGTGGTTCGCCGTCGGCGAGCGGAGACATCACCGGAGGGCTCTCGCGCGACTCAGCTCGAAACGGCCTCGCTTGATCGCGTGCTCGCCGAACAGTGCGCGTGACGAGTCTGTTGTCGCAGAAAACCCCCGCATCCCTTGTGTTTACGGGGGAGAACGGGGGTTTTCGTTGGCGGTGACGGTGGGATTTGAGTCCGGGAGGCCGACTTCAGAATCTCGTTCCACCGGCGCAGGTCGCGGACCTCCCGCTCGAGGTCGGCGATCTTCTGTGTGTCCGCGGTCGTTACTCCCGAAGCCTCACCGGAATCGATCTCGTCCTGTCTGGCCCAGGTGCGCAATGCTTCGGGAAGGATACCGGGCTGATCGGCGACCCGTCTGATTGCTCCCCGCTTTCGTCGCGGGGTCTCGGCGCGCGTGGATCGCCATCCGCGTCGCGCGCTCGCTGAGCTCCTCGCTGTGCCCCGTTGCTCTCATCCTTCGCTGGTTTCAGAGCTTCCATCAGGCCCGAGCTGCATCAGCCCTCGCTCCTTTGCCGACTTTTTGACCCAGTCCACCGTCACGACTTTGGCGGCGCCCCAGACTGCAACCAGATCAACTGTCACCGAAGACCCGCTTGCGGTATGACTGAGATCGTCATGTTTTGCAGCCGGGCTGCGACGGGTCCACCGGATTGGGCAAGCGTGCCGGTTAGTCGGGACCGCCGTGCGACCTGCTGGCTGCGCGGCCGACGCAGCTCGTTATAGCGAACAAACGCGATTGACAGGGCATCCGGGTGGGTTCGCGTGGTGTCCGCCAGCGGCTCCAGCAAGGCAACGAGGGTTGCAGCGTCTTCCATGGCCTCCCCCCTGAATGACACCACAGGGGCACCATCGAGTAGCGGGAGATCCAAATGAACCGAAAGCGACGGTTGACCCGTGAGGAGCAGAAGATGCGGACCCGAGAAGAGCTCCGCGCATCCGCGGCTCAGCTCTTCGCCGAGAAGGGCGTCAATGGAGCTTCGGTAGAGCAGATCGCAGAGAACGCGGGGTATAGTCGCGGTGCCTTCTACAGCAACTTCAAGGATAAAAATGAACTGGTCTCCGAACTGCTCGAAGAGCGCACTCGGTGCGAGTTGGAGGAGGTAACCCAGATCACGGCAGGGAAAGCACCGTTTGACGCGTTGCGCGATTGGCATCGCGCTCGCGCGGAGAACCTTGACGACTGGCTTTCGCTG
The DNA here is from genome assembly GCF_026107415.2 of Microbacterium sp. MPKO10. Lineage (GTDB taxonomy): Bacteria > Actinomycetota > Actinomycetes > Actinomycetales > Microbacteriaceae > Paramicrobacterium. The sequence continues at coordinate 603,081 of NZ_JAPCHX010000004.1, forward strand.
CGCACTGAGCTCCTGCTCTATGCAATGCGGAACCCCAGCTTTCGTCCACGTATGGCCGACTGCGAGCGTGTGGCACTCCATGCGCATGAATCGAGCATCGAGTCGGCCGCTGCCGGGGCCCACGCCGAGCTTCCGGCACCAGCGCAATTATTGGCCTTGATCCTGCATACGCTCGAAGATGGTCTCCTGTTTCAGCGCATGCTCTTTCCAGACGAAATCTCTGATGAGGTTGTCGTCGATGCAGCGGAGCTCCTGTTGAGAACGTGGCTGAGGAGCTCGAGCGATGGATAGCTCACTCGAAGGAGTTCGTCATTCTCTCGGTGGGTCGCACGATCAAAGTCGATCGAGATCCTGGGTGATGGGTCATCACCAGCACCTCCTCAATCTGCGGATTCCGACAGGTTAGGGCACGACCGCTGGATCCATCCAGGGTGAGGGACAAACCAATCCTGGCTACAATCTCCACACAAACAAGAGCCTTAGCCAGGAGTGATGCTTCGGAAGGTTAAAACACCCAGCCTCGCCGAAGTGCAATCCAAAACACTACATCAACACGTCCTAGGAGCTTTATGTCTCGCCCTACCGAAAGTGTCCGAGCCTTTCACGCCAAAGCGACTGACGCCGACCTCGACGATTTGCGCGAGCGCCTTGTGACAGCGCGGCTACCTGAGATGGAGCCAGTTCCTAGAACTGCAATCGACTCAGACCGGTGGTCGCAAGGCGTCCCGCTCACTGAACTCGTCAATGTCACGGATTACTGGCGCACGGAATACAACTGGCGCGCTTTCGAAGAGCGCCTCGACCGCATCGGTCAGTACAGTACGAGTATCGAAGGGCTACAGATCCGATTCCTCCACCGGCAATCGACACGAAAGGATGCCACGCCGCTGATTCTTACGCACGGTTGGCCCGGCAGCATCGCCGAGTTTATCGACATCGTGGAAGAACTGACAGAGCCAGTAGATCCAGCCACACCCGCCTTTCACATAGTGGCTCCTTCGCTCCCGGGATTCGGCTTCAGCGACAAGCCGAAGACGCCCGGGTGGGACGTCGGCAAGATTGCGTCCGCGTGGGTGACTCTAATGGAAAGACTTGGGTACGGCACATTCCTAGCTCACGGCGGAGACTGGGGAGGTGTGATCACTACGGTTCTTGCAGGCAGATACCCCGAGAACGTGCTTGGCATCCATACCACTCTCGCCCAAGCACCGCCCGGACTGACCACCGAAGGGTTGACGCCGACGGAACGGCAGTGGACCGAGGATACACGCAATTTCTACCGTGACCGCGGAGCTTATGCTAAGCAACAAGGGACGCGGCCTCAGACCATCGGATACTCACTCGTCGATTCACCGGTCGGGCTCTTGGCATGGATCTTGGACAAATTCGCCGAGTGGTCGGACACCTTAGACAGCCCATTCGAGAAGATCTCTCGAGATCGAATACTTGACGACGTCACGCTGTATTGGCTGACGCGTACTGGTGCGTCTGCGGCGCGCATCTATTTCGAAAGCCACGGCGGAGTCAATGCCCTTGATCCAGAACTTTGCGTGGACATCCCGTCCGCGATTACGATCTACCCCCGTGACATTGAGAAATGCCCTCGGCCCTGGGCGCAGGAACGGTACCGGCAGATCGTCCGCTGGGCTGAGCCCGAAGCCGGAGGGCATTTTCCGTCGCTTGAGGTTCCAGACCACTTCGTCAAGGATCTGCAGCAAGGACTCGCGGCTGTACTTGCTGCCCGCCAATGATTGGAAAGTCACAACGCTTGGCGGCGATGAGAGCGGACAGCATTTGCCGCGCCATCAGTGGGCGCCCCCAATGGTCTTCACTGAACGCCTGGGCAGATTCATGAAGTCCGCCGCTCCACGAAATACCGTCGGCGAAGAGCGGACCCAAGTAGCCAGCCAGTACCAGCGGTGCCTTCCCACGGCTTTGACGCCACGGACAACCCAGTGCTCAGCAGTGGCTTAAAGCGTCATCTCCGCGGCCGTGCAAGCGTGGGCGCGAGCAATTCAACTCGATCTCGAGCAATACTTCCGCAGCGAGCAAGAGGTCAAGTGTGTCCGTCACCTCAGCTGACGAGCATCGGGGCCGTCGATCTCGTGCACAACGTCAGCGCACGCCCGACAAAGAAGACCCTTGGAGCCGACTACTAGTTTCTTGAGGTCGTTCTCTCCCTCCACGGCGTTTACCGATGCAGGAGTAGACAACAGTCGCCAGCTCGATGTCCTTGGACGGCGCCTAGATGTACTGACCGGGGACATTGATTGACGCTGGCGTCAGGTCCCGAGGGTCTTCCACCCTTGGAAGGAATCGGCTCAGGTACGCGGATGCTGTAAGGAGTCCTCTGGAGCTCGCGTCGAGATTCTGACGCCATTCGTCCAGTTGAACGAGGGCGGCCGATGCGTTGCCATGGTGATGGATCTGGTCGATCGCTGAGGCGATCGTCGCCAAGGGGAAGCTTCCTCGGCGTAGCAGTACGGCCACGCGGGCGTCGAGGACGTCGTCCTTTGCGTACTCGCGGTGCCCGGTTGAGTGTCGGCGTGGGTGCATGATGCCGGCCTTTTCCCATCCGCGCAGCGTCGCCGGGGTGACGCCGACGTGTCGCGCGAGTTCGCCGACGGAATAGGTGGCAGCAGGTGTCGGAGCCGTCGAATCAAGTGGGTTGACAGCACGCAGGACGGCCTCGAGCTCCCTCAGCGTGTCACGCCCTGCCGCGAGCTGCGCGTGGGCCTTGTCTAAGGCCTCGAGAGCATCGCCCGGACGACCGCTTGTGACCGCCGTCATTATCGGAATCGCGCCCTGATGTCCGATGGCGCGAGCCAGGGTCGTGAACGCGAGCAGCTGATCAAGATGACCCTGGTCATACGTGCGATACCCAGCCGGTGTGCGTCGCGAGGCGGCGATGACCCGCTGTGCCTCGTAGTTGCGCACTGTCTGCGCCGACAGCCCGGCCGCACGGGCGAGATCGACCGGCCTGAAGCTGCGACCAGTGTTTGAGGGTTTCGCGACTGACTCTGCGGGCAATAGAACCACAACCTTTCATCGGTTCTTCAAAGTTACGATGAATGAGCATGACTACCAACTCAAGACCAATCGGCCGTGTTCAGCGCACCCCAGACTTTTACCTGTCCATGGGGGACCTGCGCGCGGTGGCGGCGTTCAACGTCGCATGTGCGTTGCAGGTTATTGACCTCTTCGAGGCCGTGAACCCGCATGACGAGCGACCGCGTGATGCGTTGGTCGCGGTAGAGAACTTCGTGCGGGGTGGCCCGCGGTCCCGCGCGCAGCGCATCAGTGCGCCCGCTGCTCATCGAGCCTCTAAAGAGGTCATCGGCGCTGCCTCGCATGCGGCGATGGCAGCCGGTGATGCTGCGGCTTCTGCCTATATTCACCCGCTGACCGACGCCGCCCAGGCCGGCCACATCCT
>NZ_JAPCHX010000005.1 GCF_026107415.2 Microbacterium sp. MPKO10
GTTGTCGTTTCTAGATGTCCAGCTTCGGAAGTTGGTGAGCCGATGAGCACGCCTGACGAACAGCGCACGCACCAGCCCGACATCCGTGTGATCGCAGCTGGGCGGCGGCACTCCGTCGGCGTTCGCCACGACGGCAGGGTGCTCGCCGCCGGGAGGCTTGACGCACCGGAATGCGCTGTGAGCGATTGGAGCAACCTCGTCGCTGTGGCGGCCGGCAACGTTCACGTCGCACGGAACACTGGGCGCTCACACACTGTCGGGCTGCGCGCCGATGGAACAGTTGTGGCGACCGGATGGAACGGCGACGGGCAGTGCGACGTAACCGATTGGAACACCGTGGTGACCATCGCTGCCGGGTGGCGTCGCAGCCTCGGGGTGCTGGCAGACGGGACCGTGAACGCCGTCGGGCGGCGCAGCGAAGGAGCAGGCGAGATCGGCCAGTGGCGCGACATCATCGCCGTGGCTGCCGGGGACTGGCACTCCGTCGGCCTTCATGACGACGGAACCGTGGTGGCGACGGGGAACAACCGTCGCGGTCAATGCGATGTCGCGCACTGGCGACACGTCCGAGGCATCGCCGCAGGCTACCTGCACACCGCCGCCGTTACTCACGACGGAGAGGTGCTCACCGCTGGCGACGCCCGTGGCGGGCTCGCCGAAGCATCCCAATGGCAGGACATCCTCGCTATTGCCGCTGGTAGCCGACACACCCTCGGCGTCGACGCGCGCGGCCGAGTCTGGGCTGCGGGAGATAACAGCCAAGGACAATGCGACGTTTCGTCCTGGTACGAGGTAGTCGCTGTTGCCGCCGGAGCTGAACACAGCCTTGGCCTACGAGCAGATGGAACGGTTCTGTCGACGGGCAGCAACAACGATGGCCAGTGTTCGGTTGAGGAATGGCAACTCGAGACCAGCGGTGTCGCCTGATGCACCCGAACGCAGCACTTACGCCACGTCTTCGCCTCAAAGTCGCTCGCTTGGTCGTAGACGACGGCTGGGCGATCAGCGAGGTCGCTGCTCGCTTCCAGGTTTCCTTGCCCACAGTGAAGCGGTGGGTAGACCGCTACGCCAATGGCGAGTCGATGCACAATCGGTCTTCGCGGCTCAAGACCTCACCGAACAGGACGATTAAGGCGACGACGAAGCGGTGCGTGAGCCTGCGCCTACGACTTCGCGAAGGACCGGTTCGGCTCGCGAGCAGGCCCGGCTGCACCAGTACAACCAGCATTGTCTGCACACGGCCTTCGGTAATCAGCCGCCCTTCTCGCAATTGATCAACGTCCCCGGTCAGTACACCTAGATAACGGTGAATCAGGCAATGATCATCACACCGGACAAGGGTGAGCGCATCAGGTCTTGTATCCCGGGTGCACGTTCGGTGTGAGACCAAGATCAGCCGCGATCTTGCCGAGCAGGCGCCCCAGCTCGTGGTGTTCATCAGGAGTCAGTGCTGCGGTAACCTCGGCTTCGTGGGCGGAGCCGATCTCTCGCATCTCACGCATGACCCCTCGGCCCTCATTGGTCAGCCGGAGCACATAGGTGCGGCGATCACGAGCGCTGCGCTCTCGTGCCACGAGCCCCTTCTTCTCCAGGGCGTCGATGAGGACGACGACGCGGCTCGGAACGACGCCGAGCTTCCCAGCGAGCCCCTGTTGACTCAGGGTCTTCTCAGTGGCAATCAGTCTGAGGATGCCGACATCGCTCGGCTGCAGGGCCAGAGGCTCGAGACGCTGCGCGAACCGCGCTCCCGCGAGGGTACCGACCTGGGCAAGGAGGAACGCGGCACGAGGGAAGGGGTCGTGGCGCTCTGGCTGTTTCGAGTCGTCAATCACGAACCTTATGGTAGCGCAAGTGAATCATTCTCTGCTATGAATGATTCATGGCAATTACTTCAAATCTCGCCGAGCAGGTGGCTCTCGTCACTGGCGCGTCCGGCTCCATCGGCGCCGAAGTGAGTCGGAAACTAGCTCACCTTGGGGCTGCCGTAGCCGTCCATGGAAGGACCCAGAGTGTCCTCAACAAGCTCTCTGCGGAGATCCACCGCAATGGAGGCAACAGCGAGGTGTACGTCGGTGATGCTCGCGACCCGGAGCACATGATCACCGTGGCCACCGATGTCACGCGAGCGCTCGGACCTATCAACGTTCTGGTCGCTCTGGCCGGTGGGGAGGGTGCCCCGAGCCCCACCGATTCTTTCGATCCCGAGCGCTGGTTGGACGTCATCGACACCGACCTCAACTCCGTGTTCTACGCACTCCGCGCCGTCCTGCCGAGCATGATCGAACATGGCGGCGGCCGGATCGTCACCATCGCCTCCAGTGCCGGACGGCGACCGTCCAAGGCAAACGCGGCCTACGCCGCGGCGAAAGCCGGCGTCGTCATGCTCACCGAGCACATCGCCAAGGAATACGCCCACGCCCACATCCGCGCCAACTGCGTCGCCCCTTCCATTGCCGAAACTACCAAGCTCCGCGACCGGCTGAGCGCCCAGACCCGAGACGCGATCGCCACCAGCATCCCGCTAGGCCGGATCGGGCAACCCTCCGACATCGCAGAGGCGATCGCCTTTCTAGCCACCGACCGATCCTCATGGATCACCGGCACCACCGTCGACATCACTGGAGGAATGACACTATGACCACCATCAGCGCCGCACGGCATCTCCCGGCCGGTCCGCCGCTTCCACCCATCGCGATCGCGACCGTCGCGCTCTTCATGGCCTCACTGATCCTGCCGATCATCCTCACCTCCGGTGATACGTTCCCCTCGCCCTACTCTGACGAGGCTCCGATCATCGGGTATTTCCGGGACCACCCTGGCCCGGTGCTCCTCACAGCGCTCCTGCAGTTCGCCGCGTCGCTACCTCTGGGCATCTTCGCCGCAACCGCTTCAGTCCGGCTCAACCACCTCGGTGTCCGAGCACCCGGACCGACCATCGGCCTCGTCGGCGGCATCCTCGCCTCAGCGTCGATGGCTCTGTCCGGGTTGCTGACTTGGACTCTCACCCGGCCCGAGATCCTCGACCACGCCGAACTGATCCGGCTCATACACGATCTTGCATTCATTACAGGTGGACCCGGATTCGCCGTGCCCACCGGTCTGCTCCTTGCCGGCATCGCCGTCCCAGGACTACTTGCCCGGCTCCTGCCGCGCTGGCTCGCCTGGCCAGGACTCGCCATCGCAGCACTCGGCATCATTGCCACTCTCACCGTTGCGATCCCCGCTCTGGCGATCCTTCTACCCATCGTCCGCTTCCCCGCCCTGGCCTGGATCGTTATCACTGCGTTCCTGCTGCCCAGACAGCGCTCCTCCATCCGAAAGGAAAACCGATGACGAATCAGATACTCGAGAAACTCGTCCGCTCCCAACGCCTCGAGAATTCCCTACCGTTCGCACGGAATCTCGACATACAGACTCTGGCCGGCGTCTTCGGCGCCGAGGAAACCGAGTACCGCTCCGTCATCGAGGACCTCGACCGTCGGCGCGTCGAGGCTGCAGCTCGGATCGCTGACGCACCAGCAACTCAGGCATACCTCCAGGCTTTGCCCTTCGAAGAGAACGCTCACCTGATCGCGATCGGCGAAAGTACCACCGCTGATCGGCTCTCCTGGTTCGAGACCCTACGCACCCTCCTCAACACGCACCGCCCCGATCTTCGCCTGCGCATGACTAACCTCGCTATCTCCGGTGCCACCACGACCCAGACCCTCGCGATACTGCCGGCAATCCGACGCCTGGCACCCAACCTGGTGTTCTGCATGCTCGGCACCAACGACTCACAACGACTCGCTGCCCCCGACGGGCCGCTCCTCGTCAGTCCCGAGGAAACCAAGCGCAACCTCACGGAACTGCGTACACGAGCAGTCCCGAACGGCGACGCCAGATGGGTGTGGCTGACGCCAACTCCGGTCGATGAAGAGCGCATCGCCCGGTTCCCATTCTTCGCTGGCTCCGGCATCAGCTGGAACAACGACGACCTGAACGAACTCACCCGCACACTGCCCACAGTCGACGATTTGGTCATCGACAGCTCGATGGTCGTGGATACGGCCGATCCAGACGCTCTCGCCGACGACGGGCTGCATCCCAGCGCCACGGCACACGAGGCCCTTGCGGCGACGGTCCTGGAAGCACTAGCTGGGGGGAAGCAATGAAACTCCTCATGCTCGGAGCTACGGGCGGCACCGGAGCAGCATTGCTAGATCAAGCCGTTGCTGCCGGATATGACGTTACGGTGATCGCTCGCACACCAGCGAACGTTCACGCCTCGGACGATGCCGTGACTCTCGTCCAAGGCGACGTCCTCGAACCCGGCCCCTGGCAGGACATCGCAGCCGAACACGACACTCTGCTGTCCTGCCTCGGAAGCACGGACAGGCGCCACCCCACCACGGTCTATTCCCGAGGAACCGTCAACGCTCTCACCGCAATGGGCACCAAACCCGAACGCAGACTAGTGTGCCTGTCATCAGCCGGCCTCGACGCCCCGGCAGACATGCCGTTGCCGCAGAAGCTCGTCACCCGCCTGATCATTCAGAGGCTCTACCGGCATGGTTACGCCGACATGAGACGCATGGAAGCTGCGTTGCGTGATGAAGAGGCCCGTTGGACGATCGTACGACCGCCCATGCTGACCAATGCGCCCGGCACGGGCCGATATCGAACGGCGATCGACGGTTCCCTGCCGAACATGAGGTCCGTCCCTCGAGCCGACCTCGCCCACTACATGCTCACTGCCATCGACAACCCGTCCACATGGAGGGCGATTGTCGAGATTACTGGAGAGGGTGAAGCGAACTAGCGTGGAGGTCAAGGGAGCGTGACTATGAAATGATAATCGCGGTGACTAGAGGCGCCGAAATAGTCGGCAGACATGCTCTTGATGCTTCCCGAAAGGCTGACCACTATACGGTCATCCTGAGCCGTTAACGAGGGTCCGACGGCGCCATCACCTGAGGCCTGGATAACGCCCTCAACGGCGCCAGTGCTGTCATTGACCTGACCAACGTATCGCCACTCACAGCGAAGACGGCCATCTCCTTCCTCATGCAATCAAGCTCGAATTTCGTCGCCGCCACACAACGTAGAGGACCCGCACCACTCGTGACCCTCTCGATCGTCGGCCGACCGACATTCGATGATTGGTGTGGATACGGCTTTCGCATGAGGACTCAGCGCGATTCGTCCGCAAGGCCTTCGAACGCGATGAGTCTCTGACTTGTATGTTCGTCCACCGTGACATGAGCTTCGAGCGCCGAGCCGCTTGTCGCCGGAATCCAGATGCGCTTGTCCCGGCCGTCGTGAACCTGTTGGGCGTCCCAAGCTCGGCGGAACTCGGAGCTTCGTTCAAAAAGGTCTTCCACGAACCTGCGACCTCGGGCGTCACCGGCAAGCTGCCGTCGCGCGATGGCCACGCGAAGCTCACCCGCCTGAGCCTCTGAGTATGCGGCTCGGTGTCCCTCGGGAAACTCGGCACGCACCTCCTCGTGGCAGAACCAGTGCTCGTAAACATTCGCGCGCTGTAGCCCATGCTCCACGACCCATGGGAAAATGGCATCGGCAGCATCGTTTTGCGCAAGTACAGCACCGAGGTCGCTCATGACCTGCGCGGGCGTGTCCTCTAGGCGCTCCAAGAAGAACAAGAGCGCAGAGGAAGCATCTTCGCTTCCGGTCGGTTCAGGTGCGGCGCGTCCGGTGAGCCGGTGCAGGTGGGCGCGCTCCGTCTCGTTGAGTTCGAGCGTCTGGGCGAGAGAATCGACGACGCCGGCGGAGGGCATGGATGCTGCTCTGCCCTGTTCGAGGCGGGTGTAGTAGTCGACAGAGATGTTGCTCGCCACCGCGACATCTTCTCTGCGAAGACCCGGCGTCCTGATTTGGGTTCTCACGGTTCCGGGGAGACGCTCACGATACGCGCGCAAGAAGGTACCTAGCTGGTCAGCTCGGCCCGATCCCCCTGTTCTCATGAAACCAGCCTATCCGCGTTGCCCTCTCCCACTGCAGTCGTCGGCGCGAGAGCTGGATCGGGCCTGCAGAGGACGCAGCGTCCCGGAGTTTTGTATGAAGGATCTCGACAATTGCGAATGGGCCGGGCTCACGGTCTTTTCTCGTCCGCGGCTCTACCCTCACGAGATCAGTTCGGGTTGCTGAGCGACAGCTCTGACCGGGTGTATGCATTTGCGGGGGCCGCGATATAAGCTTCCAATCTTAAGAGTTGCTCAAGCTGCATTGTCGCAAAGACCGCACCGATCCGCACGCAAATCCGGTCTAGTTCGTGCTCCAATCCCGTGGGAAGCGCACCTGTGTGCTCGATGAGCGCGCGAGTAAGAGTCCGATTAGCGTGAGCGAAAGATTGACCCACATTACCCCGCGCCAGCCTCTGAGGTCAGTCACGGCACCAATGAGCTGCGTCCCCGCGATCAGTCCGCCTGAGCCAGCAGCCCAGATCGAAAGCACACGGCGCTTCTCGACACTTCCCGGATGCATCTGAGGCAGAAGCTCCAAGACCGAAGGGAGGAGCGCGTCAACGCTGAGGCCTTGCCTCACGCGACTAGCTAAGAGCACAGCTAGTAGATGGCGTAATGATTTTGAATGCGGAACTTGCGCCTACCAGCCTACGATGAAATAGCGACGCGGCCCCGATAAGCAGATAGCTTCCATACGCGACAGCGTGAGTTGTGGCCCCTTTGCGTATCGGCGAGCGTGGAGCCGAAGGCAGTTTGGACCCAGAGGAAGGTAGATGATCGTGAAGTTGAGCGTCGCGATCGCTGATGACAGCGTAAGGACAACGATCGGCGGCACCCGACGATCGCTCACCTCGGGTCAGACCGCCCCGATGTGAACCTCGTGACGAGGCGCGCAAACTCCTGGGGCCTCTCGAACGTCATCACGTGCCCGCTGTCGAGCGTTTCCAAGCAGCTGCCGTCGATGGCATCTGCCAGCCGCTCGACAGCATGACGAGGAATAGTGGCGTCGTGCGAACCGACGATGGCGAGCGTCGGTGAAGAGACGACGGCCGCGTACGAAGAGACATCGATTCGGGCACCGAGAGCGATCTGGCGCATCAAGTCCGGATTCGGCGCGAGGTTCGGGACCAGCACCTCAACCTCCTTGGGAGAGAGCGAGGCGAGGTGAGACGGGCTGAAACCGGTCAGCGTCGAGAATCTACCGAATGTGTCCGGGTCGGACGCTGTCTGTTGCCACACATCGTAAAGCAGCGACAAATAGGGATCGTCAGCGGTCCGCAACCAGCCGGCAGCAGCGACCAGGGCGCTGACGCGTTCTGGCGTACGCGCCGCGGTCGCCACAGCCACGGGCCCACCCAACGAGAATCCGACCACAGTGAACTCGGCGAGACCCGCCGCGTCCGCCACGCTTACCACTTGGTCCGACAGCAGCTCGACTGTCAACGCGACGCCACTATCGTCAACCGTCGGTGAACCCGACAAATCTGGCACCACCACCCGAAAGGACTCGGCGAACACGTCGAGCAAATGACCGAAAACCATGCCACCACCCGGCCCGGTACCGTGTACCAGGATCAAACCCGGACCAGCCCCAGCTATTTCGTAAGGGATCCGGACGCCGTCAATTTCTGCAAAATCAGTCATCTGGTCTATTGCCTCCTCATAAGTGTCTTCCGACAGATTGCGGGAGTGAACGAGTTCTACCCAGGGCAGAACGAGCCACGGACAGGTTGGACCTGGTTACGTCACGACAAGAAGCGCGGTGAGTGGTTCAGCGCAATAGTCAATCGCACTTATGCCAACGAACGTGGCGCTCGCTCCCGTGATCGCAGCTGCGCAGACGCGAACTTCACAGTCGTACGACGGTTACTCGGACACGCGTCAGCAAACATGACCCTCGACGTCTGCGCCGAACCGTTCGACGAGGTCCTCGACGCCGTCGGGCAGGCCCTCGATCAAGCATGCGCCAATTCACTTATGTGCACCTCGCTAGCGCAAGGCCAACCCGGGCAAAAGTGAAACCCCCACGATTCCGGTAACGAGAAGGGATCGCGGGGGCTTTCGATTTGGCGGTGACGGTGGGATTTGAACCCACATCGTGCGCGAGGCCAGCATTGGGCAGAGCCCGGAATTCCGCGTAATCACGCCGACCTGGGCACATCTGCTCACACCTGGAAACAGCCCCTCGCAGGTATTCCGTTACCGCTGCGTTACCGCTGGAGCTGCTCAGTCCGAGCGGCGTCGAGCGCGTCGGCCACCGTGTCGAGGTCGTCGTCGAACAGGTCGGTGTAGGTGTCGAGGGTCATCGCAGCGGAGGCATGCCCGAGCATCCGTTGCACTGCCTTGACGTTGGCCCCGGCGCTGATCGCAAGCGACGCCGCGGTGTGGCGGAGGTCGTGGGGCGTGACCTTCGGCATGACGGGCGGCTCGGGCTGCTTCTTGGCCTTCGCCTCGGCGACTGCCTTCGCGTCCTCAGCCCTCACTCGCTTGACCGCGCCAGTGAACCATCCCGACTGAGCGTTGCCGGGCCGGAGATAGCCGCCCTCGTCCGCGGGCCAGAGGATCGCGTCGCCGCTCTTGCCCTTGGTCGCGCTCTTGATGGCGTCATCGAGGAAGGCCGGGTAGGGCACCGCGCGCCGCTCGTGCGTCTTCGGCGTGCCGACCTGGAACCGCCCATTGACGATGACGGCGTTCTCCTCGACCTGGACGCGGCGGCGCTTGACGTCCACGTGCTTCACTCGCAATCCCGCGGCCTCGCCCCATCGCAGACCCGTATAGGAGAGGAACCGGATGAAGTCGGGGTATCGAGAAGCCAGCGCCAGGCGCTCGACCTGCCGGTGCGTCAGGTAGGCCCTCGGCTTCGAGGTCTTCCGTGGGGTTTTCACGTCGCGAGCCGGATTCGCCGAGATGCGCCGGTCGCGCACCGCGCCGTCAAGAATGGACGCGAGCACGCCATGTACGCGCTTGACCGTAGTGGGAGACTTCGAATCGCTCAGCTCAGCGACCCAGGCGCTGATCTCGGTGTGCCGGATCGACCCTACCCGGCGCTCTCCCCACTTCGGCTCGACGTGAATGCGCCATGCGCTCTCGTCCGAGTGGTAGGTCGAGGGCTTAACCGCCGTCTTGTGCGCAGCGAGCCAGTCAGCCCCGAGCGCGCCGATGGTCGCCTGGGCATCGCTCGGCGCGATGTAGGACCCCTGGAGCTTTGAGACCTCGACGCTGGCGATGTAAGCCTCGGCGTCGCGTTTGCGTGCGAACCCTCCCTTGCGAGCCGTCTTGCCGTCGGGCTTGCGGTAACGGGCCTCCCAGCGCTTCCCGCTCTTGGTGTCGTAGCTGTACGCGCTGCCCATGATGCTCCGCTTCCGCTCGTATACGAGTCGAATCTGTGGGTCGATTCAACCGTGTGCAAATGTGAGTTTACCGTGGTACGCTGGTCACAGACAACTGGACGCCCCGAAGACAATGACAAGGGGAAGTGGTGGAACCTCCACCGCGACGAGGATGATGTGAGCCGCTGGTCGGCGGCTCGTGGCGTCACGTGCTGAGATGCACAAGGCGACGGTCTCCCCGCAGAGATGGACGGCTCATGCCGTCTGGACTGCGAGGAGGTATCGCACATGTCCGCCAAGACCACCGCCCCCGTCAGCTCGTCGCTGCTCGACTCGCTCATCACCGCCGACACCCTCGCTGAGCGCCTCGGCACCAAGCGTCGCACCGTCGATGAATGGCGGATCACGGGTAAGGGCCCGAAGTTCATTCGTGTCGGTCGTTCGGTTCGCTACCGCCCCGAGGCCGTCGAGGCCTGGCTGCTGAGCCAGGAGCGCCGCAGCACCTCCGAGGAGGTGCGCTGATGGATGCTCTTCACGATCCCCCGACTTCCCTCCCCCTGACCCCAAGCGGGCGAAGCCCGCGCGGAGCCTTCGACGTGTGCACCTGTGCGCATTGCGGCGTGTCGCACCCGGTTCAGAGTTCCTCCACTTCTGCCACCAAATGGCGCGCAGCATGTATTCCAACGCGCGGGGGGCTCAAGCTTGCCGATAGCCCCCCGCGCTACAACATGCCTGGTCAGCAGTGGTTTCAGAGCCGTTCCGCGAGGCGTTCTGACGCCCGTCTCAGCGGCCTCAGCAGGGCTTCCGACGCGCGCCATTACGCGCGCCATTTGATGCGCCGCCCTCGTAATGGCGCGCACTCCGAGCGGTGGTCGCGATGAACGCCGCAACGAAGAAGACGAGCGGCCCCAGTGGTCGGAAGCCTCCCGCCTACGTGACGTTCACGCAGCAGCTGAAGCCGGAGTTCTGGCCGGGCTGGGACGTGGCACTGATTCTCCTCGGCGACGTGCGAGCGATCGGCGAGGAGGCCTTGCGCCGGTACGAGGCTGCTGGCGGTGACTGCCAAGGGCTCTGGATCGTCAAGCACGGCAAGGACGTCCTGGCGGACGGGTGCCCGAAGGACGATCACGTGCACGGGGTGCTCCAGCAGAGCGCCGGGCGCAAGGTCGAGGGCAAGCTGCAGTGCGCCGCGATGGATCAGGTCTTCGGCTGGGACAAGAGCGTCGTGAAGGGCCCGCCTCGTGGCGGCCGGATCGAGAACGCGCAGGCGTACCTGATCCACGCGAAGGACCCGGACAAGTACCAGTACGGCGTCGAGGAGGTCGTCACGCTTCGCGGGAAGGCATACGCCGAGATCGAGGCCGAGCACCGCGACGCCTGGGCTCGCCGTGCCGTGATTGGTCGCAAGGCTGCGATCCCGATGAAGGAGTGGGCCGAGCTGGGCGACGCGCTCGTGCAGAAGGTGCTTGACGGCGAGGTCGACGAACTGGACCTCCTGCGGGACAAGACGCTCATGGACGTGTACACGCGGAACGAGACGAAGGTCAATCTGGCGTTCAAGGTCCGCGCGAAGCGGGACATGATGCTGGAGGTTGAGAAGCTCCGGGCCGGGGTCTTTCAGAAGACGGTCATCTGGGCGATGGGCGCGAGCGATCAGGGTAAGAGCTACCTGGTCGAGTCGGTTGCTGCCGAGCTGTCGGCTCGTCTCGGGTGGGCGGTGTTCCGCGCCACTGCGAAGAACGGGCCGGACGCATACAACGGCGAGCCGATCTTCATGATGAACGAGCCCAGCTCGCGGGTCATGGAGTGGTCTGACTTCCTCCAGCTGCTCGACCCTCGGCAGGGTGGGCCGATCTCGGCCCGCTACTACAACAAGCCGGATGCGGCCCCGCGGCTGATCCTCATCGCCGTGGCCGTCGATCCGGTCGAGTTCGGCTTCTTCATCCCAGGGAAGCGCTCGACGGATGACTCCCTCGATCAGCTCGTGCGCCGGATCACTCTCATGATCGAGGCGCGGAAGATCGACGGCGAGCCGCACTACTCGATCAGCAATGTCGGGGAGGTCGCGCCCTATCAGCGCTGCATCCGCGTTCCTGGTCGCGACGGCACCGTGTCGCGGCCCGAATGGATGATGCTCGGCTACGACAAGACCGAGACCGAGGTCGAGCTGACGCACGCCGAGGCACTCGACACGGTGCTCGATGTCGTCGCGGTGCGGTCGCCGGACGCCGGGCTCGTGACCTCGGCGCAGCGTCATCTCGACGACAGCACCGCGGCCCTGGCCGCGCGCGGCATCGTCTTCAACGAGCCGCCGATGCTGGTCGCAGGAGGTGCGGCATGAGCGTGCCTGATCTGAGCAGGTTGAACCAAGGGGGCGGGGCCCACGGAGCGAGCGTAGCGAGTGGAGTGGGTGCCCCCGTCCCTGACGGCAACGGGAACGAGCGGAGCGAGTTTCCGGGGCCGGAAGGGTTGGTTCGTTACGTTGCTGACCGGGACCATACAGCTGCGAGGCAGACCCCTACGGCGAAGCCGTTGGGGCGGCCGAAGCAGTTCTCCGGGAAGCTCCGCGTGCCGATGACCGACGAGCAGCGCGAGAAGGTCGAGGCGCTGCGGGAGGCCTCCGGCTGCTCTGCTGCCGAGGCCGTGCGACGGCTGATCGACGGTGCGCCGGTGCCTGCGCCGGTCGTCCACGCAGCGGTCGATCCGGACGCCTACCGGGCGCTGCTCGCCGCCCTCGGTGGCATCCGCGCGGAGCTGAATCGAGGTGTCGGGAACCTGTACCGGCTGACCCGCGACGCCTACCAGTCCTGGCAGGTGCCGGAGCCCGATCAGCTCGACGAGCTGCGCGCCGATCTGGCTCGCGGGCTCGACGACCTCGGGGCGCTCGCGGAGCGCGTGCGGGAGGTGTCGCCGTGGTAGCCGCGCCACCGCCTCGCAGCTCGCGGAACGCCTCCGGCGGCATCCGCTACCTCACCACGGGGACGGCGCACGACGGCTCCGACAAGCCGCGCTCGTGGTACTTGGATGGCATCGACTGCGCGCCCGAAACCGCCGCCGCGGAGTGGCGGTCCGTGCGCCAGCGCTTCGGCAAGGACGGCACGCGGTCACGGCTCGACGAGAGCGGCCGAGAGGCTACCGAGGGCGCGTATGTGCAGGCCGTGCACATCGTGCTCTCGTACGACCCGAACGATCCCGAGGCGATCCGCAGGGCGCACGAGCAGTCCCGGGAGGTTGCCGAGCTGATCCGCGACGGCCATCAGGTCGTCATGGCGACGCAGAACGACGGCTTGGGTTCCGATGGGGTCGGCAAGGTGCACACGCACATCTACATCAACGCCGTGCACCCGGAGACCGGGCGCAGCGCGAACGGGCGGCACACAGCGCGAAGAACATCAACACGCTGCGCCGCACGGTCGATGCGGTCTCGCTGGAGCACGGCCGCGACAACGCGGCGCTCATGGCCGAGCGGGACCGCTCGATCCGGCGCACGCCGGAGGAGATCAGGCAGAGGGCCGGCGGCGAGTACGTCTGGAAGGACGACCTCGCCGAGCGTCTGGACCGCTCTCTGAGCGACTCGACCAGCCGCGAGGACTGGAAGGCCCGGGCCGACGCCGAGGGCGTCGAGATCGTCTACCGCGGTCGCACTGGTGTGTCGTACCGATTCACCGACGAGCAGGGCGAGGAGCGCAAGGCCAGGGCTCGCGACCTGGGCTCCCGGTGGACGGCGAAGAGCATCGACGCCGATCTCGCGGCGAACCTCCAACGCGTCCAGGCGCAGCAGCTCCCGGTCGCGGAAGCCGAGGACGAGTGGGATTTCGAGGTCATCGAGCCCACGTACAACACGACGATAGAGAGTCAGGAGACTGAGCATGTCGAGCACGAAGAGCCCCGCCGAGGCCATGCTGGAGCTGAGCGGGAGGGTCGCGACCCTGATCGCCGAGCAGCAGAGCACGAGGCAGGCAGTCAGGGACGCGCTGGAGCGGATCGAGCGGGTATCGACCTCGCGGCCGTCCGAGAGCACGTCGCCGCAGACCGCGAGCGTCGAGAGCAGACTGAGCGAGATCGAGAGCACGCTCAGCGAGTTCGCGCAGAGTCTCGACGGGAAGCGCTTGAACGCCGCGTCGCAGAGCTTGGTCGCGGAGGCGCAGAGGAATCACGCGGCTACGGCCTCGGCGATTGAGGGGCTCAAGGCGCAGGCCGCGGCGAACCAGAAGCTCGTGAGCCAGGTCGGCGGCGCGGTGCAGCGGATCGGGAAGCGCACCGAGGAACGGGTCGAGAAGGCCGTCGAGCAGGTCGCCGGGGAGGCCTCGGCCACGATGACCGCGAACCTCGATGCGTCGAACGAACGGGCCGAGCGGATCATCGCGGCGACGGCGAAGCTGGAAGCGCGTCAGCTCTGGTCGGCGGCCGCGGCGATGTGCCTCGCCCTCCTGCCGGTGGTCGTGGTCGTCGCCGGGCTTTGGATGGGTATCGCTGGGCTCATCGTGGGCGCTCAGTGGGCGCTGGACGTGGACGGGAGCGTGTGGCTCGGCGTCGGGCGCTGGCTCGTGGTCGCCGTGGGCCTCGCCGGGGCGGGCTACGGGCTCTTCGCGTCCGTCCGCTGGGTCGCTGGCCTTGTGGGGACGTGGAGGGTCTCTGGGATGCCGAAGTGGCCGAGCTGGCGCAAGCGGTGACCACGCCTCCCGAGGGCAAGGGCGCGGAGCGCGTGCGGCAGCCCGCACCACTGGACGATTGGTCAGCTGACACTGTATAGTCATCGTATGCTGACTATTGCTTCACGCCTCGACGTCATGAACCGGCTCGGCCGCGCCATGGCCGACCCGACGCGCTCCAAGATCCTCATGACCCTGCTCGACGGCCCGAGCTACCCGGCCGTGCTCTCGCGCGAGCTGGAGCTCACCCGCTCGAACGTGTCCAACCACCTGACCTGCCTGCGCGACTGCGGGATCGTCGTCGCCGAGCCCGAGGGCCGCCAGACGCGCTACGAGATCGCCGACCCGCACCTCGCGGCGGCACTGACGGCCCTGATCGACGTCACGCTCGCGGTGGACGAGGACGCGCCGTGCATCGACCCTGCGTGCTCGGTGCCAGGCTGCTGCGGAACGGAGGTGGAGGCGTGAACGAGGCTCCGACCACCGCGCGCCGCGCGACCCTGCACCGACGCGTCCGCTTCATCGTCGGCTTCACGATCACCTACAACGTCATCGAGGCCATCGTCGCCGTCTGGGCGGGCGTCCTCGCCTCGTCCGCGGCGCTCATCGGCTTCGGGCTCGACTCGGTGGTCGAGGTGCTCTCGGCCGCGGCCATCGCCTGGCAGTTCACGAGGAAGGACCCAGAGCGTTGGGAGAAGGTCACTGTCAAGGCCATCGGCATCGCCTTCTTCGCTCTGGCGGCCTATGTCTCGGTCGATGCGGTGCTGGCCTTGATCGGCCAAGAAGGCCCTGACCGTAGCCCTCTGGGCCTCGGCATCACCGGGCTGAGCCTGGTCGTCATGCCGCTGCTGGCCTGGTTCGAGGT
This sequence comes from Microbacterium sp. MPKO10, assembly GCF_026107415.2. GTDB lineage: Bacteria > Actinomycetota > Actinomycetes > Actinomycetales > Microbacteriaceae > Paramicrobacterium. The sequence continues at coordinate 14,810 of NZ_JAPCHX010000005.1, forward strand.
CCGCACCGGGCGAGAGTTGAGCTCCAAGAGCGTGATGGCCGACGCCAAGCAGCTCATCCTGTGCATCTACCTCTCCGGTGCGGTGTTCGTCGGTCTGGTCCTCAATAGCCTGTTCGGCTGGTGGTGGGCGGACTCGGTCGCGGCGCTGGTCGTGGCGGTGCTCGCCGTGCGCGAGGGCCTGGAGGCCTGGCGTGGCGACGTCGAGTCGCCGTTCGAGGTGCTGGAGGACCTCGAAAACGAGGACGACGACTGACGGCTTGCGTGGCTTCTGTTACCGCTGCGTTACTGCTGGACCTGGCGGAAACATGACAAAGGCCCCGAAATCCTTGATTTCTCAGGAATCTCGGGGCCTTCTATCTGGCGGTGACGGTGGGATTTGAACCCACGGTGGAGGGTCACTCCACACGACTTTTCGAGAGTCGCACCTTCGGCCGCTCGGACACGTCACCGCGGACAAGTGTAGATGATTCCCACGCCACAGCGTTAATCGACGCATCTTCGCCATCCTGCACACGACGGCGTGCAGAGGCGGGACGCCAGCTCTACCAGCATCCCGCCTCTCTCCATCGACAAACCGCGCTATGACACAGCCGCGTCTCGCCGTGCATCCAAGGTCTCATCGACACGCCGCACGTCACGTGGATACGTCACATACAACGCCGTAATCACGATGCCGTTCACAATCATCAGAATCACGAGAACCCACAGAAACACCGTCTGGATGCTGAATGCGTCGGCCAGAACGCCCGCCGAGAGCGTGAAGATCGCCCACCCGATCGCTTCAAAGATCGTGATGAAGATGGCAAACGCCTGGCCACGCAGCTCCGGAAGCGTGACAGACATGACGATAGGCCGGTTGACGCCCGGATTGAGCCCCTGCGCCAGCCCCATCAGGCCCCAGAAGACCCCATAGATGCCGATGTTGCCGTAGTCGAACTGTGTGCCGAAGAACGCGATGACCGCAAACAGGATCTGCGCGACCTGCAGAAACGCTACACGTCCGCGCGCCGGAAACACCCGATCGAGCCAACTCGTCGCGAACCCACCACCGAACGTGCCCAGAAAGTACCCGACTCCGAAGGGGAACAGCACGAGCGACGCGACGGCGTTCGAGAAACCGCGCTCGGTGACCAGGAACTGCAGGCCGAACACCACGATCAGCAGGTGGCCGGAAAGCAGCCGAGATACCAGCATGATCGCAAAGCTCGGCACCGTGAAAAGAGCGAGAACCGACCGGATGCTGGGACGCGCTTTGTCCCGCTCAGCGGCACTCATGTCCACGAGCTGCGTCTCAGATGCTCCCACGCCAGGATCCCTGAAGAACACCAAGACGCCGACGGCTGCCAGCATGCAGATGCCGCCGAGCGACCACATCCCCCACCGCCAGCCGTCGGAGAAGTTCGACAGTTGCGCGATCAGTGGCCCGAGCACCGCGGTCAGAAGCGACATTGAGCCGTAGAACATCCCGACGGCCTTGCCCCGGCTGCGATCGTCGAATGAGTCGGAGATGACAGCGTTCGAGATGGGCTGCCCGCCGATGAGCGCTGCAGCCATGAGCGTGTTGAAGATCAGCAGAACGGTGAAGTTCTGCGCGAACCCAGCGGCGATCCCGAAGGCACCGGCGAACACAGTTGTCAGCACGAGTGCGAAGCGGCGCGATGTCTTCGATGCCACCCACACCCACGCGGGCCCGAACGGGACCGAAACAAGGCGGCCGACGGCGGCGAGGATGCCGAGGTGCCCGTTGTCGAGGCCGAGTGCTCGAGCAATAGTGGGAAACAGCGTTGAGGTGAGTCCTGCTTCGGCGTTGTCCACCACGGTGACACCGGTCAGCGTCGCCAGATTTCTCCAGCGGTGCGGAACGCGGGCCGCCAACTGGGAGCGGTCCGCCGTCGTCTGTGCGTCGCTCGGCGCTGGCGTGGGTGAGTGTGACATGGGTTCTCCAGTAATCGACGGTGATTGGGAGCCCGGAGATCGGTGGTATCGACCGGACGGGAAATGACGTATGCGTAGCGGGATGGATGGGGTGAGGATGCTGCCGGGGCGCTGCCCGGCAGCATCCGGGCGTCAGAGCCGGGCGAGATGCTCGGCGATCTGACGAAGGACGGGCGCGGGCAAAGCGGTGGTGGCCGCGAGCTCGTAAAGCGTCGTCGACCCGAGCATGCCGAGCAGCTCGCTCTGGGTGAGCGCGGGGACATACGTGTCGAGGATCGTGCGCGCCCGCTGGTCGGCCAGCAGTTCGGCGACCGGGGTGGCCAGGCTCCGCTCACCGGCGGGGAACGATGCCAGCGGCGGCAGGGGTGCGGCGGCTGCGGCGGCGAGAGCGCTCTGCTCTGCGACGAGGAGGTGTTCCGGCCCAGGCTCGCCGTCGATCGGGACGCCGAGGCGCTCGAACTGACTCGCCGGCGCATCGTTCTCGCGCAAGAGCCGAGCGAGCAGTCGCAGCATCCTCAGCTCTTCGTCCGGGTCGTCGAGCGGATGCTCCTGCGCCGGGTCGTCCTGCAGGTCGAAGAGCAGTGTGCCAAAGATGTATGGATTGAGCTGCGAGCGCCCGGTGAGCCGGAGTGTGCGGATGCCCTTGGTGAAGCTGAAGGGCTCCGCGAGTTCCATATCGGCGAACTCGTTCGGGGCGAATCTGCCGCGCATGTGCGTCGGCATCAGCGTGAACTCCTCAAGCGGTTCGTTCGCGGGGGTGGCACACGCGCGCATGTAGACGAAGCGACCATCCGTGACGTTGACGTGGCCGCCGTGAATCCCGAAGAGCGCGCCCTCGCGAACGTTTGGACGCGGTGTCCGATCTCGATCGGGGTCAGGCTCAGAGGCAGCCGTGCGACCCGCAGCATCCGCATTGCCTGCAGCATCCGTGCTGTTCACAGCATCCGTGGGGTTCGGGATGCTGGTGCCCGACGTGGGGTTTGGGATGCTGGCACGCGACGTGCTGATCGGAGTGCCGAGCATGTCGGGAGTGCGGTCGACCGCGAAGAACTCGAGAAGCGTCGGTGCGATGTCGATCGTCTGCACGAGCGCGTCGTCGCGGGTGCCGGCAGCGCGCGTGCGCGGATCCCAGATGAACGCGGGCAGGTGCACGAGCTCGTTGAACCAGGGCTGCACCGACTTCGCCCACCAGCCGTGTTCGCCGAGCAGGAAGCCGTGATCGGTGTTGACGATCAGCAGGGTGTCGTCCCAGAGATTGTTCTCATCCATCATGTCGAGAACACGCCCGAGGGAGCGGTCGCACATCGACACGAGCGCCTTGTACTCGGCACGTGCGTGCTCCTGCTGCGCCTCAGACTCCGTAACCTTCGCGTACGGCGGCCAGTCAAACTCCGGGCCGTCATACGTGTGCGGATACAGCTTCTTGTATTCGTCGTAGCTGAAGAACGGCTCGTGCGGGTCGAAGCACTCGATCTGCACGAACCACTGGTCGGCGTCGAGATTCGACTCGATGAAGTGCAGGCCCGCGTCGAACGTCTGCGTCTGCGGATGGTGGGCCTCGCGCTGAAGGTAGCCACGGTTGATCGCATCCTGACGCATGATGGCGCCCTTGAACCCGTCAACCGGTGCCGCATCGACGACGCCCTTCCACGGGTCGCCCTCTTGACCACGGAAGAACTCCCACGTGGAATACCGCGGGTGGTAGGTGGCGCCGCCGTCCTCCCAGTAGTGCGGATGGTCGCTGGCGAGATGCGTATGCACACCGGCCTGCTTCAGAAGCTCAGGCATCGAGTCATCGAAGGGTTCGAGCGGGCCCCAGCTGCGGTGCAGAAAGTTGTAGCGCCCGGTGTGGATCTCACGCCGCGCCGGCATGCAGGGCATCGAGCCTGCATAGAAGTTCTCGAGGGCGACGGTGCGCTCGGCGAGCCGGGTGAAGTTGGGAGCGATGATCTCGTCTGAGCCGTACGGCGGCAGCATGTGCCGATTGAGGCTGTCGAACATCACCATGATGGCGCGCATTATCGGTTCGCCTCCTCGAGGCTCGTCCCGCTGACAGCATCCGGCGTAATGATCTTGTCGTCGAGAATGTCGGCGCGCAGGGCATCAAGCGTCTCGATGTAGTCGTCAATCTGGCGCGCTCCCCACTGGTGCAGGCGCTCTCCAAGTGCAGACGCGAACTCCCTGTCGAAGTCGACGGCCGGGTCGACGTTGAGCGTGCGGTCGCGGAATCGGTAGCGGGCGACCTGGTCGCGGCGCGCGGTGATCTCGACGTCGATGAGGTCGATGAGCTGCTCGCGCGTCATGAACCCGGCGAAGCTGAGGCGCGCCGTGAACTCGGGTTCCTGAAACCGCGACGGCGGCACGTAGGGTCCGGTAAGCCAGTCGAGGAAGACGGTCATGCCCTCGGGCGTCGCCCGATAGATCTTCGCGTCTTGCGCCCCGGGGCGCGTGTCGACGGTAAACGCGACCCAACCGCGCTCGGTCATGGTGGACAGGCTGCGGTACACCTGGCTCATCGTGGTGTTCGAGCGCAGAAAGCGCCCGTGCACATCAAGAAACTTCTTGATGTCGTACCCGGTTGCCGGATGCTCCCCGATGAGGCCCAGCAGAAGATGCTCCAGTTTCATCACTGTCTCCCGTCGTCTCCTCTTGTGGCCTCATGGGTTCGAGCCCAGTTATGACACAAGTGGAATGGTTGAACGGAAATATCATGACACAAGTGGAATACATCCGTCAATAACAGGACGCGCATAGCCCTCCGCCACGGCGGTCGGGACGTGAACGGTCCCGCTCACGGCAGGCGGCACAGAACGCTGGCCGACCGCACGATGACAGTGCGATCGGCCAGCGTTTCTTCGTGGACGATTTCGGGCGCGCGATCTCAGACGCGCGCCCTCAGATGTGCAGTATCAGCCCTGCTTGGGACCGACCCAGACCTGCTGGGCGTTCACGAATTCATGGATGCCGTGAGGGCCCAGCTCCCGGCCGTACCCCGAACGCTTGATCCCGCCGCTGGGCAGGCGAGGATCCGTCTTCACGATTCCGTTGACGGAGACCTGTCCCGCATGGATGCGCGCGGCCAGCTCTTCCCCCCGCTCGCGCGTCGACCACACACTCGCGGCGAGCCCGTACTCGGTGTCATTCGCCTTCGCGAGGGCATCCTCAGCATCCGTCGCCGTCATCGTGACCATGATGGGCCCGAATGTCTCTTCGCACCCGGCGACCATGTCGTTGGTGACATCCGCCAGCAGCGTGACCGGGTAGAAGAAGCCGTCTCCCTCCGGCATCTCGCCGCCGAGGAGGCACCGGGCACCCGCAGCCACGGTCTCCGTCACCTGACGGTGCAGGTTCTGCCTGAGGTCATCGCGGGCGATCGGCCCCACATCGGTACTCAGCTCACGCGGATCGCCGACTGTCAGCGCGGCAAGACGTTCACGCAGCTTCTCGACGAACGTGTCGTAGACAGCATCCTCAATGATGATGCGCTTCGCCGCGATGCACGACTGCCCCGCGTTGATAATGCGGGAGAGCGTAATTGTGTCGGCCGCTGCATCGAGGTCGGCGTCGGCGAGGACGATGCTCGGGTCGGATCCGCCAAGCTCCAGGACGGCCGGCTTGATCTCGCTCGCGGCGATGCTTGCGACCGCCGATCCACCCCTGTCCGAGCCGGTGAATGACACGGCGTGAACGCGGCGGTCGCGGATCACGGCGGCGACATCGGGAGTCTCGACGTAAAGACATTGGAAGACCCCGCGCGGGGCTCCAGCCTGCACGAAGACCTCCTCGATCGCCTGCGCACAGCCGGGCACGTGCGGGTCGGGCTTCATGATCGCCGTATTGCCCGCCATGAGCGCCGGGGCGGCAAACCGCAGCGCCAGCCAGAACGGTGCGTTCCAGGGCAGGATGCCGAGGACGGTGCCGAGCGGCAAATGCTGCACGTAGCTCTGCGTGGCATCCGAGGCGATGGTCTGCGGCGCAAGGTAGCTTTCCGCGTTGTCGGCGTAGTGCTCCGCACACCACGCCGCTTTCTCGACCTCCCCGAGAGCTTCCTTCTTGGGCTTGCCCATCTCTTCGGTCATGAGCGGCGCCAGCTCGTCGACGTGCTCGCGCAAGTACGCCGCGACAGCGTGCAGCACCCGTGCCCGCCCGTCATAGCCGAGCGCCTGCCAGTCGGGCTGCGCCTCGGCAGCAGCCGAGAGGATGCCGTCGATCTGCGCGGCATCGTTGGTCGGAACCTCGCGGACAGTGCTGCCCGTCCGTGGATCGATCACTGCAAGCATCTCTTCTCCTCTCAGGCGACGCCGGGTCGGATGGGCGTCGGGGCGGGCTCGTCATCGGCGAGCTGAACAGCCGTCTCATCCGGCTTGACGACAAAGTCCTTGTCGAGCGTGAAGAACGACTGGCATCCACGCTCGGTGACCATGATGGTGTCGGAGATCCCCATCGTCTTGTCGCCGTCGACGCCCCACATCCACGGAATGATGTGGAAGGTCATTCCCTCGCGCAGTACCGTGGGATCGCCCTGGTTGAGGCTCGCGATGTAGCCCTCATCCCAGCTGGGCGGGAACGCGATGCCGATGGAGTATCCCGACCGCGTGACGAGCCGTCCACCAACGGCGTTGTCCGTGATGATGCTGCGCACGATGTTGTCGGCGTCAGACACCGTGAGCCCCGGCCGGATCGCGTCTTCCACCTCGGCGAGCGCGAGCTTCATGCGCTCTTGCGCGCGGAACAGCGACTTCGACAGGTCGCCCAGCACGACGGTGCGCATCATCGCCGTGTGGTAGCGGCGGAAGCATCCGGCCACCTCGAGGAAGACGTGCTCCCCGGGCTGCACGACGCGCCCTTCCCACGTTGCGTGCCCGATCATTGTGCGCGGACCGGAGGTGACGTACGGCATGACGGCGGGAAACTCACCACCCGCGCGGAACATCGCTGAACTGATCTCGGCGGCGATGTCATTTTCGCTCACGCCCGCTGCGACAGCATCCATTCCCGCTTGCATTCCTACCTCGGTGGCGTGCGCGGCCTTACGCATCACCTCGATCTCAACCGCAGACTTCGTGATGCGCCCCTGCTCGACGATGCCGAAGCAGTCGAGCAGCCGCCCCTCGGTGATGGCGGAATGGATGTAGTCCTGGTGATAGGCGGGGAAGTAGTAGCTGTTGCGCTCATACCCCACGTCTTTCGTGTGCAGCCCGAACTCGCGCAGCGCCTGCACGAGACTCTGGATCGCGTCTCCCGTGTCAGGATACGGCCGTGTCAGCTCGACCCAGGTGCGCGCGTGCACGTTGGACTCCTCCATGCTGCGCGTGATCATGAACGGCTCGCCATCCAACGGCACCACCAGCGCCTGGAAGAACGAATACCCGGTCGTCTGATAGTCGGTGAGGTACATCAGATTCTCGGGGTCACTGATGACCACCGCATCGAGAAGTCGTTCCGCCATACGCGCGCGCAACTCACTGAGACGGCGCTCGTATTCGTCAAAGGGGAACGTCATGTCATCGCGCTGCCTCATGTCAGGCTCCTTCTGTTAGTCAGACCACCTCATGTCTGGTTCGTATCGGGTGCATTTCTCGTGTGTTCAGTTGTCGTGTGTGAATCAGGTCAGACGGATGCTCGTACGGCGCTCGCGAGCGTGTCGAGACCTTCTGCCAGATCATCGTCTGGTGTCGTGAGCGGCGGAATGAGCTTCAGCACGCGTCCCCCGCTGCCGCAGGCGCCGATCAGCATGTTGTTCTCGAAGCAATGGGCGACGGCCTTCTTCGCGATCGCGCCGTCTCCGACGTCGAGGCCCTGGATCATGCCGCGTCCGCGGACGTCGAAGTCGCGGTCGGGGAACTCATCGGCGAGGCCCTGGAGGGCAACGCGCATGATGTCGCCCTTGCGTGCCACCTCGTTCATGAGCTCGTCATCGTCGAAGTAGCTGAGCGCCACCGTTCCTGCGACGAACGAGAGACCCTGCCCGCGGAACGTGCCGGTGTGCTCCCCCGGTGCCCAGTGCGCGTCGTGCTCCGGCTTGACGAGGTTCATCGCCAGCGGCGTCCCGTATCCACCGATGCCCTTAGCCAGACACACGATGTCGGGGTCGAGCCCCAGCCCGTCGAAGCCGAAGTAACTGCCAGTTCGACCGCATCCGACCTGGATGTCGTCGATGATGAACAGCGCTCCGACATCGTGCGCGAGCTGCTGCACGGCCTGCAGCCATTCGGCGCTCGCGACGTGGACTCCGCCTTCGGCTTGGATCACCTCGACGATGAAAGCGGCGGGCGGGATGCGTCCGCTCGACGGGTCCTCCAGCTGGGCACGGTAGTCGGCGATCGCCTGGATGCCGCCACCGGGCGCTGTGTCGAACGGTTCGCGCTCCACGTAGTCGAGCGGCACTCCCGCGGCCTGACGGAAGAAGTCGTTAGCCGTGCAGGCGAGCGACCCAAGCGTCATGCCGTGGAACCCGTGCGAGAACGCCACCACATTGCGGCGGCCGGTCACACGTCGTGCGAGCTTGAGCGCTGCCTCGACCGCGTTCGACCCCGTCGGGCCCATGAACTGCATCTTGTGCGTCATGCCGCGCGGCTCGAGGATCGTGCGCCCGAACCTCTCGAGGAAGTCGCGCTTGGTCGTGGTCGCCATGTCGAGGCTGTGGGCGACGCCATCAGCTTCGAGGAACTCGATCATCGCGCGCTTCATGCGCTCGTTGTTATGGCCAAAATTGAGGACGCCAGCGCCCCCGAAGAAGTCAACGTAGCTGCGACCAGCCTCGTCGACCTGCCGCGCGTTCGATGCCGAAGCAAAGACCGTCGGATACGTGCGGCTATAGCCGCGGATCTCAGATTCCCACTTCTCGAATGCCTCCATGACTAAGCTCTACCTCCTTTGAGATGGGGGTGTCAAGGATTCCGATGTCCCCCGTTTGGCCGCACCGTTTGGCGGGTCGATGTCCGGAGGTTCCCACGGGTGGTCACGGGGGCGTCTTTCGCCCGTGATTCCGGGGGAAGACGCGGTGCTTGATAGCATCCTGAACCGGCGTTGTCTGACCCTCCGGGTACGCTCATTTCATGGCGAAAACCGTATCGGCGTACACGTGCACAGAGTGCGGCTGGCAGACCGCGAAATGGGTCGGACGCTGCGGCGAATGCCAACAGTGGGGCACGGTCGTCGAGGCCGGTCAATCGAGCGGCATCCAGAAGCGCGTGACAGCCGCATCCGTTGCGACGGACAGAGTGGCGCGCCCGATCACCGACGTCGCCACCTCATCGATCTCGCACTGGCCGAGCGGCATCGCCGAATTCGACCGCGTGCTGGGCGGAGGGCTCGTGCCGGGTGCCGCGATTCTGGTGTCGGGTGAGCCCGGCGTCGGCAAATCAACGCTGCTGCTCGAGGTCGCCGCCCGTACGGCGCGGGCCAAGTCGCGTGTGCTGTACGTCAGCGCAGAAGAGTCCGTCAGCCAGGTGCGACTGAGGGCCGAGCGCACGGGCGCGCTCGACGAGAATCTGTTCCTCGCGGCCGAGACCGATTTGGCGACCGTGCTGGGGCAGATCGAATCGGTTGACCCCGACCTGCTGATCGTCGATTCGGTGCAGACGGTGGCGAGCAGTTCGGTCGACGGGCTCCCGGGCCAGCCCAGCCAGGTTCGCGAAGTCGCCGCCGCACTCATTCGGGTGGCGAAAGAACGCTCGTTGCCGCTGCTGCTTGTCGGGCACGTCACGAAAGACGGCACGATCGCCGGGCCTCGGCTTCTCGAGCACCTCGTCGACGTCGTCTGCCAGTTCGAGGGTGACCGCCAGACGGCTCTGCGGTTCATTCGCGCGCTCAAGAACAGGTTCGGCCCGACGGACGAAGTGGGCTGCTTCGAGATGACCGGTGCCGGCATCGCCGAGGTGCCCGACCCATCGAAACTCTTCCTCAGCCGTGGAGCCTCCGTCTCTGGCACCTGTGTCACCGTCGCGATGGAGGGCAGGCGCGCTCTTCCCGTCGAAGTCCAGGCTCTCGTCGTGCCGACACCGGCGCCGAACGCGCGGCGTGTCACCAGCGGTGTCGACGGCAGCCGGGTCTCCATGCTTCTGGCCGTGCTCGAAAAGCGGGCGGGGGTGAAGCTCTCCGACTTTGACGTGTATGTGTCGACAGTGGGCGGCGTCCGGCTGACCGAACCGTCGGCAGACCTGGCAATCGCCATCGCGATCGCTTCCGCCCGCAAAGACTGGCCGGTGTCGCACACGCTTGCCGCTTTCGGCGAGATCAGTCTCGCCGGTGAGATCCGCCCGGTCGTCGCGGGCAAGCAGCGTCGCTCTGAGGCGCGCCGTCTCGGCTACACCACGCTCGTCGATTCGGAAGCGGGCGGCATCCAGAATGCTCTCGCCCTCGCAAAGCGCTCGGGCGGATCGCAGCGCGACCACGAGATCGATACGGCGTTCTGAGCAGACACAGTTCACGGCATCGCGAAGCGTTCACACGTGAGTGCCGAGAGCACCTGCCCTCGTGGGCCTGCGGCACTCCCCCATACCCGGCACCACCCTCTCCCGGGGCGGCCCATGAAGACTGATCAGGATCAGCGGCCGGCTCACTCGATTTCGAGGTCGAGCACCTTCATGATCTCGTCCGGCGCGGCCTGCATCGGGTGCGGTCCGGCGATATCGAAGAACACGGTCTCGATCGCCTCGCCGTGCGTGCGCAAGAAGGTATGCAGCCAGAGTCCGTTTTGCAGCCCGACGAACGGCGGAAGCGATGCCGGCTTGTTCTTCGCGTCGGAGAACAGCAGCAGCGCCAGTCTTCCGGTCTCCGGCTGCCGGAACGTCCACACCTCGCCAGCATCCGTTGGCTTGTCTGGCTGACCGGGCTTCATGAGCGGAACGACCATGTGATCGTTGCGCAGCGCAAAGGCGACAGCAGCCATGTCCTGCTTCTCGAGGGCATCGGCGAGCACCTGGGAACGGAACGCCGGCTGATTCTTCTTCGGGGGCTTCTTGGCCATGCTTCTAGTGTCTCAGGTCGGTCAGCGTCGCAGGTTGGTCAGCGTCGCAGGTCGGTCAGCGTCTCAGATGGGCGCCTGCCTCACAGGAGTAAGCGCCACAGTTGGGAACGCACGTCAGACCCAAGGTTCCCACCGATCAATAGAGTGCGAACTGCGCGGTCTTGTCAGATTCGATGCCGGCGACGGATGTCGTCAGGTGATACGAGGCACCGTCTGCGGGAACCGGATCGCGCTTCTCCGCATCACACGTGTCGGGGTTGCTGCGCGTGCGGTCCCACTCGATCGCCGGCTCCGAAGTCAGCGACTTTCCGGCCTCGATCGTGGTCTCGGCGTTGGTCGGCTCAACCTGGCAATCGGTTGAGGTCCAGTAGGTGTCTTTGCCGCTCGTGATGGTGAACACCTGTTGCGAGGTTCCGACGTCGATGGTGCAGGGCACATCGCCCACGTTCGTGATGGTCAGGCTTAGCTTCGGCAGCTCCCCAGAGGCGTAAGACTTTTTGTCCGTCTCTGCGGTGACCTCGACGTTGTCTTCCGTGCATTCGACGGGCTCGTCCGATTTCTTGGAGTCATCCGCCGCTTCCGTCGCCTTCGGCTTCGTCGTCTCTGACTGTGATGTGCCTGACTTCTGTTCATCGGCACCAGACGAAGAGCCGGGGCGCCAGACCAAAAGCACAATGATGGCAATGACCGCGATCAGCCCGGCGAGCACCCACAGGCGCCGCTTGATGTAGACGCTGCGGGGCAGACGACCGTGAGGACCCTGATTCGTCGACATGCCCTCATGGTAGGTGCGATAATCCCGGATGCTGTCGCGCCACGCGCGCGTCGAGAAGCCTTTCAGGCACCAGATCAGCCGTTCTGCGCGCACTGACGCGCGGAGGGAGCGCGTCTCCCTCCGCGCATCAGTGTTTGGCGACCCGTTACGAGCGGTCGGCCGTTCTGCGTGCGCGGTTCTGCCTGCGCCCGAGCGATCTCACACATCGGCGCTCAGCGCGCCGCCTGATTCCGTTCCGTGGAGACTTCCCGTTCAATTTTGACAAGGACACTTGACAACCCTGTTAGCTGTTTCCATACTTAGAGAGACAAGGAAACTTGACAGATACGCAGACGCACACAAGACGGAGAAGACTCGGACGTGACCAGATGCTGACCAAAGCGACGGCTTCCCGTAGACGGCAACGAAGACGGTCAGCGTTTGTAGCTTTGTCCGTAATCAGCGCACGAGACCTTATTCGGAATCCGCAGACGGGATTCGCGCTGCTCTTCATGTTCGGCTTCTATCTCCTAGTCATCGTCGCAATCGAAGCGAGCTTCACGATGAACAGGCCGGAACCTGTCGTAGCCGTCGTTGCGGTGCCCGGAGCCGAGGCGTCGTCTTTCCTCGATATCCTTGAAAACAACGGGATCGACGCGTCGATGAGCGAGTCAGAAAGACCGCTGACCGGTGGCGTGAACGCTGTCGTGACCATGAACGCAGACAAGGCATCAGTGATTCTTGAGGCCGAAAAGTCGCCAGGGTGGCAAGACATCTGGCACAGCTTGCGCGTTTCGGGCTACATGGGGTCCGAGATCACAGTTGTGGACACTGTCGGCGACCATAAGACAGATTTCCTTCGCCATAACCTCGGCACTGCCCTCGCTCTAGGATTCATGGCAATCGCTTTTATTGGCACCGCCGTTCCCCTGGTGTCGATGCGAGAGCGAGGGATCCTTCGCCTCTTTGGCACCACCCCATTGCCGCGCGCAAGTCTGCTCGCTTCTCAGCTGCCCATTAAAATGGTACTCGGGCTGGCCGAGGCGGCACTTGTCATTGGAATCGCACTTTCGCTCAATTACGTCGACGCCATTCATACGGGCCGGTTGTTCCTGACGATGCTGCTGAGCCTCACGATGTTGCTCGCGTTCGGCTTGCTCTTTGCAACGCGCTCGCGAAGTGCTGAGGCAACACAGCAGACAATGGCTATGCTCCCGATCTTGCTGATCGCACCCGCGGGCGGAGTATTCCCCCTCGATGATCTCCCGACCTTCCTCATCGTCATCTGCAATATGTTTCCAACGACGTGGGTCGTCGCTGCGATCAGCGCTGACATTGCAGATATTGAGGCCTTCACGAGCCTCCCGATTCTCTGGCTGCTCATGCTCGCCGTTTCGGCAGTCGTATTCTTCGTCGCGAGTCGACGATTCCAGTGGGACCAAGGCGATATCAGATGATCACAATTCAGTTTTCCGAGACAGTATCCGTTCCCCTCGCAATCACGACTGGAGAAGAAAATGGGTAAGGCTCATCAACGAGAACAGGCTCAGGGAGATCGCGCGGTTACGCGCCGTTACCTGCTTGAACTCGCGCCTGGAATCGTCGGATTTCTCGCTCTCTTCCTGGCGATCACAACCTGGGGGGACCTCGAGAGCGGAAAACCGTGGAACTTCATCTTGGCGGTGTCCCCGATCGTTCCCATTCTCTGGATGATCGTCGCAGTCGTCAGGCATGTGCGCAGAATTGACGAATTCCAACAGATTCTCATACTGCAGAGTTTTGCACTCGGATTCGGCGTGGCAATGCTCACAGCGCTGGCAATCGCGTTGATCGGAATGACCGGCATCGTTGTCATCGGCACCGAGTGGTACGTCTTCATCCTCGGGATGACGGCGTGGCTTACGGGCAGCATATGGGCCAACAGACGATGAAGAACCACCTCCGCCAAATTCGAGAGTCACGGGGATGGACTCAGGGGGCGCTCGCGGATCTCCTCGGAGTGTCCCGGCAGACGGTCAATGCTCTGGAGACGGGAAAGTACGATCCCTCCCTTCCGCTTGCATTTCGTATTTCACACGTCTTCGAGCAGCCCATTGAGTCGATCTTCCTTCCGTCCCCGGAGGATCTGCCGCCGAATGGAGGACGTCGATGATCGACAATGGCAAAGACCAGGGGAACGTCGAAGATCACGTGGCGGGCGCTCACGCGGACACCACCGTCATCACAGTTGACAAGCTCGTCAAGAGTTACAACGGTACGGATGTGCTCTCAGGAATAGACCTCAATGTTCAACGCGGCGAGATCTTTGGGCTTCTTGGTCCCAACGGAGCGGGCAAGACTACCACTCTGGAATGCGTCGTTGGCCTACGGGCGCCGACTTCAGGCACTGTCAGAGTTTTCGGGCTCAATCCGGCGAAGGCCCGCGCCGAAATAACGTCCCGAGTGTCCGTTCAGCCACAATCAGCAAGTCTGTTTGAGACTCTCACTGTGGGTGAGACTCTTCGCCTTTTCGCCTCTTTTTACGCGAACCCGCGCGACTGGAGAGAGGTCATCGATGAAGTCGGCCTTAGCCATCAAGGTGCAGTCCGGACGAAACACCTCTCCGGCGGCCAGAATCGACGTCTCCTCATCGGAATCGCGCTCATGTCCCAACCCGAGGTCGTTGTGTTAGATGAACCGTCAGCTGGACTCGACCCCGCCGCGCGCCAAAACCTTTGGGGGACAATCACTGGTCTCAGTGCCGCAGGAACAACCATCGTTCTTTCCACGCATCATATGGATGAAGCGACATCGCTGTGTCACCGCGTGGGGATTCTTGTATCGGGAAAGATCGTTGCCCTCGGCACCCCGGAGGAACTCATCCGGCAGCGCAACGCAGACACGACAGTCTCTTTCACAGTTCCGGCAAGGACAGATCAAAAGATCTTAAAGGGCCTCGGCCCTGATGGAGCCGTTCGCATTGACGAGACCAGCGGTGAGTGGCGGGTCCATGTCCGAACTGAAACTCCCGATGACCTGGTGCGATCGATAGCCTTCAACCTCGCAATCGAGGCCAGTGATTACGACATTCGGAGGGGGAGCCTCGAGGATCTCTTCATCGAGCTCGCAGATGAAGGCTCGCCGACCAACGCAGACTCTGATTCTCCTGAACCAGTATGAACGCGATCGATCGGCTTTTGGGGCGACAGCGGCGCTTACTCTCTACCCGAGGTCAGTTTTACGAAGTGAGCGCCGCGAGCGCGAAGGAATTGCTTCGAAGCAGTCGGTCCGTGTTCACCATGATTGTCATGTTTGCCGTCATTCTCGTCATCACTCTGAGTCTGACTGGCCTTGTGAGCAGCACTTCATCAGGTCCAGGACCCGCTCTGAACGGTGGTCTGAGTCTGTCACTCACGATGGGGTTTATGGCGATAGCTTTCGTCGGCACGACTGTGCCACTCGTGTCGTACCGTGGCCGAGGCACCTTGCGGCTCTTAGGCACGACGCCATTGCGACGTCTCCTGTTCGTCCTCGCCCAAGCGCCTGTCAGGTTCGGCATTGCCGCGGGAGAGTTCTTTATCGTCGCCGCTTGCGCAGTCGCATTCGGTCACGTCGGGGCCCCGGCTTTCGCGCGTCTCGCGGTCACCGCGACGATTGGATTCGCGATGTTGATGAGCTTCGCGTTCCTTCTTGCGTCACGGATGAGCGATTCAGATTTCGTCTCTATCGTCAGCAGCCTTCTCCCGCTGATCGCCATCCTCAGTTCTGGGTCTTTCATTCACGACATTGTGCCCAGAGCCGTACAAATTCTTGTGAACTATGTACCGACAACGTGGTTCATTCGCGCGCTTGATGCCGATTTGAATGGCACCCATTCGCCACTGAGTGTTCCGGTTCTGTGGAGTCTGATGGCAGGAACCGCCGCCCTCACGATCGTGCTCACGTCGGTGATCTTCAACTGGGATCAAGGAGACCGCGACTGACAGACACCTCAGCTTCGCCACGCCGACAGCTCGACTGCTCAGACTGTGAGCCGACAGAAATCAAAAAGTGTGGCGCGGAGAGAATTCAATCCGCTCCGCGCCACACATCCTGACCTACGAGCGGTCGGCCGTTCTGCGTGCGCGATAGCGGCTGACGCCGAACGCCGCGCCACCTAGCGTCATCAGGCCAAGCGCGATCAGCGCGAACGGCAGCAGCTCTGACGCTTCTGCTCCCGTGCGCGGCAGATCATCCGACGCGTTGGCCGCGCCGTCACCACCGCCCGCACCTTCTGCCGCGGTGATCGTGATGTCCTGCCACCCGATCACGTCGCCGTTCGCGTCGAGCACCACGATGCGGTGCTCGCCCGCAGGAACGTCATCGGGGATCGTGACCTCAACATTCCCGTCTGCATCGACCTGCACCCAGCCGTCGGACAGCTGGATCGGCGTCGAGTACAGCCACACCGAGACCCACTCGCCCGCGCGGTCGGCGCCGACGTTGATCGTGATGGTGTCACCCGCTTGCGCCTCGTCGACGGTCTCGATGCCACCTGCGGCAGCATCCGGTATGTCGGTCTCATCGACCGGAGCGGGCTCCTCGCCCGGCTTCTCGGTGCCTGGGCCCTCTCCGCCGCTGCCGGCGGCCACGGTCACCGGAATCGTGACGACGGTCCCGGTCTCCGTCCCCGTCAGTGTGAGCGTGTAGTCGCCCTCAGCATCGGACGGAACATCCACCTGCACAGCAGCAGCACCATCGGACACCGTTGCTGTGCCGATCTCGTCACCGTCGAGCGCAATCGTCAGCTCAGTCTCCGTGGGGACGCCGCGGGACGTGAGGTTGAGCTTCGACAGCTGCAGCTCGAATGACGAGCCCGCTTCGACCGGCTCGGTCGGGAAACCCTCCACGGCAACAGCACGGCGGTCGTAGCTCGGCGAGACCGGGCTGTTCGCCTCGATGTAATCCATCCATGCGTCGCGGTCGACGAGGCCGGAGTCCTTCGTGTCCGTGCCCTCGGTGAAGACGTGGAAGTTGTCTCCGCCGTCGAGCAGGAAGCTGAAGGAGCCGATGCGGTAGTCGCGGTCCATGTCGAGCGGTTCACCGTTGACCGTCACCGATGTGATGTGGTTGTCCATCTCGGCTGTCGGGTCGTAGGTGTAGGTCACGTTGTTCGACAGGCCGAGCTGCAGATACGGGCGGCTTGGGATGTCGCCGTTCTCATCACGCTGCCACTGCTGTTCGAGCATCGTCCTGACCTGTTCACCCGTGAGGGTTGTGGTCCAGAGGTTGTTGACGAACGGCAGAATCGCGTTCGCCTCGGCGACCGTGACCTCGCCCGCGAACATCTCGGCGCGCAGACCGCCGGGGTTCACGACGCCGATCTCGGCCCCACCCAGCTCGTCCGACTTCAGTGTGTCGAGCATCGCGTCAGCGACGAAATTGCCGAGTGTTGACTCGCTGGAACGGTCATCGCGCACGCTCTCGCCCTTGTCGTCTTCGTAGTACGCGGTGGTGATGTCGGCTGTGGCTTCGCCAAGCACGACGCTGCCGGTCTTCTCAGCCTGAGCGAGCGCCGCCTTGGTTGTGGCGTCGACTGCCTTGACACGGTCGTAGGTATTGATCAGCTCATCGCGCAGCGCCTTCTTGTTCGCAGCCGTCTCTTCATCAGTCGCACCCTCTTCGGCTTCTTTACGCGGCGTGTTCCCGTATTTTTCAACTGTCACATCATGCGTCGCATGGTCGTAGGTGAGCACGATCTGGCCGATATTCTCGCCGTAGCTTCCAGTCTGCACGATGGGCCGGCCTTCATACGACCACGCGTACTCCTTGTGCGTGTGCCCCGTGAAGATCGCGTCGACCGCGGCATCCGTCTTCTCCACGATGTCGGCAAACGCACCGCCTGCGTCGATCTCCTCTTGCAGAGTCGCGCCCTCCGGCGTTCCCGCCGACGCGCCCTCGTGGTACTCGGCCACGATCACATCGGCTTCACCGTTCGCCTCGTCACCGTCACTCAGCTGCTCCGCCACGCGGTTCACCGCTTTGACGGGATCACCGAACTCGAGTCCCTCGATGCCGGACTTCGACACCAGCGACGGAACTTCCTGCGTGACAGCACCGATGATGCCGACGGAGATCCCGTCAACCTCGATGATCGTGTACTCGTCGAGCACAGGGTTCTCGGTGCCCTCCTCGTACACATTCGCACCGAGGTACGGGAAGTTGGCCTCGTCGCTGACGCGCCCCGTGAGGTCGTCGATTCCTTTGTCGAGCTCGTGGTTTCCGACAGCGGATGCGGCGAGCTCCAGATTGTTCAGTACGTCGATCGTGGGTTGGTCGTCGGCAGACGACGACGCATAGTTCGACGCACCGATGTTGTCACCGGCCGAGAGGAAGATCGGGTTGGCGGCGCTCTCGCGCAACTCCTCGATCGTTCCCGCGAACGTGACGGTGTTGTCGTCGATGCGACCGTGGAAATCGTTGATGTTGATGAGGTTGATCGTCGTCGATCCTTCATCTGCTGCGGTGGCCGAGATCGCGGTGAGTGGGGCCAAGGCAAGCCCCATCAACGCACCGACCGCGGTCAGACGCCTTGTTCGGCGTGTGAGTGGCATCTTTACTCTCCTGGTTTCTTGATGGTGTGCCCGGGGCGGGCGGGGCAGCGGCGGGCATGCGCAGCACGCCCGCCGCAACGGGTCAGAGGTGTCGGCGTCGGCGTGCGATAAGCGCGGCCCCTCCCAACGCCATCAGCAGCAGAGCGACAACGAGCGCGGGCAGAGCCTCGGTGCCGGTCCACGGCAAGTCACCGGATGCTGCATCAGAAGCGTCAGTGACGGTCACGGCCTGCCAGCCGATGACGTCGCCGGATTCCGTGACGACAGCCACCTGGTGTTCGCCGAGCGGCGCGTCAGCAGGGACGCTGATGGAAACCGTTCCGTCGTCGGCCACCACGACGTAGCCGTCGCTCAGCAGCACCGGGTCGGAGTGCAGCCACACGGCGACAGGCCCCGAGACCTCCCCCTCGACCGTCACGGAATACGTCTCGCCGCGCGCGAGGGTGCTGGGGAGGTTGATCCCGCCCTCAAGCTCGGCTGTGAGATCGGAATCATCAACGGGCGTCGGCTCACCAGCATCCTGATCGCCACCGGGGTTGTCACCGTCGCCCGGTTCTTCGCCCTCACCGTCACCGGCGCTCGTGGCGATGCCGACGAGCATCGGGTCGTGGTCGCTCGCGCGGTACACGTCGTCGGCGTAAAGGTTTGTGACGTTGTAGTTGTACCGCGAGTATTCCAGTGCCACCGACTCGACCGAGTTGATGTTCCAGATGTCCTGACCGGTCACCGCGGCGTCGGCGGCAGGCGAAGCGAAGATGTAGTCGAGCGAACCGACGGCACCTCCGTAGTTGTAGGTGTATTCGCCCGTCTTCGCACCCTGGTCGACGTAGCCGGCGTTCAGGATCGTCGTGATCGGGTCCTCGGCCGCATACGAGTTGAAGTCACCGACGAGGAACACCTTGTCGGTGTCGTGGCTCGCGGCGAATTCGTCGGCGAAGTCCACGAGCGCCTCGGCCTGGCGCGTACGGTCGCCGTTGAAGCCGCCGATGCCGTCGCCCGCGTCGCAGTTGTCATCCCCCGGCTCGGCCTTCTCACACTCGTCGGCGCTTCCCTTGGACTTCAGGTGGTTCGAGATCACGACGAACGTGTCGTCGGCATCCCCACCCACGGGTGTGAATGCCTGCGCGTCTGGCTCGCGAGCGTTGTCGAAGGCGTCCGAGCCGATGAGGATCTGCGCCTCGCCCACGAGTTCGACGGTCGCCGGCTTGTAAATGAACGCTGTGCGGATGACGTCTTCGTTCTCTGGCAGCTCGGCGGGCGAGGGCACAAACGCCCACACATCGCTTCCCGCCGCCTCGTTCAGGGCGTCGACAAGCACGCTCAGCGCGTAGTCACGGTCGTCCTTGCCCGCCGCGAGCGAGTTCTCGATCTCCTCGAGCGAGACCACGTCGGCGTCGAGAGCGTTGATCGCCGCGACGATCTTCGCCTGCTGGCGTTCGAGGTTCTCGGCATCCGCGGCCCCGCGCACCTGGCAGTCCGCGGGGCTCGAATCGCGCACCGTGATGGGGTTGCCGTCGCGGTCTGTGTAGAAGGAGGTGCATCCGGGCCGCTGGTCACCCGTGGTCGCGAAGTAATTCAGAACGTTGAACGTGCCAAGCTTCACATCCCCACCCACGTCCTGCGGCGCGGCCTCGCGGGTGTTCTCGAAGGTGACCGGCTGGTCAGTGTCGCCGGTCACCACGTGCGTGGGCTGGAATTTCCACGTGCTGAACCGGTAGTCGAGCACGACCGGGTCGGTGAACGTCACAGCGGCGCCGACACGCACCGGGTTCTCGAGCGAGAGGTACGGCAGCGGTGTGTCGGAGTTCGCGGGATTCGTGTAGTCGGCGGTCGACGCGTCATCGAGCGTTACGCCCTCTGCCTCGGCACGATCGACCTCCGCCTGGTAGGCCGGGGTTCCCGGCAGGCCGCTGACTGTCGGGTTCACAAGGGGTGAATCGGATGCTGCCAGGGCGATCTCGCCGTAGCGGTTCGCCTCGTAGACCTCCGTCACCGTGTAGTCACCCTGCGGGGCCACGAGCATCCCCTCGAAGAGCTCGCGCTCAGCGTCGGTTGCGGGGAATGCCACCTGCGCGGGCTCCGGCGCGACAGCATCCGCGTTCTCGTCGACGGTGATGTCGCTCGCGTCGGTGATGCTGATCTGCGTCAACCCGTAGAACTCGTCGGCGATGCCGTTGATGGTCACCGCATCTCCCACTTCGACGGTGAGGGGGATGTCGTCGGTGTAGACGAAGATGCCATCACTCGCGGTGTGCGTTGCGGCATCGATCTCTCCCCCGGTGCCTGCCGTCTGCAGGCAGAAGCCGTCGAATCCGCCCTCGGGATACGCGGCGGTGACCATGCCGGTCGTGGTGACGGGCTCGCCCTTGTATTCGGTGCTCCACCCCGTACCCTGGATCTCCGCGATCGTGAGCTTCTGGCTCGGTCCGATGGGCCCGGGCGGCTCTTCTTCTTCATCGTCGTCGCCCACCGTCATGCTGCCGGTGCCCTGAGGCGTAATGTCGGCGGTCAGCGTGAAGTCGTCGGCGTTATTGTCGGTGTCGGCCCCATCGGTGCGGGCGTTCGAGCGAACGTCCTGGTTGCTTTCGGGAGACACGGCAGCTGCGCCCTCGAAGGTGTTCGATGTGCCGTATCCCAGGGCGTCGACGATGCCGTCAGTCCCCGCGATGTCGCCGACCGCGGGCGAGATCTTCTCTGTGCCGTCAACGAGTAGGATCGTGCCGTTCGTTCCGCTCGGGTTGAGGGATCCGTCTGCCTTGACGTTGACGTTTGTCAGGGCGTCGCCGTCGTCTCCGTTGCTCCCGCCCGAGATCAGGTAGTAGCCCCCGGCACCGATCTCGCCGGTCAGCTCAACCACGTTGCTCGTTGAGCCCACGTTGGCCGCTGGTCGATACTGCAGTGTCATGCCGTCGAGCGCGATGGCAGCATCCGTCGGGTTGTAAAGCTCGACGAATTTGTTCTCAAACGCCGCTCCCGCGCTGCCGCCCGACAGATATGCCTCGTTGATCACCACCCCAGTCGCATCGGGTGCTGCCGCGGCTGGGAGCGCGGCAAGTGGAGCACAAGCAAGCCCGAGAAGGGCGGATGCTGTCACGATCACACGTGGCCGCACGGTGGTTGTTGTCACAGAGGTGTCTCCTCGCCAAATGTCGTGGCGCACCTCGCTCGGGCGCGCCGATGCGCCATGGTGCCCGCACTGCCGGGTGACGCCGTCGTCACGCTAGGAGGTACGGGTGTCGTTCACACAGCAGGCTGGTAAACAACTGACTACAAGCTACGGGTCGGCACCGACATTGCGGCAGGTTCAGGCACATGCGCAAAGCTTTGCGGTGCTCGTGCTCACATGAGCACCGCTACCCACGAACGTCTGGCCGCACGGGTGAATGGGACGGCTCAGTGACGGTGCGATCGACGGCGATCCTGCTCTGACAGAGCCGGTGTGATGCCCTGAAGACACGGCGCAGGAAGACGAACCGGGCCCTCGGCCGCGCGGCGTGCCCGGCGCGCGTCAGAGTATGCGCAGCATCCGGGTGTTGCCGAGTGTGTTGGGCTTCACCCGTGCGAGGTCGAGGAACTCCGCGACACCTTCATCAGATGAGCGAACGAGCTCGGCATAGACATCCGGATTGACGATGTCTTCGCCGATCGGGGCGTACCCGTGGCGCGTGAAGAAGTCCACTTCGAACGTCAGGCAGAACAGCCGTTTGAGGCCGAGCGTCCGTGCGTCTTCCTGAAGCGTGTCGAGCAGTGCGTGGCCAACGCCTGTGCCCAGCCATGGTTCGGCCACGGCGAGTGTGCGGACTTCGCCGAGGTCTTCCCACATCACGTGCAGCGCGCCGCAGCCGATGACCTCGCCGTCGCTGGTCTCGGCGATGCGGAACTCCTGAACGGCCTCATAGAAGACGACGCGATCTTTGCCGAGCAGAATGCGCTCTTGCACGAGGGGCTCGATGAGCTGCTGGATGCGCGGCACATCGGCCGTACGCGCCCACCGCACGTTGATCTGGGCCATCAGCTGCGCTCTCCACTCCCCGGGAGCCACACACCCGGTCGGCCAAAAGCATAGCCCCGGCTCTCTGCGAGGCGCATGAGCGGCACGCCTTGGCGACCAAGTCACGCTATCGTTCTTGTATGCGCCTCGGGGTTCTCGACGTCGGTTCCAACACCGTTCACCTGCTGATCGTCGACGCCCATCCCGGTGCGCACCCGCAGCCGATGGCGAGTCACAAATCCGTGCTGCGTCTCATGCGCTATCTCGCGCCCGACGGGGCGATCACAGACGAGGGGGTCGACGCGATCGTCTCGGCAGTGTCGGGGGCGGTCGAGCTGGCCGAGCGAAGCACCCTCGACGGGTTCCTCCCGATGGCAACGTCGGCGATCCGCGAGGCGAAGAACGGCCCCGAGGTGCTGAGCCTTGTCACCGAGCGGACCGGCGTCGAACTGCAGGTGCTGTCGGGCGAAGACGAGGCGAAGCTCACGTTCCTTGCGGTGCGCCGCTGGTACGGGTGGTCGGCGGGCAACATCCTCCTTTTCGATATCGGGGGCGGCTCGCTCGAGATCTCCATGGGTGAAGACGAGTACCCCACGGTCGGTCTCAGTGTTCCGCTCGGTGCGGGCCGGTCGACTATCGCCTTCCTTCCCGACGATCCGCCTCTGCCCGAGCAGCAGGACGAACTGCGCCAGCACGCCCGCGGCATCCTGGAACATGCGCGCGAGGACTTCGCCGAGCTGCCTCCCCCGTCACACATCGTCGGATCGTCGAAGACCATCCGGTCCCTCGCCCGCCTGGCGGGATCCGTGCGCGATGGGGTCGGCGACAGCGACCGGATGCTGCTGCGTCGCAGCCAGCTCGACGACTGGGTTCCCCGGCTCGCACGTCTGCCCGCAGCATCCCGGCCCGAGCTTCCGGGCATCACACTCGATCGCACGTTCCAGATCGTGGCGGGCGGCATCGTTCTCTCTGAGACGATGCGAGCTTTCAACGTGAAGGAGCTCGATGTCTCGCCGTGGGCGATGCGCGAGGGTGTGCTGTTGCGCTATCTCGACCACCTGGACTGAGCTGCGTCCACACGCACGCACGTCGTGGAGAGCCCGGCCACGCCTGCGCAACACACACGTCGAGGATGCCGGTTTCCGCGGCATCCTCGACGTCCCCGTGTGAGCGGGGCTGAACAGTGCTGCGATCTCAGCGGCACGACACTCAGCTCGCCCGCGTCGCCGCTGTCACCGCCTTGACAATCGTTGCCTCGACGGTCGGCGTCCAGTCGGGGATCGCCCACGAGACCGGCCAGATCTCACCATCGTCGAGCTGCGCGGCGTCCTGAAACTCGAGCGTCGCGTAACGGGTCTTGAACTTACCCGCGTGCTTGAACGTGACGACGACCTTGCCCGCATCGTTCGCATACGCGGGCATTCCGTACCAGGTCTTCGGCGAAAGCCCGGGCGTAGTCTCGATGATCGTCGCGTGCACGCGTTCGGCGAGCTCGCGATCGTGCTGCGGCATCGCCGCAATCGCGTCGAGCACCGCCTGCAGGTCGTCTGCCTTCTTCGCACCCTTCTTGCCTTCGGCGCGCAGCTCCGCAGCTCGTGTCTTCATCGCTGCTCGCTCGGCTGCGGTGAATCCCCCGGCGGACGCCGCTGTGTTCGTTGCCATGATGTCTCTCCAGTTTTTCTGTGTTGGGTTATGAGTGTTGTCGGTGGTGCGGCGACTCTGTGCTTCGGTGAGCGCCTGCTGCCAGAGTGGATGGCACATGAGAGCTGCGCACTATACCCAGTGGAAGCCGTCGGGATCGGTGAAAGATCCGCCGTCGCCTTCGAGAATAATCCGGTGTGAGCCGCTGCCCGAGGCCGCAACACCGGCATCCTTAGCCAACGCCTGGCGCTTGTAGAGAGCGAGCTTGATCGAACCGGGGCGCGTGTCGAACTCGACATAGCTTCCGAAGCTCTTCCCCGGGGCAAAGCCGTGCTCGATATAGAAGCGCTTGCTTGCACGAACATCGGATGCTGCAAGCAGCACGACAATATCGTCGATGCGTCGACTCGCCGGCTCGGTGTTCTTCTTCTGTGAAGTCGCCACTTTGATGATGCTTCCATCGGGAGCCTGCAGCGTTCCGCCGAAGCCCCACAAGCTCTTCGCCGCGGGTTTGATCACCGTGGCGCCCGCGGCGATCGCGGCGTCAAGAATCAGTTCGGCGTTGGCAGGCTGCGAGACGATGAGCGAGATCGTGAAGCCGCGGAAGCCGTCACTGGGTTCCGTCGCCTGCTGCAGTGTGACGCGGTCACCGAGCCCGAGTGCGGTGTAGAAGGCATCGGATGCCGCTCTGTCGGCGGTCTCGATTGTGAGGGACGTGAGTGCTCTCGTTGTCGTTGTTGTGTTCATGGTTCCAATTTAGGAACACGGCGAACGCGGTACTTCTTGATTCCTGATCGATCGTCAGCGGGCACCGCGGCGACCAGTAGTGCGACCATCCGCCACGATGGGCACGCAGACCCCAGCAACGCACGACGCAGGGCCGCTGACGGTGTCAGCGGCCCCGCGTGGTGAGGAGATGCTGTTACTCTCCCGGGTTTTCGGTGATCGCCAGGTCCGGCGTCACCCCGCCCGTTCCGAGTGAGGCACCGGAGTTGATTCCGGCTCCGACGGACTCCTCGCGCTGCGTCGTCGTGATGACGAACGCGCCGTCAGCGAAGTCGACGTGCACGTGGTCGCCGGGGTTGAGCTCGCCATGAAGGATCTTCTCGCTGAGCTCGTCCTCGACCTCGCTCTGCATCGCCCGACGCAGCGGCCGCGCACCGAGTGCCGGGTCGAACCCGACGTCGATGAGACGCTCCTTCGCCGGAACGGTGAGCTCGACGGTCATGTCGCGATCCAGCATCCGCTCGGCCAGGCGCTTCGTGAACAGATCGACGATCTGCAGAAGCTCCGGCTTCGACAGCTGCGGGAACACGATCGTGTCATCGACACGGTTGAGGAACTCAGGCTTGAAGTGCTTCTTGAGCTCTTCGTTGACCTTGGCCTTCATGGTCTCGTAGTTGGTGGCGGTGTCGCCCTCCACCTGGAAGCCGACGGGACCACCCGCGATGCCCTTCGAGCCGAGGTTGGTCGTCATGATGATGACCGTGTTCTTGAAGTCGACGATGCGCCCCTGGCCATCCGTCAGACGTCCCTCCTCCAGCACCTGGAGCAGTGAGTTGAAGATGTCCGGGTGCGCCTTCTCGATCTCGTCGAAAAGAACAACGCTGAACGGCTTGCGACGCACCTTCTCGGTGAGCTGGCCGCCCTCTTCGAACCCGACGAACCCGGGAGGGGCACCGAACAGCCGTGAGACCGTGTGCTTCTCGCCGTACTCACTCATGTCGAGCGAGATCAGGGCGTCTTCGTCGTCGAACAAGAACTCGGCGAGCGCCTTGGCGAGCTCGGTCTTGCCGACACCGGTTGGCCCGGCGAAGATGAACGAACCGCTGGGGCGCTTCGGGTCCTTGAGGCCGGCGCGGGTGCGCCGGATCGTGCGGGACAGCGCCGAGATGGCTTCGTCTTGCCCGATGACGCGCTCGTGCAGTGCCTTCTCCATGAAGACGAGCCGGCTCGACTCCTCCTCGGTGAGCTTGAAGACCGGGATGCCGGTGGCCTGAGCAAGCACCTCGGCGATGAGTCCTTCATCGACCGTGGCTGTTGCCTTGACCTCGCCGCTTCTCCACTGCTTCTCCAGGCGCAGGCGCTCGGCGAGCAGGTTCTTCTCTTCGTCGCGCAGGCTCGCTGCCTTCTCGAAGTCCTGGTCGTCGATCGCGGCTTCCTTGTTGTGGCGAACCGTCGAGATCTTCTCGTCGAATTCGCGCAGCTCGGGCGGGCTCGACAGGATCGAGAGGCGCAGGCGTGCACCGGCCTCGTCAATAAGGTCGATCGCCTTGTCCGGCAGGAACCGGTCAGAGACGTAGCGGTCAGAGAGGTTGGCCGCCGCGACGAGTGCGCCGTCGGTGATGGACACCTTGTGGTGTGCCTCGTAGCGGTCGCGCAATCCCTTGAGGATGTTGATCGTGTGCGGCAACGACGGCTGGTCAACCTGAATCGGCTGGAAGCGACGTTCGAGCGCAGCATCCTTCTCGAAGTGCTTGCGGTACTCGTCGATCGTGGTGGCGCCGATGGTCTGCAGCTCGCCGCGTGCAAGCAGAGGCTTCAGGATGCTGGCGGCGTCGATCGCGCCTTCAGCGGCTCCGGCTCCGACGAGCGTGTGGATCTCGTCGATGAAGACGATGATGTCACCGCGCGTGCGGATCTCTTTCGTTACCTTCTTGAGGCGCTCTTCGAAGTCACCGCGGTAGCGGCTTCCGGCGATGAGCGACCCGAGGTCGAGCGAGTAGACCTGCTTGTCCTTGAGCGTCTCGGGCACCTCGCCCTTGACGATCGACTGCGCGAGGCCTTCGACGACCGCGGTCTTGCCGACGCCGGGCTCGCCGATCAGCACGGGGTTGTTCTTCGAGCGGCGCGACAGGATCTGCATGACCCGCTCGATTTCCTTCTCGCGCCCGATCACCGGGTCAAGCTTGTTGTCGCGCGCAGCCTGGGTGAGGTTGCGACCGAACTGGTCGAGCACCTGCGAGCCGCCCTGCGGAGCCGCCTCGTTGGCACCGGCTCCAACGGATGCAGCTTCTTTACCCTGGTAGCCCGAAAGCAGCTGGATGACCTGCTGGCGAACACGGTTGAGGTCGGCGCCGAGCTTCACGAGCACCTGTGCGGCAACGCCCTCACCTTCGCGGATGAGACCGAGCAGAATGTGCTCGGTTCCGATGTAGTTGTGGCCGAGCTGCAGCGCTTCGCGCAGGCTCAGCTCAAGAACCTTTTTGGCACGGGGCGTGAACGGGATGTGTCCCGTGGGCGGCTGCTGGCCGGTTCCGATGATGTCGGTCACCTGCTCGCGCACGGCGTCGAGCGAGATTCCCATAGACTCAAGCGCCTTTGCGGCGACGCCCTCGCCCTCGTGGATGAGACCGAGCAGAATGTGCTCGGTTCCGATGTAGTTGTGGTTCAGCATCTTGGCCTCTTCTTGGGCCAGGACGACGACGCGGCGGGCGCGGTCGGTGAATCTCTCGAACATCTTCACTCCTTTCGACACCTCGGGCTTAAGTGGTGTCGATAAAGACAGCGTAACGAGCATTTGCCGTGTCTCAGCCCCCTGTTCGCCCACGGCGTGACAGTCACTGCCCTGCGCACATCGGACTCACTCCGGGCCATCAAACGCTTGACACGCATAACGACAAACGATAACTTATCGTTTATCGCTAATAACGACTATCGATAAGGAATGATCATGACGGATGCTGCGTCGCAGCCCACTGCGAAGACATCGCGCTCCCGAATCGAACGCGTCGAGCGCTACCTCCTGCAGGTGATCGCCACCGGTGCCGTGATGTTCAGCGTCATCGGCGTCTGGGCAGCTGTCACCCGCGCTCGCTACCTCCTCACCTTCCCGTCGGTGCGCGTTGACGGCATGGCGACAGCCGCAGACCGCAGCGACCTCGTCGCCGACTTCGAAGCGGTGACGGGAGCGTCATCCACAACTGCAGATGTGACGGTCTCGGGGCTCCCGTCGGGGACACGCTGGTGGCTTGTCGCCGCGGATTCCCTTCCCACGCTGGCCGGTGTCGGCATCGCCGCGGTCATCGTGATCATCGTCGTCGCCGTGCTGCGCGGCAAGCCGTTCGGGCGTATGACGTTGTGGGGCCTTGTCGCGTACGCCGCGCTGACGCTGGTGGGTGACTGGGGGCACGGCGTGCTCACGGCGATCGCGCACGACGAGGTAGCCACGTATCTGGGTGGCTCAGCAGCATCCGGAATCTCTGCCGACTCGGTCTTCAACCTGTCGCTCGAGATCAGCCTCACGCCGTTCGTCTGGGCGATCGCTCTCGCGGTCATTGCTGCGGCGTTCGAGCTCGGGCGGCGAATGCAGCGCGACACAGAAGGGCTTGTCTGATGGCGCCACGAGAACCTGAAGACGGGCCGAGCGGCATCCACTGCCGGCTCGATGAGCTGCTCGCTGATCGCGGCATGACGCTCACGCAGCTGAGCGAGACTGTGGGTGTCAGCATCGTGAACCTTTCGGTGCTGAAGAACGACCGTGCGAAGGCGATTCGCTTTACGACACTCGTTGCCATCTGCGATGCCCTGCAGTGCTCCCCCGGCGACCTGCTCGTGCGTGCGTGACTCGCCCTGACGCGGTTTCCTGTCCTTTGCGGATTTGCTGTAACTCCGCGGAGTTACAGCAAATCCGCAACTGACAGATTTTCTGGTCAGCCACGGCGAAGCAGAGCGCAACGTGAGCGGAGGTCTCCTAAGTCCCCAGGTTGCCCCGGCAACATCAGCCGCCAGAAGTCGGGCAGGTGCTTGTTCAGCCATTCAGCCGGACGGAGCGAAAGGTGTCATAGTACGGACGAGTTGTCTTGGCACGGACGAATGGTATGGACATGGCAGGGACGAGTTGTGATGGTGTGCGCCCAGATCATGTCCGCTGCTCCACACCATTGCACCCTGCATATGTAACCCCTACACGCAGAACTCTCGCGGAATCCTCTCTGACGACCGCCGTGTGCTCGAAACGACTCATCTCTCGTTTGCGACGGTTCCCACAGCGTTCAGAGACAGTTCTCACACCTGCGACCGATCACTGCAGCGCCGGGAAACGGGAAGCGGGGCACCGCAGCATCCTGCGACAGGCGTCGGGTCACTGCAACGGCGGGCGACAAGCGCAGGGACGCTGCGGCAACGGGAAACGAGTCACTGCAGCGCTGAACTGAGACGCGCAAGATTGTCGAGCACCGTCGAGCGCAGCGGCTGCTTCATCCACTCGTCGAGCGTCAGCTCGCGACTGCGCCTGCGGTAGTGGTCTTCGATCGCCCGCATGTCCCTCACGAACGACTCCCCGCGCACCAGCATCGAGATCTCGAGGTTCAGACCGAACGAGCGCATATCCATGTTGCTCGAGCCGAGCACCGCCACGTCATCGTCGATCGTGAAGTGCTTGGAGTGCAGAATGTACGGCTTGGGGTAGAGAAAGATCCGCACACCGGCGCGAAGCAGAGCCTCATAGTACGAACGCTGCGCGTGGTAGACCATCGCCTGGTCGCCGATCTCTGAGACGAACAAGTCGACGGGAACGCCGCGCTGCACCGCCGTGGTCACCGCGAACAGCAGCGATTCGTCTGGCACGAAGTACGGGCTCGTGATCACAATGCGCTTCTGCGCCGCCCACAGGAGGCCGAGGAAGAGTCGCAGGTTGTTCTCGCCCTCGAAGCCCGGCCCCGAGGGGACCACCTGACAGGCCAGTTCGCCAGGACGCTCGTCTTGCGTCACATCGCCCTCGCCACGCGGATCCGTGCCATCCGACAGCAGATCGTCGGTCTCGCTGTACCAGTCGGTGAGGAAGATCGCGTTGATGGCGCCGACGACCGGTCCCTGAACCCGCGCCTGCAGCTCCTGCCACTGCAGACCGCGCTCGATGTTCTTGCGCTTGTTGTAACTGCGATCGATGATGTTCTGCGAGCCAATCCACGCGGTTTCGCCATCGACGACGAGCAGCTTGCGGTGGTTGCGCAGATCGGGGCGCTGCCACTTCCATTTCAGCGGGTCGAGCGGCAGCATCCGGTGCCAGTCGACACCAATGTCGGTGAGTCGTCGCGTCATCTCCCGATAGCCGGGCGTGCGCAGCGACGCCACGTGGTCGAAGAGAACGCGAACCGGGACGCCGCGGGCCACCGCGCGTTCCAGGGCGTCGAAGAATGGGCGCGTCGTGTCGTCTTGGCACAGAATGTAGAACTCGACGTGCACCCATGACGTCGCTGCTTCAATGTCGTCGATCATCCCGTGCAGGCTCGAGGTGTAGCCATGGTCGAGCTCAGCCGTGTTGCCGCCCAGCATCGGAAAGCCACCGAGGTTCTGATTGAGATACGCGAGTGACGGAAGCCACGGCGGCTGCGCCACAAGGCTCTCATCGTGCGGAAGCTCGGCGACGACCGTTGCGATGTACGAGTTGATATCGTCTTGGCGCTTGCGGCGCTGGCGGGGCAGCTTTGGGTTTCCGATGAGGAGGAAGAGCAGGATCCCAAGGAATGGGATAAAGAAGATGGCGAGCAGCCACGCCATACCGGCCGTGGGCAGGCGATTGCGCGGCACGTAGATCACGGCGAAGATGCGCACCATGAGGTCGATGACGAAGACGACGATCGCCCATAGCCCGACGGCGATGCCGAAGACTTCGAATATCGGCTCGTCGATCATGCGACCCGCTCGCAAGGCGCACTGCAGCGCTCACCCATGTCAGCGATGATATCGGTCAGTCACTCTCCGCCGGGAGCGGCGTGCCGTCAGTGACCGGAGGGAGAGTGCGGCTTCGGCGGCAGCCCACGACGCAGGCGCTCTTCCGACTCGATGTCGGCATACACACGGCGCTCGTTGCGGTCGGCACGGAAAATCGCCCGCAGAACGAAGTAGAACAGCCCGAACAAGATCAGCGTCGGTGTGATCGACCAGATCGCGTTCAGCCAGAAGTCCTCAATCATGATGCCTCCATGATACCCCGCAGAAGGCTGTGACTGAGCCCGACGTCACTCACCCGCCCGTGATGATGCCCCAGATGCCGCTGCCGAGTAGATAGACGCCAACAGCCGCCCCGACGATCCACAACACGATGCGGTTGCGCGACGGCCCGCCAGACTTCTTCGGATCGAGCTCGTCGTTCGGCAGGTTGTCGTTCACGGCAGCTACTTCACCAGCGGGAACAGGATCGTCTCGCGGATGCCGAGCCCCGTGATCGCCATGAGCAGACGGTCGATGCCCATTCCCATGCCGCCCGTCGGCGGCATCCCGAATTCCAGAGCACGCAGGAACTCCTCATCAAGCTGCATCGCCTCGAGGTCGCCGCCCGCCGCGAGCTTCGCCTGCTCGACGAACCTCTCGCGCTGGATGACCGGGTCGACGAGCTCGGAGTAGCCGGTCGCCAGCTCGAAGCCGCGCACGTAAAGGTCCCACTTCTCGACGACGCCCGCGATGCTGCGGTGGTGACGCACAAGAGGGCTCGTGTCGACGGGGAAGTCCATGACGAACGTGGGCCGCTCGAGGCCGCCCTTGACGAAGTGCTCCCACAGCTCTTCCACGTACTTTCCGTGGATGGGGTGCGGCACTTCGATGCCTTCAGCATCCGCGAGCTGCTTGAGCTCGGCAAGCGGCGTCTCAGGCGTGATGGTGCGGCCAGCAGCATCCGAGAGGCTCTCGAACATCGAGATGCGGTCCCAGTCGCCGCCCAGGTCGTACTCGGTGCCGTCCGCCCAGGTGACGACGTGCGACCCGGCGATGTCGTGCGCGGCGTTCTGAATGAGCTTCTGCGTGAGGTCGGCGATGGTGTTGTAGTCGCCATACGCCTGATATGCCTCGAGCATCGCGAATTCGGGGCTGTGCGTGGAGTCGGCACCCTCGTTGCGGAAGTTGCGGTTGATCTCGAACACGTGGTCGATGCCGCCGACGATCGCGCGCTTGAGGTAGAGCTCGGGAGCGATGCGCAGGAAGAGCTCGGTGTCGAACGCGTTCGAGTGCGTGACGAACGGCCGGGCCGAAGCTCCGCCGTGCATCACCTGCAGCATCGGAGTCTCGATCTCAATGAAGCCGTCGTCGGTGAAGGTGCGGCGCAGGCTCGCGACTGCCGTGGCCCGCTTGACAACGTTCTCGCGTGCCTGCTCGCGCACAATGAGATCGAGGTAGCGGTTGCGCACTCGCGTCTCTTCACCCAACTCGTTGTGCAGGTTCGGCAGGGGCAGGACCGCCTTTGAGGCGATCTGCCACGACTCGGTCATGATCGACAGCTCGCCGCGGCGACTCGAGATGACCTCGCCCGAGACGAACACGTGGTCGCCGAGGTCGACGAGTTCCTTCCACTGCGCGAGACTGTCTTCGCCGACGGAGGCGAGGCTCACCATCGCCTGCACACGAGTGCCGTCACCAGACTGCAGGCTGGCAAAGCACAGCTTGCCGGTGTTGCGCAGGTGGACGACGCGACCCGCGACACCGACCGTGACGCCGGTCGCCGAGTCGATTTCGATGTCGCCCCACGTGGCGCGCACCTCGGGGATCGTGTGCGTGATGGGAACGCTGACCGGGTAGGCGCCCGCGCCGGGGTTGTCGGCCTCGGCGATCAGCCGCTCGCGCTTTTCGAGTCGCACCTGCTTCTGCTGGGAGATCTCCTCGGCGGTGGGCTCGTCAGTGCGGTTCTCGGTCATGCATCAACCTTTGCGGATCGTGGGCTTTCGTGCTGCGGCTGTCGGCCGAGTCAAGTTTACCCGGCGGATGCTGGTGCCCCACCGTACCGCCAATGCGCCGTCAGCGCTCGGCAGAAAGCGCGTCGTCGACGGCACTGCGCACAAGTGACGACAGGTATGCTCCCGGCTGCTCGACGCCGATGCCGTTCAGGATCCCCGACGCCTGTTCAACGATGGAGCGCGAGAACACCCGTGCCGTTTCGATGGCCTCACCGTACGCCTCGCGATCGTCCTCGGCGATCACGACGGGCTCGCCGCCCATCTCGACAACCAACGCCTGCCCGATCGGCAGCACCGGTGCCGGCCCGGTCACCGCGAAGAACGTTTCGGCAAGCCGCGCGAGGTCAAGCGAGGTGCCGGTGAACGACATCGCCGGATGGATGGCGAGAGGGATGCTGCCCGCGCGCTGCACCGGCTCAAGCACGCCGATGCCGAGCCCTGGTGCCGTGTGCACGACGATCTGCCCCGGACGCCAGGTGCCTGTCGCGGCGAGGCCCGCCACGAGTGCCTCGAGCTCAGCATCCGGAATCGCGATCAGCACGAGCTCGCTGCGTTCGACGATCGTCGGAATTTCGAGAATGGGAACGCCGGGGAGCATCGCCTCCGCGCGTTCTCGGCTGGCCTCCGACACAGCCGAGACACCGACGAGGGCATGCCCGGCCCCGGCGAGCGCCGAGGCGAGCACGGGCCCGACGTGGCCCGCCCCGATCACGCCGATGCCGAGCCGTCCGGCACGCTGATCATTCATTCGGGTGCCGCCGCCCAACGCTGTGTGGCATCGGCTCGTGCTGCGTTCGTCGCCGCGTCGTTTACCCGAGAGAAAAATCCGAGGGCGTTGTTCCGTGACAGCTGGCTGACCGACGCCGTCACGGGCCCGGCAACGGTGTGCACCTGTCCGGAGGCGAGGAGTCGCCGCCGCTGCCACGGCCCCTGCGAGATCTTGACAGACTGGATGCGCGCAAGCGGAACAATCACGAGTCGCCGATGGGCGAAGCCCTGTCGCGTGATGAGTACGTCGCCGAGCAGCGCGTAGCCAACGCGCCTCCAGGTGAGCGGGTTGAAGATCCACGAAGCTCGCGGGGCCGTGATGAAGTCGTCGTCAGGACCGGTACCGAGCAACCCGCGCGCCACCAGATCAGCAGACTCCTCGGGTGTGATGCCGGGCAGGACAAGGGCGAGCACTCGCTCAACGTCGTCGATCGTACCGACCGGCATGAGGATCGCCCGCTGCTGCGCCTGGTTCTGGTTAGACCCGGCGGCATCCTGCACCGCCGTATTAATGCGGATTTCCCACCATCCGAACGGCCGCCACAGCAGCGGCTGACGCACCTCGATGCCGTGCAGGCGCCCCGGCGGGATCGTTTCGTTCGACGTCGACAGCAGCCCATAGCCCACACGGATGCCGTGCTGCGTTGCCGCGATCGAGTACTGCATCGATTTCGTGATGCGCGACCAGTAGTAGGTGAGAAAACCGAAGATGGCCGGAATGATGCTGAACAAGACCCACGGTGTGCCGTAGACCGCCGCAAAGATGAGCCCGACGATCATCAGAATGAGAAACACCGTCGTATTGCTGATGACGACGCTGCCGGCGATGCGCAACGGCGGAATGCGCACGACCGATTCGGGTTCGGCGAGGTCCGGGTCAAGTTCAGGCGAGAGAAACTCGTTCACACGATCGGTGACGACGCCTTCGAGGCCCGGAGCACGCGTCGGTTGGGCGGATGCTGCAGGGGCCTCCCCCTTCGCTCCCGACGCGAGCCGCAGAATATCGCGCCGAAGGTTGTCTGTGCGGGCTGACCCGAGGTAGGCGAGTTCGACGCTCGCTCCCTGGCCAGCGACAGAGACCTGCAGCTTCGCGGCACCCACGAGTCGCGGAATGAACGAGCGCGTGATGTTGATGCCCTGGATGCGGTCAAGAGCCGCGCGCCTGTGCCGACGAAACAGGATGCCGCTGCGCACCTCGACGGCCTCGTGGGTGACACGAAATGTGTGCATGCGCCACGAGAAGTAGAAGCCGAGGATCAGCACGATGAGTACTCCGGCGAGCGCGAGCAGCGCCCACCCCACAAGGTTCTCGCGGAATATCCAGTCGAGAGGGTCACCGTTGTACTCGCGCATCTCGTCGCTGCCGACGAACAGCGACACGAGGCGCTCACGCATGTTCGCGACCACGTATCCGAGCACCACGAGGAGGATGATTCCGCCGCGGAGCAAGGGCGTGGCCGGATGCAGTCGATGCCACTCACCATCGGCAAGCGTGTCATTCGCAAGCGTCTCAGCGACGGCGGCAACGGCAGATCCCGGATGCTGCGAGGCAGCGGTTCCGCTCGAATCCGCGTCGCCCACCGCACCATCGGCGATCGGTGTCCCGCCGTCGTGAGCCTGTGCCCCGCCGGCATGAGTCGGGGACTCGGGCGTGACGGAATCTGGATGCTGCGGGGCAGCCTCGCGCGGCAGCTCGCCGTCGCGCGTACCCTCCGACGGCGGCAACGCGTTAGGACCCGGAGCGCCCGCCGGGTGCTCCTCGCCGCTCATAGGCCCGCCCTGCGGGTCTCGGCCACCTCAACGAGGTGGTCGCGGAGCTTCTCGGCCTCGTCGTTCGGGATGCCGGGGATCGACACTCCCGTCGCTGCCGCCGCCGTCACGAGCTTGACCTCGGCGAGTCCGAGCCCGCGGGCCAGAGGACCACGCGTGATGTCGACGAGCTGCATGCGGCCGTAGGGCACCGCGACGATGCGCTGCCACATGATGCCGCGGCGGAACACGAGGTCGTCGTCGCGCAGCTGGTAGCCGATGGCCTTCGCCTGGCGCGGCGTGATCACGAGTTCGATGATCGCCCCGATCACAGCGACGCCGAAGACGATCCAGGCCCACGTCTGTCCGGTGAAACCGAGCCAGCCGAAGACGACGAGTGCAATGACGAAGAAGATGATGGTTCCGATGATCTGCACCACGATGTACTTGGGTGAAACGCGCCGCCACTCGCGGAACTCCAGTTGCAGCCGCTGATCGCTGCGCGGTTCCTTGAGGTTCGACGCGTGCGCGTTGAGCGGTGCGTCGGAGTCTCCTCCGGCACCAGCATCCGGTTCCGCGCGAGCATCCAGAGGCACGCCAGCGTCGTGGGCTGGACCAGCATTCGGTGTTGCACGCTGAGGCGCGGCAGGCCTCTCTGCGGCACCCGCGCCCTGTGCCGCTTCTGCGTCCTGGTGCCCATCGGGGGTCTCTGCCCCGCTCGCGTTCTGTGGAGCGCCCTCGTTCTGAGGCACGCCGGCGTTCTCGGGAAAGTCAGGATTCGGCGGAGTCTGGGTCATCGTCCTCATCTTTCGGCAGTCGGCAGAGGTGCTCAGCGATGAGGCCCGCTGCGACGAGCAACGCCGAGCCCAATGCCATGGCGGCGGTGAGCCACACCGATGTTACCCCGGGCCACACCGTTCGCGTGATCATGAATGTCACAGCCCCGATCGCGAGCCCGAACAGCAGCGATCCGGACCAGCTCGATGCCCGCGCAAGCGAGACGATGCGCATCGACTGAAATGGGTCGATGCGACGCTTCGACGCGCCCGTCACCGAGCGACGGATCGGGATCGCGAACCCCACGACGATACCGCCGACAACGACGAGTGTGAACGGCAGCGTGATCGAGGGCACAACGACGGCCATTCCGGACGACGTGAGTGCCATCTCGATGAGGAATCCCGCGACGAGCCCAAGTGCGCCCAAACTGACGAGCGGTGTGGCTGTGGTGCGCTTCATCCGGCACCGCCCACAAGGACGCGGCGAAGCTCAGCGACGGGCCCGCGGCCGGGCAGAACCGCTGCCGGATCAACCTCGAGCCACGGGTCGAGCACGAACAGCCGTTCGGCGGCCCGAGGGTGTGGAAGCGTGAGGTGCGGGTCGTCGCTCTGCGTGTCGCCGAAGGCGATGATGTCGATGTCGAGCGTGCGACTCCCCCAGCGTTCAGCGCGCACTCGACCGTGCGCGTCTTCGATGCGCTGGGTGGCCGCGAGAAGGGACTTCGCATCGAGCACGGTGCGCGCGAGGACGACGCCGTTCAGGTAGCGCGGTGCCGTCTCGTCAGCGCCGTCGAGGGTCACGGCAACGGACTCGATCAGCGTCGAGACAGCATCCACGATCGTTCCCGGTGTGCGCCGCAGATCGTCGACTGCTGCCTCAAGCGTCGCCCGGCGGTCGCCCAGATTGGCGCCGATCGCCAGCACAACAGACGTCGAGCGGAGCGGCCTGACCGGGTCACGAACGATCATGAGGCTGTCCTCGACCGCGTGATGGTCACGGAGACATCGTCGAAGGGCACCGGAATGGGCGCCTGCGGTTTGTGCAGCGTCACCCTCGTGGTGTGCACTCCGGTGAAACCAAGAGCGGTTCTGGCGACGCGTTCGGCCACGGTCTCGATGAGGTCGACGGGCGCCGTGGCGACAGCATCCGCGACGGCCTGCGCCAGATCGCCATAGTGCACGGTCTGCCCGAGATCGTCGCTGGTTCCCGCCCCACGCAGGTCGGTGAATACCGTGACGTCGACGATGAACTCCTGCCCGTTCTCGCGCTCGAAGTCGAAGACGCCATGGTTGGCGTGCACGCGTATACCGGTGACGGTGATGGCGTCGCCGGCGAGGCTGCCGCTCTCGGTGTCTTTCACGAGTACCACTCTGCCACGGCCGGATGTGCTCACTCGACCCCGCGCGCAGCGAGCGCGTCGGCCGTGTCGTCTGCGTGCCGCAGAGATTGCACCAGGAGCGGCACGACGAACGCCTTGACGCTCAATCGGCCCGTGCGCGCTCGCTGCGCATCGCGCAGTTCGCCGGCCAGCCCCGCGATGACCGGCACCGTCCTGATCGTGAGTGCGAGCATGAGGCCGATGCGATCGGGGTTGACGCCGAACCGACGCAGCGGCCGCAGGGCACGCTCGACGGCGTCGAGGATCTCCGTCGTACGGGTGGTGAGTGTGACGATCGCGGCCAGAAGGAGGACGATCACGACGCGGGCGGCCGTCGCCAAGACGGTCGGGATCGGCAGGAAGATCAGCGGAACCACCACGATGAAGACGATGAGCCAGCGCACGGCGAGAATCTGCCGCCAGAGTTCTGCCAGGCCGAGCCTGCCCACCAGATACCCCGCGATCACGACAACGGCCCCGGCTCCCAGGCCCCACCAGGTAGGCGGCGGCACGACGACGGCGACGATGACCACGACGAGGCCGATCAGCTTCGCCCCGGCGGGCAGCCGGTGCAGGATGCTGTCACGCGCGCGGTACTGCCCGAGCATCGTCATGGGCGGGCCACGATCTCGCTGAGGTACCGGTCGATCACGTCGCGCGGGTTCCCCTGCGTGATCAATCGGGCGTTGTCGAAGAGGAGTGCCTCATCGCAGCGCGCCGCCAGCTCGAGGTCGTGCGTGACGATGACGCACTGCTGCGGCAGGCCGAGCAGGAGGTCGGCGATACGCCGCGCATTGCGGGCATCGAGCAGCGTCGTCGGTTCGTCAGCGACGATCAGCGACGGCTCCGCGACCAGAACGGATTGGATCGCGAGCATCTGCTTCTGGCCGCCCGACAGATCGTGAGCGGGCAGATCCGCGTGCCCCGCCAGA
This sequence comes from Microbacterium sp. MPKO10, assembly GCF_026107415.2. Lineage (GTDB taxonomy): Bacteria > Actinomycetota > Actinomycetes > Actinomycetales > Microbacteriaceae > Paramicrobacterium. The sequence continues at coordinate 52,947 of NZ_JAPCHX010000005.1, forward strand.
CCGTTCTCGGCCAGCACCGCCGCCACGCGCTCGGCGATCTGCCCGGTGCTCAGCCCCCGGCCGCGCAGTGAGAACGCGAGGTCTTCGGCAACTGTGGGCATCACAATCTGTGCGTCGGGATTCGTGAACACGAAGCCGACCTTTCGGCGCAGCATCCTCACGTCTGTCACCGTGTCGAGTCCGCCGACCGACACGCTCCCCTGGGTGGGCGTCCGCAACCCGTTCAGCAGTCGGGCAAACGTCGATTTTCCCGAACCGTTGAGCCCGATGACGGCGAGATTGTGGGCGCAGGTCTCGAGCGAGATGTCGTCGAGCGCGGTCACCTCGCCCGCCGCAGTTGGGTGCCGAACCGTGACGCGGGTGAGCGCGATGTCGCTGTCGCGGGCGCTGTCGTGCTGGCCTGACAGCATCCGCTTATCGCACCGAGACGGGCGTCGGTTCGACGCGGGGCTGCCGTGGCGTGACGAACGCGCGCGGGTAGGCCTTCCACACCGCCATCGTGAGGGCAACGGTGAGCGCTGCCTTGATGGCATCGCCGGGCACGAAGGCAAAGTTCGCAATGGTGGCCTCACCGAGCGACAAACCGAGCATCGCTGCCATGACGGGGATGCCGACGGCGTAGATCGCGAGCATGCCGCCGACGACAGTGCCGAGGGCGACGCGCCACCAGACGGGACGCGTTGCTCCCGCGTGAACGATTACCCCGACGACGGCGGCTCCGAGCACCCAGCCGATGAGGTAGCCGGACGACGGGACGAAGAAGACGCCGATGCCGCCGCGACCGCCCGAGAGAAGCGGAAGACCCGCCGCCGTGAGAACGAGAAGAACCAGAACGGATGCTGCTCCGCGCCACCAGCCGAGGATCGCTCCGGCCAGCATCACCCCGAGCGTCTGCAGGGTGATGGGCACGGCCATCCCGAACGGGCTGACGGCGCCGGGGATGCCGAGGACGGCGATGATCGCGGCGAATGTGGCAATGCGGGTGATGTCGTTGAGTGTTGTCTTCACGATTACCTAGCGTGTCAGGCGGAGCGTCACTGTCATTGTGGAGTATCGCACATGGTTTCCCGAAAAGTGTTGTTGAAGTTCGCCAACGACAGCGGCGGCCGGGGCGATCGACCGCCGGGGCGAACGGTCGGGGAAGCGACCTGAGTAGGTGGTCAGGACAATCGGCGTGAGCGGGCGGTCACGGTGTGTCGCGGTGCGCGTCGACGGCGTCGAGCACGTTGAGGGCGATGCGGGTGCCCCGAACGTTGTGCACCCGCACAGCCCAGATGCCGGACTGCGCGCACAACAGGCTGATCGCGGCGGTCGCAGGGTCTCGCTCGGGCGGTTGCGCGCCAACCGGTGACACGGTTGACAGGAATCGTTTGCGGCTCGCTCCCACAAGCATCCGGTCCGCCAGTGCCGCGAAGCGGTCGAGGTGGGCGATGATGGCCCAGTTGTGCTCGGGGTTCTTCGAGAATCCGAGGCCCGGGTCCACGATGAGGCGCTCGGGGGCGATGCCCGCCAGCGTCAGGGCGTCGAGGCGTCGCGCGAGCTCACCGTGCACGTCGGAGAGTACGTCGTCGTAGTGCACGCGCTCGTGGGGATCGGTGAGGTAGCCGCGCCAGTGCATCGCGACAAAGTCACGGCCGCTCTCGGCGGCGACGCGGGGCATGTCGGGGTCCACCAGGCCGCCGGAGACATCGTTGATGATCTCGGCACCCACCTCAACACTCGCGGCGGCGGTCGCCGCGTGCATGGTGTCGACGCTCACCGGCACACCTTCGGCGGCAAGGGTCTCGATGACGGGCAGAACGCGTCGTTGCTCTTCGGCGGGATCGACAAGTTCGGCTCCGGGGCGCGTCGACTCTCCCCCGACGTCAATGAGGTCAGCGCCCTCGCGGCGCAGCTCAAGCGCATGCTCGATCGCCGTGTCGTGACTGAAGTAGCGTCCGCCGTCGCTGAATGAATCCGGTGTGACGTTCACGACACCCATGATGAGCGTCATGTGGCATCACCGCGCGCAATCAGGGCGACGGTCTCTGCCCGCTCGACGGGGTCAGCGAGCGTCCCCCGGCTGGCGAGAGTCACCGTCGTCGAGCGGTTCTGCTGCGTACCGCGCGCCGTCACGCACGAGTGGGCTGCATCGATGATGACCAGCACGCCCGCAGCATCCAACCCCGTACCGATGGCGTCGGCGATCTGCTCGCCGAGGCGCTCCTGCACCTGCGGTCGCGCCGCGAGCACCTCAATAACACGAGGGATGCGGCCGAGGCCGACGACCCGCTCGCGCGGAACGTAGGCGACGTGCGCCGTGCCGAGAAACGGGAGCAGGTGATGCTCGCACATGGAGCGGAACGCGATGTCACGCACGATCACGACTTCACCCGACTCGCTCTTCTCGAGGGGGATGCCCTCGCCCAGAAGCGTGAGCGGGTCGGCGCCGACACCGTGGAAGAACTCGGCGTACGACTCCGCCACGCGCTGCGGTGTGCTCACGAGTCCCGCGCGATCGACGTCCTCGCCGATCGCCGCGAGAAGCTCTCGCGTCGCCGCCTCGATGCGCTCCCGGTCAACGCCCGTCATGGTCTATGCGTTTGCCGTGCTGGTGCCCGGGTTGGGGTCGGAATCGGTCGCGTCAGCAGATGCCTCATCGGCAGCATCCGTCGGCTGAGACTCCTGAGACGTCACGTTGCCATCGGTCACGTCCGGCTCGATGGGCGAGGAAGCGGGGATCTCAACGGGCGGCAGATCGCTCACCGGGCGACCCTCGCTCGAGAGCCACACCGGGCGCTCATCCAGCTTGCGGACGGGAGCGAAGATGTCGGCCAGCTGGTTGTGGTCGAGGGTCTCTTTCTCGAGCAGCTCGCGGGCGAGGGAATCGAGAACGTCACGGTTGTTGTTGATCACCGACCACGCCTCGTTGTGCGCCTGTTCGATGAGCTCTCGCACCTGCTTGTCGACCTGCTGCGCCAGTTCTTCCGAGTAGTCGCGCTGGTGGCCCATGTCGCGGCCGAGGAACATCTCCCCCGACGCCTGACCGAGCTTCACGGGGCCGACATCGATGGTCATGCCGTACTCGGTGACCATCTTGCGGGCGATTCCCGTCGCCTTCTCAATGTCATTCGACGCACCGGTCGTGGGGTCGTGGAACACGATCTCCTCGGCGACGCGGCCGCCCATCGCGTAGGTGAGCTGGTCGAGGAGCTCATTGCGGGTGACTGAGTACTTGTCTTCGAGGGGGAGCACCATCGTGTACCCGAGGGCGCGACCGCGAGGAAGGATCGTGATCTTCGTCACCGGGTCGGTGTGGTTCATCGCCGCGGCGGCGAGCGCGTGGCCGCCCTCGTGGTAGGCGGTGATGAGCTTCTCTTTCTCATTCATCACGCGTGTGCGGCGCTGCGGGCCGGCAATGACGCGGTCGATGGCTTCGTCGAGCGCCCGGTTGTCGATCAGCTGCGCGTTGGAGCGCGCGGTGAGCAGCGCTGCCTCGTTGAGAACGTTCGCGAGGTCCGCGCCGGTGAAACCGGGGGTCTTGCGGGCGACGACCTCGAGGTCGACGCCTTCAGCGAGCGGCTTGCCGCGGCCGTGCACCTCGAGGATTTGCAGGCGCCCCTGCATGTCGGGTGCGTCGACGCCGATCTGACGGTCGAAACGGCCGGGCCGCAGGAGGGCGGGGTCGAGGATGTCGGGACGGTTCGTCGCCGCGATCAGGATGACGTTCGTCTTGGGGTCGAAGCCGTCCATCTCGACGAGCAGCTGGTTCAGCGTCTGCTCGCGCTCGTCGTGGCCGCCTCCCATGCCGGCGCCACGGTGCCGACCGACGGCGTCGATCTCGTCGACGAAGATGATCGCCGGTGAGTTCTCTTTCGCCTGCTGGAACAGGTCGCGCACACGGCTTGCGCCGACACCGACGAACATCTCGACGAAGTCGGAACCCGAGATCGAGTAGAACGGCACGGCGGCTTCGCCCGCAACGGCACGGGCGAGCAGCGTCTTACCCGTTCCGGGTGGGCCATACAGCAGCACACCCTTCGGAATGCGCGCACCGACGGCCTGGAACTTGGCCGGATCCTTGAGGAAGTCCTTGATCTCCTCGAGCTCTTCGATGGCCTCCTCGGCTCCGGCGACGTCGGTGAAGGTGACCTTTGGCGACTCCTTCGACACCATCTTCGCCTTGGACTTGCCGAACTGCATCACCTTGCTGCCGCCGCCCTGCATGCTCGAGAGCATGAACCAGAAGAACAATCCGATGAGCAGAAGAGGCAGAAGGATGCTGGCCATGGACAGCCACCAGTTGCCCTGCGGGACCTCGTCGTTGAACCCGTTCTTCGGAGCTGCGGAGTCGACTGTCTTCACGACGGTGTCGGCACGAGCGTCGATGAAGTAGAACTGCACCATCTTCCCGTTGTCGCCCGCATCTTTGCTGAGGGTGAGGTCGACGCGGTTGTCGCCCTGGGTGATCACGGCCTCAGTGACTGTGTCGCCCTTCAGGAGCTCGAGGCCCTGCTGGGTTGAGATCTCTTTGTATCCACCGAGGTTCAGCAGGCTCGACCCGATCCAGAAGGCCAGAATGGCGATGAGGATGTAGGGAATGGGGCCTTTGAAGATGCGCTTCAGGTTCATGGGAGTGGGAGCGAGAGGCTCAGCACCTTTCCGGTGAGTTCGACGGGGCAGACCAGCCCCGTGGCATTAGCGTAACGTGCGGCTGCTGTGCGCGTCCTCGGTGTTCCCCGAGGGCGTACAGGGTGTTCAGGTCGTTCAATCCTCCCGGTAGATGTGCGGCGCGAGCACCGCCACATCCCTCAGGTTGCGGTAGCGTTCGGCGAAGTCGAGACCGTAGCCCACGACGAAATCACTGGGGATGTCGAAGCCCACGTACTGGCAGTCGATCGTCACCTTCGCAGCATCCGGCTTGCGCAGCAGTGCGCATACGTTGACGGAGGCGGCACCGCGTGAGGCGAAGTTATCGAGCAGCCACGAGAGGGTGAGCCCGGAATCGATGATGTCCTCGACAATGAGCACGTGCCGCCCGGCCATGTCGGTGTCGAGGTCTTTGCGGATCTGCACGACACCGCTCGATTTCGTGCCGGCACCGTAGCTCGACACCGCCATCCAGTCCATCTGAACGTTGTGGCTGAGGTGCCGTGACAGGTCGGCCATGACCATCACAGCGCCCTTCAGAACTCCGACAAGTAGCAAGTCTTTCCCGGCGTAATCTGTGTCGATCTGCGCGGCGAGTTCCGCCAGCTTTGCGTCGATCTGCTCTTCCGTGACGAGGATCTTCGTGAGGTCGCTCTCAATTTCACTCGCGTGCATGGATCGAGTCTACGTGCCCTGCCGAGGTGGCGTCTTTCCGGCGGCTGTGAAGACGATTCGCCCGCCCGTACGGCTGACCGCGATGCCAGGCACATCGATCGGGCCCTGGCCGCGCCAGTCGGTGACGAGCGCGGCGATCGCGAGCGTGTGGCTCCGCGAGAGCGAGGCCCCGAACTCGGCGTGCGCGATGTACCGGATCAGGCGATGGCGCAGCGCCGCCGGGTTGTGCTCGAGTGCGCTCACTTCGACGGCGATGCCAGCCTCCGCCGGCTCGCAGACCTCCTCGATGAACTCCTCGATCATCTGCTCGAAGGCATCCTCGTCTTCACGCGACTGCTCGGCAGTGCGGGCCAGCGCCTCGGCGATGCCGGGCCCGAGTTCCTGCTCAAGCACCGGCAGCACACGGTTTCTGACACGCACGCGAGTGAAGACAGCATCCCCGTTCTGTGGGTCATCCCACACCTCGATCCCCCGCGCCACACACGACGCACGCGTCTGCTCACGCCGCACGCCCAGCAGCGGCCGAGCGTAGCGGCCGGTTAGCGGTGCCATTCCCTTCAGGCTTCCCGCGCCCGAACCGCGTGCGAGCCCGAGAAGCACGGTCTCCGCCTGGTCATCGAGCGTGTGCCCGAGCAGCACGAGGTCCGCGCCAATGCGCTCCGCTTCCTCGTCGATCGCCCGGTAGCGCGCGTCGCGAGCTGCGGCTTCCGGCCCGCCGCCCTCCGTCACGTGAACGCGCGTGATCTGCGCGTCGATGCCCCAGCTCGTGAGCGTGTCGGCAGTGCGGTGGGCGACAGCATCCGAGCCTGTCTGCAATCCGTGATCGACAGTGATCGAGTGCACCCGGATGCTGAGCGGCGACGCCTCGAAGGCGAGCGCCGCCGCGAGCGCCATCGAATCAGCGCCACCGCTCACGCAGGCGAGCACCGCGCTGCCGTCTGCACAGTTCTCGAGGCTGCGCCGCACGCCGAGCCGCACCGCGGCGGTCGCCGCGTCGAGCCGCGGGCGCCGGGCAGAGTGCAAGTGGGAAGTCATGGAGGGCATCAAGTAACGTTAGTTCAGGTTTTTCGATCAACACGATCATAAGGAGAAAGCACATGGCCGCGTACGACGTCGTCGTAGAGATCCCCAAGGGCAGCCGCAACAAATACGAAGTCGATCATGAGACCGGACGCGTCTACCTTGACCGGGTTCTCTTCACGAACTTCGTGTATCCGGTCGACTACGGCTACTTCGAGAACACGCTCGGTCTTGACGGCGACCCCGTTGACGCGCTCGTGCTGCTGGAGTACCCACTGTTCCCCGGTGTCGGCGTGAAGGTGCGCCCGATCGGCGTGCTCAATATGAGCGACGAGGCCGGCTCGGATGCCAAGGTCGTGTGCGTGCAGCACAAAGACCCACGTTGGCAGCACATTCAGGACATCACCGATGTGCCCGAGCAGCAGCGTGCCGAGATCGAGCACTTCTTCATGCGCTATAAGGACCTCGAGCCGAACAAGTGGGTGAAAGTCGAGGGCTGGGGCGACGTGGCGGAAGCCGAGCGCATCGTTCAGGACGGCCTGGCGAAGCTTGCCGCGGAGGGCAGCCACTGAGCTAACCTCCCAGACAGAGAAGTGCCCCCGCAGAGTATTCTGCGGGGGCACTTCTCTGTCGGATGCTGTCCGGCTTAGACGTAGTTGAGCGGATTAACCGGGTTCCACCGCCCGTTGCGCACTTCGAAGTGAACGTGGACGCCCGTGGAGCTCCCTGTGCTCCCCATCGCCCCAATAGCGGTGCCAGCGTTCACCCAGCCACTCCAGCGGTAGATCGAACTCATGTGGCCATATCCGGTAAACATTCCCCCGCCGTGATCAATGAGAACGTAGTTGCCGTAGCCCCCGTACCAGCCGGCATAGCTGATCGTGCCGCCCCTCGCAGCCCAAATCGCCTCACCGAAGCTTCCAGAGATGTCGATTCCTTCGTGGAACTTGCGTGTGCCCGAGATCGGGTGGGTCCGCCACCCAAATGGAGACGTGATGTACCCGCCGCTGCACGGCCAGCGCCATCCCGTGGAGGAGCCTCCTCCTCCACCGCCGCCGCCTCCGCCGCCACCGCCGCTGGAGCTGCCGCCACCGCCGCCGTTATTTTTGGCTGCCTCTTTTGCAGCCTTTGCCGCGGCAGCCTCGCGAGCTTTGCGGGCAGCTTCGGCCGCCTTACGCCGCGCTTCGACGCCCTTTTTGTACTCTTCAATCGTTTTAGACGTTTTATCCTGCAGAGCCTCAAGCTGTGCTTCGAGCGTTTCTTCCTTGGACTCTTGCTCAGCCAACGCGTTCCTGGCTGCTTCGGCAGCTGCCTGTGCTGCCTCGTAGGCCTCTTCGGCTTCCTTCTTCAGGCGATCACGCTCGTCGCGTGCAACGACCGCCTGGTCGCTGAGCGATTGCGCCGTGTTCTTTGCGGTCAGCGCACTCTGGTAAATCGACTGGTTGTGCTCGACGAGCTTGGTCATGCTGCCCAGCGCGGCGAGAAGATCGTCGGTTCCGGATGCTGTCGCGTCGAAGATCAGGCCGAGACTAGCGTTGTCGCCTCCTGAACGGTAGAGCTCCGCAGCGAGCTGACCGGCTTTCGTGACGGCCTCGTCTGCTTCAGCTTCTTTGTCGTCTGCTTGCTGCTGCAGCTGCTCTGCGCGAGCTGTTGCCTCAGTGAGTGCGATTCCGGCATCGTAAAGCTTTTGGCCCGCGGCTTCTTCTGCCGCTTTCGTATCCGCGACGCGCTGCTCAAGCGACGCGATCAAGTTCTTGATCTTCTTGATCTCTTCGGCTTTCGCCGACTGATTCTGCTTGGCCTTCTTAACGTCGTCCCAGCTCGGGTACTTATCGGCCCAGGCCGGCGCCACACCAGCAACACCGGCGACGGCGCTGACAAAACCGAAAACTCCGATTGAGATCACTTGGCGCCGCGTCGTCCCTGATCGACTATCGCCGTTCAGGGAGCGCGAAAAAATGCCCACGCGGGGCTCGCGCTCTCGCTTCGACATCTCAGTGCACCGGCCTTTTCACATTTATAACAATCGTCACAGTGTTAACACTATTCTCAAGAATCCATCACACCGCGCGGGAAATCAAGCGTCTAGCCGCACGACACAGACGAAATCTAACCGTCGCCGGCCCCATTTCGGGAGACATTCTGGGCTCGTCGCAAGATCGGCGCGCCCGGGCACACGTGAAATTTGTGTATCTGCGAGGTTCCTCATATGCTTTTACGTCGGTAGTCAAAGCAACTCTTCGGGGTAGTTTTGGGCCCCATCGTTTAGCGGCCTAGGACGCCGCCCTTTCACGGCGGTAGCACGGGTTCGAATCCCGTTGGGGTCACGAGCACTGCTGAACGTGCTCTACAATTGAAAAGCGAGAAACAAGTTTGGCCCTGTGGCGCAGTTGGTTAGCGCGCCGCCCTGTCACGGCGGAGGTCGCCGGTTCAAGTCCGGTCAGGGTCGCTGGTGGAAAACCCCTTCGAAAGGAGGGGTTTTTCTCCCTAAATGCGACATTTTTGTCGCATTGGCTCTGTAGCTCAGTTGGTAGAGCGTTCGACTGAAAATCGAAAGGTCACCGGATCGACGCCGGTCGGAGCCACAAGATCAAACCCCTGGGCCGCCGGGGGTTTTCTTGTTTCTGATCCGCGATCGCTCACGGCGCTCACACTTCGTGTGCCGGACGCTGCACGATATTGGGCTACCTGACCTGACGGGGGCCGGATCAGACCGACCCAAACGGGTCATCAGCGACAATCACGAGCCAGCGGCCGCCCCGACGGCGGACGGATCGACAATCTGATGGGCGCCGCGTTCCAGCACATCGAAAATGGCGTCGAGCGCGGCCCGCGGATCGTCTTCGTCACTCACGATCTCCGGGATCTCCAACACAAACCTCGCCAGCGCACGGATAGCCGGATCACGGGGCGCACGGCCCAGTTCTGCCGCGATCGCCTCGGCCAGCGGAGCCTCGCATCGCACCCAGAGAATGCGTGTGAAGTCGCGCAGGGCGGGTGTGGCCAAGATCAGTTCTGTACGCCGCCGAAATCCTGGGGATGGGTTTGTCATGAAAGGACCCCGACTCCCCATGAAGTCTCGCAGTGCACCCATGACGGACTGGCCAGCGGGGCGGTCGTGAACAGCCGCAAGCAGACCTTCGAGACGCTCAACTCCGTCATCGAACATCAACGCTTCCTTCCCATCAGGAACGTGCGAGAACACCGTCGGCACAGAGATATCCACCGCATCCGCGATCTCTTTGACGCTGACCTGGTCGTAACCCTTCTCCAGAAACAGGCTCAACGCTGCCTCGGCGAGCGCACGCCGAGTCTGCAGTTTTTTGCGTTCGCGGCGCCCCAGTGGCTCATCAGTCATGAACCCAGCATATCAATATCCTAAGTCATTCATTTTCTTTATTGACTTGTGTTTTTTAGTGACTTGTGTTTTTGTGAGAAGCATGCACCCTGAACTCGTACATGGAGGATTCTGATGACGACAACCGACAGAACGCCGGTGTTGATCGTGGGCGGCAGCCTCGTCGGCCTCTCTGCCGCCGTCTTTCTCGCCTGGCACGGCGTGCACGTCGTGGTCGTTGACAAGCACAGGGCCAGCTCGCCCCACCCGCGCGCCATTGGCTTCACCACTCGCACAATCGAACACTTCCGCCAAGTTGGAATAGAGGTACCACCCTCGCTACAGCTCTCTAAGCCTCCGCGCCGAGCGCGGGTGACAAGTCTGGCCGGCGAGTGGCTCGAGGAATACCCGTGGTCGCCCGGCGGCGGTGGCTCATACGGCGCAGAGTCATCGCCCGTCAGCGCAAAAGCCATCACTCAGGATCACCTCGAACCGGTCCTGCGCGCCCGGGCCGTTGCGCTGGGAGCGGACCTGCGGCTCGGCACAGAGCTGCTCGGTCTCGACCAAGATGCCGACGGCGTGACGGCAACACTGCGTCGCCGCGACGATGGACACGACTATCAACTGAGCGCCCAATACGTCGTGGCTGCAGACGGGGCAGACAGCCCCATCAGGGAAGCATCGGGGATCGGCAGACACGGTCACGGTCAGCTCTCCGTTCAGCGCAGCATCCTGTTTCGTGCACCGCTCGACGAGTACCTCGATCAGGGTGTCGTCCAGTTCGAAATCGAACAGCCCGACTTCCAAGCGTTCCTCACGACTTACTCCGATGGCAGATGGGTGCTCATGCTCAGCGATGACATCGAGCGTGATGAAGACGAGCAGATTGCCGCGGTTCAGCGCGCGATCGGCCGCACTGATGTTCCGATCGAATTGATCACAACGGGCCGGTGGGAGCTCGCCGCCGCGATTGCTGACGGCTTCTCATCGGGCAGGGTGTTCCTTGCGGGAGATGCGGCGCACCAGCTCCCACCCAACCGCGGTGGATTCGGTGCGAACACGGGCATTGACGACGCACACAATGTGGCGTGGAAGCTGGCTGAGGTTCTCGCGGGTCGATCGAGGCCGCAACTTTTGGACACATATGACGCTGAGCGGCGCCCCATTGCCGACCTTCGGCATGACCAGCTCTTTGCGCGCGCCGACTATAAGGCATACCTGACGACGCCGAAGTCCGACGTTGCTGTACTTGACGACTCTGCGATCGAGCTCGGTCAGCTCTACCGATCGGCGGCGAGCACCGCGGCGACCGTTGGGGCTCATGCAGCGGACCGAGCCGATACGCAAGACGATTTGCCAGACGCGCAGCTTCCCGCTCAATGGGCGGGCCAGCCTGGCACTCGTGCGCCACACCTGTGGCTTCGAGCGAATGGAGCGGACATCTCCACGCTTGATCTGTTCGGAAGGGGGTGGACGCTCCTGGCCGACGATGATGCCTGGGACGACGCCGCCTCAGAGGTCGCGGACGCTCTCGCGACCCCGATCGCGTTCGTCCACGTTGGCACTGCGGTAGTACCCCACGAGCCCGAATCGTTCCGCTCCGCGTATGGTCTCGAGCAAGGCGGTGCGTCGCTGGTTCGGCCTGACGGCTATATCGCCTGGCGTTCCGTATCCACCCCGGCAAACCGGACTACGGCGCTCTCCGAGGCAATCAGGGCAACGGCCCTGCCCGTCCATGAGACTCGTCTCGCCGTGCCTTAAGCGCGCCACACCGTGAACGTCCTTTGACGTCCCGCGAACGATCAGCGTGCTCCCACAGTTCGGCCGCGACGACCGCCGAACCGTCAGCCGGTGAGCCCCCGCTCATCGCACGAGAACCAGATCGACGCTGTCGCCAAGCTCGACACCCAGCCGGCGTCGGAACGGCGCGCGGAGCGGAAGCATATGGACTCCGCCGCCAATCGGCAGCATGGTTGCCTCGTACGGCTGATCATTCACACGCGCAGCCACGCGAACCGCCTTTCCTGTTCCGAGGAGCGCGGCGGAGTCGGGCACCTGCACGCAGGCCCAGCCGCTGTTTGGGTCCGCGACGATTGTCAGGGCAAACTCTCCAATGATCGTCTCGGACTCCTCGGGCGTCTTCCCGTCACGCGTCATCAGCAGATCCCTTCGCGTCAAGGCCGCGAGCGCCCTGCAGCATCCGTTGGGCACCTGGCCCGCCCAGAAGATCTGGATTAACGCGGCGGCCAGAAACCACGAGAAGCAGATCCACTGCCCTGCCTGTCACCTCCGGCCCGTCGCCCCAGCTCACTCCGCTGTCGGTATCAGTCAGACGAAACTGGTCGGCTCGTTCGCGGCCCCCATCGAATTTGACAGACGTGCGGATCTGATAGGCGAGAGCGTCATGCACCCCGATCCGAGGATAGCTGCCTGTCAGACCCAACGGTCGGCGGATATCTTCGCCATGCACGATTGCCTCAACAAGGCGGGTCGCGCGGTGCGCGGGTGGGGTTCTCCTCAATTCCTGAACCTGTCGAAAAGCCTCGAGTGTCTGGCGTGGATCATCACGCTTGACCTTGTCCACGCCGTTCTGATTGGCGCGATGAAAGTCACCTCGCGCCCGCAGCATGCTTACGACGAATGCAGCCCTGCCCGTTTCGGCAGAGTCAAGCAGATGAGCCACGACATCGTGAACCGCCCACCCCCGACACAACGACGGAGTTTCCCACAATGAGCCGTCGAGCGATTGAAGGTCGTCGACGAGCCGCTGACGCTCATCGTGTACAAGCTTCCACACGTCTGCCCACGACAGACCCATCATTCCCACTTTCCTTGCTTTATCAAAGTTAAAGATACAGTATTAGTAGTGATTACTATCTGTCAAGTAGTTGCGAGGTACGATGGGGACATGGCTTCACGACGCTCCTACAGCTCCTACAACGACGGATGTGCTGCCGCTCACGCTCTCGATCTCATCGGCGAACGATGGACCTTGATTGTCGTCCGCGAGCTTCTTCTGGGGCCGAAGAGGTTCGCAGACCTCCAGCGTGACGTCCTCGGCATCAGCCCGACCGTGCTGTCACAGCGCCTCCGCGACCTCGAATCGCGGGGAATCGTTGAGCGCCACACACTCCCGGCTCCTGCCCGTGTCGATGTCTATGAGCTCACCGAGTGGGGCTCGCGTCTCGAGGCAGTCAATGCCGCGCTCTCGCTGTGGGCGGTCGCCTCGCCAGACCTGCCATGGGATGCCGATATGAGTCCCGACACTCTGGTGCTCGCCATGCGCGCGCATGCTCGCGGTGACGTCGAACTCACCCAGCCCGCTCGCATCAATCTCCGCCTCACAGACTCCCGGCTGCCAAACGCAGAACCGGTCTCTTACGTTGCATCCGTGACGCCCGAGCTCACCACAATCGAGAAGGCTCCGTCGCCGGGCCCTGTAGACGCCGAGGTTGTCGCCACGACCGCGAGCTGGAAAGCCTGCATCCTCGGTGGCGTCTCCCTTGACGACCAAGCGGATGCGACGGCAACGGGCTCGGATGCTGCAATCGAGGCGCTGATCCGGGCGACGCGCCTAGAAGCAGCACCCGAAGCGCCCTCATCCCGCTCCATGGTGGGCAACGGCTGAAGCTACCGGCTGGCAACAACGGTCGACTCGGCCTCGCCCACGCCTCTTTTGCACTATCCATTTCTCCCTCATTGATAAGTTGAGCAATGCTCACGTCACCACAATGGGGGAAGCGACAGCGGACGGCGCCCTCATTAGGCTGTGAAGCATCCCAACCTCACAGTACGGAGCCCCCACCATGCCCTCCCTCGAGCCTCTCAAGCCACATCCCACCTGGCGTGATCGTTGGTCCGGTGATGCCGACGGAACGATCGTGCTCGACCTCGGTGAACAACCGGCATCCGATCTCTTCCCGCACCCCACAGACGACGCTCCCGACCCGCGATACCGCATGCGCATGGTGTTCAGCCCAACAAGCGGCCTCCTGCAGCTCGAAGAGGATCCGACGACACCAGAGGAGGTCATGGGAGTCGAGCCCGCCGCACTCGTACGCCAAGCAGATCTGTGCGTCGCCGATGCCATCTCGGCAGGGCTGATACGCCCACACTCTCGCGTGCTTCACTACCCCAGCCCGCACGGCGGCTCGTGGCGGCCCCAGCTCGAGCCATTCGAACTGACCGAGGTCACAGACGGCGAAGCTGATCTCATCATCGACGTCCACGGCATGATGCACGCGGCGGATCAAAAAGCAGCGTTTACCGAGCGACTCAGACACCTCGCAGACGACGGGGTCCTTCTCTTCATGATTCACAATGCATCAGCGATCGTGCGTGAGGGCATGTGGAATGCCCTCAAGAACGGCCATTTCGCCTATTACACGACGCCCGCTCTCGTACGCATGGCGGAGGAGATCGGCTTGGTCGCCATTGGAGCCTGGTCGTACTCCCTTTACAACAACGGCACGACCATGCTCGCCTTTGCTAAGCCGAGTGGACACCATGGCAACGCCCAGGCCGCATCGGTGACGGAGCTGATCGTCGAAGAGACCGCGCTCGGCGTTCTCGACCCCGATCGTCTCACCGCGTCACTGCAGACCTCACTTGTCGAGTCGGTGGCCGCCATCCGGGGTTACCTTGATCAGGCAGCCCGAGAGGGTCTCTCTGTTGCGGGGTATGGTGCCGCGTCCCGAACCGCGGCGCTCCTGTCGTCAGCCGCTGTGACTGCAGACGACGTCACGATGATTGCGGATGCCTCTGAGGCCAAGCACGGCCGCGCGATGCCCGGATCTCGCATCCCCATCGTCTCGCCCGACGATCTTGTCGCTTCGGGCCCCGACCGCGTGCTGCTCTTCATTTCCGACCTGCTTCCGGAAGTTCGTGCGGCGATGCCGGGCATCGAGAAGAGCGGCGGGCGATGGGTCGTCGTCGACCCGGTACCCACAGAGGTTGACCCATTCTGAGAAGAGACCTGCACGGCGGCTACTCAGCACCGACCCGTTTTTTGTAGTCGTGCCATGAGATTCCGTGCCGATCACGCTCACTCACGATCGTGATCGGAGCCGGCCAGACAACCGCAAGGTCAGGGTCATCAAATGAGATCGTGATGTCCTCGTCGGGGCCGTAAAAGTCGTCGATGCGATAGCAGAAGTCGGTGTCCGATGTAAGCGCCTGATACCCGTGGAGAAATCCCCGTGGAATGTACACTTGTCGGTTCACCTGGTCGTCGAGAAGAAACGTGCGTACTTCTCCGAACGTCGGCGAGCCAGGGCGAGCGTCAATGGCAATGTCGAGCACGGCTCCGTGCGCACACCTCACGAGCTTTGCCTCCCCCTTGTTCATGCGCCCGTGCAGTCCGCGAACCACCCCTTGATATGAGCGAGACTGGTTCTCCTGCTTGAAGCTCGCCGGATCGATGCCCGCATCGGCAAGAATGGACACGTCGAGGATGCGCGTGAAGTAGCCTCGCTCGTCTCGATGGACCGTCGGCTCGAAAACGACGAGTCCCTCAATATCCGTGGGAATGATCTTCATGATGCCCTTCTGTCTCTGATGAATCGAAATGCGGATGCTGTTACTCAGCGCGACAGGCCGATACCCGCGGCGGCGCGACGCCCCGCCACCGCAAGATAGTCGTCAATCTGTCGCTCCGTGACGCTGCGCGTCGAGGCCCCTCCGTCGACGGACTTCTCCCAGTCGACCGTGTACTCGAGCGCTTCGCGCACGCTGAACGTGGGGGCCCAATTCAGATGGTGCCGCGCGCGTGCCGAGTCCACCATGAGCAGGCCGGCCTCATGCGGGCCCTCGTCGGCAACTGCCGACCATGACGCTCCGGCACCCCACAGCCTCGCCATCTCGTCGGCGACTGTACCGACAGTTACAGCGTGGTCTGTCGAGGGCCCAAAGTTCCACGCCGAATCGTGCCACGATGGGTTAAGCACCTCTGCGAGCCTGAGGTATCCAGTGAGGGGCTCGAGGACGTGCTGCCACGGTCGCGTAGCGTTCGGATGACGGAGCAATGCCGAACGACCGCTGCGGAAGGCATCGATCAGCTCGGGCACCAGCGCGTCGGGTGTCGCGTCGCCACCTCCGATGACGTTTCCCGCCCGAGCTGTTGCAATCGACAATCCTTCTCGGGGAAATGAAACGGCAAACGAGTGCGTTGCCAGCTCCGCCGCCGCTTTGCTCGCGCTGTACGGGTCATCTCCGCCCAGCATGTCCTGCTCCCGATACCCCCACTGCCACTCATTGTTTCGGTACACCTTGTCTGTCGTCACCACGACCACCGTGCGCACAGACTCGACGCGGCGTGCTGCATCAAGAACGGCCAGAGTGCCGTCGACATTGACGGAGAATGTCTCGCGGGGTGTCGCGTATGATTCGCGGACGCCCGACTGCGCGGCGAGATGCAACACGATCTCAGCGCCCGATCGCTTTATGCTCGCCGTGAGCTGCTCGACGTCGCGAATGTCGCCGCGCTCATCATGCTCAAGAATCGATGAGACCCCGGCACGATGAAAGAGAAAGTCATTCGAGGTCTGCTGAGCGTACCCGTGCACACGAGACCCGAGGCGGTCGAGCAGCAGACAAAGCCAGGCACCCTTGAAGCCTGTATTCCCAGTCACAAAAACTGAGCGTTCCTCAAAATATCCTGCCATCTTGCAACCGTACGACATTCTCGCGTGCAGGGACCCCTGCCGTACCCGCAATTGGGGGCAGAAAACATCCCAGCCAAGAGACAGAATTCACGTGCACCTAACTGTTATATCTGAGGAATCCTCATAGTATGCTGAAATTCTTTCGTCACCACGTGGCACGTCTTCCGCGCCGCACAGAACTTCGTACCCGAAGATGGGGCAATCATGAACGCACGGTTAGTCGTCCACCATCGACCGGATGGTGAGCCTGATGTCCCCACAGAGCTGAGCCGATGACCACCGTCACCCGTGTCGGTCTGTGGGGCGTCTTCGGGCACGGAAATTATGGCAACGAGGCGACGCTCACGGCGTTCCTCAATCAACTCGACTCGGTTCGATTCGAGCCGCTCATCCTCACGAATAACCCGCACGAAGCCTCTCGCCTCCACGGACTCCCCGCGTCGTCCATCGGGCCTCCCGCATATGCGGCGCACGGGGCTGCCAAACTGTCACAGTCGATCTCGATCGCGAAGAACCGCGCGTCGTATCTGTGCGGGGCGCTTCGTCGCGTTCGTGCACTGGATAGCGTCGTCATCGTCGGCACGGGCGGTCTCGAGCACGCCGGAGCGTTCGGCACACCGTTCGAAATATGGTCACTCGGCCTCGCCTGCCGCACTCTTCGGCGCCCGTTCGTATTGCTCAACATCGGCGTCGACCGTGCACACAGCAGAGTGACGCGGATGTTTGTCCGCGAGAGCGGGCGCCTCGCCGCATACCGCTCCTACCGGGATGAGCGCTCGCGATTGAATATGGTCGCGACCGGGCTGCACGCAGGAGCAGGCGACCCCGTTGTGACCGATATGGCTCTGTCGCTCGAACCGCCGCGCGCTCCGGTCCGAGACCCTCGTCACGTCGTAGTCGGGGTCCTGGATTACGACGGCGTCTACGGCGATGACCCGAGCGCACGCGATGGATACCTGCGACGGTGCGTACGCCTCGTCGATGGCCTATGCGCCGAGGGCTACCACGTGACCATCGTCGCCGGTGACGATGATGATGTTCCCACAGCCCAATGTATTGCAACCCACTTCCCCTCCGATGCCGTGACCCTCAGCAAGGCCAAGACCCCGCACGAGCTCACAGTCGTCATGTCTGAAGCGAGTACGGTCATCGCTGCGCGCTACCACACGCTGATCATGGGCCTGCTGGCGGGCACCCCCATCGTGTCGATCGGGTACAGCGAGAAACACCGCCACATACTCAGACAGTTCTCACTGCCCGAGGTTCATCGGGATTCGTCGGAATTTGATCCCGCTGACGTCGTCGCACTCGTCTCCGAATCGATAGCGCACCAGCGACACCTCAGCGCTCGAATCGAGGAAGGCCTGGCACGGGCTCGTCGACAACTCGACCGGAACTGGGAAGACGCGCTTGTCACGATCTCGCGTCGCTCGCACACATTGGGCTAGCCTTCTGCACTGTAGCTTGCCTCGCCGTGCGCGACCGAAATGCGATGACCGCCCCAAACCGAACGCCGGGAAGACAGGCTCAGGACCCCGCGGTCCCGCACAGCACTGACACTCCAGCTGGTGCCGAGCGAGCCCGATCGCTCACGTCGACCGCATTCGCTGAGGAGATACAGAACGCCGTCTGGCCTGCTGAGCCCTCAGCCGCCCGGTGCCAGGATCGATTCCCACCGCATTCGCAATGTCACGAGCGACGGCTCGCCACCGTGGGAAAACCCACGAAGGGCCGAGCACAGACCAGCACCGTACTTTCTCACACGCCCCGAGAGTGCTGTGCGCGATTCCGCCGTAGAGCTCGATATTCGTTCGCGTCTCGGCAAACGAACGATTAGCCTTCGTTCCCGGCGCGAACCACGACGTCGACGCCACGCCGTGGACAGACACTTGAGCATCGTGGCGACGTTGCCAAAAAAGCTGCTGCGGAGCGAGAGCCATCGTCCCCTGACAGAGAAGCTCGACAAGCAGCACGACATCGTCGCCAAGACTCGAGCGAATTCCCCGCGTCTTGCGCAATGCCTCAAGCCGCATGACACCGTACATCGGGTGCGACGCTTGAGCGCGAAGCAGGTTGCGGATTCGTTCGTGAGGAGCGGCAGCATCGAGCCCCATGGACAGATCATTGAGATCCTCGAAAACCACACCGTCTGCATCGATGATCTGTGTGCGCGGGCACGCAAAAACGGCGTCGCGACCGGCTCGATCAAGCGCCTCGATCGTGTGGCGCGCAAAACCCGGGAGCTTGATGTCGTCCGCCGCCATCCAGCTGAACAGCTCTGTCTTCGCCAGCGCAAGTACATTGCCGAAGTTCCAAATGCCGCCGCTGTTCTCGTCGTACCGGTGATACTCGATGCGGTCATCCTCGCCAGCGGCAGCCCGACAATACTCTTGCGTTCCGTCGGTGGAGCCGTTATCAGAAATCACGACACGAATGTCATCGATGTCCTGGGCACGCACCGAATCGAGTGCAGCCGGGAGGAACCGTTCGCCGTTATAAACCGGGATTCCGAAAGTCAAGCGCGTCATGAGTACTCCAGGTGCAGCCTTGTGGTCGTGAATGCCTCGACACGGATTGAACAGCGACCAGGTCCCAGAGTGGCACCCCCTGGTGGGTCGCGGAGCGCCCCGCCAGCCGCGGCACATTTCGCCTCCTACCCATAGGCTAATACGTGAGGTGTCCTCATGTATACGCGTGACCGCGATATGCCCCGTGAAGTGGTTACAGCGCCACGCGAAAGCCGCCCGCAACACCCCACAACTCACCTAAGCTAAAACATGAGGATCCCTCACCCTCACATTGGGGGCATGCCCTTCCCTCGAATCAAACGTAATCTCGAATTACCATACATGAGCATTTCTCATGTTCGAGTTTCACTCGGTTCGCCGAATTCGAGAGGACTACCCGTGGCTAACATTGCCCTTGCACATGACTATGTGACGCAACGCGGAGGAGCCGAACGCGTGGCCCTCACGCTCACACGCGCATACCCCCAGCTCCCCCTGCACACCACTCTCTACAACCCAAGTGGCACATTCCCGGAGTTCGGCGCGATCGATGTGAAGCCGATGCCGATCAACCGATGGAAGATGCTCCGACAGCATCACCGTCTCGCGCTGCCCTTTCTCAAGGACGCCGTCTCACGCTGCCGCGTCGATGCCGACGTGCTCGTCGCCAGCTCAAGCGGGTGGGCCCACGGCATCCAGTCGACCGGCCGGAAGATCGTGTATTGCCATGCCCCGGCGCGCTGGCTTTACCAGGCGGACCGTTACGCAGGGTCGAACAGCAGCCGTAGCCTGCGCTCACGTACGATCGAAGCCGTCGCGGACATCGTCGGGCCCGAGCTGCGAGCCTGGGACCAGCAGGCGGCGCGCTCCGCTGACCGCTACGTGGTGAATTCGACGATCATTCAGCGCGCTGTCGCCGAGGTGTACGGCATCGAAGCCGAGGTGCTTCCCCCTCCCCCGGCAATGTCGGCACTCGCCGCTGCGTCGCAGCCGATCCCGCACGTCCGACAGCCGTTCATTCTCTGCGTCGCGCGACTGCTGCCGTACAAAAACGTCGACAGGGTGATCGAGGCGGTGTCCCGCGTGCCCAATCTCAACCTCGTCGTCGTCGGTGAGGGGCCGGGGCGCAGACACCTCGAATCGGTCGCAGCGCGCGCCGAACGAACTCATCTGCTCGGCCGTGTGAGCGACGGCGAGTTGCGCTGGCTGTACGAAAACTGCTCTGGACTCGTTGCCGCCTCGTACGAGGACTTCGGGCTCACGCCTCTCGAAGCCGCGGGGTTCGGGCGACCGACAGCGGCACTGCGTGACGGCGGCTATCTCGATACCGTCGTGGAGAACGTCACCGGAGTCTTCTTTGAAGCTCCTACCGTCGACTCGATTGCAAGGGCTGTGGAAGATATGGTTCGGCTTCCGTGGTCAGCCCGCAGGATCATCGCCCACTCAGAGTCCTTCTCAGAAGACCGTTTCGTGGCTCGAATACACGAGATTGTCGATGAGGAGCTTGCGCGCTGTTGACCGCCAGAGCGATCGGCGGCGCCTCCTGAGGCGAGCGGGAGGATGGAGCTTCGGCTTCACTGTCGCTTTGGCGGTGGTCTTTGTCGCAGCGGTCCTCACTCCTGCTGGCCAATTGGCTGATTCTTACGGGCTCGGCGTTTTCGCGTGGCTCCCGCCATGGGCCGATGCACAACTTCGCTGGGTGCGTGGGGCCGCGCCATATCTCCTCGGTTTCGTGGCAGTCACGCTCGGCCTCTTCGAAATTCGGAAAGGCCTCTGGAGAGACGCCCTTGCTGGCGTTGGCGGCATTGTCTGCGCGTACGCGGCCAGCGGTCTGCTGAAAAACCTCATGCTCGACAGGCCGTATTTCGGCGAATTCGGCTACACGTTCAATACCTACCCGAGCGGCCACGTGGCGGTGAGCATGTTAGCGGGAATCATGGTCGTGCGGATGCTGCCTGGCAGCCATACGCGCATCGTGGCCGCGTACGGCCTCACGGCCTGCGTCACGCTGGTGGGCATCTCATCGGTGACTTCGTTGGCTCATCGCCCCAGCGACGTGCTTGGCGGGCTCGCTCTGTCAGGCATTATCGCCCCGTGGGCTGTCCGTGCGCGTCTTCCCTCACTGCGCCGCTTCAGCGCACATCTTCACGGCCCGTTCGGCGCTGCCGCTGCAGGTCTGATCAGCCTGGCAGCGTTGGCTCCCTTCGCGGGCGTCAGCGTGGGCACGATCGCCTACTTCACGACGGCCACGCTGGTGACGACGGCACTCCTGGTCTGGGTGTCCACCTCGGAGTGCGTCAGGCCACCTCCTCACTGTCATCCGAGAGGTAGGCGGAGGCCTGAAGCCTGAAGAGCTCGGCATATCGTCCCCCCAGGCGCATGAGTTCGTCGTGCGTGCCCTGCTCCGTAACATGGCCCTCATCGAGAACATAAATTCGGTCGGCGTTTCGCACCGTCGAGAATCGGTGGGAGATGACGAGCGCCGAGCGGCCGCGCAAAACCGTGCGCAATGAAGAGTACAGCTCGTATTCTGCCCGCGGGTCGAGGGCCGACGACGGTTCGTCCAAGACGACGAGCGGGGCGTCACGGTAAAACGCGCGCGCGATCGCCATCCGCTGCCACTGCCCACCGGACAGATCTCGACCGCCCTCAAAGATGCGCGTCAGCGGAGTGTCAAGGCCGTCGGGAAGGTCGCTCAGAAACCCCGAGGCTCCGGATGCTGCAGCCGCAGCCCATACGGCATCGATGTCGGGCGCAGCATCCGGTTTTCCGAAGGCAATGTTTGTCGACGCGCTCATGGCATAGCGAACGAAATCCTGAAATATCACCGCTGTGCTCGCGCGGAGTGTGCCCGCTGGAAGGGTATCGACATCCTGCCCGTCCCAGAAAACACCCCCACGGTCAACCGGATACAGGCCCGCGACGACCTTTGCCAACGTCGTCTTTCCTGACCCGTTCTCACCAACGAGGGCAACGACCTCACCCTTGCCGATGCGAATGCTGACCCCGTCGACGGCGGGGTCGTCGCGCCCCGGGTAAGTGAATGACGCATCCGAGACGTCAATGCGAGAGAATTCGCGCGCCTCAGCAGCGGTGTTCCCGTGCGGATCGTCGGCATTCATCGAGATGAACTCCCGCAGGTCGTCAATGAAAAGGCCCGATTCAAAGATGGTCTGGACACCCCCGGCCAGCGCCTGCACCTGCGAAGAGAGCATTCGCACGGCAACGAGAGCCGCTCCAGCGGCTGCGATGCTTATCTGACCAAGAGTGATCAGCCAGACGAGCACGAGCAATGTTGCACCCAGCACCAGGGCCGCAGTAAACTGCCCGATCACGCTGTACATTGCACGTCGGCGAAGGTGCCGACCCAAGTCAACGAGATACCTCCCGTAGATGTGGTCGAACCTCGCGCGAAGTGTCCGGGCGAGCCCGAATGCCCGAATTTCCTTCGCCTCGTCCCGTCCGGTGAGCAGGAGCGACGTGTACGCTCTCTGGCGCATCGGCTGCGTCTGGTCGACGCTGAAACGGAACTCCAACCGACTCTCTCGGCGGCTTGTGAAGAGCACGGGGATCCCACTGATCATTAGCAGTGGAAGAAGGACAGGGTGGAACGCGACGAGTGTGGCGGCGAGCCCGATTCCAGCCGCCGTCGCACCAATGACGGAAATCACGCCGTTTGTCACAAGAAACGGGCGCGTCAAAGCGCTGGTGCGCACGCGATCGAGTCGGTCAAAGAACTCCGGTGATTCGAATGTCTTCAACCCGACGCCCGTCGAGACATCCAACAGGCGATGCCACATCGACCGCGCGACCGACTCGCCGACGAAACGACTGAGTGACCCCTGGACAGAGCCGACAACGGCTCCCAGCGCCGTCAGCGTGGCCAGTGCCACAACCGCAAGCACAAGAGCGCTGACCGAGGCCGACTCACTCCCCAGATCAAGGATGCCCGCCAGCACCCATTGCACGGCAAGCACCTGGCCGGCCAGCACGGCCGCTCCGGCAAGCTGCAAGACGACGAGCCAGACGAACGAGCTTCGCGACGCGGTCCACACAAGCGACAGGCTGAACGACACCAGCCGGTACAACCGACGAGGGCTCTTGGATGACGCGGGAACCTCTGCTATCGCCACATGGCGAGCATAACCACGAGATTGTCACCAGGCCGAGGCCCCGGGCCACATCCATCACCCCCAATTCGAGGGTTCTTCACGTTTTGCCTGGAGTTTTTATTGTGAGGCTTACTCATGTTTGCTAGCGTTTGAGCACCTCGTGGGAACTCTCGGCGAGGCACAACCTTGGAACAGAGGAGAGAATCATGGCATACGAAGCACCGACGATCACGGAGGTCGGCCGGTTTTCCGACATCACGCTCGGCGCGATTGCGCCGCTCGACTGGGACGACAGCACCTATTTCTGGGGCGCATCGTCATCACCAGCAGGTTCGCGCTAACGAGCGGAGGCTGCGGCGAGTGGCGCTCGCGCCTCTCGCCGCTGTCGTATCATGGCTCAGTTCATCAGACTCACGGCGGAAGAGCAGACCTATGCCTTCCCCTGGACCGATCACGCGATTGCAACGCCGCACACGCGTAAGGTTCGCGATTCGCCCCGGACCGTCCTCGAGCGCGTCGTCGCTTCGGCGTTCTCCGATCGGCCCGTCTACGTCTTGTTCTCTGGTGGACGAGACTCGTCAGCGGTTCTCGCTCTCGCCATTCGAGAAGCACGGCGGCTGGGCGCGGATGACCCGGTCCCAGTCATCATCCGGCACCGTAACGCCCCCCGGAGTGAAGAGCGCGAATGGCAAGAGCTTGTGCTGGATCATCTCGCTGTGTCGTCGCCACGTGTCGTCAACTTTCACGGTGAACAGTCGCTCCTCAGTGAGGCGGCGACCGAAAGTCTTCGCCAGCACGGACTGCTCTGGCCCCCCGCGCTCCATCTGCACCGCGCGATCTACCGCACACTCGAGCCAGGAACCATCCTCACCGGAGAAGGCGGCGATCTGATCATCGAAGGGCGACGCATCACGCCGTTGGCTGACGCCCTGCGCCAGGGTCGACTACGGACATCACTCCGCGCCGCCCGGCAACTGATGCGCGAGACAAAAGTTCGCTCACAACTGGCAGAACGATTGACCGAGGCTTCGCCATGGCTGACGCCCCAAGCCCGACGTCACCTCTACTCCGCCGTCGACTCGCCTCCCGAGCCTCTGCGGTGGAACCGTTCGCTAAAGTCTGACACGAGCACACGGCCCGCCGTTCTCGCTCGTTCGAACTTCGAGTCCGTCGTGCGTGCCCATGGACACATTCCCCTCAACCCCCTCGAGAACGCCGAGTTCGTGCGCTCGCTCGAACACGCTGGAGGCATGTTCGGACTCGGTAGTCGCACACAGATGATGCGTTATCTCTTTCATGATCTCCTTCCGGATGCTGTACTGAGTCGCACGTCAAAGGCCGCGTTCAATGAAACACGGTGGCTTGAATTGGAACACTCCTTCGCTCGTGATTGGCGAGGCGAGGGCATCGACCACGATCTCATCGATGCGGAGGCCCTGCGGCACGCGTGGCTCAGTCCGATGCCGTCGCCGCTGGCCGCTGTGCACCTGCACGCGGCGTGGCTTGATAAGAACAATGTACCGGTGGTGTCCGATGTCGCTTAGCCGCCGCATTCGCACGGTGCTCGCTCTCCCCCCGCGACGCTGGGCAGACATCGTCGTTATCACGATCATGGCTGCGCGCGTCGAAGTCGCTCTCCGAAAAGGCGGAGTGCACCGAGCTGCACGCATCGGCGCTGTGCACGTCGACATGGACGGCACGGCCTCTGCGCCGGGGACGCCCGCGGAGGCCGGGCTCACGCCGCGCGAGCTCGAGAAGCTCGACACCGCATGGCGGGTGCTGCGACACGGCCCTTTCAACGGAACGTGCCTTCGCCGCGCTCTCGTCGGAGGCTACGTTCTCCGGCATCACCGCCCCTTGCTTCGCATCGGCGTCAGTAAAGCAGACGGAACCGTCGCAGCCCACGCATGGGTAGACGTGCACGGCGTCAGCCTGGATCCAGACGGCTCCGGACAGTACTCACCTCTCACCTCACCGACGGCGGTAACGACATGACAAGCACAACCTTGTACGGGCTGGCACTCGATGCAGATTTTGAGCTGCACGACGCGGCCGAGCCCTCAGACTCGCCATCCGACGTGACGGTGCGAACGGGCCTCCCCATCGAGCAGTGGGCGGCCCAGCCCGAGGGCGAGACGCTGCTGCACTTCGAGACGGACGAGCCCTGGTACACGCTCGTTCGTGATGCGACCGGACGCCTGCACTTCCGCGTGCACTCGGTATGCGACTACCTCATCTCTTCGGATCTGACAGAGATCGAGCTCCGCATGCACAGCGCCTCCCGCCCGGGCATGGACGGAATCATGACCACGGGGACCCTGCTGTCACTTCTCCTGTATCTTCGCGGCTGTCCTGTCCTGCACGGCAGCGCGGTGGACGTCGAGGGAAGTGCCATCGCGTTTGTCGGCCACTCCGGCCAAGGAAAAACCACGATGGCGACGCTCCTCTGCACCGAAGGAGCCCGCGCCGTCACCGATGATGTGCTCGTCGTCGACGATTCTGACGGGTTCCCGGTCGTGCGACGCGGCTCCCGCGAGCTTCGCTTGCGCACGGGCACTGGCACTGACGAGCTCATCGCTCAGATCAGCAATACCCGCTTCCGACTCAGCGCCGACGAACGCCGAGTAATCGCTCCCACGCATTCCGCCGCCGAGCACCTCCCCTTGCGAGCAATTGTGATTCCGCGACCGACGCGAGATGGATCGCCGCTGCGATTCGAGCGGCTCGCGGGAAAGGCCGCCGCCTTCGCACTGCTGTCGTACCCCCGCCTGATGGGGTGGCGCGCACCGGAAGTGCTGACACGAACCTTTGAGCGTGCTTCGTCGTTGGCGACGCAGGTTCCCGTGCTCATCGGACATATCCCCTGGGGGCCACCATTCCCCACAGGCGTGACGAGTGCTCTTCTTGCGGAAGCAGACGCGTGACGCCCGAACGTCGCCCGCTCGCCTCGCTGCTCATCGACAGTGCTGCAGGCACCAACAGCGGCGCTCCTCTTCCGCCGGATATTGACGGACACCCCCTCATGAATGCCGGCCGCATGCACCGTGTCCTTCCCGCTCTCAGGCGTCGGGTGAACGGCCGCACCGAAGCCGATCCCTGGATGACCGCCCTCAACACGCTGCGGCACCAGCAGCTGCTTCGGCACATGCAGGCTGGGCACGAACTGGGATCCGTCTCGCGCGCATTCGCCGACGCGACGATACGCTGGGCCGTCTCAAAGGGCCCGGTTCTCAGCGACATCGTCTGGCCGTACCCCGATATGCGGGAATACACGGACGTCGACGTATTCGTGCATCCTGCGGACTTTGCCCGGGCGCTGGCCGTGCTCGAAGCATCCGGTTTCTCGTTGGTTGACCGCAACTGGCCCGAGATGCGCCGCCTCTCACGTGCTGAAGTGGCGATGACCGGCCCCACCGGAATTGCCTTCGACGTTCACTGGGATATCGCTGTCACTCCACGAGCGCGCTCGACGTTTCGCATCAACCTGCCGACGATGCTGTCGCGTGTGCGGCACGTGACCCTGGGAACCGGCGTCACTGTTCCCGTTTTCGACCCAACAGATCTGCTGCTGCACGTCGCCTTCCATGCCGCGCAGAACGGGGCCAACCGGCTGGTATGGGTCGCCGATGTTCTGCACTGCACCCAGCACGCGTCGATCCACTGGCAGCGGCTGACCTCAGACGCGATACATGCGCGCATCGCTACCCCCGTCGCGATGGTGCTCGAACGCGTCGAGCGAACGTTCGGCGTCTCACTCCCCCTACCCGCCACGCTGCGCTCCTATTCCGTCACAACGTTCTCGGGCCGAACCGCACGGCTGCGCGATGCGTCGCGCCCTTTTCCGGGCCTTCCCGACGATCCTGCGCTTTCCGGGCTGGAGTTCTCGAGCGCCCGTGACACCGCACTCGGCTCGCTCGGCTCTGCCCTGTGGCAG
Source organism: Microbacterium sp. MPKO10 (assembly GCF_026107415.2). GTDB lineage: Bacteria > Actinomycetota > Actinomycetes > Actinomycetales > Microbacteriaceae > Paramicrobacterium. Next base: position 79,823 of record NZ_JAPCHX010000005.1, read on the forward strand.
TGGGCAGACGTACGCCGCATTGAAGCGCGAGTGCGCCGAAACGGAGCTGATGCCAATCCGCTCGATGACGACGTTCCTGACGCCGCCGCTCGCCGCGACTATCTGCGCGACGTGCTCTCGGCTACCCCCTCTGCGTAGTGAGCTGAGCGACTGAGGGCCACGCACTCTCGAACGTGTCCGCGAGCTGCGCCAGGGCTCACAACGAGATCGTCAGTTTGGAGACGGCAAAAGCCTCGGCATACCGCGTCGATGCTTCCGCACCGCGAATCCGCATGATGCTGAGGAAGAATTCTTCATCCCACCACGCACGCGCGTGCTGACTGGGGAATGCCTCACACAAGTGCGCGACCTTCTCAGCGGCAACATCATCCGCGATCGGCAGGTAGGTGTTGGGGCGCCCCAGATCGCCGTCCCATTTGGGAATCTCATAGTGCAACAAGAGCGGCCCGCGCCAGACGGACGGCGCAAGTGCACCAATGAGTGCGTGGTCTTGATGCGCGTCGTCCGCGCGAGGAACGAAAACAACGTCGGGCACGGGCGAGCGGTCGCGAAAGTCGTGCAGGGCGTCCTTCACGGCAGCCCAATGAGCGGGAAGTCGGGCATCGGGGAATCCGGGAAGAGTCGGCTCCTGCGAGACGCCAAAAAGCTGTGCCCCATGACAAGCCTCTGCGCGTCGCTCCTCAGTTCCCGTCAACACCAACGTGCGAACATCAGCGTCACCACGTCCGCGCAGACTGAGCAGCGCGCCACCGCATCCAATTTCGATGTCGTCTGGGTGGGCCCCGACAGCGAGCACAGTGACCGGGCCCGAATCCAAGTTCAGATGCGCACTCACGATGCCACGGCTATGAGACGAGCTGCATACTGGCAGCACTACGCTTCTTCCAGACTTCCCAGGGTGCCTCACCGCTTGCGTGCAGCTCTTCCAGGTACGCGCGCTCCTTGAGGGTGTCCATGCACGCCCAGAAGCCCGTGTACCGGTTCGCTGTGAATCGGCCATCTGCAGCGGCCCGCGTGCACGCGTTCATCACGAGATCGTCTCCCGGCTCGAGATAGTCAAAAATTCCCTGCCGCAGCACGAAGAAGCCTCCGTTGATCCACATGTCCATTCCGGCGACGGCTTCGATGCCCGTCATCTGCCCTTCGGTCCCGAAGCCAAGCACGTGGAAGGAGTCCTGAGGCGGCACCGCGAGAAGGCTGCCAACGCTTGACTCGGGGAGCGAACGGATGAGGCTGTTCATATCGACGTCCGACAGTCCGTCACCATAGTTGGCGAGAAACACGTCGTCGGACACCACGTACGGACGGACACGCCGCAGCCGCTCGCCGATTGCTGTCGATTGCCCGGTGTCGACGAATGTGATCGTCCAGTCCGAGATATCCGTGTCGAACATCTCAATCGTGCGGCCGCCATCCGAAAGGCGAAAATCGTTCGACCCCGTCTCTCGATATGAGAGAAAGTAGTCCTTGATCGCTGCGGCCCCGTACCCGAGACAGAGGATGAAATCCGTGTGCCCGTGTGAGGCATACCAGCGCATAATATGCCAGAGCATGGGCCGATCGCCGATCATGGTCATCGGCTTGGGCAACGAGTCGTTGTCGGCGCGGATTCGCATTCCCATGCCACCGCAGAACAATACGACCTTCATCTCAGACCTCCAGTTTGCGCGGAGCAGCGAACTCGCGGATCGCCGGCGCTACAGGCCGCCCGACGAGGAGCCCCTCCGTCGTCCCCGACTCGATCGCACGCGCATATACCTCGGAGGCACGTCGAAACGCCTCCACCGTGACGCCGATGTCGTCGTCAGTATGCGCGGCAGAAATCACCAGTGATTGGCAGAGCACTCCGTGACGGAGAAGTTCCTGCAGCAGAAGCGCGCGATATGCCTGCGACGGTGCGCCCGCAGCATCCCTCGTACCGAAGACGAGAGCAGAGGCCCGCCCGAATACGCTAATGAAGTCGCTCATGCCCGCCGCCGCGATCGCGTCGAGCAACGCAATCTGCAGCTTCGCACCCGCTGCTTCCATCTCCGCCACGACGTCGCGCTCGGAATACGAATCCGCGACCGCGAGATACGCGGCAAGGCCGGTCGTTTCAGCGCCGTGCGTATTGGACAGGAGAAAAACCCGGGATTTGTCGGTGTTGAGTCCTCCGAGCTCCATGATCTCGCGTGCGCCCGCGAGGGCAGAGACGCTGAACCCGTTCCCGAGAGCCTTTCCCCACGTGGAGAGATCGGGGGTGACCCCGTACACCGATTGCGCGCCAGCGGATGACCACCGCATGCCGGTGATCATCTCGTCGAAGATGAGCACAGCTCCATCGCGGTCTGCCAACTCGCGCACTCCCTCGAGGAAGCCAGCCTGCGGCTCACGCGTCCCCGTCGCGGGCTCGAGCACGATTCCGGCGATCTGGCCGGGATGCTTCACCAGCAAAGTTCTCAGCGACTCAAGGTCGTTGAAGTCGAACGACACGGTCAGGTCTCCGACAGCACGCGGGATCCCACTGGACATGGCGGTCGTCGTCATGAACCAGTCGTCAACGGAGAAGAACGGCTGGGTCCGACAGACCGCGACCAGGTCTCTCCCGGTAGCGGCTCGTGCCAGCTTCACCGCCGCGGTCGTGACATCAGAGCCATTCTTTGCGAACTTGACCATGTCAACCGTGGGAACCATGTCGAGAAATCTTTCGGCGGCCTGCACCTCCCACACGGACGGTCGCGTGAAATTCACGCCGGAACGTGCCGCTTCGCAGACCCGCTGCACAACGGGTGCGTACCCATGGCCGAGCGTGACCGATTTCAGGCCAGCTCCATACTCAACAAACCAGTTCCCGTCGACATCGTACACACGTGCGCCCTCGCCACGGACGATGATGGGAGCAATTCCGTCTGGGAACTGATCGGAGCCTCGGGCGTTCGTGTGAGCTCCACCGGGAACCATCTCATGAAGGCGAGTCTGGGCTCGACTCGATTGGGCGAAATTCCGCTCGCGTTCGGGCATTTCCACTCCCCTCATCTGCTGATTCACCGGATAGCCGAAACATTACCCGGGCCAGCAAACATGAGCTACCCTCACTTAGGGGGACAGCAGAGTACCCCCTGCGTGACGGTGTCAGTTCTCGTACAAGAGCTTCTTGTCACGAAGCTGCTGCACGAAGGTGCTCGTGTCCTGCTCGGCGGTAGCCGCATCGACGCCGAACTTCTCCGTGAGTGCACCGACGAGATCTTCCATCGAGCGGTCCTCTCTCAGCTCCTTTGCGAGCACAGCTCCCGTGACGTTCGTCGTCAGATACACGGAAGACTCCATGTCTAGGATGACGAGCTCTCCGTCGATCTCCTGCCAGGTGACTCCCTCAGTTCGCAGCTTCATATCGTCTCCTCTTCGTTGGCGTCCTACCCCGCGCTTCTGCCCAGGCTTCCTCCACCACATCGGCTGTTCGTGTTATTGCAAACCGCTCACGCACGAGTGCGCGAGCGGTTTGCGCACGCTGCTGCGCGGCCGTTGGATCGTCAAGCACGGCACCAATCGCCTCTGCCAGCACCGCGGGATCGTTGGGGCGCACAAGCACACCCAGGTCAGTCGAACGCCATCCAGTGGGCGGCGGCACCACCGTTCCAGCGGCGGGATCGAGAATCTCCACGACGCCACCGGATTCGGTGGCAACGACGGGGACAGACGCGGCAAGTGCTTCAATGACGACCTGACCAAATGGCTCCGGAACCGGAGATGCATGCACCAGAACGCTCAAATGGCCGATCTGATCGGACACGTCGCGCGCCCACCCCGTGAAGTCCACGAGATCTGTCAGTTCGAGCCGTTCGACAAGGTTGCGCACACTGTCTTCGTAGTCCACCTCGCCAAAAAGGGCGCTCCCCACCACCCGGTACCGCACGCCGGATCGGGTCCGCGAGACGGCGTGGGCCGCTTCAACGAACAGCCCCTGCCCTTTGGTCGGGCTGATGCGCCCGACGATCCCGACGACGCGCGGATATTCCGGCGCTCGCTGGATAAAAGCCTCGTCGGCGAGCCCTGGATAGGCGACAACCGTCCGGCGTCGAGCGCGCACGGGGAGAGTCTCGCGAGTCGCGTTCGAATTGGCCACGATCACGCGTGGCCCGATGAGCGCAACCGTGCGCATCACTGCACGGAGCCGCTGAGGAAGATAGTCACGGGCAAGTCGATCGTGCAGGTGCCACGCCCAGCGCTGCCCGGCAAGAGGGGACGCAATTGCCGCAAAAACAGCCGCCTTGAGCGTGTTCGCGACGACGAGATCCGCCCCGCTTTCGCGGATGACAGCTCGAAGCCGGATGATGAAGCCCAACGCAGCGCCCAGGTACGACACTGTTCGAACGCCTCTGCCGATCTCGTCGCGGGATGCCGTTGCCACTCGAGCATCAACGCGACACACCGCTGTCGGAACGTCGGCTTCAGCGAGCGCAACCTCAAGCGGTCCGTGTGCAAAGAGCAGCACTCGAACGTCGTTGCCGCGTTCGCGAAGCACACGCACGAGACGGACGAGGGCGAGCTCAGCACCGCCTTCCTGCGCCGTGTGACTCAGCACAAGTGTGCACCGTTGGCTCATGTGCCCTCCTTGTGGGCTCACATTAGCAACGGACTTCGAACTATGGTTGTCCCCGTTCGGGGCGCACGCCTCGTCTTCGGGAAGGCATCCTCCATGAAAATCGCACTGGCGACGAGTTCCTACGCACCGCACGTGGGCGGAGTCGAGGAGCACGTACGGAACGTCGCCACGGTTTTGCATCGCAGAGGCCACGACGTCGCCGTGTGGACAATCGACCGTGACGGATCCTTCGCTGTCGATGTGCTCGATGGTATTCCGGTGTGGAGGCTGCCTGCCCCCTTGCCCTCACGATCCGTCCGCGACATCGCGCGATTCGTCAGAGCAGCACCGGGGGCATGGCGAGTGTGGAATCGCGCGTTCGACACGCTCCGTCCCGACCTCATTCACGTACACTGCTTCGGCCCGAACGGAACATTCGCGAATGCGCTTGCCGCAAGACGCCGCACGCCGCTCGTCGTGACCTCACACGGCGAGACGCTTGCCGACGACGCCGGCGTGTTCGAGCATTCCCAGCTGGCGCGTACGAGCCTGCGGTCCGCCATACGCCGAGCAGCCGCCGTGACCGGGTGTTCGAGCGTCGCCCTGAGCGACCTTGAAGAGCATTTTGGCCTCCCCCGTGGCGACGGCACCGTCGTCTTCAATGGCATCGATCTCGAGGAGCACGCGACACAGGCCCCCCGCCCGATTACAGGCATCTCCGGCAGATATGTTGCCGCTGTCGGGCGCCTTCAGCAGGTGAAGGGATTCGACCTGCTCGTCCGGGCTTTCGCCCGGGCGCGGCTCGGCCCCGAGGTGAGCCTCGTGATCGGCGGTGACGGGCCGGAGTCCGCCGTGCTGAGCGAACTTGCCGTGGACCTGGGAATCGCCGACCGAGTGGTCTTGCCCGGCCGACTCGACCGTGCACAGGTGGCGGGTCTGATGCGCGATGCTGCGATCGTAGCCGTTCCCAGCCGGTTCGAAGCATTCGGAATCGCCACACTTGAAGCGTGGCGCGCCGGAACACCGGTCGTCGCGACAACTCGTGGCGGGCCTCGGGAATTCGTCACGCATGGTGTGGACGGGTTGCTGTGCGATCCCACTGACACCGAGGTGTTCGCTGCGACACTGGCCGATGTTCTCGCCGACCCCGTGCACGCAGCATCCCTCGCCGAGAGCGGCCGCCGACGCGTCGATGCGTTCACGTGGGAACATACGACTCATGCCTATGAGGCGCTCTACTCCGCCATCTGTTGATTCAGCGTCGAGTAAGCAGCGCGATGAGGGGACGCGCAACCGGCACAAGCGCTCGAGGCATTCCATCGAGGATTGCCCGCGCGTCTCCCGGGTCGATCCCGGTGCCGAACACCCGCAGCAGAATCACGACGACGCCGACGCCGACGATGCCGCAGATGAACGCCTCGACAACCGCTGGCAGCTGCGCCAGAACCGCCACACCCCACGAGAGCCACGCGGCAGCGATTCCGCAGGCAACAGGCATCAGCATTCGCAGCACCGTGCTCAGGTGAATCTTGAGCGCGCGCGCCTCACCTTCCAGCAAGATGACCATCCGCGTCAGCACACCGGCAATGTTCGCGAACACGGCTCCCCACACCCCCAGCGGAGGGATCAGGAGAAGAGCTGCTGCGACATTGACGACAAGGGCAACAACGTTGACGACCAAGAGATGACGCGCCGACAATCGCGCAAGCGTGAAGGCCATGACCGGGGTTGACGCCACAGCGATTCCTCCCGCGCAGCCAAGTACGACGACAGGAAGTGCGGCACCCGCAAAATCAGTGCCGTAGAGCACCGGAACCAGTACGGCGATTGCGGGGATGCCGCCCGCAATGAGGATGCCGCTGACCGTGGACGATGCCCGCAGCGTTCGCGCGAAAGCTCGACCCATCGTGGTGCTGTCTGTCGTCTCAGACAAGCTCGACAACGCGGGGATGAGCGGCCCGGTAAACGCACGAGCCGGGGCGAAGACGTTGCCCGCGACACCGAACGCCAGTGCGAAGACGCCGACAGCCTCGGGGGTGCTCATCGCTTCGAGAATCACGACCTCGGTGCGAGACATGACCAGCTGCGCAACGAGCAATGAGACGCCCGTCGGAATCGCGAAGGACCAGAATCCCGTGGGGAATCGACGGGGCAGCTTCGGGCGAAGCACGGCACGTCGATAGCTCGCACGCAGCGGGATCAGAGCGAGCACCGCGGCGAGGCCTGCGGCTGCAATGCGCGTTGCCCAGACAGCATCCGCCTGACCGACGATCAGCACGGCGGCGACGACGGCTGCCTGAGTCACGAGGTTGCTCACCATCGCGAGCTTTGCATCGGCCGCCGTCTTATTCTCGATGGCCAAGCCAGACGAAGCCTCGCCGAAGTAGTTGGGCAGCAGAATGCCGAACACGATCGCGATCAGCATAAGAGGCGGAGGGACATCAACGACCAGCACAACGGCGATGATCAGCAAGGGAGCGAAGATGATGAGTCGAAAGCCCTGCGAAATGGCCAGGAGGTGCTCGACCTCGCCATAACGCGATGTGGAGTGCCGCCGGGCTCCGAATTGCACTAGCGCCGTACCGAGCCCCGCAGAGAGCACGGCACCGACAATTTCCATGAGCGTCGTCAGGTACGCCAGACGACCGAAGTCGACAACTCCGAGCACGCGGGCAACGATCAGTGTGCCAATGAAAGCCACAGGAATTGAAACCACGGTGTGGATGAGGGTCCAGCTCACCCCTTGCACAGCCCGGCGCTGAATGTCACCGCGATTAATGGGTGTGTTCTCGTCCACCGATTCTCCCGTCCGCAGATGCCTTAGCATACAGATGAGGATTCCTCAGGTCACTGGTTCGCGGGCCCCACCTTAGAGGCACATGTCTCCACTCACCCACAGAAGTCGCGCATCAACCTCGACGAGATGCGCGAATTGACCCCGAACTGGGGCATGTGAGTAATGCTCATTTTCCCCGTAGCATGATTCTATGTCTGCCACTCTGTCCCGTGATCGCACCGTGTGCCCCATTTATCACGTGATCACGCCCGGGGACCACTTCTCACCACTCACCGGATCAGCGATCCCGACCGTCGTCCATGGTCTCGCTACGGGGGCACGGTTGGCCGGCGATACCGCGAAATTTCCGCAGAACGTCGTCGTGCGAGTCGGCACGTTCACTCCGCGGTACCGATCGGCGAATGCCATCGAATTCAGGGGCCCTGACTACCCCTCGTTCGCGCATCGCGCCGCTGACACGGCTCGCGCACGTCTCGGCCTCTCACGCACCGCCGCGCGCCGCTACTACGCACCCGCCATCACCAGAATCCAGACTGCCCGTCCCGGAATCATCGTCGGACACAACGCCCCCATCGTCGCCGACTTCGCCGGTTCGCACCATCACGAAACCGTGCTTTACGCTCACAACGACGTCTTCCGCACGTATTCCCACGCTGAGGCCGAACGCATCGCCTCCGGCGCCTCGCACATCCTGTGCGTCAGCGAATCACTTGCGGGCGAGATCCGCTCCCACATTCCGCCCTCGTTGCACTACCGCATCCGTGTCGTTCCCAACGGTGTAGACACCGCCCAGTTCTCCCCGCCACCCGCCTCGGAAACCTCAGCGCCCGCCCTCCTCCGCGTTCTCTTCCTCGGCCGCACCATACCTGAGAAGGGCGCGGACACCCTTGTCGACGCGGTGGCGCTTCTGCCCCGCGACGACTTAGACACCCGCATCGTCGGCAGCCACGGCTTCGACGCACACGCGCCACTCTCCGCTTACGAACGTCGGCTGCGCGAACGAGCCGCCGACGCCCGGAGTTCCATCCGGTTCATACCGTTCGTCGACCGCATCCGTCTGCCCAGACTTCTGCAGACGGCAGATGTTCTGGTTGTGCCCTCCCGATGGAGCGAACCATCGACACTGACGATCGGCGAGGGGCTCGCCACGGGACTCGTCGTCATCGCGGCGCGCGTCGGTGGCATTCCCGAGGTCATCGGTGATGCCGGTCTGCTTGTCTCGCCCGACGACCCGATGGAACTGTGCAGCGCCCTCGCCCGCGTCGCCAGCGACCGCACGCTACGCGCAGACCTTCGCCATAGGGCGCTGACTCGCAGCCACAAGCGTGACTGGGAATGGGCATGGAACCGGTTTGCCGATGTGTTGACGGACATCCGGGTATCACGATGAAGGTACTCAGAATTGCCCACCATGGTGTGGTGACCGCGTGGCGCGAACGGGAGCGGCAGTTGAGACGACTCGGGCTCAACGTGACAATGCTTTCCGCACGCCGCTGGGACGAAGGCGGTCGGAACGTCACGTTCGACACGGCAGGCGACACGTTCGCGGCCGGGGTGAGAACGTTCGGACGACATCCCAATGCCTTCCTCTACAATCCGATACCCCTCTGGCGAGCTCTCGGGGAGCGTCCGGACATCATCGATCTCCACGAAGAGCCATTCTCGCTGGCGAGCGCCGAGGTTCTCTTACTGCGCGCCCTCCGGAGAATGCGAACGCCGTTCATCTTCTACTCCGCGCAGAACATCGAGAAGCGCTACCCCATACCGTTCCGCTGGTTCGAGGCCTATGCATTGAAGCACGCAAGCGGCGCATACGTGTGCAATAGCGATGCGGGTGCCATTCTGAGCCGAAAAGGCATGCGCGGCACGTGCCATGTGATCCCCCTTGGCGTTGACACCGAGCAGTTCACCCCGGTCGACCGAAGCACTCCATCGAATCGCCCCGTCGTCGGATACGTGGGCCGGCTGGAAACGCACAAGGGCTGCGACGTGCTGCTGCGAGCGGCGAGCATGAATCCCGCGTGGGACGTGCGCATTACGGGTGAAGGTGATGCCTACTCCGACCTGGTGGCGCTGTGCGACATGCTGGGTATCGCTGACCGGGTCTCATTTCTCGGCTTCGCCGAGGATGCCGAACTCGCTCAGAGGTACCAGGAGCTTGATGTGCTCGCCGTTCCCTCTCAGAATACCCCGCGGTGGCTTGAGCAATTCTGCCGCGTGGCCGTCGAGGCAATGGCGTCCGGCGTTCCGGTGGTTGCGAGCCGGAGCGGGGCACTGCCCGATGTGCTCGGGGACGTCGGCGTTCTCGCGACTCCGGGCGATCCGCGAGCGCTGAGCGAGGGAGTCGCCCGGGCGCTGGCCGTCGACACGTGGACCGACCTCAGGGCCCGAGGTCTCAACCGTGCGAAATCGTTCAACTGGCCGCACCTCGCCCAGGAACACAGGGAGCTGTACGCCGAAACCATGAGCGAAAACAGCCTCGGCCGAGACAGCGGACCCCACGTCGTCGTGGTCGCCTATGGCTCTCCCGACTTGCTTGACGGGGCACTGCACAGCCTTGATGGCCGGCTCTCCGTCACAATCGTCGACAATTCATCTTCGCCCGCAACCCGCAAGGTCGCGGACCGCCATCACGCGCACTATCTCGATCCAGGCCGAAACCTTGGTTTCGGTGCGGGCGTCAACGTCGCATTGCGCTGGCTCGCGGACAACGGATTGAGCTCCCGCGATGTCCTCCTGCTGAACCCGGATGCCCGGATCAGCGCTGAGCATGTGGCCGTCATGCACGAACTGTTGCATTCACGACCACGCATCGCCGCGGTCGGCGCTACCCAAGCAGATCCATCAAACGGTCAATCCACCCGCGTGTGGTGGCCGTTCCCGCATCCCGTTCGCGCCTGGCTCGAGGCACTCGGGTTGGGAAAGCTCAACCGAGCGCACGGATTTGCCATCGGCTCGGTGCTGCTGCTTCGATCTGAGGCGGTCGCTCACGTTGGGTACTTTGATGAGCGGTTCTTCCTCTACGCGGAGGAGACGGACTGGCAGAAGCGCGCCGTCGACAGCGACTGGTCGATTGCCGTCGCCCCCGTCGACGCCACCCACATCGGAGGAGCAACAAGTAACGATGGCTCACTTCGCGAACGGCACTTCCACGCGAGTGGCGAGCTGTACCAGCGAAAACACTATGGGGCGTTGGGCTGGCAGATCTACAGAGGCGGGGTCATCGCCGGCTCCCTTGTGCGCTCGCTCGTCCTGCCTCATGGCAGAAGACAGTCTGCCGCGGCGCGACTCCGGCTCTATTTGCGCGGTCCCGCACGGGCGGTGCAGACATCGTGATTCAGATGGCCGCAGTGACCAGGGTTACCGGGCAGCGATGGCTGAGCCCGCGCCGTGACGCACTTGTGTACGTGCTGGCTGTTGCACTCCCGATCGCCATCGTGGCAGCAGTCATCGGGGTGCTCGCCACTGATGAACCCACCTGGGCGATTATCGGCGCTGTAGCCGTGCTCGCCGGTGGAATCATCATCTGCGATCCCATGGTGATCGTGTCGCTCGCCGTGCCCGCGACGCTCGTCCTCGCACGCATCGGCGGCGTTCTGAGCGTGTCGGACCTAGTTCTTGCCGCCAGCACGGCCGTTGCCATCGTGATGATTCGACCTCGCGACCTCACGGCGATGCAGACTCTCCTCTGGGCTGGCGCTGCCTACGCGGCCGCGTCAGTGCCGACTCTGATTCTGAATGTCTACAGCGAAAACGTCATTGAATGGGGACACGAGCTGGTTTTGGTGTTGGGCAGCATGATTGTGGGGTTTGCCATCGGCCGTACCGGCCGCACCGGCTTGGCGATTGGCAGCTACGTGGCGGGCTGCCTTGCGATCGCGTTCTGGGCGATCGGTACATTTCTCATCGCCTATGCGACGACGGGACAGCTGATCGAGGTCTACCTCCCGAACCTTCACAAGAACACAATCGGGGGCATGCTCAGCGCCGCGATCGTGATGATCTATGCGCGCCCGCCGTGGCTCCGGCTGAATCCTGTTCCCTACTGGACCGTGCTCGCCATCCTCTCTGCGGGCGTCGCTGTCTCGCAGTCGCGTCAGGCGATGATCGCCGCGATCGCTGGGCTGATCGTCGTCAGTCTGCGCCGTCGCCCGGAAACGGGCCGCCGCCCGACATTCATCTGGATTGCCGCCGCCCCCGTTCTGATCTATGCACTCTCGATGCTCGCGAGTCAGCTTGAGAGCGACAATCGGTTCAACTCCGCCTACCAACGTCTCACCTGGTACGGGGATTCCATTGATATTTGGTTGACCTCGCCCATCTTCGGCGTCGGTTTACGCTGGTGGTACACATCGCGTTTTGGCGACGGCTTTCAGCCCCCCAATGCGGAGCTGGAAGTGCTGACATCGGTAGGCATTGTCGGGCTCCTTGCCTTCCTCGCACTGTTCATCGTCGCCTTCTTCGCGCTCTGGCGTCTCGATCCCGTATACGGAACCGTCGGCGCCGCCGTCGTTATCACGCGCCTCACGCAATCGCAGTTCGACCTCTACTGGGTCGCGGGGCAGGCCTCATTGCTCTGGATTGTCGCCGGCATTTCCTACGGCGCTCTTTGTCATCACCGCGACTCTTCTTACGCTCTCCCGCCGGAGCCCGTTGTCGGCCACGTTCTTCGACCCGCTGTGGGCGGGGCTCGTCACCGTCGAGCGGAGGCGGAATGATCAACACCACGGGTAGAAACGCCAAGCACGTCGTCCATCTCACCTGCTCTGACGCCTTTGCGGGGGTCGAGCGGTATGTGAGCCTGCTTGCACCGTGCCAGGTCGAGCGGGGTTGGCGTGTCACGGTCATCGGCGGCGCCCCCGAGCCGATGTCCCGCGCGCTCGAGGGCACGGGCGCACGTTTCATCCCTGCTGCATCACTCCGATCAGGCCGCGCCGCTCTGCGGTCGATATCCCCGGCCGACATCGTGAATACGCACATGTCACAAGCCGACCTTGCGGGGATCATGGCCACGCCAACGAGCCCGGCACGTCTCGTAAGCACTCGCCACTTTGCCGCGCCGCGTGGACGCTCGCCAGCGGTACGAGCAGCATTCAGCGTGGCGCGCAGCCGCTTCGCCGCTCAGATCGCCATCTCGCACTTCGTTGCCGGCAACATTGGCGAGCCCAGCAGCGTCGTCCACACGGGAGTCACGAATGCGCCGGCTGGAGAGTGCGCCCGCCCGATCGTCCTGATGGCGCAGCGCCTTGAACCCGAGAAGGCGACCCACGTCGCCATCGCCGCCTGGGCCGCCTCTCGCGCCCCCGCCGACGGCTGGGAGTTGCACATCGCGGGCGATGGCCGCGAGCGCGAACGGCTGGAGCAGCAGGCACAGACCCTCGGAGTGGGCCGCTCCGTGCGGTTCCTCGGCCATCAGGATCATGTCCGAGCACTCATGCCGGAAGCCGGTCTCTTTCTCGCCCCCACGGCACGGGAGGGCCTTGGCCTCTCCGTGCTCGAGGCGATGGCCTGCGCGCTCCCGGTTGTTGCGTCGGCCTCGGGTGGCCATGCCGAAACGATCGGAAGCGTCACGGGCGCCTTGCTGTTTCGCCCCGGTGATGTCGAGGAAGCCGCGCGGCAGATCGACTTTGCTGTCGCTCACGCCGACGCACGCCGGCAGTACGGCCTCCGAGCCAGGAACGTTCAGCGTGAGCGCTTCACCGTGCGCTCGCAAGCAGAGGCCACCCTGGCCGTCTACGAAGGGTGCTTGACGTGAGTGCATACACGAGCGCACAGCGCACACCCGGGGTCGAGAACGAGGTCGAACGCGCGTCAGCCCCCTCCACGGATGTGAGACCGGCGCGGAGCATCCTGCTGTTTTCTCTTGAACCCTGGGACAGAGTCTGGCGCAGAAACCAGTACATCGTCGACGGGCTGCTCCGCGATGACGACAGGCTCCACGTGGTCTTCGTCGAACCGCCGAGTGATGTTCTGCACGATGTCTTCTCGGGGCGGCGTCCTCGTCTCGGAGCCGGTGCCCGCGTCGCAGTGGGCTTCGACGGCCGCCTCACCCTCATGCAGCCCACGAAATGGCTGCCGCGATTTCTCGGGTCTGCCGCAGACCGGATGCTTCGAGCGAGCGTCAGGCGGATGGTGAAGCGCAGCGGCAGAACACCGGACGTTCTCTGGCTCAACGATCCTCGGTGGGCGGAGATGCTTCGCGCGTTTGCTGCGCCCGCACTGTATGACATGACGGACGACTGGCTCGCTGCCCGCCGCACCATTCGTGAGCACGAGAGGCTTGTGCGCGACGAGCACACGCTCATGCGCAGGTGCGAAGCGGTTGTGGTGTGCTCCGTTGGGCTCGCGACGAGCAGGCGTGACGCCCGGCCAGATCTCATCACGATCCCGAATGCCGTCGACGTCGAACGGTATCAGAAGCCAGCGTCACGCCCGGCTGACCTCCCCAACCGCGCCTGCGCGATCTACGTCGGGACTCTTCACGAAGATCGAATTGACGTGGACCTCGTCGCGCGAACAGGCGCTGCCCTCAGCATCCTCGGCGGTGTATGCGTGCTGGTGGGGCCGAACGCGCTGACACCCCAGAACACGCAAAAACTGGCGCTCAGCCCCGGTGTGCTGATGCTCGGCACTCGCCCGTATGAGGCGATTCCCGCCTATCTGCAACATGCCAACGCACTTATCGTTCCGCATGTTGTATCGCCATTCACCGAGAGCCTCGATCCGATTAAATTCTACGAATATCGGGCCGTCGCCCGCCCAATCGTGAGCACTCCGGTCGCTGGCTTCAGAGAGAATGAGCGCCCAGGAGCGCTCGACATCGCCGACGCCCACGATTTCCCCGCGCACGTCGCCGAGGCGATCACGCGGCCCGTTGCACCGCCCGATCCCGAAGACATTCCCAATTGGCACTGTCGCGTCCGACAGTTCGCCGATGTGCTCGGCACCCTAGTCCAGGCTCACGCGGCAAACGAAGCAACTCCCTTACCCGCAATCACAGGAGATTGGACGACACATCGTGACGATCACTGACATCCTTACCGTTATTTGGCGACGCAAGTGGATCATCATCGCCGTGACGATCCTGGCATCAGCAACTGCTGTTGCCTACCTCCAGCGTGTTACCCCGAACTTCGAGTCGTCCACGACCGTTCGCATCAGTCCGCAAATGACGGAAGCGGTGAATACCGGAATGCTGACAGGCGTCGCCGTCGATATCGACCCCTCTGTGATCTCGACCCCCGTCGTTCTCGAAGCCGCAGAAAAGACGCTCAACGTCCCAGAAGGGTCGCTCGCCGGAACGATCACGCAGACCGTGATCGAGAGCCCAACAGCAACGACGACCTCGTTCCAGATCACCGCGACGGCCGGTGATCCGCGCACGTCGCAAAAGCGGGCCGCGGCAGTAGCTGCCGCGTACACCGACTATCTCGATTCAGTGACGGCATCCGCACAGAAGACGCTCACCGAACAGCTGACAGAGATCTCAGAGAAGGCGAAAACCTATCAAGCGCAGGTCGATAAGGATCTCACGGACCAGCTCGCCCAGACAAACCTGACCGCGGCCCTTGCGCAGGTGAACGCGCTCAATACGTCGATTACGGCGCTTCAGACCGCTGGGCCACCGGCAACTGTCACGACGGCAGCAAGCATCGGCGAATCCACAAATCCGACGACGTTCACCGTTGCCGGCGCTGCGATCGTGTCAGGTCTTCTCGCCGGATTGGGGCTCGCACTCGCACGAGAACGGCTCGACACCCGCATTCGCCGCACGACAGAGATCGAGCAGGCCACAAGCGCGCCCGTTCTTGCCCAGCTCCCGAGCGACAGGAGCGCTACTCGAAAACTCGGGTATCTTCCCGCGGAAGGCGGGGAGTCGTCGCCTTTGAGCGAAGGTCTGCGTTCCCTTCGCACGACGCTGCAGATCGCGCTTCCGCGCGAATCGGGCGTGCTTGTCGTGACCAGCGTCGAACCTGGCGACGGCAAGACATTCGTCTCGGCGAACCTCGCGACATCGTGGGCACGCACAGGGCGACGTGTCGTGCTCGTCGTCGGCGACCTTCGGCGCCCGAGCCTTGACGCATATTTTCCGGAGAGCGTGGGGGGCCTGGGCCTCGGAGGCCTTCTCTCGACGTCGCACACCGACGAGGGGTTTCCAAGTGCAGCCGACGTCGAGAATGCACTTCAGCCCACGTCAATCGATGGTCTGCGCGTGCTGCCCGCTGGCCACGTCACCGATGACCCTGCCGATACACTTGCTTCTGCGCGGATGAGCGACATTCTGCGCACGTTGAGTGCTTCGGCCGACATCGTGATCGTCGATACGCCCCCGGCGCTCGCTCTTGCCGATGCCTCCATGGTGGCTTCCCTCGCCGACGGAACGATCGTGCTGGCCGCGATGAATCGCACGAAGCAGCACCTGCTCGCACATGTTTTCACCACGCTCACGGCAAACGGCGCCGTCGTGCTCGGAACCGTTGCCAATAAATCCCGGCAAAAACTCCCTCGCAGCTATACCGCGTACTACATCGCCGACCAGAATTCGTCCTCGAGAATCCCCGAGAACACACGCCAAACGTCCGCCCTCGACGCGAGTCAACGCGAGCACGTCCGCCGCGATGACCAAGGCGGAATCCGTGCGCAGCGCGACCGGGTTCTCATTGTCTGCACCGCGAACGAAAGCCGCTCCCCTTTTGCCGCCGCGCTGCTGCGTGCTACGACACGCAGGAACGCCGTCGATATCGACTCTGCCGGCACCGAAGCAACAGGCCGTAGCGCATCACACGCGGCGATCGTGCAAGCCGCCGCAGTGGGCCTCGACCTGAGCACCCACACGAGTACGCAATTCGACCCGTTGGCCCTGAACGACTACGACCTCATTCTCCCTGTTACGCGTGAACACGCCAGGATGCTGCTTGCCGCAGCCCCCGACATTGCGCCACGATTGTTCACGGTCAGACAGTTCGCGCGGTGGGTCGCTGAGCACGAACGCCCCGAGGGAATCTCACTCGGATTGTGGCTGGACCAGGAATCGGACCAGTCAGCGCTCGATTTCCTCGGCGACAATCCAGACGATGACATCGACGATCCCACGGGACGAACCACCACACGGTGGAAGACGTTGGTCGCACACCTCGACGAGACGATGACGGCCATATCGTCCGGTCTCTATCCGAGATCCGCGTCCCGCCTACCCGTCCCCGCACAGCGCACCCGACGACCGTGACCGCACGAGAGAGCGACCTCACGCGAGGCAAGACGGCGGCATATTCAGAGCGAAACCGCGGGGAGGCACGGGTGCGGAAGTTCATCGATCGCAATTATTCACGTGCATCATGGCGGCGAACGCGAAGCGCCCTATCAATTGCACTGTCGATGTGCGACTCGACGCTGTATCCGCGTGCGCCACTCATCGAGGCGTATTGGTGGGACGGACACCCAAATTTCGGCGACGCGCTCACACCGTGGCTGCTGCGCCGTCGAGGAATTATCCCCGTGCATGCGGAGTTCCCGCGGGCCAAGGTCGTCGGCGTGGGCAGCCTGATCCAGTTCATTCCCGCGGCGTTCACGGGACTCATCTGGGGTTCCGGACTCATCTCTGACGCTCCCGTCGACCTTCCCCGCACCGAAGTTCTCGCCGTTCGCGGTCCGCTGACCCGAGAGGCGATCGGCGCAGTCGACAGCGTCGTCCTCGGCGATCCCGGGCTTCTGGCCTCGCGTATGCTGCCGCGTCCACGCGTGCGCTATCGTCTCGGGATCGTTCCGCATGGCAGTCATTTTGAGAATTCTGCAATCGCAGATTTCGCCGCCCAGCATCCCGCCGAGGTCACGGTCATCGACGTCGCCCGCAGCCCGACATCCGTCATACGCGAGATTGCCTCGTGCGCCGCGATCGTGTCGACGTCGCTTCACGGTGTGATCATCGCGGATTCATACGGCATACCGGCATGCTGGACGATGGTCAACCCGTTGCTCATCGGAGGGGACTTCAAGTTCCTCGATCACGAAGCCGTCGTCAATCCTCCCGGCCGAACGCGTCGGTTCACCTTCGCACCAGACATGACCGTCGATCAGCTGATGCACAACGCTACACGAGCAGATCCCGATCGCGTCTCCGCCGCGATTCGCGATCTCGAGAGGTCGGTTGCCGAGCTGCGTCTGCGGTTCGCCAGCAACAGCACAAGCCCGCTGAGGTCGTGGGAGGCCCTCGTCGCCCGCAAGGTATAGCTCGGTCTCGTTCCCCGACTATCGGGCGGCTTCAGCCCACACCTGCGCAAGAGCGCGGACGCTCTCGTCCCAGGTGAACGACAGCGCCCGCCGTGCGCCTTTCTCTCGGAGTTCCGAAACAGCACTTCCCCCGCGAAGCACACTCTCAATACCCTCTGCGATCGACGCCGCTCCGGTCTCCACCAGTACGGCAGCATCTCCCGCCGCCTCAGGCAATGAACTCGTTCGTGCGGCGATCACAGGAACCCCGGCTGCCATTGCTTCGATGACGGGCAGCCCGAATCCCTCATAGTGGGATGGCACGACAACCGCCTCAGCAGAGGCCAGAAGGCGGGGAACGACATCGTCATCGACCCGGCCGAGTCTCACAACACGAGGAAGGTCAGCGAACAGCGCGTCACGACGCTCATGCGGCGGACCGGACATGGCGAGGGAGACATCGGGAAATGCGCTCTGGACGAGTTCCCAGGCTTCGGCAAGCCCCTCAAGGTTCTTGCGTGCGCTCGCGCCTCCCGCATGCAACACGTACGGCTGCGACAGTCCGAGATCCGCTCGCTGAATGGTCGTGAGCGGTGGCGGCGAGAAGAACCGGCCATCGACACCGGGCGACACAACTTTCAAGTCGGAACGGCCCGTGAGGTCGAACACGTCGCCTGCCGTGTTGGTCGAGACGCAGACAACCGCTCGTGCCCGCCTGATTTCGTCGACGACCGCCGGGTTCGGGATCCCCTCATCTGGATACGTCCACGCGACAGTGTCGTGAATGGTCACCACCTCGTTCGGTGCCGGCGGAAGAGTGAGGTCCATGCGATGCACGAGTGCATCTCGCGAGTACAGCAGCCGCCCCGCGAACCGGCGGCTCGTGGGCCCGATGCGCGAGAGCGCGCCGACCGGAATCCGCCTCGTGCCTTCGAGTTCCGAACGCAGGGAGCGCGCAATAACCCGGGAGACAGCCCACGGCACATCGGTCACGGACGAGAGCGCCTCTGCCGCACGGGAGCTGACGGCCTCCTGATACACCTGGGCGCCCATCGGAACGGATGTCGCGATCGTCGCGATCTCCAGCTGCATCGTTCGTCGCTGAGAAATTGTCTGTGTCATCGCTCGCTCCTTGTCGGTTGTCATCGGCATCGTTGCCCCGGTCATCGTTCGCCCATCACTCGGGGGCCCATGCCGATATCGCTGCAATAGAAACGGCCTCGTCCGACGCCGTCTGCACGCCCATGAACGGCGGCGGAAGCCCTCCGACGATGCCCGAATAGTTAACGTCGAGCATCCGCGTGTCACGGATGGTCGTCCAAGGGATCGTGATGCGCACAGCGGTGACCGCGACCGCGTCGAACTCAACGAAGCGCACGCGGTGCCAGAACTGGTCTTCCACAGACGCCACCGTCTGCCACTCACCGCTCTCCGTGCGCACCGCGACCTCGTATGTGCGCAGTGCGGTCTCGCAGCATTCCATGCTCCCGCTTGCGATCGATATGCGGTTGATCGGCGTCGCCTCATCGAGCGTTACAGTCACGGATGGATTCTCGTCGAGCTCACCGTCCACGACGCCAGACCGCCAGGGCAGATAGGGATTGACCGTGCCCGACGTGATGATCTGCGCGTCGCTTCCCTCCGCCGTCGACGTGGCCGTCACATCAGCTCCGACAAGGACATCGCTACCGAATGTCTCCACCGGAGTGATCGACACCGGCTCGCCCTCGGCAGACGCGAAGAATTGCGGGCTTCCGGTGATCGTCACCTCCGAGCGTCCGCCATCAAGCTCGATCGGGCGCGACGCACCGTACTGGTCGGTCACGGTGACGGTAGCAGCGTCGCTGGAGAGAATCGCGTGGACGCTCGCTTCATCGGTCCATGCCGCGGTGACGCCGGCATCGTCCGCGAAGCGGAAAGCGTAGGTGAAGGGGATGCCGGTGTCGACGACGCGTGGCTCGCCCAAGGTCGCCAGTTCCTGCGAAACAGCGGCGAATGCCAGCGCACCGGGCTTCACGTACGACTGATACTGGATAAGCGACCAGCTGAGATTGTTCTCGCCCCAACCACCTTCGCTGAAGAAGTACGTCCAGCCCGCAATTCCCTTGTTCTGATACCAGAGCAGTTTTCGCGCAACCTTGGATCCCTGTGTCCAGTACGGGAGTGTGCCGTCTGAGGTCCACCCGCTCTCGGTATCCCAGATCGGAAGCTCGGCGCACTCGGCGCCGATCACATCTCTGAAGGAGTCGTATCCCGCTCCGGGAGCGGCAAATCCCTCTTCCTCCCAGGAACGATTCCATCCTGTGTATGGGTGGACCGCAATCGCGTCGACAACATCGCACAACGTCGTTGACACAGCATCCGACCACCAGTCCTCCGCAAAGCCGAGGGTGTTTCCAGCAATCACCCGGGCATCAGGATTCGCATCGTGCGCGGCGTGTGCAAAGGGAATGTCGACCTTCTCTGAAAAGTCGGCACCCGAGTCAAAGCTCGCGTTCGGCTCGTTCCACGGCGACCAGAGTGTGATTGCGGGAGCCTGACGCGCGAACTCGCCGACGATGTCGCGCACCCATCCGGCCCAGGTGCCCGCTTCGACGGCGGCACGCTCCGCATCGCCGTTCTGGCCCACCTGAACGATCACGCTTACGTGATGCTGGCTGGCATACTCTGCGGCGGCACGCACTTCTGCGAAGGCCTCGGCCGTTGACGGGTCTCCGTCGGGTGCCCCGGGAAGACCTGACCAGTCGATCGCGTCGCTGTGTGGTTCGCTGCGGGGGTCTGCAATGAGCTTCGAAACGTCGAGCTGCAGTCGGAAGCTGCCGATTCCCAGTCGATCAGCGAGCTGCACTCCGCGCAACGGTTCCGGCCCTCCCCAGCCCGCTCCCGGCTCAAGCTCATCGAGGTTCAGGTCTGTGCCCTCGGCCCCGATACTGTACCGAAAGCATGCTGCTGCGAGCGTCTCGCCGCTGCCGCTGTCGACAAGTCTCACGCTCACTTCGTAGGGGCCGGGAACACTCGTCGGAACGTCCAATGTCGTCTCGCCGCCCCCGATCGCCGGTTCGGCCGAACGCTCTGTCTGCTGAAGAGGATCGGCAAGAAGCGGATCACCACGGACGGCGTAGCGCACACTCACGCTCTCTGCCGCATGTTCGCCGTCGAGCAGTCCCCAGCCCGGTTCAAATCGCAGGTGCGCGCCCAGACTCTCGCCCTCGTCCGCGTGATTGAGCGCCGCGTCACTCACTACCCCTACGCCGATGCCGAGCCGTGCAATCACAGGATCATTCAGCGCCTTGTAGCTGGTCGGCTGGGCCAGCAGCGATACCATCTCGTCTTCCGTGAGCTTTCTCACGTGTTCCTCGCCCTCAACCGAGACCGAGAGCCAGTAGCTGCCGTCGTGATGGACGATCCCACCGACCATGCTGGGCGACGCGTGGCTGTCACCGAGCCAGACACCGTGTTGAACGCCGATCTGGTCGAGCCAGGTCAGCTGCTCACCGGCCTCGTACACGAGGAAGCCATCGCCTCCCGGTGCCGCAACCACGGTGCTCGGGCGCGTGAGCGCCGGCGTGTGAGCCGCGCTGTCGGCGTTGTCGTCGGCTACGACATACGGCACGCTCATCACCGTCTTTTGCGTCGCAACATCGTCGACAGTCAGCCTGACCGTTGCGTCGTCAATCGGCTCCAGCCCCGTCACAAGGCTTCCGGATGCTCCGAGAATCACGCTCGGCAGCTCACGATCCACTCCGAGCGAAGTGCCGTCCTCACGAAAGACGTGCGTCACCGATCCACGCTCGCCGACCAGCAGTGCGGGCGCTCCGTCGAAATCGGGAACCCATGTGACGCCGTGAAGGTCCAGGGGATGCCCCTGCGTCACCGAGCTCTCGGGCACAGGAAAGCTCGATATCTGCGTCCCCTCGGCATCGAAGACCGCGACCTCCCGTCGTTGCTTGTACGAGTCGATCGCGTAGATCAGCCCGTCGGGAGACACGGCAACGGTGCCGTTGTTGTGCGGCTCGCGCGTCGCACGGTCAAAGTCGACGACAAACTCGCCGCGCCTGTCACCGTTCTCGCTCAATCGCGTGAAAACATGTGTGCCATCCTGCCTCTGCGACTCGACGAGCACGCCACCGTCGGTGGCATGCAGTCCGACGGGATACGTCGACTCCGGCATTGGAGCGCGCACGTCGATGCCGATCGCAACGGGCGAATCGGATGCCGGACGATCGGCCACAACGGCGGCCAGCTTGTGCCCTGGCAAGCCACACACGTCAACGGCCGGATCCACATCCATCGAGGCGATCGCGGGCGTCCCCGACTGTTCGTCGCCGACGAAACCGACGGCGACAGCGCCGGTCACGGCAAGCGCCAGGGCACTGGCGATGACGATATACATCATGCGCGTGCGCCGTGGCATCCGCTGGCGTTTCTGCGTCAGTCTCATGACACGAGAATCAGTACGCGCCGACAGGACGGAACAACACTCGAATCGTTCGCCAGACAATGGACAGGTCTGTGTACAGCGTCCAGTTCTCGACGTAATAGAGATCCAGCCGAACGCTCTCGTCCCAATCGAGATCGGAACGCCCGTTCACCTGCCACATGCCGGTGATCCCGGGGCGAATATAGAGCCGACGATGAACGTGCGTCTCGTACTTCTGCACCTCTCGCTGCAGCGGGGGTCGTGGCCCGACAACGCTCATCTCACCGCGCAGGACGTTGATGAACTGCGGTAGCTCGTCGAGGGAGTGCGCACGAAGAAACGCGCCGACGCGCGTCACCCGCGGATCGTTTTTCAGCTTGAACAACACGCCGTTTCCCTCACTCTGTGGGAGCAGGGTTTCGAGATCGTCCTCGGCGGTGCTCACCATCGAGCGAAATTTGAGCATTGAGAATGTGCGACCGTCTTTGCCGACACGCTCCTGCCGGAAGAATGCTGAGCCGGGGCTGTCCAGGCGCACGGCGAGGACGATGGCGAGCATCACAGGCGCGAGAACGGCGAGAGCAAGCGCCGAGACGGCGATGTCGAATGCCCGCTTCATGATGAACCGTGCTCCCGCGTAGCGGGCAGGATCGACGTGGAGAAGGGGAAGCCCGTCAACCGCACGAAATTGGATGCGACCGCCAGCGACGTTCGTCAGTCGTGGGGCGACGACAAGCGATGTACCCTGCGCCTCCAGCTTCCAGCTCAGATCCCGCATGAATTCGGTGTCGTCTCTGCTCGTGCTCGCGACGATGACTGAGTCGGCTTCAAGGCGCCCAACCGCGTCTGCAACGCGATCGGGGTGCGCAACGATCGGCACGGTTCTGCTGAGACCGGACACCGGGCTCTCTGGGTCGTCGAACACGGCGGCACCAACCACGTTGAACGCTGCACTGCTCGTGCGCTCCAGCTCTCGCGCGACATACGAAACATCGCCATGGTCGCCGATAACAATTGCGCGCGAGAGGTAGTTGCCATGCATGCGCTGGCGATTGAGCCAGCGCCTCCAGCTCCATCGGGTGACGAGCAGACCGGCGGTTCCGGCCGGCAGCGCGATCACGAACATCGTGCGCGGCGCGGTGCCCGACACGAGAACGAATCCGGTTGCGACGGCACCGAAATACATGACCGATGCGTACAGAACGCGCTTGTACTCGCGCGTTCCGATTCCCAGCAGCGGCGTGCTTCGTGTGCGGAAGGCCGCGAGAACGAGAATCCAGCCCACGAGCATGAGTGCCGGTCCAGTGATGCCTCTCTCGACCAGCTGTGCTGTGCCGATGCCGGCCTCGGTCGCGACGGCCGCCGCCATCGCAATGGCGAGGACGAGTGTGTCGGTCACGAGCAGTCGAATCTTGAGGCGCCGCGTCCACGAGACGGCGGGAGCAACGGCGCGTGTGAACTCGGATCTGACGTCGAACGTCGGGCGAAATACTGATGTCGGAGAGGCTAGCCTGGCGTCAATTCGACTCATCGCCCGTCCTCCGTCTCAGCAGCATGTCGGAGCTCAGCGGCGTGGCGCAATGCGCACAGGCAAGACGTGCACATGTGAAGTCACATGAATCTGAGCATTCCTCAAGTTCTTCAATACTAGAGGGATCCTCACGTTTTACCGTTACCCCAGTTTAGGGGAGATCTGGTCGTAGAAAGTCAGTCGGCGAAGCGGTCCGTCGCCTCAATCAGCGCCGACAGAATGCCAGGCTCGTCGAAAGCATGACCAGCATCCGGAATGATCTGGAGATCGGCCTCAGGCCACACCTCGTGCAGGTCCCACGCCGTCATGACAGGCGTGCAGACGTCGTAGCGCCCCTGCACAATGACGCCCGGGATGTCGCGCAGCCTGACAGCATCCCGAATCAACTGGCCCTCGTCAAACCAGCCCTTGTTCATGAAGTAGTGATTCTCGATGCGCGCAAAGGCCGTCGCGAACGCAGGCTCAGTGAACGAGGCGATCTTCGATTCGTCACGCGTCAGCGTAATCGTCGATGACTCCCACTCCGACCACGCTCGCGCCGCAGGCACGTGCACCTCGGGGTCGGGGTCAGCCAGCAGCTCGGCATAGGCCCGCACCATGTGGTTTCGATCCTGCAGGGCGACCGGCTCGATGAACTTCTGCCAGAGGTCAGGGAACAGCGCAGCGGCACCGCCCTCATAAAACCAGTCGATCTCCTGCTGCCGCAGCGTGAAGATGCCACGCAGCACGAGCTCGCTGACTCGATCCGGATGCTTTTCGGCATACGCAAGAGCGAGGGCGCTCCCCCACGAGCCGCCGAAGACCTGCCACCGGTCGATGTTCAGCGTTTCGCGCAGCTCCTCCATGTCGGAGACGAGCTTCCAGGTGGTGTTGTGTGTGAGGTCGGCCTCGGGCTCGCTCACATGCGGTGTGCTCTTGCCGCATCCGCGCTGGTCGAACAGCACGATGTTGTACTTTTCGGGGTTGAAAAGGCGGCGGTGCTCAGGGTTCGTCGCGCCGCCAGGGCCACCATGCACAAAGACGACTGGCTTTCCGTCTGGATTGCCGCTCGTCTCCCAATAGACTCGCTGGCCGTCCCCCACGTCAAGCATCCCCGTCATGTGCGGTTCGATGTTCGGGTACATCTCTCGCATGAGGCGACGATACCGTGAAACCCGGTGCAAGGCGACGGGGAGCACTCCCCATCGCACCGAAACATGCGTTCCGTCGCACCGCAGATCCGCGTAACGTAAAGGCATGGCCTATCGATACCTCGGACGCAGCGGACTCCAAATCTCAGACATCACCTACGGCAACTGGCTGACGCACGGCGGTCAGATCGAGAACGACACGGCGACGACGTGCGTGCACGCGGCCCTCGATCACGGCATCACCACATTCGACACGGCCGACGTCTACGCGAATACCGTTGCCGAGCAGGTGCTCGGGGATGCTCTCGCGGGGCAGCGTCGCGAATCGCTCGAGATCTTCACCAAAGTGTGGGGCCCGACCGGCCCGAAAGGTCCTAACGATTCAGGGCTCAGCCGCAAGCACATCCTCGAATCCATCAACGGATCTCTGAAACGGCTCGGCACGGACTACGTCGACCTGTACCAGGCGCACCGATACGACCCCGAAACGCCTCTTGAAGAGACCATGCTCGCCTTCGCCGACGTCGTCCGGCAGGGCAAAGCGCTGTACATCGGCGTGAGCGAGTGGACGGCCGAGCAGCTGCGCGCCGGTCATGCTCTCGCGGACGAACTCGGCATCCACCTCATCTCGAACCAGCCGCAGTACAACATGCTGTGGCGCGTGATCGAAGAAGAGGTCGTTCCCGCATCTGAAGATCTCGGGGTGTCTCAAATCGTCTGGTCACCACTCGCGCAGGGCGTGCTGACCGGAAAGTATGAGCCAGGGAAGCCCGCGCCCGCGGGCAGCCGTGCCACAGATGAGGCCGGGTCGAAGACCGTCGCCCGATACCTGGGCGACGACGTACTGACCGCGGTGCAGAAGCTGAAGCCAATCGCGGCGGACGCAGGCCTGACGATGCCGCAGCTGGCGATCGCGTGGGTGCTGAGCAACCCCAACGTCGCGTCGGCAATCGTGGGGGCCTCGCGGCCCGAGCAGCTGGCCGACAACGTGGTGGCATCGGGGACGACCCTCGACCAGGAGATTCTCGATCGCGTTGACGAGGCCGTTGGCACCGTTGTCGAGCGTGATCCGTCGAAGACGGACACACCGACCGAGCGTCCTTCCTAACCAGCTGAGCGCGTCAGTCGTTCGTGGGGCCAGAAGGAAGTGCTGACCAGCGGGTCGCGCTGCCCAGCGGTGTCGCGCGATCCCGCGCATAACACAGCCCCGAGCGAACTGCTGCCCCGTTGGACGGCGCACACCGTCGAGCACCGCTGATCAGCGGGAACGGTCTGTCGCACGCGAGTGAGGGCGGATGCTGCGCGTCGCAGCATCCGCCCCCATCACGTGTCGACAGGCGTCGTTACCGCGCCTGTCGCTTGGCCGCGGCCTTCTCGCGTGCCCGCAGCACCTTCTCGTCGACGGGAGCCGTGCCCGACTCGCGCTGCGCCGCAAAATACGCACGCGCTTCGTCCTGGCGCTGCCGTTCGCCATCCGTGGCGATCGGTGCGCGCAGGTGCTCCTCGTCGAAGCCGAACGCGTCGACGAGCTGCACCGCATACGGGCGCAGGCGTGCCACGAGCCGGTTGATGTACGCACTGACCGCCTCGGCACGCTGCGACGAGAGGCGCCCGTTGATGAGGTACCAGGCGAGGTGCTTCTCGATGAGGCTGAGCCCGAACAGGTCGCGCAGCCAGGTGAGCACCTTGCGCGTCGACGCGTCGCGGATCTTCTCGACGCCCGCCGTGAATGCCTCCCACTGCAACAGCTCGCCGTGTGCACGGGCTGCCTCGATGAGCTCCGCCTGCTGGCTGTTGAACAGCTCAGCAGCATCCGCCTTCGACATCTTGGACGAGGCACGCAGCTCGCCGCCGATCTTCTCGATCATCGTCTCGACGCGGTCCGTGAGCAGCTCGCGCTGCACCGCCGTCTCGCGCAGCTGCCCCACGGAACGCGCGGTTGATCCGAAGTCGCCGAGCGTCTGGCCCAGCGTGCGCAGCCCGCTCCCGTGGTAGGCGCGATCGGCCGCCTGCGTGACGACGTATCGCGCGAGAGCGCCGGCATCCGCCTTGCGGAACTTGCTCGAGAAATCGGTGAGCAGACGCTTCGCGACCAGCTGCAGCAGCACGTTGTTGTCGCCCTCGAACGTGACGTAGACGTCGAGGTCGGCGTGCAGGCTCGTGAAGCGGTTGGCGTTCATGAACCCGGCGCCGCCGCACGCCTCACGGCACTCCTGCAGCGTGTCGAGCGCATGCCAGGTCGAGAGCGGCTTGAGCGCCGCGGCAAGCGTCTCGAGGTCCTGCCGGTCATCATCCGAGTCGGCACGACCGCTGAACACCTTGTCGAACGTGGTCAGCAGGGTGTCATGAGCGAACATCTGCGCGTATGTCTGCGCGAGACGCGGCAGCAGGCGACGCTGGTGCTTCTGGTAGTCGAGAAGCACCTCTTCGTCGGTCTCGGACGCCGCGTTGAACTGGCGGCGCTGGTCGCCATAGCGAATGGCGATGGTGAGGCCGAGGGCGGATGCTGTCGTCGCGGCGCCGTCGAGCGAGACACGTCCCTGCACGAGCGTTCCCAGCATCGTGAAGAAGCGCCGGCCCGGGCTCGCGATCGACGATGAATACGTGCCGTCCTCGGCAACGTCACCGTACCGGTTCAGGAGGTTGTCGCGCGGGATCCGCACGTCGGTGAAGTGCAGCCGGCCGTTGTCGATGCCGTTGAGGCCGCCCTTGAGACCGTCGTCTTCGCCGCCGATGCCCGGCAGGAACTCGCCGTTCTCATCGCGGATCGGAACGTAGAAGCAGTGCACGCCGTGGTTGACGCCCTTCGTGATGAGTTGCGCGAACACCGTCGCCGCCACTCCGTCACGCGCCGCGTTGCCGAGGAATTCCTTCCACGCGCCCTTGAACGGCGTGTTGATCACGAACTCCTGCGTCGCCTCGTCATATGTTGCCGTCGTTCCGAGGGACGCGACGTCTGAGCCGTGGCCGATCTCCGTCATCGCAAAGGCACCGGGCACGTCTAGCGACATGATTCCGGGAAGGAACTTATCGTGGTGCTTCTCGGTGCCGAGGTGAAGCACGGCGGCGCCGAAGAGCCCCCACTGCACGCCCGATTTGATCTGCAGCGACGGGTCGGCCAGTACAAGCTCTTCGAACCCGGCGATGTTCCCGCCGGCGTCCTCATCGCCTCCCAGACGCTTCGGGAACGCCCGCAGCACCTGGCCGTCCTCGACGAGTAGGTGCAGCTGCTCGAGAACCCGGGCCCGATGCTCGTCCATCGGCTGGCCCTCGATGCGCTGCATCTCGGGTCGCGCCGCGAGCTGTCGCGACTTCTTCCTGATGTCCGCCCAGGTTCCGAGGAGCGCGCTCTGCAGTTCATCCGTGTCGATGCTCGACGCACCGGGAAGCCGCACGGGCCCGGTGTCAACGTTCTCGTGGACGTTCGCCACCTCGGTCACGTCATCAGGAGTCTTCAGATCTCGCGCCACTGCTCTACCTCACTTCTGTCACAGGTTCTCTGTCACAATCGTTCGTCTGGCCAGGTTAGAACCCCGCGGGCTTCCGGCAGAACGCACCGTCCGTGGGCTACAAACACCGGGGCGCAGTGACGCGAGCGGTTGTGCCTGCCCCACAGCATCCCAGACTATTCACTGCTTTCTCTCACAAAATCTCCCCCGGACGGGGACTTACCGAACGTAGGGTAAAAAGGTGAACTAGTGGAGTGGGGGGAACTCTCATCAGGGTTCTCATGAAAGGGATGTGCCTGTATGGCCAGCATTCTCGTTGTCGGGGGCACGGGGCTTGTCGGAAGTGTCGTGGTGCGCGCCGCGCGTGCACGTGGGCATGAGGTCCGGTCGATCTCCCGCGAGATTCCAGCGTCGTCTTCACCACGTTTTGTGCCCGATGTCGACTACCGCGCCTGCGATCTCTACCATGCGACGCAACACCAGCTTGGCGAGAATCTGCAGGGCGTCGATATCGTCATTGACTGTCTGAATGGCGTTTCGCATGTCGCGCAAGCGGTCTTCCGTGTCGGCGCCGCCCAGATCACGGATGCTGCCGCCCAATCGAGCGTCAGCCGCATCGTGGTGGTGTCTGACGTGGGCTGTGATCAGAGCGACTTCGCCTATTACGAAGCGAAGACCGACCAGGAGGCGGTGTATCTCGATTCAGCGGTGCCCACCACCGTCGTGCGATTCACCGTGGTGTTCGAGCAGCTGTGGAGCATCGCACAGTCCGCGGCGCGGTTCCGGGTCATTCCGACGTCGGAGCGCGCACAGCTGCAGCCGATCGATGTGGCCGAGATCGCCGAGGTGATCGTCGATGCCGTGGGCGATGCCGGGCCAGACGAGATCCGGTCGTATGGCGGTCCAGAGATCGCGTCGGTTCGGGCGCTGTCGCAGCAGTGGCTCGCGCACACCGGGCGTCGTGCGGTGCTCGTGCCGGTTCCTCTCGTCTTCGCGATCGGGCGATATCTGCGCTCGGGCGTCAATATCGTTCCCGAGTCTCGTCGCGGCAGAACGACGTGGCAGGAGTGGATGAACCGCACAGCACCGCCGCAGGTGCCGACGTCGACGTGCGGGCCGTCGCCAGCCCCGAACGGTCACGAGCCGAGCGCTGCGTAACTCTGTACGACGTCGATGACGGCTTCGCCGTAGCGCGCGAGCTTGGTGTCGCCGACACCGCTGATCGCACCGAGCGCTGCCGTGTCGGCGGGCCGAGCCACGGCGATGTCGCGCAACGTGGCGTCTGAGAACACGATGTAGGCGGGTGCCCCCTGCTCGCGGGCCGTTGCGGCTCGCCACTCGCGCAGCTTCTCGAACAGCTCGGCGGCGGCCGGTTCAAGTTCATGAGCAGCCGCGCGGCGTGCCGATCGTGCACGCGGTGCCCGCTCGGGTTCGTCACGCAGCTGCACGGTGCGATCGCCGCGAAGCACCTCGCCGCTGGTCTCCGTGAGCCCGAGTACGCCGTACTCACCGCGCGTGGCCAGCAGCCCCTGCGCCAGAAGCTGCCGGACGATGCCGCGCCAGCGCTGATCCGAGATGTCGTCGCCGATGCCCCAGGTGCTCAGCGTGTCGTGCCCGTGCTGCCGGGTGCGTGCCGTCTCTTTACCGCGCAGGATGTCGATGATCTGACCGGCACCGAACCGCTGGTGGCGTTCGCGGTCGAGCCGCACGATGGTCGACAGCAGCTTTTGAGCCGCGACGGTTCCGTCGACGACAGCGGGCGGATCGAGGCACGTGTCGCAGTTGCCGCACGGTGTGCTCTCTTGCCCGAAGTATCGCAGCAGGTTCACGCGGCGGCACTGCACCGTCTCGCAGAGCGCGAGCATGGCGTCGAGGTGGTGCATCGCCTGCCTCTTGTGCGCCGTATCGGCTGTGGAGTCGTCGATCATGCGTCGCTGCTGCACGACGTCCTGCAGCCCGTACGCGAGCCAGGCCACCGACGGTTCACCGTCACGCCCGGCTCGCCCCGTCTCTTGGTAATACCCCTCGACGGATTTCGGAAGGTCGATGTGCGCGACGAACCGTACGTCGGGCTTGTCGATACCCATGCCGAACGCGATCGTGGCCACGATGACGACACCGTCGTCACGCAGGAAGCGCGATTGTGCCTCGGCGCGCACGCTCGCGTCGAGCCCCGCGTGGTACGGCAGTGCGTTGATGCCGCGCTGCACGAGGTACTCGGCCGTACGCTCGACGGATGCTCGGCTGAGCGCGTACACGATTCCGGCGGCGTCCTCGCCCGCAGCATCCCGCCCTTCGGCGCGAATGAACTCGACGAGTTGCGCGCGTGGATCCCGCTTCGGCACGATGCGGTACTGGATGTTCGGGCGATCGAAGCTCGCCACGAAATGCCGTGCGCTGCCGAGGCTGAGCCGCTGGGTGATCTCGCGGTGCGTGGCCTCTGTCGCTGTCGCGGTGAGCGCGATGCGCGGAACGTCAGGCCACAACTCGGCGAGATCGGAGAGCGCGAGGTAATCGGGGCGGAAGTCGTGGCCCCACTGAGAGACGCAGTGCGCCTCATCGATGGCGAACAGTGCGATCGTGCCCCGCGCGAGTAAGGAGCGTGTCGAGTCGGTATTCAACCGCTCCGGGGCGACATACAGGATGTCGAGGTCGCCGGAGAGATAGGCACGCTCGACACGCGAACGTTCGTCTGGCGTCTGGGTCGAGTTGAGAAAATCGGCGCGCACACCGACCGCCTTCAACGCCTGAACCTGGTCGTGCATCAGCGCAATCAGCGGAGACACGACGACGCCCGTCCCCTCACGCAGCAGTGCGGGGATCTGATAACAGAGGCTCTTGCCCCCGCCCGTCGGCATGAGCACGACGGCGTCGCCTCCCGCGGTGACGTGGTCGACAATGTCGGCCTGGTCGCCGCGGAAGGCGTCGTATCCGAAGACGTGGCTGAGCACGTCGAGTGCGGTGCCACCGGCAGGAGAAGTCATTGCTTCCACCGTAGCCGGTGGCACCGTCACCGTCGTGCTGTCACTGCTGCTGACACGGGCACTCGCACCGAGCCGACACCGGCCCATGCTCGCGGTGACGCTGCCGCCGAGGCCGTGTCACCGCGGCTCTGCTGGCATCACGACGATGGTGGTGACTCCGGCCCGGATGACGATCCGTCAGAGGTGGACGAGCCATCCGGGCCCGAGGAGTCATCTCGGCCAGACGCGCCAGCTGGGCCAGATGAGCTATTCGGACCCGACGTTGCCCCGGTGCCGGGGTCGTCATCGTCGGGGTCGTCATTGTCGGGGTCGTCATCGTCCTGCAGCATCCGGCGGCGCACCGCGATCATCACCACGATTGCCGTCGCGATGAAGATGATGCCTGCGGCACCGATCAGCCATGCGAGATCGGACACGTCGGCGTCAGACGAATCGGCTCCCGGCGCACCGGCTTCTTCCCCGGATTCCTCCCCTGCTCCGTCTGACGCCTCGGAGTCGTCTGCACCAGACTCGTCGGTGCCGGGCTCGTCGGTTCCCGCGTCCGCTGAGTCCTCACCGCAGGTGGGAACCGTGTCTGAGCCGGTGGCCGTCTCTTCGCCGGCTTCGGGCTCCCAGGTGAAGGTGAATGGTGCGAAGTCGTTGGAGCTCTGCGTGTGGCCGTCTTCTGCCACGAGCGTCCAGATCACCGTGTACTCTCCGGGCTCGCCCAACGTCACCTCGGCGCTGAGCGTCGTCTCGCCGTTCGTCACCTCGGTGCAGCCGTCACCAAAATACTGCTCGGTGCCGCCTGGCCCCTCGACGACGATGCTCTTCTGGCCGCTGGCGAGAATAGGATCCGTCGTCGTGAGAGCCACAGTCACAGGGCCCGAGGTGACGGTCGAGCCGGGTTTCGGCGACGCCGGAGCAACTTGAGTGTGCGCTACGGCTGACGGTGCTCCGGCCACCGAGGCCACGGCACCCAGGCTCACGGCGATCCCAGCCGCGAGCGCGAACCCCAGCATCCGTCGTGTTCGACGTCGACGTGATCCGTCTGTCATCTGTTCTCCTTCTCACGGGGACGACGAGCCAGCACGGCCAGAACGACTCCGACAGCACCGACGAAGAGCCCCGCGATCCCGATCACACGAGCAATCAGGTCATCACTATTATCGCTCTCCGCCGCCGCGGCATCCGTTGACTCGTCATCCGCCTGGCCCGATTGGTCGCCGTGACCATGACCGGAGTCGTCGACATCGCCGACGGCGACGACGGGCGCCGGGTGCTCGGGCTCTTCTCCGGAGGCATCCGGAATCTCGTCCCACGCGACCGAGCCGGACTCGCAGGTCTGCGTCACCGGGAACGCGAGCGTGGAACCCGCCGTGTCTTCCGGCAGCGACACCTGCACAGACAGCGTGTCGATCTGGGAGTCGTCGAGCGGCGTCTTCGCCGTGAAGTCGACGGAACTGACACGTTCGCCCACGGGGTCGCCGTTCTGGTCGGTGACGCCCTCGACAGGCTCCGTCTGCGACTCGGCCGTCCACCCCGCGTTGACAACAGGCTTTGCCGTGACGATCTCGTCTGGCATCTGGATGCTGACCGCCGTGGTGGGCGAGCCGTCGCAGCCGTGCCCGATGGTGAAGGTGAGCACGGTGCTCGACCCGGCAGCGGCGTCCGCCGGGTCCACATGAACGTGAGCGCTGGCCGCGAGCGGTGCGGCGAGTGCAAGCGCGGCTCCGGCTGCCAGGCCGAGTCCGGCTCGTGTGATTGTCGATTTCTTCATCTCGTGATGGTTCTTTCATGTCGTTGTTCGCATGCGGGCGCGGCGGAGTGTCCGCGTTCTGGCCCGCTGTCAGCGCGCCGCCGTGCGACCGCTGACAAAGGAGGGAAACGTTGCGGGGCAGCGCGCAGCAGTTCCCCGTCGCGCGCTATGCCCAGGCGAATGACGGCGGGCCACGCTGCGAGCGTGACGGCAGCACGACTGCTGCACGGCGAGGTGCGGCAGCACTCGGAGTCACCGACACCAGCGCCGGAATCGCGACGGGCGCCGGCGCCTCGAACAGCGCACTCACCGCGATGCGCAGGGTGGTGAACAGTCCGCGCACGATCCGCTCGCCGTGTGCCAGAACAAGCGTCGTGACGACAGCGGCGAGCACGTGAGCAAACCACATCGTCGGATGGTGGCTGTGCACGGCGACCCCCGCCTGCACGTCGACGGCACCGAGCGCATGCTGCGCGTGCACGCCGAGGCTCGTCTGCTCAACGCTTCCGCCCGAGGGCGCGAAGGCGAACATGCCGTGATAGGCGAGCTGACTGAGCACGACGGAGACGGCGAGGCGCGAGCGCGACAGGGTCTTCCCCGCGAGGGCGATGCAGACGAAGACGGATGCTGTGAGGGCGACGCTCAGCGCAAAGACGCTCGGCGCGCGGCCGTCGGCAAGACCGTGAGAGGTGGCGGCGATCACCGTCGAGACGGCAGCCGCGATCGTGCCGCGCAGTGCGCGAATGGCGCGTTCACCCATACCGTGCCCTCCCACGCCCCAGCATAATCTGTCGCTCGCCTCCGGCGGGCTTCCCGGGTACCGTGGGGGCAAGCGAGGAGCCGGGGGTTCACGTGGCAGACACAGACAGCACACCCAACACACCGCGCGTAACGCGCAACGACGCCGACGAGCGCTACGAGCTCTGGATCGGCGATGAGCTCGTCGGTCGTGCTGAGTACCGGCGCGAAGACAGCGGGACAGCGTTCGTGCACACGGAGATCGATGATGCGCACGGCGGGCAGGGGCTCGGCAGCATCCTCGCCAAGGCCGCCCTCGACGACGCCGTCGAGCGTGACGAGATCATCATCCCGTACTGCCCCTTCATTCAGGCGTACCTCAAGCGGCATCACGAATACGACCCGCATGTCGCCTGGCCGCAGCCCAAGCACGCGAGGAAATGAGCCGCGGTGACTCGGTTCGATGAGCCTCATGAAGAGCTGCTGACGCGCGAGGGGGCGCCTCCCGGCCCGACGACCATACTGCTTGAGTCCCGCCAGGTTCCGCTCGGCGGAATCCGCGGCATCACCGTGCATCGATCTTTGCCGCAACGCGTCCTGCCCACGGTGGGCGCGTGGTGCTTTCTCGACCACTTCGACGAGGCCGGGGTCCCCATGCGTGTGCTGCCGCACCCGCACATCGGGCTGCAGACGGTGACGTGGCCGTTGGACGGCGAGATCAGACACCGCGACACCCTGCAGAACGACGTGATGATCCGCCCAGGTCAGCTGAACATCATGACGAGCGGCAAAGGTATCGCGCACTCCGAGTTCTCCACGCTCGCCGATGACAATTCGTCGCTTCACGGCGTCCAGCTGTGGGTGGCTCTGCCCCCGGATGCTGCCGGAGGGGAGTCTGCTTTCGAGCAGCACGCCGACCTGCCGATCTGGCAGCACGGCGGGGTGCGGGCGCGCGTCTTCGTCGGCACGCTGGGCGACGCGACATCCCCCGCCACCGTGTACACACCGCTGGTCGGCGCCGATCTCGAACTTGAGGCGAACACGCACGAGCAGTTCCCCGTCGACAGCGCGTTCGAGCACGCCGTGTACGTCATTGCGGGAGAGATGACCGTCGACGACGTCCGCGTGCGCGCGCGGCAGCTTCTCTACATCGGTGAGGGCTGCACCTCCATCGAGATGAGTGCGGATGCTGGGGCACGCGCGATGCTCATCGGCGGCGAGCCGTTCGGCGAAGATCTTGTGATGTGGTGGAACTTCGTCGGCCGTTCGCACGCCGATATCGTGGCTGCGCGCGATGACTGGGAAGCGGGTTCCGAGCGCTTCGGCTCCGTGCCAGGGCACGGCGCCGATCGCATCCCCGCCCCGCCGCTCCCCGGCGTGAGACTGACACCGCGCCGTCGCCGCTGACACCATTTTCACGACATCCACGCGTTGCCAGGATAGGCAAGGCTCGGCTAAGTTTGAGAGACTGGAATCTCCTCCACACCCCGAGCCCTCAAGGGATACCGATGTTCAGCACCCGCCTTCTCATGACGTGCGCCGCGATCGGCGTGGGAAGCGGGATCGTCTTCACCGTCGCTGGGTTCGTCAACGGAATCGTCGCCGCGGCAGCGCCCATCGTCTACGGGCTCTCGATCGGCGTGTACTTCCTGCCCGGCGTCATCGCCCAGTCGCTGTTGCGCCGTCCAGGCGTCGCCCTCATCACAAGCCTGATCGCCGGGCTTGTCGGCTCCGCCGTGAATCCAGCATTCATCATGCGCTACCTCGCCACGGGCCTCGCCATCGGTCTGCTTCAGGAGCTGCCATTCGCGGTGTCGAAATATCGCTACTGGCGCGCCTGGGTCTTTTATGTCTCCGCGGCGGTCATGGGAGTTGTGTTCGGCGGCGGCGTCTTCATCGCCGTGGGAATGGAGCATTTCGTCGGCTGGGCGAACCTTGTCTACTTCGGGTTGTTCGCCGTGAGCCCCGTGCTCTTCACCTGGCTCGGCCGAGTGATCGCAGCCGGTCTCAACAAGACCGGAGTCGCCCGCGGCATCCAGCACGACGTTGATCGCCGGTCACATTCCTCGGGGTCTCGTCGCGCGCACCCGCTGCCGATGACGGCCGCCTGACGCCGCGATGCCGGCGACCGCCCTCACCCTCGACCAGGTCCGCATCCGCCACGCGGATCGCTCAGCCCACACACCAGATGGCGTGACGCTGCACGTTGATTCTGGCGAGGTTGTGCTGCTTCTGGGACCGAGCGGTTGCGGAAAATCCACGGCGGCGCTCGCCATGAACGGGCTCGTTCCGCATGCGATACCCGCCGACCTTGAGGGCAGCGTCACCGTGTGCGGCGTCGATGCCGCGCGGTCCACGACGGCGCAGCTCGCCGAACACGTGGCGATGGTCTTCCAGGACCCTGACGCGCAGATCGTCACCGAGAGCGTGCTCGACGACGTGTGCTTCGCGCTCGAGAACATGCTTCTTCCCGTCGACGAGGTCCTCGCCCGCGCCGAGAGCGCACTGCGCACCGTGGGGCTGTGGCACCGCAGAGACGACTCTCCGGACGTCCTGTCGGGCGGTGCCCGGCAGCGGCTCGCCATTGCGTGCGCTCTCGCCATGCGCACGGCAGTGCTCGTGCTCGACGAGCCGACGGCAAACCTTGACCCGAGTGGAAGCGCTGACGTCTACGCGGTGCTGCGCCGCGTCGTCGCCGACGGCACCCGCTCCGTCGTCCTCATCGAACACGACGTCGACGCCGCCCTCCCGATCGTCGATCGCGTCGTCGTCCTCGACCGTGAGGGCCGCACAGCATTCTCGGGCACCCCACGTGACGTCATCGCCGGCCACGCCGACGAGATCGCCTCGCTCGGTGTGTGGCTGCCCACCGCGACAGCCGTCGCCCAGCGTCTTGCCTCCGCCGGCATTGACCTCGGCACTGTTCCGCTGACGATGCCCGAGCTCACCGAGGCGATGAGGAACACCGACCTGCCGGAGCCTTCCGTCGATGTCACGGAGCGTCCGCACGGAGAGCGGCTCATCAGCATCCGGGATCTGACGGTCAGCCGAGGCGAGCGCACCCTGCTCGACCGCGTCAGCCTCGACGTGCACACCGGTGATTTTCTCGCGATCATCGGCGCCAACGGGGCAGGAAAGACGACGCTCATCCAGGCGATGACGGGCATCGCTCGGCCACCGAAGCGGCACGTCGAGCTGGCCGGAATCGATGCGGCGACCCGAGACACACGGGCGCTCGCGCAGCGCGCCGGCTTCGTCTTTCAGAATCCCGAGCACCAGTTCGTCGCGAACTCGGTCGCCGACGAACTCGCCTACGGGCTGC
Source organism: Microbacterium sp. MPKO10 (assembly GCF_026107415.2). Classification (GTDB taxonomy): domain Bacteria; phylum Actinomycetota; class Actinomycetes; order Actinomycetales; family Microbacteriaceae; genus Paramicrobacterium. The sequence continues at coordinate 116,699 of NZ_JAPCHX010000005.1, forward strand.
ACGTGCACGGCGCCTCGTCCGGCAGACGCCTCGATGATGCCGAGATCGCCGAACGCGTCGAGCGGATGCTGGCGCGCCTCGGTCTTTCGGAGCACCGCGACGTGCACCCTTTCCTGCTCTCAGGCGGTCAGAAGCGGCGCCTCTCCGTCGGCACGGCGCTCATTGTCGGTGCGCCGATCCTCGCACTCGACGAGCCCACGTTCGGGCAGGATCGTGAGCGGGCAGACGAGCTCATGGCGATGCTCAGCGATCTGCGCGACGCAGGCTCGACGATCATCGTGGTCTCCCACGACATGCAGCTCGTCGCCGAGTACGCCTCACGCGTGGTCGTGCTCGCAGACGGCGCGATCGCGGCGGACGGGCCCACCGGCAGCATCCTCTCGGACAACACCCTGCTGCAGCGCAACAGTCTGCGTCAGCCCCCTCTCGCCCGCGCGATGAGTGAGCTCGCTGACCCCGCCTGGCACCGCGTCACTCGACTCGCCGATCTTCCGGAGCCGCTCCGATGACGGGCACGGATGCTGCGCAGACACGTCCGGCCGCGACACGCCCCGCGGCCCGCCGCTCCCTGCAGACGCTGAATCCTCTGGCGACGATCGCGGCAACGCTACCGGTCATCGTCGTTCTCGTGTTCACACGCGACATCCTCACTCCTGCTGTCTTCATCGGCATCGCCTACCTGCTTCTGCTCACCGGCACCCGGATGACCTCCCGGCGGCTGATCCTGCTTCTCGTCGCGCTCCCTGTCGCCGCCGCGGTGCTGACCGTCGGGTTCGGCCTCTGGACGGATTCGAGTGACCTCGACCACAGTGTCGAGCTGTTGCGCATCGGCGACTACCGTCTCTTCCTCAGCGCTTTCGAGGTGGGCGCGGCGACCGCGCTGCGGCTCGTCAGCATCCTGTCTCTCGCGCTTCTCACGGGTCTCACATCGAGCGGGCCGGACATGGTCCGCTCCGCTGTCGCACACCTGCGTGTGCCCTACCGGGTGGGGTATGCGGCGCTCGCGTCGTATCGCTTTGTTCCGCGCTTCCGGTACGAGCTCGATGTGATTCGCAAGGCGCACCGAGCGCGCGGGGCGAGGGGCGGACGCGGCCCGATCGCCGCGCTCAGGCGCACGATCGGCTACATTGTGCCGCTGCTGGCCAGTGCCATCCGACATGCAGAACGTGTCTCGCTCTCGATGGATGCACGCGCGTTCGGCGCTCACCCCACACGCACCGAGCGATACGAGGTTCCGCTTCGCGTACGCGATGTCGTGTTCGTCGTGGTCTTATGGGTCGTTGCTGCCGTGACGATCATCGGGATTCGAATCCTCTAGCTCTGCAGCGCTGTCCACCGTCGCGGCCTCGCCCACATGGCGGTACGGCGGTGCCGAGACGTTGAAGCGCTGTGACAGTGGTGCGCTGAAGCACCGTCGCCACCGTCGCCACCGAGTTCATATATATTCGATTCTTACTGGTGCTCTGTTCCGTTAAGTGCGAATTTCTGTTCTACTTAACTCATGCGGTGGGATTCACAGAAGCTGTCCACGGACGACGCCAATGCTCTCCCGGGGCTCGGCCGCCCTGCCGGTCTTGTGCGGTCGGTGCGCACACCCGGCTTCGCGGACATGACGTTCCATGAAGTCCTGGCAAAATCGGCGCTCAATCAGGTTCCGGCCAGCTCCGAGATGCCGTTTCACTGGACGATCAATCCCTACCGCGGCTGTTCGCACGCCTGCACCTACTGTTTCGCCCGGCCCACGCACACCTATCTCGAGCTCAATGCCGGTGAGGACTTCGACAAGCAGGTCGTCGTGAAGACGAATGTCGCCGAGGTGTTGGAGCGCGAACTGACGCGTCCGTCGTGGAATCGCGAGCTTGTCGCGCTCGGAACCAACACCGATCCGTATCAGAGAGCCGAGGGACGCTACCGCCTGATGCCCGGAATCATCGATGCTCTGGCGCGATCCCACACACCGTTCTCGGTGCTCACGAAGGGAACGCTGCTGCGTCGTGACATTCCGGCGCTTGCGGATGCGGCACGTGAGGTCAGTGTTGACGTGGCGATGTCGATCGCCGTCTACGATGACGAGCTGCAGTCCACTGTCGAACCGGGAACACCGACGGCCACGGCGCGCTTGGCCACGGTGGCGGCCGCCCGCGAAGCCGGGCTTGAGTGCGGGGTGTTTCTGATGCCGATCCTGCCGTACCTCACCGACTCGACGGAACAGCTCGATGACGCTCTGCGGCGCATTTCTGAGGCCGGGGCGAGCTATGCGCTGTTCTCCACGCTGTATCTGAAGCCCGGCGTCAAGCCGTGGTTCATGCTGTGGCTTCAGCGGCAGCATCCTGAGCTTCTGCCTGCGTACGAACGTCTGTATTCACGGGGAGCGTACGCGCCGAAGGAGTATCAGGCTGATCTGGCTGCGCGGGTGCGACCGCTGTTGCGCGCCCATGGGCTCGAGCGTCGCCGCGCCGTGCGGTTTGAGGAGCAGTCGCGTGCTGCTGCGCCCACCGCGAATGCGCACTCGCGGGGTGTCGCGGCAGGCGCTTCGTCATCGCCGGATGCCGCTCCCATGCTGTTCTGAGCCAGCGCGCCACGTCGCACCCCGGTCAGCGCGCCCGCGACCGCTCCCCCGCGCGCCGCGTCTGCTCCGGAGTCTCGGCCAGAATCGCCGCGTAGCGCCGAGAGAAGTGTGCGTAGTCGACGAATCCGAGCTCAGCTGCCAACATCGAGAGTTCTGTTGCCGTCCCCGAGTAGAGCTGTGTCGCCGCATTCTGCATGCGCCGACATTCGATGAGCCATTTGGGTGAGACTCCCAGACGCTCGCGCGTCAGCCTTTCGAGCGTCCGCACCGACATTCCGACGGATGCTGCCAGGTCGGCCACCCGCACGATGTCCTCATCGTTCTCGGCACTGTCGCACACGCGATTGAGCGCCAAGCCGCGCTCATCGATCAACTCCGCACGTGGCCGCAGCCAGGAGCGCAGTACGCCGACGAGGTGTGTCCTGTCGCCGGGCGCTAGGTTGTCGCTGACGCGTCTCGCGGGAGCATCGCTAACCGGTTCGCCGTCCGGAGCCCGGCGCACAAGCTCGCGGGCGTCCGTTCGCGTCAGGACGCTGCCTGCCGCGGGGCGAAACAGAATACCGACAGCCCAGCCAGTACCACGGAGTTCACGGGTGTCCACGCGCGAATCCGGTCCGTAGAGCGCGACGGAGTCGGGCTCTAACACGATGTTCACTGCCGGGTAGCTGAGTACGCGCTGCGCCCGAGCGACGCCTGGCGGCAGCTCCCAGGTCACGAGCCAGACGTGCCTCACGAGATCCTGCATCCCCGGCCCGAGGTGGAATCGATCGAAGCGCACTCCCGCAGCACCCGGGTTGAGATGCCCGCGAGATCGTGGAACAGCATCCGTCATGTCGCAAAAATACAAGACGCGTCCGACATCCGCTTTCTACGCTGAGCTTATGAATACACACACGTCATCCACCGCGGCAAACGGCACCCACACGACGCGCGGCATTCCGCACGGCAGCACCTCACTAACCCCGCACATCGTCGTTTCACCGGCAGAGAAGGCAATCGAGTTCTACTCGGCGACCTTTGACGCCCGAGTCGTCGACGTCACGCGTTTCGGCGATGTTGTCGCGCATGCCGTCCTCGATTTCGGGACCGGGATGCTGACACTCAGCGATCCTCTGCCCAGCAACCAGCTCATTACGCCAGATCCCGAGGCCGGGCATGACTACTCGATGGCACTCTATTGCGACGACGTCGATGGTGTGACGAAGCGCGCACGCGCGGGTGGCGCAACAATCCGCGAAGACGTCGAGGCGTTCGTCTCCGGCGACCGCTTCAGCTCAATCCTCGACCCGTTCGGCATCAGGTGGTCCATCATGACGCGCGTCGAAGATCTCTCTCCTGAGGAGTCGGCACGGCGCGTCGCCGAGTGGGCGAAGACGCAGAGCGCATAGCGGCACACGCCGCGCGGCGAGTACGTGTTCGTGCGGTCAAGTGGCAGGTCGACCGGCAGAACCGCCGGTCGTCTCGTAGTGAGACACCAGATCGGCCATCATCCGAAGAGCAGCGCGAAGCTGCTCTCCCGAGACCGGCCCAACGTGCTCTGCCGCCTGCATCAGCCCCAGCGTGGTACTCGAGAGCACGAGCGCAAGCGCCTCCCCGTCGACAGCCGCGCTGATGGCTCCTCCACGCTGCAGGTCGGAGATCCAGGCGACGACGGCGCGGTGCCGACGACGGTACCGGTCGTCGCCGACCGTATCGATGTAGCTTCCGAGCACACCGCGATCGTCGAGGAATGCGGCGGTCATGAGCGGGTCATCAAGCAGCACGCGAGCGCTCGCCTCGTAGGCTGCGCTGAGCGTCGGCTTGTCGTGCCCTTCGAGCAGCCGGTCGCTCTGCGCCTTCATGCGCTCCATCGAGCGTGTCAGAAGCGCGTCAAGGATCGCCGTCTTGCTGTCGAACTCGCGATAGACAGACCCTTTCGCGATTCCAACATGTTCCGCGATGCTGTGGACGCTCATGGCATCGAAACCGCGCTCGAGAATGAGCGCCTCGGCTGTGTCGAGGATCAGTTTGCGGCGGTCGGGAATGAGCGGGCGCGGCATGCATCTACCATGTCAGATCGTCAAGGAACGTGGTCATCGCGGGGACGGCGATGCGCGGTGCGTCGCGTTGAACCCAGTGCCCCGCCCCGGCGACCTCGACGAGCGTGGCATTCGGGATGGTCTGCGCGGCATGGCGTGCCCGCTGGACGGGCACTCCGGAATCCCGTTCACCGTGAATAACGAGGGCTGGGCAGACGATCGACCCGAGTCGGGGTGAGTAGTCTGACCGCAGCGTGCTCCAGGCGATCTGATCGCGCTGCCACTGCTCGAAGACTTCGAGCGACTCCTCTCGTTTCGTGGCGTTCAACACGTCGGCCACGAGTTCCGGGGTGCGCCGAGCTGGATCCCGAACCAGGGAGGTCAGGCCCTGTTCCATGCGTTCCGGTGACCGTGTGTAAGAGCGCATCATTGTTGCCATCAGGCCGGTGCGCAGCAGCATCCATGTGGCCGGATGCGAGAGCCACGCAAACGGTCCGTCCGAAAGTCTCGGCATAATCCCGTAGCTGCCCAGCAGCATGGCCCCCACCACACGATCTGGTCGATCGAGGACGTGCCCGATCGACATGCCGCCGCCGAGCGAGAGTCCGCCGATCGCGTAGCGCTCTACACCCAGCGCGTCGATGAGGTCACCGACATACGCGACGAGGTTCTCCTGCGTGAGCGACCATGCTGCGCGCGGAGAGTCCCCGAAACCTGGATGGTCGGGAGCGATCACACGGTAGCCGGCCTCGGCGAGCGCTGGACCTGTCTCTCCCCATGACAGAGTGGCGTTATCGACACCTCCACCGTGCAACAGGATGACGGTGCGCTGCTGGACTTCTTCAGACGCAGACCATTCGCGCACAGACACGTGCGTGTTTCCTAACCGGATGCTGTAACGACGATCCATCGTGCACTCCTGACGTTATGACCAATAATGCGTCATTGGTCATAACGTATCAGAATTCCGCACGCTCACACACCCCCGCGCCCATCACAGAGCGCACTCAGGACCGAGATTCTGCGGATATGCAATGCCGTCGAACCTGGTTTTCTACACGTTGTAGAACTATGATGGGGTCATGGGACGCATCGTGCCAGAGCACTACCGGGTTCTCGCCTCACCGAGCCGCATCGAGCTGCTGTATCTGCTGCAGACGCGCGGCGCACAGAGCGTCGAGCAGCTGGCCGAGGCCTCCGGTCTGCACACGAACACCGCCCGAGAACATCTGCATCTGCTCATCGAGGCAGGGTTCGTCCATTCTCAACCAATCCGCCGCTCGGGGCGAGGTCGCCCGCGCATCCGGTACAGCGTGGCCGATTCACTGTCCGACCCGGCAACGGCCAGGCGCGTGCGCGACGCCTACGACCGTGCCGACCTCGTGCGCCGCATCGTCGCCCCGCATGCGGCGACCCGGTGCCCGACTCCCGCTGACCGCCAACTCGACATCCTCGAAGATCAGCTGGACACCTGCGGGTTCGAGGCCACGATCGACGAAACAGACAGCAGCAGCGACGCCCACGCGAGCACTGACTCCACCCGCAGCTCCAGCGGCGGCATCCCCGACAAAGACGACGCATCTGACTCCACGCGCATCACCCTCCACCACTGCCCGTACTACGACCTCGCGGGTCAACACCCACACGTCTGCGACGTGCACTTCGGTCTGCTGGGAACCGCGCTGGGTCTCACTGATGGCCCGCTCGAAGCATCCGACCTCCACGCACGCGACCCAGAAAAAGGTTGCTGGGTCACACTCACGCGCCGGCAGCGCACCGAAGACATCGCCTGAACAGACCCGCTTTCGAATGCGCCGTCTGGGCACGCCGCCCCACAGCGCCATCGCCTAAAGACAGGCCGGCAGACTGAATCCGCTCAGAACCAGCGGGACAGCGGCCCGAGCATCCGTACGGCGACGGCCTGCACCCTGTCGGGCCACCGGTTCGTCACTGGTGACGCGATCACCCACAGAACGGCGAGCACGACGACGCCGACCCCGAACAGCACCAGCCCTGCTGGCCCGGTTCCGCTCTGCCCAATCGTGATGTGGTTGAGGTTCTCTGCAGCCCCGGTCGACAGCACGAGCGCCACATGCACGATCGTGAAGACGATGAACCACCCAAGCACAATCGCGTGCACCGATCGCGCGGCTTCAGCGTTGAACAGCCGTGACTGGGCGGCACCGACGGCCCTGCTGATCCGTGGCGATTGCAGCATCCCCGTGATCACGGCAAGAGGTGCGGCGATGAACACCGTCACGAAGTAGGTCAACAGCTGAATGCCGTTGTACGCGACCCACGAACGCTGGTCGGGAAAGTCGAGCGACGCATACTGCAGCACGGCACTGAGTGCGTTCGGAAACACGTCGAGGCTCGTCGGCACGACGCGCACCCATTGCCCCGTTGCAAACAGCACGATGTAGAAGACGACGCCGTTCAGCAGCCACAGCATCGTGATCGTCAAATGCCACCAGCGAGCGGATGCTGTCGAGCGACGCGTGCCCGGCAGCCCCAGCTGCGTGGGCAGCGCCACCGCATCGTGCCTCGGGGAGACGCGTGTGCCCGGTTCGACGGGAGCATTCATGCGCAGCCATTCGCTGCCCGGCCGCTGCCCCAGCCTCCAGAACAGTCGCGGTCGCCCGGCGAGAATCTGCAGCCCCGAGCGCATGATCGGCAACAGGAACACGATGTTGAGAAAGTGCTGCCAGCGCAGCCACCAGGGGAAGCCCTGCGGCTCGGCGCGTTCCCCTGTGCCCGGGTAGCGGGCGATGAAGTCCTCGACTCCGGGAATCTGGCGCAACCCGACGCCGATGCCGACAACGACGAGAAGCAGAATGGCGACGGCGGGAATCGTCCAGATGAGGTTCAGCCACCGACGTCCGGTTCGCAGCCGCGGAAAGTGCGCGCGCTTGTCTTCGGCCTCGGGCCGGCCGGCGGTCTCAGGGGTCGTCACAGTATCTCCACTGTATCGAGACTGTCTCGAGAACAACCGTTACTCGGGTCACGGCCTTGTCAGCGCGTGCCATGCTTCAATGGGCCTATGGCGCTCCGGGAATTAGCACACGCAACCGTCACAATCGTCGGGGCCGGGCGCATGGGAACGGCACTCGCGTCTGCCTTGCGCGTGGCAGGCATCATGGTTCAGGGCCCCCTCGAGCACGCGCAGGCGGATGCCGTCGCCGACGGCGCCCTCGGGGAGACAGCCGACATCGTGCTGCTCGCGGTGCCTGACGCCGCCATCGCGAACGTCGCCGGCCGTGTTGCCACTGGCCGACTCGTGGGTCACCTGTCGGGCGCGACGACACTCGATTCTCTGGCACCGCACGAGGCATTCAACATGCACCCGCTGCTCACCGTGACCGGCTCCGGCGATTCATTCGCCGGAGCGAGCGCGGCGATCGCGGGGTCGACGGCAGGGGCGATGCGCACGGCCGAGGCCCTTGCCATGACGCTCGGAATGACGCCCTTCGCGATCGCGGAGACCGACCGTGCCGCCTATCACGCGGCGGCCTCCATTGCGGCGAACTTCGTGGTGACGATCGAGGGTTTTGCCACAGATATGGCCGCAACCGTCGGAGTGGATCGGCGCGCTCTCGCGCCCCTTGTACGAGCTGCTGTCGAGAAATGGGCCGAGCGGGGAGCAGAGGCTGCGCTCACGGGGCCCGTCGCCCGAGGCGATGACGCCACTGTGCTCGCGCAACGGGATGCTGTCGCCGCGGCGCTCCCCCATCGACTCCCGCTGTTCGACGCGCTCGTCGCGGCGACGCGTGACCTCGCCGCGTCAGACAAGCCGACAGGCACACGCGGCGATACGTGATTCTTTCTCTCGACCGCAGGACCGGTCGGCAGCGGGCCTTCGCAACGCGCGTGCGATCATGCCTCGCTGATTCAGGCACCGTGACGTCAGGCCCGTCAAGACAGGCCCCCGAAGCGGGCCCTATGAGTCACGCATTGTTGAGCTCCACGGAGCCATGCTGGCTCTCACCCTGCAGTGCTGGGTCTCATCGACTCTTGCGGGGTCTCGCGAGGCCGCGTTCCGACGCGTCAGGAACGAACTGCGAGCGCCGCATCGAGAATCGCGTCTGCCACCTCGTGCTTGGTGCCTGAGGCGCGAGCACGGACAGCTCCCGCAGCATCCACAACGATGACCTCGTTGTCTGAGGTTCCGAATCCGCGACCCTCATCCACACGGTTTACGGCGACGAGCTCGGCATTCTTACGTGCGGCCTTGCCCGCGCCCAGGGCGATGAGCTCCTCAGCATCCGACTCGGTTTCGGCGGCAAAGCCCACGAGAACAGGTCTCGGATGCTCGCGCGCGCCCAGCTCTGCAAGGATGTCCGGATTCTGCGTGAGCTCGATCGTGACGTCGTCGCCCACGGCGTCCTTCTTCATCTTCGTCTCGGCAACGGTCCGCGGCCGGTAGTCCGAGACGGCGGCGGCCATCACCACAATGTCGGCATCGTCCGCACGTGCGCTCACGGCGTCGCGCAACTCCGCCACCGTGGACACCGCGACCGTCTCGATGCCAACGGGCGGTGCGACCTCGAGATTCGCTCCGATCAGCACGACCTCAGCGCCGCGGTCGCGCGCGCTCTCGGCGAGCGCGACGCCCTGCCTGCCGCTCGAGCGATTGCCGATAAAGCGCACGGGGTCGATGGGTTCACGTGTTCCTCCAGCCGTCACGACGACGGACATGCCGGCCAGGTCGCGCGGGCCTGTCGCCGCCGACACCGCGGCAACGATGCTCTCGGGGTCGGCGAGCCGACCAACGCCGACATCGCTTCCGGTGAGCTGCCCCGATTCGGGCCAGACGATGTGTGCGCCACGATCGGCAAGCGTCGCAATGTTGTGCTGGGTCGCCGGGTTCTGCCACATCTCTGTATGCATCGCGGGGGCGATCACGAGCGGCGCGGTCGAGGCGAGCACGCTGTTGGTGAGCAGATTGTCGCTGAGGCCGCCCGCGAGCTTGGCGATCGTGTTTGCCGTGGCCGGGGCGATGAGGATCACGTCGGCGCTCTGGCCGAGAGCGACGTGCTTCACGTCGGCAACGTCGTCGAACAGGTCTGTGGCGATCGGCGTGCGGCTGATGGCCTCAAGCGTGGGCGCGCCAATGAACTTCAGAGCCTCTGGGGTGGGGATCACCTGCACGTCGTGGCCTTGCAGCACGAGCGTGCGGATCACTCCCACAACCTTGTAGGCGGCGATCCCGCCGCATACTCCCACGACGATTCTCATGTGGTTCATCCTACGCACTGCACGCGCATCTCCAGGCGTCCCGCTGGCGCCCATGCACACCACACGTTGTCGTGCGTGCTCGGGAAGTCAGAGTCGCAGCCCCGGCCCACGGAGACCATGACACAGAATAGGGGCGCAGAAAATACACGGGATACTCCGCCCTGGGCTGAACGTCACTCTCGGCAGCATCCCGGAAACCCTCGGTACCATGGCAGACATGCTTCGAACAGTGCTCACCTCGAAGATCCATCGCGCCACCGTCACCGCGGCCGACCTCGACTACGTCGGGTCGATCACGATCGACAGCGAGCTCATGGATGCTTCAGGACTCGCCGACGGCGAAAAGGTCGCCGTTCTCGACATCACGAACGGCGCGCGCCTCGAGACCTATGTGATCACGGGGCGTCCCGGCGGAGGCGACATCGAGATCAACGGTGCCGCCGCGCACCTCGTGCACCCGGGCGACCTCGTGATCATCGTCGCCTATGGCCTCGTGAACGAGGAGGAGCTGCAGACGCACCGACCGCGCATCGTCCATGTCGACGCGCTCAATCGCATCACCGGGATCGGCTCGGATGCCTCGGAACCCGCTCCGGGAAGCGTGCGGTCGGAGGCAGCGGCACATGCCTGATTCCGCCCCGCGCCCCGCGCGCCGCGTCCGCACACTTGACCTGCAGAAGGCCAAGCGCGAGGGGCGCCGGTGGGCCATGCTCACCAGCTACGACCAGTACACGGCAGCGCTCTTCGAGCAGTCGGGCGTCGACGCCCTGCTCGTCGGCGACTCCGCGTCGAACAATGTCTACGGGCACTCGACGACCCTGCCAGTCACTGTTGACGAGCTGATCCCACTCGCCCGCGCCGTGGCGACATCGGCCTCGCGCGCGCTAGTCGTCGCCGACCTGCCGTTCGGAAGCTATGAGGTGTCCGCCGAGCAGGCGGTGACCACGGCGATCCGCTTCATGAAGGAGGCGGGCGTCCACGCCGTCAAGCTCGAAGGCGGTGCACGCATGGCCGATCGGGTGAAGGCCGTCGTCGACGCCGGCATCCCCGTGATGGCGCACGTCGGGTTCACGCCGCAGAGCGAGCACGCACTCGGCGGGTACAAAGTGCAGGGCAGAGGCGACGCGGCACAGCAGCTGCTCGACGACGCCCGTGCAGTGACCGAGGCCGGCGCGTTCGCGGTTGTGCTCGAGATGGTGCCGGCCGAGATCGCCGCCGAGGTCACGCGCGAACTACCGATCCCCACCGTCGGCATCGGAGCAGGTGCCGGGTGCGACGCTCAGGTTCTGGTGTGGCAAGACATGGCCGGGCTGCGCACTGGCCCCGTCCCCCGATTCGTCAAGCGCTACGCGGATCTCAACCAGGTGCTCGGGGACGCCGTGCGCGCCTACGTCGACGACGTGGCGTCCGGGGCCTTCCCCGAATCTGAGCGCGATTTCTCGTGACCCGCGTCGTCGACACGGCTGGCCTTGCCCGCTGGCGTGAGTCGGTGACCGGCTCCGTTGCGCTGGTGCCGACCATGGGCGCCCTGCACGACGGACACCGCCGCCTAATCGCCCGTGCGCACGAGATCGCGGATGCTGTCGCCATGAGCATCTTCGTCAACCCGCTGCAGTTCGGGCCGGGCGAGGACTTCGAGCGCTACCCGCGCGATCTCGACGCCGACCTCGAGATCTGCCGTGCCGACGGTGTCGACGTCGTCTTCGCGCCGGACCAGAGCGAGATGTACCCGCGCGAGCCCGAAGTCACGGTGAGCGCCGGGCGCATGGGAACGGTCTTCGAGGGCGCTGCCCGCCCGGGCCACTTCGACGGCGTCCTCACAGTCGTGGCGAAGCTGTTTCAGAGGGTGCGCCCCGATGTCGCGGTCTTCGGCCAGAAGGATGCCCAGCAGCTCGCGCTGGTCGAGCGCCTGGTCACCGATCTCGATCTCGGTGTGCGCATTGACAGCGTTCCGATCGTGCGCGATGCCGACGGTCTCGCGCTGTCCAGTCGCAATCGATACCTCAGCGCCCGTGAACGCGAAACAGCGCTGGCTCTTCCCCGCGCGATCGAGGCTGCGCGATCAGCGTCCGGAGCGCAAGCTGCGCAGGATGCTGCACGTGCGACGCTCGCGGACGCCGAGCGACAGCATCCGGAGTTTTCCCTCGATTACGCCACGCTGGTTGACCGCGCAACCTTCACCGAGTGCCCGCCCGATTTCCGTGGAGACGCCGTTCTCGTGCTTGCCGCCCGCGTCGGGGCGACGCGCCTCATCGACAACGCGTCGCTCCATTTCGTGGGACAGAGTTTGCTCTGAGCGGGGCATCTCAGAGCATTCTTCGTCCTACGAACCGTTCTCAAAACGCCTGTGGCACCCCACCAGACGGAGTGGTGCCACAGGCGTTCGCGCAGTGACTACGCTGTGAGGTCAGCGATCGTCGGGCGGCCCGCTACCTCGTCGACGATGTCGTCGCCGGGAAACGCGTCCACGATCTCGGCGTCAATCTCCGCGCGCTCGAGCATCTCAGCCATGCGGCGGCGACGGTTACGCGGGATCACGGTGACAACGCGCCCTGTCTTGCCCGCGCGGCCCGTACGACCCGAACGGTGCAGGTAGGTCTTGTACTCGTCGGGCATGTCGGCCTGGATCACGAGGGTGATGTCATCGACATGGATGCCGCGCGCGGCCACGTCCGTGGCAACGAGCACCTTCACTCGCCCCGAGGTCAGTCGCTCGAGGTTGCGCTGGCGACGGCCCTGGCTCAGGTCCCCGTGCAGAGCGACAGCTCGCACTCCAGCATCCTCGAGGTCATCGACGAGCTGTTCGGCGTAGGCACGAGTGCGGGTGAAGATCAGCGTCTTCTCATCGCGATCGGCCAGTTCTGTGAGCAGCTGCACCTTGTCTTCGCGCAGGACGACGAGGACCCGGTGGTCGATGGTTCCCGAGTCTTGATCTTCGCCAGCGACTTCGTGAACGGCCGGCGAGACGAGAAACTCTTTCACCAGTGCGGCCACGCCCGTGTCGAGCGTCGCCGAGAACAGCAGCTTCTGGCCCTTCGGTGCGGTCTGGCGCAGGATGCGCTGAACGGGTTCGAGGAACCCGAGGTCGCACATGTGGTCGGCCTCGTCCAGAACCGACACCTTCACGTCGGACAGGTCGAGACGCCCCTGCTCGATCAGGTCTTCGATGCGTCCCGGGGTTCCGATGACGATGTCGACGCCGCGCTTGAGCGCGCCGACCTGTCTGGCCTGCGGCACGCCGCCGTAGATCTGAGTCGTGAACAGCCCGACGCTGCGTGCGATGGGCTGCACGGTGCGGTCGATCTGGAGTGCGAGCTCACGAGTCGGAGCGAGAATGAGCGCGCGAGGTTTGCGCCCCATTTCGCGCTTCGTCCCGCCCTTGTTCTCCATCAGCCGCTCCACGAGCGGAGCACCAAACGCGATGGTTTTGCCGCTGCCCGTGCGACCACGGCCGAGAACGTCTTTGCCGGCGAGAACGTCTGGGATCGTGGCTGCCTGAATCGGGAATGGGGATGCTGCGCCCAGCTCGCCCAGCGTACGCACGATGTTTCCGCCGAGACCCAGATCGCTGAATGTCACACCCTCAACGTCTTCCGCCTGAATGGCTTCGGCTTCGAGCCGCTCGAGCACGACGTCGTCCTGGGGCGTGAAACCGTGCTTCCTGTCGCTTCCTGTGAAGGAGTCCCGGCGTGGGGGACGGTGATCGTCACCGTCGAAACGGCGCTGCGGCCGGTCGGCCCGCTCGTATCGTGACGCGCGATCATGACGATCGAACTGCCCCCGAGCGCGCTCGTCGCGATGGGTGCGCTGCTGACTGCCAGCGCGGTCCGCGCGATCGAATCGCGGGCGTCGATCATCACGATCGTTGCGCGGAGCACGGTCATCACGGTCAAAACGCGGCGCGCCATCCTCGCGACGCGGACGGTCGCTGTCAATCCGACGTGTCGAGCGAGCGTCACGATCAGACCGAGAGGGACGGCCTTCACCGCGGGTGCGGTCGTTGTCGAAGCGATGTTGGGGACGATCGGCGCGGTCGAACCGCGGCTGACGCTCTTCTCGATCGAAGCGCGGTGCGCGGTTGTCGCGGTCGCTGCGCGGGCGACGTTCATCGCGGTCGAACGAACGGCGCGGGCGCTCATGGCGATCATCGTTCCGACGCTGCGGACGATCATCCCGACCAAATCGCGACGTATGCCCATCTGCGCCAGACCGGTCGTCGTCAAAGCGACGGTTCGAACGGTCAGCTCGTTCATACCGCGGCGTGCGGTCGTGACGCGCATCGTTGTGCCGACGGTCGTCACGGCCCGGGCGGTCGTCATCGAAGCGACGATGATTCGCGCCTCCGCGGTCGAAGCGCGGTGCACGTGCGTCGCGTCGTCCACGCTCGTCGTCAAACCGACGCCGCTGCGGGCGATCGTCGTACTGCGGGCGGTGGGCACCGTCACGGCGTTCTGCCGCGCGTTCGGCGCGCTCAGCAGCATCCCACCGGTTTTTCTTCGGTCGCTCTTCGGGAGCGCGGTACCCGCGATGACCCGGGCTGCGACTCCCGGGCTTCGGGCCGCCCTTCTTCGCCTGGTGCTCGCGACGCTTCGCGATGTAGTCGGGATCGAAATTGCGGGCGGGGCGTCCGCCTTGAGGCTTCTTGTTTTTCGGCATGGGCGTGCTTTCCGGGTTGTTCTTATGCATGAATCAGCAGAACCGCACGCCTTCTCGCGGCGGGATTCTTCACCCGGGCGTTCAGTGGCCGGGACCGTTCACATCGTGTGTGTTCGCTTCTCGTTCTCGAGAGGAAACCGGCCCAGCAGACTTACAAACCCATCCGCGCCACAAGCGCGGTGTCTAGAGCCGACCTCTCTACTTTAGCCGTGTGCGGCTGAGAACAGGCATAGAGAAATATTTCCCCTCCGAGGATCCCCCATATCACCGTGCCGCGGCGTATGGTGACAAACACGTAGTCCCCTACGGGCGGTCACAAGCCGCCCCAGAGAGAAGGGCAACACAATGAATTTCATCGCATTTCTCATTCTCGGACTCATTGCCGGAGCGATCGCCAAGATGATCCTTCCGGGCAAGCAGGGCGGCGGCTGGATCATGACGCTGATTCTCGGCGTCATCGGCGCCATGCTCGGCGGATGGCTCGGCAATGCGATCTTCGGCGTCGGAGTCGACGAGTTCTGGAGTCTCTCGAGCTGGCTGCTCGCCATCGGAGGCGCCATCATCGTGCTCCTGATCTGGGGGCTCATCTTCGGGCGCAAGAAGCGTGCCGAGGCATAACATTCTCTGAACGCGGTCGGCCCCGAGATCCGTATGGTTCCCGGGGCCGACGTCTGCCTACCCGTGGCTCGAGCCGGCGGGCCGCACCGATCGTTCGTCTGTCTCAGTCGAGCACCGCGTACGCTTCGACTTCGATGAGAACGTCCGGTTCGAAGAGGTAATCAACGCCGATCATCGAGATCGGGGGCAGCGGGGTCGACAGATCGAGCTCACGCGTCGCACGCTCGAGTCCCTCCATGAACGCGGCATTCTTGTCGACGCTCCAGTCCACGACGAAGAAGCGCAGCCGCACGACGTCAGCAAAGCTCGCTCCCGCTCCGGCGAGTCCGCGAGCCGTGTTGCTCATTGCCTGCAGCATCTGGCCGATGAGGTCTCCGGTCGCGATGTGCCCGCCGTCAGCATCCCTCGCGATCTGACCGGCCACATGGACCTGGCGCGATCCCGTGGCAACCGAGACATGGTGATACGGAACGGGCTGGAACATTCCATCCGGGCTGAATGTGTGTACGGTCATGACGACTCCTGACGAGTTATGGGAACCTGGTATCTCATGTGTACGTGAGAGCAAAAGAGCACTTCAACGAGACCAGGTGTCATGACCGAAACTGCCCGCACCCCGGCGCCCACTCCACAGGTCACCCCTGAGCACCGCGAACTGCTCGACCAGGTGCTCGATAAATGGTCGCTGCAGATTCTCGACGTCTTGTGCGAGAGCCCTCGACGTTTCAATGAGCTGCGTCGAGCGATCCCCGCTGTGACCCAGAAGTCACTCACGAGCGCGTTGCGTCGCCTTGAGCGCAACGGAATGGTCGATCGCGTCATCGTAAGTACGCGCCCCGTCGCCGTTGAGTATCGCATCGCCGCGCTCGGCACGACCCTGCAGGATTTGATCGATGCGCTCTTGAGCTGGAGTGCGACGAACCTGGCTGCCGTCAATGACGCACGTGAACGATTTGACGACCAGGCGGATTCTGGCGGAACACCACCGTGATCAGCACCCCAGGCATGAGACAGGCTGGCCTGTTTCAGACCACGGGGTGATGCCCGAAAGGCACGCGCCGTGACAGGATGCTGGCATGTCTTCACCACGCCTCCACCCACTGTGGCTGTGGATCACCGTGGGCAGCGTCTCCCTGGCTCTTTACGTCGTTGCCGTCCCGGTCAGTTCTGCGCTCTATCACGTGCCCGTTGCCGTCGCCTTTGTTCTGTCAGCGTTTACAGCCGGTTCGCTGCCGCTCTCGCTTCTGCGGCCACGTACGGCCATCGCCCTGTTCGTCATTGGGCTGCTCGGCAACGGCATCCTCGCCAGCGCCGTCCGCGACCCCTTCTGGCCGTGGCCCGTCCCCGTCACCGAGATCATCACACTGGCACTTTTGATCGGTCTCATCCAGTACCGCCGCGGTTGGCCTCTCGCTGCCGCTACCTGGCTCGCCGCACTTGTCGCTGCCCTCGCAATACCGCCACTCTCCGGACGCGACAACGTCCTGATGGTGACGGGAACCGAGATGGCGGATCTGATCGTCACGTTCTCGATCGGAGCTGTCGCGTTCGTCATCGCCCTGCTGGTCTCGGGGCGTAACGATATTCGTGAGGAGCTCGCCCGAGAGAAGGAGGTCTCGGCCGAAGAGCAGTCGAGACGACAGCTCATCGAGGAGCGTTCGCGCATCGCGCGCGAACTGCACGATGTTGTGGCCCACAGCATGTCGATCATTCAGGTGCAGGCATCGACGGCTCAGTATCGACTGAGCGATCTGAACGAACCCGCGATCGCGGAGTTCGATGACATCGCAGCATCCGCCCGCTCGGCACTCGCAGAGATGCGTCGACTGCTCGGTACTTTGCGCCCGGACGGCCAGGAAGCCGAGAGGATGCCGCAGCGCACGATCGGAGACATCCCGGGGCTCATCGAAACCGCCCGTCGCTCGGGGGTACCGATCGACATGAGCATCGACGACGAGCTGCGCGGTGCGCCGCTCTCGGTTCAGGTGGCGACGTTCCGCATTGTGCAGGAGGCCATCAGCAATGCGCTGCGACACGCCCCCGGGTCACGGGTGAGTGTCGGGGTGACCCGCAGCAACACGTCGGGTGCCGTCGTCTCGGTGATCAACTCGGCACCTGGTGCTGTCCCTGAGGACGCTGCCGGCGGCGGCCACGGGCTCATCGGCATGCGTGAGCGCACAACAGCCCTCGGGGGCGTTCTCGAAACACATGCGACGCCCGACGGCGGCTGGCTCGTCCATGCCGTGCTACCGTTCGACGCGGACGCTCTGACCGATGAGACCCCCGAGGACGACGCATGACCATCTCCGTTGCCATTGCCGATGACCAGACGATGGTGCGTGCGGGCTTCGCTGCGCTTTTGGACGCACAGACCGGTATTCAGGTTGTCGGGCAAGCGTCCAATGGGCTCGAGGCCGTCGATCTCGTGCGCCGCGAGAAGCCGGATGTCGTGCTGATGGACGTGCGGATGCCGGAACTCGACGGACTCGAAGCGACGAGGCGCATCCTCTCGCCGCAGCATCCGCTCCCCCACGTTCCTCGCGTCATCATGCTCACGACGTTCGACATCGATGACTATGTGTACGAGGCCCTGCAGGCCGGGGCCAGCGGATTTCTGCTGAAGGACTCGCTGCCGGCCGAGCTCGTGCAGGCCGTGCGCGTCGTCGCCGCAGGAGATGCGCTGCTCGCACCGAGCATCACCCGACGCCTCATCGAGCAGTTCGGGCAGAGCCGGCCCACGACGCCGCGGGCCAACCTTGAGCTGAACGCGCTGACCGATCGAGAGCGCGAGGTGCTCATGCTCATCGGGTCGGGACGCTCCAACGGCGAGATCGCTGGGGACCTGTTCATCTCAGAGCAGACCGTCAAGACGCACGTCGGCAAGATTCTGCAGAAGCTGCAGCTGCGCGACAGGGTGCATGCCGTAATCTTCGCGTACGACGCAGGACTCGTCACCCCCGCAAGCTGAGCGCTCGGCACCCCACACTCCGGGCGCAGCACACACCCTGTCACGGACGCGATCGGTGCCCTCGTCCCGGTGCTGAGTGTGAATGGCCTGACAATGGCTGAACACGGCTTGAACTGCGCAGCGCCCTGAGGAATCGTGGCACGGACATACCCGCAACCGGAAGGAGAGCTTGTGCTCACCCTCACCGACAATGCACGCACCATCGTCAAGACGATCGCTTCCCAGGCGACCGGCGAAGACGATGCCGGACTGCGCATCAGCAGCCAGACGGAGCAGGGCAGCGGCGATTTCGCCGTCGATGTCGCGACGTCTCCCGAAGCCGACGATCAGGTGGTCGAAGCAGGCGAGGCGAGGGTCTTCCTCGAAGAGGGCGCAGCCGTCGCCCTCGACGACAAGGTGCTCGACGCCGAGGTCAATGCCGAAGGAGCAGTGAGCTTCTCGATCGGCAATCAGCAGACCGTCTGACATCCCGAACGTCGCGCTGCCTCACTCCCTCGTAGGGGGTGAGGCAGCGTCTTTTTCACCCCAGTGGTCGATGTGGCCGGCAGCATCCGGTTTCTAGTCTTCAGGAAGATCAGCTTCAAGGAGACGAATCATGACCACCGTTACCCCCGCTGTCGGCCGCACAGGTCACACACGGCCAACGCGCGACACCAGCATCGATCTGGTGCGTGCCGCGTGCCTCGCCGTCGTCGTCGCACTGCACTCGCTCATGGTGGGCATCAGCATCGGCGCGGCCGGCCCGGTTTTTGAGAACGCGGCCGAGGGTCACGACTGGTTCATCCCGGTCTCGTGGGTGGTGCAGGTCATGCCGCTCTTCTTTATCGTCGGCGGCTTTTCCACGCGCAGGGCGTACCGTTCGGCGCGTGGCCGTGGAAATACGCCTGCGGAGTTCGTCGCCGGGCGTGTGCAGCGACTTCTCGGGCCCGCCATTGTCATGGTGGCCGTCGTCGGTGCGGCCCTGCTGATCATGACGCTCACGGGTGTCCCGGCCGATATGATCGCTGAAGCCGGGTTCCGCATCAGCCAGCCTCTGTGGTTCCTCGGCGTGTACGTGCTCTGCCAGGCGCTTGCTCCGGCGATGATCGCCGCGCATGAGCGGGCTCGGCGCACGACCCTCGCGCTCCTCGGCGCCGCCGTCATCGGGGTGGATGTTGCCTCGTCACTCGGCGGAGTCGGAGCGATCGCCTTCCTCAACCTCGCGTTCGTGTGGCTGCTCGTGCAGCAGCTCGGGTTCTGGCTCGCTGATGGAACAGTCGACGCGCTGACGGTTCGCGCTCGCGTCATGATCGGCGTTGGTGCCCTCGCTGCCCTGTTCGCCGTCACACTGCTCGGCATCTACCCGGGCAACATGTACGCCGCTCTCAACCCGCCGTCCGCGGCCCTTGTGCTCCTCGGCATCGTGCAGCTGGCCGGCCTATCGCTCGCGCGCCCCTGGCTGAAGCGCGTCGCCGCACGCGAGCCGGTGCATGCAGTGACCGCGTGGATCAACTCTCGTTCGATGACGATCTATCTCTGGCACATGCCGGTGCTCATCGCCCTCGCCGCCATCGCTCTCGTCGGCGCATGGGGCGGCATCGTGCCCCTGCCCGAGCCTGGCAGCGGTGCCTGGTGGGCCACGCGTCCGTTCTGGATCGCCCTCGCGATGGCGACGACCGCTCTCGTTGCGCTCGCCACGAGTCGCTGGGAGCGCCGGACGATGCCGACACCGACAGCATCCGCTCGCCGTGCCGCTCTGGCGGGCGTCGCGGGCGTGCTCAGCGCCGTCGTCTTGCTGATCGGCGGCATCACCGTCCTCACCGCGATCGCGAGCGTGATCCTCATGCGCGTGGCACTCACCGCCTCGGCACACCCTCCTCTGGGTGGACGAACGCAATACCAGAGAGTGATGCCCCGCGCCGTACCGACTGCATAGCTTTGTGGAGTGGACATCGTGAACGAACTCATCATGCAGGCGATCGCCTCACCGTGGCTGTACGCCGTGATGTTCGCCGTCGCCATCATCGACGGCTTCTTTCCGCCGATTCCCAGTGAAACGGTTCTCGTGGCTGCCGCGGCCGTCGCCGCCTCCACGAACAGCACCAACCTGATTCTCCTGTGTGCCATTGCAGCGATCGGAGCAGCGATCGGCGACAACATCGCCTTTTCGATCGGCCGAGGTGTCGGCACTCGCCGCTTCCGGTGGATGCGCCGCCCACGTGTCGCCGCCTCCTTCGACTGGGCCGGCCGGACGCTCGACCGCTCAGGGGCCGGCCTCATCCTCGGTGCACGCTACATCCCCGTCGGTCGTGTCGCCGTCAATATGACAGCCGGAGCGCTGCGTTACCCGCGCCGACGCTTCATTCCTCTCAGCGTCATCGCCGGGGCGATGTGGGCCGTGTACTCGGTCTTCATCGGACTCGTCGCAGGCAACCTGGTGAAGGACCAGCCGCTGCTCGGCGCGGTAATCGGCATCGTCCTTGCGCTCGTCATCGGCTTCGTGATCGACCGGATCGTCACAGCCCGCCGCCGTCGCCTTGAGGCCGCCGGGCTGTCAGCCGAGCTCGACGCGACCAGCGAGCCGTCGCGGATGTCCGCTGATGCGCCGTGAGAGCTCAGATGCCACACGGGCCAGCCGAGTCACCAGCCCTTCGGACCCGACGCTGTCGATATCGCCTCGTGCTGTCTCGAAGGTGACGGCGATGGATGCTGCGGGCCAGCCCACATGGTCGGTCACAGCCACGCCGATCGACGCGAGACCGCGCGTGATCTCACCGTCTTCTGAGGCGAAGCCGCTGCGCCGCGTCTCGTCGAGCAGGCGACGCAGCTCAGAGTAGCTCCTCGGGCCCAGCCCAGTGCGGTCGACGAATGCCTCTCGGTCGGGGAAGAGCGCGCGGACCTGGTACTTGGGCAGCTGAGCGAGCATGGCTCTGCCGGTTGCCGCGAGCTGTGCGGGCAGACGCACGCCGACGTCGCTCACGAGGTGGGGCCTGCGCGGAGCCCGCTCTTCGACGATGTACAGCACATCGCGCCCGTGCAGCACGGCCAGGTGCGCGCTTTCGCCCAACTCGTCGACGAGGCCCGCGAGCAGAGGCCGTCCGAGCCGGCTGAGCGGCTCGTGCCGTGCGTATCCGCTCGACAGCTCGAACGCGGCGACGCCGATGCCCCACCTCCGCTCTTCAGGCAGGTGCACGACGTAGCCCTGCCTCTGCATCTCGCTCAGCAGCTGGTACACGGTGGATCGCGGCAGCTCGAGGGCCCCGGCGATGCGCGCGGCGGCGACCGGGCCGCGCTGCCGGGCGAGGAAGGTCAGGATGCGCAGTGTCTGGTCGGCCGCCGGTGATCTGCTCATGCAGCATCCTCCATCTGCTCGTGAGATGTCCGAAATCCCGGACACACGTGTCATTATGCCCGTTCTCACCGTGCCCGGTATGCGATGGAATCGACGTATGAGCACCACTCTGACAGAACAGGGCACCGTCACACTCGGCGCCGATCTCACTGCAGCCACGCTTCTCTCCCCGGCCGACGTCGTTCGCGTCGCCCGTGATGGCGCCCGCGTCGAGCTCTCGCCCGACGTCGCCCAGGCGATCTCTGCGTCACGGCGCACGATTAAGGGCCTTGCCGAGACCGGCGACCCGCACTACGGCATTTCGACGGGATTCGGTGCGCTCGCGACGACGTTCATCGACCCCGCGCAGCGCACGCAGTTGCAGCAGAGCCTCATCCGCTCGCACGCCGCCGGGTCGGGTCCCGAGGTCGAGCGGGAGGTCATCCGCGCGCTCATGCTTCTGCGCCTCAAGACCCTGGCGACCGGTCGTACGGGTGTGCGCCTCGAAACCGCGCAGACCTACGCCGATCTGCTGAACGCCGGCATCACGCCCGTCGTGCGCGAGTACGGCTCACTCGGCTGCTCGGGCGACCTCGCCCCGCTCTCGCACTGCGCTCTCGCGGCGAT
The DNA here is from genome assembly GCF_026107415.2 of Microbacterium sp. MPKO10. Taxonomy (GTDB): domain Bacteria; phylum Actinomycetota; class Actinomycetes; order Actinomycetales; family Microbacteriaceae; genus Paramicrobacterium. The sequence goes on from NZ_JAPCHX010000005.1 coordinate 138,700, forward strand.
GGGCGAAGGCCAGGTGCGTGACAAGACCGGCACGCTGCGCGACTCCGCAGACGCACTCGCTGACGCCGGCATCGAACCCCTCGTGCTCGTCGAGAAGGAAGGGCTCGCGCTCATCAACGGCACCGATGGAATGCTCGGGATGCTGCTGCTTGCGCTCCACGACATCCGGATGCTGCTGCGCACCGCAGACATCGCGGCAGCGCTCAGCGTCGAGTCGCTGCTCGGCACGGACCGTGTCTTCGCTGCTGATCTGCAGAGTCTGCGGCCGCAGATCGGACAAGCGCGCTCCGCCGCCAATCTGCGTGCGCTGCTCAACGGCTCCCCCATCGTCGCATCGCACCGCGGGCCGGAAGACCCGAGCGTACAGGACTCGTACTCGCTGCGCTGCACGCCGCAGGTGCACGGCGCTGCCCGAGACACCGCTGCGCATGCAGCATCCGTCGCCGACGCCGAGCTCGCGAGCGCCGTCGACAACCCCGTCGTCACGCCTGACGGTCGCGTCGAATCGAACGGAAATTTTCACGGAGCTCCGGTCGGCTATGTGCTCGACTTCCTCGCGATCGCGGCGGCTGACGTCGCGTCGATGTCTGAGAGACGCACCGACAGGCATCTGGATCCCTCGCGCAACAAGGGCCTTTCCGCGTTCCTCGCTCACGACGCCGGCGTCGACTCCGGGCTGATGATCGCGCAGTACACCGCCGCCGGAATCGTGAGCGAGCTGAAGCGCCTCGCCGTGCCCGCATCCGTCGATTCGATTCCGTCGTCGGCGATGCAGGAAGACCATGTGTCGATGGGCTGGTCGGCCGCCCGCAAACTACGCCGCGCTGTCGACGGGCTCACCCGCGTGCTCGCCATCGAGGTGATGACGGCCTGCCGCTCGCTCGACCTGCGGGCACCGCTGCAGCCGGGAGCGGCAACGGGAGCTGTGCTCGCCCGTGTGCGCGAGAGCGTCGACGGGCCGGGCAGCGACCGCATCGTCGCAGACGAGATCGAGGCCGTGGTCGAGCTGGTGCGCTCCGGGCGCATTGTGAACGCAGCCGAGACAGAGACAGGAGAATTGCAATGACGCAACAGAGCCAGACAGCGGGCAGCCAGGCACACGGCAGCCAGGCACACAGCAGCCAGGCACAGCGCAGCCAAACAGCGGGCAGCCGACCGGTCAGCGCGGCCCGCGGCACCGCACTCAGCGCCAAGAGCTGGCAGACCGAGGCGCCGCTGCGCATGCTGATGAACAACCTCGACCCCGACGTCGCCGAGCGCCCAGACGACCTCGTCGTCTATGGCGGCACCGGGCGAGCGGCACGCAGTTGGGACGCATTCGACGCGATCCGCCGCACGCTCGAAGACCTCGAGGCCGACGAGACGCTTCTCGTACAGTCGGGCAAACCCGTCGGCGTCTTCCGCACCCACGAATGGGCACCGCGCGTGCTCATCGCCAATTCGAACCTCGTTCCCGATTGGGCGACGTGGCCAGAGTTCCGCAAGCTCGAGGCCGAAGGCCTCACCATGTACGGGCAGATGACGGCGGGCAGCTGGATCTACATCGGCACGCAGGGCATTCTTCAGGGTACGTATGAGACGTTCGCCGCCGTCGCCCGCTCGCTCAACGCACGGGGGCGCGGCGATGGCACGCTCGCGGGAACCCTGACGCTCACCGCGGGCTGCGGCGGCATGGGCGGCGCACAACCGCTCGCCGTCACCATGAACGGCGGCGTCTGCCTCATCGTCGACGTGGATGCTGCCCGGCTGCAGCGTCGCCTCGACCACGGCTACCTCGACGAGATCGCGCCCGATCTGGACGCCGCGCTCGACCGCGCTCAGCAGGCGAAGCGCGACAGCGAGGCCGTGTCGATCGGGGTCGCCGGCAACGCAGCATCCGTGTTCCCCGAGATCTTGACGCGCGGCGTGGATGTCGATGTGGTCACCGACCAGACCAGCGCGCACGACCCGCTCAGCTACCTCCCGGAGGGCGTCACCGTTGCCGCGTGGCACGAGCTGGCAGCATCCGATCCCGATAACTTCACCGCTCGAGCTCGCGCGTCAATGGCCAAGCACTGTCAGGCGATGGTGGAGTTTCAGGATGCTGGTGCCGAGGTGTTCGACTACGGCAACTCGCTGCGTGCCGAGGCCCGCGAAGGAGGCTGTGAGCGCGCTTTCGAGTATCCGGGCTTCGTGCCCGCGTACATCCGGCCGCTGTTCTGCGAGGGCAAAGGACCGTTCCGCTGGGCAGCTCTGTCGGGCGACCCCGCCGATATCGCGGCGACGGACCGCGCGATCCTCGAGCTGTTCCCCGACGATGAGCCGCTGCGCCGGTGGATCACGGGCGCACAAGAGAAAGTGCATTTCGAGGGGCTGCCCGCCCGAATCTGCTGGCTCGGATACGGTGAGCGGCACCGGGCGGGGCTGAAGTTCAACGAGATGGTCGCCTCTGGGGAGCTGTCGGCTCCCGTCGTGATCGGGCGCGACCACCTGGACTCGGGGTCGGTCGCGTCGCCGTATCGCGAGACCGAGGCGATGGCCGACGGCTCTGACGCGATTGCGGACTGGCCGCTGCTGAACGCACTGCTCAACACGGCATCCGGAGCCACCTGGGTATCACTGCACCACGGAGGCGGCGTCGGCATCGGTCGCTCGATTCATGCGGGGCAGGTCATCGCCGCCGACGGCACCGATCTCGCCGCTCAGAAGATCGAACGTGTGCTCACGAACGATCCCGGCACGGGTGTGATGCGGCACGTCGATGCCGGTTACGACCGCGCTGCCGAGGTGGCCCGCGAGCGCGGGGTGCGCATTCCCCTACTCGATGCGGACGCGCCCGAACACAGCGCGCCAACCGGCCCGACTGACGCGCCCGCGGATGCTTCACCCGCCGCCTGCTCGGGAGCATAACGATGCGCACCCTCATGACGAATATCGGTGAGCTGGTCACGAACGAGAAGCGCGACACCGATCCGCTCGGCATCCGCCATGATGCAGCAGTGCTGCTGGACGGCGACCGCATCGCGTGGGTGGGTGACGCGCGCTCGGCCCTCGCCGTCGCGGGCGACGAGGGGCTCGAGGTCGTGGATGCTGCGGGGCAGGCGGTCATCCCGGGCTTCGTCGACAGCCACACCCACGTGGTCTTCGGCGGTGACCGTTCGGCGGAGTTCGCCGCACGCATGGCCGGCGAGGCGTATACAGCGGGCGGCATCCGGTCGACGGTGGCTGCGACGCGTGCAGCGACCGATGACGAGCTGCGGGCACGGCTCGCGGGCTTCGTGTCTGAGCTTCATGCGCAGGGGACGACGACGTTCGAGGTGAAGACGGGTTACGGGCTGAGCGTTCACGATGAGGAGCGCCTCGCCCGTCTGGCGCGGGAAGTCACTGACGAGGTCACGTTCCTCGGCGCTCATGTGGTTCCTCCCGAATACGATGACTCAACGGGCAGTGCGGGCGATGCCGACGACTACGTCGATCTCGTCGTCGGTGCCATGCTCGACGCTTGCGCCCCGCACGTGCGCTGGGTCGATGTCTTCTGCGAGCGCGGTGCCTTCACGCCGGAGCAGTCACGACGTGTGCTTGAGGCGGGAGCGTCTCGTGGGCTCGGTGTCCGCGTGCACGGCAACCAGTTGGGGCACGGCGACGGCGTACGGCTTGCCGTGGAGCTCGGCGCGGCCAGCGTGGACCACTGCACCTACCTCAGCGATGAGGACGTGGCGCTGCTGGCAGCATCCGGAACTGTCTGCACGTTGCTTCCGGGCGTCGAGTTCTCAACCAGGCAGCCCTACCCCGACGCACGCAGACTTCTGGATGCTGGTGCCCGCGTGGCGCTGGCGAGTGACTGTAATCCCGGGTCGAGCTTCACGTCGAGTATGGCATTCTGCATCGCCGTTGCCGTGCGTGACATGGGATTCACGGCGGCAGAGGCGCTGTGGGCGGCAACGGCCGGGGGCGCGGCGGCACTCGCACGTGACGACGTGGGTCGCATCGTGCCCGGGGCACGTGCCGACCTCGTGCTGCTCGGTGCGCCAAGCCACGTGCATCTGGCGTACCGCCCCGGTGTCCCTCTGGTCGCGCAGACCTGGGTGGCTGGCCAGAGAATCTGAGCTGCTCTCCCTCAGACTCAGGTGGCACAGTTTGCATATGCGGACGCCCTGAATTGCAAACTTTGCCAGATGAACGGTCCGTCCGGCCTGCCCTACCTGCCCTGGCTGGTCAGCCGCGCCATCCGCGTGAGCGCAGAGCGTCCCGAACACGGTGAACGAGTGTGTCCGGCTCGTTGAACAGCTCCGATGACACCTGCACGACGATCCATCCGTCAGCGCGCAGCCGTTCGACACGTTCGATGTCCTGAGAATATTGCACACCGTGAACGCGACCTTGGTACTCGACGGCAACCTTGTACTCGGGGTAAGCCATGTCGATGCACGCAAGATGACACCCGTGCGAATCGTAGAAGTCGGTGTTGAGCACCGGCTCAGGTAGTCCGTGCGTGACGAGAAGATATCGGGTGAGCGATTCTCGAGGCGACCACGAATCGCAGCGTACGTAGCACAGTGCGTCCCGCAGCTTTGCCGCGCCAACCCGGCGGCAGCTGTTCAGCGCATCTGCGAGCTGCGACGGAGTAGCCAGAGGCACTCTGCCCACATGCGGCCGACCGTAACCTTCGCGCCACGCGCGGCAGAAATAGTCCCCGACCGCGACAAGCCATGGCACATCAAAGCTCTCGCCGAGCATGACCCACGTCGCGGCAGGGTCCGAGACTCGGATCCCGTCCACGGTCACAGTCGGCACCGACCGCGAGGCGCTGTGCCCGATGACCCCGCGCGTGCGCGGGGCGCGTGCCGGTTTGAACGTCGACACATGGATCATGGCATCCGTATTCATCGGCAGCGGTGCGTGATGCAATGCGGCCGCCGTGCTGTGGCTGAGAAAGTCCACATCACGGGCGCGCGGGGCATACGCATGCGCCAGGCGACGAATCGTCTCCTCGGAGCCGGGCTCGTCACTCTCGGCGCCCACGAGCGCTCTCACGCCGTAAAAGGGAGAACTGAGGTCGTCTGCACGCAATCTGCTCCGGGGGATTCCTCGGCGGGTGGCCGCTGCCACCGAAAAGTGCGTACCAAGCGCCGTGGGAAGCCGGTTGCGCGAGCGAGCCATAACCGACACTCTGCCAAAGCCGCTGATGGGCCGCTGTCATTATCCACAGTGCCCGAGTCTGGCCCTGCTCAGATGTCAATATTGGTGGAAATCTGCGTGTTTTCACGCCAACTTCGCCACTTGAACGCAGAGGGGGTCAGCGTCAGCGTGCGGCGAGGCCCGCGGCAGCCTCCAGCACGCAGAGCGCCGCCAAGCGCACCGTTCGCTCGTCCGCGACATCTGCCAGAGCGTCGATCTCGGTGATGTCGATCGATGAGACCTGAGGATGCTGCGCCACGACGCGCGCCACACGGCGCAGTTCATGCGCGGCGATGCCTCCGGGCGTCGACGCCGGGCATGCGGGCGCCACTGCCCTGTCGCACACGTCCACGTCGAGGTCGACGTGAATCGGGCCGCCCGCACCGCCGGCGACCGCGAGCGCCTCGGCCAAGACGTCGTCGAGCGGCAGCCGCAGCAGGTCGTCGCGCGTGATCACGGTGATGCCCAATTCGCGGGCGCGCTCGGCGTAGGCGCGCGAGTTCGCGAAGTCCTGGATGCCGATCTGCACCACGCGGTGCCCGTCCAGACCAGTTTCAATCAGGCGGCGCACGGGCGATCCGTTCGAGCGGCCGTCGCGCAGATCGTAGTGGGCGTCCAGCGTGATGAGCCCCGCTGTCGCGATATCGCCGCCCCACGCGCCGAGCGCGGCGGGCACGGTCGCGGCGTTGTCGCCTCCCAGAGCCACGGTGAGTCGGCTGCGCGTGGCCACGTCGGCGACGCGCTGCCGCGCAGCATCCTCATCTCTGTCGGGGTCGATGATGTCGCCGGCGTCGGCCAGTGTCAGAACGTCGAGGTCCGCGTCACGGTCGTGTGCGAAGGGACTGTAGCGGCGCAGTGCCTCGCGCACGGCTGCGGGCGTCGCGTCCGCCCGTGTCGGCGACAGGGAGGTGCGTGCGGTCGGTATCCCGATGAGCGTGAGATCGAGGTCTCCGTTGATTCGGCCCGCGGGAGTCCAGTCACCGGCCCGCGGCCAGAGGTCATCGTGCGAAAGCGAAGCGGAACCGTCTGCCATGATTCGACGCTAGCACCGCGCATGGCTGTGCCGGGTGGGCTTCGACCCGACGCCGCTCTGCGCCGCGGGGAAGCCTTCGCTCCGGCGCTATCCTGCCCAGCACCCTTCGCCCCGGCATTGTTCCGCTCGGCACCCTTCGCCCCGGCGCTGTTCTGCTCAGCGTCCTTCGCCCCGACATTGTTCTGCCCAGCACCCTTCGCCCCAGCGCTGGTCTGCTCGGCACCCTTCACGCCGACGCCGCTCCGAGGGGCAGCCTTCGCCCTGACGCTGCTCTGCTTGGCAGCCTTCGCGCCCGCACATGCCCGAGCACTAAGATCGGTTCATGGCAGTGATGCAGCGAACCGCAGCTCACGGGCAGGTCCTGTGAACGAACCGAGCGACGCGACGGGCCCGATCAGCGTCTCGCGCACCCGACTTCCGCGAGCCGTTCTGTGGCGCTACGGGATCGGCTCGCTCGGAACCGGCGGCTTCGCCACGCTCCCCGGCCTTGTACTGGTCTACTACCTCACTGACACCCTCGGTGTGACCGCGCTCGTCGCGGGGTTGATCCTCACCATCTCGAAGATCTGGGACGTCGTGATCGACCCGATCATCGGCGACCGCAGCGACGTCAGTCTCGTGCGCAGCGGATCCCGCAGACGCTTCATGACAATCGGCAGCCTCGCGCTTCCCGTCTTCTTCGTGCTGACGTTCGCCGTCGCTCCCGGGCTGCCGCCGGCAGCATCCGCCGTCTGGGTCACGCTCGCGTTCATTCTCTGCGCCACCTCGTTCAGCATGTACCAGGTGCCGTATATCGCGCTCCCGGCCGAGCTGACGCGCCGATACAACGAGCGCACGCGGCTGCTCACCTGGCGCGTCGTGGTACTGACCGTTGCGATCCTGCTGTTCGGCGCGGGCGGGCCGCTGCTGCGCGACCTCTACCCATACGACCCCTACCTCGGGTATCTCGTGATGGCCATCGTCGCCGGAGTCGTCCTCGGCATCGGGATGCTGCTGTCGACAACGGTCGCCCCGCGCAACGTTCCCGAACCCGAGGTGCGGCCCACAGCATCCCTCGTGCAGAACTATCGGGGCGGCATCCGCGCCCTCGTGCGCAGCCAGCCGTTCCGCGCCCTGCTCGCGACGTATATGCTGCAGGGCCTCGCCACCGGGATGATGCTCGCGGGTGCCCAGTACGTCGCGACGTGGGTGCTGCATTCTGAGACCGCCGTGACTCTGCTATTCGTCGCACTCATCGCCCCGGCACTGCTGCTCACGCCGGCGTGGGGCGGCATCGCGAAGCGCATCGGCAAGGAACGCGGCTTCTGGTTCGCCAGCATCATCTTCCTCATCGCCTCGGCCTCGCTCATCATGCTGCTGTGGTCGCCGGGCTGGTGGGTCTTCATTTCGGTCGCCGTCGCCGGAGCCGCGTATGCCGGCATGCAGGCGTTGCCCATGGCGATGCTGCCCGACGTGATCTCGCACGACGCAGAACGCCACGGCGAGGGCCGCGCGGGCGTCTTCGGTGGTCTCTGGACGGCGGGCGAGACCGCCGGTATGGCGTTCGGGGCGACAGCGCTGACGGTCGTGCTGGCGATCACCGGATACCAGGAGTCGGTCGGCGTCAGCGCCGTCAGCCAATCGGATGCTGCAGTGACCGGCATCGTGCTGAGCTTCAGCGTTGTTCCTGCCGCGGCCATGCTTCTGAGCCTTCTCACGCTGAGCCGGTACCGTTTGCGGCGGTCCGACATCGATCACGAGGGAGCATGACGTGCCCGAACCGCTGAGCGGTGCCTCCCGGGAGGTCCTCGACCGGTTGCGCCTCCTGCGTGAGGCGGATGCTGCCAGCCACGGCGGCCGCGTGCTGTCGTATGTCTACGACTCAGGGTTAGCCGAGCTCGACGAACTGGCAGCCGAGGCAATGCGGCTCGTGCAATCGGTGAATGGCCTTGATCCGACGGTCTTCCCGTCGGTGGCCGCGCTGGAGAGCGACCTTGTCGGCTTTGCCAAGCGGATGCTGCACGGCGACGATGACACGGTCGGAACGGTGACGAGCGGTGGCACCGAGAGCTGCATGTTGGCCGTGAAGACGGCGCGCGATGTGTGGGCGGCCGCGCAAATCTCCGGAGATCCTGCGACCCAGCGAATGATCGCCCTGCGACCGCGCATTGTTGCACCGACGACCGTGCACGCTGCATTTCACAAGGCCGCGCACTATTTCGGGCTCGACCTCGATCTTGTGCCCGTCGATGACGAGGGGCGTGTGCCCGTCGACGACCTTGTCGCCCGGTTCGGCCCCGACGTCGCGCTTGTCGTGGTGTCGGCACCGAGCTACCCATTTGGCGTTCTCGACCCGATTGCGGAGGTCGCGGCCGCTGCGGCGCGCTACAGCATCCCGTGTCATGTCGACGCGTGCATCGGCGGATTCGCGCTGGCTTGGTGGGGCGATCTGCCGCCCTGGGACTTCTCGGTCGACGGTGTGACGAGCATCTCGGCAGATCTGCATAAGTACGGGTATGCGCCCAAGGGCGCCTCGGTGCTGTTGCAGCGCGATCGCGACAGGCAGCGGCATCAGTTCTTCGCGATGGCGCGGTGGCCGGGGTATCCGGTGGTGAATCCGACGCTGTTGGGCTCGAAGTCGGCGACGGCTCTCGCTGCCGCGTGGGCGATTGTGCAGCGGTTGGGCACCGAGGGGTTTGCTGAGCTTGTCGCGTCGTGCCGGCGGTCGACGGAGCAGCTGCGTGCGCTCATCGATGGCACGACCGGGCTGCGCATCGTGGGCGACCCAACGGGGCCTCTGCTCGCGGTTGCGTCAGATGTGACGGTCTCGAAGCGGCTGCGTGTGGATCCGCATCATTGGGCCGATCGCGTGGCGGAGCTCGGTTTCACATTGCAGATGCAGCCCGGCTTCATGCAGGCGAACGGTCGTGCCCTTCCCCGCACGACACATCTCACGATCACGCCGGTGACCGAGCGGATGCTGCCAGAGCTCAGCGACGTGATGACGCGTGCTGCCGACGATGTGCGAGGAAAGACGCCGGCCAACCCGAAGCTTGCGGTACAAGCGCTGCGAATGTCTGGGGCACTCGGGCGTGAGCTGACGGCTGACAAGGCGCAGGCGCTGCTGTTGCGTTTCGGGGTCGGTGGCAGTCAGCGACGTTCTGGTGGTGCGACATCGCCGTTGCCGTCAAAAATGGCGCCGCTGATTGCGTTGATCGAGCAGCTTCCGGCGGAGTTTGCGGAACGCCTCCTCATTGAGGTCTTGGCGCGACAGTCGGAGCCGCCCGGCGACAGGTGATGTCCGGCTGTGTGCTGATCGTTGATACCCAACAGCGCGGCTCCCTGCGTCGTGCCGCTGCCGGTCGCCCATAATGGTTCGCAACCGCACAACCGCGCAGGTCCAGTCATCTCTCGCTAACGGCTGCCTGTCGGCCATAAAGTGGCCTGTCCTGATGTCCGAACCGGGCCGCCTACCCCTCAAGTAAGCTCACCGATCAGCATCCTGGACCATCGGGATTTTTGGTGCACTCCTTTTTGACGATGACGGAGTTCGCAGTGGTGGCGATGGCGGTGACGCCGGATGCTGCCTTCGACAGCGTTCCTTCGACGGGAAACCAGCCCTCTCCCGGCGTCCTGATCTCGACGGAGTAGTCGACAGTGAGACTGACCTTGTAGGTGCCCTTTTCGGTAAACGTGTGGCTCGTTGCTGTGGCGGTGAACTCGGGGACATCGAGGTCGTCCCAGGGGCTTCCACGGGTGGATGTCGTCGATGACGTGCCGTCGCCCCACGACCAGGAGTATCTGGTCGGCGTGAATCGTACGTTGATGGGGATGTCGAACAGCTCGCCGCTGGCAGTATTGACGGCGGCGTCGGCATAAAAGTTTGCGGGCAATCCGACGATCATCCACCCATCGGGTTCCATCGCCACTGACACTTGTTCGGGCGTGAAGGATGCGAGGTCGTGGATGGTGATGGGGTCGCTGCCTTCTTCGGGGCAGGTTCCGAGGAGTCGGCATGCGATGTCGGCTTCATGTTCTTCAGCACTGTCACGGTAGCTGTCGTCGGAGTCGTCGCGCGGGCCTCCGCCGTTGTTGTTGCCGCCGCCGGACCCGCCGCGTCCGTCGGACCCACCGTCGCCGGGCTTTGTCTTGTCAGCACCCGTGTCGACAGTCCCATCATTTACATCCCCGCATACGCTTCCGAGCACATCCGTGTTCGTACAATCCGCAGGTAGGATCCCAACCGGAGCAGCGGCCGCGAGGACGCTGACTGCGAGAGAAATCAACAGACTTGTGATTCGTCCCATAGACCTGTCTCGCTAATCAAAAGTGCGGAAGATTCGTCGTCCCAGATCATCGTCACGGATAGGGGAATCAAGGCCGATGTGCGATTCTCGTCGGTTACGTCATTCCCATTTTCATCAATGATTCTTTGGTTAGACACGTCTCGGCAGAGAGCAATTTGAACTTTCGCAGATTTGCCATCCTGGTTAAGGCTTGCCAATTCCGCATTTCGGAAGCTAGAGCTCCCTTCGGTATGCCAACCGCGATCAGCAAATGATTCTTCCGACGTCTGCTCCGTAAAGTACTCGTCTGTAACGACCTCCGAAAGCTCGTCTTCCGCGGCTTCACCTTCCGCAGTGACCTGGTCAAATGCCGCGTTGAACTGCTGGTAGACGTCGACGGCGGCCTGCAACGCCTCCTCTTCACTCGCGAAGATCGCCGTCTTCGTCGGCGTCGGCGTTTTTGTGGGCTTCGGATCAGCGGGCGCACACCCTGCAGCTGTCAGCGCAATCGCACTTGCACACACGAGAGCCAGCACCGCACGCAGAGCCCTCGAGAATCGCATACGGTTCAGCGTAGAAAAAACAGCGACTGCACGTGAAAGTTATCCACAGGTTCGCGATGCCGCCTTTCCGAGACTCGACAAATACAGAATCGATGGAGCGGTCTGCCGTCAATGATCACGTGGGATTCCCCTCAGCGGGCGTGCTGCTGGGAATGAAGATGTCGTGAAGCGGACAAGGTCGTGTGGCATAACCGCCAAAGATGTCCGCACAGTACTACTACTGATCACGGCAGCACACAGGCCGAGTGACGTACGCAAGTTCAGGCGTAAGGAGGCGCGTCCTGACCCAGAAAGGTGCGACGTTGCCGACGTGACAGCGGACAGTTTGCTGTCATGTGCGGAGAATGGGTTTCTGTCATGTGCGGACGAGATTGCCTGCCGCGGAGTGACAGATTTTCCGTAAAGTTCAGCAACCGCCGGGCGCGTCAGGGCGTCGCCCCACCACGCTCGAACTTCGCCGCCGCATTGCCGCCCAGCACCACATCGATGCGCTCCAACTGCGTCAGCGCCATACGTGGCATGTCACCCAGTGCAAACCAGCGTGCCTCCGTGTTCTCGCCGTCGGCCGGGTGAGCCTCGCCCGAGACATAGCGGCAGGCGAAGACCAGGTCGAGAAACTGAGCTTTGTCACCATTGGGCCACTGCACCGGCGGATGTGTGTGCACCCACGCGAGGCGCTCGGCGACAGCGACAGTGCCGGCCTCTTCGAGAACTTCGCGCTCCGCAGCATCCGCCGGCTGTTCGCCCGGGTCGATGATGCCCGTGACGTTCGTCCACTGGTCGTTGTCTGCGCGCCTTACGAGCAGTATCTCAGTGCCATCAGCACCCCGCCGCATCACCACAGCAGTGACTCCGCTCAGCCACAGCTCATCGTGCCCGATCTTACGTCGAAGCGCCGTGATGAAGTCTGGCGTTGCCATGCCTCACCGTACCCCGGCAGTCTCGGCTTCCGTCGGTGACGCGTCGGCCTCAGCTCGCTTCGCTTTGTCAGCATCCTTACGGGCACGCTTGGCCGCCCGGCGTTCCTTCGCACCCTCGACCAAGTTGTACAGCGTCGGCAGCACGACCAAAGTCAGCACCGTCGACGACACGAGCCCGCCGATCACGACGATCGCGAGAGGCTGCGAGATGAAGCCTCCGTGACCGGTGATGCCCAACGCCATCGGAGTGAGGGCGAAGATCGTCGCAAGCGCCGTCATGAGAATCGGGCGCAGACGTCTGACGGCGCCGTGCTCGACAGCATCCGCCACGCTCAGTCCCTTATCTCGATACTGGTTCACGAGGTCGACAAGCACGATGGCGTTCGTCACGACGATGCCGATCAGCATCAGGACGCCGATGAGCGACGGAACCCCGAGCGGGACCCCGGTCGCCAGCTGCAGCCCGATCGCGCCCGTGGCCGCGAACGGCACAGAAACCAAAAGCAGCAGCGGCTGACGCAGCGACCGGAACGTCGCCACCATCACGATGTACACGATGAGGATCGCCGCGAGCATCGCAATGCCAAGCTGCTGGAACGCGGTGTCCTGGTCGGCGCTGACGCCGCCGATCTCGGCTGTAGCGCCCGACGGCAGGTCCACCGTGTCGAGTGCTTCGAGCACCTCGGCACTCGCGCCACCGATGTTGTCGCCAGCAGGCGTCGCGCTCACAGTTGCCGACCGGTCGCCGCCCACCGTGGTCACGCTCTGGGGGCCGTCCGTGATCTCCACTGTCGCCAGTGTCGACAGCGCCACCATGCCGGTCGGCGTCGGGATTTCGAGATCCTTGAGTTCATCGATCGTGGTGGGTTCGTCGCCAGCCTCCATGTAGATGGTGAGCGTCGACCCGTCGATCACGATCGTGCCAGCCTGTTGCGGTTGCGTCGCACTTGAGACATACGAGCTCAGCGCGATCTCGCTGTACCCCGCCTCAGCGGCATCCTGCCGGTCAACGGCGACCTCGATGAACGGTCGCGTCTCGGCGAGGTTGTCGCTGACTTCGGCGACGGCATCGAGCCCGCTCACGGCGTCATGCACAGCATCCGTCGCCTTCTGCAGGTCATCGGCGGACGTGGCCGTGATGTCAACCTCGATGTCCGTCGATGCGCCGAAGCCGCTCGATGCGGCAACTTCGATCGTTCCCGCATCGTCGATCATCGACAGCTTGTCGCGCACCGTCTGCTGCAGCGCCGTCTGATCGGCATCGACGTCTGTGGTGATCGAGAACGTGATCGCGCCTTCGCCCCCACCGAGGAATGCATCGCTCAGCGAGCTTCCGCTGGAGCCGATCGATACCTGCACGGTTTCGATGCCGTCGATATCGAGCAGAGTGTCTTCGACCTTCTGCGCAGCCTTGTCCTGCGCGTCTAGGCTCGTGCCCGGGTCAAGGGTCTGGGTGACCGACAGCGTGTTCTGCCCGCTGTCGCCCAGGAAGTTCGTCTTCATGAACGGGGCCGCGGCCAGGGTGACGCCCATGACAAGCAGGGACAGAATGATCGTCGTCGCTGAGTGCTTGAGCGTCCAGCGAATGATCGGCAGGTAGCTGCGCTGCAAGAGCGTCGGATGCTTCAGTTCGTCTTCGTGGTCGGTCTGTGCGCGGCGGCGCGAACGACGTGACAATCCGGATGCTGTCGAGGCGACACCTGCCGGCTCAGCGGTCTCCGGTGCGACGGACTCTGGCACGACAGTCTCTGGCTCGTCCGCTTCCGGCGAGTCGCTCGGAGAATCAGACTCCGGAGAGGCTGTCGGCTCTCCGTCCACAGGTGAACCGGCAGGCTCGTCCTCTGCGGCGGCTGTCTGATCGCCAGCGTCGGCAGATGTCGTCTGTTCGACAGAGCGTATCTGGTCGGTGGGGCTCGGCTGGCCGGCGGGTGCCGGGTGCTCGGCTGCTCCCGTCGTCGCCGCGTCAGCGGCTTCGGCGCTCTCGCTCGAGGCAGCAGGCGACTTCGCTGTGCGAATGTACGAAGCGGACACGATCGGAGGCATCGCCGCGATGGACGGCTTGTCCGCGGCTTCCGAATCCGCAGCTCCCTCGGGAGCGACAGCGTCCTCAGAATTCGCAGCGCCCTCAGAATCTGCAGCGGCGGTCGGCTGCGATGTGCTCGCGGGCTGAGTCTCGGTGGCCGGACGCGATGAGGCATCGGATGCTGTCACGGCGGCATCTGCCTCAGCTGCCGCTGCCGAGACGCCCTGTCCGTCGGATGTCGAGCTGACGCCCGATTCGGGTGCAGTGGCTGAAGCATCCGGTTCAGCGGGCGTTGCGGTTAGGTTCTGCTGGTCTGCCGTCTGCGCGGCATCCGACGCGGATGCTGCTGTTGCAGCGTCCGGCTCGGCGGGCGCTGTTGCAGCATCCGGTGTTGCCGACGTCGCCGTGCCACCACGACGTTTGCTCTTCGCTGCCGCTTTCGCTTCGCGCTTGGCGACGCGTGCAGCCTCGGCCTCGGCGCGGGCGCGATCTTTGGCTTCGACTGCTTCTGCCTGCTTCTGCTGCCTGGCGTCGATCTTCGCCTGCTGCTTCTCTGACAGTGCGCGCAGGAACCAGTACGCGAGCACGGGAACGATCGTCAGCGACACCAGCAGTGACGCGAGTAGGGCGATCGTCACGGTGAGGGCGAAGGGGCGGAACAGTTCACCTGTCATGTCGCCGACAAGTGCGAGCGGTAGGAACACAGCGACCGTCGTGATCGTGGAGGCAGTGATTGCGCCAGCCACTTCGCGGACAGCCGTTCCAATCGACTGCAGGCGGCCACCTCCGCTGCGGTCGGAGCTCAAGCCGAGGTGCCGCTTGATGTTCTCAATCACCACGATCGAGTCGTCGACCACGCGCCCAATCGCGATAGTCAGAGCACCGAGCGTCAAAATGTTCAGCGTGTAGTCCGACACCTGCAGGCCGATGAATGTGATCAGCACAGATGTGGGTATCGAGATCGCTGTGACGAGCGTCGCCCGCACATCGAGCAGGAACAGCAGAATCACCAAGACGGCGAAGACGAGGCCCAGCAGTCCTTCGGTCGAGAGGGACTCGATCGACTGCTCGATATACGGGGCTTGATCAAAGACGACCGTGAGGGTGACGTCGCTGCCCAGAGCGTCCTCGAGCTCGGGAAGTGCGTCGGTGACACCGTGCGAGACGTCGACGGTATTGGCGTCAGGAAGTTTGGTGATCGACAGCGTGAGAGCTTCTTCGCCGTTCACACGTGACCGCGTCGTCTGTGGGTTCTCGGTCAGCTCGACAGAGGCAACATCACCGACGGTGACCTGGTCGCCTTCCGGTGAAACGACGCCGGTGAGCGGAAGTGCCGTCAGATCGTCGACGGACTCTAGCTTGGTCCCCGACTGCACGGAGTAGGTACTGCCGTCTTCGGTGATCTCCCCCGCTCCGACCAGGTTTCCGTTCTGCTGCAGAGCGTCCTGAATGTTCTGTGTGGTCGCACCGGATGCTGCGAGCTCATCCACGTCTGGTGTGATCGTGACGCGTTGGCCGGCGGCGCCGACAATTGCTGCCTCGCGCACCCCCTCGACGTCCTCAAGCGTGGGAACGGCGACACGTTCAAGCAGGTCGTTGAGCGACTCGTTGTCGCCGCCGGTCACGGCGAGCTGGATGATCGGGAGGTCGTCGAGGCTTCCCGTCATCACCTGTGGATCAACGTCTTCAGGCAGTGTCGACGAGATGCGTTCGATTGCCTGGTTGATCTTCTGCTCGGCTGTGTTCAGGTCAGTGCCATACGTGAACGTCGCCGATACGAGGCTCAGGTTCGTGCTCGAGGTCGCACTTGTCGACTCGAGACCGGGCACGCCGCTGATCGCCTTCTCGACCGGCGTCGACACATCGTCATTGACGACGTTGGGAGAAGCACCCGGATAGTTCGTGACGATCGCCAGCTGCGGGAACGTGATGTTCGGGGCGAGCTCTTGCTTGAGGCCCGTCAGAGAAATCACACCGAACACGGCGACGACGATGGTGACAAGCGCGATGAGCGCGCGGTTCTTCAGGCTGGCGACGCTGAGAAGATGCACAATTCTCCTGCGAAAAGTTCGGGGTGGAGCGGATGCGTGCGCAGATCACTTCGCACACGCCAGGAATCCGCCTGTGCATTCTTTCACAGAAGGCTATGAGTACTGTCTGCGGGAGTGCTCTGGGTTTGCTGAGAACATCAGTATGTAGCGGCCGATAACAACTTGGACCAACCAACCACGAGACAACGACTCGGCGCGGGAGGCGTTACAACACGAGTGGGGCGGATGCTGTGACAGCATCCGCCCCATTCGTGTGTGCGTGAGCCTCGGCACGCCAGCACCTTATGCAACAGCGCTCTGCACGTCAGTACCCCCACGCTCCACAAGTTGGCACTAACCGCGATCAGCGCTGTCACACCTCAAGGCCGACGCTTACATGCTGCGGCTTTTCAACGCGGCAGCGATTCCGCACCACCACTACTCAGGGCGGCCGTTCTCGACAAAGGTGCGCAGCGCGTCGCGGACGAACGTCGCACCGTCGTTGCCACCGTAGTTCGCGGCGAAACGCGGGTCAGCGACATACATCTCGCCGAGCCCAAGCAGGTACTCGTCCGTCGCACGACCCTTCTCGCTTCCGGGTGTACCGGGGATTCCCGAGAGCCACGCCGCGTGACGACGGGCCAGGTTCTGCGCCTCGTCGCTGCCTGGCGCGATGCCGCGCTGGGCAGCATCCGCCCAGTCGTCTGCGAGCGACTTCTGCCGCTGCATCCATTCGGAGCGCTCAGCCTCACTCATGCCGCGCCACCACTCGTCTGAGCGCGCATAGGCATTCTTGCCCCAGCGCTGCTCGACCTCGTCCTTGTATTGGGTGTGGTCAAATCCGTCGAACATGGTCTCTGCCATGACACCCTCTCCTTTCTCTAATGTGCTGATGGTGGTCTCGACCGACGCGATCTGCCGGGAAATGCGCTCGCTCTCGCGGCGCAGCCACGTCAGATGCGTACGCAACGCAGCCGGAGCATCCGCCTCGCGATCGATGACCTCCGCGATTGCCGGGAGGCCGAGACCGAGTTCGCGCAGCAGAAGGATGCGCTGCAGGCGCACAAGGGCCGCGTCGTCGTAGTACCTGTACCCGTTTGCTCCCACGTCGCTGGGCTGCAGCAGACCGATGTGGTCATAATGCCGCAGCGTTCGCGTCGTGGTGCCCGCGTGTTTCGCGATCTCGTGTATCGACCAGCGCATCATGCTCTCCTTTCGTCGTGCGATGTGAACAACGATAGAAGTTGACGTTGCGTCAATGTCAAGCGCAACTTCCCGATCAGTCTTGCCGAATCCATAAACGCGATATATCGTGTTTCTATCACTCGCGATATATCGCGTTATTCTTGTGAGGGAGTTAGACGACCATGAGCAGAGAGAAATGGTTCATTCAACCGGGCGAGTCCCGCGTGATCGACACTGGCATCATCCGCTCGCTGAAGGTGGCACTGATCGGCGGTGCAATCGACGTCATCGGGCACGATGAAGACACCGCGCGCATCGAGGTTCACGATGTCTCAGGGCGCGAGCTCAAGGTGGCGATCGACGGGGACTTCCTCGAGATCGATCATCCTCAGTTGCGCTGGGAGAACTTCATCGACACATTCAGAGCGTTTGGCCCTGACAAGGCGACAGCGGCGGTGAGTTTGCTCGTCCCCCGCGACATCGACCTGTCGTTCGGCGTCGTCAGCGCACAGGCTCTGCTCTCAGGGCTGGAGACCGACGCTCGGCTCAGCACCGTGAGCGGTGAAATCGGAGCAGACAGCCTCACCGGCGACATTGAGCTGAACGCCGTCTCCGGTGTCCTGAACGTCAGCGACCACACCGGCTCCATCGCAGTGCACACGGTCTCCGGCGACGTGACAGCTGCCGGCGAGATCGAGAAGTTCACCGGGAACACGGTGTCGGGCGACGTCTTCATTGACGCACGCGGCGCGTGCGACCGCATCCGTCTCAACTCGATGTCTGGAAATCTCACGGCCCGCGTCGACGGTGATCTCGGTGCCCGCTGCGCCATCAACACCGTCAGCGGGCGCGTGCACGTCGACGGCAAGAGCGTTGAGGGCACACTCGGCCGCGGCTACTCGACAACAGTGACCGGCACGGGCAACTCCGTCGTCGAGGTCGCCGCCAATACCGTCTCCGGCGATATCTCGGTGATCCGACGTGTCGAACACACATCGACGTTCAGCGTCGACGCAGACGGAGCAGTGCGATGACCCCGGTTTTCGCGCACGGCAGCCTGCGCCTCTATCTGCTGAAACTGCTGGCCGATCGCCCGCGCAATGGTTACGAGATCATTCAGGCGCTCAGCGAACGCTTCGGCGGCACCTACAGCCCAAGTGCCGGAACCGTGTATCCCCGGCTGGCGAAGCTCGCCGACGAAGGGCTCGTCGTCAAGACCAGCGACGGCTCCAAGAACGTCTACGAAATCACGGATGCTGGCAGAGCCGAGCTTGAGCGCCGAGCCGATGAGCTCGATGCCATCGAAGACGAGGTGAGCGACTCAGTGCGGCGCCTTGCCGACGAGGTGCGCACGGGAGTGAACGATGCCATGCGCTCGCTTCGCGCCGAGCTGGCTTCCGCCGCGCGCGATGCACGAACGGCCCCGACGGAAGAACCCGTGACGACTCCGCACGAGA
The DNA here is from genome assembly GCF_026107415.2 of Microbacterium sp. MPKO10. Taxonomy (GTDB): domain Bacteria; phylum Actinomycetota; class Actinomycetes; order Actinomycetales; family Microbacteriaceae; genus Paramicrobacterium. Next base: position 157,333 of record NZ_JAPCHX010000005.1, read on the forward strand.
CGGACTCGCGCACAGAGAGCCGCGTCGCCCTCTACGAAATCGAAACCGCGGTTGCGCAGTTCCGAAAGGACCTGCGCAGCGACCTGCGCACAGCGATCTCCGCCGGCAAAGTCGTCGATCGCGATCTCGTCACGACGGCACGGTCGGAGCTGGCGCGGGTGCGCGAACTACTGCGACCGTCATGACTCACCGTGGGAGTGCGGGTCAGGACTCGGGCTCCCACGGAACGCGCTCACCCTTATCGGCGGGCAGCAGCGGCACCACGACAACCGGGCGCGACTGCGTATGCGCCAGATGCGCCGCGACGGAGCCGCCGAGGAACTCCTGCAGCCCGGCGATGAACCCGGGCTCCCGCGTGCCGACGACGATCATGCTGGCGCCGATCTCATCGGCAATCGCGCCCAGGACTGCTGATGGCTGTCCGGCACCGACACGGGTCGACCACGACACGCCCTCGGCATCAGCGGCAACGCGCGCCCGCTCCTGCAGCCACGTGCTGTCTGACTCGTGATCGGCCGTCGGATCGGGGTCAAATGTGGTGAAGGCGACGGTGCCGTCCGACATGAACCCAGACGTGTACTGGGTGGTATCAACCCAGGCGAACACGACGTCTCTGCCAAACGCCTTCGCGAAGGCGACGCCCCTCTGCGGGACACTTTCCGGCTGCTCTCCGGTGACTCCGACAAGGACCGGACCGTTCTCGGGGTTCTGCATGATCTCGAACTCCTCTCGCCATTGCGAACAAGGCTTCTTTGCCTCCCTCTCAGCGTATCGCTCCTTCGCGGATTCTCCGCATATTCCACCGTCTGCATGTACCGATGCGCCGGAGTCCTCCGAGTGGTGCCGCAGGAGTCTCACAGGAGAGATCAAGATGGCTACATGCTAAACTCGGGGTTAGTCTTATCGTTCCCTGGTTAGTGCAACCGCGGACAGTTGACCTACTGTCCGAATACTGATTTTGTGAGGGGGTCTCGCATGGGGCGCGGCCGTCAAAAGGCAAAGCACACGAAGATCGCTCGTGAGCTCAAATCGTTCAGCCCAGAAGTTGATTACGACCAGCTCGAACGCGAGCTCGGTGGCAAAACTCACGACCCGTACGAAGACGAGGTCTCGAAGTGGTCAGAGTACGTCGATGACGTCCCGGAGGACCACAAGAAGCGGGCCTGACTCGGCGAGTCGCTCTGCCCCGTCGGGGCGTTGGTTTCTCGCGCGCCCGTTTCACGTTGCGCTCACGCCGCACTGCCGAGCAGGCTGACGTTCCCGTGAGGTACTCGACCGTCGCCGGGACCTCGCGGCCGAGCGACTCAGCTCCGCAGAGCCGAGCAGGTCGCAGCGGGACGCGCTGCGTGGTTGGGCTGCGCTGAGAGGTCAGGCTGAAGCGTCAGTCCGCTCCCCGTCATGACAGCTGTGTGCGCTCGATCCACTCGAGATACTCCGGTGTGACGCTGCCGGTGACATAGTCGCCGGTGAAGCAGCTCATCTCGAGGTCGGTGACGTCCGATCCCTCGATGATGGCTTCTTTCATATCGCTGACCTCTTGGTAGATCATGTGGTCTGCTCCGAGCACCTCACCGATCTCGGGGATCTTGCGATCGTGCGCGATCAGCTCGGCGCGGGTCGGCATGTTGATTCCATAGACATGCGGATGCCGCACCGGCGGCGCGGCTGAGGTGAAGGTCACCTTGTTTGCTCCAGCGGCTCGGGCCATCTCGATGATCTCCCGCGATGTCGTGCCGCGCACGATCGAGTCGTCGACGATCAGGATGTTCTTGCCCTTGAACTCGCTGCCCATGGCATTGAGCTTCTGTCTCACGCTCTTCTTGCGCTGCGCCTGGCCCGGCATGATGAAGGTTCTGCCGACGTACCGGTTCTTGTAGAACCCCTCGCGGTATTCGATGCCGAGCTTCTGCGCCACCTGCATGGCCGCGGGGCGCGACGAGTCCGGGATCGGCATCACCACATCGACATCGCCAAGCGGCATGTGCGTCGTGATGGTGTCGGCGAGCCGGTTGCCGAGCCGCAGCCGGGCGTCGTAGACCGAGATGCCGTTCATGATCGAGTCTGGGCGGGCCAGATACACGTACTCGAACGAGCACGGAACGAGGCGCGGCGCCTTCGCGCACTGGCGCGAATGCAGTTCGCCATTCGGGGTGATGAAGACGGCTTCTCCGGGTGCGATGTCGCGCACGACTTCGTACCCCGCGGCCTCAAGCACGAGCGATTCCGAGGCGACAACCCAGTCGTCTCCCACCATGCCGGTGGGGCGCCGGCCCAGCACGAGCGGGCGGATGCCGTACGGGTCACGGAACGCGAGCAGCCCGTGCCCGGCGATCATCGCGATTGCCGCATACGAACCGTCGACGCGCTCGTGCACCTGCTCGACGGCAGTGAAGATCTGATCGGGGTCGAGCTCCAGCCCGGAGATCTGGCTCTGCAGCTCGTTGGCGAGCACGTTGAGCAGCATCTCGGTGTCGCTCGTCGAGTTCACGTGCCGCCGGTCGACGTGGAAGAGGTCTTTGGCTAGCTCGCGGGTATTCGTGAGGTTTCCGTTGTGTACGAGAATGATCCCGTACGGCGCGTTCACGTAGAACGGCTGGGCCTCCTGCTCATTCGCCGCGTCACCCTTGGTGACGTAGCGCACGTGGCCGAGCCCGATGTTGCCGACGAGAGATCGCATGTCGCGCGTGCGGAATGCCTCACGCACCTGCCCACTCGCTTTCGAGATATGAAAACGTGCGCCTTCGGCCGTGGCGATCCCCGTGGAATCCTGCCCGCGGTGCTGCAGGAGGAGCAGGGCGTCGTAGATCTGCTGGTTGACGGGCTCCTGTGAGACCATTCCAACGATTCCGCACATGTCAGGAAGCTCCCGGTTGAGTCAAGTGTTCGGGGGTGGGTGTGTCAGTTCGCATAGTCTCCGACGAGACGCACGGCGCCGCCGTCCACGCCCTTCGCGCCCTTGTCGAAGCCGGTCAGATCCCGTTCGTTCGTATGCACCTCGCCGACCTGCCACGAGGCAATTCCTGCGGCGTCAAGATGCGAGATGACGGATGCTGCCTGAGCAGCATCGACGACGGCGAAGAAGCCGATGCCGAGGTTCCACGTTCCTTCGCTGTCTGTGAGCGCAGAGCCGGCCATGTCGCTGAGCACACGGAACACCGGAGCGGGTGACCACGTCGATCTGTCAACCTCGGCCCACGAGCCGCTCGGGAGTACACGCGCGAGATTCGCGGCGATTCCGCCGCCCGTCACGTGCGACAACGCGTGAATCGCGCCGGGAACCGCGTCGATGACGTCGAGAACGGGTGTCGTGTACAGCCGGGTGGGTTCGAGCAGGACGTCCCCGACCACTCCGCCGAGTTCGGCGGAGGTATCGGTATAGCTGATGTTCTGCTGCGCGAGGATGTGCCGCACGAGTGAGAAGCCATTCGAGTGCAGCCCGCTTGAGGCGAGTGCGATGATGGCGTCGCCGTCTTTCACCAGGTGTTCGCCAAGAACAGCATCCGCTTCGACGGCCCCCGTGGCCGCGCCCGCAACGTCATACTCGTCTGCGGCGATCAGACCCGGATGCTCGGCGGTCTCACCGCCGACGAGGGCGGTTCCCGTGGCCGAGCACGCCTCGGCGATACCCCGCACGATGTCGGCGATGCGCTCGGGAACGACCTTGCCGCAGGCGATGTAGTCGGTCATGAACAGCGGTTTCGCGCCCACGACGACGATGTCGTCGACGACCATGCCGACGAGGTCCTGCCCGATCGTGTCGTGCTTGTCGATCGCCTGCGCGATCGCGACCTTCGTGCCGACGCCATCCGTCGACGTCGCGAGAAGTGGTTTGCGAAACTCGGTGAGATACGAGACGTCGAAGAGCCCGGCGAAACCGCCGAAGCCGCCCTGCACCTGGGGGCCGTGTGTGGCCGAGACAGCTGATTTCATCAGGCTGACCGCGAGATCTCCTGCAGCGGTGTCGACTCCGGCTTCGCGATATGTCGCGGAACTGCTCACAGATTGTCCTCTTGCTCTGGTTTCGGGGATTCTGCCGACCCGGTTTCGGCCGACGGGGATGCTGCAGGGGTCGCTGCCTGCGGCTCACTGACACGCACATCAACCTTATCGACCTGGACGGTGTGCGTCTTCTTCCGGTTGCTGATATCGATGACCCAGGCGAGCAGCCCGAAGATCGCGATGCCGAGCGGAATGCAGATGAGGAGCAGGAATCCAAAGACTGTGCTCGGCGAGAAGTACACCTCGCCTGCGGCGGGATCGATCTCTTCTGGGGAACGCTGGAAGGCGAACGTGAGAATCATGGCGGCGATGAGGCCGGCGATGACTCCGATGAGCAGAAACGTTTGGTATTTGGGGGCGCGGCGCACGGCGACGGAGTGCGAAGAGGCCGTCTCGGTGGGTGCGGCGGCCTCTGCAGACACTGCTGCTTCTGCAGGCTCAGCAGCGTCTGCGGGCGCGGCTGCCTCCGCAGACTCAGGTGGTGTCGCTGACGCGACACGCTCGGCCTGCGGCTCGCTGGATTGAGAAGATTCGGGGCGCTCGGACGCATCGCCCGGAGTGGTGCTCATGCCTTCTATTGTCGCGCATGAAGCTGTGTGCGTTTCACACGGCCAGTGCGCGAATCGGCACGACGTGTATCCGACCGTCGCGCTCGAACACATCGATCGGGGTGCCGTACACGGCAGACAGCAGTCCGCGTGCGCAGACGTTGTGCACCGGGCCGGCGGCCTCGACCCGCCCGCGGTGCATCAGCACGAGGTCGTCAGCGTAGGCGGCAGCGGCGTCGATATCGTGCACGACGATTCCCACGGCGGCGCCCGCGTCGGCCAGAGACCGTGCGAGTGTGAGCGTTGCCTCAGCGTGTGCGATGTCCATCGCCGCCGTCGGCTCGTCAAGTAGCAGGATGCTGCCCGGCCCCACGGGCGTCGCCTGCGCCATGGTTCGCGCGAAGGCCACGAGCTGCCGTTCGCCGCCGGACAGCGTTGTGACTTCACGATCGGCGAGCGGCAGAAGCCCCGTGGGCTCCAGTACGTCCCGTGCAATGCGTTCGGAGCGCGCCGGACTGTCGCCCCACGCCGTGCGTCCCATCATGACGACTTCACGCACGGTGAACGCGAAGGCCACAGCCGTGTCCTGAGGCATGACGGCGCGCTGCCGAGCGGCGCGTCGCGGTGAGATGCGGCGAAGGTCGCGCCCGGCGATCGTGACCGCACCAGCATCCGGTTTCACCGTTCCCGCGGCAACGCCCAGGAGTGTCGACTTCCCTGCTCCGTTGGGCCCGATGATCGCCGTGACACGACCGGGGTTCAGCGTGAGCGAGACGCCGTCGAGAATCGTCTGCTTCTCGATCGTGACGTGTACATCGCTGATCTGAAGTGTCGCGGTCATGCGCGTGCCCCCTGACCGCGCAGCGTGCGCCGCAGAAGAATGAGGAACAGCGGCCCGCCGACGACCGCCGTGAAGATGCCGATCGGAAGGTCGGCGAACGGCACGATCGTGCGCGCAGCGATATCGGCGGCGCCCAGCAGAACGGCGCCGCCGAGCGCTGATAGTGGCACAAGAGCGCGGTGCGATGGCCCCACGGCCAGCCGGATGGCGTGGGGGACGATCAGGCCGACAAATGCGATAACACCGCCGAAGGCGACGGCCGTTCCGGTGAGCAGGCACGAGAGCAGAATCGCTCCCACGCGCAGCCATTCCACGCGAACACCGCTTGACGCCGCTGAAGAATCTCCGAGTGCCAAGACGTCCAGCTGCGTGCGAATCAGCAGGCAGCCGGTGAATCCAACGGCGAAGACCCCCGCGGTCACGGCGACGCTCCCCCACGAGGCTCCCGAGAGCGTGCCGAGCTGCCAGAAGATCACCTGCTCGCGGGACGACGCGTCACCGAGAAAAATGAGGAAGCTCGTCACAGCGCTTGCGACGGCGTTGATCGCGATACCGGCGAGCACGAGCGTGAGAACTGCAGCTTTTCCACCCGCGCGCGAGAGCGACCAGACGAGAAGTGTGACGACAAGCGCACCAGCGAATGCGGCGACGGGCAGAGCCCAGGATGCTGTGAGAGTCACGCCCGTCACGATGACGAGCGTTGCGCCGACAGACGCTCCCGAGTTGACGCCGACGATGCTCGGCTCGGCGAGCGGATTGGCGAAGACCCCTTGCATGACGGCGCCGGCGACGGCCAGGCAGGCTCCGGCGATGAGCGCCAGAAGCGCCCGGGGGAAGCGGATCGACCAGAGCACGGCATCGAGCTGCACCGTTGCGTCGTCTGTACGGCCGAGCACTCCACGCACCAGGGACCCGACAACGTCGCCCGGACCAGCAGCATACTGTCCGGTGCCCGCGGTCAGCAGTGCGACGGTGCCGGCTGCGATCGAGAGGATGATCGTGGTGACGATGATGCGTGCCGCTCGCCGGTTCCGGCCGACTGCTCGAGAACCGGTGGCCGAACTGTCGACCGTTGAGACATCGGTCGGCGGCACAGCGGGTGACGTCGTTCTGGGAGTCAGTGCCCCCGATCTCGTGGGCTCAAGACGTGTCATGCCGCTGCTGTATAGATCGCACGGGCCAGGGCGATCAGGCTCTGCGGAGTCCGCGGCCCGTACGACAGCAACTGGCTGTCCGGCGCTGTGACGATGCGTTCGTGAGACCCCGCCGTCGTCTCGGACACTCCCGCGCGGTCCAGCAACCCGTCGATGCCGCCCGTCGACTCGACGCCCTGTTTCATCGCGAGGATGATCTCGGGGTCCAGCGTGACGAGTGCTTCAGCGTTCGCCGGCTTCAGGTCGGTGATGCCGTTCTCCAACGCCACATCTTCGAGGCCGAGCGCCGCGAGGATGTCTGCGGCCCCGTAGTCCTCTCCGAGGATGAAGAAGATGCCGGCGGTCCCCCGCACATACAGTACGGCAGCTCGCGGCGGACGCGGTGTCTCTGCACGGAGAGCATCGATCTCGTCCTGAGCGGCCGCCAGTTCTTCCGTCGTGTGCTCAGCGAGCTGTTCGGCGGCATCGGGAACGCCCAGCGCCGCCCCTACGTCGGCGATCGCACCCGCGATCGCGTCGATGTGCGGCACCTGCTCGAAACGCACGACGGTGACGCCCGCATCTTCGAGCTGTGCGTAGTTCTTGTCGCTTCCGATCGTCGTGTTGGTGAGCACGAGATCGGGATTCAGGTTCAGGACGGCTTCGACGTTGAGGTCGTGGCCGTTCTTTGTGACGACGGGCAGGTCGCTGAGGAGAGCCTGAAGATCTGAGTTGGCGCGTCCCACCAGGCGGTCGTGGAGTCCCAGACCGATCACGGTATCCGTGAGTGTTCCGTAGAGGTCAAGCGCGAGTACACGGTCGGCGCTCGAGACAGTCACCTCTGTGCCGTTCACATCGGTGACCGTGGCGGGCAGCGACGGATCGGCGTCCGTCACGACGGGCTCCATGTCGGCAATGACGGGCGCCCCACGGGGCCCTGTCAGCTCGAGCGCGTTGACAGCATCCGGAGACGCCGTCTGGGTCGACGATGTCGGTGACCCGGTTTTTGGTGCTGCTGCTCCGGGTTGTGCTGAGCATGCGGCCGTGAGGACGGTCACCGCAGCAAGGACAACGGCGAGCGCTGCGCGGCTCTTCCTGTATTTCACCTGGTTCCTACCTTCGTGAACGGGGAGGGAGGTGGGCCGGGGCGGGCGTCATCGTGACGTCCGCCCCGGCCGCAGATTCCCCCTGCGTCAGCATCCTGATGCGTCAGCATTCTGTGGGTCAGCGCTGTCAGCGCCGGGCGACGAGGAGGCGTCGAGCGACGAACAGAGTCAGCAGGAAGCCGAATCCGAGCACGCCCCACCCGGCGCCGGCCGGAACCTCGGTGTCAGCTGCCGCCATGACGCCGCCCGTGTTCACCGCGGGGCCGCCCGTGTACGGTGTGCCGTCCGGGTTGACCCGGTTGCCGTTCTCGTCGTAGCAGACCTGCTCGGTCGACGAATTACGCGCGCCAGAGAACGATACGGTCAGCGAATCCATGGCTTGACCGGCGTCGTAGAAGCCGGCGAACGCCTTGGCTCCAGCAGCGGTCAGGGTCGTCGAGGCCGTGCCTCCGCTGGCAGAGAGTGACGAGAAGCTCAGGTTTGCGAACGTGATTCCGCTGCCGCCGACGTTGTTGCCGTCCATATCCTTCGACGCCACGTCAGCGATGAGGGTACCCGCGTTCGAACCGGTCGCCGTGACGCGCAGATTTGAGATCGTCGTATTCAGGATCCCGTCGTGTCCCGTGAAGTGCACAGAGCCGGGGAAGCTCACGGTGCCCTGTCCCGCGTCGCTGATCGAGCCCGAGCCGGAACCCCAGAGGAATCCGCCACCGGTGCGAGACGCGCCGTTCGACGTCGATACCGAGCCGTTGGCAATGCCACCCTCGATGTAGCTGACGAATGACGACTTCACGCCCCATGACAGCTGCGGAGTGCCGGCACGACCGGCGACGTTCTCGACGGTGCAGGTGATCTGCGGCTTCTTCTGAGCCGCCGGGGTCTCCGTGCCCGGTGTGCTGGTGCCCGGCGCGCCCTGGCTCTGATCGCCTGACGAGTCATCCGAGGCTCCGTCATCGCCCGGCTTCTCGTCACCGGGCTGCTCGCCACCGGTCTCGCCGCCGCTCTCATCCGAGAAGAGCGCGTTGCGCTGGTCTGCGGTGAGTGCGACGGGGATCGTGTCGATGAGCGTCTCATCGGTGATCGTCCCGTGGGCGGACCAGATGACCACCTCGTACTCGGCATCCGCGTCGAGAGCGTCGGGCTCAACAGTCAGGCTCTGCGAGAACTCGCCGTCGGTGAGCGTGACGAATTCGGATGCTGCCGGGCTGGACGGGTCCGCGTTGATGTCGTCATTGCTCACTGTGGTCGCATCGCGGATCGCCACGTAGATGCCTGCGGCCCGCCCGGAGGTGGGAAGCGGCAGATCAACGTATCCCGTGCCGGTCACGTTGACCGTCAGGCCGGCGTCGGCCGAGACATCGGTGACCGCCACGTCGGTGGTCAGCTCAGCACCGGGATCTGGCTCCTCCGGTGCCGGCTTCTCGGGCACGACCTCGATGGGCAGTGTAAACGTGACGGGGTCGAGGACTTCACCCGGATTGTAGAAGCCGCCGAACGCTGCCGCGCCCTCGTCCGTCAGCGTGGCGGGCGCTCCCGTCCAGGTCAGCGAGTCCTCGTCGAACGTTGTGCTCGCGGCGGACAGATCGAGATTCGCCACCGTCACGTCATCGAGGTGATACTCGGGTCCAACGGTTGTGGTGTCGACGAACTCGCGCCCGGTGACGTCGAGTCGCAGCTCTGCCGTCGTCGCAGACGTCACGACGATATGCGGGTCGAGAAACTGCAGGTCGAGGGCATAGCCGGCGTCCATCGGGTGCGATTGAAAGTGGATGCCGTTGCCCGTACCGAACTCGACATCGGCCGTCGTGCCGTCTGGCGCTGCCGTGCCGCTCCCCCCGTTCCACGTGATTGCGCCAGTATCGCCTTCCTGCGTCGCCGTGCCGAGAAGCGTGCTCTTTCCCTCGAACATCTCGAAGTTATAGATGTAGTTCCGGAATGAGGCTTTCACCCCCCACGTGAGACTCGCGTTCGAGACGGTCGCGTCTTCTGCGGCGCTGGCGGCATCGGTCGGGGCGAAGAACGTCCCACCGACGACAAGACCAGCGGCGGTCAGAGCTGACGCTGTCAGCAGTGCGGCGCCACGCCGCAGCCGACCGGAGAGCTGTGATTCCACGGTTGTGCTCCTGTATTGAGGTGTAAAAGGAAGATGATCACTAATTAAGCACAGCCTTACCTTATTAAGGCTAGGCTTGCTTTAATGAGGCTAGCCTCACCAACACAGATTTCACAAGAGCTTTTTCCGGAGGATCCTCGTGCCCGACTCGTCACGAAGAACGCCGAACACGTGGCGCCGGTGGCTGACCACGTCGCTCGTCGCCGTCGCCGCCGCGGCCTTGATCATCACCGGAACCACGATGGTGACGACCTCCCCGGAAGGCGCAACAGATCTGGAGGGCAACGCCGTCGAACTCGATCCGGGCACGACACCTGACCCCGCGATTCTCGAGAAGATGAACCCCGTTGATGACGTCGGCGACCGTTTCGTCGTTCCTTCGGTGGGGCTGAATGTGCCGCTCGGGTCGCTCACGATGGTGGACGGGGACATCACCCCACCGGGCTTCACCTCCGCCTACACCGTGCGCAACCTCGGTGTCTCCCCCGACGACGCGTCAGAGGGCACGGTCTTTGTCGTCATGCACTCCCTGCGGGGTGGCGGCGTCGGCCCGGGAAACGCCCTCATCGATGTCGATGCCGAGCGCGCCAGCGTCGAACCCGGAGCTCAGGTCAGCATTGGCGAGCTGACCTACACGATCACGGGAGACATGGCGATCACGAAAGCCGCAATCCAGAGTGAGGCGTCCGTCTGGAAGAACACCTCGGGCCGCCTCATCATTGTGACGTGCCTTCAGCGTCCGGAGGGCGGACCTTCCCACGAGAACATCGTGATCACCGCACAGCTGAATCCCTGAGTCGCCCGCCCCTCAGCGGTGCCCAGTCAACCATCGCTGCACGATCCAACTGCGGCAACAACCGCGACTCTGGAGCACACCGGCAATACCCGTCCGTCGCTCCATCGCGCGCGAGCAGACAGCCTCCGCTCAGCTGCGCACGCGCAGCACGGGCAGACGACCGGTGAGGTCGGCACGGCTCCCGGATGCTGTCACGGATGCGGTGTCGACAGCATCCGCCCACGCCAGTGACCCTGTCGCGAGAGCGAGCCATGTCTCGGCGTCGGTCTCGATCACGTTGGGAGGCGTCCCGCGCGTGTGCTTCGGCCCCTCGATGCACTGGGTCGCGCCGAACGGTGGAACCCGCACTTCGACCGTGTTGCCGGGAAAGCGTTCGGCGAGCAGCTGAAGCGTGAATCGCACGGCCGTCGCGATGTCGTCGCGCGATGCGGCCTCGCGAACAGCACTGTCAACGGCAGGAATTCCGATGTCATCGGCGATGCGTGCTCGAGCCATACCCATAGGCTAGTACTCGTGAAGATTCTTGTGCTGGGGTCTGGCGCCCGCGAACACGCCATCATCCTGTCGCTTCTGGCCGAGGACGCTGGCCACGACATCATCGCTGCGCCTGGCAATGCCGGCATCGCACGGGATGTCGCGACAGCATCCTTCGACATCAACGACCCCGTGATCGTGGCGAATGTCGCGATCGAGCAGGCTGTTGACCTCGTCGTGATCGGGCCAGAGGCCCCGCTTGTCGCCGGTGTCGCCGATGAGCTCCGCGAGCAGGGTATTCCCGTTTTCGGGCCGGGTAAGGCCGCCGCGCAGCTTGAAGGCTCCAAGACCTTTGCTAAGCGCGTGATGGATGCTGCCGGGGTGCCCACCGGCCGCGCACAGCGTGCAGCGACCATCGCCGAGGCCGAAGCAGCGCTCGACGCGTTCGGGGCACCGTACGTGGTGAAGGCGGATGGACTCGCCGCGGGCAAGGGCGTACTCGTCACGACGGATCGGGATGCTGCCCTCGATCATGTGCGCACGTATCTGCCCCGTGGCAGCATCCTTGTCGAGGAGTTCCTCGACGGTCACGAGGTTTCGTTGTTCCTCCTCAGCGATGGGCATCGTGTGCTTCCGCTCTCTCCCGCGCAGGACTACAAGCGGCTGGGCGATGGTGATGCGGGACCCAATACCGGCGGAATGGGCGCGTATTCGCCACTTCCGTGGCTCGACGAGACGTTTGGCACTGAGGATGCGTTTGTCGACGAGGTGATCCGCACGATCGCGCAGCCGGTCATCAGTCAGCTTGCCGAGGACCAGACGCCGTTCATCGGTCTGCTGTACGCGGGGCTGATCCTGACCGACAAGCGAGAAAGCGCCGACGATTCGGGAATCCGCGTCATCGAGTTCAATGCGCGGTTCGGCGACCCTGAGACCCAGGTGGTCCTCCCCCGACTGGCAACGCCGCTCTCGTCCCTGCTCTACGCAGCGGCGACCGGCACGCTTGACGAGGCCGACCGACCGGAGTTCGGCATGACGACGGCAGTGACCGTCGTCATCGCGAGTGAGAACTATCCGGCAACGCCGATCACCGGCCGTGAGATCACCGGCCTTGACGAGGCTGGAGACGTTGAGGGGGTCCACATCGCTCATGCGGCAACGGCCACGACCGACGGTGTGCGGCTGACAGCATCCGGTGGTCGTGTGCTCAATGTTGTGGCGCTCGGCACCACCGCAGCTGAGGCGAGGGAACGCGCTTACGATGCGATCGGCCGGATCGGACTCGAGGGAATGCAGTACCGGTCGGACATCGCGGAGCGTGTCGCCACGAACTGAGCTCACGTGGCAACGCGCTGAGCGGGAGCGTCACCACACGCAGAGACTCGGGTCAGTTCGTGGACTCTGGTGCGGGTGCGGGCGCCGGTGCGGGTTCGCCCCATTCCGCGATCAGCGGTTTCGGCTTTGCGAAGAACAGCGTGACGATCGCTCCCACAAGCGAGAGCGCGGCGGGCAGCAACAGCGACTGCCCCATCGCCGCGCTGAAACCATCGTGCAGGAATTCCGGAAGGCTGCCGGCGAGGCCGACTTCTGTTCCGGCCGGGGCCCCGTCTGCCGTGGGCAATTCGGCAGCCAGACGTGTCTGCATGAGCATGGCGATCGATGCACTTCCGAGCACCGCACCCACCTGACGCGTGGTGTTGTAGACGCCTGAGCCCGCACCGGCGAGTGCCGGCGAGAGATTGCGCGTCGTCATTGTCGCGAGCGGCCCCCACATGGCGGCGTTCGCGAGGCCGAGGACGGCGCTGGGGAGCAGAAGCGTGACAACCGACTGGTCGGGGGTGAGGACGGCCGCGTACCAGGAGAGGCCGAGTGCGCAGCAGGTCATGCCGGCTGTCGCGACGAGGCGGGGGTTGATGCGGTCGATGAGCCTGCCGACGAAGGGGGCGAGGACGCCGGAGATCACGGCCATAGGCACCATCATGAGCGCCGATTCCGTGGGGGTGAAGCCGAGCACGATCTGCAGGTAGAAGATGAGCGGAATCGCCATGCTCGTCACCGCGAAGCCGACGGTGGCGATGACAGCGTTGCCCAGTGAGAAGTTGCGGTCACGAAAGACCCGCAGAGGAACGAGAGGCTCCGTCTTCGTCACACGTTGCCAGATGACGAAGGCGACGAGAACGACAACACCGGTGATGATGAGCGACCACACAGAGATTGGCCCCCAGATGACACCCCAGTCATAACTCTGGCCCTCTTGGATTCCGAAGACGAGCAGAAACATCCCGACAGCGCTCAAAATGACGCCGACGATGTCGAAGCGGTGCGTATGCGTCGTCAGCCGCGGCACGTAGCGAACGGCAGCGACGAAGGCGATCACGCCGACGGGGACGTTGATGAAGAAGATCCATTCCCACCCCAGAGCGTCGACGAGAACGCCGCCGAGGATCGGGCCCACGAGTGAGGCGACGCCAGCTGTCGCACCCCAAAGTCCCATGGCGGCACCTCGCTTGTCTGGCGCGAAGATGCGGGTGATCACGGCCATGGTCTGGGGCGTCATCATCGAGGCGCCGAAGCCCTGTGCGACGCGGGCGACGATCAGCATGGTGATGTCGGTCGAGAGTCCGCAGGCGGCCGATGCGAGAGTGAAGAGGGCCAGCCCGGTCAGGTACAGGCGCTTGGGGCCGAAGCGATCGCCGAGTCGTCCGGTGATGAGCAGTGGCACTGCGTAGGCGAGAAGGTAAGCGCTTGTCACCCACAGAACTTCGTCGATGCTGGTGTCGAGGCCATCGATGATTGCTGGGTTTGCCACGGACACGATCGTCGTGTCGACAAGGATCATGAAGAATCCGATGACGAGCGCCCAGAGTGCTGGCCAGGGGCGGATAGTGCGGTCCATGAGTGTTCCTGCCTCGATCTTTCCGTGCGGGGGAACGCCTTCATTCACCGCATGTACTTTCAGGAGACTACTCCAGTGAACCGACATGACGTTGTCGCCGGCACGGGGCGACACCACTCGCTGAAGCACGGTTCGTCGTGTGAGCAGGGTTCAACGCCAGGGGCGTGCGTGCGCTCAGGTCAACCCGGAGCGCGGGGACCGGCATTCGTCGTTTTCTGCAGATCCTGTCGCGGGACGCCGTCGGTCATCGTGTCTTTCTCGGTGTCGACCCGGACATACTGGTATCCCGCAGCGAAGCGGCGAAGATCTCGTCCACTGTTATCCGCCGTGTGGAGAGGCCTTGCTCCCAGTGATAGCGGAGGAAAGTGTCGATCGTGGTGCGATTCGCTTCGATGCCGTATGCCCATGGGTCGGGACCGAGCACGTCGGTGCCAAGTTCGACGAGTTCGTTCAGCCACGGGAGCATGGATTCGACGAAGTTGGTGACTCGTCCAGCGCGGTAATCGTTCAGTGCTATTGCTCGGGACGCCTCCAAGGCGCGGTAGATCCGCGACGCCAGAGTGGGGTCAGCGGCAACTGCCTCGCGCTTCATCACCATCACGTGCGCAATGGGGAAGATACCGGTGCGTGCGAAGTATTCCCGTTCGACTCGGCCGTAGTTGGGGAAGAGTCGTCTGACCTTCGGCGAACCGTTGAGCACAGCCTGGGGAACGTTTCCGGAGATGAGCGCGTCAATCTCACCGGCTTCCAGCATGGTTCCGAGGTCGGCCCCGGGCCGTGCGAGGCTCACATCGGTCTGCGGCGGATGCAGGAAGGGGATGTAGTCGATCGGGGCGATCGCTCGGTCCAGTCCGCCGACAACCCAACTGCTTGCAGTGGGATCGACGCCGAAGTCGTCGGCGAGGGCGCCTTTTGCCCACACTCCAGCGTCGTGTCCGTAGGTGGCAAACTCTCCGATCCTGCGCCCCTCAAGGTCCTTGGGCCGCCTGATCCCGCTGTCGGCGTTGACGAAGATCGCCGAGTGTCGAAATACTCTGGCGGGGAAGACCGGCAATGCGATAAACGGAGGATCGTCGAACTCGAGCGTGCGCAGGTAGTACGTCATCCCCATCTCGGCGAGGTCGAAGTCGTGGTCACGGATCATCCTTTCGAAGACCTCGGTCACGATCCTCGGATGCTCGATCTCAAGCTCGGCCCCTTCGACACCGACTGTCCTGTCGTCCAGCGCGCGGAACTGGTCATACTCGAGGGATGCCATCTTCAGGCGTTGGACGCTCAACGCCGGATCCCCTCTCGCAGCCGCTGCCACGTGCCCGAGGCGATCTGTTCGCGCTCATGTTCATCGAGCGGAGCCTGCTCGAGGAACCGGCGGGCACCCGACTGGGACGATGCTTCGAACGGGTAGTCGGTGGCGAACATGATCCGATCGACTCCGATCACCTCCGAAGCCCACGCGAGGTAGCGTCGACTGAGAATTCCACTGGGCGTCACGAAGAGGTTGTTCCGCACGTAGTCCGTGAGCGGCCTAGGCAGCGCTGCTGCCGTGGCGAGCTGCTGGATGCGGTCGAGATAGAAGAGCACGAGTTCGCCCCAGTGCCCGATCACCAGTTGCAGCCCGGGGAATCGGTCGAAGACGCCGCTGAGCACAAGACGAAGGAACTGCACCCCCGCGTCGTAGTGCCAACCGATGCCGTGCGTGGCAAACCCGGCAGACACAGCGGGTGGATATCCGGAGTAGTAGTGCTCGCGGACGGCCAGTGGCGGGGACTGCGGATGCAGATGGAGCGGCACATGTAGCTGCTGCGCCATCTCGAACATGGGCCAGAACGAGGGGTCATCTAGATTCCGCTCGCCGGTTCGCCCGTACAGCATCGCCCCGTCCAGATTGAGTTCAGTGACCGCGCGTCGCAGCTCTTCTGCGGCGGCCGGCGGCGACGTGGTCGCCAGAGCGGCAAGTCCTTGAAAATGCTCTGGATCGCTGCGGACTGTGTCTGCCAGAGCATTGTTGGTTTCGACCTGCAGGCGCAGCGCGTCGGACTCCGGGAGGTTCTACAGGCCGGGGGTCGTCAACGACAGCACATGCACATCTACTCCGGTGCGTGCCATCGCGGTGCGCCGGAGGTCGCCGAGTTCGAGAAGCCGCCTGCTGGTGTCCCCTTCGGCTGATGGCGCAAAGGCAAGGTCACGGTCGGCTGAGTCAAGCCGTCGCCACCCGTCGAGCACGGCGCCGGTCACGAAATGCTCCTCAAGAGCAACGATTTTCATCAGTTCCACCGTCCCTCGTTCAGAATCATGACCCGAGCAGCTCGGGGACGAAGATGTCTTGGCTGGTCAGCAGAGTCCGCGACAGGCCCTGCTCATGGTGATAGCGCAGGAAGGTGTCGACCGCGTGGCGGTTCTTCTCGACCCCGTAGGGCCACCAGTCATCCGACATCAGCCGTCGGTTCTGCGCAAACAGTTCGCTGAACCACGGGGTGATTACGCCCATGTGCTGCTTGGCCGCCTGGCCCAGGTAGTACTGCTGGGTCTGGTCTTTCGCGGTCAGGAACGCGTCATATACGGCCCGCGCAACGCCAGGGTTCTCGGCGTGGAAGTCTTTGCGGATCGCGACGACGTGCATCATCGGGAAGATGCCGGTCCTGGCATAGAAGTCTCGCTCGACCGACTCATAGTCGGGGAAGAGCCGACGGATCTTCCCCGTGCCCGTCAAGAAGGACTGCGGGACATCCACCGACAGGAGCGCGTCGATCTCACCCGCCTCCAGCATGGTTGCAAGGGTCTCGCCGTCACCGGCGTGGCGCACGCTCACGCCCTCTGGAACCGGCTGGGGCAGCCAGTCAAACGACGGAATCGGATGATCCGTGCCACCAATGACCCAGTTCATCTGATCGGGTGTCACGCCGTACTCATCGGCGAGGATGCCCTTGACCCAGACCCCCGGATCACTGCCCCAGAGAGCGAACTCACCGACCGTTTTACCGATCAGGTCCTCGGGTCGTTGGATCCCGCTGTCGGCGTTGACGAAGACCGAGGAGTGGCGGAAGTTGCGAGCCGGGAAAATCGGCAGCGCGATGAAAGGCGATTCCTCGGTGTCCCACATCCGCAGGAAATACGTCAATCCCAATTCTGCGACGTCGTACTGTCCCTGGATCATTCCCTGAAAGACGTCCGAGACCAAGGGCTTGGGGTGAGCAACGACATCCACCCCGTTGATCGGCACCCTTCCATCGAAAACCGCCGAAGCGTGCTCGTAGTAGTCAGCTCCACCGAGCCGCATGCTCACGTCAGTCATCATCAGCCTCCATCTCTCCAAAATCCATTTCCGTGAATGCTCATTCATTTATATGGTAGAAGCAGCCTCGTGTATCGTCAAGGCGAATGGTCATTCATTTTTGAGTTTTTGAAAGAGAGATCCCATGCCCCGGATCACTGATGAGCAGCGGTCCTCGAACCGCGACCAGATCATCGCGGCCGCCGGCCGCTGCTTCGCCCGCCAAGGCTTCCACAACACGTCGATGCCAGACATCGCGGCAGAAGCAGGCCTATCCACCGGCGCGCCCTACCGCTACTGCACTGGAAAACAGGAGCTGATCGTCGAGGTCGCGACGCGCGCCTTTGCAGCTGTCTTCGACCCGGTTCTGCGGACCATCGAGGAAACCGAGACCATCACGATCGGCGACCTGGTGGCCACAGCCATCCACTCCCACCCGACAACCGGGTCCCCCGATTCGGCGGACGATCGCGAAGCCGACGAAGAATTGCTGCGCTGCGGCGTCGCAGCGTGGGCAGAGCTCCTCCACAACGCCGATCTGCACGAACACGCGGTGAGCGGCTTCAACCGCGTCGTCGACGACATCGCCAAGGCTCTGCACCGCACACACGATGCCGAGCGATCCACGCGCCTCGCCGAAGACAAGGCAAACGCCCGCGTCATCGTCGCCCTGCTCCACGGGTTCATGATCCAAAAAGTCGCATTCGGACTCACCGACCTTGACCCACTCGACCCCAACATCCACGCGGCCATGAAGCGAGGCGGCATCACCAGTGACAAGACGTTATAGCGCGCCCGCAGTCACGGAGCACACGTCCCCCACGGCTTGTCGGCGTCACCGCCAGTAGTAGCGTTCGGCACCGTCACTGTCACGACAGGAAGAGCTGGGGAGCGGCCCCTGAATGCCCGAGGGAGGCTGCACTTCTGCAGGAGCGAGAAGCACCTTCCCCGGGAAGGGAGTTGAGCCCCCTCTTCGCGCCCGCCTGAAATGCCCCGATAATAGAGGGGTGAGCACAAACCTGACACCCGCCGGCTGGAACCACCTCTATTCGGGAAAGGTGCGTGATCTCTTCGAGCCCGCCTCGCCGTCGACCGATGTCGCCGGCGCAGGTGACGCGATGCTTCTCGTCGCCAGCGACAGAGTGAGCGCCTATGACTACGTCCTCTCCCCCGGCATCCCCGGAAAAGGCGAAGTCCTCACACGCCTGAGCCTGTGGTGGTTCGATCAGCTCAATGTGCCGAACCACCTTGTCGCCAGCCACGCCCCCGGTGGAGCCGGCCTCGCTGCGCTGCCTCCCGAGGTCGCCGACCGGGCCATGCTCGTGAAGAAGCTCGACATGTTCCCCGTGGAAGCCGTGGTGCGCGGATACCTGACCGGATCCGGCTGGAAGGAGTATCAGCAGAACGGAACTGTCTGCGAGATCCCCCTCCCCGCCGGACTCCAGAACGGCGACAAACTGCCCGAGCCGATCTACACTCCCGCGTGGAAAGCTCCACTTGGCGAGCACGACGAGAACATCTCGTTTGACCGCACAGTCGAACTGATTGGTGAAGAGGATGCTGTCGCGGTCCGCGACCTCGCACTCGCGATCTACACCACCGCGGCACAGACGGCCGAGTCCCGGGGACTGATCCTGGCTGATACGAAGTTCGAGTTCGGGCGCGACCCTGACTCAGGCGACATCGCCCTCGCCGACGAAGTGCTCACGCCCGACTCGTCACGCTATTGGGATGCCGAATCGTGGGCGACTGAGCAGATTCCGGACGCACGCATGGCGAGCTTCGACAAGCAGATCGTCCGCAACTGGCTGACCGAGAACTGGAACATGTCCGGCACCCCTCCCGAGCTGCCAGCCGATGTCATCGAGCGGACAGCCAACCGTTATCGCGAGCTGCTGGAACGTATGACGGGCGCTTAGCCCTCACCGTCGTCACCGGCGAGGCGCTTCTGCTCGGCGGTCCGTCTGCCCATCTCGACGGCAGCGAACGATGATCCGATGCCGAGGGCGAGCGCAAACAGTCCGGCGCCCCTCCCCCAGCGCGCCTTACCGAACGCCGCGTCAATTGATGCGCGCCCCGGGCCCTCACTGGCGAGAGCCGTAAGCGTCGCGATGAGCACAGCGTTGTATTCGAAGCCGCCGTTGGAATTCCAGACGCCATTCTTCGCATGCACCTTCCGTATGGCTGTCGTCATGGTGCCGATCAGCCCCGCGGCGGCAAGCGGAGTCGCCGCGCCGAGCGCGATCGCCGCGCCAGCCCCGGTCTCGGTGGCACCGGCGAGAAGGGCATTCTCTCGGGCCGGCTCCATCTCGAGGCCCTCCATCATCTTCTCGGTTCCGTCAAGCCCAGGCCCGCCGAACGAGCCCTTCAGCTTCTGCAGACCGTGCCCGACGAACAGGCCCCCGACGACGACTCTGACCAATACACGACCCCAGCTCATACAGCATCCCCTTCGACAGTGCCCGTGTGCCTCTTTGTGAAGCGTACGGCGGAAATCACCGTGTGCCTAGATGTTCTTCCCATTGACGTTGTGTACGCGGTCGATGGGTGATTTGCCGCCGATGCCGGTATGGGGTCTGTGGTGATTGTACTCATGCAGCCAGGCTGGGTAGGTGGCAGCGCGTTCGGTCTCTGAGTCGTAGTGTTTGGCGTAGGCCCATTCGAAGGCGAGGGTGCGGTGGAAACGCTCGATCTTCCCGTTCGTCTGCGGCCGGTAGGGGCGGGTGTATTTGTGGGTGATGCTCTCGCCCAGGGCAGCATTGAACAGGTGTGACCGGTAGCAGGAGCCGTTATCTGTGATCACACGGGAGACGGTGATGCCGTGGCTGTTGTAGAACGCGTTCGCGCGTTCCCAGAACCCGGTAGCGGTCTCCTTTCTCTCATCGTCGAGGATCTCCGAATACGCCAGCCGGGAGTGATCATCGATCGACGAGTGCAGGTAGGCATATCCGGTACCCGATTTGTTCCTGACTCCGTGTGTGCGGCCGAGACTGCGGTGCCCGCCGCCGTCGGGAATCCGGCCGAGTTTCTTCACGTCTACGTGCACCAGATCCCCGGGCTTTTCGCGCTCGTAGCGCACCGGCTTGGGTTTCCGGATGCGGACGCCGGTGTTCAGATCAATATGCCCGAGAAGCGGCACCCGGTAACGGGCAAGCACTTTCGACACCGTCGACTGAGACAAATGCAGGTGATGCGCGATCCGGTGCGGACCCCACCGCCGGTTCGCCCGCAGAGCGACGATCCGGCGCTCTGCGCGTTCCGAGGTGCGATTCGGCGAATGATGCGGCTTCGAAGACCGATCCTCGAGCCCGGCGACGCCGTCAGCTTTGTACCGGGCCACCCACTTCGATACCGTCCCCCGAGCGACTTGGAAACGTTCGGCGACGCGCGCCTGCTGCCATTTCTCGTCAAGGACGAGCCGGACCAATTTCAGTCGCCCCTTGGGTGTCAGCGAAGCGCGAGCATGGGTAACGTAAGACACGAGGACCTCCGTGTGACTCGAAATGAGTGTGGTTACCCATATCGATACCGGAGGTCCTCACCTCTTGTCACATCACGCGCCGCAGCCCACAACCTCCATGGGAAGAACACCTAGAGCCCCCGTGACGGCATAATCTGGTCGAGGAGGTAACCCGTGCCGCTCGATCCCTACTTCGCCGCCCAGCACCGCGCTCACATCCGCGACCTCGCCGGTCAATATCGCCAGCGGATGCTGCACTCAGCACGCCTGCTCTGGGCGAACCTCGGTCGCCGGCCCGCCAGGCAGAAGGCGCACGCGGAGCGCCGCACACGAGCGGCTCGAGCAGCAAAGCAGTCCACCTCCGAGTGGAAACGCAAGAATGCACGCGCCTGGGATGCAAAGCTCGCCGCCCGCGTCGGCATCCCCGGCCCCGACGTTCCGACGGAGGACCACATTGTCAGTGTCACCGGCTTTCCCGATGTTCGCGTTCGCGTATATCGTCCGACGGCGGATGCTGCGGGGCCCACACCTGCCGTCATCGCGTTCTTCGGCGGTTCATTTCAATTGGGTGGTGTCGACTGGGCGAGCGAAGACGCACAGTTTCGGTCACGGACAGCGGATGCCGCAGTCGTCACTATCGCCGTCGACTACGCGCTCGCCCCCGAGCATCGGTTCCCCACTCCCGTGGAGCAGGGGTATGCAGTTCTCGCGTGGGCACATGAGAACGCAGAAGAGCTCGGCATCGACCCGGCGCGGATCGCGCTCAACGGCGTCTCATCTGGCGGCAACATCGCCGCAGCGGTTGCGCTGGCGAACCGTCGTCGCAGACAGCATCCGGTCTGCCTGCAGGTTCTGGAGGTTCCCACCCTCGATCTCACAGGGCGGCATCTCGATCTGCGCCCGCTGCGCATGATGCGCGTGCCGTATGTCTTCGCGCGGCGAGAGCTCGTCAGCGTCGTCACCGCCTACCTCGGCGATCGGTCGCGAGCGCGGGACGAACTGGCATCACCACTGCGCTCACGGTCTCTGCGGGGCCTGCCGCCAGCCGTGATCCTCACCGCTGAGTACGACGTGCTGCGCGGGGACGGCGTCGCCTTCGCCCAGGCCCTGCGAGAAGCCGGTGTCGATGCCAGCGCCGTGGAGTACAAGGGAGCCGTGCACGACACGCTCGACTATCGCGCGGTCGTCCCGCTCGCCGAACGATGGCACCGAGACGTTGTGACAGCGCTCCGCACACTCCACGAGTAGCCCACGGCGGGAGCCGGCGGGCGCTAGCTCACGACTCCGCGCTGATCCCGAGCAGCGCGGGGAGCATCTCGAGTGAGGTCAGCACTTCGTCCGCCCCGGCCTGATGCAGTTGCTCCGCCGTGTGCCCACCCGCGAGCACACCCACGACGAGCCCCGCTCCCGCGGAGAGGCCGCCGCGCACATGAGCCACGCCGGCACCGACGACGATCATCCCGTCGACCGACCGAGCGCCGGTGCGCATCACCGCCGTCAGCGGCAGATCCGGAAACGGCAGACCACGGCCGACATCATCAGAGCTCAGCACCGCGTCGACGAGGTCGCGCCAGCCCAGCTGATCGACCACCTCGATCGTCGTGTCGCGAGAGTACGGCGATGTGAGCACGATAGCGGTGCCCGACTCACGCAGCAGCCGAAGCGTCCGCTCCGCCCCCACAGCCGGCGTGATGGAGCTCACCTGCGCCCGATACGCCACGTCGAACGCGCGCTGGGCAGCCTGAGCTGTCGACTCGTCCTCGACAACGGCTCGGAACACATCGATCGTTGGCTGCCCCATCGCACCGCGCACATGCTGCAGCATCCGGTCACGATCATCGTCGCTCTGCACGAGACCGACCTCGACGGATGCTGTCAGGAACGCCGCCTCGGAAGCCCCCGCGTCGTCGGTCATTCCCGTCACATCGAGAACGATGAGCTCGACGGGGACGTCGTAGAACTCCACGTCGTCATCGCTCTGCCTGGCCGGCTCGACAGTCAGTGTTCCTCCGTCGATCGTCATGGTGGCGTGCCCCTCTCTGTGGTGTCACTCGTGACCGTACGGGCGCGGCCCGAACCGCGAGAAGCAGGCAGATTGCGCGCGGATGAACAGCGCCTGCCCGGCAGATGAAGCCGAGCGCTATTGAGAGCGGATCAGCCCGCGTTCCCTGGCCGCCGCGACAGCCTGCGTCCGGCTCGAAACCCCGAGCTTTGTGAAGATGTGCACGAGGTGCGACTTCACCGTGGCCTCCGAGAGGAACAGCTGCTTGGCGATGGTGCGGTTCGACTGTCCGTTCGCCACGAGGTCGAGCACTTCCGCCTCACGAAGACTGAGAGACACGGATGCTGCGCCACGACGCGCGTCGAGTCGCCCCGCGACGCTGGGCGCCAGTGCAGTCTCACCCGCAGCGGCAGCGCGCACGGCAGCGAGCAGCTCCGCGGGCGGCGCGTCTTTCAGCAGGTAGCCGGCGGCGCCCGCCTCGACGGCACCGAGAATGTCAGCATCCGTGTCGTAGTTGGTGAGCACGAGCACGCGCGGTCCGCCTGTCTCCCTGATGTGGCGCGTGGCGTCGACGCCCTGGGTGCCGCCCCCGAACTGCAGGTCCATCAGAACCAGGTCGATGCCGGATGCTGCCAGTCGCACCGCGTCTTCGCCGGTCGATGCTTCGACGACGACCTCCATGTCCGGCTCCGTGTCGAACAGGGCGCGCAGCCCCGCGCGCACAACCGGGTGGTCGTCGGCAATCAACAGGCGGATCATGCGGCCTCCTCCGTCACCGGGATTGTGGCGGCGAGCGCCGTCCCTTCCCCGGGTGCTGACTCGATCGACAGCGTACCGCCCAGTTCCATCACACGACGGCGAATGGCCGTGAGCCCGAATGAAGCGTTGGAACGCCGTTCAATCGGCGTCGTGTCGAAGCCACGGCCGTCGTCGACCACGTCGAGCGTGACGGCGTCCTCGTCAAGGGTCAGCGTGACGTCGAGCACTGATGCGTCAGCGTGCTGCTGCACGTTGGCGATGCCGCTCTGAGCAACCCGCAGCAGCGTCGTCTCGACGGCCATCGGAAGCGGGTGGGTCTCGCCGACGAGGTGAAACCGCACCGCCGTGGAGCGTCCGCTTGCGCGCATCGTGTGCTCGGCAGAGGCCGAAAGTCTCCGCAGCGCCCCGGCGAGTGTCTGTTCGTCGAGCGCGGGCGGTGTGAGCTCGCGGATGATGCGGCGCGCATCGCCGAGGGCGTCGGCCGCGGTCTCGCGCGCGAGCTGCAGCTGCTCAAGCCCGGGCCGGTCGGGGTCGGACCGCTCTGCGGCGTGCAGCAGCAGTTGGATGCTCGAGAGCCCCTGCGCCACGGTGTCGTGGATCTCGCGGGCGAGCCGCTCGCGTTCGGCCAGAACACCGGCCTCGCGCTCGGCCACGGCCAGTTCGCCGCGCGTCGTCGTCAGTTCGTCGATGAGCTTCTCGCGCTCCCGTGCCTCCCGATACAGGGCGCTGTACCCGCCCGAGATCGCCAGCGCGACAGTCGCACCGATCACGGGCCCGATCACGCCGCCCACACTGATTCCCGAGTGATACCCGAGCATCGCGATCGTCAGGGTCGTCGACACCACGACGGCGACGGTGCCCGCGGTCACCGGCAGCAGGTGAAGGAACAGGAAGAAGAGGGGGAACACGATGTAAGCGGCATCCACGGTCACCATGAGCATGGCGAGCCAGACGAGGCAGAGCACACTGAGCCAGACGACGGAGAAGAGGGATACCCGGTTTCTGACCCAGCGCAGATGCGCTGCGCCCGCCCCGCCCAGGTAGACGACGAGCAGGGCGGCGCCGAGCACCTGCACGGCGAGCGCGTGCTGCGACTGCACGACATCGGCGTGAACGATCGCGAAGATGATGAGACCGATGAGCAGCGCATGCAGCGCCCAGCGCAGTCCCGTGAACACGGGGGTCAGCGCAGAATGTCTCATACAACTGAGCCTAGACGCGCGGTGCCTCCGCAGCATCCGTCAAAAGTTGGGCGGGGCGCGGGCGCCACTGTTGGCACTGATGCGGCCACGGCGGCACGGCGCGGCCTGCTGCGGCACAGTGCTGCTGTGGCAGCACAGTAGACTGGCAGCATCCTTGTCGCCGCGTTGTCGTTTCGGAGTCACACGTGCCCATTCTTGTTGTAGATGTCATGCCCAAGGCCGAGCTGCTCGACCCGCAGGGGAAGGCCGTGCACGGTGCCCTGTCGCGCCTGGGCCACACAGCAGTCTCGGGCGTACGCGTCGGTAAGCGCTTCGAGATCACCGTCGACGAGGTCACAGACGAGGTGATCGCCGATGTCACGACAGTGGCGGGCGAGATCCTCTCGAACTCCGTCATCGAAGACGTCGTCTCGGTGCGTGAGGCGGACGCCCGATGAGAATCGGCGTCGTCACCTTCCCCGGCTCCCTCGATGACCGTGACGCGCAGCGCGCCGTGCGATTCGCGGATGCTGAGCCCGTCGCGCTCTGGCACGGCGACCACGATCTCGCCGGCGTCGACGCGATCGTGCTGCCCGGCGGCTTCAGCTACGGCGACTACCTGCGCGCCGGCGCGATCGCCTCGGTCTCGCCGATCATGGCCGAGGTCATTGATGCCGCCAACAGGGGTACACCCGTGCTCGGCATCTGCAACGGCTTCCAGATGCTCACCGAAGCGCACTTGCTGCCTGGCGGCCTCATCCGCAATGAACGCGGCACATTCGTGCGCCGCGACCAGACGCTCCGCGTCGAGAACGCTGACACGGCATGGACGAACGACTTCTCGGCCGGCGACGAAATCGTGATCCCCCTCAAGAACGGCGAAGGCGGATTCATCGCGAGCGATGACGACCTCGACCGCCTCGAGGGCGAGGGGCGCGTCGCCTTCCGCTACGTCGGCGTCAACCCCAACGGATCACTGCGCGACATCGCCGGCGTCACCAATGAGCGCGGCAACGTCGTGGGACTCATGCCGCACCCCGAACACGCGATCGAGCCCGGATTCGGGCCAGACACGGATGCTGCGATGCGCAGCGGCGTCGACGGACTGCGCTTCTTCACCTCGGCGCTGCGGGCCCTCCAGGCCGTCTGAGGTTCCGCACGCAGCCCGAGACGCACACCCGATGACCCGTCTGCGGGCGCCGCGGCAGCGCAACGCTCGGGCACGCCTCCTCCACAACACCAGCGACGCACGACCACTCCGCGACACCAGAGGTGCACCGGGCAGCAGCAGACCGGACGTTGACGGCTCAGAAGCAATCAGCCGACAGAGTCCATCTTTCGGACGATGATTCGCCTCGGTGAATGAGGGAGGATCGAGAACATGGCCCCCTCTGAGACTTCACGCCCGACAGCATCCACGTCGACGAAAGCGCTGACACCTCGCCGCCTCTACGGCATCCTCGCGGTCGCCGAGACGATCACGTGGACGCTGCTGATTATCGGCATGCTCCTCAAGTACGTCGCGCAGATCGGCGACTGGCCCGTCACCATCGGTGGCGGAACGCACGGCGTCATTTTCGTCGCCTACGCCTTCACGGCCGGTCTCGTCGGCGTCAACCAGCGGTGGACTCCCCTGCAGATCGTGGGCGCCGTGGCCACAGCGGTCGTCCCGTACGCGACGATTCCGTTCGACCGCAGCCTCGAACGCCGCGGCATGCTTGAGGGCGGCTGGCGCCGTGAGAAGACAGACGATCCGCGCGACGCGACGTGGGTGAGCGCGTGGCTCCGGTTTTTTCTCCGGCACCCCGCCTTGCTCAGCATCCTCCTCGTGGTAGCCGTCGGCGTCGTCTTCGGCACCCTTCTCACGCTCGGCCCGCCCACCGAGTGGGGCGCGTAACGGCACCGAGGTCAGCCGGAACCGTCACCGTCTTGCACTCAGCGCGCCCCGCTTCGGCAGCGGGCAGGTGCGCTCTCGCCTGATGCGCATCACAAGAGCGATGGCGAGCAGGGCAATGGCTGAACCCGCGAGATAGGGCTGCAGAGGCTCGAAGAACTGCAGGGCGCCCGCGTACCCGAGGGCGAGCAGAACGAGCTTGTTGCACACGGGGCACCCGACCGCGAAGAACGTCACGAGCCCACCCGCAACGCCCCAGGTTCCGCCGCTGCGCTTCGCCGTGTCTTTGCGCGCGACGTAGGTGGCGCCCACCATTCCCGCGAGCACCGCGTTGGCGATGAGCACCGGCCACGCCCACCACGTAGGCGGAACGTCTCGCACAAACCAGGGAGTATCGATGAGATCGGTCGGCACCGCGACGAGCACAACGGTGGCCAGAGCTCCGAGCAGGGCCACTGCCCAGCGCCGCGGTGGCCAGGTGCGCAACTCTGCCAGCACGGTGCGGCGCACCGTCTGCTTAGTCTGGTCGGAGTTGTCTGTTTGGTCGGACCGGTCGGCCTGGTCGAACTCTTCGACTTCGTCTGGCTGATTGATGTTCATCGCGATTCCTCCGTCGCGCGGTCGGAGGGCGTCTCAGCGCTACGTGCCGAAGAACGACGATGCCGCGTGGCCGCCATGACTCCGAGAGCGACGACACCCGCAACAGCAACCGCGCCGAGAACGAACCAGATGTTTGAGATGCCGTCTGTCACCTCAGTGACCCAGGACTCCGCCTGGTACTGGGTGTCGACGGTGACGATTCCGCCGAGGTTGGCTGTGCCGTTCGTGATCAGCAGGAGAACGCCGATTGCGATGGTCAAGCTGCCCGAGACGATGAGGCTCCATGCATTCTGCCACCGGCCGATCGTCAGCATCCGCGGCCGAATCAGGCGTGAGACGCGCGCCCCGAATCGCTTCCAAAGCAGGGCGAGAATGACGAGCGGCACGACCATGCCGAGTCCGTAGAACGCCAGCATGATGCCGCCATACACCGGGTTCCCGCCCAGTGCGGCCACCGCGAGAACGGAGCCGAGGATCGGCCCCGCGCACACGCCAGCAACCGCGTACACCGCACCGAGAAGGAACACCGAGACGGCTGATGTGCGTTCCGTCGATCCCGACGTGGTTCGTGAAAGACCGGGTACGGGGATGCCGAGAAGCTGCACCAGCCCTGCGATGATGACGACCACTGCAGCACCCCCGACCAGCACTGTGCGGTTCTCGGTGACGAGAGAGCCGAGCGCGGCAGAAAAGACGCCCAGAGGCACCAGAGTGACCAGAAGCCCGGCGAAAAACTGCGCCGTGCGCACGAGTATCGCCAGAGGGGCAGCGAATGCGTAGGCGAAAAACGCCGGAAGAAGCATAACCGAGCAGGGGCTCAGAAGAGCGAGGATGCCGCCGAGAAACGCTCCGGCGTACCCGATGTCCATCTACTGTTCCGCCTTCGCGAGTTCGCTCTCGATGACCTCGACGAATGCTTCATACGGCTGTGCCCCGACGACCGGGGTGTTTCCGACGACAAAGATGGGCGTGCTCGATACGCCGATATACGATGCTTCCTCCGCGTCAGCGTTCACGGCATCGAGAAGCTCTTGATTGTCGAGATCGGCCGTGAACTTCTCGATGTCGGGAACCCCAACCTGTTCGGCGAACTCGATCAGGCGTTCTCGGGGAAGATCGATGTGGGAGCGCGCGGGCGCTTCGGCATAGATCGCCTCGTTGTACTCCCAGAAGAGCCCCTGCTCGCCGGCGGCACGACCCGCGACGGCCGCATCGACCGATTGCTCGCCGAAGATAGGGAAGTCACGCCATTCGAAGCGCACCTTCCCCGTCTCGACGTACTCGTCAATGATCTTCGGCAACGTGTCACGCGAGACGACGGCACAGAAGGGGCATCGGTAATCCGAGTACTCCACGATCACAACGGGTGCATCCACGTCGCCAATCGCCGTGACGTCGCCGTCCACACGCCGCGCGACGTCGAATCGAATGTCGTCGTCACCGCTCTGGCCGCCCTGACTCTGCTGACCTCCGTGCTCGTCAGACGGCGAGCCAGCTCCTGTCGTCCGCGGCTGGCTTCCCACGACGACCGCGACGATGATCAGCGCGAGACTGCCCACGATCACCGCCCACACCCACAGGGGAACACGGGACTCTGCGAAGGCCGACGAGCGATTCGCCGCTCTGCGCGCGGGCCGAGCCATGAAGTCTCCTGACGTGTCTAAGCTGAACTCGTCCCACCGTACGATAATGTATATACATTTGCAATGCAGGGGTGCCCATGCCGAAGAACCCATCTGATGCCGGCCGACCGCGCTGGCTCGTCATCGAAGAGCAGCTGCATCAGCGCATCCTCTCGGGGGACTACGCCGAGGGCTTTCCCGGCGAACTCGAGCTGGCTGACGAGTTCGACGTCAGCCGAGGAACCATGCGCACGGCACTGAGACGGCTGCGTGAGAGCGGGCTCATTGTCGCCGAGCGTGGCCGCCGCCCGCGCATCAACATGTCGAACCCCGCATCCAGCTACGGAGCCATCTATAGCCTCCACGAGATCGTGACGGCATCCGGGGCAACGCAGCACAGCACCGTTCTCGACCAGACGATCGTCGAGGCTCCCGAGATTTCTGACCGACTCGCCACAAGCGAGACCCGTCTCTTCTACCTCAAGCGAGTGCGCTGGGCAGACTCATCCCCCATCGCCATCGATGAAATCTGGGTTCCGGCGAGCATTGCTGCCCCGCTGTGCGAGACGGACTTCACGAATACCGCCTTCTACAAAGAGCTGCGCGACACATGCGGAACAGTCATCGCCGGCGGCGACGAGAAACTCACGGCCACGGTCGCCACCACGACACAAGCCGATCTGCTGCAAACGTCCGCACAGGCTCCGCTGCTGCACATCGAACGTGTCGCGCATGACGGTGTGCGCCTCATCGAATTCCGGCGCACCTGCATCCTCGGCTCACGTTTCACCGCGACCCGTCCGTTCGGCACCCCGCTCACGTCGTCGCCTTGAGACGACGTGAACATCACAGCCCGCCGCGTGTCGGATCGCGGGAGATCCGAGAACGCCGCGCACTCCACAGCGCATATGCGATTGTCTGATTCAGATGCGAACGTAGGCCGCCCCGTGCAGCTGGGCTTCCACCAGGGCGACGACCGCAGAGCCCACTGTGTGAACTGCCGGCTGGAGCGCCTCCCTGGGGATGCTTCGCCGTTGCATTCCCTGGTCACAGGCCTCGATTGTCGTCCGTGGCCCGGGCGCGAGGAGACGAGCGGATGTGGTGACGCCAGCCAACGCCGGACCGTTTACAACGATCCGCACCGCGAGCGAGCCATTCGCCTCCACGAGAGTTTCTGCTGCCGAGACAGCTCGACTCACGTCATCCGCATTGTCTGAGACATGCAGAACTGCTGTCGTTGCTTCCTCTGGCATGAGTCACCCTTTCTACTCGTGCGCACCACGTGCGCCCACAATCTCCGGCCTGAGCGTCAGGCTCTGAACTGCCGTACAGACGCGTCAAGGCGCCTCCAGGCGAACGAGCTCGTACACTCTCGAATCATCGGTCGGCACGAGCCCGTAACCACTCGAGGTCACCGCGATCGGGGCGGCGAACGGTCCACGAGCACGTTCGGAGCCATTGTCGCTCGCCAACACAATGCTCGTACCGTCGGATGCTCGCGTGGGCGCCCACCCGGCGCACGATGGGTTCGTCGACAGGGACCAGCGCGTTCCCACGTCGTCGAATGCGACGAACGCAAGATCTGACCGGTCGTCTCGGGGAAAGAGCGTTCCCACGAATAGATCGTCAACGGCCCGAGGAGTCCCGTCCACTGCGATCACCGAGACGCTCTGCGCCCCGGGCGGGAGCACAGCTCTCGCCACGGCACGATCGGTTGTGACGTCGATTTCAGCAACGCGTTCCGGCCCGCCGTCGAGATCGGCGAAACACGCTGCCAACGTCACGACAACAAGTGCACTGCCCAGTGCGATCTGCATGCAGCGCCGAATCATCGGCCAGCGCTCGTGCACCGCGCCAGAGGTATCGACCACACGCCCATCTCCACAAATGTCTATACATTCAACGTGCATGACTATACAGCCGGTGAGCTTGTATGTCAGCCGCTCCTGCGCCTTCCACCGGAAACGAGGAGTTCCTCCGGTTGCCACCGCACGGTCGCGGCCCCAGAATAAGGCTATGAACCTCGGGTCACGCTACTGATGGAGCAGCCGCTTCTCTTGCTCGTCCTCGACCTCACGGGGACGTTCGCTTTTGCTCTCAACGGCGCACTCACGGCCGTGCGTGCGGTACGCGTCGACATCGTTGGCGTCATCGCTCTCGGCATGGTCACGGCGATGGGCGGCGGCATCATCCGCGACGTGATGCTCGTGCAGCCGCCCGCGACGTTCCAGGACTGGCGCTATCTCGCAGTCGCCGCGGTCGGCGCCCTCATTGCGTTCGCCTTCGGCCACAATATGAGCCGTCTGTCGACCCCGATCGAGGTTCTGGATGCTGTCGGGCTGAGCTTCTTCGCCGTCACCGGTGCGATGAAAGCCGTTGACTTCGGCCTCGGCCCCGTCCAGGCGATCATCCTCGGCACCATTACCGCTGTCGGGGGCGGCACAATTCGCGATGCGCTGCTCGGCCGTGTGCCGTCTGTGCTGCGCGATGGGCTCTATGCCGTTCCCGCTTTCATCGGAGCAGGCATCGCCGTCCTCTCGTCACTGTTCGGGCTCTACGGCGCCGTCGCCGCGGTCATCGCCGCTGCCGTGTGCTTTTTCATTCGCGTCCTCGGGCTGCGCTTCGGATGGAACGCACCCGTTCCGCGCGCGTGGAAGCGCCGCGACCCACCCGCAACGCGCCGGTGATCACGGCTGCCTCTCGGCCTTTCCACCGCGGATGCGCCCGAATACGCAAGAATCAACGTGTGGACCTCAGCCGCCCTTCACGTCAGCCTTCGCGACGCGTCAGCAGTCGCAGCCTACTCATCGTCGCAGCGCTGGGCGCGATCGACGCCATCCTGACGGTCGCCCTGACGCCCGTGACGACATCCATCGCTCTTGCGTCCCCCGTCGGTTATGCGCTCGTTGGCGGCGTTCACCTCGTCCTCCCTGCAGCTGCTGGTCTGCTTCTCCGCTCATGGACCGCTCTGCCGCTCACCTCGTTTGTCACCGCCGCTCTCGCTTTCCCCTTCTCCGTTCTCGGCATCCTCCTCTTTCCCGCGCTCATCCTCCCGTCACTTGCCATCGGGCTGACGATCAGAGCAACAGGATGCCGGTGGGCATCGCGCGGTCGATGGGTGCTCGCCGCACTGTCGGGCGCTGTCACGAGTTATCTGATCTCGCTCCCCGTGATCAGTCCAGATCTCTTCTCAACGTCCCTGCTGCTTGCGGTTCTCACTGCGCGAGTCGTCTCCACGGGCGCTGCTGCGGCGATTGCTCACGCTCTTGTCGCGGCCCTCACGACCGCGGGGATTCGTCCCCGCGGCTGATCACTGCATGCGCGGAAGGGCCCCGTTCCTTCGGGGGAATGGAACGGGGCCCTGGTCATCGAGCTGGG
Organism: Microbacterium sp. MPKO10; assembly: GCF_026107415.2. GTDB lineage: Bacteria > Actinomycetota > Actinomycetes > Actinomycetales > Microbacteriaceae > Paramicrobacterium. The sequence continues at coordinate 189,406 of NZ_JAPCHX010000005.1, forward strand.
GGCTTACTCGATATCACCTGACTCACGGCGTCGGCGCATGATGATGAGCGCCGTCCCGCCAGAGATCAGGAGCAGCAGCGCAGCGAACAGCGCGGGAACGGCTCCCTCGACACCGGTCCACGGAAGTGCGGATGGCCCAGGATCACGTGCCTCGTGAGTCGTGCACAGATCTGAATCCGGTGCACACACCGGGTCTTCACCCGTGACGGCCACGACATTTCCGAGCACGTGATTGCCCTGATCGTCGTAGTCCTTCACCCTGACCGCGTAAGTCACTGTAACCGTCTCTCCGGTTGCCACAGCGCCCGTCATTTCGATGGTGTCGCCCGACGTCTCCGCCCTGACATCCCCGTGTGAAGCCGACGGACCACCGGTGAGAGTCGCGTCATCGAGCACGTCCGACATGTGATCCGTGTAATCGACGGCCACGTCCGCGGCATCCGTGTTTGTCGAGACATTCGTGAACGTGATCGTGTACGTGACCACCTGGCCGTCATTCACGTGACCGCTCTCGGGGTCGGCCGTCTTTGAGACGACGACGTTCGAGACATGGTTGATCGTGCACGTTGCGCGCTCCCCGTCTTCCGGTTCGCACGTCGCCGGAGGCTCGCCGCCCGTCTCGACCACGAAGTTGCCGAGACGATCATCTCCGCGCTCCCCATCGGCCTTGACCGTGACCGTGTATGTCACCGTCTCGGTCTGGCCGGCGTCAAGGGTGCCGGTCACGCTGAATCGCGCATCGGCAATCTCAGTCGCCGTGAGGGCACGGTCTGACACTGAGGGCTGCGCTGTCACGTCAGCATCATCAAGTACCTGTGTCAGAACATCATCACGTGCGACGTCTACATCTGCCGTACCGCTGTTTTCGAAATGAAGCGTGTACGTCACCACCTGTCCGGGCTGAACCGTGGCACCAGAAGCCGGATCAACAGTCTTCCACACGGTCAGCTCGCCCATGTTGTGCGTCGTGCTCGGCGGAGTGAACGGGTCGCACTCAGCATCCCCGTCAGCGCAGACGTACGGCGGAATATCCGGCGTGAGCACGTTCTTCGCGATGTTGTCACCGCGCTCCCCATCCGGCCGGATCGTCACGACATACGTCACGGTGACCGTCTCGCCTGGCTGAATCTCTCCGGTGACGCGGATGCTGTCGCCGTTGACCGTCGCCTGAACGGACTCCGAGCTCGCCTCCGGATCTCCCGTCAACTCAGCGTCATCGAGAACGCCACCCAGATCGTCGGTCGCGTCGACGATTCCCGCCGCCTGACCGTCGTTCGTGAACAGCAGAGTGTAGGTGACGTCCTGCCCGGCCACGACGTCTTCACCCGTTGCCGGGTCAGACGACTTCTCCGGCGTGACATGCGGCAACGGCATGTCAACCGTCACCTCGCACGGAGCGTCCGCATCGTCACACAGATCACCTGGAAGAGACGCTGTGTTCAGCAGCTGGTGGTCGCCTGCGTTCGTGACAGTCACCGTGTATGTGAACGATGCTGATTCTCCAGCCGCAAGCTCTCCGGTCCACACGATCGTCGGGTCTGCGAATGCCACGTCACCCGAGGACGGTTCGACATCGTCGTTGTACTCGGCGTCGTCAAGCGCCCCAGTGAGATCGTCGCCCGCACTCGCGGGCGCGTCAGCCGTGAAGTCTGACGCACCGTCGTTCGTCACCGTCACCTCATAGGCGACCGTGTCACCCGCGGCGACTCCCTCGACAGCATCCGATGTCTTCTCGATACTCAAGTGCTGAATGGGGTTGCTCGTCTCACATGCGTCGGGTGCACATGCTGTTCCGTCAATGTCCACGAGATGATTGCCGACGACGTGATCGCCCTGCTCGTCATAATTGTTAACGACGACGGTGTACGTCACTGTCACCGACTCCCCTGCGGGAATCGAGCCAGCGATGTCGATACGACTGCCATTCACCACCGCAGTCAGCCCTGTTCCAGTGACCATAGGCTCGCCGACAAGCGTCGCGTCATCAAGCAGATTTGACAGATCATCGTAAGTCTCAACAGATGCCGCCGACTCTCCGACGCTGTCGAACGTCAGCGTGTAGGTCAGTTCTTGACCCGCGCGTACCGTCGTGCCTGACGACGGGTCGACGCTCTTCGACTGGTTTACCGCTCCCGTGGGAACAGAGAAGGTCGCGCATGTCGCAGCATCCTGCGCCCGCTCGTCCTCAGGCACGCACGCAGCGTTTCGCAGGACGTTGTCACCGCCTCCGGTGTACGTGAACGTGTAGGTCACAGTCGCCTCAGCGCCCGATTCAAGTGCGCCGTTCCAGCTGAGTTCAGGATCGTCAAACGACCACTCACCGGTTGAGGCTTCGACGGAATCTTCGTCAAACGTCGCATCGTCGAGGACCTCAGAGAAATCATCGACGAATGACGCCGGCGCGTCAGCCGTGTAGTCGCCAGGGCCCTCGTTGATAACGGTCACCGTGTAGGTCACTGTCTCTCCGATACCCGGCAGATCTGTGCGGTCGGCGACCTTCGAGATGCTCAGCTTCGGCAGCGGGTTATCGGCCTCAGCACACGGCACTCCCGTGTCCGGATCTGTGCCGTCTCCGGTGGGAGGATCGCAGTCGGGTGTGTCACCATCGCCAGCAAATGCGACGTTGCGCACCGACCCGTCTCCGCCTCCTGTGAGGGTCACCGTATAGCTGATCGTCACCGATTCGCCGACGGCAAGCGGTCCGGACCATCCGATGAGCGGTTCGGCGTACGACGGAGCGTCGACGCGACCTTGTTCAGAGGCCACGGCAGCGGCGTCGTGGTTGTACGTGGCGTCGTCGAGCACACTGGCGAGATCATCCGTGACAACAGCCGGGTTGTCAGCGGTATACGGGAATTCACCGTTGTTCGTCGCGGTCACATCATAGGTGATGGTGTCACCGACTCGAGATTCGGTGGTCGCGTCAGACGTCTTCTCAATCGACAGGCAACGCCCAGCAATCACGAGATCGGCCGCTGTCTGGTCGATCGGAAGATACGACCAGTCGTCGATGACTCGTTCGTTGCCCCACGAGTTGATGTCGTAGGCCCAGCCGTGCACGCCGCCTACGCTTTCAACCCCGGCGCGGCCGTCGATCTGAGGCGTCGAGTTCGCGCGGCCCTCAGTGAGCCCCGTATCGTCCCAGTACAGCCTGGCATCTGGCGATCCGGCACCGTTGAGCCGGGTCACCTCGAGTGTGCGCGCCTCGACGTCATTGTGCCGAAGATGAATCTCGCCGAGACGGTCGAAGTGCACACGCACATTGATCGGAGTACACGCATCGATCAGGGTTCCCGCGGCATCGCGACCATCGAACTCGAAGCCTGTTTGGGACCCACTGCCGTCGGCTCCCATGCGTATCGTGCGGTCGACGTCATCGTCGTATAGTCCGTTGCCATTCGTGTCGATATCCAGCGAATACGCACCCGAGTACCGGGCCGGAGCTGTCCAGGTCAGCGTGCCTGACGATGTGGCGACAGACCCGGACGGCGCAAACTCCAGATCCGAAATGATCAGATCATCCGCCTCAAGAAGTGCCGGTTTCACAGGCACGACGCCTGCGGCCGATTGTGCGCTTTCTGGCAATTCGCCGTCCGGTTCTTCAAAGAACAGCCGATAGCTCTCTCCGCATGACGAACCGGTAACGTCCTCCAGCTCGATCGAGGCGTAAAGAGGAGTTGCGCAGTCCTCTCCCGAGACCGCGTTTCCAACGGAATCCGCCTCGATGACAGAATTGATTCCGTTGAAATCACGCAGGATAACTGAGTACACATAGCCGGAGTTGTTCACCATCCAGATGGGAAGCTCGCCGAGTGTCTCATCCGCGAACTGATTCATCGTGTACCGCTCTACCCAGATGCGCCCGGTCTGCTCGGTTCCACCAGCAGACACCGTGATCTCCCAGCGCGATCCCTCGTTGAATTGTCCGCCTGAGTTTGTCGCAACCGTGAAAATGCCATCGCTCGAAGCGGTATACGTTCCATTTCCGCCGAGTGAAGCGCCCTCAGGAGAAGTGACGGCAACCGTAGGATCCACACCTGTGACTGTCGGCTCGATGTCGACGGCCAGGCTTTCACCCGCTTTCATATACGCAAAGAACGTGTTGCTCGAGTGAATCTGACTCTGGCCAGGCGTACTCGCTGCATGGGCAGGAGACGCGGTCATGAATGCAGCGATAAATGAGAGCAACGCCGCGAGGAGGGCAACGATCACGCCCATCGCCACACCGCGGGGAGCCCGCAATACCCCTCTGGTATTCGATGGTCCTTCCCTGCTGTCAATCATCCACCTCATGTGAGATCTCTGCACGTTCCCCTCCTGCATGTTTGTGATTGCTCGTGTGAGTCTGCGAGCACCATGTGCCCAGCGGGAGTCAAGCAGCGGCATGTGCGCGGGAACACGGGAATCGACAAAATCACCCGCAGTTTTCACCCCTTCCTTCCAGCGCGCAGGCAAACCTGGATAGGGTGTTGATCGCCAGCGAAAGAGATGATCCGCAACTGTGATTCAAGACAACGACGACGTGTCGATTGGGCAACGACTCCTGCCACCGCATGCGAGACCGTCCGTCGGGGTCCCCCGCGTCTCGCGTCTGGCCATCGAGCGTGTTGACGCACTCGCACGCCTCGACAGTGCAGCGTCCGAACCTATCTGCGTCGTCCATGCGCCAGCGGGTTACGGGAAAACAACATTGCTCGCACAGTGGGCGGAGAAGCGGACGACACGGCCGCGCTCCGAAGTGATCGTGTGGGTGACCGTGGACGACAGCTGCAACTCACGGATGACGTTCTGGCGCCGGACAACACAACTCATCGAGGAAGCCGCGGCCATAGTCGACATCGATATCCCGTCGGTCGATGCCGACGGCGACATTGCAACGTCGCTTCTCTCTCTCGTTCAGAATTGCATAGATGAACTTGACGCGCCCATCATGTTGATCGTCGATGCGTGGGAGAACATCGCGGACCCGACAATTTGTGATGATCTGCTCAGGCTGGTGCGCGGCTCTCTTCAACTATCCCTTGTCTGTGCGACACGACGCATCGATGCCGAATGGCTGACCACCGCTGCGCCACTCGGGTTGGGTGTGCTACGACGCGAGGACCTTGAATTCACTCAAGACGAGTATGCGAGGCTCGCCCGTCGCGCAGACGTTCCGCTCGAACCGAGAGAGGTCCGTTCAGCCGTCGCGACCAGTGCGGGATGGATCTTTGCCCTCAGGATCATGCTTGAAGAGAGCCGCGATCACCTCCACTTCGAATTGAGAGGCGATGAGACGTTCACCTCCGTACGCGATCGGCTTGTGCGCGAGATTGGCAGAATCCCGGGGCACGATTACCTTCTCAAAACCTCGGTTGCCGATTCGTTCACACCGGAGTTGGCGAAGTGGTTGGGCGCGGACCCTCAGGACGACCATATTCTGGATGTTGTCGAGAACCGCGGACTCGGGTCCTGGGAAGCGAGTGCCTCACCGGTGTTCCGGCTCCAGCCTGTACTCCGAGAGGGCCTGCTCGCTCGGCTGGACGACACCGAAACCAAGCGAGGATTCGGCCGACTCGCTCGCTGGTATGAGCAGAATGGTCGGCTCACACAAGCTTTCTTCAGTGCCCTTGACGCTGAAGATGCCGACCTCGCTGTGTCTCTCGCCCAACGAGCGTTCATCCCGATTACCGTCGCGCTCAATCGATCGCCCGAGAAGCTCACGACACAGCATCGGTCGTTCTTTGCTCGCGAGCCACTACTCAGCCTGCTCAACGGGATCTCGCACAACATCGTGGGGCATACGGCACGTGCTGTCCATTTGTTCTTAACCACCATCGCTCTCAGCGAGGCACGGCTCGTCGGCCATTACCGTAATCCAACTCCTCATCACGTGTGGATACAGGCAGCGCTCACTGCCGGGCTGCGCCTCGTCGGGCGATATGAACTCGTCGAACCCGCGTACCGCCGGTTCCGCCGCATGCTCGAGCGCGTCGCCGATCCCGCCGGAATTCTAGCTATATCTGACACGCTTTTCGCCTCCGAGAGCGCCATGACTCTCATCTATCTGGGTCGGCTTCGTGAAGCACGCCATGTGCTCGCAAGCGAGATACGCCCTCCAGGCGGAAAACAGACTCGCGCCATGTACTCACCAATCTGCATTGCCGCTTACGTGGATGCCGCTTCCGGAGAGATCTCGAATGCCGAAGCACTGATCGCTGAGCTGGAAAACGAAGGATTACCTCGCCACTTTGATCCGAGTTTCTACTCCGTTCCCCTCCACCTTGCGAAATCGCTTGCGCTTCTCGAAGAGGGATCTTTTGACGACGCCGCTGTCGAGCTCGATTTCTGTATGGTGCATTGGCAGACCATCGAGATGTGGCCGCTGCTACTCGACATCCGCGCCCGCATCGAATGGCAGCGGAGGGATCACCAGCACGCCCTCAAGACGCTCGATGACGGGATAGCGGACAAGCAGAATCATCCGCCCATCAGCCCCGACATGACAGCATTGCTCGACGGACTGCGCGCACGGCTCCTCGTCGCTCAGGGGAGCCTCTCGTCTGTCCGCTCGCTGATCTCTGCGCGGCGCGCGCGGTTGCGTCCCCAGCTCGCGATTCCTCGGGCTCTGGCGTTCCTAATCGGCGGCCAGCCAGACCGTGCGCTGGCCACGGTGAACTCGGTCTCTGATTCTGAACGTCTCACCGTCAAAGATCGAGCAGAACTTGGGCTGCTCGCAGCATCCGCTCATTTGCGCCTCGCACGCTCCGAGCGCGCCCAGCGCGCATTCAACGAGGTAGCAGAACTCGCACTCAACGCGGGTCTCCGGTCCGTCTTCACCCTCGTGCCGCACCGTGACGTGCGGTTACTCTCCGACGGGCATTCTCGCTCTGACCTGATCCAAGCGATCCTCGACGAATCGCACGAACTCTACCCGCCGCCGGGAACACCAGCGGACCTCACGGAGCGCGAGTATGTCGTCCTCCACCGCCTCGAGACCGAGGCCACGTTCATGGAAATCTCACGATCGCTGAACGTCTCCGTCAATACCATCAAGACACAGTCACGTGCGATCTACCGCAAACTTGCCGTTGCGAATCGCGCTGAAGCTGTCGCAGAGGGGCGACGTCGCGGCATCCTGTGACGAGCGTGAAGCACCGGCCTGCCCGATAGGATGGTGATGATCCGTCCGTCTGACGGATTCAACCCGCATACCCCTGGAGCAAGGTACCTGTGAGCACTCCTGAATCCATCGGCGCCGACACCGTTGAGAACGCCATCGCGACTCCGGACAAGGAGCAGCCCTACGCGACGCTGGGCTTGAAGTCCGATGAATACGCCGCGATCCGCGAGATCCTCGGTCGCCGCCCCACGTCAGGCGAGCTCGCCATGTACTCCGTCATGTGGAGCGAGCACTGCTCGTACAAGAGCTCGAAGAAGTACCTGCGCCAGTTCGGCCAGAAAGTGTCACCCGAGATGACGAAGAACCTCATGGTCGGCATGGGTGAGAACGCCGGCGTCGTCGACATCGGCGAGGGCTGGGCCGTCACATTCAAGGTCGAGAGCCACAACCACCCCAGCTACGTCGAGCCGTTCCAGGGCGCGGCGACCGGCGTCGGCGGCATCGTGCGCGACATCATCTCCATGGGCGCACGCCCCGTCGCCGTCATGGACCAGCTGCGGTTCGGCGCGCCAGACGACGCCGACACCGCGCGCGTGGTGCACGGCGTCACGAGCGGCATCTCGTTCTACGGCAACTGCCTCGGCCTGCCCAACATCGGCGGTGAAACCTACTTCGACCCGGTGTATCAGGGCAACCCGCTCGTCAACGCCCTCTCGGTCGGCGTGCTCCGCCACGAGGATCTGCACCTGGCCAACGCCACGGGAGTCGGCAACAAGGTCGTACTCTTCGGCGCTCGCACGGGAGGCGACGGCATCGGCGGAGCATCCATTCTGGCCTCCGATTCCTTCGACGACGGTGGACCGACCAAGCGACCCGCTGTGCAGGTCGGCGACCCGTTCGCCGAGAAGGTGCTCATAGAGTGCTGCCTCGAGATGTTCCGCGACGAACTTGTCGAGGGAATTCAGGATCTGGGTGCCGCCGGCATCTCGTGTGCCACGAGCGAGCTGGCTGCAAACGGTGATGGTGGCATGTTCATCGAACTCGACGGCGTGCTGCTTCGCGACCCGACGCTCACGGCCGAAGAGATTCTCATGTCGGAGTCTCAAGAGCGCATGATGGCCGTCGTGGCCCCCGAGAAGCTCGATGCGTTCCTCGCCGTCGCAGCCAAGTGGGACGTCGAGACGAGCGTCCTCGGCGAGGTCACAGACACCGGGCGTCTCGTGATCAACTGGCACGGTCACGAGATCGTCAACGTGGACCCGTCGACCGTCGCTGTCGACGGTCCCGTGTACGATCGGCCCGTCGCCTACCCGACCTGGATCGATTCCCTGCAGGCCGACACGGCGAGCGCGCTCGAGCGCAGCTCTGACCCGGCGGTCCTGCGCGAGCAGACTCTTGCCCTTCTCGGCTCAGCAAACCTCGCCGACAAGAGCTGGATCACCGATCAATACGACTATTACGTTCTCGGCAACACCGCGCTGTCATTCCCCGATGATGCGGGAATGATTCGCGTCGACGAAGAGTCCGGTCTCGGATTCTCCATCGCCACGGATGCGAACGGCCGGTACTGCCAGCTCGACCCGCGGGCGGGCGCACAGCTCGCACTCGCCGAGGCATACCGCAACGTCGCCGTCAGCGGCTCCATTCCCGCCGCCGTCACCGACTGCCTCAACTTCGGCAGTCCCGAGAACCCCGAGGTGATGTGGCAGTTCTCTGAGGCCATCGAAGGGCTCTCCGATGCCTGCCTGGAGCTCGGGATCCCCGTCACAGGCGGCAACGTGTCGTTCTACAACCAGACGGGCGACACCCCGATCTTCCCGACGCCCGTCGTCGGCGTGCTCGGCGTGATCGACGACGTCGCCAAGCGCGTGCCGAGCGGCTGGCAAGACGAAGGCGACAACATCTACCTGCTCGGCACCACGCGCACGGAGCTCTCCGGTTCCGCGTGGGCGGGCACCGTGCACGGTCACCTCGGCGGACGCCCGCCCAAGGTCGACCTGCAGCGCGAGAGAGATCTCGCCGCGCTTCTGCACGCGGGATCACAGCAGTCGCTGCTCGCCTCCGCCCACGACCTCTCTGACGGCGGCCTCGCCCAAGCGCTCGCCGAATCGGTTCTGCGCTTCGGCGTCGGAGCACGCGTGTGGCTCGGCGAGATCATGGAGCGAGACGGTGTGGATGCCGCATCCGCGCTGTTCTCAGAGTCGACGGGACGGGTGCTCGTCTCGGTGCCGCGCGAAGACGACGTGAAGTTCCGGGGCCTGTGCGAAGGTCGTGGCTACCCGGTGCTGCGCATCGGCGTCACGGATGGCACCGGCGAGAGCGCCGCGCTTGAGGTGCAGGACTACTTCACGGCCTCGGTCGCCGAGCTGCGCGAGACGCACGAGACACCGCTGCGCTCACGCTTCGCCTAAGTCAGGTAGGGCCCGGCCACACTGCCGGGCACAGCAGAAAACGATCAGTCTGAGTCGGAGTCGACGCTGTAGCAGAGGTGCACAAAGTTGCCGTACCGCTTGACCTCGACGAGCTCGAGGTCGCCCGGATCGGTGTCACGCGGGAAGAGAGGCGCCCCGCCGGCGAGAAGTGACGGCGCGATCGACACCTGGATCTCATCAAGAGCTCCGATGTCGAAGAACTGACCGACGAGATCACCACCACCAACAAGCCAGACGTCACGACCGGATGCTGCCCGCACAATGTCATCCAGATGATCGTCGACGTCGCCGGCCACGAGTCGCACATCGGCGCCCTCGGGGATGGGGAGGTCACGGCTCGTGAACACGTATGTGGGGTGGTCGCCGAAGAACGAAGACCACTTTTCCGGATGCTCGAGAAGCTGCGTCGACTCCAACACCCACTCGTACGTCGTGGCTCCCTCGACGATCACCCCGACGTCGTTCATGAAAGCGCCGTGGTCCGGAGCCTCACCCGATTCGACGGCGAAGAGCCATTCGAGAGAGTTCTCCTCGTCGGCGATGAAGCCGTTCAGCGACGTCGCCGTGTTGTAGACAATGCGTGTCATGTCCCTCACGGTATTGCAGCAATTCCATTCGTGGCGGAGACACGCGTCTGATCACAGCATCCTGGCTCGTTTGCTTGCTTTCTCGCCCGGGAGCGGATGTAGGCTCGGGGAATCGGACGGCGCACGCCGCCCATCGAACCGGAGGGGGAACGGTTTCGAATCGCTCCCCGAAAGGAGCGATACCGATGTCACCACAGTCAACGCCGTATACGAAGAAGGCGTACGGACTCTCCATCGCCGCCGCGGTCGGAGGATTCCTCTTCGGGTTCGATTCCTCTGTGATCAACGGTGCCGTTGACGCCGTCGATCACACATTCTCTCTCGGCCCCGCACTCACCGGCGTCATCGTCGCTGTCGCCCTGCTCGGCTGCGCACTCGGCGCGTGGATCGGCGGAGGGATCGCCGACCGGTACGGACGCCTGCGTGTCATCTTCATCGGCGGCATCCTGTTTCTGGTCAGCTCGGTGGGGGCCGGTCTCACAATCGGTCCCTGGGATCTGCTTCTCTGGCGCGTCCTCGGCGGCATCGGCATCGGCATCGCCTCGGTCGTGACTCCGGCGTATATCGCCGAGATCTCGCCGCGCCAGATTCGCGGCACGCTCGCCTCGTATCAGCAGCTCGCCATCACGCTCGGCATTTTCGCCGCACTGCTGAGCGATGCCATGCTCGCAACGTCGGCAGGCGGCGCGTCTGAGCAGCTGTGGGTCGGACTCGCGGCCTGGCGGTGGATGTTCCTCGTCGGCGCTGTGCCCGCGCTCGTGTACATCGTGCTGTCGTTCACACTTCCCGAGTCTCCCCGCTATCTTCTGGCGAAGAAGCGCGTCGATGAAGCGCGCGCCATCTTCAAGACCCTCGTCATCGAGTCCGAAGTCGAACGCAACATCAACGACATCAACAAAGCGATCGAGGCAGACGAGAAGAACACCGGTGCCTCCTTGCGCGGCTCCGTTCTGGGCCTCCAGGGAGTCGTCTGGGTGGGGATCATCCTCTCCGTCTTCCAGCAGTTCGTCGGCATCAACGTGATCTTCTACTACTCGACGAGCCTGTGGAAGGCCGTGGGCTTCACGGAGGAGTCGTCGCTGCTCGTCAGCGTCATCACCTCGGTCACGAACGTCGTACTCACGTTCGTCGCGATCTTCCTCGTCGACCGCGTCGGCCGGCGCCCGATCCTGCTGAGCGGCTCGATCCTGATGACGATCGCACTCGGCACGATGGCCCTCGCCTTCAGCTTCGCATCGAAGAGCGGCGACGATGTCAGCCTTCCGGGAGCCTGGGGCCCGATCGCGCTCATCGCGGCGAACCTCTTCGTCATCGGCTTCGCCGCCTCGTGGGGTCCGCTCGTCTGGGTGCTTCTCGGCGAGATCTTCCCGCCGAAGATCCGCGGAAAGGCCCTGGGGGTCGCGGCCGCCGCGCAGTGGCTCGCGAACTTCGCGATCACCGTGACGTTCCCGTCAATGTCTGCCTGGTCGCTGCCGCTCACCTACGGAATGTACGCGGTCTTCGCTGCACTGTCGTTTGTGTTCGTGCTGGCCAAGGTGCCCGAGACCAAGGGAATGGAGCTGGAGCAGGCCGAGACTCTGTTCACGAAGTAGCTGGCGTCCACGCGGTACCGCCGAGGCTCAGGACGAGCCCACGGATCACGTAGCTGCGTCAGGCGACGTCGGCTCCGAGAAGAGCGCTACGACGCTCGCGATCACAGTGTGCAGCTCTGAGTCAGACTCAGCCGGAACATCCGACCCGGCCAGCAGGCCACGCACCGTGACGTCCTTGTACGCTGTCGTGATGATGCGGACGGCGACGATCGGGTCAACGATGAACCTCTGCCCGAAGCCGAGAAGGGTCCGTTCGAGCACCTCGGCGAGCTGGGTCTGCATCGCCGTCTCGTGCTCGACGAGATAGCGGCCGAACTCGACGTTTCGCAGCGCATACGCGCGGAACTCAGCCTCTATCACACACCACTGCCGGTCGTCGCCCTGGAGCGCCAGAAAGTCGGCGACGATGCCGGTGATCACGTCCACGCGGTCCGTCGTGGAGAGAGCGGCCAGCTTCTGTCCGTCAAAGGAGGGAAGGACCGTGTCGAGCCCCACCTGCACCTGTTCCATACGACGATCGTTCTCGCGTTCGGCGAGTGCGACAAAGAGCTCACTTTTGCTCTCGAAGTTCGAATAGAACGCGCCGCGCGTGAACCCGGCGCGCTCGGCGATGAGCTCGACGGGCGCCGCATCGACGCCGACGTCCGCGAAGACATCGTAGGCAGCGTCGAGTAGACGATCTCGCGTCTTCTGCCGCCGGGCTGACGCCGCTTCAACCGGTGGATTCGCCATCCTGATACCTTCCTGAATTCACTTTGCAATACACGAGTGTATCGAATACATTCGTGTATCGGATACATTCCTGTATCGATTTCTGGAGAACCGTGTCTTCCTTCCTCTATTCCCTGGGCCGTGCCATGCACGGTGCCCGCAAAACCGTCATCGGCGTCTGGGTTCTTCTGCTTGCACTGCTCGGTGCTGGTGCTCTGCTGTTCAGCCAGGATATGGACAACAGCATCTCAATTCCAGGCACCGAATCGCAGGAGGCGCTCGACTCCCTGAGCGCCACATTCCCGCAGGTGAGCGGATCCAGCGCGCAGATCATCGTTGTCGCTCCCGACGGCGGATCGGTAACGGATGCCGGTGTCGAAGACCCGGTCGAGTCCGCGGTCGATGCGCTCGGCGACATCGACCACGTCGACACGGTGACCTCTCCTTTCGACGACACGGTCTCCGGCAGCATCAACGACGACGGAAACGCCGCGTTGATCCAGGTTCAACTGGACGGCAGCACGTTCGAGATTCCCGAATCCACAAAAACTAGCCTTGAGGATGCTGTCAGCGACCTGCAGTCCGATCTGCCCAGTGGTGCTGTCGCCTCGCTCGGCGGTGAGCTGTTCAGCCAGGAGATGCCGACGCTCAGCATCGTCGAAGGCCTCGGTGTGGCCGTCGCGCTCGTCGTGCTGATCGTGACCTTCGGCTCGTTCCTGGCCGCCGGGATGCCGCTGATTACGGCGATCGTCGGCGTCGGAGCATCCATGTCTCTGATCCTCGGCGCCACAGCGTTCACCTCGATCACCTCCACGACGCCCATGCTGGCGCTCATGCTGGGGCTCGCCGTCGGCATCGACTATGCCCTGTTCATCATTTCCCGCCACCGAGATCAGCTGCGCGACGGCCTCGATGTCGCGGAGTCCATCTCCCGCGCGGTCGCGACGGCGGGCTCCGCTGTCGTGTTCGCGGGCCTCACGGTCATCATCGCACTGCTCGGCCTCGGCGTGGCGGGCATCCCGTTCCTCACGGTCATGGGTGTCGCTGCGGCGCTCGGCGTCGGCATCGCCGTCATCGTCTCTCTCACGCTGCTGCCTGCCCTCCTCGCCGTCTCCGGTGAACGACTGCGCCCGAAGCGCAAGAAGTCCGCACGCGATGACGGTCCCGCCACGGCTCGGCCCAACAGATTCTTCCTCGGCTGGGTGCGCACCGTCACGAAACGTCCGCTCATCACGATCATCGCCGTCGTCGGCATCCTGGGCGTTGCATCGGTTCCCGCGCTCGGACTCAAGCTGGCCCTGCCCGACGCTGGCGGTCTGCCGGAAGACAACTCGGCACGCCAGACGTACGACCTGGTGTCTGAGAACTTCGGCGAGGGCTACAACGGGATGCTGATCGTCACCGGCCCGATCATCACGAGCACGGATCCGCTGGGGCTCATGGAAGACATCGGCGACGAGATTTCTGAGCTCGATGGCGTCGCCTCCGTTCCGCTCGCCACGCCCAACGAGACGGCCGATACGGGAATCGTGCAGGTCGTCCCCGAGCACGGCCCCGACTCGGACGAGACGAAGGCGCTCGTTCACGAGATCCGAGCGCTGCACGATCACTTCCTCGACGAATACGACGTCGACCTGTCGGTGACCGGATTCACCGCCGTCGGCATCGATGTCTCGGCAAAGCTCGGCCAGGCGCTGCTGCCGTTCGGCCTGCTCGTCGTCGGCCTCTCGCTCGTACTGCTCACGATGGTCTTCCGCTCGGTTGCCGTGCCCATCAAGGCGACGCTCGGGTACCTCCTCTCCGTCGGCGCGTCCTTCGGCGCCGTGACACTGGTGTTCGGTGACGGCGTGTTCGCCGAGGCTCTCGGCGTCGCCCGGACGGGGCCGGTCATCAGCTTCCTCCCGATCATCCTCATGGGCGTGCTCTTCGGGCTCGCGATGGACTACGAGGTGTTCCTCGTCTCGCGCATCCGTGAGGACTACGTGCATGGCAAGAGCGCCCGCCGGGCGATCGAGACGGGCTTCACCTCGTCGGCGAAGGTCGTCACGGCGGCGGGTGTCATCATGATCGCCGTGTTCGCGGCATTCGTGCCCAGTGAAGACGTCAATCTGAAGCCGATCGCCCTGGGGCTAGCCGTCGGTGTCTTCGTCGACGCGTTCATCGTGCGCATGACGCTTGTGCCCGCCGTGCTCGCACTTCTGGGCGACAAGGCGTGGTGGATGCCTCGGTGGCTCGACCGCGTACTGCCGTCGTTCGACGTCGAAGGCGAAGGGCTCGCGCGTGAGCTCGAGCTTGCCGAGTGGCCGGCTCCCGACGCCGACCTCGCTGTCGCGGCAGACGATCTTTCGCTCACCGTCAAGGGCGAAGAGATTCTGCGGCCCACCAGCATGCGCATCGCCTCCGGCACGGTTCACGCCGTCCGCGGCGACAGCGCACGTGCCGTCACGGCAACGCTGCTCGCGATCACCGGTCGCCTGCCAAACGCGTCCGGAACGATCAAGGTGAACAGCCTCGTGATCCCGTCACGTGCATCGGCGGTGCGCCGCACGGCCGGATACATCTCTCTCAGCGCCTCGGCGCAGCCGATCACCGATGTGCAGACCGCCCTGGCCGAGAAGCCGCGGCTGATCGCCATCGACGGTTTCGACCACGTGACCGAGCCTGCCCAACGCGAACGGCTTATCGCACAGATCGCGAACGCACGGTCGGGCCGAGATGCGCCGACCATCGTGCTGGGCTGCGGCGCAGCATCCGATCTCGATTTCATCGACGACGACACCTGCGTCGACGACCTTTCCTCTCGCTCTCTCGTCTCGGAGGCATCCGTATGAGCAACCCCTTCTCGACAATCGAACGCACTGACGGATCGAAACGTGTGCGGCCCCTGACGCTTGTGGGTCTGCTGCTCGTGCCGTTCATGATCGCCGGTCTTCTCGTCTGGGCGCTGTGGAACCCGAGCGACCGCCTCGACTCGGTCAAGGCGGCGATCGTCAACAACGATGAGCCTGTCGAGGTGAACGGTCAGACCGTTCCGCTGGGGCGTCAGTTGGGTGCCGGCCTCGTCGGAAGCGACGATGAAGACACCAACTACACGTGGGAGGTCACGGACGCCGATGGCGCGAGTGACGGCCTGAAGGACGGGACGTACGCGGCGGTCGTCACGATTCCCGAGAACTTCTCTGAGGCGGCGACGTCAACAGCGGGGGATGCTGACAAAGCTGAGCAGGCCGTGATCGATGTCACGACGAGCGACAAAGCGCGACTCATCGACGATGCGATCAGCCAGGCTGTCACGACGACGGCAGCAGATGTTCTCGGCACGAACCTGACGACGAACTATCTCGACAACGTCTTCCTTGGCTTCAACACGCTGCACGACCAGCTGGGAACGGCGGCCGATGGTGCCAGTGACCTTGCCGACGGGACGACGGAGCTGTCGGACGGCATGAGTCAGGCGGCGGACGGCGCGAGTGAGCTTGCAGACAACTCGGACGATCTCGTGACGGGGGCCGAGGGCCTTGCCGATGGCGCATCGGGGATCGCGGATGGCGCGAGCGATCTGTCCTCGGGGGCCAGTGATCTTGCCGACGGCGCAGCTCAGTCTGCGGAGGGCGCGGCGGGACTTGCCAACGGTGCGAGCGGTCTGAGTGCCGGCTTGCAAGGCCTCGTTGATGGACTCAACGCGCTGAAGGCACAGAGCGCTGAGCTCCCCGGACAGACACAAGACCTGGCCGATGGCGCCAATGCTATGTCGGCTGGAGTCAACGAAGTCACATCGATGCTGACCGATCAAATGGCTCCCCTCGCTACGAAATGTACAGACGGGGATGCTGAGGCATGCCAGACGCTTGCAGCGACGGTCACCGCCACGGCGACCGCGGACGAAGACGGAAGCGGCACCGCTGATGTGACAGAACTCGGTTCTGCCGCCACTCAGATCTCTGGTGGCCTGACGAAGTTCAACGACAACATCGGAGATCTCACCGGTGGAATTACGAAGCTGGCAGACGGCGCCGCCGCCTCGCAGTCGGGCGCCAGCAAGCTCTCGTCCGGTGCCACGAGCCTGTCTGCCGGCCTTGAGAAACTCTCGGGCGGCGCCTCACAACTTGCGGGCGGTGCCGGCCAGCTCGGCTCCGGCGCAGAACAGCTCTCGACCGGTGCCACCCAGTACGCGACGGGTATCGAGCAGTACACCGGCGGCGTCGTCTCACTGAGCGAGGCGATGACGAAGCTCGGCGACGGCACGGCCGAACTGAGCGATGGCGCGGGCTCCCTCGCCGACGGGCTTGACCAAGCCGTCGATCAGATCCCCAACTACAGCGACTCAGAACGCAGCTCGCTCGCCGACGTGGTTGCCGACCCGGTCTCCACAGACGACAGCGAGAACGCCGGATTCTCCTTCGGCTCCGGCGGCGTTCCGCTCTACGCGGTGATCGCCCTGTGGCTCGGTGCTCTCGCCACGTTCTTCCTGCTGCGCGCAACTCCGCGCTCGGCCCTCGGATCCACGCGCTCGTCGTTCGCCCTCATGCTGCGCTCGGCACTGCCGGGACTCATCCTCGGTGTCGTACAGGGCGTCCTCGTCTCGATCGTCGTCAGCATCGCACAGGGATTGAGCGTCACCGAGGGTCTCGGCTTCGCCGGCATAGCCGCACTCATCGGAGCATCCTTTGCCGCCGTCAACCAGTCGCTGGTCGCCGTACTCGGCGGAACCGGACGCTTCCTCTCGATGATCGTCGGCGTACTCGCCCTCGCCACGGGGGTCATCTCGACAGTTCCCGGCATGCTCGATCAGATATTCGGGATGCTGCCGGTCAGCCCAGCACGAGATGCACTGAGCGCCATGCTCATCGGCACTCCGGGAATGGGCGCGGCGATCGTGGCCCTCGCGGTCTGGCTGCTCGGCAGCGTCGCGATCACGACGCTCAGCATCGCACTGAAACGCACAGTCTCGGCCCGAAGGCTCGTGGCCGCTGCACCGGCCTGATGGCAGCGCCACGCCCACACTCGGCTGTGATTCCGTGTGGCATCAGGCATGACAAAGGGCCCGGCTCCGGTAAACAATACCGGGCCGGGCCCTGGCAGTTCAGGTTTCGGCTGAACCGAGGATTCGACTAATGCCGAATCAAATTCCGGTGGCGTCGAAGTCGCCGACGCTGCTGGACTTCTGACGCAGCGACGTCCCCATCTCATTGATGCCGTTGATCGCCTGGTCAATACCGGAGTTCAGCTCACGGTAGCCCTCACCGAAACGCTCCGATGCGACCTCGGTGACGAAGCCCTCTCCGAGAAGGTCCTCGACCTTGCCCAGAAGCGTCGTCAGCTCACCTCGGAGGTTCTCTGCGCCCGTGTCGAGTGCGCCGGCCGTAGCCTCAACCTGTTCGTGACTAAAGTGAAAAGCCATTCTGGCAACTCCTTCTCGTTATTTTCAACGTCTGGCACCCAGTTAACCGTGCGGGCGCAATCCTGCCAATGGGGAGGAGTCCCCACATGCGGCCTAATCTAAGGGTCTGACGATCTCGCGCAGCATCGAAACTGCCGCTTCGGTCGTAATTTGTCCGCTGTCATGCAGCTGTCTCACGCCCTCGCTCGTGCGGCGGCGAAGATCGTCTACATCGAGGCTGTCTCGCTTACTCAAAATCTTCACAATGTGCTCGCCGAGCGCGGCATCGAATTCCCGACCTTCAGGCGTATCACCGTGTAACGCCTGGATCAGAGTCTGTCGTTTCCTCGTCCACAAGAAAAGGGCGATGTATCCCACAGCGGTGACTGCAGCGCAGACAACTCCAACGGTTGCTCCAGGCACGAACCAGTAACCGTAGTTCGAAACATGAATGCTCAGCATCACAGCACCAAGCGCGTACAGCAGCCCGTAGACGATGAACAAACCCGCTGCGTAGGGAAGGGAGCGAGGCGCGCTCCGCTTTTCGACAACACCGTTCGCGAGCAGCGATGCAATACCGAGAAGTCCGATGATCACCGTCGGCACTCCGATGTCGAGAAAATAGTCGTCGAGATCGCTCACGGAGCTCGGAAGGAAAAACACCCCGACGGCGACTGTGAACAGGATCATGACGGTCACCAAGGCGATCTTCTTCGGCCTATTCGCGTCTTTGCGCGCAATCGACATTCGACGATCGAGGTCGCCCTGAAGAACGTTGATAATTTTGCGCTCCGACTTGCCAGCAACGGGTGCCCGAAGCGCTGTGAGAAGTTGGGTTGGAGATGACCACGACGGCATGGCCTGCGCGTATCCGAGGGCGATTCCGTCGCTATCCAACGTCGACGCAACGTTCGCGGACCCCGGAACCTGCCGAAGAATCTCCTGCCAATCTGAACGGACGTCGTTCATAAGCTCCTTCTAATCGGCGGCCAGACTACCAGCTAGCGCTACGGCGTCGTCGAAAACCACACCAATCATGTGAGCACGCAGATCAACGATATCCACGATAACCAGCACATCATCTTCGACTCGTGCGAGTCGCAGGCTTCCAGCGACTTTCGCCTCGTCCCCCTCAACCTTGAGGGGGATCGTGTGAGCCACGCTCACAATACGTTTGTCTGAGACTGACTCGTGTTCGACAACCTGGGGCGCAGAGTACTCACGAGCATCACCGATCAACAGTTCCTCGACAGACGAGACCCCGTCATATTCCATGACGTAGCTGTGCGCGACCGTCTCCGTCCCGAACTCGCGGGGAAAGTACCAGAACTTGCGCGAGGCCAGCCGATGGCCGACCTGCACGACGACACGTGCCGCTCGCTCTGTATGATCGCGCAACTCGTCTTCCCCAGGAAGCCCGTCAGTCGCTTGAAACGTAATCCCGTTCACCCATTGTTCGGCTGTACGAAATGGGCCGAAAGGAAACTGCACGGGGACTTCGATCCACGCGTCGTCATCAAAGTCGCTGAGAGATTCGCTCTCGGTCGTCATGATCTCTGTACCCATCTGAACGTACCGGCAATGGCATCGAAAAGTTCGCTGACGATGCCAATAAGCTCGCTCTTCTCTTCTCCAGGCGGCACGAGCAAGGTCGCACTCAGCATCAGCGGCGCACGCCCTGTAGCCTTTGGTGCTTCAAAGAGGTGGTGAATAGTCAGAGCACCGACCCCGAAATCACCCTCGGACGACGTCGACTGCTGCTCCTCCCACCGCCAGATGGCAAGTCCGTTCTCTGAACTCTCCTCAAGCTCAAAGCGCTTTGTCAATCGATTTCGAAAATCGTCAAGTTGATGCGCACCGCTGATCGGTGCGGGCAGGACCACCATGGACGCCGGAAGGAAAGTGCCCTCGACTGGTTTGATCGGAAGATGAATCGAGGAGGCGCGACGCTTTTTCATATCCACGAACAGCCGGTGCGTCAGCGCCCGGTAATACATGTAGTCTTTTGCCTGTCCGCGCGGCTGAAACACCTGCTTGAGGCTGTCGACGAATGTCCTCTCCGCTTCCGCGTCGACGGCAAAGCGCTTCCAACCCGGCGGAAAGAGCAGCGAGTACGTTATAGTCGAGCGACGTTTCTCGGGGACGTCGTTCTTCAGTTCGGTTCTCAGGTCAGTGTCTGCGCCGCCCTCACGGTGCGCCGCATGCCCATCAGTATCCGGCATTGGCTTCGTTATACGGTCTGTTGGTCACATAATTTTCGACGGTGTCTCTGGTGGTGTTGTAGTAGCCGTTTATCGTCGAGGCATTGTCGATCGCTTCCCCTACGTTTTGCGGGTTGG
Organism: Microbacterium sp. MPKO10; assembly: GCF_026107415.2. Taxonomy (GTDB): domain Bacteria; phylum Actinomycetota; class Actinomycetes; order Actinomycetales; family Microbacteriaceae; genus Paramicrobacterium. The sequence goes on from NZ_JAPCHX010000005.1 coordinate 209,549, forward strand.
TCAAGTTGTATACGTGATCGGTCAAGCGGTTCATGGGCGTGGGCGCTACAGGCACACGGCTTCCCTCGTCTATCACCCCTGTGAGAGGGTTTCGCGTGGGCAACGATCGCGGGCTCGGACCTGCCAGGGTACTGCGCCACGCGCCGCTAGCCTCTTGAACCGTCTGCCGACCAGAACCTCTGCCGAATGCGCGCATTCCTCCGGTGAAACTCTCACGGCCTGCTCCCCGAGCAGCCGAGTAAGCACTGCGTCCTCGTCCAAGAACACGGGTCATTCGTCCGAACGGAAGGATTCCGACGGCGCCGACAATGACATCTCCCCATGACCCTTCCCCTTGAGAAAGGTCGTAGATATCGCTGGCCAACTGGACGACCGCGACAACAGTCGTGATAATCAGAATCGCGCCGGCGATCGGGCCTGAGACGAAGAGCGCAACGACAGCCAGGACGATGCAGATCGCATTCAAGATCTTCATCAGGTCAGCAAACCAGCCGTCGTTGTTGTCGGCCTCGGTGATCGCCGTCTCAATACCGTTGACAGCCTCGTCGTAACCTTCTTCCCACGTGGCGAAGTGAGCATCATACTCCGCCCACAATCCGTCAAGCGTCGACCGCGCAGTGCTGAGGGTTGATTCGGCGTCATCGAGGTCACTCTGCGCCGCGGCTTTCTCAGCATCCGTGGCTTCTTCCTCCCAGAACCACGTCGTGTTGTTGTCAGAGACTGCGCTCTGAGCGTCGCTCTGAGTCTCGACAGCCGTCGACACGCTCGTCTGAGCGGTCTGGATTTCTTCGATGAGCGGATCCATGTTGCGTTTCGCGGCTCGCAGAACGTCTGCGTACGCAACAAGCGCGTTGCCCGTCCCGCTGTATCGCGTAGCCGCCTGGCTGAGCTCGCCATGAATCTCGGACGCAGACTCGCGGATCTTATCGACCGCTTCACTAATCTGTGTCGTTCCCTGGCCAATCTGCTCCAGATAACCCGCCGTCTTCTCCATGCTCTCGCCTAGATCACGCAGATACGCGCCACGCACATCAATCGTGTCAGCGTCGCCCTCCGAAGGCATGAGCTCATTACCCTTCGGAGAGAGGTTGCCCAAGTAATCCATGGGGTGAAATCACTTCCTTCGTTCGAGATCAGACTAAATACTGGCCGGGTGGAAGACTATTGTCCGGCGCGGGATTCGAGAGGGCCTGACGCTCTTGCGTATCGAGCTGGGAGCCCAGGTTCCCGTCGTAGTCGTAATACGCCTCGATGATGCCGTGCAGATGCTCTCTCAACTTGCCGAGGGCATCAGAGAGCTCTTGCCGATTGTCATTCCAATCCTTCTCGAAGTCCCGCACTTTGTCTGCCAGGGCTCTTCGGTTATACGGCGTCCCCACCTCGTCAGCGACATCTTTGTTCCTGTCCGCTACCTCAGCAAAGTCGGTAATCGCAATTCTCAAGCCGTTATCAACGACCTCGAGATCCTGCATGTTAAGCCATATCTTGCCAACCATTAATGCGTCACCCCTCCGCAAGCTTGTGGTCGAACTCGCCAGATTTCTCAGCAATTGTGCGAAGCCCCGTCGCCATGTCAGCGAGACCGCCTAGCGCCTGAACGAGGCCAGACGACAGGTTCCGGTATCCCTCTCCGAATCGTTCGGACGCGACTTCCGTCACGAACCCCACGCCGAGGAGCTCTTCGACCTCGCGCAGCAGATCATCGACCGTGGTCACCATCGACTCGCCCCCGTCTTCGAGCACCTTGGCGGTGGCGTCCATCTCGCCGAAGTCCATGTGAAATAGCCCCATGACGTGAGCGCTCCCCTCTCAGTTCTCGCACGCGGTTCTGTCTATACGGTAGCCAAGTTGAAGCTCTGTAGCGATGGGGACTACTCCCCGAACGTTATTGATCACGGCACGACAAGCGGGACCTGCACCCGCAGGACCTGACCGTTCTGAACCATGAACCCGCGACCTTCCGGCGACTCATGACGCGCTACGCGCGGGAACGGCGCCTTAAAAATCGTGTCGCCGTCGTGTGTGTCCGGTTTCAGAATAATTCCGGCACGACCTGCCTTCATCTCCCCGATGAGACCAATTCCCGACGACAAGTTAGCGACGTCCGCCTCGGTGATCAGCACATGATCGCTGCGGTTGACCTTCTTCGCGAGCTCCGCGAGCGGTTTATCAGCTGCCGATCCGCTGAACTGCGTAAGATTCTCGACAACGATGACCAATGTGTCCGTGATCTCTTCGTCACTGACGATCTCCGTGAGCTCTTTCACAAGCTCGACGACATCGTCCGAGCGCACAGCGCTCCGCGTCCACTCCATGTCATCGGCGAGCTTTGCGCGCCGACCGGCGATGTGGAAAAGCTTTGCGCTCGGATCCCACGCCTTGATCGTTCGCGATAGCGCTCGAAGCGTGTTCGTTTTGCCGCTTCGTGGGGGCCCACCGATGAGGAATGTTCCGATCGGCTCGAATCCACACGGAGCCAGCGTCTCCTCCGAAACTCCCGCGACCGGGAGATCATTGACAGCTTCCGGCATGTCGCCAATCGGCGCTTCCTTCGGCAGCGCGCCGACCTCAGGAGCCTTGCTGACTCCTCGAGCCTCCAGATCCGTGGCCAGCGATTCGGTCGCCCGAGTCTGCTCAGACACGTTCGCTGTCCCGCCGATCACGGCCAGTTGCGTCTCGTAGCCGTCGATGACGGCACGTCCCGGAGGCGAGCTTTCGTCGAGCACGTCTTTCGGCGCGCCCAGGAGCTGATACGAGGCCGGGTCGGGCAGCCGCAGAACGGTGCGGCGCTGAATCGCCGCCGTCACGGCACTCGGGACGCTCCCGCTCCGATCGGCCGTCAGCACGACGTGCATCCCCAGCGGGCGGCCTTCGCCGAGAAGCCGGATGAATGCGTTATAGAGCGGCGCACGTGCGAGCGTGGTCTCGTACTCCGACCGGAAACCACCGAAGCCGTCGAGCAGCACGAGGATTCGGGGCTCACCGGGGACGCCCGCGAGTTCTCGGTATTCGGAGATGCTGCCGGCGTTAACGTTCGAGAACTCCTCTGACCGGCGATTGAGTTCACCGCGCAGCATCTTCAGGAGGCGGGAGATGCGCTCGTAATCGTCTCCCGGCACAACGGATCCGACATGCGGCAGCGCCTCGATCGAGCGCAGCGCCCCGGTGCCGAAATCCATACCGTACACATGGACGGGTCCGCCTTGATCGCCGAGTACCGAGCTGATGGCGAACGTACGCAGCAGGGCTGTCTTGCCCGTTCCCCCCGTGCCATAGATCGCCATATGCCCATCGCGGTCGGGGTAGAAGTAGCTCGGCTCCTGTGCCTGCTTCTCCGGTCGATCACTGACCCCTAAGACGAGCGCCTCATCGGAACGATGAGAGAGCTCCAGCAGATCATAGGTTGCCGGCAGATCGTCGAGCCACGGTCGGCGCGGGGCCGGTATGTTCTGGTCCTTTGCCGCTGATACAAACGTCGCGACCATTCGTGCCTGATCGTTGGGGCCCAAATCCTCCTCTTCTTCATGCGCGTCGTTCTCGACGTCCGATTCCCACGGGGTGAGCGTTCCGAAGTGGAATTCGGCGACATCCACGACACTTTGTTCCGGCTCGTCTGACGTCCATCCGCCGGCATAGCCCGATTGGAAGGGGATCAGCCGGCCCGGTCCAGTCTTGGCGATCCCACGCCCCGGAATGGTCGGGTCGAACGTTCCCGCGATGGGGTCGCCGACGACGTCTTTCGAGTCGCTCTCATCGGCCATGCGCAGGGCAACACGCAGGTTCGTGTTGGCGCGAAGGTTGTCTTTGATGACGCCAGCGGGTCGCTGGGTCGCCATGATCAGATGGATGCCGAGGGAACGGCCCCGCTGCGCAATGTCGACGACTCCGTCGACGAACTCGGGAACTTCTCCGGCCAGTGCGGCGAACTCATCGATCACCAGCACGAGGGCGGGTGGGCACTCGGGGTCACCCCGCTTCTCGAGTTCCAGGAGGTCCTTAGCCTTCTTCCGATTCAGCACATGCTCGCGATAGTGCAATTCAGCACGCAGGCTCGTCAACGCTCGACGCACAAGGTGCGGGCTGAGGTCGGTGACCAGTCCCACGCAGTGGGGCAGGTTGACGCATTCTGCGAACGCGGAACCGCCCTTGTAATCGACGAAGAGAAACGTCACGCGGTCGGGGCTGTATTCCGCAGCCATCCCCAGCACCCAGGCCTGCAGGAACTCTGACTTACCCGATCCAGTCGTTCCGCCCACCAGGGCGTGCGGACCCTGAACGCGAAGATCAAGGTGCATGGCGTCCGGAGACCCCTGCCCGATGAGGGCACGCAACGTGCCCGCTCGCTTCCGCCGAACGGGGGCAGAGCCACTGCGATCGATGATCGACGCGTTCTGACTCCAGCGCTCGATGGCCGCCTGCGGGTCGTCGGCCAAGTCGGTTCCTGTCAGGCTCAGCAGTGACACGCTGCGCGGCAGATCGCTCGAATCGGCGATCACCGCACCCGCATCGACAACAGGAGCCAGTCTCCGTGCCAGCACCGTCGCATAGTGCTGAGAGACGCCCTCGACATCCACGTCGTCGACTGTGCGCCCCTGCCGAACGAAGCTGACCTGCGCGTGGTGAAGACCGCTCGCCACGTCCACGACCGTGCGACAGGCCGCGGGGAGAGCCTCAATGGTCGGGGCCATCCAGATCGCGTAGATTCTCGCTTCCGCAGCCCTCTCGATCAGCTGCACGAGACGCGCGCGGTCGACGTCGACATCGTTATCGATGAACATGATGAGAACCGGAGTCTCGGGCTCGAAATCCGACGCCAGCTTGTCGTCGCCGACCATCGTGCCGCGATGCGCGGCCGATTCTTCATCCGCGTGAGCACCACGGGCGACATCGCTGCTTCGCATGTCGCCAATCCTCTCCGCAACGAGCCCCTCGAGCGCGTTGAGCAGCGCCGTTCCCGTTGCCGGGTTGTCCGCAAGAGGAAAGTCCCCCAGCGGATTGTGCGGAGACGTCGTATGCGGCATCCATTTGAGCCATTCGAACTCACTCGCAATCCCCGTGCTCGTCAGCGCGGCGAACGTCACTTCAGAGGGAGAATGCAGGCCCGCGAGCTGCACACCGAGTGCCCGCACGGTGTCGCAGACGGCGTTTGTCGCTCCGCAGATGCCCAGGGCACCAGCGACGTGGGGATTCTCAACGACCGGCACATGCGCAATCTGCTCAAATCGTGATTGAAGAGTCTTCAGACGAACCCGGTAGTCCTCGATGCCGCCCTCTTTCTCGAGGTCCCCAACGGTCAATCGTCTCGGCATGGGCCCGATTCCGAGCCGCAGGTCAAGAAAGTTCCAGTGCTCCGGCCGACGCGTCCACAGCATCGGGCCAAGCTGCTGCGCCTCGTCGAAGATCTCGGCGACCGATGGGCTCTCTCGCAGTCGGGTCAGGCGTTCCTGAGGCTCTTCGTCCACCAGCCGATCTTCCATGGCTTCGAGCTGAAGTTCGAAGTCGAAGATCTCTTTCTGCTGCTTCTTCGATGTGCGGGAACTCTGCATCAAGAAGTTCCCCATCATCATCATGGGTGCCATGGCGATGAACCCGAGAGTCATGGGATTTTTTGTCATCGCAAACATGAATCCGCCCATGAGCACGGGTGCGATCATCATGATCCAGGGGAATGGGCGGGGTTCCTTTTCCTTCGGCACCTCAGGCGCCGGCATCTCCTCGCCGAGATAACGCACTTCCACTCTCGGCGAGCGGTTGAAGGCAAGAAGCCCGCCGCGCTCGATGATCGCACGCTCACCAGCATCCGTGTCGTTGAGCGGGGTTACGGAGATCACGGTGTCTCCGAGCGTCGCTTGACGGCCCTCGGTCATGCGCAGACGTGGAACGAGCCCGCCATCGACAAGGATGCCGTTTGCGGAGTTGAGATCGACGATCTCGGTTCCGGCCGCCGTGATCTCAATGCGCGCGTGCTTCTTTGACACCATCGGATCGTTGATTGTGACCGTGGCGTCTGGATCTCGCCCGATCGTCCCGCTGCCTTCAGCAAGGAGAGTCTCGCGACCAGCATCCGGCCCGCTCAGAATCGTGAGAACGGCCGCCGCAGTTTCGTCCGTGCGCGTTGCGGAATCGACGATGGCGACGTCGAATCCCGAGCCCAGCGCGGCCTCGCCGATCGGGCTGCCGGGATCAAGAGTCACGCGCTGACTGCCGTCGGGCGACGACGCAGCCAACGTCACGTCTTCGCCCGCCCAGGGGGCCAACGCGAGGTTGGGGTCATCGTGGAGGAACGTGCGCGCGACGTCACCGACGGTCGCCGTTGAATCTGCTGTGACGACAACGTCTGACGTTGAGCCGTTCTCGCGGCGAAGGACGAGCTTCAGCTTCATGACCGCACTCCCTTCACGAGAACTCGGAATTCACAGTCGCCGCACTTGACCACGCTGCCGCTCAACCACGTCGGCACGAACGGTGCGACGGGGTGCTCGCTGCCATCCGGATGCACGACGACTGTTCCGTTCGACGAGCCGCGGTCCTCCACCCAGACGCCACCGTCTGCGGCGCCGAAGAGGGCGTGTGTCTTCGACATCGAATGCGACGGGTCATTCACAGCGACAAGGTTCACGCGTTCGCCCTCCTGCGCCTCGGGATTGCGCCCGACAATCGCCGGTGCCTCGGTGATGCCGATCGAGACGCCCGCCCCTTCAACGACATATTCGAGTGCCTCAGTCTGGGGCACCGGTCCATCAGACGCTTCTTCGTGTGCGGGTGCGGGCGTGGGTTCCGGAATCGGAGCAGGAGCAGGCGCTGAGGCGGAGACCGTCGCTTCTGAAATCGAGGATGCTGGCGGAGCGGACTCCGCCACGGCGGGCGCTGGAACGCTGGGCACCGGAGGCTCGGGCGCCGGACGAGCGCCGGGAGCCCACTCTTCGCGGCTGTCACCGGGCGGGAGGATCGGGTTCTCGCCGACGACGCTTAGGCGTGAGCGCTCGCCCGGAGCAAAGTGGCTGTCGGCAGCTGCGGAGTCCAGGGCCGGCAGATCGGTCTCCACGACGCGCTCGGGGCGGGCGATCCGACGTTCCGCTCGGCGCAGGGCCTTGAGATCCATGGGGTTAAGCCCGAGACGGATATCGATGACTCGGCTCTTCGACACTCTGTCGAGCCAGCCGATGCCTCGGTCGCTCCACAGCGATGAGCTGAGAAACACCGCCGGTCCGAGCAGCGGAAGCACGACGTTGGCCGCCTGCAGAATGAGTGTGCGCAGCACGATGCGCCAGAACCCGGGCTTGCGCATCTTCACGACGCTCACTGACCGGATGCCAGCGAGCGCCCTGCCGATCGTGACCCCTTTCAGCCCGTGGAGTCCAACCTCGACGAGGATGAAGATCCAGCCGAGAAGCATGCCGCCGAGCATGACGATGCTCAGGAGCAGGAAGTTCGGCTGCTTCGTGAGCACCTCGATGCCGGGCCGCGCCCAGTTCGCATCGGCGATCAAGAACCACGCGGCGGTGAACCCGGGCGACGCAACGATCAGATAGCAGACGATGTCCATGAGGTAAGCCATGGAGCGTCGACCGGCCGATGCTGCGACGACGCCGAGTTGGTCAGCACTGAGCAGAGCCTCGGCATACTCCTCACGACGACGCGCGCGTTCCGCCGCTTTCTCTGCTACCGGATCCCTCAATGTCTGCACTCGCTGCTCGGCCTCGCGCCGAGCGCGCCGTCCATCCGCAACCGTCACTCATTCCTCCCCGGCACCGCACACGGACCCATCATGCGTCGCCCGCAGACAGCATAACGGCGACGCTCGTGCTCAGCACGGTGGAGGACTGCCCATGCGCTCACAGCGCGAAGATCACGCCGGTTGCCCGCTCGGCCTCGGCCCAGACGGCAAACGCGACGCTGCGATCCGTCGTGATCGGGACGGGCACAGCCCGCACGGGAGCGCCCTTCAGCAACCCTTTCGGGCCGTAAAACGCGGGCGACGGGGGCGGCGATGGGTCGTCTGCAGCGGCCACAACCGGCAACGCTCCACGGTGTTTTCCCTGAGCGACGGCGGCCTGCAGGTTATCGCGGAAGCGTTTGGCACGCCCCGGTTCGTTGACGTTCGGCACACGCGGCGTCCGCCCCGAGTTCGAGTAGCCCGGATGCGCCACGAGGGAGCGCACAAGAGCACCGGATGCTGCGAGCCGACGATCCAGCTCGAATCCGAACGACTGCAGCATCACCTTCGAGCGCGCATATGCGAGGAGCCCGTTGTAGAAGCGCTCGGACTGCGGGTCGTCGAGGCCGGGCCAGGGCCACAGCGTCGTGAGGCTGCCGAGCGTGATGACACGCGATCCGGGCGTGTGCAGAAGTGTGGGCAGCACGGCGGCGGTCAGCGCGACATGACCGAAGACGTTGGTGGCGGCCACGAGTTCGAGGCCATCGACGGTCTGCTGCCGCCGCGCCGGTGTGTGCACGATACCGGCGTTCTCGATGAGCACCTCGATGCGCTCCAGCTGGTTCAGCTGCTCGGCGGCGCGCTCGACCGAGGCCAGGTCAGCCGTGTCGAGCTCGACGAACGGCAGTTCGGCGTCGGGGGCCCGCGCGCGGATCGCTGCCGCCGCGGCATCCGCCCGCTGCTTGCTGCGGCAGGCCATGACGACGCGGTCGCCCGATCGTGCGAGGCTCAGCGTCGTCCAGAACCCCAGGCCGGCATTCGCACCCGTCACCACGACTGTGCGCCTGCCTCGGGTGGGGGTCACGACGCTATTCGCCTCGCGCGATCTTCACGTGATGGTGGATCACTTCGGACACCACGAAGGTGAACCACTTTTCGGCGAATTCGGGATCGAGATCGGAGTCGGCAGCGAGTTCCCGCAGCCGTGCAATCTGCCGCGACTCCCGCGCGGGATCCGCGGGGGCCATGTCGTACTTGGCCTTGAGTGCACCAACCTCTTGCGTGCATTTGAAGCGCTCGGCCAGCAGATGCACGAGCGCCGCATCGATGTTGTCAATGCTCTTGCGCAGTCGGTCGAGTTCGGCTGTGGCGTCGGTGTCTGACATGCCCCAAGCCTAGCCGTCACACACGCTCCGGCTGTGCGAGCACGCGCGACAGCACCGGTCTTGTCGAGGCCACGGCCGCACCGACAAGCGCAAAACCGGCGACGAAGCACACAGCGATCACGAGCAGCGACACGGGAGCGAGAATGAGCGAGATGCCGAGAAGCGGGAACACAAGCACACCGCCGACGACCGCCGACAGCAGCGCCACGAACACGAGCGGCACGAAGACCTGCCGTGTGCGGGTGGCCTCCATCGTCGAGCGCGGCATTCCGACCCGGTCAAGGTTGACCCAGGTTTCACGGCGGTCGAGCACCTCGGCCGCCTGGTTGACGCCGGCCGAGCAGGCGACCATGAGGAACGACGCGATGAGGGTGATCAGGATGCCGGTGCGGATGTCGAGCAACAACACGGCGTCTTGCGGGTTGGCCGAAGCGGATGCTGTCACGGCCAGCGCCGTGCCCGCCCCACCCACGACCGCGACGAAGCTCGTCATCGCGACGCCGGAGACCTGACGCCAGGCGGCCTTTGGGTTGTCGAGGATGCCACGGGCAGCGATGAGCTTCTGCGGCGTCTTCGCGGAGCGCAGCTGCACCCGGGCGAGAACGCTCACCGCCCAGGGGCCGATGAGGCCGAGAACGGCGACGCCTCCCCCGAACGCGACGGCGATGACGACGACAACCGCTGTCATGTCACCGAGAACGCCCAGGCCCTGCAGAAGGCTGAAGCCGCCGATGATGGCAACGGCTCCGATCAGGATGCGCACCCAGTGCACGCGTTGCGGCTGCTGCCGTGTGCGGACTCCGAGGGGCGAGATGACCACCTGGCGCAGACCGATCACGCTGCTGAGTGCTGCGATCACGGCGACACCCGCGATCACGGCCAGGATCATCGGAACGCCGACCCATAAGGAAGCCGCGCCGATCGGCTCTCCGCCGAACGGGATGAGACCGACGAGCGGCATGGCCGCGACATAGAGGACGACGCCGGCGAGCGCACCGGTGACGGCGACGGCCGTCGATTCAAGGACCGTCATGCGCATCACGGCGCTCGGCGTCGCCCCGAGCAGGCGCAGGGTGGCAAGGCGGTCATCGCGACGGCGGGCGGAAAGCCTCGCGGCAGCCCCTCCGAGCGACGCGAGTGGAACGACGAGGAGCGCGAGCGCGAGCACGCTGAGCACCTTGTAGAGCTCGGCATCCGGGCTCGTCCAGCCCCAGAACATCGTCACTCCGCCCGAGACGATCAGCAGCAGGGCCGTCGTCACGGCGAACGCGATGGTGGGGAGCACGATCGTGGCCGGGCTCTGCGCACCGGGGCGGGCGAGCATCCAGGTGAGCCGTGCCACAGGCATGCGGCCCTGACGGGCGGCGGATGCTGCGGGAGGCGTAGCGACGGCGGTCATTGCTGGCTCCATCCTGCACCGAGAAACTGGGCGCCGTTCTGCGGGGCCGCCTGCACGGGCGCTGCGGGAGGCTGCTGTGCTGCGGGCCACTGCGCAGGAGGCTGCTGTGCTCCGGGCCACTGCGCGGAAGACTGCGGTGCAGCGTATGGCTGCGCCGCGTGCGGAACTGCCTGGGGTGCCGCTTGGGATGCTGCCTGCTGCAGCATCCCGTCTCGCATGCGTATGGTGCGCGAGCAGCGCGCGGCCACAGTTTCATCGTGCGTGACGACGACAAGTGTGTTGCCCTGCCCGACAGTGGAGTCGAGAAGCGCCGACATGACGTCGTCGCCTGTCGCCGAATCGAGAGCCCCGGTCGGCTCATCGGCGAAGATCACCGTCGCGCCCGTCACCTGGGCTCGAGCGATCGCCACGCGCTGTGCTTGGCCGCCGGAGAGTTCGCCGATGCGGCGCGCTTCGAAGCCGGCCAGGCCCATCAGGTGCAGCCAGTGCATCGCGCGACCCTCGGCCTCACGGCGCGGGTAGCCGACCATCATGAGCGGCAGCGCAACATTCTCGAGCGCTGTGAGCTCGGGCAGCAGCAGCCCCTGCTGAAAGACGAAGCCGAATGACTCGCGACGCAGGCGCGACCGCTCCTTCTCACTGAGTTCGTCGACGCGCACCGGCCCCGCGATCGACCGGAATGTCACGGCGCCGGCGTCTGGCCGGATGATCCCGGCGAGCGCGTGCAGAAGCGTCGTCTTTCCGGAGCCGGACGCTCCCATGATGGCGACGGACTCCCCCGCCGCGACGGCAAGGCTGACGCCGCCAAGGGCCCGGGCCGGACCGTAGTTCTTGTGCAGGTTCTCTGCCGCCAGAACGGGCGCCACAGCTGCGGGTGAAACGCCGTTGGCAGGATCATTGTGAATGCTCATGATTCAATGCTCGTCATCCGCGAGCGTGAGCACATCGCGCGCTGGAGTGATCTGCGTCATCCTCCGGTTGCAGATCACGCCAGACGTGAGGTTCAGCACACGATCACGCAGAATCCTGTCGCCGCCGCATGCTGCATCGGGTTTCCCTCATCCAGTCGGGTCGTGAGTTCCCGTCAGGCTGTCGCCCGGGGTCAGTCGTGCGTGAGCTGAGGCGGCGTCGCTTTCTCCAGCCGCTGCTGCAGCCCCGCGCGCACCTCGGGCCACTCGTCGGCGAGGACGGAGTACACGGCGGTATCGCGCCATGTACCGTCGGCGCGCAGGCGGTGGTGCCGCAGGACACCCTCGAACGCCGCCCCCAGCTTCGCAATAGCGGCCCGGGACCGCGCGTTGACAGCATCCGTCTGAATTTTCACCCGTTCGAACCCCGAATCGAAGGCGAGCGACAGCAGGAGCAGCTTGCACTCGGGGTTCACTCCGGTGCCCCACACGGCTGGATCATAGGCGGTCCACCCGATGTGGGCGCCGCGATTCGTCGTGTCGATGTCGCCGAGCGATGTCGTTCCCACAATTCGCCCGGCATCCGGTCCGGCGACAAGGCGTACGGTGAACGGGATGCCGGTGGAGAACGGATAGTGGCTGCTCAGCTCGTCCGCGAACGCCGCTGCGTCCCGCGGCATCCCGGCGATCCCGCCGCCGTAGCCGAACTCATACACGTCGGGGCGCACGATGGCGGCGAAGAGCTCCTCCGCGTCGGAATCGACGAGCGGGTCGAGTCGCACGAGGCTCCCGATCAGAGAGCGCCGTTCGGGAAAGGTAACTGTCATACTCCGGCGCTCCTCTGCGCGGGCGCCAGGCACGTGGCGCTTCCCGTTTCCACCGTGCCGACGAGCGTCTGCGGGATCCCCGTGCGCTCGTCAAGGCGATGTGTGGCGACGTCGCCGGAGAACTGGTGGGCGACATGCAGCAGCTGACCGTCGACGATGTGGTGGCGCGGCCAATTGCCACCCGATTCGACATCGCCGATCGCCCGGAGCTCACTTCCGTCACCGCGCACCTCGAGCGTCGCCACCCGGTTCGTTCCGCGGATGCCCGCGTACAGGCGGTCCCGGCGGTCGCCGATCGCGATCTCGGCCCCGGTGTCGCCGTCTTCGAGCGAGTCCGCCGTCGCCCGCGCGGCCGTCAGCACCTTCAGCGCACCCGACTCGTCAAAGCGCAGCGTGAAGATCTCTGCCGAATACTCCGTGAGCACGTGCAGGTGGCCGCTCTCGTGCCAGAGCGTGTGCCGCGGGCCGACGCCGCGCGGCAGCGAGACATCCTGCAGGTGCACCAGACCGGATGCGCTCGGGCGCCACACCCGCACGAGGTCAAAGCCGAGGTCGGTCGACACAACGAGTCCGTTCGGCAGCCAACGCGTCTGGTGGGCGTGCGGATCGCGGGCTGACGCATCCGGTGCCGACAGCGTGGCCAGCCCCGTGTCAGCATCCGCGGTGTATCCGTACGGGTCGCGGGGTGCGGGCTCGCTCACGACGGCAGCCCCGGCAAATCCTCCGTCGTCGCTGAGCGGGACGCGTGAGACCTCGCCCGTGCCGTAGTTGGCCGTGAGCAGCGCCGCGCCGTTCGGTGCGACAGACACGTGGCACACCCCGGGATTCACCGTGATTTCGTCGAGCGCGCCGAGACGCGTGCCGTCAGGGCGCAGAGCGAGAAGGCGTCCTGTGAACTCTTCAGAGGCATATACGACCGGATGCTGCGGGTGCACCGTCAGCCACGACGGTGACTGCGCCTCGCACGCGAACGACGGGCGCAGCGTCCCGCTGTCCTCCGCCGTCAGCGCGACGATCCCTGCCGCGGTGCCGTCGCCGTCCGCCGTATACGTGCCAAGCCAGAAAGTGGGATCCGTGTGCGCCATGCTCTTCAGTCTGCCAGCAGCCATGCCATTTCGCCGACGGCAAGACTGTGCCACGATGAAGCATGGCGCGAACAGATCGATACGAGATGGCCTGCCGCACGTTCATTGACGTCGTGGCGGGAATCAGCAACGACCAGTGGGATGCTCCGGGGCTGGGCGTCTGGGATGTCCGCTCTCTGACGGGGCACACGGCCCGCGCTGTCATCACCGTGATCGATTACCTCGACCTCGACCCGGCGGCGCAGATCGACATGCCGACCGCGGGCGACTATTACGGCCAGATCTACCTCGCCTATACGAATCCCGAGGCGATCGCCAAGCGCGGCGTCGAGGCCGGCGTCGCGCTCGGCGACGACCCGGTTGCGGCAATCACCGGGCTCGTCGAGCGCGCTCTCGCGCTGCTCGCCGAGCAGCCGGACGACCGCCTGGTGTCGCTCGGCGGGATGGGCATCCCCATCAACGAGTACCTCAAGACCCGTGTCTTCGAACTCGTCGTGCACACCATGGACCTCGCGCGTGCAACGGGCCAGACCGCGCACTTTGCGCCCGAGCTCATTGAATCCGCGGCCTCGCTGGCCGCGGGAATCGCCGCGCGCACGGGTGACGGCGAGCAGGTGATCATGGCGCTGACGGGCCGTGGGGCGCTGCCGCCCGGCTTCAGTGTTGTGTGACGGGGTCCGCCTCGGCGCTGGAAACCTTCGAGATCGCATCGGCCGCGCGCAACAGCGTCAGGTGCGAGAATGCCTGCGGTGTGTTCCCCACGTGATGCCCCGTGCGCGGATCGATCTCTTCGCTCAGCATCCCGACGTCATTGGCATAGCCGACGAGACGGTCCATGAGTTCCCGCGCATCGTCGAGTCTGCCACTGTACGCATACTGCTCGACGAGCCAGAACGAGCACGCGAGAAAGGGATTCTCGCCGGGCGGCAGGCCATCGACGTTGTGCTCGGTGCGGTACCGCAGCAGCATCCCGTCTGCCATGAGCTCCCGCTCGATCACGGCGACGGTCGACAGCATCCGTGGGTCGTCATAGGCGCAGTACCCCACCTGCGCAAGCTGCAGGAGCGACGCGTCGACGGTGCCTGACCCGTAGTACTGCGTGTACGAGCCGAGGGCGTCATCGAAGCCCTTCTCTTCGATCTCATCCCGGATCCTGTCACGCAGGACCTCCCATTCGTCGGCCGGTCCGTCGAGCCCGTCGTCTCGCACGGCGCTGATCGCGCGATCGAGCGCCGCCCACACCATGACCCGCGAGTGCGTGAAGTAGTGTGCCGGCCCACGGATCTCCCAAATGCCCTGATCGGGCTTCTCCCACGTCTGCTGCACGAACTGCATGAGCGCGCGCTGCAGGGGCCACGAGAAGTCGGTCTCGGCCAGCCCCGCCTTGCGAGCCTTGTCAAGGGCGACCATGACCTCACCGACGACGTCGGACTGAAACTGGTCGACAGCACCATTGCCCACGCGCACCGGGCTCGCCCCGCGGTATCCGGGTAGCGACGTGATGTCTTTCTCGGCGAGGTCGCGCTCACCGGCGATGCCGTACATGATCTGCACATCAGCCGGATCCCCCGCAATGGCCCGCAGCAGCCAGGCACGCCACCCCGCGGCCTCGTCTGTGTAGCTGTGCAGCAGAAGAGACTCGAGCGTCAGTGCCGCGTCGCGCAGCCACACGTATCGGTAGTCCCAGTTGCGCTCGCCTCCGAACTGCTCGGGCAGCGACGTCGTCGCGGCGGCGACGATCCCGCCAGTCTCTTCATGCGTCAGCGCACGCAGCACGAGCAGCGACCGGATCACCTCGTCGTAATACACTCCCTCGTGTGTCACGCGCGACGCCCAGTCCGTCCACCACTGCGTCGTCCGTTGCAGGCCGCGCTCGACGTCCGGCGGCTGCGGGGCTCTCTGATGCGACGGGTACCAGGTCATCGTCAGATCGACGGTTTCCCCCTCGCTGACCGTGAACGTGCCCGTGTGGGCGTGATCGGATGCCGCAAGGGCCATGCCGCGCATCACGATGGCGTCCGGCCCCGCAACGGCCTTGATGCCGTGTCCCGATTCGTCGAAGACCTGGCGGACCCAGGGAACCGCCGTCGCGTATCCGAAGCGGAAGCGCACGTCGGCTTCCATCTCGACGGTTCCGCGCACGCCGCGCACCCGTCGCACGAGGTCGGCGCGGCCATCACGCAGCGGCATGAACTCGGTCACCTCGACCTCGCCATCGTGCGTCACCCATCGGGTGACCAGAACGAAGCTGTGGTTCAGGTAGCGCCGTGAGGCGACGGCGCCGTCATCGGTCGGTGCCAGCTTCCAGCGTCCGTGACTCTCGTCCCCGAGCAGCGCCCCGAACACGGAGGGCGAGTCATACCGCGGGAGGCAGAGCCAATCGATGCTCCCGTCCTTCGCGACAAGTGCCGCCGTCTGGCAATCGCTGATCAGTGCGTAGTCTTCGATGTTCTGGGGCATACGTCCAGTCTCGCGCAGTGACGCGCGAATATCGAGGATGCCGCGAGCTCACACAGCCCTCGGAGGTAGGCTCGTGACGCTGCACTCCTGGTGCGGAATCAGCTGCGATGACGGCTCGCGGTATGACAGCATCCTGCTGAGGAAACATCACGGGAGGCGCTGCCTCCAGAGCACAACAGGGATGCGGCGACAGCATCCGTGTGTCGCCTGCCACCGTGCGCAACCCGCATCCGCACACCGACAGAGAACAGGTTCTTGCCAATGTCACCGAAAAGACGGTCCGCTTCTGCACTGCGCGTCACGACGCGGAACGCGACGTTCCAGTATTGGCAGACGCTCATCAGTAACCGCACGAAGCGCAATCGCGCGGGCGAGATGGTCGTCCAGGGAGTCCGCCCCATCACTCTCGCTCTCGGCTCAGCGCACGAGATTCGCGCTGTTCTGCATGTCGACGGTGCGACGCCCTCACGCTGGGCAGCAGACACGATCGTGGCGGCGGAGAAAAGCGGCGCCACGTCGTTCCACGTCGCAGCCGAGCTGATGCGCGAACTCGGTGAGAAAGACGACGATGCACCCGAGGTCCTTCTGATCGTCGGCATCCCCGCCGATGACCCGACGCGTATACCCGTCCCGGACGACGCGCTCCTTGTCGCGCTGGATCGTCCGTCGTCTCCCGGCAACATCGGGTCGGTCGTGCGCTCCGTCGACGCGCTCGGCGGCCATGGGGTGATCGTCACGGGGCACGCTGCCGACCCCTACGACACGAAGGCGCTGCGCGCGTCAACGGGTTCGACGCTCGTGACGCCGATCGTCCGGATGCCGAGCGCCGCCCAGGTTCTCGACTGGGCTGACCACATGCGGTCATCCGGCAGCGCCCTGCAGATCGTCGGCACCGATGAGCAGGGAACCCACGATGTATGGGACGTCGACCTCACCGTGCCGACCGTGATCGTCACGGGCAACGAACATTCCGGAATGTCAGCAGCTTGGCGCGATGCGTGCGATCTGCTCGTCCGCATTCCGATGGGCGGCCACGCCTCGTCGCTCAACGCCGCCAATGCCACGTCGATTCTGCTGTACGAGGCCGCTCGGCAGCGCGCGCAACGCTGAGGCAGGCAGTCAGCCCGTCAGCCCGTCAGCCCGTCAGCCCGTCAGCCCGTCAGCCAACGAGGCTGTCAGTCAGTCAACAAGGCAGTCAACCAACGAGCCTGTCAGTCGACGAGGTCGTGACGCACCACAATCGCGTCGCGCCCGGGGCCGACGCCGATCGCCGAGATGCGTGATCCAGACATCGCCTCGAGGGCGAGCACGTAGTCTTGCGCGTTCTTCGGCAGATCGTCGAACGAGCGGCATCCGGTGATGTCCTGCTTCCAGCCCGGGAACTCCTCGTAGATCGGCTTCGCGTGGTGGAAGTCCGACTGGTTGACGGGCATCTCGTCAAAGCGCACGCCGTCGACATCGTAGGCGACGCACACGGGGATCGTGTCGAGATCGTCCAGGACATCGAGCTTGGTCAACACGAAGTCGGTGACACCATTGATGCGCGACGCGTAGCGTGCGACCGGCGCGTCATACCAGCCGACACGGCGCTGCCGCCCCGTCGTCGTGCCGAATTCGAAGCCCGTCTCGCGGAGGTAGTCGCCCCACTCGTCGAAGAGTTCCGTGGGGAAGGGGCCGGCGCCGACGCGCGTCGTGTACGCCTTGACGATGGCGATGACGCGGTCGATGCGGTTCGGTGCGACGCCCGAGCCGGTGGCCGCGCCGCCCGATGTCGCGTTCGACGAGGTGACGAACGGGTACGTGCCGTGATCCACGTCGAGCATCGTCGCCTGGCCGCCCTCGAACAGGACGATCTTCTCGTCCGTGAGCGCCTCATGCAGTTCGAGCGCAGTGTCAGCGACCATGGGCCGCAGCCGCTCGGCATACGAGAGCAGTTCGTCGACGATTTCGTCTGCTTCGATGGCACGGCGATTGTAGATCTTCACCAGCTGATGGTTCTTGACGTCGAGGGCACCCTCCACCTTCTGGCGCAGGATGTTCTCGTCGTACAGATCCTGAATCCGGATGCCGACGCGATTGATCTTGTCGGCATACGCCGGACCGATGCCCCGCCCCGTCGTGCCGATCTGCCGCTTGCCGAGGAACCGCTCGGTCACCTTGTCGAGCGTGCGGTGGTAGTGCGTGATCACGTGGGCGTTGGCGCTGACGCGGAGCTTCGACACGTCCACGCCCCGGGCGATGAGCGCGTCGAGTTCGTCAAAGAGCACCTCGAGGTCGACGACGACGCCGTTGCCGATCACCGGCGTGACACCCTCGGTCAGGATGCCGCTCGGCAGCAGGTGGAGGGCGTACTTCTCGTCGCCGATGACGACGGTGTGGCCGGCGTTGTTGCCGCCGTTGAACTTGACGACGTAGTCGATGCGGCTTCCGAGCAGATCGGTGGCCTTGCCTTTGCCCTCGTCGCCCCACTGGGCGCCGACGATCACGATTCCTGGCATAGTGGATGCCTCTCTATGGGGTGGTGGTGCGTTGCGTGCCGGCTGTTCAGTCTTCGCCGCGAATCACAAACGCTTCTGTCGACGGCGCGGGCTCCCGCTTTGTTCCGAGAAGCTCGATGCGCGCGCCAGCCGTGTCGTCGGCACCGCGCAGAAACTCGTCGAGTCGTGTGACCTCGTCGCTCTCGCCGATGAGGTCGGCGGCCTTCCGCAGAATATAGAGTGCCCGCAGCACTCCGCGGTTCGGCTCGTGCGACCAGGGAATCGGACCCTGCCCGCGCCACCCTGCCTTGCGAAGCGCGTCGAGGCCGCGGTGATACGCGACTCGAGCCGCCGCATAGCCCTCGAGCGGGTGTGCCGGGTGAAGAACGTGTTCGGCGTAGACCGCCCAGGCGAGCGCAGACGACGGGTGCTTCTGCACCACCTCCGCGATGGCGTCGACGGTGTCCGCACCCTCGAGAGCTGCCTCAACCTCGGGCTCTGCAGGCAGGTGCGTCTCTGGAACCCCAAGCAGATTGTTTTCGGTCACAGCCCAATCGTACCAACCGGGTCGCGCACGTCCTCTGAGAAGCGCCGTGCGCGCCGATTGACAAGTGACTAACCACATGGTTAGTGTACAAACCACGTGGTAACCATCCTCGGCGATCGGAGCATGATGCGCGGACTCGAGATCACGTTCGATAGCGTCTCGAAATCATACGGAACACACGTCGCGGTGCGAGACGTCACCGCGACGATACGCCCCGGCGCGATCACCGGATTCCTCGGCCCGAACGGGGCGGGCAAGTCCACGACCATGCGCATTCTGCTCGGGATCGATAAGCCGAGCAGCGGATCCGCGCTCGTCGGAGGTCGCCCCATGTCGGCTCTGGACGCGCCAGGCCGCACCGTGGGCGCCATGCTCAACGCGAGCGCTGTCCACCCGCGACGCACGGCGCGCGATCACCTCGCCTGGGTTGCAGCGGCAAACGGGCTCCCCCGCTCAAGCATCTCCCCTGCGCTCGAGCGCGTGGGCCTTGCCGACTCAGGCCACGTCAGAGCGTCCCGGCTGTCTCTGGGCATGCGACAGAGACTCGGGCTTGCCGCTGCACTCCTCGGCGACCCATCTGTGCTCGTCCTCGACGAGCCGCTCAACGGACTCGATCCCGAGGGAATCGTCTGGCTGCGTGATGCGCTTCGCGCGTTCGCGGCAGACGGCGGAAACGTCCTCTTGTCGAGTCACCTGATGAACGAGATGCAGGCAACCGCCGACCGCGTCATCGTGCTGCACCGCGGAGTCCTCGTCGCCGACATGGCGGCATCCGACTTCTCCGCGCGGACAACCGGCGCAATACGCGCCGCATCCCCCGATGTACACCGCCTCCGCGAGCGGCTTGAACGTGCTGGCGGAACGACTCGAGCTGTGAGGGACCGGCCGGATGCCATTGACATCACCGAACTCGACACGCACACCGTCGGCGTACAGGCTCTCGAAGCCGGTGTTCCGCTGACCGAGCTCTGGACGCATGAGGGCACGTTGGAATCAGCGTTTCTCGAGCTCACGGCGACAGGAGAATCACGATGAAGACCGCCCTGCTCTCTGAGCTGCTGAAGCTCAGAATTTTCATGCCCTTGGCACTGATTGCCGTGGGAGCCGGTCCGGCCGTTGCAGTGATCATCTGCGCGACACTGCCGGTCACGCAGAACAGCGGTCTCGCTGACCTGTCAGCAGAGAACATCGTGAGCGCGAGCGCGCTCGGACTTGACGCCTGCGCCGTCGCGACAATCGTGCTCGCCAGTGTGGCCGTCGGCTCCGAGTTCTCCACGGGGCAGATTACCCAGAGCCTCTGGCTCACGCCCCGCCGTCGCACATTGTTCGGAGCCAAACTGGGCTCCGTCGGAATCATCAGCATCGGCATCACAATCGTCGCGCTGGCTGGCACGTCAGTGGTGGCCGCGATCGCGCTCGCGATCGGAGGTCATGACCCGTTCGCTGTCGTCGCGGGCAACAGCATCCGCACGCTCTTCGGCAGTGCACTCATGCCCGTCTTCTACGGCCTCGTCGCGGCGTGCGCGGCCATGGTGTTTCGGTCAACGGGCGGCGCGATTATGACAGCTCTCACCCTCGTGCTGGTTGCCGGGATCACACCGTGGTTCGGCGATCGAGTGGCCGAAGCGCTGGCACCCGTCAGCCCCTCGGCGGCGATACACAGCGTCGCCGGTCTTGCCTCGCACGTCGAAGAGCTCGGGGCGCTGGGCGGAACCGTGACATTAGTATGCTGGATCGTGGCCGCGTCTGTCATCGCGGTTACTCTGTTCGCACGGAGAGACGGCGGCTCGTGACCTCAGGATCCAGAGACTCCACACCAACGTTCACCGAAAGCGCTCGCCGAACGCAACTCGTCACGGCAGCGATCGAGCAGGTTTCTCAGCACGGGCTCGCGGGAACCTCACTTCAGAAGATCGCCGATGCGGCGGGGCTTACGAAAGCCGGCGTCATCTACTACTTCTCGACGAAGGATGCCGTGCTCGCTGCCGCCGTCGAGCAGGTCACGAATGGCATCGTCACGAAGGTCGGAGCCGACATGGAGTCAGCCCCGACCGCCGCAACTGCGATTGAGACGTACATCCGTTCAATGCTCGCGTATATGCGTGACAACCCGACGCACGTCGCCCTGTTGTCCGAGTCCCTGAGACACGGAGACGGTGTCGACACACGGTCACGCTGGCATGACTTCGCCGGACTCGTCGAGCAGGCGAAAAAGGAAGGCGATTTCCGCGCAGATCTTGACGCATTCACCTGTGCCGTCTGCATCGGCGGGTCGATCGACGCTCTCGTCGATCAGTGGACGCGCAACGAGCTCGACCTCACGCGTGCTGGAGAGCAGCTCATCGAGATGGTGCGCCGAATGGCCGAAGCGTAGCCAGAGGCGGCATCCGTTTCGGTGTTTTCGCCGTCCGACCTTAAGATTGAGGGCATGTCCAAAGTCCTCACCAGCCTTCCCGTCGGCGAACGCGTCGGCATCGCCTTCTCGGGCGGCCTCGACACCTCGTGCGCCGTCGCCTGGATGCGCCACAACGGCGCAATCCCCTGCACGTACACGGCAGACATCGGCCAGTACGATGAGCCCGACATCGACACGGTCCCCGAGCGCGCCACCGAGTACGGCTCTGAGATCTCGCGCCTGGTTGACGCAAAATCGGCCCTGGTCGAGGAGGGACTTGTCGCCCTGCAGTGCGGTGCGTTCCACATTCGCAGCGGCGGAAAGACCTACTTCAACACCACACCACTGGGTCGCGCGGTAACCGGCACCATGCTCGTGCGCGCCATGAAGGAAGACGGCGTCGACATCTGGGGCGACGGGTCCACCTACAAGGGCAACGACATCGAGCGCTTTTACCGCTACGGTCTGCTCGCCAACCCGCGTCTGCGCATCTACAAGCCGTGGCTCGACGCCCAGTTCGTCGCCGAGCTCGGTGGGCGGCAGGAAATGAGCGAGTGGCTCGTCGAGCACGGCTTCCCGTACCGCGACTCGGCTGAGAAGGCGTACTCGACAGACGCCAACATCTGGGGTGCGACGCACGAAGCCAAGACCCTCGAGCACCTGAACGCCGGCGTCGACATCGTCGAGCCGATCATGGGCGTCGCCGCGTGGCGCGATGACGTCGAGGTGGCCACCGAAGAGGTGACCGTCACCTTCGACGAGGGGCGCCCCGTCGCCATCAACGGCGTCGAATTCGACGATGCCGTCGCCCTCGTGCACGAGGCGAACACCATCGGTGGCCGCCACGGTCTCGGTGTCTCAGACCAGATCGAGAACCGCATCATCGAGGCAAAGAGCCGCGGCATTTACGAGGCTCCGGGCATGGCGCTGCTGCACATCACCTACGAGCGCCTCCTGAACGCGATCCACAATGAAGACACGATCGCGAACTACCACCAGGAGGGCCGCCGTCTCGGCCGCCTGATGTACGAAGGCCGCTGGCTCGACCCGCAGTCGTTCATGCTGCGCGAGTCGATCGTGCGCTGGGTCGGTTCCGCCGTCACCGGTTCTGTCACGCTGCGGCTGCGCCGGGGCGACGACTACACGATCGTCGACACGCAGGGTCCTCGCCTCAGCTACCACCCAGACAAGCTCTCGATGGAGCGCGTCGAGAACGCCGCGTTCGACCCGACCGATCGCATCGGGCAGCTGACGATGCGCAACCTCGACATCGCCGACTCACGCTCGCGCCTCGAGCAGTACACGGCGCAGGGCATCGTCTCGGGCGAGACGGCCAAGTTCATGGGCGACCTCGAAGAGGGCGAAGCCGCGGCGATCTCCGCCGGTTCGAAGTCGACGGATGCTGAAAGCGCACTCGACTCCGCCGCCATGGAGTTCGGCGTCGACTGATCTGACGCAACGCAAACGGGCCGGGCTCTTCAGGGCCCGGCCCGTTTGTCCTCCGCGGACGGCATGGCACTACGATCGATGCACACGCTGTGCCGATCGCGGACCGGGATCCCTCGGGCATCCGCAGAACGAGGAGGTTCCCGCATGGCGAAGCTGACGTACACATTCCTCGCATCGCTGGATGGCTACATCAACGATGCTGACGGAAAGTTCGATTGGGCGGTTCCCGACGAAGACGTTCTCGCAGACATCAACAGGACTGAGCGCAATGTCGGGACCTTCCTTTACGGGCGCACCATGTACGAGATGATGATCGGTTGGGAGACCGACCCGCAGGCCGCTGAGCAATCACCGGGCAGCGCCGAGTTTGCCGAGATCTGGCAATCGAAAGAAAAGATCGTTTTCTCACGCACCCTGAAATCGGTGTCGACACGGAACACACGAATCGAGCGCACATTCGATCCCGAGCGCGTCCGGGCCATGAAGGATGCTGCGACTCAGGATCTCAATATCAGCGGAGCTGATATTGCGGCCTCGGCCTGGCGGGCAGATCTGATCGACGACTGCCACCTGTACCTGGCACCGATACTTGTCGGCGGCGGCCACAGGCTCTTCCCCGAAGGAATCCATCGACCACTCGAGCTCATCAACGAACATCAGTTTTCGAACGGGATGGTTCATCTTCACTATCGCGTGAAAAGAGAGGCGGCCCGCGCCGTCCGGAGCGCGTGAGCCTCGTGCGCGTGTCAACGGTAGGCGCGCAGGAACGCTTTGCTTCCCGCTGCGATGTTGTGTTCACGCTCGTCCCTGTCACTGGGCGATGAGTCTGGAGCGAAGATCAGTCGGTTGCGGGGAATTCAGAGCAGCATTCCGGCGAACTGCTATGATCCGCGCCACACCTTCGATGAAAGGACCCTCATGTCATTCCAGGCTTACCTTGACGCGGTTGAGACGAAAACCGGTCGTACCCCGCGTGAACTGCTCAAGATTGCACAAGATCGCGGCTACGACGGTGCCGATGTCAAAGCCGGCGTCATTCTCGCGTGGCTCAAAGACGACTACGGACTCGGCCGCGGCCACGGCATGGCGATGGTCCACGTCATCAAGAAGGGCCCTCAGATCGAGAGCACGCATGTCGGAACCGACGGCGCTCATCGCGACGATTCCGACACCCTCTGGCTCGATGGCGCAGCCTCGAATCCCGCATCACCCGGCACACAGAAATGAGGTGTTGCGGCGCGATGATGCGTTGACTCGCGGCACATCCCACGGATGCACCTACACGAAGTGAGATGCCACGAAATGCCCCTCTGAAGCCACCTTCCAGGGGCATTTCGCGTCATCTCACTCTGCGGTGAGAGCAGCGGGAAGCCGCTGCCGTTGCCTCAGACGAGACCGGTGCCCGACAGCCAGTCCTTCGCAATCGTGGCCGGTGAGGCCTTCTCCTCGCCCTGGTTCCGCGCGTTCATATCGATCAGTTCCTCCGTCGTGAGCTCGGCCGATACCGCGTTGAGAGTCTCGATGACGTCATCCGTGGCAGCATCCGAGCTGATCAGCGGCACGACGTTCTGCGGCAGGATCAGGTTCTCGGGGTCGTCCAACGTCACGAAACCGTTCTCGGCGATCGCCGGTGACGTCGTAAAGAGATCGGCAACGTTCACATCACCGTTCGCGAGTGCCTCAACGGTGAGCGGGCCGCCCGAGTCGTTGATCGGCGTGAACCCGATGTTGTCGGCAGGCACACCATAGACGTCTGTCAGACCGGTCGGCCCATAGGGACGCTCTTTGAGCTCGGGGTTGCCGCCGACGACGAGCTTCTCATCGACGTCTGCGAGGTCGGCGAGACTTGTCACACCGTGCTCCTCGCTGAACTCCTTCGTGACGTTGTAGCTGTCTTTGTCTTCTGCCTCCGCCTGATCGAGCACCTCGAAACCGTCGGGCACGGCCTCGGTGAGCGCGTCGTACACGTCCTCGCTCGACGTGGCATCAGCCCCATCGTCGTAATACTGCAGCAGGTTGCCCGAGTAGTCGGGGATCAGATCGATCGAGCCGTCTTCCAGGGCCGAGATGTAGACGTCACGCTGGCCGATCTGCATCGTGCGCTCGACCGTGACGCCCTGCGCTTCCAGCGCCTGCGCGTAGATCTCGGCGATGATCTCGGACTCCGCGAAGCCAGCCGAGCCTACTTTGATCGTGGAGCTGCCGCCCTCCGATTCGTCACCCGACCCGGAGATCGTGTCGGCACTTCCGCAGGCGCTGAGGGCGAGCGCCGCTGTGAGCGCGATCCCTAAGCCCGCCATCCGTCGTGCTGTACCCATTAGTGATTCCCTTCTGATGGACATCTCATGCGGCATCCGCCGCCACTGATTTGCGCGCCGGCTGGGCCGCGCTGCCGTCACGTGATCTCGCTGCGCGCACGCCCCTCGACACGACAGAACGCTCGAGCAGGGCGAAAAGCCCGTCGACGATGAGCGCGAGCACAGTCACGACGATGGCGCCGCCGATGACCGCATCCCACCGGCGCAGCGAGAGGTTGTCGAAGACAAAGCGCCCGAGCCCGCCGAGCGGCAGATATGCGGCGATCGTCGCCGTGGCAATCACCTGCAAAGCGGCCGAGCGCAACCCGCTCACGATGAGAGGCATGGCAAGCGGAATCTCGACCTTCGCCAGAATCTGCCATTCCGTCATGCCCATCGCCCGGGCGGCATCGACGGTGGAACGCTCGATCGCCTCGATGCCGGAGTACGTTCCGGCCAGCAGCGGGGGCACCGCGAGAATCGCCAGGACGATGATCACCGGCGTCAGCCCGATGCCCAGCCACAGCGCGAAAAGAAACAGCAACCCGAGGGTCGGCAGGGCGCGCAGCGAGCCCGTGACGATAACGGCCGCTCCGCGCAGCTTGCCGGTGTGCCCGATGTACAGCCCGAGCGTCACACCGACGACACCGGCGGCCACGAGGGTGACGAGCGTGTACAGAAGGTGTTCGAGAGTGCGAATCGGGATGCCGTTCGGCCCCGCCCAGTTGGCGGCGTCGAACAGCCACGCGAAGGCATCGGCGAAGAGGCTCATGCGGCCACCTCCACGCGGGCTGCGGCCCGGCGGCGCTGCGCTTTCGCGCTCGACCGCGTCCACGGCATGAGGAGTCGCCCCAGTCCGACAAGCGCGAGGTCGAAGATGACGGCGATGATGATCGTGGCGACGATGCCCGTCAGAATCTCGACGGTGAACTGCCGGTTTAGCCCGTCGATGAAGAGGTAGCCGAGACTCGACACGCCGATGAGCGACCCGACGCTGATGAGGCTCACGGTGCTGGCCGACACCACGCGCATCCCTGCGACAAGCACCGGGCCGGCGAGAGGAAGCTCAACGGCCCAGAACCGCCCCCACTCCGAATACCCGATCGCCGTCGCCGACTGGCGCACGCTCGGCTCGACCGAGCCGAAGCCGTCGGCTGCCGACCGCACCATCAGCGCGATGGCGTAGATCGTCATCGCCACGATGACGTTGACGGGATCGAGCTGCGTCGTACCGAGAATCGCGGGCAGCACAAGGAAGAGCGACAGCGACGGAATCGTGTACAGCAGACCGCTCACAGTGAGCAGGATGCTGCGCGAGACCGCGTAACGGTGGGCGACCCAGCCGAGCGGTACCGACAGCAGGAACCCCAGCACGATCGGCGGGATGCTCAGCCCGATGTGCGTCAGGGTGAGCTCCCAGATCTGCTCGACGTTCGCGAAGACCCAGCTCATGCGTCGCTCGGCTGCTCCGCTCGCAAGACGCCGGCGATGCGTCCGGACGGGTCGACGGCGACGCGACGTCCGTTGCGCTCGCGCACGGTGAGGTCTCGTTTGCCGTCGTTGGCTCCGACGAAGTCAGCGACGAAGTCGTCAGCCGGAGCCGAGATGATCTCGTCGGCCGAGCCTGCCTGCACGATGTGTCCGCCCGGGCGGAGAATCACGACGTTGTCGCCAAGAAGAAACGCCTCGTCGATGTCGTGCGTGACGAACACGATGGTCTTGGCGAGCTTGCTCTGGATGCGCAGGAGCTCCTGCTGGAGCTCGCGGCGCACGATGGGGTCGACGGCGCCGAATGGCTCGTCCATCAGGAGGATGTTCGGGTCGATGGCGAGGCCGCGAGCCACACCCACGCGCTGCTGCTGTCCACCCGAGAGCTGTGCGGGATAGCGGTCGGCGAGCGCGCGATCGAGCCCGACGGTGTCGAGCAGATCGAGTGCCGCAGCGTGCGCCGCGGACTTCTTCACGCCCGTGAGCATCGGCACGGTTGCGACGTTGTCGATGACCGTGCGATGCGGGAGCAGCCCCGAGTTCTGCATCACGTAGCCAATACGCCGGCGGAGCGTCACGGGGTTGAGTGTCGCGATGTCGTCATCGTCAATGTGGATGCTGCCGCCCGTGGGATCGACCATGCGGTTGATCATGCGCAGGATCGTCGTCTTGCCGCATCCGGATGATCCGACGAAGACGGTGGTCTGGCGTGAGGGGATCGTGAGGCTGAAGTCGTCAACGGCTCGCGTGCCATCGGGGAACGTCTTCGAGACGTGATCGAACTGGATCATGGTGGTCGGCGACCCTTCCCGTCAGTGGATTACAACACTAGGGAACATGACCGACATTCTCCAGAAACGGCGGCCGATTCCCCGGAAGACGGACCCACGGCAGCATCCCCTGAGACCTTCAGGGTCAGTAACGTCGAGGCCCTACGGCAGTATTCCCCAACCCGAGCGGCAGCATCCGCGGCGGCAGCAGGGACAGCAGCACGGGCAGCGTCCCCTCGACCCTGCGCTACACAATCGGAACTGAGCTCCTGAAGTTTCTGTAGCTCGGTTCCGATTGCGTAGCGCATGACGGGAGGGGTGCCGCATGCGGCGCGCGACACGCGCGACTCAGGACTCCCCAAACGAAACGTGCTGCGTCACCCAGGCGTGCATGGCCACAGCCGCAGCAGCGGAGGCATTGATCGAGCGCGTCGACCCGAACTGGCTGATCTCGACGACGGCCTCGCACGCCTCGATCGCTTCGGCTGAAAGCCCGGGCCCCTCCTGCCCGAAGAGCATGATGCACCGGTCGGGAAACGCGAACGTCTCGATGATCACCGAGCCCGGCACGTTGTCGATGCCGATGATCGGCAGGTCGGCTTCGCGCGCCGCCTCGACCAGATCACCGACGGTCGGGTGGTGCACGACGTGCTGGTAGCGATCGGTCACCATGGCACCGCGCTTGTTCCAGCGGCGACGACCCACGATGTGCACGGTATCGGCGGCGAATGCATTCGCGCTGCGCACGATCGAGCCGATGTTCATGTCGTGCTGCCAGTTCTCGATCGCCACGTGGAACGGATGCCGCACCTCGTCGAGATCCGCGACGATCGCCTCCATGCGCCAGTACCGATACCGATCGATGACGTTGCGTGTGTCGCCCTTCTCGAGAAGCTCTGGGTCGTACTGCTCCCCCTCGGGCCACTCGCCTGGCCACGGGCCAACGCCGTTCGTCGACAGCTCATGGCTCGGGGGCAAAGCAGCATCCGTCATATCTCAACCGTAGCCGGAGACAGTGGCGTCGTCGGACGAGCCAGATCATTTTTCGGTTGACCAAAACTTTGCTAGGTTTTCGGTATGCCGAAATCACTTATTGCGGGTTTTGCCAGCGCCGCACTCGTCGCCTCGCTCACGGGATGCGCCGCAAGCGACACCGAAGCCGACGAACGCCCTCACGTCCTCACCACATTCACTGTTTTGCAGGATCTCGCCCAGAACATCGCCGGCGATGAGATCGTGGTGACCTCGATCACCAAGATCGGCGCTGAGATCCACGGCTACGAGCCGACGCCGTCAGACGTCGCGCATGCGAGCGACGCCGACCTCATCCTGGCAAACGGCCTGGGCCTCGAATCATGGTTCGAGCAGTTCACGGCCCACGCGGATGCTCCGACGGTTGTGCTGAGCGAGGGCATCGATCCCATCGGCATCACCGTCGGCGAACACACCGGCCAGCCGAATCCGCACGCGTGGATGTCGCCCGTCGCCGCGCGCACGTACGTCGCCAACACCGTGTCGGCGTTCAGCGATCTGCTGCCCGAGTCCGCCTCCGTCTTCGAACAGAACGCAGAAGAATACGTCCGCGAACTCGAGCAGATCGAGAACGAGATCGAGGTTGCCGTCGACGATCTTCCCGCCGAGCATCGGCTTCTCGTCACCTGCGAGGGCGCCTTCAGCTATCTCGCCCGAGACGTCGGCCTCGACGAAGCGTTTCTGTGGGCGGTGAACCAGGACGACCAGGGGACGCCGCAGCAGATCGCGTCGGTCGTCGAGACCGTCGCCGACCGCAATGTTCCCGCGGTGTTCTGCGAATCGACGGTGAGCGACCGCGCGCAGAAGCAGGTAGCAGCCGACACGGGAGCGCGCTTCGGCGGAACGCTCTACGTCGATTCCCTATCTGACGGTGATCCCGTCCCAACCTATCTCGACCTGCTGCGCCACGACGTCGATGTGATCGTCGCCGCGCTCGGGGCCGCACAGTGAGCGCCGCGATCGACGTCCGCGGCCTCACCGTGCGCTACGGCGAGGTCCTTGCGCTTGACGATGTTTCTTTCGAGGCGACAGCCGGGCGCCTGACCGGCCTGCTCGGGGCGAATGGCTCGGGCAAGTCAACGCTCTTCGGATCCCTCATGGGCACCCTGACGCCAGACAGCGGGTCCGTGCGGCTCTTCGGTGAGGATCCGGCGCGCGTCCGCCGCCGCGGAGACGTCGCATACGTGCCGCAGCACGACGCCATCGACCGGGACTTCCCGGTCAGCGTGCACGACGTGGTCATGATGGGCAGATACGGGATGCTCGGTGTGATGAGACGCCCCCGACCCCGGGACCGCGATGCCGTCGCCGCTGCGATCGACCGTGTCGGGCTCACCGCGTTTGCCTCGCGCACGATCGGAGCGCTCTCGGGCGGGCAGCGTCGCCGAGCATTCCTCGCCCGGGCCATTGCCCAGGACGCCGGGCTTCTGCTTCTCGACGAGCCCTTCGCCGGGGTCGATGCCGCAAGCGAAGCCACGATCGCCGCGCTGCTGCGTGGACTGCGGGACGAGGGCCGCAGCATCCTCGTGTCAACGCACGACCTGGCAGGTGTGCGCGCCCTCTGCGACGACGCCATCATCCTGCAACGACGGCTGATCTTTCAGGGCACCGCACACGACGCCGTCACACCGGAACGCCTCACCGAGATCTTCGGAATGTCTTCATGATTGACTGGCTCCTCGAACCTCTCAGCTACCCGTTCATGGTGCGGGCGCTCGGCGCCACTCTCGTGTCGGCGGTTGCCTGCGGGCTGCTCTCGTGCTGGCTCGTGCAGATCGGTTGGTCGCTCATGGGCGACGCCGTCTCGCATTCCGTGCTTCCGGGCGTCGCGCTCGCCTACATCGTCGGGATTCCGTTCGCGGTCGGCGCGTTCGTCTTCGGGATCGGCGCTGTGCTGCTCATCGGCCGCGTGCAGTCGGCGACGAAGATCAAATCGGATGCTGCGATCGGCGTCGTGTTCACCTCGCTGTTCGCACTAGGAATCGTCCTCATCTCGGCAACTCCCAGCCAGATCGACCTCACACATATTCTGTTTGGGAATGTGCTCGGCGTCTCTCCTGTCGAACTGATCACCGTGGCGCTGATCGGCACCCTCACGGTGATTCTTGTCTTCGTGAAGCGCCGCGACCTCACACTGTTCGCCTTCGACCCCGGCCACGCGAACGCGATCGGCATCAGCGTGGCACGACTGCGCTGGCTTCTGCTGACGCTGCTCGCGTTGACCGTTGTCGCCACGATGCAGACGGTCGGCATCATCCTCGTGGTGGCGATGCTCGTCATACCCGGGTGCACAGCACGCCTGCTCACCCGCAGCATGCCGGGGATGCTGCGGGTCTCGGTCAGTGTGGCCGTCACCGCGTCCGTCGCCGGGGTGTACGCGAGCTATGTCGCAGACGTCTCGACGGGCGGCGCCGTCGTTCTGGTGCAATCGGCGTTGTTCGCGCTGGCACTGACGGCAACGGGGCTCCGCAAGCTTTCGGCTCACCGAAAATCAAGAGTATCCTTGCAGCATGAGCACAGCCACGACGCCGTCACGACGTAACGGGAACGTGCGAGCGCCCCGCGGCATCTGGCTGCTCGGCCCCGCCCTCGTCGCCGGCGTCGCCTACATTGACCCGGGAAACGTCGCCAGCAACATGACGGCTGGCGCCCAGTACGGGTATCTGCTCGTCTGGGTCGTCGTGGCGGGCAACCTCATGGCCTGGCTCATCCAGTACCTGTCAGCCAAGCTCGGGATCGTCACGGGCGAAAGCCTCCCCGAAGTGCTCGGCCGCCGCATGACCCGCAGAACCGCCCGTATCGCGTACTGGCTGCAGGCCGAACTCGTTGCGATCGCGACGGACCTCGCCGAGGTGATCGGCGGTGCTGTCGCCCTCAACCTGTTGTTCGATCTGCCACTCGTTGCCGGCGCGCTCATCACCGGAGCGGTGTCGATGGTGCTGCTCTCCGTGCAGTCACGGCGCGGTGCGCGGCATTTTGAGTTCGTGATCATCGGCCTGCTGGTGATCATCGCCATCGGCTTCGGCGCGGGCGTCGTCATCGCGCCGCCCGATGCCGGTCAGACCGTCGCCGGACTGGTCCCCCGCTTCGAGGGCACGGGCTCTGTGCTGCTCGCCGCGTCGATTCTGGGGGCGACGATCATGCCGCACGCGATCTACGCGCACTCGGCCCTCGCCCGAGACCGCTTCCGTCCCTCACCCACGAGGCCGAGTGTCCGGACGCTTCTGCGCGCCACCCGCTGGGATGTCACGGTGGCTATGGCGATCGCGGGGACCGTGAATCTTGCGATCCTGCTGCTGGCAGCATCCGTTCTGCCCGGCGCCCCTGGAACCGACTCGCTCGAAGGCGCGCACGCCGCGATCGCTGCCGGCGTCGGCCCCGTTGTCGCCGCGTTGTTCGCCGTCGGTCTCCTGGCCTCCGGGCTCGCGTCGACGTCGGTGGGCGCATACGCGGGCGCCGAGATCATGCACGGTCTGCTGCACCGACGCATTCCCCTGCTCGCCCGGCGGCTGATCTCGCTCGTTCCCGCGGTGATGATCGTGGCGCTCGGCACAGATCCGACGTGGGCGCTCGTGCTGAGCCAGGTGGTGCTGAGCTTCGGCATCCCGTTCGCCCTGATTCCGCTCGTGGCCGTCACGGCGCAGCGCGGCATCCTCGGCGCGCACACCAACCGTCGGCTCACAACGATCGCGGGCATCATCGCGTCCACGCTGCTGATCGCGCTCAACGTGGCGCTGCTGTGGCTCACGGCCGCCGGAGCGTGAGGCGGCTAAGCTTGCAAGAGCCATGAGACCCCCCGCAGCCGTGGTCGAGGACTACCTCAAGACCATTTACCAACACACCGAGTGGCAGCCGGACGACATCACCCCGTCCCAGCTCGCCGCCCGTCTCGGCCTCGCGCCGTCGACCGTGACCGAGATGGTGAAGAAGCTCGCTGCTGCCCGCCTTGTAACGCACAAACGGTACGGCTCGATCTCGCTCACTCCCGAGGGACACGCGCAGGCGATCGCCGTCGTGCGCCGCCACCGGCTCATCGAGACCTGGCTCGTCACCGAAATGGGCTACACGTGGGATGCTGTGCATGACGAGGCCGAGATCCTGGAGCACGCCATCAGCGACAGGCTGCTCGACGCAATCGACGATCGGCTCGGGCGCCCCGACCGTGACCCTCACGGCGACCCGATTCCGGATGCTGCGGGGCAGACATCCCGCGAGAGATTCACACTGCTGTCTGACGCCGCCGCTGGCCACGAGGGCACCGTGCTGCGCATCAGCGACCGTGACCCGGAGCTGCTGCGTCATCTGGAGAGCCGCGGCATCGACGTGGGCACGACGCTGCGGGTTTCTGCGCAGCATCCGCTTGTCGTGTCTGTCGCGGGAGACTCGATCGACCTCACCGACGATGCCGGCGCCTCGATCTGGGTGACCGCGTAGCGTCAGCCGACGGGAGTCGGCACGGGCACCACCTCGAGCCGCACGATGATCGACTTCGACACGGGAGTATTGCTGCCGTGTGCCGTGAAGTCGAGCGGCACGAGAACGTTGGCCTCGGGAAAGTACGTGGCGACGCAGCCTTTCGCCGTGGGATACGCGATCACGCGGAAGCCTCGCGCCACGCGGTCGACGCCGTCGCTCCACTCTCCGTGGATGTCGACGGTCGCCCCGTCGTCAATGCCCAGTGCCGCAAGATCGACAGGATTCACGAAGATCACGTGGCGCCCGTTCTTGACGCCGCGGTACCTGTCGTTGTTGCTGTAGATCGTGGTGTTGAACTGGTCATGACTGCGCAGCGACTGCAGCAGCAGCCTGCCAGGCGGCACCTCGATCGTACGCAGCTCGTTGACGGCGAACTGCGCTTTTCCTGTTTCGGTGGGGAACGTCCGACTGTCGCGGGGGCCGTGCGGCAAATCGAAACCGCCGGGGGCACGCACCTTCTTGTTGAAGTCGTCGCAGCCCGGAACAACGCGGGCAATGCGGTCGCGGATACTGTCGTAATCGTGCTCGAAGTGCGCCCAGTCGATGGGGCCGCCCTCCCCCAGCACCGCCCGAGCCATCCGCGTCACCACGGAGACCTCAGAGAGGAGGCCGGGAGCGACCGGCTCAAGCGTTCCCTTCGAGGCATGGATCGCGGCAACAGTGTCTTCGACGGTGACGAACTGCTCACCCGAGCGCTGTCTGTCGATCTCGCTGCGCCCCAGCACGGGAAGGATCAGCGCGGTCTCGCCCACGACGGCGTGCGAGCGGTTGAGCTTCGTCGAGATCTGCGTCGTCAGCCGCGTCTTCCGCAGCGCCGCCTCAGATACATCGGTGTCTGAAATCGCCTTCGCGAAGTTTCCTCCGAGCGCCACGAGCACTTTCACGGCACCGTCGCGCATGGCGCGCACCGCGCCGACAGCATCCAGGCCGTGCTCCCGCGGCAGCTGAACCCCGAACTCGCCGTCAAGAGCGTCGATGAACGAATCAGGCATCTTCTCCCAGATACCCATCGTGCGGTCGCCCTGCACGTTGCTGTGCCCGCGGATCGGTGAGGCTCCCGCGCCGGGCCTGCCGATGTTGCCGCGCAGCATTAGCAGATTGATGATCTCGGTGATCGTCGGCACCGCAAATTCATGCTGCGTGAGCCCCATAGCCCACGTGATGATCACGCGCTCGCTCGCCATGTATCGCTCGGCAAGCTCGTCGATCTCGGCCGAGGTCACACCCGTGGCGTCGAGAACGCGCTGCTCGTCGAGCGACTCGAGGTTCGCCACGAACTCATCGAAGCGCACGCAGTAGCGATCAATGAACTCCCGGTCGATCACGCCGCCGCGGGTCGCCTCCGCCGCGAGCACGCGCTTCGACACCGCCTGCAACAGCGCCATGTCGCCCGCGAGCTTGACGGGGAGGTACTGGTCGGCCAGGTCCGTGCCGCGCCCGATGAGCC
Organism: Microbacterium sp. MPKO10; assembly: GCF_026107415.2. Lineage (GTDB taxonomy): Bacteria > Actinomycetota > Actinomycetes > Actinomycetales > Microbacteriaceae > Paramicrobacterium. The sequence goes on from NZ_JAPCHX010000005.1 coordinate 243,648, forward strand.
CCCGCACCGTCTGCGGGTTCTTGTACCGTTTGAGCCCGGCCTCGGGCAGCGGGTTCACGGCGACGATCGACGCGCCGTTCTTCTTCGCATCCTCCAGCGCGGTGAGCATGCGCGGGTGGTTCGTCCCCGGATTCTGGCCCATCACGATGATGAGATCGGACTTCTCGAAATCGTCGTATCGCACCGTCGCCTTGCCGACTCCGACGGTGTCGCTCATGGCCGTCCCCGTCGACTCGTGGCACATGTTCGAGCAGTCGGGGAGGTTGTTCGTGCCGAAGGCGCGCACGAACAGCTGGTACAGAAACGCCGTCTCGTTCGCGGTGCGCCCGCTCGTGTAGAACGCCGCCTGATCGGGAGTGTCGAGCGCATTCAGCTCGGCACTGAGAATCTCGAACGCACGCTCCCAACTCACCGGCCGATAATGATCGTCGCCCTCTGCTTTGTAGACGGGTTCGGTGAGGCGCCCTTGCTGCCCCAGCCAATAGTCTGTCTTGCCGGCGAGTTCAGAGACCGGATGCTGCGCCCAGAAGTCGCTTTCGACAAGAAGCGGCGTGGCCTCCCACACGAACGCCTTCGCCCCGTTCTCACAGAACTCGAAGGTCTTGCGTTCCGGCGGATCCTCCCACGCGCAGCTCATGCAGTCGAAGCCGTCCTTCTGGTTCATCGTCAGAAGACCTTTGAGCGATCGGCTCACGCCGACCTCTGTGAACGCCGGCCCCATGGCATGCGCGATGCCGGGGAGCCCGGCGGCCCAGTCCTTCGGCTTCGAGACATCCGTGTCGTCTGGCGTGTTATCGCGCGCATCGTCAGAGGTGCCGCTCATGCCGTCCTCGCTCTCTCCCCAGTCGTGGCAGGCGCCGTCCCCACTGATCCCGCGCCCTCGTTCGTCACGCGCCGGGCACCCGCGTACACCACCATTCGGTTGTCACGCACGAATCCCACCAGGCTGAGGCCCACATCCTCCGCCATTTCGGCGGCGAGCGACGATGGCGCCGAGACCGCAGCGAGAATCGGGATGCCGGCCATGAACGCCTTCTGCGTCAGCTCGAAGCTCGCGCGTCCGGAGACGACAAGTACGAGCCCGCGACCCGGGAGCACACCGTTCGACAGCGCCCAGCCGGTGACCTTGTCGACGGCGTTGTGTCGGCCGACGTCTTCGCGGAGCACCAGCAGGTCACCGGTCCGGGCGTCGAAGAGCGCTGCCGCGTGCAGGCCTCCGGTCTTGTCGAAGGCCGATTGCCCGGCCCGCAGCCGGACAGGAAGTGTGGTGAGAAACTCGGCGTCCACGACCGTGTCATCATCGTGCACGTTGAAGGCCGACGTCGTGCGCACGGCATCGATGCTGGCCTTGCCGCACAGCCCGCACGAGCTGGTTGTTGTGAAGGCGCGTTCCAACCCTGTGGCAAGAGGGCCGAGTGCGCTGTCAAGCGTGACATCGAGAACGTTGTAGGTGTTCTCATGATCATCACTCGCACAGTGCATTGCGCCGCGCACGTGCTCGGGGCGGCTCACGATGCCCTCGGAGAGCAGAAACCCCGTCGCCAGTTCCACGTCGCTGCCGGGTGTGCGCATCGTGATCGTGAGCGCTCGCCCTCCGACGCGGATCTCCAGGGGCTCCTCAACGGCAAGGTGATCCTCGCGCACCGATGTGCGCTCACCCACGGTGTAACGTGCAACTCGTCGTCGAGCGGTGATCCTGCCCACACCCCTAGGTCTAGCATCGACGACGAGCACCGGCAACTCCCCGTTCACGCGCGCCGCATAGACTGAGAGCACACCGATCGTGTCAGAGGAGAATGCCCGTGCGCACACGCGAAGACGTCGAATGCTGGCTCACCGATATGGACGGCGTGCTCGTCCACGAGAACCATGCCGTCCCTGGGGCATCCGAGCTCTTGCAGCAGTGGCGATTCGAAAACAAGCCGTTCCTCGTGCTCACCAACAATTCCATCTTCACTCCCCGTGATCTGAGCGCGCGTCTGCGCGCATCGGGGCTCGATGTTCCCGAAGAGTCGATCTGGACATCGGCACTCGCGACGGCGGCATTTCTGAAGGAGCAGGCGCCCGGTGGATCGGCGTTCGTCATCGGTGAGGCGGGGCTCACGACGGCGCTGCACGAGGCCGGGTTCATCATGACCGAAACGAAGCCTGACTTCGTCGTCGTTGGCGAGACACGCAACTACTCCTTCGAGGCGATCACCAAGGCGATCCGCTGCATCAATGCGGGCGCGCGCTTCATCGCGACAAATCCGGATGCTACAGGGCCCAGTGCCGAAGGCGCGCTACCCGCAACCGGGGCTATCTCGGCGCTCATCACCAAGGCAACGGGCAGAGAGCCCTACGTCGTCGGCAAGCCGAACCCGATGATGTTCCGGTCGGCGCTCAATCGCATCGGTGCGCATTCCGAGAACACGGGGATGATCGGCGACCGCATGGATACCGATGTCGTCGCGGGCATCGAAGCCGGGCTGCACACCGTGCTCGTGCTGACTGGCATCAGCAACCAGGCCGAGATCGAGAAGTACCCGTTCCGGCCGAGCGAGGTGCTGGGCAGCGTCGCCGATCTGCTCGCCGACGAACCCATTGAGACCGAAACCTATTGAGAGCCTCTCCTGAGTGCCTGAGGTGAGGGCCTGACACCTGCCGATGGCCCGGGACCTGCCGATGGTCTGACACCGACGACGACCTGCTCCGGCGTTGTGCGTGCACAGCCGGCCAGAACACGTGCTCAGCCGGCCGGTACGAGGCTTCCGGTCAGCGGGTCGCCCGATGAGCGGTTGACGAAGCAGTAGTAGTTGCGCTCGCCCTCGTTCCACTGCTCTTCGGTGACGGGATAGCTGCCCTGCACCTGCACGTCACCGTACTCCCCCGCCGCGGCGAGGTCGAGCACGCTCGGGTCACTGCACTTGAGGTAGATCTGGCTGGCCAGTTCGTCTTCACCAGGGAAGGCGGCATTCTCGTCGTCGCCCATCGTGCCGACCGATACCAGCTGTGCATCGTGCTCGCCCTCGCAGTCGACGACGGTGAATTCCTCCGCCCACGGAGAGTCGTAGTCGCCGAGGCATTCGCCGCCACGCAGCATGTCCCATGCGTATGTGCCCGGGGGCAGAGTTCCCTCAGCGGGGATCGACACGGTGGGCGTCGGCGTGCTGGTTTCGCTGGGCTGTGGCTGCGAGGCGGACACCATGCCGGGGATCAGCGTTCCCACCCAGAACAGCCCGCCGAGCACAACAACGGCGACGACGGCGAGACCGACGAGAAGCATCGGCCGTGAATTGCGTGATCCGCCGTCGGAGCCACCGGTACGCGCCGGCGCGTCCGGTGGAGCCGGTGGGGCCGACCGCTCGGAGCGAGGTGCGGCCGCGGGCGTCTGGATCGCCGCGGGTGCAGTGGCGGTGCTTTCGAACAGGGCGCGCAGCCGCGCACTCGTCTCTGTTTCGTCTCCCGTTGCTGACGAACTCGGTGCCGATTCGTTCGGCGTCGGTTCCTGCCCTGTCGGCTCGGGACCCCGTCGCTTCGAGCCTCCGAAAAGATCCAGGATGCCGAGGTCGGGGCCCTCGGTCGTCTCCTCGAGCGGGACGCCGACCTCGTCGGCGAGCGCCTCGGCCTCCGCACGCTCAGCGTCGTCGGGGAACTCGACTTTCTCTGGCAGCAACGGCTCGTCGAGAGCGGGCGCCGCGGCTGCAGACTTCGGAACGGGGACACCCATGACTTCCGCGTCGTCGGCAGCATCCTCGTCGTCGGCCTCACTGTCAAGCGCAGACAGCGTGGCCTCGTCATAGAGCCGGTCGTACGCACCGGGCTCGGCAAACGCGGCGTCGGCCGCTGCCTGCTCCGGCGAGACAGCGCCGGTCTCATGATCGGCGAAAGGATCGAACGCCGCCGTCGGGGTATCTTCCGCGATTGCCCCCGATTCAGCAGGGTCATCCGCAGATGCGGGCTCGGGGCCCGGCTCAGATTTCTGCTTGTCGGTAGCGGCAACGAGCGGGTCGGGCTCGGCATTGGGCGTGAGCCCCCATGAGAAGCCTCCGTCGTTCGCTGGCGGCGCCGGCGGCGGTGTGGGTGGCTTCGGGTCGCTCGCTGCGCGGTCTGCCATCACGTCGAATGCCTGTGTCGGAGCCCCGTCATCGGCGTCACGACTCTGCTCGGGTGCAGCCTTCGTCGTTTTCGCCTCGGATTCTTCGGATTCCTGACGCGCTGCTTCCTCGTGCTGTCTGCGCCGGAAGCGACGACGCAACGATCGACGCCCCTCTTCTTGCGTTGCGGGCGGCGCCGTCTCATCGTCGATCGTGCTGTACGCGCCGGTGTCGTCGAGCTGCGACAACAGCCAGTCGGCCCCCAGGTCGGTCTCGCCGGTTTCCGGGTCCGGTCGGTCTGTGTCTTTCTCGTCGTCGTCGCGTGGAGTCACGATGCCAATCCCAGATCGTCAAGGGTCAGAGCGGCGTAATAGTCGTACCCCGCTTCTTCGATAGCTTCCCGTGCTCCGGTGTTCCGGTCAACTACCACAGCGACACCGGCGATCTCGGCACCGACCTTCTTCAACGCCTCAATCGCGGTCAAGGGCGATCCACCCGTCGTGGAGGTGTCTTCGACGACGATGACACGCTTGCCCGCGAGGTCGGGTCCCTCGACCTGCCGACCGCGACCGTGGTCCTTCGGCTCTTTGCGCACGACGAATGCGTCGATATCGCTGCCGCGAGCGGCGCCCTGGTGCAGGATCGCCGCGGCGATCGGGTCGGCGCCCATTGTCAGCCCGCCTACGGCGAAGACATCGGGGACGTCGGAAATCAGGTCGAGCATGACCTGACCGATCAGCGGGGCAACACGGTGGTCGAGGCTCACTTTGCGCAGATCAACGTAGAAGCTCGCCTTCTTTCCGCTGGTGAGTGTGAAGTCACCATGGAACACGGCTTCGGTCGAAATGTGGTCGATGAGTTGGCTACGTGCGTCAGTCACGTCCTTTAGTTTAGGGTGCGCGACAGTCTGCTTGGCCACCAGATCGCCTTGCCGATGTCTGTGCTGAGCGCCGGGACAAGCAGCGAGCGCACGATGATGGTGTCCAGAAGCACCCCGAACGCCACGATGAACGAGATCTGCACGAGGAACAGAATCGGCAGTACCCCGAGCGCGGCGAAGGTCGCCGCCAGCACGACTCCCGCTGAGGTGATCACGCCTCCCGTGGCGACAAGGCCCCGGGTAACGCCCTCGCGTGTGCCATGCACTGTGGACTCTTCGCGCACGCGTGTCATGAGGAAGATGTTGTAGTCGATGCCGAGGGCGACGAGGAAGACAAACCCGAACATCGGCACGCTGGGATCCGCCCCAGGGAACTGGAAGATGCCGTTGAACACGAGTGACGACACGCCGAGCGCCGAGGCGAACGACAGCACAACGGTCAGCACCAGCAGAACCGGTGCGAGGATCGAGCGCAGCAGCAGCATCAGGATGATCAGGATCACCACGAGAACGAGAGGAATGACGAGGTTGCGGTCGTGCACCGACGCGTCGATGGTGTCGATGGCCGTGGCCGCGACCCCTCCGACAAGCACATCCCCGTCAGCATCGGCGAACTCGGCGCGGAGGTGCCGCACGACCTCCTCAGCCTCGGCGGAATCACCGGGGGCCTCGAGTGTCGCCTGCAGCATCACGTCACCGTCGACGACCTTCGGATCCCCATCAATGGGCCCGCGTGGGCCGTGCGTCGGCTGAACGCCATCGTCGGTAACCGGGAGTGTTCCGCTTGGGGAATCGTCAGAGATGACGGCGAGAGAGTCCACACCGTCTGCGGACAACACGGTGTCTGAGACAGCATCCAGAGACGTCTCGGGGGCGATGATGACCGCGGGAGTTCCCGCGCTGCCGGGGAAATGCTCGTCGAGCACAGCCTGGCCATCACGTGCCTCGGAATGCCCGATGACGAACTCACTCTGCGAGACGCCGTCGGCTTTCAACCCGACGAGGCCGAACGCGGCAGCCGCGAGCACCACGGTGCTGGCGATCCAGATCGTGCGCGGGCGCCGTGAGACGAAGCGAGCGATGGCGGGCCACAGACCGGTACCGTCTGCCCCCTTGTCGAGCACGTGCTCTTGACCGAAGCGTGGGCGGATTGGCCAGAACGCCACGCGGCCGGCCCACATGAGCAGTGCGGGCAGCAGCGTCAGGCTCGCGAGCAAAGCGAACACGATGCCGATGGCGGCGACGGGGCCGAGTGCCTTGTTCGAGTTCAGCTCGCTGAGAAGCAGGCACAGCAGACCCGCGATCACGGTGCCGCCGGAGGCGAGGATGGCAGGGGTGGCCCCGCGGAGCGCCGCCCACGCGGCATCCCATTTCTTGTCATAGTCGCGCAGAGCCTCGCGGAACCGCGAGACATAGAGCAGCGAGTAGTCGGTCGCCGCGCCGATCACGAGGATCATCAGGATGCCCTGCGTCTGACCCGAGAGCACGACGACGTCTTGCTTGGCGAGCTCCACGACGGTGAACATGGCCCCGGTGAGCGCCACAAGGCTCGTGCCGAGCACGATGAACGGCAGCAGCGGTGAGCGATACACGATGATGAGGATCACGAGCACGACGGCGAGCGCCACGATGAGCAGAAGCCCGTCGAGACCGCCGAAGGCGTCGACGATGTCGGCTGAGAGCCCCGCGGGGCCGGCAACGGCGGCGTCAAGACCGTCGGGCATCTCCTCAGCGACGTACGCACGGATGGTCTCGACCGTGTCTGCCGGCTTGATGGAGGCATCGAGCGGCACCACGACCTGAACGGCTTCGCCGTCATCCGAGAGAATCGCCGGTGAGACACCGTCGCCGTCGACGCCCTCGATCCCGGAGATGTGGTCGATCACCGCGTCGATCGTCGTGCTGTCAGCATCCGTGATCCCCGAGTCGCGTTCGAACACGATGACCGCGGGAACCACGTCATCGCCCCGGAACTCGGGCTCGAGTTCGTGCACCTGTGTCGCGTCGGCGCTGGCCGGAAGGTGCTGCACCTGATCGTTCTCGGCCACGTCATTGACCTGGCCGAACGCGGAGCCGCCCGCGCCGAACACGACGAACCAGACGAGAATGAGCATGACGGGAGTGACGACTCGGACCCATCGCGGCGTCGACGAGGGCGCAGCCTGGCGTGGTGCAGCGTGGTTCGATGCAGCATGCTTCGGTGCGTCCTGGTGCGGAGAAGGTGTGTGCGACATAGGGTCCTTTGCGCAAGATTCTCGATGACACCTCAACGCTATGGTTGCCGTCACGGCTCCGGCCTCGCCCAAAAGTTTGATTCCGCACCGGGTAGCGTTGAGGCATGCGCATCGCCACCTGGAACGTCAACTCCATCCGCACCCGAGTGGGGCGCGTCGTCGACTGGCTCGTCAGGGAAGATGTCGACGTGCTCGGGATGCAGGAGATCAAGTGTCGCCCCGATCAGTTTCCGGTCGAGCCCTTCGAAGAGGCCGGCTACGACCTGCAGATCCACGGGCTCAATCAGTGGAACGGTGTCGCCTTTGCCAGCCGTCTGCCCATGACCGACGTGCAGCACGGGTTCACGCGGATCCCCGGATTCGGCAAACCCCCGAAGATTGAGCACGAGCTCGACGATGACGGTGTTCCCATCGAGGCGCGCGCACTCGGCGTGACCATCGACGGCGTTCGCCTCTACAGCCTCTATGTTCCCAACGGGCGCGGGCTCGACGACCCCCACTTCAGCTACAAGCTCACGTGGCTCGACCGCCTGCGTGAGCAGGTGGAGTCGACGCTGGCCGCCGATCCGGACCTGCCCCTTGCCCTGATGGGAGATTTCAACGTCGCTCCTTTCGATGCCGACATGGGCGACCCTTCGTTCGTCGCCGGAGAATCGACGCATATCTCAGAACCTGAGCGGCAGGCATTCCACGCGTTCGAATCGGCAGGACTCACGGACGTCGTGCGCCCTCTCGTTCCCGAAGGCTTCACGTTCTGGGATTACAAGCGACTGCGCTTTCCTCGCAACGAAGGCATGCGCATCGACTTCGTCCTCGGCTCGCATGCCTTCGCCGATCGGGTGACGGATGCTGCGATTCACCGCGATGAGCGCAAGGGAGACTCCCCGAGCGATCATGTCCCCGTCGTCGTCGACATCTCCTCAGAGGGCGATGACGACGACATGCCCATGATCTTCGGCTGAGGAGGTCATGGTGAGCGACAAGACACAACAGGCGAAGCGGCTGACGGGCTCGTCTCGCGGCTGGGACATCGGGATCTCCGTCACCGTGCTGTGTCTGGGCGCGGTTGTGCTCGTGATCACCTTCTTGATCGCTCTGTTCGGAATCCTGATGGTGAGCTCCTGCTCTGGCGAGTGCAGCGCCCCGCTGTTTCTGGGCGGCTGGCTCATCGCCACGATCCTGCCGTTCGCGCTGCTGATCATCGGCACCATCTGGTCAATCGTTTTCATGGTGCGTGCACGGCGGGCCCTGCTGATCGCCATCGGAACGATCGTCATCGCGCTCGCTGCCTGGGCCGGTGGTCTCGCGATGATGATCGCGGCGACTCCCGGCTTCACCTGGTAGCTATGCCAGCAGCGCAGCGATCACAATAAGGGCGGGCACTGCAAGCACGGTCGACAGCAGGACGGCATCGCGCGCGAACACCTCGGCGGTTTCGAACCGCGTCGCATAGTTGAAGACGTTCTGCGCTGAAGGCAGCGCGGCGAGGACCGTCGCGGCGAACAGGTGGTCGCCCTCGAGGCCGAAGACGAACCCTGCGACCGCGAAAGCGACGAGTGGCATAACTGCCGACTTCAGCAGCGCGGCGACAAGAACACGCGGCCGCCCTGTTCCCGCGCGCAACGGGCGCTGACCGCTCAGCGACATGCCGAACGCCAGGAGCATCAGCGGCACGGCAGCACCGCCGATCAGCTCGAACGGCGCGTACACAGCATCCGGAAGCTGCACTCCCGTCGCGGCGATGACCACTCCCGCGATCGAGGCGATGATGATCGGATTGCGCACGGGCTGCGTCAGAATCGACATCACCGACACTTTTCCTGGTCCGGTGACGTCGAGAACGGCCAGGGCGACGGGCGTGAAGACGATCAACTGAAGCAGCATGATGGGCGCGACGAACTGAGCGTCTCCCAGAACGTAGACGGCGACGGGGAGACCAATATTGTTGGCGTTGACGTACCCGGATGCGAGCGCACCGATCGTCGCTTCGCCCGCCGAGCGCCGCCACACGATCAGGTTCACGACGACGAACAGGCCACCCGAGACGAGGGCAGCGATCAGCGCCACCGAGATGAACGACGAGAAGATCAGAGTCACGTCGGCATGCGCGAGCACGTCGAAGAGAAGCGCGGGACTCGCGATGAAGAAAGCCAGATGCTGGATGCTGCGGCCCGCCGTCGCCCCGCCGATCTGGAGCCGGCCCGCGACGAAGCCCACGGCGATCACCACGCCGATGATGGCGAATCCCGTCAGCACTCCCGTCACGCTCCGAGCCTAGTGGAGGTACCACGCGGGGCTTCCGGGGAATGCTCGCCTGACGTAGGCTCGGGACTATGCCGCACATGGATGTGCCGGATGGTCGGCTGTATTACGAGACAGAGGGGCGGCGGGAGGATCCCGCGCTTCTGCTGATTCACGCCGGCATCGCGACATTGCGCATGTGGGATCCGCTGATTCCCGCATTGGCCGAACACCACTATGTGATCCGCTTCGATACGCGCGGGTTCGGCGAGACCGACTCCGATGACGTCGAGTTCTCGAACTGCGACGATGCTCTGCGGCTCCTCGATGAGCTCGGCATCGAGCGCGCGACGGTGATCGGTTCGTCCCGAGGCGGCCAGATCGCCCTCGACCTCGCCGTCGAGCACGGTGACCGGGTGGCCGGCATCGTGACCATCGGTTCGGGCCCGAGCGGGTTCCCCGAGATCGAGCTCACCGAGACGGAAGACGACCTGTTCGACCAGATCGATGCCGCGTGGGAGGCACGCGACTGGCCGGTCTCCATGGATGCCGAGGTGCGTCTGTGGGCCGTCGGCCCGCTGCGGGATCCCGGCGACATCGACCCGGACTTCCTCGAGACTGCGCGGATGCTCAACAGGTTCAACATCTCGAAGGTCGATCAGAATCCGATTCCGCGAGCGCTGGAGCGCCCCGCTTTCGATCGCGTCGTCGATATTGGTGTGCCGACGCTCGTTGTCGTGGGCGAGTATGACATTACGCCTGCTCTGATGCAGTTCGAATACCTTGCCGAGCAGATCCCGGATGCCGACTCCTCATGCATTGACGACACGGCGCACCTGCCCAGTGTCGAACGACCAGGCGCCTTCCTCACGGTGCTTGAGCCGTGGCTGGCGAAGCACAGCCTCTGATCCCCGTCCGACCGGGTTTCCGCTTGCTCGGGCCCCGGCTGGCCTGGCCACGCGGCGGAGCGGGTGGCCTTTCGTCGTGACGTGAGTGACACTGGAAGTGCGCACGGCGCCAACCCTGTTCGTGCGCAGGCTCCGACCAGGAACCTCGAAACAATCGCCCACGAGGAGATATCGACGATGCTGTCACCCCACTCAAACACACGCAGAACCGAACAACACAGCGCAGACGCCTTCAGCGCACCGGAGCTCGAGCACGAGCGAGTACTCATCACACGCGGACCTCGCTCCGGACTCACCATCAGCGTCGCCGTGCACTCGACAGCTCTCGGTCCTGCCCTGGGCGGCGCCCGCGTCTGGACGTATCGGAGCTGGCGTGAGGCTTTCGCCGACTCTCTCCGCCTCGCCGAAGGCATGACCTATAAGAACGCGGCGGCCGGACTCGCCCGCGGAGGCGGAAAGTCTGTGGTCTTCGTTCCCGAGGGAACAGTTCTGGATGCCGAACGCAAACGTGACGCCATGCTCGACCTCGGAGACGCCGTCGAGACGCTCGGCGGCACCTACTACACGGCCGAAGACGTCGGAACGTCGGCTGATGACATGGCGACGGTCGCCGAACGCACCGCCCACGTCGAAGGACTCCCCGCAGACCGCGGCGGTGTCGGCGAACCGAGCGATGCGACAGCCGCCGGCGTCTACTCGGCAGTCACGGCCACCCTCGATGCCGTTTTCGGCAGTCCGATTCCGGCCGAGCGCCGTGCCGTCATCTCCGGGTTGGGCCAGGTGGGCGGGCGCCTCGCCCGGCGCCTCGCTGCCGAAGGTGCCCGCCTCATCGTCACCGATGTGAATCCAGCCCGCAGGGCCCTGGCCGAAGAGATCGGGGCAAGTTGGATCGAGCCCGGTGACGAGCACCAGTTCGAGACCGATCTCTTCATCCCCTGCGGGGTCGGCGGGGCACTCACGCCCGATGTCATCGCATCGTTGCGCTGCAAGGCTGTCGTCGGCGCGGCCAACAACCAGCTGGAGCGCCACGATGGCGCGGAGCAGCTCGCCGAGCGCGGCATCCTCTGGGCCCCGGACTTCGTGGTGAACGCCGGAGGCGTCATTTACATCGACATGGCGTCAAGGCCCGGTGCCGACCGTCACGCGATCGAAGAGCGCGTCGAGCACATCGGCGACACCCTTCGTTCGATCTTCGAGCAGTCGCAGTCTGAGGGCATCACAACGCTCGAGGCCGCGGAGCGCCTCGCTCGGGCTCGCCTCGAAGCCGTGCCCGCCGGAGTGTAACTCCCCGTCGAGAAGCGGCTGTCCGGCCCCTGCCGGGCAGCCGCTTCGTCATCGTGCAGCGTCGCTATCCGATGAGGCTTGGCTCCAGGTCACGCATCGTGCGGAACCGGGTCATCCGAGCGACACCGAGGACCGTGAGCGCAAGCGCCGCGACCAACCAGATCACCAGCACGATGGCGTCCTGACCCGCGGCGGCATAACTGCCGCCGTACATGAATTGTCGTAGGGCATCCACCGTGTACGGCATCGGGAAGGCGAAGTGGAGCGCGCGCAGCGGCTCGGGCAGAGTCTGCCAGGGGAACGTGCCCCCGGCGGTGACGAGCTGCACCACCATCAGCACCAGACCGAGGAATTGCCCCACACTGCCGAACCACACGTTAAGCGCGAGGATGATGGCCGCGAATGCCGCTGATGACAGCGCCATGATGCCGAAGGCTCCCCAGGGTTGATGGACGGTGAAGCCGAGAGCCCCGGAGACGATGAAGTAGAGAGCGATCATCTGAATCGCGCCCAGCCCGGCCGGCATCATCCACCCGGCGAGAGTCGTCCTGATCGGCGTGCGCATCGCCGTGATCGCCCGCTTCGAGACGGGCTTGATGATGAGGAAGAGCGCGTAGATGCCGATCCACGCCGCGAGTGCGACGAAGAATGGGGCGAGCCCTGCTCCGTAGGTTCCGGCTTTCGTAACAGCCGACGTCGAGACATCGACGGGGTCGGCGATCGTCGATGCCTGTTTGTCACGCAGCTCTTCAGACGAATCCGGAATCTGAGCGACGCCATCCTTGAGTCCATCGCGCAGCTCGGTCGCTCCGCCGAGCAATGAGCTGAGCCCATCGCGCAGCGAGACCGCGCCCTCCGACGCGGTGGCTGCGCCGTCCTCAAGCTGCTGAGCACCCGCCGCGGCGTCACTGATGCCGGCGGTGAGCGCAGGCATCGCATCGGCAAGGCTCCGGGCGCCGCTCGACACCTGCCATGCGCCGCTCGAGAGCTCATCGATGGAGCTGACGGTGCTCTGCACAGTGGAGTTGACGGCGTCGGCCTTCGTGCCGAGAGGGTCGAGCTTGGCCAGCACCTCGGCAATCTGCTCGTCGTCGTAGCCCTGCTCGGCCAGCCAGGCGCTGATGTCGTCACGGACTCCAGGAAGTGCGCCGTTAAAGCTTTCGGATGCTGCGGCGACAGCATCCGCTGCATCGGCAATCTTCTGATTGCCCGCCGCCACCTGCGCCGCCCCGTTCGCGAGTTCCTCCGTCTGCCCAGGAAGTGCCTGCGTCTTGCTCTTCAACTCGTCGAGACCGTCCGACAGATCGGTGGCACCCGTCGTGAGCGCGGCGAGACCGTCGGCGAGGTCACTCGATCCGTCGTGTGCCGTTTGGGCACCGTCGACGAGCTGCGAGGCCCCATCAGCCGCATCCACCAGATTCACTCTGATCTCGGCGATCGCATCGAGCATCCGGCCCGCTGCCTGTTCGTTCACCATCGAAACGATCTGCTCTTTGATCGTCGTGATCGCCGACTCTCCGATCGTCGACGCAAGATAACTGTTCGCGTCGTTCGTCGTCAGCACGACTTCGGCCTGATGGGGGTCATCGGACTCGGACGAGACGATCGACTCAGAGAACTCAGCCGGGATTGTCACCGAGAAGTCGAAGTCCCCCGCGGCCACACCGTGCTCGGCGGATGCCCGGCTGACGCGACTCCACGAAAACGTGTCGTCTTCGAGCATCGACTCAGCGATCTCATCGCCATAGTTCGTGTACTCGTCGCCTTCGCCGACGCCCTCGTCATCAACAACGAGAGCGACAGGCACCTGGTCAAGGTTGTCGTATGGATCCTGGTTGGCCCACAGATACAGCCCGCCGTAGAGCAGGGGAACGACCATGAGGGCGAGAAGAGCGAGCTTCGCCATCGGAGTGGCAGTGAGGCGCGCGAACTCGGCGCGCAGCATCGCGAAGATCTTCACGACAGTTCTCCCGTCTGAAACAGAGGTACGGCATCGGCGGCGACGGTCTCAGACACGTCGAGACCGGTAAGACTGCTGATCGCCGTTGCCGAGGAGTACCCGGCAATCACGAGCACACCGAACCCGCGCGCGGCGAACGTTCGGCAGATCCGCCACCATTCGAGAGGATCGCCACCGTGACGGTCGGGCGAGACCAGCACGAGAATCTCGACGCCGGGCCGACGTGAGGCGAGCTCAAGCAGCATCCTGACTCTGTCTGCCGATTCGAGCTGCGAGATGTCGCGCTTCCGTACGGCCGTCAGGTGGAGTTCGTCGAGGGCATCGCGCACGGCGATGGGGTGGGACGGCAGGCCTGCGAACATCAGCTCTTCGCTGACGACGCGCCACACCGGCACGTTCGGCGCAGGGTCGCTGATATCCGGAGCATCGATGAGGGCAACAGCACGGCGCAATGTGCGTGCGGACTCGTCGCCGTCGACGGTGACGGATCCGGCTGTCGGCTTCATCCGCCCCGATGCGATAAGCCCAAGGACCGTGGGCCGCTGCTCGGTATCGGCACGCACGAAAGTGACGTGCTCTGATTGGACGACGACCGTGGTCGGCGGAAGCACCTCAGAGTCCTTCCCTTTGTTCACCCCATTTACCTCGATGCGCATTGCATCCCTCCGTCGCTCCTGGTCAACTCGCCTACGCTAACGCCATCCTGCTCGTGGTCCATGTTTGGCACCCACACGTTGCACACTTGTGCGGGTACCCTTCATCTCGGCGATACGCGGAAAATCGGCACATCGTTTCCACTCCACGCACTGAAACTGCACGCACTCTTACAAGACGCAACGTTATCGCCGAATCATCCACTTTTCACGGCGGTTTCCCGCGTAACCTCGATTGCGAAGACCGGAATTGTGACCGAGCGAGGAGGCTCCCATGGAACGCACCGTTATCGACGCCGTTGCGCCGTCCGACGCGCAGGACGGCGACCTCGCGACGCATCCTGCATGGCTGAGGCTGAAGACCGCAGCTGAGGCCCTGCAGCCACTGCAGTCGAAAGACGGCTCGATCGAAAACCCGGATGCTCACGCCGCAGCACGCGCTCACGTCACTGACCTCGTCGACAGCGTGGCCGAGCTGGCACCGTTCTTCCCCGAAGACGACGAGTACCTCACCGCGGTGCAGGCCGACTTTCGCCGCTGGGTGGACGACGGCTTCGGCGTCCCCGATTTCTACGACGCCCTCGTCGCCTTCCACCCCGAAAAGCACCGCATCGACGGGTTGAAGCACCTTGTCGTCTTCCCGATGTACACGCAGAACGGATCACGCAATCGCCACGTCGAAGCCGTGCTCGTCGAGGTGCTGTGGCCCGACTTCATCGCGGAGCTCGAGGCCGGCGATTTCTCAAACAAGCTCTTCGTGCCCATCCGCTTCCTCGACTTCACATCCGGCTACGACACCAACGCAGCTGTGCTGTTCCCTGAGACTGTCGCCATGCGCGAGATCCCTGCGTTCACGTGGGGCGCGATCTTCCAGGATCGCGAGGCCGCGCGCTTTCGCCGCGTTGTCACTGCAGCATCCGAAATCACGAAGCTCGATCTGCCTGCCGAGGCCCGTGAGCTTCTTGAGAACCAGCGGCTCGCCGAAGAGACGTTTGTGATGTGGGATCTCATCCACGACCGCACGCACATGCGCGGCGACCTGCCGTTCGACCCGTTCATGATCAAGCAGCGCTCTCCCTACTTCATGTACGCGCTTGAAGAGATGCGTTGCGACATGACGGCGTTCCGCGAGTCGGTGCGGCTTGAACGCGACCTCACGGCACGTGCACAGGGTGATGGCGAGTCGCTGACGGATGCCGAGGCAGAGATTCTGCGTCACGCGAAGCTCGTGCAGTACGCCGTGATCTTCGATCGCATCTTCCGCTTCGCTCTCACCGGAAGCCGCAGCCGCAACTACGACGGGCTCGGCGGGCAGCTGCTCTTCGCCTGGCTTCACCAGCGTGGAGTGCTGCACTGGACGGACACGACACTCACGATCGACTGGAACGACGTCCCCGATGTCGTCGTCGCGCTCGGCGACGCCATCAACGATCTCTACTGGCGATCGATCGACCGACCGAAGAAATCGCATTGGCTCGCCGCGTACGACCTTGTCCGCTCGGTCCTCGAACCGCATCCGGCCTCGGCCTGGGCGCGCGGACTCGACGATGAGACGCTCTCGGGGCTTCCTCGAGGCATGACGGATGCTGTCCTCGACGACGAATTCCCGCTCTCGATGTTCTACGAGGCACTCGGCAAGAAGATGGGCGACGTCATCGAATCGACGTCCGGCATCACCAGTAACGATTGATTCTGACGCTCCGAGCAACGTCACCCAGATAAATCCGCCCCGTGGCGGATGACCGCGGAGCCCGATCTCGCTACCGTTGAGGCATGAGCGACACTATCGATCCGATCGATCCGGCTGACGCGGGCTGGCGACGCCCGCCGGCGACGCGTGCTCAGCGTCGCAGCGATGGCCTCGGCGCTCTCGTTCTGTTCGCGTGCATGATGCCGAGTGCCGTGCTCTACGAACTGACCGGCGCGATGGGCCAGGACGGCCCGATGTGGCTGACCGTCGTCTGGGCGGCAGTGATGTGCGGCATGCTGGCATTCCGGCGACGCTGGCCAAGCATCACGGCACTCGTCGTCGCCGCCGCGTACATCACCGGCATGGAGCTCGGCACGCGCGAGCTGCTCTTCAGCCAGATTGTGCTGTTCATCGCGATCTACACCGTCGGCGCGTGGGTGGGCGACCGCCGTATCGTGCGGTTCACCCTGGGCGCGATCATCGGGGCGATGCTCATCTGGCTGGCAATCGCGATGTTCATCTCCGTGACCGATTCGGGCACGAGCGATGACTTCAACGGCTTCGGCACACAAACGGCGATGCTCGCGTACTTCGGCATCCAGATCATCACAAATCTGCTGTATTTCGGCGGAGCCACGTACTTCGGCACCCATGCCTACCGCTCGGCCAGGCAGCGCGCCGAGCTCGAGTACCGCACGCAGCAGCTCGAACGCGAGCGCGAACTGTCCGCCGAGCAGGCCGTCGCCCTGGAGCGCGTGCGCATTGCCCGCGAACTTCACGATGTCGTCGCCCACCATGTCTCAGTCATGGGCGTGCAGGCCGGGGCAGCCCGAACGGTGATGGAGACGAATCCGGATGCTGCGCGAGAGGCGCTCGGTGCCATCGAACAGAATGCCCGAACGGCGATCGATGAACTCCACAGCCTCGTCGGCACGCTCAGGCAGAGCGATGACGATGATGAGGCATCGCGGAGCGTGAGCACCATCGACGTCTCTCAGCTCGATGACCTCGTCGCCGAGTCGACAGCCGCCGGACTCCCGGCAACGTTGGAGACCCATGGCACGGTGCGTCCGCTTTCAGGAACCGTGTCGCTGACGCTCTATCGCGTTGCGCAAGAGGCACTCACAAACGCCCGCAAGTATGCCGGCCCCGACGCCACCGCCGATGTTCGCCTGCGGTATCTCGAGTCTTCGGTCGAACTGGAGGTCACCAACACCGGGATCGTTCCCGCCAAGCCGCGCCCGGGCGGACTCGGACATCTGGGAATGCGCGAGCGCGTTGCCGCCGTCGGCGGCGAGGTTGAGATCGGGCCGCGGTCGCGCGGCGGCTACCTGGTGCGAGCACGGATCCCGATTGCGACACGCTCTCCTGCCCACAACACGACCGGAGTCACCGCATGAACACGCGCGTTCTTCTCGCCGATGACCACGAGATGGTGCGAGCCGGATTCCGCATCATCCTTGACGCGCAACCAGATATCGAGGTGGTCGGCGAAGCCGAGAATGGCGAGCACGCCGTCGAACGCGCACGCGAGCTCGCTCCCGATGTCGTGTGCATGGACGTCCAGATGCCCGTGCTCGATGGTCTGGAGGCCACGCGGCTCGTGACAGCATCCACCGATGCCGCCGTGATCATGCTCACAACATTCGATCGTGAGGACTACCTGTTTGCCGCGCTCGATGCGGGAGCAAGCGGATTCCTGCTCAAGAACTCGAGCCCTGAGAAACTTGTCGAGGCCGTGCGCACGATTGCGGCGGGGGACGCACTGCTCTCCCCCGAGGTGACGCGCCGGGTCATCCAGAGGTTTGCCACCACGGGATCTGCTGATGCCAAGCGCCCGGCACAGGTGCGCGAACTCGAGGAGCTCACTGACCGCGAGGGCGAGGTGTTGCAGCTTGTGGCGCAAGGCCTCTCGAACTCAGAGATTGCGGCGAAGCTGTTTGTCGGAGATGCGACGGTGAAGTCACACGTCTCGAAGATCCTGCAGAAGCTCGAGCTGCGCGACCGCATCCAGGCCGTGGTCTTCGCCTATGAGAACGGCGTGGTCGTTCCCGGTTCCTGACCCTGCTCCTGCTCGTCGCCGAGCGGCGGCGCCGCGACAAGGGATTCCTCCGAGATCTCGGCGCGAGAGAACGGTCCGCGGCCATCACGCAGATGCTGCGGTTCCGAGAACTCGACGATCCACACGCGTGCCTGTGCGCTCTGACCCGTCACCCCGGTGTGCGGAAGAACAGCTCCCGTTCCGACGATGAGCCCAGTCGGCTCGTCGGGAAAGCTGTCGCCCGTCAGACCGTCGATGACGTACACGGGAACGCCGATGCCGAACGGCGAGCTCACGGCATCCGCTGCCTTTTGAGATGAGGGGCGTCTGCCCGAGCGAAACCACACACCTCCAGTGTGTCAGGTATCCGCGGCCGTGGACGCCGCCAGGCTCTCAGATGGCGATGCATCACACGACGTGCCCGTCGAGAACGCTCAGCAGCCGCAGCTTCTCAGCGCTCTCGCTGCCGGGCGTCGCCGTGAACACCAGCAGTGCCTGACTCTGATCGACGTCGAAGAGCGACTGACAGTAGACGTCGATGACGCCGACCTCCGCGTGCACGAGACGCTTATTCTGGCTGTGCTTGCGGCCCACCCGGTGCTCGGCCCAGAGCGCAGCGAACTCGGTGCTGACCTCGGTCAGAGCGTCAACGACCTCCGCAACGCGAGAGGGCCTGCCGTCCCGTGTGAACGCCGTGCGCAGATCGGCGACGAAGTCCCTGGCCCGCGCCTCGTGGTCTTCCGCGGGATACACGGCGCGGGAGGTCGGATCCGTGAACCAGCGGTAGACGACGCTTCTGTCGAGACCAGCGAACCGGGTCTCATCACCGAAGATTGTGACGGCCGGCCCCGTTTGGTGTAGACACTCGCCCGCACCGTTGACGACCATCGCCGGGGTGTCTGCGAGGCGGTCGAGGATCCGCATGATTCCGGCATCGACGTGACGGCCGCCCGTGTCACGGCGCGGTACGGGGAATCCGCCGAGCCGCAGCAGGTGATCACGCTCATCGAGCGAGAGCCGGAGCCCCCGCGCGAGCGCCGAGAGCATCTGCTCGCTGGGGTGGGGACCGCGGCTCTGCTCCATGCGGCTGTAGTAGTCGACAGAGAGCCCGGCGAGCGCCGCTACCTCCTCACGTCGGAGACCGCCCGTTCGCCGACGCGGTCCGCGTGGCATCCCGACGTCTTCGGGCTGGAGCCCCGCACGCCGGGTGCGGAGAAAATCAGCGAGCTGCTCTCTGTCGTCGCTCATCATGGTCCTATTCTGCCGAACTCTGCCGACCGTGGATCAGAGACGCATGCCCCCCGAGGCTTCAATGCGCTGCCCGGTCACCCAGCCCATGTTCTCGGACGCCACTGCGGCAACCGCAGCCCCGATGTCGTCGGGAAGACCGACGTGCCCCATGGCGATGGCGCCCGCCAGCATGCTCCGCACGTTCTCGTCGTCGCGGAGCATCCCGCCCCCGAAATCGGTTCCCGTCGCACCGGGTGCGATGGCGTTCACGGTGATCCTCCGCGGTGCCAGTTCCTGTGCCAGATAGCGCGTCCAGACCTCGATGGCTCCCTTCGCCGCCGCGTACACCGAGTAGCCATTCTCACCCACAAACCGGGCGAGTCCGCTCGAGGTGTTGATGATGCGGCCGCTCTCGGCAATGTGCGGTGCCAGTGCCTGCGTCAGCATGACGACACCGACGACGTGCACATCGAGAGCATCGCGGACAGCCTGCGCATCGATACTGCCGAGGGGCGACCAGACGGCGGCGCCCGCGTTGTTGACAACGATGTCGATCGTGTCGCGACCCCACGTGCCCGTCAGCTCACTGCGCATACGCGTGACGAATGCGTCGAATGAGCCCGGGTCGCTGAGGTCGAGGTGGAGTGCGACGGCACGGCGCCCGAGCGCGCTGATGGCGTCGACGACGGATGCTGCTTCACGCTCTCCGGTGCGATAGGTGACGATGATATCGGCACCGCTCTGGGCGAGGGCGAGAGCTTCGCTGCGTCCGATGCCACGGTTGGAGCCCGTGACGAGGGCAATGCGTTGGTGTTTTTCAGTCATGAGACTTACTCTCGCGCTGAACGCGGCGGCGAGGAATGCCACGCTGAACCAGGGATCATTGATCCTCCCCTCGGTGGTTTCCTCAGCGCCTCCCGCAGCGCTCCCCCGGTGAGTCACCAATGCGCATTCTCACGGTTAAGCCTCGCAGCGCCTCCCCAGAGCTTTTCTCTCGGCTCTTCTCCCCCGCGAGGATGATGACCGAAACCCGCCCCGCGGCGGATGCCGTGCGGTACCGCTGCGCAATAGCGTTGAGTCAGAACGAAGGAAAGGACCGACAGTGCTCGAGATCTCCGGCATCACCAAGAGCTTCGGCACCCGCCGTGTGCTGAACGACGTCACCTTCTCCGTCTCCCCTGGCCGGCTCACCGGCTTTGTCGGGGGCAACGGTGCGGGCAAGACCACGACGATGCGGGTCATTCTGGGCCTGTTGGCATCGGACGCCGGACGGGTGACGTTCGACGGCACCCCGCTGACAGCATCCGACCGTCGCGCATTCGGCTACATGCCGGAAGAACGCGGTCTCTACCCGAAGATGAAGGTGGCCGAGCAGCTGATCTATCTGGCGCGCCTGCATGGACTCAGCCACGATCGTGCGCAGCGCAATGCCAACCGGCTCCTCGAAAGCCTCGACCTGGACGAACGCGCCCACGACCCGATCGAAGACCTCTCGCTCGGCAACCAGCAGCGCGCACAGATCGCCGCCGCGCTGGTCCACGAGCCGACGACGCTCATTCTCGACGAGCCGTTCTCCGGCCTCGATCCGATCGCCGTCGACTCGGTCGTGGGCGTCCTCGGCGAGTATGCGGCGGGCGGCGTGCCCGTGCTGTTCTCCAGCCATCAGCTCGACATCGTCGAGCGCCTGTGCGACGACCTGGTGATCATCGCGGGTGGTGAGGTGCGTGCCGCCGGTGGCCGCGAGCAGCTCCGGGCCCAGCACTCGACAAACCGCTTCGAACTGCTCTTCACCGGGGACGCCGGGTGGCTGCGCGAGACGGAGGGCGTCACCGTTCTCGACTTCGACGGCGGCTACGCCCTCTTCGACGTCGACACCGCCGCCACGGCGCAGCGCGTTCTCCGTCGCGCCGTCGACGAGGGTGCCGTCACGACGTTCACTCCCAAGCATCCGTCGCTCGCCGAGATCTTCAAGGAGGTCATCGCATGACCGCGCCCACAGGCACACCCGCACCCAGCTTCTTCTCCAGCACCTGGCTGGTCGCACAGCGCGAGATCATGGCGCGGCTGCGCAGCAAGGCATTCGTCATCTCGACGATCATCCTGTTCGTCATCGCTCTTGGGGGAATGATCGTCGGTGGAATCGTCGCGCAGAATCAGTCGGCCATGCCGGTCGCCGCGGTCGGATCCGCCGCCGAGAGCATCCAGGGCGATGATGCATATGAAATCACAGAGGTCGGCTCTGTCGACGAGGCGAAGACCTTGGTGGAAGACGGTGACGTCGACGCCGCGCTTGTCCCCGACGACTCGGCGGCCGGAGTCGCCATCATCGCCGACACTGAGGCTCCGACCTCGCTCATGATGCAGCTCAGCGTCACGCCAGATGTCACACTTTTGGACACATCGGGCGACAATTCGTTCGTCGCCTACTTCGTCGCGATCGGCTTTGGGCTCGTGTTCATGATGTCGGCGATGACGTTCGGCAGCGTGATTGCCCAGAGCGTCGTCGAAGAGAAGCAGACCCGCGTCGTTGAGATCCTCATGTCGGCAATTCCCGTGCGTTCGCTGCTCGCCGGAAAGGTGCTCGGCAACTCGATTCTCGCCTTCGGGCAGATCGCCGCCCTCGCCGTGCTGTCGATCGTGGGGCTCTCGATCATCGGGCAGAGCGAGCTGTTGCTTGGGCTCGGCGCCCCCATTCTCTGGTTCGTCGCGTTCTTCGCCATCGGTTTCGTCCTTCTCGCCGCCATGTTCGCGGCGACAGGGTCGATGGTCTCGCGGCAAGAGGACATCGGGTCGACCACGACTCCGGTCACGATGCTCATCATGCTGCCGTACTTCCTCGTCATCTTCTTCCACGACAATCCGCTGGTTCTCGGCATCATGTCCTACGTGCCGTTCTCGGCACCAGTCGGGATGCCGATGCGTCTGTTCCTCGGAACAGCCAGCTGGTGGGAACCGCTGCTGTCGCTCGTCGTGCTGGCAGCATCCGCCGTTCTTGTCGTCATCATCGGCGCACGCATCTACGAGAACTCGCTGCTGAAGATGGGCTCGCGCGTCAAGTGGGGGGAAGCGCTTCGGCACTGATCAGCGCATGCTGAACGTTGCGCGCCCGCGGAACCTTGCGGGCGCGCAACCTATGTGCACAGGAGCGCACTAGACGACCAGTGGCGCGAACCGCACACTGGAGGCATGGCCAAAATCGAATTGCCCGAGCACCCGCTCGACGCGACACTCATCGACATGGGTTCGCACCAGCTGCTCACGCTCGAACGGACGATGCCGCACTCAACGGCGACGCTGTGGCCCGCCCTCACGCAACGCTCTGTCGTCGGACGCTGGGCACCATTTTCGCCCGATCGCGATCTCGACCGGCTGGGCCCCGTCACGCTTCGCCAGGCCGATGATCTTAAGGCGAATGCCAATCCGGGCAAGGTGCTGACGGCGGCGAGCCAGCAGATGCTGTCGCTGAACTGGGTAGACGACCGCATCGATATCGAACTGGCTCCGTCGCCCGAAGGCACCATTGTGCAGCTCAGCCAGGTGTTTGTCGATGCGTCGCTCGCACCGAGTCTTGCGGCCGGATGGCACATTTGCCTGCAGGCGCTTGACGCCGTCGCGGGCGGCACCCAGATTCCGCTCGTCACGGGCGTCGCCGCACACGCTGCCGGCTGGGATTCCCTCTACGACGAGTATGCGCGGATGCTGGGATTCGACAGTTGATCGCTGACGCAAGAATCTCGCACGATTCGTGCGCGTGACGCACCCAATCACGCCCGCGGATACGTGAGGATGGAGGAGTGAACTCTCTGCACGACCCCACACGCACACAATTCGCTTCCGACAACTACGCGGGTGCCCACCCGGAGGTCCTCGACGCGCTCGCGGCGGCCAACGGCGGCCACCAGATCGCCTACGGTGAAGACGTCTACACGGCGCGCCTCACCGAGGTCTTCGAGTCGCACTTCGGCACCGGCATCCACGTATTTCCCGTCTTCAATGGAACCGGCGCCAACGTTATCGGACTGCAGTCGATGCTTCCGCGCTGGGGCGCTGTGATCACAGCATCCACCGCTCACATCCACGTGGACGAAAACGGCGCACCCGAGCGCGTGGGCGGCATGAAGCTGCTGACCGTTGACACGCCGGACGGCAAGCTCACCCCCGAGCTCATCGACACCGAGGCGTGGGGCTGGGGCGACGAGCACCGCGCGCAGCCACTCGTGGTCTCCATCACGCAATCGACCGAGGTGGGCACGGTCTACACCGCTGACGAGGTGCGCGCGATCGCCGACCACGTGCACAAACACGGGATGCTGCTACACATGGACGGTGCGCGCATCGCCAATGCCGCCGCCTCGCTCGACGTGCCGCTGCGCGCGATCACGCGAGACGCCGGAGTCGACGTCATGAGCTTCGGCGGCACAAAAAACGGGCTGCTGTTCGGCGAGGCCGTCATCGTGTTCACCGAACAGGCATCGACCGGCCTGACGTACCTGCGCAAGATGAACATGCAGCTCGCCTCGAAGCTGCGCTTCATCTCGGCCCAGCTCATCGCGCTGCTCGAGGGCGACCTCTGGCTGCGTTCCGCCCGCCACGCAAACGCCATGGCCGCACTGCTGCGCGGCAGGCTCGACGGCCTCATCACCGAGGGCCAGTTGCCGGGCCTGGGCTTCTCGCAGGCCACGCAGGCGAACGCGATCTTCGCGAAGCTTCCTGACGGCGTCGCTGACCGGGTGCGCGAGAACTTCCGTTTCTACGATTGGGATGCTGACACGAACGAAGTGCGGTGGATGTGCGCTTTCGACACCTCCGAAGCCGACATCGACGCATTCGTCGCGGCGATCAGACAGGCGTTCGCGGCGTAGAACATGCTGAGGCAGCATCCGGGATTCCCTCCGGGAGCGTCCAGGCTGCGGTGACATACTTGCCGCATGCCCGGACGGTCTCCCGCGTCTTCACGCCCTGAATGGGACCTCGTGGCATCGGTGATCCTGCAGGTGCTGCTCGTCATGACCGTCGGCCTGACGCTCCTCGTCGGCAGCTTCCTTGGGCTCTCGACGATCCCCTGCATCGAAATCGGCCGCTACTGCAACTTCGGGCTCATCGGCACGGGCACGACCATCGCCCTGTGGGTGCCGCTCGCCGCCGTGATCGTCTTCACCGTCTGGACGATCCGGCGTCTCGTGACCGGGCGCATGGCTTACTGGGTCCCCCTCATCGGTCTGCTCGTGTGCGTGGCCGGGTACGGGATCGGCTCGGTGCTCGTGTCAATCGGGATGCCGTTGCCTCTCTTCACGCGTTGACATCGCATGACCCGGACATCTTCACGATTCCTTCGTGACACCGTCGAGACGCCTTCATGACGAAGCGTTTCACCGTCGGCGTCGCCGGGTAGCACCGGACGGTTACCGTCGGAGCATGACCACCGCAATCGACGTTCGCCACGCACACACGAGTCTGTACCCGGCACCCGAGCGCCTCGCACGCACGGCGAATGTCACGGCAGACGACGTGGCCCGCGCCGACGCTGACCCCGTTGCCTTCTGGGAGCAGGCGGCGCGGCGTCTCGACTGGCAAACGCCCTGGCACACAGCGCATTCGTGGGAGCCGGTGCGGCAGCTCGATGACGGCTCGCTGACAGTGCCACGCACCGAGTGGTTTGCGGGCGGCACCCTCAACGCCGCCGTCAACTGCGTTGACCGCCACGTCGCCGCCGGGCGCGGTGACACGGTGGCCCTGCACTTCGAGGGCGAAGCCGGCGACCGCCGCACGCTCACCTACGCCGATCTGCAGCGCGAGGTGTCGCGCGCGGCAAACGCCCTCCTCGCGCTCGGCGTCGGGCAAGGCGATCGGGTCATCATCTACCTGCCGGTCATTCCCGAGACCCTCATCGCCACACTCGCCGTCGCCCGCATCGGGGCGATCCACTCACTCGTTTTCGGCGGGTTCAGCGCCGAAGCCGTGGCCTTCCGCATCAATGACACCGGCGCGAAGCTGCTCATCACCAGCGACGGGCAGTTCCGGCGCGGACGTGCGGTACCCGTCAAGTCCGGGGCGGATGCTGCGGTCGCAGTCTCCCCCACCATCGAGCACGTGCTCGTGGTCCGTCGCACGGGCGATCAGACTCCCGATGAGGTGCCGTGGACGCCCGGACGCGACGTCTGGTGGCATGACGCTGTCGCGGCAGCATCCGATACTCATGAACCCGACTTCTTCGATGCCGAGACACCGCTGTTCATCATGTACACATCGGGCACGACGGGGAAGCCGAAGGGGCTCGTGCACACCACGGGCGGCTACCTCGTGCAGGCGAGCTACACGCACTGGGCGATCTTCGACGCGCAGCCAGACGACGTCTACTGGTGCACCGCCGACCTCGCCTGGGTGACGGCACACACGTACGCCATCTACGGCCCGCTGTCGAACGGCGTGACGCAGGTGATGTACGAGGGGACGCCAGACACCCCGCACCCCGGTCGGCACTTTGAGATCATCGAGCGGTACGGGGTCACTACCTACTACACGGCACCAACGCTCATCCGCACCCTCAGGGGTCGGTTCCCCGACGGTCCGCCCGCGTCGTATGACCTCTCGCGCCTCCGGCTTCTCGGCACGGTGGGCGAAGGAATCAACCCGTCAACGTGGCGTTGGTTTCACGAGCGGATCGGCCGCGGCGCGTGCCCCATCATCGACACGTGGTGGCAGTCAGAGACCGGCGCCGCCATCATCGCGCCGCTGCCGGGAGTGACGACGCTGAAGCCCGGCTCGGCAACTCGCGTATTGCCGGGGGTCTCGACACGAGTCGTGGATGCTGCGGGAGACGACGTCGCTCCGGGCATCGGCGGCAACCTCGTCGTTGAGGCCACCGGCCCCGCTCTCGCCCGCACCGTGTGGGGTGACCCTGAGCGCTATCGCGACTCGTACTGGGCAGCGTATTGGCGTCAGGGCTGGTTTCTCTCGGGCGACGGAGCCACTGAAGACGCCGACGGCGACACGTGGGTGCTCGGACGCATTGACGACGTCATCAATGTCTCGGGGCACCGTCTCTCGGCGCTCGAGATCGAGTCGGCTCTTGTATCGCATCCCGACGTCGTCGAGGCCGGCGTCGCCGGGGTTCAGGATGCTGTCACGGGCAGCGCTGTGGCCGCCTTCGTGGTGACGAACGGCGTGCCCGCGAGCAGCGAGCTGACCGATGCGCTTCGCGCGCACACCGCCACGCAGATCGGCCCGATCGCCAAACCCGCACACGTCATCGTGGTGCGTGATCTGCCGAAGACGCGGTCGGGCAAGATCCTGCGTCGACTTCTCGGCCAGATCGTCGATGGCCAGCCGCTCGGTGACACCACGAGCCTGCACGACGATACGATCCCCGACGAACTCGCGAACGCCGCGCGCCAACAGGTCGTGCAGACGAGTCGGGAATAAGCACCAGCATCCCATGCGTTTGCATGTAACGGAGCGCGACACCGCGCCGTATGACTGATCATGATGAGGAGACCCATGACGCCGCAGGACCGTCTGGCCGTCACAAGTGCACCGATCTCAGAGGTAATCGCCGGGCGGTGGAGCCCGCGTTCGTTTGACGTCGATGTTGAAGTTCCGGAAGAAAAGCTGACGGCTGCGTTGGAAGCCGCACGGTGGGCCGCGTCCGCGTCGAACACACAGCCGTGGCGGTTCATCGTGGCGCGCAGAGGAACTCCGCAGCACGAGCGCGTTGTCGAGCACCTGCTGGGCTTCAACCAGTTGTGGGCGGTCACTGCCGCTGTGCTGATCGTCAATGTCGCCGAGACGGTGACCGAAGACGGCACGGAACGCCGGTGGGCGGAGTATGACCTCGGGCAGGCCTCGGCCACTCTGGCGCTTCAGGCGCACAAGGATGGCCTGCACGTTCATCAGATGGGCGGCTTTGACCCCGAGGGGCTGCGCACCGAGTTCTCGCTCGACGAGCGATTCCGTGTGGTCTCAGTGACGGCGCTCGGCTACCTGGCGGCACCCGACGCCCTGCCGGACGAAAAGCTGCGTGCGCGCGAGGTAGCTCCCCGTGAGCGCAAGGCGCTCGACGAGATCGTGCTCGTCAACGCGTAACAGGACCGCACGCTGAGGCGCGGTTCGCTTCGCCCGTCTCCGCAGCACCTCGATCGTGACGCGGCGGCAGATCCCGGAGCTTCCGGATTCTGCCGCCGCAGTGTCTGTCTGCTCGATGGCCCACTCTCTCGTTGTCTGCGGAACTCACCTCTTCAGCAGCAGTCTGATTCAGGTGCCGGTCGATTCGACGGGAGCGTCAATGCGCACCCGGCGGCGAATGTACTCGGCGAGCGCAACCGCGAGCGCGATGCCCCAGAGCGGCCACAGCAGTTCGGGACCGATCGTCGACCAGTTCTCGCTGAGCGGCAGTTCACCCGTGGCCGCGACCCGGATGAACATCACTCCACCCGAGAGAATCGCGAGCCCGCCGAGCGTGACGGGCACCGCGGCGAGCGCGATCGGGACACGCCGCCCGCCGAGCCATGGAACCCAGCGGGGAAGCCGCTCGCCCCACCGCTGCACGAGCCCCAGCGTCAGCAGAGCAACGACCGTCGCGACGCTCGCGAGGCCGAGCCCGATCGTCCAGAGGCCGGAAGCCTGCCCCTGCGCGAGCATCTCGTCCGAGATGCCGAGGGGAATGCCCGCGGCCCACGCAAACCTCACGGCAGCGTAGATGAGCGGAATGATGACGGCGAGTGCAACAGCGATTCTCGCCAAAGCGGTCGGACGTCTCCCCTCGCACGGAATAATGCGGCCCGCGGGTGCCCGCAGCGCGGCGGCGATCCACAGACCACAGCCCGCCAGCATCCCGATCTGGAGCAGCAGAGGCCCGGTCAGGGGTATGAATCTGAAGCTCAGGGCGTAGCCGATCAGTGCCATAATCTTGGCGTCTGCGACGACCACGGTCGAGAACGCCGTGAGAGCAACGGCAACGATCGCGAGCACACCGACGGGCGCAGCCGCCTTCCGGGCAAGTGCCCATGCGGCGACGGCCGAGGTGATGAGTCCGACGATTCCGAGCAGAAGGGCCGCAACGCTCGCGGGGAGCGCATCGATGAGCGCACTGAACTCGGCGGCGTCGAAGGTGGCGAACGGGGCGCGAACGATACCCGTCAACCAGGCGGCGGATGCCGCGACGAGCCCGACTGACCACGTCAGCGCTACGGCGAGCGCAACGCGACTGCGTCGATGCTGAGACCCCGCAGTCCGGGCGGTGAGAAGTGGTGATGTATTCATGCTTCCAGCCTCGCGGGGCGCACCTTCATGGTCTCCACCCGCTCGGGGGAACTTCACCTCCGCGCGGGGGATCTTGCCGGGCACGTCACCGCGGGGCCGTACCGCGGGTCCTGCAGCGGGTTCTACGGCGAGTCAGCGTCGCCCGCACCCGGTTCGATGAATCCGGACTCGTACGCGGCGATCACGGCCTGCGTGCGGTCACGCACCGTGAGTTTCATCAGGATGCTGGACACGTGCGACTTCACGGTCTCCGCTCCGAGGTAGAGCTGATCGGCGATCTGACCGTTCGCCAGCCCGCGCGCCATGAGGCGAAGCACGTCCTGCTCACGATCGCTGAGGTGTGCTGCCGCAAGACGGTCTCCGTGAGACCCGTGCCGGGCGGCAAGACGTCGAATGTGCGCCGGGTACAGCAGCGATTCCCCGCCTGCGACGACCAGAACGGCGCGCACGAGCTCGGCAGGCTCGGCCCGCTTTACGACGAAGCCGTCGGCTCCAGCTTTGAGCGCCTCGTAGACGTGGTCGTCGCTGTCGAACGTCGTCACGATGAGCACGCGGGGCGCGGGCGGATGCTGCATGAGACTGCGCGTCGCCTCGATCCCGCTCACCCGCGGCATCCGGACGTCCATCACAACGATGTCGGGCCCCAGGTCGGAGACGAGCGGCGCAACCTCATCGCCATCCGAGGCCTCCCCGACGACCGCGATGTCGGGTTCGGCATCGAAGATGGCGCGCAGTCCCGCGCGCACAAGTGGCTCATCGTCGACGAGGACGAGTCGGATGCTCATACGCCCACCCCTGACGTCGGACCAGCGACGGGGACGTGCACGGTGAGACGCCACGTTCCGTCTTCGACCCGTGCCGAGAACGTCCCGCCGAGCATCGCCACCCGCTCGCGCGCGCCCGCAAGACCGCGTCCATCGACAACGCGGACCGCTGTCGTCTCGTTCTCGATGCGAATGACGAGGTCGCCGCCGCTCACGACGGCGACAACATCGACGTGCGGCGTGGCCGCGTACCGAAGGGCATTTGTGATTCCCTCCTGAACCACACGGTATGCCTCGCGCCCGAGACTCGCCGGCAGCGTGGCCGCGAGGTCGTCCATCCGGAGATCGACATCGAACCCTGCTGCTCGCGTCTCGTCAGCCAGTTGACGGACGTCCGCAAGCGTCCGGCCGCTGCGAGCGTGCTCCTCACGCGACTCGTGGCCGTCACGGAGCACGCTGAGAACGTAGTCGAGCTCAGCAACCGCCCCGCGTGACACACGTTCGATCTCGACAAGGGCCGCGCGTGCGGCATCCGGGTCGTTCTCGAGGGCGTGACGGGCGAACGTCGCCTGCATCGTGGACACGGTGAGCGCGTGTCCCACCGAATCGTGGACGTCACGCGCCAGAGAGCCCCGTCGACGCTGTGCTCGTGCGGCGGCATCTTCGAGTTCGCGCACCTCGTCTCGTGACGGGCCGAGCAGCAGCGCGGCGTACCACGGCAGGAGGTAGCCGGCACCGATCGAAAATGCCACGATGAGCGCCGTCACGATGACACAGCCGATGAGCACGGTCGCGGGATCGACGGGGATGGTTGCGACGACATCGTTCAGCAGTTCCGTGGCCTCACTGCCACCTCCTCCCGCAGCAAGATCGCCCAGTAGAATAGCGGCGAGCGGGAAGACGAAAGCGATACCGAGGATCAGGATGCCGCCAGATGCGATGTGTCCGGCGAAGAACAGGGCGCCGCGCGCCGTGTCGGCCAGCGTTGCCCGCCTGCGTGGTTCGACGATCGCCGTGTCGAGAAGCTGGGCCGCGACCGTGCGTTCGAGTGCGCGCGTGACGGGGAGCACAGCCGGGATGATCAGCAGCACCACAATGGCAATGCTTGACCATCGCACGTAAGCGGGAACGCCTTCAGCGGCCCAGAGACTGAGCACCCAGATGGCGATGGCCCCGTAGGGAAGCGCCACGAGTCCGCCGATCAGCAGCACAAGCAGCCGTCGCCACGCTGTCGAGGCGACGGAAGCTGCGCGCGTGCGTTCCGTCACGCCTCCATCGTGCCCGACAACGACAGCGGGCGCCTCCCCCGCGTGGGGGAAGCGCCCGCTGAGTGCGCTCAGAGCGCGGCAACCGTCAAGTGATCGCCGTCAGCATCGAAGTCGACTCGCACCGTGTCGCCGTCATGGATCGTGCCGCCCAGCAAAGCGGTCGCGAGACGGTCATCGATCTCCTTCTGCATGAGTCGACGCAGTGGTCGTGCACCGTAGATCGGGTCGTACCCGCGGTCGGCGAGCCATGACCGGGCGTCGGGCGTGACGGCCAGCACCAGCCTCCGCTCGCTGAGCCGCGTCTGCAGCCGCTCGATGTACAGCTCGACGATCTCGCCCAGCTCCGACTGCGTCAGCGCCGAGAACACGACAATGTCGTCAAGACGGTTCACGAATTCCGGCTTGAACGCCTGACGGACCAGATCCTGCACCGACCGCTCCTTCTCGCTCCAGGACAGGCTCTGATCGACGAGGAACTGCGAGCCCAGGTTGGAGGTGAGGATCAGGATCGTGTTGCGGAAGTCGACCGTCCGGCCCTGACCGTCCGTCAGACGGCCATCGTCGAGCACCTGAAGGAGCACGTCGAACACCTCGGGGTGTGCCTTCTCGATCTCATCCAGAAGAATCACCGAGTACGGGCGACGCCGCACGGCCTCCGTCAGCTGACCACCCTGCTCGTACCCGACATAGCCGGGAGGGGCGCCCACGAGCCGCGACACCGTGTGCTTCTCGCCGTACTCCGACATATCGATGCGCACCATGGCGCGCTCGTCGTCAAAGAGGAATTCGGCGAGCGCCTTCGCGAGTTCGGTCTTTCCCACGCCGGTCGGGCCGAGGAACATGAACGAGCCCGTGGGCCGGTTGGGGTCGGAGATTCCCGCTCGGCTGCGGCGAACAGCATCCGCCACGGCCGTCACGGCTTGCTTCTGCCCGATCAGGCGCTTGCCGAGCTCGGACTCGAGGTGCAGCAGCTTCTCGGTCTCACCCTGCAGCAGACGACCGACGGGAATGCCCGTCCATGCAGCGATAACCGCCGCAATGTCGTCTTCGGTGACCTGCTCATTCACCATGCGCGGCTCGGCCGGCTCGCTCTCGTTCTCTGCCTGCTCGAGCTGCTCGGTGAGCTGCTTGATCGTCGTGTACTCCAGCTTCGAGGCTTCGGCGTAATTCGCCTCGCGCATGGCCTTATCGCGCGCGGTCTTCGCCTCGTCGAGCTGCTTCTTGAGGTCGCCGACCTTGTTAAGTCCCGTGCGCTCGCGCTCCCAGCGTGCCTGAAGCTGCTCCAACTCGGCCTGCTTCTCAGACAGTTCCTCGCGCAGCTTGGCCAGGCGCTCCTTCGAGGCCTCGTCTTTCTCCTTCTTGAGAGCGAGCTCCTCGATCTTCATGCGGTCGACCTGGCGCTTCAACTCGTCGATCTCGACAGGTGACGAATCGATCTCCATTTTGAGGCGGCTCATGGCCTCGTCGATCAGGTCGATCGCCTTATCGGGCAGCTGCCGCGAGGTGATGTACCTGTTGCTCAGGCTCGCGGCGGCGACGAGCGCGGCATCCGTGATCGTCACTCCATGGTGGGCTTCATACCGCCCCTTGAGTCCGCGGAGAATCGCGATGCTGTCTTCGACGCTCGGCTCACCGACGTACACCTGTTGGAAGCGGCGTTCGAGCGCAGCATCCTTCTCGATGTACTCACGGTATTCGTCGAGCGTGGTCGCCCCGATGAGGTGCAGTTCACCGCGGGCGAGCATGGGTTTCAGCATGTTGGATGCCGCGACAGACCCCTCGCCTCCACCAGCGCCCATGAGCAGGTGGAGCTCGTCGACGAAGGTGATGATCTCGCCCTCGGCGTCGTTGATCTCCTTCAGCACGCTCTTGAGTCGCTCCTCGAACTGGCCGCGGTACATGGCACCGGCGACAAGTGCCGAGATATCGAGGGAGACGAGCTGCTTGTCCTTCAGAGATTCAGGCACGTCGCCCGCGACGATGCGCTGGGCGAGCCCCTCGACGACGGCGGTCTTTCCGACGCCGGGCTCACCGATCAGCACGGGGTTGTTCTTGGTGCGACGGGTGAGCACTTGGCTGACCCGCCGAATTTCGGCGTCACGCCCGATCACGGGATCGAGCTTTCCGGCTCGAGCGATCTCGGTGAGGTTCACGCCGAACTGCTCAAGCGCGCTTGCGGCCTCCTCCTGGGTGGAGGGCGCACCCTGCATGTTTGCCATGTGTGTCCTTCCTGCCTGCGAGGTATCAATTCACCCGACGCAGTCCTCGATATTGAAAGTGTAATCAAAACTTGAGTCGTTAATACTCAAGTTTACCGCGATGGGGAGCAAAGCACCAGATGAGAGCGTGAACTTGGGCAGATTTTCAGGCTCCAGTAGTGTGTGGGGATGACTTCGCCTACGGACGCGGCGCTGCTCGCACGCCTCGACAGCCAGCGCCAGCACGTTCTGGGCATTGTCGACGGTCTTGATGATGCCGCGATGTCTCGCCGGATGCTGCCAAGTAACTGGTCGATCACAGCGATGCTGCATCACCTGGCGCTCGATGATGAGCGGTTCTGGTTCGGCGGAACGGTCGCCGGTGAACACGAGATCATTGACTGGGTCGGCTCAGGTGGAGATGGCTGGGACGTCCCGCCGCACTTGACCGGGTCCCAAGCGCGCGCCCTTTATGAGGACGCGTGTGAGCGCTCGAATGCGATCCTCCTTTCGACATCGTTCGATGCCGCTCCGCGCTGGTGGCCAGACGCGCTCTTCGGCGACTACCGCCTGGCCACGGTGCGCGACGTCGTACTGCACATGCTGATCGAGACAGCCACACACGCGGGGCATCTGGATGCGGCACGCGAGCTCATCGATGAGCGACAGTGGCTCGTCTTCGAGTAACGGCCGTGTCGATCAGCAGCGTTCGGAACAGCAGCCTTCAGAACAGCAGTTCGCCATCGCGCCGCCACTCACACCCAGCCGTTGCGGCGCGCAACATCCAGCGCTTCTGAGCGATTGCGGGCCGCGAGCTTGCCGATGCCCGCAGACAGATAGTTGCGCACTGTCGCGGTAGCAAGGTGCAGCTGCTGGGCGATCTCGGCGATGGGGATGCCGCCGTCCGACGCCGCGAGCACGTCGGCTTCCCGTTCGCTCAGTGGGTTCTCCCCGGCGCTCAACGCTTGTGCGGCAAGCAGCTGGTCGACGACGGTTTCACCCGCGACGACCCGTCGTATGGCGTCGGCGAGCTGTTCGACCGGATCGTCTTTGACGAGGAATCCGCGGGCACCAGCATCCATTGCTCTGCGCAGATACCCGGCACGGCCGAACGTTGTGACCACGATGATCGCTGTGCCCGGGCTCATCCGCCGCACATCAGCGATCGCGTCGAGCCCGCTCTTTCCCGGCATCTCGATATCGAGCAAGACCACATCAGGCGTGTGCTCACGCACCGCCCCGCCCACCTCGTCGCCGCGGCCGACTCCTGCGACGACGGTCAGATCCTGTTCGAGATCGAGCAGGCTCGTGAGCGCCTGGCGCATCATCGTCTGGTCTTCGGCGATCACGATTGAAATCATGCGCCGCTCCTTTCGTTGGGCACACGCACGGTGAGTACGAAACCGCGTGCATCGGAGTGCACGTCGAGCTGACCGCCGAGCCGCGCGGCGCGCTCACGCATTCCGAGGATGCCCGATCCCCATTCGGCAACTATGGCGCCCACGCCGTTATCGGCAATCGTGATGGCAGCACCGTTGCTGTTGCTCTCGCGCCCCCAGCCGACGTCACCAACGCTGTCGCTCTCACTGTTGCTGCCTGCAGTAACGCGTACTGTGCATCGGCTTGCTCGCGAGTGCCGCAGCACGTTTGTCGTTGCTTCACGCACGACCCACGCGAACAGTGCGTCAACGGGCGGCTCGAGCTCGGGCACTGGCCGCGACACCTCCGCGCTTATTCCAGCATCCTCAAGCGCATCAACGGCACCGGCCAGTTCGTGCTCCAGCCGAAGCTCGCGGTATCCGGCGACGGCCTGACGCACGTCGGCGAGTGCCGTGCGCCCGACGTTCTCGATGCCCTGGGCATGTTCCTGAACGGCGGCGGGGTCGGATGCTGCAAATCGGCGGATCGCTTCAGCTTTCACGACGATGACCGACAGCGTGTGACCGAGGAGGTCGTGCAGGTCACGTGAGAATCGCTGCCGCTCTTCGGTGACGGCGATGCTGGCCAGTCGGCGCCTGGTGGCGCGCAGCTCGGCGACGATATCGATGAGCGCGCCGATGAGGTAGGTGCTGACGCCTGCCATGACGCTGGCGAATCCGAAGAGCAGGGCGCTGCCGAGAGACCATGTGGCGAATCCCTCGGCGAGGGAGCCGCTGATCGAGAGCGCCATGACGAAGCCGAGGGCATGGCGTCGTCTGATTGATGTGGCCGCGGCGATCGCGAGCAGCGGATACAAGAACCCTTGTCCGTCGTGCGTGAGGAAAAATTGCACAACGACGAGGGCAGTCAAGGCTGCAACGCATACTTCGCCGACCCACGCTGGCACTTCCCTGTATGGCATCACGACGGTCACGACGTACCAGACGGTAATCACGACGTACATGATCGTGACGCCGGTGTTGCCCTCTGCAATGTTCGAGACGAGAGGTGCCAGCACGAGTACGGGCAGCCAGATCAGCGCGAACCAAGGCCCGCGCCTCGCGGCGATCCAGTCGGCGGCCCAGTCGTCGCATTCATCGATGCGCGGTCGTGGCGCCGTGAGGTGGTCGGTCATCAGTGTCCTTCCCACGATTACGTTACGCGTCCGACGAGCGACGGCGGTCGAACCCCGCGGCATACCGCAGCCCGATGATCAGTGTGACGCCGGTGATGACGTGCATGATTTCCAGCACGCTGAGTACTGCACCGATCGTGCCCGAGAGTGCGGGGCCGGCAAGTGAGAGCAGAAGCACGATGATTCCGATTGCGGTCCAGGTGTTGAGCCCTCGTCGTGTCCGAGCCATGATCGCCCGAAGTCCCCAAGCCGCGAGTCCCGCAACGATCACAGTCGCCGCGATCGATAAAGGCCCGACGGTCATGTCCGCAGCTGGCACGCTCAGCTCGACACCCGCGAGTGGAACGGCGATTGCCCACACGAGCTCGGCGGCGAGGGCAGCAATGACAATAGCCAGGATGCTGGTGAGCATACGTCGCGCGGCACCCTGTGTTGCGTTCTCGGCATGTGAAAGCCGGGGACTCGATACTGGTCCACTCTGTGCAGGTCCACTCGGTGCAGGTCCACTCGGTATAGTTCCACTCGGTGCAGGCTCACTCGGTACGGTGCTCCTCGGTATCTTTCCACTCGGTACGGTGCTCCTCGGTATCTTTCCACTCGGTGCAGGTCCACTCGCCCCAGTTCCGCTGAAGGCCGTTCCGTCCTCTGCAGTTCTCGATCGAATTCCCTGGCCGGCGTCGCGTTCTGTGTTCTGTCGTGTTGACATTGTGCAATTCCTTTCGTCGATTTCGACGATAGAAATCACGAGGTCCGCTCAGACAGGTGGCGTTGTCACCTTATCTGTAGGACGAATGTCACAGACCAAGCCGAATGGCCTCAGCGACGACTACCGCTTAATTGAGTGACGACCCAGAAGTCGTGACTCGCCCGACCTCATAGAACCTCACATGAATCGCTTCGAGCTAATCAGGGGCCGCGTATACCAGCGCCCGGATGCGAATTGCTGCGTCGAGCTGCTCAGACGAATTATTTAATGGTGCCGCGGCTCACGTGGGAGTGTTCCAGGCCGATTTCTGGTGCGTCCGTCGGGTATCGAGTCCGCCGCGCGCCTCGGGCGCATGGGCAACATCTCACCAACGGACTCCACCGAAGCTGGCAGTCTTTGACTCGGAAGCCACCACAACTATTGCCCGGCGACGGCTCTCGCGGTGTCGGCGTACTCCGAGTAGCGCTTCAAGCTGTTCTGCTTGTGCGTTACGTGTGTTGGGGCCGCCGCGTACGTTAGGTGCGCGGCCCGGTATCTCGCCCGTGGTCAGGTGGGTCGTCTCCGGGAATGTCTGGCCCCTCGGGACTGCCTCTCTGTTCGGAACCGGCACCGCTTCCGGAACCAGCGCCGCTTCCGGGACCGTCGCCGCCTGGACTCTCCCCGGGACCGTTGCCGTCGGGATTGTCGCCGGAACTATTGCCGTCTTCATTGTCACCTTGTCGGTGTCGTTTGCCGAGGTATCGCCGGTTCACGTACCAGCCTGGTGGCACGAGTTTTGGGTGGCCGTCGTGGTTGCGGGTGATGTCCCATTCGCTGTGTTCGACTAACCGGTGGTGGAACCAGCAGAGCAGGACGCCGTTGTCGAGGTTGGTGGGGCCGCCGTTGTCCCATCCTTGGATGTGGTGTGCTTCACATAGCCAGGCGGGGATGTCGCAGTCCGCTGCCGCACACGTGGTCCCATCCCGTGCAACCAGAGCCAGGCGCTGCTTCGCGGTGAAAAACCTCTCGGCGTCGCCGAGGTTCAACACATCCCCGTGGGCATCGATCGTCACTTTGTGGGTGTGGCCGTTGCACCGCATTTGTTTCACAAACGACATGGGCAACGCTGCTGGTGTCCCCGGCGACCACGCCGCACCATTCCCGTTCTCCAGGTCATCCTCTGACACGGTGACCAAAACGGTCGGAGCACGACCGTGCAGTTTCGGGGTGCTGTCCTGTGTGCCGGTGCCAGCAACAATGCTGGTGAACACATCCGCACGTTCCTGCGGCCTCGACCGATTCTCCGGTGCCTGTTCCTTAGCGGCGAGTTCATCCGCCTGCATAAACGCCGGGCTGGTGCGTTTGGACATGAACGCGTCAAACACCGGAGTGACGTGTGCTGCCTGTTCCGGAGAGAGCACCCCGGTAAGACGCATACTCCCATCATCCAGATGACGAAACACCAACGACCGTGCCTCATGAAGTTCCTCCGCCGACGGTTGCACACCATCCGGATCCAACACAGCACAAAACATGCGCGCCTGACCCCGCAACGCATCCGCCGCCACCGGAACCTCCCCATCAGCACCGGTCGCATTACCCAGCAGTGTGGCTTCAGCCCAATCGAGCTGCTCCGGCGCCACCCGCGACAGAACCGGAGCAAGCGTGGAGGTGATTGCCTCGGCCACATCCAAACCGATGGTGCCCTCAGCGAGAGCTTTCGCCGTCTGGGCAAACACCGGCTCCAGAGGAAGACCCGTGTCCGAGACCCGCGGAGTGGTGCGCTGAGCGAGCTTCGTGTACCGGTACGCCGTGGAGTTCTTCACCCCCGTCACCTTCTCAAACAGTGCCGTCGGTGACGCGGAGCCGTGACGAGCAGCAAGACCATCCAACCCCGCGCCCGTGTCGGAGCGTCGGGCAATGTCTCCAACATTGCCGACCTGACGACCCTCGACCACCCGAGAAATATTCGCCAAAAGACCCACAAACGTGAGCAGAACATCTGCCGACAGGTCTGCTGGATCGATGGTGGTGAGGTCCGCAGCACCGGCCAAGACATCCTCAGCAGCACGCACCGCGACAGCATCCACGCCCTCCCCACGCGTTAGACCTGCGCCCGCAACATCACCCGCGCCCGCAGCATCCACGTTATTCGCAGCAGCGTCACGACTCTTCATGACACCTGCAGCATCGTCGTCCTCCGCGACCTCACGACCTGACACCTCGGCAGCACGCGCAGCAGCAGCATCCGGGCTCTCCAAGAAACCCGACGCGCCCTGATCCGCTGACTGCGGTGCGGACAGCTCCGGCACACGCTGGTTCCCCGATATCTCAGGCACACCCGGAGCCGCCCACCGGGCATGGTTCTCCGGCTCCTCCGAAGACCCAAACCCGGGTGCCGCACCTGCGTTAACCATGGACACATTGTGACAGCAGCCACCGACATTCCCACCGACACAAACCCCCGATCAACACACCATTGTGGATAACTCGGAAAGTCGCATGCCTGTGGACGGAGAAGCACATAGCGAACCAATCTCAGGGGCAGAACGGACACCGCCACAACAGTGAAAACGAGTGATGCACTGCTCTGCTATGCCTGATGATGATGACGCCACAACGATCGAGATCGATGGCGAAATGTATGCGATCTGATTCCCGGCTGACTTCACGGCCGTCGAACGCGAACGCGCCGGATACCCAGCCCGCGGTACGCGCTGCGCGTGCCCCGGCTGCGCGTGCCCCGACTGCGACTGCAGCAACGAGGCCGATGTCGGTTCTCCCGAACATTCCATCTGCGGATGCTGTCTTGCTGACTGCCCCGATGTTCACGGACCCGACGGGCTACGCTGGCGGCGCCACGATCGCGAGCAAGGGCTACCCTGAACTCGCACTGACGCAGGCGATTTACGCGCCCGACTTGCGCACAGCGCGGTCGTGCGAACGTCGAAGCCCCACCGAAGCGACAGCGCCCAGGGCGAGGAAGATTCCGGCTGCACCGAGCGAGATGCGGGTGGCATCCGCCATGCCAGAGGAGAGCGCTTCGACGACGTCCGGCGCCACAACACCGAGCTTCCCGTGCGTACCCTGCTCGCGCAACGGTTCAATCGTGCCGCCCGCCGCACCGACGGTGGCGTCGGAAATCGACGTCGCCTGCCGAGCGGGCAGCCCGTCGACAGCATCCAGATGCCCCGGAATCACACCCGCAAGCGAGGCAGCGAGCACCGTTCCGATCACGGCCGTACCGAGCGCCGATCCCACCTGCCGCACGGTGCTCTGGGTCGCCGATCCCTGGCCAGACTGCGCCACGGGAATGTCAGCGAGCACGGTGCCGGTCAGCTGAGCAGACGCGAATCCGAGCCCGATTCCGTAGACGACGAGCACGCCAGCCAGAAGCCACAATGACATGGATGCCGTCACGACGAAGACCAGCGCAATCACCGCAGCGGTCTCCAGCAGCAGGCCGAGCAGCACCGTGGTCGCCGGGGTGAAGCGTGCGGCAACGTGCCTCGCCTGTGCCCCCGCGACGAACGCACCAAGACCCATCGCGGCGAGCGCGAGGCCCGCCTGAAGCGAGCTGACGCCCAGCGCATTCACGATGAACAGCGGCAGTGCGAAAAGCAGCCCGAATTCGCCGATGGCGACGCAAAGTGCAACGAGGTTGCCCCATCGGAAGGTGCGCACGCGAAACAGGCTGAGGTCGAGAATCGCCGACCGGTTCAGCCGGGCGCGACGCACCTCCCAGAGCACGAAACCGACGAGGGATGCTGCGCCCAGCAGCAGCGCGGGCGGCACCGCCGAGATTGCAGCATCCGTCCCCCACGTCCACGTGAAGATCGTGAGCGGTGCCGTCGGCGTCCACCAGCCAAGCGCCTCCCCCTCGATCAGGCCGAAGACGAGCAGCCCGAACCCGGCGACGCTCAGCAGCAAACCACCGACATCGAGGCCGGGCACGGCGATGTTCTCTCGTGACTCATCGACCGTGAGCAGAATCCCGATGATGAGCAGCGCGCCGAGTGGCACGTTGACGATGAAGATCCATTGCCAGGTGAATGCCGTGGTGATCCATCCGCCTGCCAGCGGGCCAAGCGCGGCCATCCCCGAGATCACGGCGCCCCAGACGCCGAACGCGATGGCGCGGTCTTTGCCGCGGAATGTGGCGTTGACGCTCGAGAGCGTCGTCGGCAGGATCATCGCACCGCCGACGCCCTGCACGACCCGCGCGGCGATGAGCGTACCGGCCGAGGTTGCGAGCGCAGCGATGATGCTTCCGGTCACGAACACCACGATCCCGATGATCAGCGTGCGTCGCCGTCCAAAGCGATCAGCGAGCCGCCCCGTCGTGAGCAGAAGCGCGGCGAACACGACGGAATAGATTCCGTTGATCCACTGTGCTTCGCTGACGTCGAGGTCGAGGTCGGCGATGAGCGTCGGAAGGGCGACACCCACGATCGTTCCGTCGAGAACGATCATCGACAGGGATGCTGCCAGCATGCCGAGCCCGGCCCAGCGCCGTCTCCCCGTCGTCTGTCTCGTGGTGACCGATGTCATCGGTGCTTCTCTCTGCCGGAAACGTCCCGACACTCACGAGCGTACGCATCCTCCGCCGCGCCGGCATCGACCAAAAGTTTTATCGGGTGTCTGAACGCCACAGGATGCTGTCGGGCGCAGTGCCCGACAGCATCCTGTGGTGTCGAAATCAGGCTTCTTGAGAGACCCTGTTGCGGTAGCTGTACTGAGCCGCGCGGTGCGTCGGAGCCACGCGGTCGCCCTTCTCCTGCAGCTTGTTGCGCAGTGTGCCCGGCGTGTAATCGGTCGGGTAGGCTCCGCGCTCCTGCAGCACGGGGACGACGTGTTCGACGACGTCTTCGAACGTGCCCGGCGTGACCGCGTAGGCGAGGTTGAATCCGTCGACGTCGGCGTGCTCGGCAATCTCCTGCAGTTGGTCGGCGATCTCCTCACCGCTGCCGACGATGTACGGGCCAAGTCCGCCGATCGCGCCCTGCTTCGCGATGTCGCGCACCGTCCACACGGTGCCGTCGTCCGCCCCGCGCTGCACGTTGGCGAGCGCTGACTGAATGGCGTTGCTCTTGACGTTGCCCACCGGCTCGTCGAGGTCATATTGCGACAGGTCGACGCCCATCCAGCCGGAGAGGAAGACCGCGGCACCCTCGGGGCTCGCGTAGCTGAGGTAGTCTTCGAACTTCGCCTGCGCCTTCTCGGGCGTCGAATCGGTGATCACCGTGATGAGCGCGTAGATGCGGGCATCGTAACGCCCGCGGCCGGCGGCCTCGAGCCCGTCGCGAATGCGCGTGACCGTCTCTTTCAGGCCGTCCTTCGTCGAGTTCGCGATGAAGATCGCCTCGGCGTTCTCGGCAGCAAATTTCACTCCGCGCGGCGAGGCTCCGGCCTGGTAGATCACCGGGGTGCGCTGCGGGCTGGGCTCAGAGATGTGGATGCCGGGGACTGTGAAGTTCTTACCCTCGTGCCCGATCTCGTGCACCTTGTTCGGGTCGGCGAAGACGCCGGACTCTCGGTCGAACTGCACGGCGTCGTCTTCCCACGACCCTTCCCACAGCTTGTAGAGCACTTCGAGATACTCGTCGGCGTAGTCGTATCGGTCGTCGTGCTCCATCTGGTCGTCATGACCCATGTTGCGCGCGGCACTCGGCAGATACCCGGTGACGACGTTCCAGCCGACACGACCCTTCGTCAGGTGGTCGAGCGTCGTCAGTCGGCGCGCGAACGGGTACGGGTGCTCGTATGCGGTTCCCGCTGTGACGCCGAAGCCGAGGTTCTCGGTGACGGCGGCCATGGCTGAGACCAGAAGCAGCGGGTCGTTCACCGGAACCTGGGCGCCGTGCGTGATCGCCGCCTCATTGCTCGAGCCGTACACGTCGTAGGTTCCGAGCACGTCCGCGATGAACAGGCCATCGAACTTGCCGCGTTCCAGCAGCTGCGCCAGATGCGTCCAGTAGTCGATCGTGTTGTAGTAGCGCGACCGGTCATCGGGGTGACGCCACAGCCCGGAAGACTGGTGGGCGACGCAGTTCATGTCGAAGGCGTTGAAGCGAATCTGACGAGTCATGCACCAAGGATGCTCTGTCTGGCAGCATCCGTCATCTTCGACGTTTCACATTTCGTCACAGTCGCAGTCGAGCTTCCGCGCGGAGGGGCAATTCGATCCAGCGAAGCTTAGGCCGTGACCCGCTCGTACACATCGATCATGGCCGCGGTCTGCGCGCTCTGCCGCAGGGATTCGGCGGCGTTCGGCGAGGGCCGCGGCAGATCACCGGATGCTCTCGAGTCAACCACCTGCGTGATCGTCGCGGCGAGCGACTCGACGGAGTCATCGTCCGGCTCGATGTACACGCCGTCCGGCAGCTCGGCAGCGATGTTCGGGTCGCAGACGACCGATGTCGTCCCCAGAGCTGCCGCCTCGAACACAGTCATGCCCTGCGTCTCGAAGCCGATCGATGTCTGCATGAGCGCGTCGGCAGAGGCGATTGCCGCGAGGGCGTCGCGGTAGGGCACTTTCCCGGCCAAGACGACGCGATCGCGCAGTTTGTTCTTGACGATGAACTCTCGGGCTCGCGACAGCAGAAGTCCCTGACCGTACAGGCGCACCTCCGCGTTGGCACCCGAGAGTTTGACGGCCTGCAGAAACTCGAGGATCCGCTTTTCGTGGCTCATGCGCCCCATCCACACGAGCGTCGGCCGCGACGGCGGCGTGCGGTCCACATGCGCGAGCACGTCGTCGATGATGTCGTC
The DNA here is from genome assembly GCF_026107415.2 of Microbacterium sp. MPKO10. GTDB lineage: Bacteria > Actinomycetota > Actinomycetes > Actinomycetales > Microbacteriaceae > Paramicrobacterium. The sequence continues at coordinate 286,343 of NZ_JAPCHX010000005.1, forward strand.
GTCAGCACCCGTGCGCACCACGTCGATGTCGTTCGCGACGCCCTTCTGCCGCAGTAGCGCGGCGAAGTGGTTGCTGGGCGCTGTAACAGCATCCGCTCGCAATGCCAGCTCGTTGAGGTACCGCCACGCGTCGGGGCGGAGCAGGGACATCTGGCCACCGAGCGATCTGCCCTCAAGGCTGAGCAGCATCTTCGTCGCCAGTTTGGGGAACGGGACGGTCTTACGCAGCCCGAACTCCATATTGTTGTGGAAGGTGAGCACGACAGGCAGCTCGTGGCGCTGGGCGAAGCGCAGACCAATTGCCGCACCCCAGAAGTCGCCCTGGACGTGCACGACATCGACATGGCCACGCTTCGCCATTTCAGCGTCAAGGGCGCGGTCACTGCGACGCCCCGGCTTCGTCAGCGCATACTCACGATCGAAGGTGATCGGGAACGACGGAAGGTCGACATAGCAGGGATCATGCGGGTGATCTCGGTGCATGCCCGGGGCCACGATCGTGACCTGGTGCCCGGCCTTCTCGAGAAACTTCTTCTGCAACCGGATCGACACTTGCGCACCGCCAAGCGACTCAGGATGCTGGTCGGTGGCGATCATCACGTGCATTGTCACTTCACAATACCGGGCGCCCCTCCGTCACACCCGTGAGGTTCGCGCAGAGCGTGTGCCCGAGAGCCTCGCGCCGGGCCCCAATTCCCTGTTTTGAGCCGGTACTCTCAGAGAATTCGCGTGATCTTCTTGACCTTGCCCCTTGGGCACGGTCGAGAGTATCGATGCGGCACTCGCCGCACGAGGTGACGGAGGGGCGATGAGCGAGTTGACGGCCGGGGAATTCCGGCATCGCACGAGGCTGAGCACGAAGATGCTCAGGCTCTACGCGGACACTGGTTTGCTCATTCCTGCTCGCGTCGATCCGCTCAATCAGTATCGCTATTACGACGAGAGTCAGATTCCGCTTGCACGCTTGATCGTCCTGCTGCGTGGTCTCAAAATGCCGCTCGCAGACATCGGAAGACTTCTCGAAGCTCACGACAATCAGCGTCCGAGCATCGTCGATGCGTACTGGGAGCGGGTCGAGTCCGAGCACGCGACAATGCGCGCTCTCGCGAACTACGTCATCTCGCAATTCGATCCCGAGAGGACACCGACAATGTCAGTGCACACACGAACCGTGAACCAGACGACATACCTCACTGAGAAAAAGACAGTGCGGCCGGAGCAGATTCCATCGTTCATTGAAGAATCAGGGCATCGGCTTTTCACCCTCGCCAGCCAATTCGGCGGGCCTGCCGGTGCACTGACGACCATCTACAACCAGGAGGTGAACGACGAGTCCTCAGGCGAAATCCAGAACGCTGTGCCGGTCGCTGGTGCCATCTCAGAATCCGAAGTCACCGCACCGGTCTCAGTACTAACGGAACCGGCTGGCGAGCACGCGTACACGCGCATTTCCAAGGCCCAGGTGAAGTATCCGCAGATTCTGCAGGCGTATGACGAGGTATACGCGTGGTTGGAAAAGCAAGGCTTCACGCCGTCAGGTCGACCACGTGAGGTCTACTTCGCTGATTGGAGTGCGATCGGCCCCGATGATCCCTCGTGCGACATCGCTGTTCCGTTCACTCGGTAGCTAGGCAGATCGCAGCTCGGGCACGCTCTCGCCGTCGCGCGGCGGAGGCGGGGGCGTGCCGTCGCCAAACGGGCGACCGCCGAGCTCTTCCCGCCCATGCGGGGTGAGCCAGACTGTTTCGTCCGGCCCGACCGGCACGATGCCGCTCGGGTTGATGTCGCGATGCACGATGTAATAGTGCGCCTTGATCTGCCCAAAATCGATCGTGTCGCCAAACCCCGGTGTTTGGAACAGGTCGCGTGCGTAAGCCCAGAGCACCGGCATCTCGGCGAGCTTCGATCGATTGCATTTGAAGTGCCCGTGATACACAGCGTCGAAGCGCACGAGCGTCGTGAAGAGCCTGACGTCCGCCTCGGTGATGGTGTCGCCGACCAGGTAGCGCTGAGTGGCGAGACGTTCGCTCAGCCAGTCGAGACACTCGAACAGTGCTGAGTACGCGCGTTCGTACGCCTTCTGCGACCCGGCGAAGCCCGCCTTGTACACGCCGTTGTTGACATCGTGATAGACGCGTTCGGCAACCTCATCGATCTCGTCACGCAGCGCCTCGGGGTAGAGGTCCGGCGCGCCCGCGCGGTGGAACGCCGTCCACTCCGTCTCGAAGTCGATTGTGATCTGCGGGAAATTATTCGTGACCACGGCACCCGTCGGAACATCGACGACGGCGGGAACCGTGATGCCGCGCGGATAGTCGCTGAAGCGGGCGAAGTATGCCTGCTGGAGTCGCTCGATTCCGAGCACGGGGTCGACGCCGCCCGGGTCGAGATCAAACGTCCAGCTGCGCTGGTCGTGTGTCGGGCCGGGCAGCCCGAGTGAGATCGCGTCCTCGAGTCCGAGCAGACGCCGCACGATGATCGTGCGATTTGCCCAGGGGCACGCTCGTGCGGCGATCAGCCGGTAGCGGCCCGCTTCAACGGGCCACCCGTCCCGTGCGTCTCGGGTGATCCGGTCTTCGATGTAGTTCGTGTCGCGGTCGTAGGGCTGCCCCGGCTCGACGTAGCGCCCACCAGAATCTGTTGTATCAGCCATATCTCGACCATACGTCGGACTGCTCCGGCCAACACCCGCGCACCTCTAGAAATATGCACCGCAGAAAATATGTACCGGAGAACGCGTGCACCCACAAAAAGTTGAGGAAAACGGCTGCACCTCCGCACTACAAAGCCACATTCACCTCACATGAGTGGGCCAGAGGGCGGTTCCGCGAAAGGCACGCGACAGATCAGTACGAAAATGTGGAACGTGCCGCCTCGTGCACGGCACAGGTGCGTTCACCACCCCGCAGCCGTGCCCTGCTCTGCTCTGCTCTGCTCTGCTCTCAGCAGAATGGACCCTCGTGAGCTCGAAGGAGCCGTAGCGTTGGCGTGGAGCGGACAAGATGCGAAGCGCTTCGGCTTCGGCTTCGGCTTCGGCTTCGGCTTCGGCTTCGGCTTCGGCTTCGGCTTCGGCTTCGGCTTCGGCTTCGGCTTCGGCTTCGGCTTCGGCTTCGGCTTCGGAGACAATCATGCCCGCCCACGAACTTCTCATCCACGTTCAGCAACAGAAGGACCGCATTATGGAACTCATCTTCGTTCACGGAGCACTCGTGCGAGACGGTCAGTGGTGGTGGCAGCCGACCGCTGACCTTCTGCAGGAGCGCACGGGCATCCGGAGCCGCTCCGTCGCGTTGCCCTCCTGCGGTGAAACAACACCCGATGAGATCTCCGGCGGTCTCGCGGCCGATGCCGCGGCGTTGCGCCGCGAGCTCGACGGTGTGGATTCGGCCATCGTCGTCGGGCATTCGTACGGCGGCACGGTCATCGCAGAAGCCGGCCACCATGATGCCGTCGAGCATCTGCTCTACGTGTCCTCGTATCTTCCCGATGCCGGTGCATCGCAAGGTGCGATCATGAGCGGCGAGAGCGACCCGGTCTCGATTGGTGACAACGGCGACGGCACGCTGAGCGTTACTGGTTACGACGCGGCGTCCTTCGGTGCACGCTTCCTTCAGGATGCTGACGAAGAGACACAGTTGAGCGCATGGAGCAGAGTGACGGCGCAGTCTGCCGGAGCATTTATGACGCCCACGAGCGCTGCCGGCTGGACCGGCGTCGACTCAACGTACATCGTCTGCGGGAACGACAACAGCACATCCGTCGAGCTTCAGCGGCTCCACGCCGAGCGCGCGACACGCTCCGTCGAGGTGCCGACCGGTCACCATCCGTTCATCACCCGTCCGGACCTGGTCGTGGATCAGCTGGAGGCGCTCCTGCAGCGGTGACTACCGCGCCTCGGCGATCGCGCCCGCTGGTGTGAGAGGCGTCAGCGGGCGTCGAGCTCCTCGACCGCCTCGATCAGGGTGCCCTGCACGAACGTCAACCAGTCGTACATGCCCTGCAACGACTCGACGTCTTCGTCGCTGAGTTCCGCCGCGAGAGCATCCGTAGGCTCGGCGATTCGCGAGTCGAGACTGAGCCGCAGGTCGGTGAGCGATCGCATCCAGCGCAGCGCAGCGTCCCGGTCGAGCCGCACCTCCGTGGTGCGGCCCATCGTCACCGGAAGTGCCCCGTGATCGCGGAACGTCTCGAGCACAGCATCCGCGTCTGCTTTCATGCTCTGTGCCAGGTCGTCGACGGTGAAGCGTCGGAACTCCTCGGCCGCCTCCTCATCGCTCAGATACGCGGGCGGAAACAGCCGCGCTCCCGCCGCATCTTCGACGGCGCCACCCGCGGCGACTCCGTCGATCAGCGCGTGAAGCTGCTCGGTGAGGTTGGTGAGCACCGACACCTCAATGTCTTCGAACCGCGCCTCGATGTGCTCGCCCGAACGTCGGAAAGCCCGCATCACTGCCCCACCCTCGTCATCGGTCTGCCTCCTGCAACGTCGCCATCAGACCGTAACCATGCATGGCGGAGACATGTCTCTCCATCTCTTCGCGCGTGCCGGTGGCGACGACCGCGCGGCCATCGTTGTGCACCTGCAGCATCAGCTTTTCCGCCTTCTCACGGCTCATGCCGAAATAGCTGCGGAACACGAACGCCACGTACGTCATGAGGTTCACCGGGTCGTCCCAGACGATCGTCACCCACGGCGATCCGAGGGTGAGCTGCTCGTCGAGCCTCGTGTCGTCTGCGGTTTTGGGCATACCTCTATGCTGACATCTCGCGGGCGCAGAAGCACCCGCTCGGTTCCCAGATTTTGTGAGGTCAGATCAGCCCGACGGGGGCGCCGGATGCCGCGGAGCGATGCGCCGCCTCGGCGATGCGCACCGCGGCGAGTCCGTCGACGGCGCTGACGCGCGCCACGGCTCCGTCATCGATCGCGTCGGTGAAGTCACGCAGCTGCGCGCGGTAGGCATCCTCGTTGTCGGCGGCCGATGCGGCATCGCGTTCGGCGTCCGAGTCGTGATCCAGCGACCCGGACGTTCCCTCAAGGTGGAACGTTGCTCGGAATCCGGATCCGGGTGGACCCCAGCGACCGACCACCTCGGTGACAGCGCCGCCGACGTGCGTGAGCTCGACGCGCGCCTCGACGAGTGCCGGAACCACGCCGTCGGCGGTGGCAGGATGCTGCGTGGCTTCGACGCGCTGCACCTCGCCCAGCATCCATCGGGCCTGGTCATAGTCGTGGATGAGGAAGTCGACGAGGATGCCGCCGGACGCCGCGTCGTCGTCGAACCAGGTGCCGTCGGCCGGTGTTGCCGCCTCGCGCGTGAACGTGGCGCGCGAGATGCGGCCGAGGGCACCGCTTGCTACCGTGGCCTGCGCGCGTGCGTACGGCTCCATATAGCGCACGACGTGGGCGGGGAACAGCGGGGTGCCAGCGGCCTCGGCCGAGAGCACCAGGTCGCGGGCGATCTCGGTCGTGCGCGCAAGCGGCTTCTCACACACGATCGGCAGGTCTGCCGAGATGGCAGCACGGATCTGCTCGGCGTGATGCGGTGTGGGCGAGGTGATATCGACGATCGTCGCCGACTGTACGAGCTCTTCAAGGGAGGCGACGGCGGCAATGCCGTGCTCGGCGGCGAAGGCTTCGGCCGAGCGCGGGGACCACACGATGATCTCTGCACCCAAGCTTCTCCAGGCTTCCGTGTGCGTTGCCGCCATGAACCCGCTGCCGATGAGTCCGACCGTGTGCTGTGTCATCGAAGCCCCTTCGCTTGATGCCAACGTAGCAGTGCACCGCCGCTGGCACACCCACACACACGCGTCAGCGGCGCAGGCGTTCGAACGTCACAAAATCGAAGCCGTCGCGCGGGTCGCGAGCCACCTCGCGCCACTCGGCGTCCTTCCACTCGGGAAAGTGAGTGTCACCCTCGGGCTCGGCGGCGATGACGGTGAGCTCCATGCGGTCGGCGAGATCCATCGACTGCGCGTAGATCTGGCCGCCGCCGACGATTGAGACCGGAGCATCTCCCGCGAGCGCGAGAGCGGCGCCGAGCGACAGCGCAGTGTCGACGCCGTCGCGCCGCCAGCCAGCATCCCGTGTCACAACGATCGTGCGTCGCCCCGGGAGTGGTCGGCCGATCGAGTCGAAGGTGCGGCGCCCCATGATCATCGTCGTGCCGAGCGTCACCGCTTTGAAATGCTTGAGGTCTTCAGGCAGATGCCACGGCATGCCGCCGTCGGCGCCGATCACTCGGTTTCGGCCCATGGCCGCGACAAGCGTGACGGTCATACGGCGATCGGGGCCTTAATGCTGGGTGCCGCCTCGTAGTTCTCGAGCGTGAAGTCGGCAATTTCGAACGCGTCGATCGATGTGCGCTGCGGGTTGATCCGCATGGTCGGCAGTGGACCCGGCTCGCGGGTGAGCTGCAGCTTTGCCTGTTCGAGGTGGTTGAGGTACAGGTGCGCGTCGCCAAACGTGTGAACGAACTCGCCCACCTTGAGACCCGTGACCTGCGCGACCATCATCGTGAGAAGCGCGTACGAGGCAATGTTGAACGGCACACCGAGGAAGATGTCTGCCGAGCGCTGGTACAGCTGGCACGAGAGCGTGCCGTTCGCGACGTAGAACTGGAACATCGTGTGGCAGGGTGGCAGCGCCATATCGTCGACCTCGGCGACATTCCACGCATTGACGATGTGCCGACGGGAATCCGGGTTTGCCGTCAGCGACTCGATGACCTTCGCGATCTGGTCGATGTGCCGACCATCGGGTGTCGGCCACGACCGCCACTGGTGGCCGTAGACGGGCCCGAGGTCGCCGTTCTCGTCAGCCCACTCGTCCCAGATGGAGACCTTGTTCTCGTGCAGCCAGGCAATGTTCGTGTCGCCGCGCAGGAACCACAGCAGCTCACCGATGATGCTGCGCAGGTGCAGCTTCTTCGTCGTCAGCGCCGGAAAACCCGCCTGCAGGTCGAATCGCATCTGGTGCCCGAACACGCTGAGCGTGCCCGTTCCTGTGCGGTCGGATTTTTCGACTCCGTCGTCGAGAACACGCTGCATCAGATCAAGGTATTGGCGCATGCTCTCCAGCGTAATCGACGGTTCCGACGTTCAGCTCGGGCGACGCGAGGTCGTCACCGTGAACTTCGCGTTGCGAGCCACCTGCTGGGTGACTCCCACGTGCCTTTCGAGCTGTGCCCGGTAGTGCAGGTGCGAGTTCCAGACGCAGAGCAGGGTTCCGCCGGGTTTCAGAACGCGCCCCGCCTCGGCGAACAGTTTGAGTGCGAGGCCCGTGTGCACGGATGCTCCGATGTGGAAGGGTGGGTTGAGCAGAACCGCATCGATGCTGGCGTCCGGCAGGGTCGAGAGCCCGTCATCGCGGATCACGGTGACGCGGTCGCTCACACCGTTGGCGTCGGCGGTGAGGTGAGAGGATGCTGTCGCAGCGGCCGATTGGTCGGTCGCTGTCACATCAGCATCAGGTCGGTGAAGCGCGAATGCGGTGGCAAGGACGCCGGTGCCGCACCCGAGATCGACGATCGTGCGGGCGGACGCCGGGATGCTGTCGAGGTGGTCGAGCAGAAACCGCGTGCCGACGTCGATGCGTGTTCCCGCGAACGCGGCTCCGTGCGCCCACACGGTCAGGGCGAGCTCGTCGTGGCGCTGCGCCCGGGGCCAGCGCGGCCCGGCGGACGCCCCCGTCGGTGAGGGCACACTCGACGACTCGGCGCGGGGCACGGCACCGGATGTTGTGAGCACCCTCGACTTCTGGCGGGCGAGCCCAGCTTCTACGTTCTGGAATGACCTGCGCAGCACATCGTTTATGGCTGTGCTCATGTGCTTGACCCGGCCCCCGGCGAAGACGCGCACGTCGGGATCAGCGTGGCGCGCAATCAGCTCAGCGATCTCGTCAAGGGCATCGAGCGACCGCGGCAACTGCAGCAGCACGACGCGGGCACCCGAGACGAGCGCAGCATCAAGCGGATGCTGTGCCACACGGTCGTTCAGACCGAAACGTTCTGCGTTGGCGGTGATCGCGCGCTCTTGCGAGAGCGCATCCTGATGCACCCGGACGCTGGGCACGTCGTGCTGCGCGATGGCCCCGAGCGCGAGGGCGCCGTATCGGTCGCCCATCGCTACTACGTCGTCGGGTGCAGCATCCGCCATCGCTGTCGCGGCGGTGTCGAGCAGCAACCGGTCCGTGGCGTCAACGGCATAGAGGTTGGGTGCCTCGACGTCAGGCCAACGACGCAGGGCATCAAACGAGAAGTCCACGCCTCAAGCGTACGGTGCCACGCGTCGACCTCCGTCAACGCCCGGGAGGCGAAACCGAGCGGGGTCTCAGCAGATGCGCCGTCAACCACCAGCTCACGGCGCCGACTGCGGCGCACGTGATAAGTGCCAGTGCACAGATGAACACGGTGAGAAAGGAGCCGGCTGCAGCGGGAGTCTCCTCCCATGGCTGCGACTTCGGTGCTGCCATGAGGTACACCATCACGAAGATGCCGCCGACAGCCGACCACGCCGTGAGCGCGATCAGCGACGCCAGCAACGTTGTGCTGTTCGGTCTGTGCACCCCGCCCGAGCGGAGGATCAACAGGCTCGCGCCGTAGCCCAGTCCGAAGGTGACACAGAAGATGCCGGAGTAGAGGGCGCCCCCGTACACCAGCGCGCCCATCATTTCGCCGAACTCGTCACCGGCCCCGAGGGCGAGCTGCCACGTGCCAGCGAAGAACGCCATGGCGGCGGCCGCCATGAGGTAGAGGGCGAGAGCCGATCCCCCGCCACCGATGAGCGTAAACGCAATGCCTCCCGCGACCAGCGTGCGCGTCCGCTGTCGCGGTGACAGGGGAGGTTTCGGGGGCAGGCGAATCGGCTGGGGAGGCGGCCACGGCCCGCCCTGTTGCGGTGACGACCACCTCGCACCCGCGGGCGGGGGCGGCCAATGCGCTTCCCTCTGCGGCGGCGGGGTGGGCGCTGATGGGGGCAGAGACATGTGCGGCTCCTCTCGTCGAAGAAAGCCCACACTCGCAGATCACCGCGCTCCCCCGCGGGCCGCGTCGCGCTACTGTGGATAACCGCTCCAGACGCACCACCTGTGGAGAAGTAAGCGCCCGTATTGCTGCGCGCTCACCAGCATCCGTGATCGCAAAGCGAGTAGGTCGCAGAGTGCGCGCATCGCAGACTGAGCACATCGCAGTGCGCACGCATCGCCGCGCGAACGCGTCGCCGGCAGCAGGCCCGATGCCCGGCCGTCGTCAGATGTAATAGGGCTCGCCCGCATACCGCTGGGCAGGATGCCTCGCGCGCAGGCAGTGGGCCATCCACCACCAGCTCAGAGCCCCGACCAGGGCCCAGAGCACGATTCCGAGTACGAGTGCCACGACGTTGAAGATGACGAAACCGGCACCGGACGTATCGCCGTTCATCGCGAGAACAGCGATGAGGCCCACGATGTAGATGATGTAGCCCACCCACAACACGATGAAGCCGGCGACGCTGGCGATGCCGAGGCCGGCCCAGGTCGTTCCCGTCGCTTTGGCGACCTTTCCGATGTGGGCGATACCGATGCTCGCTCCGTAGCCGAGGATCCAGATCACAACGCCGACGAGCAGGGCCAGGGCAAAAGCCCACCAGTAGTTCTCCCACATCGCGTCGAGGTCTGAGATGGTCTGCAGAGTTTCGGCGCTCTGATCATGCAGCTGCGACGCGATTCCCCGAATGAGTCCGGCAACGGCAGACCAGCTGAGCAGTGTGAAGATGATGGAGAAGCCCAGAGACATGAGCGGGAATCCCACGGCTCCGGCCCACATCGCGGCGGATTTCTGACCCCGGGTGAGCGGAGGCCGACTGCGACTGATCGGTCGGTAGTAGTTCGGCATCGGCGCAGGGGGCACATGAGCAGACGGCTGCACGTATCCGGAGCCCGACTGCTGGTTCGGCGGATACTGATTTGTCATGATTCCCCCTGGTCCGCTCGTTTTCTTACTCTTCCAGAGTCTGAGCGCATTGTCTGTGGAGAGAAGTACCCTCCCGCACAACAAACGCGCTGGCCACCGATCAGATCGGTGGCCAGCGCGTGACAATCTTCACGACCTCAATCGCCGCCTCGGCGTGGCCGCCAGACGACGATCTCGGTGCGTCTCTGCGTGCGGGTTCCGCTGCGCAGGGGGATGACGTCGCCGTGCTCGCCCGCGGCAAACACGCGTCTCCCCTGTTCTTTGAGCACCTGGTCGGCGAGCGCGTTCTCCAGGTCGCGGACACGGGCATTGAGGCGAGCCACCTCGTTTTCAAGGCCCAGGATGCGCGCGATGCCCTCGAGGCTGACGCCTTCGCCACTGAGTCTCTGCACTTCGCGGAGCTGCTCGACATCACGCATCGAGTATCGACGAGAACGACCGGCCGTCCGCCGGGGCCGCACGAGCCCGATGCGGTCGTACTGCCGCAGAGTCTGCGGGTGCATTCCCGCAAGCTCGGCAGCCACCGCGATGGCGAAGACCGGTGAATTCTCGTCCATGGTTATCCTCGAGCCCTCGACAGAATCTCATCGCGCGGGTTCTCTCCCGGCTCGAGATCGTGGAACGCCTTGAGCGCCGCTTCGGCTTCAGCCGAGAGGTGTGCGGGGACCGCCACCTGGATCTCGGCGAGCAGATCGCCCGTGCCCTTCGTCGTCTCAACGCCGCGCCCCTTGACGCGAAGCACACGACCGCTCGGTGTTCCCGCGGCGACCTTGAGCTTGACGGGCGCGCCGTCGAGCGTCGGCACCTCGATCGTCGCTCCGAGCGTGGCCTCGACGAATGTCACGGGCACGCGGACGCGCAGGTTCAGCCCCTCGCGCTCGAAGACGGGGTGCTTGCGGACGTGCACCGTGAGAACGATGTCACCGGCCGGACCGCCATCAGGCGATGGCTGTCCCTTGCCGCGCAGCTTGATCTTCTGGCCGTCAGAGACTCCCGCGGGAATCTTGACCTTGATCGGGCGCCCCTCTGACGTCTGAAGGGTGATCGTGTCGCCCTTCGTCGCCGTCATGAAATCGAGGGTTGTGGATGCTGTCACATCACGCCCGGGCGTCGGGCCGCCATAGCCGCGGAATCCGCCGCTCGGTTGCCCGAACCGCCCGCTGCCGAACATGCCGCCGAGGATGTCATCGAAGTCGGCCTGCTGGTAGCCGCCGCCTCCGCCGAACATGCCGCCGAAGACGTCCTCGAAGCCGCCCGTTCCGCCGCCGGAACCCGGCGCCGTGAAGCGGGCACCGGATCCCATCGCGCGGACCTGGTCGTACTCTTTGCGCTGTGCCTCGTCAGAGAGCACGGCGTACGCCTCAGAGATCTCTTTGAACTTCGATTCTGCAGCCGTATCCCCCGGGTGCGAATCCGGGTGGTACTTGCGAGCCAGTTTGCGGTACGTCTTCTTGAGATCCGCCTGGCTCACGTTCTTGTCGACACCGAGGATCTTGTAGAAGTCCTTGTCGAACCAATCTTGACTGGCCATGGCACCTACTCAGCAGGAACAGCGACGACCACTTTGGCCGCTCGCAGCAGTGTGTCTCCAACGAAGTATCCGGTCTGAACGACGTCGACGATGGTCTCTGTCTCCACGTCCTGGCTGGGCTGCTGGAAGATCGCTTCGTGCTTGTTGTGATCGAAGGCCTCGCCCTCGGCACCGAATTTCGCCAGGCCGAGACGCTCCACAGACTGGCGGAGCTTCGATGCGATCTGCGAGAACGGCGTGTCGCCATCCAAGTCACCGTGCTTCTCGGCGCGGTCCAGATCGTCGAGCACGGGCAGCAATGCTGTCAGCACGTTGCCGGTCGCCCGCTGCTTTTCGATCTCGCGGTTCTCCTCCGTACGGCGACGGTAGTTCGCGTACTCGGCGTTGACGCGCTTCAGATCGCTCAGAAGCTCAGCCTCGCGCACGTTCTCCGCGTCGGCCTGCTCTGCATCCGCCGACTCGCCCTCAGCGTTCTCGTCGTCTGCGGCGGCGAGAATGTCGTCGACCGTGAGCTCGTCGTCGGATGCGGGCTGCTCAGCAGCAGCATCCTCCTGTGCCGAGGGGCCGGAGGCCGTGGCCTCCGACCCCGCGGTCGCCTCAGGCTGACGAACCTCACCGGTCTCCGGGTCGATGCGACGTTTGTCGTTGACCTTCGGCTCTTCGTCCGGGTTCTGGTTCTTGTCAGTCATTCCTACTTCTTCTCGTCCTCGTCATCGACAACCTCGGCGTCGACGACGTCGTCGTCGGAGTTCTCTTCAGCGGTGGGCTGCTCGCCCGCTGCCTGCGCCTGCTCGCCCTCGGCCTGAGCCTGCGAGTAGATCGCCTCACCGAGCTTGACCTGGCTCTCGTTGAGCTTATCGAAGGCCGTCTTGACGGCGTCATCGTCTTCGCCCGCGAGAGCCGACTTGAGCGCGTCGACGTCGGCCTGAACCTCGCTCTTGACGTCGTCGGGCAGCTTCTCGTCGTTCTCCTTGATGAGCTTCTCGATCGAGAAGGCGAGCTGCTCCGCGTTGTTGCGCGTCTCAGCCTGCTCGCGGCGCTTCTTGTCCTCGGCCGCGTTCTCTTCGGCCTCGCGCACCATCCGGTCGATGTCGTCCTTCGAGAGCGACGATCCACCGGTGATGGTCATGGACTGCTCCTTGCCCGTGCCCTTGTCGGTGGCCGACACGTGCACGATGCCGTTCGCGTCGATGTCGAAGGTGACCTCGATCTGCGGAACTCCGCGGGGAGCCGGGGCGATGCCCGTCAGCTCGAATGTTCCCAGGTTCTTGTTGTCGCGCGTGAACTCGCGCTCACCCTGGAACACCTGGATCGCGACGGACGGCTGGTTGTCGTCTGCTGTCGTGAAGGTCTCACTGCGCTTGGTCGGAATGGCGGTGTTGCGCTCGATGAGCTTGGTCATCATGCCGCCCTTGGTCTCGATTCCGAGGCTCAGCGGGGTGACGTCGATGAGCAGAACGTCCTTGCGCTCACCCTTCAGAACGCCGGCCTGCAGGGCAGCGCCCACGGCAACGACTTCGTCCGGGTTGACGCCCTTGTTGGCGTCCTTTCCGGTCTCCTTCTTCACGAGCTCGGCAACAGCCGGCATACGCGTTGATCCACCGACGAGCACGACGTGCGCGATGTCGGACACCTTGATGCCCGCTTCGCGGATGACATCGCTGAACGGCTTCTTCGTGCGCTCGAGCAGATCGCTCGTCATGTTCTCGAACTGCGCACGCGAGAGCGTCTCGTCGAGGTTGGCCGGGCCGTTCTCTGTGAGCGACAGGTAGGGCAGCTGGATGCTGGTGCTCGTCGAGCTCGACAGCTCCTTCTTTGCCTGCTCAGCGGCCTCCTTGAGGCGCTGCTTGGCGATCTTGTCGTTCGAGACGTCGACGCCTGTCGATTCCTTGAACTTGGTGATCAGCCAGTCGACAACGCGCTGGTCCCAGTCGTCGCCGCCGAGGCGGTTGTCTCCGGACGTCGAGCGAACCTGGATCGTCGAGAAGTCGTCGTCCTTGCCCACTTCGAGCAGCGAGACGTCGAACGTTCCACCACCGAGGTCGAAGACGAGGATGAGCTCGTCTTCCTTGCCCTTGTCGAGGCCGTAGGCGAGCGCGGCAGCGGTCGGCTCGTTGATGATGCGCAGCACGTTGAGGCCCGCGATCTCACCGGCCTCCTTCGTGGACTGGCGCTCGGCGTCGTTGAAGTAGGCGGGAACCGTGATGACGGCATCGGTGACCGAGTCACCGAGGTACTGCTCGGCGTCGTGCTTCAGCTTCTGCAGGATGCGCGCCGAGATCTCCTGAGCTGTGTACTTCTTCTCCTCAACCGCGAACGACCAGTCAGTGCCCATGTGGCGCTTGACGGAGGCAATCGTGCGATCGACGTTCGTGACGGCCTGGCGCTTTGCGGTCTCGCCGACGAGCACCTCGTTGTCCTTGGTGAACGCGACGACCGACGGGGTGGTGCGCATGCCCTCGGCGTTCGCGATGACGGTGGGGTCGCCACCCTCAAGAACACTCACCACCGAGTTGGTGGTTCCGAGGTCGATTCCTACTGCACGGGACATGTGTTTTCTCCTTCTGACCAGCCAGGTCTTTGGCGTGGCGCATTGTTGCGATGATCGAAGTCTGAGCGGCACGCTGACTTGAGTGCCTGCGACTCAAGTTTACTCGGCCAGGAGTGGCTGTCAATTTCTCCCAGCAAATCTTGAGCCACTGGGACTCAACTTTCACGACACATCACCCCACCCTTGACGACGATCACCTCACGACCTATATTGGTCATATGCCCAAGGCGAATGACCAACCGCGATCTTCCCGCGGCGCGACGAGCGCCGAGCGGGGCCGATCGGCACGTGCGAAGCTGCTCGCCGCTGCCGCAGCGCTCATCGGCGAGGTGGGGTGGAATGCTGTCAGCACACGTCTTCTCGCTGAGCGCGCTGGCGTGCGATCAGGATTGGTGCATTACCATTTCGCGTCGCTGCAGACGGTGCTTCGGCAGGCCGCTCTGGGCGAGATGACGGCGGCACTCGAACAGGCGAAGGCCGCGTTCGCTGAACAATCGACCGGGGTGACGCTCACCGACGCGATGCTTGCCGAACTGGCCGAGTACGACGGCACCGATCCCTCGTCGCGTGTGGTCATCGAAGCGTATCTGGCATCGACGCGCGACCCGATTCTGCGAGAGCAGATGACGGAGCTGATCGGCGACTTCCGAACAGCGGTATCGACATCGCTGGCGCGCTCAGGCCACCCGCACCCTGATGTCGCTGCCGTGACGCTTCTCGCGGTGCTCGATGGGCTCATTCTGCACAAAGGGCTCGACCCCGAGCTTCCCCTGAACGATGCCGCTGCGCTGATCTCTGCGTTCCTCACCCCCGAGCCGAAAGGACTCCCCCAATGAAGGCACTTATCTGCGGTGCGGGAATCACCGGTCTTGCCCTCGCCGGCCAGCTGGATCGCGCGGGCTGGAATGTCACAGTTGTGGACAATGCGCCCGGCCCACGGCCGCAGGGATACATGATCGACTTCTCGGGGCCAGGATTCGAAGCGATGACCCACATGGGCCTGGGCACGCAGCTTCGCGACGCGGCGAGCTCCGTCGGCACGTTCCGGTACGTCGACGACAGCGGTCGAACAACGGTGAGCGTCGACTACAGTCTTTTTCTCAAGGCATTGCAAGGCGAACTCGTCAGCATCCTGCGGCCATCGCTGGAGCGCGTGCTCCGAGAGGCGCTCCGAGACTCCGTGACGATTCGCTACGGACTCACCATCGACGCCATCACCGATTCGTCAGCAACGCTCTCAGACGGAACTGAGCTCGAGCCCGACCTGATCGTGGGCGCTGACGGCATCCATTCCCGAGTTCGCTCGCTCGTCTTCGGCCCAGAACGCGACTATCTGCGCGACCTCGGCATGCGCACGAATGCGTTCATCTTTCAGGATCACCAGCTCTACGGAGCGGTTGACGGGCAGTTCGTGCTCACAGAGACCCTCGACAGGCAGATGGGTCTCTACGGCCTCGGTGATGGTCGAATCGCAACGTTCTCGGTGTATCGCACGACGGGTCAGCACACAGACACACACCTCGACCCGCGTGCCGAACTGCGCAGACGGCTCTCTGGCATGGGAGAGCTTGTTGATCGCGCGCTCGACCAGTCGCCGCCGTCGAGCGAGATGTACGACGACCAGGTGGCCCAGATCGACATGCCGCGCTGGACGAGCGGACGTGTCGCGCTCGTGGGCGATGCCGCGTACGCCGTGTCTCTCGTCGCCGGTCAGGGTGCCTCATTGGGAGTCGCAGGAGCGTACGTTCTGGGCGAGATGCTCGCGACGTCGCGGTGCAGCATCCCTGCCACACTCGTCGAATACGAGCGCAGGTGGCACCCCGAGACGACGAAAGTGCAGGCTGCCGCGCGTGACCGCGTCATCGAGTGGTTCCTGCCACGCACCAAGCGCACGCTTCTGCTTCGGCGCTGGGGGTTCCGCGCAATGCACATTCCCGGGCTCAGCCGGCTGATGACCGGCTCTCTTCTGCCGAAGGATCACCGTTCGCTCGTCGAGCTCAGCCACGCGGCGTAGGCAACCGCATCGCTCTCTGAAGGTCATCGTCGCAGCGCCATGACTCAGATCCGCAGTCGGCTCGTCGTCGCTTCCCGCGCACAGTTCATGTCGCCCGGTGGCATCGATCGCACTAACCTGGTCTCTGTGTTCGCCCGAGCGGGCACGCACTGAACGACGAGAGGATGCCGCCATGCACGTCGAGTGGTGGAGCATCATCCCATTCGTCACGTTGCTGCTCTGCATCGCGATCCTTCCGCTGATCCCCGCCACTGAGAAGGCCTGGGATCGCAACGCCGTCAAGCTCATCGTCGCACTCGCACTCGGCGTACCCGTCGCGGTGTGGTTCATCGCGGCAGGTCACC
The DNA here is from genome assembly GCF_026107415.2 of Microbacterium sp. MPKO10. Classification (GTDB taxonomy): domain Bacteria; phylum Actinomycetota; class Actinomycetes; order Actinomycetales; family Microbacteriaceae; genus Paramicrobacterium. The sequence continues at coordinate 302,733 of NZ_JAPCHX010000005.1, forward strand.
AGGGAATCGTCACGGGCGCCCTCATCGAATACGGGCAGTTCATCATTCTGCTCGGCTCTCTCTTCGTCGCCTCCGGCGGCATCTTCCTCGCCGGCGACATCAAGGCGACACCGCACAACAACACCATATTTCTCGCGATCGGCGGCGTTCTCGCCTCGTTCATCGGCACGACGGGCGCGGCGATGCTGCTTATTCGGCCGATCCTCAACACCAACCAAGAGCGCACGCACCGCGTTCACACTGTTGTGTTCACGATCTTCGTCGTCGCCAACTGCGGGGGGCTTCTCACACCACTCGGCGACCCCCCGCTGTTTCTCGGGATGCTGCGGGGCGTGCCCTTTGAGTGGACATTCAGCCTGTGGCCCTACTGGCTGTTCGTCAACGCGGTGTTACTGCTGACGTTCTACGCGATCGACAAGCGCGCCTACGCAACCGAGCCGGCCGAGATGATCGCCCGCGACACCGAAGAGCGCACACCCCTCGGGCTGCGAGGCGGCAGCGGACTGCTCTTCCTCGCCGTGATCATTGTCGCCGTCGCATTCGTTCCCTCCGTCGACGCCCACGCGATCGAAGCCGGCACAGCCGGGCTGGCCGACAGCATCCCGTGGCGTGAAATCGTGATGATCGCCGCAGCCATCGGCTCCCTGGTCGTCGGGAACCGCGAGGCGCGCTTCGTCGACAACAAGTTCACCTGGGCGCCGATTCTTGAGGTGGGCGCTCTGTTCATCGGGATCTTCCTGACGATGATGCCGGCGCTCGAGTACCTCGGTGAGATCGCGCCGAAGCTGCCGCTGACGAACATCACGCTGTTCATCTTCTCGGGCGGGCTCTCGTCTGTGCTCGACAACGCTCCGACCTATGCCACGTTCTTCGAGATGGCCTCGCACGTCGACGGCGCGAACCTTGTTGCCGGTGTTCCCGAGATTCTGCTCATCGCAATCTCGCTCGGCTCCGTTCTGGGCGGTGCCCTGACGTACATCGGCAACGGCCCCAACTTCATGACCAAGTCGGTAGCCGACTCGGCCGGAGTGCCGATGCCGAGCTTCGGCGGCTACATCCGCTGGTCGCTCACCTACCTGGCTCCGGTGCTCGCCGCCATGGTGCTGCTGTTCCTCGCCGACGACATCTGGTGGACGGTACTCGGCGGCCTGCTGACGCTCGCGCTCATCGGCCGCGCCGTCTGGATGATCGCCAGGCCGGCGCGCGAACGCGAGCACAAGACGTCGCCCACAAACCGCTGACCTGGTCACGCCAAGCACCTGTCGCCCGGGCACTGGCCAGCCCGTGAGTCGGTGGGCCTGCCGACCCCGGAACCTTCGATTTGGTGGATCCGAAAGCCGGGGAACCTCCGAGCATCGACGACTCCTCCTGGCGCATCGCCGGCCCGAGCCGGTCCCTCCCCGAGGCCGCTACCGCTGTCGGTTTCTGATGGAGGCCGCAATGCCTGCCGCCACGAGGAGCGCTCCCAGCGCGACTAGGGCGGTGATCGTCAGAGCGACGACGTCGACCTGGATCGTGGGGATCGCGAGCACCACCATGACGACGGCGAAGACGAGCAGGATGACGCCCCAGAAGATAGTGCCGAAGATCGGAGTCCGGCGTTGTGGTTGTGGCACAGCATCCGGGCTTTCGTGTGACGGCTGAGCCCACGGCTGCTGCGCCGAGGCGAAGGCAGCGGTCGGGCCCGTCTGCGGATGCTGCGATGGCTGTGCGCCGTCCGCTCCCGCGTTGCTGGTGCCGACGTTCGCGTTGCTTCCCTGTGTGGGATCCGCTGCTGGAACTGCCGACGTGCTTCCTGTCGGCTCCGATGGTGACCGCTCGCCCGCGCGAGTCTCGTCCTCGGGTGACGTTGGTTCGGTGCTCATGATGCGTTCCTTACTGTGACGTCTGCCGTGCCGAACAGAACTCGCACGTGCACGGTGGTGATGTCGGACTCATCGGCGGTTTCTGCCGCGTCGTTCTGCACGACGGCTGAGGGGAAGAGGCCGCGGGGCGTGCCGTCGACGTCGGCGTCGCCACTGGTGTTGACGGTCGCCGCCGCGCCGTTGAAGTGAACCTCCATGGGAACGTCGTTGGGAATGATGACCTCGGCGCTTCCGAGCCCCAGCCACAGGTCGACGTCGCCGCCCTCTGAGGCCTGGTCGAGGTCGCGCAGGTCGATCGTCGCCGTTCCCAGACCCGCAACGTAGCTCTGCGACTGCGATGCGTCCATCTGCTGGGGGCGCCACGTCGTGTTGCCGAATGCCGAGAACTGCGCTCCCTGCGGCACGATGCCGACGAAGACGAGAGCAATCACGGCGATTGTCGAGAAGAACCCGAGTCCGCCGTTTTCCCGCCCGCGGATGCCGGCTATGATCGTGGCAATGGCGAGGACGCCGAGCGCGCCGGCAATGCCGAACACGAGGGCGCTCTGCTGCCATCCGAGTGTGACGGCGGCGAGCGCGGCGAGCGCACCGCCGACGAGGGAGAGCCCGAGGCTGATGGCGACGTATCCGGCGCCGGGCTGACGCTCGCGCCAGCGTGCCGCGTTCTCGGCACGACGTCTGGAGTGCTCGCGCATCCGTGCTTCATGCTGGGCACGCGCCTCGGCCTGCCGCTGCTGCGGCGTGGGATATCCCGGGGCAGACGGCGTCCAGGCTGGGCCAGGAGCGCCCGCGGGAGGGGTCGCAGTCGGACCGCCCGCTGGGGCACCGGTGAATCCGGCTGCTCCGGGCTGCCCGGTTGCCGATCCGTACGCGTTCGTTCCGTACGGGTCCGTTGCCGATGCCCCCGTCGTTGCGTGGCTGTCCCCCGTGTGACCGCCCATTGGGTGACTCGTCGACGCCTGCTCTGCGGCAGGTTCTGCGGCAGGTTCTGCGGCGGACCCGGCTGTTGCGCTCCCCGCTGCTGCGCCCGCACCCTGATTGCTCGGTGTACCTGCAGCCTGGGTCGCTGCGTCATGGGCAGCTGCGTCATGGGTCGCTGCGTCGTGGGTCGCTGTGGGCTGGGCGGCGCCGGATGACCCTGCGGCGAAGCTCGCCGTCTGTGCCGCCCCGGCCTGCTCGCTCGCGCCCCAGTAATCGGTGTGGCTGCGCGGCGCGGCGGGATCGTTCGGATTCGGGCGCGGAGCCCGGCGTGAGATCGCGACAACCAGCCAGATGATCCCGGCCACCAGAACGATGACCCATCCGGTGCGCAGCATGCCCTCAAGCCAGCCGGGCATTCCCCACCAGCCCGGTGCACCCTGCCACCAGATGCCCTGAGCGAAGGGCATGAACGTCAGGACAACGAGCACACCGATCGCAATGAGCGCGGGGTCGAAGATGCCTTGAAGCATGCGCTGCACGTGAATGCTGCCCGTTGTGTCCGGCAGCAGTGCCCACCCCGCGGCGTAGGCGAGGAAGAGAGGCCCGCCGAGCAGAGCGACCACGATGGCGATGCCGCGCACCAGCATCGGGTCAAGCCCAGTGCGCTCGGCGACGCCGCCGCAGACTCCGGCGATCCACCGGTCGTCGGTGCGCCGCAGTCCGGTTCCTCGTATCCAATCGAAGAATCCGCCCGGTGCCGACCACCCGTTGGGGTTCTCGTTCGTCGGCTGTGTGTGCCCGTTGTGATTCGTCATGCTTCAAGAATGCCCGCGAGAAGAAACCCGCACCATGGGGGTTGCCCCTGACCAGACCCTGACTTCTGGCCCTGATCCTGCCCATTGAGCGCGCGAGATGCTTGGATTGACCCATGCAGACAGCAGCAATCGTTCGCCCGCGCTTGCGCGTGATCGGCGGTGTGTGTGCCGGGTTCGCCGAGCACACGGGCATCGCGGTCGGCGTCGTGCGTGTCGCGGCGGCGATTCTTGCGCTGTGCGGGGGTGCCGGTCTGCTTCTCTATGTCTGGCTTTGGGCAGCCACTCCCGTGAGCGAAGGCCGAACGGCGGTGAAATCGGTGCTGACCCAGCCCAGCACGGCAGACGAGTCAGCGGATGCTGCGGGTTCGCGCGCGCCCATCACGGAGATTCTGCTTGGCATCGCCCTGCTGCTCGCGGGCGGTGCGATGATCGCCTCGCGGATGGGCGTCAGCATCCCTCTCGCCTTCATCATTCCTGCCGTCGTCGCACTGGCCGGAGCTGGCCTCGCGTGGCGGCAATTCGACGAGCTGCGTCGCGGACGTGACTCCGGGAGGTCGGCGCTCGTCGTTCGCGCCCTCGGCGCGCTCGTGCTTGTCGTCTTGGGGATTCTGCTTTTCTTCGTGACCGGGAGTGAGCCCAACATCTGGACCGTGTTCTTCGCGGCATCCGCCGTTCTTCTCGGTGTCGCCGTCGTCGTCGCTCCCTGGGTGATTCGGCTGGCGCGCGACCTCGCGGAGGAGCGCGCCGCCCGCACCCGCGACGTCGAGCGGGCCGAGGTTGCCGCGCACCTGCACGACTCGGTGCTGCAGACGCTCGCGCTCATTCAGCAGAAGGCTGAGCCCGGAAGCGATGCCTCCAGGCTGGCTCGTGCGCAGGAGCGTGAGCTGCGCGAGTGGCTCTTCGCCGAGAACGTCGGCGGCGCCCTCGATCTCTCAGCAGAGCTGCGCCGCGCAGCATCCGCTCTCGAAAACGACTTCTCGGCGCGCATCGATGTCATTACGACGGGTTCAGCCGTCCCCGAGGCACCGGAAGGTCTGCTCGCCGCGGCACGCGAAGCGATGCTGAACGCGGCCCAACACGCAGGCGGTACAGTGACGGTGTATTCCGAAAGCTCGCCGACGGGCATCGAGATCTCGATCTCGGACAGGGGGTCCGGTTTCGATCTTGACGACATTCCCGACGGCCATTTCGGGGTACGCGAATCAATCATGGGGCGGATGAGCAGAATGGGCGGAACGGCGACGATCCGGCGCGGACCGGGCGGAACCGGAACAGACGTGCTGCTGCGCATGCCGCTCACGGGCACGGAGGGCGCATGACTGACGCCGATCACAACCTCACGACGCTCATCGTCGACGATCACTCGATCTTCCGGTCGGGCCTGCGCGCCGACCTCGCCCCCGACATCCACGTGGTGGGCGAGGCGGCGAGTGTCGATGAAGCGATCGTTCTCGTGGGGCAGCTCACTCCACGCGTCGTCCTGCTCGATGTCCACCTGCCCGGCGGGTCAGGCGGAGGCGGCGCCGAAGTCGTCATGCGGGCCGCACCAACCTCCCCCAGCACCGTCTTTCTGGCTCTCAGCGTCTCGGATGCTGCCGATGACGTCGTGCGCGTCATCAGGGCGGGTGCCCGCGGGTACATCACGAAGAGCTCGTCTGGAGCCGAGGTATCGGATGCTGCGCGCCGTGTCTCCGAGGGAGACGCCGTGTTCTCGCCCCGGCTGGCCGGCTTCGTGCTCGACGCATTCGGGGCGATCAGCGGTGAGACGGCGCAGGCAGACCACGAGCTAGACAGGCTCTCGAAACGCGAGCAAGAGGTGATGCGGCTGATCGCCCGCGGTTACGCCTATAAGGAGGTGGCTGCTGACCTCTTCATCTCGATCAAGACTGTCGAGACCCATGTGTCGAGCGTGCTGCGCAAGCTGCAGCTGTCGTCACGGCATGAGCTCACGGCCTGGGCACTCGAACGCAAACTGCTGTAGGGCGCTGACGGGCAGAAGTCCCCTCGGAACACACGACCACGAAAGATGGGCTGAAAAGTATGACTGATAACAACGTGCCCCCGGTCTCTCCGGAGCCGAGCGATAAGCCCGAGGGCCCGAGCGACGAGCAGGCGGCAGAGCAGACTCCCGCGACCGAGGTTCCCGAGGAAGCCACGCCTGAAGCCACGCCCAAGGCTCCTGAGACGCCCGAAGCTGAAGCTCCGGCGGCAGAGCCGGCCGAGACTGTTGCAGATGAGACGAACGCAGCAGAAGTTCCGACGCCCGAGGCGGCACCGTCCTCTGACCCGCAGGCAGCTCCGAGCGCCGCCGACGCTGAGCAGGATGCTGCCGCCCAGCCGCAGCCGGATCAGGCACAGACTGGGCAGCCGCAGCAGGATCAGCCGCCGGTACCGCCCGCAGCGCCTGCTCCACAAGACCAGTCTGCTCCCCAGGGCCCGCCCGCACCGCAGGCAGTACCGCAGGCACCGCCCGCTCCGCAGCCCGGAGCACCGGGTGCGCCCCAGGGCGGGCCACAGATGCCTCCTCCGCCGCAGGGTCAGCCGCAGCAGCCACCGCAGGGCTACGGTCAGCCTGGCCAGCCCGCACCGGGTTACGGTCAACCGGCCCAGGGCTACGCACAGCCGGCTCCCGGTTATGGCCAGCAGCCGTACGGGCAGCAGCCCTACGGTCAGCCGGGCTATGCGCAGCCAGGCTACGCGCAGCCTTACGACCCATATGCGAAGAGCCGCCTCGCTGCGGGGCTTCTCGGCATCTTCCTTGGCGGGTGGGGTATCCACCGTTTCTACCTCGGCTACGCCGGAATCGGCATTGCCCAGATCATCGTCACGCTCGTGACGTTCGGTTTCGGTGCCCTGTGGGGCTTCATCGAGGGGATCATGGTGCTCGCCCGCGCACAGTCGTTCCAGACGGATGCACAGGGTCGCCCCTTGCGTGACTAGCGAAAGAGTTCGCATCACAATGCCCCGTCCACCGGCTCGCCGGGGGACGGGGCATTCGCATCTGCCGACTTCCCGATAGCCTGTCCGCATGAGCAAAGACGCGTCGGGCAACGCGGGCCGTCCGCCCACGGGAGAGCACCGCACAACGGGGCCGATCGCCGGGCTGACAGACAACGCGCAGATCCCACGATCCCGTGTAATCTCATGGGCGCTCTGGGATTGGGGCTCTGCCTCGTTCAACGCTGTCGTCACCACGTTCGTCTTCAGCACGTACCTCGCGAGCTCACTCTTCGTCGACCCGGCGATCGTGGATGCTGCCGCGGGAGACGCCAGTGACCCGGCGCTCAAGCTGGCTCTGGCCGAGAACGCCACACACCTCAGCACCGGGCTGCTCATCGCCGGCATCCTCGTCGCCCTTCTCGCCCCGGTGATGGGACAGCGCTCAGACGGATCGGGCAAGCGCAAGTTCTGGCTCGGCATCAATACGCTTCTAGTGGTCATCGCCATGGCCGCCATGTTCTTCGTCGAGGGCGCCCCCGCCTTCCTCGTGCTCGGCATTGTGCTGATCTCGGCGGGAAACGTCTTCTTCGAATTCGCCAGCGTCAACTACAACGCCATGCTCGTTCAGGTGTCGAACCGGGGCAACGTCGGCAAAGTCTCGGGAATGGGGTGGGGGCTCGGCTACGTCGGCGGCATCGTGCTACTCGCGCTGCTGCTCCTACTGTTCATCCAGGGCTTCGGCACCGAGGGCGAAGCCGGGATCCTGGGCGTGACGACAGATGACGGGCTGAACATCCGTCTCGCCATCCTGTTCTCGGCCGTGTGGTTCGCTGTCTTCGCCATTCCGCTCATGCTGAAGGTTCCCGAGATCCCCCGCATCACCCGCCGCAACCGGATGTCGTTCTTCTCGTCGTACGCGTCGTTGTTCCGCACCATCGTGCGCCTCGCGAAGAACAGCCCTCAGGTTCTCGTGTTCCTGCTCGCCAGCGCTGTCTTCCGTGACGGGCTCGCCGGCGTCTTCACCTTCGGCGCCATCATCGCGGCACAGGTGTTCCACTTCTCGAGCTCCGAAGTTCTCTACTTCGCCGTCGCCGCGAACCTCGTCGCGGGCATCGGCACGTTTGCCGGAGGTTGGCTCGACGATCGCATCGGCCCCAAGAAGATCATCATGGGCTCACTGATCGGCCTGGTGCTCTTCGGCGCTGCTGTGCTCTTCGTCGGCGACGCCCAGATCGGCTTCTGGGTCTGCGGCCTGTTCTTGTGTCTCTTCGTCGGCCCCGTTCAGTCGGCGAGCCGCAGCTTCCTCTCCCGCATCACCCCTCCGGGCCGCGAGGGCGAGATCTTCGGCCTCTACGCCACGTCCGGCAGGGCCGTGAGCTTCCTCGCGCCCGGACTGTTCACGATGTTCGTGGGTCTGACGGGCGACACCCGCTTCGGCATCCTGGGCATCGTTCTCGTCCTGCTTGCCGGGCTGCTGCTCATGCTTCCTGTGAAGGCCAAACAGTCGACGATCGCCTAAGCGGTACCCATGCGAGCGACAACTTGCTACTCTGACATCAACCAGACGAAAGGGGGAATGACGATGACTGCCTTCAGCCTGCCCTCGACATCCATTTCCTCCGAGGTCGCCCGACCGATCTGACGCACGCGCGGCCTCCCTCTCTGGAGTTCGCACCGTGACATTCGACGCTTTTCCTGTTCCATCAACTCGCCTCGTCGAGCCCGGCGACGACCAACGCTGGTCAACGTGGCCCGACACTTCCCCCACCGAACGTGGCCCGCTGCCGCATCCGGATTGGCTCGTCACAGAGGCCGCAGCTCTTGACACCGAGCTCGGCCTTGTCAAGACGGGCAAAGAAGCCGACGTTCACCTCATCGAGCGCGCCGTCCCTGGCGATCCGGATCGCGCCTGCACTCTCGCGGCAAAGCGCTACCGAACGTCGCAGCACCGCGACTTCACACGCAGCACGCAGTACGTCGAGGGACGCCGCACACGCAGCATGCGTGACGAGCGCGCACTCGGCAAGAAATCAACGTACGGGCGCGAGCTCGCGGCGACGAACTGGGCGTTCGCCGAGTTCGAGGCGCTTCGGCACCTGTCGCAGGTCGGAGCTCCTGTCCCCTATCCCGTTCAGATCCACGACGACGAGATCCTCATGGAGTTCGCCGGGCACGGAATTACGGCGGCGCCGCGTCTCGCACAGGTGCGAGAGGATGCTGTCGAAATCAGACGCCTCTACCGTGAGGTTGTCGAGGCGATGCATGACTTCGCCCGAGCCGGATTCGCTCACGGCGACCTCTCGCCGTACAACATCCTCGTGCACAACGGACGGATCGTCGTGATCGATGTGCCGCAGATCGTCGACCTCGCGGCAAACCCCAGTGGTCTCGATCTGCTGCATCGAGACTGCGTCAACGTCACAACCTGGTTCGTCCGGCAGGGGGCGGATGCTGACGCCGAAGAGCTGTTCGCCGAGCTGCTCGCCGAGGTCTACTGATCCGCGCTCGGCGCCGTTGCTGCCCGGGCGCCGGCGGGAGGAAACGCCTCACACGGCAGCGGGCACGTGTGTGTGCCAGGCCTCCTCGAACACGGAGTGGGCCTCAGCATCCGCGTCAATGGCGTCGAGCGCCAGAAGCGCGGCACCGACAACGGGGGCCTCTGAGACGATCGTCAACGTTGCGAGGGGCGCACGACGCGACAGCTCGTTCTCGAGAAGACTCAGGAGCAAAGGGTTGCCACTTGAGACCACGCCGCCGCCCACGACGACCGGCACATCGACGTCGGTCAGTCCCAGACGCTCAATCGTCGTTGCCGCGGTCACGGCGATCTCTTCGGCCTGCCACGTGACGATGCGGCGTGAGATTGCATCGCCGCCCTCAGCGAGCGCGAACAGCACGGGGACGAGCTCGATCAAGCGCCCCCGCTCGATGCGTCCCCTGTGCAGGCTCTCGGTCACGGCCGAGATCGTCTCGAGACCGAAGTGTCGGGGGATTTCTCTCTGCAGTTGCGTCGGCTCTCCCCGCCCATCCTCGCTGCGCGCGGCGAACCACAGCCCCCATTCGCCGAGCGAGAAGCCGCCTCCCCAGTCCCCTGAGATCATGCCGAGCGAAGCGTATGTCACCTCGGCACCGTCATGACGCACGCCGATGCAGTTCGTCCCCGAGCCACAGATCACGGCGACAGCATCCGTGGCCTGCGTTCCCGCTCGCAGGACGGCAAAAAGGTCGTTCTTCACCACGAGAGCTGTCGTGAGATCGGGAGCGGCTGCCGAGAACGCGTCTCGGAACTCGGCGATCTCGATGGGCAGGTCAAGACCAGACAGATACACGTGTACGGAGCGAACGACAGGCACGGCCGCCTGAGCGCAGACGTCGCGGATCGCATCAACGATGGTCTCCACGGACCGCTCGAGCCCTTCCAAATGCGGACTGGACCCTCCGGCGCGCACACGAGCGCGGATCTCACCTCTGCTGTCGAGGGCGACCACGTCGGTCTTCGAGCCGCCGCCATCGACGGCGATCAGAAGCCCCGTGCCGATCATGCCGACCATGGAAGGGAGGAGGCATTTTCGGCGAGGAGGAGGTCGGTGAGCTTCTCTGCACGGTCGAACTGCTGCACGAGCGGATGCGCCATCATGGCAGACAGCACTCGGTCACGACCGCCGTGGACAGCCGCGTCAAGAGCGAGCCTCTCGTAGCCCGCAACATGGGCGATGAGCCCCTGCTTGTCAGCCTCGAGCGGTGGGATCGGCAGAGCGGCGACGCCCGATGAGTTCACAGACGCCGATACTTCGATCACGTGATCGTCGGGGAGGAACGGCAGCGCACCGTCATTGCGCAGATTCACGACCTGCGTATCACCGCGGTCGCTCGTGAGAGAGGCGATCAACTCGACCGCGGCTTCGGAGTAGAACGCGCCTCCGCGCTTCGACAGGGCGTCCGGTTTGGCAACGACGGATTCGTCGGCGTACTGCGCGAGGAGATCGCGCTCGACCTGCATGACTGCGTCAGCACGCGTCGTCTCGTGTCGCTGCTCATCGAGCACGATGTCGTGAGCGTAGTAGTACCGCAGGTAGTACGACGGCACGGCGTTCTGCAATCGGATGAGCGAGGCGGGGAGGTGAACGTCGTCGGCGATCCAGTCGATTCGACGGTCCAGAAACTCGGGCAGTCGATCGCTCACCGTGCCGTTCTCATCACGCACGAAGACGTTGCGCTCCCAGGTGAGATGGTTCAGACCGACGTGTCCGAGGGTGACCGCCGAGTTGCTCACGCCGAGCTCGGCCGCGAAGCGACGCTGGAAACCGATCGCGACGTTGCACAGGCCCACGGCTCGGTGCCCAGCGTTCAGCAGGGCGCGGGTGACGATGCCGACGGGGTTCGTGAAGTCGATGATCCAGGCGTCCTTTTTCGCCTTCCGCCGGATCACCTCCGCGATCTCGAGCACGACGGGGACGGTGCGCAGCGCCTTGGCGAAGCCACCGGGGCCCGTTGTCTCCTGCCCGATGCAGCATGCCTCGTGCGGCCAGGTCTCGTCCGACTTCCGTGCCTCCTGACCGCCGATGCGCAACTGGATCAGTACCGTGTCAGCATCCGAAACGGCGGCGACCAGGTCGTCGGTCGCGTGAATGACGGCCTGGTGCCCGGCGACCTCGAGCATCCGCTTGGCCATTCCGCCCACGAGCCTGCGCCGTTCTTCCGAGGGATCGTAGAGCCAGATTTCACTGAGCGGGAGTGCATCGCTGTAGCGGATGAACCCGTCAATGAGCTCGGGGGTGTACGTTGACCCGCCGCCGATGATGGCAAGTTTCATTTTTATCCTTTCACTCCGGAGAGCGTGATTCCTTCGACGAACGTTCGCTGCGCGAAGAAGAAGACGATGACGACCGGAACCATGACGAGCATCGTGAGCGCCATCGTGAGCCCCCAGTCGGTTCCGTGGGTTCCCCGAAAAGTGGCGAGCGCGTACGAGACGGGCCACCAGCTGGGGTCTTCTGAGGCGTAGAGCAACGGACCGAAGTAGTCATTCCATGCTTTGAAGAAGAGGAAGATTCCGGCGGCCGCGATCCCGGGCTTTGCCATGGGCACGGCGACGCGCACGAGCACCTTCCATTCGCTGCAGCCGTCCATCCGAGCCGCGTCGATATATTCGGTCGGGATCGTCAGGAAGAACTGGCGCAGCAGGAAGATTGAGAACGCATCGCCCAGCAGATTCGGCAGAATGAGTGGCCACAGGGTGCCCGTCAGATTCAGCTTCGCCCACATGATGTAGACAGGAACGGCGGTCACTTGCGGCGGCAGGAGCATGGCCACGATGATCGCGACGAAGATCACGTTCGCGAACGGAATACGGATCTTCGCGAGGACATACGCCGCGGGAACAGACGACAGCAGCATGAAGACTGTCGCGAGCACCGCATACAGTGCCGAATTGCCGAACCAGCGCACAAGGGGCGTCCCGGTGAACGCATCCGCGTAGTTCTGCCACCGCCACGGGTCGGGAAGGAGAGCTCCGGTCAGTGTCTGATCGCTCGACATCAGCGAGGTGAGAAAGACGAAGATGACCGGGGCGATGAAGATCACGCCGAGGGCGCACAGGATCGAATTCTCCGCGACCCAGAGAAGCCAACTCTTCCTCCCACGAACGCGCGTGCGCTTCGGAACGTCTCCGGCCGTCAGTCGGCGAGTTTCTGTCATGGTCATGATCTGCTCTCCGGGTTGAAGGCCGATACTTTGCGCAAGAGCAGCACAAGGAATACGGCGGCGACGACGAATAGCAGCACGGCGAGAGCCGAGGCATATCCGAGCTGGTAATTGGCGAAGCCGCGCACATAGAGCCACTCGGTGAAGGTGAGCAGCGATCCGTTCGGGTACCCGAGCGTCATGCCGGTGCCCTCACCGACCGTCGCCTTTCCGGATGCGACGCCTGAGGCGACAGCCGCTTCAGTGAAGTACTGCAGTGCGGCGATGATCCCGGTGATGAGCGCGAAGATGAGCACGGGAACGATGTTCGGCAACGTGACGTAGCGCACCTTCTGTGCCCCGTTGGCCCCGTCGAGCGACGCCGCCTCATATTGCTCTGTCGGCACATCGAGAAGCGCGGCGAGAAAGATCACCATGATGTCGCCCATCACCCAGATGCCGAGCAGCAGGAGCGACGGCTTGGCCAGGCTCGGGTCGTTGAACCAGAGCGGCCCGTCAATTCCGAAGAACGAGAGGATCTGGTTCACCGGGCCCGTTCCCGGGTTGAAGAGGAAGACGAACGAGACAACAGATGCCACCGGCGGAACAAGCGCCGGCAGGTAGAACAGTGTTCGCCAGAACCCCGCGGCCCGTTTGGCCCGTGCGAGCAGACCGGCGACGCACAGTGCGGTCACGATCTTGGTTGGTGTCAGGAAGACCACGAACCACAGGGTGTTGAGTGCCGCCGTCCAGACCTTGGGATCCTTCGTGAACAGGTACTCGTAGTTGCGCCAGCCGATCCATTCAGGGTCGGAGACGAGGTCGTATCGCGTGAACGAGAAGTACACGGACGCGATCAGCGGATAGACGAAGAAGATGACGAGGCCGAGCAGCGCCGGAGTGAGCATCACGGCGGCAAAGACCCGGCGCGGCTTACGCGAGCGAGGGCCGGGGGAACCGGGGAGAGCCGCAGCTCTCCCCGGCGCCCGGCGTGGTGGCGCGATCGTCACGGTCCACTCACCAGATCGATCGAATCGTTGATCTGCTTGTCGACCTCCGCGAGTCCCTTCGCCAGATCACCACCGTCGCCGGCCTGGTATTTCGTCCAGTAGTCTCCGAATGCCTGCTCGTAGCCAGCGCCGACGGGGCTCGGCGGCGTGGTTGTTGTCTTCGGATTGAGCGCGATGTCAATGAACGTCTGGTACTGCTCGGTCACCTCAAGGTCCGGAGATTCAAGGGCAGACGTGGTGGTTGGGACGTTCTTGAGTCCGTTCGCCATCTTCACAAGGGCATCGGTGTCGGTGGAGAGGTACTTCAGCAGCGCCCAGGCGAGTTCGGGATGCTTCGAGCCCTTCGCGATTCCCGCGATGTTTCCGACGATGTAGCCGGCACCGTAGAGATCCTCGTATCCCTTCGCTGTGGGGAACGGAGCCGTGCCGTAGTTGAGATCGGGTGCCTGATCGTCGATGAATGCCGTCCGGTACTCACCATCGACGACCATTGCCAGTTGACCGGTGTGGAAGGCGTTGTTTGCTGAGAACTCTTGGCCGAGCCCCGCGGTGAATGCCTGGAGCTTGTCATATCCGATCGTGTCGACGAAGTCTTTCTGCCACTCCATCAGCACGGGCCAGCCCTCATCCGAGCCAATGGCGCTGTAACCCTCATCGTTCAGCCACTGCCCTCCGACGGCCGGGCCGAAGTGCGCCGGACTGTTCTCGTACATGCCCATGAACGGGTTGAATCCGAGGCGCTTGATCGACCCGTCATCGTTGTACTCGGTCAGCTCCAAGGCGAGTTCCTCAAGGCCCTCGAGCGTTGTGGGGATCTCCGTGACGCCTGCCTCGTCGAGGATGTCCTTGTTGTAGTACAGTGCGTTGACGTCTGCGAGGACGGGCATGGCGCACCGTGTGCCTTCGTATTCGGAGTACGACTTCACGGTGTCGGAGAATTCGCCCATGTCGACGTTGTCGCGCTCGATGTACGGCCCGAGGTCTTGGAACGCGCCGGTCGAGCAGAAGTTGCCGACGACGGCCGTCGAGTAGGACAGCGCGACATCGATGTCGCCGCCGGAGGCGATGACCTTGCGCACCTTCTCGTCGTCCTGGCCGGAATGCACGTCGACGGTGACGCCGGGGTTGGCCTCCTCGAAGTCGTCGATGACTCCCTGAATCACGTCGGCTTCTCTGTCACTGAAGAAGTGCCAGAGAGAGACGGTGCCTTCAAGCTTCTTCGGTGCCGAGTCGGCGATGTCGGCGGATGAGCCGCCGGACGAGCAGCCGGTGAGCACGACTGCCGTCGCGATCGCGGCGGCAGCAATGCGGCCGCGAGAGTGTGAGCGTTGTTGCATCTGTGGAACCTCGCTTTTCGTGTGGTGGAGGGGTGAGGGCGCCGTTTTCGAGCGCACTCGGGGAAGCGCTGTACCGGTCGTCGGCACGCGCGAAGATCTGGAGAGTCGGACTAGGAGTTCGTGATGGCTTCGATGAGCCCTTCCGTCAGGTGTTCCCTGAGCACGCAGGCGGCTCCAGCGAGCACGGGCGGTCGACTCACACCCGTGCTCTCGATGCGCGGACGCCAGCGGGTGTGGCTCTCGATGGCCGCCCTCACCTCGTGAGCAAGGACGTCACCGCCGATGATTCCGACGGGACCGCTGAGGATCACGGCTTCTGGGTCGAGAACAGCGAGTACGGGAGCGACACCAAGCGCTACGCGCTCGGCGACGAGCGACAGCATCCGGTGCCGGTCTGGCGATGCGTCGATGGCGGTGAGGAGATCTTCGAAGCGCGCTGCGCTCACGTCGAACTGGCTGGCGATCTTCGCAATCGCATCGCCGCTGATGAGATCCTGCAGGTCGGCTGCCTGGGGGTCGACATCGGCAGCGCGCAATGGTGCGGAGAGGTAGCCGATCTCACCCGCCCCGCCGTTGGCTCCCGCAAGAATCTCGCCGCGGATGTCGAAAGCGACGCCCAACCCGTTGCCGACCCAGAAGAGCGCGAAGCTTCCGAGCTCTTTGCCCGCCCCCATCTCGCGTTCGGCAACCGCTGCAACTTTCACATCGTTCCAGACGACGACGTCATAGCCGAGCGCCGCCGACAACGTCTCGTTGATGTCTTCTCGCGGCCAGCCGGGCATCTCGTCGGTGAATGAAAGTTCGCCCGTCGCTGCGTTGACGGCCGCCTGAACGCCGACGACGATGCCCGTGACGAGCGTTGTCTCAATGCCGGCCTGTTCGCAGGCGCGTGACACCGCACCCCTGAGCTCGACGGCAGCATCGTTCTCTCCGCGCGAGCGGGCGTGGAAGTCCTCGACCACGGGATACTCACCGCCGGCCGCGTCGATGACGACCGAGCGTGTGACCTCGGGCTGTACGTCCACCGCGACGCCGATCGCGACGTTCTTGCGCACGCCGTAGCTCATGGCTGTGGGGCCGCGCGATCCTGCGATCTCTCCGACCGATTCGATGAGCCCTGCAGACTCGAGGCGTGCCACCATCTGCGATGCCGTGGGCTTTGACAGGCCCGAGAGCTCACCCAGCTGATTGCGCGTGAGCGCGCCGTACTCAAGCAGAAGAGCGAGTGCCTTCTGATCATTGGTCGCACCGAGCCAGGCTGGTGTTCCCGGTAGTGACTTCGTCGCCATGAACGTCCCATCTGTGAGAGTGAGATTTAACGTACAGGAAAGTTTCTTAATAGTAAAGGAAAGAGTTCCGACCCGCGGCGCGGTAGCGTGAGTGATGACGCACTGTGTATCGAGGGAGGGCGAACATGCTCGACGCGATCGTCGTCGGTTCCGGCCCGAATGGCCTCGCTGCCGCCGTCACTCTCGCCCGCGCTGGCCTGAGCGTCCGCCTCTACGAACGATCATCCCGTCTCGGCGGCGGGGCGCAGACCGCTGAGCTGACCGAACCGGGCTTTCACCACGACGTCTGCTCCGCCGTGCACCCGATGGCCTACGCGTCCGAGTTCTTCCAACGCTTCGGCCTCGCCGACCGTCTCGAGTTCATTACCCCGCAGATCTCATACGCACACCCGCTCAGCCCGACGCACGCGGCCCTCGCCTGGCGCGACCTCGAGCGCACGGCCGAAGGGCTCGGGCGCGACGCCGGCGCATGGCGCGCTTTGCTGCGGCCACTTCTCAACAGCCTCGATGCGATCTCGGATGCGGTGTCGCATCCGCTGCTGCGCGTGCCGCGGCATCCGGTGTCTCTCGCCCGTTTCGCCGCCCGCGCCCTCGAGCAGGGTTCACCGCTGTGGAACACCGCGTGGCACACAGACGATGCGCCCGCGCTGCTCTCGGGAGTGATCGCGCATTCGATCCGTTCGATGCCGAACATCGCCCCCACCGCCGCGGGCCTCGTCCTGGCTGTGAACGCGCACTCGGGTGGCTGGCCCTTCCCCGTCGGCGGCAGCCAGGCGATCACCGACTCGCTCGTCACTGATGCCGTCAGCCACGGCGTCGAGTTCGTGACCGAGCATCAGGTGAGCTCGCTCGATGCGCTGCCACCTGCCCGTGCCGTCATCATGGACACCGGCGTCGCGGGCCTGAGCGAGGTCGCGGGTGACAGGATGCCACGGGCCTACGCACGCGCCCTCGAGAGGTTTCGACCGGGCGACGCCGCGGCCAAAGTGGACTTCGCCTTGGACGGGCCGATCCCCTGGACGAACCCGGATCTGGCGCGCACGGCAACGCTGCACCTGTGCGGCACGCGTGCGGACATCGCGCGAGCGGAGAACCAAGTGGCGCGCGGCAATCACGCCGACAACCCCTACGTCCTCCTGTCGCAGCCGAGCGTCTTCGATCCGACGCGCGCGCCCGCGGGGAAGCACGTCGTGTGGGCGTACACGCACGTGCCGAAGGGGTCGACGATCGATCAGACTGAGGCCGTGACCCGCCAGATCGAACGATTCGCGCCCGGCTTCCGCGAGCTGATCATCGCCTCGTCATCGCGTTCGGCGTCTGAGCTGCACGATCACAACCCGAACTATGTGGGCGGAGACATCGCGGCCGGCGCGATCACGTTGCGCCAGCTCGTCGCCCGCCCTGTGCTTTCCGCTGACCCCTGGCGCACGCCGATTCCCGGCGTGTACCTGTGCTCGGCTGCCACCCCGCCGGGGCCGGGCGTACACGGTCTCGGCGGCTGGCGAGCAGCGCAATCGGCCCTCCGCAATGAGTTCGGCATCCGCCGCGAGGTGGATCTGGCTCCCAGGGCTCGGTGACGGCGATCACCGGAACGACGTCGAACTCTCTCACGACGCCAATATCCGCCGCACGGATGACGCGTCCGCGCCTCAAGATACGTAACGTGAGAGACGCAAGAAGAAAGGGGAATCGTGCAGCCGACTCCAGAAGATCTGCCGATGTCCGGTGACCAGACGGGCCCTGACCCGTCAGCCCAGCCGCCGTCCTCACACGCCGCGCTTTCCATCCGCGGCCTCGTCAAAACGTTTGGGGCGAAGACGGCAGTCGCGGGCATCGACCTCGACGTCCCCGCCGGGTCGTTCTACGGTCTCGTCGGTCCGAACGGCGCAGGCAAGACGACGACACTGTCGATGGCGACGGGCCTGCTGCGGCCGGACGCCGGCATAATCAGCATCCATGGTGTTGATGTCTGGCAGAACCTCGTCGACGCCAAGCGGCTCGTCGGGGTGCTCTCCGACGGCGTCGCTCTCTTCGACAGACTCACGGGTGAGCAGCTTGTCACGTACGCGGGGATGCTGTGCGGTCTCGATCGCGCCAATGCCGTCGAGCGCGCGGGCGATCTGCTCACGATGCTCGACCTCACGTCCGCAGGCGGCACGCTCGTCGTCGACTATTCAGCGGGGATGACCAAGAAGATCGCGCTCGCGTGCGCCCTCGTGCACGCTCCCCGGCTGCTCGTGCTGGATGAGCCCTTCGAGTCGGTTGACCCGGTCTCTGCCGCGAACATCCGTGACATTCTCGCCGGGTACGCGCGCGGCGGCGGCACCGTCATCGTCTCGAGCCATTCCATGGACCTGGTGCAGCGCATGTGCGACCACGTGGCGATCGTCTCGCAGGGCAGCATCGTCGCGGCGGGCACTGTCGATGAGGTCCGGGCCGGATCGACGCTGGAAGACCGTTTCGTCGAGCTTGTCGGTGGGCGGAGGCACGCGGAAGGGCCGTCATGGTTGCAGTCCTCGTAAGCCTCCGCTTCCGTTCCCTGTGGAATTCGCTGCAACACAATCCGTGGCAGCTGGTCGGCGCCATCGTCGGCGCCCTCTATGGGCTCGGGATGCTGGCGCTCGCTGTCGTCGGATTCGCGCTGCTCAGCGTCGCGCCCCTCGACCTCCAGCGCGCCGTGATCGTGGGCGCAGGCTCTGTTCTGATTCTCGGGTGGGTCATCGCCCCCTTGGTGATGGTCGGGGCAGACCAGACTCTTGATCCCATCAAGCTGTCCCCCTTCCCGATCTCGCGCAACTCGCTGTTTGTCTCTCTGACGGCGAGCGGGGTACTCGGCATTCCGGGCATCGTCACGACGCTCGCGGCGCTGGCATCGGTGATCGTGTGGTGGCGGCATCCCCTGGCCCTCATCGTCGCGCTCGTGTGCGCAGCAATCGGAGTTCTCACGTGTGTGACAGCCTCGCGAGCGTTCATGTCTCTCTCGTCCGGCGTCAGCTCGGGTCGCCGCTATCGTGAGCTCACGGGCATCCTGGTGCTCATCCCGGTGATGCTGTTGGGGCCGATCATCATTGCGGTCTCAGACGGTGCCCGCTCCATCGCCGGTGTGCTGCCCGCTGTCACGGGCGTGCTCGGCTGGACGCCGCTCGGGGCCGCGTGGGCCGTCCCTGGCGATGTCGCTGCCGGTGCCTGGGTCGCTGCGGCAGCACGCCTACTCATCGCTCTCGCAACGCTCGCCGTGTGCATCGCGGTGTGGCGCCGCGGCTTAGACCGGATGCTGTCAAGCCCTCTGCGCTCGAACTCATCGACGACGACTCGCAGCGGTCTCGGCATGTTCAGCCGGGTCTCCGATTCCCCGACCGGCGCGGTGATGGCACGATCGCTCACGTACTGGATGCGCGACCCCCGCTATGCTCAGCAGCTGATCATCCTGCCCCTGCTCGTCGTTCTCATGAGCTTCTACAGCTTCACCGGCGACGGCAATTCCATCATGCCGACGATGGGCGTCATCCTCGCCGCCTACTTCCTCTCCTCGGGCGTGTATGCCGATGTCGCCTACGATGGCACAGCCTTTGCCCTCCACCTGACCACGGGTGTTCGCGGCATCGCGGATCGGGCAGGGCGTGCCCTTGCTGTCGCGTCATTCGGTGTGCCGCTGATCATCGTGCTGACCGTCGCTGTCGTTGCCATCACCGGTGACGTGGCGTCGCTTCCTGGCACACTCGGGGTGACGATCGGCATTGCCCTCGCGAGCCTGGGCGCCGCGAGCGTGACTTCCGCGCTCATCGTGTTCCCCGTGGCGAAGGCCGGGGAGAATCCGTTCAAGTCGCAGCCGGGCGCTGCCCTCCCCTCGACACTCGCGATGCTCGGAACCTTCGGCGCCGCGACGATCCTGGCACTGCCGGTGGGGATCCTCGCGATCACGACGATCGTCACCGGCAGCGCGCTTCTCGGTTGGATCACCCTCATCGTCGGTGTCGTCGTCGGTGCGGCCGAGCTCGTGCTCGGCATCGTCGTCGGCGGCAAGGTCTACGACCGGCGTGGCCCTGAGCTCCTGATGCGGCTGCGCAGCTAGCAGCATCCTGAACGTTCATGGGCGTCCCGGGCTTCCGTGAGCGTCCCGGGCCTCCTTTAGGATCAGAGCATGGGTTCGCCACCACAGATCGACGGTTTCACCACGGTGAAGCTCCTGGGCACGGGCGGGTTCTCGGACGTCTACTTGTGCCAGCAGGATCACCCCAGCCGCCTCGTCGCGATCAAGGTCCTCAGCCGCGCCACGCTCTCAGATCACCTGCGGCGTCAGTTCACGGCAGAGGCGAACCTCATGGCTCGGGTGTCGACGCATCCGTCGATCGCGACGGTCTATGCGGCGGGGGCGGATGCTGCCGAGCAGCCCTATCTCGTCATGGAGTACTGCCCGGGCGGCAGCCTCGGCTCCCGGTACCGCCATGACCGCTTCTCGGCGCGTGAGGTTCTGCACATCGGCGTCCGCTTGGCGTCGGCTCTCGAGACGGCACACCGTGCGGGCATTGTGCACCGTGACGTCAAACCGGCGAACGTGCTGATCAACGACTATGGCTCAGCGCTCCTGACCGATTTCGGCATTTCGGCGATCCTCGATGAGTTCCCCGACGCCACGCGCATGCGCGAGGAGGCCTATGCGACGCGGTCCCCGATCGATGCCACGCCGGAGTCGCTCGGGCTCAGCATCCCGTGGTCGGCGCCTGAGACCTTCGACGACGAGCCGCATGTGGACGCGCGCAGCGATGTGTTCTCGCTCGCCGCGACGCTCTTCTCGCTGCTGGCCAACCGCACCCCGTTTGAACGCCCCGGTGCGGCGAATGGTGCCGCTCGGCTCATGGCGCGTATTCAGGCCGGCGCACTCGAGCCGCTGAACGATCCCGATGTGCCGGATGCTCTCACCGAAGCGCTCCTGACGGGGCTCGCGCACGACCCGGCGCATCGATTCCAGACGGCACTCGCGTTTGCCGAACGGCTGCAGAACGTTCAGACCTCCCTCGGTCTTCCGCCGACCCCCATCGAGACGACGTCAGACGAGACGGCCGAGTCGGGCACGGTGACGCGTCTGCGCACGGAGCTGCCCACTCCCGTTCCCGACGACACGACATCGGATGCTGCCCCGCCCCCGCGCCGCTCGCGTGCTCTCATCATCGTCTCGAGCGTGGCCGCTGCAGCGCTCATCGCCCTCGCGGCGGTCGTCGGCGTTCCGATCGCAACCTCCCTGTGGGCTGCCGACCCGACTCCGGGGCCGACGACTCCGCACCCACCGCCCTCGTCCGACGGCGACGAGACTGCAACGCCCGGCCCTGACACGACCACAGCGGCGGATGACGGCCTGCCGCCGTTTCTCGACGACTTCGGCGTCACGGTCGACGGAGACGATGTGACGCTCGACTTCCCCTCTGCCCAGGCTCCGCCGGAAGAGTTCACGGCTCGGGTCGTCTCGACCGGTGACAGCGATACCGTTGTCGGGCCTGAAAGCACGGTGTCGTTCAGCTACATCACGAGCGAATGGCTCTATGACCAGCAGACCACGGCGACGTTTCCTGCGGTCGGAGAATCTCCTGGTTCCCCCGCGACGACACCGGAGCTCGCCGTGGGAATCGGAAACGACGTCGATCTGATGGGGCTCCCGGTCGGCACCGTCATCGTCACAGCTGCTCCGGCCGGCATGTTCCTCTTTGTCGGACCGTTCGACGAAGCCGAATTCGGCACGCAGATCGTCGTCATCCGCATCGATGCCGTGTCATAACGCGCTGAACCACCGGGGGGTCCTCACGGGGTGAGCGGCAGACGGATTCACGGCGAGAGTTCCGGAGCGCGGGCACATTTGGCGTTGTCGACGTTGCCTCACACAGGGCTGTCTGTGCGGGCCCGCTCCCGACGGGCAGCCGTCTCATTTAGGATCGGGGCATGGGCTCCCCACCACTGATCGATGGCTACAGCTACGTCAAGCTGCTCGGCACCGGTGGATACTCGGATGTCTACCTGTACCACCAGCAGCTTCCCAACCGCTTCGTCGCCATCAAGGTGCTGCGCACCGATGCCCTCAGCGAGGCGTTGCGCCGCCAGTTCACGGCGGAGGCCAATCTCATGGCCCGGGTCTCGTCGCACGCCGCGATCGGCACAATCTACGCGGCCGGTGTGGATGCTGGTGAGCAGCCGTATCTCGTCATGGAGTACTGCTCGGGCGGCAGTCTCGGCGCGCGTTTTCGCCACGCTCCGCTCGATGTCGCCGATGTGCTGCACATCGGCGTTCGCGTCGCCTCCGCACTCGAGAGTGCCCACCGTGCCGGCGTTGTGCATCGCGATGTGAAGCCGGCAAACGTTCTGATCAACGACTACGGGGCTGCCGTCCTCACCGATTTCGGTATCTCGGCCATTGCCGACGGCTTTCCCGAGGCTACGCGTATGCGCGAACAGGCATACGCTACGCAATCCACTGTTGACAACAATGCGAGCTCGCTCGGAATGAGCATCCCCTGGGCAGCGCCCGAGACCTTCGACGATGAGCCACGGGTCGACGTCCGGAGCGACGCGTTCTCTCTGGCCGCCACACTGTTCTCGTTGCTCGAGGGCCGCAGCCCCTTTGAGATTCCCGGCGGTTCCAATCGCGGTGCCCAACTGATCGCCCGCATCCAAAACGGCTCCATCACGCCGATGCAGCGCCCAGACCTTCCACCCGCCCTTGTCGAGGCCCTGATGATCGGTCTCAACCACAATCCGGCATACCGGTTTCCCACCGCCCTGGCTTTCGCAGAGCGTCTGCAGCAGCTGGAACGCGAGCTCGGCCTGGCGCCCACTCGCATCGAGGTGCCCACTGTCCCTGCCGCGGCGCAGACGAGCGGGCAGCAATTAACGCCGCACTCCGGGCAGCAGCCAGTGCAGCACTCAGCGCCACAACAGGCCGGCTCCTTCCCCACCACGACGACTCCGCCGGCACAGGACCAGGCACTTATCGCCACCGTGACCCCCCGCACAGTCGTGCAATCGCCACCGCGCCGCCGCAAGCGAATGGCGTGGATCATCGGCGGCGTCGTAGCGGGAGCCGCCGTGATCGCACTTGTCCTCACGTTGGGAATCCCGTTCATCGGGCAGCTCTCGGCAGCATCCGCACCGACTCCGACGCCAACCGCCGATGAGAGCCAGAACTTGGTCGTCGATGAACTGGACGTCGAGTGGCGGAACGACAGCTGGAACTTCACGATTCCAGAGGATCTCGCCCCACCGAGTCAACTCGAGGCTCGCATCCTCAAAAAGGGCGACAGCTCGACGACGATCACCGCTGAGAGCAAGGTCTTCTTCGGCTATGACGTCTCGACCTGGGATTTCGGTTGGGATCTTCGCTTCACTCCCGGCACGAACGAGGGCTTTGACACGGTCACCGTGACTGGCCGCCAGCTTGAGAAGTTCATGGGAATCGACATGATCGGGATGCCGGTGGGCACCGTCGTGCTCGTCGCTGCTCCGCAGGGTTACTTCGCCCAGCATTCCCCCATCGGCGACGCCACGATGCGCACGCAGATCGCCGTGATCCGCATCAATGCGCTGACCTGAGCACCCTCGCTTCTCGCCAGCCGACCGGCCACTCTGCTCAGCGCAGATCTGCTGTGAGCGGCATCCGGTTCACTGTGTATGCCGTGTGACGCATGATCGATCCATGGCAGACAACGATTCTTCCCCTCCGCTCTTCAACGACCGTATGCGCGAGCAGCTGCTGCATCGCCGCGTGCTCGTGCTCGACGGCGTTCTTGACGACGACAATGGGACGCTGCTGGCGAGCCAGCTGCTGCTCCTCGCCGCCGAGGACGCCTCGACAGACATCGCCCTATGGATCCACTCCCCGGGAGGCAGCGTTCCGTCGATGCTCGCGATCCGCGACATCATGCGACTTGTGCCGTGCGATGTTTCGACGCTGGCTCTCGGGCTCGCGTGCAGCGCCGGGCAGTTTCTTCTGTCGGCAGGCACACCGGGCAAGCGCAGCGCACTGCCGCACGCGCGCATTCTGATGCATCAGGGCTCGGCAGGAATCGGTGGCACGGCCGTCGAGGTTGAGGTGCAAGCAGACGACCTGCGCTACACGCGCGACACAGTGCTCGGTCTCATCGCTGAAGACACCGGGCAGCCGCTTACGCGCATCTTCGACGATTCGCTGCACGACCGCTGGTACAACGCGCAGCAGGCGCAGGAATACGGGTTCATCGACCGCACGGTGTCGAGTTTCGACCAGGTCATGCCCGATCGCAGAAACCCGATCGGACTGGGGGTCTGACATGAGCTCGTACACAATCCCGAACGTCGTAGCGCAGCATCCGCGCGGGGAGCGCATCATGGACGTCTACTCGAACCTGCTCACCGAGCGCATCGTGTATCTGGGAACACCGGTCGATGCGGGCGTCGCGAACACGATCATCGCGCAGCTGCTGCACCTCGAGTCCGAGAGCGCGGGTGAGCCGATCAATCTCTACATCAACTGCGAAGGCGGGGATCTCGCGTCGATGCTCGCTGTATACGACACGATGCAGTACGTGCAGTCACCCGTCGCGACCACGTGCGTCGGGCAGGCGATCGCTGCGGGAGCCATTCTGCTTGCGGCGGGGGCTCCGGGTCGCCGGGCCGTTCTGCCCCATACCCGCGTTGTGCTGCATCAGCCCGCTGCCGAGGGGCGCGGTGCGATTCCTGACCTCATCCTGCAGGCCGATGAGGTCGTGCGCATTCGCGCCGAAATCGAAGAGATCCTCAGCTCGCACACGGGGCAGAGCGTGCAGACGCTGCGCCAAGACACCGATCGTGATCGAGTGTTCACGGCGGCGCAAACGGTCGATTACGGGCTCGTCGACCAGGTGCTAGCCCGACGCGGGCAGGCGGATGCTGCGGCCTGACGCTCGGCTCAGACAGCCATCAGCAGGGCGCCGCCGTCGCGCGAGCTGTTCTGCTGGTGCAGGTCGTCCGATACCTCGCTCGTCAGCTCGATGAGCGAGGTGTTGAGCGCGCCGGCGATCGCGGCGATCATCTCGCTCGACGGCTCCTTACGCCCTCGCTCCACTTCCGACAGGTACTGGGGCGAAACGCCAGCGGTCTGCGCGGTGTCGATGAGCTTCTCGCCCCGCTTGGTCCGATGGGCGCGAAATCGCCGTCCGAGCGCCTCGCGCCACAAAGCCTCGGGCTTGTGGCTCTCGCGACCGTATCCGTGGCCTCCAGCCTTCTGAGGCGTTGTCGACTGATGGTTCGATCCGCGCTGTTCAGACACACGTCGCTCCGGATTCGGCCGCGCCACTCCGGGTTGATCTGCCCCTGACCCCTCCGGTACCCATGCCGCAGTGCGCTGTCTGGGAGCCTGCGTGCCAGGCCTCGGGCGTTCGGCGCTTTCCCGCTGGGCTCGTCGCCGACGAGCATCCTGTATTTCCACGATCTCAGCCATGCTTCACCCTAAATCGGGCACGCCGCGGCTGTCTCGCGATTCTGCTCAGAGCGGATTGACCGGGCGAACTGACTACCCGAATTGACTGGACGGAATGACGTGCGTGGATGGTCCTCGCCCGCGCGGTTCTATTGACCTGCGCGCCCGGCGTCTGTGACGCTGACGTCGGTGCGGTGAAAGTTCGCGAACGACCGGGATGCTGTCGGCCCGCGCTGCCCCTGGTAACGAGAACCGTATTCGGCCGAACCGTACGGGCGCTCCGTGGGAGACGTGAGCCTGAAGAAGCACAACTGCCCGATCTTCATGCCGGGCCACAGCTTGATCGGCAGCGTCGCCACGTTGCTGAGCTCGAGTGTCACGTGGCCAGAGAACCCGGGGTCGATGAAGCCGGCCGTCGAGTGCGTGAGCAGGCCGAGGCGGCCGAGCGAGCTTTTGCCCTCAAGGCGTGCGGCAACGTCGTCGGGCAGGCTGACACGTTCGTAGGTGGAGCCGAGGACGAATTCGCCCGGGTGCAAAATGAACGATTCGTCCGGTTCGACCTCGATCAGGCGGGTCAGCTCTGGCTGATCCTGCGACGGATCGATGTACGGGTATTTGTGGTTGTCGAAGAGACGGTAGAAGCGGTCGAGGCGCACATCGACGCTCGATGGCTGCACCATGTCGATGTCGTATGGGTCGAGGCCAATGCGTGAGGCCGCCAGTTCTGCTTTGATGTCGCGGTCTGAGAGGAGCACGTTGTCAGTGTAGCCGTCAGATGTTGCTAAGATGACGTGGTGCCCTTGTGGCGCGTGGGGATGTAGTTCAATGGTAGAACTTCAGCTTCCCAAGCTGACAGCGCGGGTTCGATTCCCGTCATCCCCTCCACATGACGTGAGTGACAGCTCATGTGTTTCGTCCCGGCGGCCATCGTGTGATGTCCACGAAACTCAGAGAGCCGGCTCAGTGGCATCTCCAAAGGCGGTGATGACAGCCACGTGCGAGCCAGAGATCACACGACCATCGACACAACACCGACGGCGAATTAAACTGCTGGCGTGAACGCCCAAAACACGGATCGAGACGGCGACGGAGACGTTTCGACAGGCTCCGCGGGCAGCTTTGCGATCGCCCCGCTCACTGCCGAGACGTGGGACATGTTTGAGCGTCTCTGCGAACGACACAACGGAATATTCGGCGGATGCTGGTGCACGTACTTTCTCACGATGCCGTCAGAGAAGACCTTCACATTCGAAGGAAACAAAGAACTCAAGAAACAGCGTGTGTTCGAGGACCGAACGCACACCTCACTGCAGTTGCTCACCCCGCAATGGGCTCTTGCCCAAATCGATCGGTTGTGTATGTAATGAGAACGGTGGTGGAATCAGTGCACGCGAACCCTTCGCGCACGGGCGGCGGGAGCCTCGTCTGAGGCTCCCCAGTCACCGCGCCGGTGTGATCTGAGATCGATCTGCGGCACACTGGAGTGACTGATCACCGGGAGGTTCACCGTGCAGAAGACGTCGCTCACCGCTCTCGCGCGTCACGAACTTGAGCATGCCCAGAGCAGCTCAAGCGGACGCAGCGCCAAGACTGTCTTCGGCGGACGCGAACACACGCTGCGGCAGACGCTCGTCGCACTGCGTGAAGGCGTCAAGATGGGCGATCACGAGAGCCCGGGCGACGCCACCGTGTACGTCATCAGCGGGCGCATCGAGCTGACGACCGCCGATGCGTCATGGACCGGTTGGAAGGGCGACCTCATCATCGTTCCCGCCGAAACCCATAACGTGCACGCGCTTGAAGACTCGGTGTTCCTGCTCACCGTCGCGAAGAAGTAGCCGCTCACCGCCGTCACGCAACGTCACGCAACAACCACTCAGTCTCGGTCGTGCGTGACGTCCCATGCATGGTGCACGAGGTCGTGCACGTAGTACTGGCCGAGGGTCTCGATCGTGAACGGCGCCCCATCGCCGCGCTTCCCCGTGCGATCGGCGACGGAGTCGGGAACACCGTCAAACGCCTCCGCGGCTGCGAATGCAGCATCCGTGAGATCTCGCAGCACGAGAGACGGGTCCTGCTCCGCATACCGGCCAGCAACCGCCGCCTCGTCCTGGTTCCAGTCGGGGAAGACCGGATCATTCTGGGTCATGGTGAGCACGAGCCGCTCAGCGAACAGCGTGTGTACGTCACGCACGTGGCAGGCGTACTCGAGAGGCGACCAGGTGTTATCGTCTGGGCGCTGCCGTACGTCAGCTCGCTCGAGAACGTCTGCCCAGATCCCGGCGTTGGCGCGCGCGTAGTCGCCCACCTCCGACAACGTCACCGAACGCGCATCGAAGCCGCATTCGGTGCAGGGGCGGCTGAGCACCCACGTCCAGTCTTTGGTGTCAGGGATGATGGGCATACATCAACCCTAAGGGGAATACCGGCGTCGTGCGGATGTACGTCAGTTTCCGAACACTCAGCTCTGACAGACAGCGCTGTCGCTGACCTGCTCGTTCATTTGCTCGGCCGACCACGGCAGATCGATCGAGGGCGCTTTCTGTCCTTTCGCGGCAGGAAGCTTCGATGCGTACGACGCGAGCTGCATAGCGAGTGAGAGCGCAAGGCTGCCGCCCGCAGTCGAATTGTTGAGCATGACGACGACAGTGAGTCCGGATACTGGGTCACTCAGTGTTGCCGTGATGAACCCGGGCACGTCACCGGCCTGACCGTAGAGCGGGCCGTAGTGGTACGTGCCGAACCCGTATTGGATCCAGGAGGCCGCCTTGTCGCTGATCGGGCGCGTTTCTTCCTGGTGCTTCGCCGCGTCGTCTGAGAACAACTCGTTCTGGGCAAATGCCTGTGCAAAGGCGTGCAGGTCGTCAGCCGTCGCTACGACGCCCGCCGATGTGTATCCCATGGACGACGACAGCCTCGACTCATCGTGCGGCGCATCGCACTGCAGCTTGCCACCGACTTTCAGAGACTCGTAACTGTGCAAGGAGGTGTCGGGCAGCTCAACCTCCGTCGGAGCCGGGAGGAGCGAGTTCTCGAGACCCAGCGGCGTGAAGATGTAGGTGTCGTACAGTTCAGCGAACGTTTTGCCCGTCGCGGATTCCAGCGCCTGCCCCAGCAGAACGTATCCGGTGTCGGCGTCTGAGAATGACTCGCCCGGCGTCGCCTCGTGTGTCGCCATGCCGTCGTTATACAGTTCGTTGGGACTCCAGACGCGTTCCGGGTTCTGGATGAACGTGGCATCGAGGTTTGCGCGGTATCCACCGAGTCCCGATGTTCCCTGGCACAGGTGCTCGAGTGTCAAGCCTTTGGTGCCGACGAGATTTGGCAGGTACTCCGAGACTTTGTCGTCCACGGCGACGACGCCCTCGTCGGCGAGCTTCAGAAGCACAGCACAGGTCATCGGCCGGGTGTTGGCGCCGATGCGGAATGCCATGTCGGCCGTCACCTCGGTCTTGCCGTCGATCTCGGTGACGCCATAACCGTCAAGGCTCTTGCCTGCCCAGGGAGCCCAGATTCCGACGATCGCACCGGTTGATGCCGACGCTTCAATCGCGTGCGCCACGGCGTCATCAACAAGCGTCGCCGTCTCGTCCGGCAGTTTCGCGTCGGCCTGCGGCGGCAATGTGATGGCTGGCGCGGATTCCCCCGAACACGCCGTCAATGCCAGAGCACTCACGCCGAGAACGACGATCGCTGTCGCGAGACGCGAATGGTGCCCAAAGTTTCTCACCAACAGACCTCCCCCAGAGTTCTTGCTGGATTCTAACCATTAAGCCTGATATGAACCCGTACGCTGCGCTCAGCCAGGCGAAGAAAAAGTACTCAGGCACGGAGTGCTTTCGACTCATTGCCCTGGCACACTTCGGGACTTCCCTGGTTGACTGTCCGTATGACGCAGCATTTCGACCCGCAGGTGATCAGCGCGGTCCTCAACCACATGAACGGTGACCACGTCGCCGACAACCACACAATCGTTCACGCGTTCGCCGACCCGGCCGCCTCGAATGTCGTGATGGTGGGATTCGATGGCGACGGTGGGGACTGGGAGTACACGGATGCTGCCGGGCAGCACGTCGCCACGCGCATCCCGTGGCCGACCGAGGTGGTCGAGCGCCCCGACGTGCGTCGCGCCGTCGTCGAACTCCACCGCGCTGCCGTCGCGCGCCTCGGCGACACGAACAACAGTGACGCCAACGACGGTGCAGAAACCTCGTGACACGGGAGGGTCGCGTAGGTATGATTAGGCTACCCTTATTCGCAATTCCCTGACGGAGCACCATGACCGACACCCGATTCTCTGCCCAGCTGGCTGAGCGCACGCGCACCTCGCACTCTGACAGCGAAGGCGCCTCGTTCATGCGCGATCTCATGAAGGGGCAGGGAACGCGGGAGGACTACACGGCGCTTTCGGTGCAGCACTGGTTCATCTACGACGCTCTCGAGAGCGTGGCCGAGACGCTGGCCGATGACCCGGTGGCCGCGCCGTTTCTCGCGCCGGAGCTCCTGCGTCGCGAGGCGCTCGAACGTGACCTCGAGCACCTTGTCGGTGTCGGGTGGCGTGACGAGATCACGCCGCTTCCCACGACGGCCGCCTATGCCGATCGCATCCGTGAGACGGCGGCGTGGCCCACAGGCTTTGTCGCTCACCACTACACGCGCTATCTCGGCGATCTCTCCGGCGGGCAGTTCATCGCGCGGCTCATGAAGCGGCACTTCGGATTCAACACCCGAGGCGTCGAGTTCTACGCGTTTGACCAGATCGACGATCTTGACGCGTTCAAGGAGAATTACCGGATGCTGCTCGACGCAGCCCCGTGGAACGACATCGAGCGCGAGCGCATGGTCGACGAAACGCTCGTCGCCTACCGCTTCAACTCAGACCTTTTCACCGACCTCGACCGTGCGAAGGCAGAAGCTGCCTGACCCCTCATACGGTGTTCATCACACCCACGGTGCGACCTGACCGCGTTCACAGCACTGCTGCCGTCAGCGCGCTGCTGGCGCAGCATCCGCACCCGCCACGCGCGTGACGTTCGCCATGAAGCGCTGCACGTCTCGGTCGACGATGATGTCGCTCGGGCGCAGTGGCCGTGACAGATAGAGCCCGTCGAGGGACGTCAGGCGGCTGAGAGCGACGTAGGTCTGGCCGGGGCTGAAAGCACGGCTGCCGAGGTCGACGATGGCGCGATCATAGGTCTTGCCTTGCGACTTGTGAATCGTGACGGCCCAGGCAAGGCGCAGCGGAAACTGCTCGAACTCGGCGACGATCTCACGCTTCAGCCGCTTCGTGAGCGGCGAGTACGAATACCGGTACTTCTCCCACGTGGCGGGTTCAACCTCGTGCTCTTCGCCGTCGACCTCGACGAACACGGTTGAGGTGATCTTAGTGACCGTGCCGATCGTGCCGTTCACCCACCGCGGGCCCCCGTCGTTCGCGCCATCGTTGCGCAGGAACATCACCTGAGCTCCCTCTTTGAGCTCAAGGGTCTCCTCCGCCGGGTACGCGCGTCCGCCGAAATCCCCCGTGATCTCGGCCTTGGCGCTGAGGGCACGGCCCGGAAGGCGGGCGAGTGCCGCATTGTTGATCCGATTGACGCTGTCGTTCCGCGACGCCAGAGTGATCGTGCCGTCTTCGGGCGGTTTC
Source organism: Microbacterium sp. MPKO10 (assembly GCF_026107415.2). Classification (GTDB taxonomy): domain Bacteria; phylum Actinomycetota; class Actinomycetes; order Actinomycetales; family Microbacteriaceae; genus Paramicrobacterium. The sequence continues at coordinate 333,654 of NZ_JAPCHX010000005.1, forward strand.
CGCGCACCGGTCGAATTGAGCTTCTCGGCGATATCGGCTGTGACCCGACCGTGACGGACGGCATTCAGTATCCGCTTGAATTCAACGTCATGCTGCCGGTGGATCTCGGTGAGCTCAACGATCGTGAGCGGGGCGTCGAGCCAGACCTTCGCGTCGAAGAACCACATCGACCGGTAGGTGTCAGCGAAATACGCGCGCTCTTCCGGGTCACCGGGCACTGGAGCCAGCTGGTACGGGTCGCCGAACAACACGATCTGCACACCGCCGAATGACTCAGACGGGCGCTGCCGCGCCTGGCGAAGGCTGCGGTCGATGGCATCCATGAGGTCGGCATTGACCATCGACACCTCATCGATCACGAGAGTCTCGATCGTGTTCAGCAGTTTGCGCACCGCGTCGTTCTGCTCAATGTCGCTGTCGGCGATCACGCCGATCGGCAGACGGAACAGAGAATGAATGGTCTGGCCGCCGACGTTGAGCGCCGCCACTCCCGTCGGTGCGGCGATCACAAGCTGCTTGTCTGTGCGCCAGGCCAGCTCGTTCAGCAGCGTCGACTTTCCGGTACCCGCCCTGCCCGTCACGAAGATGTGGTCGCGGGTCTTCTCGATGAGGTCGAAGACTGCCTGCTGCTCGGGCGCGAGGGCAAAATCGGACATAGTGGGGTGCTGCACTCTTTTCGGTAGCGGGAAGACCCCCACCATGATAGGCGACGGGCAGGAGTACCCGTCGATCTTCGGGCGCTCCTGCCTTAGGATGGCCTCTGTGAACCAGGTACCTCCAGCTCAGCCGCAGTCCATGCCTCCGGCCCCGCAGCAGACGCCGCGCCCGTCTGATCCCGCGCGCACCCGGTTCATCATCATCTGGGTCATCGTCGGTGTGATGTTCCTCGGGGCTGCGGCAAGCGCCGTCGGCTCGCTGCAGCGCACCGTCTACGGCGCGCGTGGCACCGTGACCCAATACCTGGACGCTCTCGAACGTGGCGACGCGGCATCCGCTCTCGATGTTCCCGGCGTCAAGCTGTCCGGAGGCGAACTGAAGTCTGCCGGACTGCCCGAGAACGCCTCAGACAAGCTTCTGCGCAACTCTGTGATCTCACCGGTGACTGACGCAGAATTCGTCTCTGAGACCACGCTCGACGACGGCACACATCAGGTGACGTATGACTTCGCGATCGGCGATTCCGAGGGAACCGCCGTCTTCGACCTGACGAAGGTCGGCGGTCTCTTCGGCCACTGGGAGTTCGCGACGAGCCCGCTCGCCGCCGTGAACCTCAGCGTCAACCACACCACGCAGTTCTCAATGAACGGTGCAGATTTCGACACGCGTCAGGTGGCGCCCAAGGACACGGATGCTGCGTTCGACAACATCGTCAATGTGCTGATCTTCACGCCGGGAAACTATGAGTTCGGCGTCGACACCGACTACCTCACGGCCGACCCCGACGAGGTGTTCGCCGATTCTCCGGGCCAGGTGGAAGAGGCCAGCGTTGACGCTGAGCCGACAGACGAGTTCATCGATGCGGCGCAAGAGCAGTTCAACGCCCAGCTCGATGAGTGCGCGACACAGGTCATTCTGCAGCCGACGGGCTGCCCCTTCGGGTACGAGGTGAGTGACCGCGTGTCCGGCGAGCCGGAGTGGAGCATCTCGACGTACCCAGAGATCTCCCTTGTTCCGGGGAGCAACTCCTGGGAGATCCCGAACACTGACGCGGCGGCAACGATCGATGTCTCGATCCAGTCCCTCGCCGACGGCTCGATCGACGAGGTCACCGAAGAGGTTCCGTTCAAGGCGTTCGGCAACGTCTACCTCTTCTCAGACGGCACGGTGACGGCGCAGCTCTTGACAAAAGAGACGTCGAGCAATGGTGATGACGACGGTGACAAAGACGAAGGCTGACGCGAAGCATCCGACTACGCTCTGACGGGACGGCCAGGGTCTTGCACAGAGTCGCGCATCTGATTGCCGGCACTGCGTCAATCACGCGGCATCCTGCCACGTCTGGCAAGCAATGCCCCGGCCACGCATGACTCAACACACCGGCAGAACCGCCGGCCACAGCATCCGCCTCAGACCTTGTCTTTGTCGGCGTCGTCCCTCGCCGCGAGCTTCGCCAGCTGCTCGTTGTAAGCGCGCAGCTTGGCATCGTCCGTTCGCTCCTCGGATCGATCGTTGCGATTTTGCTCACGGGTGTCTGATTTCGCCCATTGCACCGCCACGATTATGGCGAGAACGATCGTCGGTATCTCGCCGACGCTCCACGCGATTCCCCCGCCGATGTACTGGTCTTCGAGCGGAGTGGGGCCCCACGTGCGCCCCATTGCCCCGAACCAGTCGGCGGCGAACAGTCCTGTGCTCATCATGATGGTGATTCCGAAGAAGGCGTGCATCGCCATGGTCGCCATCAACAGCAGAAGCCTCATCGGATAGCCGAGGCGCGGAGGGCCAGGGTCGACGCCGATGAGCGCGTTGACGAACAAGTAGCCGGTGATCAAGAAGTGCGCGATCATCCATTCGTGGCCGATGTGCTCTTCCATCGCCCAGCGCAGCAGCGGCGAGAAGTAGAAGACCCAGAGCGAGCCGGCGAACAGAATCGCCGCGATCACCCCGTGGCTGAGGAACGTTGAGATCTTCGCGTGCACGAAGGTGAGCACCCACTCGCGTGGCCCGCGCGAACCATCCGTGCGCTTGTGCAGCGCGCGCAGAGCAAGGGTGAACGGTGCGCCAGGCACCAGCAGCGCCGGAACCGCCATCGTGAGCCCCATATGCCCCAGCATGTGCAGGCTGAACATGTAGCGCTGGTACAGATTTGTCGCACCTGACGTGAAGTAGAACAGCAGGAGAAGGCCCGCAACCCATGAAATGGTGCGAAGCACCGACCACTTATCGCCGCGCTTGTGCAGCCGGTAGACACCCGCGAGATAGAAGAAGATGCCGAAGCCGCACACCAGCAACCAGATCAGGTCGATGTCCCACCCCGTGACAAAGCTGGAGGGCTGCACAGGCGGCGGGAGCGGGTCCCCGGTGAGCAGGATCGCTGGCGTGCCCTCTTGAGGCGCCTCCTGCGGCACAGGGGTCGCCGTCCGCGCGAGCGCAGCAGCGAAGCCCGACGCGAGCCCCATGAATCCAATCTCGGTGGCGGCCAGTATCCAGAACAGGCGGGTCCTCGACCGTGCGGCTTTCGACACGACGCCCTGCGCGGCTGCGCCGGGCTGCGGCATCCGGTTGATCACCCAGCGGCGGTACATGGCCCCGAAGAGGCCCAGGGCGACGAGAGCGGCGATTTTGAGCAGCACGAGGAGCCCGTAGGGTGTCAGGAGCTCAGACCACGCTCCAATGCGCAGCTGTGCGCTCACGTAGCCGGACACGGCGACGACAATGAAGCAGATAAGGGCGACCGATGAATACCGGCTCAGCACTTGCGTGAGCTCAACAGCTCCGAGCTCACGCTTGAGCAGAATAAGCGCAAGCAGCCCGCCGACCCAGACTGCGGCGAAGACGAGGTGCAGGCCCAGTCCGTTGACCGCTTGAGCGTGGTTGGCGGCACCGGCAGCGTGGCCTTGTTCGGCCATCGGAATGAGGGAAGCCAGTGCCAGGACGCCGACGAAGAAGAGGCCCGTCTGATTGCGCACGGCAAAGCACAACACGGTCACGGATGCCGCGATCAACGTGGTGATGAGCCAGGCTTGCCCAACTTCGACGTCTGTGAAGAACACGGCGAGTTTCTGGCCGAAGTCGTTGCCGAATGAGAACTGGGTTCCCGTGATGCTCATGAACGTGTAGAAAGCCGTTGCTGCTGACGCCACGGTGTAGACACCAGCGGCACCCGCGGCGATGTCCAACGCGCGTGTATATGCCGGCCGCGTGGAATCGAGAGCGAAGAGAGCGATCACGAGTGTGCCGAGCGTGACGCCGACGCTCAGGTTGACGAGCAGTTTCGTAATCGGAAGTCCGAACCGTACGACAGTGCCGGGGTCGCCGATCGCGGGGGCGCTCGCTCCCCCGCCGATCGCGAGTCCTGCGAAGACGGCGAGCAGTGCCATGGCAAGCAGCACGGAAGGGCCGAGAATGCGCAGGGAACGGTTCACGTTACAAGATTACGCGGAAGACCTGAGTGTCTGCGTGCCGCCTTGTGTGTCTGTGTGCTGCCCTGCGTGCCTGCGTGCTGCCCCTGGAGACACGCGATCATGCAGAAGGGGCGCCGTGCTCAGCACGGCGCCCCTTCTGTGAACTGGATGCTACTTGACAGCTGCCTTGAGCTTCGAGCCAGCGGTAACCTTCACCGAGTGGCCAGCCGGAATGTTGATGGTCTCGCCAGTCTGCGGGTTGCGTCCGGTGCGAGCAGCACGGTCGGTGCGCTCGACGGCGAGCCAACCGGGGATCGAAACCTTGACGCCGCTGCTGACAGCGTCAGCAAGCTCAGCGAACAGCGCGTCGAGCACGCCACCGACGGCAGCCTGGCTCTGGCCGGTCGACGAGGCGATCTTCGCGACGAGCTCGGTCTTGTTGAGCGACTTATCAGCCATTGAGTTGTCCTCCTCGGACGTTTGCTGCGTGAATCACGCGGTTTTCGGCCCCCTGTGACGAGTCATCACCGAGGTTCTGTGACTCGATGAATGTAACAGAGAACCGCGTCATTTCGCGGATTTCTGCGGGTTTTCGGGCACTTTCAAGGGGCGTGTCGCGCAAAATCGCCCGATTTGCCCTGAAAACTGTGTTTTTTCGGGTTGTCGCCTGTGATTCCGGGCAGAGAAAAGGGCACCGGCACGAATGCCGATGCCCTTTTCGAAGAACGGTGTTTTACCAGCTCGACTTGGTCACGCCGGGCAGCTCGCCACGGTGTGCCATCTCGCGGAAACGGACACGTGAAATGCCGAATGCCTTGAGGTGTCCACGCGGGCGTCCGTCGATCGAGTCGCGGTTGCGAACACGGACCGGGGACGCGTTGCGCGGGAGCTTCTGGAGCCCCACACGGGCCGCTTCACGCGACTCGTCGGTGCCGTTCGGGTCAACGAGAGCCTTCTTCAGCTCACGACGCTTCTCTTCGTAGCGTGCGACGACCAACTTACGCTGCTCGTTGCGCGCGATTTTGCTCTTCTTAGCCATATGCTTATCGCTCCTCGCGGAAGTCAACGTGCTTGCGGACGACGGGGTCATACTTCTTCAGCACGAGTCGGTCTGGGTTGTTGCGGCGGTTCTTGCGGGTCACGTACGTGAATCCGGTGCCTGCCGTCGAACGCAGCTTGATGATCGGGCGGACGTCTTGTGCCTTGGCCATTAGATCTTCTCCCCACGTGCGAGAAGGTCCTTGACGACGGACTCGATGCCGCGTGCGTCGATGACCTTGATGCCCTTGGCGCTCAGTGTGAGCGTCACGTTACGTCGCAGCGACGGAACGTAGTAGGTCTTCTTCTGGATGTTCGGGTCGAAACGACGCTTGGTGCGTCGGTGCGAGTGCGAGATGTTGTGTCCGAAGCCGGGAACGGCTCCAGTCACCTGGCACACTGCTGCCATAATTGGTCTCCTTCAGTACCGCAGAGCGGATGCTCTGCCCAAGATCTCTTGTCGGCATACCGGCCTCAGTGAGGCGATACGCGGCGTGATCGGTCGAGAGAGTCCGATCAGCCAACGAGCTACTCTATCACAGCGATTATGTGCCCACTGTGGGCTCAGGTCCGAGAGGCGCCATGCATCGGGCGATCGGTCAGGTCAGTCCATGTCGAGTTGAGTGCCGGCAAGCCACGCCAGCCAGTGCTGCACCTTTCTCCGACGGCTCATACAACTGGCGAGTGCACACGAATGCCCCCGCTGAACCGCGGAGGCTACTGCACCCACCCCAACCAAGCTGCGCATGGCGTCTGCGGCAACGAATGCCTGACTATGCGGGTCTGACTCCGAGGGTGTGGTTTTCCACAGATTAGCTCGTATTTATCTTCGAAACTTAGTTATCCACAGTCGCTCGTTTTATCGAACAAGTGTCGGTGGTCGGTGGCAAAATTGGGGCATGGATGAATTCAGGGATACCCCTCCGGATCCTGCAGATGTCGGGACTTGGGAGGGGCAAGACAGAAAAGAGTATCAACCGCCGCCGTCGTCGGGTAAGGCTCGGGATGCTGGTGCGGGTGGTCCTGCTCGCGGCGACTCTGCATATGCCGAGGCCGTCGAAGATACTGAGACCGACTCTGACACCACTGGTTCCGATGCCGCTGCCATCGACCACGCCAACGCTGGTGATTCCACCACGAGCACTGGCGTCGGCGCAGCGGCCGAGGCCGATACTAATGCTGATGGTGGCACCGCTGCTGATGCTGCTGCTGCTGACGATTCAGTCACGGCGGACAAAGCCAGTGCACCAGAGAGTGCCGAGCCAGGGGCTGGCGGCAGCAACACCGGTACCGAGATAGCTGGTGCCTCAGGCGCCTCCGTTACCGACGATGAAAGTCTCGTCGCCAAAGCCGACGCTGACATCGAGACCGACACCGAAACCGACACCGATACTGCTGATGCGGAGGCCCAGTCTGAAGAAGAAGCAGACGCTGATGCAGACGCAGACGCAGGTGCAGACGCAGGTGCAGATACAGGTGCAGATGCTGACGGCGCAGAAGATGCGTCTGCGGCAGATATGTTGCGTTCTCGGCTTGCCGGTGTCGTTGACGACTCACAATTGATCGCGGCGGCCGAAGCCTCACGGTTGCGTGGCATCTATGCCATGCTGCAGGACGCCCTGGCCCACCCGGGGATCTTCGCTGTCCTGCCCGCAGACAGCACCCCGGCAACTCTCAGCGCAGAGACCGAAGGGTGGGTGCGGTCCTCATTGGCGCAAGAGATCGGTGCCGCGATCGGGGTCACGAAAAACCATGCCGCCGGGCTTGTTCAGGACGCCGAAATCCTCTGCGAGGACCTGCCCGCGACACTTGATGCCCTCGAGGACGGCCGGATTACCCGGCAGCACACACAGGCGATGATCCGGCAAGCCATCACCCTCGATGGAGACGCAATTGCGATGTTTGAGCAGGCGGCGTTGCCGAAAGCGATCGGGCAATCACCAACACAGTTTTCCCGCGCCGTTGTGTCGATCCGGGAGGGATTGTTTCCGGAAACGATCGCGCGACGCCGCACCGACGCCGTCAAGAACCGGCGAGTGGACTGCTACCCCGCCCAGGACGGCATGGGAACTCTCGCGGTGCATGCTCCGATCGAGATCGTGCAGAGCCTGCACAACGCCGCACGACACACAGCTCGGGCGTTGAAAGCGGCAGGAGATGACCGCACCCTGGCCCAGATCGAGACCGACACCCTCATCGACGCCATCATGACCGGCTTCACCATCGACGCGACGCACAAGCCCGGCGTCGGACCGTCAGGTGTGGGAGCGGACCGACTCGGCGGAATCCGGCCGACCGTGTATGTCACCGTCCCCGTCATGACTCTGCTCGGGAAAAGCGATGAACCGGCGCATTTGGACGGATACGGCCCCATCGACCCCGAAACCGCACGGATCCTCGCCGCTCAGGCACCAAGCTTCACCCGGTTGCTCACCCACCCGGAGACCGGAGCCGTGCTCTCCGTCGGACGCGACAGTTACGCCGTTCCGGCAGACCTGAAGCGCGCCGTCCAGCTCCGCGACGAAACCTGCATCGGGATCGGTTGCGACCGGTCCGCCACGTCCTGCGATCTGGATCACCGGCACGAATGGCAAGACGGTGGTGAAACCAGCTACGCCAACCTGCAATCCGTCTGCGAACAGCACCACATGATCCGACACCACACCCAGTGGCAGGCACACCTCGCCGATAACGGACACATCCAGTGGATCTCACCCCTCGGACACACATACCGGGTCCCCCGCACCTCAAACGTCCAATTCGTGCACGTCAACACAGAGAACGACACGACCGGCGACACGACGACCGACGACGAGGCCCGGGCGACAGAATCCGACGGGAATGGCACCATCGGCGGCGCCCCTGCCGAGACTGGTTTTGGTACACGTGCTGCTCAGGAGGGATTCCCCAACACGCCGCCCTTCTAAATACCGGGCACCCAGCCGACTCCCGAAACCGGGATACCGAGGAAAGGCACTCGGGCGCTGGACTCTGCCCGAACGACAGCTGCAGCTCGAACGAAGGCTGCAATCTGGGCGGGTAACACTGCATGGCGACGCCTGGCAACACGACAACACGACAACACGGCTCCATGGTTCGACAGCTCGACGGCTCGACGGCTCGACGGCTCGACGGCTCGACGGCTCGACGGCTCGACGGCTCGACGGCTCGACACGATTCTCAGTCAATTCGGGCTGCTCAGAGATCAATGGCGACCAGCCTGTGAACAATAAGCGTGTCCCAGACTGAGAGCAATAAGCAGGACCCGGAGATCGTGATGGCCCACAGACAATCAGTGTTGCCTAGACGGCGGCTGCCGAGCGACAGCCTCTACTGCGCTGCCGTCTTCTCCTGGCTACGAGTATGCGCGACGAGCTACGAGTATGAGCGACGAGCTACGAGTATGAGCGACGAGCTACGAGCAATGAGCTACTGGTGATACATCACGCCTGCTGCTGGGCCATCGAACACTTCGGACACAGCCCGAAGATGTCAACGATGTGCCTGGCATCCGTATAGCCATGTTCAGCTGCAACCGTCCGTGCCCACCGCTCAACCTCACCCGCTTCGATCTCCACGGTGTCGCCACACGTCCGACAAATCAGATGGTGATGGTGAGCCGACGTCTCACAGGCACGATAGAGAGATTCGCCTTCAGGAGACTGCAGGGAATCAGCATCCCCTTCTGTCGCGAGGTCAGCCAAAGCCCGATAGACAGTCGCGAGACCGATGTGTGATCCGGCATCCTTCAATTGCGAATGCAGGCCTTGCGCGCTGACGAACCCGTCCGCCGAGTCCAACGCATCGCGCACAGCCTCACGCTGCCACGTATTGCGTCTTACGACCATGCGTCACCTCCAGGAAGCACCCTCCAGACTACCCCGAGAACTCGAAGATCTCGGGTGAGAGCCGGGCGCCGTCAACTCACCGCACCGCCGGTCTCGCCTTCTGCCTGAGACCGATGAGCCGCGCCACAAGATAGATGGCGAATGAGATCGTCGTGATGTACGGGCTAATCGGCAGCGAGCCACCGATCGCCAGAAGAATGCCGCCCACCGCCGACACGAATCCAAACGTCACAGCGAGCAGCGGCACGACGATCGGCGAGCTGGAGACACGCAGCGCCGCCGCCGCCGGCGTAACGACAAGCGCCAGCACCAGCAGTGCACCGATGATCTGCACAGACACCGCGACAATGAGGCCGAGCAACACCATGAACGCGAGCGAGATGAACCGAGTCGGCACGCCTCGCGCGGCAGCGACATCAGCATCCAAGCTGTCAAAGCTGAGCGGTCGCCACATCCACAGCAGCCCAATCAGCACAACCACCGAGATCGCAATGAGCCAGCCGAGCCTCGGGTCGTCGACAGCAATAATCTGCCCCGTCAGCAACCCGAATTTGTTGGCCGAGCGCCCCGGATACAGAGCGAGAAACAGGATGCCGAGGCCGAGGCCGAACGGCATGAGCACCCCGATGATCGAGTTGCGGTCGCGCGCCTTTGAACCAAGCAGCCCGATCATGATCGCCGACAGGAGCGCTCCCGCGAGCGATCCCGCGATCACGTTGGCTCCAAAGAGCAGAGCGGCCGAGGCACCGGCAAACGACAGCTCGCTGATCCCGTGCACGGCAAACGCCATATCGCGCTGCATCACGAAGACACCGATGAGTCCGCCGACAATGCCGAGAACAGCCCCCGCGATCACTGAGTTGTGAACGAGCGCGAGAAGTTCACCATAGTTCTCGAAGTTGAACAGGCGCGACCACAGGTCGTCACCGGATGCTGCCCTGACGAGCAGCTGTGCGGTCACACTCATGCGACGCCCTCGTGGTCATGATGATGGTGCGTCGTCTCAGCATCCGGAATTCCCACAACGATGACACGGCCGCCCGTGCGGATGCACTCCACCGGGGTGCCGTACAGCGTCGACAGAACGTCGGAGCGCAACACCTCGTCTGGTGTGCCCTCAAGAAACCGTCCGCCGGCAAAATACAGGATGCGGTCGACCATGTTCAGCACGGGATTCACGTCGTGGGTGACGAAGAGCACGGCGGTGTCTGCTTCGCGCCGCCTGGCGTCAATCAGTTCGCTGACACCACGCTGATGGTGCAGATCGAGGCTCAGCAGCGGCTCGTCGCAAAGGAGGATGCTGGGGTCAGCGGCCAGCGCTTGCCCGACACGGAGGCGCTGCTGCTCACCCCCGGAGAGGCTGCCGACCGGCTCGTCGGCATACGACTCGGCACCGACCGCGGCGAGCAGTTCGTCAACGCGTTCTTTCTCCCCACGTCGCGACCGCGGGACGCCAAAGCGGTGCCCGTTGACTCCGAGCGTAATGAGATCGCGCGCTCGCATCGGTGTGCCTGCCGGAATCAGCTTCTGCTGCGGGATGTAGCCGATCTGCCGGTCGCCACGACGAACCGGATGATCGTTGATACTGATGGTGCCCTCGGTGAGTTCTTGCTGACCGAGCAGCGCCTTGAGCAGTGATGTCTTGCCGGAACCGTTCGGGCCCAGCACCGCGAGAAACTCGCCGGGGCACACATCGAGGTTGAGGTTCGACCACAGCGTGCGGTCTCCAAAGCGAAGCCCGGCGCCTCGCAGGGAGACGACCGGGTCGCTGGGATGCTGATGGTGCTGCGTCACGCGGTGAAGACCTCGCTCAGGGCGTCAATGTTGGCGGTCATCCAGCTAATGTATCCCTCGCCATCGGGCAGAGTCTCGGTGAACGAGACCACGGGCACATCGGCTGCCTCGGCGGCATCCTTCACCTCATCGGTGATGGGGCCACTCGTCTGCTCATTGTATGCGAGCAGAGCGATGTCGCCCGACTCGACGAGATCGAGCATCTCCTGCATCGCGGATGCCGAGACATCTGTGCCTTCTTCGACGGCTTCGCTGAAGGCCTCCGGCGTCTTGTTGTCGAGACCGGCATCTTCGAGCAGGTAGAGCGGCACGGGCTCAGTGATCAACACAGACGTTCCCTCAGCGGTGTCGCCGATCGCGTGGAGAGACTCGTGCAGGCTCTCGAGCTGCGCCGAGAAGTCGCTGTAATTGTCGTCAAACGTACTGGCGTTGTCCGGGTCGATGTCGCTCAACTCTTCGGCGATGTGCTCAGCGAGGTGGTCCATGGCGTCGAAGTTGTACCAGACGTGCTCGTTGAAGCCCTCGATGTGGTCGTGGCCCTCGTGCCCTTCTTCGCCTTCGTGCTCGTGGCTGTCCTCGTCGCCATGCTCGTGCTCATCAGCATGCTCGTGCCCTTCGGCGTCGGGCATGAGGCCCGAAAGCTCAGAGGCGTTCAGGATGGCGGGGTCAGAGTCCCCGATGAGGGCATCCATGAAGCCGTCGTAGCCTCCGCCATTCTCAATCACGATGTCGGCCTTGCTGACCGCGAGGCGATCCTGCGCACTCGCTTCGTACGAGTGGGGGTCCTGCGCACTCGAGTCGATGATGGACGTGACCTCGGCAGCATCCCCGGCAATTGCTTCAGCGATGTCGCCGTACACGTTGGTCGAGGCGACAATCGAGATTCCGTCGCTCTGCTCTGAGGCCGTCGTCGACTGGCACCCGGCTAGGGCGAGGACGACAGCGGGGGCAGCAATGACGGCGGCGAGTGCGTGCTTTTTCATGAGCACCATCTAAGCACTAATGATAATGATTTTCAACATCGGCATGGGGATGCTGGTGGCCTGCACACAGCGAAACGGCGGGCCTCCCGAAGGAGCGCCCGCCGTTCGTTGACGAAGACCTACTTGGTGAGGCCGTCGACGTAGTCCTGGTTCTCAGCGATCCAGTCCTCGACGACGGGTGTGTAGTCCTCGATCTCCTCGTCGGTGTTGTACATGACGTTCTCGAGCGAGAACAGAACGTCTGAGTCCATCGTGAAGTTACTCAGCCACTCGTTGACCTCAGGGAAGTCATCCTCGAAGCTCGTGGTCGTGACCGTGTGGATCGACTCGGCTTCACCGAGGGCCTTCTTCGGGTCCTTAAGATCCTTGATGTCGAAGGCGTCATAGGCCCAGTGCGGACGCCACAGCGTCACGACGATGTTCTCGTCAGCGTCAAGCGCCTTCTTCAGCTCGGCGAGCATCGCCGGGGTCGATGACGTGATGTACTCCATGTCCTCGAGACCGTACTCGGGGATCACGGCGTCCTTGGTCGTCATCGTGAGACCAGCACCCGGCTCGATGCCGATGATCTTGTTGCCGAACTCGTCAGCGTGGTCGGCAAGCTCTTCGAGCGAGTCGATCGGGGCGTCGGCGTTCACGGCGAACGTCAGCTTGGCGTCTTCGTTCCATGCACCGAGGTCGACGATGTCACCCTCGAACTGCTCGAAGTACTTCTTGTGCGTTAGCGGAAGCCAGCCGTCGAGGGCGAAGTCGTAGTCGCCACTCGCGATACCGGCGAACACGGGGCCAGCGTCAGCATACTCAAGCTCGACGTTGTATCCCTTGTCCTCAAGAATCGACTTCCACAGGTACGAGGCTGCTTCACCCTCGGGCCATCCATTGAAGACGCCGATCGTGATGTCGCCCTTGTTTTCGTCGCCACCGGATCCGGAGCCGCCGGCATCACCGGAGCATCCCGTCACACCGAGGACAGCGGCCGTGGCCATTGCTGCAACAGCGAGAATACGCTTCTTCATTCTTTTCCTTTCTACGCCTCGGACGAGCCGAGGGTCACGCTTTTCAGTTGGAGAATCTCGGTCAGCTGATCCCAGCAGCCGGTGCCCGCTTGGGACCGGCTTCGGTGACCTCTTCTGCTTCGTCGGCAGCCTGCTTTGACTCGGCAGATGTCGACTCTGAGCTCTTCGCTCCCTTTTTCTTGTGAGCACCGCCCAGCGTCGCCGTCAGACGGTCAAGAACGATCGCGAGGATCACGACAGACAGACCGGCTTCGAAGCCCAGACCGATGTTGATCGAGTTCAGTGCCGCAATGATGTCCTTACCCAGACCGGGCGCACCCACCATGCTCGCGATGACGACCATCGACAGCGAGAGCATGATGACCTGGTTGACACCGGCCATAATGCTCGGGCGCGCCAGCGGCAGCTGGATCTGCAGGAGGATACGGCGCGGGGACGCCCCGAAGGCGTATCCGGCTTCAACAACCTCCGAGTCGACACCGCGAATACCGAGTTCCGTCAGCCGCACCCCCGGGGCAACGGCGAACAGGATCGTCGCAACGACGCCGGGAACCACGCCCACGCTGAACAGGAAGATCGCGGGGATCAGGTAAACAAAGGCGGGCATCGTCTGAAGGAAATCGAGAATTGGCCGAATGACCTTTGACGCCCCTTCTGACCGTGCCGCCCATATACCCACGGGAATGGCGATGATCACGGCGATGGCCGCGGCGACAAGCGTGAGCGCGAGGGTGTCCATCGCGTGCTCCCACTGGTTGACGCTGTAGATGACCACGAGCCCGGCCGCCGTGCCGACAGCGAAGACCCAGCCGCGCGCAAAGAACCCGATGACCACGATCACGATCATGATCACCCAGAACGGCGGGGTCGCGAGCACCCAGTCGACACCGTCATAGAAACCGCCGAAGATCGCGGCGATCACATCGAAGACGACCGAGAACGTATGGGTGACGAAGTCGCTGAATGCCTCGACCCAGTCACCGAGAGGAAGTCTGAAGTCCATCAGTTGGCACTCCCTTCACTGGCTGCCGTCTCTTCGTCGGCAGCGGCCCCGTCAGCAACGGCGTCTGCAACGGCCTCGTCGCCACCCGTTTCACGCAGCGTCTCGGTCATCGCCTCGACCGGAACGGTCACAGGCGGCTCGACCACGGGGATCTCTGTGGTGGTCGACGGAACATTGCCCAGCGAGGCGAGCAGCGTGACGCGCGGAATCGCTCCGAGCAGTCGGTTCTCATCGTCAATGACGGCGACGGGCAGCGTCGACTCGGCGGAAATTCCGAAGAGATCGACAAGGTGCTGATCGGGCCCGACCGTCGGAGTGTCGTGACGCAGGATCGACATGATGTCTTTCTCGTTGTCTTTGACAGCACGCATCACGTCCCGGTCGCGCACGACCCCGAGGAGCTTCCGGCCGTTGCCGACGACGAACACGGCGGAGGTCTGAAGATCACGCATCGTGCGCAGCGCGCCACGCGGACCAGCCGTCGCCGTGATGACCGAGCGGGCAGGTTCCATGACTCCGGATGCTGTCAGCACACGTGCCCTGTCGACATCCTGGACGAACTGGGCGACGTAGTCGTTGGCCGGGTCGGTGAGGATGTCGTCCGGCGCGCCAATCTGCACGATGCGACCATCGCGCATCACCGCGATGCGATCGCCGAGGAACATCGCCTCGTTGAGGTCGTGGGTGATGAAGATGATCGTCTTGCCGAGCTCCTGCTGCAGCTCGACGAGCTGTTCCTGCATCTCACGGCGGATGAGCGGATCAAGGGCCGAAAACGCCTCGTCCATGAGCAAGATGTCGGTGTCCGCGGCAAGAGCACGAGCGAGGCCCACGCGCTGCTGCATACCACCGGAGAGCTGACCCGGGAGCTTCTGCTCCCAGCCTTTCAACCCGACACGCTCGATCCACTCGAGCGCCTTCTGCCGCCGCTCGTCGCTCGACATGCCCTGGATCTCCAGGCCATACGCGGCGTTCTCCAGAACGGTGCGGTGCGGCAGCAGTGCGAAGTGCTGGAACACCATCGAGACATGCTTGGTGCGCACGGCACGCAGTTCCTTGTCTGGAATGCCCGTGATCGGCGTATCACCGATAGTCACAGAACCAGCACTGGGCTCCCAGAGGCCGTTCAGCATGCGAATGAGCGTCGACTTGCCCGAGCCGCTGAGGCCCATGACGACGAAGATCTCGCCCTGCTTGACGTCGAAGCTGGCATCAATAACGGCAGCGGTGCCCATCGAGGTCAGCGAATCGCGTGATTCACCGGCCTTGAGGCGCTTGATGACCTCTTTGGGGCGCCGACCGAAGACTTTGTAGAGATTCTGCGCTTGTAGCGCGACGGTATCTGACACGTACTCTCCAGGCACGCGACGGAGCAATGTAGTGCGACTCCGTCTGCGGCTATTGTATTTGCGGCCGGGTCGAGAACACGGACAGGTTCACCGTGATCAAGCGGTGACGGCAGCGGGTGGCCACCATGGCGAACTCGGGTGTCTGCCAAGGCCCCGACTGGGTAGTCGGCGCCGATATCCTCGACCATACGCCCTCGCGACTCCGACGTGTGCCGGCATCTCAAAGGCGCGGACTGGTTGAAATGGCCCGAAGGCCACAGATCAGTTTAACCGCCGTCGCACCGCAATGCGACACGCCGCCAAGCCTCTGGTCTACCCAACCTGCACTTTTGATCGCAAAATCCCCGATGATCCGGCAAAAATAGGAGTTACGGCTTTGTTATGTGCATTGTCGACAGGCAGACACTCCGTCACGACAGCCAGACACTCAGTCGAGCAGGAGCGCGGGCTCTTCGATGATCGAGGCAACATCGGCCACGAATCGCGAGACGACATCGCCGTCGACGACGCGGTGATCGAATGATCCGCCGATCGTCGTGACGAAGCGGGGTCGCACCTCCCCGTCCACGACCCAGGGCTTCTGCTTGATCGTGCCCATGGCCACGATGCCCACCTCGCCTGGGTTGAGGATCGGCGTTCCCGTATCCATGCCGAAGACACCGATGTTCGTCAACGTGATCGTGCCGTTCTGCATCTCTGCCGGCTGCGTTTTGCCGTCACGCGCAGTCAGGGTCAGCTGCTCAAGGGCCGTCGCAAGCTCGAGAAGCGACATTGACTGCGCTTCTTTCACGTTCGGCACCAGAAGACCCCTCGGCGTTGCGGCGGCGATGCCGAGGTTGACGTAGTGGTGAATGATGATCTCCTCATCCGTCCACGTCGCGTTAACGCTCGGGTTGCGGCGCACGGCCCACACCATCGCGCGTGCCATGATCAGCAGCGGAGACACCTTGACGCCCGCGAAGTCGGGTGACGCCTTGAGTCGCTTCACGAACTCCATCGTGCGGGTGGCATCCACATCGACGAAGACGCTGACGTGCGGTGCCTGGAACTTCGACGACACCATGGCCTGCGCAATCTGCTTACGCACCCCCTTGACCGGGACGCGCTCTTCGCGATCCTCACTCCAGTCAGGCGTCTCAATGTTGCGGAACACGCTCGCCTGCCCGGCGTGGCGCACGACGTCATCGCGGGTGATCTCACCGGCGAGCCCGGTTCCCTCGACAGCGCTCAGGTCAACATCGAGGTCCTTCGCGAGCTTGCGAATGGGCGGCTTGGCGATGATCGGTCCCGCCGAGGCCGCGGGCACGGATGCTGGCGGGCGCGGCGGTGTGTGCGGGCGCTTCCGGGCGCGACGACGGCTCGCGGCCCCGCCACCGGTTCCGTAGCCAACGAGCACGGACCCCTCACCCGATTCTTCGGGCTCGATCGTCGATTTGGTGTCTGCGGCCACGGCTTCCGCCTCGCGCACGGGCTCTGGCGCAGCATCCGCCCCGCTTTTCTCCACCGTCACGATGGGCGTTCCCACGTCGATGGTGGTTCCCTCGTCGACCAAGATCCGGCCGATCGTTCCCTCGAACGGAGACGGCAGCTCGACGAGTGATTTCGCCGTCTCGATCTCAACGAGAACCTGGTTGAGTTCGATGGAGTCGCCGGCGGCCACCTTCCACTGCACGATCTCGGCCTCAGTGAGGCCCTCGCCGACGTCGGGAAGGGAAAACTCTGACTCACTCATGTGCTCTCCTGATGGCTAGTAGGCGAGAGACCGGTCGACGGCCTCGAGAATGCGGTCGGCGTCGGGAAGGAAGTCGTTCTCGAGCCGTGCGGCGGGGAAGGGAACGTCGAAGCCCGAGACCCGCAGGACGGGCGCTTCGAGTGAATAGAACGCGCGCTCGGCGACCGTCGCGGCGATCTCCGAGCCGACGGAGACGAATCCGGATGCTTCCTGCGCGACGATCAGCCGGCCGGTCTTGCGCACGCTCGCGAGCACCGGCTCGAAGTCGATCGGGGAGATCGATCGCAGGTCGACGACCTCGAGACTGATCCCCTCGTCAGCCGCCAGCTCAGCAGCCTGCAGCGCCGTCGTCACCATGGCGCCGTGGGCGATAATCGTCGCATCGCTACCCTGCCGCACCACACGGCTGCTGTGCAGCGGGGCTCCGTGCGCCGACGTGTCGACCTCGCCCTTCTGCCAGTACCTGCTCTTGGGTTCGAAGAACACGACCGGGTCGGGTGAGCGGATCGCCTCCTGGATCATCCAATACGCGTCGTTCGATGTCGACGGGCTCAGCACGCGCAGCCCGGGGGTGTGGGCGAAGTAGGTCTCGGGGCTCTCCTGGTGGTGCTCGACGGCGCCGATGTGACCGCCATAGGGGATTCTGATGACAACCGGCATCTGCAGCGCGCCGGTGTGCTTGTTCGTCAGTTTGGCGAGCTGCGTCGTGATCTGGTTGAAGCCGGGGAAGACGAAGCCGTCGAACTGGATCTCGCACACGGGGCGGAAGCCGTTCATCGCCAGACCGATCGCCGTGCCGATGATGCCGGATTCCGCAAGGGGGGTGTCGAGCACACGGCTGCCACCGAACTCGGCATGCAGCCCCTCGGTCACCCGGAAGACGCCGCCAAGCGGGCCGATGTCCTCCCCCATGAGAAGAACGTTGTCATCGTCCGCCATCGCGGCGCGCAGCCCCGCGTTGAGAGCCTTCACCATCGGCATCGTTGTGACGGCAGGCTGCGTCTGCTCGTGCGCCTCGGTCTGCCCCTGAAGCGTGTCCGTCATTGCTCTGCACCGCCTTCCATGCTCTCCTCGTACGCGTCGAGCCACTCTGCCTGTTCGACGATCAGCGGGTGGTCGTCGCTGTAGACGAAGTCGAACATCTGGTCGCGGTCGGGGTTGGTGAGCTCGAGGCAGCGCCGACGAGCATCCGATGCGATGTCCTTGGCCTCGGCATCGACCTCGCCGAAGAACGAATCGGGTGCGCCCTGCGCGCGCAGCCAGGTGCCAAAACGGGCGATCGGGTCACGGGCGACCCACGAATCGAGTTCGTCGGCCGTGCGGTACTTCGTGGGGTCATCGCTCGTCGTATGCGCGCCGACGCGGTACGTCTCAGCTTCGATGAACTGTGGACCGTGGCCGCCGCGGGCATTCTCGAGGTGCTGTCGCGAGACCGCGTAGCTGGCGAGAACGTCGTTGCCGTCGACGTGGACGCTGTCGAGTCCGAAGCCCGCCGCCCGCTGAAACAGCGGAGTTCTCGACTGCCTCTCGACGGGCACTGAGATTGCCCACTGGTTGTTCTGCAGGAAGAACACCTGCGGCGTCTGGTAGCTCGCGGCGAAGATCATCGACTCGTTGACATCGCCCTCACTCGTCGAGCCGTCACCGAAGTACACCATGGTCGCTTTGTCTGTCTGGGGGTCGCCGGTTGCGGCCTCACCGCGGAATGTCGTTCCCATGGCGTAGCCCGTGGCGTGCAGCGCCTGCGCCCCGAGCACCAGCGTGTACAGGCGGAAGTTCCCGTTGGCGGGGTCCGTGGGATCCCACCCGCCCAGCGTGACGCCGCGATAGAGGGCCAGGATGCCGAGAGGGTCGACGCCGCGGATCAGCGCGACGGCGTGCTCTCGGTACGAGGGGAAGATGGTGTCCTGCGGGCGCGATGCACGAGCCGAGCCCACCTGCGCTGCCTCCTGCCCGTGGGACGGCGGCCACAGTGCCAGCTGTCCCTGCCTCTGCAGGTTCGTCGCCTCGACGTCGAGCGTGCGTGTCACGACCATGTCGCGATAGAACTGCTGGTGATCGTCGTCCGTCAGCCCGTCGAGCACCGGAAGGTACTTCTCGGCGGCCGGGCTGGGAGCAAACGTTCCATCGGCCGCGAGCATGCGCACCGTGAAGTTCTGGGTGTCGTTCACAGAAGCCACCGTTCTAACCTATGGCCCTCGCCGCGTGGCCGGACGGGAGGTGTTGCACAATCCATTCGGCTGCGGATAGGAGCTTATCGACAGATTCGGCTTCGCCGATGCTGATGCGGATGCCGGATCCGACAAACGGGCGCGCAACGATTCCGTGCTCGACCAACGTGTCCGCGGCGGCTTCGGTCTGCTCTCCTGTGGCGAGCCAGACGAAGTTCGATTGCGTCTCGGGAATTGCCCAGCCCTGGGCGCGCAGAGCGGAGACCACGGCGTTTCGTCGCTCGACGATGACGTCGACACGAGCCATCAGCTCGTCCGAACGATCGAGCGACGCGATGGCCGCTGCCTGGGCGACTCCGGTCACCGAGAGGGGAATGGCCGTGGCGCGGGCGGCGTCGAGAATCGGCTCTGGGCCAATCGCCCACCCGACTCGCAGCCCGGCGAGTCCGTACGCCTTCGAGAAGGTGCGCAGGATGACGAGGTTGGGGAAGCGGCCGAGAAGGGCGAGCCCGTTCACCGCAGACTCATCGCGAACGAATTCGGCGTATGCCTCGTCGAGGAGGACGAGAACGGTGTCGGGAACGGCTGCCATGAAGCGGAGGAACTCGTCTGTCGTGACAACGGGCCCCGTCGGGTTGTTGGGGCTGCAGACGATCACGGCACGCGTGCGGTCGGTGATTGCCGCGAGCATGGCGTCCAGATCGTGCCTGCCCTCTGCCGTGTCAGGAACCTGCACGCTCGTTGCGCCCGCAACGGTGACGAGGCCGGGGTATGCCTCGAAGCTGCGCCAGGTATAGAGAATCTCGTCTCCTGGCCCTGCTGCGGCCTGAATGAACTGCGCGAGCAGGGCGACCGATCCGGATCCAACATGCACCTCATTTGGGGTGACGCCGTGTTGGGCGGCGAGGCGCTCACGGAGCGCTGTCGCCGCGGCATCCGGATACCGGTTCACGTTGCTCGAGGCGGCAATGGCGTCAAGCACACCGGGAAGGGGCGGGAAGGGGTTCTCGTTGCTGGAGAGCTTGAAGGCGTCGGCCGCAGCGGGCTTACCCTGCCTGTACGGAGGTGTCGCGAGAATCTCGGGGCGCAAGCGCACGAGCGATGCATCGGGAAGCCGACTGGAATCTTCGGGGGCATTCACCTTCCCGAGTCTAGACATCGAGGATGCCGAAGCGGGCATACGCGCGAGTGTCGGCGATCACGATCGGAAAATTGTCGATTCACCCGGGAACTGCTGGCATCATGGGGGCATGCGCTTCCTCCTGCAGGTGATCATCAACGGCGTCGCGATCTGGCTGACCACGCTCATCGTCGGCGGCATCACCATGACGTCGTTTGGCGACGAGTGGTGGCAGATCGGGCTCAGCTACGGCATCGTCGGCCTGATCTTCGCAATCATCAACGGCATCATCCGCCCAATCATCAAGATTGTGGCGTTCCCCCTCTACATCCTGACTCTCGGCCTCATCTCACTGATCGTGAACGGACTCCTGCTTCTGCTCACGGCGTGGCTGAGTAGTCTGTTCGGTTTCGGGCTCGAGGTCGAGGGATTCTGGTGGGGTGTGCTGGGCGCCCTGGTCATCGCCATCATCAACTGGTTCATCGGACTGTTCGCACGACCCAAGCGACACGTGTCATAACGACCGCACGCACGACCCACGTCGATCGCACGAAGCCTCCGTTGCGCTCGGGGGAGTGCACGGTGACCAAGCACTCAGTAACGCACGACATCGTCGGGCAGTGGAAGCGGCGAGGGCTGCGGACCGAAGCTGTCGACGTGAGTCCCGTCAGCCTGCCCGGCCTCACGATACCCGTCACCGTCACCGTCACCGTGCAGGGTCTCGTCGTTCGGCGCACCGGGATCGTGCGCGCCGTCATGAGCTGCCCCGAGGTCATGCGCACCGCCCGCCTCAGGTGCGTCAAGATTGTGCTCACCGCTCTCCCCCAGGAGCTCAGCATCCGTTGCCGTTGAGGGCGGCATCGACTGCTCGGGAACGAGACGATCGGTTCTGAGCTCGGCGTCCTGCGGTCGCACCGCCATATCCGGACGGGTGGACCCATGCGGCGTCTCGACAGCGGACCAAGATCCTCCTCCCTGATCGGCATGCGCTGGCGGGATGGGATCGTCGATGCGCGTGGCATGATACGTCGTACTCGTGCCATCACCGTCGATCGCTCCGAGCGCCGAACGCAGCGGTCCAAATCGAGAGTCGAAGGAGGCGTCGACCTGCGATGCCGTCTGCTCGTATCCCGACATATGGTGCGGAGCCAACCAGTCGCCACCGCCCTCGGGAGCATCACCCGTCACGACAATGCGGTCACCACCGTCTGTGAAGCCGCCGAGCGCCGGAATCACGTCACCCGAGTGCTCGATCGCGTACGCGTTGACGCCATCGGGCAGATCCGCCCCAGTTGAGGGCGCGCCGAAGGTGACGAGAGTCTGCACGTTGTATTCGCCGGACTGCGTGATGCGCTCGGCGATCAAACCGCCCTGTGAATGCCCGACGATCGTCACGGAGTCGTCAGGGTCGATTCCCGCATCAGCCATCGCCTGCTCCACAGCGCGATATCCGCCGCCATCAGCATCCGCCATCAGGGCGACGTTCGACTCCATGTCGAACGCCTCCTCCCCCTCGCCGAACATGTCGACGGTTCCTCCCACATAGACAACCCAGGAGTCTCCGTCGCCATACTCGTCGATCCTGATCTGCGGAGCACCGGGCCGGGCCGCGGGAATGCGCGAGGCCAGATCGGAGACCGTCCTCGGAGCCGTGACGGCAGTGTGCCCCACGGGTGTCACCGTGACACGAGATTCCCCCAGCCCCGGCACCCCGAGCGCCCCGAGCCCCACGGCCATCCCCGGCACGCTGAGCGCGGGGTTGTTGATCATCGGCGACAGGAGAGGGGGCATGCCCAGCGCAGACTTGACCGTGTCATCGCTGCCCGAGACAAGGCCGCGCACCAGCATCATTGCGAGTGGACTCCGGGCAACGCCCGGATGGGCACCGAGCCATGTCGTCACCTTCGACCCGAGAACGGACGTCGCGCGCCCCATCGCATTGCGAGCAGTCGGGTTGAGAAAAGTCATCGCGATGGCCGGGGCCGCAGCGAACGCTGACGCACCGAGCAGCGGCAGCACCATGTGCCCGAAGAGCGCGCCGCCGACCGCACCCGTGACGGATGAGGCCGTGGCGAAGAGACCACTCACCGTCGTCTCCGTCTCGAGGTAGAGGGCAGCCGTCGCACCGAGCGCCCGAGAGACCGCGGCTGCCTGGTCCGAGGCCGTCGCGAGTTGCTCTGCGGCACGATCGATGCGCCCACCCGCGGTGCTCCACCGCGCCGAGCTGTTGGGCGGCGCAGTCATGACCCGCGCGGCCGAAGCCTCGGCGCTGGCGATTCCGCACTCAAGCGATACGCTGGCCAGCTGTTCGCCGAACGTTGTGATCTCGTCGGTGTCTACCATCGTCGGGCGTCCGATTGTGAGCGTCATCGTGATCCCTCCATCCGGTCAGAATCGATGCTCGCCGCGGCATCCGCCTGCACGCGGGCGATATCGTGGCGCACGGCGTCGAGCGCCGCGTTCAGACTCGATTCGCTCCACGACAGTTGCGCGCTCAGGTCGTCCAGGCGCAGTTCATACGCGCGAGATGATGCGCCGGACCAGTTCGCCGGCATGACCTCGGTGATGCCCTGTGCGGTGAGCGCCACGACGGTATCGCGCACGCGGTCGAGAGCGTTGTACTGCGCACGCAGCTCGCCGATCGCTCGCGATGCCTCTGCTTCGGTGACGGGATCCACGGATGCTCCTTTCACGATGTGCATCCAGGCTGCCCTGCGTGCAGCATCCGCCTCGACGTCGATCCGCAATCTGTGGACAGCCGCTGATTCTCGCGAGGTGTGGACGGAAAATCTCGCCCGGGGCTGTGATTCGCACCGGGCTTCCGAGACAATAGACGTCATGTCCCGTGGCTCCGAGGTCGTTCCCTTCTCGATCTGCTTCGTCTGCGCGGGAAACATCTGCCGCTCCCCCATGGCCGAAATCGTCTTCCAGACCCGCGTCGCTCAGGCGGGTCTGTCCCCGTGGGTGACAGCGACGTCCGCGGGAATCGGCGACTGGCACGTCGGCGAGCGCGCGGATCAGCGCACGCTCGATGCGCTTTCGGCCCGAGGCTACGACGGGGCACGACACCGTGCGAAACAGTTCGACTCTGCCTGGTTTCCGAACCTCGACCTCGTCGTCGCCCTCGACCGCAGTCATCTGCGCGCGCTCACGCACAGCGCGCCGACAGCATCCGACCGCGACAAGGTGGCGCTGCTGATGTCATTTGATGACGCAGCGGAGGGAATCTGGGAAGTTCCCGACCCGTACTATTCGGATGCGGAAACCTTTGACCAGGTTCTTGGGATGATAGAGAGAGCGAGTCTGGCACTGTTCCGCCAACTCGAACCCGCAATCCGACAGGGAGCCCTTCGATGACATCACTTCCGCCTCAGCCACTCAGCCCTCTCGACGGGCGGTATCGCGCCGCGGTCACCGAGCTGGGAGAGCACTTGAGCGAGGCGGGGCTCAACCGGGCGCGGGTTGCCGTCGAGGTCGAGTGGCTGCTGTACCTCACGTCGCACAGCATGTTCGGCTCGAAGCCCCTCAGCGATGCGGAAGCGGAGTCGCTGCGGGCGCTCGTCACAAACTTCGGTCAGGCCGAGATCGACAGGCTCGCTGAGTTCGAGGCGAAGACACGCCACGATGTGAAGGCTGTTGAGTACCTGGTGCGCGAGCGGCTCACAGAGCTCGGGCTCTCGTCGATCACTGAGCTCACGCATTTCGCGTGCACGAGTGAAGACATCAACAATCTGTCGTACGCGATCACGGTTCGGGATGCTGTGCAGAACGTGTGGCTGCCGAAGTACCGCGGTGTCATCGCCGCGCTGCGCGAGCTCGCCGACCGGTACCGTGACGCCGCAATGCTCTCTCACACGCACGGCCAGCCGGCCACGCCGAGCACGATGGGCCGCGAAATCGCTGTCACCGTGTATCGCCTCGAGCGCATCCTGACGCAGATCGACGCCAGCGAGTACCTCGGCAAGTTTTCGGGCGCCACGGGTGATTTCGCTGCCCACGTCGTGGCCGATCCGGATGCTGATTGGCCGCGCATCTCGCAGGAGTTCGTCGAGTCACTGGGGCTCACCTGGAACCCGCTCACCACGCAAATCGAGTCGCATGACTGGCAGGCTGAGCTGTACTCCCGCATCGCGCACGCCGGCCGCGTGCTGCACAACCTCGCGACGGATGTCTGGACGTACATCTCGATGGGCTATTTCCGGCAGATTCCGCAGGAGGGCGCAACCGGATCGTCGACCATGCCGCACAAGATCAACCCGATCCGTTTCGAGAACGCCGAGGCGAATCTCGAGATCTCGGCTGCGCTTCTGGACTCGCTCGCGTCGACACTTGTCACCTCCCGCATGCAGCGCGATCTCACCGACTCGACGACGCAGCGCAACATCGGCGTCGCACTCGGCCACTCGCTGCTCGCCCTCGACAACATCGGCCGTGGCCTGCGCGAGATCGACCTTGATCGTGAGGCGCTCAGTGCCGATCTCGACGGCAACTGGGAGGTACTGGGCGAGGCGATCCAGACCGTCATCCGCGCCGAGGTCGCTGCCGGGCGCTCGCAGATCTCCGACCCCTACGCACTTCTCAAAGAGCTCACGCGCGGCAAGCGCATCGGTCACGCCGAGCTCACCGAATTCGTGTCGGGCCTCGACATCGGCGACGAAGCGAAGCAGCGATTGCTGGCTCTCACCCCGCACACCTACATCGGTCTTGCCGCGTCGCAGGTCGACGCCGTCGGTGCGCCGCGCTGAGTGTGGTCGGGCCCGCTCCGGGCCCGCGAGAGAATGGATGAAAAACGTCGAAACCGAGCGTGAGGAAAGCACAACAACATGGACCCGCGGCTGCTGACCTCCTCTGCCGCTCTGCGACGTGAATCGGCGGCGCTCCCCGGGCACACGCGAGCGCACAACCGAGCGCTCGTGCTTCAGATGCTCTATCGCGGCACACCGCTCAGTCGCGCCGACATCGCTCGAGAGACAGGGCTGACGCGCGTCACGGTCTCTGACCTCGTGAATGATCTGCAGCGCGAGGGGCTGATCGTCGAGCGGGGCGTGCGCCCGGCAGACGGACCGGGTAAACCGGCGATGCTCCTCGAGATGGCACGTGACACCCAGCAGATCATCGCGATGGACCTCAGCGGCCACGATGTCTTCCGCGCCGTCCTCACCACCCTCGACGGCGAGATCACAGAAGAGGTATCGATTCCTTCCCCCGGAGTCACCGGCGACGAGGCAGAATCGCTCGTCCACGAGCTTCTCGAGTGGGCGCTTCAACTGACGACGGCCCCGGTCCTCGGTGTGGGAGTCGGGGTGCCCGGGATTGTGGGACGCGATCAGGTAGTGCGCCGCAGCATCTCGCTCGACTGGACAAACCGCGCGCTTGCCCCGGCGCTCTCTGCGCGCTTTGGCGTTCCCGTCTTCGTCGCCAACGACGCGAATGTGGCAGTGCTCGCCGAGCACAGCTTCGCTTCGGGAGGCGACGATCTGCTGCTGGTGAAGATCGGTCGCGGCGTTGGAGGCGGGCTGCTGCTCGACGGTCATCCGGTGTTGGGATCGCGGCTGACCGCGGGCGAGATCGGCCGGGTGCTCGTGCGCCCCGCTCCCGATGCCGAGCGTGTTCCGTTGGAGACGCTCGTCACGGCACCCGCACTGCGCACGCACATCGAAGAGTCCGTGGTGGCAGGCGAGACAGCGGATGCTGCCGTGCAGCGTGCCGGACGGTTGCTGGGCTCGGTAATTGCGCCCCTCATCACCTCACTCGGGCTCGCCACCGTCGTCCTCACCGGCCCCCGCGAGCTCTTCGGTGAAACGCTCATCGACGCCGTACGAGACACGGTGGATGACCACCTGGCAGACGACGTCGATCGCGCCGACATCCATCTGACAGCGCTGGGCCCAGACATCGTCTTGCGCGGCGCAGCAGCCCTCGTACTCTCAGAACGCCTCGGTGTCGTCTGACGCGTCGGTGTCGTCTGACGCGTCGGTGTCGTCTGACGCGTCGGTGTCGCCAGGGCCTCGCCCGTCGCCGTCATAAACTGGTGTGATGCCGACAGCACGCGAGATCACGACGTTTTCCGATGACGCTCCCCCGCCCGGCCAGACGCCCTGGGTCGTGCAGCCTTCTCCCGAGCCGATCGCCATCGTCGAATACGACGCGGCGTGGCCCGAGGTATACGCAGCCCGCGAGAGCGAGATTCGCGGATGCCTCGGTGCCCGCGTTCTCGATATCGTCCACGTCGGATCAACCTCGGTTCCGGGGCTGCCGGCGAAGCCCATCATCGACATCGACCTGATTGTCGCGGACCCCGCGCGAGAAGAGGCCTGGCTTGCACCACTGGAAACGCTCGGATATGTTCTGACCGTTCGCGAACCGTGGTGGCACGAGCATCGCTGCCTGAAAGCATCCGATCGGTCCGTCAACCTGCATGTGTTCGGCCCTGACTCGCCCGAACCGTGGAAGGAGCGCGTCTTCCGCGATCACCTGCGGCAGGACGCGTCCGATCGCGAGCTCTATGCCGAAACGAAACGGTCAGCGGCTGCCGCCGCAACCGAGAGAGGCGAATTGATGACGGATTACAACCGCCGCAAGCAGGCGGTCATCCGTGACATCTATGCGCGAGCGTTTCGCGCGGCGGGACTCCTGCCCGAGAGCTGATCTGGCCCAGCTGGGAACAGGGACGAGCCAGGGCTCGAGCGCGAGCTAGAGCTAGAGCTAGAGCATGGTTGGCGGTTTGGGGTTTCCGTCATCGTCGCGTTGAATCTCGTCACGCTCGATCTTGTTCGGTTTGATTGTCAGAGCGAAAAGCGCGAGGAACACGAGTCCGGCGATGAACGCGATGCCGGCGAAGACAACAGTGAGAAGAAAGTCGCGCGTCGACATCAGCGTGATCAGTCCCGCAAATATGGCGAAGACAGCGGCGATGCCGAGAAGCTCGAGCGGCTTCAGCATCTCGCGTTTGCTGGGCTTCGTCATGCTGATTCCTCCGTTGCCGCGTTTGCATCTGACTTCTGCCACTTCAGCGACAGCCCTCCGATGGCGAGGAACACCGCCATCACAGCGGCGTAGGCGCCGAATACTCCGACGGCCATGACCGATGAGTTC
The DNA here is from genome assembly GCF_026107415.2 of Microbacterium sp. MPKO10. GTDB lineage: Bacteria > Actinomycetota > Actinomycetes > Actinomycetales > Microbacteriaceae > Paramicrobacterium. The sequence goes on from NZ_JAPCHX010000005.1 coordinate 360,867, forward strand.
AATGCGAGAGGCGCATTGTCGATGCCGCCGTCCGTCTGCTGGAAGTCGGGCGGAAGAAGCACGAACACGATGGCGAGAAGCGCGGTGAGGCCGCCGGCGATCAGCAGGTCACGCGAGAGGGCGGAGCGTCGTACGAGCCGATAGCCCGAGTACAGTTCGAGAAGCCCCGTGAGGCCGGCCCAGATCGACACTGTGAGCAGGTAGGTGCCGAGTCCAGACGAATTGAACGCGAGTGCGACACCACCGGCGACGAGCGACATGACCGACTGTGCGATCACGAGGCGGCGCATCGGTCGATCACCGATCGTAACGAACGACAGCACACCGACCGTGATGCCCAATGCGACGGTGAATGCACCGAAGATCATGAGGCCCATGTGCGGGGAGTGGTCTCGAGAAAACGTCGTGAACAAGCCGGCGGCCGCGAAGATCACGGCGCGAACGATGTGCAGTACCCAGAACCGCGTCTGCGTAGGCTCGACGGCGTACGGGCGTGCAGGCGTAACCACGAAGACTCTGCCTCTTTCATGAAGATCGACCGCAGGGACACGGTCGGTGATGCGTCCATTCTATCGACCTCATCCTGAGCATGAGCCGCCATTCACGGAACAGGAATCCACGTGGGAGATCGGCTCACGTGCGTGTTCAGTCATTCGTCGCTGAGGCGTTCATGCCCAGGTGCAGGCGAAGAACGGAAGAGATGTCGTCAAGGTGGGTGAGCTGTTCCGGTGTGAGCGCGTCAACGAACAGCTCGCGGACGGCGCGGAGATGCGGAACGGAGCTGGCCCGCAATATCTCTCTCCCGGATTCAGTTGCTGTGACATTCACTCCATGTACGTCATCGATACAGGGGTCTCGTCTGACCAGCTGTCTCTTCTCCATTCGCCCCAGACGGTGCGAGAGCCGACTGCGCTCCCATCCGATCAGTACTGCAAGTTCGGACGACCGCAGGGTACCTCGAGGTGCCTCGGTCAGGGCGAGGAGCACCTGATAGTCACCCGCGGAGAGCACCGACTCATTCTGTAGGCGACGGCCCAGACGCGAAGTGAGTGCCTGCGACACCTCGATGTAGTCGCGCCAGATGCGCAGCTGCTCTCGGGTGGGCGTCGTCCGGTGGTTCTCTGTCATCTCGCTCCCTAGGAATAGACACGTCAATTCCATTGTTCCAGGTTGATATGTCAATCGGAAGGATCAACCGATGAGAAGGGCATGAGTCACGGTGAGGATGCTGCGCGGCGCGACAGCCATCTCCAGCACCCCATTATGACGCCGACCTCGTCACAACCCACACAGAAGGAGTTCCATCGCAATGACCAAGATCGCCATCATTCTCGGCAGCACCCGCCCCGGTCGCAACGGCAAGCAGGTCGCAGACTGGGTGTTCGAACAAGCCACTCGGCGCGACGACGCAGAGTTCGAGCTCGTTGACCTCGCGGACTACCCGTTGCCGCATCTCGACGAACCGCTGCCTCCGGCGGTTGGTCAATACAAGAACGAGCACACTCTGACGTGGTCCGACAAGATCGCTGGGTTCGACGGCTACGTCTTCGTAACCCCCGAGTACAACCACTCCACCTCTGGCGTCCTCAAGAATGCAATCGATTTCTTGCACAGAGAGTGGAACAACAAGGCAGCCGGCTTTGTGGGATACGGCGGGGTCGGTGGCGCTCGCGCGATCGAGCATCTTCGGCTCGTACTCGCCGAGCTCCAGGTGGCAACTGTGCGCCAGACTCTGACGCTTTCGCTCGCCACCGAGTTCGAGAACTACAGCTCCTTCGCCCCCAACGATTCTCAGGCGGTCTTCCTGGACACCTTGTTCACCCAGGTGATCGCGTGGTCTCAGGCTCTCGAAGACGTACGAAATCCGAGGCTCGCAGAGCACGCGGCTTGACTCAGCACATCGACTGAGGCCACAGCAGACGCCTCCCCGATCACAACGGATCGTCCGGCACGTACCTGCCGGTGGAAGGAAAGAAGAAATGGCAACTGTCACATTCTCACAGGCAACGCGAGAGTACGCCGGTGTGCAACGCCCCGCGGTGGACTCGTTGGATCTCGAAATCGCCGACGGCGAGTTCCTGGTGCTCGTCGGACCCTCGGGCTCGGGCAAATCGACGTCCCTGCGAATGCTGGCCGGCCTCGAAGAGGTCAACGCGGGTCGCATCTTCATCGGAGATCGCGACGTCACCGACGTCCCGCCGAAGGATCGAGACATCGCAATGGTGTTCCAGAACTATGCGCTCTACCCTCACATGACCGTCGCAGAGAACATGGGCTTTGCCCTGAAGATCGCTGGGATGAGCAAGAAGGAGCGTGCTCGGCGCGTGTACGAGGCCGCGGAACTACTGGATCTCGTCCCTCTCCTCAACCGCAAGCCAAAGGCGCTCTCCGGAGGCCAACGCCAGCGCGTTGCGATGGGCCGGGCAATCGTCCGCAGCCCCCAGGTCTTTCTCATGGACGAGCCGCTGTCGAACCTGGATGCGAAGCTGCGAGTGCAGACTCGCACCCAGATCGCGTCGCTCCAGCGCCGACTCGGCGTCACGACCGTCTATGTCACTCACGACCAGGTCGAAGCGCTGACGATGGGAGACCGGATCGCGGTGATCGCCGATGGAAAGCTGCAGCAAGTGGGTACCCCTCACGAACTGTATGAAGACCCTCGGAACGTCTTCGTCGCCGGGTTCATCGGCTCCCCGGCGATGAACCTGTTCACGACCGATGTGACCGAGCGCGGAGTGCACTTCGGCACCCAGACCGTTGAAGTAGACCGTGAGGTCAGGGATGCCGTGGGCAGCCGTGTCACGATTGGGATCCGACCTGAGGACATCACAGTTGCGAGCCCGTCAGAGCCAGGGCTCACCATGACTGTCGATCTTGTCGAAGAGCTCGGCGCCGATGGATACCTCCATGGCCACGCGCTCATCGACGGCAAGAGGGTGAACATCACGGCGCGCGTCGACGGGCGGTCGCACCCGGAGGCGGGCGATACGGTCTCTGCGACGTCCAAGTTCGGGCGCATCCACCTCTTTGATGTGGACAGCGGAAAACGACTCAACCGGGGAACGTGGGTGAAGCCGAGCGCGAACGACCGAGACGACAGCGTCAGCACGGCCGCCGCCTAGATGTTCTTCCCACTGACGTTATGGACGGCGTGGGCTGATGGAATGGGGTGAGGACCTCCGGTATCGATATAGGTAACCACACCTGATCGAGTCCACTGAGGTCCTCGTGTCTTACGTTACCCATGCTCGCGCCGCATTGAACCCGCAGGGCCGGTTGAAGCTCGTCCAGCTCGTCGTTCGCGATGGGTGGGCGCACGCGCGTGCCGCGGAGCGCTTCCAGGTCGCGCGCGGCACTGTCTCGAAATCGGCGCTGGCTTCTTCTAACGTTTCCCTACGCGCTGTGGCTTCCATATCGATATCTTCGTATTGCCGATGCCCACCGGGAATATCCAGACCTCGCTCACGTAGCATCACTCCAAGAACTCTTCCGGAGCGAGTGTCCACCGGCACAACCGCGACCGACGTCACTCTGTCAGGGTTCGGTATCTCAATGGCCCCCAGTGATCGCAGCCTGTCGCTACTCTCCCCGCTGCGATCATCTGCGTAGATGTCTGTCATTCACGCGACTTTCTCACAAGTCAATTCTGATTCCTAGCTGTGTCGCCCACTGGCTCATCCCCAAAGAGCTACGAACTTAGATAGCCCTCGACACTCAGACAGCCGATCAGGCAGGCGCCATGTCAGCAAAACGAGAATAGTGGCCCTGAAACGCCACAGTGATCGTCGCCGTCGGGCCATTACGGTGCTTCGCCACGATGAGGTCGGCCTCACCCGGACGCGTGTCCTTCTCATAGACCGACTCACGGTGCAGAAGGATGACCATATCGGCATCCTGCTCAATCGAGCCCGACTCACGCAGGTCGCTGATCGCCGGCATCTTGTCTTGCCGCTGCTCGGGGCCACGGTTCAGCTGCGACAGCGCGATCACGGGAACGTTGAGCTCCTTCGCCAGCAGCTTGAGCGCACGCGAGAACTCCGACACCTCCTGCTGACGGCTCTCGACCCGTTTGCCGCTGGTCATCAGCTGCAGATAGTCGATGACGACGAGCTTGAGCCCCACGCGCTGCTTGAGACGACGGCACTTCGCACGGATCTCGACAAGCGTCATATTGGGGCTGTCATCGATATACAGCGGTGCCTCATTGATGCGGCCACGCGTGGACGCCATTGTGGTCCAGTCACGCGAATCAAGCGTGCCCTTGCGCATGTTCTGCAGCGGAATAGCACCTTCGGCGCTGAGCAGACGCATTGCGATCTCGCTCTTGCCCATCTCGAGTGAGAAGAAGATCGAGGGCTCGTCGTTGCTGATGGATGCTGCTCGCGCAAAGTCGAGCGCAAGTGTCGACTTTCCCATCGCGGGGCGCGCCGCGATGATGACCATCTGGCCCGGGTGCAGGCCGTTCGTCAACTCGTCCAATTCGCGGAACCCGGTCGGGATGCCCGTCATGGTGCCGTCGCGACCGCTCGCCGCTTCGATCTCTTCGACAGCGGCGTCCACAGCCGTCGTCAGGGGCACGTAGTCTTCTGCCGTCTCGTCACCGGAAACCGAGTAGATCTCGGCCTGAGCGTTATTGACGAGGTCAAGAACCTCGCCCTCGCCTGAATACCCCATCTGCACAATGCGTGTTCCCGCCTCGACGAGGCGGCGCAGCATCGCGCGCTCGGAGACGATCGACGCGTAAAAACCGGCGTTCGCCGCCGTGGGCACCAGCGAAGTGAGCGTGTGCAGGTAGTCGGCACCGCCCGCACGCTGGAGCTCGCCCTGCTTGACGAGTTCGTCTGTCACCGCAATGACATCGGTGGGCTCACCATGCGAGTAGAGGGAGAGCATCGCATCGAAGATGATCTCGTGCTTCGGAATGTAGAAGTCGGCACCGCGCACGAGCTCAACGACGTCGGCAACGGCATCCTTCGACAGCATCATTCCGCCGAGAGTCGACTGCTCGGCGAGGAGATCGTGCGGTGGGGTGCGCTCGTAGGGACGCTCGGCGTCGGGACCTGCTCCGCCACCAGCCTCAAGATGCGCGATCGACACGAACTGACCTCCCCCTTTTCACCATTTGAATGGCACAGCCCATTTGAATGGCACAGCCCACGTGAACGACACAGCCCACGTGAGCGACACCGAAGTGCCTGACCTTGACCGCGGCCGGACGCCATCGTCCGAGCCACGAGTCAAGTGAATCAGCACCCGCTGACATCGGCCGCTGGCCTGCTTGCGCGTACGTTCGCGACCGGTCTGCTGACTAACCCTAGAGACCCCTCGCACATCCCCCAAATCAGCCTGTGGATAACTATGTGGAGAACCTGCGCGAAACGCCGAGAGTCCTGTGGGCAACTGATGTGGATAGCTGTGGACAACTTGGGGAGCAAAACTTTTTTAGCACCTCTGACCAGGGATTTCTAATTCCACACAGTGTGGACAGAGAAAGCGTTTGAAGCAGTGGTTGAGGGTTGGAGAATGGCACCGTGCCTGTGCACAAATGAGCGGAAAAATAGCATCACATTCGCGCGTGCGCAAGCCCTAAGCGCACATTTCGCGACGCATCACAGAGCGCGTTCTGCCCCCGGCGACGGGTGACGTCAACAGCAGCAGAGCGCGCAGCTTCAGGGCTTGCCTGCCCGCCCTGTGCGACTCATATGGCAGAGCCCTCCGGCGACGGCACAGAGTCGCCCAGGGAGACGCACAGACAAATGCCCATGCAGACATCTATGCACACAAAAACGCGAGGCGGCCCATCGGCCCGCCTCGCGTCTTCGTCAGTGCGCTACTTGGCAGCGACCACCCGAAGGGAGATCGTCGCCGAGACGTCCTCACGCAGGCGAAGCGTCGCCTCGTGGGAGCCCGTGGCCTTGATGGCGCTCGGGATCTCGACCTTGCGCTTGTCGATCTCGCCGATTCCGGCTTCAGCGATTGCCGCGGCGATGTCGCCCGGCTTCACCGAACCGAACAGACGGCCCTCGCGGCCCGCCTTGACGGTCAACGTGATCGCGTTCGCTTCGATGGCGTCCTTGAGTGCCTTCGCCTCTTCAAGGGTCTCGAGCTCGCGAGCGGCACGGGCCGCCTTGATCTGCTCGACCTGCTTCTCGCCACCACGCGTCCACGGGGTCGCGAAACCCTGCGGGACGAGGTAGTTGCGGGCATAGCCGTTCTTGACCTCGATGACATCACCGGGGGCACCGAGGCCAGTGACCTCGTGCGTCAGAATAACTTTTGACATTCGTGTACTCCTTAGCGGCCCGAGCCGGCGTAGGGCAGAAGAGCCATTTCGCGGGCGTTCTTGATTGCCCGTGCGATCAGGCGCTGCTCCTGCACGGAGACACCGGTGATGCGGCGAGCACGGATCTTACCGCGCTCTGAGATGAACTTGCGGAGCGTGGCGACGTCTTTGTAGTCAATGACGCCGACACGGATTGACTTCGCCGGGGCGGATGCCTTCGCACCCTTGCCGCGGGAAGACTTGCGGCCCTGGCCGCTCGACTTTCCAGCCATAGTGGTTTCCTCTTCGTGAAGATTCTGATGTGATGTCGCTTGGCGCCATCACATCCGTGTGATTAGAACGGGGTCTCGTCGCCGTAGCTTCCGGGGTTCGCCCATCCGTCTCCGCCACCCTGCGGCTGAGACGGCGCTGCGGGTGCCCACGGCTCGTCGTTCTGGTAGGTGGCCGCCTGGTTGCGGTTCTGCCCCCCGCCGGACGACTGTGCGCGCGTGACCTGAGCTGTCGCGTAGCGGAGGCTCGGACCGATCTCGTCAACGTCGAGTTCGATCACTGTGCGCTTCTCGCCCTCGCGGGTCTCGAACGAACGCTGCTTGAGGCGCCCCTGAGCGACGACGCGGCTGCCCTTGGTGAGACTGCCAGCGACGTGCTCGGCGAATTCACGCCAGACGCTCGCGCGGAGGAAGAGAGCCTCTCCGTCCTTCCACTCGTTCGCCTGACGGTCGAACGTGCGGGGAGTGGACGCGATGGTGAAGTTGGCAACCGCGAGCCCCGACTGTGTGTAGCGCAGCTCGGGATCGGCGGTGAGGTTGCCCACCACGGTGATGACGGTCTCGCCAGCCATGGGACTAGGCGCCCTTGCTTGCCTTGCGCGCGGCCTTGGCCTCGGCGCGCTTGGCCTCGGATGCGACCTGAGCAATGGCCTCTTCAGCGCGGAGCACCTTGGTGCGCATGACAGCCTCAGAGAGCTTGAGCTGGCGGTCGAGTTCCTTCGTGGACTCGCTCGTCGCGGTGAAGTCGACGACGGCGTAGATGCCCTCGGCCTTCTTGTTGATCTCGTAAGCGAGACGGCGACGGCCCCAGATGTCCACGTTATCGACGGTTCCACCGTCGTTGCGGATCACATTGAGGAACTTGTCGAGGCTCGGTGCAACCGTGCGCTCGTCAATCTCCGGGTCGAGGATGACCATGAGTTCGTACTGATGCGTCACTAACCCACCTCCTTCGGTCTTGATCGGCTGCAGGCGTTCTGCAACAGGAGGGTTGTAGCATCGTCCCCCGTATTCGGAACCGAACACAGGCAACTTGGCTATGATACCCGACCACGGGGCGTCATGCGAACGCGTGAATCAGCCGTCGGCGCCGATCGCCCCGTTCGCGGCTGCCTGCGCCTGTTCAAGACCGTCGAGCGGCTTCACCGTCCCCGCGAAGATCTCTTTGAAGATCGGGTCGTACTGCTCGAAGCCCTTGCTGTAGTTCGGGCCGGTCGGCGCGGGAATGGTCTTGCCGTCGGAGACAACGTCGAAGAATGGGGACACGTCGACATCCTTCTTCTTCCAGAAGTCGAAGTAGGTGTCCTGCGCGGCGACCACGCCAGGAACGGCAGCACCGTCAACCCCAAGATACGCGTTGCCCTCTTCGCTTCCGAGCCAGCCGAGCACCTTCTTGACAGCATCCTTATTCTCGCTCGCCGCATTGCCCGCGGCCACGATGCCGTTCGTCACCGACACACGCCCCTCGGGGCCGGCCGGAAGCATGGCGACCCCCCAGCCGAAGTCGGCGTTCTGTGAGACATTCTTGAGGTTGTAGAGACCGGACTGAAAGAGCGCCATCTTGCCCTGCGTGAACGTGTTGAGACTGAAGTCACCGTCGTCATTCGTGTCAGCGGCAGAGGGAGCGACGTGCTGCTTGTTGATCGCCTTCACGAGGTAGTCGATGGCCTGTGCAGACTTGTCATCGGCGAACGCGAACTCGTCGCCATCTTGGAAGTGCCCGCCGTTCGATCCGATGAACGGAAGCAGCACGGCCTGCAGGTCGTAGGCGAGGTTCGTGCCGTACTGGGCGATGTTCTTCTCATCGAACGCTTCAGTCTCGGCCGTTTTGCCGTTCGCATCGATCGTCAGCTTCTTCGCCATCGCCAGATACGTATCGTTCTTGGGCTCCTCTGGGTCCCACGTGAGATCGTCGAGAGCCTCAGGGTCAACGCCCGCTTTCTCGAGAAGATCGGCGTTGTAGTACACGGCGATCCCCGCGTCGTACAGCTGAGGCACGCCCCACAACGTGTCGTTGCGTGTGAACTGGTCGACGACGCTTGGCTCCCAGGCTTCGGCCGCCGAGGCGCCCATCACAGCACCGACGTCCATGAGGTTGCCGGAGTCCACATAGGCCCCGTAGTACGAATTGTTGATCCAGAACACGTCGTCCATGGTGCCGCCCGCGACATCGGTGCGCAGCTTCGTCCAGTAGTCACCCCAGGGCACGACGTTGATGTTCACCGTGATGTTCGGGTTCTGCTTCTCGAACTCGTCGAACGATGCCTCATACGCCTGCGCAACAGTCTCGTCCCAGAGCCGGAAGCTCACGGTCGTCGTGCTTGCCTCGGTGGTGTCAGACGCAGCGCAGGCAGACAGCATCAGGGCGGATGCTGCGGCAATCGCCGCGCTTTTCAGGATTCGCTTCGCCATTCGGGTCTTTCTCTATTTGAAACCGGTGATGGTGATGGATCTCACGATGTGCTTCTGAAAGATCAGGAACACCACCGCCAGCGGGACGAGGGCTATCGTCGTTGCTGCCATCACCAGCGTCCAATTGCTCGTGTACTGAGATTGGAGGCTCGCTGTCGCAACCGTGATCACACCCCACGTCTCACCCGTCGTGACCACGAGAGGCCAGAGAAAGCTGTTCCACTGCGTAACGACGGTGATGAGGGCCAGGGTGACGATGATTGGCCGTGACAACGGAACCACGATACCCGTCATTATGCGAAAATGCCCGGCGCCGTCAATGCGGGCGGCGTCGACAAGGTCGCGCGGAATGGTTCGGAAATACTCTCTCAACAGGAAGATTGCATACGGACTTCCGAAAAGGAACGGCAGAACAAGCCCCCAGAAAGTGTTGCGAAGTCCCAGCTCGACCATCATCAGATACAGGGGCACGACGAGCACGACGGGTGGAACCATGAGCCCCGACAGGTACGCCCAGAACAGGATGCTGCGCCCGGGGAACTCGATGCGGGCGAAGGCATACGCGGCCATGATTGAGAAGCACAGCTGGCCGACAAGCAGCACGACAGTCATGGCGACAGTGACCCCGAGGGCACGACCGAAACTGTGACCTCCGGCAAACAGCTCACCGATGTTGACCAGGGTCACCGGATTCGGCACGGACGCGGCTCCCTCCCGGGCGAACTGCGTCGGCGAGGTGAAGGCCGTGGTCACGCTGAACACGAACGGCAGGAGGGTGAGCGCTGCACCGACCAGCAGAACCACGTACACAGCCACGGCCTTCAGCGCACGGCGCGGCGTTCCTGGTGCTGCGGCCGGCAGCATCCGGTTGCGCCTCACGTCATGAGAGGTCATATGTCGTCCGCTTCCGGAAATACAGCTGCTGCGCCAGCGTAATGAGCACGAGCAACCCGAGCAGGATGACGGCGATCACTCCCGCTTTGCCAACATTGAACGTCGAGAACGCCTCGGTGTAGAGACGCATGGCGACGACGTCGGTGTAGCCCAGTGTGCCGGAGTCCGTAACCGCGTGGGGGCCGCCCTTGGTCAGTGCGTAGATCTGATCGAAGAGCTGAAAGACGCTGATCACGCTCGTCACGAGGACGAAGAACATCGTGGGCCTGAGCAGCGGCAGCTTAATGCGCCAGAAGAGGGCGATCGGGCCAGCGCCGTCGATGCGGGCGGCATCGATGATGTGCTGCGGAATGCCCAGCATCCCGGCGACGAAGAAGAGCGTGACGTATCCGACGTTCGTCCAGACCACGACGGCCGCGACACTGGGCAGCGCGAGCGCGGGGCTCGTCAGCCACTCGACACGCTCGCCGATCAGCGTGTTGAGCAGACCATTCGTCGGCGCGAGGATCCACTTCCACACGATGCCGAGAGCGAGCGGCGCACTGATCCACGGAAGCACATAGATGACGCGAAAGACGGCGCTGCATGGGAGACCACGAGTGAGAAACGACGCGGCTACGAGACCGAACGCGGTCTGCACGGGGATCACGAGGCAGACGAACACGGCGGTGACCGCAAGGGAGTTGAGGAAGGCGGCGTCGCCGAGGACCGTTCCGTAGTTGTCGGCACCGGCCCAGGTGGGGGTGCTGAGCAGATCCCAGTGATGAAAACTGAGCCATACAACGACGAGAATCGGGAACAGCAGAAACGCGGCGAACCCGAACAGGCTCGGAGCGAGGAGTGTGTACGCCGTCGTGGTGTCGCGTCGCCTTCGCCTTCCGGGAACCCGCGATGGGCGCATGCGCGGTTGTCGTGACACCGCGGGCTTCACGGTGTCGCTCACGCCAGGCATATCGTCAATCGTATCGACTGCCGACAGCAACAGGCTCCGGATGCCGCTCGGCTACGCGAGCGGGGCGGCCACGATCGCCGCCACATCGGCGAGCTTCGCGACGACGGCGTCCCGGAACTCTGTGTGCTCCGCCACGTCCGCTGGGACGATCGAACGAAGGGCGAAGACTCGATCGACGAGTCGCTCCGGGTCGCACTCAGGCGCATCCGGGTCTCTCACTGCCGCGTGCAGCATCTCGGCTTGCGGGTCATCGAGCGGTGGCGCTCCGTCACGCATGCTCTCGGCGACGAAGGCGATCCACGCGGCGAGCGCGAGAGCGAGCCCCTGCGGCACATGCCCCGAGGCCAGCCGCGAGCGCACGGTGCTGATGATGCGCAGGGGAACTTTCAGCGAGCCATCAGACGCGACCTGCCGTGTCGTGTGGGCGAGTGCCGGGTTTCCGAACCTGTCGAGCACGACGTCGCGGTAGGTCGGCAGGTCGAGCCCACGAGGCGCCGTGAGCGTCGGGAGCACGTCGACTGTGAGTGCCTCGTTGACGCGCTCGCGCAGGAAGGTGTCTGCCACGGCCTCAGCGATCGTGGCGTAGCCGGCGAGGGCGCCCAGATACGCGAACATCGAGTGTGCGGCGTTCAGCACACGGAGTTTGGCATGCTCGTATGGCCTGATGTCGTCTGTCAGGATCGCACCGACACGCTCCCATTCCGGGCGCGGCCCGGCAAACGCGTCTTCGATCACCCACTGGCTGTACTCCTCGGCTACGACAAGGCCTTCGTCGCGCAGACCGAGCAGCTTCTCGCCCTCCGCGAGGTCACGGGGCGTTGCCGCGGGAACCAGACGGTCGACGACGCTTGATGGGAAGGCGACGCCCCGCTCAAGCCACGTCGAGAACCCGGAGACGTCAACCGCAGTCGAGCGAGCGACGGCGGCGGCGAGCTCTCGAACGGCAGCGCGTGTGACGGCCCCATTCTGTGGAATGTTGTCGCAGGGCAGCACAGTGAAGGGCCGTGCGCCGTTGCGGTAGCGACGCGCGAGTCCCCGCACGAGCAGGCCCAGTGGAGTGAGGGAGGGCTCCGTGCACGGCGACCCGTCAGTGAGTTCGCGACAGATGACGGAGACATCGGCTCTGACCTCGGGGAGCGAGAAGTCGACGGTTCCTGCGGACGTCAGCCGGTACCCCTTCTCAGTGATCGTCAGGGTTGCGAGGTGAACAGCTGGCGACGCGAGCATATCGGCGATCTCGGCTGAGTCATCTCCTGGCCAGTGGACGGCACGCAGCGAGCCAACGATCCGTGCGGTGTCGCCCCTCGTTGAGCGGGTGATCACGGTGAAGAGCCCGTCTTGCGGTTGCAGCTGCGTCACAGCAGCATCCGTCCTTCCGGTGACTCCGAGGATGCCCCAGTTGCGCTGACCCGTCGCCGCCATCGCGTCCTCCGAGTAGACCGCCTGGTGTGCCCGATGGAACGCCCCGACGCCGAAGTGCACGATCCCGACGCTGACGTCGGCGGACCACGACGGAGGCCCACTGACGAGTGATGACCGGTTCACGGAGTCAAGCGTCGCCCGTGAGAGCCGCGGGACGCGCTCAGTCATCGTCAGAGTCACGCACACGCGCCACCAGCTGGGTCGGGTTCACGAATCGCAGAGCGATGATCAGGATGACGAGCATCATGACGGTGTACATGACGGCCATCGATGACACGAGCGGGCGGGGCTCAGCGCCCCCTGCCGAGGTCATCGCCCGGTAGATGGCGACAACGAGCGTGTCAGATCCTGGCCCGGAGACGAGGAACGTCAGCTCAAACATGCCGACCGTGCGCACGAGAACGAGGATGGCCGCCGCGAGGATGCCAGGAACGAGGAGCGGCCCGAGAATGCGCACGAAGACGTGACGCATTCCGGCGCCGCACATGCGCGCGGCGTTCTCGATTGTCGGATTGATCTGTTCGATGAACGGCGTCATCGTGATGATGACGAACGGCACAGACGGAACGAGATTGACGAGAATCACTGCGATCAGAGATCGGCCGAGGCCGAAGTTGTACATCACCGTGGCAAGCGGGATTCCAAACGTGATCGGCGGGATCAGCACGGGAAGAAGGAAGAGTGCAGTCACCACCCGTTTGAAGGGGAAGTCACGTCGGGCCAAGACGTACGACGCTGGCACGCCAATGAGAATCGAGATCGCGACGACGCTGAACGAGACGATGAGCGTCACGCCGATGACGTGGGCGAGCTCGAACCGCTCCCAGGATTCGCCGTACCAGTCCGTCGTGTACTCCAGAGGCAGCCACGTGGTGAACCAGCTTTTCCCAACGGAATCGACGAACACGCTGATGAGGATGCCGAAGAGAAAGATGAAGAAGGCGGCGATGCCGGCCCAGACGAGCCAGGTTCCCGGTGAGGCAGCAAGCGAGCGCTGGCCCGGGGCGCGGTCTGTGCGCCGGGAGGCGGTGTCCGTGCGTTTGCGGCTGCCTGGCGCGCGAGCGGCAGTGGCGGATTCAGACATCAGCCCTTACCTCCTGTTGATCCTTTGTAGAGAAACGACCGCCCGAGTAGGACGATGGCAATGACGAGGAGTTCGACGACGCCCATCACGATCGCGATGGTCGAGGCCATGCTGTAGTTCTGCTGCTCGCCGAATGCGCGATACGCCATCAGCGCCATCACGCGGGTGCTTCCGCCCGGATCACCGACAAGCCGGGCCGAGGGGAAGACGCTGAAGGCGAGGACGAACGTGAGAATGAACGTCGTCGCGAGACCCGGTGCGAGAAGCGGAAGCGTCACCCGGATGAACCGCTGACGCCAATTGGCCCCCAGAGTCTTCGCCGCCGCCTCAAGCGACGGGTCTATGCCCGATAAATACGACGACACGAGCAGAAAGGCGAATGGGAAACCCGAGATGATGAGCGAGAACATCACGCCGAGATAGTTATTGACGAGCTGCAGCGGCTGATCGATCAGGTTCATGTCGAGCAGGAATCGGTTCAACCATCCCTGACGACCCGCAAAGATCAGCAGCCCCTGTGCCGTGAGAACGGTGCCGAGCGTGATCGGGAGCACAAGGAGCGTCGACATCAAGCGCTTGCCGCGAAACTTTCCCCTGAGTTTGAAGGCGAGAGGAATCGACACCAGGACGTTGAAGAGTGCGGCGGGGAGCGCGAGCCTCATCGTCAACCAGATCGAATCAAAGATGAACGGATCGTTGAAGAACTGAACGTAGTTCGCGAAGATCCCTCCGCCCCACGCGTCGACCGTGCGATCGAGCGGCTGAACCGTCAGACCGATCCCGTAGGCGAACGGATAGATGAACAGAGCGACGATGAAGACGAGGGCGGGCAGCAGCATCCACAACCGCGCATCGATGCCGCGTTCGGCCAATCGGTGAGACAGGCTGGCCGTGCTGCGCTTCGCCGCGGTGTCGGCTGGCTTCTCGAGAGTCGCGCTCACGAGGCACCAGCCCCGACGGGCAGCGGCGCGAGCGCTGCCCCGTGTCCGGTCAATGACTCCGGGTAGACGAGCACACGTTCCGGAGCAACGGTCACCGTGACGGCGGATCCGGCTGCCGGAGCGGTCTCCGCCGTGACATGGAGCCGCTGGCCGTGATCCGTCTCGACCTCGAGCGCGAACTCGCGCCCTTGGTATTCGGACGCGATGACCGTGCCGGAAATCGCGTTCGGCCCGGTAGCGGACGTGCCGACGATCAGGTCATGGGGTCTGATAGCCACTCGAGCGCTCTCCCCTGGCGCGACAGATCCGACCCGGGTGCCGACCAATGACATTCCGCCGCCGGACACCGTTGCTGTCGTGTCGTTTACCACGTCGACGGCGACGTCGAGGAGGTTGCGATAGCCCATGAAGTCGGCGACGTGCCAGTTCGCCGGGCTGTCGTGCAGTTCCTGCGGCGTTCCGATCTGCTGAACATGGCCGTCACGAAGCACCACGAGACGGTCGGCGAGAGAAAGCGCCTCCTCCTGATCGTGCGTCACGTAAATCGTCGTGAGACCGAGAGTCTGATGGAGGCGACGGATCTCAGAACGCATTTCGATCCGCAGTTTCGCGTCCAGATTGGAGAGCGGCTCATCCATCAGCACGAGCCGAGGCTCGAGAACAATGGCGCGGGCAATCGCGACGCGTTGCTGTTGGCCACCCGACAGCTGCCCCGGCAGCTTCTTCGCGTGCGCGTCGAGCTTCACGAGCATGAGTGCCTCTGTCACGCGCTTGTTGACCTCGTCACGCGGAACACCCCGCATCTGCAGGCCGAACGCGACGTTCTTGTGTACGGAGAGGTGCGGAAAGAGCGCGTAGTTCTGAAAGACCATTCCGAAGTCGCGCTTCTCGGCGGGAAGCACGTCAACGCGCTTCCCGTCGATCAGCACCTGTCCATGAGTGAGGGGAAGCAGACCGGCAAGGCAGTTGAGCGCCGTCGACTTTCCGCATCCGCTCGGACCGAGGAGGGCAATGAACTCGCCTGCCTCGATCGTGAGGGACAGATCAGCCAGGGCGGCCTGGCCCCCGAAGCTGCGCCCGACATTCACAAGCTCGAGTGCACCAAATTTCGTCGCAGTGATACCCATGAATTACTCGTCCTCGTACTTTCCGACGCCGATCGTGCGGTCCCAGATGTCGAAGGCCTTGACCATTTGATCTGGCGTGAGAGGGGTCTCCTTCGGCATCTTCTCGATCAAGTCGTCGTACCAGTCACGCCCGAACTCGGCGATGACGTCCTGACTTTCCTGCGGTGCAAGATCGAGTGTGGCGTCCTTGACGGCCGGTCCCGGGTAGAAGTAGCCGTGGTCATATGCTTTCGCGTTCTGCTCGGGCGTCAGCATGTCCTGGAGCAGAAGCAGGATCGCCGACAGCTTGTCTGCCGACTGTCCTTTCGGAACGACGGCGTAGTGCGCATCGGTCACCCACGTGAAGTCGTCGAATGCCGCTGCCTCAATCCATTCAGGCAGGGAGCCTTCGGCGCGCGGATTGATGTCCCATCCCGTCGTCGTAGGAATGAGCGTCCAGGTGCCGTCTGCCATGTTGGAGACGACCTGTCCCGTCCCCGTCGGGTAGTTGGAGACGTACTCACCAAGCTGTTCCAGGTACTCCCAGGTCTTGTCCCAGCCGTTCTCCGGATCGGTGGGGTCGTCGTCTCCCAGGATGTACGGAAGCCCCATGAGGAACGTGCGACCGGGGCCCGAGTTCGCCGGCCGAGCATAACCGAACTTGCCCGGGTGTGCCTCCGCCCAGGCAAGCAGCTCCTCCGGCGTCGACGGCACATCATCGACTTCCTTCGGGTTGTAGTTGAGAAGTGGGCCGGACGGGTAGTACGAGACGACCGCCCCGAAACCATCGGCAAGCTCCTGCATGTTCGCTGCGGGTTCCAGGTAATTCTCTTGGTTGCTCAGGCGGTCACCATAGTCGGTAACCAATGGAACCCAGAGGTCTTGACCGATTCCCGCCGACAGCCCGTCGTTCCCGGTGAACACAAGATCAACCTGGATATCGCCGCTGTCGACCTGAGGCTTGATGGTTCCGACAAGGTCGGGAGACCCTCCGCTCTCCCAGTTGACGGCAGAGATGATGTCCGAGTGCTCCGCGACAAAGTCGTCAACCATGGCGCCGACCTCTTTCTGAGCGCCAGCAACGTCGAGGATGTTCAGAGTGACGGCCGCAGATGGTTTATCGGGCACGTTCCCCGCGTCTGCCGCAGCCGAGTCGTCTGACGACGACCCCGGTGCCGTGCAACTCGTGAGCATGAGAGCACCCGCCGCAAGGGCGGATACCATGACTGCTTGTTTCGTGACACGCATGCGTGTTCCTTCCGTGATGATTGTCGTGACACCTCTGTCACGACGCTGTTGTTGTGCCCGTTGCCCGGCGACTCAAGGGAGCCTCGCCTGTCGATTGCCGAACGACGAGGTCCACGGGAAGCTGCCGAGGGATGTGAGTGGATTCGGCATCGTCCGCGTCAAGAATGCTGAGCAGAAGATCAGCGGCCATGCGCCCCATATGCTTTCTTGGCTGGTCAATGGTCGTCAGGTTGGGGCGAACGAATGTTGAGACTGCCACGTTGTCGAACCCGACAATGCTGATCTGCTCGGGGACGGACACCCCTCGTTCTCGCAACCGGTCGAGCAGGCCGAGCGCGATCAGGTCGTTGTATGCAACGACAGCTGTTGCGCCGCTGGCCAGCGCAAGGTCGGCGGCTTGGACACCTCCACCGAAGTTCGGCGGGAAGCTTCCGAGTTCAATGAGTTCAGTCGTACCGTGAGCCTCGCCGAACTCCTGAAATGCCTCGGAGCGATGCCGGTGTGACCACGATTGCTCGGGACCTCCGGCGTACGCGATCGTCGTGTGGCCGAGTGCTGTCAGGTGTCGAAGCACGCGGAGCATGCCGCCGTTGTCGAAGACGATGGACGGAACGTCAGCGAACTTTCTGTTCGCGAGAACCGTCGGCACGAGTGAGGTCAGCCGCCCCAATTCGACGTCAGTCGAACGAGGCGAACACATGATGATGCCATCGACCTGTTTGGCGAGGGACCTGACAACTGTGCTCTCGATGCTTGGGTCTTCATCGAAGTCACCGATGTAGACCGAATAGCCGGCAGCGCGCGCACGCTCCTGCACGCCCTTGCTCACCGCTCCGAAGTATGGGTTCTCCAGGTCGGGGATGATGAGGCCGATCGTTCCGCTGCGGCCGGTGATGAGGCCGCGGGCGTTCTTGTTGGGGCGGTACCCGAGCCGCACGACGACGGATTCGACCGCCTCTCGCGTCGCGTCCGCAACCTTGTTTGGCGACGAGAGGGCGCGGGAAACTGTCGAGATTGAGACTCCGGCTTCTTTCGCCACGTCTCGGATTGTCACTGCCATGGGCACCGCCTTGTGCTGTCTTTCCCTGATTATGCAAACCTTTTCATTCTGGGTCAAGCGTTTCATTGATTTTCATTCGCACCCACTCGTTCCTGCCGCCAAATCTTCCTTTTGATCCTCGAAATCTCGCGCTATAGTGTGTGAATCTGCGGCGGCATCGTGGCTGTCGCATGGCACATCGTTATGAAACAAGAACAGTTCTTGTTTCATGAAAGGACGCAGAATGCCGAGAAAGCTGACTCTGGATCCCGACCGCGCGCTTCCACCAGAGCCCGCGCTGAGGGCCATCGCCCGCGAACTCTACGCCGGCATTGCCTCGTTGCCTCTGATCAGCATGCACGGCCATGTGGACGCGGGGGCGATCGCGCGAAACGACGCGTTCGGCGACCCGGCGGAGTTGTTCGTCATCCCCGATCATTATCTGAGACGGATGCTCGTCTCCCAGGGGCTCTCCCAGGCCGAGCTCGGAGTTCCCAACCGTGCGAGCCGAGGTGAAAACGCCGAGAGTACCCAGGCAGTCCATCGAGAGATCTGGCGCCGATTCTGCGAAAACTGGAGGCTCTTCCGCGGAACCCCGACGCGATACTGGCTCGAACATGAACTCGTCGCCGTCTTCGGCATCGACACCGAGCCGAGCGCCGACACCGCCGACGCGCTCTTCGACGAGCTCAGCGAGGTTCTCTCCCGCCCCGAGTCGCGTATGCGCCCGCTCTTCGACAGCTTCGGGATCGAGATTCTCGCGACGACGGACCCTGCTGCCTCTCCGCTCGACGACCACGCACGGTTGCGCGCAGACGGGTGGGGCGACCGTGTCATCCCGACCTTCCGCCCGGATGCCCTGCACGAGCTCACCCGCCCCGACTGGCCGGAGCAGATCCGAGCGCTCTCCGAAGCCAGCGGCATTGACGTCGTCGATTACCGTTCTTTCCTCGAGGCCGTGCGTCAGCGCCGATCCGCGTTCGCCGCGGCCGGCGCCCGAGCAAGCGACCACGGCCCGGCAACCGCCGACACGACGCCTCTCGATCCGGTCGACGCACAGGCACTGTTCGATGCGGCGCTTGCGGGCACGGCGGATGCTGCCGGGGCTGCAGCTTTCGGCGCGAACATGCTGTTCGAGAATGCGCGTATGTCGCTCGACGACGGCCTGGTGATGCAGATACACCCGGGGGTCTTGCGGGACCACAGCAGCGCCATCGCCACCGAGTTCGGCACGGACAACGGCTTTGACATTCCCGTGCAGGTGGAATTCACGCGTGCACTGCGCCCGATGCTTGACGCCTTCGGGCTCGATCCGCGGTTCCGTGTGGTCCTCTACACCATCGACGAGACCGTGTACTCACGAGAGCTGGCACCGCTCGCCGGAGCGTACCCGACTGTTCGACTCGGAGCCCCGTGGTGGTTTCTCGACTCCCCGGGCGGAATGGCACGATTCCGCGAGCTTACGACCGAGACCGCCGGCTTCTACAACACGAGCGGCTTCGTGGACGACACCCGGGCGTTCGCGTCGATCCCCGCCCGACACGACCTCGCACGGCGCATGGACGCCGGCTACCTCGCGAAACTCGTCGCCACAGGTCTGCTCAGCATCGACGAAGCCCACGAGACCGCGCGCGACCTCACCTACGATCTTCCGAAGCTCGCCTTCGCTCCTCGCACAACCGCTGCTCTGTAGCATCCGATTCCCTCAAGAAAGAGACGTCAATGTCGACAATCGAACGCGCCGAGGTGCTGATCACCAGCCCCGGCCGAAACTTCGTCACCCTGCGCATCACCACATCCGACGGCACGACCGGGCTGGGCGATGCCACGCTCAACGGACGAGAGCTTGCCGTCGCGTCGTACCTGCGCGATCACCTGGTTCCGATTCTGATCGGACGCGACCCGCAGAACATCGAGGACATGTGGCAGTACCTGTACCGCGGTGCATACTGGCGTCGCGGCCCCGTCACGATGGCCGCGATCGCCGCCGTCGACGTCGCCCTGTGGGACATCAAGGGAAAGATCGCGGGCCTGCCCGTCTACCAGCTGCTCGGCGGTGCATCCAGACGCGGGGCGCTCGCTTACGGCCACGCCTCGGGATCTGACATACCCTCACTGTTCACCTCGATCCGCAATCACCTCGACGAGGGCTTCGCCGCGATTCGCATCCAGACCGGCGTCCCGGGCCTCGGGCAGGTGTATGGAGTCGCCTCCGACCAGAAGCCGGGCCAGCGGTACGACTACGAGCCAGCCTCGCGAGGCGCCGCGCCTTCCGAAGAGTCTTGGGACTCGCGCGCCTACCTGCGGCACATTCCCACCGTCTTCGCCGCCGTCCGCGATGAGTTCGGGCCGGAGCTCCCGCTGTTGCATGACGGCCACCACAGGCTCACCCCCAATCAAGCGGCGATCCTCGGAAAATCGCTTGAGCCGTACGACGTGTTCTGGCTTGAAGACTGCACACCGGGCGAGAATCAGGAGGCACTGCGACGCGTGCGCTCGCAGACAACGACGCCCTTGGCGATCGGCGAGGTGTTCAATTCGGTCTTCGACTATCAGACCCTCATCACCGAGCAGCTGATCGACTACGTCCGCAGCGCCGTCACCCACACCGGCGGCATAACGGCCTTGAAGAAGCTCATGGATTTCGCCGCGATCTATCAGATCAAGTCGGGGTTCCACGGCCCGACCGATGTCTCTCCTGTCGGCCAGGCGGCTGCCCTGCACCTCGATCTGGCCATCCACAATTTCGGCATCCAGGAGTACATGAAGCACTCGGATGACACGCTCCGGGTCTTCCGCACCAGTTACACATTTGAGAACGGGCTGCTCCACCCCGGCGATGCACCTGGACTCGGCGTCGAATACGACGACGAACTCGCCGGTTCATTCGAGTACTCGCCCGCCTATCTCCCGGTGAATCGGCTGCAGGACGGCACTGTTCACGACTGGTAGGCGCTCGGGCACGACCAGTCGACGCCCGAGCTGCCACGCTGGGGCAGGGGCGGATGCCGTGCGGCTACGCGCTGCGGGTGCTCCACCACTCCTTCAGCCGGCGCTCCGCCTCGTCTTCGCCGAGCGTGCCCTCGTCAAGGCGCAGCTCAAGCAGCCACTTGTATGCTTCGCCGATCTCGGGTCCGGGGCGAATGCCGAGGACCTCCTGGATGCGATTGCCGTCGAGCTCCGGGCGCACAGCTTCGAGCCCTTCCTGCTCCTTGAGCTCGGCGATGCGCTTCTCGAGGTCGTCGTAGGCGAACGCGAGACGCTCGGCCTTGCGGGTGTTGCGGGTCGTCACGTCAGCACGCGTCAAAATGTGCAGTCGCTCGAGCAGATCGCCCGCATCGCGCACGTAGCGACGCACGGCCGAATCGGTCCACGCACCTTCGCTGTATCCGAAGAAGCGCAGGTGCAGTTCGATCAGGCGCGCCACCGAGGTGATGGTCTCTTTATCGAATCGCAGCGCCTTCAACCGTTTCTTCGCCAGCTTCCCCCCGACCACATCGTGGTGGTAGAAGCTCACGGCACCGCCCGGCTCAAGCTTGCGTGTCGCCGGCTTGCCGATGTCGTGCAGCAGCGCGGCCAAACGCAGCACGAGGTCGGGCTGCGCACCCGGATGCCGGCGCCGCTCGTGGCCGATCGCCTGATCCAGCACGGTCAGGGAGTGTTCGTAGACGTCCTTGTGGTGATGATGCTCATCGGTTTCGAGGCGCAGAGCGGGCACCTCGGGCAGGACGATCTCGGCAAGGCCTGTGTCGACAAGCAGCCGGATGCCGCCGCCGGGGGCATCGGTGCAGAGCAGCTTCGCCAGCTCACCCTGAACCCGCTCGGCCGAGACCATCCGGATGCTGTCAGCCATCGCCTGCATGGCATCCTGAACCTCGTCGGCTACGTGGAACCCCAGCTGACTGGAGAACCGCGCGGCGCGCAGCATGCGCAGGGGATCGTCGCCGAAGCTCACCTCGGGCGACGACGGCGTGCGCAGTGTCGCATCGAGCAGATCTTCGACGCCGCCGTGTGGGTCGACAAGCTTCACGTCGGGCACACGAAGCGCCATGGCGTTCACGGTGAAGTCGCGGCGCTTGAGGTCGTCGTCGAGCACGTCGCCGAACGCAACGAGTGGCTTGCGCGTCTCGCCGTCGTAGGCATCGGCACGGTAGGTGGTGATCTCGACGGTGTCGGAGACAGCATCCGTTCCCTCGCCCGTCGTGATGCGCGCGCCGATCGTTCCGAACTCTCGGCCGATGTCCCACTGCGCCGTCGAGATGGGTGTGACAATCTGGAGGATCTCGTCCGGCCGGGCGTCGGTCGTGAAGTCGTAGTCGTGCACCGGCACACCGAGCATCGCATCGCGCACCGGACCGCCGACGAGCGAGAGCTCGCGCCCGGCTGCGGAGAACGCCTGTGAGACACGCTGCACGATCGGTGAGTCGGCGAGCGTCTGAAGTCGTTCAAGGGCCTCGGCCATATTCACCATGAACACAATCGTAAATGAGTGCCGGGGCCTCCGCGTGAGAACATGTGAGGCGTGACACTCGACGCGCTTCCCCGCATCGCCCCCGATGCCGCGGCGACGTTCGTCTCACCCGCGATGCTTCAGCGTGCACGCTCATACGCCGCAGGCGGAGCCGTCACCGACATGACCTGGAATGCCGATGCGCGGGTTCTCACCTCGGCGGTCTCGGGCAACGCCCGGCACCCGTATCGCTGCACCATCGCTCTCGTTCCCTCGAGCACCGTGTATGCCGTCGAGCGAGCATCCTGCACCTGCCCGGTCGGTCTGCGCTGCAAGCACATTGCCGCAACGCTTCTCGTCTGCGCGGAAACTCAGCAGTTGCGCGCGGCCCAGAAGCCGAACGAGCCCGCGTGGAAATCGGCGCTCGGGCCGGTCGAGCGCACCCCCGGGCGCAGCGTCCCGTCGACACCTCTCGCGCTCGGCTTCGAACTTCGGCGGCGCCCTGTCTCGACGTCGCGACGTTCCCCGCAAACTCCCGCGACGGCCGCCGATGTCGCCGAAGGCGTCTCGCTGCGTCTGCGCGCACGACCGCTTCTGCAGGGCAAACGCGGCGCGTGGATCAAGAGCAACCTCTCGTGGCGCACGCTCCCCCATCAGCAGCACCGCCTCGGCCTGGATTCGCAGCAGATCCTCTGGTTCGCCCAACTCCTCGGCCTCTACGACGCCACACGGGGACCCTCGCTGTTCGGCGACACCGAGACTGTGCCGTTCGACGATTTCCAGAGCCCGCTTCTCTGGACGCTTCTCGCCGATGCCGAGCGCGTCGGGGTGACGCTCACCGGTGTCACGCGCGGCCTCTCGGTCTCACTTGCCGCCGAGGCGCGAGTCAGCCTCGACGTCACCGGCGCCGGTAGCGGGCTCTCACTTCAGCCGCGCGTCGACATCGACGGTGCGACAGTTCCGCCCTCGAGCGTCTCGCCCATCGGCACCCGCGGCCTCTATGCTGCAGCTCCCACGGGGCGCAGCAGCATACATCTGACGTTGGCGCCCGTTCAGACTCCTCTGGGGCCCGAAGCACTTGCCCTTCTCGCCCACCGGGATGCCGTCGAGGTCCCGAGCACAGACGTCCCCGAGTTCTTCGGCGAGTACTATCCACGCGTCAGCGCCGCGCTGCCCGTCCTCAGCAGCGACGGCACCGTTGAGCTCCCTGAGGTGGCGCCTCCCCTCCTCGTGCTCACGGCGACATTCGGTACGCGGGACGCCCTGACGCTGTCCTGGCAATGGGAATACCACGACCCGCCGCGCACGCTGCCCCTGCACGAACGAGCGGGCGAACGGCGCGATGCCGATCGAGAGGCCGAGATCATCGAGCGCGTCGAGCGCTCCTGGCCCGGCGGCACGACAACCGGGTCGCGAGAGCTGCGCGACACCGACACAGCCGAATTCACCGAGCATGTGCTTCCCGTGCTTCAGTCGCTCGACGGGCTGCGCGTCGACGTCAATGGCTCCCCTCCGGCATACCGCGAGCTCACCGAGTCGCCGCACGTCGCCATCTCGACGGTGGAGACCGACAAGAATGACTGGTTCGACCTCGGCATCGTCATCACGATCGAGGGACGCACGATTCCCTTCATCGATCTCTTCAACGCTCTCGCCCGCGGCAAGAAGAAGCTGAAGCTCGTCGACAATACGTACTTCTCGCTCGCGCATCCTGCCTTCGACCGCCTGCGCGATCTGCTCGCCGAAGCCGACACGCTCGACGAATGGGAGCCTGACCACCCGACGATCAGCCGCTACCAGGTCGGGCTCTGGTCCGACTTCGAAGACCTCGCCGACGAGACGGATGAAGCGGCCACCTGGCGGGCCTCGGTATCGGCGCTGGGCGGCGGCCGCATCGACGAGATCGACGTGCCACCCGAGGTGAACGCCGAGCTGCGCCCCTACCAGGTGCAGGGCTTCCAGCGGCTCGCGTTCCTGTGGCGGCACCGCCTCGGCGGCATCCTGGCCGATGATATGGGGCTCGGCAAGACGCTGCAGACGCTGACGCTGATCGCGCATGCGCGAAACGTGCATGGGGCGGATGCTGGTGAGCCGCCGTTCCTGGTCATCGCCCCGACCTCCGTCGTGTCGACCTGGAAGTCCGAGGCGGAGCGCTTCACCCCACACCTCGATGTGCGGGTGATCGGCCAGACCCAGGGCAAACGGCGCACGCCCCTCGCCGACGAGGTCGCCGGTGCCGACGTCGTGATCATGTCGTACGCGGTGATGCGCATCGATTCCGCGCCCGTCTCCGCGCTGCCCTGGGCCGGTCTCATCCTTGACGAGGCGCAGTTCATCAAGAATCCCGACTCAAAGGCGCACCAGGCGGCGACGAGCATCGCTGCCCCGTTCCGGCTCGCGATCACGGGAACACCTCTCGAAAACACGCTCCTTGATCTGTGGGCGCTGTGCTCCATCACGGCGCCCGGTCTCTTCCCGTCTCGACGCCGCTTCACCGAAGAGTATGTGCGCCCGATCGAGAGCGGCGAGGGTCCGGAGCGCCTCGCCCGCCTGCGGCGACGCATCCGCCCGTTCATGATGCGACGAACGAAGGAGATCGTCGCCTCCGACCTTCCCGAGAAGCAGGAGCAGACCGTCGTCGTCGAACTGGCTCCCGCGCACCGCAGCCTTTACGACACGGTGCTGCAGCGTGAGCGCAAGAAGCTGCTCGGGCTCATCGACGACATCGACCGCAACCGGTTCATCGTCTTCCGGTCGCTCACGCTGCTCCGGATGCTGGCGCTCGACCCGGCGCTTGTCGACGATGCCTATGCCGATGTTCCGTCCAGCAAGCTCGACGCCCTGTTCGAGCAGCTCGACGACGTTCTCGCCGAGGGCCACCGCACGCTGGTGTTCAGCCAGTTCACGTCGTTTCTCGGCACGGTTGCCGAGAGGCTCGACGCTCGCGGCATCCGGTATTCGTACCTCGATGGGTCGACGCGTCGGCGTGGAGAGGTCATCGACGAGTTCCGCTCGGGCGACAATCCGGTGTTTCTGATCAGTCTCAAGGCGGGCGGCTTCGGGCTGACGCTGACCGAAGCCGACTACGTCTTCATGCTCGACCCCTGGTGGAATCCGGCGAGCGAGTCGCAGGCGATCGATCGCACGCACCGCATCGGGCAGACGAAGAACGTGTTCGTCTATCGACTCGTCGCCGAGGGGACGATCGAAGAGAAGGTGATGGCGCTGCAGCGCAAGAAGGCGGCGCTGTTCGACGCCGTCGTCGATGACGATGCCGCGTTCAGCAGTGCGCTGACGGCAGACGACATCCGGATGCTGCTCGACGAGGCATGACGGGTGAGGGCCTGATCCTGGCCCCGACCCGTCATCTCATGCCAGACTCACACCAGACCCACAAGGGACAGGGGAGGCACAATGGTCACGGTTGCAGAGAACATCGTCGAGACTCTGAAGGCAAGCGGAGTCGAGCGGATCTACGGGATTCCAGGAGACTCGCTCAACGGGTTTACCGATGCGCTGCGCACACGCCCTGAGATCGAATGGGTCCAGGTGCGACACGAAGAATCCGCGGCCTTTGCCGCATCCGCCGAGGCATCCCTCACTGGCGAGCTCGCCGTCTGCGCCGGCAGCTGCGGGCCGGGCAACCTGCACCTGATCAACGGACTCTTCGATGCCCAGCGCTCGCGCGTTCCGGTCCTCGCCATCGCCGCGCAGATCCCCAGCCAAGAGATCGGCAGCGGGTACTTCCAGGAGACACACCCGACCGAGTTGTTCCGTGAGTGCAGCGTCTACACGGAACTCGTGTCGAGCGTTGATCAGATGCCGCGCGTTCTGCACATGGCAATGCGCGCCGCGATCGAACAGCGCGGCGTCGCCGTGATCGTGCTGCCCGGTGACGTCGGACTCGCCGAGGCCGTCAGCGATCTCGTCACGCCGATCAGGGCAACCACATCGACGGTCGTGCCCGATGGTGCATCGTTGGACCGTGCTGCAGAAGCGCTGAACGCCGCAGGAAAGGTCACGATTCTGGCGGGCGCGGGCTGCGAGGGCGCGCACGATGAGCTCATGCGCTTCGCGGGAACGCTTAAGGCGCCGATCGTCCACGCAATGCGCGGCAAGGAGTTCGTCGAGCACGACAACCCGTACGACGTCGGCATGACCGGTCTTCTCGGCTTCGCCTCCGGATACCGGGCCATGGAGTCATGCGACACGCTCGTGATGTTGGGCACGGACTTTCCCTACCAGCAGTTCTTCCCGGAGAACACCACGGTGATCCAAGTGGACATCCGCGGCGAGCATCTGGGGCGCCGCACTCCCATCGACGTGGGGCTGCGCGGCGGTGTACGCGAAACCATCGAAGCTCTGCTTCCTCGGCTGTCGGCGGCGAAGAACAGCAAGCATCTCGACGCCATGCGCAAGCACTATGCGAAGACACGAGACAAGCTCGACGACCTGGCGACGCCGAGGCGCGGTGCTCAGGCCCTGCACCCACAGTACGTCGCGCGCATCGTCGACGAGCTCGCCGACGACGACACCATTTTTACTCCTGACGTCGGCTCGCCCGTCGTATGGGCGTCGCGCTACCTGACGATGAACGGCAAGCGCCGACTCATTGGCTCGTTCACGCACGGGTCGATGGCGAACGCGCTCCCCCAGGCCATCGGCGCGCAGTCAACGTTCCCCGGGCGCCAGGTCGTGACGTTCTCGGGCGATGGTGGCCTCTCGATGCTGATGGGCGACCTCATTACGCTGACGCAGAGTTCGCTGCCGGTGAAGCTCATCGTCTTCAACAATTCATCCCTCAACTTCGTCGAGCTCGAGATGAAGGCAGCCGGCATCGTGACCTTCGGGACGGGGCTCGAGAACCCGAACTTCGCCGATGTCGCGAACGCACTGGGAATCAAGGGCTTCCGCGTCGAACGTTCCAGCGATCTGACGGATGCTGTGAAGGACGCGTTCGCCCACGATGGACCGGCGCTCGTCGATGTCGTGACGGAGCGCCAGGAGCTCTCGATGCCGCCCGCGATCACGGCTGAGCAGGTCGGCGGATTCGCACTCTACGCGATTCGCACGGTCATGTCGGGGCGCGGAGACGAGCTGATCGACCTGGCGCGCACGAACGCCCGCCAGATTCTCTAGATATCAGTTCGGGCACGGGTCTTGTTTGTCGGCGCCCTGTGGGCCATTCTTGATCGCAGCGGAGGATGAGCATGCCCAAGAAGTATGTGCTGGCGAACGATGAGATCGAAGATCTCGCGCCCGGCTACGGCACGGCTGTGGTCTCTGACCAAGTCACGGTCTCCGGCCGCGCCGTTGGATACATGTATCGCGAGGATCCCGAGGGCGACGGTGACAGCGGCTGGAGATTCCTCTCCGGCGACGAGACCCAGGAGTATCTCGACGACGACCGCCATATCGGCGTCTTCGATGTGAACGAGATCGCGAACATCGATGACGCGATCGTCGACTATCTGGATGCCGAGCCCGGCACTCGGCTGGTGCGCATCGACGACACAGACGACTTCGCCGACGCCGATGATGATGACGACGAAAACCTGGAATACGACGACATCGACAGCGATGAAGACTGGGAAGAATTCGACGTGGATGCCGTGGACGCCATCGACGACCTCAGGGACGATGATCGGCTCTGAGGCTCTCCCCGCGACAGGTCACCGCTGAAGCAGGCCGATCAGTGGATGCCCGTGATGATGTCGTCGACGGTGCGCTCGGCGAACATCGTGACAGTTGTGTCATCGAGTGCCGACAGCGGGCCATGAAGGACCAGCTGGGCAAAGCCGTGAACGGCACTCCAGCACGCCCATTCAGCACCCACGCGTCGCGTCTGGCTGAGAGCTCCCGCCGCCACAAGCGCGTCGAGGGCGTCAATCAGCAGCTCAAACGGCGGCGGGACTCGCGCTGACAGGTCACCCGTCACCGTCTCACTGCCGTCCCGGACTCCGAAGAAGGCTGTGTCGAACCAGCCGGGCTCCGCTCGTGCGAAGCCGATATACCCGAGCCCGACAGCACGGAGCTGCGCTCGGGCACGCTCATCGGGTGGGCCCGCTTCGATTGACAGCATCCGCTCGTGCATCGCGGCCGCCATCTTGCTCTGGATCGACTCGGCGACGGCGTCGATCAGAGCCTGCCGATCGGCGAAGTGCCGGTAGGCGGCGTTCGGCGACACGCGAAGCTGCCGCGTGATGCTGCGCAGCACGATGGCATCTGGCCCGGAGCGACGAGCCGCGGCGAGCGCCGCCTCGATCAGCTCTGCTCGCAGATTGCCGTGATGGTATGAATCTTTCGACGACACCCTTGATTCCTCATTCGAGTCATGTGTACGGTGTTTACATCTTAGGTGTTCACACCGTCCACATGTCACTCGAAACGCACGGAGGCCGCGCTATGCGATTGCTCGCTGTCACGCAGAACATCACGCTCGACGGCTCCATCGAGATGCTCGACGACTGGTTCGATCCCATTGCCGATCCCGACCCCGCGTACCAAGCACTCAACGCTCGACAAGATCAGGATGCCGACGCCTGCCTCCTCGGCCGACAGACGTTCGAGGACTTCCGCGGCTTCTGGCCGCACCAGGTTGACGACGCCCTGGGAGTCTCTGACTATTTGAATACCGTGCAGAAGTACGTGGTGTCGACGACGATCGGAGACCCAGCGTGGCAGAACACCACGGTGGTGAGCACGGATCCGATCGAGCAGATTCGCTCTCTCAAAAATCAGCCGGGAAAGAATATCGTGTGCACCGGCAGCATCCAGCTCACGCACGCGCTGATCGACGCCGGTCTCGTCGACGAGTACCGATTGTTCACGTACCCCGTCGTGCAGGGGCGCGGCCGCAGGCTCTTCCCCGTGGGCACGCAGATGCCAAGGCTTCAGCTCATCGACTCGCAGTCGTTCGCCGACGGAGTTGTCTTCACCGCATACCGTCCCGCCCAGAAGGATCACCGATGAATTCCGCACTGCCGCGCACCATCGAATCCCAGACCTGGCGGAGTGAGCGTGCTGTACCGATGGGTACCGTCACTGCGTCGCCCCTGGTGCCGAACGGACTTTCGCGAATGTTAATCTGAAAAATCTTGCCAAACCGGCAATTCGATGGTGGAATAGTTCGGCTCAGCGCACGGTTACTTCTCTCATTGCCGCGATTCCACGTCGCACGATCCTCTCGCCTTTTGCGCTTCACTGCGCCCGCACACAACGAACGGAACACTCTTGACTGACCGCACCTCTGTCCCCGCGCCAGAGTCCGGAGCCACAACCCTGCCTGCTCACATGAAGGTGATCTGGCTGCTTCTCGGCGCTGCATTCGTCGTGATCCTCAATGAGACGATCATGAGCGTCGCTCTCACCGATCTGATGCACGACCTCAACATTTCGGCACGCCTCGCTCAGTGGCTGACGACGGCGTTCATGCTCACCATGGCCGTGGTGATCCCCATCACTGGGTTCCTGCTGCAGCGGTTCACGACACGGCAGGTCTTCATCGCCGCGATGTCGCTCTTCACCCTCGGCACGGCACTGGCCGCGGTCGCACCAGGATTCTGGATGCTGCTGGGCGCACGCGTCGTGCAGGCCTCGGGCACCGCGATCATGATGCCGCTGCTCATGACGACGATCATGACACTCGTTCCTCCGGCATCACGGGGAAAGACGATGGGCAATGTGTCGATCGTCATGTCCGTCGCCCCTGCGATCGGCCCCACCGTCTCGGGAATCATCCTCGATTCACTTGGCTGGCGCTGGATGTTCATCATCGTCCTGCCGATCGCCCTCACCATGCTCGTTGTCGGAACGAAGTTCATCACCAACGTGAATGAACCGCGCAAGCTTCCGATCAGCGTGCCGTCCATCATCGTCTCGGCCATCGGATTTGGTTCGCTCGTCTACGGCCTGAGTAACATCGGCAGCGGAGACGGCGAAAACCCGCAAGGTACTCCCACCTCTGTGTGGGTCACCATCGCCGTCGCTGTGGTCGCTCTGGTCATCTTCGTCTTCATGCAGAAGCGCCTCGAGAAGAAGGACGATGCACTGCTCGACACCCGCACGTTCTCATCGAAGAACTTCTCAACCTCTGTCGTCATGATGGTCGTGGCCATGATGGGTCTCTTCGGAACCATCATCCTCCTGCCCATCTACCTACAGCAGGCCCTGCACCTTGAGCCACTGTTCATCGGACTGCTCGTTCTGCCTGGCGGACTACTCATGGGCGTCATGGGTCCGTTCGTCGGCCGCATGTACGACCGGGTCGGGACGAAGCCGCTGCTTGTTCCCGGAACGATCATCGTGGCAGCCGTGCTGTGGACGCTCGCAATGACGGTATCCGCGTCGACATCACCGTTCTTCATTCTGGGGGCACACCTCGTGCTGAGCCTCGGCCTGTCGTTCCTCTTCACGCCGCTGTTCACCTCGAGCATGGGGTCGGTCCGTCCGCACTTGTACTCGCACGCAAGCGCAATCGTTGGCACCGTCCAGCAGGTGGCAGGTGCTGCAGGAACTGCGCTTTTCGTGACGGTGATGGCCACCGTGTCCACCGGGCTCATGGCCGATGGTGTTGCCGACGATGCGAGTGTGGCGAGCGGTGTTCGTGCCGCCTTCCTCGCCGGTGCGATCATCTTCTCGTTCGCGATCATCGGCGCCTTCCTCGTGAAGAAGCCGCAGGACGACGGCACCGAGGGCCCGGAGAGCGTCGAGCCCTCGGAAACGTCACCGACGGAGACGATCGGCGTCGTCGAGTAAGCGATGCACGACCGCGTCTGAGAGGACGCGAGGGAGGCTCGCCCTGGCTCAGGACTCGATGGGAGTCTGCTGATACAGGGCGAGCCTCCACTCTCCGTTGAGATGGACATACGTGCTCGACATGAGTGCGCGAAACTCCACATCGGGCCCGCGCGACGCACAACCGACGTACACTAGCGCCCAGGTTCCCTCCGACAGCGAGATGAGCCGCTCGCCACTGATGCTGTAGCTCTCCCATCGCGGGGCATCTCTCAGCGACGCAATCACGCCGTCGCGGTCGAGGGCGAATCCACCGGCGAGAACCATTTCGCCGTCAGCCGTCATGATCGCGCCGTAAAACGCGTCGCCCGTGCCCTCGCACAGGGAACGCCATCCGCGATGCTCTGCCGCCAGCAGTTCTTCTCTGATGCTTCCGCTCTCAGCCATGCCGTCACGGTAACAACTGGACGGCTCCACTGTCGACAGCGCGACGATCAGCTCAGCATGCGGTGCTCCCGCGCACGTATGGTGCTGCGCGAGCGCTCCAGCACTGTCCCGACATCCCACTGATGTGCGATCGACAGCGAGAGGCGTGCAATGTCGCGCGCGCAGTCCGGGCAGCACCAATGTTTCAGCCCCTGCATCACGGCGGCCCGATAGCCGTCACCGTCAACAGCGATGCCGTCGACGACCTTGGCCGTCGTCGTCAGCTGTCCAGACGAGACTCCCACGAAACTGCGTGAGCACGCGCAGCTCCAGTCGTCGGTCGCCGTCGCGTCTTGACAGGGACCGACATCAACGACGAGTTCTCCGGGAACCGTCCGGCTGAAATCCTCGGAATCCAGCCCCTGAAGCTCCGTGGTCGCGATGAGTACTTTCATGATCTTCTCCCGCCATTCGGATGGAAGATCCGGCACGTCATCGACCATAGGGTCGACCACCGACATGCCTTCCTGAGCATCCCGTCTCAGACCGTGCACGCTCCTCAATTTTCCAATATCCTATAGGAATACCTGGATGTGATTGAGCTCGACGACGAGGAGACATGCAATGACTCGGCTCTGGAACGAACCGGCTGATTTCGCCGACGAAATGGTGGAGGGCTTCGTCCGCGCGAACGGCCGCTGGGTGCGTAAAGTGCACGGAGGGGTCTCGCGATCAACTCAGTCGGCAGAACCGGAGACGGCAGTCGTGATCGGCGGTGGCTCCGGACATTACCCCGCATTCGCCGGGCTTGTGGGCCCGGGCCTCGCCCATGGGGCAGCTATGGGCAATCTCTTCGCCTCGCCTTCGGCACACCAGGTGGAGTCCGTCATCCGCGCAAGCGATCAGGGGAAGGGTGTCCTCCTGAGCTACGGCAATTATGCCGGTGACGTTCTGCATTTCTCGGCCGCTCAGGAGGCCGTACGCAATGACGGAATCGACTGTCGCACAGTGACTGTCACCGATGACATCTTCAGCGCTCAACCGCACGAGCACGAGAAGCGCCGAGGCATCGCCGGCGATCTCACCGTCTTCAAAACTGCGGGAGCGGCGGCATCGGCAGGCTACGATCTCGAAGGCGTCGAACGTGTGGCAACGCTCGCGAATACGCGTACTCGCTCCATGGGCGTCGCTTTCACCGGCTGCACACTACCCGGTGCTGACGAGCCCCTGTTCACCGTTCCCGAGGGGCGCATGGCGATCGGTCTCGGGATCCACGGCGAGCCGGGAATCGACGAGACGGACATCCCCACCGCCGCTGGCCTCGCCGGCTTGTTCATCGAGCATCTGCTCGCGGATGCAGAGGTTCCCGACGGCGTCGCCCGTGACGGGGCGCGCGTCGTCCCGATCCTCAACGGTCTCGGATCGGTGAAGAGCGAAGAGCTCTTCGTCGTCTTCAGCCGCATCGCTGATCTTCTCGAGGAAGCCGGTCTTACCGTCGTCGACCCGCAGGTCGGTGAGTTCTGCACGAGCTTCGACATGGCGGGCGTGTCGCTCACGCTCTTCTGGCTCGACGACGAACTCGAGTCGCTCTGGATTGCCCCAACTGATACTCCGGCGTTCCGCCGAGGGGCGTTCGACGAGTCACGTCTCCACGCCGTCGAAACGACCGCTGATGACGACGTCGAAACCGCCATCCCCGACGCGTCTGCGGAATCCCGTCGCGCGGCCGAGCGACTCGCAGTGATCCTCGAGAGCGTGCGCGAGGTCATCGATGACAACGCCGAGGAACTCGGACACATCGACGCGGTGGCCGGCGATGGCGACCACGGCATCGGCATGAAGCGAGGAGCACGTGCGGCCGCGGAAGAAGCGGCAACTGTGGCTGAGAGGGGCGGCGGAGCTCAGACGCTTCTGGAGCGCGCGGCTGACGCGTGGTCCGACCGAGCTGGCGGCACGTCCGGCGCGCTCTGGGGCGTGATTCTCCGAACGGTCGGCACCGCATTCGGCGACAGTGCCGCTCCGGATGCAGCGACAGTGAGCGACGGCGTCACTGCCGCCACGGATGCAGTCATGGCGTACGGGAAGGCGAAGGTTGGCGACAAGACGATGGTCGACGCCCTCGTGCCGTTCGCCGACACCCTCGCCGGGCTCGTCGGCGAGGGGGCATCGCTCGCCGACGCCTGGGCTGACGCGAGCACCGTCGCGAAGAGCGCGGCCGACAAGACCGCTGACCTCGTGCCCAGCATCGGACGCGCTCGTGCTCACGGAGCGAAGGCTGTCGGCGTCACCGACCCGGGTGCGGTTTCGCTCGCCCTGATCGTCGACACGATCGGGCACCAGCTTCACGATGACCATTACAGAAACCCTAAAAAGAAGGAGTGATCATGGCAAAGGCATGGCGCGTTGTCGTCGGGTCTGACGACGCAGGATTCGATTACAAGGAAGCGATCAAGGCCGACCTCGAAGCGAACGATCGCGTTTCGTCAGTCACCGATGTCGGAGTGGACGCCGACGGGCACACGAACTACCCAACAATCGCGACAACGGCTGCAGAGCTGATCGCGCGTGGTGACGCCGACCGCGCGATATTGATCTGCGGCACCGGCCTCGGGGTCGCGATTGCCGCGAATAAGGTGAAAGGCATTCGCGCCGTCACCGCGCACGACAGCTACTCGGTTGAGCGCAGCGTGCTGTCGAACGACGCACAGGTGCTGTGCATGGGCCAGCGCGTGGTCGGCCGTGAGCTGGCACGTCGCAATGCACGCGAGTGGCTGACGTACGAGTTCGACACATCGAGTGCGTCGAACGAGAAGGTGCAGGAGATCTGCGCGTACGAAGGCGACTAGGGCGATGTCCGCTTCTCCGTACCTGATCGGTGTCAGCCTCAAGATGTACTTCAGTCACGCTCGCACCATCGAGTGGTGCCACGCCGTCGCCGACATCGCCCGGAATCATCCAGCGGTGTCAGACGGAGAAGCTGAGCTTTTCGTCATTCCCTCCTATCTGTCGATCCCGGCGGCGCGTGAGATCCTCGATGGGCTGGCTTCGGTCGGCGCACAGGATCTCGCGACGGAGGACACCGGTGCCTACACCGGTGAAGTCTCGGGCACACAGATCGCCGAGCTCGGCTGCACGCTGGCCGAAGTCGGCCATGCGGAACGACGCCGTCTGTTCGGTGACACCGATCACGTTGTTCGGTTGAAAACCGACGCTGCGCTGCGCAACGGCCTCTCACCCATGCTCTGCGTTGGAGAGTCGACACCTCAGGACCCGGCGGATGCTGCAGCCGAATGCATCCGCCAACTCGACGACGCGCTCGCAGTCGCTCGCGAAAGGAGGCGAACGGGACGCATCGTCGTCGCCTACGAACCGGTGTGGGCAATCGGCGCAGATAAACCAGCATCCTCCGACGTTATTCGAGCAGTGTGCGGCCAGCTGCGCGAGCATGTTCACTCGCTGGCGGACTTCTCGGAGTCACGTGTCGTCTACGGGGGCAGCGCAGGACCGGGGCTCCTGACGAGCGTCGGCGACACGGTTGACGGCGTGTTTCTCGGGCGACTGGCCCATGACCCCACGGCTCTCCGCACGATTCTCGATGAGGCGCGTAAGCTGTTAAGCGGCGGCGCGCCCTCGATCATCTGACCCTGCGGAGACCAGTCATGGCTGAAACCATATTTTCCCCAGCCGCGACGACGTCACTGGAGCGGCGTGGGTTGCGCGATCGTGTGTACGACCTAGTTCTCGATATGCTCATGAGCTCGTCGATCGAGGCAGGAACACGTCTATCGATCGATGCGATCGCCCGCGACCTCAACGTCTCGCCGACGCCAGTTCGCGAGGCTCTCGTCCAACTCGAGCGCACAGGTCTTGTCACACGCGAGGCACATAAGGGGTACCGGGTCGCTCCGCCCATCGCCGACGATCAGCTGGAGGCCCTCTTCGACGCTCGGGTGGTGCTCGAGAGCGGAGCCACTGCTCTCGCGGCGCGGACGCCTGAAACCCTGATCCCTGTTCTCGAAGACGCCCTCGCGGACCACACCACCGTCATGGAGCGCGTGCAGAACTCACCGGGGAGCGGCGAGATGCCCGTCGAACTCATTCGCGAGTATTTCGCCGTCGACTGGAACTTTCACCATCTCATCTTCGAAGGAGCGCGCAATCCGTTCCTCTTAGACATGTCCGAGGCGATTTCAACGCGCGTGCACCGAATGCGCCAGACCGTGAAGACAGGTGTGAGCGATGCCCTCGAGGCGGTCACGGAACACCGTGCAGTCCTCGATGCGCTCACGGTGAGCCCGGATGCTGCGGCGCAGGCCATGCGCGAGCACATCGATAAGGTGCGCGAAAGATCTCGGCGCGATGCCGCACGCCAGGCGTCGAACACGGCGCGCTGACAGCATCCGATCGAACGTCCGTACTCCCGGCAATCGCCCCACGTTCATGCCCCGCGCCCCGTGGCGCACCTCAGAGCTCAGCTGGTCGGGTGAATGGGTGCGGGTCCCAGATCGTCCATGAGCTTCTTGATCGCGACATATGCCTTGTTGCGGTACGCCACGAGCTCTGGTGTGCGTTCCGCCGGAACGTCCAAGTAACCTGCGCCCGACTTAGTGCCGAATTTGCCTGCGTCGACGAGTTCCTTCAGCGATTCAGGCGTGGCGAAACGTTCGGGCCACCGCGTCTGCAGCGAGGCGTAACAGAAGGAGTACACGTCGAGCCCGGCCATGTCGGCGATGGCGAATGGGCCAAACACGGGCAGGCGGAACCCAAATGTCGTGCGCACGATCGTGTCGATGTCTTCCGGCGTAGCGATTCCCTCTTCAACGATCTGCGTTGCCTCGTGGAAGAGCGCGTACTGCAGTCGATTGAGGACGAAGCCTGTCGAGTCTTTGACACGTGCCGTCTCTTTCCCCGTGGCCGCGACGAGCTCCTCGGCGGTCTCGATCGCCGTTTCCTTCGTCGTCTCGTGCGGGATCAGCTCAACGCCGGGGATGAACGGTGCTGGATTCGAGAAGTGCACGCCGAGGAATCGCTCGGGTTTGGACACTGCTTCGGCAAGCGACCCGATGAGAATCGTCGAGGTGTTCGAGCCGATGACGGCGTCGGGACGAGCAGCGGCACTGATGCGGCGCAGCGTGTCGTGCTTGATCTCGATCTTCTCGGGGACGGCCTCCTCGATGAAATCGGCATCGGCGACGGCATCTTCAATGGACGCCGCGGGCTCGACGTTCGCCTCGATGCGCTCGACGGCGTCGGCGGGGAAGAGATCGTCGGCGACGAACTGTCTCGCCTCATCGATGAGGCGCTCGTAGTTCTTCCGTGCGATCTCTTCAGAGATGTCGGCGATGCGGACGGTCGCGCCCGAAAGCGCCAAGACCTGAGCGATGCCGCCGCCCATGTATCCCGAACCGACAACGGCGATGGTTTGTGTGGACATAATGTGTCTCTCCTTACCGTGCTATGCGCGAGGCAGCAGCGTGCGGACGTACTTCTGGTTTGTGGCGCAGACGCCGAGACTGTCGCCGCCGTACTGTTCCATGAGAATGATTCCGTCGAAGCCGAGCGCAATGGCATCGCGGAAGACCTGACGGTAATTGATAAGTCCCGCCTCCATCGTCGACGGGACGGACGTTGACCAGCTGAGATCTGAGGCCTCGTCCCGCGTGTAGTTCTTGACGTGCATGTAGTTGGCATATGGAAGCGTCTTTGCGAACAGCTCACGCCAGTCTTCAACGGGACGATGCAGTCGTATGAGGTTGGCGACGTCGGGGTTGAGGCCGACGTTGTCGAGCCCGATCTCTTCGACGAGGCGAACGGCGCTGTCTGCCGTGCCAAGGTAGGTGTCTTCGTAGAGTTCAAGCGACATCCGAAGCCCGACATCAGCCGCGTGCCGTCCAAGCTCACGCAGGCGAGTGACGGCAGCGTTCCACACCTCGGGGTCGTCTGGATCCGTCGGGCCCTGCGCCGTCCAGAACCAGAGCGCCTTTTTCTGCGCGTCGTTGAACGGCTGATGAAGGCCGGTCGAGAACACCTCCATGCCCCACTCAGCTGCGGCATCGATCGTGCGATGTGCGTACTCAAGATTGCGCTCTTCGTGGCCAGCCATGATCACGCTCTGCCGCTGCAGGTGAACGGAGGGGATGCCGACCCCGTGAGCCCGGGCGATCGAGAGAAACTCGTCACGCCGCGATGACGTCAGGTCTGCCGGACGAACGTGACTGTCCGCAAGCTCTGCAAGGCTGAAACCCACATCCTCAATCTGGGTGAACATGTCGTCCCAGACCTCGGGCGCGGCATCGTGCATGGCGACACCATTCCTGTCGATGGGTGGGAAACCGTGCAGGCACGTGGCAATCGGCCAGGTGTCTGCAGTGAATGGTGCCGTGTCTGACATAGTGCTCCATTGCGGATCGGGGTGTTCGAGCGTACCGGGTGGACAGAGGGTCGACGGGAACCCTCCTGACTTCCCCTCAACACCCTATCGTCTTTTCCACATATCCTATAGGCTCTAGGATGTTTGGTTCCACACCTCGCAACAAAGGAGATGCGAATGCCCCTTGGAAATCACACTCACCTGTGCGTTCACACGAGACACCGCGTGGGCGCATTCGTTGCTCTGTCCCTGTCCAGCTGAACCGTCACACCGAC
Organism: Microbacterium sp. MPKO10; assembly: GCF_026107415.2. Taxonomy (GTDB): domain Bacteria; phylum Actinomycetota; class Actinomycetes; order Actinomycetales; family Microbacteriaceae; genus Paramicrobacterium. The sequence goes on from NZ_JAPCHX010000005.1 coordinate 398,774, forward strand.
GGACTCACTCCCCCAAGGAACTCACTCCATGAATATTGCGCTCGACGCTGCGGTCGAGACCACGCGCTCTGTGCCCGTGCTTCTTGCCATCGCGGCCATCGCCATCGCTGTCCTTCTGATTCTCATCATCAAAGTGCGATTACACGCCTTCTACTCACTCGTCATCGTGAGCATCCTGACGGCACTCGCCGCCGGGGTCTCGGCCACCGATCTGCTCGACACCGTGACCGGCCCGTTCGGCGAAACGCTCGGAGGCGTCGCCCTACTGATCGGCTTCGGCGCCGTACTCGGGCGCATCATCGAGATCTCGGGCGGCGCACAGGTGCTCGCTGAAAGTCTCATACGCCGCTTCGGCGACAGGAAAGCACCATTCGCACTATCGCTCGCGTCCTTTCTCTTTGCGTTTCCGATCTTCCTCGACGCAGGCTTCATCGTCATGCTGCCGATCATCTACCAGGTGGCACGACGGCTGAAGGGCGGCCTGCTGCTCTATGCTCTGCCCTCGACTGGCGCGTTCCTCACCATGCACGCGCTTGTGCCCCCTCACCCAGGCCCGACGGCGGCATCAGGCATCATGGGCGTGGACGTCGGCCTCGTCGTCCTCACGAGCGTCCTCATTGCCATACCCGTGTGGTACCTCGCCGGATATCGGCTCGCTCTCGTCATCGCACGCCGCTTCCCTGAGTTTCCCGTTCCGAATTTCCTCGGCAGCCCTCGAGACTTCGCGAAAGAGGGCGTAACTCTGCCAAAGTTCAGCACCGTCCTCATGATGCTCCTTCTGCCGCTCATACTCATCACTCTGAACACCGGTGCCGCTGCACTGCAGACGAACGGGACCGTGAGCGGCGACGAATGGTGGTTCCCTGTCCTCACCGCCATCGGGGCGACACCGATCGCCCTCCTCATCACGTCGATCGTCGCCATGATCGTGCTGGTTGTCATTCCCGCGAAAGACAAGATCGGCGGAGCCATCGAGACCATCGTCGACGATGCACTCGCCCCCGTCTGCTCGATCATTCTGATCACCGGCGCTGGGGGCATGTTCGGCGGGGTGCTCACTGCCACGGGGATCGGAGGCGCCCTCGCGGACATCTTCAACTCGTTCGGTCTGCCGCTGATCGTGGCAGGCTTCCTCATCGCTGTCGTCATGCGCGTCGCTCAAGGGTCAGCGACCGTCGCCACAACCACCGCTGCCGGCCTCCTTGCGCCCGCCGTTGCTGCAACCGGAGGTCAGAGTCCGCTGCAACTCGCGCTGATCGTCGTCGCGCTCGGTGCGGGCGGAATCTCGTTCTCACACGTGAACGACTCGGGCTTCTGGCTGGTCAGCCGCTTCCTCACCCTGTCAACCAAGGACGCCCTGAAGTCGTGGAGCGTGATCTCTACGGCCGTCGGCTTCCTTGCCTTCGCGATCGCCTGGGCTCTCTACGCCATCGTGTCTGCCGTCGGAATCTAAGAGCAGTCCCTGCGGAGGCCTCACGCGGAGGGCGAGAGTCGCGTGACTCGACTCTCGCCCTCCGCGTGCGCAGGAAGCCGGACGTAATGATTATTCAAGCGAATCGCGCGAGTCCGCGACAGACCCCTGGGAAGGGGGACCCTGCGCGGGAGGCTGCTGACCAGCATCCTGAGCCGGCAGCGGCGGACGCGGCGGCGGGACCTGCTGCCAGCCCGGAGTCGGACGCTCGTTCAACGACGGGTCCACCGGCTGCGGCTCCGTCGGGGGCGCTCCAGCAGCACGCGCTGCACGCTCCTGCTCCTCGCGCTCAGCAGCCGCTCGCTCGTCCTCGGCCTCCTGCTCGCGCTCTTGAATGGCGATCGCTCCCGTGAACATGCTGCCGCGTGCTTCAGCCTCCGGGGATCCGGAGAACATTCCCGAGTTGTCGCGCTCGGCGTCGGCGTCGACGCCCTTCGGCCCGGAACGAGCCAGCTTGCGATCCATCGCCTCGCCGTCGATCATCTGTACACGCGTCACCGGCAGCGAGAAGTTACCCGTCTTCTGCAGCCAGGCAATCATCTCTTCGCGTACGAGACACTGCAGGTCCCAGAGCTTACCGGAATCCACGGCCGATACCGTCGAACGTGCGCGGACGAACCCGCCTGTCGCGTCAATGATCTGCAGGGAACCGCTGCGGCCGTCCCACAGGTCAGTGCTCTCAAGGACCTCGTGCAGCTTCACGCGCATTGCGGCGATGTTGACACGCCAGTCGATGTCGAACGCGATCGTGCCCAGGATCTCACTGGCATTGCGCGTCCAGTTGGTGAACGGCTGCGACGTGAAGTAGGTGCACGGCACGATCAGGCGGCGCTGATCCCAGATGTCGACGACGACGTACGCCAGGGTGATCTCGCCGATCCGCCCCCACTCGCCTTCGACGACGACAACGTCGCCGACGCGAGCGGCGTCACTGAAGGCGAGTTGCACACCGGCGATCAGGTTGCCCAGCACGGTCTGCGCGGCGAGACCGGCGACAATGCTCGCAATCCCGGCTGACGCGAGAACACTCGCGCCGATCGTCCGGATGCCGGGGAAGGTCATCAGGATCGCCCCCAGGGCAATCACAACGATGATGACGATCAGTAGGCGCCGCACCATCGTCATCTGTGTACGCATACGGCGCGCGGCGATGGTGTCTTCGGCTCCCTGATACTTCGCGTTTGAGACATCCGCCAGCACGTAGACGCCGCTCACCAGCAGCCAGGCGACGATCCCGACCACGATGATCGAGAACAGGTGCACGAGCCCCGGAATCCAGTCGGTGAGCGGGAACGTGGCGGCAACAACGCCCCAGAGCGCAGCAACGGCGATGAGCGTGCGGAAGGGCAGCTTGCATCGCGCACGCAGGTGCACCACGAAGGGTTTACGGTTCTGCACCTGCGTCAGCACGAGAGCAACAACGATGAGAATGGCGGTGACCACGACGGCTGTCACCACGAAGGCAATGCCGAACGTCAGCCAGGACTGCAGAGGATCCATGCGTCGGACTCCTTTCCTCGAGTGCCCACGATGCCATAGTTTCGTGTGGTTTCGCGCGCTGGATCAGGATGCTGCCCCGCCGTCAGTGTCCGGAAGGATGATGCTGTCGAGGTAGTCCTTCAGACAGGCCGCCATGTCGACGCTGGGGTCAAGCAGCCACTGCAGCTGGATGCCGTCCCACAACGCCACGATCGATGAGGCCGCCCGCTCGGGGTCAACGCCTGGCTTCAGCCGCCCCTGCTCTCTCAGCGCGATGAGCTCCGTCGAGTACTCGTCGCGCAGGCGGGCGAATCGGGAGACGAAATAGTCGCGCCCCGGATAGTCGGTTGTCACAGCCTCGCCGCAGAGCACCGAATACAGCTCGACGAGCCCAGGCACGCCCTCGTTGTACTTCGCCTGTTCGACGAGCGTCGTCTCGAAGTCCGCGTCCATCTGTCCGATAGGCCCGGTGTCTGCCTCGGCGTCGCGCTTGTTCAGCACGGCGACAAGCAGATCGCGCTTGGACGGGAAGTAATGCAGAAGACTCGTCTGACTCAACCCGACTTTGTCTGCAACGTCCTGCAGCGATCCCCCACGATAACCGCGTGATGCGAAAACCTCGAACGCCGCATCCACGATGCTCCGACGGCGCTCAGCCGACTTCGCGTAGGGGCCGCGACGGCGAGAAGGATCCACATTGGTCATGCCGGAAGATTAGCGTGTCTGATCAGTTTCAACGAATTTCGAGTAGTTACTCGAAATTGTGTTATCTTTCCTGACGTCGCCGATTTCACCGCACTCGGCATCGACGAACTGAGTTCACGAACAGACGCTCCAACACAACGAAGTGGAGAACGCATGACACCAGTCACACGACGACAGCTGCTCAGCCTCGGGCTCGGCAGCGCCGCGGTCGGACTGTTGGCCGGCTGCGCGACGCCAGGCACGACCTCCGTCAACGCACAGCCGACTATCGCCCCGGCCGCGAACGGCGAGAAGATCACCCTCACGTACTGGGCCTGGCTCAAAGACCTGCAGAAGGTCGCCGATATCTGGAACGCCAAGAACCCGAACGTGCAGGTCGAAGCCGTATGGATTCCCGGTGGCAACAAGGGCGGATACCAGAAGATGTACTCCGCTCTCGCTGCGGGAGGCGGGCCGGATCTCGCACAGGTGGAGATGCGCACGATCCCCGAGTTCATGCTCGTGAACGGGCTCGTCGATCTCTCGCGATACGGGGCAGACCAGCACGCGTCGAAGTTCGATAAAACGCTGTGGGATCAGGTGACATTCACCGGGAGCGTGTACGGAATCCCCCAGGACTCCGGCCCCATGGCCACCTTCTATCAGCCGGCATTGTACGAATCCGTTGGTGCCGAACCACCGACAACCTGGGATGACTGGGCTGAGCTCGCGAAAGAGCTGCGCGGCCAGAATGTCTACCTCGACTGCTTCCCGATCTCTGATGCGAGCCCGTTCTGCTCGTTCGCCACGCAAGCAGGGGCGCAATGGTTCAGGCCAGGCGACGACGGGTGGGAGATCAACATGACGGACGAGGCGACGCTGAACGTCGCCCGGTTCTTCGACAAGGCGATCGACGACGACCTCGTCACCACAAGCTACATTCCGTTCTCCCCCGCCTGGTTCGCCGCGGCCGCCGATGAGAAGCTCGCCTCGGTGACGACGGCCAGCTGGGGTGACGCACTCGTGAAGGGCGTCGCGGGCGGCGAGGGCAAGTGGCGAGTGTCGCCGATGCCCACGTGGGGCGACACCGGTTACGGTTCCAGCTATCAGGGCGGATCGACGGCCGCGGTGCTCGCGAACAGCAAGCATCCCAAGGAGGCACTCGAGTTCGCCGTGTGGATGTGCACAGACAAGGAGGCGATCGACGCCCTCATCGAGCACTCCGGCATCGGTTGGTCGCCCGCGGCCGACTACATCGGCGCCGAGCGGCAGAAGCCCTCGGACTTCTTCGGCGGGCAGAACTACAACGAGGACGTCTTCGTTCCCGCAACCCAGCAGCAGAACCCCGACTGGTCGTGGTGGCCCGTGACGCAGCAGTCATTCAACATCCTCTCCGATGGCTTTCGTCGCAAGGCATCGGGCGGGACGCTCGTGGATGCTGTCGCATACGCCGAGAAAGAGATCATCGAGGCCTTCACACACAAGGGCCTCAACATCAGGAAGGCGAAGGCATGAGCACCACGACAGAACGCGTGACAACGCCAGAGGCAGCCTCGTCGCCGAAGGCCAGCCGTACCACCGCCACTGCGCGGGCTCCGTGGCTTCTGCTCAGCCCGTTCCTTCTGCTGTTCATCTTCACGTTCATCCTGCCGATCATCGTTGCCATCGGCTCCAGCTTTACGACGGTGAAGCGCAGCGGGCTCTTCGGCGAACAGGGTGTGACAAGCCAGTTCGCCTGGTTCGACAATTACGCCCTCGCGCTCGCCGATGGCAATTTCACCGCATCGATCGGGCGCATGTTCCTCTTCGGAATCGTGCAGGTACCGGTGATGATCGTGGCGGCGACCGTTCTCGCGCTGCTTCTGGAATCAGCATCCGCCCGCTGGCCCGCGCTCTTCCGAGCCGCCTACTTCATGCCCTATGGAGTGCCCGGCGTCATCGCGACGATCCTGTGGTCATTCCTGTACGTCCCCGGCCTCAGCCCGGTCGTTGATGTCGCCAGCTGGGTGGGCATAGACGTCGACTTCCTCGGCGCCGGCAGCGTGCTCTGGTCGATCGCGAACATCGTCACGTGGAGCTACACCGGCTACAACATGCTCATCATCATCGCGCAGCTCAAGGCGATCCCCGGCGAGCTGTATGAGGCGGCACGCGTGGACGGCGCCGGTGCCTGGCGCATCGCGCGCAGCATCCAAATTCCCCTCATCACCCCCGCACTGGTGCTGACTACCGTGTTCTCGATCATCGGAACCCTGCAGCTCTTCGCGGAGCCGCAGGTGCTGCAGACCGTCGCACCCGCGATCGACAGCCAATACACGCCGAACCTGTCGGCGTACACGACGGCATTCGCCTACAACGACTACAACGTCGCCGCTGCGCAGGCGGTGCTCATCGCGGTCGTCGCGTTCATTCTCTCGTTCGCGTTCCTCCGCCTTACGAACAGGAAGAGCAAATGACGACGACAGCTCCGAAGACATCACAGCTAACGGCAGCGAAGCCGGGCATGACCTCGAGCCGCGCAGCGGGCAGACGGCGTTCCTCGACGATCATCGTCACCGCGATTCTCGTGATCGTCGCCCTGTATTTCATTGTCCCGGTGTACTGGGTGCTCGTGGCGGCGACCAAGACGACGGAAGACCTCTTCTCGACGTATGGCTTCTGGTTCGCACCCACCTTTGCCCTGTGGGACAACCTGAGCCAAGTTCTCACCTATGACGGCGGGATCTTCGTTCGCTGGTTTGCCAACTCGATTCTGTACGCGGGTGTGGGCGCGCTGCTCGCCACCTACTTCGCTGCGGCAGGCGGGTACGCGCTGGCGAAGTACCGGTTCCGCGGGAACAACCTCGTGTTCGGAACGATTCTCGGCGGCGTGCTGGTCCCCGCGACGGCGACAGCGCTGCCGCTGTTCCTGCTGTTCAGCCAGCTGGGCATGGCGAACACGTACTGGAGTGTGCTCATCCCGTCCCTCGTGTCACCATTTGGGCTGTTCCTGTGTCGCATCTACGCGCAGGCGACGGTCGACGATGCACTGTTGGAGGCTGCGCGCATCGACGGCGCTGGTGAGATCCGCATCTTCCACACGGTGGGTCTGCGCATTCTGACCCCGGCGCTCGTGACGGTGTTTCTCTTTCAGCTCGTCGCGATCTGGAACAACTACTTCCTGCCGCTCGTGATGCTGTCAGACTCGAAGCTGTATCCCATCACCCTGGGACTCAACAACTGGCTGAGCCAGGTCGACCGCCTCCCGGAGTTCTACGAGCTCACAACGGGCGGCGTTCTGCTCTCGGTGATCCCTCTTGCCATTGCGATGATCGTGCTGCAGCGCTTCTGGCGCGGCGGCCTCACAGAAGGAGCTGTCAAGTAATGACGACGTATCTCACGGACACGGGTCCCGGATCCGGCACACGTTCGCCTGCGCGGTCGTGGCTGCACACGGATGCGCCGACGCTGTCGCTGAACGGCGACTGGCGCTTCCGCCTGTTGCCCGGAGCGCCCGGTGAGCCCGGCTCCGTGAGCGCACTGCCCGCGGGCGAAGGCGCAGACGATGTCGCGGCAGTCTCGTTCGATGATTCGTCGTGGGACAGCATCCGCGTGCCTTCTCACTGGGTGTTGCAGGGCGACGGACGCTACGGCGCTCCGATCTACACGAACGTGCAGTTTCCGTTTCCGATCGATGCTCCGAACGTGCCCGATGAGAACCCGACCGGCGACTACCGCCGCACGTTCGACGTGCCGGAGTCGTGGACGGATGCCGAGCGCATTCTGCTGCGGTTCGACGGCGTCGAGTCGCGCTACAAAGTATGGGTGAACGGTGTCGAGATCGGTGTCGGGAGCGGGTCACGGCTCGCGCAGGAATTCGACGTGACGGAAGCTGTTGCCGCGGGCGAGAACACCATAGCGGCGCGCGTGCACCAGTGGTCGGCCGCCAGCTACGTCGAAGACCAGGATCAGTGGTGGCTTCCGGGTATCTTCCGCGATGTCACGCTGCAGGCGCGTCCCGCGGGCGGCCTGGACGATGTGTGGCTGCGCGCCGGCTTCGGCGACGACGGTTCTGGCGTGATCACGCCGGAGCTGACGGCTCCCGATTCGGCGTTTCCGGTGCGGCTGAGCGTGCCCGAGCTGGGCGTCGACGTCGAGTGGACGAGTCACCGTGACGTCGCACCGGTGAACGTGGATGCTGTCGCGCCCTGGACCGCCGAGACCCCGCGCCTCTATGACGCGACCGTGTCGAGCGCGGCAGAGACCGTCTCGCTACGCCTCGGGTTCCGCACGGTGCGCATCGAGGGGGATCAGTTTCTCGTCAACGGCGAGCGCGTCGTGTTCCACGGGGTCAACCGGCACGAGACGCACCCCGACCGCGGTCGCGTCTTCGATGAGGAGTGGACGCGCGCCGACCTCGCCCTGATGAAGCAGTACAACGTCAATGCGATCCGCACGAGTCATTACCCGCCGCATCCACGTGTTCTCGACATCGCTGACGAGCTGGGCTTCTGGGTGATCCTCGAGTGCGACCTCGAGACGCACGGCTTTGAGCACGGCGGCTGGGTCGGCAACCCGAGCGATGACCCCGCATGGCGCGACGCGTACCTCGACCGCATCGAGCGCACAATCGAGCGCGACAAGAACCACCCGTCGATCATCATGTGGTCGCTCGGCAACGAATCGGGAACGGGCCAGAACCTCGCCGCCATGTCGGCGTGGGCGCATGACCGAGACCCAGAGCGGCCCGTGCACTACGAGGGCGATTACACCGGTGCGTACACCGACGTCTACTCGCGCATGTATTCGTCCGTGCCCGAGACCGATGCGATCGGACGCGATGATTCGCGCTCGCTGCTGCTCGGCTGCACAGCGCCGGAATCGGCGAGGCAGCGCACGAAGCCGTTCATCCTGTGCGAGTACATTCACGCGATGGGCAACGGTCCCGGCGCGATCGACCAGTACGAGGACCTCGTGTGGCAGCATCCGCGGCTGCATGGCGGCTTCGTGTGGGAGTGGCGCGATCACGGACTGCGGACTCAGGATGCTGACGGCACCGAGTACTTCGGCTACGGCGGAGACTTCGGCGAAGTGGTGCACGACGGCAACTTCGTCATGGATGGCATGGTGCTCTCGACGGGCACACCGTCGCCGGGGCTGCACGAGTACAAGCAGGTTGTTGCACCGGTGCAGCTCACGCTGACACGAGCGCACACGGGGGCGGATGCTGCCGCGAACTCCGTCGTGCTGACCGTCACGAACCGGCGGCACACGGCCGACACCGCGGACCTCGAGTTTCGCTGGCGCGTCGAGGCCGATGGCGTCGAGACCGCAGCGGGCACTGCCCAAGTGGAGCCGGTTGCAGCGGGGGCGGCGGAGTCTGTCGCACTGCCGGCGATCGACGTCCCCGCTGACGGCGAAGCGTGGCTGACCGCCTGGGCCGTGCTGCGCGACGATGCCGTGTGGGCGCCCGCGGGGCACAGCATCGTGTTCGCGCAACTCAACCTGGCGCCACAGCGCGCCGGTCTCGCGGCGCCGCGGCTGACAGCATCCAGTGCCGTTGTCGGCGATGAGCCGACCAACGTCGCCGACGTGCTCACCCTCGGGCCGGCTCGGTTCGAGCACGGCGAACTTGTCTCGATGGCCGGGCAGCAGGTGTCGAGCCCGCGACTGGAGCTCTGGCGCGGCCCGACGGACAACGATCGGGGGCAGGGGCGCGGGTCGTATGAGCGCATCGACCCGTGGCTGAACAATGGCAACGGCGAACCGGCACCCGCCTACGACACCATCTGGCGCGAGGCCGGTCTCGACCGACTGACGTCGCGTGTCGAGCTGGTTCGAACGGGCGAGGATGCTGTTCACGTACGCCGCCGCTGGGCTGCCGCGAACTCGCGCGACTCCGTCGTGACGGATGAGCGCTGGCAGCTCGTCGACGGTGAGCTGTGGCTGCGCGCTGACATCGTTCCGACAGCGGGCTGGGACCTCGTGTGGCCGCGCGTCGGGCTGCGCTTCGATCTGCCGGGCGACGTCGAGAGCGCGTCCTGGTTCGGCACGGGCCCACTCGAGTCGTATCCGGACAGCAGGCATGCGGCACGCGTTGGTCGCTTCGAGGCGGTGCTCGACGATCTGACTGTCGACTACTCGCGTCCGCAAGAGACCGGGCACCGCAGCGATCTGCGTTCGCTCACCGTGCAGCGTGATGACGGTGACTGGCTACGCATGGATGCTGCGGCAGACGCGAGCGGTCGGCGACCGGGCTTCACCCTCACGCGCAACACGGCGCAGCAGCTCGACGTTGCGCGACACCCGCACGAGCTGCCGGAGACGGGCGCGACGTACCTGTACGTCGACGCGGCGCAGAACGGCCTCGGCTCGCGCGCCTGCGGGCCGGACGTGTGGCCCGACTTCCTGCTGCGCCCGGAAGCCCGCACGATCACGCTCCGTTTCACGCAGGTGTAGCAGTGTGGGTGTGCAGGTTTGCACGGCGGAAAGCCTGCAGGCCTGCACACCCGAGGCCGTGCGTTCAACCGGAAAAATCCAGCGACACGCCGCCGAACAGGCTGTTTCGCACGGTGCGTCGCCCGGATCTCCGAATTTGTGCGCACCCGAGCCCGAGTTCTTGCCCGATGGGTGACAGCCCAAAGGTTGTGCGCGACACTGAGATCATGAGCGACCAGCATCCGCCTCTCTGGCTCTGCGCGACGTGCGGCGTCGAGTATTCCCCCGCCGTGACGCCTCCCGCGCAGTGCCCGATCTGCGAAGACGAACGCCAGTACGTCCCCGCGACCGGGCAGCGCTGGACGACGCTGGACAAACTGCGCGACACCGGCCACTCGGTTGAGATTACTCAGGTCGATGACCGGCTCTGGGGTATTCAGGCGCCCGGTGTCGGCATCGACCAGCAGGGCATGCTCGTGCAGACGGATGAGGGGAACCTGCTTTTTGACGTTCCGGGTCTCGTCGACGATGCAGCGATCGACACGGTGCGTGGCCTGGGTGGCATCCGGCATATTGTGGCGAGCCATCCGCATATGTACGGTGTGCAGTCGGCGTGGAGCGCCGCTTTCGATGACGCGGTGATCTGGGTCGCCGAGGCCGATGCCGGGTGGCTCGGGCATCGCCCGGATGCTGTCCGCACCTGGAGCCTGCCGTTCGACCTGCTTCCCGGCATCCACCTCGGTCAGATCGGCGGGCATTTCCCCGGCAGCACGATCGCGCATTGGGCAGACGGAGCGGCCGGGAAAGGCGTTCTTCTTGCGGGCGACGCCATCTTCCCCACGCCCGATGGAAACGTCACATTCCTGCGGAGCTACCCCAACCGCATCCCTCTCTCACCCGCTGTCATCCGGCGCATGGCCGACCACGTGCAGCATTACAGCTTCGACGTTCTGTTCAACAATTTCGGCGCGCAGGCGGGTCCGGATGCTGCCGCGATCGTTGCGCGTTCGGCGGACCGCTACATCGCGTGGACGAGTGGGGCGAACGACCATCTGACGTGACGCACGTCTTCGCTGGCGCAGACCTGCCCAGATGCGACCATGGGGACCGCACCGCACCGCACCGCACCGCACCGCACCGCACCGCACCGCACCGCACCGCACCGCACCGCACCGCACCGCACCGCACCGCACCGAGGATTTTGGCACATTCGGCCCGCTAAATACTCGTACATTTCTTCGAAAATTTTACTGTTAAGACTAGTTTTTATGTTCGACTTTCGGTATGCTTGACGCATGGATTCGCGGGACTGGTGTTCACTGACATCGAGTCCGTTGCCGATGGGAGACAGCGGCGACGGTCTCGGCAGTGAGTATTGGATGATCCGGGATGCTGTGGAGGCCGAGGACGAATCAGCATCCCCGGCACCTGAGTTCGGCGACGCGCTCGCAGCGGGCATTGACCTGCTGGGGGAAACCTACGATCGAGCACAGCGCGCCCAGGCGTTCTTCGTTGAGAATCTGTATCGGGCGCACGACACGTATGTGCGTTTGCGTGACGCAGTGTTGGCGCATTCCCCATCCGGGTCTTCTTCTGCCCGCATCACCGATGATCAGGCGATGGAACGTTCCTTCGCCGCAGAAGTGGCGACGAAGATCGGCGTGACCGATCGTGTTGCCGCGACGATGATTCACGAGGCCATCACACTGGTCGACGACCTTCCGCAGCTGATGGATGCTCTTCGCGTTGGGTTCACCAGCTACCAGCATGCTCGCACCGCCGCACGTCAGGCGTGGTCAGTTCCTGCGGAGGCACGGGCCGAGTTCGATTCGGCTCTGGTCGGAGCCGCGCGCACACAGACTCCGACCCGATTCACGCAGACGGCACGAAAGCTGCGAGAGAAGCTGCACCCCGAGTCCATCCAGATCCGCAAAGACGAGGCCTTCGCAGACCGGCGGGTTGAACACGACCCGGCAGAAGACGGCATGGCCTACCTCAGCCTCTATCACTCCGCCGATGTGACCACCTCGATCATGGAACAGTCAGCCACCCGCGCCCGTGCGCTTCGTGCCGCGGGGGATCCTCGGACACTGTCACAAATTCAGGCAGATCTCGTCGCCGATGCCGGGATCACCGGAATCCGCGCCACCAGCGCCACCGGCTCGCCAACGTGTCCGAGCGACGACACGCGCACGCCACTCGGTGATGTGACGGCGAGCACTCCCACCGACGACGTCACGGGCGAGTCCGACGACGTCACGGGCGAGACAGGCGACGTAGCGGCAGGCGGCATGACGGCAGACGAAGACTCCACCAAAGGCACAGCCGATGATGACGTCGTCACCGGAGCTCGCACTGCAACCGAGGTCGAGGCGGCAACTCCCGGCTCGGTTGACCGTTCCGACGATATCCGAACGACGAAAACTGCAGGCTCCGCTGACACCAAGGACCACACGGGCACGACGGACGACACGGGCACTGTGACGTTGTCGCGTGCGCAGCTTGCTGCGTTGCGTCCGGGTGTTGTGGTTACGGTTCCGGCTTTGTCGTTGATTGGGCGTAGTTCTGAACCGGCGGAGCTCGCCGGGTATGGGCCGATCGATCCGGAGACGGCGAATATGCTCGTCGGGCAGGCGACAAGCTTTACTCGTGTTCTTACGGACCCGGTCTCCGGCGCGTACCGGTACACGGATCCGAATAAGTACCGGTTGAGCGAGAAGATGAAACGCGCGATCCGGTTGCGTGATGTCACGTGCGACTTCCTCGAGTGCGATGCGCCCGTGACGTACTGCGATATCGACCACATTGTGGCGTGGGAAGACGGCGGAAAGTCCACAACACAGAACCTACACCTGCTGTGTAAACGACACCACACGCTGAAACACGCCACAAAGTGGACACCCACAAGACTCCCCGACGGACGCGTGCGATGGACATCACCCGCAGGATTCTCCTACATCGTCACCCGAGAATAGGGCCGTCTTCTCGACACCTGTTGCCCGTCTGGCATCAGGCCGCATGCACCGCTGACTGTGAATCTGCCTTGGATGACGCCGTTTTCCGCGCAAAACGGCCCCGCCAGCGGAATCTCGATAAGATCGTGACGATAAGGCGAGTACCGTGGATCTAATGACTTCCACTGACAGCTCTGTATCGCGCGCGGAAGATTCCGCGCAGCCCCAGACGACGTTCGCCGATCTCGGGCTCAGCGATGCTGTGCTGAAGGCCGTGCGCGACGTCGGCTATGAAACCCCCTCCGCCATTCAAGAGGCGACGATCCCCACGCTCCTCGAGGGCCGCGACGTCGTCGGCCTGGCCCAGACAGGAACGGGAAAGACCGCGGCGTTCGCACTGCCGATCCTGTCGCGCCTCGACAAGTCCCAGAAAGCGCCTCAGGCGCTCGTGCTCTCCCCCACACGCGAGCTCGCGCTCCAGGTGTGTGAGTCATTCGAGCAGTACGCGTCGCATCTCGCCGGTGTGCACGTCCTCCCCGTTTACGGCGGGCAAGCATATGGCGTGCAGCTCTCCGCCCTGCGCCGCGGCGTTCACGTCGTCGTCGGAACACCTGGGCGCATCATGGACCACATTGCCAAGGGCACCCTTGACCTCTCCGAACTCAAGTACCTCGTGCTCGACGAAGCTGACGAGATGCTCAAGATGGGCTTCGCCGAAGACGTCGAGACGATCCTTGCCGAGACCCCGGATGAGAAGCAGGTCGCCCTGTTCTCAGCGACGATGCCCGCGCAGATTCGCCGCATCTCAAAGAAGTACCTCTCGGATCCCGAAGAGATCACTGTCAAGAGCAAGACGACGACATCCGCGAACACGACGCAGAGGTACCTCATGGTGTCGTATCCGCAGAAAGTGGATGCTCTCACGCGCATCCTCGAGGTTGAGAACTTCGACGGCATGATCGTCTTCGTTCGCACAAAGAACGAGACCGAGACCCTCGCCGAGAAGCTTCGTGCACGTGGCTACTCGGCTGCCGCCATCAGCGGTGATGTCGCCCAGGCGCAGCGCGAACGCACCGTGGGGCAGCTGAAATCGGGCAAGCTCGACATTCTCGTCGCCACCGATGTCGCAGCGCGCGGTCTCGACGTCGACCGCATCAGCCACGTCGTGAACTTCGACATCCCCATCGACACCGAGTCCTATGTGCACCGGATCGGGCGCACGGGTCGTGCCGGGCGCAGCGGAAGCGCGATCAGCTTCGTCACGCCGCGCGAGCGCCGCCTGCTCGGCGCGATCGAAAAGGCAACGCGTCAGCCGCTCGAACAGATGCAGCTGCCAAGCGTCGACGAGGTCAACGTGACCCGTCTGACGCGCTTTGATGACGCGATCACCTCTGCGCTTGAGCAGACCACGCGCATCGACGCCTTCCGCGACATCATCGGGCACTACGTCAAACACCACGACGTGCCAGAAACTGACGTGGCTGCTGCACTTGCCGTCGTCGCACAGGGCGAGACCCCGTTGCTGCTCTCGCCGCAAGACGAAGTGAAGCTGGCACGCGACGACCGCAAGACGAAGCAGAGGAACGCCGACGGCCCCGAACGCCGCAAGCGCTCGTCGAAGCCGATGGCGCCGTATCGCATCGAGGTCGGTCGTCGGCAGCGTGTCGACCCCCGTCAGATCGTGGGCGCTCTCGCCAACGAGGGCGGCCTCAGCCGTGAAGACTTCGGTGCCATCGACATCCGCCTCGACTTCTCCGTCGTTGAGCTTCCGGCCGACCTCTCACACGACTTCTTCTCACGTGTGGCAAGCACCCGCGTCAGTGGCGTGCAGATCGACATCAAGCCAGACAAGTTCGGGCCCCGCAAGCGCGACAGCGGTCGCAGCGGCTCGTTCGACCGCGGCAACAAGCGTGGACCGAAGCGCGAAGGCAGCTGGAACAAGGACGACCGCAAGGCGCGCAAGCCCCGCCACTGACAGGTGAATGCTCTGCACCGCATCAGCGGAACAGAGCATTCAATGGCGCAGGCCTCGTCACCCCGAGCTAGACGCCCGCGGGCACCTTGCTGAAAGCACCACGGTAACGCGCTGCCGGGTGACGGTCGTTGAGACGCGCCTGACCGAACAGCTTCTCACGCAGCGTCCCCTCGGCGTACTCGCTCTTTGCCAACCCGCGCTCACGGAGCACCGGGAGCACCTTGTCGGCGAAGTCCTCGAACGAGCCGGGAATCACCCAGTTGATCACGTTGATGCCGTCGACGCCCGCGGCCTGCCAGACCTCGAGCTGATCGGCGATTGTCTCGGGCGTCCCGATGATCGTGCCCTCGCGCGCCCGCAATCGGACGAGATCACCGACAACGGGCTCCCGGTCGGTGATGTACCGCGATGCCCATTCAACGAAGCCGCGCGCCGAGTTCGTCTGCACATCCTTCAACGGCGTCTCCGGCGGGTAGACGCGGCCGTCCGGGTCCACAATCGCCGAATGCGCCGCGTATCCCTCGACCGACACATACTCGAGGTATTCGTCAGCCTTCTTCTCTGCCTCTTCCTTGGTCTCACCGATGATGAAGCTCAGCCCCTGGAAGAACTTGATGTCCTCCGGCCTCCGCCCGTATTCCACGGCGAGCGCACGCGTCTCGTCGATCTGCTGCCGCGCGATCTCGGGGCTCGGGGCGACGATGAATGTCGCTTCAGCATTGCGCGCCGCAAACCTGCGCCCGGCGACGGATGACCCTGCCTGGTACAGCACGGGCGTGCGCTGCGGCGACGGCGACGGCAGGTGCGGCCCCTCGACGCTGTACCGCTTGCTCTGATGGTGAATCTTATGCACTTTCGACACGTCGGAGTACGCCCCTGACCGATCTTTCAGCAGTGCTCCCTCGTCCCACGACCCCTCCCACAGTTTGTAGGTGACGTCCACGTACTCCTCGGCCCACTCGTACCTCTCATCGTGGTCGACGAGGCGGTCGAGCCCGAAATTGCGGGCTCCGTTGTCCTGCATACCCGTGACGATGTTCCAGGCGACGCGGCCTCGGGTGATGTGATCGAGCGTCGAGATCTGGCGGGCGAAATGGAACGGATGACTCTGCATCACATTCGATGTCAGAGCGAGACCGAGGTGCGTCGTATTCACGGCAAGCGCAGACAGCAGCACAGTCGGGTCGTTGCTGGGAATCTGCAGCCCTTCATTCACGTACACGTCGTACGGCGCATCAGCGTCGCCGTACAGGCCGGTCACATCCGCAAAGAACATGCCGTCGAACTTCGCGGCCTCCAGCAGTTTGGCCAGACCGATCCACGTGTCGACGTCGTTGAACTCCGTCTGACCGGCATCCGGTCTGCGCCATTGGCCGTGCTGAATATGCGAATTCGTGTTCATCACGAAGGCGTTGAACAGCAGCGGTGTGCTCTGTGCGTTATCGGTCATTGTTGTGCTCCTCTGATGTGGAAAAGGTCTGATGTGGGAAAAGCCTGGTGTCACTCGGCGTCGGTCAGAGTGAGAGATTCCGGATGCTGTCGCGCGGCGACGCTCGTCACCCCCACCAGTTCTGCGGTATACGCGTGTTCGGGTGCCGTGAAGATCTGCTCAACCGTGCCGTGCTCCACGACTCGGCCGTCCTTCATGACGAGCACGTCGTCGCTCATGTGGCTGATCACCCCGAGATCGTGTGAGATGAACAGATAGCTGAGCCCCAGCTGACGCTTGAGGTCGTCAAGCAGGTCGAGAATCTGCGCTTGAACCGAAACATCGAGCGCCGACACGGCTTCGTCGAGGACGAGAATCTGCGGCGACGGCGCAAGCGCGCGAGCGATGGCGATGCGCTGCCGCTGCCCGCCCGACAGCGTCAGCGGGAACCGCTGCAGCACAGCATCCGTGAGGCCCACTTGCTCGACGAGCTCGCGCACCCGCGACTGTCGAATCGCACGCGGCGTACCCGGTGGAAGCGCGTCGAGAAGAATGCGCTCGGTGTTCCACCGTGGATCAAACGAACTCAGTGGGTCCTGATAGACCACCGAGATGCGGCGCCGAAGCGCGCGGCGGCGGCGTTCGCTCACGCGAGACCAGTCTCGGCCGACGAGCCGCACCTCACCGGCGTCCGGTGTCGAAAGTGCCAGCGCGATGCGCGCCGTCGTACTCTTTCCCGACCCTGACTCGCCGACGATTCCGAGCGTCTGCCCGCGCTCAAGCGTGAACGAGACGTTGTCTACCGCTGTCGCCACCGAACCGTCGGGCCGGGGGAAGCGCTTGACAAGGCCTCGTGCCTCGAGCACGGGGCCGGTGTCGCCATCGTCATGGTGCGGGTGACGCTGCGCTGTAACAGGCGCGAGGTCGCTCAGTCGTGCGCCGCGCGTGTGCGGCCCGGGCACCGCGGCAAGCAGACGTCGGGTGTACGGATGCTGCGGATCGCGCAGAACCTGCTCCGCCGTGCCCGCCTCGACGATGCGGCCGTTCGTCATCACGGCGATCTGGTCGGCGAGCTCGGCGACGACGGAGAGGTCGTGGCTGATCAGGATCTGCGAGACGCCGCGCCGTTTGGTGTCGGCGAGAAGCGCCAGCACTTGCGCCTGCACGGTGACGTCGAGCGCTGTCGTGGGTTCGTCTGCGATGATCAACTTGGGGTCGAGCGCGAGCGCCGAGGCGATGAGCGCGCGCTGTCGCAGACCGCCCGAAAGCTCGTCCGGCCGCTGCCTGGCACGCTGCTCCGGCTGCGGAACGCCCACGGAATCGAGAAGCTCAATCGCTTTGCGACGGCGGTCGGCGCGACGGCCCCACCCGTGCAGGCGCAATGCTTCTTCGATCTCATTGCCCACGGGCCGCAGCGGGTCGAGCGAGACAAGGGCATCCTGCAAAACGAATCCGATGCGGCGCCCGCGCAGCCGACGCCACTGAGATTCACGCGTGTGCGCAAGGTCGACACGATCCGTCGTGCCGGGCACGTCAAGACTGAGTTCACCCGCGTCGACGCGTGCGCCCGCGCCCGTGAGCCCCACGAGAGTGCGTGCCGTGACGGACTTACCCGAACCCGACTCCCCCACGATCGCGAGGCATTCACCGCGCCGAAGCTCGAACGAGACACTGTGCACGACCTGATGCTGCTGCCCGGCCCGTGTGAACGAAACAGTGAGGTCTCGTGCGCGCAGCACGACGTCGTCTGCTGCGCGGGGCTGCGCGGCAGCATCCTGCTCGCTGACCAGTGTTGTTGTCATTTCTCTCCACTTTCCAGGGCCCGCTGCAGATGCTGCCCGATCGTCGTTGCGGTGATCGCGATCACGACGATCACGAGTCCGGGGACGACGGTGAGCCACGGCGCGTGTGTGATGTACAGCCGCCCCGCCTCGAGAAGAGCGCCCCACTCAGGCGAGGGCGGCGCAACGCCGAGACCGAGAAACGACAGGCTCGACGCCCACACGATCGACTGCCCGACCGACATCGCAATCACGGCGACCAGGGGGCGCACGGCGTTGGGAATGATGTGTCTGCCGAGGATGCTGCCACGCGAATGCCCGAGAGCTGTGGCCGCCTCGACGTAGCCGCTCGTCTTCGCGGTGAGAATCTGCGCCCGCACCATCCGCGCGTACCCGGGGGCCGTCCCGATCGCGACGGCGAAGACCTGCGACACGGCGGACGGACCGGCGATGGCCACGAGAAGCAGGGCAAGCAGCAGCGTGGGGAATGCGAACTGGATCTCGATGAGGCGCGCGGCGATCGCCCCGACCACGCGTCCACCGAGAGAGGCTGCGGCGCCGAGAATGAGCGCGAGCGTGATGCTCACGGCCGTGGCTCCCGCACCGATCAGCAATGACTCACGTGCCCCGAAGATGATGCGACTGTAGAGGTCACGGCCCTGTTCGTCCGTGCCGAACCAGTGCGCAAGGTTTGGCGGCTGCAGGGCATCGTGCAGCGCGAGAGCGAACGGATCGTGCGTCGCCAGCACCTGCGGGGCGACGAGCGCGACGATGAAGAACACCGTCACGGCGAGCGCCGCGTACAGGCCATACGGATGCTGTCGCCGGCCAGCTCGTGTCGATGGCTGTGCCGGTGGGGTCTGTGGGGCCGGTGGAGTCTGCGGGGTCTGCGACGTGTGAACGGCAGTCATGAGAGAGGCAATCTGGGGTCGATGAGCGTGTAGATGACGTCGACGACGAGATTCGCGACGACATAGAGGGCGGCGATGAGCACAACGATGCCGGTGACAATGGGCAGGTCCTGCGCGTTCACCGCCGTGATGAGCACGGTGCCGATGCCCTGACGTGAGAACAGCGACTCCACGATCACGGCACCCGAGATCGTGGCCCCGAGCGCCCAGCCAGACAGCGTGACCGCGGGCAGCACCGAGTGCCGCAGCACGTGGCGCAGGCGCACGCCGGTTTCGCTCATTCCGCGCATGCGCGCCGTGACGATGAACGGCTGCTGCAGCGTTCGCTCGAATTCTGCCCGCGTGGCCTGCCCCATGAACCCGGCGAGCGGAATCGCCAGGGTCAGCGCAGGCAGAAGCAGCCCGATGGTGCTCGTGCCGCTGATCACGGGAAACCAGCCGAGCCCGAGGGCGAAGACGACAAGCAGGATGCTGCCGAGCCAGTAGTGCGGCAGACCGGCGGCCGTGGTGTCGACCATCGCTCCGAAGGCGCTCAGTCGCGGCCCGCGGCCTGCCGTGAGGGTGACCCAGATGACCATGATCAGCCACGAGAGCACAATCGCGGTCACGGTGAGGGTGAGCGTCGGACCGAGTTGTTCGAGAATGATCTCGCTGACGGGGCGGAACTGCTGATATGACATCCCGAGCGTTCCCGAGACGAGAGCCCGCAGATAGTCGACGTACTGCACGAGCACGGGGTTGAGCAGGCCGTACTGCTCGTTGATCTGGGCGAGCTCTTCGGGCGTGCGCTCGATGGCCTGCCCGGCGCGAATGTTGAAGATCACTGTCGCACGGTCACCGGGAAGCGCGAGCTGCGCGAGAAACGCGACGGTCGCCGCGCCGAAGAGCGTAACGGCGGCACCGAGCAGTTTGCCGACGATGCGTCGGATCAGCGTGATGCGGTTTGCGGTTCGGCGTGCGCTGCCGGCGGCAGCATCCGTCTCATGTCGCGCGTGTGTCGAGCCTGCCTCGTCGATCTCAGGCGGTGAAATGTGCGTCATGGAAGACCGGTCCTCCCTGTGAGTGTTCCTGCCAGATGCCCGCGACAGACGGAGAGATGGCGAGTGTGCTCAAGCGGTCGTAGAGACCGATCGAGAGCGCGTGGTCGGCGATGTATTCTTGCGCCTGGGCGTACAGCGCGTTCTGCTCGTCGATGTCTGACTCTGAGTTGGCACGCAGAATGATGTCCTCGAGTTCTGGCGAGTTGTAGAACGCCGCGTTGTTACCGTTCGGGCTTTCGTCGGTGTCGGCTCTCCAGTTGATCCACATGATCCCCGCGGTCACGCTCGTCCAGTACCCCGCAGCGATGTCCCGTTCGTCGCGCTGCGTGTAGGCACCCGCGAAGTGCTCGCTCGGGGGAACGGGGATGAGCGTGACATCGAAGCCGACCTGCTTCGCCTGCTCGGCGACGCCCTGCAGGATCGATGCACCCTCGGCGTTGATGATGGTTCCCGCACCGTAGGGCAGCGTGACCTCAAGCGCCTTTCCGTCTTTCACACGGATGCCGTCGGCGTTCGTCGAATCCCAGCCCGCCTCGTCGAGCAGGGCCTCCGCCTTCTCGACGTCGTACGTGTATCGGTCTGCGGCTTTCTGGCTGTATCCCGGCGTCGACTGGCTGACAGCACCGTTGCCCTCGTACGGGATGACACCGAGTCCGATTGTCTCGACGAGCGTCTCGCGGTCGAGACTGTAGGTGAAGGCTTTGCGCACCTTCTCGTCGGTGAACGGCCCCTGAGCGGTGTTGAAGGCGAGCTGCTGCGGACGCCCGGGCGTCACGTACTTCTGCAGATCGAACCCGCCCTGCTCCAGGGTCGTCCATTCGACGCTCGGAACATCGTAGATCGCGTCGACTTCGTCGCTCTTAAACGCTGAGGCCCGTGTCGTGCCGTCGGGGACGAATCGCCAGTCGACGGTTTTCACGAGGGCGGGTCCGGCGTGCTTCGCGTTCGCCGGCCACGACGTGTAGTCGTCATTGCGCTCGAGCAGGATGTTCTGGCCCCGATTCCACTCGGCTACGGTGAACGCACCGCTGCCGATTGGCTGCTCGCAGTTCTGCTCATCGGTACGTGTCTCGAGCGCCTGTTGCGATTGAATGCCGAAGTAGCCCTGGGCGAGCGTCTCAGCGAGTCGCGGATACGGTTTGTCGAGATGCACGATGAGTGTGTCCTCATCGACGGGCTCTGCCGACGAGTAGTACCCGTCAAGCCAGACTTTCGCCGTGCTGTTGCCGCCAGCCATCCAGTACTCGATGTTGTACGCGACAACGGATGCTGTCAGAGCGGTGCCGTCTGTGAATGAGACGCCGTCTTTCAACTCGAACGTCCAGTCGAGCCCGTTCTTCGACGTCGCCCACGACTCGGCGAGCCACGCGACGGCGTCCCCGTTTTCATCGAGCGACGTGAGGCTGTCGAGCACTTGATAGCTCAAGTACGCCTGTTCGATCCACCCGCCGTAGACGCAGGGCGGCTCTTGCTGGTGCGCATAGACGAGAGTGCCGCCGTCGCCTTCGTCGGCAGACGAGGCTCCGGCCGCGCACGATGTCAGTGCCATCATCGCGGCAGCGCTGACGGCGAGAGCGGCAAGTGTGGCGTGTCGTGACATGGCAGACCTCGTGACGGGGCGAGTGGATGCCGCGGGTGCGGCGCTGTGATGTCATGACGCTACGGTGCCGTCGTGCCGTCGCCATACCGGCTCCCGTCACAGTTCGTAGCGTGACGAGCTGCGAGCGTCACACGGCGTCATCTGCCGCATCGTTGTCGCCTTCGCGACTGCGAACAGCTACGCTGTGGCAGCTCCCCGGTGATCGGGATGCTTCGAGACGGTGTCGAGTGCCACGAGGGTGAGTTCTCGATCGAAGACCTGCTCGGCGCGCGACGTCCTGTCGTAGCGCTGGCCCCATCGCTCACCGTCTGGGTCAAAGGCAGACCACGGGGCTGAGCCCGTCGAGATGAACCGCACCCACGCGGCATGCATCTCGTCGGCAACGCCCTGCGGTGGGTTCTTTCCCGTACTGGCTTCGACGTTCTCGCCGTCAAGGCAGTCCCACACGAACGGCAGTTCCATGCAGTGCCCGGTGAGGTGGTGCGGGAGCGCAGACGGCAGTCGGAAGTCGTAGGCGTAAACCTCGCCCATCTTCGAGGCGAGCGCACGAGCAACGGTGAAGCGGAAGACGGCGTCCGTCATCGCGCTTCCCAACACCCATCTCGTCCGCCCCGGCGTCAATCGTCTGTAATCCTGAACGTTGCGCCCAAGCCCCGCGAGCCGAAGCGCGAGCGTCGGCGGAAGCAGGTCAAGGGCACCGGGCGCATCGAGAAGCAGCGCAGTAGTCTCTGTCGCATTCGCTCCGATCAGCAACGGCTTGTCGGCCCCGATTCCTCGGTCGAATGCGTCAGCGAGGGTGTACGGAATCAGATCGCCGTCGACAACCGGAGTCCACGGCATCGAACTCGCCCCGTTCATCAGCTGGCGCACCTTCGTCAGCGTCATGCTGTTCTTCTGCACCGTCTGCTGTGCGTCGAACACGTCTCGCTCGGGCACTGCAGCAAGGGCATCACGCGTCGCGGCAATGCCCAGCTGCGTCGCCACCTGCGATGTGTTGACGGCGACTTCCGCACGATCGCCCGTACTCGCACCCGGAGATTCCGCGATCGCCCGCGCGAACAGGGGCTGTGCTCGCGGTGTCGCCAGCAGTGTCAGCACGGCGGTTCCGCCCGCGCTCTGACCCCCGATCGTCACGCGCTCGGGATCCCCTCCGAAAGCGGCGATGTTGTCGCGCACCCACTCCAGCGCCAGCATCCAATCGTGGACAGCCCTGTTTCCCGGAGCCCCATCGATCACGCCGAAGCCGTCGAGTCCCAGACGGTAAGACACCGAGACAACGACGACGCCGTCGCGCGGAAAGCTTCCCGTCTCGTACCAGGGCGATGAGGGCGACCCGCTGGTGAACCCACCGCCGTGGATCCAGACGAGCACGGGCATCGCAGCATCCGGTGTCGTGTCTGGTGTAAAAACGTTGACGGTGAGCGTCTCGTCTCCGGGGTACGACGGTTCGGGAATGAGCGTGATGCCGGTCATGTAGTCGCGCAACGGGGTGGCACCGTACCGTGTCGTATCGCGCACACCCTCCCACGGTTCGTGGGGAACCGGGAGGCCAAAGCGGCGCTCACCCGTGGGAGCCTCGGCGTACGGGATGCCGAGGAAGGCGACCTGGTGCGGCCCGAGCTGCGTGCCCCGCACCGCTCCGGCCGTGGTCTGCACGACGGTGCTTCCGTCACGTTCCGGGGTGTCAGGGTCGGCGGTGCTCGGCGTCGAGGTCATGCCTCTTGCCTACCACGTCTCCCCTGCCACCAGCGACGCCGAGCTGGCCGAGACGGCTCGTCGACGACAGCATCCGATTGCGCGTGCGCGTCACGGCGGGCACGCCAGGCTTGAACATCGGCGTCGATGTCTCGAGTCGGCGTCACGACGGGCGGGCCGCCATGCAGCTGCCGTCGAGCCTCGCGTACGCGCCCGTTGAAGTCGTCGAGGTAGTCGCGCACCTGCTTCTCGCTGGGGAGGGCATCGAGGGTCTCGTCGAGTTTCTCGTGCTCTTTGCGCAGCTGAAAGACCGGCGGCGCGATTCCGGTCAGCTGTTCGGTCTCGATCTTCTGTTTGATCCACCAGTCAGGGTCACGTGGTTTGTCGATCCCCTCGAGCGGTTTGCCGGCACCGGGGAGATTGTCGAAGTCGCCGCGGCGCCTGGCCAGTTCGAGCGCTGTCTCGACGGCGGCCCAGCGCTCTTCTTCTGTATTCCACTTCGGTGGCCCTCCGACACTGCCCGATCCCTCTGCCGGGTCAGGCGTGGCGTGCCGCGGACTCGTCTGTTTGCGCTGGTCGGCCATCGTCGTTCCTCCGCTTCTAGGTTATGCGCCAGCGGGTCCCGAGGAAAAGAGCCGAAATGCGCTAGCCGGCGCTCCTGTCGATGCCGAGAGTTGCAATGAGGTCCTCGTGCAGCTCGAACCAGACGCGATGGCACGAATCGACTTCGCTGCCCGCCACCCACTCCAGCTCTCCGCCTCGCGCACGCCGCAGCGCCGCGGTGAACCGCACGTCGTAGCCGCCGAACCGGTTGAGAATGTTCTCAACCTCTTCGCTGATCGGTGCGAGAGCGTGCTCGATCTCACTCAGTTCTCGGAGCACACGAGCATCCCAATCGGCGTCCGCGTGGTCGTTGGGAATGAGACGTTCGTCATCGTCACCGTTCGGCCGGAGCTGCCAGTCCGTGCAGGCGCGCAGCAGCCTCTCGTTGAGCGGAAGAAACTCGC
Organism: Microbacterium sp. MPKO10; assembly: GCF_026107415.2. GTDB lineage: Bacteria > Actinomycetota > Actinomycetes > Actinomycetales > Microbacteriaceae > Paramicrobacterium. The sequence continues at coordinate 423,217 of NZ_JAPCHX010000005.1, forward strand.
GATAGACCTCGCGCAGGTGTTCTCCTCCGCCGACACGCTCGAGTTCCTCGGCCAGCAGTCGCTCGTTCTCGATGCGTCCTCGTTCTGTCAGCGTCCAGCCTGAGAGATCCGCGAAGCCCGCGCGGGAGGTCCAGCCGTGCGCTTCGGCATCTTCCAGCGCCTCGGCGACAGCTTCCGCCGGCATTCCCACGCGGCGGGCAACGGCATCCGCATCGGCAAATCCCAGAATCCGGATGCCGTGGAGCACACCGCTCAGTGACGCATCCACGCCTCTCATGACGTCTCGCGACGCTCGAGCAGCCGTGTGAAATGCTGCTGGCAGGCCTGCGGCGATTTGAAGCCCATGGCGGATGCGATCTGGGCCCACGTGAGCCCGGCGCTTCGTGCCGCGAACAGCATCCCGGTTTCAAGCCCCTCCACCTCGGCTTGAGCAGCGGGCAGCAGTGCGAGAGCATCAGCCAGGTCGTCGGGCTCAGCATCTGCCGACTGCCACACAGCGAACTGCACAAGATCGACGGCTGTCGGCGGCACCGATGAGGGGCGCCACGGCTGCGCGGAGATACTGTTCGCCGCGCGCGATGTCAGACGGTCTCGGGCGCGCTGTTCGCGATCCGCCTGCAGCTGCTCGTCGTTCTCGGCGGATGGTTCTGGGTTGCGTGGCATAGCCCCATCGTGCAGTATCAACATAATGTTGTCAATAATTTGTTGATTGGATGCTGATGCTCTGCGATCTTCGATCTGCCTCTGTGGCGACAGCCGGCGCGAAAGCGGCAGCACTCGGCACCATGCTCCGCGCGGGGCTGCCGGTGCCGGAGGGCTTCGTGCTGTCGACCGCAGCGGAGCATCCGGCCGACGGGCCGATTTCAGAAGAACAACGACGCGACGTAGAGCGCGCCTATGCCCGAATGGGATCGCCCGTTGTCGCCGTGAGGTCGTCGGCCTCGAGTGAAGATTCGGCGCACGAGTCCGAGGCGGGCGCATACGAGAGCATCCTGGGTGTCAGTGGAATGGACGCGCTCCTCGCGGCAATACAACGCTGCCGGCTCTCCTTGCACTCCGAACGGGCCAGAGCCTCCCGACTGACAGCGGGCGCCGCCGACACAACCGAGCACCCGACGATGGCCGTCATCGTGCAGCGAATGGTGCACGCTGAGGCCTCCGGCGTCCTCTTCACGCCAGCAACACTCGACGGGGCCGCGCTGATCGAGTCGTCGTGGGGTCTCGGTCCCAGCGTCGTGGAGGGGCGTGTCGTGCCCGACAGGTTTCGCATCGATGGTGACGGCACGTTCCACCGCCGTCTCGGAAGCACAGAGTCACGCGTCGACGTGCAGAATGGAACGCTCGTGACCCGCGCCGTCGGCGAGACCCACCGCAGCGCCTCGACGCTAACCGACGAGCAGGTGGCGAGGATCGCTCGGCTGGGCGCCGAGATCGCGGATCTGTTCGGCGGCCCTCGTGACATCGAGTGGGCGCTCGACGGCGAGACGCTGTGGATCCTTCAGGCCCGCCCGATCACCGCGGCGCTACCGATGCCGGATCGTGCCGGTAAGGCTTGCGCGTCGGATCTCACCGGCGTCGGCGGTAGTTCCGGGCGGGCAACCGGGCCCGCGCGGGTGGTGCTCGGCCCCGCTGATTTCTCGCGCGTGATGCCCGGAGACATCATCATCTGCCCGAGCACGGACCCCAGCTGGACTCCCCTGTTGCAACGCGCTGCCGGAGTCGTCGCCGAACGCGGCGGGATGCTGGCACACGCCGCCATCGTCGCACGCGAACATGGGATCCCTGCCGTTCTCGGCGTTGCCGACGCGACCACGCGTGTCACCGACGGAGCGACCCTCACGATCGACGGGCACCTCGGCACCATCACCGAGGAATGACCACGCGAAAGAACGGAGATTCTCATGGCGGTTCGGCACCTCTTCATAGCGCGTCACGGCGCTGCCGATGCCTTTGGCGAGCTCACGGGCGCGGGCCGGCGTCAGGCTGAGCTGCTCGGTTCCCGCCTGGCGCGGGTCCCCGTCGACGCCATCTGGCATTCTCCGCTGCCGCGCGCCGCAGACACCGCTCTCACGGTTGCCCGGCACATCCCCTCCGCGCCGGTCGCAGAGGCCCCTGAGCTCATCGATCATGTGCCCTGGGTGCCTCCCGCCGATGCGATGCCCGCCGCGATGCGAGGTTTCGTCGACGGCATTGACACGGCCGAGGCTGATGCCGACCACCGCACCGCTGTCTCGCTCGTCAAACGCTTCTGTTCGACTCCAGAGGCCGGGGCCGACACGCACGAGGTGCTCATCACCCATGATTACCCGATCGCCTGGCTGCTCTGCCACGCGCTTGACGCCCCGCCGGGTCGCTGGTTCGGAATCAGCAGCGCGAACACGGCGTTGACCGTGCTGCAGTTCCGCCCTGCACATCCGCCGACGGTGGTCATGTTCAATGATATGTCGCATCTTCCCGACGATCTGAGGTGGACCGGATTCCCGCTGGCCACCCGCCCGTGACGGCCGCAGATTTGTCTGGAGAGCAGAAAAACTCCGCATTCAGGGGATTATGAGCCGCCGGCGCAGAGACACGGACGAGCACGGCGCGCGAGTCGAATTCCGGATGCTGGTGAGCCGACGATCCGCGTCATGGCGGGCGACGTGGCGCATCGCAGCATCCGTTCGCGCCTTGTACCAAACGCGCGCGGCCCGCGCGTGACGCATACGGCTGAGGCAAATTCCCCGTTCACGGTAAGAAACCATTCAGAAACATGCATCAGCCTCGACAGTCGTGCCCCAGACCTCCGGCGCCCGAAGCCGTGAGGAGCGTGCTCCCCGAATGAGCAACGCGCATGCGGCATTGTCCCCTGACCCCGACCCCTCGAGATGCAATGACCTCTGCTGAAACATCCGCGCGTGACGCCGACACCGGCGACGAGCCTCTCACCCCCTTCCCCCGCCGCAACCACCTGGCCCGGATGCGCCGAGCCCGCAATCGTCGGCGCACACGCGCTGGCGTTGGCGCGACACTGGCGCTCACCCTCGCGCTGAGCGGAACCGGCTTGGCCGCGAGCTGGGCGACTCCCACAACGGAGGCTGACCCGGTTGTAGAGTCCGCTGCCGCCGTGGCGCAGGCCAGCGATGAGCTGCGCGCTGAGCAGACGGCGCACTCGAGCGCACAGGAAACTCTCGACAGTGCAAACGGCGTGCTCGATGACGCCGACGAGTCCGTCGACACCCACGACCTCGAAACTCTCGTTGAGCGCCTCGCCGACTACCGCAAGCTCACACCGACATTCACGTTGGGCCTCGTGCAGCAGACCGAAACAGAGACCGCATCTGTGTCTGAAGCCAGCGCCGCGGCCAAGAAGCAGAAGGCTGAGGAGGCCGAGAAGAAGGCGGCCGAAGAAGCCAAGCGTGCCGAAGAAGAGGCCAAGAAGAAGGCCGCAGCGAACACGCCCGAGGGCGCGAAGGCCGCAGCCAAGACGATGGCCGCTGACCAGTACGGCTGGGGCGAGGGCGAGTTCAGTTGCCTCGTGTCGCTGTGGAACAAGGAGTCCGGCTGGTCATACACGGCGTCGAACCCGTCGAGCGGTGCCTACGGCATTCCGCAGGCACTTCCCGGAAGCAAGATGGGAAGCGTTGCCTCCGACTGGGAGACGAACGCGATCACCCAGATCACGTGGGGGCTGCAGTACATCTCGGGAACGTACGGCTCGCCGTGCGCGGCCTGGGGCCACTCGCAGTCGACCGGGTGGTACTGACACCGCCATCCCACCCTGCGCTACCCGTTCGGAACTGCGCTCCAGAATTTTCTGGGGCGCAGTTCCAATTCAGTAGCCCCGCACGAACGGGTGTCGCTGCGGGCGTGGCAGAGGGCCGCGAATCAGGATTCGCAGCTCACAGATCAGGCGTTGGGCGTCTGGCGCTGAGCATTCGCGGCGTCGAGCAGCTGCTGCACACTCTCGGGGTCGACTCCGACGCCGAAGTTCGCGACGCGGCCGATGGGGAATGACGCCATCATCTTATGGATCGAATCCTGAGACGCGATTGCGGCAGCCTCGGTTCCCATGAGCTCGCTCATCGCCTGCTGAATCATGGGACCGGCGACCGGATCGGCACTGAGCTCCCCGATCGAGGACTCCCCGTTCAGCGGAACAAGCACCTCGTCTCCCTCGACAGCCGCTGTGGCGTTGCTACGCAGGTCACGACTCGACGCCCCGACCGAAACGGCGTACTCCCCGCCCTCGACCACAAAGCGATGCGCACGCACGTCCCAGTAGGCGAGGTCCTCGCGCGGCACGACGATCTCGACCTCACGCGATTCGCCCGCCGCAAGGTCGACTGCAGCAAAGCCCTTCAGCTCGCGGGGCGCACGCTGCACCGTTGATTCGGGAAGCCCGATGTACAGTTGCACGACCTCGCGTCCCGCACGTTCGCCGGAGTTGGTCACACGGACGCGCGCGGTCAGGCCCGCAGCATCCGCCGTGACGGCAAAATCGGCATAGGCGAACGTCGTGTACGAGAGCCCGTGGCCGAAGGGGAAGGCGACGTCGGTCTCGCGGGCGTCATACCAACGGTAGCCGACGAAGATCCCCTCGCCGTAGCGAACGTGGCCGCGCTCGCCCGGGAAGTCAAGATACGCGGGAGTGTCCTGCATGCGCACGGGAATGGTCTCGGCCAGACGCCCGGACGGGTTGACATCGCCGAACAGCACGTCGGCCGTTGCGCTGCCGCCGGCCTGACCCAGCAGCCAGCCCTCGAGAATCGCCGGAACCGCTGGGGCGAACGGCAGACGCACAACGCCCCCGTTCGACAGGACCACCACGGTGTTCGAGTTCGCCGCGACGACGCGGTCGATGAGCTCCAGCTGGGCCGCGGGAAGGTCAATGTGCTCACGGTCAAAGCCCTCGGACTCTTCGGCCGCCGGCAGCCCGGCAAAGATGACGGCCACATCGGCGACTGCAGCGGCAGCGACGGCCTCGTCGGCCAGCCCCGCCCCCTCGCTTCCGTCGAGCGTGAAGCCGGGCGCGAAAGTGACGGCATCCGGGTTGTCGTGTCGGGCCCGGATGCTGCTCAGCGCGTCGTCGACTTGTGTGGGGTTGATGAGTGAACTGCCGGCGCCCTGGTAGCGGGGAGTGCGCGCAAATTCGCCGATGACGGCGAGGGATGCTGCCGACGGCAGCGGAAGCAGATCGTTGTCGTTCTTCAGCAGTACGATGCCGCGGCCCGCAACCTCGCGGGCGAGCGCGTGGTGCGCGGAGCTGTCGTACGAGGCGTCGTCGCGCGCGTTCGCGACGGCCTTCTGCACGATCGATACGATGCGCTCCGCCGCCACATCGAGCACAGCTTCGTCCAGGTCGCCCGCGTGCACGGCGGCGACGATCTCAGCATCCGATCGACCGCCCGTCGCCGGCATCTCGAGATCGAGACCTGCGGCGAGACCGTGCGTGCGCACGTTCACGGCGCCCCAGTCCGAGACAACGAGACCTTCGAAGCCCCAGTCATCACGCAGCACCTCGGTGAGCAGCCAGTGGTTCTCTGAGGCGTAGACCCCGTTGATGCGGTTGTACGAGCACATGACCGTCCACGGCTGCTCGGCCGTGACGACCCGCTCGAATCCGCGCAGGTAGATCTCACGAAGCGGACGCTCGTCAACATCTGAGCTGACGCGCAGGCGATCGTGCTCCTGGTTGTTCGCGGCGAAGTGCTTGAGCGATGCGCCCACGCCCTGCGACTGCAGTCCGCGCACGAGCGCGGCACCGAGCTCACCGCTCACGAAGGGGTCTTCAGACAGGTACTCGAAGTTGCGGCCGCACAGCGGGGAGCGCTTGATGTTGATGCCGGGGCCAAGCAGAACCCCGACGTTCTCGGCCCTGGCCTCCTCGCCGAGGGCGATGCCGACGCGCTCAAGAAGCTGCGGATCGAACGTGGCGCCCAGCGCAACGGCGGGCGGAAAGCAGGTGGCGGGGACGCTGTCTCCGATGCCGAGATGATCGGCGCCCGTGGTCTGTTTGCGCACCCCGTGCGGGCCGTCCGTCAGCATGATCGACGGGACATCGCCGACCGCCTTGGTCTCCCAGAAGTTCTCGCCGCTCGTGAGTGCGGCCTTCTGCTCGATGCTGAGTCCGGCGACAACGTCGGCGGCGCTGCGTGTGGTGAATTCAGCGGTCATGGCACTCCTCGAGGGTTCGGGCGATGGCCGTGCACCATCGCGTCACCAAAACCTTATGTCATTCGGTTTTGTTTGCCAAGGGGCATCCGATCAGACGGCGTGCACCGTACGATAGAGCGCATGGCACAGCGGGGCTCATACGCCAAAGGCGTGGCAAAACGTGAAGAGATCCTCTCGACGGCGCTCGAGGTGATCGCACGCAATGGCTATCGACGCACGTCAGTGCGCGAGCTCGCGGATGCTGTCGGGCTCAGTCAGGCGGGGCTGCTGCACTATTTCAGCTCGAAGGAGGAGCTGTTCACCGAGGTCCTGCGCAAGCGCGATGACGTCGATGCCCGCCGCCGCGATCTGGTGTCGGATCCCTTCGACGCCCTGACCGACACGATCAGCCACAATGCCGACGTCGGCGGTCTCGTGCGGCTCTACGTACAACTTTCCGCAGACGCGACGGACGGCGAACATCCGGCAAACCCGTACTTCACCGAGCGCTATGCCACGCTGCGCACGACGTTGACGCAGGCGATCGCGGCGGAGCAGGATGCCGGACGCCTACGCCCGGACGTCAGCGCTGCGCAGCTCGCAACCGTAGTGATCGCGACGATGGACGGGTTGCAGACACAGTGGCTTCTCGACCCGTCGATTGACATGGTGGGCGCTGTCGAGTCGGTGATCGCCCTCGCCACGACGGCGGAGCCGCACCGGTGATCGCCGGCGTCTCTACAGACCGCGCCCGGCCTCCCACAGCCCCTCGGACGTGCCCGTCAGAAGAGCGTTCACGCCAACGGCCTGAGCGTCGGTGAACGAGGCGATGTAGTCGACGATCGCCCGCGAACGGCCGAGACGTTCGACTTCGGCGCCTCCGCCGTGCTCGAACAGCTCCGGTTTCTCGGCGCGCAACTGCCGATATTCGTCGGTCGCAGCCTCGACCGAGTCGAGCAGACGCCGGGGCGCCCGGTCGGCATCGTCGCGGTCCGCGAGCCACGCGTGAAAGCCCTCGGCGAGTGACGCGACAATGCGCGTCTGCCCCCGCTGATAGACGGCGAGGTCTGAGCGATCGAGCACGAAGCGCGAGTGCACGAACTTCAGCACGATCACGTCGTGCCAGGCAGCATCCGCGAGTCTGACATGACCACTGCGCACGGTCGGTGTGCGCTCGACGGCGATGGACGCCTTGAGCCTGTCAATCCAGCGGCGGGTGAACCCCGTCACAGCCCGGTCGGCCTCGAGCCCTCCGTCGTAGGGCACCGCGAGCAGCCCGTCGACAAGATCGGTGCCGACGCGCTCAACTGATTCGCGGAAGGCGTCGGCATCGGCGATCCACGGGTCCTTCGCCTGCACGCGGCGCCACGCGAGTTCGAGGGCGTGGCCGGGCTGACGCGGGTCTAATTCAGTGGAATCGGATGCTGCCAGCTGCGTCCACCCGTCAAGCCACGCGCGCAGCTCGGCAGACACTGTCGTGTACTGCAGGATGCCGGCGCGGTAGAAGTCGTCGAGGTCATGCACGGCGTAGGCGATGTCGTCGGCGATGTCCATCACCGAGCATTCGAGAGTCTGCTGGTGCTCGGCGATGGCGGGAAAGACCGAGAGAGCATCGGCCATGTCGTCGGCTTCGATGTCGTAGGCCGAAAACTTCTGGGCCCCCGACGCCAGCTCGGTGCCCACACCGCGCGGCATCTCCTCCGGTGCCCGACCGGGGATGGTCCGCCACTCATTCCTCGTCCACGGGTACTTCAGCACGGCCGCCCGTACGGCCCGGGTGAGGTTGAGTCCGCGGGCCGTTGCGTCGCAGCTGTCGAGGGCCGTGAGGATGCGGAAGGTCTGCGCGTTGCCCTCGAAACCGTCGGGCAGGCCCAGGGTGTGACGCGCGACGCGGTCGAGCTCTTGCTCTCCGAGGTGGCCGAATGGCGGGTGTCCGAGATCGTGGGCAGCTGCCGCGGCCTGCACGACAACAGGATCGCAGCCGCCGAGTTCGGTCACAAGCGCCTGGGTATCGTCATCGGAGGTGCGCAGGCCGATGGCGATCGACCGGGCGACAGCCGAGACCTTCAGCGAGTGCGTCAGACGATTGTGGATTACCGTTCCCGACCCTGCCTGAGGGATGACCTGCGTCACAGCAGACAGTCTTGAAAAGTATGGTGAGAACCTGATCCGCTCGATATCGTTGCGGAACTCGTCTTCGCCCTCGCGCAGCTCTTCCGTGATTGCTCGTTCACGACCACCGTCGACGTGTGTTCTCTGCCTCGTCACCATAGTGCGGTTCAGCTTAGCTTCCCCGCGTCGCGCACGCGTCGACCCGCTCACACAAGAGCATCCTGCCGCGGAACCCAGATCTGTTTGATGATGAGCAGGGCGGATGCTGTCACGGGCACCGCGATCAGCGCACCGAGCAGCCCGAGCAGGGTGCCTCCGATGAGTGCACCGATCACCACGAGCGAACCGGGAACCGAGACGGCACGGTTCATCACGCGTGGCGTGAGGACGTATGCCTCGACCTGCATGTATACGAGATAGGCGACAGCGAAGATGAGCGCATCGAGCGGACTCGCGAACAGGGCAAGCAGCGAGCCGATTGCCCACAGCAGCACGGAACCGATGAGCGGGATCAACGTGAGCAGAAAGGCCGCTGCGATCATGAGCGGCGGGAACGGCAGCCCGAGCACGAAATACAGGATGCCCGTGAAGACGGCGTTGAAGAACGCGAGGGTCACCATCCCGGCCGTGTACCCGCCGACAGCATCCGTGATCTGCTCCGTCATGTCGGCAAGGCGTGGGCGGTTGCGGGCGGGAGCGAGGCTATACATTGCCGTTTTGATCGTCGGAAGTGAGGCGACGAAGTAGAGAGTCAGCACGAGGACGATAATCGCGCCGGAAATTCCTGTGGCGACGGAGACGCCGACTTTGAGCGCACCCCCGCCGATCGCGGCGATGTTCGCGGGGTCGGCGACAAACCCCTGCAAATCTCCGAGAAGGCCTTCCAGCCCTGCCCCGAAGATTCCCTCGAGCGTATGAAAGAGACTCGAGCTCGAGAAGTCGTCGATGAGAGTCGGCACGGATTGCGCGAACTGCGCGATCTGGCCGACGAGAATTGGGATCGCGAAGCCGAGAATGGCTCCCAGCACGATGAAGACGCCGACGAAGACGATGACAATCGCCCAGGGTCGCGAGATGCCGCGCCGTGAACACCACTTGACGACGGGCTCGATCGCCAGCGCGAGGAATACGGCGAACAGAAGGTAGATGAAGACCGTCGAGAGATTCGACACAGCAACGCCCACAGCAACGGCCAAGAGCACACCGAGCGTCGTGAGGAACCCGGTGCGCAACGGGCGCGCCAGAACAATCATGCGGTGGCGAGGAGCCTCGTTTGCAGCCGGTGGCGCTTCTCGACGTCTCATGCCGGTCACTCTATGTGAGGGCTAAGCGCCCACCCGTGTCACACGGCGGCGATTCGCTCGAGTTCACCACCGAGTCCGATGTCGGCGACCACAAGGCGCCCGACGTAGTCCGATGCGGGCTCACACAGCATCCCCGTCTTTGCTGCCCCGAAGGTGACGGTCACGTCGGCGCGCACGAGGCAGGTGTCGGGAACCTCACCTGTATCCGGGTGGATGCCGCTCGGCAGATCGCACGCGACAATGACCGGATGCTGCGGCTCGTCCAGCTGCGACAGCATCCGCCCTACGACCTCGCGTGCCGTGCCGCGCAGGGCGCTCCCGCTGGCGCCGGTTCCGAGAATGGCGTCGACGATCACGTCGTACGAGCTCGCTTCGACGGACTGTGCATCGATGACACGCGCACCGCTATCCAGCGCGGCGGCGAGCCCGGCGGCATGGATGCGCTCCGACGTGCGAACGATGTCAACGAGGAACCCCTGGCTGGCGACCGTGGCCCCGGCGAACAGCGCGTCTCCCCCGTTGTTTCCCGAGCCGACGACCAGCAAGACGCGAGGTTCGCCAGCAGCATCCCGAGCATCCCGGCTCTCGCGCGCACGCTCACGAATCTCGTCGGCGAGCGCGGCGGCAGCACGCTCCATGAGCGGAACACCCGCATCGAGCAGCGGCTGCTCGGCGGCGCGAACCTGTGCCGCTGTGTACGCCTTCATGACCGCCAGGCTAGTGCTGGCATCATCGCAGCGCTACAGGTAGTCGTTGTGCGAGGCCTCGCAGATCGAGGCGTCGGCGACATCGCGCCACATCAGCGCCGCAGCCGGAGAGCCCTCGTCTGCGGTTGCCGAGGTGACATCCCCCATGATGCGCTTCGCGATCAGGTTCTTGTCGTCGCAGTCCGTGCAGTCGATCACCGTCGAGCTGATCTCAATGCCGTGCGAGCTTCCCGCCAGCATGTGCAGCTTCTCGGCGAGCGTCTCGTAGATCGGCAGCACGCGCGACGATCTGGCGGCACCACCCTTGATCACGACGTACACGTGGGCGTCGCCTTCGAGAAGCGCGCACGAATCGTCGATCTGCCGCTCGATCGTGCGCAGCGAACGCTTCACTTCGCGCACGCGATCACACTCGGACAGGTCGACGCCGACGATCAGCGCCTTGGCCGTGTCTTCACCTTCACGGTGAAGTACGAAGTCTTCAAACTCGCGGGTCAGGACGCCGCGCCCTGAGGCTTCGGCGTCAAGTTCCGTCAAGCAGTCAAGAAAATCACCACGTCGCAGGACGACGGACGATGCACTCAATTCTGTGCTTTCTCTCGTGGGGCCCGCAGGCTGCGGGTGCCGGCCAAGTCGGTCGGGCTTGTGGGGCAGAAATCCGGGACGGATGCCGCGTCTCACTGATCCGCATTGCACACCTCCCGTTTTCAAGCCGCCGACCAATATAACCCCCATGACTGCTTTTGTCAGCCCCGCACCTCTGGCCGGAATCAGGCTTGTCCGAGACAATGGGGGCATGAGTGAAATCTTGGTGACCGGAGGCACGGGAACGCTCGGCGTTCCGACCGTCGATGCGCTGCGTCGGGCCGGGCATTCCGTGCGTGTGCTGAGCCGCCATCCCGGGCCGGACCAGGTGCGCGGGGACCTCCTGACAGGCGCTGGCCTCGCCCAGGCCCTCGACGGCATCGACACGGTTGTGCACCTGGCAACGTCAGGAAGCACCAGAGACGTGGATGCTGCCGGCACGCTGATCGCGGCTGCAGAGGAATCCGCGGTGACGCACATCGTCTACATCTCGATCGTCGGCGTCGACAGCATCCCCCTGCCGTATTACCGTGCGAAGCTTCAGATCGAGCACATGCTCGAGGCCTCCCCGGTGCCGCACACAATTCTGCGCGCAACACAGTTCCACGATCTCGTCACGATGATCTTCGCCTACCAGAAGCGGCTGCCGTGGGTCTTCGTTCCACGCTTCGGCGCTCAGCCGATCGCTGTGGAAGATGTCGCCGAGCGGCTCACCGAGCTGGTGGGCCAGGAACCTGCCGGTCGCGTGGCCGACATCGGAGGCCCCGAGCGGCTCAGCGCCGAACAGATGGCACGACAGTGGAAGGCCGCCGCGCTCTCAACGAAGCGCATTGTGTCGATCCGGCTGCCCGGGGAGATCGTGCGCACCCTGAGGGAACGCAAGAACATGGTGCCCGGAGCGCCGTACGGAACGAAGACCTACAGCGAGTACCTGGCGAAGCGCTACGGCTGACCAGCATCCGCGTCGCTGTCCGCGCTGGTCGCGGCGGTGGGCATCGCGCGCTTCGGCCGCGCGGGCGTGACGAGGGCGAGCCCCACGACGCACGCCACGATTCCGGCGAGGAAGACGACCTTGAGCGTCGAGGCGGCCTCGGCTCCCGTCAGGATCGCCCAGCTGACGGTGAGGGCAGCGCCGACACCCGTCCATACCGCGTACGCGACACTCACAGGTAGGCCTTTCATGGCGTAGCCGAGCCCCAGCATGCTGCCGGTCAGCGCCAGCGCGAAGATGACGATCGGGACGATCCGCGTGAAGCCGTCCGATTCGCCGAGCGCCGTCGCCCAGACGGCCTCGAGCACAGAACTCGCGAGCAGTACAGCCCAGTACTTCATGGCTCAGCTCACCACCTTGATGCCGACGACACACGCCACGAGACCGGCGAGCAGCAGCACGCGTGCGACCGTGGCACGTTCCTTCTTCGTGATCATCGCCCACACAGCGGTGAGCACGGCACCCATGCCCACCCAGACGGCGTACGCGGTCCCGGTTGGGATCGACGTCATGGCGACAGCCAGACCGGCCATGCTCACGCACATCGACATAGCGAAGAGAACGCTGGGCCACAGCTTTTTAAAACCATTGGATGCTGCGAGCGCACTGGCCCAGACGGCCTCGAGTGCACCCGAGACGATGAGAATCACCCACGCCACGACAGCTCACCTTTCCGTGGTCAGTCTTGTCGCTGTGCGGGTACTGCGCCCTCGTCCGCAGGTCCGGTAGGAACCTTGGTTCTATCTTAATCAGGAAGCCTGAGCAGATCTGGAACACGTGATAGTTTCGCCACGTGATCAGCTCGTGACCGACACGAACGCGCCGGAGCCGCCCAGCGAACAGCCGCGCACCGGAATCTTCGCCGACCTGACGCCGCTGAAACACAGCCCGGCGTTCGCACGGCTGTGGGCGGGGAACGCCGTCGCCGGCATCGGCACGCAGATGACGATCGTCGCCGTCGGCCTGCACATCTACGACCTCACGCGGTCGACATTCGCCGTCTCGCTCGTCGCCCTCTTCGCTCTTGTGCCCATGCTCGTCTTCGGGCTATATGGCGGCATGCTGGCCGACGCGTTCGATCGCCGCACGCTGGCCCTCGTCACGGCGGTCGTGGCGTGGTGCGCCACCTTGACACTTGCGCTTCTGGCGTGGCTGCACGTCGACCAGGTGTGGCCGTTCTACCTTGTGATGACTGTCAACACCGTGGCCGCGACCGTGCTGGGCACAACGCGGCAGGCCATTCTGCCCCGACTGCTCCCCGTCGAGCTGCTGCCCGCAGCATCCGCCCTCTCGGGCATCAGCGCGGGCGTCATGGTGACTGTCGGCCCGGCACTCGCGGGCGTTCTCGTCGCCTCGGTCGGCGTGCAGTGGACCTTCACGACGGACGCCGTGCTGTTCGCCTTCGCGTTCGCGGGGATCGCCTCGCTGCCGTCGATCAAGCCGCAGGGTGAGGTGCGCAGCACCGGATTTGCCTCTGTCGTCGAGGGTCTTCGCTTTCTGAGAACCGCCCCGAATATCCGTATGTCGTTCATCGTCGACATTGTGGCCATGACGTTCGGCCAGCCACGCGTCATGTTCCCCGCCGTCGGCATGCTTCTGCTCGGCGGTGGGGCGGTCACGGTCGGCGTGCTCACGGCCGGGCTCGCCGTGGGCGCGTTCATCACGAGTGTCTTCTCGGGCCGGCTCGGGGCGCTGCGACATCAGGGCCGGGCGATCCGCACCTCCATCGCCGTGTACGGCGGCGCGATCCTCGCCTTCGGCGTCGTTCTTCTCGTCACGTCCCTGTCGGGTGGCGTTGCCTCCGAGGCCGAGGTCAACTGGCCGGCACTCATCACCGCCACCCTGTGCATGGTGGTCGCGGGAGGCTCTGACAACGTGAGCTCGATCTTCCGCATGACGATTCTTCAGGCGTCGGCACCAGACGAAATGCGCGGGCGCATGCAGGGAATCTTCACGGTCGTCGTCACGGGCGGCCCTCGCGTCGGCGACCTCGTCGCGGGATCGGTCACCGCGCTCACCGCGCTGTGGGTGCCGCCGCTGGTCGGCGGCATCGTGATCATCGTCGTCGTCTGGATGCTGGTGCGCACCCACCCGCGCTTCGCAGGCTATGACGCCCTCGATCCGCAGCCGTGATCCGCGATTACTCCTGCCCGAACTCCTCAGCGAGCGTCCCAGCCATCACTTCAGCATCCCACTGGTGATACGACGCGACCATGGTGCGTGTCCGTCCGTTCGCGAGGTCGCTCGCGAGCATCTCGGCGGCGGGCGGGAAGATCGGGAGGGTCTCGGTGCCGACGAGCGCAAGGGTCGGCTGCGTCACGTTCGCCCACCGTTCGCTGCGCGGCGTGCCCTGAATAGCGAGCGACGCTGCATCGGCGACGAGCGACGGAGCCAGTTCGACCATGCCGGGCCACGCATCGCTCGACTTCGCTCCCTCGAGCCACGCGGGCGGCATGTCTTTCATGAAGTACTCGACGGCGCCTTCCTTATCTCCCGCAGTGATGCGGCCACGCAGTTCGACGACATTCTCAGCGGCAGCCCCGCCGTCGTCTTCGACCGCGAATGGCACCTCCCACAGGGTGAGGCGTCGGATGGGCAGGCCCTCATTCGCCGCCCACAGGGCGATCGCGCCGCCGGACGAGTTGCCGAAGACGTGGGTCTCACCGCCCAGCATGTCAATGAGCGCAGCGAGGTCATCGATCTCACGCTGCAGTTCATTTCCCGCGTCGTCGGGCTTCACCGGCCCGCTCTCACCGCGACCGCGACGGTCATAGTTGACGACGGTGAAGCCTTGATCGGCGAGCAGCTCTGCCATATGCGACGTCGTTGGATCAGAGCCCCGCACCTGCATGGCCCCGGCGACGAGAATCACCGACGGCCCCGTCCCGTAACGGTCGAAGGCAATCGGGGTACCGTCTGCTGATGTCGCGAACTCGGTCATCGTGTCACTCCCTCGTGATCAGGTCGTGCCTGTGTCCATCCACCTTGCCATCGCGATGGTGCGCGCACCACCCCTCCCTGCAACTCCCCGGCACTCCGCACAATCACCGTGCAGTCGCACTGCTGGAATACTCCGTACTCCACTCTCGTTACACTCCATGCAAATGAATAAATAATTATTCGAGCACCACAACCCACGACCGTGAGGATTCCATGAGCGACATCCAGTTCGGCCTCGACACTTTCGGCGATGTGACCATTGACGATGCGGGCGAGCGCACCCCGGGCCATCAGGTCATCCGCGACGTCGTCACGCAGGCCATCATCGCCGACCAGGCAGGCATCGACGCGATCGGCCTCGGCGAACACCACCGTGACGACTACGCCATCAGCTCCCCCGACATGGTGCTGGCCGCCATCGCGGGGCAGACCAGCCGCATCAGACTCGGCACGGCGGTCACCGTGCTCTCGAGCGACGACCCCGTGCGCGTCTACGAGCGCTTCGCCACACTGGATGCTGTCAGCAGCGGTCGCGCAGAGATCACGTTGGGACGCGGCAGCTTCACCGAGTCATTTCCGCTCTTCGGCTTCGACCTCGACCAGTACGAGATGCTCTTCACCGAGAAACTCGACATGTTCTCGAAGCTGCTCACCGAGAAGCCTGTGAGCTGGCAGGGCTCACACCGACCGCCTCTTTTCGGTGCGAACGTGTACCCGAAGACCGCTGCCGGGCGCATTCCCACGTGGATCGGCGTCGGCGGAAGCCCCGAATCCGTCATTCGCTCGGTGAGATACGAGATTCCCATGATGCTCGCCATCATCGGCGGCGATCCCGCTCGCTTCGCTCCGTACGTGGACCTCTATCATCGTGCCGCCGACGAGCTGCAGATCGAGCGGATGCCGCTGGGCGCCCACTCCCCGGGACACATCGCCGCAACGGACGAGCTGGCCCGCGAACAGCTCTTCCCACACTTCAAGACGAACCGCGACCGCATCGGCGCCGAGCGCGGCTGGCCGCCCACCACCCGCGCCGATTTCGACAACGAGGCAGACAACGGGTCGCTGTACGTCGGCTCACCGGAGACCGTCGCTCGTCGCATCGCGTCGACAATCACAACGCTCGGCCTCGACCGCTTCGACCTCAAATACTCGAATGGGCCGATGCCTCACAGCGAGTTGACAGCGTCCATCGAGCTGTATGGATCGCGAGTCATCCCGATGGTGAAGGACATTCTCGGCCGCTGAACAAGCGTGAATCGGCATCCACGAGTTTTTGCCTTTCATCCGGTATTTGTTACGATTTTCGAGGAGTTAATGCAGAAATGAAAAACTGCTGCGTCCCGCCCCGAGGTTGCCCCGCAATCAGACGTTGCTCCAGTTTCACGCAGGAATCTTTCACCTGCATGCATTGTTATCTCCTCTGAGCCACATTCCCAAGGAGTTTGATTGAGCACACCCGCTGAGGTCGTCGAGACCGACACCGGAACAATCACCCGCTACCGCCGCCACCCACTCGGTCGCGGACTGGTTGCTTCGGGCGCAACGGTCGACCCGACCGCCCACATTGAACGAACAGCCTACGTTGAACCCGGTGCCGTCGTCGGGCGCGGAGCATGGATCGGCGCCACGGCGTGGATCGACCGCGACGCCACGATCGGAGCCGCAGCCGTCGTCGGCGCCAACGTGCACGTCGGCCAGAACTCACACATCGGCCACGGTGCCCGCGTTGGCGGACACTCACGCATCGGCCCGAACGCGCGCATCGGCAACGGCGCCCACATCCCGGGCGACAGCCAGATCGACGCATTTGCCGACATCGCCGGGCCGGGAGACATCCCCGCCTAAACGCTCGCATCATCGTCTTCTTCGGCGAATGGTGGCCCCTCAGGGAGCCGCCATTCGCCGTTTTCGTGTGTGACGCGGTAAACGACCTCAGGGGCACGTCAGGGTGATCCCTCACCACGATTGGGGTGAGACACGGATGCCGCCAAGGCACCCGCTCGCGAGGCTGGAACCATGCCTCGAAATCGACTTCCCCGCACATCGCCGCGTCGTCTGCGACGCCCGCGCGCCGTTCTGGCGACAGCATCCGCTCTCGTGGCCGCAGGGCTCGGCATCGCCGTCGGCATCACCGCGTGCGCCCCGAGCTCTCCCGCCGTCGACACGGTCGGCGCCGTCGACTTCGATACGCCGCTCGCGATCCCGCCTCTCGCGGAGCGCACGGTTGATGATGAGGGCACCGTGCACGTCGACCTGACCGCGGAACGCGGTACAACGGAATTCGTCGACGGCGAGCAGACACCGACGCTGGGCTACAACGGCAGCTACCTCGGGCCCACCATCCGGCTGAAGCGCGGCGAACAGTTCGCGCCCTGCCTCACGAACAACCTCGATTCGGTCACGACACTGCACTGGCACGGGATGCACCTGCCCGCTGCAGCCGACGGCGGCCCGCACCAGCCCGTCGAGCCTGGGGCTGACTGGTGCCCCGAATGGACGATCGATCAGCCCGCCTCAACGCTCTGGTACCACCCACATCCGCACGAAGACACCGAGCGGCAGGTGGGACACGGCCTTCTGGGAATGCTGCAGATCACTGACGACACCGAGCGTGCTCTGCCTCTGCCCCGCGAGTACGGCGTCGACGACGTTCCGGTAGTCATTCAAGATGCCCGGTTCGGTGACGACGGCGAATTCACCGCAACGCAGGATTTCGTCGGCACCCTCGGCGACACGCTGCTCGTCAACGGAACGGTCGGGCCGTACTTCGAAGCCACGACGGACGTCGTGCGCCTGCGCATCCTCAATGCTTCACCCGCTCGTGTCTACGACTTCGCGTTTGACGACGACCGCGAGTTCGCCATGATCGCGAGCGGAGGCGGCTTGCTTGAGGAACCCGCAACACTCGATCACATCCGCCTGTCTCCGGCGGAGCGCGCTGAGATCCTCGTCGCACTCGAGCCGGGCGAGACCGTGACGCTGCGCAGCAACCCTCCCGATCTCGGCGAGAACTTTCAGCCGCTCACAGGAACGGCCGGGCACGAGGACCGCTTCGACGTGCTGCAGCTGCGTGCAGCATCCGATCTCGCTCATGTCGGGGAGGTCCCCGAGACACTGACGACCATCGAGCCGCTGGATCCGGCGAAGGCGTCCGGCGAGCGTTCGTTCACACTCAACGGCCACAGCATCAACGACAAGCAGATGCAGATGGACCGCATTGATGCCGTGTCGACGGTCAGCACGACGGAGATCTGGGATGTCGTCAACGAGATGCCGGCGCCGCACAACTTCCACGTGCACGACGTGCAGTTTCAGGTGCTCAGCATCGACGGAGTGCCACCGCCGCCGGAACTCGCCGGGTGGAAGGACACCATTTATCTGGAGCCCGACGTCGAATACCGCATCATCATGGAGTTCGCCGACTATGCGGATGCGGACAACCCGTACATGTTCCACTGTCACCTGCTGCGCCACGAGGATGCCGGCATGATGGGGCAGTTCCTCGTGGTCGAGCCGGGGGCCGACCTCCCGTCACGGTGGACCGTCGACGAGACACCGGGCGACGATGACGACGCGGATGCTGCAGGAGGTCATGCGCACCACTGAGCGCAGGCGGTGCGGGGCGAAGTCACAAAGTGCGGCCCGTGGCGCTGCTTATGCGACGCGCTTCCAGCGTCCTCCGTCGCGACGAGTGAGAAACCAGCCGTTCACGTCGACGACGGTACTCGCAACGGATGCTGCATGAGCAGCGACCTGCTCGGCGAGCTCATCGTCGTCGCACGTGAATCGCACAACGATCCGCGGGGTGCCGCGCACCAGCTGCACATCGCTCGCCTCGACGGTCACGAGTTCTGCCGCAGGATCCGCCACCGTCGGGATCACGCGGTCGGGCGCGACACCTGAGCGCATGGCCCCGGGCGACAGCGTGATGCGGTAAGAAGGCACGTCGCGATGCTACCGCGCTGGCAGCATCAGTGGTGTTTGGCAGAAACGTTCGGGCGTGTGCCCGCGGCGTCTCGAAGGCCTGCACAATTTCGGAAATCGCGGTACGTTCGCGGCGCACACGCTCCGCGATCCGCGGATTCTCGCGGAACAGATTTTCTGCCGCTCTCAGATTTCCGAAATTGGTGCACGGCTCCCTCAGGCGCCGGCGAAGAATGCTCCGGCCAGGCCGCCCAGCGCCGCGGCGTCGCCCACGTGCACCATCTCGCGCGCCGAGTGCATCGAGAGCAACGGCGCACCGACGTCCACGGTGCGGATGCCGAGACGCGTCGCCGTGAGCGGGCCGATCGTCGACCCGCAGGGCACGGTGTTGTCTGAGACGAACTCCTGGTAGGTCACGTCGGCCGACGCAGCGAGGCGCGCCACCAGTGCTGCGCCAGCAGCATCCGTCGCGTACCGCTGGTTGGCGTTGATCTTGAGCAGTACGCCCTTGCCCGCATACGGCTGGTTTGCCGCGTCGTGCTTCTCGGCATAGTTCGGGTGCACGGCGTGACCGGCATCTGCAGACAGACACCAGGATGCCGCATACGCCTGCTTCTGCTGAGACCGCGTGGCGCCGAGACCCTCGCCGATGCGGGTGAGGATGTCATCGAGGATCGGCCCGCTCGCACCGGAACGAGATTGCGACCCCAATTCTTCGTGATCGAAGGCGGCGAGCACCGAGATGTGCTCAGCATCCCCCGCCGCGTGAGCGTCGAGCAGCGCAACAAGTCCCGCATACACGGATGACAGGTTGTCCATGCGGCCCGCGGCAAAGAATGCCTCGTCGAGCCCGAACCGCCGCGGCTCCTGCGTATCTGCCGTCAGCAGGTCGTAGCCGGCAACGTCATCACGGCTGACGCCCGCGAAGCCGGCGAGTTGGTCGAGCAGGTCAGCCGACCTCGCGTCACCGGTTCCCCACACCGGCTGCACGTGCCGCTGCCTGTCAAGCTTCAGCCCGTCGTTCGTGCTGCGCTCGAGGTGGATCGCCAGCTGCGGAATTCGCAGGAACGGCCCCGTGCGCACGAGCTTCTCTGTGCCGTCTCGCAGCACGAGCCGCCCGGCCAGCTCGAGTTCACGGTCGAGCCACGAATTCAGCAGTGGCCCGCCGTAGACTTCCACGCCGGCCTGCAGCCAGCCCAGCCACCCCGTCGTCGGGGACGGCTTGAGTTTGAAGCCGGGCGAATCAGTGTGGGCGCCGAGAATCCGGTACGGGGTGGTCGGCCCGGATGCTGCGGGCTGCAGCCACGCGATGACAGCGCCGTCGCGCACAATGTAGCGTCCGCCAGACGTGCCGCTCCACGCCGTCTCTTCATCGAGGCGCTGGAATCCTGCCGCGTCGAGACGCCGTGCCACCTCGGCGGCGGCATGGTACGACGAGGGCGATGCGGTGATGAAGCGGGCGAAATCAGAAATGTAGTCGTTCACAGCATCCATTCCTCCATCCAATCATGGCGCGGGCCGGCAGGTCGCTGACTCACGACCCGAAGACATGCCGGAAGAAAAACCTAGCGAAGGCGAGGTACGCCTTCAGCCGCCGCGCCGCTGTGAAACCGATCGGTGTGATCGATCGCCCATTGGCGAGCACATTGCGAGGATGCAAGACGAACGTCGTTGACACATCCGTGCTCTGTTCACCCGCCCGCCGTGCGGTGAGGTGCACTTTCGTGAGTCCCCGATAGCGAGCGATCGGACCGCGGCCGCGCTGACGCTTGATGCCGACAACCGACCACGAGTCTCCGTGACTGTCGGTGAACTCGAGGTCATATTTCATCAGGTAGTCGGCGCCTTCGGGAAACATGCTCAGCTGCCCCGAGACGGCGTGCGTGCCGGGCAGGCGAGCCAGCGTCAGCGTTCCCGAGACCGGCAGGCGATGTCGAGGATCAGCCCGGAAGCTGTCGAGGCTGGGGATCTCCAACCGCACCTGGAGCCGCCCCGCGTGCGCACGGCGCTCCGTGCGCTCGTGCATCGTCTCGTCAAGGTAGATCCCGTCGCCCGCGGTCTGGCGCCGACGATCAGCCATCCAGCGGTACGCGTCGTCTTCCGGAATCGGTACGCGCCTGACACGCGTCCACTCGGGTGCCTTCCAGGAGCGATCACCGGTGACGTCGCGAATGATCCCCTCGATCGCACGCTCCGCGCTGGCGAGGATGGTGGCTGACGGATTCGCACCGGTGGCGGCCGGGATCACCGAACCGTCCATCACGTAGAGCCCCGGATACCCGTGCACCTGGCGATCTGGCCCGACAACAGCCTTCTCACGATCGCTGCCAACCGGAACGCCGCCGAGTGGATGCACGGTGACGGGGCGTCGGAAGATCGACCAGGTGATGGGGGTGCGCACCGGTGATCCGATGATGCGTGCAACGGCGGGGCCGACACGCCCTTCAGCACGGTACAGGCGCGCCTGCCAACGATTGAGCCATCGCAGACGAGCCTCACCCTGCTTGTCGAGTTCCAATTGCCCTGTTCCAGCATCTCGCCCCATCGAGAGCAGCGCCATCGTGCGGCGCGGGTCACGACGTCGTCGGGACCGCCACCATGCGCGAATGCGCGGCAGCGGAAGCATCCGGTCCAGCAGAGCCGTGAGCGCGGGAGGGACAGCGCCGTCTTGCACTTGAAACCACACAGGCTCGGATTTCTCCCACACGTCGAGCACGGTTGTCGTCGTGATGGTCGGCCCGGTCGTCAGGTCTCCGGTGCCCTGCCTGACCGTGCTGAGCGCCAGATAATCCCCGTTTCCGGAGAAGCCGTGGCCGAGCGCCGGCGAAAGCCCCGGAAGCGTTTTGTCGACATCGCGAGAGCGCAGCAGCATCTCGGTCGTCGCCACAGAACCAGCCGCCAGGAAGACCCGGGAAGCAGTTCGGCGCACAAGGCCCGCACCGTTGTCTTCGCGCGACCAGACGGTCCACCCCTCGTCATCCGGCTCGATTCGCACAACCTCCGACTCCGTGATGGCACGGGCACCGTTCTGTTCTGCCACGGCGAGATAGTTGTAATCGAGCGAATTCTTCGCGCCCTGATTACAGCCGAGAACGCACTCCCCGACGAACGAGCAGCCCCGCTGATGCACGTTGTGGCTGTTGGGAGTCCACTCATTCGGTGTTCCGAACCGAACGGCAAGGTTGGGGCGAATTGTCGCGGGGCGAATGCTCATCTTCTGCCCCAGATCCTCAAGAATTGAGGTGCGGGGAGGGACGCGGCCGGTCGCAGGGTCCGCGCCGACGGGTGACACCTCGAGCATCGTCCCGGCCAAGTCGTAATAGGGGTCGAGATCCGCGCGCCGTTCACCGAGCGGCCACTGCTCATCGACAAGGCTCGGAGCGGGGCGCGCGAAGACGTTGGCGTACACGAGCGAGCCACCGCCCCACCCAGCGCCTTGCAGCGACAGCATCGAGTCCAGCCATCGCACATCGTAGAGGCCACGGTCAGAGTTCCAGAGCCAACCGTCGTGAAGCTGGGGTGAGCGGGGAAAGTCTCCCGCCCGCCATCGCCGTCCTCGCTCAAGCACAGTGACAGAGAAGCCCGCCTGCGCCAACCGCGCCGCGGTCACGGCTCCGCCGAACCCACTCCCGACGACCAGAGCATCAACGCGCTGCCCGGTGTCTTCGGAAGACGATGCGCTGCTAACGGTTCGGCTCTCTTCGCTCATATTTCTCTCCCGACAGCACGTTTCTGGTTTCCCGTGTCCCACGGTAGGCGACGTGCGTCTCGCACACCTGATCGACCAGCCTCCCAGGGCAGTTCACCTAGACTTGAGAGGTGCGCCCCTACATCATCCCCCTCGTCGGCGCGACCCTTCTCATCATCGGCATCCTGATCGTCGTGACGAACAAGCAGTTCGCGACCGTCGCCCTCGTCTTCCAAATCGCGGGCGTGGTGCTGCTGGGCTTCTACATGGTCAAAGAGATGCTTCCGGGGCGCTCGAAGCGCAAGCGTTGATGCGGCATCCCCTCAGCGCCCGACCTCCTCGCACGACACCCGAACGATACGCACGCACAGGAGTACGACACTGATGAGCCGCATCGCGCGCGCACCCGCCCGCACACCGGTGAGCCTCACGGCACGTCGCGCGCGCTTCGCCGTCGGAATGCTGTTTCTCACCAACGGAGCTCTGCTCGCCAACATCCTGCCCCGCTACCCCGAAATCAAGGCGGAACTTGGCATGGACAACGCACTGTACGGCCTCTCGCTCGCCGCGTTCCCCACGGGCGCGATCGTTGCGGGGCTTGCCGCTGCCGCGTTGATTCGCCGGTTCGGGTCCGCCCGGCTCGCAACCGCAGGCACAATTCTGACAAGCCTCGGGCTTCTGGGTGCGGCGTTCGCTCCTGTCAGCGCGCTGTTCGCCGCCAGCCTGTTCGCAGCGGGCGCGATGGACGCCATCACCGACGTCGCGCAGAACGCCCATGGTCTGCGGGTGCAGCGCCGGTACGGGCGTTCGATCATCAACTCGTTTCACGCGCTGTGGTCGTTGGGCGCGGTTCTCGGCGGGGCGATGTCGGCTGCGGCGATCGCAGTGCAGCTGCCCGTCAGCATCCATATTTCGATCTCAGCCGCGGTCTTCTCGGTGGTGGCCATCATCGCGCTCACACTCTGCCTGCCCGGGCCAGATGCTGACACGGGCGCTCACACGACCGTGGGCACCGCTTCAGCTCCCCCTCTGAAACCGCGTCGCATCGCGTTGCTGATCACCGCGTTCGTGCTCATCGGCATGGCCGGCGCCTTCATTGAAGACGGCGGAAACTCCTGGGCGACGCTGTATTTGCGCGACAGTCTCGATGCACCGGGAGCTCTCGCGGCGATGGGATTCATCGCTCTCGTCGGAGCGCAGTTCGTCGGGCGGCTCATCGGCGACGGCCTCGTCGACCGTTTCGGCGAGCGCACTGTCGCTCGAGCAGGCGGCATCATCGTCGCCGTGGGCATGGGCACTGCGCTGGCGTTCCCCTCCGTGCCCGGCACAATCGCGGGATTCGCCGCCGCTGGCCTCGGCGTCGCGACCCTCATTCCCGCAGCGATGCACGAGGCAGATTCACTGCGCGGACTCCGGCCCGGCACCGGTCTCACGATCGTCTCGTGGCTTCTGCGCCTCGGCTTCCTCGTCGGCCCACCGCTCGTCGGCCTGGTGTCAGAGGCAGCGGGACTGCGCGCCGGGCTGCTGATTGTTCCGATCTCCGGCGCCCTCGTCATTCTGCTGGCCGGGGCGCTGAAGCCCGCGCGGCTCCCCTCAGCGTGAGAGGCTGAAAGAAGGCGAGAGGAGCATCATGGCACGGCGCGTTCACATCACAGGATTCGGTGGGATCGAGAACTTCGAGGTCGTCGACCAAGACATTCCGGATGCTGGTGAGCGGGAGTTCCTCGTGCGCGTGCTGGCTGCGGGGCTCAACCCTGTCGATGCGAAGATCGTCGCCGACCCGGCGAACGCCAAGCGCCACGGCGTCACACTGCCCGCGGGAAGCGGCAACGACTTCGCGGGGCGGATCGAGAGCATGGGGCGACGCGCCTTCGGCTTTGCGGTGGGCGACCTCGTCTTCGGCGGAGCACGCATGCGGGCGCAGGCCGACTACGTCACCGTCACCGCGGATGCCCTGACACTCATCCCCGAAGGGCTGAGCACGGCCCAGGCGGCGTGCCTGGATATCGCGGGACGCACAGCCATGGCGATGGTGCGCGAGATGGAGATCTCGCGAGACGACACCGTCCTCGTGAGCGCGGCGGCGGGCGGCGTCGGCTACCTCACCGCACAGCTGTGCCGCTTGCGCGGTGCCACGGTGATCGGCACGGCGAGTGAGCGCAATCATGACCTGCTTCGCGCACACGACATCGTTCCCGTCGCCTACGGAGACGGTCTCGCCGACCGCGTGCGCGCGGCAGCACCGCAGGGCGTCGACGTCGTCCTCGACCACGCGGGGCGCGAGACTCTCGAGACCGCGATCGAGCTCGGCGTCCCCGCGAACCGTGTCAATACGATCGCCGACCGCCCGTTTGCCGCGAAGCACGGTTTCAGCGACTACGCCCGCGCCGAGAGCACGCATGATGAGCTGCGCGCGATCGCCGAGCTTGTCGCCGAGGGCACCGTGGATCTTCCCATCGAGGCCACCTACCCACTGGAGCAGGTGCGCGATGCATACGAGCACCTGCTTACCGGTCACGTGCGCGGCAAGATCGCCCTCACGCTGGAAGACTGACCGCACCGAGGGCGTGGCGTGGTTCGAGCGTCAGCGTGATTCGGGCGACAGGTCCAGGCGACGCAGCAGCTGCGCGTTGAGGGCGACGACCACAGTGGATGCTGACATCAGCAGAGCACCGACGGCGACGGGCAGCACGAAGCCGATGGGCGCGAGAACACCGGCCGCGAGCGGTACGGAGATGAGGTTGTAGCCTCCCGCCCACCAGAGGTTCTGCGTCATCTTGCGATACGTGGCGCGCGAGAGCTCGATGACCGACAACACCGAGCGCGGGTCGTCGCTCGCGAGGATCACACCGGCGGAGCCGATGGCGACGTCCGTTCCGGCACCGATGGCCAGCCCAACGTCTGCCTGTGCGAGGGCCGGCGCATCGTTCACGCCATCGCCCACCATGGCCACGCGCCTCCCCTGCTTCTGCAGTCCGGAGATCGTCGACGCCTTGTTCTCGGGCAGCACGCCCGCGTGCACCTCGTCAATGGCGAGCTCGTTCGCGACAGCATCCGCCACCGCCTGCGCGTCCCCCGTGATCATGACGACGCGAATGCCGCGCGCATGCAGCTTCTCCACGGCGATCGCCGACTCGTCGCGCACGTCGTCAGCGAGCTTCAGCGCGCCGATGACCTGCCCGTCGCGTAAAACGTGAAGCACGATCGCACCTTCGTCCGACCACGGGTCCACGGTGTCGAGCGGTTCAGCGTCGGCGTCTCGCAGCATCGCGGGGCCTCCGACGCGAATCACTGCCCCGTCAATGGTTGCCGTCACCCCGAGCGCGGGCTCGGAACGGAACTCTGCCGCGCGCGGCACCATGACACCGCGATGCTCGGCCTCGCGCACAATCGCGCGGGCGAGCGGATGCTCGCTGTCTGACTCGGCCGCGGCCGCGAGCGCGAGCACGTGCGCCTCATCGGTCCCGTCAATGGAAGCGACTTCGCCGACCGCGGGCTCGCCGCGCGTGAGCGTCCCCGTCTTGTCGAAGACGACGGTGTCGATCGTGCGCATCGATTCAAGCGCCAGGCGATCGCGCACGAGCACACCACTGCGGGCGGCACGCTCGGTCGCGATTGACACGACCAGCGGAATTGCCAGACCCAGCGCATGCGGACAGGCGATTACGAGCACCGTGATGGTGCGGATCACGGCGGCGTCCGGCTGCCCGATCAGCACCCAGACGAGAGCGGTGATCACGGCGGCCGAGAGCGCGAACCAGAACAGCAGCGCAGCGGCCCGGTCGGCCAGGCGCTGGGCGCGAGACGATGAGTTCTGGGCGTCGCTCACCAGTTTCCGAATGCCGGCGAGCGCCGTGTCGTCGCCGATCGCGCTCACGCGTACGCGCAGTGCCGTGTCTGTCGCGATCGTTCCGGCGACAACGCGGTCGCCCGGGCCGCGCGTCACGGGAACGGACTCCCCCGTGACCATGGATTCGTCGACAGCCGCCGTGCCCTCTTCCACCGTGCCATCGGCGGGCACACGGCCTCCGGGCCGCACGATCACGAGATCATCAACGACGAGGTCCTCGGGCGAGATCGTTTCGACAGCGTCGCCCGTGACGCGCTCGGCTTCATCGGGAAGCAGCGCCGCAAGGGAGTCGAGGGCGGACGAGGTCTGTGCGAGTGACCGCATCTCGATCCAGTGGCCCAGCAGCATGATCACGATCAGCAGCGCGAGCTCCCACCAGAAGTCCAGTTGATGGTCAAGCAGCCCTAGGCTCGAGCCGAGCGACGCCACGAACGCGACGCTGATGGCCATTCCGATGAGCAGCATCATGCCGGGCTGTCGCGACCGCAGCTCGGACACAGCGCCGGTCAGAAACGGCCTGCCGCCCCACACGAAGATGATCGTGCCGAGCACGGGCGAGATCCAGTCGACACCAGGAAACTCCGGGCGCGCATAACCGAGGATGCTGGCGAACATCGCGCTGAAGAACGCGGTCGGAAGCGACACGACGAGCATGATCCAGAACAGCCGGCGAAACTGCGTGACGTGCGATGAGTGGTCGTGCCCGCCGTGGGCGCCATGCCCCTCATGGGAGTTGTGTCCCTCATGGGAACTGTGCCCCTCATGAGAGCCATGCGCAGAGGGAGCGTGCTCGCCGCTCTCGCCATACGCGGCGCTCGTGCTGTGTGCAGTGTGGCCAGCATGATCGTGGGCGCTCGGCTCGGCACTGTACTCGGCACCGCGGCCGGCACTGTGGTGGGCGCCGTGTTCGGCATGGTCGCGCATTGCCGGGCGCTGTCCGCGTTCTGTCTCGTCGTGTGTCATGTCACTCCTCCTCGGACACTATACCCCCTGGGGGTATAAACACAACCCATGCAGAAGGATTCCTCCCTTGTCAACAGGACGGTCGCGGCGTAAACCTAGACATAAGGAAGTGATCATCATGATGAACAACGATGTTTCACCACAAGAGCACCGCGAGTCTCCGGCCCACCACGGCGATCCGGGCGCAGCATCCTGGACCCGCCCAGACAGCGCGGGAATGAGCGAACATACCGAGGACGGCGGCGATCCCGGGGCGGACTCCGCAGCGCGGCCCGACGAATTCGCACGCGACGATGATCCGCATCCAGGCGGCGATCCGGGTGGCAGTTCGTGGAGCCGGCCAGACAAGCACGCGATCGACGACAACCCCACAGGAGGAGGCGACCCGGGCGCAGGGTCGTCAGACCGACGGCGGCACTGACGCTGATACCGGTACTGACGCTGGCCCGGCCCGGCTGTTGACCCGGCCCGGCCCGGACGCGATCATGCGCAGCGCGATCATGCGCGGTGCGGCCACACCCGGCACTGAAGGCATCGCACAGAGGGCAGTCGCTGACGCCGACGCCGACGCCGACCTGGCAGCATCCGGACCGAATTGATACCGGGAGGGGGTATACTGTGGGCCGGGAGGCATCATGCAACACGGATACGTCGATGACAAAGAGGCTCTGCTTAAGCGCCTCAAACGTGCCGAGGGCCAAGTGCGCGGCATTCAGAAGATGATCGAGAACGACACATACTGCATCGACGTTCTGACGCAGGTGTCTGCTGCGACGAAGGCCCTCGAGACAGTCGCACTGGAGCTTCTCGATGACCACCTCAATCACTGCGTCGCCGAGGCGACGCGCGAAGGCGGCCCTGTCGCAGACGAGAAGCTCAAAGAGGCTTCCGCCGCGATCGCCCGTCTTGTCCGCTGACCGACCAACTCACGCGAAGGAGATCGACACTCAATGGCTTTTATGGACCTCGGACTGACCGATAAGAACGCTGCCAACGACACGTCAGGCGGATGCTGTGGCGGAGGAGCGTGCATGTGCGGACACGGTGAGACGGAGTCGTCGCCGGCGTCGGCAACCGTGGTGGACGGCGCACTTGCCACGTCGTTCAGCGTCTCGGGCATGACGTGCGAGCACTGCGTGAAGGCGGTGACGGAGGAGCTCGCGGCGCTCGGATCCGTGACAAATGTGTCTGTCGAGCTGAACCCGGGCGACGAGTCTCGCGTCACGGTGACGAGCGAGGAGCCGCTGGAGACAGCATCCGTGCGTGCAGCCGTCGAGGACGCCGGCTACACCCTCGCCTAGCCGCTGGCGACGCGATCGCGGGGAGCAAGCATCCACGTCAGGGCATCCGGGAGCAGCACGCCCCCGTGATTCGGACTGTGGCCACCTTGCCCGACAACGAGTCGAAGATCATGCCCCGATTGATCGAGCGCTGCGGCTACTTTGAGGTTCTCGGCAAACCAATTATCGTCATGGCATCCCCAGTTCAGGTCGTGTTGCGCCGTTTGCATAAAGAATCGTACGTCGCGCCGGTCTTCCCGTGGGATGAGAACGGGGTATGGATTCCCGCCTGGCATTTGCGGAAAGCTCGCGAGAAATGAGATAGCGCCGCTGAACCATTCCGGGCGAAGCCAAGCCGCGGTGAAAGCACAGTTCCCACCACTGCTGCCTCCACATATGGTCCACCTGTCGTTGACATTCAGTGTGGCGAGCGTGGGACGCAGCGCTGGAGACACCTCCTCGCGCACGAAACGCGCATAGTCATCGTTGAATGCGTCGTACTCAACGTTGCGGTTCTTACGATGAGCGTTCCCACGACGGATTCCCGGATTGATGAAGATGCCAATCGTCGGTGGTATTGCGCCGCTATCGACAAGGTTGTCGAGAACAGTTCCTGCTCTCACCGGCCCCTCTGGATCCAGATACAGAGCGCCATCCTGAAAAACAACGACATCCGCGCGTTCTGCATCTCGCGCCCGCTTCGGGATCTTTACCCAAACTTCCCGATCCGTATCGGGGTAGATTGCGCTTGACGATAGCGAGTACTCAACGACGTCGCCGTCGGAAACGGTCGGGCTGTCGAGTGACAGAGGCCCCAGGGCATATTCAACGACTCGGTGTGCCGGAGGTTGCTCGGTGTACGGCACAGTCTCGACCACGCCGCCATCGCTCAGACTCGTACTCATGTGCCCACGGTACTCGGTAGCGCCGAGGTGCTTGAGTTCGGCTGCCCGGCTGCTCAACTACTGCGACCTCAAGTACTCGCCCGCTCGACCTCGACTTCAATCTCGATGATCGTGCGCTTTCTCACCCGTCAGCGTCGTCGACAATGCGATTCCTGGTGGTTTGCGCACCGTCGAACGCGGTCGCACTCACGCTCGACATTGCCTATCGATGTGTTCGAGAATCACGTTGTTCTCGTGTTTCAATCGAAAAAGATGTCGCACTCACCCGACATTGGGCGGTTCCTCGCCCGGCGCTGAGGCACGTTCGCCGCTTCTGCGGCAGCACGTCGCAATTCAGCTGCTGTCTGGTGGGTCGGTGCCGCGTTCGCCGGCGCGCGTGCCGCGTCGTTTCCTTCGGGTGTCGCGAGCTCGGGTGACTTGTCGTGGCCTGTTTTGGCCGAGACGGATCGGCTGGTGTGATCTCGATATGAACGGTGGTGGTGTCAGGTACGGGATGCCGCTCTGCATGAAAATGTGCCAGTTCTGGGCGTGCAGCATGTGGTGGTGGGCGCTGCAGAGCAACATCCCGTTGTCGATGTCTGTGGGTCCACCCTGGCTCCACGGGACGGCGTGATGAACGTCACACCAGTCGGCGGGCATGTCGCATTCGGGCCAGGCACAGGTCTCGTCGCGGACAGCGATGGCGAGCTTCTGCTGGGGTGTGAACGCCCGCTGCGTCGCGCCCATCCAAAGCGCTTCTCCGTGTTCTCCGTGCAGCAGTGGCCGATAGCCGGCGTCGCAGATGATTCTCTCTGTCGTGACCGGGCCGGCAGGTTCGTCCGCCCCATTGATCCATCCGACGGCGTTGCCGTTGGTGAGGTCTTCCACGGTCGCGGTGACGATCACCTGCGTCATCGCGCGTCGGCTGCCCCCGTCGGTGACTGAGGCCCGGTGCCCCGAGCTGATCAGGCCATCAAGGATGTCGTGCAGCTTCTGCCCATGGGTTCGGGGATCGAGATCGCGGGTGCCGACACCGGCAGCATCCGCGCTGGTGTCGCCGTTCTCTGGCGCGCCGTCACCGGCTGTGTTCGTGCTGTTCTCGGTTGGAGCGAACGTGACGCGGGCGCGCGGGTTGGTGTGCGTGGAGATCGCTGCGTGAAGGTGCGCTGCGGCGTCCGGGGTGAGCAGCCCTTTCACCGGGGTCATGCCCTGCTGATCGGTCCGGCCAATGCGGAAGAACCTCGCCCGACGCTGTGCTTCTTCACGCGGCCTGGCTCCGTCGGGGTCGAGGGCTTCTTTCCACACCCGCATCTGCTGCCTCGAATATTCCGGGGTGGACCCGGCAGCGATCCGCATCATGCCGTCCTCTGCCACGTCCAGCAGCTCCGGGTCGGCCGACAGACGTACCTCGTCAAGGTGTCGGACCACGGGAACAACGGCCTCAACATCGACGGTTCCGTCAAACGCAGCGTCGGCAATGTGGCCCCACCGGGGAGGCAACGGTGCACCGGACATGCTCGAGTCAATGGTGATGGCTTCACCGTAGGCAAGGGCGCGGCGTGCGGCGCTCTGCGAGATGCGGGCGGTCGATTGCAGAAGACCCGCCGCGGTGCGCTGCCCGTTCCGAGTTGCGAGTGTCTGCGCACCCTCAACCTTCACCGACCGTGTCGCGACTTCCGCGGCGACAACGGCAAGAGCGGCCTGCTGGGCCCGCCCCAGCTCACCCAGCGCAGCAACAGCCTCAAGCAACACACCATCGCTCGCCGCGGCAGCCGATCGCGGCAACACGTCGAGCACGCCCGAAGCCGCAGCCGACGCGATGCCCGCGACGGCCTCGATGCTGCGTTCGACGGGTTTTTCCATGCCCGTAGTCTTCCAGCAGCCACCGACATTGATCCGGCATAAACCCCCGGTCACACCACGGTTGTGGATAACTCGCCGAACGTCATTCCTGTGGACGACGAATGGTTACCTCGCATACCTCGGTGGCCAACGAGAACACTGCCAACGACGCCGCGGCGAATGCGACGACGGAGGTCCGGAGCGAGGCACGTGCGTACTCGGTCAGCCGGAGTACACTGTCACCATGCTTCACACGCGCCGATTTCTCAGCCCTCGACCGATCACCGGTCGCTGGGCTCTCCTGAGGCGCGCCTAGTCAGACGGGTCCGGTCGAGGGGTATCCCCCGCACACTTCGACCGAAAGACTCCGTCATGACTTCTGACTATCTGACCCCAGCTCAGCTCCACGACGCGCTCAACGTCCGTGATCTCAGCAACCCCGCACATGGACAGCATGCGATGCAGCTGATCCTCGCCGATGTGGTGACAGCTCTCACGAAAATGTGGCATGTTCCCGCTCGCGAACACCGCACCAGCCCACTGACGAGTGTCGACGACAATTACGACAGGCTCGGGTACAGCCCGGATGCGGTCACACGCGACCGCCGCTACTCGCGCTACGTGAGCCCCACGGTCATGCTGCGCAGCCACACCACCGCGGCCATGCCGCAGATTCTCGCCGACCTCGCCCGTGCCGAGCGGGCGAGAACGCTCAGCGCGGCCGACCGCGACTCGCTTCACGTCGTTCCCGGCCTCGTGTATCGTCGCGACTCCATTGACCGCACGCACGTGGGCGAACCGCACCAGGTCGACCTGTGGCGTATCGCGCGAAGAACTCCCCTCGGTGCCGACGATCTGCAGCGTCTCGCCGCGACTGTCGTCGAGGCTGTCCTCCCCGGTGCCACCTGGCGGGCGGTGCCCTCGCCGCATCCGTACACCGTGGCCGGTCTGCAGGTCGATGTGCTGTCAGAAGGCGAATGGCTGGAACTCGCCGAATGCGGCATCGCGGACCCGGCCGTGCTCCAGCGCCGACAGCTCAACCCCGGGCGATGGACCGGGTTGGCGCTCGGCATGGGCCTCGATCGAGCGTTGATGCTTCGCAAGGGAATCTCAGACATTCGCATTCTGCGATCTGACGACCCACGAGTCGCCGAGCAAATGCGCGACCTTGCCCCGTGGCGCCCGGTCTCAACGCTTCCTCCGATCCGCCGTGACCTCTCTGTCGTTGTCGGCGAGGGCTCTGATGAAGAGACAATCGGCGATGCGGTGCGAAGCGCCCTGGGGTCGAGCGTGGATGCTCTCGAGTCGGTCGAGCTTCTGTCGTGGACCGCGTATGCGTCGCTTCCTGCGGCAGCACGTGAACGCCTCGCTCTCCAACCCGATCAGGCAAACGCGCTGCTGCGCATCACGCTGCGGCCACTCTCGGAAACGATGACGGATGCCGAGGCGAACGCGATTCGTGACACTGTCTATCGCGCCGTTCACGTCGGGCCCGTGCTGGAGTTGATCGGCGCCCCGTGACGTCAGCGCTCCGATGCGGGCCGGGTCGCGGGCGACCGTTCCTCGACCCGCTCCGCGCGGGCATCGACGACGTCCATCGTCGCGGCTGAATGCGCAAGCCCACGATGCTCGCGTGTGGTGAACACCGAGATGAACGAGACGATGACAAGCAGACCCAGAAGAAGGCCGCCGAGGCCCGACTCCCATTCGAGAAGCAGCATGTACCCACCGATACCGAGCACGAATCTGATCGGCCGGGCGACTGCCGCGGGCGTCACGCGATGCACGGCTCGGATGAGCACGATTCGCTCGCCAAGCGTCACCCCGCCGATCAGCACAGACAGCAGTTGAGCCACGAACGGCAGCGCAAAAGCCGCAGTATCGAAGACTGTCATCGGAACTGCGAGCTCCGGTCGGCCGTCGAGCAGCGCGATCACGAGGCTGATGGCCACGACGACCCAGCTGGCGATCCAGTACAGCGCGACGTCGCAGAGCATGCCGAGCAGACGGCGCATCGCGGTGATGGGGCGTGGCGCACCAGCATCCGGATTCTGCCGTGACCGCCTCCACAGCAGCATCCCGACAATGGAGCCGATCAGCGCACCCGCTGTATTCGCGATGAGGTCGTCGACGTCAAACACCCGGTACGCGCACGAATAGAGCCCCCAAATGCCAGTCACCTGCGTCACCTCGATCAGCATCGACACGGCGAAGCCCGAGAACGTGGCGACCACGACGCCCCGCCCGCCGAGCCGGCGGAGGAACCAGCCGAGCGGCATGAACAGCACGACGTTGAGCGCGACCTGCACCGCCGCAGGGTTCTGCACGAGCGCACCGACGCTGCCGACGCCGAAGCTCTCGATGTCGTTTACGAACATGAACGGCACCGTCTGCAGCGGAACGCACGTCACGTCGTGGCTTTCAGGGAACGGCAGCAGCGTGTACGTCCACAGAGCCATTGCGTAGATAAGGGCGGCAAACCACAGGATGCTGCGCCAGAACGTCATCTCACCACGACGACGAAAGCTGAGGGCAACGAACGGAACGAAGGCGATGACAGCGATCGCGAACCCCGCGAAGACCGCAACAAGGGCGGGAGTCAGTGCACTACTCACCCGACGATGGTACCGAGCAGGCGGACCGGGGAAATGGATGTTGGCTGAGCCACCGCGGCAGCG
Organism: Microbacterium sp. MPKO10; assembly: GCF_026107415.2. Taxonomy (GTDB): domain Bacteria; phylum Actinomycetota; class Actinomycetes; order Actinomycetales; family Microbacteriaceae; genus Paramicrobacterium. Next base: position 457,100 of record NZ_JAPCHX010000005.1, read on the forward strand.
AGTGGCTCACGGCCGAGCGGGAAGCAGGCTCCCGAGCTCGATCACGCGATCCGCGCGAGCGACACTTCGCTCAATGAGGTGCGCGTTCGCGTCGTCGACGCGCGCGACCCAGGCTCGCGCAGCATCCGGAGTCTTGCCGAAGGCAATGTGGCGCGCGATGAGGCGTTCGCGGCGCAGCGTCTCGTTTTCGCGCACGAACCAGATCTCGTCGAGGCTCGCACGTGCATCGTCCCAGCCGTCGAGAAGCAGATAGTTTCCCTCGGTCACGACGATGTCGACGCTCGGGTCAACGGCGATCGCCGCGGCGATCGGTTGCTCGATGTCGCGCTCGAAACCCGGTGCGTACACCGTGTGCGGCGGGCGGCTCGCCAGTGCCTCGAGCAACCGTGCATAGCCATGATTGTCGAAGGTCTCCGGCGCCCCCTTGCGATCGCGGATTCCGAGCGCGTCGAGCGTCACGTCGGCGAGATGGAAGCCATCCATCGGCACGTGCGCTGCCGAAGGCCCCAACTCGGCCACGAGCGCTCGCGCGAACGTCGTCTTGCCCGAACCGGGCGCGCCGGCCACGCCGAGCATGATGCGCGTGCCCGAGGGGCGGATGCTGCGGGCCGCCGCCGCGAGATCTGAGAGTGCGTCTGCCACGCTTCGAGTCTGGCACGGTTCTCGGAACGGGCACGGTGCGGCACACGGCCGCTTCACTCGCTGCACTGCTGGCATCGCCGCACGGATTGACGCACCCTGCTCCCCGATGCAACCGTTGAGCATGGCAACGGCGAGCGTCGTCGCCCTGCACCGAGGAGAGCACATGCCCCAGACCGCCGCTTCTGCACGAACCGTTCTCGTCACCGGGTCATCGGGCGGAATCGGCGCCGCCGTGGCGCACCGGTTTGCCGCGGCCGGCGATCGCGTGGCGATTCACTACTCCCGCAATCGCGAGGGCGCCGAGGCCACACGTCGGGCTCTTCCCGGCACGGGACATGCGCTGGTCTCGGGTGACGTCGGAACTCCGGACGGGGCGGCAACGATCGTCACCGAGGCTATTGATCAACTCGGCACCGTCGATGTGCTCGTCTGCAATGCGGGAATCGCGCCCACAGCGCAGAACAGGCACGTGATCGGCGAGACGTCATACGAAGACTGGACGGCAGCGTTTCGCCAGATGGTCGATGTGAACCTGCTCGGCGCTGCGAACCTCGCCTGGGCCGTTGCCTCGCGACTCATCGAGCGCGATGCTCCCGGATCGATCGTCACCATCGGATCCCGCGGTGCGTTTCGCGGCGAGCCGGAGCATCCGGCCTATGCCGCGAGCAAGGCAGGGCTCCACGCGCTGGGGCAGTCTCTCGCTGTGGCGCTCGCACCGCACAACATCTCGGTCACGTCCGTTGCGCCGGGCTTTGTGGCAACCCCGCGTCAACTGCCGAAACTCGACGGGCCGGAGGGCGATGCCCTACGCGCGCAAAGCCCGTTCAGCAGGGTCGGCACGGCGGAAGAGATCGCCGCCGCGGTCTTCTGGCTCGCGTCCCCCGAGGCAGCGTGGTGCTCGGGCACGATCCTCGATGCGAACGGCGCATCGCACTTGCGCAGCTGACATAGTTCAGAGCCCCGCCCCGCATTTGCGAGCCGAGGGGCTCTTCCAAGCGGCGTGAACACGACTGTCTGCCTCACACAGGTGAGGTGGGTGCTGCCGAGGCCACCGACATCGACCCGGACGGGCTCGACTTACGACTCGGCGCGTGCTCATCGCCCGTCGCGAGATCCATCGCCGCGCGCACGACGGCTGCAACACCGAGCGAGCGACTGGTCGCCGGCCACGCGACGGCCGTGGTGATCTGCGGCGCGTCCACGACTGGAACCGCGACGTGCTCGGGCCATTGCCAGGCACGACTCGACGCCGGAATCACCAAGAGAGTTCGACCCAGCGCGACCAGCTGTGCCAGCTGCGACTGCGTGCGAACCTCCGGACCAGGGCCATCCGGATATGTGCCGTCGAGCCGAGGCCAGCGGGCGATGGGAAGATCGGGAACGTGCTCAACATCAGCGAGCGTCAGCTGCTCGCGGGAGGCAAGCGGGTGCGCTGCGGGAAGAATGGCGACCTGGCCCTCAGTGACGATGTCTACGGCATCGAGACCCGCGAAGTCGTCGACGGGTCGGTGCATGAGAGCAAGATCAGCGGCTCCCGTGCGCAGCAACTTCGCCTGTTCACCGACCTCGCACAGCTGCAACTCGATCGGAACCGTTTCGTCAACGCGCTCGTACGCGGCGAGCAGGGAGTTCAGGAGGTCGTGCGATGCTCCCGCTTTGGTCGCGAGCACGAGCGATCGCACCGGCGCGGCAGCTCTTCGAGTGCGGCGAGACGCGGCTTCGACAGCGTCGAGAGCCAATCTCGCTTCGCGAGCCAGTACGTCGCCAGACGCCGTGAGCGTCACGCCTCGACGATCGCGTTCAAACAGCTGTGCACCGAGACGCGTTTCCAGCTGGTGAATCGCTCGCGAGAGTGGGGGCTGCGCAATTCCAAGCCGCTCGGCAGCACGCCCAAAATGCAGTTCTTCGGCAACCGCGAGAAAGTAGCGCAATTCACGCGTCTCGAGATGACCCACTGACACAGTGTAGCTCCGATACCCAGCGGGTATCACAGGTCACCGAATCGGTGTTGGAGATCGCCGAGATATCCCGGGAGCATCGAACATGTGAATACGAAACAGACAGCGCTGGTCACCGGCGCGAACAAAGGAATCGGCCTCGCAATCGCACACGCTCTCGGGGAGGCAGGGTTTCGAGTGGCCGTCGGCGCTCGAGATAGCGCTCGACGGGACGATGCAGTATCGCAATTGAGAGTCGCTGGTCATGACGCGTTCGGCGTCGCACTCGACGTCACATCGGACGTCAGCGTCGCGGCCGCAGCACGCGAAATCGAACAGGAAGTCGGCAGTCTCGACGTTCTGGTCAACAACGCCGGCATCGCGGGACGAATCGATGATGGCGTGCAGAATCCCACGACTCTCGACATCGACAATGTGCGCACTGTCCTTGAGACGAACGTCTTCGGCGTCGTGCGCGTCACCAACGCGATACTGCCGCTGCTGCAGCGCTCGCAATCGCCCCGAATCGTCAATATGTCGAGTGATATGGGCTCACTCACGCTGCAAACGGGCCCAATGCTGGCAGCATACGCGCCGTCGAAGACGATGCTCAACGCCATCACCGTGCAGTACGCTCGCCAACTCGCCGGCACAAACATCATCGTGAATGTCGCGTGCCCTGGCTTCGTCGCGACAGACTTCACCGGGCACAATGCCCCACGGACACCGGAGGAGGGCGCAGTGATCGCTGTGAAGCTTGCTACGCTGCCCGATGATGGGCCACGCGGAAGCTTCTTCAACGAAGATGGACCCATTCCCTGGTAACCACCCAGGCGTTCGCCCGCGACTTGCATCTCAAGCCACTTGAGCGCTCAGAGTGAGGATATGAATCACAACGAACCTACCCTCCACTCCATTGGCGACGTTGCACAGCGCACTGGGCTCAGCGTCAGCGCCATCCGGTACTACTCCGACGAAGGGCTCGTCACCCCGACAGAGCTGACGGACGGCGGGCATCGCCTCTACGACATCGATGCGATCGCCCGCCTCGAGTTCATCCGAACGCTTCGGGATCTCGAGACAGACCTGACCCACGTGCGGCGAGTCCTCACTGGGGCAACATCGCTGCGTGACATCCTCGCCGAGCATCTCGAAACCGTCGAGAAGCGCACAGACAAACTCCTGACGAAACGCGCCGTACTGCGCGCGCTCGTCCGGGCGGAGAGCACGGCCGAGCGCGCGCAGCTGCTGCAGAAGCTTGTCACGATGCCCGACGCCGACCGTGAGCGTCTGATCGATGACTTCTGGAGCGACGTCTCTGCGGGGCTCCCCTCTGCCGCACTCACTCGCTTGGACGGCGTAAGACCGCTGCTGACCGCCGACCCGACGCCCGCGCAGCTCGATGCCTGGGTCACTCTGGCGGAGCTGCTCGGTGACGAGCAATTCAGACATGCGACGCGGGAATACCTTCACGACACATACACGCACGGCGCGGGAGAAGAGATGTCTGCCCCCGGCGTTCAGGAGCACATCGAATCGACGGGCGCAGACCTGACGCAGAAGTTGGGCGCCGCCCACGCGGCAGGCCTGAGCGCAGACGACGCACATGTGCTCGAACTTGCGACGCAGTTCGTGGAGCAGACCGCGCAGGCCGTCGGCGCGAGCGTCAATGACGAACTGAGGATGCGGCTGGCAGATCGCTACCGCACCATCAGCACCCTCGCCCTCGAAACGGTGAACGATACCGGTTACCGGGCAACCGAGGGGCTCTATCTCGAGCTGGTCGCGATTATCAACGACGAGCAGAATGACGATACTGCCCTCTCGGATGCTGCACGCGGGAGCTCCGCCGAAGGGCACGGCCTCGACCTGCGCGCCTTCGGGCCGTGGCTCGCTGATGCCATCAGCGCAACTCTCCCGAGATTGACACCGAAGTCGAGCCAGACGGCCCAGTGACGGCGCCCAGCGAGAACGCGGCCTCGAAGCCGTCGAAGATCGCCGCGTCGATGGTGCGGGGTGCCCGCGCGTCACCGACCACCGTCGTCGGGCTCTCGAGACGAGAACCGTCGAACGGCACCTGCTCGCGCGGTGTCACCAGCACGATCGTGCCGGCCCCGACGACGCGCTCGCGCCCGGAACGCAGGTCTCGGATCGTCGCCTGCGCAGCATCCGGATCATAACCACTGACGGTGGTGGACTCGGCGATCTCGAACGAGCCCTCCCCCGGCAGCGCGCCCGGCGTGCCCGGCACACGGTAGAGCCGCCTGTGCAGATGATCGCGATCCTGACTGCCGCGAATAAACGGGAACGCCGTGTCGAAACGGGTCACCAGCCGCGCATCATTCGCCGCTGCGGCGACGGCGAGCGCGACTCCCGAGGCATACGGGGTTCCATCGTGGTCGACGATGACGACGGGACTCTGCAGAAGCTCGGGCCTCTCGACGGCCTGCCACGCGGTCAACACTCCGGGCTCCGCGGCGATATCGGCGAGCGCGGTTGAGGCGGCATCCGCCACACTGGTCCCGTGCTCGGCCGGGCGCGACCCTGTGGCGACGATGACGCGGTCGAACCGCTCGGGCGCCGCAGAAAGCTGCGCGGGCGTGACACGTGTTCCGAACCGGATGTCGAGACTGGCCGCGTCACGCGTGAGATCGTCGACCAGCAACCGGATGCTGTCGCGCCCCGGAACGCGGGCGGCGAGGTTCAGCTGCCCGCCGAGGTGCTCGGTCGCCTCGAACACCGTGACCCGATGCCCGTTGTTTCGAAGCTCGATTGCCGCTTTCAACCCCGCTGGCCCCGCACCGACGACGGCCACACGCAGTGCTTCAGCGACAGCATCCGGCACCGACCTGCTCGCCTCGCGCCCGACCGTCGGGTTGACGGTGCAGCTCATGGGCAGCCCGTTTCCGGTCCGCGCGAGGCAGCCCTGATTGAGGCGGATGCAGTGGGTCACCGGTGCGCCGGAACGCAGCTTCGTTGCGAGATCGGGATCGGCGATCTGCGCGCGCGTAAGGGCCACCATGTCGGCGACGCCCTCGGCGATCACATCGCGTGCGTCGTCGACCGTCGCAGCAGCGCCGACGCCGAACACCGGGATGTCGGCATTGCGCTGCTTCACAGCGGCGACGTCGTCATGCAGCCAGGCCGCGGGCATCGCCGAGGAGGGAAAGACGTAGTGCACTTGGTGGTATTCGCCACCCGCGAGGTTGATGTAGTCGATGCGCACGTTCGCGCGCAGGTGGTCAATGATCGCGAGGCAGTCCTCGCGCGAGAGACCCGCGTCAGCGAACTCGTTGGCGACGATGCGGATGCCGACGACGGCCTCGTCGCCCACCCGCTCGCGCACTCCCCGCAGCACCTCGAGGGGAAACCGCGCTCTCTCCGGCATCCCGCCACCGTATTCATCGGTGCGCCGGTTGTAGAGAGGCGAGAGAAACTGATGCAGAAGATACCCGTGCGCCATGTGCACCTCGACGCCGTCGAAACCGCCGCGCAGGGCGTTCTCGGCCGTGACCGCCCAGCCGTCCGCGAACGCGGCCAGGTCGGCTGCGGTCGCCGCGACCGTCGCCGCACCCGTTGAGGGAGACACCAGCCGGCTGGCGCTGAACACCGGGCGCGGGCCGTCAGGACCATCCGGAGATGCCTGGGCGCCATGGTGATTGAGCTGCGCAAAGATCTTGGCACCGCGCGTGTGAACAGCATCCGTCAACGCTCGGTCTGCATCGACAATGTCGCGCCGCCACCCATCGACGAAACCGCGAATCGCACTGGAGGGGTGCACAAACCGGTTGCCCGCGATGAACAGCGCCGTACCGCCGTCGGCGCGGCGCGCGAAGTAGTCGATCTCCTGCCCAGACTCACGGCCGCCCACGGCATACAGCTTGGAGTGCGCCGCCTGCATCAGCCGGTTGCGCACCGTCACGGTGCCAATGCGCAGCGGTGAGAACAGTGGGTCGGATGCGTCGCCGCCATGTTCCTGAACAATGCTCATGCGTTCACTCTAGGATGCTGTTGATAGTGATCGGCGCAGGGTCGCAGCCCTGACACGAGAACGCACGGGAGCGACATGTCGACCTTGTCCGACAACGAGTTGTGGGCACATATCCATGCCGAGCGCGCGAGACTCGCAGAAGACCTGTCTCGACTCAGCCGGGAGCAGTGGCGGCACGAGACGTTGTGCGGTCAGTGGGACGTCGAGCAGGTTGTCGCCCACCTCACCGCCGCGGCGAGCCTTGGCCAGTGGCGGTGGCTGCGCAGCATGCTCGGCGCTCGGTTTCGCCCCGACGTGCACAATCAACGCCGACTCGACGAGTATCGGGGCCAGACTCCCGCTGAGACTCTCGACACGTTCACGGCCGTCGTCAACGCCACCGTCGCCCCGTCAAAAGACATCGCCGCCTACCTCGGCGAGGTCGTGGTTCACGCGACCGACATCCGCCATCCCCTCGGAATCGACAATGTCCCGAGCGTCGAGGCACTGACGCCGGTCGCGCACTTCTTCGCACGGCGAAACTTCACTGTCAACAGTCGCACGCTGGTTTCCGGACTCCAGCTTCGCGCGATCGACGGCCCGTTCGCCGCGGGCGAGGGGCCGCTCGTCCGTGGGACGACGCTCGCCCTGGTGATGAGCATGGCCGGCCGCGCCGCATTTCTCGACGACCTTGAGGGCCCCGGTGTCGCAACGCTGCGTCATCGCATCACAAACGCGTCCGGCTGACGACAGGTCGTGGCGCTAAGCTCTGGGCTGTGAGCGCCCGAGAGTATTCCATTCGCCGCACCGTCGAGTCAGACTGGCGCAACGTACGTGAGTTGCGCCTGGAGATGCTCCGCGACACCCCGATCGGCTATGCCGAGTCATACGACACCGCCGCTGCTCGTGGCGAAGCCGAGTGGCGCATGCGCGCGGCGCGAGGAACAGCGGAGCACGGCATCGTTCTTGCCGCCATCGATACCGCCGGCCGCTGGGTCGGGACGATGGGCGGATACGTGCCGGAGCATGAGGTCCATCCGACCCTCGTCGGCGTGTACGTTGCTCCCGCTCACCGGGGTCGGCGTCGCGGAGTCACCGATGCACTTCTTGAGGCGATCGAGGACTGGGCGCGGGCGGAGAGCACCCGGTTGACCCTCCACGTGCACGAAGACAATGCGCGTGCGCGAGCGGCGTACGAACGACGTGGGTTCGTGCAGACCGGCCACACCGTTCCGTACAGCCTCGACCCCCGCAGACGTGAGCTCGAGATGATCAAGCGGCTCTGACGGTCACTCGCCCGCCGGGCTGAACTCCCGCGAGTCCCGTGGGGCGGTGCCCGCAGCCCCCTGCGGTTGCACACGGCAGTTCATATGGCCCAAATGGTCATTTGTGACGGTCTGAAGCGTGCATTTGCGCCACCTGAACGGCAGACACTGGACTGCTCGCCGGACGCCGATCAGGCCTTCAGTCGCCGGACGCCGGACGCCGATCAGGCCTTCAGTCGCCGGACGCCGGACGCCGATCAGGCCTTCAGCCACACCGTCGTCTCACCGGGAAGCGTGTCACCGGCTAGCGGCCCGCTCGACACGAGCACGGTCCCCGCGGGCAGGGCCACGGGCTCCGTGCCGAAGTTCGTCACGACCTCCCAGCCGTTCGGACGACGGAAGTGCAGGACGTCCGGGGCATCGGCCTCCACCCACTCGAGCTCCTCAGCGGTCTGCAGGTCGTCACGCAGTTCGAGCGCACGGCGGTAGAGGTTCAGGGTCGACGCCGGGTCGCCCTCTTCCGCCTCGACAGACACGGAGCCGAACCACGCCGGCTGCGGCAGGTGCGCCTCGCCCGACCCGAAGCCGAACGACACGCCCTCCCGCGTCCAAGGCAGCGGCACGCGGCATCCGTCTCGACCCGGATCAACACCGGGATTGCGGAAGAACGCAGGGTCCTGGTGCTCTTCAGCCGGAATGTCGGCGACCTCGCCCAGCCCGAGCTCTTCGCCCTGATAGAGGTACGCCGATCCGGGGAGACCGAGCATAAACAGGGATGCTGCGCGGGCACGCCGCAGCCCCGTGGTGACGTCAAGCTCCGGCGTCGTTCCGCCGGACAGCAGCCATTCGGTTCCCTGCTTCACGTCGCGGCCATGACGCGGCGGCAGCCCGTACCGCGTGGCGTGCCGCACGACATCGTGGTTCGAGAACACCCACGTCGTCGATGAGCCCGCGGTCTTCGCCTCGGCGAGGTTCGTGCTGACGATCTCAAGGAACGATCCGGCGTCGAAGTCTGCCTCGAGCAGATCGAAGTTGAATGCTTGGCCGAGCTCGGTCGGGCTGGCATATCGGGCACGGCGCTCGGCAGACGCCACCCAGGCCTCGGCGACGGCGATGCGCGGCGGGTCGTACTCGTTGAGCACCTCACGCCATTCGGTGTAGATGTCGTGCACCTCGTTGCGGTCCCAGATCGGATGCTGTCCGTCCGTCGTCGGCGTGGCATCGAGTTCCGCCTGGGTGGGCAACACCTCGGGCAGTTCTTTCGCGCAGCCGTGTGCCACGTCGACGCGGAAGCCGTCAACGCCTCGATCGCTCCAGAAGCGCAGTGTGGTGAGGAAGTCCTCGTGGACGTCGCGGTTCTTCCAGTTGAAGTCGGGCTGCTCCGAGGCAAAGAGGTGCAAATACCACTGGCCGTCGTCGACGCGTGTCCAGGCCGGTCCCCCGAACATGGAGACCCAGTCAGAGGGCGGCAGCTCACCGTTCTCGCCCAGCCCCTCGCGGAAGATGTACCGGTCGCGCTCTGCCGAGCCCCGCCCGGCGGCGAGCGCCTGCTGGAACCACTCGTGCCGATCGGAACTGTGGTTGGGAACGATGTCGACGATCAGTTTGATGTTCGCCGCGTGCAGGGCCGAAACCATCTCGTCGAAGTCGTCGAGCGTACCGATCTTCGGGTCAACGTTGCGGTAATCGTCAACGTCGTAGCCGCCGTCGGCGAGCGCTGACGGGTAGAACGGGCTGAGCCACACGGCGTTGACGCCGAGCTTCGCTAGGTACGGAACCCGGCTGGTGATGCCGACCAGGTCGCCAATGCCATCGCCGTTCGCGTCCGCGAAGCTGCGCGGGTAGATCTGGTACACGGTGGCTTGGCGCCACCAGGTGCACTCGTTCGCCTGGTCGGCGTGGTCGGCCGCCTTGCTGTCGATTACGGTCGTCATCGGTTGTTCTGCCTTTCCTGGATCCTGGGTATGTGTGTAGCGCGACTGCCGAGCATCACTGTCGTTTAGCCTTTCACAGCTCCTTGTGTGACACCCTCCATAACCCAACGTTGAGCAAACAAGTACGCGATGATTGCGGGAGCCATTGCCATCAGGTACGACGCGAACGCCACGTTGTAGTTGTTGCTGAACTGGGTCTGAAACAGGTTCTGTCGAACCGGGAGCGTTTGCAGATCGGGATCGGAGATGATGAGGGAGGGCATCATGAAGTCATTCCATGCGTACAGAAATGCGAAAATCCCCACGGTCGCACTCATCGGTGCCAACAGAGGGAAGATGAGCTTCCAAAACGTCTGCCATGTTGATGCCCCGTCGATGCGTGCACTCTCCTCCAACTCCATCGGAATGGAACGGAGAAAAGCGGTGAAGAGCAGCACGCTGAAGCTGAGCTGAAACATGGTGGCGAGGATGATGACCCCGAGCGGATTGTCGAGTCCAACACGGCCCGTGAGCTGAATCTGCGGCAAGGCTACGACGGGGAAGGGGATGAACATGGCCGCGAGGAGATAGTAGAACGACCATCGGAACAAGCGCTTGTCCCAATTGCGCATGATCGCGTACGAGGCGAAGGCGGCCAGGATAATCGTGGCGACAACCGTTCCCGCGGTGACGATGACCGACATCGCCAAGCCGACGGGAAACTCGGTGAGCTGCCACGCATCGATAAACCCTTGAAGGGAGAACGGCATAGGTAGTGAGAAGGCATTGCCGTCAACGGCCTGCTCCGAGGTCTTGAATGCCATCGACACCGTTACGTAGAGAGGTAGCACAACGGTAACGGCACAGAGCACGAGAATGACCGTGCCGGACAGGTTTGCGCGTGCTCTTCCGAAGCGAGACCACGATGATCGCCCGTCAATAGTGAGCAGACGGGTGCTATTTGGCATGCTGGTACGCGTGGACATCAGAGTGTGTTCCTTCCGCGAGTAACTGAAAGCTGCAAGAGTGCGACGAGAATCGCGACGACGAAGAATATTGTCGCGTTTGCCATTTGGTAGGCGTAGTCGCCGCCATTGAAGCCGGCGATAATTGTCATCGCGACGCTTCGTGTCGACGTTCCAGGCCCACCGTTTGTGAGTCCAACGATGATGTCGTACGCGTTCAAGAAGTTCTTGAAGCCCAGAATCACGTTGATGACGACATACCCCACCATCAGCGGGAGCGTGATTTGCAGAAGCTGCTGCGACTTCGAAGCGCCATCGATATCTGCAGCCTCATAGACATCGCTCGGAATAGCGAGAAGGCCCGCAATATAGATGAGCAGTGCCCCCGGAACCGCCTGCCACGCTGTAACAATGACAATCGCGGTCCAGGCAAGGTCCGGATTGGCCAGGATGCTTGTCGATAAGTAGGGAATCCCCAGTGCAGCTCCTGCGCCCGGCAGGGAGTTCGAAAAGAGGAAGTTGAAGACGTAGGCGATGATGATTCCGGACACGACCATGGGAATCACGAAGATGGCGCGGAGCCCAGCCTTCATGCGAATTCGAGACGTCAGCCCGACCGCGAGGAGGAAGGCGGCCACGTTCACAACGATGACCGTTGCGACCGAGAACCCGAAGGTGAACACGTAGCTCTCCATAATCGCTGGATCGCCGAACGCGGCAATGTAATTGATGAGGCCGATGAAATGCCAATCACCAATTCCGATCGAATCGGTGAAGCTAAAGAATATTCCGACGATGCCCGGGACTGTGACAGCGAGTGTGAACAGAATCAGGCTCGGCAGCAGGAAGAGAAAATAGATCGGTTCGACGCGACGCTTAGAGAGTGGCGCCGTCGGCCGATTTCGCGTGACGATGCGTGCGGTGGTCGTCATTTCGCTGGCTCCTCAGATTCGCTCGATCGCGCAGGCTGACGGAATGCGAGCCGTGACCAGTCGGCATCGAGCGTGCTTAACACGCTCTCCGTGTCAGCACCAAGCATGATGGACTGGGCGTAGTTAAAAACGGGAATTGTCTTTGGAATCAAGACGGAGGGCCCCTGATAGATCTTGCTGTCGTTGTAATACGGAATCATCCCGGCAATGCGCGGATCTGACGGATCAGGAGCGTCTTTGGTCGGGATAAACCCCAGCTGGGACTCGTTGTACTGCTGGATGATCTCGGGTTGAAACAGGTACTCGAGAAAGTCTCGCGCGGCGTCCTTGTGCTGCGAGCCTTCGGGGATCATGGCGGCAAGGTCGACGTTAACACGCACACTCAGATCCGTTGGATCCTCAGTCATGGGCAGCGGGAAGGTGCCCAGTTCGAGATCCGGGTCGGTCTTCGCGATCTCGCTGAACGCCCACGGACCCTGCAAATACATCGCTGCTTGACCCTTGGCGAACGCCAGATTGCCGTCACCGTACCCTCGACTTGCGGCGTCCACGTTAGTGTACGAGTTGCCAAGCTCGACGATCTTCTCGAGCGATTCTGCAAAATCCTTCTGGAAAGATGTCGTCGAATTCGGTCCGACTTCGTCGCCTTCACTCTCGAGGCGTTCGAAGAAGTCGATGACATCAAGGCTCCCACCGATGGCGTAGTCAAACCAGCCCTGTCCCACGGTCCAGTCGTCTTTGAATGTGGCGTAGAACGGGGTTACGCCTGAGCCTTTCAGCGTCTCGCAAACCGCCACGAGTTCGCTCCAAGTTCGAGGGACGTCGAGATCATGCTCGGCAAAGACCTTCTTGTTGTAGATCACGGATGCCGCCATGATCGAGTACGGAAGTGCACTTGTCCGGCCTTCGCAATGGCCGTACTGGTCCATGTACGGCTGGAGGTCAGGTCGGATGCTGTCGGCTGCTTGTGTGCTCGACAGGTCACTCAGTGCACACCGCTCGATGAATCGGGAGACCTCCATGTTGTAGTTGGCTAGCATCAAGTCGGGTGGGTTTCCACGGACGAAACTGGCTGAGACCACATCGACACCTGACGTGTCCAGCTCGACGGTGACGTCTTCCTGCGATGCGTTGTACTCGGCAACCAGGTCGGTCATGAATGAGATCGCCTCGCGCTTGCTGAAGGTGAAGCGGACGGTCTCAGAGCCGTCCATGCTGCAACCTGTCAGTAAGCTGCCCGCGATAGCGAAACCGAGCGTTGCGGCAAGTGTTCGCACGACACCTTTTACTCTCATAGACACCGTTGTCCCTTCAAATCACATTAGATTTAGATACTAAATGTAATGGCACAATTTATCTTGTGTCAATCTCGACGCGGCACACATCGGAGTTGATTCATCGCTACGATCAAGGAAGGTAGATCGAGAGGAGGGCAGTGCAATGGCGCAAGAGCAGCCCGTGTCAACCCGTGGCCCCCTGAACGCCTCAGCGATCCTCAGGTTCGCGTGGGACTCCCCAGCGTTCACTGCGAGCGACGCAATGAGTGCGACGCACCTCACCCGTTCGACAGTTATTGCGCTCTGCGATCTGTTGGTCGCTGAGGGCTGGCTTCGAGAGCTTGAGAATGCGCGAGCGGCCGGCGAATACAGCAAGGGTCGCCCCGCACGCCGGTACGTACTCCGCGCCGATGCGGGGGTCGTTGTCGGATTGGATGCTGGACAACACCACCTGACCGCCATCGTCAGTGACCTCAGCGGACGCGAGTTGGCTCGTGTGCAGTCGTCAGCGAACCCAGATTCCGACATCGCCCGCGAACGACTCGCTGCCGCCGATGGAAGCGTAAACGGCGCCCTTCAAAAAGCGGGCGTGACTTCCGATCGCGTCCTCTGCATCGTTGTGGGGGTCCCCGCCCCGACCGATGCTGATGGCCATTCGCCTGAAGGTCAGAATAGCTTCTGGCGGATCATGAATCCTGGCTACGCCGAGCACTTCTCGAAACGAGGATGGCCGACCGTGGTAGAGAACGATGCAAATCTTGCCGCGATCGCAGAAGGATGCCGCGGACGAGCTGCGGGTGCCTCGTCGTTCGTCACTTTGCTCTCGGGCGAACGATTCGGAGCGGGTTACGTCGTCGACGGGCGCCTCGTTCGCGGCGCGCAGGGGGGAGCAGGCGAAATGCGGCTTTTGTCACTCGTCGAAGGTGTCGGATCACCGGATGGGATCGGCGCGCTGGCACGTGACTGGCTCCACAAGGCCATCGCGCAAAACGTCGTGCCTCCTTCCAGCGCCCTGGCTGGGCTCCCAGAACACGAGCAGGATGCACGGACGGTCTTCCGCGCAGCCGACGCCGGTGATTCGTTCGCACTCTCGATCATTGATCGCATTGCCGAGCGACTCGCACGCATCTGCGCGGTTCTCGCTGGTTTACTCGACGTGGAGCGAATAGTTGTCGCAGGTGCCGTGGCTACGAGCATCGGACCGCTTCTGGAACGCACAGCTCGTCGGCTTACTGAGCTCACTCATCCACCAGCGCCCGAACTCACCGCGTCGACACTGAGCGACAACGTCGTTAGCATCGGCGCCGTCGCCCACGCCCTCGAGTATGCACGGGACCACGCACTCACCATGACCGTTGCCCCGCCGACCTCCGCCTAATCAAAACGCGTCCGTATCTTTCCCCACATCGCCATTTCGTGAGCGCACCCCCTGTTGCCCGCGCGCTTCCCGACGTAGCCTGAGGGCATGGTCGATCGAATCAGCGCAGAAGAGTTCAGTGAGGCTCCCGGCGTCGCTGACTGGGAGGCAGACGAGGCGAGCGCCACTGCCACGTTCGCGACGGGGACGTTCTCAGACGGAGTCTCGTTCGTCGACGAGATCGGGGCTCTTGCGGATGCCGCCGAGCACCACCCCGATGTCGAGCTCACGTATCCGGCCGTCACCGTCACCCTCACCACACACGAGGTCGACGGTCTGTCGGAACGCGACGTCGATCTGGCGAGGCAGATCTCGCAGGTCGCACACGACAGCGGCATCCACGCCACGTGATCCCGTGCCGGTGATCAGGCGACAGATACGGATGCTGGCGGGCGCCGCCGCGCTGGCACTCTGCCTGACAGCATGCTCGTCGGGCGAGGAGGTGTTCCCGGGCTCGTGGGGAAGCGATGCGACGGGCGAACCGAGCCTCACGATCGACGACGACAGCTCGTTCGAGGGAACCGATGGCTGCAACCATCTCTCGGGGCAGGGCACGGTCTCTGGTGACACGTTTCGATTCGGGAACTTCGTCACCACGCTGAAGGCCTGCGAGGGGGTCGACCAGTGGTTGGCCAAGGCCGACACGGCACAGGTCATCGACGGTGACCTCGTCGTCTACGGGCAGGACGGCGAGAAGATCGGAACGCTCGCCGGCGAGTAGCCCAGCACAGCGGGTTCCGGCTCCACTCAATTGTCGCCGACGTTACTCCGTACGTGCGCCGCCGTGCTCCACAAGCCGGATGAATGCGCTCAGCTGCGCCAACTCGTCGGGCGTGTGCGGCAGGTAGTCGACGAGCGCGGGCGACGAGACGAGGTATGCCGCCCACTGCGCGCGGGAGATCGACACGTTCAGCCGATTCTTCATCAACAGAAATCCCATACCCCTCGGCGCTTCTGACGAGTCGGATGCTGCAAGGCTCACGATCGCGATGACGGCTTCCTGCCCCTGGAACTTGTCAACGGTTCCCACGCGGATGCGCGTGTAGCCCGCCCGATCGAGTGCGACACGGATCTCGCCCACCTGCGCGTTATACGGCGAGACCACGATGATGTCTCGTTCGGTCAGTGGATCCCTCTCACGGTTGTCATCGGGATCCGTCCAGGCACGACCGAGATTCTCGCGCACGATGTCGACGACGCACGCGGCCTCCTGCGGTGATGACGTCGCGTTTCCGGTGTGCTCGATCGCGCGCATGTGCAGCCCGGGTTCGAGACCCGCGAGGTGACGAGCCCCCGCACACGCGTGTGAGCGAAGCGCTCCGTCGTATGACAGTTCAGACACAACGGCGGTGACTTCGTCGCGCATCCGCCTACTCTCGGCAAGAAAGTAGCCGAGGTCGTCGGGCAGCACGTCGTGACCGGCGCTCACCCAGCCAAGCGCTGACTCGTCAACGGGCTCGGGATGCGTGCCCTGACTCACTTGGGGCAGCTGCTGCGGGTCGCCGAGAAGCACGAGGTTGCGTGCGGCAACGCTCGCGGCGATCGTCGATCCGAGAGAATACTGCCCGGCTTCGTCGACGACGAGCAGATCGAGGTCGCGGCGGCCGACGTACGCGGGGTTGCTGAATGTCCATGCGGTGCCGCCGATCACGTAGCCGGTGGCCGCGTGATCAAGCCCGAATGTCAGATATTGCTTTCGGTCGAGCGCCGTGAATGCGTGGTCAGCGTCATCGCCCTGTTTGAGTGCCTTGCCGACCAGTGACGCGTCGAGTCCCGCGCTCGTCACGACCCGGTCGAGAACGTTCTCGACGACGGCGTGCGATTGTGAAACGACTCCGATCTTCCACTTGTGCTTTCGCACGAGTTCGGCGATGAGATGCGAGGCGAGGTAGGTCTTGCCCGTTCCGGGCGGGCCCTGCACGGCAAGGTATGAAGTGTCGAGATCACGCACGGCAGCCGCCACATCGACTACGTTGTCGCCGGAGCGCGGCAGAGAACCGCGGTGCGTACGAGGTGGAACGCGCCGCAGCAGGTCGAGCACGGGATCGTGCGGAAGCGCTGCGGCAATCGCATCGGGGTCGGATGCCGGTGTCGCCCCGGCCTCGGTGAGGGCGGTCAGAATGTTCTGCCCCCACCAGGCAATCGCGTCGACCTGCGTTCCCGGGTGGGGTGGGCTTTCGGGCGTGAGGGCGACGGGCATCACTGTGTACGGGTCAACGCCCTTGGCGAGTGTCTCTTCAAGCAGCATCCGCCCGTCATCGAAGACCTCGAGAACGGTGACGGTCTTGGCGAGGCGCGCGCCGGGATCTCCGCGCTCGTCGTGCCACGGCCCGGGGTAGTCGTAGAGGGCGGAAGGTTTGGCTCCCGGTTTCACCGTGCTTCCCGGTGCCCACGACCCACGCACGATCAGGTGTCGTCGGTCGGAGCGTTGCTTGCCCTCGCGATGCCAGTCGCGGTCGAGCACAGCCCGCTCGATCACAAAGCAGTCACGGGTGTCGGCCCACTCATCGATCGGTTCGGCGGGCCGCGAGTAGTGACCCCACCAGAAGCTCTTCTGCTCGCGTCTGTGGTAGTCGATCGCTGCCGCGGCGATGCCGAGCGCCCTCTGATCTCCCGTGCGATCAATCGCAAGCGGGTCGCCGCCGAATGTCACGAGCTTCTCGTGCAGCGGCGACGGTTCGATCTGGACGTCGTCGCGATCGTCAGTGGTGAGCGACTGCACTCCCGCATCGCGAGCGAGGCCGAGCAGCCAATCGCGCAGCCGCAGCGTCGAGACGCAGTCGTACTCGTTGTAGTCGGCGATCGACTGCAGCATGCGCTGCGCCTCGGCCGCGGCATCCGAATCTCCCGCCTGCCCCGCGGCCCTCAGTGCGCTGAAGTCGGCATACTCGGTGATCGAATCGCCCGCGTTTGTGACGTCGCCCTCGCGATGCTCGTCGCCCATGTACAGCGGTTCGAGCTTCTTGATCGAATACGACCGCGACCCGACGCGCACGCTGTGGCGCACGATCGGGTAGAGGTCGACGAGCACGTGAGCGCGCAGCAGCTCATCGACGTATGCCTCACCCACGCCGTGCCGCCCGGCAAGCGACAGCAGGTGCGTGCGCTCATACGACGCGTAGTGGTAGATGTGCATATTCGGATGCTGTTCCCGCCGACGCCGCACGTAACTGAGAAAGTCGAGCAGGGCCTGGCGCTCCTCGACGAAGCTGTGCGCCCAGAAGGCTCTGAAAGTGCCGTCTGACTCGATGAGACCGAACAGATAGTCGAGCCCCCATTCAGTCATTCCGTCACCGCGCGCCTCGCTATACAACGGATCTCCCTCGAAGTCGAAGAAGATGTCTCCGGGGTCGGGCTGGGGAATCGCGGCTAGTGCGGCAGGATCGACAACGCGCACCGCGGGGGCCGCGTGCCCCTGTCCGCCGACAGCATCCGTCCCGTGGCTTTCACTCTCACGCTGAAGTCGTGCCTGTTCGCGCAGGCCCGTGAACGTCGCCTCCGTCATGTCGGGAACGGGACCGGATGCTGTCGCGAGCGCGTCAATCGTGTCGATTCCCGCTTCGAGAAGTCGCGTCCGCTGCCGGGTGCTGAGCCCCGCGACGAGCAGAACATCGCGATGCTCGTGCACGGCCTCCTCGCACTGATCGCATCGCCCGCATGCGACATACCGTGCATCACCCCACGCCAGGGCGTCTGACGCCGCGAGCCGCTCATCGATGATGCGGTGCAGGCGGGCAACGCGACGTCGGTAGACGGGAATGATGTCGGCAAGACGGTGTTCGCTGTGGCTGCCATCGCCGAGGATCAGCCGTGCTATCGGTGAGACCCGGATGCCGAGAGCCGCCATCTTCTCCCCATATGCCGCGAGCTGCAGCAGTGCCGTGATCTTCGCCGACCGCGCGAGTTTCGTATCTTGCACCTCGTAACTGCCGTCTGGGGTGCGCACGATGAAGTCGGCGAATCCCACGAACGAGCCGTCCCAGAAGGTGGCTTGAAAGACCACGTCGGCGCCTGTTTCGAACGCGGAGAGCGTCGCGTCGGCGGCATCCTGGAGGTGCTCTGCCGACATCGATGCAGGGCGGTCGATCTCGACGACGCCCGTGCCAAAGCGATCACGATACTCCTGCAGCACGCGCGCTTCGTGCTCGTCGCCCAGCGCTGACGTTCGACGGTTCATGGCATCGCGTTCTTCAACGATAGGAGCGATGCGTCCAAGCTTCCCGTCAAGCTTCCGCAAGAACGCCCACTCGCAGGTCGACGCCTGTGTGAGGTCGCTCGCGCTCGTCACTACGTGGGGCGTGCCGTGGGCAGCATCCGCCGGTTCAGAGCGCAGAAACACGAAGACCTCCTCAAAACGCACGACGGTGTGCCGTGCATCATCAGGTTAGAGGCTGGCACCGACACCCGAGGAGGGTGAGCGTTCGCTACGGCAGCTGGCCCGGCGTGCGTGCGCACACCGGGCCAGCTCTCGCGAGGGCGACCGCTCCTTAGCGAGCCTGTGCTCTGCGTACCAGAATCGCCCACGCCACGGCACCGATGATTCCAATCGCGAGAACCACGCCCATCCAAGGCACCCATCCCATCGAGAGCAGAGAAAAGAGCCACGCCGCAAACTCGTCATTGAGAATGGCGCCCATGACGGCGCACAGACCAGCGAGCATGAACAGGGCAAGAAGAATCCAGAGCGAGAACTGCCCCCAGCGATTGACCATGGTCGTCGCAGCAGCACCGACGAACATGAACGCCGAAATGACCAGAAATGTCTGGATCAGCGTCTGCCAGGCGGGCCCAACACCCGTGTAGAAGACGTCGAAGAATCGGATGTGGAGGCCCCAGCCGGTGGTCGCCTCTTCAATCACTTTGCCGATCGTCACGACGACCGTGAAGATGGCGGCGAGCCCCAGAAACACCAGAGCGGTGCCGCGTGCGAACTCGCGCCGCGTCAGCCCGAGACCGGTCGCGAGCGGGAAATACTGGGTCATCGCCGCGATGCCAAAACCCATGAGTGGCCCGAGTAAGGCGAAGATCGCGCCGTTCCATCGCATGCCCTGGTACATGTCTGTGAGGTCCGAGGCGCTGCTGGTGACGCTGTTCGCGATGATCCCGACAACGAGGATGACGGCGAACGAGAAGCTCATGATCATGAGCGGCTGCCCGATGACCGTAAAGCGGTTAGCGGTGTGCAGGTTCACAACTGGTCGAATTCGCATGATTCCTGACTTTCACGCAGTGACGGTGGAACGCTGAGCGTCCGTCGTCAGATGGACGATGAGGTTTTGAAGCGAGACGGGAGACACTGACAGATCTGCGCGCTGGGCAGCATCCTGATCTCCCTCGTTCGCGATGAGCGTGGCAGACGCGAGCCCACCCATGCGCTCCTGAGCGATGACCTCGCGGTTTGCGACGAAGGCGTCGACGTCGGCGGCGCGACCCGAGATTTGAATGGCGTGTCCGCGGAGTTCCTCGGTGTCGCTGTCCAACAGCACACGACCCTCGTCGAGGACGACGACGTGCTCAAGCAGGTTGGCCGCTTCATCGATGTGGTGGGTCGATAGCACGACCGTGCGGGGATACTCGGCGAAGTCAGAAAGCAGGCGGTCATAGAAGATCTGGCGGGCGACAGCATCCAGACCCAGGTAGGGTTCGTCGAAGAAGGTCAGCGGTGCACGCGAGGCCAGACCAATGATGATGCCGATCGCACTGAGCTGACCGCGCGAGAGTTTCTTGATGAGCCGCTTGGTCGGCAGGCGGAAATCGTCGACAAGACGCCCGGCAAAAGAGTCGTCCCAGTTGGGGTAGACGGATGCTGCGACGGTGAGCACGTCTCGCGCTCGGAACGTGTCGGGGTACTTCTGGCTTTCCTGGATGAAGCAGGTCTGCGCCAAGATCTCAGCGTTCTCCACCGGATTCTCACCGAAGACCGTCATCGCGCCTTTCGTAGCGAAGATCTGCCCCGTGAGCAGCTGCATGAGCGTGGTTTTTCCGGCGCCGTTGCGGCCGAGAAGCCCGTAGATGCGGCCGGGCTCGAGGTCGATCGTGACGCCATCGACCGCGCGGACGTCTTTGTACGTCTTGGCGAGATCACGCGTAGATATCGCGGTCATGATTGTGCCTCTTTCGTGATCAGAGCGATTAAGTCTTTAGTGCTGATGCCGAGCTTCGCGGCCTCATGTACAAGAGGGGCGACGTACTCTGCGGCGAACGACGTCTGCCGTGATTCCTTCAGCTGGCGCGTGGCGCCGGTTGCGACGAACATGCCGATTCCCCTCCTCTTGTAGAGGATTCCGGAGTCCACAAGGCGATTGAGCCCTTTGCCGGCCGTGGCCGGGTTGATGCGGAGGAAGGCAGCGAGCTCGTTTGTCGAGGGCACGGCCGTTTCTTCCGGGTATGTGCCGTCGAGGATGTCGTTCTCGATCTGCTCTGCGATCTGAACGAACAACGGGCGACTGTCATCAAGCATCCTGTGTGACTCCTCGTTGGTTCATTACTCAACTAATGAACCATAGAACCTAACTCATGTCAAGATGATCGCTGAGATTCGTCGGCATCGGCAGTCACGGAAAGCCGCACGCATCGAAGCGCCCATGGAGTTGCCGTCTTACGCGCGACAAAGACAACTGCGCCCGAGTAGCGGCGCAGCACTAACCTGCTTTCCAGACAGGCAAACGGGCGGTCGCCAGAATTGGCAACCGCCCGTCGGCCAGGGGTCCTAGCGGCGCTTGAGCGACCGCTTGCGACCCACCAACTTCACCCCCACTCCGAGCAGCAGCATCAAAGCTGCAATTCCGAGAATCGCGGCCCCACCATCGGGACCAGTCGCAGGGAGCTCATCCCCTACGGCGCCGTTCTTCCAGGCTTCCGAGCTGTCGGAGGAAGCATCGTCGCCCGCGTTCTGTGAACCGGCCTGCTCACCTCCTGTGACTCCAGCTTCGGAGCCGTCGGAACTGTTCTCGTGATCGCCCGAGTCCCCGGTGTTCGAATCATCGTCACCGGAATTGCCCGAGCCCGAGTTGTCAGAATCTGAGCCATCAGAGCCTGACCCGTCGGAATCTGAGTCATCAGACCCAGTCCCGTCAGAATCTGAACCATCAGACCCAGTCCCGTCAGAATCTGAACCATCAGACCCAGATCCGTCGTTGGACGAGGAGTCGTCCGTGGTGCTGTCTCCAATAATGGAGATCGGCGAGTCCCCCACCGTCACCGGAATGTCGATGACCGGGGCGATAATCGTGTCTCCAAGGATGCCGTCGCCGGCGTCGCCACTGTCGGCATCGCCCGAGTCGGCACCGTTGTCGTCAGATTCACCGTTTCCAGCGCCTCCGTCACCAGCACCGTTCTCACCGATGTCGCTGTCTCCAGCATCGCTGTTTCCCGTGTCGCTGTCTCCAGAGTCACCGTCGTCAGCGGTATCGTCACCGGCATCGCTGTCACCAGCGTCACTGTCACCGGTGTCACCGTTGTCAGCGTCACCGTCGTCAGCAGCACCGTCACCAGCGTCACCGTCAACACCGTCATCAGAACCGGACGACGTCGAATCACCAATCACTGAGATCGGCGAGTCCTCCACCGTCACCGGAATCGAAACAACAGGGCCGGCAATCGGCCCGGTCGTCGAACTGTCATCAGTTCCGTTCTCACCGGTATCACTGTCTCCAGCATCGCTGTTTCCCGTGTCGCTGTCTCCAGAGTCACTGTCACCAGCGTCACCTTCGTCAGCAGCACCGTCACCAGCATCACCGTCATCAGAACCGGACGACGTCGAATCACCAATCACTGAGATCGGCGAATCCCCCACCGTCACCGGAATCGAAACAACAGGGCCGAGGTCATCAAGTGAACCTTCACTTCCTCCTGGAAGAACGTCGCCGATAACACCCGAGGGCACATCGGTTACGTCCTCCGGCAACCCCGGAAGACCGCCATCGAAGATGCCATCAACAATGTCTCCAGGCAAAGCCGGAAGGTCACCATCGACGACACCAGGAACAACGTCACCGATAACGCCCGAAGGCAAGTCGATCACGTCACCCGGCAGACCAGGCAAACCCGGAAGACCACCATCGAGAATGCCATCAACAACGTCCCCCGGCAGAGCCGGAAGATCGCCACCAAGGACACCATCGACAACGCCCGAAGGCAGATCGATCACATCCCCCGGAAGGCCACCATCGACAACACCAGGAATCAGGTCACCAAGCGAACCATCAAAGATCCCACCAGGCAGACCCGGAAGACCCGGAAGACCGCCATCGAAGATGCCATCAACGACACCAGGAACAACGTCACCGATAACACCCGAAGGCAGATCGATCACATCCCCCGGAAGGCCGCCATCGATAACACCAGGAATCAGCTCCCCAAGCGAACCATCAATGACGTCACCCGGCAGACCCGGAAGGTTGCCGTCGAAGATGCCATCAACAACGTCCCCCGGCAGAGCCGGAAGATCGCCACCAAGGACACCATCAACAACACCCGAAGGCAGGTCGATCACATCCCCCGGAAGGCCACCATCGACAACACCAGGAATCAGGTCACCAAGCGAACCATCAAAGGTCCCACCAGGCAGACCCGGAAGACCCGGAAGACCGCCATCGAAGATGCCATCAACGACACCAGGAACAACGTCACCGATAACACCCGAAGGCAGATCGATCACATCCCCCGGAAGGCCGCCATCGATAACACCAGGAATCAGCTCCCCAAGCGAACCATCAATGACGTCACCCGGCAGACCCGGAAGGTTGCCGTCGAAGATGCCATCAACAACGTCCCCCGGCAGAGCCGGAAGATCGCCACCAAGGACACCATCAACAACACCCGAAGGCAGGTCGATCACATCACCAGGCAGGCCCGGAAGCCCCGGAAGACCGCCATCGAAGATGCCATCAACGACACCAGGAACAACGCCATCAACGATGCCCGAAGGCAAGTCGATCACATCACCCGGCAGGCCAGAAAGGCCGCCATCGATAACACCCGGGAACAGGTCACCAATCGAACCATCAAAGATCCCACCAGGCAGACCCGGAAGACCCGGAAGGTTGCCATCGAAGATGCCATCAACAATGTCTCCAGGCAAAGCCGGAAGGCCACCATCGAAAACTCCATCAACGACACCCGGAACAACGTCACCGATAACGCCCGAAGGCAGATCGATCACATCGCCCGGAAGCCCCGGAAGGCCACCGTCGACAACACCAGGAACCAGGTCACCAAGCGAACCATCAAAGATCCCACCAGGCAGACCCGGAAGACCCGGAAGGTTGCCGTCGAAGATGCCGTCAACAATGTCTCCAGGCAAAGCCGGAAGGCCACCATCGAAAACTCCATCAACGACACCCGGAACAACGTCACCGATAACACCCGAAGGCAGATCGATCACATCGCCCGGAAGCCCCGGAAGGCCACCGTCGATAACACCAGGAAGCAGATCCCCAAGCGAACCATCAATGACGTCACCCGGCAGACCAGGCAGACCCGGAAGGTTGCCATCGAAGATGCCATCAACGACGTCCCCCGGCAGAGCCGGAAGATCGCCACCAAGGACACCATCGACAACACCCGGAATCAGATCCCCAAGTGAACCATCAATGACGTCACCCGGCAGACCCGGAAGGTTGCCGTCGAAGATGTCATCAACGACACCCGGGACGACGCCATCAACAATGCCCGAAGGCAGGTCAGTCACGTCACCAGGCAGATCCGGCAACCCCGGAAAACCGCCATCGAGAATGCCATCGAGAATGCCATCAACGATGCCCGAAGGCAGGTCGATCACATCACCAGGCAGGCCCGGAAGACCCGGAAGGTTGCCATCGAAGATGCCATCAACAATGTCACCAGGCAGTCCCGGAAGACCGCCGTCGATAACACCCGGAATCAGATCCCCAAGTGAACCATCAAAGATTCCACCAGGCAGACCAGGCAATCCCGGAAGACCGCCATCGAAGATGCCATCAACGACACCCGGAACAACGTCACCGATAACGCCCGAAGGCAGATCGATCACATCGCCCGGAAGCCCCGGAAGGCCACCGTCGATAACACCAGGAAGCAGATCCCCAAGCGAACCATCAATGACGTCACCCGGCAGACCCGGCAGAACCGGAAGGTTGCCATCGAAGATGCCATCAACGACACCCGGAACAACGTCACCGATAACGCCCGAAGGCAAGTCGATGACATCACCCGGAAGCCCCGGAAGGCCACCGTCGACAACACCAGGAAACAGATCCCCAAGTGAACCATCAATGACGTCACCCGGCAGACCAGGCAAACCCGAAAGGTTGCCGTCGAAGATGCCATCAACAATGTCACCAGGCAGACCCGGCAACCCCGGAAGACCGCCATCGAGAATGCCATCAACGATGCCCGAAGGCAGGTCGATCACATCCCCCGGAAGGCCACCGTCGATAACACCAGGAATCAGGTCACCGAGTGAACCATCAAAGATTCCACCAGGCAGACCAGGAAGCCCCTGAAGGTTGCCATCGATAACACCAGGAATCAGGTCACCAAGCGAACCATCAAAGATTCCACCAGGCAGACCACCATCGAGAATTCCATCAACGACACCCGGGACGACGCCATCAACGATGCCCGAAGGCAAGTCGATCACATCACCCGGCAGGCCAGAAAGGCCGCCATCGATAACACCCGGGAACAGGTCACCAATCGAACCATCAATGACGTCACCCGGCAGACCCGGCAGCCCCGGAAGGTTGCCATCGAAGATGCCATCAACAATGTCTCCAGGCAAAGCCGGAAGGCCACCGTCGAAAACTCCATCAACGACACCTGGAACAACGTCACCGATAACACCCGAAGGCAGATCGATCACATCGCCCGGAAGCCCCGGAAGGCCACCGTCGACAACACCAGGAAGCAGATCCCCAAGCGAACCATCAATGACGTCACCCGGCAGACCAGGCAGACCCGGAAGGTTGCCATCGAAGATGCCGTCAACAACTCCAGGAAGCAGGTCACCAAGCGAACCATCAAAGATTCCACCAGGCAGCCCCGGAAGGCCACCGTCGAAGATGCCATCAACAATGTCTCCAGGCAAAGCCGGTAGACCGCCATCGAAGATGCCATCAACGACACCCGGGACGACGCCATCAACGATGCCCGAAGGCAAGTCGATCACATCACCCGGCAGCCCAGAAAGGCCGCCATCGATAACACCCGGGAACAGGTCACCAATCGAACCATCAATGACGTCACCCGGCAGACCCGGCAGCCCCGGAAGGTTGCCATCGAAGATGCCATCAACAATGTCACCAGGCAGTCCCGGAAGGCCACCGTCGATAACACCAGGAATCAGGTCACCGAGTGAACCATCAAAGATTCCACCAGGCAGACCCGGAAGACCCGGAAGGTTGCCGTCGAAGATGCCGTCAACAATGTCTCCGGGCAGAGCCGGAAGGCCACCGTCGAAAACTCCATCAACGACACCTGGAACAACGTCACCGATAACGCCCGAAGGCAGATCGATCACATCACCCGGAAGCCCCGGAAGACCACCATCGATAACACCAGGAATCAGGTCACCAAGCGAACCATCAATGACGTCGCCCGGCAGCCCCGGAAGGTTGCCATCGAAGATGCCGTCAACAACTCCAGGAAGCAGGTCACCAAGCGAACCATCAAAGATCCCACCAGGCAGACCAGGCAGCCCCGGGAGGTTGCCATCGAAGATGCCATCAACAATGCCCGAAGGCAGATCGATCACATCACCAGGCAGGCCCGGCAACCCCGGAAGATTGCCGTCGATAACACCAGGAATCAGGTCACCAAGCGAACCATCAAAGATTCCACCCGGCAGACCAGGCAAACCCGGAAGGCCACCGTCGAAGATGCCGTCGACAACTCCCGGGACGAGGTCGCCGATAACGCCCGAAGGTACATCGATCAGATCACCCGGAAGGTCCGGCAGAATCCCACCGAGAACGCCATCAACAGCATCCGGGAGCAGACCGCCGACATCCACCACTGGCGGGTAAATGTCGTCGCCCGGGAACGTCGGAACGTATCCCGGAACAATGTCTCCCACGAGCCCGTCAACGACATCGCCCGGCACAACGCCGCCGACGACTCCGCCAACGACACCGGGGATCACCCCAGCAACGTCGCCTGACGGGACATCACCAGCATCACCCGGAAGCATCGGAACGTCACCCAGGATGCCGTCCACGAGACCTGGAATGATTCCAGTAGCGTCGCCAGAAGGCACCTCCGTGTCTTCCCAACCAACGGACACCGATCCGGAAACCGCACCGGATGTCGCATCAGCTCCGATGGAAACACCAAGATCGCCCAGCGAGACCGGGAGGCTGATTCCGCCTGACACCGCTGTGTCACCGGCAGTACTGTCATCGCCAGGGAAAATTTCCCCCACGATGCCCGTACCGATGTTCACGTCGACATTCGTCCCAGACTGTGATGTGTCCCCTCCGATCGACACCGAAAATCCGTCATCGGTAAGAGGCAAATTCACAACGACACCAGCCGTCGATCCGTCATTCGATCCACTCCCTGGAGGAGTGTCCGAATCATCGGTGGGCGGAACCTCACCGTCATCAGCGGGTGGATCAGTGCCCTCTGTCGGTGGAGCCGACCCATCCGTTGGCGGCCACTCGTCGCCAGCCGGTGGGACTTCCCCACCAGTCGGAGGCAGGATCCCACCAAGCGGCGGGAGCAAGTCACCTACCGGTGCCAGCACCTCGTCAAGAGGTGGAACCACACCGCCTGTGGGCGGAACAGCGTCGTCAGCTGGCGACGTTTCGTCGTCTGCCGGAGGTGTTTCGTCCTCGGCGGGCGGCGCGTCGTCCTCCGCAGGAGGCGTCTCGTCATCAGCCGGCGGCGTTGAATCCTCCGCTGGAGGAGTCGTGTCCTCAGCAGGCGGAGTCTCATCCGCGGGCGGCATCGAGTCCTCTGCAGGAGGCTCCGTGTCCTCCGCAGGCGGTGTTGTGTCGTCCGCGGGCGGCGTTGAATCCTCCGCTGGAGGCGCTGTGTCCTCCGCGGGTGGAGTCGATTCCTCCGCAGGCGGAGTCGCGTCATCCGCAGGCGGCGTTTCCTCCGCAGGCGGTGTTGTGTCATCAGCAGGCGGCGTCGCGTCGTCTGCCGGAGGTTGAGACCCGCCACCAGTTGCCGACGACACGATGTCATCGACAGCATCCGTCGCGGTGTCTGTCACGTCCGTGACGATGTTCGTGACGCAGCCACAGGCCGTGTCATCGTCATCGGGCGGAGACTCTGCGGCATTCGCCGCAGTCGCGCCGAAGAATATTATTCCTCCGGCGAGCAAGGTGCCATAGAGACACCTTGTCAAGGTTCGTTTCATTTCTCTCTCCTGATCGAAATCGGACCCATCGCGCAGATGGGTTGCGCATCGCCGCAATGGCGACTGCGCGCCCGTCAATCAGGAGAGCAAGTGAGAGTAAGTGTCAAAGATTCTGGGATGACGTCGTCATCGACGAGACCCGAAAGGATGCTGTCGCCCGCGACGACCGCGCCACTGGAGAGCTGGTCCGCAACCGGGCCCGTTGCGCCTGCGGAGCCGCTCGCGGTCGCGAGGCTTCCGCTGGTGAGCGTTCCGCGGGACGGAGCCGGTGCGGTCGGAGTCGGCTGCTCCGCGTCGCTGGACGAGTGAACGGCACTCGAGTTTGAGGGCGCCGGGTGGAAGGCACTGACCGACACACGTGACGCATCGGTCGTCGTGCTCTGCACAGTCGCTTCTTCGGCAGTCGCAACTGCTGCGTCACCAGAGTCCTGAGCACCCGTCTGCGTCGCCGATTCCACAGCCGCAGTCGCCTCCGACAGCGGTGAAGTAGCGTCCGTGACGCCGTAGACAGCTGTCGACACCGTCTGGTCGACGGTGACGGTCACAGCATCCGTCGTCTGTGTCGCCGTCGTCACGACATCTGAGACAAGTGGATCGAGAACCTCGGAAAGCGCGCCGGTCGTCGACGTTACGATGCCCGTTCCGACGACATCGCTAAGGCCGTCTCCGACAAGCGGCAGGCTCGCAACGAGCGGGTCGACAACAGAATCGACTGCCGTCGCGACTGGGGCCGTGACATCGTTGATGACGGTGTCAGATACGACAGATTCAACGGCGCCCGTGACCGACTCGGTCGGCGCGTCCTCAGCCTCCTCGGCGTCTGTCGGTGCGTCAGCTGATTCTTCTGCCGACGCGTCTGTCGTTTCTTCGTTCTGCTCGCCGGCCGCATCGTCTGCGGCTTCAACATCGTCAGCAGGGGGAGCCTCGTCTACAGGCTCATCCTCTTCTGCCGGCGGAGCATCATCAGCAGGGGGTGTCTGCCCCGAGCTGGAATCTGAGTCCTCAACCGGTGTGCTCGACGCCTCATCCGACTCGGACGGAGCCTCCGACTCGTCGGCGGGCGGAGCAGAATCTTCAGCGGGAGGCGCATCGTCTGCCGGCGGTGCGGGCTGCTCGGCCGGCGGTGTGACAGCATCCGTGACGCCATCAACAACATCGACGACCTCATCGGTTGCGGCATCGACGACGTCAGACACTGGGTCGGTCACGTCGTCAGTCACTGCGTCGGTGACCTCGGAGACGACGTCGCTGACGCTAGTGCTCGACTCGTCTTCGCCCTCATCGGCAGACGCCGGCGAAGCACCGAAGAACAGCTGTGCGAAGAACCACACAAGAGCGAGGGCACCTGCCGCGACAAGCACACGGGTGATATGGAATTCACCCCATGTCGCGGATTTCACGAGCTCCACCCCCGAAGCTGGCTCTCAAAATGCCGTTACTCGACAGGATGCCACGACAAGTGCGTCTTGGCCAGGAAATCTTCCTGACGAATTGTCACGTTTCTTGGTGAATCTCGCTCCATCCGCCGTCTGCCACGGTAATGCGCAGCTTGGCCGGAATCTGCTCTTTCATGCCCTCGACGTGGCTGATCAAACCAACAGTGCGGCCACCGGCGCGCAGCGAATCGAGCGTCGACATCGCGACCTCAAGGGTGTCGGCGTCGAGCGATCCGAAGCCCTCGTCGATGAACAGCGTGTCGAGAGTGATGCCACCGGAGCGCGCCGTGACCACCTCGGCGAGACCGAGAGCGAGCGCGAGTGATGCGAGGAAAGTCTCGCCACCCGACAGCGAGTGCGTCGCGCGCGCAACACCCGTGTGCTGGTCGAAGATCGCGAGGCCAAGACCGGACTTTACGTTGCGGTACTGCACCGAATCGTCGTGCTCGAGAGCGTAGCGACCACCCGTCATCGTCCGCAGCCGAGCGTTGGCCGCCTCGACGATGCGTT
Source organism: Microbacterium sp. MPKO10 (assembly GCF_026107415.2). Classification (GTDB taxonomy): domain Bacteria; phylum Actinomycetota; class Actinomycetes; order Actinomycetales; family Microbacteriaceae; genus Paramicrobacterium. The sequence goes on from NZ_JAPCHX010000005.1 coordinate 486,709, forward strand.
CAAGTTCGGCGGCAAGCACGAAGCCCTCGAGGCGCATCTTGCGCGTGTTCGGGCCGTCACCGGCGAGCGTCTTCGCGAGGGTGCGCACCCGCTCGAACTCGGCAGTCGCCGTCGCCGACTCGGCCAGCCGCTCCTTCACCATCTTCACCGTGCGCATGAGAGCCGCCAACCGTTCATTGAGCGCCTCACGAATGCGCACCGCCTCATCTCGGGCGGCGCGAGCCTCGGCGACGGTGGCCTGCGTCGCCTCGGTGTCGGGAATCTCAGTCGGCACGTCGGCCAGCTCGGGCTCGGCCAGGATCGACCGCACACTCGCACGGGCGTCGTCATGAGTGCGAATGCGCTCGCGCAAGCGTTCGAGGTCGGGCCCGGAGCGCCGAGCATTTTCAACGGCCGCCGCATCAGCAAAATCGCGCTCAGACATGCTTTGCGCGAGCTTCTCACTGGCTTCCGCCGCGTCCGCCTCGCGGTCGTCTCGCGTGCGCAGCGCCGATGCGAGCGTCGCAGCGGAGTCACGCAATGCCGTCACGCTCGAGACCACCTCGGCGATCGACGGGGCTTCTCCTCGCTGGGCGTCGACGGAGGCCCTGATGCGCGCGATCTCCGTACGCGCTTCACTCTCGGCAGCAGCCTGCGCGTCTCGCTCGGCGCGCAGCTTCTCGCGCTGACCGTCGCCTGCGTCGCGTTCCTCGATGAGCGATGTCTGTTTTTTCTCGAGCGCAGTGACAGTCGAGGCAGCGTCAGCTGCCGCCGTGACGCGCTGCCTCGCGGGCTCCAGCTCGGCGTCGATCTGCTCGAGAGTGCGGTCACCGGCGATGGCCCGCTGCTCGGCAAGCTTCGCATCGAGAGCGGATGCTGCGCGCGCAGCATCCGCTTTGGCCTTCTCTCGTGTGGCGAGAACCTCCCTGGCCGCGTCGACATCGGCCTCGGTCACAGGCACACCCGAGTGCGTTGCCGGTGACGGATGCTCGGTGGCACCGCACACCGCGCAGGGCTCCCCCGCGCGCAGCTCCGTCGCGAGTTCCGCTGCGTGACCGGCAAGCCGCGCATCGAGAAGTTGCTGCAGCGCCGCCGATGCCTCGGTGTTCTCGCGCACACGTTCGGCCTCGACCTGGCGTGCGGCGTCGCGTTGAGTCTCAACCTCGGCAGCGAGCGCCGCGGCAGCACGCGCGGTGGTCAGCCGGTCGACGTCAGCGTTTGCGGCGTCAGCCCGCGACGCGTCCACGCGGGCGGCCGTGAGTTCGTCGTTCACGGCCGTGAGCGCCTGGGGAAGCTCCGCCAGCCGAGACTCGAGTTCGGCCAGCGCCGACTCGGCCACGAACTTCCTCTGGGCAGCCTCAGCTTCAGCGGCGTCGAGTGCCTCGAGACGTAATTCTTGAACACGCACCTCGTCGAGCAGCGCGAGGCGCCCCGAGTGCTTCTCTGCAGCAGCATCCAGCTGATCTGCCGTCAGCGTTGCATCGCCTCCCGCGGCCGTGTGGGCGTCGATCGCCGTCGCGACGTTCGTGCGGGCGGCTTCCGCAGCGCTCTGCGCCGACCGCTGTGCCGTCACGTACGGCCACACCTGCTCCGCCCGTTCGGCAGCTGCCTGCTCGGCCCGCATGTGGGCAATCTCGGGCTCCGCCTCATCCAGCTCTGCCGCGCGCGTTCGCGCGTCAAAAAGTCGCTTCTGGCGTCGCTGCTGCTCGGTCGCCTCCGCGTGCTTCGCTTCGGCGTCATCGCGCACGGTGTCTGCCGCGGCGGCGTCAGACACCGCCGACGCGACGCGTGTTCCGAGCTCGATCACCCGGTGCTCGAGCCAGTCGACAACGCCTTCCTCGGGCGGCTCTGCTTCGGCGAGGCGCGCGGCTTCGCTGACCAGCTGATCGGTCTGCACTCGCGTCGCCGCCACCATTGCCTCGAGTTCGCGACGGCGTTCGTCGACGATTCCCTCGTAGTCGGCGAATCGCTTGGTGCCGAAGAGGCTGCGCAGCACCGCTTCGCGATCGCGGCTGCCCGCCAGCAGAAACTGTTGGAAACGGTTCTGCGCGAGCAGGATCACCTGCAGAAACTGCTCCTTCTTCATGCCGACGATCTCGGCGAGCTCGTGGCCGACATCGACGGGGCGCGACGCAATTCCCTGCCACTGGTCACCCGTCAGAACATCCAGCTGCGCCGCCGGCTTCTGCGTCGTTGTTCCGGTTCCGCTTTTCTTCGGCCTCTCATACTCGGGCGACCGCGTCACGCGATAGCGGGTGTCACCGATCGTGAACTCGAGTTCCACACGCGTCTCATCGCTCGGGGCGCAGTGATCGCTGCGCAAACGGGATTTCGTCCCGTCGAACCGAGGGACGCTGTCATACAGCGCAAACGCGATCGCGTCGAGAATGCTCGACTTTCCGGCGCCCGTCTTGCCCGAAATCAGAAAGAGCCCGTCGTCGGTGTACGCATCGAAGTTCACGGTCTGGGTCGTGCGATATGGACCGAACCCCGTGATGCTCAGCGAGTTGATTCTCATGCGCTGGTCTCCGCCGACCGCACCTCAGCGACAGCATCCCGGATGATCTCGCTCTCAGCAGCGCTGGCCCCCTCACCGTTGCGCACGTAGGCGAGAAACTCGTCGATCACGTCGATATCGCTCTTGCCCTGCACCCGCTGTGCGTACGTGCGCGTGCCGTGGTCGGCCACCACGGAGGGCTCGTGCACCATCGTGGCGCAGTGCGGAAACCGGCGTTGCAGCTTACGCATCGCGTCGAGTGGTCGCACCGTGTCTGTCAGCACGGCGCTGACCCAATCATCTTCGGCATCGGTGTAGGCGTCGTCGGTCAGCAGGTCGTCGAGCGTGCCGGTCAGGATGCTGAGTCGCCGCGGAATCGGCAGGTCGACCCAATCGACAGACGCGAGGCCCGTCGCATCGAGCTCGACGAGCCAGGCACCGCGCGGCTTTCCGGCTTCACTGAATGAGTAGTGCAGCGGCGCCCCGGAGTACCGGACGCTGTCGCTCAGCCGTGCGCGCCCGTGAATGTGCCCCAGGGCGGCGTAGTCGACGCCATCGAAGACGCTCATCGGCACGAGGTCAATCCCGCCAGATGTGATGTCGCGCAGATCGTCAGAGGCCGCATCGGCCACACCCTGCGCGAAGCAGTGCGACACGACGACCGAACGCCCTCCGCGCTCGGCAAGATCTGCGCGAATGCGGCGCATCGCGAACCTCACGGCATCCGCCTGCGTGCGCAGTATCTCACCCGGGTGCCGGTGCCTGATCAAGGCCGGCTCGAGGTACGGGATGCCGTAGATGTGCACCGGCCCATGATCGTCGTCGACAGTGACCGGAACGTCGAGCGTCTCGTCGCGAGTCAATACATGGATGCCGGCGAGACGGGCAAACTCCGATTGAAACCCGAGCCGCGCGGCGGAGTCGTGGTTGCCGCTCGTCGCCACGATGACGGCGCCCGTGTCGCGCAGTTCAGTGAGCACCCGCGTCAGCACTCCGTATGCATCGGCAGAGGGCGTCGCCGAGTCGAAGATGTCGCCCGCCACGATCACCACGTCGACGCTCTGTTCGCGAACGATGCGCGTGAGTTCGCCGAGCACTCCTTCGAGCGCGTCGAGCGTCGGGTGCCCGTGGAATGAACGCCCGATGTGCCAGTCTGAGGTGTGCAGAATCCGCATGCTCCGACGCTACCGGCTGCGGCCGACAACGTGGATTGCCTGCCTCGACCGCACAGTGAGTTGCAGGAAGTGGCGACCTCGCAGCGGGGCGGAGGCCGCCACTTCCCGCCACTCACTTCCGCGGCACGCAGATGAGCGCGCGCATTCAGATGTCAAAGGTTGCAGTAAACGAGGTCCTCAACTGCACATTGCGCCACCTGAGTTGCGATAGCGCACCTCCTGAGCTAGGTTGCTAGCATGGTAGAAGATGCGAGCACGAAGAAGGTGCAGTTCAATGTGTACCTTCCCGCAGCGCTGGTCACGCAGATCAAGCACCGCGCGATCGACGAGGGCACGTCGCTGTCTGCCCTGGTGGAGCGCATCATGACGGAGTACGTCTCGAAGGAGGGCACATCATGACCGCCATTCAGGTCATTCAGCTCACGGAGCGCCCCCGCCCCTGGCACGATCTCGCGCAGGGAATCGGCCTCACGGCACCCGCAGAGAGGAACGACGCGTGGACAGAGTTCGACGGCGACGGGATGCTGGCCGTGCACGGCGTCGAGTCGAGCGACCCGCTGGCGGGCACCGCAGAGATCTGGCTGCTCGTCGATGATTCTGCGGCACTCGATGCTTTGGAGTCGCGACTGCGCTCGGCAGACATCCCTGTCACGCGCGGCGAGATGGCGGACATCGGTGCCACGCTGGAGATCAGCGTCGATGACACCGCACGAGTGCACGCCGTTGTCGGTGCCGCACGTCCGCCGCACGGCGACGTCTCGCTTCAGCCCCTGATCTTCACGCCCGACGTCGACGGCGCATCGCGAGTTCTCACGACTCTCGGGCTCGCGCTGAAGATTACCTCGAACTCGGGCAGCTGGGCCGTGTTCGACGCAGACGGTGGCGGCAGCATCGCACTGCACGACATTGCATCGGCGACGACACCGGTGACGGATCCCGTCAGCCTGTCGTTCGAGCACCGCGGCGACCTCGACGCCGCGGTCGAGCGCCTGACGGCATCCGGAATCGACGCCTCCGTCGTCGACGAAGCCTACAACCGCACACTCCGTGCCCCGACGCCCGAGCACACCGAGCTCTGGGTGAACGGAGCCTCGACCGACCTGTATGGGTACACGGAGCACGGCTGACACGCTCTCGGCTCTGCCACATCGGCACAGGCCACCGGGCCGATACCGACGGTGCACATCGTTGCCCGCAGCGGTGGCCGCGCATGGCAAAGCTGCGCGCCGCGGCCTGGCTCATCGTGACCGCGCTCAGACGCGGCATCCGATCACAGGCTCGTTCATACCGAAGCGACACCCGCCGGTCGTACCCTGGGTGGTATGACCACGCTCGCACGCCGGCTCGGCCCCGCAGACGCCGTCGTCATCGGGCTCGGCTCGATGGTCGGCGCTGGAGTGTTCGCCGTCTTCGCACCAGCAGCGCGCGCCGCCGGTTCCGGACTGCTCATCGGGCTGCTCGTTGCCGCCGTCATCGCCTTCTGCAATGCGACGTCGTCTGCACAGCTTGCCGCCCAGCACCCGGTCTCCGGAGGCACATACGCATACGGTCGAGCACAGCTCGGGCCCTGGTGGGGGTTCGCCGCCGGGTGGTGCTTCCTCATCGGCAAGGCGGCGTCGACGGCGGCAATGGCACTCACCTTCGCGGCGTATGCGGCACCGGTCGGCGGCGAGAAGCCGATCGCCGCTGTCGCCGTCGCTGCCGTCGCGATCGTCAACCTGCTGGGCGTGACGCGCACGGCGATGGCAACGCGCGTGATCGTCATCATCGTGCTCGCGTGCCTCGGCGTTGCGCTGATTGCCGCGAACTCCGGCGTCGAGCGTGCCCCGTTCGGCGGTATCTTCGCGTCAGGCCCCTACGGGATGCTGCAGGCGGCCGCACTTATCTTCTTCGCATTCGCCGGGTACGCGCGCATCGCGACGATGGGCGAAGAAGTGCGTGACCCGGCGCGCACCATCCCTCGCGCGATCGTGATCGCGCTGGCGGCGGCGACAATCATCTACGCTGCAGTCGCTGTCACGGTGCTCACCACGCTGGGCGCCGATCAGCTGGCGGCCACGACATCGCCTCTCGCAGACGCTGTGCCGGGGTGGGCACAGCCCGTCGTACGAGTGGGTGCTGCGGCGGCATCCCTTGGCGCCTTGCTCGCGCTCATGGCGGGAATCGGCCGCACCGGTCTCGCCATGGCGCGCGAGGGGGATCTGCCGCGGTGGCTCGCCGCCGTGCATGAACGTCGTCGTGTTCCGCACCGCATCGAACTCGTGCTCGCTGTGGTCTCCATCGCGCTTGTGCTCACCTTCGACGTGCGCGGCGCGATCGGCTTCTCGAGCTTCGGCGTGCTGCTCTACTACTTCATCGCCAATGTCTCGGCCTGGACGCAGACGCGAAGCAACAGGCGCTACCCGAAGTGGCTGCAGGCTCTCGGCATGGTGGGGTGCATCGCCCTCGCGGCCGCTGTGCCGTGGCAGAGCCTCCTCGGTGGCGTGGCCGTTCTGGCGATCGGCCTGATCGGCAGGATGCTGGTGAGGCGCCGCCCCCGCACCGACCCACGGGCATGAGGCACACACCGGTGCTCACTCGCGCGGAGCGTGCGTGAGGCGACCGCGAGGGCAGGCGTGCGCCGCACACCCGCGGGGCGTGGTGCTCAGTGCCCCAGGTTGACGTGGGCTCGGTGGTGCTCGCCGCTCTCGATGAGGTCGACCATGCCGAGCGCGTAGTCTGCCGCCGAGATCGCGCCGCCATCCGCAGCCACGGCGACGTCGTCACCGAGCCGGTATCGGCCAAGCTCTTCTGCCGGCATGTGCGCGCCGAACCGCAGTGCAGGGCTCACGAACACCCAGTCCAGCGAGGGCGACGTGGCCGGGAGATCTTCCATGACGAAGGCCGCGCCCAGTCGAATCTCTTCGTGCAGTTCCTCGGGAATGCCGCTGAGGTCTGAGACGAAGCGTTCCACTCCGGGTGCGGGGCGCAGCGACGAGGCTCCCCCGACGATGTACAGCCGCACGCCCGCGGTGTCGGCGCGCTCGGCGAGGGAGCGATAGAAGTCGCGCCACGCGCTCGCGAGGTCTCCGCGCGGAGCGAGCGCGCCCACCACCACGTCGGATTCTTCGATGGCTGACGCCAGCGTCGCTTCGTCTGTGGCGTCGCCCTGCACGTATCTCACGTTCGGTGTGGGCTCGGCGGGAAGCGAACGGCTCAGCGCCGTGACTTCGTGGCCACGGGAGACGGCTTCGGCGACGATGGCGGATCCGGCGTAGCCGGTGCCGCCGATGACGGTGATGCGAGACATTGAGTGCCCTTCTGTGTTCGAAATGGTGGCGCCAGGTGGCGGCCACTAGTTACCATAAGAGAGCATCTCTCTGAACGGAAGAAGGCACTTTGTGGTAACCACCTCAGTGACATCGAGTTTCCCCGGCAATCCGTACAACGCCGACTGCCCGACGCGTCGTGTGCTCGACCGCATCGGCGACCGCTGGACTGTGCTCATCGTCGGCATCCTGGGGCAAGGCGATGCACGGTTCTCAGAGCTGCGCCGCCAGGTCGAGGGCGTCTCTCAGAAGATGCTGACGCAGACGCTGCGGGCGCTCGAGCGCGACGGCCTCGTGCGTCGCACCGTCTTTCCCGAAGTTCCCGTTCGCGTCGAATACGCCCTGACAGAAGCGGGGCGAACCCTCCTCGAGCCGCTCAATGCCCTGCAGGAGTGGTCGATCGCGCACATGGGCGACGTGGCGGAGTCGCAGAAGCGCTACGACAACGCCCATCAGTAACCGTCACACCTGCCGACGCGATCGCAGAGTGCGACGGCGTGGGATTGCCCGTGCGCTCATCGACACGGCTTTCCACGCGAGTGGCACAGAAAGGCTCGACCTGATCACGGACGAAGCCCAGGAGTTCTACCGCTCGTTTCCCTTTCGCGAGAAATCCGGGTTCCGCATCTATCCCGATTCCTCTGTGTGATGTCGCGACTGCTCTCCTGCGGCATACAGTCCACGATTAAGAAACCACTCCCACGAACGCCCGCCTCGCCCGATGAAGTCAACAAGGTCAACGCTCAGATCAGTGTCTGCGGCAACACGATCGACGCCAGAGCCCTCTGCCAGAGCGGTCAACACGGCACTGTCGAGTTCTCTGCTCAACTCCTCGGCAACAAGGACTCTCCTCTGCAGACCGGCCCCACACTCACGGGCGATCTCGGCAATCTCGGCTCGCACGGGGACCGATGGTCGATCGGTCGAACGGGTCTCACCGGTGAATGCTTGCTCGCCCATTGCTGCATCTTACGCTGCCCGTGGCCCAGCGTTTCTTCGGGTCGAATCGATACGATCGCAGAAGACGAACGGAGAACCTCTGTGACACTCGATCTCGATCAGGCAGCCGGCCTCGACACCCGCACGTTCCGCGGCGCCCTCTTCGACATGGACGGCACGCTGATCGATTCCACGCCAGCAGTCGTGCGGTCGTGGTCACGCCTCGCTGAAGAACAAGGCGTGCAGACGGACCTCGGCACGGGCAACCATCACGGCCGGCCGGCACGGGAGCTGCTCGCCAGCATCCTGCCCGCTGATCAGGTTGAAGCGGCACTTGCCCGCGTGACGCAGCTGGAGATCGACGATACAGATGGCGTCGTTGCGCTGCCTGGAGCCACCGACCTGCTCGCAGCGCTGCCCGAGCATTCGTGGACGATCGTGACGTCATGCACGCAGAAGCTTGCCGAGGTGCGGATTGCGGCATCGGGAATTCCCCGCCCCGATTCCCTCGTCACCTTCGACGACGTTGTGGCGGGAAAACCCGACCCCGAACCGTTCGAGACGGGCGCGGCTCGACTGGGCACTCACCCGAGCGATTGCATCGCCTTCGAGGATGCTCCGGCCGGGCTCGCGTCAGCGCGAGCAGCCGGATGCTTCACCGTCGGCCTCCCCGGAACACACACCGCTGAGCAGCTCGACGCCGACCTGGTGCTGACGAGCCTCGACCAGCTGACGGTTGAGCTTGTCGACGGCGGCGGTTTCCGCCTCAACGTCACGCCCTGACGGCCGAACCTGCCGCACGCGGGTCTTCGTCAGCTCCGGACACATTCGCGGGGTGTGCCCGCCGATCATGTCCGCGCGATGACACTATGCTGCGACGGCGTCAGCGATCACCCGAGCTCGCGAGCGATCTGCGCCGCCGTCTGCTGCATAAGGGGCAGGCGCGTCTTCAGCATCTCGAGATCTTCGGCCATGCGGATCGCCGTGAGAGACAGCGCGCCCACGACACCCGCCCGGCTGATGATCGGCACCGCGACGCAGTTGACGAAGTCCTCGAACTCGCCATCGTCAACGGCCCAGCCCTGCTCGGCGATGCGCTCCAGCTCGACGTCGAGCGCCTCACGCGTGGTGATCGTCTTCTCGGTGTACTTCGCCCAGTCAGTCGTCGCGAGCACAGCATCCCGGCGTGGTTCGTCGAGGTTCGCCAGAATCGCCTTGCCCACCCCGCTGCAGTGCGTGCGGACGGGGGCGCCGACCCGTGAGTACATGCGCACACCGCTGGCGTCTTCGACCTTGTCGACGTAGATGATGGCGCTGTCCATGAGCGCCGCCAGGTGAACCGTATTGCCCACGACCTTGTGCATGCGGCGCAGGTGTGCCGAAGCCACCTCGCGCAGATCGATGCTCTCGAGCGAGCTCTGCGCGAGAGCCACCAGGTGGAAGCCGAGCGTGTATGTGCCGTCTTTGCGCCGCCGCGCGTAGCCGACCTCTTCCAGCGCCTGCAGTTCGCGGAACATGGTTGACCGGTGCAGCTCGAACTCGTCGGCGAGCTGCACGACGCTCTTCGGCTCATCCGCGATCGAGTCGATGATGCGGGCTGCCCGCTTCACGCTCTGCGACATACGTCCTCCAGTGCTCCGGTATCGGCGACGGGATGCTGCATTGTGCTACCCCTCATTCTCGCGACGAATCCCGCTGCCCGGTGTCGCGCCCTGCAGCTCGCCGCCGGCGAGGACGGGAACTCCGGCTACGAGCACGTCGTCGATGCCGACGGCCTCGCCGAGGGGGCGGTCATAGGATGCTGTGTCAGCCACGGCCTCCGGATCCACAACGATCAGGTCGGCAATCCAGCCCGACGCGATGCGCCCGCGGCGACCGAGCGAGAACCTGTCGACCGGCGCCGTGGAGAGGTGGGAGACAGCTTCGGGCCACGACCAGGTCTGCGTCTCGCGCACATATTCGCGCAGGTATCGGGCGAACGTTCCCCGGGCACGCGGGTGCGGATGTGCACCGATGAAGATGCCGTCCGAACCGCCCATGTGCGCGGGGTGCGCGAAGATCTGCGCGAGCTCTGAGACCGGGCGCTCGTAGCGCACCGCCATCACGGCATTGGCCTGCAGGCGGGAGGCCGTAAGCACGTCAAGCGAGAACTCGATGGCGTCGACGCCCGCTCGGGCGGCAGCATCCTGAACCGTCATACCGAGCGCCCAAGCGTAGTCATCAGCGGCGATGTGGGCGAGGGTGATCATGCTCGGCCAGTCGGGGCCCAAGCTGGCCTTGCGGTCGACCTCGGGGAACCAGTCGCGGCGAAGGCGGTCGCGTTCGCTCGCGTCGCTGATAACGCGCACGACCTCGTCAACCGGCTGCGCCGAAAGTTCGGGCGGCAGCAGCGGCATCGCCAGAAGTGTGCACCCTCGCGTGTACGGGTAGGCGTCGAACGTGGCGTCGACACCGGCCGCGTCGAGGGCGTCGAGCTGTGCCTTCACGACGTGCGCTTCGGCATGAAAGTGCGACACGTGAACGCGGGCACCGGATGCCGCGGCGATCGCGGCGATCTCGTCGATCCCCTCGGCCGAGTTCGCTTCGTAGCCGCCGCGCATGTGGCTGATGTAGACGCCGCCCGCTTGGGCTACAGGCACCGTGATCGCGGCGATCTCGGCCGAGTCGGCGAAGATTCCCGGCACGTAGTCGAGTCCTGTCGACAGGCCGACGGCGCCCTCACGCATCCCCTGCTCGACGAGCTCGACCATGCGCGATCTCTCGTCGTCTGAGGCCGCGGCGGTCGAGCGCCCGCAAACCTCCCAGCGCACGGTTCCGGCGGGGATCGCGTATGCCGCGTTGAGCCGCGAGCGCCCGTCAACAGCGCTCAGATACTCGGCGACACCCCCACCGGAATAGCTGGGGTGGGACCCGTTGATCGCCGCGAAGTATTCGCTGCCGTAGCCGCCGTCTCCCGGGGCATATGAGACGCCGTCCTGACCGGCGATGATGCTCGTGACACCTTGTTTGAGCACCGCGCGCTGCACGTCGTCGTCCGTCAGCAGTCCATCGACGTGCGCGTGTGCGTCGACGAACCCGGGCAGCACGAAGCGTCCGGTGCAGTCGATGACGCGGTCGCCGTCGCGCACGAGGTCGGCGCCGATCGCGCTGATCGTATTGCCCTCGACGGCGACATCGGCGACGCAGTGGCCGTCGCTGTCGACGATAGTTCCGCCCGTCAGGATCGTACGCATAGTGCCTTCCTTCCCGTGTGTTGTGCCGCCGCTGTCCGGGGCGGGCGTGCCCCGGATGCTGTCAGCCGCGCCAGCCGCGACGACACCGACAATCGTCGCTGCGCTGCCGGGCGTGCGGGTGAGGATGCCCGTGCGGAGCCCTCCAGCGATGCGAGTCGCAGCGTCATGCGCGCCATGTCGGCGGGCAGATCGTTAGCGTGTCTGCGCATCAGAAGAACGTGCGCACGAGCGCAATCACGCGGTCAGAGTCGGCAGATTCGACGACGGGAAGGTAGTGCCATTTGTCGAACGCCGTGCAGGGGTGCGAGAGGCCGAGCGAGACGACGTCGCCGATCGCAGCATCCGGCGTCTCTGACCCTTCGTGCGGAAGCGCGAGGTAACTGTGCTGGTCGTTCATCGCGGAGATCGATGCCCCCTCAAGCGACCGCCATTCCTGCCCGATGTCGCGCGCGATCGAGCGGGGAATCGGCAGTCCCTCGTCGAAGGGGAAGTCACGCTTTCCGCCGTCGATCAAGGCGAGGCCTGGTTCGGGGTGCGAGACCACGCGGGCGACGCCGCGCATGGCGGAGCGCAACGGGTTCGCGACGTCGGTTCCCGCTTCGTCGAGGGGTGAGATGCCGCGGTAGAAGCCGTCATCGTGGGTGATGTATGCGCCGGATCGCAGCGTCCAGTGCGTGCGCTCGTCGCCGCGCATCGCACCGGCGTAGACGTCGGCGACGATGTCGAAGTAGGCGCTGCCGCCCGCGGTGACGGTGATGTCGCCGTCGTCGTAGAGGTCGCCGAGCGCCGTGTGCAGCTCGACCTGCCGTTCGAGATAGCGGCGCACGGCATCGACGGAATGCGCTGACCGGTCGTGGCCAAGGCTCCCTTCGTATCCGCCCACGCCCGCAAGCCTGACGACACCGGATGCTGCCGCGCGACGCGCGACGGTGATCGCCTCGTCAATGGTGCGCGCACCCGTGCGGCCGCCGTCCTGCCCCAGCTCCACGAGCACGTCGATCCGGCGGGGCAGCGACACGTTCTCGAGCGCACGCTCTATGGCGTCGATCGTCTCCACCGAGTCGACCCAGCACGAGAACCGGACGTCGGGATCGGCGAGCTCTGTGGCGAGAAAGCGTAGTGCGCGCGGGTCGACGGCGGAATTGGCGAGCATGATCGAGTCGAGCCCGAACGAGCGAGCGGTTCGCACCTGCCCCATGGTGGCGAGAGTGATTCCGGTGCAGCCGGCGTCGAGCTGCCGCTGCCACAGTGCCGGAGCCATGGTGGTCTTGCCGTGCGGCATCAGCTCGAGGCCGCGCGTGGTCGTCCATTCGGCCATCACATCGAGGTTGCTCTGCATGGCGGCATCGTCGAGCACGATCAGCGGAGTCCAGAACTCGCCGAGGCGCGGATCGAGGGCCAGAAATTCGGCGACGGTGAGGCCGATCGCGCGGGCGGGAAGTCCCTTGTCGTGCGGGGAGAGACGTTCGTCGGCCAGCGTGGCCAGGTTCAGCGATGTCATCGCGGGTTCACTCCCCTTGCGTTGCATTTCTTGCACACCGTGTTGCGTGCATTCTGCAACGCTAACCTTGCGGTGTCGTGTGCCGCAAGGCGGCGGTATTTCGTGGCGTGTAACGCAGTGGCCTCAGCGTGCGCGGCATGCCGTCGCTGCAACCGTCTCCTGTATCGCATCCTCGCGTCCCACATTCTGTGAATGTGATGGCAGCCGCAGCGACGGCGACAGAATCGGAACCGCGCTACAGAATTTTCGAGAGCGCATTTCCGATTCTGTAGCTCAACGGGTGACAGGGCAGGATGGCGAGCCAGGGCAGCGTGGCGTCACAGGGCCGGGCGGCACAAGCTGGGTGACGCGGGCAAGGCGCCCGGCTAAGGCGGCACGTGGCCGGCTCCGCGATCGTGCTGTGCATATGGTGCAACACGCATTGCAGACGCCGCACAAGAGGTGCATGATGGAGAAATGACTTCCGAGGCTGCTCCGCGCCTGATCACGATCGGCGAGACGATGACGCTCGTCACGCCCATGACCGCTGAACCGGTCGCAACGGCCACCGGTTTTCGGCTCGACGCAGGCGGTGCCGAGTCCAACCTCGCATCGCACCTCGCCCAGCTCGACATTCCCGCGGCGTGGGTCAGTGCCGTCGGTGCGGATGTGCTTGGCGAACGGCTGCGCGCCACCATCGCCGCGCGCGGTGTCGACACCCGATGGGTGACAACGGATGCTGACGCACCGACCGGTCTGTACGTGAAAGACCCTGGCAACGGTGTTCTCTACTACCGGGCTGGCTCGGCAGCATCCCACATGGGACCCGCATCGGTACGGGACGTCCCCCTAGAGTCTGCCGAGATCGTGCACCTGACGGGAATCACGCCGGCCCTGTCGTCGAGCTGCTCGGCAATGATCGACGCCATTATCGACCGCGTCGCCGCCAGCGATGCCGTGCTGAGCTTCGATGTGAACCACCGCCACGCCCTGTGGCAGCAGGGAGTCGCCTCCCCCGCTCTTCGCTCCCTCGCGAACCGCGCCGACATCGTGTTCGTCGGACTCGACGAGGCGCAGGACCTCTGGAACACCGACACGGCAGACGACGTGCGCGCCCTGCTGCCGGGGCCCGAACGCCTCGTCGTCAAAGACGGCGACGTCGGCGCCACCGAGTTTCACCGCACGGACGCCGGTGCAGACGAGCGCGTCTTCGCACCGACAACACCGGTCGACGTCGTGGAGGCCGTCGGCGCGGGCGACGCGTTCGCCGCCGGGTACCTCGCTGCCGCGCTGCGTGGCGAAGCAGCATCCGTTCGTTTGGCCGCCGGTCACGCGCGTGCGCGCCTCGTGCTGCAGTCGACGAGCGACTTCATCGCAGAGACCACAGAACAGAAGGGCTGACTCATGGCCGACAACACACAATTCGACGAGGTCTTCGCCGCCGCACCGCTGATGGCGATCATGCGCGGCATGGGCGTCGAGCGCAGCCTGAAGGTCGCGCGCGCGGCTTGGGATCTCGGCATCGACGTCGTTGAGCTGCCGATTCAGAGCGCAGACGACATCGAGGCGCTTCGTGTCGTGGCAGAGGCCGGTCGCGAGCGCGGCAAGAGCGTCGGCGCGGGAACTGTCGTCACCGTCGAACACGTCGCGCAGGCCGCGGCCGCGGGTGCCGAGTTCACCGTCAGCCCCGGTTTCGACGTCGACGTCGTGCGCGCCTCAAGCGAAGCGGGTCTGCCGGCGCTGCCCGGTGTCGCCTCGCCGAGCGAAGTTCAGCTCGCCATGAAGGAGGGGCTGACCTGGCTCAAGGCCTTCCCCGCCTCGCTGCTCGGCACTGCCTGGTTCGGCGCGATGCGTGGGCCGTTCCCGCGCGCAAAGTTCGTCGCGACGGGGGGAATGGATGCTGCGAATGCCGGCGATTTCCTCTCCGCCGGCGTTCGCGTGGTCGCCGTCGGCTCGGCGCTGGAAGACGAGTCGCAGCTGCCGAAGCTCGCCGAGCTTCTGAAGCGCTGATCATGACGGATGCTGGTGACAGCACTGCCACCCCGGAGAGCGATGCCGGTGCCCAGAACGGTGCTGCTGATAGCATCCGGGATCGCCTGAGATATGTCGAGGCGCGGCTCGCCTACGAGGTCGACGTCGTGGCTGCCCGGGCGGCCCAGTCTGGCGGCGCGGTGATCGTCGACACCCGCAAGCAGCGGTCGTGGGATCACGGCCACGTGACCGGAGCACTGCACCTGCCGAACGACAGACTCAGTGGAGACCTCGACGAGGTCCCTACGGATCGCACGCTGATTGTGTACGGGTGGGGTCCCGGATGCAACGGAGAGACGAGCACGGCACGTGTGCTGCTTGATCGCGGGTACGACGTGCGCGAGATGATCGGCGGTTACGAGTACTGGGTGCGCAACGGATTTCCCGTCGAAGGAGTCACGGCCGACGGCACACTCGTCGACCTGACCCGCCCGGCCGATCCGCTCGTCACCGCCGAGTAACGCACCCTTTTTGCGCGCAGGTGCAGGCGCTGGGCGTGCACGTGCGACGTTACACGTGCAGGCGCTTGCCCAGCTCGTGCCGGACGGTGCGGCCTCCGACGAGCTGCAGCAGAACGAGGACGAGCAGGCTGAGTCCGCCGCAGATGATCGACGGAAGCGCGTTCGTCACCCAGCCGAACGCCAGAAAGCCGATGGGCGCGAGCCCGAGCAGCACCGTCAGTACGCTGTAGACGACGTGCTCGCCTGTCTCGATGCGCATCAGCCTGACGGTGATCAGCAGGGCGAGGATGGATGATGCGCAGAGAATCGGAACCGCGTACGTCAGTGACCAGCCGGGCCAACCGGAGAGGTAGTCCCAGTAGACACAGACGAGGCCGACGATGACAACAAGGTAGACGGTGCTCTTGGCGAGGTTGCGGCGTTTGCGCACGGCCATCAGCACGACCAGCCACATGGCGCTCAGGCCCAGCCAGACCGACCGGATGACTCCGAGGCCGGTGAGCTCGTGGCTGAACAGAAGTTGGGCCGCGAATGAAGCGAGGATCACGGCAAGCGACGTGAAGAAGAGCACCCGCAACACACGACGCCGCGAGAACGTCAGCGGGACCGCCGGCAGTGGGCTGGCCGTCGCCTCACCCGTGGCCGGTGTTTTGCACAGCGGGCAGCGGGCCCAGGCTCCCTCGATGTCGACGGCGCACGCGTCGCAATGCCTCATGCCGACACCTCCGCGAGCTCGCCTTCCGTCACCCGTGCGGCGGCGACGGTGACAGCGACCCCGCGAGCGGTCAGCAGCCGCGCGAACTGCGTGATGTGATCGGTCTCGACGAACGGTGAGGTGAAGCTGACCGCGAGAGTGCCGGCGTGACTCATGACGCAGATCTGCGGTCGTGCTGCTGAGACGTGAAACAGCATCCGTCTAACGTGCGATTCGGCGGGTTCGGGCAGGCTGACGCGGCCGAGGTTCGAGACGGCGATGCTCAGACCGCGGTTGTTTCCCCAGTTGATCAACTTCAGAATCACGTCTTTGAGCGGCCGCGGAATGACCCTCAGGATGAGCATGCCCTCGAGCCGGATGAAGCGGCGCAGCGTCTTCTCGAGCGCCTCGGGGGTCACTTTCGGGCCGAACTGAGCATTCAGCTGCCGGCCGATCGTGCCGACGTCGTCTGTGCTGGTGTGGTCGGGGATCGCGTGGTCTGGGCTGGTGCGGTCCGGGATGCTGTGGTCTGGGATGCTGTGGTCTGGGCCCGCGGCGGTGGTATTCGTGGCGGTCGGACTCGCGCGGTTGCGGTCGCGGTCGCGGTCGCGAGGGATGCTGTCGGCACTCTCGCTGCCTCGGCGAACCTCGTCTTCGCTCTCGTACGTGTGGTCCACGCGGACCGTTGCGAAGAAGTTTCTGGGTGAGGTCGACGGAAAGAACTGGCGCAGATTGACCGGGGCCGAGGCCGACAGCGTCCGCGCCGTGCCCAGGTCGCCCGCCGAGAGGCGGATGGCCTCGAAGAACAGAGCCGTCAGGAACATCGTGAGCGGAACGCCTTCGGCACGTGCGAGATCGAGGATGTCCTTCGCGGGCATTGTGAGTTCGACGGCGCGCGTCCGGTTGTCCGGAGTCCGGGTGCCCGGGACTCGGTACACCTTCTTCTCGGGGAGGTGGAGCTTCTCGGGCAGACGCAGCACTCGGCCGATTCTTCGGCGCACACCCGGAGCGGGCCCGGCACGTCGCTCGGTGGCATCCGGATTCCCGGCGGCGTCCGGTTGCTCGGTGGCATCCGGTCGCTCGGCAGCATCCGCTTTTCCGGCAGCGTCCGGTTGCTCGGCGGCGTCCGGCTTTCCAGCGACATCCGGTCGCTCGGTAGCGGCCGGTCGCTCGGCAGCATCCTGTTTCTTGGTAGCAGGATCGTCGCTGAAGTCGGACTCCGTTGCCGGCGCCTCGTCACGGCGGCGCCGGCGGAAATAGTGCGCGAAGCTGTCGGCAACGAGTCCGTGCGCGGGTTCGGCGCTCTCCCCCGCCTGTGAGCCTCCGCTCTGCTCGTCGAGTTCAGCGGTCGATCCGGGCTGGGCACCGGGCGCGTCTGCGCTG
Organism: Microbacterium sp. MPKO10; assembly: GCF_026107415.2. Classification (GTDB taxonomy): domain Bacteria; phylum Actinomycetota; class Actinomycetes; order Actinomycetales; family Microbacteriaceae; genus Paramicrobacterium. Next base: position 503,889 of record NZ_JAPCHX010000005.1, read on the forward strand.
CCCTGCTCGTCGGGGTATGCGAGTCGGGCGTACCCGGTCACGAGATCGGTGAGGAACCACAGAGCACCGGTGCCGTCGGAGAGGGCATGGAAGATCTCGAGGATGATGCGCTGCCGGTGATGCATCACACGGAAGAGCAGGGTGCGCCGGTCCGCCTGGTAAATGGGAGCGCACGTGTACTGCACCTCGCCGGTGACGCGTGGACGCAGGTCGCTGTCTTGCAGGTAGTACCAGAACACTCCGCGACGCAGCACCGCGTGGTAGAGCGGATAGCGGTCGTACGTCGCGTCTAACGCCTCTTGCAGAAGAGCCGGATCCACGTCGTGGTCCATCTCAGCGCTGATGCGGAATACCTTCGGATCGGAGTCGCTTCGCGCGGCGAGAAAGATGTTTGAGGCGTTGTCGAGCCGCACCCAATTGCGGCGCATTGCCTCGCCGCGCATCGCGCTGCCGCGGGTCACGGTGCCGCCTCCTGACCGGAGTCCTCGGCGTCTGTCTCGTCCGCGGTGGCGGACGCGTTCCCCGTTCCCGACGGATTCTCGACAGCATCCGTCACCGTGGTGTCCCGCGCGGTGGTGCCCACGGGAGACCCGAGATCTTCATCGAGGAACGCGTTGATTACGGCGTAGGCCTCCCGCACCGGCCGGGAGAATCGCGGCAGCTGAATGAATCCGTGCAACGCTCCGCCCACACGATGAATCCGCACGGTGTTTCCGGCGCGGGCAACGGCACGGCCATACGCCTCTCCCTCATCACGAAGGAGGTCAAGCTCTGCCGTCACCACGAGTGTTGCCGGCTGCCCGGTCAGATCCGTGGCCTCCAGCGGAGCGACGAACGGATCGCGACGCCGTTCCGGGTCGGGCACGTACATGTCGAAATAGTCCTGCACCTCGACGCTGGTCAGCCTGAGATCCTCGCCGTGCTCGCGCACCGAATCGAACGGTGACGTTGCCTGCGCATGGTCCCAGTGGGTCACCGGGTAGAGCAGGATCTGCCGCCCAGCACCACGGAGGCCGAGCTGGCGGAGCTTCAGAGACACGGCAGCGGCAAGGTTTCCTCCCGCCGAGTCACCCACCAGCACGATGCTCGCGGCATCGGCGATGCCCGCGCCTTCGGGGTTCGCCAGCAGCTGCTCGGCGACACTGAAGCAGTCATCGAAACCGGCGGGGAACGGATGCTCCGGCGCGAGCCGATAATTCACCGAGGCCACGGCGCACCCCGTGAGATCGGCCATCGTCGAGCATGCCGGCGTGTACGTCTCGATGTCTCCGGTGACCCACCCGCCGCCGTGAAAGAAGAGCAGGACGTCGTCGCGAAGCCGCTCTTTCGGTTGAAAGACGCGGACCGAGATCGAGCGTCCCCCGACCTCGGCGACGGTCTGCCGGTATGGCGTGCGGCGCCACGGCATCGACATCAGGGCGAGTCGCCGTTGGATGCGCCGGACTTTTCCGTAGTCCTCGCGCATGTTGATGCGCGGGGCAGCGAACAGCCCCAGCACGGACCGCGTCAGCCGGTTCATGGGCTTACGGCATCGTCGGTGGCGGGCTGGTGCATGCCTCCAGCGTAGAGGGCAACAATGTGTGGCGCAGTGTGCGCCGCGACCCCCGTCTACTGCGGGGCAAACCAGGGCTGGTGGGCCGCCACCTTTGTGTTCAGGCCGGCGTCGGCGAGCTGCTGCTTGACGCGTTCACGCTGCTTGATGCTCGCGACGCCGATGATGCTCAGCGCCGACACGGGGACCTCCCCGCGCACGAGAGCCTCGGCGACGAGCTTCAGCTCACCGCTGTCGTCAAGAGCGAAGCGCGACAGCATCCGCTCTGCCTGGTCGGGTTCACTCGCGAAACGGGTCAGCCCGGCCGCCGCGTCACCATCGGCGATCACCAGATCTGTCGTGTCCAGAGCACGGATGCTCGCAACGGTTGCCACCAGCATGACGTAGTCGTTGGGCGATGAGCGCACGAGGTCGGGGTTCAGCCGCACGTTCGGCTCGCGACTCCGGATGCTGCCCCACACCGATGCGTCGGGTGAGAGGAAGAACGGCACGTACGCAGACACCGTCGTGTCTTCGATGGTGATGCGTCTGCGTGCCGCGCGGTTCTCATCTGACGACAGCAGAACCTCGGCCGTCTCGGCGCGGTCGTCGTCGTGCAGAAGGTCGTCGCAGAGGATGCTGCCGCTGGCGATGATCGACGGCAGGTTGCGTACATGCGTGACGTGGAACAGCCGCTGCTGGTCGACGCGCACCGGCTTGCCCTGCTTCTTCGACCCACGATTCACGGGGCTCGATCGCGGTGTTCGGCGGGCCGTCGTGGCCCTCGTGGCGGCGGTCTTTTCGGGGATCTTCGGTGGATTGCAGATTGCGCACTGCTCCAGTTCGAAGCCGTGCCTACATTCGTCGCTCAAGGGAACCTTTCATCCGTCGGCCGCGTGGCTGCTCCGGTCGGCCGGGAATCAAGGTTACGCCCCGTGCCGGGGTGCGCGCGAGTTGGAATCTGCAGGGCGGTCATGGACGCGTCGCACCACAATCACATTGAGCGGCCAGCTCAGCACAAGAATGAACAACGCGTAGTAGTTGACCGTCGGAAAGACCACTCCCAGGATGCCGGCGAGCACGAAGAGCAGGGTGGTTCCTCCGCTATTCACCAGCACGTGCAGAGGCAGCCTGTCGTCTGGATCTTCGCTTGCCGAGCCGCGGATCACCAGAACAAGGAGCGTCAGCATCAGGCTCGACGCGGCCATTGTCGCGATGTAGAAGCCGATGACGCCCGGCTCGAGCGCGAAGTTCGCGGTCATGGCGGTAGGAAGCGGCATGATCACGATCGTGAGCGACCACAGAATGGTGAACATCAGGATGCGCGGCGAGTAGCTTCGCAGGTGCTCGAAGATGCGATGGTGGCCGACCCAGAGTCGCGCGATCACGGCAAAGCTGATCAGGAACGTGCCGATCTGCCCGAAATGCTCGTTGAAGAACGCCCCGAATGTGGATCCCTCGTTGATCTCGTCGGATGCTGCGTCGACAAGCGGGAGGATGAGCAGGGTGATCGCAATCGCAACGATCGCATCGGTGAACGCGGCAAGCCGTTCCGGGCTCTTTCTCGTTGCCATGCGCCAAGATTACTCCTGCCGCGCACCCGGCGAATTCCGTCAGGCGGTGACCGATTCCCGGGCGTGCGCGCGCCGGTGGGCGAGTCCGATGAGCAGGGTGAGCCCGAACGCGATGCCGAAGGCCACGAGCATCGACACCGTCATGCCGATCGCCGTCGTGGAGACGAACGGGGCGACGACGGCCGGCAGATAGGCTGTCGCCTCTGCACCGGTCAGGCCCACGACGGCTCCTCCGCCGGTTGCGGCGATGAGCGCGATGGCGAACACCCTTTTGTCGCCGAACATGAATGGGTACGAAGCCTCGACGAACGTGCCGAAGAAGAAGTTGACGGCGGCTCCAGAGCCGGCGAGCGCCCGTTCTCCGCTCGTGCGCGGAACGATGACATTCGCGAGCGTGATGCCGAGAGACACCATGACGAGCGAGACCATGTCGATCGCGCCGAAGAAGCTGTAGCCCTTCTCCCCCATCTCCAGCAGCACGAGCGGCAGAATCACCGAGTGATACACGCCGCCGATGATCGCCGGCCAGATCGCGAGCCCGGCAAGGGCTCCCGCAAGTGCCGGGTTCACGTCAACGGCCCATTCGATTCCGCCCTTCACACCCAGCCCGAGGGCGTCCGTGATGGGGGCGATCCCGTAATACACGAGCAGGCCGGGCAGCAGACCGGCCACGGCACCGGTGACGATATTCGCCGTCGTGGCGGGAAAGCTGTGTGACAGCGTCCATTTGATCAGCCACGAGCTGATCAAACCGGCCAGGATTCCGGAGACGAGCCCGCCGAGAAGACCGCCTTCGGTAGCGAGGATGCCCGCGACCGAGCCGGCGACGAGGCCCACGTCGCCGAGCCCAGAGATCTTTCGGGCGGCGATGGCGGAGACCACGACCGGCAGCCCGGCGATGAGCGTGTCGAAGACCGGAGTGAGGCCGTCGAGCCACGGGATCTGGCTCAGCGCGAGCACCAGCGCCAGCGCGATGAACGCGGGGATGCTGCCGACCATGATGCCTCGGATGCTGATGCGGCGCCATGCCGGCTCGGAGCCCGCCTGCTCCGGTGCCGATGAGCCGCCGAGCGACGGACGGTAGCCGACGCTCCAGTACCTGGCGAGTCCTGAGATGTACGACACGGCGCGCGTCGTACTCGTCGTTCCCGTCGTGCCGGACGCCGCGACGAGTTTGACGCCGAGCCGCTGAGCCCCGGCGATGGACGAGCCTCCGGTTCCGGCTGCGGGGATTCCTGCCGCCGCGGCCGCGACCATGGTGCGTTCGTTCGTGTCATCGGGGTCGGCGCTCATCAGGATGAGCCCGTCAATCTCGCCGCACGACAGCTGGTTGGCGATCGTCGCGTCCATCTCGCGTGCCGCCGTGTTCACCTCTGAGAGCGTTCCACGCACGACGACGGTCGGGGTGCCATCAACGAGGCTCCACAGCGCGGCCGGGGTATCGGAGGACGCCTGATCCATCGACGTGTTCGCCGCCACGAACTGTGCCGCCGCGACGGTGAACCCGGCGGCGTCTGCTTGCCGCACCACGTCGCGCAAGACGCGGTCGGGGTCATCGCCTCCGTGGCTGCGCAGATTGCCACCGCTGCTGCCGAGCAGCGCGATGCTGCGCGTCGTGGTGGCGTCGTCAGGCGTGGACACGTGACTTCCTCTCGACGGCTCAGTGTCAATGACACTGGCTGATGGCACAGAGCAGAAAATTCAGTGTCTCATGTCCGCGCGCGCTGTTTCGACGGGCGCTCCGCGGGTGGCGCACGACGACACGCGCCGGATGCTATTCGGCGAGGTTCTCACTGATCGCGTCGAGCGCGAGCGCCTTCGCGCGAACCGCCACGTCGCCGAGGCGGTGCGTCAGTGCGGCGACGAGACCCTCGATGAGGATCGTCTGCGGAAGCCGCGACGCCAACGTGATCTCATCGCGGAACGTCAGATCGGGCATCGTCACGACAAGGCTGATGTCGGCGAGCTGGGTGAGGGGGCTTCGCGCAAACGCGGTCACGGCGATGACCCGCGCACCCGCATCGCGCGCCGCCGTTGCGACACGCAGGGTCGACGCGTTCGAGCCGCTGCCGCTGACCGCCAGAAGTACGTCGTTCTCTCCGAGTAGGCGCGCGGTGATCTGCTGCCCGATCACGTCGAGTGGTGCCTCGGCCGGCCTGCCGATGCTGCTGAGACGTGCCGAAACGTCGAGGGCGAGCGGCGCCGAAAGCCCGTTGCCGCTCACGATGACCCGTGCCGCGTCGGCGAGCACCTCGACAGCCTTGTCGAGCTCAGTGTCGTCGAGCAGCGCCGTCATGTTCTCGATGCCGGCCGCCACGTGCCGGAACGTCTCGGCGACGATGCCCGCCGTGTCGGTGGCGTGGCCGCCGACCGGCTGCGGTGCCTGGGAGTAGGCGGCATCGCGGGCGAGCAGCACCCGCAGCTGCTGGTACCCCGTGAACCCGAGGCTCTGGCAGGTGCGGACGACGGTCGCACGCGACGCGCCCGCAGCATCCGCGACCTGCTGGGAGCTCAGCTCGACAATCTCGCCCGACCGTTCGAGCAGCACCGTCGCAACGGCTCGCTCCGTCGGGAGCAGCGATGGCAGAAGCGACCGGATTGTCGCGATGACCTCACCCGGTTTCGTCGGGGTCATGCGCCGCTCGTTCCCGATTGACGCGGAGGGCCGGCCGCTTGCGCGATGCGAGCGACATCGGCCGGCTCGAGGTTGAAGATCTCTTCACCGTCGCGCTCGCTGGGCGCCGCGAAGAACGTGACGACCGGCGAACCGTCCGCCGGCACGTCGACGATCGCGAACCCCGACCCGATCGTCGCCCGTTCATGCCCGGCAGGGGCGCAGGCGTCAGACGTGTTCGCAATGCCCGGTGCGACGATGACGGGCACATCGTGCTCGCGCGAGACGAGGCTGTGGTGGTAGTGACCGCTCAGCACCGCCGTCGCGCCGCCCGCGGCGCACACCTCAAGAAGCTCGCGTGGGTTCTGCAGCTCGAGTGCCTTCAGCAGTGGCCCGTACGCGGGTGTCGGCGGGTGGTGAACAACGACGAGCGACGGACCGGATGCTGCGTCAAACTCGCCGCGCAGCCAGCGCAGCTGCTCGGCGTCGACGTGGCCGTATCCGGCCTCGGGAACGGCGGAGTCCAATCGCAGGATGCGCACGCCGCGCACGTCGGTCGCTCCCGTGCGCGGCCCGAGAACGCTCTCGAACTCGGAAGCGCGGTCGTGGTTACCCATGGCATACACGACCGGTGCCTCGTGGCGCGCGGCCCAGGGCTCGACGATGTCGCGCAGCCGTTCGTACGAGGCGGTGGTCATGTCATCTGACAGGTCGCCGCTCAGCACGACGACATCGATATTCTCGATCGGCTCGGCCCGGTCGAGTGTGCGGGTGAGCGCCTCTGTCGTGTCGACGATGCCGTAGTGGCGGGACGTGTCGCCGTACACGTGCGTGTCAGAGAGATGCAGCACACGCAGCGGGCGCTCGGTGAGGGTGGGGGCGTCTCGATCAGTCACGCGATCACCTTACCGACCACCGCCGACAGCGGTGCAGTCAGGAGAGCACGCAAGAGAACAGTCCGCAGAGCAGCCAGCACTTCAGCTGGCAGAGCAGTCAACGCACCACCGGTGGTCATCGTGTCGACCCCGGCGCTGTGGCCTCGCGCCGGGCACGGCCGGCCGAGCGCCGCCGGAGGGCGCTGACGATCGGCAGCTCCCAGCGCCCGCTGATGATCCGCACACGGACGAGCCCCGAGATCTGGTCGATGATCATCGTGACGACAATCACCACGATCATCAGCATCCCGACCACATCCCACACGCGGAACTGGATGTTGTCGACCAGCATCTTGCCGATGCCGCCCGCACCGATGAGCCCGAGGATGGCCGAGGCGCGCACGCTGATCTCGAATCGGTACAGCCAGAACGCGAACACGTCGGGCTTCGCATTGGGCCACACGCCCCAGCGCATGACCTGCACGCGGGATGCTCCCGCCGCAGTCGCCGCCTCGATCGCGCCGCGATCAACGGACTCGAAGCTCTCGTAGCCCCATTTGCCGAGCGTTCCGATGGATCCGAGTGCGATCGCGAGCGCCCCGGTGAACGCGGTGAGGCCGGTGACCGAAAGCATGAGCACGGCGATCACGACCTCGGGGACGGCGCGCAGAACGGCGAAGACGCCGCGCACGGGCCAGCGCACGATCGCCGGCATCAGGCCGCGTGCCGCGAGCAGGCTCAGCGGGAACGAGATGATGATGCCGATCATCGTGCCGAACCACGCCATCGCGACAGACAGCATCGTGGCCGACAGGGCGTCGGGGAACGCCTCCCACGCGGGAGGAAGGAACATGAGCCCGAGATAGCGTGTGAGCTTCTGCGGCAGATCGAGAAGCGCCTGCCACGAGATGTCGACGCTCCAGAATGCGGCGACCACCACGATCGTCGACACGATCCAGACGATCGCGCGCAACCACCGCACCGGTTTACGGGGCCGGGCAGGGCCGGCATGTGCTCGCTTAACGTTCGCGTCAGCATCCGCCCCCGCTGGCTGCCCCGCGCCCGACGCGAGCCGGTCCGCTGACCGTGTCTGCGCCGTCATCGCACCAGCTTCTTTCGTGCGTAGGAGCTGAGAAGCTCCAGGGCGATCACGAGCACGAGAATCTCCAGAATCACCGTGCTGAGGTAGTGGTACTGGTAGAAGGTGCGCACCTTGTCGATCAGCATTCCGAGACCGCCCGCGCCGACGAGACCGATCACGGCCGAGGCACGAATATTGAGCTCGAGAACGTAGATCGTCTGCGAGATGTAGCTCGGCGCAACCTCAGAAAGCATGGCCGCCTTGTTCGCCTTAAACCAGGTGGCGCCAGAGGCGAGCGCGGCTTCCTGCCCGCCCCGGTCGAGCCCGTCGAGGGCCTCAGAGATCAGCTTCACCATGATGCCCAGGTTGAACATGACGAGCGCCATGATTCCCGAGAGGGCGCCCGTGCCGACCACCGTGACGAAGATTGCCGCGTAGAGCAGATCGGGAATGCTGCGCACCACGTTCATAATGAAGCGCACGATGCCGAAGACCACGCCGTTCGGGTTGGTGGCCCTCGACGCGAGAAACGAGACGGGGAGGGCGATGGTGATGCTGATCGCCGTTCCGATGACGGCCATCTGCACGGTCTCGAGAACCGCAGGCAGGGTCTCCACAATGAACGAGTAGTCGGGCTGCACCAGCTGAATGAGCGTCCCCGCCGCGTTCTGCCCGTTGCGGATTAGGTCGCCGAGGTCCGCCTTGACCGCGATGCCCGCCCACACGGTGAGGGCGACGACGATGCCCGCGACCACGAGTGTGCGTGGCCACGTCTGCGGCTTGCGCGGCCGCGTCGCTGGGCTGTCAGCGGTGATGCTCGTCATGGCACCACCGGGCGCGCGTCGAGCACATCTTCCGCCGTGAGTGAGCGGCCGTAGATCGATTCGAACACCGACTCGTCGGCTTCGGAGCCGGGTCCGTCGTACACGACCTCGCCGCCGCGCAGGCCGATCAGCCGCTGCCCGTAGCGCCGCGCGAGGTCGAGGAAGTGCAGGTTGACGACGACGGTGATGCCGAGCTCGGCATTGATCTGCTGCAGGTCGCGCATGACGACATGCGACGTGGGCGGGTCGAGGGATGCTGTCGGCTCATCGGCGAGGATCACGCGCGGCTTCTGCGCGAGGGCGCGGGCGATCGCGACACGCTGCTGCTGGCCGCCCGAGAGCTCTGACGCGTTCGCGTACGCCTTCTGCACGATCTCGACGCGTTCAAGCGCCTGCATCGCGAGTTCGACGTCGTCTTTCGACCAGGCTCCGAGAAGCGTGCGCCACGCAGCTGTGTGGTGCAGCCGCCCCATGAGCACGTTGTTGATGACCGATGTGCGCTTGGCGAGGTTGAAGCTCTGGAACACCATGCCGACCTCGCTGCGCAGCTGCCGAAGCCGGCGCCCCGATAGGCCGCGCAACTCGACGTCGCCGACGGTGATCTGACCGTCGGTGATGGGAACGAGACCGTTGATCGCCCGGATGAGCGTCGACTTGCCGGCTCCGGAGAGCCCGACGATCGCGACCATCTCACCGGGTTCGATGGAGAGGTTGACGTCGCGCAGCCCCGTGTAGCCGTTCGGGTAGGTGACCCCGACATCATTGAACCGGATGCTGGCGCCCGTGCGCTCTGCGTTGTTCACTCTGTTCCTCTCCATCGAGCCAGTCTGCCTGCTGCCCCTGACCCGCGCTCTAGCCGAGGCCGATCGAGGCGGCAGCCTTCTGCGTCTGCTGCAGGCTGGCCGGGTCGGCGTCGACGAGTCCCGTGATCTGATAGATGGCCTGCAGGGCTTCGACTCCCTCGTCCGTCGAGGCGTAGTCCTTGAGAGCATCCGCGATCTTGGTCTGCCAGTCGGCGCTCAGTTCGCTCGAGAGCGAGACGCCGTCGTTCGGGATCTCGTTGGTCAGGGCAAACACGACGACCTTCTCGCCGACGTCGGGAGTATCGCCCGCGACGACCTCGCGCGCATCCCAGTAACTGGTGCCCACCTCGGCGTCACCGTTGTACACGGCGAGAACGCTGGCATCGTTCGCGGTGACCTGGACCGTCTCGATGTCGTTGTCCGTGTCGATCCCGGCCTCATCCATTGCGGCGACGGGGAAGATGTAGCCTGCGGGCGACGCGGCCTGGAGCAGAGACACCGTCGCACCCTTCACCTTCTCGATGCTGTCGAGGCCGGCCGGGCCGGTTCCCGTTTCCGTGCCGTTGCAGTACAGCATCCCGTTCTCGCCCTCGACCGGCTCGTCTTCGCAGTATTTGTCGGGGTCGTTCGTGAAGAACTGGGCGGCATAGGTGCTCTTGCCATTGCGCTCGGTCTGCAGCGAGGGAACGGCGCCGTACTTGTCGCAGGCCTGGCTCATCTGCAGGCTTGGCAGCATCCCGATCTGCGCCTGGTCGCTGCCGATGGCCTCGACGGCTGCCTGGTAGTCCTGCGTGATGACACCCTTCACCGGAATGCCGAGGCGGTCGGTGAGTGCGTCTTCCAGGGGCTTGACCGTCTCGACGAGCTTCTTCGCGTCGCCCGAGGGAACGAGCGCCAGTGTGAGTTCTGTGGGATCCTCAGCACTGTCGTTCGAGGTGCCGACGCAGGGGCCGTCTGCGGCGTCCCCTCCGCCACCCGTCGGCTGCTGCTGGACGCCGCAGCCGCTCAAGGTGAGCGTCGTGATGAGCGCGATTCCCGAGACCATTGCCGCGGTGAGAGTGCGAGCTTTCATGGTGGTTTCCGTTCTGTGAATGGCGGTGCAGGGTCAGTGTTCTGTGGGGTGGGGCGCGGGGACGTCGTCAGTGGCACCCACGTGCGCGGGAACCGTCGGTGACGACTCGTGAGAGCCGGCCCACGAGCGGATGCTGTCGAAGAGCTCCTCGAAGACGGGGGCGCTGACGTCGGGGGTTCCCGCCCGCGTGCCGAATCGGTCGATGAGCGCCGTCGCACAACCCGCGGCGTGCGGCCCGGCGAGATCGTTCGCCCAGATGTCGCCGACAGCCATGCAGTGCTGGGGGTCACGCCCGGCACGCAGCTCGGGCAGGAGTGTTGTCCAGCTGCCCGGTTTGCGCGCGTCGGACACGATGCGGTCGATGTGCTCGGTGAGGCCGATCGCCTCGAGAGTCTCGGCGACGCCGTCGATGGGGGCATTGGTCACGAGGACCCGTTCGACGCGCGGGGACAAGTCCTCCAGCAGGTCGGCGAGGCCGGCGGGCGCGTGAACGTCGAGTGTTCCTTCGGCGAGCGCGCGTCTGCTCGCGCGGTAGGCACGCTGAAGCGTGTCGGCGCTCACGTGTGCGCCGGTCATCTGGGCGACGGCGGCGTATCCGTCGATGTAGTCGCCAGATACGCGGCCGTCGAGAAACGCTCCGAGCTGCTCCCGGATCGCGGCAGCATCCGTCTCGTGCGAGGTGTCACCTTCGGCAAGCTCGGCCAGCACCGCCTCGGCGTATGCCCACACGGGGCCATCTCCGATGCAAACGGTGCCGTCGAAGTCGAGCAGAAGCAGAAGAGGCTGGTCATCACTGAGCGTCACGTCCTCAGCATAACCATGAACGGACGTTTTGTTCATAACTTTTCTGTATATGAAACAACCGTTCACGTACGGTTCACGTCACGCCCCGCGCCAGATCGCCGCCACGTGACAGATCGCCCCCCACGTGACAGATCGCCCCCACGTGACGGACGACGGGCAGTGGCACCTCCGCTACGAGGTGTGGCCGAGCAGCATCCGCAGCGTCTCGCGCGCGCCGACCTCGTGTAACGACGAGAGCACACGATCGTAGGCCTCAACGAACACCGGCTGGTCGATGAGGTCGCCGAACAGCTCCTTGTCGCGCAGGAACGCGTGCTTGTCGTCCGGGTATCGCTGCGCCGCGGCCATCACGCGCTCCTTCAGCCTGTCGACGACATCAATGGGCTCACCCTGCTCATCGACGCCCTCGGCATAGCGAGCCCAGCTGGCCACGATCGCGGCGGCGAACCGCACGTGGGGCTCCGGCATCGCGAGCTGATCGCGTACGACGGGCAGCAGCCACTTGGGGATGCGATCACTCGACTCCGCGCACAGCCGGGCGACGGTGTCGCGGATGCCGGGGTTGGAGAACCGCTCAATCAGCTGCGGCTTGTATTCCTCGATGTCGAGACCGGGAACGGGCTTCAGCGTCGGCGTCGAATCAATGTTCATGTAGGCGAGCAGGAACTCGGCGATCAGCGGATCCTGCGTCGCGTCGTGCGCGTAGCGGTACCCCATGAGGTGCCCGAAGTAGCAGAGCCCCTGGTGGCTCGAATTGAGCAGCCGCAGCTTGATGAATTCGTAGGGCTCGACGTCGTCGACGACCTCGACGCCCGCCTCCTGGTACGGCGGGCGTCCATCGGTGAAGGTGTCCTGCAGCACCCACTGAAAGAACGGCTCGCACACGACGGGCCACGCGTCGTCAATGCCGAACTGCCGCGCGATCTCGGCGCGGTCCTCGTCTGTCGTCACCGGAGTGATGCGGTCGACCATGCTGTTCGGGAACAGCACGTTGTCGTCGATCCATGCCGCCAGCTCGGCATCCTTCGCGTGTGCGTATGTCGTGAACGCGTGCCGGGCGACCTCGCCGTTGTTCTGCAGGTTGTCGCACGACATAACCGTGAACGGCACGATCCCACGATCGCGGCGCCGCCGGAGCGCTTCGACGACGAGTCCGAACACGGTCTCCGGGGCATCCGAGCCCAGATCATGGGCGACGCGCGGATCGTCGAGCTGAAAGCGTCCGGTCACCTGGTTGATGTTGTACCCGCCCTCGGTGACGGTCATCGACACGATGCGGATGTGAGGATCCGCCATGCGCTCGATGGCGGCCTCGGTGTCATCCGGCGCGTAGATGTAGTCGACGATGGAGCCGATCACGCGGGCCGACAGCTGCCCGTCCGCGTGCTTCTCGACGAGTGTGTACAGGTTGTCCTGCGCCTCAAGAACATCGCGCATGCGCTTGTCGCTCGGCATGACCCCGATGCCGCAGATGCCCCAATCGTCGGCCAGGCCGCGGGCGAGGAGGTCGTCGATGACCTTCGCCTGGTGAGCACGATGGAACCCGCCGACGCCGAAGTGCACGATACCCGCGGTGACGGCGCTGCGGTCGTATGCGGGCACGTCCGCCGTGTCGATCGCGGCGAGCGACGCGGCACTCAGCTGCGTCACGTTCTGGCTGGTCATGGCGATCCTTCTTTCTGCTGTCAAGTTTCTGTCAGAGTCTCGATGGTGTGCCGTCGCGGCCGGCAGGTACGGCCGGGGAGACAGCGTGATAGGTGACTCCCGCATCGCGCACGAGAGCCTCGACGGGCTGGGGCAGCGGCGGGTCGGCGATGACGGCGGTGAAATCGGTCAGCTGGGCGTACGTCACGAGACCGCGCGCATTGTCGTCACCGTGAATGAGCGCCACACGGGTGTCCGCCGCGTCGAATGCCGCCCGTTTGATGGCCGCGGTTCGAGGGGTGGATGCTGTCAGCCCGCCAGACGCGTCGACACCGGTTCCCGAGAGGAACGCCACATCAATGCGCACGGTCGCGAGAGCCTCACGCGCCCACTGCCCCGACTGCTCCCCGTCGTCGCCGACATCGCCGCCGAGGTTGTACACGGCCAGATGCTCTTTGCGGCTGCCCGTGAGCGCCACGGGGACGGCATTCGTGACGACCTGCAGCTCACCAGCATCCGGAAGCAGCGCGGCAAGCGACTGGCACGCCTCACCGGAGTCGATGAAGATGCTGCCGGCCGCAGGCACGTACTCGAGGGCCAGCCGGGCGAGCTCGAGCTGAGGTGCCGTCGCACCGGTGAGGGACGGGAAGTCCTCGACGACGGAGGTCGGCAGGATCGCCCCTCCGTGTGCGCGCGTCAGACTGCCAGTCTGCTCGAGTGTGCGAAGATCGCGGCGGATCGTCTCTTCGGCGACGCTGAAGCCCTCTGCCAAGTCAGAGACCTCGACGCGCTTGTCACGCTCGAGAACCGAGAGAATCACCGCGTGGCGCTGTTCGACGGGAAGTCCGGGTGCGGGCGTGAGAATCATCGGTGCTCCTTGCTCTGGGTGCGGCGCAGCGGCATCACTTGATGGCTCCCATGGCCAGGCCGCGCACGAGTCGTTTCTGAGCAATCCATCCTGCTATGACGACGGGGAGAACAGCCAATGTGGCCGCCGCCGAGAGCACGGCGAGAAACTGCCCACGGCCTGATACGAAGCTGCCGAGAAATGGCGGAGTCGTGCGGGCGACGGTGGAGGTGAGGAGGTTGGCGAGGAAGTACTCGTTCCAGGCGAAGATGAAGCAGATGAGCGCAGCCGCCGCCATGCCCGGTGCCACGATCGGCATGACGATGCGCACGAGTTCCGTCCAGAAGTTCGCGCCGTCGACCTGCGCTGCCTCGATGATCTCCCCCGGCACTTCACTGAGGAATGAGCGCATCATCCAGATGGCGAGTGGCAGATTCATGCCGACGTAGAGAATGGACAGCGCCGAGATGTTGTCGAGCAGCCCCATGTTCTGCAGCAGGAGGTAGATGGGGATCACGATCGCTGCGAGGGGCATGAACTTGGTCGAGATGAAGAAGAACAGCGCGTCGGTCGAGCGGATGAGCGGTCGAACCGAGAGCCCGTACGCGGCGGGGATCGCCAGCACCATCACGATGAGCGTCGAGACCACGCTCGCCGTGAATGAGTTCGTGAGATAGACGAGGAAGCCGCGATCGAAGACGGCCTCGAAGTTCTCAAAGGTCAGCTGCGTGATAAACGTCGGCGGGTTCGTCGCAGCCGCCTTCTCGGTCTTGAACGCCGTGAACACCATCCACGCGATCGGGAAGAACATTCCGACAGTGAGCACCCAGGTGATGAAGGTGAGCACGACAGAGCCGGCGCGTTTGCGCAGCGGGCGGGTACGGCGCACCGTCCGCGAGCCGGTCGTGAGCAGCATCGTCGTCGACATCAGCGCATTCCTTCGGTTGTGAAGATCTTGAACAGCGAGCGAAGCGCCACCATGGCGACGATGATCGTCAGAATCACCGTGAGCACGCCGTACGCGGCGGCCTCACCGATTTCGAGCCCGACGAACGCGCGCTCGTACAGCAGATACGAGAGAGTCTTGGTCCCGCCCGTTCCGCGCGTCATGATCGCGATGGGGTCGAACACCTGCAGCAGCAGGATCGTGCCGAGCAGAATCGACAGTTCCATGTACTGCCGCATGTGCGGGAGCGTCATCGAGAAGAACGTGCGGATGGGGCCGGCGCCATCGACGGATGCTGCTTCGAGCACATCAGACGGTTGGCTCTGGAGCCCCGCGAGAAGAATCAGCATCATGAACGGCGTGTACTGCCACGTCAGCACCATGATGATCGTGAGGATCGGAACGTCTGTGTTCCACGCGACCGGGTCGATGCCGATGAACCCGAGCGCCCAGTTGACCATGCCGACGTTCGAGTCGAGCATCGACCATTTGAAGATGAGCGACGCCGCTGCCGGCATCATGAGGAACGGGGTGATGAGCAGCGTCCGCGCCAGGCCCTGCCCGACGAATTTGCGGTCGAGCAGCAGCGCGAGAACCATGCCGAACACGAGAGAGACGAGCACGCTCACCCCGACGATCACCACCGTGGCCAGAAGCGAACTCAGGAATGCCCCGTTCGTCAGCACCGTCGCGTAGTTATCGAACCACACGAATTTCTGGTCGCCGGGGCGCAGCAGGTTCCACTCCTGGAACGAGTAGTAGATGGTGACCAGGAACGGGATCTGGGTGATGATGATGGCCGCGGCGAGCGCTGGCCAGACGAGGGCGCGGGCGAGCCGCAGCCCCTTGCGCTCGCGCCGGGTGAGCGCGTGCTTGACCTTGCGCCGAGGCGGTGCCTCGCCGTCATTCTCGACCCGTCCGGGCCTGATAGCTGTCGCAGTCATTGTCGTCTTTCTCGCGATGTCCTTGGGAGGGGCCGCCCGGCCCGTCGGAACACGGGGACGGGGGCGGGCGGCCCGGGCGAAGCGCGCTATTCCTTCTGCGCGGCTCCGGCCTTCTCGGCGAGGTCCTGACCAGCCGAGAGCGCTTCTTCGACACTGGATCTGCCAGCGAAGACGTCAGCGATCTTCTGCGACACTTGGTTTCCCAGATCCTGGAACTCCGGGATCGTCACATACTGGATGCCGACCCACGGCTGCGGGTTGACGCCGGGCTGTTCCGGGTTCACGGCCAGCATGACGTCCTTCGTGATGTCAGCGAACGCCCCAGCGGCCTCCTGGTACTCGGGGATCTCGTATGTGGAGGCACGTGAGCCCGGGGGAACACGGCTCCAACCGAGTTCGTTGCCGACGAGCGTCATGTAGTCCTTGCTCGTGGCCCAGCTCACGAACTCCCACGCGGCATCCTTCTGCTTGGATGTCTCGGGGATCGCGAGGTTCCACGACCACAGCCATCCCGACTCCTCGGTCTCGACGGTGGGTGCGTGTACGTACCCGACGTTGCCTGCAACCTCACTGAGGTCCTCAGACTCCAGCGAGCCCGCGGCGCTCGTCGCGTCGTACCAGAACGCTGCCTTGCCCTGTGAGAACAGGTTGAGGCACTCGGTGAATCCGAAGGAGACCGGGTCGGACTCCCCAGCATCCGCCACCAGATCCGTGTAGAACTTCACGGCCTCGGTGAACTCGGGCGAATCGACTGTGGCGTTCCAGTCGTCGTCGAACCAGTTGCCGCCGAAGGTCTGCACCACGGTCGTGAGCGGGGCGAAGAGCTCGCCCCAGCCGGGCTTTCCGCGCAGGCAGATACCGGCGTGGTCGTCATTGTTCACTTCGCGCGCCATGTCGGCGACCTGCTGCCAGGTGGGGTGCTCGGGAACCTCGAGGCCCGCATCGGCAAGGATCTCTTTGTTGTACATGAGGAAGGACGACTCACCGTAGAACGGAACGGCGTACAGACTGTCGTCGACCGTCAGTGCCTGGCGGACGGGCGGCAGGATGTCGTCGACGTCGTACTCGCTGTCTTGCGTCGTGTAGTCGTTGAGGTTGGTGAGCCAGTCGTTCTGCCCCCAGATCGGCACTTCGTAGCTGCCGACAGTCACGATGTCATACTGCCCGCCCTTCGTGGCGACGTCCTTGGTCACGGCGTCGCGCAGGTCGTTCTCTTCCATCTGAATGAACTTGACCTTGATGTCGGGGTGGCTCTCTTCGAATTTGCCCTTCAGCTGCTCCATGTCTTTCATCTGGGGGTTGTTGACCGTGGCGAGTGTGAGCGTCACGGTGTCGCCACCACCGCCGCCTGCCCCGCCCCCGGCGCCCGAACAGCCAGCGAGCATTACACCGGCTGAGGCGACAGCGGCCAGGGATAGCCACCGCCGACCGCGGAGATTCGACTTCGTCATCTCATTGCCTTTCGTCATCGTTGACCCGCCGCTGTCGCGGCGCACACCTAGAATCGACCGAATATGTGTGTTTAAGCAACCAATAGTGTTGGTTCGTAATTGTATTGTAACCATATGTGACCGTTTTATGTTGTCTTTTGTTGTTTTAGAGTGGGATGGTCACGATAGGGCGTAGCCACAGCGAGGGAGCTGACGATGTACCCAGCCGAACGGCAATCCGCGATCGTCGCGGCAGCACACCAGCACGACGGCGTGCTGCAGGTCGCGACGCTCAGCGCGAACCTCGGCGTCACGACCGAGACGATTCGACGAGACCTGGCGGCACTGGAGCGTCAGGGCATCATCGTCCGTACGCACGGCGGCGCGAAGCTCGCACACGGGATGCCCTTCGAGATCTCCCTCGCCAAGCGCCAGGCCGAAGAGGCAGATGAGAAGCGACGCATCGCGCTGCGCGCGGTCGCCGAGCTTCCGAAAGACGGTGTAGTGCTGCTCGATTCTGGCTCGCTCGCGCTGGTGACAGCATCCGTCTTTCCCGATGTTCCGATCATCGTGGTGACGAACAACCTGCCGGCGATCCCCGTGCTGCGACAGCGTCCGAATGTGTCTGTGATGGCGCTGCCCGGTCGGGTGCGCACGATCAGCCAGGGTGCCGTGGACGAGTGGACCCGCCAGCGACTCAGTACATTGAACGTCGACCTTGTGCTGCTCGGTGCCAATGGCCTCACGCCCGCCGCGGGCGTCACGACGACGATTCCGGACGAGGCCGAGGTCAAACGCGCCATGCTTCTTTCGGCAAAACGACGCGTTCTCACGCTCACGGCGAGCAAGATCGGACTCACGTCGTTCTGTCATGTGGCCGATCTGGCAGAACTCGACATGGTGATCACTGACGACAGGATTGATCGAGAGACCGCAGACGCACTGCACTCTGCGGGGCCGGAGCTCGTGGTCGTCTGATCCCGCGCGGTGCCGCCGAAGATTTGGCAGACTGGGACGTGCGAGCATGCCTCGCGTTTTGACCGTGTGCCGTGGGCCCCGGGCATTCGGTCGCCCCCACCCCCAGCGAAAGGTGCGCCATGACTCTCGTAGCTGGCATCGACTCGTCAACGCAGAGTTGCAAGGTTGTCGTCCGCGAGGCGACGACCGGCGCCGTCGTGCGGCGCGGACGCGCAGCACACCCCGATGGCACGGCGGTCGACCCTGAGGCATGGCTGTCGGCGCTGCACACGGCGGTCTCCGAGGCGGGAGGCCTCGACGATGTGTCTGCGATCAGCGTCGCGGCCCAGCAGCACGGCATGGTTGCCCTGGATGCCGAGGGCGAAGTCGTGCGCGATGCTCTGCTGTGGAACGACACGCGCAGCGCACCCCAGGCGATCGACCTCATTGACGAGCTCGGGGGCACTGCGGAGTATGCACGCCGTGCCGGGGTCGTTCCCGTCGCCTCGTTCACAGCCACGAAACTGCGCTGGCTGCGTGATGCCGAGCCTGAGAACGCCGCGCGCGTCGCCGCTGTCGCACTCCCCCACGATTGGCTCTCGTGGCGCATGCGCGGGTTCGGCCCCAGACGGTCGAGCGAATTCGGGCCGAACCTCGACGAGCTCACGACCGACCGCTCCGATGCTTCCGGCACCGCGTACTGGTCTCCGACGACCGGCGACTATGACCGCGACCTGCTGACGCTGGCACTCGGGCATGATGCCGTTCTTCCGCGCGTTCTCGACCCCCAGGAGCGGGCTGGGATCGGCGCCGACGCATTCAGGAACACCGTCATCGCGGCGGGCGCGGGCGACAACGCAGGTGCGGCGCTCGGCCTCGACGCCGGCGTGGGCGACGTGGTCATCTCAATCGGCACAAGCGGCACGGTGTTCGCCGTGACGCCCGATCCGGTTGTCGACCCCAGCGGCACCGTCGCGGGATTCGCCGATGCCGCGGGGCGCTTTCTGCCGCTCGTCGCGACGCTCAATGCGGCGCGTGTGCTCGATACGGTCGCCGGACTTCTGGGCGTCAGCCATGGTGAGCTCGCCGATCTCTCGCTGCAGGCCGAGCCGGGCTCGCGAGGGCTCGTGCTGCAGCCGTACTTCGAGGGCGAGCGCACGCCCAATCTTCCGGACGCGACAGCGAGTCTGTTCGGCATGACGATGGCGTCGACCACGCGTGAGAACCTCGCGCGGGCCGCGGTCGAGGGGATGCTGTGCGCCCTCGCCGCCGGTGTCGACGCTGTTGAGAAACACGGCGTTACGGCCGAACGGCTGCTGCTCGTTGGCGGCGCAGCGCAGAACACCGCGGTGCAGACCGTCGCCTCGCAGGTGTTCCGTCGTCCGATCGTCGTCCCCACGCCCGGTGAGTATGTCGCCGATGGTGCTGCGCGGCAGGCGGCATGGGCGCTACACGGCGAGCGCCCCACGTGGCCGCTGCAGATCGCTGCGCAGCCAGCATCCGATTATCGTCCGGTGATCATGCAGCAGTACGACGCGCGTCGCATCGACTGAGAGACGAATGCTCGGCCGCCGTTACTCACGGTGAGACGTGCGTACCTCAAACAGCTCACTTGATTTCATACCCCCAAGGGGTATACATTGAGTGTCGCACGGGTACCCCTCTGGGGTAATCGCCACGGTACACCGTCGGCGCGCCACTGGGCCCGGAAGCATCCGAACACCGACGCGTGCTGCGGCAGAAGGGTCAGATCATGAGCTCTCTCAGGGACACTCCTCCCGCCGCCCCTTCCGACCACGAAGTGGAGCTCGCGATCGAGGGCATGACGTGCGCGTCGTGCGCCAACCGCGTCGAGCGCACACTCAACAAGCTGGACGGCGTCACCGCCACCGTCAACTACGCGACCGAGAAGGCGAAGGTCACATACGACAGCGGCGTCGAGCAAACTACCCTCGTGAACGCCGTCGAGCAGGCCGGGTATGCCGCGCACCTGCCCGAGCCGCCGCGCCCAGCAGACGAGGTCGGTGACTCGGATGCTGTCGAGCCCCACGATCCCGTCAGCGCATTGCGCACCCGCGTGATCATCTCGGCGGTGCTGAGTGTTCCGGTGATCGCCCTCGCGATGATTCCGGCCCTGCAGTTCACGAACTGGCAGTGGCTGTCGCTCACGCTCGCGGCACCGGTGATCGTCTGGGGAGGCTACCCCTTCCACAAGGCGACGTGGACCAACCTCCGTCACGGCGCCGTCACGATGGACACCCTCATCTCGATGGGCACGGGCGCCGCGTTTCTGTGGTCGCTCTATGCCCTGTTCTTCGGAACGGCCGGAGAACCGGGAATGACTCACGGCTTTGATTTCACCCTGACACCGTCTGACGGCGCCTCGAACATCTACCTCGAGGTGGGCGCGGGAGTCATCACTTTCATTCTTCTCGGACGGTATATCGAAGCGCGCTCCAAGCGACGTGCGGGCGATGCCCTGCGCGCCCTGCTCGAACTCGGCGCCAAAGAGGTGTCGGTGCTGCGCGACGGGCGTGAAGAGCGCATCAACGTTGGTGCTCTCACGGTCGGTGACCGGTTTGTCGTTCGGCCAGGCGAGAAGATCGCCACAGACGGCACGATCGTCGAGGGCACCTCTGCCGTTGACGCGTCCATGGTCACGGGCGAATCCGTTCCTGTCGAGACTGGTCCCGGCGATGCCGTCGTGGGTGCGACGGTGAACGCCGGAGGCCGCCTCGTCATTGAGGCGACGCGCGTCGGCTCTGACACGCAGCTGGCTCAGATGGCCACGTTGGTCGAGGACGCCCAGAACGGCAAAGCGCAGGCACAGCGCCTTGCCGACACGATCTCGAGCATCTTCGTGCCAATCGTCATCGTTCTGGCCCTCGCGACGTTCGGGGTGTGGGCGATTGTTGGCGATGCCGGAATCGCTGCGGCATTCACCGCCGCGGTCGCCGTGTTGATCATCGCGTGTCCGTGCGCCCTCGGGCTCGCGACGCCGACGGCGCTCATGGTCGGAACCGGCCGCGGTGCTCAGCTGGGCATCCTGATCAAGGGGCCCGAGGTCCTCGAGACGAGCCGCCGCATCGACACCGTCGTCCTTGACAAAACCGGAACCGTCACCTCGGGGCAGATGACGCTCGTCGACGTGATCACGGCAGACGGCGTGGACGAGATCGAGCTTCTTCGCCTGGCCGGAGCCCTTGAGGATGCCTCGGAGCATCCCATCGCTCAGGCGATTGCGCGGGGAGCGGTCACACGCGTCGGAGAGCTCCCTCCGGTCGATGACTTCACGAACGTCGCGGGACTCGGCGTCCAGGGAACTGTCGTCGACGGCGACTCAAGCCGCGCTGTTCTGGCCGGTAGACCTCGGCTGCTCGCCGACTGGTCGCAGCCGCTCCCTCAGAACCTTGAAACAGCGATGGATGCTGCCGCGGCGGCCGGGCAGACGGCGGTTGCCGTCGGGTGGGACGGCGCGGCGCGCGGTGTTCTCGTCGTCGCCGATGCCATCAAACCGACGTCCGCCGAGGCCATCGCTCAGCTGCGCGCTCTCAGCCTGACACCGGTGCTTCTGACCGGGGACAGCACCGCAGTGGCGCACTCGGTCGCCGCCACGGTCGGCATCGACGGCGAGAACGTGATCGCCGAGGTCATGCCCGCCGATAAGGCAGCGGTCATCACACGTCTGCAGGGCGAGGGTGCGCGCGTGGCGATGGTCGGCGACGGCGTCAACGACGCAGCAGCTCTGGCGACGGCGGACCTGGGGCTGGCGATGGGCACGGGAACGGACGTCGCGATCGAAGCATCCGATATCACTCTCGTCCGGGGCGATCTGCGGGCGGTGGCCGACGCGATTCGGCTCTCACGACGGACGCTCGGAACGATCAAGGGAAACCTGTTCTGGGCGTTTGCGTACAACGTCGCTGCCATTCCGCTGGCTGCTGTGGGGCTGCTCAATCCGATGTTCGCGGGCGCTGCGATGGCGTTCTCGTCGGTGTTCGTGGTGTCAAACAGCCTGCGGCTGCGTCGCTTCAGGCCCCTCAGCTGAGGCCTCTCCGGGCGTCACAGGATCGCAGGAGCACAGACCCGCTGGGTCGCAGGGCCACTGGTGCACTGGTGCACTGGGCCACCGGGCCACCGGGCCACCGGGCCACCGGGCCACCGGGCCACCGGGCCACCGGGCCACCGGGCCACCGGGCCACCGGGCCACCGGGCCACCGGGCCACCGGGCCACCGGGCCACTGGGCCACTGGGCCACTGGGCCACTGGCGCGAGGATCTCAGGCGAGATCGTCGACCGTGGTCAGGCAGAACGGGTGGCCCGCGGGGTCGGCGAAGACGAGGCATCGGCCGGCGTTCGGCTGGCAATCGTACTGCCGTGCGCCGCAGCGGATCGCCCACTCGGCGGAGGCCGCGAGGTCGGTCACGAAGAAGTCGAGATGGAGAAGCGACGGGTCTTCGGGCCAGCGCGGTTCTCGGTAATCGGGCACCCACATGCAGTCCAGTCGCCCACGGTCGCTTCTCATCGACGCGCTGTCCTGCTCGGCGGCGAACGTGACTTCGCCACCCGTGAGTTCCGCGTAGAAGGCGGCGAGCGCGGGTGGGTCAGGGCAAGCGAGTGTCGTCGTGCTGAAGCGAATTCCCGTCTCCATACCGAAGAGAGTACCGGGCGGTGTCTCGTTCGGATAGGTCAGCGCCGAAACCGTGACGGCTCAGCGCCCACATGACGGCGGGATGTTCTGTCTCCACAGACTGAGCGCACAACCGGCCGTAGTGTGGTTCGCATGACGACGAGTGAAGAGGTCGGGTGGACGACGCTGTCGCCCCTTGGAGCGTGCCGAAAAGAGGAGAGCTGACTGAAAAGAGGGCGTGAGAGCGCGTTCGCACCCTCCGTTCGGTCACATTACCTCTTTTCGGGGCCGCGGAGATGGCGCGAAGCTTCCCCGCGGAGCAACGCGGTTCAGCGCAGGGCAGCGTCTATCAGCGCGGGTCGACGCCGAGCAGCGTCCGCCCCTCGGGACGCACCGCGAGCTCCGCCGGCACGGCCGGAGTGTCGACCGCATCGTCGTGCAGATGACAGGCCACGCTGCGATGCGGCTCCTCGTCGCCGAACACCGTGCCGCCGAGCTCCGGCACGAGCTGCGCGCACGCGTCGACCGCATACGGGCACCGCGTTCGAAAGCGGCATCCGCTCGGCAACGACAGCAGATCCGGCGGCGACCCGGGAATCCCACCGAGTTCGCGCTTCGGCCCCCGCAGCGGCGGGAACGAGTGCAGCAGCCCCGCCGTGTACGGATGCCGCGGCTCGTGGTACACCTCGCGGCTGCCCGCATCCTCGACGATCTCGCCCGCATACATGATCGCGATGCGGTCGGCCAGCTCGATGAGCAGCGACACGTCGTGCGTAATGAAGATCACCGAGAAACCCAGTTTGTCTTTCAACTCGATGATCTGCTCGACGATCTGCCGCTGCATCACCACGTCGAGCGCGGTCGTCGGCTCGTCCATGATCACGAGCTCGGGCTCGAGGGCCAACGCCATCGCGATCATCACGCGCTGCCGCATGCCACCGGACAGCTGGTGCGGATAGCTGTCGAGCCGGTCGGCCGAGATCCCCACCATGGTGAGCAGTTCGGCGGCGCGCTCCCGCATCGCCGAGCGCGACATCTTCTCGTGCGCGGCGATCCCGTCGATCAGTTGTTTGCCGACCTTGTACACGGGGTTCAGCGCGTTCATCGACCCTTGGAAGACGATCGCCGTGTCGCGCCAGCGCTGCGCCCGCAGCTGTTTGTCACTCATGCGCAGCAGGTCGCCAGACTCGCGGCTGCGCGAGCTCGTGAACAGCACCTCTCCCCCGGTGATCACACCGGGCGGCGGCAGCAGTCGGGTCGCCGCATAGGCGAGCGTCGACTTGCCGCATCCGCTCTCGCCGGCGAGCCCGAGGATCTCGCCCCGGTGCAGCGTCAGGTTCACGTTCGACAGCGCGCGCACCGCGTCGTCGTCGTACCCGTAGTCGACAGAGAGGTTGCGGATCTCAAGCAGCGGCTCGGCCTGCGTGCGCTGCGGTGTGGTGATGGTCACGCGGTGACCTCCTCGGTGTCTGTCGTCGTGCGTGAGTTCGTGGGGAGCCCGGATGCTGCCGGGCGGCCCGGCACGGTGGCATCGTCCGCCTGCGCGGCATCGCGCCGACGTGCACCACCGCGAGGCGTCGTTCCCGTGTCAGCATCCGGTCTGTCGTCGTCTCGAGTCGTTTCCGGATGCTGTGAGCCGCCGCCCCGGTACACAGGGGTGAAGCCGATGCGCGCCCTAATGCCCTTCTTGCGCAGCAACGACGCGGATGCTGCCGTGTTGCGCAGCCGCGGATTGACGAACTCGTCGATGCCGAAGTTGATGAGCGTGAGCGACGTGCCGACGGCTGCGATGCAGAGGCCGGCGGGGACGAACCACCACCACGCGCCGAGCACGAGCGCTTGACTGGACTGCGCCCAGAACAGGATCGTTCCCCAGTTCCACTCAGAGATGCTCGTCACACCGATGAACGCGAGGGTCACCTCGGAGAGGATCGCGAAGATCGCCGTGCCAATGAACCCCGAGGCGATGATCGCCGTGAGGTTGGGCATGATCTCGAAGAAGATGATGCGCCACATCGGTTCACCGTTGGCGCGGGCCGCTTCAACGAAGTCACGTTTTCGCAGCGACAGCGTCTGGGCGCGCAGCACGCGCGACCCCCACGCCCACCCGGTGAGAGCGATGATGAGGGCGATCGTGACGCCGCCGGCCGATGGCACAAGTGCCGCGACGATGATGATCAGTGGCAGCGCCGGAATGATCAGAAACACGTTGGCAAGCAGCGAGAGCAGTTCGTCGCCGATTCCGCCCAGGAAGCCGGCCGTCACACCGACGATGACGGAGATCATGGTGGCGAGGATGCCGGCGAGCAGCCCGACGAGCATGACGCCGCGGGTCCCGACGAGCAGCTGCGAAAAGATGTCCTGCCCCGTGTTCGTCGTGCCGAGCCAGTGGTCGGCGCTCGGCGGCTGCAGGGAGTCCTGCGTGACAGCGTTGGGGTCGTGCGGCGCGAGCCACGGCCCGATTAGGGCGAGTACGAGGAAGAACGCCAGCATGATGAGGCCGATGAGCGCCTTGCGGTTGCGCAAGATGCCGAGGCTGCGCTTGCCCTTCTTGCCGGTCTTCTTCGCGGGTTCGACCTCGGTGAGGCCGATGGGGTCTGCTTGGACGGACACGGGTTCAGCCCTCCACTCTCGTGCGCGGGTCAAGGAATGCGTAGACGAAGTCGGCGAGCATGCTCGCGACGAGCACCGAGATCGTGACGACGAGGAAGGCACCCTGCATGAGCGGGTAGTCCTTCGAGCCGATGGCCTGGAACAGCATGTACCCAATGCCGGGATAGCTGAACACCATCTCGGCGACGAGCGTGCCGCCGACGATGAAGCCGAGCGACAGCGCAAAGCCCGAGATACTCGGCAGCACGGCGTTGCGGGCGGCGTAACCAAACATCACCTTGCGCTCGGGAAGGCCCTTCGCCTGCGCGACGGTCACGTAGTCCTCGCTCGACACGGTGACCATCATGTTGCGCATGCCGAGGATCCAGCCCGAGATCGAGCTGATGATGATCGTCAGGGCGGGCAGGATGCCGTGATAGATCGCCCCTCCGATGAACTCCATGTTCCATCCCGGAAGCGTCCCCGGGTCGTATCCGCCGGCAGCGGGAAACGCGGGCCAGGCCACGGCGAACAGGGCGATGGCGATGATTCCGAGCCAGAAGTACGGAATGGCCGAGAAGAAGTTCGCGATCGGCAGCAGATTGTCGGCCCACGTGCCGCGGCGCCAGCCAAGGCCGACTCCCGCGAGGGTGCCGAGGACGAAGCCGATGATCGTCGACAGCCCCACAAGAGCGATCGTCCACGGCAGCGACTGCGTGAGGATCTGCGTGACCGGGGTCGGGAAGTACGTGAACGAAATGCCGAGGTCGCCGTGGAAGAGGTTGTTCAGGTACGCCAGGTAGTCCTGCCAGACTGTGCGGTTCTCGTCGAGGCCGAAGAGCACATACAGCGACTCGACAGCATCCGTGTTGAGCCTGCCCTGGAACTTGTTGATGAGCGACTGGACGGGGTCACCGGGCAGCATCCGGGGAATGAAGAAGTTGAGGGTGATGGCCGCCCACGCGGTGAACAGGTAGAAGCCGAGGCGGCGCAGAAAGTACTTCATGCCTGGGCCTCGCCGGGTGTCTGTGCACCGAATGCGGCCGCGCGCTCGGCTTCGGCGTCGTCGGCGTATAGCCAGCACGCCGATTCATGGCCGCTCTCGGCAGAGAACATGGGCGGAGCATCGGTGCGACAGCGTTCCATCGCGAACGGACAGCGCGGGTGAAACCGGCATCCGGTCGGCGGCGAGATCAGACTCGGCGGTTCGCCCGTCGCCTCCGTCGCCTCACGCTCTTCGAGGCGGTCGGCGTCGGGGGCCGAGGCGATGAGCAGCTGGGTATACGGGTGAAGCGGATGCTGGGTGACGGCCTCGCTCGGGCCGCGCTCGACGATCTGCCCGGCGTACATCACCACGGTGCGATCGGCGAAGTACCGTGCCGATGCGATGTCGTGCGTGATGTAGAGCACGGCGAGGTGGAAGCGGTCCTTGAGGTCCCGCAGCAGGTTGAGCACGCCGATGCGGATCGACACGTCGAGCATCGACACGGGTTCATCGGCGAGAAGCACCTCCGGGTCCGCCCCGAGAGCTCGAGCGATGGCGACGCGCTGACGCTGACCGCCCGAGAGCTCGTGGGGAAACTTCTCGAGATACCGTTCGGGAGGGGTCAGGTCGACGCGCTCGAGCAGTTCACGCAGCATCCGCTCTCGCTCGTCACGCGACATGCGCCCGCGATGGATGCTGATAGACCGCGTGAGCACATAGCGAACCCGGTGGATCGGATTGAGCGATGCGAACGGGTCCTGCAGGATCATCTGCACACGGCGGCAGTAGTTGCGAAATCGTCGGCCGAACCGCGCGGTCACGGCTGTGCCCTCGAGCAGGATGTCGCCCGAGGTGTGCGGCATGAGCTTGGCGAGCAGCCGCGCGATCGTCGACTTGCCCGACCCGGATTCGCCGACGAGGGCCACGACCTCGCCCGCGTGGAGTTCGATGTCGACGCTGTCGACGGCGTGGACGACCCGGGAGCCGCCCCCTTTGACGGGGAAGTGCTTGGTCAGATTGCGTGCAGCGAGCAGCGGGGCGTCTGACGTGCGATCGGGATCGTTGTGAGAGTGAGAGCTCACGATGGGTGCCTTCCTGAACTGAGGGGAAAGCCGGGGCAGGCTGGGCCCGCCCCGGCTGTCGCTACTTCGCCGGCTTGAGATTCATCACGATCATCGAGAGGCTCGGCTGTGTCGGCTGCGGCACGGCATACGGGTCGTCTTCGCTCGGGAAGCCCGTCCAGTACTTCGTGCTGTACTCGGCGCCGATCGGACCGGCGGCCATGGGGATGGCCGGGACCTCCTCGACGAAGATCTCCTGAATCCGGTCCATCATGGACTGCCGCTTCGCATCGTCCGGAGTCACCGCGTAGTCGGCGAGCAGCTGCGTGACCTCGTCGTTTTCGAACCGGCCGAAGTTCCAGGATGCTCCTTCGCCGATCGGCTTGAGCTGGGCTCCGTCCATGATGTTCGAGTAGATGTCCCACGGCGTAGCGCCGGTGTTGGTCCAGTGCAGCGTCGCCTGGAAGTCACCCTCGGCGACAGCACTTGTCCATGCATCGACGGTGGGCGTCTCAACTGTCGCATCGACGCCGATTTCCGAGAGGTTGTCTGCCATGATCTGCAGGCTTGCCAGGTAGTCGGACCAGCCGGCGGGGTCGATGAACTCCACCGTCACGGGGTTTCCGTCCGGGTCGATCAGCTTGTCCTTCGCATCCCAGGTGTAACCGGCATCGGTCAGCACTGACTTGGCGCCCTCAACGTCGACCTCTTGGGTCTTTCCCTTGTATTTCTCGGCGGTGAACGCGTCACCCGCGGGCGACGGCAGGCCGGTCACGGTGTCGACGAGACCTTTGAACCCCGAGTAGCCCTGGGTGTGCACAGCTTCACGGTCGATCACCATGTTCGCCGCCTTGCGCATGGCGACGTTGTCGAACGGCGCCTCCTGTGTGTTGAGGAACAGCGCATCGATGCCGAGACCCGTCGGCATGTAGGCCTTGTTGGTGTCGGACTTCGAGAGGTATGTCTTCTCCATGTCGGGGATGAACACGTAGCTCCACTGGGCCGAGCCCGACAGCAGTGCCGTCAGCTGAGCGTTGTTGTCTGTGTACGAGGTGTAGCGGATCTCGGGCACCGGCGGCTTGCCGCCCCAATAATCATCGTTCGGCTCAAACGAGATGACCTGCTGCGTCCAGGACTTCAGCGTGTACGGGCCTGTTCCCACCGGATCTTCATTGGTGTCCTTCGCCGGGTCGTCCATCTTCGACCAGATGTGCTCAGGAACAACGAACGTGCCGAGCACCTTCGTCTGGTTGAGCAGCTGTGACGAGTCGAACGTCACGGTCACAGAGTCGCCGTCAACGGTGACGTCTTTGTACGCGATGGCGTTTGCGTTGAACCCCTCGGTGTCCTTCACGAGGTTGAACGTGAAGGCGACGTCGTCGACGGTCATCTTCTCACCGTCTGACCACGTCACGTCGTCGCGCGGGGTGATGGTGACGGATGTGAAGTCGTCGTTCCACTCCCACGACTTGGCCAGCCACGGCTCCGGGTCTGTCGCCGGATCGGTGGGGTTCCACTGGGCAAGCGGCTCGTACATGAGCCAGGTGTAGCCGAGGCTCGATGCCGCCGACGTAGCGATGAATGGATTGTTGTTATCCGTCTGAGGTCCGTTGGGCATGCCAATGGTGAGGGGATGCTCCGCGCCTCCCCCGTCGCTGCCTCCGGTTCCACTGCAGCCGGTGAGTACCAGGGC
Source organism: Microbacterium sp. MPKO10 (assembly GCF_026107415.2). Classification (GTDB taxonomy): domain Bacteria; phylum Actinomycetota; class Actinomycetes; order Actinomycetales; family Microbacteriaceae; genus Paramicrobacterium. Next base: position 532,796 of record NZ_JAPCHX010000005.1, read on the forward strand.
GAACGCTGCCGCCCCGATGGCGAGTTTCGCCATCATTCCTTTCTTCACGGTGTGCCTCCTTGCACATTGCGCCCTGCCGGGCGGTGGGGGTTTTCGTCGTGTCAGATGTTGTCGTGGTGAGTGATGGTCAGCTCGAGCGGGAGATTCTCGCTCGATGGGCCGATGCGGATCCGGTAGGGGCCGGGAGGGAGCGTCCACGTATGCGCGTCGACGTCCCAGATCTCGAAGGCGCGGCGGGGAACGGTCAGGGCGACGACTCCCACGCCGGAGCCTGCAAGCGCGATCTGTGCGAACCCGCCGAGCCACCGAATCGGCCGCGTCGGGTCGCCCGAGGCATCCTCGATGTATGCCTGCACGGTTTCGGTGGATTCGCGGTCTGCCGTGTTCTGCAGCTCGACCTCGATCGTCACGTCGCCATTCACCCGGCGCTGCTCGTGGGCTGCGAGGTATCGCCAGGTGCCGTAGCCGAGGCCGTAGCCGAACGGACGGGCGGGAGACTCAGCCTGGGCGAGCCACCCGCGGTAGCCCACGTGCACGCCCTCGGCGTAGTCGACGATGCCGTCCTGCGGCACCGCGTTCGGCACGGGGCAGACTTCGAGGCGCGCGGGCAGCGTCCACGGCAGTCGTCCCGCGGGCTCGGTGACTCCGGTGATCGCGTCGGCGAGACCCGTTCCGCCCTCTTGCCCGGGCAGCCACCACCAGAGCACTGCGGCGACATCGTCGATCCAGGGCAGCAGCACGGGCCCACCGGCGTTGACGACGACAACTGTCGGCGTCCCCGTCGCCGCGACGGCCCGGACAAGGTCGTCCTGGCGGCCCGGCAGATCGATGTTCTGGCGATCCCAGCCCTCTGATTCGGTCTCTTCGTTGGTGCCGACGATGACGATAGCGACGTCAGAGTGCTGCGCTGTGGCGACAGCATCCGCGATCTCCTGATCGATCGTGAGCGCGTCGGGTTCATGGCGCAGCGCGAAGCGCACGAACGTCCCGTACCCGTCGGCGTCGACGACCTGCAGTCGGGCGTCGATCTGCACGGTGAACGGCTCGGCACTCGAGAACAGGCGCGCGGGGCCGTCCGGGTTGTTGGCGCTGGAGTTGAGGATCACCTCGCTGCCGGCACGCGCGTCGGACTGCGACACGACCTCGTCGTCGAACCGGATGCTGTGAGCCCCACACGTGCCCACATCGATGCGGTGCGTTCCCGCCGCCAGCCGTACGTGAGCGCGCACTCGTGCGCTGCGGGCACGGTCATCGACGTGGCGATTCCAGGCATCGTCGGCGGCGACGATGCGCGGGTCCCCGAGGGGTGTTCCGTGGTCGTCGAGGAGTGTCAACTCGTACCCGGGAGCGCCGTCGGGCGTCTCGACGAGGCGCGGGTCGATGGCGGGAGCATGCGCCCGTGCGGATCCGCCGCGCGATACCGTCAGTGCGGCATGCGGGAAAGCCTCGCGGAGCGCAGCCTCGGGACTCGTCGTGTAGGGAGCGTGTACGAATGCGCTGCCTCCGCCCTGGATGAACGGGTCGACCGCGTTCGGCCCGAGCAGCGCAATGCTCGTTGGCGCTGTGCGGCCTGCGGCACCAGCACCAGCACCAGCACCAGCACCAGCACCAGCACCAGCACCAGCACCAGCACCAGCACCAGCACCAGCACCAGCACCAGCACCAGCACCAGCACCAGCACCAGCGCCAGCGTCGAGGGGCAGGATGCCGTCATTGCGCAGCACCACGATCGATCGTGCGACAGTATCGCGCAGCAGCGCGCGCGTCGCCTCTGCCGACGGGGTGTCTGGGTCGATGCCGTCACGCGGCACGTCGACTCCCGGAGGCGTGGATGCGGGGCGGCCGAGAGCTCCGACGCGCGCGGCGAGCCGCAGCATCCGTTCGACCTTGTCGTCGATCGTGTCTTCGCTCACCCGGCCCGCGCGCACGGCGTCGAGCAGGTTCTGCTCCCACGGTCCTCCCGGGCCGGGCATCACGAGGTCGAGCCCGGCATTCGCGCTCGGAGCGGTTGACTGCGTGGCGAGCCAGTCGCTGATGACCACGCCGTCGAAGCCCCACTCGTGCTTCAGCACGTCGACGAGCAGGTGCGTGTGTTCGGTGGCAAGGTTTGATTCGACGCCGTCGTCGATGCGGTTGTAGGCGGCCATGATGCTCCACACGCCGTCCGCAACGATCGCTTCGAACGGGGCGAGGTAGACCTCGCGCAGCGTCCGCTCGTCGATGCGGGCGACGTAGCTGGTGCGGTCCGTCTCTGACTCGTTGGCGACGTAGTGCTTCACGCACGCGGCGACGCCACGCTTCTGAATCGCTGCGATGTATGACCGGGCGAGAACTGTCGTCAGCAGCGGATCTTCTGAGAAGCATTCGAAGTGTCTGCCGCCCACGGGAGTGCGCTGCAGGTTGATGACGGGTGCGAGAACGACATCGATGTTCTTGCGTTTTGCCTCGCGGGCGACGAGGTCGCCGAGGTCTGCAGCGAGCTGCGGATCCCACGTCGCGGCGAGGGCGGACGGGCTCGGCAGCTGTGCTGAGGCGGTGTGCTCCTCGTCGACGCCGCGCACTCCGATGGGCCCGTCGGAGACAACGAGTGTCCCCAGGTCGAGTTCGGGCAGCGGATGCAGTGCCCACGGCGTCTGGCCGGTCAGCAGACGCACGCGGCTCTCGAGCGGGACGGCACGAATGCGCGACCGCAGCTCGCTGTCCTCTTTGGTGAGGGTAATTCCCACGATTGCTCCACTCTGAGGAATCGATACTGTCGAAAGTCGAGATTGACTCGTGTTGAGACTGTAGCAATACTTACAAACAAGTTAGTAAGTATTTCCAATCACGTTTTGGTAACAGCGTCGTAAGCTTATGAAGCGAGAGAGGACCGCGCATGGGACGACAGACGGCAGGCGGCGGCATTGTGCCGGCCGCATCACGCGCGGTGCGACCGCAAGCGCGCACGGCGGCGAAGCGCGAGAGCATTCTGAAAGCTGCGCTCACGGTCTTCGGCACTCGCGGCTACAACAATGCAGCGCTTGCCGAGATCGCGGCAGAGGCAGGCATGACCCACGCGGGTGTGCTGCACCACTTCGGTTCGAAAGAGGGGCTGCTCGTCGCGGTCCTCAAATATCGCGACGGCGAAGAGACAAACGGCGTGAAGGCGCGCGCTCAGGTGGAGGGCCCTGCCTTCCTCGAACACATGCTTGACACTGTCATTGCGAATATGTCGCGCCCCGGCGTGGTGCAGACGTACGCGGTGCTCTCCGCTGAATCGGTCACCGACGACCACCCCGCGCAAGAGTATTTCCGTGGCCGTTTCGCCGGGCTGCGCCGCAAGATCGCGGGCGTCATTGCCGGCGTCGCTGGCCGCGAGATCGACACAGAGGTGCAGGATGCCGCGAATGCGGTGATCGCGGTCATGGACGGCCTGCAGGTGCAGTGGCTGCTCGATCCGGATGCTGTCGACATGCCTCGCACCGTCGCACTCGTGCTCGACGAGCTGATCGACAGACTCTCAAGTGGCGCTCCCGCTCCATCGGCGATCGACCGTGCCAAGCGTGTCCCCGCTGACACCGTCGGCGACGGTGTCACGCTGTAGCATTGCTGGCGAGAGGAGCAGCAGTGGCCGGACCAAAGACACGCGAGCGCGGAGAGCTCGAGCGTGCGATCATGACGGCACTGTGGTCGGCGGATGCGCCGCTCAGCGCCCACGACATCCAGCAGTCACTGACCGGGGCAGCTCCCGCGTACACAACGGTCCTCACCACGCTTGACCGTCTTGAGAAGAAGCACCTCGTTACACGGATCGTCGAATCGCCGCGCAGGGTGCGCTTTGCGCCGGCGCACTCTGAGACTGAGCAGGCGAGCCTGTCGATGCACACGGCCCTCGCCGATGCCCGGGATCGCCGTGCTGCGCTACTGAAATTCACTGGTGACCTCAGCACCGACGACCTTGACGTGCTGCGTTCCGCCCTCGACTCGACGCGCGGAAAGCGCCGAAAGTCGTAGAGTCGGATGCTGTCGTCCGCCGTCTTCATCGCGATCGCCCTGATTCTGCTCGTCGTCACCCCCGCTGCCCTTCGGGCCGGGCCCTGGGCGGTCCACCACCCCCGCACCACTCTTGTGCTCTGGTTCAGCCTGTTCTCACTTGGCTGTGTGAGCGTCATCGGCTCGATCGTCACGGCGGTCATCGGTGGCCTCATGGCCGCGGACGCTCCCGACGGCGCCACGGCAATCGCGCTCACCGCGACGTCTTGGCTGGGGCTCGGAGCCATTGGCGCCGCCGTCGGATTCATCGTCACGACGTCTGAGCCCATCGTTCATGACTTCCGCGTGTCGTTCCAAGACGTCGTCCCCGCTCATGCTTCGATCGAGGAACGCCGCGCACTGACACTCGCGCGAATCACGAGTGACGACGTTATCGCGTGCTCACTCCCGGGCCGCGACCCGGCGATCATCATCCCCTCCCGGCTCGAGGAATCACTCACGCGCCCTCAGCTGCAAGCCGTAGTGGCGCACGAATACGCTCACCTGCGAAGCCGACATCACCTGCTGCAGCGTGTCGCGGTGCTCAACGCCGCGTGCCTTCCACAGCGTCTGCGAGCCGGGCGCGAGTTCCAGCGCGCGACGACGCTCCTCCTCGAACTAGCGGCTGACGATGCCGCGGCGAAGCAAGCCGGCCCCGTTCACCTCGCCAACGCGCTGGCGGTGATCGGTGACCTCACCGGTGATCCAGGGCTTCACCTGCGCGCCGAGCGCCTGACGACACGACGTTGGCCCCCTGCACGGACCCGTCGTGTTCCCGTGGCCATCAGGATCTGACAGACGAGCCCACGGCGGCCACGGCTTCCAGGGCACCATGACCGTGCGGATCAGCATTCGCGAGCAGGCCGCTGACCACGACGATGACCACGAGCAGCGCAGCCTCGATCAGCACGACAGTGCGTAATGCACTCCACTGCGCAGCAGCATCCAGATGCCGTGTCACGTGCGGCAGCAGTCGCCACCGATTCCAGGCGGCGGCAGCGCCTACGCAGAGCACGAGGACGGTCTTGATGACGAGAATGCGCCCCCAGCCCGTTGTCGCAATCTCTGCGGGGGAATCGAGAACCAGCAGCGCCAGCACTCCCCCGGCGCACACGAGTGCAATCACCGTCGCGAGCGCGATCGTCGAGAACCGAACGGTGATGAGTGCGGTCACCGCAGCTTCACCGCTGCCCTCCCCGACTCGTGCCGCACGGTAGCAGAGAGCCAATGCGCACGTCCCTCCGACCCAGAATGCCCCGGCCAGCAGATGCACGACGTCGACCAGCTGCACAAGCCCGTGCGGATGAACACTCTGTGTGTGTCCGAGAAGCACGGGGACGGATGCCGCGGCAGCGGCAGCAAATACGGCGACGATTCCCCACGCGTCCACTCCGCGGTTCGTGAGAGCGACGACATCTCGCCCGCGACGCTCGGTCGAGATGGTGACCGCACGGTTATCGTCCACGTGTACGAGCGCCCGACGGCGGAGACAGAGTACGGCGCCCGCGAGGCAGACTCCGGCCACTGAGACCGCCCCGGTCGCCGCAAGCTGCCACCAGATCGCCGGGGCCCACGCGTTCGGCGCAGTGATGGCGTCGATCTCACGACCCGAGACGCGCAACGCCTCGGTCACGACGAGCAGAGGGGCGCACACGATCGCGCTGATTCCCGCCGCTATGCGAATTCGCCGCAGGAGTCGCGGCGTCTCACGGTCGCGCAGCACTCCGACCTCGCTGAAGACCACGCCCGCGAAGACGAGAAGTCCGAGCGTATGGACGATCTGCACCAGCAGCACAACGGTGTCGGTGATCGGAGTCGGAGCGAACATCAGCTCGTCATCATCGGCCAGCACATGACGACCATCCCCACACACATCGCGGCATTCGTCGTCGCGTGCAGCCGGCCTGCGGGTCGCCGTGCGGCGTCAAGTGCGAAGATGACCCCTGCCGCGATAAGAAGGGCGACGAGAATCGAGCCGCTGAGCCCGGCGACTGGGCCGAGCGTCCCGTGGTTGTGTCCACCCGCCGACGCTAAAGCTTCGCCCTGCGACGCCACTGCCGGCCCCATCGCGGCGACCATCCACACCATCACCAGCATCATGACGGCATGCGACGCCTGATGCAGTACGAACCGAGCTGTCGCCTGGCCGCGACGCCAACGTTGCCCGAGCCGTGAGGCGTACCAGACCGCCGCCGCTCCGAAGAACACCCCCTGTGGCAGTGCGGGGATCGCCGTCCACCACGGCCAGCACATCGCAACCATGTCCAGGCTCATGACCATGTGCAAGCCATGGCCGATACCGCTCCCGATGGTGCGGCTTGCGGCAGCGAGCCCCACCGAGTGCAGTGCCGTCGCCACGAAAACGAGTGCGAGCGTCCATTGCAGCCACGCGTCTTCGACCACGATCTTCTCCGTCCAACAGCATCCGGCATAACTACTATCTCATGTAGAATTAGGGATTGTGCACACTCCTTCCGCCGTCACCGCCAGAGGGGCCGGTTGGCCAGAGACTCACGGCGAAGCGCGCTCCCCCGGCACCCCACGTTCCGCTGAGTCCGCCAGCACACCTGTCTCTCCTAGCACGTCCCCGGACACCAGCGCTCCCCAGGTCCACCGTCATCGCGGACTCATCGCTGTGGTACTGGTCACCGGCATCGCGATTCTCTTCGGCCTTCCCATCGCGACAGCCGTCGTCGCGGGTGCCGATCCGTACACGGCCGTTGTGTCGGGATTTCCCGGGTACGGCGTGGCCGTCGCAACCACTATCGCGCACGTCATCGCCGGCGTCGCCTCAGCGGCGACGTTCGGCGCCCTGGTCACGGTGCTCTTTCTGCGCGACGCCCGTGGCAAGGCCTCGACGACAATTCCCGTCGGAGTCGAGCTCACGGTGCTGCGCATCAGCTCGGCGCTCTGGTCTATTTCAGCCGGCACCCTCATCGTGCTCGAGGCTGCCGACGCAAACGGCGTGCCGCTGGCAAAGTTGAGCGATGCGGGCGGCTTCGCGTATCTCTACAGCGCGAGCGACCACCCGAAGGCGTGGACGATCGCGTTCGTGCTCTCCGGACTCGTGTGCATCGCGAGCCAGTTGGCGGCGCGCTGGACGGGACTGCTCATTCCTCTCGGTGCCAGTGTGCTTGCCCTTCTCGCCCCGGCGGCGGTCGGCCAGCTTCTCGTCGGCAAAAATCATGATCTCGGAGGGGACTCCGGGTATTTGCTCACCATCGCCGCGGCCGTGCACTTCGGCGTACTGATCGTCGCCGCAGCACGCGTCGCCACCGGCCGTCTGATGCCGCCGCGCGTCCTCACCAGATTCACGGGGATCGTCGCAGGGAGCCTGGGCGTGATGATTCTGACCGACCCGATCGTGTCTCTATTCAAACTGGCGGGAACCGGTCTCGATTCCACGACCGGCTGGCAGATCGCGGTGCGCAGCGCCGTCCTCGGCGTCGAGCTGCTGCTGGTCGTCGCCTTCGCGTGGCGCCTGCGCACGGGAAGACTCACCGACCGGGCGCTCACCATCACGTTTGCCACAGCCGGGCTCTGCGCCGCTGCGTGGACGGCCATCGACGTCGCGATCAGCCGCATCCCTCCGCCCAACTACTTTCAGGCCACGTCGATCGCCGAGGTCTACATGGGGTTCGAGACTCCGGATGCTCCTACCCCTGACGTGCTGTTTACGGACTGGCGTGTCAACATCCTCTTTCTCGCCGTTGCACTTGCCGCGACCGCCGTCTACCTCAGTGCCGTACGCGTGCTGCGTCGCCGTGGCGATTCCTGGCCACTCGGCCGGACCGTCGCATGGATCGCGGGCTGGGCGATCACGGTGTTCATCACGAGTTCGGGTTTCGGTCGTTACTCCGCGCCAGATTTCGGCATCCACATGATCGTCCACATGACGCTCAACATGCTCGCGCCGATGTTCCTCGTTCTCGGCGGCGTCGTGACTCTGCTGCTCCGCGCATCGAAGCCCTCACGCACACGTCCGGCTGGCGTTCACGAATGGCTGACGCGGATGCTGTCGTGGAAGCCGATGCAGGTGATCTACAACCCGCTGCTGGTGTTCATCGGCTATGTAGTGTCGTACTACGGGCTCTACTTCAGCCCGATATTCGGCGAATACATGCGTTTCCATTGGGCACATCAGCTCATGAACGTGCACTTCCTTATCATCGGGTACCTGTTCTATTCCCTCGTCATCGGGGTTGACAGACCGCCACGGCCGCTGCCGCACATCGGAAAACTGGGGTTCGTTCTCGCCGCAATGCCGTTCCACGCGTTCTTCGGCGTCATCCTCATGACGAGCAACGACATCGTCGCCGAGACGTTTTATCGATACCTGGATATGCCGTGGGCAGATCTGCAGGCATCGCAGTACGTGGGCGGAGGCGTCGCATGGGCGGGCGGCGAGATTCCGCTCATGATTGTGATCGTCGTTCTAGCGGTGCAGTGGTCACGGCAGGACTCCCGCGAGGCCCGGCGCACGGATCGGCACTTTGACACGGGCCGCGATGACGAATTCGACGAATACAACGCCATGCTGCAGTCGCTCATGGAACGGCAGTCGACGACGGCTCCCTCGCCCGCACCCACCGTCCGCTCGACAGAATCGACTCCATCCTCATGACAACGCGCGCTACGACATCGATCTCCGACCCGAACGCCCGCCGCGATCTCTCCGAACGCTCCGCCCGAGACCGTTCTGGCGAGCCCGTCAACGATACAATCAGCGACGACGTGCTCGATCTCGACATCTCCGGGATGACCTGCGCCGCGTGCGCCCGCCGCGTCGAACGCGCGCTTGGTCAGCTCGACGGTGTCAGCGCCACCGTCAATTACGCGACAGAACGCGCCCGCGTGTACGGGGCTGGCACGGATGCTGCTGCCGCCATCTCCCGGGTCGAGAAAGCCGGATACGGCGCACACATACACGACGACGCCGACGACACGTGGTCGAAGCGGGCGACCGAGAACCGCATCACTTCACTGCGCCGACGCCTCGTGGTCTCCGCCCTGCTCACGGTCCCGCTCATGGACATCACGATCGTGCTCGCCCTCGTGCCGGGCTGGCGCTTTCCCGGTTGGGAAGCTGTGTGTGTGATCGCTGCTCTGCCGATCGTGACGTGGGCGGCATGGCCGTTCCACCGGGCCACCCTGCGCAATCTGAGACACGGCTCAGTGAGCATGGACACCCTTGTGTCGCTCGGCATCACGGCGTCGTTCGGTTGGGCCGTGCTCTCCCTCATTTTCGGATTCGGCGACTCCGGCGACCCGGGATTCTGGCTGGGGTTTGGGATGACGCCCGCGGGAGCCAGCTCGATCTACCTCGATGTGGCAGCCGGGATGACCACATTCCAGCTGGCAGGCCGCTACTTCGAGACACGCTCCCGGCGGAAGGCAGGGGATGTTCTTGGAGCTCTCGGAGAGCTCGCGGCAACTCACGTGCGCATCAGACGCGACGACGCGGACAGCGTCGAGCCCATCGCGGCACTGACATCGGGCGACGAGGTCGTTGTACTGCCGGGCGAGACGATCCCGTGCGATGGCGAAGTCATCGAGGGAATCGCGGCCGTGGACACCAGCATGATGACGGGTGAGCCGGTACCCGTCGACGTGTCGCCCGGGTCAACCGTCACGGGCGGAACCGTCAGCACGAATGGGCGGATGCTGTTGCGGGCAACCTCCGTCGGTGCTCACTCACAGCTCGCCCAGATGGCCGCCCTCGCCGAGCAGGCACAGGCACGGAAGGCCGGAGTCCAGACACTCGTCGATCGCATCACCGGGTACGTCGTACCCGGTGTCATCGTGCTCGCGATCCTCGTCACTGCCGTGTGGACATTCACGGGCACGCCCTTCACACGCGCATTCGGCATCGGCATCTCGGTGCTCATTATCGCCTGCCCGTGCGCCCTTGGTCTGGCGACGCCGACAGCGCTCATGGTCGGTGTAGGCAGAGGGGCACGCCTCGGCATCCTGATCAAAGGCCACGACGCGCTGGAGGCCAGTGGCATGATCTCCACGGTCGTTCTCGACAAGACAGGCACCCTCACCACCGGTCGCATGACGGTGCACGCGGTCACCGCTGTGGCTGAGGTGCCGGAGCACGAGGTGCTGCGCGTTGCAGCGTCCGTTGAACTCGGTTCTGAACATGCCGTGGCCGCCGCTGTGCTCTCTGAGGCGAAGCGCCGCATCGTCGATTTGCCCAAGGCACGCGACTTCGCAGCACACCCGGGGCAGGGCGCCGAGGCCCGCGTTGACGGTGCAGTGGTGCTGGTCGGAAGTCCGGCGCTCATGCGTGAACACGGCGTCGCCCTGGATGCCGCAGCGACGCAGATCCGCGATGCGATCGACAGCGCCCGCACGATTGTCGTTGTCTCGATCGACGGACGCGCGGTCGGGGTGATCGAGGTCGGCGACACCATCAAGCCTGATGCTGTCATGGCCATCAGGGCGCTGCGCGCTCAGGGCATCCGCACCGTCCTGCTGACCGGCGATTCGGAGCAGGCGGGTCGTCGGATCGGCACAGAGGCAGGAGTTGACGATGTGTATGCCGGGGTCCTGCCCGCGCAGAAGGCCGATGTGATTCGTCAACTGCAGCATGACGGTACGAAGGTCGCGATGGTGGGCGACGGCATCAACGACTCCGTCGCGCTGGCCGCGGCCGACCTCGGCCTTGCTGTCGCGACAGGAACGGACATCGCTATGAAGTCGGCAGACATCATCGTGGTGCGTGACGATCTGCTCGCTGTGCCCGAGGCCATCGCGTTGGCGCGGCGCACGCGGCGCACGATCCGCTGGAATCTCGGCTGGGCCTTCGGCTACAACGCCGCGGCGCTGCCCATTGCGGCGATCGGGCTGCTGAATCCGCTCATCGCGGCGGCGGCGATGAGCCTGTCGAGTGTGCTCGTCGTCTCTAACAGCCTCCGTCTTCAGAAGATGCGGCTGCGCGGCCGGTGAGGCTCTGGCCGCACACTCCTGTCCGCCTCTTCCGTGCTCTCAGCAGCATCCGAAATATCTGCACCTGTCTCGCCTGCGACCATCGCCCCGAGCAGGGCCAGCTTCTCATCGTCCTTCGGGCGTGCCGCATGGTAGATGACGAGGACGATCCCATCGGTTCCCGTAACCTCGAGCTTTTCCCTGTGCACCATCAGATCGCCGAGACTCGGATGCTGAAACGTGACCGTCCCGCCCTGACGTTCGCGAACATCGTGGCGCGACCACAGACGGCTGAAGGTCGGACTCGCGACCGACAGCTCTCCGACGAGCTCGACAACACGAGCATCGTCGGCATCTGAACCGACGGATTGGCGGAAGCCCGCAATGAGCGCCGCCGCTGTCTCTTCCCACTCGGGGAACAGAGCCCGCTCTTCGGGGTCAAGGAAAACATCGCGCAGGCGATTATGCCCGCTGGTAAGCCGAGGAGATACCGCGGTCGCGAGCGGATTTGCCGCAAGAACGTCAAGGTACCGCCCCTCGACGAACGCCGGGAACGGCAGCGTCGGAACGAGTTTCATGAGGCTGGCAGGCGGGGACTCCGCGCGATACCGTCGCAGCTTTCGGGGCGTACGATCCGCAGCCGCGAGCTGTAGAAGGTATGCCGCTGCCTCATCCTCGAGGAACAGCACACGCGCCAGAGCGGTCAGCACCTGCTCTGACGGATGCCGATCACGCCCCTGCTCGAGTCGCAGGTAGTACTCAACACTGATGCCGGCGAGCATCGCGACTTCTTCACGGCGCAGACCCGCGACACGTCGATTGCGCTGAATCGGAATGCCGACGGCGGCTGGCGAGACCAGCTCACGCCGTGCCCTCAGAAACTCACCGAGCAGGTTATCTGTGTCGCTCACACCCCATGGTAAACACCTCACCCGCACGGCGAACATGTCCCTGCCACTACTAGGAACGCAGGGGATCTGGATCGCTCGGAGGGACGGCGAGATGGTGGAGCCACCAATGAAATCGAAAGGAAGAAGTATGGCTTCTCAAAACATTCTCGTCACGGGTGGCACGGGCTACATCGCCGGCCACATCATCCTCCAGCTTCTCGACTCAGGGCATAGTGTTCGCACAACGCTCCGCGATCTTGGCTCCGAGGCGGCCGTTCGCACGGCTCTCCGAGAGGCCGGCGCAGAGCACGACGATCGTCTCGAGGTCGTCGAGGCCGATCTTCTCTCTGACGCCGGGTGGTCCGAGGCCGTCAGCGGTGTGGATGCTGTCATCCACGTCGCTTCTCCGGTTCCCGCTGGGCCCATCGCGCACGAAGACGACGTCATCGTTCCGGCACGCGAGGGCACTCTCCGTGTTCTCCGAGCGGCTCGTGATGCCGGCGTTCCCCGGGTGGTGCAGACCTCGGCGTTCCATGCAGTTGGGTTCGGGCACCCGCCGCTGGATCGTGCGTTCACCGAAGACGACTGGTCGGTTCTCGATGGTCCGGGCATGGACATCTACGGGCGCAGCAAAGTTCTCGCTGAGCGTGCGGCCTGGGATTTCGTTGTTTCTGAGGGCGGCGCCTTGCAGCTCACGACGATTCTTCCGGTCGCCGTAGTCGGCCCCCTCATCGGATCTCGTATCTCGGGTGCCAACAACTTGATTGTCCCGATCATCAGTGGACAGCTTCCGGGCTACCCCGACTTCGCCGCTCCGTTTGTCGATGTTCGCGATGTGGCTGAGGCACATATCGCCGCGCTCACGACTCCGGATGCTGCCGGCGAGCGGTTCCTCATTTCGGCTCAGTCGGCGTCCGTCCCGCTGGCAGAGGTCGGAGCGGCCCTGCGTGACCGGCTCGGCGACCGGGCTCGCAAGGTTCCGACAGGCTCAATTCCCGATGCCGAGGTGCGTGCTGCTGCCGGGTCGGCTCCGGCATTGCGTCTGATGGTGGCTGAGTTGGGGTATCGCAAACAGGTGTCGACTGAGAAGGCTCGTCGTGTGCTGGGCTTCAGCCCTCGGCCGTGGCAAGACGCCGTTGTGGCAGCGGCAGACAGCATGATTTCTCAGGGACTCGTTGACATTGACTGATCTGGCGCTGTAAGTCGCGACAGTGACGACTGAGCTCTGTCCTATCGCAGGACCGAGCTCAGTCGTCGCCGGTCGTCGACTCTGCAGCATCCTGAACGGCCGTCTCGAAGTCGGCGAACTGCGACAGGCCGGCGACACCGAGGCTGCGGCCCTGCGGATCACTCGCGATGACTCGCATGCCTCGCTCGCCACACCATGACGCGAGCGCTGCGAGCATCCACACGGCGACAGACTGCAGCTGTGTGACCTCGGTCAGGTCGAGCACGATCACCGCCGGTGCGATGCGCTCCGGCGGCCGGGACTCGAGCCAGTCATCGAGATCGAGCAGAAGCCGCTCGGCACCGTCGAAGTCGATGTAGCCGCGCAGCCGCCACACAGCGAGGTCATCGGCGTTCTCGGCGAGCAGCTGCGCGGCAGCAGCATCCTGGCTTGCACCAAGCCCCTCGTCGAGTTCGTCTGCCGCCGCCGCGACCTCGGCCGCCGATAGCGTCAGCGGGCGGTGCAGAATGTGAAGGCCGAAGCGCTTGGCGAGCTGCTGCGCCGCGACGACCGCACGTACGCTCGCCCCGCTGTGATCAAGGCGCGGACTGTACAGGCCAAGCCCGAACTCACCGGGGGATGCTGCGACGAGCCCGCCCGCGACACCGGACTTCGCCGGAAGCCCCGCACGAAGCAGCCACTCCCCCGCATAGTCATACATGCCGCACGTCGCCATGATGGTCATGACGTGCTGGCAGGTCTCGGCGCTCGTGACGCGGCGGCCGGTGAGCGGGTTGACGCCGCCGTTCGCCAGAGTGGCGCCCATGACGGCGAGGTCCCGCGATGTGACGAGCACGGAGCACTGCCGGAAGTACACGTCGAGTGTCTCGTCCACTCCTGCGATCAGCGAGCCGGCGCTGCGCATGAGGTAGGCGAGTGCGCGATTGCGGTCGCCCGATGTGCGTTCCGACGCGAACACCGACTCGTCGACGGTCAGGTCGCGGCCGGCGAAGGCGCTGAGACGATCGAGGATGCGCTCGAACCGATGCTCGGGATCCGCCCCGTTCACCAGGGCCGTCGTCACGATCGCTCCCGCGTTCACCATGGGGTTCGGCGGGCGTCCCGTGCTCGACTCAAGTTTGACCGAGTTGAATGCCTCGCCGCTGGGTTCGGCTCCGACCCGCGTGTGGACGGCGTTCAGCCCGTTGTCGTCGAGGGCGAGTGAATAGACGAACGCCTTCGACACTGACTGGATCGTGAATTCGACACCCGTGTCGCCGCTTTCGTAAACGCGTCCATTCAGCCCGCAGAGGGCGAGACCGAATCTGTCGGGTTCGGCATCGGCGAGCTCGGGAATGTAATCGGCGACATCACCGCGGCGATCGGCGAGCAGCCGGTCGTGGACGACGTCGAGAAACGAGGTGACGATGTCGGAAAGCGTCGCGGGTGACCTCATGCGCCCATGCTACGTGCCAGGGCCCCGGATGCTGGTGAAATTGTCGAACTCCACCAGCGCCACGAGCCTTACCCTATGAAGTGCCGCAGGCACCGTCGCGAGCCCGCGCGGCACCGAGGTTCGCTGGCGTGGCCTGTGAGGATCCACCGCGTTGCAGAATCAGAGGAATACGCGCGTCAACCGGGACGCTAACCCACATATGAAGAACATTGGCTTTCTCTCGTTCGGCCATTATCAGAGCGTGCCGGGCTCGCGAGTCCGAACGGCCCAGGATGCTCTGATGCAGACGATCGAGTTGGCGGAGGCTGCCGAGGAGGTCGGCGTCGACGGAGCGTACGTCCGTGTTCATCACTTTGCGCCGCAACTGGCTTCTCCGTTTCCGCTCCTCGCGGCGATGGCTGCACGCACGAAGCACATCGAACTCGGTACCGGAGTTATCGACATGCGGTATGAAAATCCTCTTTACATGGCCGAGGAAGCAGCAGCGGCAGATCTGATCAGCGGAGGTCGCCTGCAGCTCGGCATCAGTCGCGGATCACCTGAGCACGCTGATCGCGGCTTCGAGTCATTTGGATATGTCACGTCGGAAGAGACAAGCGATGCTGATGTTGCCCGGCAGAAGACCGAGGTCTTTCGTGCCGCCATCATCGGTGCCGGTGTCGCGAAGGCGAACCCACAGATGGCTGGCCACACAGGTGCGCTCGCCATTGAGCCGCGCTCGCCTGGGCTCGAGAAGCGCATCTGGTGGGGTTCCGGCTCGCGTGCCACGGCCGAGTGGACGGGACAGCAGGGCATGAACCTCATGAGTTCGACGTTGCTCACGGAAGACACCGGTGTTCCTTTCCACGAGTTGCAGGCTGAGCAGATTCGCCTTTACCGGAAGGCATGGGCGGATGCTGGACATGAGGGCGAGCCGCGGGTGTCTGTGAGCCGCAGCATCATGCCGCTCGTCACAGATGATGACCTCCGGTACTTCGGGCTGCGTGCGCAGGCGGAGAGTGCGGATCAGGTCGGTCATCTTGACGGTGGTCTCGCACGTTTTGGCAAGAGCTACATCGGCGAGCCGAATGCTCTCGTGCGGGAACTCGCCGAGGACACGGCTATTGCTGAGGCAGACACGCTGCTGTTGACGGTGCCGAATCAGCTCGGCGTCGAGTACAACGCAACGTTGCTTGAGAGCGTCGTGAAGTATGTAGCGCCGGAGCTCGGCTGGCGGTGACCCATGGGCGAGCCGGAATCGTCTGGTGATGCGGATGCTGCCCGGTCACCAGATGCTCGTCTGCTGTTCTGGCTGAAAGTTCCGTATGCTGCCGATGTCGCTCTCGTCATCATCGGTGTCGTGCTTCTCACTGCCGATAATGCGATTGGCTGGTGGGTGCTCGTCTTTGCAGCAGTTCGTGCAATCATCGGAACGATTGCGCTGTTCTGGCTCTATCCGCGACTCCCGGCACGGCGCCGGTCGTGATCTTCTCGTCACAAGCGATATATCGTGAAGCACCATGACCGGTGAAATCAGTGATGAGCCGCCGGACGGCGAGTGGCGCTGGAGTCCGGCTCCGCCCGATATGGAGACGTACGTCGACGTGGGTGATGTCACGGTTGACGGCGAGACTTTCGTGGTGAGGCGGCGCGACGGCGATGGCAGCTACCACTATGACTGGGTGACGGGCCCCAATAAGGACTATGGCTTCTCTCTTGGCAGCCATCTTCCCCTCGACTTCACCGTTGAGCAGCACGAAGAGCAGATTCGTGATTTTCTTGCCGGGATTGATCCAGCTACGGGGTATCTGGCCGACTGACCCCTGCCGAAGCTGGCACCCCTCGGCTCGGAAGAGCCCGTCGCTCTTGCCGGGCGATTCACGCGGTGTCGGCGTACTCCGAGTAACGCTTCAAGCTGTTCTGCTTGTGCGTTACGTGTGTTGGGGCCGCCGCGTACGCTAGGTGCGCGGCCCGGTATCTCGCCCGTAGTCAGGTGGGTCGTCTCCGGGAATGTCTGGCCCCTCGGGACTGCCTCTCTGTTCGGAACCGGTACCGTTTCCGAGGCCGCCACTGCCTCCGGGACAGCCGCTACCGCCTGGCCGGCCACCATCGCTCGGTCGGTCACCGCCGCTGGGACCGTCGCCGCCTGGACTCTCCCCAGGACCATCGCCGTCTTCGTTGTCGCCTGGTCGGTGTCGTTTGCCGAGGTATCGCCGGTTTACGTACCAGCCTGGTGGCACGAGTTTCGGGTGGCCGTCGTGGTTGCGGGTGATCGCCCATTCGCTGTGTTCGACTAACCGGTGGTGGAACCAGCAGAGCAGGACTCCGTTGTCGAGGTTGGTGGGGCCGCCGTTGTCCCACCCCTGGATGTGGTGTGCTTCACATAGCCAGGCGGGGATGTCGCAGTCCGCTGCCGCACACGTGGTCCCATCCCGTGCAACCAGAGCAAGGCGCTGCTTCGCAGTGAAAAACCGTTCCGTGTCTCCCAGGTTCAACACATCCCCGTGGGCATCGATCGTGACTTTGTGGGTGTTGCCGTTGCACCGCATTTGTTTCACAAACGACATCGGTAACGCTGCTGGTGTCCCCGGCGACCATG
>NZ_JAPCHX010000006.1 GCF_026107415.2 Microbacterium sp. MPKO10
GCGGGCTCCACGAGGAGCCCGCCGCCCGCTGTGGTGTCTAGAGCCGGTCGCCGCGATCCGTGGAGTCGTACCGCTGACCCGTCCTGCGGTCGATCCCCTCACGCCGGGTGACGACGGTGTGCCTCTTGCGGAACGAGAGCACGATGCCGATGATCACGACGAGGAGCCCGCACGCCATCAAGATGTAGCCGATCATGTCGAGATCGACGACCTGTACGTCCACGTTGACCGCGAATGTGAGAATCGCGCCGATGGCGAGGAGAAAGATCCCTGCTCCGATGCTCATCGTGTCTTCCTTTCGCTCCCGAATGCCGTCGCGTTCACCTTACAACGCGGTTCTGCGAGTGGGGCAGAACCTGATAAATTCGACATTGCCGTCACCGTCAACGCGTGTGACGGCATTACGGCCGAATCCGGCGTGACCGACGCCGCCGTCGACCTGGGCAATGTCTGCCCATCCGTCATCGCCCGACGCACCGATCGGCGCATCCTCTTCGGGGGACGGAATCGTGCGCTGCCTCGCGCAGCCGCGGCCACGAGCATCCGCCACCCGGCTCTTCCACAGCATCCATTCCGCACGCCAGAAACCAGTGTGTCTCGGCGTCAGCCTCAATAAAGGTTGCCATGACTCTCACAGCCGCACCCGCGCCGCTGACGTTCTCCCGTCAGCTCACCGACCGCCCCACACCGCCGGCGGTACGGGAGCGCGTCCTCAGTGACCCCGGCTTCGGCCAGCATTTCACCGACCACATGGTCATAATCGATTGGACCGCAGGCGAGGGGTGGCAGAGCGCGCGCGTCCAGCCCTATGGTCCGATCGAGCTCGAGCCAGCCGCCGCGGTCTTTCACTACGGGCAGGAAGTGTTCGAAGGACTCAAGGCGTACCGGCACTCCGACGGGTCGATGTGGGCATTTCGACCCGAGAGGAACGCAGCCCGGCTCCAGCGCTCTGCCGGGCGTCTCGCGCTCCCACAGCTGAGCACAGACGACTTCCTGGCGTCACTGCGTGAGCTGATCGCCGTCGATGCCGATTGGGTGCCCGGAGGAGACGAACACAGCCTCTATCTGCGGCCGTTTCTCTTCGCCAACGAGCCGTTCGTCGGCGTCCGTGCGGCACGTCGCGCCTCCTACCAGGTGATCGCGTCGCCAGCGGGACCGTACTTCGCGAGCGAGCTTTCCCCCGTCTCGCTGTGGCTGTCCACCGAGCACGCGCGCGCGGGGCGAGGCGGCACGGGGGCAGCGAAAAGCGGTGGAAACTATGCGGCATCGCTTCTGCCTCAGGCCGAGGCGCAGCGTCACGGCTGCTCGCAGGTGCTGTTCGCGGATCCATCGACCGGACGCATCGATGAGGCGGGAAGCATGAACGTGTTCTTCGTCACCCAGGAGGGGGCGCTTCTGACGCCGGCCGTCACGGGCAGCATCCTTGAGGGAATCACACGCGACAGCATCATGCAGATCGCGCGCGAGCGCGGACGCGAGGTCGTCGAGCGGGATCTTCAGCTCGATGAGATGCTCGACGGCATCGCATCGGGGGCGATTACCGAAATCTTCGCCACCGGAACCGCCGCCGTCGTGACGCCCATCTCGCGGCTGGCGGATCGGGATCGCGAGTGGGTGACGGCGGATGCCAAGACCGGCCCCGTCGCGCGCGAACTCCGCGCCGAACTCACCGGCATCCAGCACGGTCGCATCGCCGACCGTCACGGGTGGATGCACCGGCTCGACCGGTGACACTTGTCCGCCGTGCGCGACGTGCGACGGCGGTAGGCTTAACACAGTCACACATCACAGTTGCAGGAGCCACATGTCACGCACCCTCTCACTCGCCGTCATCCCCGGAGACGGGATCGGACCAGAAGTCATCGCCGAGGCAGAGAAGGTCCTCGATCGGGTGCTGGACGGCAGCGATGTCTCTCTGACAAAGCAGCGCTTCTCGCTCGGTGCCGGGCGGTACCTGGCCACCGGCGACGTTCTCACCGACGATGACCTCGCCGCCATCTCAGCCACAGACGCGATTCTGCTGGGTGCGGTCGGAGGAGCTCCGGGCGACCCCCGGCTGACGGACGCGAACATCGAGCGCGGTCTGCTCCTGAAGCTGCGCTTCAGCCTTGACCATTACGTCAATCTGCGCCCCACACGCGTCTACCCGGGCGTCCCCAGCCCGCTGAGCAATGCCGGCGAGGTCGATTTCGTCGTCATTCGCGAAGGCACGGAAGGGCCGTACGTCGGCAACGGCGGCAGCATCAGACAGGGCACCGAGCATGAGATCGCCAATGAAGTCTCTGTCAACACGGCGTACGGTGTCGAACGGGTCGTTCGGTACGCGTTCGAAAAAGCCGCGGCGCGTCGCGGACGCCTGACTCTCGTGCACAAGACAAACGTCTTGGTCTTCGCCGGATCCCTGTGGAAGCGCACGGTCGACGCCGTCGCCCGCGAGTTCCCCGAGACACACGTCGACTACCTGCACGTGGACGCGGCGACGATCTTCATGGTCACCGATCCGTCCCGCTTCGACGTCATCGTGACAGACAACCTCTTTGGCGACATCCTCACGGATCTCGCGGGCGCCATCAGTGGGGGCATCGGGCTGGCAGCATCCGGAAACATCAACCCCGACGGAGCGTTCCCGAGCATGTTCGAGCCCGTGCACGGTTCGGCGCCCGATATCGCCGGCCAGCAGAAGGCCGACCCGACGGCAGCAATTCTCTCGGTCGCGCTCATGCTGGAACACTTCGGCCTGAGCGCGCAGGCGGCCTCCGTCACGGATGCTGTCGAGGCCGACATTGCGCAGCGCACCGGCGCGCCGCGCACGACAACCGAGATCGGCGACGCCATCGTCGCCCGCCTCAGCGGTGAGGCTCTCGCATCCGATTCCCGACCAGAGGACAACTGATGAGCACGGTTTCAGACTCGCCCACCCTCAGCTACGTGCGGACGCTCAATCCGTCACCCGCGTCGGCAGAGGAACGCGACGCCATCTTGGCGAACCCCGGCTTCGGCATCCATTTCTCAGATCATATGGTTGCGATCGACTGGACCATCGAGTCCGGCTGGCACGACGCTCGCCTGCAGCCGTATGGACCGCTGCAGTTCGATCCGGGCTCGGCTGTGCTGCATTACGGGCAGGAGATCTTCGAGGGTCTCAAGGCATATCGTCACGCCGACGGGTCGATCTGGACGTTCCGGCCCGAGAAGAACGCAGAGCGTCTGCAGCGCTCGGCCCAGCGTCTCGCGCTCCCTGAGCTGCCCGTCGAAGACTTCCTCGCCTCGCTGAAGCAAGTCGTCTCGGTAGACAGAGACTGGGTGCCCACAGACGACGACGGCAGCCTCTATCTGCGCCCGTTCATGATCGCCAACGAGACGTTCCTCGGCGTCCGACCGGCACAGACCGTCGCCTACTACGTCATCGCGTCGCCCGCAGGCCCCTACTTCTCCGGTGGTGTCACCCCGGTGTCGATCTGGCTGTCCACGGAGTACTCGCGCGCAGGCCGCGGCGGCACCGGTGCGGCGAAGTGCGGCGGAAACTATGCGGCGTCACTGCTTCCGCAAGAGGAAGCCGCGCAGAACGGCTGCTCTCAGGTGCTGTTCCTCGACGCCGAGACCGGTCAGCATGTCGATGAGCTGGGTGGAATGAACGTGTTCTTTGTGCGCGGAGGCGACACGCTCGTCACCCCGGCGACCTCGGGAAGCATCCTCGAGGGAGTCACCCGAGACAGCATCATTCAGCTGGCCCGCGACCGCGGCCTGAACGTCGAAGAGCGAGACATCACTCTCGACGAGTGGCGTGAAGGCGTGGATTCCGGCGAGATCACCGAGATCTTCGCCTGCGGCACCGCGGCAGTGATCACACCGATTTCGCAGGTGAAGAGCCGCGACTTCACGATCGGTGCACCGGATGCTGTCGCCGGGGAGATCACGATGTCTCTGCGCCGAGAGCTCACAGACATCCAGCACGGACGGGCCGAGGACCGCCACGGCTGGCTCTACCGGCTAGACGCCTGAGACGACGAGGAGACGCACCACGTGAAAATTGCCCGATTCAGCCATGACGGAGCCATCAACTACGGGATCGTCGATGACGACGCTCTCGTCGTGCTCGACGGAGACCCGATGTACACGGGCTTCAACCCGACCGGGGAGCGAGTGCCGCTGAGCGACGCGACTCTGCTCGCCCCCGTGATCCCGCGTTCCAAAGTCGTTGCTGTGGGAAAGAACTACCACGATCACGCTCGGGAAATGGGCGGAGAGGCTCCCGAAGAGCCGCTGCTGTTCCTCAAGCCGAACACCGCCGTGATCGGGCCGAACGACCGCATCGTCCTTCCGGAGATCTCCGATCGGGTGGAGCACGAGGGAGAACTCGCGGTCATCATCGGCGCGATCGCCCGCAACGTGGCGGCGGAAGACGCCGGCACGGTCATCTTCGGCTACACGGCGGCGAATGACGTCACTGCGCGCGATCTGCAGCAGCGAGACGGTCAGTGGACGCGGGGCAAAGGATTCGACACGTTCTGCCCGCTCGGCCCCCTCGTCGACACGGAGTTCGTGCCCACGACGGGCAGCATCGAGACTCGAGTGAACGGTGAGGTCCGACAGCACGCGCCGCTGAGCGACATGATCCATTCCGTCGGTGCGATCATCGCGCACGCGTCTGCTGTCTTCACTCTGCTTCCCGGTGACGTCATTCTTACAGGAACCCCCTCCGGGGTCGGGCCGCTCGAGACCGGGGATGTCGTCGACGTCGAGATCGATGGTCTGGGAACTCTCAGCAACCCGGTAGTCTGAACCGCCCGACACCGTCGCCGGGGAGAGATAAACTGTTCGCCGAACGTTTCCTCCATTCTGCGTCGTGCCAGCCCGACGCGTGAAATGTCGAGGTCCGTCCCGGTCGACGCCGACGGGCGAGAGATGATCAGGACGAGAGAACACATGCACGAACCCGAACGTGGGGCGCACGGATCTGCCCATGCCAAGACGATCCTGCTCGGAGAGCACGCCGTCGTCTATGGCAGACCGGCGATCGCGTTCCCCGTCCGGTCGCTCACGCTCACCGCACATGCCCGTGCCGTGGACGGCCCGCTGAGGCTGTCGACGCCGTATCACCACGGCTCGATAGCCGCCGTCGACGACGGCACAGCGCCTCGAGAAGAGCATCTGGCTGAGGCGGCACTTCGACACACCCTCGACGCACTGGGAGTAGCGCACGACGGCGTTGATGTCACGGTGACCGGGCGCATCCCCGCTGCCCGCGGGCTCGGCTCCAGCGCCGCCGTCGCAAGCGCGATTTCGGTCGCCGTCGCGCGCCTGCACGGCATCGACCTGACGTACGAAGCCCGCTTCGAACTCGTGCAATTCGTTGAGCGCATCGCACACGGGTCCCCGAGCGGTCTCGACGCACACGCGACGATGTCGCCTGGACCCATCCGTTTCGAGAGCGGCGTCGCCCGCCCCCTCGTAGACACATGGCTTCCCCCTCTCGTCATCGCCGATACTGGAGTCGCGGGGCACACGGCGGCCGCCGTCGCCAGCGTCCGCGCACTCCGCACCACCGACAAACGCGGCGTAGACGCCGCGTTCGACGCGATCGCCGCTCTCGTGGAGGGTGCCCACACCGACCTCCGGACCGGAGATGCCACGGCGCTCGGCGCACGCATGAACGCCTGTCACAGCATCCTGTCCGACCTTGGCGTGAGCAGCCCGGAACTCGACACGCTCGTCGACGCCGCTCACACCGGCGGCGCTCTCGGTGCCAAACTGACAGGAGGCGGTCAGGGCGGATGCGTGATCGCCCTGGCCCCGACGCCCGCGGACGTCCCGGCCCTCGCCCGGGCACTCACCGAGGCCGGAGCTCGGGGCGTCTGGCCCGTGAACGGCGGAGAGGAGGAAGCAGCGTGAGCACGAGCACCGCGACCGCACACCCGAACATCGCCCTGGCGAAGTACTGGGGCAAACGCGACGAGGAGCTGATCATCCCCGCCACGGGAAGCCTGTCGCTCACACTCGACGTCTTTCCCACGACGACGTCGGTGAGTCTGGGGCACAGCGATGACGATGTTGTGATGCTCGACGGTGTTGCGCTCTCGGGAGAGGAATCGGCGCGGGTCCGCACGGTCCTCGACCGCGTCCGGGCACTCAGCGGTCGCGCCGAGTACGCACATGTGGTCAGTGCGAACACCGTGCCGACGGCAGCCGGACTGGCATCGTCCGCCGCTGCATTCGCCGCCCTGGCGACAGCTGCGGCCGATGCCTACGGGCTCGAAGCGGACGACCGGATGCTCTCGCGCATCGCTCGTCGCGGATCAGGGTCCGCATGCCGTTCCGTCTTCCCGGCGCTCGCACGCTGGAACGCCGGCACCGATGACCTCACGTCATTCGCGGAGCCGCTTGACTGGTCCGGCCCGGAACTGGCAATGATCATCGGAGTGGTGAGCACAAAACGCAAGGCCATCTCGAGCCGCGCGGCGATGCAGCGCACCGTTCAATCGTCACCGTATTTCCCCGCCTGGGTCGACTCAAGCGCCCGCCTCCTCGAGCGCATGTCCGACGCGGTCGCCGACGGGGATGTCGACACGTTGGGTGAGCTCACTGAGCAGAGCGCCCTGCGGATGCACGCGAGCATGTTCGGTGCCGTTCCGCCCATCCGCTACCTCAGCCAGGCGAGCATCGCGCTCTTCGACGCGGTTGCCGAACTGCGCGCCGACGGCCTCTCTGCGTACGCGACGGCCGACGCCGGCCCCAACGTCAAGATCCTCTGCCGTGCGGATGACTCGGCAGCCATCGTCGAGGGTTTGCGGTCCATCGGTGCTGACGCCGAATACGTCGTGGCGCACGCGGGCCCGGGGGCGCGCATCATCGAGAGGGAGGGCGCATGATCACCGTCAGGGCGCCGGGCAAGCTGTTCATCGCTGGCGAATATGCCGTCGTCGAAGCGGGAAATCCCGCGGTTCTCGTGGCCGTCGATAGGTTCGTCCGGGTCGATCTGACGCCAAGCGTGGGTAAGGGAAGCATCCATTCTGATCAGTACGGACGCCAACCCCTCGTCTGGTACCGGGACGCCCGCGGCATCGTGCTCGATCACGACATGCGTCCGGTCGACTACATTCTCTCGTCGATCGAGGCTGTCGAGCAGCTGGTGGCCGAACGGGACATCACCCCGCGCTTCTATGACCTGTCCGTGTCGAGCGAGCTCGATGACGTCAGCGGTCGCAAGTTCGGGCTCGGCTCGAGCGCAGCAGTCACCGTCGCCACGGTCAGTGCGTTGAACCAGTTCTACGAGCTGGGCCTGACCCGGCGTGAACGCTATAAGCTCGCGATGCTCGCGACGATCGCCGTTTCGCCGCACGCCTCGGGAGGGGACCTCGCCGCCAGCACCTTTGGCGGGTGGATCAGCTACTCGGCCCCCGATCGTGTGCAGGTGCTGCGGCTGCGCGAGGAGCACGGAGTCTCGGGAACTCTGCGCGAGAACTGGGACGGCTTCACCGTGCGCCGGCTGACTCCGCCGAGCGGCCTTCAGCTCCTTGTCGGCTGGACGGGAGAGCCCGCATCGACGTCGCGCCTCGTCGATGACCTGCGCGACAGACGCTGGGCTGAGGAGATTCGCTATTCGGACTTCCTCGCGCACAGCCGCCACTATGTCGAAGCACTCATCGCCGCCCTCGACGCAGACGACGCCGAGGGCGTGAAGAGCGCGATCCACGGGGCACGCCGCACGCTGTCGCGGCTGGACGCGGCAGCGCAGGTCGGCATCGAGACGCCGGCGCTGTCTCGGCTGAGCGACTCGGCGGATGCCATTGGGGCTGCAGCGAAGTCATCCGGCGCCGGCGGCGGAGACTGCGGTGTTGTGTTCGCCGACGTCGATGCCGACCTCACCGGCCTGCTGAGAGAATGGGAGCGCAGCGACATCCGCCATCTCGCACTTGCCGTTCACCCGGCCGAAGGAGGCCTCGATGAGCAGTGATCGTAAAGACGACCACGTTCGGCTCGCCACAGAGCAGAACCGTGGCCGTCTCCGGGGCAACGACTTCGATGACGTGCGCTTCGTTCACCACGCACTCGGTGCCGTCGACATCGACACCGTGTCGTTGGCGACGCGCGTCGGCGCTCGCGATTGGCCTGTTCCGCTGTATATCAACGGCATGACAGGCGGCAGCGCGTCGACAGCCCTCATCAATCGCGACCTCGGAATCGTCGCGCGCGAGACGGGCATCCCCGTCGCATCCGGCTCGATGAGTCGCATGTTCTCTGATTCGAGCGCAGGCGAGGGATTCCGTGTCATCCGTGACGAGAACCCGGACGGCCTCGTGTTCGCCAACGTGAGCGCGAACGCGACAGTCGAGCAGGCCCGTGAGGCCGTGGGGATGCTGCGTGCTGATGCCCTGCAGATCCACATCAACTCAGTGCAGGAGATCGTGATGCCCGAAGGCGATCGCGCGTTCTCGCACTGGCCGGAGAGGATCGAGCGGATCGTCGCCGGTCTCGACGTGCCCGTGATCGTGAAAGAAGTGGGATTCGGCATGAGCGGCAGCACTGTGTCCCGCCTCGCCGGGCTCGGCGTCGGCATCGTCGATGTCAGCGGACGCGGCGGAACCGACTTTGCAGCCATCGAGAACGCGCGTCGCACGGGCGCGGACTTCAGTATACTCTCGGGCTGGGGACAGTCGGCGATCGTCGGCCTGCTTGACGCACAGCACGCGGCTGCGTCCTCGGGAGTGTCCCTTCTGGCATCAGGCGGAGTCAGAACGCCGCTCGACGCGGTGCGCGCGCTCGCGCTCGGCGCGTCGGCGGTCGGTGTCGCCGGAGGTTTTCTGCGGACGCTGCGCGATGACGGAATCGACGCGCTCATCGCGGAGATCACCCGGTGGCTCGAGCAGATCCGCTCGATCACCGCGCTGCTCGGCCACACGACCGTCGCCGGGCTCACAGAGACAGACGCAGTGATCGGGGGAGAGGTGCGCGACTACTGCCAGGCGCGCGACATCGACATCACGGCGTTCGCCCGCCGCAGCGAGAACGAAAGTGAGGCGCGGTCATGACGGAAGCAGCGTTCGCCCCGGTGCCCCTGCGATGGCTCGGCCCCGTGCGAATCAGTGGAAACGTGATGAACGGCGAGCAGGAGGTGCCGCTCGCCACGTACGAGACGACGCTGTGGCCCTCCGTCCGCCGCGGCGCGCACGTATCGACGATGGTGGACGGCGGAATCCGTGCGACGCTCATCGACGAGCGCATGGCACGTTCCGTGCTCTTCGAGGCCGACGACGCGGGTTCGGCGCTCGCCGCAGCCAGGCGGATCGAAGCGGATCTTCCGGCACTGCAGGCCGTCGTCAGCGCAACGAGCCGGTTTGCGACGCTCATCGACATCAACCACCAGATCGTCGGCAATCTGCTCTTCCTGCGGTTCGAATTCACCACGGGCGATGCCGCGGGACACAACATGGTCACCCTCGCCTCGGACGCCCTCATGGCGCACATCCTGGATCGAGAGAGCGCACTGCGCTACGGCTCCATCTCGGGAAACTACTGCACAGACAAGAAGACCTCGGCCGTCAACGGCATCCTGGGTCGCGGCAAGAATGTGGTCACCGAGATCGTGATCCCCGAAGAGATCCTGCGGCGGCGGCTGCGCACGAGCGCCTCGGCTTTGGCGCAGCTGAACGTGCGCAAGAACCTCGTGGGAGGTGCAGTCGCCGGAAGCCTGCGATCTGCCAACGCCCACTTCGCCAACATGCTGCTCGCGTTCTATCTCGCGACGGGGCAGGACGCCGCCAACATCGTCGAGGGCTCCCAAGGCTTCACCCACGCCGAGGAGCGCGGCGACGACCTGTACTTCTCCTGCACCATCCCCAACCTGATCGTCGGCTCGGTCGGCAACGGCAAGGGGATCGATGCGATCACCGAGAACCTTGACCGTCTCGGATGCTCCGAGGAACGCGAACCGGGCGAGAACGCTCGCCGACTCGCCGTCCTCTGCGCGGCGACCGTGCTCTGCGGCGAGCTCTCCCTGATGGCGGCTCAGACGAATCCGGGCGAGCTCATGGCCGCCCATCTCCAGTTCGAAAGGACATCCCGATGACGATCGGCATCCACGACATCTCTGCTGCGACCGGCGGCCTCGTCTTCACGCTTGCCGACCTGGCGGAGCACGAGGGAATCGACGTGGGCAAATATCATCGGGGAATCGGGCAGACGGAGATGAGCCTGACGAGCGAGGACGAAGACATCGTCACCATGGCCGCGCGCGCGGCGGCGCCGATTCTCGAGCGCCACGGCAGCACCGGCATCCGCACCGTCGTTTTCGCCACCGAGTCGGGCATCGACCAGTCCAAGGCTGCCGCCGTGACGCTGCACGGGGTTCTCGGGCTTCCCCCTGAAGTGCGTGCCGTCGAGGTCAAGGAGGCGTGCTATTCGGCGACGGCGGCTATTCAGTTTGCACTCGGCATCGTCGCCCGCAGGCCGAGCGAGCGGGTGCTCGTGATCGCGAGTGACGTGGCGCGCTACGAGCTCAATTCCAGCGGCGAGGCGACGCAGGGCTCTGGAGCCGTCGCGCTCTTGATCGCTGAGGACCCGGCACTTCTCGAGATTGAACCGGAGTCCGGATTGTGGACGGGCGACGTCTGGGACTTCTGGCGCCCCAACGACCGCAGCACGGCGCTCGTCGACGGTCGATACTCGGTGCAGGTCTATCTTGACGCTCTAGAGGGCGCGTGGAACGACTACCAGGCTCAGGGCGGAGCTGAGTTCTCGAGCTTCGCGCGCGTCTGCTACCACCAACCCTTCACCCGCATGGCCGTCAAGGCGCAGCAGCGTCTGGCGCGCATTGCAGATCCGGATGGCGAGGCCCGAGATATCGATCGACTCGCCGACACGGTCGAATACAACACCCGAATCGGCAACTCGTACACCGCATCGATCTATCTCGCGTTCCTCTCTCTGCTGGACAACGGTCCGGATCTCTCCGGTGAACGCGTCGGCTTCTTCAGCTACGGCTCAGGAGCCGTCGGCGAATTCTTCTCCGGCGTCCTCGTTCCCGGCTACAAGGATCGGGTGAGAGTCGACGCACTCGAGCGGATGCTGGCAAGCCGCCGCCCCGTCGCCTACGACGAGTACCGGCATCGGCACATCGCGTACGACCGGGTCGGCGACTTCGAGACGGCAGACGAGACCCAGGGCGCTGTGCGCTTCGCGGGCGTGAGCGAGCACAAGCGCCAGTACGAGCGTCGCTGACGACAGCATCCGGCTCGGCCCGTCTCGACTAGGATCGAGATGATGTCAACTGCAGCCTCTTACCCCTTCTCTCCAGCCGCCGGCCGCGATGTTCGTGTGCGGTTCTGCCCTTCTCCGACCGGAACGCCCCACGTGGGCCTGATCCGCACGGCCCTGTTCAACTGGGCGTATGCGCGGCACTCGGGCGGAAAGCTCGTGTTCCGCATCGAAGACACCGACGCCGCACGCGACAGTGAGGAGAGCTACGCGCAGATTCTCGAGGGGCTGCGATGGCTGAACATCGACTGGGATGAGGGCATCGACGTGGGTGGCCCGCACGGCCCCTACCGTCAGTCGCAGCGGTCGGAGATCTATGCCGACGTCATCGAGAAGCTGACAGCATCCGGTCACCTGTATGAGAGCTACTCGACGGCGGAGGAGATCGAGGCGCGCAATGTCGCCGCGGGGCGTCCGGCCCAGCACGGATACGACAACGGCGATCGCGACCTCACGGACGAGCAGAAGGCGGCGTTCCGAGCCGAGGGTCGTCAGCCGGCTCTGCGCCTGCGTGTGCCGGACGAAGACCTCTCATTCACTGACCTCGTGCGCGGAGAGATCACATTCCCCGCGGGATCGTTCATCGACTTCGTCGTCGTTCGCCCGAACGGAAAGCCGCTCTACACCTTCGTCAACCCGGTCGACGACGCTTTGATGGGCGTCACTCACGTGCTGCGCGGGGAGGACCTCCTGCCGTCGACGCCACGTCAGATCGCCCTGTATCGCGCGCTGATCGACGTGGGGCTGACCGAATTCGTGCCGAACTTCGGGCACCTGCCCACCGTGCTCGGCGACGGCAACAAGAAGCTCTCCAAGCGCAACCCCGAGTCGAACCTCTTCCACCACCGTGATCGGGGCTTCATTCCCGAAGGGCTCGACAACTACCTGGCGCTCCTCGGCTGGGGCTATTCCGCCGATCGTGACGTCTTCACGCTTGACGAGATGGTCGAGCGCTTCGACATCGTCGATGTGAATCCCAACCCGGCGCGCTTCGATATCAAGAAGGCCGAGTCGATCAACGGTGACCACATCAGGATGCTGGAAGTCTCAGACTTTGCCTCGCGCTGCATCCCTTATCTCGTCGATGCCGGAATTCTGACAGAGCCGCTGACCGACGACCAGCAGGCGATCCTCGCCCAGGCGGCCCCGCTCGTGCAGACGCGCATGAGCCTGCTGGCCGATGCTCCCGGGATGCTCGGCTTCCTCTTCACCGACGCCGCATCCATCGAATTTCAGGCCGATGCGCTCAAGTCTCTTCCGGCAAACGCCGACGAGGTTCTCGCGGCAGCGCTCTCCACGCTGCGTGCGGCCGACGACTGGTCGGCAGAAGCACTGCAGCAGGGACTCGCCGACGCGCTTGTCGAGGGCCTCGGCCTCAAACCGCGCGTCGCCTACGGCCCACTGCGCGTCGCGATCTCCGGGCGCCGGGTCTCTCCGCCGCTCTTCGAGTCGATGGAGATTCTCGGCAAGTCCGACTCGGTGGCGCGCCTCGAACGGCTGGCGGCGCACCTGGGGGAGTGAGGCAGCGATGACACAGCACTTCGATGTCGTCGTCATCGGCGGGGGGCCCGCTGGGCTCTCGGCCGCGCTCAACCTAGTGCGCGCGCGCATGCGTGTTCTCGTGCTCGACGCCAACCGGCCGCGGCACTCGGCGACGCTCTTCGCACACGGGTTCCTCACTCGCGACAACATCTCTCCGCTGGAGCTGCGGCGGCTCGGCCGTGAGGACGTGTCAGCGTACGAGAACGGTGAGGTGCAGTTTGCCGCTGTCGATGCTGTCACGGCTCTGCCCGACGGCTACCGTGTCGTCGCCCGTGGGGTGAAGGGACACCCGGACCGCGACGTCCATGCCCGGCGCATTGTCGTGGCGACAGGGCTCGCCGAGATCCTTCCCGACATCGGCAATGCGCGTGCGTTCTACGGAACCTGCCTGCACAGCTGCCTCGAGTGCGATGGGTGGGAGAAACAGGATGCTCCGCTGGTGCTGATCGGCGAGAGCGAGGACCTCGCGCTGCAGGCGTTCCGTGCGCTGCAGTGGACGAACGACCTTCTGGTGCTCACCAACGGTGCCGCCGTCATCGACGAGGCAGAAGAACGTGAGCTTGCCGCATCCGGAATCCGTCTGGAGCGCACGCCCATTGATGAGATCACCGGGGAACGAGGCGTCATGACGGGCCTTGTGCTCGCTGACGGTCGGGCGCTGACGTATCGGGCGGGGTTCATCCGCCCGCGCTGGGAGGTGCGGCTCGGTTTCCTCGATCCTCTCGGCCTCGACGCCGACGGCGATGGTCTGCTCATTGTCGACGAGCGCGGGCGCGCGTCTCGACCCGGCGTGTACGCGGCGGGAGATATCGTGCCGCCCGGGCCTCAGCAGATTGCGATCGCTGCCGGGCATGGTGCCGTCGCCTCCGCGACGATCGTCGATGACGATGTTCGTGAGAGACGAGCATTCGGGACACGCCCGGTGTGACCCGTTTTGGCGCGTGCGCCGTCGTCGGCTAAAGTTGTCTCTTGGCTCCGGCACCACCGGGGCACGCCGTGGGGTATGGTGTAATTGGCAACACAGCGGTTTCTGGTACCGCCATTCTTGGTTCGAGTCCAGGTACCCCAGCTCTGAACTCCTCCGACATCGTCGGGGGAGTTTTGTGTTTCGCTGCCCAATAACGTGTGGTGGGGGAGCGCTATGGTGGGGGCGTGAACCATCAGGCTGCCGATGACCCCAAAACACCGGCGGCGTCAGGCGCGCGTGCGCCGCTCGAGCGGTTTCCGCTCCGACTGCGACGACGCCCGCCTCGCCGTACACTCAGTCTGCTGGGGGCGGGAACGCTCGTCGCCGCCCTGGCCGTCGGTGGCGTGATGACGCAACTGCAGCAGGGCGAGATTCTCAAGGCGATCGTCATCCTCAGCGTCTGCGGTCCGCTCGCTCTCATCGCATTCGGCTCGGTGCCTCAGCCGCGGCATACGAGGTCCTTCAGATTCATCAACGCCATCGTCATGACGCGAGCGGAACGGGCACCCGTCGACTCCTGGGTGCATCTTGCCCCCACCGGGCGTATGCGGGTGCTGGTTCTGATCACGTTCGTGTGGCTGTCGCTTGGAGCGTCCGCGACCGTTCTCAGTGCACTTGCTCAGCTGACGGGGCTGATGGCGATTCAGAACGAAGAATCCGGAGTCGGGGGTCTCGTCCTCGGCGGAACTGTGTCGTTGTTCGCGGCCATCGGGTTGTGGCGGGTGACGGCACTCATGCTCTCGCGGAATGCGCGCCACGGGACCGTCGGCCGTCGGCCGAGTGGAATCGCGCTCGGCCGAACAGCCGTCGCCGTTCACGTCCCCGGGCGAGATGTCGAGATTCCCTGGACGGCAATCACGCGCATTCAACCGTCGAGGCTGAAGATCGGTCGTGACGCGAACGTGCCGGTGATCCTCTTCTGGCTGAACCCCGACAGCACGGTGCCTGGCGGTCGACAGTTTGTGCCCATCGAGTCGATTGGCGTTCCGCCTGATGCCCTCTACACGGCTCTGCGTTGGTACCTCGCCCATCCCGAAAGCCGCTGGGAACTGGGCCGAACCGAGGGAGCGCACCGACTTGACGCGTGGCACCGTGACGCTCTCGGCTGATCGGCAGGCCTGCGTCACGTTGGCGAGCGGACTGCCGCAGCGCTCTGCACATCCGGCGAAGCACAGTGACGCGCGTGCGCGCCGGAGGAGAGGGAGAACGACAGTGAGGGTCGTGAGCGATCAGTGACTGGGCGCTACACTCTCACGGGGGTCGCCGCGATCGCCGTCACTGCTGTGCTCTGGGGAACGACCGGAACGGCCGCCACTTTCGCGCCCGATGCCGGCCCGCTGGCGATTGGCGCGGCGGCCCTCGGCATCGGTGGTCTGCTTCAGGCTGCGATCGCGTTTCCCGCTTTGCGCTCCGCATGGTCGGCCTTGAGAGCACAGCGGCATCGCATCGTTCTCGGCGCCCTCGCTGTGGCGGTCTACCCGTTGGCCTTCTACAGCTCTATGGCTCTGGCCGGCGTAGCGATCGGCTCCGTGGTCTCGCTCGCCTCCGCTCCGCTGGCCTCGGGGCTTCTTGAGCGGATTGTGGAACGTCGACCGTTGAGCCGGTGGTGGATGCTGTCGGCGGGCTTCGGCATCGGCGGCAGCGCGCTCCTGTGCTTTTCCACGATGGGCGAGCCGCACGCGTCTGCCCCCGCCACGGTCATCGGAGTGCTTCTCGGCCTCATCGCCGGGGTCACCTATGCGACGTTCTCCTGGGTCGTCTCACGCCTCATGACGGCCGGGATCTCCCGCGCTGCGTCAATGGGTGCGGTCTTCGGCGTCGGCGGTGCACTGCTCATGCCGGTCCTCGCGATCACCGGTGCACGGCTCGTGACCTGGCCCGAGGGCATCCTGGTCGGCGCGTACATGGCGCTGATTCCGATGTTCCTCGGGTATCTGCTGTTCGGCTTTGGACTGACGCGCGTCTCCGCGAGCACCGCCACGACGATCACACTCGCCGAGCCGGCCGTCGCTGCCCTGCTCGCCGTTCTCATCGTCGGGGAGCGACTCACCTCTCTCGGATGGATCGGTTTAGGAGCCATCGCCGCCGGACTCCTCATCGTGGTCGTTGCACCAGTGAGTTCAGCCCGCGTCGCAGAGCGGCCTCGGGCCGAGGACCCTCCGGGCAGCGTGTGAGCGAGCGGGGCCCGAGTCGCGATCAGGCCGGTCCACCGGCGGTTGGCTGATCAATGCCGTCGACGACGGCGAACCGGCGTGCGTGAGCGGACCACCCTCGCTCGGTTGGCATCGCGCGGAGAGCGCGATTCGAGAGTGCCAGCAGGGCAGCGACCATTGTCAGTGCGGCACAGAGCGCCAGCGTCCCGGTCCGTCCGGCTATCGTCAGCCCGAACCCGGCGATGAGCGGAGTCAGTGGCATCGCGCCCATGCTGAACACCCGGAATGCGCTGTTCGCGCGTCCCAGCAGCTCGGTGGGGACAGCGACCATGAAGTATCCCATCAGCGCAGAGTTGAGTGCGGGCACGAGGAGCACCGAGAGCCCGATGACCGTCATGATCGCCGGGACCGTGTGCACCATCACGAGCGCTGTGGTTCCGAGCGTGCACATCACCAGGCTCGCGATGACGATGACGCTGCCGGGAATGCGAGGGACGAGCAGCGGCGACACAGCGGCGCCCAGGAGCATGACGCCGCCGAGCACAGCAGTGATCGTGCCGATGATCACGGGGGAGTGGCCCGATTGCTGCAGCGAGTAGATGATCGTCGTGATCGCAGAGTTGAATCCCAGGTTCGCGAGCATCGCGACCCAAAGCACTCCACGGAGGTCGACGCGAGAGAAGAGCCAGCTGACACCCTCACGCACCTCGGAGAGCGCGCTGGGTCGAAGGGGCGAGATCTCGGATGCTGCCGGCTGCAGGGCAGCCGTGAGGTTCGCCCCTCGGCGCAGCAGCACCCACGACGTTGCGGCCGAGATGAGGTAGATCACCGCGGAGAACAGCGCGACGAGCCAGCCGCCGACCGCGAGGAGCGCACCTCCGAGAGGTCCGCCGGCGAGCTGGATTGCTGCGCCGCGCCCTTGATTCGCAGCTTGAGCGCGCCCCATTGCCTCATCGGGGACGACTTCTTTGAGAGCGACCTCCCCGGCGATATCGAAGAGTCCCTCACGCGCTCCCAGCAGCGCGTTGAGCGCCAGAAGCACGCCGAATGTGAGGGCCGACGTTCCGTCGAGAACGGCGAACGACAGAGCAAGAGCGACGCCAATGCCGGCGCCGAGGAGCATCAGTCTGGGCCGGGAGTGTCGGTCGGCGAGGACACCGCCGCCGAGTGTGCACGTGAGGCGTACCACAACCCCGACGGCGCCGATGATTCCCGCCTGCGCCGGGCTGTCCGTCACGATGAGGGCGATCAGGGGCACGGCGAAATCGAGAAGTGCTCCCGCGAGTTCCTTCGCGGAATCGCTGAGAAACCACGTCGGATAGGACGCGACCCGCCAGAGTCGGATCGGGGCGTCTGAAGATGTCATACGGTCACCGTAGACGCGCAAGGAAAGATGCGCAACTAGCATTGCGCAATTATCGATGCGCAATCGAGTAGCCTTGAGACATGACGAGTGCGGAGGAGAACGCCCACGACAGTGCCGAGGTGGTGCACGGCGCATCTTCGGCAGGCGGACATGCGTGGCATGCCGAAGATGAGGTGATGACGGAGGCGATGCTCAAAGCGCTGACGCACCCCGTGCGCCGGAGAATCCTGCGGGTGCTCGGGCAGAAGGTCTACGCGCGCTCAGCAGACCTGGCCCAGGCACTCGGCGTCGCGGCGAACTCGGTCAGTTTCCACGTTCGGACCCTGGCCGATGCCGGCCTGATCGAAGAGGCCCCCGAACGCGCGCGAGACCGCCGTGATCGGGTCTGGACGCCGGTGCGAGGAGGCCTCAACGTCGGCACCCCGGAGCATCCTGTCCGCGACGAGGTTCTCGCCGACGCTCTCATGAGAGCCATGGTCGAGGACCACTACGACCTCGTGAACCGGTCGAGTGCGAGCTGGATGGAGTTCATCGCCGGGCGCAACGCCCGAATGCGTTCAAACTTCATGCACATGAACGTCCCGATGGATGCCGAGACCGCCGAGACTTTCTTTCGGACGATCAGTTCATTGGCCGATGAGGCAGCCGAGCGCCTCGATCCGGATGACCCGGATGTACACGTCTGGGAGATCGACGTCATTGCGGCTGACGACACCGTCTGATGACCGCGTCACCGACGCGTGCCGCTGACCTTGTGATCAGGCCCGGCGCGTCTCCTGGGCTCTCGGCGCGGCCTCAGACCTCGATCGACTCGCCCGGTTCCAGAGGGAAATGCTCGCCCCCGCCGCTCTCCACAACGCTCGCGATCCGTTGATTCGACATATCTTTCCCGACGCGCGAGAGCACCATCTCGTGGGTGGGAAAGCTCCGCTTCGGGGCGACCTCGGCGACGAAGTCCATCACCTCACTGATCTTCAGCCACGGCGCGCCGGCAGGAACCGCCATCAGATCGACTTCAACGCCCTCGGGTACGGTGAAGGAATCTCCGCCGTAGTACACGGCACCGTCGATCAGCACCCCGAGGTTGTCGACGATCGGAATGGACGGGTGGATCACGGCGTGCTTTCCGCCGAAGAAGCGCAGGGAGAATGGCTCGACATCGACCTCGTCCCCGGCCTCGACCACCGTCACATCAAAGCCCTCGGCAGCCCGAGCGACACCGGCCGGTCCAAAGATGCGCACGTTCGGATTGATCGACCGGATCCGCTGAAGCTGCTCCGGCGTCCAATGGTCGGGATGCTCGTGAGTGATGACGACGGCAACGGTTCCGGCAGCATCCGTGATCGGAGTGGTGAAAGCCCCGGGATCCACGATCAGCCGCTCTCCGTCGTTGTCGATAACGAAAGCCGCGTGCTCAAGCTTTGTGAGGTTCATATCGCCAGTCTCGCGCCGCCCTGCGGCGACCGCAAGCGGACCGCTGACATAATCCAGGTGTGAGTCGTGAACCGTACAGGATCGCCGTCGCGATCAACCCGGCATCCAGCTTCGGCGCGCATTCCGCCGTGGGCATGAGCCTCGTCGATGCTCTCGCTCGGCAGAATGTCGAGGTGACGACGCTCATCGAGGCGGATGCCGAGAAGCTCGGTGCAGCCACGGCTGCCGCCGTCCGTTCGAACCCCGATGCCCTCGTCGCCGTCGGGGGAGACGGTCTTGTCAACGTGGCCATCAACGCACTCGCCGACAGCGAGGTGCCTCTCGCAATCGTCCCGACCGGCACGGGGAACGACTTCGCCCGCGGACTGGGCATCGCACGCGACAAGCCGGATGCCGCGGCACAGCGAATCCTGACTGCGCTGCGTGCTGACAGCATCCGAGTCGTCGATGTCGGTGTCGCGAGAACCGCGGCGGGTGAACGCAGGTTCGGGGGAGTCGTGTCCGTGGGGTTCGACGCCCGAGTGAACGCCAGAGCCAACGCAATGCGCTGGCCGCGCGGAGGATCGCGCTATGTTCTCGCCGTGCTGCGCGAACTCGCATCATTCCGCGCCGAGCAATTCACGGTCACTCTCGGCTCACACACCAGCACGCATGACGCGCCTTTCATCTCGATCGCCAACAACCGATTCATCGGCGGAGGCATGGCGATCGCGCCCGATGCAGATCTCGATGACGGGCTGCTGGACGTCGTGCGGGTCGACCCCATCTCAAAGCTGGCGCTGCTCGCCTTCTTTCCTCGCGTTTTCGCGGGCACCCACACCAGGCTCGAGATCGTTCACGTCCAGCGCGTGCGGGAGATCTCACTGGCGGGCGCGAGCGTCGATGCCTATGCGGACGGCGAGAATCTCGGAACGCTGCCGGTCAGCATCCGGGTGATTCCACACGCCCTCCGTGTGATCGTGTGAAGCCGTGCGTTGATGCCGACACGCCCGGCATGTGCGCTGCGGGCGCGTGATTTGTTGGCATGTGTTGTTCTGTGGCATACTCATGGAGTTGTTTTCAGGCCCCATCGTCTAGCGGCCTAGGACGCCGCCCTCTCACGGCGGTAACGCGGGTTCAAATCCCGCTGGGGTCACAATCTGAAAATCGCCTCCAGGATGCACGCGTCCGGGAGGCGATTTTTGTATCTGCGTTCAGCGCCATCACGCCTCGGCAACGTTTTCAGTGTCGGTGCCCGAAACGTTTGCAGACGTGATTATGCTGAATGCATTGCACTACAGCAACGTCGCTGGCTACACGTGTGTCGGCGGCGTCTTCCCCCAACCAAGAAGGGATGTACCCAAATGGCATCCGGAAAGTCCACGGCCCGACGTGTTGTGACTGCGACGGCGGGTCTTGCCGTCGCCACGCTCGCGCTCGCCGGCTGTTCAGGAAGTTCAGGAGACGATGGCGGATCCGGCGGTGATGGCGGGCCGATCGTGATCGGCACAACCGACAAGATCACGACCATCGACCCGGCTGGCTCCTATGACAACGGCTCGTTCGCCGTCATGAACCAGATCTACCCGTTCCTCATGAACACCCCCTACGGCAGCCCCGACGTCGAGCCCGACATCGCCGAGTCGGCGGAGTTCACATCGCCGAACGAATACACCGTCACGCTCAAAGACGGCCTGACATTCGCAAACGGCAACGAGCTCACGTCGTCTGATGTGAAGTTCAGTTTCGAGCGCACACTGAAGATTGACGACCCCAACGGCCCGGCATCGCTGCTCAACAATGTCGACAGCATCGAGGCCCCCGATGACCTCACCGTCGTATTCACGCTCAAGAGTGAGAACGACCAGACGTTCCCCCAGGTGCTTTCAAGCCCCGCGGGTCCGATCGTTGACGAGGACGTGTTCTCGGCAGACGAGCTGACGCCGGACAAGGACATCGTCGACGGGAAGGCGTTCGCTGGCCAGTACTCCATCGAGAGCTACGACTTCAACAACCTCATCCAGTACAAGGCGAACCCTGATTACCAGGGCGTGCTCGGTGCCGCAGAGAACGACGTCGTCAATGTCAAGTACTACTCGGAGTCGTCGAACCTGAAGCTTGCTGTGCAAGAGGGCGACATCGACGTGGCGTACCGCAGCCTGTCGGCGACCGACGTCGAAGACCTCAAGGGCAACGACAACGTCAAGGTGACGAGCGGCCCCGGCGGCGAGATTCGCTACATCGTGTTCAACTTCGACACGATGCCGTTCGGTGCGAAGGCGGACGGAGCCGACGAGGCGAAGGCGCTCGCAGTGCGCCAGGCGATGGCCGATCTCATCGACCGTGACCAGATCGCCGAGCAGGTGTACAAGGGCACATACACGCCGCTGTACTCCTACATTCCGGACGGACTGACCGGTGCCACCGAGTCGCTGAAGCCGCTGTACGGAGACGGTGAGGGTGGCCCGGATGCTGACAAGGCGAAGCAGCGTCTCGAGGACGCCGGTGTTGAGACGCCAGTCAAGCT
The DNA here is from genome assembly GCF_026107415.2 of Microbacterium sp. MPKO10. Taxonomy (GTDB): domain Bacteria; phylum Actinomycetota; class Actinomycetes; order Actinomycetales; family Microbacteriaceae; genus Paramicrobacterium. The sequence goes on from NZ_JAPCHX010000006.1 coordinate 21,222, forward strand.
CAGCATTCAGTACTCGAACGACCACTACGGTCCGTCGTCCGCCGATGAATATGCGCTGATCAAGTCTCAGCTCGAGGCTGACGGGCTGTTCAGCGTCGATCTTCAGACAACGGAATGGGTGCAGTACTCGAAGGACCGCACGGCTGACGTGTACCCGATGTACCAGCTGGGATGGTTCCCGGACTACTCGGATGCCGCGAACTACCTGCAGCCGTTCTTCAGCAAAGAGAACTTCTTGCTGAACCACTATGACAACGCGGAGGTGCAGGACCTCATCGACCAGCAGTTGGTCGAGCAGGATCCCGACGCTCGCGCGAAGCTCATCGAGCAGATCCAGGACGTCGCGGCCAAGACGCTGCCGACGCTTCCCTACCTGCAGGGTGCGCAGATCGCCGTATCAGGCTCCGACGTTGAGGGAATCACTCTCGACGCGTCGTTCAAGTTCCGCTACGCGCCGATCCACAAGTAGTAGCTCAGCCTGGTGTGGGGCGGATGCTGTACCCGCATCCGCCCCGCGCCGGGCGAGCAATCCGTTCGTCCCCAGTTAGGCAGGTGGAACGCTGACTTCCCCGAGCGCACAACCCAGCGGCTCCGTTGCGCAGACCGCGCCCTCCGCGAAATCGGGAGGAGGGGGAGGGAGCCTGTGGCGATATATCGTCGTGCGGTTTCTCCTCATCATTCCGACGATCTTCATTCTCGTCACCCTTGTGTTCGTGCTTATGCGCACGACCGGCGATCCGATCACAGCCGCTCTCGGTGGCCGACTCACACCGGATCAGCTTGCCGAGCGCATCCATAACGCTGGCTACGATCGCCCCGTCATCGTTCAGTACTTCGAGTACCTGGGCGGTTTGCTCCGCGGCGACTTCGGCACGACGATCAGCGATCATCGTCCGGTCACCGAGATCCTCCTCACCTATGGCTCTGCGACCCTCGAGCTGGCGATCTATGGCCTGATTGTGGCTTTCATCGTCGGCATTCCGCTCGGCATGTGGGCAGCGTACCGCCGTGACAAGGCATCGGATGCCGTCCTGCGCATCCTGGCCATCCTGTTTTACGCCACACCAGTGTTCTTCGCCGGGATGCTGCTCAAACTCATCTTCTCTGTGGGTCTGGGCATCCTTCCCGTCTCCGGCAGAGCGAGTACGCGAACCGAGTTGAATATTCAGTTCCTCGACAATCCCACGGGCATCCACCTGATCGATGCGTTCCGCCTGGGCGACCCCGATGCGGTCGGTGACGTTCTGAGCCATGCTGCTCTGCCCGCCATTGCCCTCGGGCTTCTCACTGCCGGTGTGTTTCTGAGACTCGTGCGCACGAACATGATCGGAACGCTGACGAAGGACTACGTGGATGCTGCGCGCTCACGCGGCGTGAGTGAGTTCCGCCTGGTCCGCACACATGCTTATCGCCCCGCGCTGATTCCCATCATCACCGTCATGGGCATGCAGATCGCGCTGATGCTGGCGGGGGCGGTGCTGACCGAGACCACCTTCGAATGGAAAGGCCTCGGGTTCATGCTCGTGCAATACCTCCAATCACGCGATTTCGTCGCCGTGCAGGGCATCGTCGTGCTACTGGCCGTGATCGTCGCCATCACCAACTTCATCGTCGACATCATCGCGGCGCTGATCGACCCGAGAGTGAGGTATTGACATGACCACTCAGACGGGAACTCCACGACGCTCACTTCTCGATCGTCTGCCCATCCTGCGCCAGCTGAGGCAGAGCTATGGCATTCAACGCGGCATGCTGATCGCGGGCCTCGCCATCACGATTGTGTTCGCGATTGTCGCCATCTTCGCCCCATGGCTCGCACCCTATGGGTACGCGCAGCTCAGTGACGATAACGGCGGATTCGGGGCACAGCAGCCACCGAGCGCCGCGCATCTGTTCGGAACCACGGTCGGCGGATTCGACGTGCTCTCCCGAGTGCTCTGGGGCGCTCAGACCGCGGCGCTCGTCGTCATCGTGGCCGTCGTCTTATCGATCTTCATCGGCGTGATCCTCGGCCTGCTGTCTGGATACTTCGGCGGTTGGATCGACCGCGTGCTCGTCGTTATCTGCGACGCGATATACGCCTTTCCGTCTCTGCTCCTCGCGATCGTCATCTCGATTGCGATCTCGGGCGGCAGATCCAACCTCATTGGGGGAATCCTGACGGCGGCGATGTCGATCACCGTCGTATTCATCCCGCAGTATTTCCGGGTGATCCGCGCGGAGACCGTGCGCATCAAGGCGGAGGCGTTCGTCGAGTCGGCCAAAGTGCTCGGCGCGAGCAACGTCCGCATCATGAGCCTGCACGTGTTCCGCAACGCCACACGCACGCTGCCGCTCATCTTCACGCTGAACGCATCCGAGGCAATCCTGACCCTCGCCGGGTTGGGCTTCCTCGGCTTCGGCATCGAGCCGACAGCAGCATCCGAATGGGGTTATGACCTCAACAAGGCGCTCGCCGACGTTTCGAGCGGGATCTGGTGGACCTCCATCGGCCCCGGTCTCGGCATCGTGCTCGCCGTGCTGGGCATGACCCTCGTGGGCGAGAGCCTCAACGACCTCAACGATCCGCGGCTGCGCGGGCGCCGCGTTGTCGCTGCGGACTCCGGCGAGATGGTCGAGACGAGTGTCGTTCCGGCTGTCGGCACACACGACGCTTCCGAGGGCGATAACGACGACGCGAGCGAGGGAGAACGACAATGAGCAACGACATCCTGCAGATTACAGATCTGAACGTCGCGTTCTCGTCGGATGCCGGGGCGGTTCGCGCAGTCGACGGTGTCTCACTGACGGTGGGGCAGCGAGAGGTCGTGGCGATCGTGGGGGAATCCGGGAGCGGGAAGACCGTGACGGCGAAGACCATCCTCGGTCTGCTGCCGGAAACAGCGACCAGTTCGGGGGCCGTCGTCGTGCGCAGTCGTGAAGGCGACCGTGAGAGCGACGTCATCTCTGTATCGAAGAATCGTCTTCGACAGATTCGGGGAGACGACGTCTCCATGGTCTTCCAAGAGCCGTCGACGGCGCTGAATCCCGTCTTCACCGTCGGGTGGCAGATCGCCGAGGGGCTCAGGGCGCATAATTCGAAGCTCAAGAGGTCAGAGGCCAGGACGCGAGCGATCGATATTCTGCGGCGGGTCGGCATTCCAGACCCCGAGACCCGCGTCGACTACTTCCCGCACCAATTCTCCGGCGGTCAGAAGCAGCGCGTCGTCATTGCCATGGCACTCGTTCTCGATCCGGGGCTCATCGTCGCGGACGAGCCGACGACGGCGCTCGACGTGACCGTGCAGGCCGAGATCCTTGATCTGCTGCGGCGGTGCCGTGACGAATTCGACACATCGATCGTCCTCATCACACACAATATGGGCGTCGTCGCCGATCTGGCCGATCGTGTCGTCGTCATGTATCAGGGTGAGGTCGTCGAAGAGAACGAGGCACGGGCACTTTTCGCAAGCCCGAAGCATGACTACACCAAGAAGCTCCTGGGGGCCGTTCCCCGCATCGGTCAGAGCATCGAGGTCGCCGATCGACGTGCGCCCGACCGCGAAGCGACGCCGATCGTCGAGGCGACGGATCTGCACATCCAGTATCCGGGCCGACTGGGGAGGCCGGGCTTCATGGCTGTCGATGGCGTCTCGTTCCGCATCGCACCGGGAGAAGTCCTGGGCCTCGTGGGTGAGTCCGGGTCGGGAAAGACCACGATCGGTCGCGCCATCGCAGGTCTCACCCGCGTGACCGGCGGCTCACTTCAGGTACTCGGCGCCGAGATGAACGGCGTCAAGGAGCGCAGCTTCAAGAAGCAGCGCTCGCGGATCGGTTTCGTTTTCCAGGATCCGGCCTCGAGCTTCAATCCGCTGCTCTCCATTGAGGATTGCGTGGCCGAGCCGTTCCGCGTTCATCGGCGAGACATGACCGATGCGCAGATCGAAGCGAAAGTCGCTGAGCTTCTGGAAGCCGTTCAGCTCCCGCGGGCCTATGCGAAGCGGTTTCCGCACGAGCTCTCCGGCGGTCAGCGCCAGCGGGCAAGCCTCGCACGAGGACTCGCCCTTGACCCCGAACTGCTGATCGCAGACGAGCCGACGAGTGCCCTGGACGTTTCCGTGCAGGAGCGCGTGCTTGAGCTCTTCGCCGAGCTGCAGGGAGAACTTGGCTTCGCCGCACTGTTCATCAGCCACGACCTCGCTGTCGTTGACATCCTCTCCGACCGCATCGCCGTGATGTATCACGGTCGGATCGTCGAGGACGGAACAGGTGCTGAAGTCCTGGGAAATCCTACTGACCCCTACACACAGCGTCTTCTCGCCTCGCTGCCCGTTCCGGATCCGGCAGAGCAGGAAGTGCGTCGCACCGCGCTTGCCGCGATCATCGCGGAAGAGCGGGCCTGACGGCCGGTGCGCCGTTCGGTGCGTGGTCCTTCGACGGCGCACTGAACGGCGTGTGCGGGGGAGCACGCACTGCGGCATCCGTTAGAGTGGTGACAGCGAAGGGGAGTATCCCGTTTCGCGGCGTCCGTCAGGACGGGTCACAACAGGGTGATCCCGGGTGCCGCGCCGATGTGTGTCGGGGGAGAGACTTTCGACGTTTCACGCACCCTCTTTCGCGAAAGGCATCGCCGCATGCATCCTGAGCTCCCACTGGCATTCGAGATCGGCTCCTACGTCGTTCTCGTGCTCATCCTCCTGTTCGACTTGCTCTTGGTGGTGCGGCGCCCCCACATCCCCTCGATGAAGGAGTCGGCTCTCTGGGTTGCGTTCTACGTCACCCTCGCGCTCGTCTTCGCGGGGTTGATGCTTCTTTTCGCCGGTGGCGACTTCGCGGGGGAGTTCCTCGCCGGCTGGCTGACCGAATACAGTCTTTCCGTCGACAACTTGTTTGTCTTTGTCATCATCATGACGAAATTCGCGGTGCCGAAGAAGCTCCAGCAGGAAGTCCTGATGGTGGGAATCATCATCGCTCTGATCTTCCGTGGCATCTTCATCATTGCCGGCGCGACACTGATCGAGCATTTCAGCGCCGTGTTCTACATCTTCGGTGCCTTCCTGCTGTACACAGCATGGAAGCAGGCGTTTGGTGACAGCGACGACGAGAGCGAGGGCGACTCGTGGTTCACCCGGTTCATGCGCCGCAAGATGAAGGTCGCACCGGACTTCGATGGCTCGAAGCTGCGCACCGTCGTCGACGGCCGCAGAATGTGGACGCCCATGGTGATGGTCTTCCTTGCCATCGGAGCGACCGACGTCATGTTCGCGATCGATTCGATCCCCGCAATCTTCGGCATCACACAGAGCCCGTTCATCGTCTTTACAGCGAACATCTTCGCGTTGATGGGGCTTCGCCAGCTCTACTTCATGCTGGGCGGACTCCTCGAGAAGCTTGAGTACCTGCATTACGGAATCGCCTTCATTCTCGCGTTCATCGGAGTGAAGCTGGTCTTCCACGCGCTGCATGTGAATGAGCTGCCGTTCATCAATGGGGGTGAGCCCGTGCTCTGGATCCCTGAGATCAGCACGTGGGTATCGCTCGGCGTCATCATCGCCTCGATGGCTGTCGCGACGGTCGCAAGCCTCATCGCCGCACGCCGCAAGGGGGGAGCGGAGCGCGAGATCTCCGGCGAGTGATATCCTTGCCACGTGCTGTTCGGTCTGCTTCTTAGCTGCCGCGGCGAGGCCTAGTCTTCAGGCATCCTCGTCGCGGAGTCTGGTGACGCCTCTTTCACTTCACCCCAAGGAAGCACTTCAATGCCACAGAACGCTGACACCCCGAACACCCCGCGCACGCTGGCCGAAAAGGTCTGGGCCGACCACCTTGTTTCGAAAGGGCAGGACGGCACCCCCGACCTCATCTATGTCGATTTGCACCTCGTCCACGAGGTGACGAGTCCGCAAGCCTTCGACGGCCTGCGTATGGCCGGTCGCCCCGTCCGGCGCCCCGACCTCACGATCGCCACGGAGGATCACAACACACCAACGCTCGCGATCGACAAGCCGATTGCCGATCTCACGAGCCGGACGCAGATCCAGACGCTGCGCAACAACGCTGAGGAGTTCGGCATCCGGCTTCACTCGCTTGGCGACGTCGAACAGGGAATCGTGCACGTCGTCGGCCCTCAGCTTGGCCTGACGATGCCGGGAATCACCGTCGTGTGCGGAGACTCGCACACATCGACCCACGGTGCATTCGGCGCGATGGCCTTCGGAATCGGAACGAGCGAGGTCGAGCACGTCATGGCGACGCAGACGCTCCCGCTCAAGCCGTTCAAGACGATGGCCATCACGGTGGAGGGCACGTTGAAGCCCGGTGTCACGGCGAAAGACATCATCCTCGCCGTGATCGCGAAGATCGGCACGGGCGGCGGGCAGGGGTACGTGCTCGAGTACCGCGGCAGCGCCATCAGGTCGCTGTCGATGGAGGGCCGCATGACGATCTGCAACATGTCGATCGAAGCGGGTGCCCGCGCCGGTATGGTCGCTCCAGACCAGACGACATACGACTACCTGAAGGGGCGCCCCCATGCTCCCGAGGGCGCGGACTGGGACGAGGCTGTCGCGTACTGGGACACGCTGCCGACCGATGACGGGGCCGTCTTTGACGCCGAGGTCTTCCTCGACGCCGACGAGCTTGAGCCGTTTGTCACCTGGGGCACGAACCCCGGCCAGGGCGTGTCGTTGAGCGGTGAGATTCCGGACCCAGGGCAGTTCACCGACCCCACCGATCGTTCATCTGCTGAGCGCGCCCTCGAATACATGGACCTCGCGCCGGGAACGAAGCTCAAGGAGATTCCCGTCGACGCCGTCTTCATGGGATCGTGCACCAACAGTCGCATCGAGGACCTGCGATCCTTTGCCTCGATCATCAAGGGAAAGAAGAAGGCCGACGGTGTGCGCGTCATGGTCGTCCCCGGCTCGGCCCGAGTCCGGCTGGAGGCCGAAGCCGAGGGAATCGACAAGATCGTCGAGGAGTTCGGCGCCGAGTGGCGGTTCGCCGGGTGCTCGATGTGCCTCGGCATGAATCCCGACCAGCTCTCACCCGGTGAGCGCTGCGCGTCAACAAGCAACCGAAACTTTGAAGGTCGCCAGGGCAAGGGTGGGCGCACCCACCTCGTGTCGCCCGTTGTCGCCGCGGCCACGGCCGTGCGCGGCACGCTGTCGAGCCCGTCTGACCTGGAGAACTGAGAATCATGCAGAAATTCACAACTGTGACGGGGATCGCCGCTCCATTGAAGCGGTCAAACGTCGACACCGACCAGATCATCCCCGCTGTCTACCTGAAGCGCGTCACGAAGACCGGCTTCGATGACGCCCTGTTCGCCGGCTGGCGACAGGATCCCGAATTCGTGCTCAACAGACCGGAGTTCTCGGGTGCCAGCATCCTGGTCGCCGGCCCGGATTTCGGCACGGGATCGTCACGTGAGCATGCGGTCTGGGCGCTGCGCGACTTCGGTTTCGCCGTCGTTCTGAGCCCGCGTTTTGGAGACATCTTCCGGGGGAACTCCGGCAAGCAAGGCCTGCTGGCCGCCCAGATCAGCGAAGATGACCTCGAACGGCTCTGGGCGGTCATCGACGAGAACCCGGGCGTTGAGTTCACCGTGAGCCTTGATGATAAGACCGTGACAGCCGGTGACGTTCAGGTGCCATTCGATATCGATGATTACACTAGGTGGCGCCTGCTCGAGGGGCTCGATGACATCGCGTTGACACTTCGCAATGAAGACGCGATCACCACATTCGAGGCGACGCGGGCCACATGGCGTCCGCAGACTTTGCCCGCCAAATAGCCAAATAATAGGGGCACGTATTGAAGACACTTGTTCAGGACGCAACGCGGGTGGGGGCAGGCGTGGCATTGCACGCAGACTCGATCACGATCCGCGGCGGGCAGCCTCTCAACGGACGCATCGAGCTCAAGGGAGCGAAGAACCTCGTCACCAAGGCGATGGTCGCCGCGCTTCTCGGTGACACCCCGAGCGTCTTGAAAGACGTTCCCGACATCAGCGATGTGCGCGTCGTACGCGGACTGCTCGACGTTCACGGTGTGAAGATCACCGACGGCGAGGAAGACGGTGAACTGCATCTGGATCCAGGTGCCGTCGAGTCTGCCCACATGGCTGACATCGATGCCCACGCGGGCTCGAGTCGCATTCCGATCCTGTTCTGCGGACCGCTTCTGCACCGCCTCGGCGAGGCATTCATCCCGGATCTCGGCGGGTGCCGCATTGGCGACCGACCCATCGACTTCCACCTGGATGTTCTGCGCACGTTCGGTGCGGTCGTCGAGAAGCTGCCCAGCGGAATCCGGCTCTCGGCCCCGACCGGGCTCCGAGGCGCCAAGATCGAACTGCCCTACCCGAGTGTCGGCGCAACCGAGCAGGTTCTCCTCACCGCCGTGCGCAGTGAGGGCATCACAGAACTCCGCGGTGCCGCCATCGAGCCCGAGATCATGGATCTCATCAACATCCTGCAGAAGATGGGCGCGATCATCTCCGTCGACACCGATCGTGTCATCCGCATTGAGGGGGTCACGGCGCTCAGCGGGTACTCGCATCGGGCACTTTTCGACCGCAACGAGGCGGCCAGCTGGGCTGCCGCGGCGCTCGCGACCGAAGGCGACATCTTCGTCGGTGGAGCTCGGCAGTCTGAGATGCTGACCTTCCTCAACGTCTTCCGCAAGGTGGGCGGCGAATTCGAGATCCACGAGGACGGGATCCGGTTCTACCACCCGGGAACGGCTCTGAATCCTGTCATCATCGAGACGGACGTGCACCCGGGCTTCATGACGGACTGGCAGCAACCTCTCGTCGTCGCCCTGACCAAGGCGCAGGGTGTTTCCATCGTGCACGAGACCGTCTACGAGAAGCGCTTCGGCTTCGTGGACGCGCTCGTCGAGATGGGGGCGACGATCCAGATCCACCGCGAGTGCCTCGGCGGGCAGGCCTGCCGATTCGGTCAGCGCAACTTCAACCACTCTGCCGTGATCTCGGGGCCGAGCACGCTGCACGGTGCCGACATCGTCGTTCCCGACCTGCGCGGAGGGTTCTCGCACCTCATCGCGGCGCTCAGCGCTGAGGGAACCTCACGCGTCTCAAACGTCGGAATTATCAGCCGCGGATACGAGCGCTTCCTTGAGAAGCTGCAGCTGCTCGGGGCCGACTTCACAATCGAAGGATAATGGGGGAGTGTCAGACACTCCGAAGCCATTGCCACAGACGTCAGTGAAGCGCAGCACCGAGAAGTCGCGTCCGTCGGTCTTCTGGATCCTCGCGGCGATCATCTTGCCGATCGCGCGCGTGATGATGAAGATCACGATCATCGACGGACACAAGCTTCCGAAGAACGGCCCGTTCATTCTCGCGCCGAATCACTACAGCGAGATCGACCCAATCGTGATCGGAATCGCGACCTGGAAGATCGGCCGTGTCCCGCGGTTCATGGCGAAATCGTCACTGTTTCGCATTCCTGTCGTCGGGCGCCTCCTTCGAGCCTCCGGACAGATACCGGTCGAGCGTGAGGGCTCGTCGAGAGGAAACGGACCGATCGACGCTGCCGGTACGCTCGTGACAACGGGCGGGGGCGTCATCGTGTATCCCGAGGGAACCCTGACGCGTGACCCGGATCTGTGGCCCATGCGTGGCAAGACCGGGGCAGCGCGCATGGCGCTCACGCACGATCTTCCCGTGATCCCGATTGCCCACTGGGGAACCCAAAAAGTGATGGCACGCTACGCGAAGAAGGTCAGTTTCTTCCCGCCCAAGAAGATCACGATCAAGGTGGGCGATGCCGTCGATCTGTCCGCCTTCGACGGACGCGCGCGAGATTCCGCTGCCTTCGCGGCCGCGACCGGTACGATCATGGACGCGATCACGGCTGAACTCGAGGATATCCGCCACGAGAAGGCACCCTCCGAACGCTGGGATCCGACCAAGCACAATCAGAGGGAGACTGGACGCTTTGAGTCGTAAGACGACGACGGCCCGAGTGGCGGTGATCGGTTCGGGCAGCTGGGGCACCACGTTCGGCAAGATCCTCGCCGACGGCGGCAGCGATGTCACCATGTGGGCGCGCCGCGCCGAAGTTGCGCGGGACATCTCGAAGAATCACCGCAATCAGGACTACCTGCCCGGTGTGACGCTTCCCCCGCGGATGACCGCGGTGACGAAGCTCGCCGACGCCGTCGCGGGCGCTCAGCACGTCTTCGTCGCCGTTCCAAGCCAGTCGCTGCGCGACAACCTCGTCGAGCTGCGCCCGCATCTGGCCGACGAGGCCAGCATCGTGTCGCTCATGAAAGGCGTCGAACGCAGCTCGGGGATGCGCATGAGCCAGGTCATCGAGGAAACCCTGGATTGGGATCCGGCACGTGTCGCGGCAGCATCCGGCCCCAACCTGGCGCTCGAAATCGCCAAAGAGCAGCCGACGGCCGCGGTTGTGGCCTCACAGAGTCTCGAGACGGCCCAGGCGATCGCGCTGCTCGCCCGCAACTCGTATTTTCGGACCTTCGTCAACACCGACGTGATCGGGACGGAATTCGGCGGCGTGCTGAAGAACCTCATTGCCGTCGCCATCGGTATCGTCGACGGCGTCGGCTACGGAGAAAACACCAAGGCATCGATCATCACACGCGGTCTCGTTGAGATGACGGACTTTGCCGTGGCGTTCGGTGCCCAGCCCGAGACGCTCTCCGGCCTTGCAGGACTGGGCGACCTGATCGCCACGTGTCAGTCGCCGCTGTCCCGTAATAACACGGCGGGCAGACTGCTCGGCCAAGGGTATAGTTTCTCGTCGGTCGTCAAGCAGATGCAGCAGACGGCCGAAGGTCTCGCTTCGGTGGGGCCGGTGCTGGAGATGGCTGATTCGGTTGGTGTGAGCATGCCGATCGTGCAGCAGGTCAAGCAGGTTCTCGACGGAACGCTCGACCCCAAGGGAATCGCCCCGCACCTGACAACCGAATCAGACGAACCCCAGGGGGAGAGGACGACCGATGATGCGAAAGCTGCGGGTGGCGGTGCTGTTTGGGGGGCTCTCAAGCGAGCATTCGATCAGTTGCGCAACGGCGGCGGGAGTGCTGGGAGCGATTGACCGCGACCGATTCGAGGTGATTCCCATTGGGATCACACGGGCCGGACAATACGTTCTGCAAGACGACCTCAGCACGTTCTCGCTCGATCGCGCCGAACTCCCCGAGGTCACGGACAACGGCACTCGGGTGCGCTGGCCCGATGACGCGACGAGTCGTGAGATGACACTCGAGCGCGACGGAGAAGTCGTCTCGCTCGGCGTCATCGACGTGGTATTCCCGATCCTGCACGGAACGTCGGGCGAAGACGGCACGATTCAGGGGCTTCTCGAACTCGCGGGGCTTCCCTATGTCGGCTCCGGTGTGCTCGCCTCAGCCCTGGGCATGGACAAGCACTTCACCAAGACGGTGCTTCAGCACGCCGGGATTACCGTGGCGCCCTGGAAGCGTGTGCGCAGCGCTGAGTGGGAGGCAACTCCGGATGCTGCGGGCGCACTCCTCGAGGGGCTCACCCTTCCCGTCTTCGTGAAGCCGGCTCGAGCGGGCTCCAGCGTCGGCGTCAGCCGTGTCGCGCACCCCGACGAGCTCGCTGAGGCCCTGCGCGTGGCGTTCGCCGAAGACGACTCCGCGATTGTGGAACAGGGGATCGATGGCCGTGAGGTCGAGATCGCTGTTCTCGGCGGGCGCCCGGGCGAAGCCGCCCGAACCTCTGATGTCGCCGGTGAGATCGTCGTCTCGGGACGAGACTTCTACGATTTCGACGCGAAGTACTTGGGGGCGGCTGGCATCGATCTGGTGTGCCCCGCTGAGGTGACAGGCGACGAGCTCGACGAGATGAAGTCCACTGCGCTCCACGCCTTCGATGCCGTCGGCGCCGAAGGGCTCGCCCGCGTCGACTTCTTTCTGGCGGACGACGGGTTCGTGCTCAACGAAGTGAACACGATGCCGGGGTTCACACCGATCTCGATGTTTCCCACATGCTGGATCGCTTCGGGGCTCAGCTACAGCGACCTGATCACCGAACTCATCGAGGCCGGCAGAGAGCGCGGCGCTCGTTAACCGGTGACGTCCTCAGCGTTCAGGCACTTCTCCGACTGATCGATCACGCTGACCGCGGCTGAGAGGTCGAGCAGAGCAGATCCGGACGCTTCGCGGTTGTCGATCACGACCTCGACGGCGGGCGTCCGCCCGTACGTCGTGAATCGATAGATCGGTGCCTCGCTGTCATCACGCACCCAGTCGACGCCATCCACGCTGAAGCAGGGCATAGTCGTCGGCCCGATGGGCGTGACGCCGCAGTGCAGCAGGATCGAGGCGGGATCGCCCCACGCTCCGGTCGCCTGAGCCGTCGTCTGGCGTTTGTCGAAATCGCCGACGGCGTCGGGAAGACGCACCGTGACAGCGGCACACATCGGGTCATTCGAATCGGGGGCGGGCTCCATGGCGACTGCGCCGGCACAGCCCGTCAGAGAGAGGGCTGACGCGGCAATGAGGAGAGACGCCGAGAGGGCACGGGCACGGTTACGCATCACATTCAGGCTACCGTTGATGGTATGGGGTTCTCTGACAGCGCTGGTGGGCCGAGTGTCGCCGAGGTGAGCGAGGGCGAGGTGCTCGCTCGCATCTTCCCGCGCCTTCCCGAGGCCGATGCGGCTCTCATCGGTCCGGGCGATGACAGCGCTGTTCTCGCGGTTCCCGATGGGCGCACCGTTGTGACGACGGACATGATGGTGCACGGTCCCGATTTTCGGCAGGCCTGGTCGACACCGTGGCAGCTGGGCTGGAAGGCCGCGGCCACGAACCTGTCTGACGTCGCCGCCATGGGCGCGAGCCCGACAGCCCTTCTCGTCGCACTCGCGGTGCCGGAGTCCACACCCGTCGCCGACGTGGAACGGTTCGCAGACGGACTCCGCGATGCGTGTCACGCTCTCGCGCCGGGGTGCGGCGTGGTTGGCGGAGACCTCTCGGTGTCCGACACCTTTACGATCGCCGTGACCGCATTCGGAGATCTCGCCGGGCTTGCTCCCGTCCTGCGCTCAGGAGCGCGGCCGGGAGATATCGTCGCGGTCTCCGGTCCCCTCGGGCTCGCGGCGCGCGGGCTGGAGCTTCTGTTCCGGGATGGTGTCGATGAGGACGGCGTCCCCGATGCTTCCCGTGCGCGTCGGCTGCGGGAGCAGCATCCGGATCTCATCCTCGCGCAGCTCACCCCGTCGCCTCCGATCAGCGATGGGCCGCGTGCGGCTCGTGCGGGTGCGACGGCCATGATGGACATCTCCGATGGCCTCGCTCTTGACGCATCGCGCCTAGGACGGGCAAGCGGAGTGACGATCGCTCTGGAGTCTTTGCTGCTCGGAGATGAGCCGACTGCGGCTCTGCACGGAGGCGAGGACCACGGCCTGCTCGCGTGCTTCCCCGCCGGTACGAATGTGCCGGACGGATTTGCCCGTATCGGGATGGTGGTGGATCGGGGAAGCGATGTCGTCACCTGCGACGGGGCTGCTGTCGAGGCGCGCGGGTGGGATCCTTACACGGCGTGGGACGGCGCTTCCGGCTGATCATCTGCCGGTTCGGCCCACCAGATAACCGTCTCGCCGTAACGACGGGAGCGCACAGGGGCGATCCAGTCGGGCCAGCTCGGCTCGGGGGAACGCGAGCTTCGCTCCACGACGATGATCGCATCGTCGGCGAGGATCGGCACGAGCGAGTCGAGGTTTCTCGTGAGCTCGTGTTCGGCGAGATCGTACGGCGGATCGAGGAAGACGAGCGAATAGCGGATGCTGCCTGCGGCACGATCGAGCCAACTCTGCACGCTCGACACCACGGTCTCCACATGCAGCGAGCGCTCGGCGGCGCGTGTCACCGTTGAGGCGTTTGCTCGGCAGATGGCGCCAGCGCGCGACGAACTGTCGACAAGGGTGACCGAGGACGCGCCACGGGACGCTGCCTCGAGGCCTTGCGCGCCCGAACCCGCGTAGAGGTCGGCAACATGGGCGCTGCGCAGCGCATCCCGGGCATCGAGAGCAGAAAAGATGGCCTCGCGCACACGGTCGCTTGTCGGGCGCGTCCCCTGAGGAGGCACCTTGATCGCGAGTGAGCCGGCGTCACCGCCGATGATTCTGGTCATTGCTCTCGACAATATCGTGTGTCAGTACCACCGCGTAGACTCGAACACATGAACGAGTCGGGACTGGGAGAGAAGCTTTCCGTGCCTCTCGGCGGCCGTACAGCAGCGGCGTTCGAGCGCGCCTTCGGGCATCGTACCGTCGGCGATCTTCTCGCGCATTACCCGCGCCGGTACGCCCATCACGGCGAGTTGACCCAGCTGGGCAGCCTTCCGGTCGGTGAGAACGTGGCTCTCGTCGCCGATGTCGTGCGCGCCTCAAGCCGGCCCATGAACAAGCGCAAGGGGTCGATCTTTGAGGCCGTGATTTCCGACGGTCGCGGCATCCTCACACTCACGTTCTTCAATCAGAACTGGCGCAAGAGCGAACTCGTCCCCGGTGCGCGCGGCGTCTTCTCGGGAAAGATCTCTGTGTACCGTGGGGCGATGCAGCTCACGCACCCCGATTACGAGCTCTTCGAGAAGTCCCAGGTGTCTGAAGAGAACGCCCGGGTTTGGGCCGAGACCCCGATTCCCATCTACTCCGCCACAGGGTCCATTCCGACGTGGGCGGTCAAGAAGTCCGTCGCACTCGCGTTGGATCATGTGGGGCTCGGCGTCGTCGACCCCGTGCCGGCGGCGATCCGGGATACCGAAGGCATACTCGACTACGGAACAGCACTGGAACGCATCCATCGCCCACGCACCGACAGCGACTGGCAGCGTGCACGGCGGGCCCTGCGCTTCCATGAAGCGTTCGTGCTGCAGGCGGCTCTCGTCGAAAGCCGTGCGCAGGCGCGTGAGCAGATGGCGATGCCCCGCGTGTCAGAACCGGGTGGGCCACTCGAGCGCTTCGAGGCGCAGCTGCCCTTCACCCTCACCGCGGATCAGACCTCGGTCGGAGCCGAGATCACCCACGACCTGGCGCAGCACAATCCCATGAACCGTCTGGTCCAGGGCGAGGTGGGCTCCGGAAAGACCCTTGTCGCGCTGCGCGCCATGCTCACGGTCGCTGAAGACGGCGGCCAGACCGCGATGCTTGCGCCGACGGAGGTGCTCGCCGCTCAGCATTTCCGGTCGATCGTCGCATCTCTCGGCCCCGACCTGGCCGCCGACATGGCACCGGTTCTGCTCACCGGTCGCATGCCTGCGGCCGAGCGTAAGAGGGCACTTCTGCGCATCGTCGGCGGGCAGGCGAAAATCGTGATCGGCACGCACGCCCTGCTCAGCGACATCGTGGAGTTCTACGACCTCGGGCTCATCGTGATCGATGAGCAGCATCGGTTCGGCGTCGACCAGCGCGACACGCTGCGTCGCAAGAGCGCGGCGCACCCGCACACCCTCGTGCTCACAGCCACCCCGATTCCCCGAACCGTCGCCATGACCGTCTTCGGCGACCTCGACGTCAGCACGATCACCGAACTTCCCGACGGGCGACGGGGGATCGAGACGTTTGTCGTGCCACTCGCCGTGAAGCCGACCTGGATGCCACGTGTGTGGGCGCGCATGCGCGAAGAGGTCGATCAGGGCCGTCAGGCGTTCGTCGTGTGCCCGGCAATCGATGCCGACACTCCGGGAGAACAAGACGAAACGGGTGAGGATCTCGACCCGGAGGTCGGAACGGCGATAAAACAGGCCCCCGCGACGGTCGTCGAAGTCACGGCGACGCTGCGCTCGGATCCAGTGACGGAGGGACTGCGCATCGAGAGCATCCACGGCCGTCTCTCGACGGACGAGAAGAACGACAGCATGACGCGGTTCGCCGCCGGTGACATCGATGTTCTCGTGTCCACAACGGTGATCGAGGTCGGTGTCGACGTGCCTAACGCATCGACGATGGTGGTCCTCGACGCCGATCGCTTCGGGGTCTCGCAACTTCACCAGTTACGCGGCCGCGTCGGGCGCGGGTCCGTTCCCGGTCTGTGCCTGCTTGTCACGAACGCCGCCCCCGAATCGACGAGCCTTGAGCGTGTCGAAGCCGTCGCCGCGACAACCGACGGATTCGAGCTGGCGCAGCGGGATCTCGAGCTGAGACGGGAGGGCGACGTCCTCGGCGGTGCTCAGTCCGGCGGACGGTCGTCGCTTCGGCTGCTGCGCGTGGCGTCGGACGGCGAGGTCATCACGCGCGCACGCGAGGCGGCGCAAAACGCGTACGCCGAAGATCCGGGCTTCACGAAGCATCCTGAACTTCGAGACGCGATCGACAGACGGCTGGATGAGACCGAACGCGAGGCGCTGTCGAAGTCCTGACGGCCACGTCGAAATCCTGCGCGCACGCCAGGTAGGCTGGGGGCATGAGCAGGATCGCCGTTGTTCCCGGATCATTCGACCCCGTCACGCTGGGGCACCTCGACGTGATCGAACGGGCGGCACCGCTGTATGACGAATTACACGTCGTTGTCGTGCACAATCCCGACAAGGCAGCGCTTCTGCCCATCGCCCAGCGCGTGGCCCTTCTCGAGGAGTCCATCGCGGCGGCTGGGCTCCCGACGAACATCGTCGTCTCATCGTGGAGCGTCGGTCTGCTCGTCGACTACTGCACGGATGTCGGTGCCTCCGTGCTTATCAAGGGCATTCGATCGCAGATCGACGTGGCATACGAGACCCCCATGGCGATCGTGAATCGCGACCTTGCGAGTGTCGAGACGGTATTCATGCTCACAAGCCCGGCACACGCGCACGTCTCAAGCTCACTCGTCCGCCAGGTGGCGGCCCTGGGCGGTGACGTTACACCGTACGTTCCGAACGCCGTCGCCACGTTCCTGAGGTCGACATGACGGACGCAGCCGTTCGGTTCGACACGGACGAGACCGGTCGTCGAGACGCCATGCCGATCTCGGAGGTCAGCGCTCTGGCCACGCAGATCGTAGGCCGCATCGAGACGGTCATTGACGGCAAGCACGACGCTGTGCGCACCGCGGTCACCGTGCTGCTCGCCGAGGGGCATCTGCTGATTGAAGACGTCCCCGGCGTCGGGAAGACGATGCTCGCGCGGGCGCTCGCAGCCTCGGTCGGGGTCACCGTCAGCCGCATCCAGTTCACGCCCGATCTGCTTCCGAGCGACGTGACCGGGGTCGCCGTCTTCGATCAGCGCGAGAGCCGATTTGAATTCACGCCAGGCCCAGTCTTCGCACACATCGTCATCGGCGACGAAATCAACCGTGCCTCACCCAAGACACAGTCTGCACTTCTCGAATGCATGGCAGAACGCCAGGTGACGGCTGACGGAACCACCTACCAGCTCAGCCGGCCGTTCACGGTATTCGCGACGCAGAACCCCATCGAAATGGAGGGAACCTACCCGCTGCCCGAGGCGCAACGCGATCGATTCTCCGCACGGCTCTCGATGGGCTACCCGGACGCCGCCGCCGAGCGCGCCATGCTCACCAATCGTGATGACGGCGACCCGCTCAGCGCGATCGAGCCCGTCGTCACTCTTCCCGAACTCGTGTCGATGATCGATGCCGTGCACGGAGTATTCGCCTCACCGTCGGTCAAGGCGTATGCCGTCGATCTCGTTGCAGCGACGCGCGACCACGCCGAACTGAGGCTCGGTGCCAGCCCCCGAGCGACGCTTCAGCTGCTGGCGGCCGCGCGTGCCAGAGCCGCCGTCGAAGGGCATGAGTTCGTGTTGCCCGACCACGTCGCCGCCCTGGCCGAATCAGTGCTCGCTCACCGCCTCGTGCCCGTGCCCCGTGCGGGGGAGCGCGGCCGTGACACGGCCGCAGCACTTCGCGCGATCGTTGCGGAGATCGTGGACTCCACTCCCGTCCCGAACCTCGGGTAGGCGCAACATGCCGGCGCAGACGCTCCGCCTGACTCGACGTGGCTGGTCTCTGCTCTGGGCAGCTCTTGCGATCGTCGTCGTGACGACGGCGATGAACCGGCGCGAAGGGCTGTTCATCGCCGCGTTCCTGGTGCTCGCCGTCGTGCTCTGCAGCGCTACTGTCGCGTTCCAGAAGACTCCGCTGCGCATGACGCGCACGGTGCCGGCCGAGGCACAGTGCGGTGAGCCGATGGAGATCGTCTGCACGATGAAATCGATCGGGATCACCAGCACGGTGGCCGGGTGGACGGACGCCGTTCCTCAGTCGTTCGGGCGATCGCCGGTCGGGGTGCTGCCGCCCGCGCATCTCCTGCGCGGAGGGCGGGCCGCCGTGCGCTACCGTGTGGTGCCGACGGTGCGTGGCCTGCACGAGATCGGCCCCTTCAGCGTCACGCTCACGGATCCGCTCGGCGTGTGTGAGGTGGTGCGCGCGGTCGGATCACCATCGACAGCCCTCGTCCTTCCGCGCGTCAGCCCCCTTGCTCCCAGTGAGCTGTTCACGGCGGCCAGCGAGGGGCGGCGCCGTGATCGCACCAGGCCGACGGCGCCGCGCGCCGACGAACTTATTGCCCGCGATTACCGGCCGGGGGATCCATTGAGGCGAGTGCACTGGCGCGCAACGGCCCGTCACGGTCAGCTGATGGTGCGTCAAGAGGAACCGCAGGCCGACCCCGACGTGCTGGTGCTGCTCGACGTTCCCCCTGGCCAGACGCGCATCGACGCCTGCGTTGACCTGGCAGCGTCCATTTCTCTGCACCTGGGGTCCCTCGGCTACCGGATCACCGTCGCCCTGCCAGAGACCGAGTGGCTGACCGTGTCGCCGAAGGACGCGCGTGAAATCCTGATGCCCCTCGCCGTATGGCCCGGCGGAACAATCAGATCTGCGCACGAGACGGCGCAGCGCTGTGAGCAGCGGTTCGCCGACCGCATCCCGCTTATCCTCATCACCACGGATGCCGACAGGCTCGTCGCCCTCGCCGACCTCGCGACCCAGGCGTCTCCCGCGATTGCCTTCATCGCCACGGGGTCAGGATTGCTGCGGGACACGGTACCGGCCACGTGGCAGGCATCGGGGCTGTCAGACCGTATCGATGTGCCTGCGAGCTGGGACCGACTCAACCGGAGGCTGCTCGTTCATGACTGATGCGAGAGCAGATGCGCGTGCGGGCCGTCGACGCGAGGGGCGTCGGCTGGTTCCGCTCACCGTGTCGCTTGGCCTCCTCATCGTCACGGCGCTCTCGGCGTTTCTGCCGGTTCTCGATGAGACGGGCTGGTGGTTCGGTTGCGTCGCCGTTGTGGCCGCTGTGGCGGGGGCGTCCGCCCTCGCACGGTTTCTGGGGGGCGCACGGCCCCTCGGCAGCATTGTGGGCGCTGCCGCGGGAGTCCTCGCCGTCACGGCGATCTGCGGAGCCGACACGACGCTGGCCGGAATCCTTCCCACGCCCGGGACGATCGGCCATTTTGTCGACCTCACCCAGTCGGCAGGAGAATCGATCTACCGGCAGTCGATTCCGGCCCATGCGGATGCCGGAATCACGTTTCTGCTGATCTTCGCCGCTCTCATGGCCGCCGTGTCGATCGACTTGATGGCTATCTCCGCCGGGGCGGCGGCACCAGTGGGGCTTGTCGCCCTCGCGATCATCATTCCCCCGTCCGTCTTGATGGAGGAGCTTCCGGTCTTCGCTTTCGCCGCGACGGCGCTCACGTATCTCGCGGTGCTCTGGGCCAGCAGGGTTGCGCAGGGCCGCGGCGGTGGCCTGGCCCGGATGCTGTCGATTGGTGTGGTTGCGGCATCCATCGCGGGCATTGGCGCCGCGGCTGTTCCCGGCTTCAACGGCACCAACCCGTTCAGCGTGTCGAACGCGACGACATTGTCGAGCAGTGTGTCCCCGCTTCTCAACCTGGGCGAGGACCTGCAGCGCACGGGAAACTCGGTGCAGTTCCGCTATCGCACTTCGGCCTCGGAGCCTCCGCGCTTTCGGATGATGACGCTTGAGACGTTCGATGGTGAGACGTGGTCGTCGACGCAGGAGCGGTCGGGAGTGTTCGCCGTCGAGCCCGGAGAGAGCCTGGTGCGCAATGAGGGCATCGCCGCCCCCTCGGGAACGCCCGTGAACACCGTCGTGTCCATTGCGGGGCTTCGTGACCGCGTGCTGCCCATCCCCGATGGCGCGATTGCAATCGACGGTGCCGATGGCACGTGGCTCTGGGATCCCGCAGACGAGACGGTGCGCAGCGCGAGTGACAGCACGACGGGGCTGCACTACACCGTCGCCTCGATCCGCTCAGCCCCGACGGCCGAGAGCCTGCGGGCGGCGGATATTCCCGACCGCGGAATCTTCGCCGCTGAACGGGAGGTTCCCGGCGACGTCCCCGAGGTCATCACGAGCACATTGGAAACGGTCATCGAGGGGACCGAGAACCCCTACGCGCGGGCTCACGCGATTCAGACATTCCTGCGTGACGGTGACTTCACCTATTCGCTCTCGGCGCCCGTCGCGCAGGGCTACGACGGAGATGGGCTCGACGTCATCGCCATGTTTCTCGAGCGCCGCGCCGGGTATTGCGTGCACTTCGCCGCCACGATGGCGACCATGGCGCGGCTGATCGACATCCCCTCGCGGATCGTCCTCGGATTCCTACCGGGTGACGAGAACAACAAAGGCCAGCACACCGTCACGACGGAAGACCTGCACGCCTGGCCCGAGCTGTTCTTCGAAGGCGTCGGCTGGGTAGCATTCGAGCCGACACCGGGGCGAGGCAGCACACCCGCCTACGCGCCCGAACCGACATCCACTGCCGAAGCGCAAGCGCCGGAGGACCTCGATCCGCGCGCGTTCGATACCCCAACCGCCCGCGAGACCACGCAGACACCGGATGCTGACACGGCAGCGCCCGACTCGAACAACAACGCCACGCCGAACCTTGCGCCGTTCGGCGCGATCGGCGGCATCGTCCTCGTCCTGCTCGCTGTTCCCGCTCTTGTTCGCGCGGCGCGACGGACGCGACGACTGCGGCGCGCAGGCCACGACCGGTCTGCCATCGACGCTGCCTGGGCCGAGATCGTCGACACCGCCGTCGACCTCGGCTGGCAGCATCCGGTCTCTGACACGCCGAGACGGTTGGGCGAGAGGATCTTGACTCGGATTGACGAGGGAGGGGCCGATGAAAGCGGCGCCGTCGCCGCGTCCGTCGAGAACCTCATGCGTGCCGTGGAGCGCGCGCGGTATGGACCGTCCGTCGACTCCACCATGGTCGGCACCGCGGCTGATGCCCGGGTGGTGCTGTCCGCACTGCGCGCGACAGCGACACCGGCCGAGCGCCTGCGGGCAGCGATGTGGCCGCCGAGCGTGTTCGCGCGGGGCATCCAGCCGACAACCAACCTGGCCGGGTAGACTCGTTTGTTGTGAGTGGAAGCAAGAAGAGCCCGTTCGCGATCAGCGTTCACGACCTCATCGGTCGCCCCGGGCACATGCGCGAGCACGCGCTGACGGTCGCCGCGCCCGAGCAGCTGGGCGAGGGACTGATCTCGGTCAAGCAGGGCGCAGAGATCGTCGAAGACGTTCGTCTCGAATCCGTGCACGAGGGCGTCCTTGTCACAGCCGACGTCTCGACGACGGCGACAGGGGAGTGCGGACGCTGCCTGACAGACATCGCCCAGAGCGTCGAAGTCGAGATTCAGGAACTTTTCGCGTATTCTACTGAGGAAGCTTCTGAGCAGGCGGTTCACGATGACCACGTGGATCTTGAACCTCTTGTCAGAGACGCAGTGGTTTTATCATTGCCGTTTCAGCCGGTGTGCCGACCTGATTGCCCCGGTCTCGATCCCGAGACCGGCGAGCGTCTCGCCGACACCGGTGAAAAAGAACCCCGCGAGATACTGGATCCCCGGTGGGAAGCCCTCGCTCGGTTCTCCTCACGCCCAGGCACCGAAGACTCGAGTGCGACAGACAGAGAAGAGAGATAACCATGGCTGTTCCCAAGCGAAAGAAGTCGCGTGCCAACACCCACGCCCGTCGTTCGCAGTGGAAGGCGAGTGCGCCGACGCTGGTGAAGACCGTTGAGAACGGTCAGGTCACCTACAGCCTCCCGCACCGCGCGAAGGTCGTCACCGACTCGGCCGGTACCGAGCTGTTCCTCGAGTACAAGGGCCGCAAGGTCGCCGACATCTGACGTGCGGCACGCCGCATCCGCTCATCGCGAGCGCGAAACCACCGACCGAGGACCGCTTCTGGCGGTCCTCGGCGTTTCGCTGGACCCGGGGCTTCTTGAACTGGCGCTGACCCACCGGTCATACGCATATGAGCACGGCGGGCGACCGCACAACGAACGCCTCGAGTTTCTCGGCGATTCGGTGCTAGGTCTCGCCATCACCACGGCCCTCTACCGCGATAACCCCGGCCTGCCCGAGGGCGAACTCGCGAAGATGAGGGCCGCTGTCGTGTCGACGGTCGCCCTTGCCGAGGTTGCGACGTCGATCGGCCTCGGCCAGTACATCCTGCTCGGCAACGGTGAAGAGCGCACGGGCGGCCGCGAGAAATCCTCGATTCTCGCCGACACGATGGAAGCGCTCTTCGGTGCCGTGTACCTCGACAAGGGCCAGGATGCCGCCACCGACACCGTGATGCGTCTCGTCGGCCCGCTGCTGCAGGACACCGCGCGCTTCGGCGCGGCGATGGATCCGAAGACACACCTGCAAGAGGCAGCAAATCGCATCGGCGCGCCCGCACCCGAGTACGCGATTGAGAGCACGGGTCCCGATCACGACAGGCGCTTCACCGCGACAGTCACCGTGGGTGACATCGTCTCGGCGACGGGAACGGGTACGAGCAAGAAGCAGGCCGAGATGGCGGCTGCGCTCACCGCGTGGACCGAACTCAATGCCCGAGCTTCCTGAAGTCGAGGTCGTCAGGCGAGGTCTCGAACCCGCCGTGACCGGCGCCCTTGTGACCTCTGTCGAGGTGCGCGATGAACGGTCGTTGCGGCGCCATGATCGCGCAGCAGGAGAATTCGCTGACCTGCTCACCGGTCAACGCATCTCGAGTGCGGTTCGCCGGGGAAAGTTTCTGTGGTTTCCGCTGACCGAGCGCGAGGCACTCGTCACGCACTTAGGAATGAGTGGCCAGGTGCTGCTCCGCGAGCCCGGCGTCGACGATCGGCACACACGCATCGCTCTGACGATCGAGCATCCCGACCATGGCGAGCTCCAGGTCAACTTTGCCGACCAGCGCATTTTCGGAAGCATGGCCATCGATCCTCTGGTGCCGACGGCGGACTCCTGGGCGGGCGGTTTCGCTGGGCAGGGGATCGCAGGCCCCACTGTCCCCTCCCAGGTGGCGCACATTGCCCGCGACATTCTCGACCCCGCGTTCGACGCCGACGGCACGATCGAGAAGATCCGCAGGCGCCGCTCCGGCATCAAACGCGTGCTTCTTGACCAGACGCTCATCAGCGGCATCGGTAACATCTATGCGGACGAAGCGCTGTGGGCCGCCGGGGTGCACGGCGAGCAGGCAGCATCCCGGATGTCACGGGCTCGCATCAGCACCCTGCTCGCGGCCGTGAGGAACGTGCTTGAGAAGGCCCTCGCCGAGGGCGGCACCAGCTTCGACGCCCAGTACGTCAATGTGAACGGCCAGTCGGGATACTTCGCGCACTCGCTGAACGCCTACGGTCAGGCGGGGCGGCCCTGTTCACGGTGCGGGTCAACGATCATGCGCGCCTCGTTCATGAACCGGTCGAGCCACTTCTGCCCGGTCTGTCAGCGGCGCCGTTGATGGTGCGTGCGGTGTTCTCGGGCGACGAGCCTGCCAGATCCGACGGATCGCGGCAGTGATCCGTTACCGTAGACCACAGAGTTCCGCACCATCCCGGTCATCGAAAGGCCTCAGCGTTGTATTTGAAGAGCCTCACCCTCAAAGGCTTCAAGTCGTTCGCTCAGCCGACCACTTTTGCGTTCGAGCCCGGCGTCACGTGTGTCGTGGGGCCCAACGGTTCAGGAAAGTCGAACGTCGTCGATGCCCTCGCCTGGGTGATGGGTGAGCAGGGCGTCAAGACCCTGCGCGGCGGCAAGATGGAGGACGTCATCTTCGCCGGCACTTCGACGCGAGGGCCGCTCGGCCGCGCCGAGGTCATCCTCACCATCGACAACTCAGACGGCGCGCTGCCGATTGAATACTCCGAGGTCACGATCAGCCGCACGCTGTTCCGCAATGGCGGAAGCGAGTACGCAATCAATGGCGAGGGATGCCGTCTGCTCGACGTTCAGGAGCTGCTGAGCGACTCAGGACTCGGCCGCGAAATGCACGTCATCGTGGGCCAGGGTCGACTCGACACCGTTCTGCATGCGAGCCCGGAAGAGCGCCGGGGCTTCATCGAAGAGGCTGCGGGGATTCTCAAGCATCGCCGGCGCAAAGAGAAGACGGTGCGCAAGCTCGAGGCCATGGAAACAAACCTCACACGGCTGAGCGATCTGGCGGGGGAGATCCGCCGCCAGCTGAAGCCGCTGGGCAGGCAGGCCGAGATCGCGCGCGAAGCTCAGACGATCGCGGCGGTCGTCCGCGATGCGCGCGCCCGCATCCTGGCCGACGATGTGGTGACGCTGCGCACGACGCTTGACGCGTTCGGCCGTTCTGAGAGTGAGCGGCACACGGAACGCATCGTGCTGCAGGAGCAGCTCGAGCAGAAGCAGCTGCGCATCGCGCACATCGAGAAGGCACAGCTCGGCGACGCTGTCGACGAGGCACGGCGGGTCTCATACGGACTCGATTCGGTGCAGCAGCGGCTGCGCAACTTGCACACGCTCACGGGCCAGCGCATTGCGCTTCTCGACGCGCAGTCCGAACAGTCTGAGACCTCGTCGACCGTGTCTGAGCAGATGATCACGGATGCCGAGAGCGAGCTCGAACAGCTGCGCGAGGGAATCACGGCAGCCGAGCAGGCGTCAGAGGCAGCGCAAGCGCACACCATGCAGACCCGAGAGCGCCTCGATGCCGTCGACCAGGAGATCCAAGCGCAAGCCGATCTCGTGTCGCAGCATGACCTCGAAATCGCCAAGCTCTCGGGCCAGGTCGAGACCGCGGCCTCCAAGCTTGCCGCGGTCCGCGGAGAGAAGCTGCGTCAGCAGAACTCACTGGACGCCGCAGAGCAGCGTCGCCAAGAGGCCCAGCATCGCCTCAACGAGCTTGAGGAAACATCGAGCGAGAGCAGCGTGAGCGAGTCCGGACTGGACGAGGCCTACGAACTGGCTCAATCGCGCGTCTTCGACGCCGAGGCCGAGATCGACAGGCTGCGCGACGACCTTCACACCAACGAACGCGAGCGCGACGCCCTCGCCGCAAAGACGAGCGCACTGTCTCGCGCCCTCGACATCCGCGACGGAGCGGCAGACCTGGTCTCGGCATCGCTCGACGGCGTCACGGGCATCGTCGCCGACAGCGTCCAGGTGAAGCCGGGCTACGAGGCCGCCGTCGCTGCCGGGCTCGGGACGCTCGCCGATGCCGTACTCGCTACAGGGGCGGCCGCCGCAGAGAACGCTCTCGCCCACGCCAAGCAGAACGATCTCGGCCGCGTCGAAGTCGTGCTCGCCGATGGGCCGCGGCGCACCATTTCGTGGGCGAAGAAGGCTGTCTCGGCAGCATCCGTCGTCACGGCCCCCGACGGCGTGCTGGGCCTTCTCGACCACATCGGCATCGTGGACGATATCTCCGCGGCCCGATCGGCCCGAGCCGAACTCGGAGACGACGCCGCGCTCGTCACCTTCGTGACCGCTGCTGGTGATGTGATCACCGAGCATGTGCTGCGCGGAGGATCCGGCGGCAAGCAGGGGCGCATCGAACTGCTGGCCGAGCGGGATGCTGCGGACGAACGACTCACTGAGGTGACAAGCGCCGTTGAGCGGCTGCGCTTCGATCTGGATGCCCAGAGGGCCGAACACGCGGCGGCGAAGGAACAGTCGCAGCTCGCCCTGCAGTCGCTGCGCGAGTTCGACGCGCAGCTGGCTGCCGAGACCGAAGCGCTCAACAAGGCAACAGTGCAGGTCGAGGCATCGGTCGCCGAGTGCGAGCGCCTCACCGCATCGTGCGCGGCATCAGAGGTCGCCGTGACCGAGGCCGAGGCAGCGAGTGAAAAGGCGAAGGCTGCGTTGGAGACGGCGCAGAGCAGGCCACGCCCAATCCTCGACGTCTCGGCACGCGACGAACTCGCCGCCGAGCGTGAACGCGCACGCGAAGCCGAGGTCGAGGCGCGCTTCCACGTCGAAACTGCGCGGGAACGCGTGTCTGCTCAGGCGGAGCATGTGCGTTCGCTGACGCAGCGCCGTGAGCGCGAGAGGCAGGCCGCCGAGGCGGCAGCACGCCGTGCGGTGATCCGCCGTCGCCAGCTCGACGCGGCGACGCGCGTCTCGGAGGCACTGCCCGAGGTGCTTGCCTCGGTCGAGAGGTCGGTGCGCGAAGCATCCGTCACGCTCGCTCGCGCTGAAGAGCAGCGCTCCAGCCAGAACGAGGAGCTCGCGGCGTTGCGCCGCGAGGAGTCCGCCCTGCGCGAGCGGCTTCAGGCCGTGACCGAGAACGTCCACGGACTCGAGCTGCAGATCTACGAGAAGAAGCTGCAGCTCTCGAGCCTCCTGGAGCGGGCCGGAAGCGAATTGGGCCTTGTCGAAGACGTCCTCGTCGCCGAGTACGGCCCCGACGTTCCTGTGCCCGTCGATGTCGCCGATGCACCGGAGATCCCCGAGACCCCGGAGCCGGGTGCCGAGCCCTCGGCGGAGGCCCCGCACGAGGCAGAGGCGGAGGGCGTGGAAACGCAGGAGCCCGAACTCGACATGCGCGAGCAGACGGTCACCGACGGGTCTTCGTCGAGGCCGGAACCTGCCGAGTCGGGTGCAGCTGCGGCGTCAGACAACACGGATGCTGTCGCCGAGGAGCCCGACGTCGAGACCGTGCCCTACGATCGCACCGAGCAGCAGCGTCGCCTCGAGAAGGCCGAGCGGCAGCTGCAGAGGCTCGGCCGCGTGAATCCGCTTGCCCTCGAGGAGTTCGCCGCGCTCGAGCAGCGGCACACGTTCCTCACCGAGCAGCTCACCGACCTCACAAACACCCGCAAGGACCTCCTCACGATCATCGACGAGCTCGATGACAAAATGCAGAGCATCTTCCAGGACGCGTTCGACGACACCAAGGCCGCCTTCGCCGAAGTGTTTCCGATCCTGTTCCCCGGAGGAACGGGCAGCATCTCGCTCACCAACCCGGACGACATGCTGACGACGGGAATCGATGTTGCCGTGCGCCCCGCAGGCAAGAAGATCGAACGTCTCTCGCTGCTGTCTGGCGGCGAACGCTCGCTCGCCGCCGTGGCCCTGCTCATCGCCATCTTCAAGGCGCGGCCCAGCCCGTTCTACATCATGGACGAGGTCGAGGCGGCACTGGACGACGCGAACCTCGGCCGGCTGCTCAGCATCTTCGAATCGCTCCGCGAGGCGTCGCAGCTCATCGTGATCACCCACCAGAAGCGCACGATGGAGATCGCCGACGCGCTTTACGGGGTATCGATGCGGCAGGACGGCGTATCCGCCGTTGTCGGTCAACGACTTGCCGAGGAGCGCGAGCGGGCGAGCGCGTGACCGCCCGCGGCGGCTACGCTTGAGTCATGGCAGAACGCACTCCGTGGTCTCTTTCCGGTGCCCTGAAGGGCATGTTCCAGCGACCCACCATCGATGAGTCGACGTGGGACGATCTCGAGCACGCTCTCATCACCGCAGACTTCGGCTCCGACATCGCCGAAGCGATCATCGACGAGCTGCACGCGAATGTCGATCGCTATCACACGACCGATCCGCGTGACCTCCAGCGGATGCTGCGAGAGACGATCGATGAACGACTCTCGCGCTTAGACCCCACGCTGACACTCAGTGAGCGGCCCGCCGTGGTTCTGATGGTCGGCGTGAACGGCGTGGGAAAAACCACGACGATCGGCAAGCTGGCCCGCTTCATCAGCAACGCGGGGCGCAGCGTAGTCGTCGGTGCTGCTGACACCTTCCGCGCGGCCGCCGTCGAGCAGCTCGGAACCTGGGCCGAACGCGCCGGCGTGCCGATTGTAAAGCCACAGCACCCCGGGCAGGATCCTGCTTCTGTCGCGTACCAGACGGTCGAGCACGCCATGACGACCGGCACCGAGATCGTGATCATCGACACGGCCGGCCGGCTGCACACCAAGGGCGGCCTCATGGACGAGCTGTCGAAGATCCGGCGTGTCGTCGAGAAACAGGCGCCGGTCTCTGAGGTGCTGCTCGTTCTCGACGCGACGACGGGCCAGAACGGCGTCCAGCAGGCACAGGCGTTCATCGAGCACGCCGGGGTCACAGGACTCGTCATCACCAAGCTCGACGGGTCGGCCAAGGGCGGTTTTGTGCTCGCCGTGCAGGAGCGCACCGGGCTGCCGATCAAGCTCATCGGCCAAGGCGAGGGGATCGGCGACATCACTGGCTTCACACCGCACGTCTTCGCGCAGAACCTCGTGGGGGCGTAAATGGGCATCGAACACGATTACTTCGGCGTCATCGAATCGGATGCCTCGGGTGCCCTCTATTGGTCGGAGACCGTCGAGGCGGGTGACCAGACCGTCGATGTGACACTCAGCGTGCCCGGAGGTGTATCCGTCACCGATGAAGCGCTCGACGTGGCGCAAGCGATGATTTCGACGCTCGAGGGACTCGATATGCGGGCACGCGAAGCGCTTGTCGCAGAGCTGGGCACCGCAGCATCCGATGTGACGGCATTTTTGCTCGAGATCGACGAACTGCTCGGGCCCGAGCTCTCCGCATTCATCACACGCGAGTCAGGTGACCGCGACATCGATGTGCTCCGATCGCTCGAGCTGCTGCGCACCGTGTTCCATCCCCACCAGACGGGGGAGGGTGACACGTTCGTCACGCTCGAATTCGCCCTGGCACCCGACGAGAACGAGCTTGCACTGCTGACGCACCTCAGCATGCGCGGCGAACCGGTCTCGATCGAGTTTCTGGACTGACGCCGTCAGACAGCCTGGGCGAACGGCCGTGAATCGTCGGCCAGGTGCCGCAGAGCGTCCGGGATCGGGCGCTCCGAGGCGACCATGGACTGCGCCCAGAGTCGGCCCGCCCGATACGACGAGCGCACGAGCGGTCCCGCGAGCACACCGAGAAACCCGATTCGCTCGGCGATCTCTTTGAACTCGATGAACTCCTGTGGCTTCACCCAGCGGGCGACCGGAAGATGGCGTGGGGACGGGCGCAGATACTGCGTCAGTGTGATGATGTCGGTTCCGGCATCACGCAGGTCGTGCAGCGCCGTGACGACCTCTTCGGGCTCTTCGCCCATGCCGAGAATGAGGTTCGACTTCGTGATCAGGCCGGCGTCTCTCGCCTGCGTCAGCACACCGAGCGACCTCTCGTAGCGGAATGCGGGGCGAATGCGCTTGAACAGGCGCGGCACGGTCTCGACATTGTGCGCGAAAACCTCGGGGCTGGCACCAAAGATCTCGTCGAGGAATCGCGGATCGCCGTTGTGCTCGTTCGCGAGAATCTCGACGCCCGTGTTCGGATTCTGCTCGTGGATCTGCCGCACGGTCTCCGCGTTCAGCCACGCGCCGGTGTCGGCGAGGTCATCACGGGCGACGCTCGTGATCGTCGCGTAGCGCAGCCCCATCCGTGACACGCTCTCAGCGACACGGCGCGGTTCGTCGGTGTCATACTCGGCCGGCTTGCCCGTGTCGATCTGGCAGAAGTCGCACCGACGCGTGCACTGCGACCCACCGATGAGGAAGGTCGCCTCGCGATCTTCCCAGCACTCGTAGATGTTGGGGCAGCCGGCTTCCTGACACACGGTATGCAGGTTCTCGTCTGCGACGAGTGCGCTCAGCTGCTTGAATTCGGGGCCCATCCGCGCCCGCGTCTTGATCCACTCGGGTTTGCGCTCGATGGGAGTTTCGGCGTTGCGCACCTCGAGACGCAGAAGCGGTCGACCCTTGGGAGCGGTGGCGGGACCCTGGGCTCCTCCGCCGGCTGCGCAGCCGCTCATGCGACAGCCTCCTCGCGGTTGAACGCGGCAGTCATCACCCGCGAGACGGAGTCGGCGAGATCGGCCGGAGTGATGCGGTACCCCAGCTGCTCGCTCACGCTGGTCACACCAGCATCCCGGATGCCGCAGGGAATGATGTGCTCAAATGCACCGAGGTCGTTGTCGCAGTTCACCGCGAATCCGTGCATCGTCACACCTTCGGCGACGCGGACGCCGATCGCCGCGATTTTCTCGTCACGATCCGCGCCACGTACCCAGACACCCGAACGACCGGAGACCTGAACGGCCTCCACACCGAGCGGAGTGAGGGCATCGATCAGCGCACGTTCGAGTGTGCGGACATGCGCGACGACGTCGACGGGGTCTGCGAGTCGCACGATCGGGTACCCCACGAGCTGGCCCGGCCCGTGCCAGGTGATCTTGCCCCCGCGGTCCACGTCAATCACCGGAGTGCCGTCGTCGGGTCGCTCATCGTCCTCCGTGCGCTTTCCCGCCGTGTAGACGGCTTCGTGCTCGAGGAGGAGCAGCGTGTCGGGGGAGAGGCCGTCGGCGACGCGGCGATGGGTCCGTCGTTGGATCTCCCACCCCTCCAGATACGGAACATATGCGGGCGCGAGCCCGAGTGTCGATGTGGTCAGCATGACGACACCCTAGCGTTAATAGACGCAATACATTAAATAAGAACGAGTCGTGTCGCCAAGGTGGCTCCCACGCTCAGCGAAACCCAGTAGAATCGGTGTCCAAATGGCTACATTCGGAACACTCTCAGACCGCCTCGCAGAGACCTTCAAGAACCTTCGCAAGAAGGGCACGCTCTCGGCCTCAGACATCGACGGCACCGTCCGGGAGATCCGGCGTGCGCTCATCGACGCCGACGTCGCCTTCGACGTGGTGAAGGACTTCACCACGCGGATCCGCGAACGCGCCCTCGGTGATGAGGTGAACAAGGCGCTCAACCCGGCTCAGCAGGTTGTGCAGATCGTCAACGACGAGCTCATCGGCATCCTCGGCGGTGAGCAGCGCCGGCTCGAGTTCGCCAAGACTCCGCCGACGGTCATCATGCTCGCTGGTCTGCAGGGCGCGGGGAAGACGACCCTCGCCGGAAAGCTCGCGAAGTGGCTGGCCAAAGACGGCCACACGCCGCTGCTGGTCGCGTGTGACCTGCAGCGCCCGAATGCGGTGACTCAGCTGGGCGTCGTCGCTGAGCAGGCGGACGCCGCCCTGTTCGCGCCAGAGCCGGGCAACGGCGTCGGCGACCCGGTGAAAGTGGCGAAGAACTCGATCAAGCACGCCCGTGACAAGCAGTACGACACGGTCATCATCGACACCGCGGGTCGCCTCGGCGTGGACGCCGAGCTGATGAAGCAGGCGGCGAACATTCGCAAGGCGGTTGACCCCGACGAAGTGCTCTTCGTCATTGACGCCATGATCGGTCAGGATGCTGTCGCCACGGCGAAGGCCTTCCAAGACGGGGTGGACTTCACCGGCGTCGTGCTGTCGAAGCTCGACGGCGATGCCCGCGGTGGTGCGGCGCTGAGCGTCGCCTCCGTCACGGGCCGCCCGATCATGTTCGCCTCGACGGGTGAGGGTCTCGGTGACTTCGAGCCGTTCCACCCCGACCGCATGGCCCGTCGCATTCTCGACCTCGGTGACATCCTGACGCTCATCGAGCAGGCGCAGCAGGCCTTTGACGAAGAAGAGGCACGTCAGGTCGCCGAGAAGTTTGCGACAGACACCTTCACCCTCGACGACTTCCTCAAGCAGATGCAGCAGCTCCGCAACGCGGGATCCATCAAGAAGATGATGGGGATGCTGCCCGGCATGGGGCAGATGAAGGGGCAGCTCGACAATTTCGACGAGAAAGAGATCGTGCGCACGGAGGCGATCATCCAGTCCATGACCCGAGCAGAGCGCACGACGCCGAAGCTGCTCAACGGCTCGCGCCGCTTGCGCATCGCTCGCGGATCGGGCACGACGGTCACCGAGGTGAATCAGCTCGTGGCGCGGTTCGAGCAGGCTGCCAAGATGATGAAGTCCGTCGCCAAGGGTGGAATGCCGCAGATGCCGGGAATGGGACCCGTGCCCGGTGCACATGGCGGCAGCCCGCGCAAGAGCAAGAAGGGCAAGAAAAAGGGCGGTTCACGCTCGGGCAACCCGGCGAAGCGGGCGGCAGAAAACGCGCAGCTCGGCCAGCCGGCTGAGAAGCCCGCGGGCTCCGGATTCGGGCTGGGAGCCTCCGGCGCAACCCCGCCGAGCGAAGACGAACTCGAGTCGCTGCAGAAGTTCCTCGGCCGCTGACGCGTCAGCGCTCTTTCAGCTCGCGAGCCAGATGCGCCACGACGGCTGTGAGGTCTCCGTGCGCCTCGTCAGCGATGCGTCGCTGACGCGTGCTGCTGCCGCCGCTTGAGATAATGTCTCCGATGGAGGTCAGCTCTGCAGCGCAGCCGAGACGGCGGGCGACGGGTTCGAGACGGTCAAGGTGCGCGGCGATGTCGTCGGCAACGGGGCGTTGGGTTCCCTCGGCATCCACGATGATCGTCGCGTCGAGACCGTAGCGCGCCGCACGCCACTTGTTCTCGCGGACGAACCACGGCTGCAACTCGGGGAGAGGTCGTCCGTCGTCGATGCGTTGAGACAGATCGTCCACGAGGCAGTGCACGAGTGCGGCGATAGCAGCGAGCTCACCAGGCGTCGACGTACTGTCACAAAATCTGACCTCGACGGTTCCCCATCGCGCCGACGGGCGAACGTCCCAGCGGACTTCAGTCTGATCCTCGATGATCTCCGTCGCGAGCTCGTCCTCGACGTAGCGCTCATAGTCTCCCCACGTGCGGATCTGCTCGTACGGAAGCCCGGCTGTGGGAAGCTGCTGAAACATCAGTGACCGATTCGAGGCGTACCCCGTATCCACTCCGCCCCAGAAGGGGCTGGAGGAGGAGAGGGCGAGAAGATGCGGAAAATAGCGCAGCATCCCCGCCACCGTCGGCATCGCCTTCGACACATCGTCGAGCCCGACATGCACGTGGACACCCCAGATGAGCATATTCCGGCCCCACCACTGAGTGCGCTCGATCAGCTTGTGGTATCGCTCCTTGTCGGTGACGGGCTGATCGAACCACTGGCCGAACGGGTGGGTTCCGGCACCGATCGGGACGACTCCGCGCGCGGCGGCGACAGTTCGCAGCTCGTCGAGAAGCGCGCGCAGCTCGTCGACAGCATCCGAGACCCGAGAGTGCACGCCGCTCACGAGCTCGACGGTATTCTGAAGCAGCTCCGAGACGATCTGCGCGTGTTCGCGTCCGTCCGTCCGCCGCAGATCGGCGAGGACGTCACCCGCAGCATTGGCGAGCTGGCCTGTGTGTTCGTCGACGAGGGCGAGCTCCCATTCGAGTCCGATCGACGAGCGGGCGGAGCGGGCGAATTCGATCGTCATCGGTACACGACCTTTCTTGAGATCACTATCCTCACACGTGCGCGCGCTCACCGGCAGGCATGCCGAGGCGCGGTCAGAATGAATTAGCGGTCGGGCCCGGTATCTGGCAGAATAGGACGCTGAAGCTGTGAGTGCTCGACCCTCTATCCGGCAACCACGGCCTTCCCTTACGTTTTCGCGCCTCCGTGTACCCCACCGGTCGGGCCGGGCACACCAATCAACAGACATCTCAGGAGAATTGTGGCTGTCAAGATCCGTTTGAAGCGCTTTGGAAAAGTTCGGGCGCCGTACTACCGCATCGTCGTGGCAGACTCGCGCACCAAGCGCGACGGTCGTGTCATCGAGGAGATCGGCAAGTACCACCCGACAGAGGAGCCCTCGCTCATCGAGGTCGACTCGGAGCGCGCGCAGTACTGGCTCTCGGTCGGCGCTCAGCCGAGCGAGCAGGTGCTGGCCCTTCTCAAGCTGACCGGCGACTGGGGAACCTTCAAGGGAGACAAGGACGCCGTCTCGACGGTAAAGTCACCTGAGGCCAAGGTTGAGTTCGTCGCCGACGAGAAGAAGAAGCCCGTTCTCAAGCCCAAGGCGGAGAAGCCGGCAGAGAAGGCTGACGACGCAAAGAAGGCTGACGACGCCGAGAAGCCCGCCGAGGACGCTGATACGGCTGAGGCACCGGCAGAGGAGCAGGCCTAATCTTGCTTGCTCCCGCTCTGGAACACCTCGTCAAAGGGATTGTCGACAATCCCGATGACGTCAACGTTCGTGCCACGAGCTCATCTCGCGGCGAGGTCCTCGAGGTTCGCGTGAACCCCGAGGACCTCGGCCGGGTCATCGGCCGGTCTGGACGCACGGCGAAGGCTCTTCGGACCGTCGTCGGCGCGCTGGCCGACGGGTCGCGCGTGCGCGTTGACGTCGTCGACACTGACGACTGACGTGGCGAAGAACGACTCGCACCGCACGTCACTTCGCGTGGGCCGGCTCTCGAAGGCCCACGGGCTCAAGGGTGCCCTCAAACTCGAGTTGTACACGGATGACCCGAACCGCCGGTTCGTCCCTGGTGCCGCGTTCAGTCTGCAGGTGCCCACCACGTCTCCCTGGCACGGTCAGTCCATCGTGCTGTCCGAACTGCGCTGGTACAACGGTGCCCCCGTCGCCTTCTTCGAAGGCGTGACCGATCGCACGGCCGCAGAGACTCTCGTCAAGGCGATTCTCTGGACGGACGACACCGATCAGTCTCCGGAAGAGAACGCCTGGTACGACCATCAGCTCGTCGGTCTGCGCGTCCATCGCGATGGCATCGACGTCGGAGCTGTCAGCCGTGTCGACCATCTTCCGGCCCAGGATCTCCTCATCGTCGACACCAGTAGCGGTGAGGTTCTGGTGCCGTTTGTCGCCGCCATCGTTCCTACTGTCGATATTGCGGCAGGAACAGTGACGGTCACTCCTCCCGCAGGCCTCTTCGAAGAGCTTCCGGCGAATCCGGAATCTGACGCGCAGGACACCGCCTCAGAAGAGGATGCCTGAGAACTCCTCCAGCCCCGTCTGTGGAACGCCTCGGCCCACGTATCTCGCTGCAGTGACCTGTGCAGGTGCACGCGCGGAACCGTCTCGCTCGCTGCACTGCAGAGCGCTCCTTTAATGAGAGCCTCGTAAACCTCGCCGATGGCTGCGATCCGCACAGCCTGCTCACTCACGCAGCTCCGCCGAGTCTGCCGACGACTCCGCCGAGTCCGCCGACGACGCTCTGCTCCGCAGAAGAGTTCCACCCCGCATAGAATCGGGGGATGCGCTTTGACATCGTCACGATCTTTCCCGAGTTCTTCGACGTGCTCGATATCTCGCTGCTCGGGAGGGCCCGGAAAAGCGGACTGATCGAACTTGGCGTACACGATCTGCGCGATTACACCCACGACCGGCATCGCACGGTCGATGACACGCCGTATGGCGGAGGCGCGGGCATGGTGATGAAGCCGGAGCCGTGGGGTGAGGCGCTTGACAGCGTTCTCGACGACGCTGATGACCCCCTGGTGATCTTCCCCTCACCGGCGGGAGACGTTTTCACCCAGCAGATGGCGCGTGAACTCTCCGAGAATGCGCATCTCGTGTTCGGTTGCGGCCGGTACGAAGGCATCGACCACCGCGTCTTCGACCACACGGCGTCGCGCGCGCGAGTGAAACTCGTGAGCCTCGGCGACTACGTGCTCAACGGGGGAGAGGTAGCTGTCATGGCCATGATCGAGGCGATCGGTCGACTCGTCCCGGGGGTCATTGGCAACCCGGCAAGCCTCGTCGAGGAATCTCATGAAGCCGGGCTTCTCGAATATCCCAGCTACACGAAGCCGGCGGTCTGGCGCGGCATTGACGTGCCGCCTATCCTGCTCAGCGGCAACCACGGCGCGATCGAGCGCTGGCGGCACGAGCAGCAGGTGGAGCGGACTCGCCGTGTGCGCCCCGACCTGCTGGACGAGTGACGCGCTAGCGCTGTGTCAGGATGATCGGACCGTCCTCAGCGATGGCGATCGTGTGCTCCATGTGTGCGCCGCGTGATCCGTCGACGCTGCGGAGCGTCCAGCCATCGGAGTCGGTGACGATCTTGTCCGTCGACTGAAGGAACCACGGTTCGATCGCTACCACCAAGCCGGGGCGCAGCGGGTAGCCCCGCCCCGCACGACCGTCGTTGGGGATGTGCGGTTCGCCGTGCATTTCGCGCCCGACGCCGTGCCCGCCGAAGTCCGTGTTGATCGTGTATCCCGCGCCGTGGGCGACTTCCGCGATCGCCGCGGAGATATCGCCGATCTTTGAGCCGGCGCGCGCGGCGCCGATTCCCGCGTCGAGCGCGCGGGTTGTGACCTCGATGAGTCGTGCATCTTCGTCGCGCGGGGTCCCGACGATGACGCTGAGTGCTGAGTCGGCGACCCAGCCGTTGACGGATGCTGCGAAGTCGACGCTCAGCAGGTCGCCGTCACGCAGCCGATAGTCGTGGGGGAGACCGTGCAGAACCGCGTCGTTGACCGACGTGCACAGCACTTTGCCGAACGGCATCGCTCCGAATGACGGGTGGTAGTCGATGTAACAGGATTCGGCGCCGGCCGCCCGAATCCGATCGTGGGCGAGTGTGTCGAGGTCGAGTAGGTTCACGCCGACGTCGGCCGCCTCTGCGAGTGCAGTCAGGGTATCGGCGACGAAACGTCCGGCCGGACGCATCTGTTCGACTTCGGCGGGTGTCTTCAATTCGATCATGGGTTCCTCCGCACCCATTGTTTCAGCCAGCCAGTACGCAGTGGGCATCGGTGGTTCTCTCAGTTTGCCCTCATAGCATGAAGTCATGTTTCTTCGCAGGGCCGTCTACTACTG
This sequence comes from Microbacterium sp. MPKO10, assembly GCF_026107415.2. GTDB lineage: Bacteria > Actinomycetota > Actinomycetes > Actinomycetales > Microbacteriaceae > Paramicrobacterium. The sequence goes on from NZ_JAPCHX010000006.1 coordinate 57,992, forward strand.
GCAACTCGCCGCGGTGCTGCTTCTGCCCTTATGGCTTTTCGTCGGCTGGGGCATCTGGGGCGGCAGCGCCTGGACGTTCCTCGGCGTCGTCGTGGCCGCGCCTATCCTGTTCGTCGCCCTGCTGATCGTCACGCTCGTGATCTACGGCCGCGCCGAGGTTCGGGACAGCAACGCCGTTTCGTGGATCGATGTCGCGACGATCGCCGCGTGGCACGTGAGCATCATCGCATTCGGATTCTTCGGAGCCACCGCCTCGATGTTCGCGGTGCTCACCGTCGTCTTCGGACTCACCGCGTTCTGGGTGGCGCTCTGGGAGCTCGTGCGCAGCGTGACACGCCGGGCGAAAGAGACGATGAGAGAGTTTGAGAAGATGGCGGGCGGCACGGCACACGGGCCCGTTTCCCCTCCGCGCGAGGAACGTCGGCGCACAGACACGGCCGATGAGATCTTCGTCGTGTACGAGGGACGCGAGGACCGCAGCGCCTGATCGATTGGCGCCGGAGCCGCAATCGTGGCAGAATTGACGTTCGTGCCTTGGCTCGGTTCTGCCACGGGGGAACCTTTGCGCCGCGGATCAATCTGACAGAGATCAATCCGACACAGGGGCACGCACCTTCAACTTTTCCAGAGATTCGTGCTCGACCAGTGGCGGGCACAGAGAGTGAATGACCATGCATATCCTCGACAGCGTCGATGCAGCATCCCTCAAGTCCGACGTCCCCGACTTCCGCGCCGGCGACAACGTTAAGGTTCACGTGAACATTGTCGAGGGCAGCCGCTCACGTATCCAGGTGTTCCAGGGCACGGTAATCGGCCGTCAGGGCCACGGCGTCCGTGAGACATTCACCGTTCGCAAGGTCAGCTTCCAGGTCGGCGTTGAGCGTACGTTCCCCGTGCACTCGCCGGTCATCGAAAAGATCGAGCTTGTCTCGCGCGGCGACGTGCGCCGGGCCAAGATCTACTACCTGCGCAACCTGCACGGCAAGAAGGCGAAGATCCGCGAGAAGCGCGCCAACTGATTCGCGTCGTTGTCAAAACGTGCCGAGCTCCCCACCTAGACTGGTGGGGAGCTCGGACGGTTTAATGACAGAAGAATCAGTGGCGGCGGAAAACCCCGCAGACAGACGGCGGCGCGGAGCGCTCGCGTTCCTTCGTGACCTCGTGATCATCGTCATCGTGGCGCTTCTCGTGTCATTCCTCGTGAAGACGTTCCTTGTGCGGTCGTTTTACATTCCGTCCGGATCCATGGAGGACACGCTCCAGATCAATGACCGAATCATCGTCAATGAACTCGTTCCCGACGTCATCGATCTGCAGAGGGGAGATGTCGTCGTGTTCACCGACCCGGGCGGCTGGCTCTCCTCGCCCCCGCCCGACCCCGACACTCCGTGGATCGTCAGCGCCTGGGACGGCCTGCTCACGGCGGTCGGGCTCTCGGTGAGCGACAGCAACGACCACCTCATCAAACGAGTGATCGGGCTGCCCGGCGACCACGTCGTGTGCTGCAACGCTCTCGGCCAGATGAGTGTCAACGGCGTGCCGCTCAATGAGCCCTATCTTCTGCTTCCGCAATCAGCCCAGGCCGTCTCGGCGACCTCGTTCGACATCACGGTGCCCGCCGACTCGCTGTGGGTGATGGGCGACAACAGGTACAACTCCAAAGATTCCCGGTACAACGGCAACACGCCGGGCAAGGGATACGTTCCCATCGACAACGTCGTCGGGCGCGCGTTCGTCATCAGCTGGCCGATTGACCGGTGGCAGGGGCTCGGCGATTATCCCGCCGTGTTCGACGGCATTCCGGATGCTGGGGCCGAGTGAACGACCGATGACCGTGTCTGATCCGACACTTGACGTCGAGACCGAGCTGATCACGTCGGGAGCCCCGTTCGTGATCGGCTGCGATGAGGTGGGGCGGGGAGCAGTGGCGGGCCCTGTCGCTGTGGGTATGGCCGTTGTCGATGCGACGCACACCAGCATCCCGCCCGGTTTGCGTGACTCGAAGATGCTCAGCGAGAAGAAGCGCACGTCTCTCGCGCCCGTGGTCGCGACCTGGGCTCTGCACTCGGCTGTCGGGCTGGCAAGCCCGCAGGAGGTCGACGACGTCGGAATCGTCACTGCGTTGGGGCTGGCGGCCAAGCGTGCCCTCGGGCTGCTGTACGAACAGGGCCTCGCCATCGCTTCGGGAACCATCCTTCTCGACGGCAATCACGATTATCTGTCACCGACGCTGACGCATCCGCTCGACGTTCGTACACGGGTCAAGGGCGACCGCGACTGTGCATCGATCGCCGCCGCGTCAGTTGTCGCAAAAGTGCACCGCGACACGATGATGGTCGCCGAACACGCCAAGACCCCGGTCTACGAGTGGCAGTCCAACAAAGGGTACGGCTCCGTCGCCCATCTAGAGGCGATCAGGGCGCACGGGGTGACCTCCGTCCACCGCCGAACCTGGCTCGTCAACCACGTAGGATGAGAACACAATGGATGACGAAGATTTTGAGGACTACGACCGCGAGGTCGAGCTTGCCCTCTTCCGTGAGTACCGGGATGTCGTCGGACAATTCGGCTACGTGATCGAGACAGAGCGGCGCTTTTACTTGGCCAATGAGGTTGAGCTCGTACGTCGCGACACCGAGCATGATTTCTATTTCGAGGTCACGATGCGCGATGTCTGGGTGTGGGACATCTACCGCTCCGACCGCTTCGTGAAGTCAGTGCGTGTTCTGACGTTCAAGGACGTCAATATCGAAGAGCTGCAGAGCCGAGAGTTCGAGCTCCCCAAGGACCTCGCCCTCGACGAATAGCCGTCGGCGATCGGATGCTTGAGGCAGGCGTCCTCCTTCGGTGAACGGTCGGCAATCGTCGTCCACAAGCGTGCGGCGCGGGCATGTCGTACACAGGTGGACCTGGTGCGGTCGCGCGCGACGAGATCGCGCGCCACGATGGGCGCATGGATGAGACGACGATCGAATTCGGGGCACGCGGAGAAGCCGCGGCGTGCGCCCATCTGGAGCAGTTGGGCTACGAGATCCTCGAGCGCAATTGGCGTCATGCGCTCGGCGAGATCGACATCATCGCCCGCTCGGGCGACACCATTGTCTTCGTCGAGGTGAAGACGCGCTCGGGCGTCGGCTTCGGCCACCCCTTTGAGGCGATCACGCACGACAAGGCGCGTCGCCTGCGCAGGCTGGCCCGGCAATGGGATGCCGAGGCTGTCACAGCGCCGCGCCGCATCCGCATCGACGCCATCGGCGTGATCTGGCCGCACGGGGACGACGCTCCCGTGATCGAGCATCTTGAGCAGGTGTGCTGATGCCCGTCGCGCGAACCTGGGCTCTCGCACTCATCGGTCTGGACGGCACGCTGATCGAAGTGGAGGCCGATATCTCGGCCCAGCTGCCCGCCTTCGTGATTATCGGTCTCGGAGACCGCTCCCTGCGCGAAGCCGAGGGCCGTGTGCGTCAGGCGGTGAGCAATTCCGGATGCCGGCTGGCGGCCAGGCGCATCACCGTCAACCTGTCACCGGCCAGTCTGCCCAAGCACGGGGCGGGATTTGATCTTGCCATTGCACTGGCCTGCCTCGCAGCGGATGGTGTGATCGACCGCGCCTCGGTGGACCAAGTGGTCCATATCGGGGAATTGGGTCTCGATGGCCGGCTGCGCCCCACACCGGGTGTTCTGCCCGCGGTTCGCGCTGCCGTTCGCGAGGGACGCAGCACCGTGATGGTGCCCGTGGCGAATGCCGACGAAGCGCGGCTTGTTCCCGGTGCCGACATCATCGCTGTTCCCTCGCTTCGCGATGCGGCGATCCACCACGGCGCTGACCTTGCCGCACGCCCGGTCGAGGCAATCACGGCGCCGCCTGTTCCCGATGTGGAGCCCGAGTCTCTCGACATTGCTGATGTCATCGGGCAGTCGGATGCTGTCGATGCACTTGAGACAGCGGCCGCGGGAGGGCATCACCTGATGATGCTGGGCCCACCGGGGTCTGGAAAGACGATGATCGCCGAACGGCTGCCGGGAATTCTTCCCGATCTCAGCATCGACGAAGCGTTGGAAACAGCGAGCGTCGGGTCGCTTGCCGGCCAGCCGTTCGGAGGCGCGCTTCGTCTGCGACCCGGCTATGAGGCGCCGCACCACACGGCAACGGCCGCGGCGATCATCGGCGGCGGCAGTGGAACAATTCGCCCGGGCGCCGCTGCGCGAGCGGTCAACGGAGTGCTGTTTCTGGATGAGGCACCCGAGTTCGACAGAACCGTGCTCGACGCCCTCCGCCAACCTCTCGAGTCGGGCATCATCACGATTCATCGAGCGCATGCTGTCGCGCGCTTTCCTGGCCGGTTTCAGCTCGTGATCGCGGCGAACCCCTGTCCGTGCGGCCAGTACGGCGCGGCAGACGGACACTGCACATGCCCTCCGGCGTCGATCCGCCGATACCTGGGGCGGCTCTCCGGGCCGCTGCGCGACCGTGTCGACATTCAGCTGAGCGTGTCTCGGGTCTCCGCCGCGCACCTGCAGGCGTCTGCGTCTGTCGACCGGCCTCGATCAAGCGACGTGCGAGCTCGTGTCACCGAAGCCCGCGCACGCGCCGCAGAACGCCTGCGTTCCACACCCTGGACGCGTAACTCCGAGGTGACGGGGGCTTGGCTCCGTGGCGACGGCGCAGTGCCGAGGAGTGTGACGGCGGGGATCGATCGCGCTCTGGAACGTGGCTCGCTCACCATGCGCGGATACGACCGTGTACTCCGCGTCGCCTGGACGATCAGCGACTTGGCGGGAACGGAGCAGCCGACGGCAGAGCATGTCGGAAAGGCGCTGTACTTGAGGAAGGGAATGACACCGTGACGCAGATCGACGGGGCAGCACACACCGGGCACACGGGTACACCGCGTCGCGATGAAGAAGAGCGACGGGCCCGCGAGCACTGGCTTGGGGTCGCCGAACCCGGTGATGGAACAGCGCACACGCTCATCGACGCGCTCGGCGCTGCGCGAGCACGCGATCTCGTGGCAAGCGATGTCTCGGCCGCCGTAATCGTCAGCGAACTGCTCGAGCACACGGATGCGGGGGCGGACGCGGTCCACGAGGTCGTGGAACTTGTCGCCCACGGGCTGAACAGGTGGCGGCCCCGCATCGGCACCATCGACTCCGACGCCTATCGCCGGGCCGCCGAGCGGTGCGGCGCACGTTTCATCATGCCGGGAGACCGGGACTGGCCGAGTGGTGTCGATGATCTCGGCGAGAACGCGCCGCTCGGGCTCTGGGCGCGCGGCAGCCTCGATGTTCTCCCCACACGTTCGGTTGCCGTCGTGGGCTCGCGCAACTCGACAGGATACGGAGAGCACGTCACGATGGAGATCGCGTCGGGACTCGTGGCCCGCGGCGTCGGCATCATCTCCGGCGCGGCGTATGGAATCGACGGCCATGCGCATCGGGCGACCCTTGCCTCCGGCGGTGCAACTGCTGCTTTTCTTGCCGGAGGGATCGACAGACCCTATCCGCGGGGGCACTCCGACCTCATCGAGCGCATTGCCACGGAGGGTGTTCTGCTCAGTGAGGTCCCTTGCGGTTCGACTCCCACGCGCTGGCGGTTTCTGCAGCGCAATCGACTTATCAGTGCGCTGGCGACAGCGACGATCATCGTCGAAGCAGGATGGCGCAGCGGCTCGCTGAACACCGCAGCTCACGCGTCGACACTCGGCAGGCCGCTCGGCGCCGTTCCCGGACCGGTGACGAGCGCCGCCTCAGCCGGTTGCCACCGGCTTCTGCGCGAGAACGACGCCGTGTGCGTCACGAGTGCGGACGAGGCAGCAGAGCTCGCGGGAGACAGCGACGATACCGACATCCTCTCTCCGCTGCGCGACTGGATCGAGACACGTGTGCTCGACGCCCTGAGCTCACGACGTCCGCGTACCGTCGACGAGATCGCGTCGCGCAGTGGGCTCGACCACGACGCCGTCCGCTCTCGCCTCGGAACGTTGAGCGTGCTGGGCGACGTTCGCGAGACATCGAACGGCTGGCTGATGGCCTGACCAGCCGTCGGTATGGTTTCGCGCCGGTCAGTGCGGCCTCGCAGCTGCTCCCTCGTCGGAGTGCCGTGCCCGGGATCCGACGCAGGGAGACCAGACTGAAGACATGGAGATCAGCGCAGCCCGCGAGGAGTTCGTCGATCACGTCGTGGTCGAGCGCAACTTCTCACCGCAGACCGCGCGAGCCTATGCCTCGGACCTTGCGGCCTTCGCTGCGTGGGCCGCACAGCGGACGATCTCCGACACTCGCCAGCTCGACCTCGACACCTACAGAGATTGGCTCTGGTCGATGTCCACAGCCGGGCTCGCACAGACGACGATCGCTCGCCGCTCGGCGACGCTGCGCAGCTGGTCAGCATGGATGTGGCGCGAGGGAGCCACAGAGGTGGACACCGCGGCGCGACTGCGTTCGCCGAAGACCGGCACGCACCTGCCCACCGTCGTGCCCCGGGAATCCATGGCACACGTTCTTGACGAGGTGGCGGCAGCCGCGGCATCCGGCGGGGCACTCGAGATTCGCGATCGAGCGATCGTCGAGCTGCTCTATGCGTCGGGACTGCGCGTCTCCGAGCTCTGCGGACTCGATATTGACGACATCGACCTGGATCGCCTTACCGCTCGCGTGACGGGCAAGGGGTCGAAGCAGCGCGTCGTGCCGTTCGGTGTTCCGGCACAGTCGGCTCTCGTCGACTACCTGCGCTCGGCGCGTGCTGACCTTCTGGCCAAAGCGGGGAACGCCGCGTCAGCGGAAGCCGCCGCTGTCTTCCTCGGAGCACGCGGTGCGCGCCTGAGCACGCGGTCGGCGTACGCGGTGATTTCGCGGATTCTTTCGCGTGTTCCCGCAGCGAGCGGTGTGGGACCGCACACGCTGCGCCACACGGCGGCCACACACATGCTCGACGGCGGAGCCGACCTGCGCGCCGTGCAAGAGCTTCTCGGCCATTCCAGCCTCGGCACGACGCAGGTTTACACGCATGTGTCAGCCGATCGCCTCAGAGAGAGCTACCGGCTGGCCCACCCACGCGCGTAGGTACCCGCGTGCGGTGGTGGCATGACCGCGCTGGACCAATCAGGGGAACCTGAGCGCGTAGGGCCCCGATCCGTTGGCGTTATCGTGGGGACCGCGCAGGGGGCCCGTGCGGAAGGTCTTCCGCCGACGGCGCAGAAGCGAGGGGCAGGAGCACGGCTCGCTCGATCCCGCCGAAGAAGAGAAGCGGATTGACGTACTCGCCATGAACGCGCACGCCAACATGCAGACAGCTCGTGCCACAGTGTGGCCCCGTCGTGACGGTCCCGAGCAGCTCCCTGCCGTCGACGACGTCGCCGAGCTCGACGGCGGGAGCCACAGCCTCATAGCTGCTGAGAACATCGCCCTCGTGCGCCACGGTGATCACGGGCCGGTCGACGACCATACCGACGAAGAAGACCGTGCCGGGGGCGGGGGAGCGCACCTCCTGGTCGGCATGCACCGCGATGTCGATGCCGCGATGGCCGGGCCCCCACGGATCCGCCGGGGCTTCGAATCCGCGGGTGATGCTGCGCTCGCCGTCGACCGGCCACAGCCACGGTGTCGCGACGGCCGGGGGAGCGGAACGGTTTTCTGCCGCTGCGGGCGCATCGACGAGGAGGGCCGCAGCCACAAGCACGATCATGAGCGCGCACGCGGATGCGGGGGAGCGAAGAAACCGGGATCGCACAGTCATGCCCCGATTGTCTCTGCCGGAGAACGGCGACGGAATAAGAACGTGCGCACCTGTCAGCATCCGGTCTGTCACGCCTGCCTGTGGGCGACGAAGCCATGGCTGTCGGATGCTAAGATAGCCGGAGCATCCCGCATGTCGGGGTGACTACGCGTGCCCAATCGGCCTCCTCACCCATCGGTCTTCGCTCCTGGAGCGGAGTGGGTGTGTGCCGGGCACCAGGACGAGCGATCAGCCGATCGCGTATGCAACCGAACACGACGCCGCACGGCGTCAGAGAAGGAGACACGGCCATGGCCGTCGTAACAATCCGCCAGCTGCTCGACAGCGGCGTGCACTTCGGGCACCAGACCCGCCGTTGGAACCCCAAGATGAAGCGCTTCATCTTCACCGAGCGTTCCGGCATTTACATCATCGACCTGCAGCAGTCGCTCGCGTACATCGATCGCGCGTACGACTTCGTCAAGGAGACCGTCGCCCACGGCGGCAGCGTGCTCTTCGTCGGAACGAAGAAGCAGGCTCAGGAGTCGATTGCCGAGCAGGCGACGCGTGTGGGCCAGCCCTACGTGAACCAGCGTTGGCTCGGTGGCCTCCTCACCAACTTCCAGACCGTGTCGAAGCGTCTTGCTCGCATGAAGGAGCTCGAGGAGCTCGACTACGAGGATGCCTCGAAGTCGGCGTTCACCAAGAAAGAGCTGCTGATCAAGAAGCGCGAGCTCGACAAGCTGCACAAGTCGCTCGGCGGTATCCGCAACCTCACCAAGACGCCGTCTGCGCTGTGGATCGTCGACACCAAGAAAGAGCACCTCGCCGTTGACGAGGCGAAGAAGCTTGGCATTCCGGTCGTCGCAATCCTCGACACCAACTGCGACCCTGACGAGGTCAACTACCCGATCCCGGGCAACGACGACGCGATCCGCTCCGTGAGCCTGCTCACGCGCATCGTGGCCGACGCCGCAGCCGAGGGTCTCATCCAGCGCCACCAGAAGCCCGCCGAGGGCTCTGAGCAGGCCGAACCGCTCGCCGAATGGGAGCAGGAGCTCCTGACGGCCGAGCAGGGCAAGCCTGCAGAGGAGACGGCAGCGCCGGCCGAGGCGAAGGCTGATGAAGCCGTCGCTCCGGCTGAGGCAGCTGCAGACGAGGCAGCTGAGGCTTCCGCAGACGCTGAGGCAACAGAGACTCCGGCCGAGACTGTCGAGGCTCCGGCCGAGGCCGCCGCAGAAGAGGCTCCTGAGGCGCCCGCCGAGGAAGCCCCCGCCGCAGACGACGCAAAGTAACTTTCGAACACGAGGAGTTCCACACAATGGCAAACTTCAGCATTGCCGACCTGAAGGCGCTGCGTGAGCAGCTCGGCACGGGCATGTCTGACACCAAGGCGGCTCTCGTCGAGGCCGACGGCGACGTCGAGAAGGCCACGGAGATTCTTCGCCTCAAGGGTGCGAAGGGAAACGCCAAGCGCGCCGACCGCTCGACGAGCGAGGGGCTGATCGTCTCTCGTGAGTCGGCCGGTGCCACAACGCTCATCGAGCTGGCATGCGAGACTGACTTCGTCGCGAAGAACGACACATTCGTTCGACTCGCTGAAACCGTAGCTGACGCCGTTTCGGCGGCTGGCGCGTCGTCGGCGGACGAGGGCCTCGCGGCCGACGCATCGGGTAAAACCGTTGCCGATCTCATCAGCGAGCAGGCAGCAACTATCGGCGAGAAGATCGAACTGCGTCGCGTTGTGCGTGTCGAGGGCTCGACCTTTGCCGTCTATCTGCACAGGACCTCCAAGGACCTCCCACCGCAGATTGGCGTTGTCGTGGCCTATGAGGGCGAGGACGCCGAGACGGCTCGCGCGATCGCCCAGCACATCGCCATGTTCGACCCCGCCTACCTGAACAGCGACGATGTTCCGGCTGACGTGCTCGACAAGGAGCGCGAGATCGTCACCGAAATCTCGCGCAACGAGGGCAAGCCGGAGGCCGCGCTCCCGAAGATCATCGAGGGGCGCCTGAACGCCTTCCTCAAGCAGGTCGTGCTCCTCGAGCAGGCCTACGCGAGAGACAACAAGGTTCAGGTCAAGAAGGTACTTTCTGACGCCGGTCTGACCGTCACCGGTTTCGCCCGGTTGAAAGTCGGCGCGTAAGCAGACACAAGGAGTCCGGGTTGCGAATGAGCGACCCGGACTCCTTTGTGTGTGCAGGAACCGGCAGCACCCAGTAGTTTGAAGAGCACACGATCGGAAGGAAATCGACCGCATGTTGGAGAAGAAGCGCAGAGTACTGCTCAAGCTGTCGGGAGAGGCGTTCGGAGGCGGGCGGCTGGGAGTAAACCCGGACGTCGTCGGAAACATCGCGCGTGAGATCGCAGAGGCGGCGAGCGAGGTCGAGGTCGCGATCGTCGTCGGCGGCGGAAACTTCTTCCGTGGTGCCGAGCTTTCGGAGCGTGGGATGGAGCGCGGGCGCGCCGATTATATGGGAATGCTGGGCACGGTCATGAACGCGCTCGCCCTGCAAGACTTTCTTGAGCAGGCCGGAGCGGCCACACGTGTTCAGTCGGCGATCGAAATGACCCAGGTGGCTGAGCCATATATTCCGCGTCGAGCCGAACGACACCTTGAGAAGGGGCGTGTTGTGATCTTCGGAGCCGGCGCAGGGCTGCCGTACTTCTCCACGGACACGGTGGCGGCCCAGCGAGCGCTGGAGATCGGTGCCGATGTCGTACTCGTCGCGAAGAACGGCGTCGACGGTGTGTACACCGCCGACCCCAACGTCGACCCGTCGGCAACTCTGATTCGGGAGATTACGTATCAGGAAGCACTTCAGAAAGGCCTGAAAGTTGTCGATTCGACGGCGTTCAGCCTCTGTATGGACAATCGCATGCCGATGCAGGTTTTCGGCATGGAACCCGCAGGCAACGTCACGACAGTTCTGCGCGGCAGCGAAATGGGAACCTTCGTCACCAACTAGACTGGGCGAAGGCCAACGACGAGAAGGAGCGACGAGTGATCGCCGAAGTATTGACTGAGACGTCAGCAAAGATGGACAAAGCCGTTGAGGTGGCCAAGGATGACTTCGCCACCGTGCGTTCGGGGCGCGCGAACCCGCAGCTTTTCCAGCGCCTACTCGTCGACTACTACGGTACTCCGACGCCGCTCGAACAGCTGGCCTCCGTGAACAACTCCGACGCGCGCTCGATCGTGATCTCGCCGTACGACAAGTCGGCGATGAAAGACATGGAGCAGGCGATCAGAGACGCTCCCAATCTCGGAGTGAACCCCACGAATGATGGCACGATCATCCGGGTGACCATGCCTGAACTCACTGAAGAACGTCGCAAAGAGTACGTGAAGCTGGTTCGCGCCAAGGGCGAGGACGCTCGCGTGGCGGTGCGCAACATTCGGCGGAAGGGCAAGGACGATCTCGACGCGCTCAAGGGAGAACTGGGCGACGACGAAGTAGCGCGCGGCGAAAAGGAGCTTGAGCAGATTACCAAGACGCACACGGACGCCATCGACGATGCGTTGAAGCGCAAAGAGGCAGAACTTCTCGAGGTGTGATGCCTGTATTCGATGACAGGGGGCATCATGAACTCTGATGATGAATCCTCGTCACGGCGCCATACCGCCCGCCGCCGACGAGCGGATCTGCAAGCACAGTTGCGGGTGACGAGAGAAGACATCGAGCGTCAGGTGCGCGATGGCCGGGAAAGATTCGACCAGGTCAATGAGCGCATCGAGGCGCGCACCGGTCGCAACTTATTCCTTGCGATCATCATCGGAGTTGTCCTCGGTGCCGGGCTCGTCGCGAGTCTGATCTTCGTGAAGGTCGTCTTTGTTATCTTCGCGACGATCATCGTTGGCTTCACGGCGTTTGAGCTTGCACAGGCCCTCCGCCGGACCGGGCGGTTCGTCGACCCCGTCGCCGCCGCGATCTCGGCTGTCGTGATCATCGGCACCGCGTATTTCATCGACGCACCATCGCGCGGAATGGTTCTGGCGGGCGGAATCGCGTTCGTCGTTGTCTTCCGCCTGGTTGCCCAGATGGCGTCGGGCTCAACGCGCGGCGTCAAAGACATCATTAGTGACCTCGCAACCGCCGCGTTCATCCAGATCTACGTGCCGTGGCTCGCGAGTTTCGCCGTTGTGCTCGTGGCGCAGGAGAACGGCGAATGGTGGACTCTCGGGTTCATCATCCTTGTCGTGAGCGTTGACATCGGCGCGTATGTGGCCGGGCTGTCGTTCGGCAAACATGCGATGGCGCCGATGATCAGCCCGAACAAGACCTGGGAAGGTTTTGCAGGCGCTGCCGCCTGCAGCATCCTGGTTGGCATTCTCCTCGCACTATTCATGATCGGGCAGCCCTGGTGGATCGGCGTCATTCTCGGTCTGCTCATCCTCGGCAGCGCCACGGTGGGGGATCTGACGGAGTCGATGATCAAACGCGACATGGGCATTAAAGACATGAGTTCGTGGCTGCCTGGGCATGGCGGGTTTCTCGATCGGCTCGACTCGATCCTGCCGTCCGCGGCCGTCATGTTCGGCGTCTACACTGTCGTGATGCATTAGCAACGCACTGACGTTGCGGTCAGCTGCCCAGAGGAGAGAACGAGAACGTGACGACACATTTTCCACGGGTTGAGCACGGCAAGGGATACGCCATCGACGAGGTGGAAGCATTCCTTGATCGCGCTCGCGACGCCTACAACGAGTCTGGAACCGAGTCGATGTCGGCGGATGACATGCGGTCGGCGTCGTTCAGCATGAAGCGCAAAGGGTACTCGCCCGTGCACGTGGATGCCGCGTTGGAGCGTCTGGAGGATGCTTTCGCGCGTCGTGAGCGTGACAATGCCTATGCGGAGAAGGGTCGTGAGCCCTGGCTGGCGGAGGCACGGACGACAGCTCAGGTGATTCTCAATCGGCTGGCGCGACCAGACGGAGAGCGTTTCCGGCGCGTCAGCATCATCGCTCAGGGCTACCGGCGGAAAGACGTCGATGCCTTCGCACGACGCATTCAGGACTACTTCACGGATGGGGAGTCGATCAGTGTCGACCGTGTGCGCTCTGTCGTCTTCGCGAGTGAGCGCGGCGGATACGACGAAGCACAAGTGGATGCTGTGCTCGATGCTGTTGTGAGCGTCATGCTGGCCGTTCGCTGATCGTCGGGGCGTCGCGGTGGAGACTTGGCCGACCCCTCGTGTAACATAACCGTTATCGTGGGAAAGCATGTTGCAGTATTCGCGCCTGTCGTTGAACCGGTAAAGGCACGGCGTCAGCGACCCCGCACTCGCCGAACGATCGTCATGGGATTCTTCTCGTTCCTTGCCGCTTTCGGGTTTATCGCGGTGAACATCGTCGACCCCTACTCGGGTGCGATAGCGTCCCCCTATTTTCAGGTGGCGCAATCTGATCGTGCCGTCGACGCGCAGTCGATGGTCGTGGCCGGAAAGTATGAGACCGCTGTCGATCGGGATGGCTACGACGTCTATGTCAAGCCGAAACCCAAACCCAAGCCGAAGCCGGTTGAGAAGGACACGACGGATTCCGGGTCCAACTCGGGGTCCGGCGGCAGCGCGCCGCCTGCGGGCACCCCCGACCCAGGTTCCGCGAAGGCCATTGCGCACGACATGGTGATGGCTCGCGGCTGGGGCGAAGACCAGTACAGCTGCCTTGTCGCCCTCTGGAACCGTGAATCCGGCTGGAATGTCTACGCCCATAATGCGTCATCCGGGGCGTACGGAATCCCGCAGGCGCTTCCGGGAAGCAAGATGGCATCGGCCGGGGCGGACTGGCAGACGAATCCCGCGACGCAGATCACCTGGGGTCTTGGGTACATCGCCGGACGATACGGCTCGCCGTGTGGAGCGTGGGCGCACTCGCAAGCCAAGGGCTTTTACTGATCCCTCTCGACGTGGAGTTGATGATGCCGCGAAGCAACAGGCCTCGTCGACGGCGCCCGGCCGTTTCGACCGAGGACGATGACCTCAGCCACCTGCTCTCCGGCTGGAAGCGCTCTGAGGTGCGGCACGGAATGACCTGGAATGTGCAGCCCGTTTCTGCCGTTCGCGCGCTCAAGGACTATACGTGCCCCGGATGCGGCGGCATCGTCGAACCAGGTGTCCCGCACGTCGTCGCCTGGCGCGCCGACGGTGTGCTTGGCGATTCCGCTGACCTGGCGGCCCGCCGCCACTGGCACTCCCACTGCTGGAGCATCTCGTGAGTACCGAGATCCGCGGCGCGATTGTTCTTCCCGCCCGTCGGGAGGACATCACGCTGCACACCGATGACGGCCTGACGCTTGTCGGTGAACTCGCCCTGCCCGTTGATCGAGAGCCCGTGGCGACGCTGGTCACGCTGCATCCGCTGCCAACCGCCGGCGGGTTCATGGACTCGCACATCCTGAAGAAGGCTGCCGCTCGACTTCCCGCCCTTGCTGATCTCGCCGTTTTGCGGTTCAACACGCGCGGCACCACCTCGCCGCGCGGCACAAGCGACGGACAGTTCGGCGACGGCATCGATGAAGAATCTGATGTCGATGCGGCAATGGACTTCGTCGCTCAGCGCGAGCTGCCCAATCCGTGGCTTCTGGGCTGGTCGTTCGGAACCGAGCTTGCCCTCAAATATGGTCGCGCGCATCCGGTGACCGGAGCAATCCTGCTCTCACCGCCTCTGCACCGCACAACGGATGTCGAGCTGGCGGCGTGGGCCGGGGACTCTCGCCGCCTTGTCGCCGTGATTCCCGAACTTGACGACTACCTGCGCCCGGCGGAAGCTCAAGAGCGCTTTTCGGCGGTCCCCGACGCCTCTGTCGTGCCTGTTGAGAATGGCCGGCACCTCTGGGTGGGTGAGAAGCAGACGCGACGGGTGCTCTCCGAGATCCTCGCGATCGTCAACCCGGCTGCACTGCCGTTGCCCGATGAGTGGGACGGTCCGGTCGACTAGAGCTCGATGAGAGCTCGACTAGAGTTCGTTCTGTCGGGGGATCACGACCTGCTTGATGATGAGCAGGATCGCCGCCGCCGTCGGAATGGCGACGAGTGCCCCCAGCAGCCCGAGAAGCGACCCTCCCGCAAGCGCGGCGATGACGACGACGGCACCGGGAACCGAGACCGCGCGGCGCATGATGTTCGGGCTGATGACGTACGCCTCGATCTGCATGTACACGAGGTAGTAGACCCCGGCGACGAGTGCGGTGAAGGGAGAGCCGAGGCCCGGAATCAGGCAGGCGAGCGTGATGATGATCGAGCCGGACAGGGTTCCCACGAGTGGGATCATCGATGCCACGAACGCGAGAACCGCGAGCACGGGCGGGAATGGGGCTTGGATGATCGAGAGGAAGATGAACGACAGGATGCCGTTACAGGCAGCGATGCTCGCCTGACCGATGACGTAGTACCCGATCGAATCTGTGATCTGCTCGCTGAGATCAGCAAAGCGTGCCCGCTTCGAGGCCGGCACGAGCAGGTACATCCCGCGACGCATACTCGGCAGCGAGGCGGTGAAGTAGAGGGTCAGGATGAGGATGATCAGGGCCCCGAAGAAGAATGATCCGATCGACAGTGCGACGTTCAAGATGCCGCTTGAGAGGTTCGAGACGTTGCTCGCATCCGTGAGCCAGCTGGCGGCGCTGTCGATGAAGTCATCGAAGGGGATGAAGGGGAACTGCTGCTGCAGGTATTGCAGCAGCGTGAGGTCGCCGATCTGCCGCTGAATTTGGGGTACGAGGGCGACGAGCTTGCCGACCTGATCGACGATGATCGGAACGACCATCCAGATGATTCCAGTGAACAGCGACAGAACGCAGACCATGACGGTGACGAGAGCCGCCCAGCGCGGGAAGCTCTTTTTCTCGAGCCAGGTCACGATCGGGTCAAGGCCAAGCGCGATGAACAGGGCGGCCCCGATATAGATGATGACCGTCGAGAGAGAGACGACTGAATTGATGATCAGCAGACCGATGCCGACGCCGAGAGTGCCGATGAGCCCGACGCGGAATGCGTTCTGGATTTTCACTCGTGCCCCTCTCGAGAGTTCGTGCCACTCATCCTAGACGCCGCGGAGCCTCGCCCGGGGAAGCATGGCACCGCGTCGCCGAGCTTGTTTTCAGACAAATGGGCTAATCTGTAGCGTCTGTATTCGTCACCGTCATGCCCGAAACCCGATACCCGGATGCACTAACCGATCACGGTGGCGCTGGAGGAGAAACTCGTGCGATTCGTCTTGGCAATTGCCGCGTTCGTCGTTGCGGCGGCCATGATCGTTCTCGGCATCGCCCAGCGGACCGTTTTTCTGCCGCCGGCCGCGGTGTCGTATGAGGTGACGGTTCCCGGAGACGCGGCATTCACCGTGATCGACGGCGGCACGATGACCGCGCTTCCTGGCAAGCAGTCGGTGACCGCTACAGGGTCGGACACCGTCTTCGTCGCTTACGGTCGGACCTCTGACGTCAAAGCCTGGCTCGGGGACGAGCCGTTCAACACGATCTCGTTCAACGAGGACACTTCGAAGCTCGTTGTGGCATCGCACACGCCGGAGCCCTCCGAACCGGAGACCACGGAAACGCCGGACCCGAAAGCGACCGACGACCCTGACGCTGACAAGACCGACGCTGAAGCCGATGACGCCGACGCTAAAAACGCCGACGAGGAGGCCGGACCGAACCCTAAGGGGTCAGACCTGTGGTTGATGGAGAACGTCGAAGAGGAGGCAGTTATCGCCCCCATGAACATTCCCTCGGACGTGAGCGTGCTGATTGCCTCGGACGGCACACAGCCCGCGCCAGAAACCGTCAAGCTGACCTGGCCGAGTGATAACTCGACGCCCTGGGCCGGGCCGCTCATCGTCGGCGGGATCGTGATGATCATTGTGGGATTGGTGCTCTACCTGCTCGGCATCAATCATCTGCGTCGGTCGCGCGGGCCTCGCCGCAAGGGAATCGATCAGGGCCGCAAGAAGGGGATTCTCGGTCGAGGGTCGCGTCCGCGTGCGCTGACGACGGGCAAGAGCACCAAGCGACTGCGGATGATCGCTGTGCCGGTGGTTCTGGTCGGTGCCATCAGCCTCTCCGGATGCTCGCAGGCTTTCTGGCCGGACTTCACACCTGACCCCAGGCTGTCGTCGACTCCCACGCCGACAGCCACCCCCGACGGCGATGAGCTTCCGGCACCCGCAGTCTCGGTTCCTCAGCTCGAGCGCATCATGGCTGATATCTCCGCCGTCGCGACCGAGGCAGACAGCGCGCGCGACAGTGATCTGGCAGCCACGCGCTTTGCCGGAGCCGCGCTCTCGGAACGCGAGACGAATTACAAGATCCGCGAGAAGATCTCGGATTACGGTGCCCCCGCAGCGATTCCGGCTGCGCCGCTGACGATCAGTCTTCCGAAGGCGACGGATACCTGGCCACGAACGGTTATTGCGATGGTGAAGGACGAAGACCCGACCGTTGCGCCTACGTCCGTCGTGCTTGAGCAGAAGACGCCGCGCGAGAACTACAAGGTCGTGTATACCCAGCGTCTCGAGCCGGATGCTGTTGTGCCGCAGCTCGCACCGGCGAGCGTGGGCGCGGCGAGCATTCCTGCGGACTCCGCGTGGCTGACTATGCCACCGGGAGACGTGGCCTCGGCCTATGCCGACGTCGTCGCCAAGGGTGATGACAGTGAGTACGCTTCGATGTTCGACACGAGCAATGACACGCTGATCGAAGCGATCGCCTCTGACCGCAGTGCGAAGAAGGAAGAGCTTCCCGACACGGGCACGATTTCGTTCTCGACCAAGGCGGGCGATGCCGAACCGATTGCACTGGCGACGCTCAATTCGGGCGCCCTCGTCGCCGTCAATATGCTCGAGATCGAGACAGCGAAACCCAAGGAAGACGGTGCGGAGATCAAGATCGACGGCACGACGATGAGCGCGCTGACCGGTCTCGAAAAGACGACAAAGGGCATCGAAGCCACGTATTCTGATCAATTGCTGTTCTATGTACCGCCCGCTGACTCTGAAGGGAAGATCACGCTTCTCGGATTCAGTCAGGGGCCCCTGAGTGCCACGGAGTTGAAATGAGCGAAATGCCACTTGATGGTGCAGCCCTGAGGGGCGCCGTCGACCTGTCCAGCCTCGCCAATCGCGGAGCGTCCTCGTCGCCGCAGCAGCAGACGCCGGGGCAGCCCGCAGGCCAGGGCGAAGAGGCTTCTGCTGGCCCCGTCGCCGTCGACAGCCTCGTCCTCGACGGTACGGACCAGACTGTCGAGACTTTCGTTGAGCTGTCGATGCAGGTGCCTGTTCTCGTGGACCTCTGGGCTGAATGGTGCGGACCCTGCAAACAGCTCACCCCCGTTCTCGAGAAAGTCGTCGCTGACTACGCGGGTCGTATCCTGCTCATGAAGGTGGATGTCGACGCGAACCCGCAACTGGCCCAGGTGTTCCAGGCCCAGTCAATCCCGACTGTCGGTGTGCTGCTCGGCGGGCGTCCCATGCAGGTATTCCAGGGTGCCGTGCCCGAGGCCCAGGTGCGTGAAGTCATCGAGCAGGTGCTGCAGATCGCGGCTCAGAACGGCGTCACTGGCACCGCGACGGTGACGGGGGCCCCGGACGAGCCCGAGGATGCTGAGCCGGAACCTGAGCCGCTTCCGCCGCTGCATCAGGAGGCTCACGACGCGATCGACCGCGGCGACTACGATGCGGCCGTCGCTGCCTACGACAAAGCGATTGCGCAGAACCCGAAGGACGACGAAGCCCGCGCGGGGCGCGCGCAGGTGCGGCTTCTGGCCCGCGTCAGCGGGGCATCGCTTGAAGAGGTGCGGGCTGCTGCAGCATCCGCTCCGGGCGACCTCGATGCGCAGCTCGCCGTCGCCGACATGGATATCTCCGGGGGCCACATCGATGACGCCTTCGACCGTCTGCTCTCGCTCTTTCCCGAGCTCGATGATGACGGCAAGGCAACGGTGCGCGAGCGCCTGCTCGAGCTGTTCGAAATTGTGGGTGCCGATCCTCGCGTCACAAAGGCACGTGCGAGACTCGCCGGTCTTCTCTTCTGAGCCTCTGCGAGGGGCGATGGCGGATGCTGAGTGCTGACGCCGCCTAGACGAGCGACGCGGTGTCGCCGTTCGTGACGGCGAGCAGATCGGCGGGAGCGATCTCGATATCGACGCCTCGGCGCCCGGCCGAGACGAAGATTGTGGCGTGGGCGCGGCAGGAGTCGTCGATGACGGTGCGAAGCGAGGTCTTCTGACCGACTGGGCTGATGCCGCCGATGACGTAGCCCGTCTTGCGCTCGGCAACGGCCGGGTCGGCCAAGTGCACACGCTTCACGCCGAGAGCGGCGGCGACGCCCGAGCGATTCATACGGGCGTGAACCGGAATGACGACAACCGCGAGAGAGCCGTCAGCCTCGACGATCAGAGTCTTGTAGATGCGCTCAGCGGAAACGTCGAGCTTGTCGGCCGCCTCGGCGCCGAAATCGGTGATCGCGGGATCGTGCTCGTACGTGTGGACGGTGATCGGGACGTCGCGTTCGGCAAGTACGCGGGTCGCGGGCGTCGCGGGTGATCCTGTCCGACTCCTTTTGCCCACGAGCTCTCCCTCCGCGCGACCGAACGTTCCTGTATGCACTCCGTCGGATCTAGAGTAGTGAATGCGGCTCAGCGTCGCAGCGACCAGACAGATGAGACAGGGGACGAACCGTGAGCGTGTACCTCGACCACGCGGCCACGACGCCCATGCGCGGGGAGGCCCGCGAAGCCTACGCCGATGCGCTCGGTCTTGTCGGAAACCCGGCGTCAATTCACTCGACGGGGCAGCACGCGAAGCAGCGCCTTGAGGAGGCCCGCGAGACGATCGCCACGACCCTCGGCTGCGACTCCATCGAGATCATCCTCACCTCGGGCGGAACCGAGGCGATCAACGTGGCGCTCAAGGGTCTCCTGTGGTCGCGGAACCCGAATGGCGAGCGCCCGATCATTCTCGCGCCCGGCGGAGAACACCACGCGACGATCGACACACTCGAATGGCTCGAGGCGCACGAAAGCGCAGAGATCCGATGGCTGCCGCTCGACGACGAGGGGATGCTGCAGCCCGACGTCTTCGATCGAGCACTGGCCGCCGCCGCGGACGCCTGCGCTCTCGCAACCGTGATCGTCGCGAACAACGAAGTCGGGACGATCCAGCCGATCGAGGAGCTCAGTCGCATCGCCGCTCGCCATGGTGTTCCGCTGCATGTCGACGCCGTTGCCGCCTACGGACACATGCCGATCGACGTCGCCGGAATTCGCGCCCGGAGCGGTGCCGAAGGAGCATCCGGCCTCGTCGCCGCGAGCGTCTCTGCGCACAAGATCGGCGGCCCGGTCGGGGTCGGTGCCCTCTATCTCTCTCGCGGAGCGAGCGTCGAGCCGCTGCTGCACGGCGGAGGACAGCAGCGCAACGTTCGGTCGGGGACGCAGGATGTCGCCGGAGCGATCGCGTTCGCGACGGCCGCGCAGCTCGCCGCCGCCGAGATCGATGCGGAGGCGCGGCGGCTGGCACAGTTGCGGGACGTGCTGATTGATGGCGTCCTGGCTGCCGTTCCCGAGGCGCGCGTCAACGGGTCGATGACCCAGCGTGTCGCGAGCAACGCACATTTCTCCTTCCCCGGCTGTGAGGGGGACTCATTGCTCTTCCTCCTGGACATGGCGGGAGTCGCGGTCTCAACCGGGTCCGCATGCCAGGCGGGCATTCCCGAGCCCTCGCACGTTCTGCGCGCCATGGGGCGCTCCGAGAAGGAGGCCCGCGGGGCGCTGCGTGTGACGCTGGGGCGCACGACGACACGCGACGATATCGACGCGTTTCTCGCGGCGCTTCCGGGTGCGCACGCGCAGGCGAAGAAGGCGGGGCTCGCCGACCGCGAGGTCGTGCGGCGCTGACGTTCAGCCGCGGCGTCGTAAACTGGAACGATGAAAGTTCTTGCTGCCATGTCCGGAGGCGTCGACTCGGCAGTCGCCGCTGCGCGCGCCGTCGATGCCGGGCACGAGGTCGTCGGCGTCCATCTTGCGCTCAGCCGCATGCCGGGAACACTGCGCACAGGAAGTCGCGGCTGCTGCACCATCGAAGACTCCATGGACGCTCAGCGCGCCGCGAACATGATCGGGATCCCGTACTACGTCTGGGACTTCTCTGAACGGTTCAAAGAAGACGTCGTCGATGACTTCATCGCCGAGTACGCGGCCGGACGCACCCCGAATCCGTGCCTGCGCTGCAACGAGAAGATCAAATTCGCCGCACTGCTCGAGAAGGCACTGGATCTCGGATTCGACGCTGTCTGCACGGGGCACTACGCCACGATCCGCTATGACGAGAACGGCAACCGCGAAATGCACCGCGCGAGCGCGTGGGCGAAAGACCAGTCGTACGTGCTGGGCGTTCTCACCGCCGAGCAGCTCGAACACTCGCTCTTCCCCCTCGGCGACACGCCGTCGAAGGACCTTGTGCGCGAAGAGGCGGCACGCCGCGGCTTCACGGTGGCCAGCAAACCGGACAGCCACGACATCTGCTTCATTCCGGACGGCGACACGCGCGGCTGGCTCGCCGAGCACGTCGGCAGTGAGACGGGCGAGATCCGTGACCGCGAAGGCAACGTCGTCGGGTCGCACGAGGGAGCCCACGCCTACACGGTCGGACAGCGTCGCGGTCTCAACCTCGGCGTCCCCGCGCCCGACGGGCGGCCGAGATTCGTCCTCGAGGTGAAGCCGAGCTCGAATGAAGTGATCGTTGGGCCCAAGGAAGCTCTCGCTGTGGCCGAGATCGCCGGAACGCGGCACAGCTGGGCGGGGCTGCCTCCGGAGAATCCGGAGAGTGACTTCGCGTGCGAGGTGCAGATTCGTGCCCACGCCGATCCGGTGCCCGCCACGGCGGTGATGGCTCCCGACAGCGAGACGGGGGAGCCCGAGGTCGTCGTGCGACCGGATGTTCCGCTCGACGGCGTCGCACCGGGGCAGAGCGCCGTGCTGTACGTGGGAACACGCGTTCTCGGGCAGTTCACGATCGCCCGCACCGTCAGCGCGGTTCCGGTCGGCGCTTCTGCGTGATGTCGCCCCGAGCCGCGGCTCGTCAGCACCGAGTCTGTGTGGTGCGGCTCCGCCTCGGTCGGTGAGTGGCGTCCTGTAGCACTGCCTCAGTCAGGGACCGGCGTCGTGCGGCGCCCTGATCAGCGCGAGCGAATGGATGCCGCCGTGGCGAGAAGCTCGCGGGCGAGCACCTTCTCGACCTTCTCGGTGTAGCGTTCTGCCGGAACGGCAATCGACAGCGCAAGTGAAGGCTCCCGAGCGATGCATACGCCGACGGCCGTGACATCCGCATCGCTCTCTTTGACATTGACCGCGTAACCGCGTGTGCGGATGTGGGCGAGCTCTCGGCGCAACGCATCGAGTGGTGCCGGCTCTTGGTCGCGCCACCGGGGGAGCCCCGTGGGGTATAGCGCCGGAATCGACGCGTCGCCGAGATCTGCGAGGATCGCCTTGCCTCCCGACGTTGTGAACGCGGGGGTGCGAGAGCCGATGCGCAGGCTCACGCGGAGCAGTTGCGAGCCCTCGACGCCGTCGAGAAAACGCACATCCGGACCGGTGAGCATCACCAGGTGCACGGTCTCATCGACGCGGTGTGCCAGCGCTTCGACATGGGGCCGCATGGTGCGCACAATGCGGCGCAGCTGATTGCCGTCCGTGCGCTGTCCCGTGAGCTTGGCCCCGGGGTGGTAGAGGCGCTTCTCACCCTGCTCGACGAACCCGCGGTGGGTCATCGTGGTGAGCAGCCGATGAGCCGTCGACGCTGCAACGCCCAGCTCACCCGCAGCATCCGTGACGCTCAGGGTTCCGCGCTCGGTGAGCAGATCAAGCAGCTGCATCGCCCGGTCGACCGATTCGACCCGATACGGGTCATCATTCTGGTTCACGCAAATCACTGTATCCCACACTGGTCAGAGGTGCGCTCGTGTGGTACTGCACGTCGGCGAAGCCGATGTCGGATGTGCCTCGTAGACTTGCTCTTGTGACTGATGCCCGTGAACTGAGCCTTGAGCAGGCTGCCGACGACGCACGCGAACTGACATCGCGCATCATCGAACTGCGTGACGCCTACTATGAGCGCGACACCTCGCTCGTCTCTGATCAGGAGTACGACGCGCTGATGCGTCGCCTTGAAGAGCTTGAAAGAGCGTTCCCTGAATTGCAGGGGCAGGATTCGCCGACGCAGACCGTCGGCGGCCGCGCCGAGACAGCGCTCTTCGCTCCCGTCGTGCACGCCGAGCGGATGCTGAGCCTTGACAACGTGTTCAGCGATGACGAGCTGCGTGAGTGGGCGGCGCGCACGGAGCGCGCTTCCGGGCGCAGCATCCGGTATCTCACAGAACTGAAGATCGACGGTCTCGCCGTGAATCTGCGCTACCAGAACGGAACCCTCGTCTCCGCCGCCACCCGCGGCGACGGCGTCGTCGGTGAAGATGTCACCGAGAACATCCGCTTCATTCCCTCGATCCCGCGGCGGCTCTCGGGGGAGGGACACCCTGACCTCGTCGAAGTGCGCGGCGAGATCTTCTTTCCGGTCGCCGCATTCACCGCGCTGAACGAGCGGCAGCAGTCTGTGGGCGAGAAGGTCTTCGCAAATCCGCGGAACGCGGCAAGTGGAAGCCTGCGGCAGAAATCTGAGGGCAAGACCGACGCGCAGCGCACCCTCATGCGCGACAGACTCTCGCGGCTGCAGATGCTCGTGCACGGAATCGGGGCGTGGCCAAATCCGCCTGTGGACAGCCAGTCCGGTGTGTACGAGCTGCTCGACGGGTGGGGACTGCCGACCTCAACGCACTTCCGGGTGTTTGACGGCATCGACGACGTCATCGGCTTCATCCACGACTACGGCGAGAACCGCGGCACTGTCGAGCATGAGATCGACGGCATCGTCATCAAAGTCGACGAGTTGGCGCTCCACGATGAGCTGGGGGCCACGAGCCGTGCACCACGCTGGGCGACGGCATTCAAATACCCGCCAGAGCAGGTGAACACCACGCTTCTCGACATCGTGGTGAGCGTGGGCCGGACGGGACGGGCGACACCGTATGCCGTGGTTGAGCCCGTGCGCGTGGCAGGATCAACCGTGAGTCAGGCGACGCTGCACAATCAGGACGTTGTGAAGGCGAAAGGTGTGCTGATCGGCGACACCGTCGTGCTGCGCAAGGCCGGCGACGTCATTCCCGAGATCCTCGGGCCGGTCGTCGAGGCGCGAGACGGCAGCGAGCGTGAGTTCGAGATGCCGAGTCACTGCCCCGAGTGCGGGTCACCCCTGCGCCCAGCGAAAGAGGGAGATATCGACCTGCGCTGCCCGAACGCGCGCTCGTGCCCCGCCCAGGTGCGCGGGCGGGTCGAGCACATCGGCAGCAGAGGAGCGCTCGATATCGATGCGCTCGGTGAAGTGACGGCGGCCGCGCTCACGCAGCCGTTCACACCGAAGACACCGCCGCTGGTCACCGAAGCAGGGCTGTTCTCGCTCACTCTCGACGACATCATCGATGTCGAGGTGATCGTGAAGGACGCCGACACCGGTCTTGAGCAGATCGAGGACGGCGAACCGAAGCAGCGCACACCATTCAAGAAGGTGCAGCTCGAGTACCCGCCGGAGGCAGAGGGTCTGGATGCCGCAGAGCGCCGCCGGCGCGGCATCCGGAAAAATCATCGAGCCACCTATCCATCCGTTCAAGCGGAAACGCTGCTGAGCGAGCTGGATGCCGCCAAGACGAAGCCGCTCTGGCGGCTGCTCGTCGCCCTCAACATTCGGCACGTCGGCCCCGTCGCCGCGCGCGCGCTTGCCGAGTGGTTCGGCTCACTCGATGCCATCCGCTCGGCCACGCGCGACGAACTCGCCGATGTGGACGGCGTCGGCGGGATCATCGCTGACTCCGTGCTCGACTGGTTCGACGTTGACTGGCACCGCGACATCGTGAGCTCGTGGACGGACGCGGGTGTGCAGTTCGCGATTCCCGGGCACCCGGGCCCCGGCGCGGCGGCCGAACGAGGCGGTGTGCTGACGGGTCTTACTGTCGTCGCCACCGGTTCGCTCGAGGGATTCACCCGGGACGGCGCGAAAGAAGCGATTATCTCGGCAGGAGGCAAAGCAGCCTCGAGCGTCTCGAAGAAGACCGACTACGTTGCGGCGGGGCCTGGTGCCGGGTCAAAACTGGCGAAAGCCGAAGAACTGGGCCTTCCGATTCTGGATGCCGAACAGTTCGCACGTCTCGTCACCGAAGGACCGGAGTTCCTGGCAGGCGACGACAGCGAGAGCTGAGCTCAGGACTCCAGAAGCGACGCTCGCACCTCTTTGCGCAGCACCTTGCCGATGAGGGACGTAGGAAGCTCGTCCACCTGGACGATGCGCCGGGGTACCTTGTACGGCGTGAGGATGCTGCGCGCAAACTCTCTCAGCTCCTCCGGATCGATGGAGGCACCGGGAGCCGGCGTGACAGCGGCGACGACGTCTTCGCCCGAGTGTTCGCTCGGCAGCCCAACGACGGACGCATCGTCGACGCTTGGGTGTGACCGCAACGCGTTCTCGACCTCGGAGGGGGAGACGTTGAACCCGCCCGTGATGATCAGCTCCTTCAACCGGTCGACGACGGTGACGAATCCCTCATCGTCGAGAGTGACGATGTCGCCCGTGCGGAACCAGCCGTCGTCCGTGAACACCGCGGCCGTCTCGTCCGGCTTGTCGACGTAGCCGCTGAACACCTGCGGGCCCGAGACGATGAGCTCGCCCTGTTCACCCGCCGGGACGTCCTGCCCCGGATTCTCCGGATCGACAACACGAATACGAGTGCTGGGAAGCGGCAACCCTACGGTGCCCGCCTTACGTCCGTCAGACACCGGATTGGCCATCAGAACGGGCGAGCACTCACTCAGTCCGTACCCCTCGACGAGGTAACCGCGCGAGGCTTTTTCCCACGGCTCGACGAGAGTCTGCGACAGCGGCATCGCGCCAGAGATGCAGATCTCGATGCCGGCGAGGGAGATGCCTTTCGCCGTGGCCGCGTCGAGCAGCCGCTCGGCGATCGGGGGAACGGCGGGGAAGAACGTCGGGGGATGCGCGCGCATGGCTTTGAGGACGAGCTCCGGGTCGAACTTTGGAAAGAGCACCAGACGTGCTCCCATGCTCATGGCAAAGGTGAGGCACAGGGTGAGCCCATAGGCGTGGAACATCGGAAGGACGGCGTAGACGACACAGTCTCCGCGAGAAATCGTGGGAACCCAGGCGCGCGCCTGTGCGGCATTCGCGAGCAGATTCTCGTGGGTGAGAATCGCGCCCTTGGGAGACCCTGTCGTACCGCTGGTGTACTGGATGACGGCGACATCGGCTTCGGTGGGGGCCGGATGATCATCAGCCACGGGCTCGGATGCTGTGAGCTCCTCCCATCGGATGGTGCCGCTCACGGGTGTCGTCAGAGCACGCCGCGACTCGCGGGCTTTCTTGACAGGCAGGCGGAGCGCCAGGCGCATCCCTCGAGGGAGCGAGCGGGCGACGTCGACGGAGATCAGTGTGTCGACAGCGACATCGTCCGGGAACGCTTGCACCGTCGTGACAACGTTGTTCCAGACGATCGCCGTCGTCGCGCCATGATCCTCGAACTGGTGCCGCAGCTCTCGAGCCGTGTACAGCGGATTGTGCTCGACGACGATTGCACCGAGTCGCAGAACCGCGTAGAACGCGATGATGTGCTGCGGGCAGTTGGGCAGCACGATCGCGACACGGTCACCGTGGGCGACGCCGCGGCGTCGCAGCCCTTCGGCGACACGGCCGATGGCGTCTTCGAGCTCCGCGTACGTCGTCTCGGCGCCGAAGAACTCGAGTGCGACAGCATCCGGGAACTCTCGCGCCGACTCGGCGACGAGAGCGCCGAGCGAGCCGGTCTGGTCCTCGATCGTGTGCGGAACATCGGGCGCGTAACTGCTCAGCCATGGGGCATCGTCGTCGTGCTTCACCCATCCACCTTAACGCCCGTGCGACAGCCACGCCGCGCTCGCCACGGCCTAGAATGGTGAGGAACCCCACGATCCATGTGACGGAGACCTATGTCTGAAATATCCGAGGAGCAGGTGGCGCACCTCGCGAGCCTCGCTCGAATCGCGCTCACCGACGACGAGATCACGAACCTCGCGTCGGAACTCGACCAGATCGTCAACAGCATCGCCAAGGTGCAGGAGGTGGCCACAGACGACGTTCCGGCGACGAGCCACCCGATCCCGCTGCGTAACGTCTACCGCCCCGACGTCGTTGGCGACACACTCACGCAGGAGCAGGCGCTGCAGAATGCGCCGGATGACGACGGCCAGCGTTTCGTCGTTTCCGCGATTCTGGGGGAGGAGCAGTAGTGGGCGAGATCACCGCACTGACGGCCGCGGAACTCTCGGAACGACTCGCCACGGGCGAGATCAGCTCGGTCGAGGCGACGCGTGCTCATCTTGACCGCATCTCCGCCGTGGAGGGCGACGTTCACGCATTCCTGCACGTGTCGGATCACGCGCTCGATGTCGCCGCAGATATCGACGCGCGGCGCTCCTCCGGGGAAGAGCTCGGCCCGATCGCCGGCGTGCCGCTCGCCATCAAAGACGTTCTCGTCACAACAGACATGCCCTCGACATCCGGCAGCCGTATTCTCGAGGGCTACATGTCGCCGTTCGACGCCACGACCGTCGAACGGTCGCGCGCTGCGGGACTCGTGCCGCTCGGAAAGACGAACATGGACGAATTCGCCATGGGCTCGTCCACGGAGCACTCGGCATTCGGTCCGACACACAACCCGTGGGATCTGGAGCGCATCCCCGGCGGCTCAGGCGGGGGCTCCGCCGCTGCCGTCGCCGCTTTCGAGGCTCCGCTCGCGCTCGGAAGTGACACGGGCGGCTCCATCCGTCAGCCCGCGCACGTCACGGGCACCGTCGGAGTGAAGCCGACATACGGTGCGGTGAGCCGCTACGGCGCGATCGCGCTGGCCTCATCTCTCGACCAGGTCGGGCCGGTCGCGCGCACCGTGCTTGACGCCGGTCTTCTGCAGGATGCCGTTCAAGGACACGACCCGCGCGACTCGACATCGCTCACCGATGCGTGGCCGTCGATGGCGGATGCCGCTCGGGCCGGCGCCCGCGGCGAGGGCGTGAAGGGGCTGAAGATCGGTGTGATCTCGGACCTGACGGGTGCGGGCATCCAAGAGGGCGTCTCGACGCGCTTCCGCGAGGCGCTCGACACGCTCGAGGCAAACGGGGCTGAGATCGTCGAGGTCTCGGCACCCCACTTCGAATACGCCGTCGCCGCCTACTACCTGATTCTGCCGGCCGAGGCCTCATCAAACCTTGCGCGGTTCGACTCGGTGCGTTTCGGGCTCCGCGTCACCCCGGAATCGGGCGGAACCGTCGAGCAGGTGATGGCGGCATCACGTGAGGCGGGCTTCGGCCCCGAGGTCAAACGACGCATCATCCTCGGCACCTACGCGCTCAGTGCCGGCTACTACGACGCCTACTACGGCAGCGCCCAGAAAGTTCGCACGCTGATCCAGCGTGACTTTGCGAACGCTTTTTCTCACGTGGACGTGCTGGCCAGCCCGAGCGCGCCCACGACCGCGTTCCGATTTGGCGAAAAGCTGGACGATCCGATGGCGATGTACCTCAACGACGTCACGACGATTCCCGCCAACCTGGCGGGTGTGCCCGGCATCAGTGTTCCGGTCGGGCTCGCCCCCGAAGACGGGCTGCCCGTTGGCATCCAGTTCATGGCTCCGGCGCGGGAAGACGCCCGCCTGTACCAGGTGGGGGCGTCCCTGGAGGCGCTTCTCGAATCCGAGTGGGGGCACACCCTCATGTCACAGGCTCCGCAGCTGGGAGGAAAGCACTGATGTCGACGGCTGAACTGATGGACTTCGACGAGGCTATCGAGAAGTTCGAGCCCGTTCTGGGCTTCGAGGTGCACGTCGAACTCGGCACCGCAACGAAGATGTTCTCGGCGGCTCCGAACGGCTTCGGCGACGAGCCGAACACGAACGTGTCACCCGTGTGCCTGGGACTTCCCGGCTCACTTCCCGTGGTCAACGAGCAGGCAGTTCGCTACTCGATTAGCCTGGGGCTCGCCCTCGGCTGCTCGATTGCGGAATCGTCGTCATTTGCACGCAAAAACTACTTCTACCCCGATCTGGCGAAGAACTACCAGATCTCACAGTACGACGAGCCGATCGCGTTCGAGGGCGAGGTGGAGGTGGAGCTGTCCGACGGCAGCATCCGTCGCATTCCCATCGAACGCGCGCACATGGAAGAAGACGCGGGCAAGCTCACGCACGTGGGCACGAGCGGGCGCATCCAGGGTGCTGATCATTCTCTTGTCGACTACAACCGTGCCGGTGTGCCGCTCGTCGAGATCGTTACGCATCCGATCTTTGGCGCGGGAGCTCTCGCCCCGGAGATTGCGAAGGCGTATGTCGCGACAATTCGAGACATCGTCATCTCGCTTGGCATCTCCGAGGCACGCATGGAGCGCGGCAACCTGCGCTGCGATGCCAACGTGTCGCTGCGCCCGTGGGGGCAGGAGAAGCTCGGAACCCGCACCGAGACGAAGAACGTCAACTCGATGCGGTCCGTCGAACGCGCCGTGCGCTACGAGATCCGCCGCCAGGCAGCGATTCTCGAGGCGGGCGGCACGATCACGCAAGAGACAAGGCACTGGCACGAAGACACAGGAACGACATCGGCGGGCCGCCCCAAGAGCGACGCGGATGATTACCGGTACTTCCCCGAGCCAGACCTGCTCCCCGTCGTGCCGAGCGCTGAGCTGATCGACGAGCTCAGGGCCGCTCTTCCCGAGCCGCCCGCTGCTCGCAGGCGGCGACTCAAGACGGAGTGGGGATTCACCGACCTCGAGTTTCAGGACGTACAGAACGGTGGTCTGGTCTCCGAGGTCGCCGCGACCATCGCCGCCGGTGCATCGCCGGCCGCTGCTCGCAAGTGGTGGACGGGTGAGATCACGAGACTCGCAAACGCACGTGGTGCTGAGCCTACGTCGCTTGTGGCGCCCGAGAGCGTCGCAGAGCTCACGGCGCTCGTCGACGAGGGGACGCTCACAGACAAGCTGGCGCGACAAGTGCTGGAAGGCGTGATTGACGGGGAGGGAACTCCCGCTGAGGTTGTTGACACGCGTGGTCTCGCCGTTGTGTCTGATGACGGGGCGCTCATCGCCGCCATTGATGACGCGCTCGCGGCTCAGCCCGACGTGCTGCAAAAGATCAAGGACGGCAAGGTCCAGGCTGCCGGTGCCATCATCGGAGCCGTCATGAAGGCGATGCGCGGGCAAGCGGATGCCGCGCGCGTGCGCGAGCTCATTCTGGAACGCGCGACCGAATAGCACGACGTCGCGTGACGGCATCCTGGCGAAAGGTCTGGATGCCGTCACGCGACTGACCTACCATGAAGACATGCTCGTCGAGGGCACGATTCGCTGGCAGGTCACGGAAGACTGTCCGTGGGACCTCTTGCTGGCGCTTGCCTTGAGAGACCTCGCCGGGCTCGCGGATGAGTGCTCGCCTGAGATCCCGCTCGGCGTCCCGGGCATCGGGCGCATCGATACGGCGGGAATTGACAGGGCACAGTTGGCCGCCCAGTGGCGCGGCTGGTGGGCGGGAATCGTGCCGCTCGAGACGCGCCCATTCATCACTGAGGTCAGCCCACCGCACTTCGCGACCTTTGATCGGGCACTCGACCTGCAGGAAGCCATGTACCGCGGATACGACCGCGCCATCGAATGGGCGCGTCAACGACGTTTCGAGTATCTGTCGGCTGTCGAGAAGCGTGAGCATCCGCTTGCAGACGTCTACGGGCTCGTGCAGCGCCGCCAATTCGAGCTCCGACGCCAGTCGACGTCGTTCCGTCTCGACCTGGCCATCCTCCCGGTCGCGGAAAAAGGCGCCTGGGTGGAAGCCCCGGACACGATCGTCGTGAGTGAGAGCTTGCGCGACGACGCCGACCAGTTCCGAGAATGGCTTTTACCGCTCGTTATCGCCCTGGTCTGACGCCGTGTCAGCCCGGTGGGGGAGAATGGGATCATGTCACGTCAAGACGGTCGCGCCCGCCGTGTGTCTTCCGATGACGTCGACGACACCGGCGCCCACATTCTGCACGTCGACCTCGATGCGTTCTTCGCCTCGGTCGAGCTGCTCGATCGCCCTGACCTGCGCGGTCGGCCCGTGATCGTGGGCGGGCGCGAAGGACGTTCGGTCGTGACGACAGCGACGTATGAGGCTCGGGCCTACGGTGTCGGTTCCGCGATGCCGATGGCTCGCGCGCTGCAGCTGTGCCCCTCGGCCATCGTGCTTCCCCCTCGCCATGAGCTTTACCGCGAGTATTCCGCGCGGGTCATGGCGATCTTCGACGAGGTCACCCCACACGTCGAGCGGCTCAGCATCGACGAGGCATTTCTCGATGTGACGGGTGCTCGCCGACTGCTCGGTAGCCCGGTGACGATCGCCCAGTTGATCAGACAGCGGGTGGAAGACGAGACCGGGCTCACCTGTTCTGTCGGCGCGGCGGCGACGAAGTTCGTGGCCAAGCTCGCCTCCGGAATGTCGAAGCCCGACGGTCTGCTCGTGGTGCCGCCGGGGCAGACCCAGGAATTTCTGCGCCCTCTCCCAATTCGTGCGCTCGCGGGCGTCGGAGGAAAGACCGAAGAGGCTCTCTCCCGGCTGGGACTGCGCATCGTCGCCGACGTTGCCGACGTTCCCTTCGCGGCGCTGCGCTCTGCCGTCGGCGAGGCGCACGCGGCGCGCCTTCATGAGCTGGCGAACGGACGAGACCCACGTGTGGTCGAGACCGAGCGCGTCGAGAAGAGCGTCGGCCACGAGATCACGTTTCATGAGGACGTCACAGACCCGGGCGTCCTCGAACGTGAGCTGCTGCGGCTGAGCGATCGGGTCGGTGCGCGATTGCGCGCCGCAGATGTGACGGCCGGCGGTGTCGCTTTGAAGCTCCGCTACGGCGATTTCACGACGCTCAGCCGATCGCGCAGGCTGCCCGAGGCGACGAACGTGGCCAGGCGGATCTACGAATCGAGCCGTGAGCTCTTTCGTGAGCTTCAGGTCGGCGCGCGCCCGGTTCGGCTCATCGGTGTGCGGGCAGAACGGTTGTCGGACGACACTCCGTCGCTCAGCCTGTGGGATCCCGATGACGAGTGGCGCGACGCCGAGAGTACGGTTGACGCGCTGCGCGGGCGCTTTGGCCTGGATGCTGTCACCACAGCATCTCTTCTGTCGCGGCGTCCGTCGACGGCAGGAGGAACGCGGCAGCCGGGCCAGGACGCCACCTGAGCGTTGGCATTCGTGTCTGGGCATCCGGGCAAATGCGGGGTAGCGTTGACACATGGGAAACGTAGCGTTGGATCTCGCAGACAAATTCAAGTCGGTCGGCGTCACGACGGTGTACGGAGAGGTCGTCGACGTCGATGGCGTCAAGATCGTACCGGTCGCCCTCACCTCGTACGGCTTCGGCGCCGGGGAGGGCGATGCCTCGGGCGACATGAAGGGTGAGAACAGCGCGGGCGCCAAGGGCGGCGGCGGAGGCGGCGGCGGTATGAGCGTGCCGGTCGGCGCGTACATCCGCACCGGCAGCACCGTGCGGTTTGAGCCCAACCTGATCTCGCTTCTCGCCGTGGGTGTACCGCTCGTGTGCGTAGCGGGAACCGCGCTTAAGGGGATCATCAGGGCGCTCAAGAAGTAGCACAGCGCCCCACCAGCCGCTCGAACGGCTACACTTGCACTTAACACGGGAGTCCGGTGAGCCGGGCTGAGAGGAAAGTTCTCAACTTTCGACCGTCGAACCTGATCTGGGTCATGCCAGCGCAGGGAGTGACAATCTCAATACCCGTGCCCAATTCAGATTCGAAAGGGGCACGCTAGTGCAGACAACCAATCCATCATCACCGTCATCGACGAAACGCGTCCTGCGGTGGCGCGTCGTCGACATCGTTGTGGCCAGCATCATCGGCGTCGCCTCGGGCGTCGTCTTCCTCTTCTGGAATATCGCGTACGGGCCGCTGAGCCTTCCGCTCGCCGTCACGCCGGGCCTCAGCGCCCTGCTCGGAGGAGGCTGGCTGTTCGCAGGCGTTCTCGGCGGCCTGATCATACGCAAGCCCGGCGCTGCCCTCTTCGCCGAGCTCATCGCCGCGACCGTCTCGGCGCTCGTGGGCAATCAATGGGGCTTCTCCACACTGATCTGGGGTCTCGTGCAAGGCCTGGGCGCAGAGATCGTCTTCGCGCTCTTTCTCTATGCCAACTACCGTCTCTACGTCGGACTTCTCGCCGGGTTGGGCGCCGGTCTGGCCATGGCCTTCCTTGACACCACGTTCACGGACTACGCGGTTCTCGATCCGGCATTCAAGACTGTCTACTACGTCTGCGCTGCCGTGTCTGGCATCGTGATCGCTGGACTGCTCTCCTGGGCGGCGATGCGAGGGCTGGCGTCTGCTGGGGCGCTGAACCGGTTCTCCGCCGGTCGCGAGGGGCGACGGAAGGCCGCGTGATGACCGGCGCTCACGTTCACGCGAGCGGCTGGGGGTGGACACATGCTGGGCGGACGCGTCCCGCCGTGAGTGGGATCGACCTGTGGATCGACGCGGGGGAGCGCGTGCTGCTGCTCGGCGCCTCCGGTGCCGGAAAATCCACGCTCCTCCACGGGCTTGCCGGTGTTCTTGGCGGCGATGAGGAGGGCGAGCAAACGGGCACGCTCAGGATCGATGCTCGTAGCCCCGTCGACTCACGCGGCACGGTCGGTCTCGTCCTCCAGGATCCTGACAGTCAGATCGTGATGGCACGCGTGGGCGACGACGTCGCGTTCGCCTGCGAGAACCTCGGCGTCCCACGTGACGAGATCTGGCGTCGCGTGCACTGGGCCCTGGACGCTGTCGGTCTTGACGTTCCGCTCGACCACCCCACGTCACAACTCTCCGGCGGGCAGGTGCAGAGGCTCGTTCTCGCTGGGATCCTCGCCATGCGTCCCCGTCTGCTCCTCCTCGACGAGCCCACGGCGAACCTGGACCCGGAGGGCGTACGCGACGTGCGCGATGTCGTCGATCACGTGGCACGCGAGACAGGCATGACACTCATCATCGTCGAGCACCGGGTCGCCGTGTGGCAAGACGTCGCCTCGCGTGTCGTCGTGCTCGAGCCCGGAGGCGGCATTCTCGCCGACGGCCCCAGCCGCGAGGTGCTCGCTTCCGAGGGTGCGCGGCTCGCCGAGCGCGGAATCTGGGTGCCCGAGCATCCACCCGAGCTTCCCGACAGGACCCCGCGAGAGCCGGGGGAGCCCCTCATGCACGCGGACGGGCTTGTCGTCGGACGCACGCCGTTTGCGCAGAAGGAGCCCGTCATCGCAGCATCCGACCTGTCGTTCGAACTCCGCGCGGGCTCGACGACCACCGTGCTCGGGCCGAACGGCGCGGGCAAGAGCACACTCGCGCTGACGATCGCCGGGCTGCTCCGACCCGTGGCGGGCACACTCGAGGCTGCGCCGCCTCTCGCCGCAGGCGTCGTACCCCAACCGCACCGGTGGAAGTCACGCGAGTTGCTGACGAGGATCGGCACGGTCTTCCAGCATCCCGAGCATCAATTTCTCACAGGGACGGTGCGCGCCGAGCTGGCTGTGGGGCCACGTGCGCTCCGGCTGACGGACGAGGAGGTGACGGCGCGCGTCGATGCGCTCCTCGAGCGATTGCGGCTCGGGCACCTCGCGGACGCGAACCCGTTCACGCTCTCGGGCGGTGAGAAGCGCAGGCTCTCTGTGGCCACGGTGCTGGCCTCACGCCCGCGGATGCTGGTGCTCGACGAGCCGACATTCGGACAGGATGCCCGGACGTGGCGTGAACTCGTGCTCCTGCTTCGCGGGCTTGCCGACAACGGCGCGAGTATTGTCGCGGTGACGCACGATGAGCCGTTCGTCGATGCGCTCGCCGAGAACGTCATCCGATTGGGCAGCCCGCAGGGGGTGCTTCGATGAGCGCTATGACTCCGCAGATCGCCCCGTCGGCCGCGGCACGCGTGAACCCCGTGGCCAAACTCGGGGCGGCGCTGGTGATCAGCGTCACGCTCCTGCTGTCCGTCGACATCGTCTCGGCATCGGTCGCGCTTGTCCTCACGCTCGCGCTGGTGGCCTTCGCAGGACTCCGCGCGCGATCGTTCTGGATTCGGACGGCACCGGTCTGGTTCGCCGCGCCGTTTGCCGCGATCACGACGATCCTGTACGGGGAGGACTCCGGGGCGCAGGTTGCCCAGCTCGGCATCGCGACGATCAGCGAGGGATCCCTGCTGCTCGGCGTGGCCATCATGCTGCGCGTGCTCGCCATCGGGATCCCCGGTGTCGTGCTGATGGCGACGACCGATCCGACAGAGCTCGCGGACGGCCTCTCGCAGGTGGCCAGGCTGCCCGCGAGATTCGTGCTCGGTGGCCTCGCCGGCATGCGGATGATCGGTCTCTTCATCGACGACTGGCGTGCGATGGCCCGCGCACGTCGTGCTCGCGGAGTCGCAGACACGGGCGCGATCCGGCGCTTCGCGTCACAGGCGTTCGCGCTTCTCGTGTTGGCGATTCGCCGCGGCAGCAAGCTCGCGACGGCGATGGAAGCTAAGGGGTTCGGCGCGGCGTCGACGCGCACCTGGGCGCGTGAATCGACGTTTGGCTGGCCTGAGACCCTGCTCGTCGGCATCGGCGTCGTCATCGCGGGTGCCGCGGTCGTCAGCGCCGTCATCGCGGGTACCTGGAGTTTCGTCCTTGGCTGAGGTTCCTGAGCATGTCGCGCAGAACGCCCAGGCGATCGTCGAGGCGGTCAGACGGCTGCCCGAACAGCATCCGATCGTACTCATCGACGGCCCGTCCGGGGCCGGTAAGTCGACGACGGCGGATGCTGTTGTCGCGGCGTGGCCGGGTTCCCCGCCGACACTCGTGCGCATGGACGACGTGTATCCCGGATGGTCGGGACTCGAAGCGGCAGGAGAGCACATCGGCCGGCATCTGCTCGACCCGCTGTCACGGGTCGAGACCGGCTGGTGGCAGCGCTGGGACTGGTTCGCGAATCAGCACGCAGAGTGGCATGACGTTGCTCCCGACACCTCGCTTGTGATCGAAGGGTGCGGGGTGCTCACCCGGCGCAACGCACACTTGTCTCATCTCAGGGTTTGGATCGACGGCAATCCTGCCGACCGCAAACGCCGCGCCCTGGAGCGCGACCGCGGTGGGTTCGACGCGCACTGGGAGGATTGGACGGCGCAGATGGGTACATTCATCGAGCGGGAGCGGCCGCGATCCTCGGCGGACCTGGTGCTCTGGGCAGACGAGTGAGTCAGCCGCCGAAGAGCTGAGTGACAAACGCCGGGATCAGTTCGATGGGGTGCCCGATCCGCCACCAGACGTCGGGCGCGTGCATTGTGCCGTCGATCTTCACGGGAACCTCAACGGTCGACGCCCCGTGCGAGACCGTCGCCGTCGCCACGATGTCCCCGCGCGTCGCCAGCGTCACACCATCTGTTTCCACGTGCACGGTCGGTTCACCGGCCACCCAGCGAGTCGCCGTTGCTGACGAACCGATCACACCTTTCGCCCGCTCACCCCACGGAGTCGTGAACGTCGCGACCGGGGTGTCCTCGGGGAGGACAGGTCCGCTGTGCACGCCCGCTTCTGCGCTGTCCATCAGAGCGGTCATCGCGTCGTCGAGCGAATCCCAGTCCGGCATGCGAATCAGGGCACCATAGAAGACGTAGTCGGAGTCGTCGACAGTGACAGTGGCGGCGAAGAGCAGGCAGATGCCCGCCTGCGTCGTAAAGCTTCGCGAGATGCCCGTGACACCGCGGTCCGACATGTAGGCGGTTGTGTTCTCAACCCCGCGGGTCTCAGCGATGCCGGTGACCTCGCCCGAGAGAACGCCCGGAATCACCGGGTTGTCCATCGCGAGGGCGGCGAGAAGTGAGAGATCGGATGCTGTCGACACGTCGTCAGGCGACAGCCCCGTCGCATCGACCACCGTCGTCTCGTCAAGGCCGTTCTCGGCAAGCCACGTTGTCGCCGCGTCGACGTACGCGTCTACGGAACCGAACGCCCACGCCGCAAGGGTGTCCGCGAGGTTATTGCTCGAGCCGAGCAGGACGGCCTGCAGCACGGCGCGCTGTGACCACGTGTCGTCCGTGTAGACGGTCACGACGCGTGCCCCCGCATCCCGGTAGTCAGTGAAACGCACGAAGTCGCGAGAGGTGATGGGGACCGTCTCGCCATCGCCGTCGTCTTCCATCGGCTTCTCGTCGAGGACGACGAGCGCGGTGATCACCTTGGCAATACCCGCCATCGGCAGGGGAGCGTCATCTCCTGCCCGCGCGATGACCGGGCCCTCGGAGGATTCGGCGATCGCGCTTGCGCCGTCGTCGGGGAGAGCGGGCGGTGTGCCGTCGCTGTCGAGCTGCACCGTGTGGGCCGTCATCGTCGCCGGGGGAAGCGGGGCGAGAAGTGTCGCAGGACCGTAAAGGCCGACGGCGAGGATCACGAGGACCCCGACGAAGATCCCGAAACCGCGAAGAACCCGCATGATCACCTCTTCTCCCGTCTGATTCGAGATTATCCCGGGGTCGGGAGTCGGCGGCTACGCCCAGCCGAGTCGGTGCAATTCGGCATCATCGATTCCGTAGAAGTGCGCGATTTCGTGCACGAGAGTGATGTGCACCTGGTCGCGCAACTGCTCTTCATTGTCGACGATGGAGAGCAGGGGCAGCCGGTAGATGCTGATCGTGTCTGGCAGCTCGCCGAAGCCGTACTGTCCGCGGTCGGTCAGGGCAATGCCGTGATAAAGCCCCAAGAGCGAGAGCGAGCCGTCTTCGGGGAGATCTTCGATGAAGATCGCCACGTTGTCGAGGCCGGAGAGCATGTCATCGGGAAGCCGGTCGAACTCGTCGCTGACGAGCTCTTCGAACGTGTCAGCATCCATCTCGAACACGGCACCCTCTTTCTCTCTGCGTCGTCACCAGCCTATGCGCACGCCGTGACAGGCGGGACGCGTCGGCCGTGGCGGATACGATGGAGACCATGAGCAATCTCAGCGACCACCTGGTGTGGATCGACTGCGAGATGACCGGGCTCGACGTTTCCGTCGATGAGCTGGTCGAGGTCGCGGTCGTCATTACGGATTTCGACCTCAACATCATTGACGAGGGAATCGACATCGTGATTAAACCGAGCGATGCCGCCCTGGCGCATATGAATGACTTCGTCACAGAGATGCACCGTTCGTCTGGGCTGAGTGACGAGATCCCCCAGGGAGTCAGTCTCGCCGACGCCGAGACGCAGGTCCTCGAGTACGTGAAGAGCCATGTTCCCGAGGAGCGCAAGGCTCCTCTGGCCGGGAACACCATCGGAACCGACCGAGCATTCCTCGCACGGTACATGCCGCAACTCGATGCACACCTGCACTACCGCAACGTTGATGTCTCGTCCGTCAAGGAACTCGCACGCCGGTGGTACCCGCGCGCGTACTTCAACGCACCGAAGAAGGATGGCGGGCACCGTGCGCTCGCCGACATTCTCGAGTCGATCCGTGAGCTGCAGTACTACCGGCAGATCGTGTTCGTCGCCGACCCGGGGCCCACCTCGGACGAGGCGAAAGCGGCGGCCGAGGCCGTCGTGTCGCAAACCACTCCGAACGTGTAATACAATCGTGTGGTTGCTGTTTTCGCCGCGGTGCGAAAACCAGCACATGGTGGGTATAGCTCAGCTGGTAGAGCGCCGCGTTGTGGTCGCGGATGTCGCGGGTTCGAGTCCCGTTACTCACCCCAGTAGAGGGGTGGCAGGGGAGTGCGATTCTCTCCGCGTCACCAGTTCGGCGCAATGCTGCGAAGACTCAGCGCTCGTGCTCGCCAGACGCGGAGCCGGGCGCGCCGACCAGGTGCAGTCGTGAGTGATTACCGAGCCGGCTGCGGCGATGGTGCGCCGGACCCGCCGCGAAATTCCGTATCCCGCCGCGCCCTGCGGTATTCTTGACGTATTCGCCTCCGTAGCTCAGGGGATAGAGCAGGAGCCTTCTAATCTCTTGGTCGCAGGTTCGAATCCTGCCGGGGGCACAGAGAAACCGGCCGGCAGGCCAGAAATGTGAGCAATCCGTGACCGATCATTCGGGCGCCGTCGCGTCGTACCCGACGGCCGAGACGACCGACGAATTTGCGGCCAACCTTCGCGATGTGCGCGAGCGCATGGATGCTGCGGCGCAGCGTGCGGGGCGTGCCCCGGAATCCGTGCGCCTCCTCCCGGTGAGCAAGACAGTCCCCGAGGAGCGCATCAGGCATGCGATCGACGCCGGGGCGACATTCCTCGGCGAGAACAAGGTGCAGGAGGCCCTGCGCAAGTCCGAGAACCTGGCCGATATCCCGGATCTCGTGTGGGCGGTCATCGGGCATCTGCAGACGAACAAGGCCAAGTTTGTGGCGCGGTTCGCTGCCGAGTTCCACGCTCTTGACAGCATCCGCCTTGCCGAGGCTCTGCAGCGGCGCCTCGACATCGAAGATCGCACGCTCGACGTCTTCGTCCAGGTGAACACCTCGGGCGAAGAGAGCAAATTCGGCATCGAACCGAATGCGGCCGAGGCATTTGTGCGGGAACTTCCTGCCTTCGACCGACTCCGGATTGCCGGATTCATGACACTTGCCGTCTTCAGTGCGGATGAGAAGCGCGTCCGCGAATGCTTCGTCACGCTGCGCGAGCTTCGTGATCGCGTGTGCGAGGAAGCTCCGGGCGGGTTGCGCCCCGAAGGCCTCTCGATGGGGATGTCCGGCGATTACGAAGCGGCCATCGACGAGGGAGCGACAACGGTGCGCGTCGGCCAGGCGATCTTCGGCTCCCGCGCGTTACCGGACAGCTACTACTGGCCAACCGAGAACGGTGCGGGCAGCCGCGCGTGAGTGCCGAAGACTCCGTTCTCACGAGCGGGTGGGAGATGGACAGACGTCCCGTCGACGTCGTCGTCATCAGCTCACAGGTCGCATACGGCTCGGTGGGAACGACGGCGGCGGTTCGTGTGCTCACCGAAGCGGGGCATCGGTGCGTTCAGATTCCCACCGTCATTCTCGGAACCCTCCCGCACTACCCTCGGCTGCACGGCGGTGCCCTGCCCGATGAGTGGCTCTCCGGGATCCTCGACGATCTGCTCGAACTTGACGCGCTGCAGTCAGTCTCATATGTGCTCGTCGGCTACCTGGCGCACGCCGGGCAGGCACGGCTGATCGCCGACTGGTACCGTCGCCTGCGCGAGCGCGTGCCGGGAGTGCAGCTTGTCATCGACCCGGCGATGGGCGACGATGACGTCGGCATGTACACCGACCCCGCAGTGGCGGCCTCCTACGGAGAACACCTGTCTCCGCTTGCCGTGGGGCTCACGCCGAACCGGTTCGAGCTTGGTCTCATGTCGGATGCTGTCGTCGACGATGCCGCCGCCGTAGAGAACGCTGCCGTCGCGCTTCGCCCGCCAGACGGATGGGTGATCGTGACGAGCTCCGCAGACCCAGGTGAGGATGCTGTCGGCAATCTCATCGTCACCGACGACGGCGCTGAGGCAACCGCACACGACCGCATCACAACGCACGCCAAGGGCGCGGGTGACATCTTCGTTGCCACGGTGATCATGCGTCTGCTGGCGGGGGATACCGTCGCCGGGTCCGCCGAGTTCGCCGGGTCCGCCGTTGCCGCAGCAATCCGGCGTGCCGAGGGTGTCGACGGCTGACCTGCCCGTTCTCAGGAGCGACCGCGAAGCTTATCGATCGCGCGGCGGTCCCGCTTTGTCGGGCGTCCCAAGCCGCGCTCGCGCGAAACGGGCGCGGGTGCCTCCGTCTTCGCCGGACGCGGGGGAGTGCTGTCAATGAGACACTCGGCGGCGACAGAGGCCGAGACGCGCTTGGCGATGGGCCTGGTCACCGTCACGATGCGCTGGAACCCGCTGCGCGTGAGGCGTACCTCATCGCCCGGGCCGATGCGCTGTGCCGGTTTGGCGCGGTCTCCGTTCACACGCACGTGGCCGCCTTTGCACGCCGTTGTGGCCGCCGACCGTGTTTTCGCCAGACGGACGGCCCACAGCCAGCTGTCGACGCGGACGGAGTCGGAAGAGCCCATCACTTGAGTTTAGGGGACGGCTCCGGCGATCGCGTCGAGCACGATCTTCGCCGTGAACTGGGAGCCCGAGGTGTTCGGATGCAGCCGGTCGTCGAAGAGAAGTGAATCCACCGAGTCTGACGACAGGTACGCGTCGTAGACATCAATGAGCAGCACATTGCTCAACGGCTCCGCCCAGTCGGTCAGCCCGGCGATGACGTCCTCAAACGGTTCCTTCCACCGGTCGAAGCGCGGGTTCTCGAGAATGACCGCGTATCCGATCGGGTCGGTCCAGCGCGTCTCGACGGCTTTGATGAACGCCTGGATTTCTGGAGCAGCGCCGTCGGGGTTTCGGACGTTGTTGAGCCCGTGGTTGATGATGACGGCATCCGGCTGCTCGGGCACGAGCAGATCAAGATGTTTGAGCGAATAGGCAGCGGTCTTGCCCGATGCTGAGCCGTTCCACACAATGATCGGTGCGGAACCCGGCGCGCCGCTTGCGCGAGAGGTCAGGTCGTACTTGTGTGTCTCTCCGTTCCAGAAGTGGATGATGAGGGGGCGTTCTTGCTCTGCCGCGAGCGTGTGAAATGCCCGATCGACCCATTCTCCGGGAGCGTTTCCTGTGGAGTCACCGGCGACGGCGATGACGAACGGTGTATCTGTCTGCGCGATTCGCGTCCAGGCATCGGCGAATGAGATGGACGCGAGAATCGCCGAACCGTTGACCTGGGGGTCCTGCCCGGCCACAGTGACCGAGGGCGATTCAGCGGGACGCGCCATCGAGACGACCCCGGTGATGACGGATGCGACAACGATGACACCCGCGAGGAGGGCGGAGATTCTCCACCGAACCGAGCGTGGGTGTCGGTCAGCATCCCCTCGTGTCATGCGTATAGGGTACGCGCGAGCCGGCCCATTTCCCCAATCCGGCGTGGCC
The DNA here is from genome assembly GCF_026107415.2 of Microbacterium sp. MPKO10. Lineage (GTDB taxonomy): Bacteria > Actinomycetota > Actinomycetes > Actinomycetales > Microbacteriaceae > Paramicrobacterium. Next base: position 99,781 of record NZ_JAPCHX010000006.1, read on the forward strand.
CTCATTCGGGTGACGTGTGCGGGAGTGTGGGCACGCAGGTTTTCGTGAGGCGTATTGACTAAGCTCTGGGCGTGGGCACGTCGAAACAGAACGAAGTCAGCGATCGCATCGTGACGCTGCCGAATCTGCTGAGTTTCGCTCGACTCGCGCTGGTTCCGGTATTCCTCATTCTCCTTGTCGAGGGTAATGATGTTGCGGCGCTCATCGTGCTCGGTGTCTCCGGACTCACGGATTTTCTCGACGGGTTTCTCGCGCGACGGCTGAATCAGGTGACGCGGCTCGGCCAGATACTCGACCCTGCGGCCGACCGGCTGTATATCGTTGCGGCGCTGCTCGGTCTGGGCTGGCGTGATCTGATCCCGTTCTGGCTCGCCGTCGTGATCATTGCGCGCGACGTCATGCTCCTCGTTCTCGGGGGCGTGCTGGCTCGGCACGGCATCGGAGCGCTCCCCGTCATCAAAACGGGAAAGGCGGCTACGGCCGCGCTGTTCATCGGGCTTCCCCTCCTGATGCTCTCGGCGGCCGTGCCTTCGATCGGCGTTGTCACACTTCCCTTCGGGCTCGGGTTCTCAATTCTCGGAGCCGCGCTGTACTGGGCGGCGGGAATCGTCTACATTGTTCAAACCCGGCGAATGATTCATCACCGGTCTGTCCCCGGGCCCGATTCATCAGATACGCTGGACACGTGAGGAGGACCACGGTGCCCCAACCCGAAAACAACAACCCGTTGGCCGGAGTCATCAGGCGCGGATCCTCGCCAGATGAGCCTTCTGGCGGCGGTCTGAACGACACGACAGTCGGCTACGGCGAAGACTTCAGCAACGCGCTCGCCGGTCTTGACGCCTCGGTTTCTCGCGAAGAGCAGGAGGCGATCGCCGCCCTGCCCTCTGGATCGGCCCTTCTCGTCGTGCGGCGAGGACCGAATTCAGGTGCCCGCTTCCTCCTCGATTCCGACCTCACGACCGTCGGTCGTCATCCCGAAGCAGACATCTTCCTCGACGACGTCACCGTGTCTCGTCGTCATGCGGAATTTCGGCGCACGGGCACGACATTCGAGATCGCTGACCTCAACTCGCTCAACGGAACGTACTTCGACGGCGTCCGCATCGACACGGCGCTGCTCTCGGACGGTGCCGAGGTACAGGTCGGCAAGTACCGACTCACGTTCTACGCCTCGCGACGCGACATGCGAACGTCGACTGGAAGCTAGTGGCTGCGGGGGCGGCCAAGTCGCAGGCGCCGGGGGACCAACTCCTGAACATTGGTCAGGTGCTGGCGCGACTGCGAACAGATTTTCCTGATCTCTCGAATTCGAAGCTGCGGTTTCTCGAAGAGCAGGGCCTCGTCTCTCCATCACGCACGACGAGCGGGTACCGCAAGTTCTGCATGGACGATGTGGAGCGGCTGAGGCTGATTCTCTCGATGCAGCGCGACCACTACCTTCCACTCAAGGTGATTCGTGCCTACCTCGCCGATCTCGACGCTGGCCGTGCGCCGGCGTTTCCCGGGCTTCCCGACGGCGCGGCAGCGCCGACGATCATTCCCGGAGGAAAACGGTATAAGAAAGACGAGCTTCTGCGTGAGGCGAACGCGTCGGCTGCATTGCTGGCGGATGCTGTTTCAGCGTCGTTGATTCAGCCGGGAGAGTCGTACGGTGACGATGCGCTGGGCATGCTGACCTCGCTCGTCGCTCTGCAGCGCTGCGGAATTGAACCTCGGCACCTGCGCGGATTCCGCACGGCCGCCGCACGGGAAGTGGACCTGATCGAGAGCGCACTTCGGCCTCTTGTCAGGCGCAGGGACGCCGCGAGCCGGGCACGCGCTGCAGAGCTTGCAGGCGATATCGCTGTCAACCTTGAAACGGTGCGGACGAACCTCGTGCGATCGGCACTAGGCCGAATCACTCCCGAGGCTTAGACTGTCCTCAGAGAAGCCCTCGAACCCGACACGCCGACCTTGTTGGAGCGAATGTCGAACACTTCTCGACCATGTGTCGATAGCGTAGAGGGTGCGCACAGCTTCACGTGCGGAAGGAGCAAGGGAGAACGATGAGCGAACTCAGCCGCGACGACAGCGCTCGCTACGACCTCGGTCTCCTGTTCACGGACGGGCTTCCCGATCTGGATGCCGACGCCGGTTACCGGGGTGCCGTCGCCGCTCGTGCCGCGGGCATCAGCTACCGTCAGCTTGACTACTGGGCACGCACGGGACTTGTGGAGCCCACCGTCCGTAACGCCTCAGGGTCCGGAACGCAGCGGTTGTATGGTTTTCGCGACATCCTTGTGCTCAAACTCGTGAAACGGCTTCTCGACACGGGGATCTCTCTGCAGCAGATCCGGAGCGCCGTCAATCAGCTCCACGAAGCCGGAGTTTACGACCTGGCTCAGACAACGCTCATGAGTGATGGTGCGAGCGTTTACCTCTGCACCTCGAACGATGAGGTCATCGACCTCGTCAGCCGCGGTCAGGGCGTGTTCGGCATTGCCGTCGGCAAGGTACTGCGGGAGGTTGAGACCACGCTCGTGGACTTCGACCCCCAGGCTCCGGACCCAATGGACGAGCTTGCGGCGCGACGCGCCGCTCGCAGCGCCTGAGCGTCGGACGCACCTCTGCCCTGAACAACCCTGTGCGGGCAACGCTCCTGCGCGGTCGACGCGACAGCCGCTGTCAACGCCCCGTCACGACGGTGACCTGGCCGATCGACGCGACCGAACGGTTGCTCGTGTTACGAGACAAGTTCGCGCCACAGGACAGGCGCGCGCGACGAGACGGTCTCGCGTTACGAAACAGGCTCGATGGGCTCGGCATCGTCGCGTGGGACAGCATCCGCGTATTCTCCCACCCGGCCCGTGCGAAGAACACGTTCCAGAAGCTGATCGAAGTAGTGCGCGAGTTCCTGTGCGCTGTCTCCCGGCCAGATGTGGAGCGGCTTGGCGGCCCCCTGTGCCTGCTGCAGTGACGTGCGCTCAGGCAACTGCGGGTTGAGCACCAGCGGGCCGAACATGTCGCGCAACTCCTTGATGCGGAACTGATGCTCCAGAGACTGGTTGCGCACGCGATTGACGATGATGCCGAGCGGCTGCAGCCGTGGTGACAGACCGCGGCGAATTTCCTCAATCGCGCGAAGAGCGCGGTCGGCTGCGGCGACAGAGAACAGCCCGGGCTCGGTGACGACGCTGACGCGGTCACTCGCAGCCCACGCCGTGCGCGTGAGTGCGTTGAGCGAAGGGGCGCAATCGATCAAGACCAGATCGTACTCATTCTCAAGGTAAGCGAGTGCCTCTTCGAGCTTCCAGATGTCGCGAATCGACGGATGCGGTCCGTCAAAGTTGATCGCAGAGGGGCTGCCGATCAGCACATCCAGTTTTCCCGGATGCGTTGTCGTCCAGCCCGAGGGTGCGATGGCCTGACGGACGGTCTTCTCTTTCGGAGACGTCAGGACGTCAGCAATATTGAGACGCCCGGCCAGGGAGATGTCGAGACCCGTCGACACATCGGACTGCGGATCGAGATCGACGACGAGCGTGCGAACGCCGCGAGCGAACGCGGCCGAGGCCAGTCCGAGACTGACGGTCGTTTTGCCCACACCGCCCTTGAGGCTACTGACGCTTAATACGTGCACAATCACATACGTTACCGTTACTACGGTTAGAGAACCTAAATGTTGGCTGAGCAGTACCGGGCCAGAGAGGACGTCGCGTGTTCACAAAGATTCTCGTTGCCAACAGAGGAGAGATCGCGATCCGCGCCTTTCGCGCAGCGTATGAGCTGGGTGCGAGGACCGTCGCCGTCTTTCCCTATGAGGATCGGAACTCGCTCCACCGGCTGAAAGCGGATGAGGCGTACCAGATCGGGGAGCCGGGGCATCCGGTGCGGGCGTACCTCGACGTCGATGAGATCATCCGTGTCGCTCGCCACGCGGGAGCGGACGCCATCTACCCCGGATACGGCTTCCTCTCCGAGAATCCAGAACTGGCCGAGAAGGCAGCCGCTGCGGGAATCACCTTCATCGGACCGGACACGTCAGTACTCGAGATGGCCGGAAACAAGGTCACGGCCAAACAGCACGCGATCTCTGCGGGCGTCCCCGTTCTGCGCTCGTCGCCGGCCTCGGCCGATATCGATGAGCTCGTCGCCGCGTCAGACGAGGTGGGCTATCCGCTCTTCGCCAAGGCCGTCGCAGGCGGCGGCGGTCGAGGCATGCGCCGGGTGGCGACGAAAGATGAGCTCGCTGACGCACTGGCCGAGGCCATGCGAGAGGCGGACAGCGCATTCGGAGACCCGACGATGTTTCTCGAGCAGGCCGTCATCAGACCTCGCCACATCGAGGTTCAGATCCTCGCCGACAGCACGGGCGACACCATTCATCTGTTTGAACGTGACTGCTCAGTGCAGCGCAGAAATCAGAAAGTCGTCGAGATCGCACCCGCCCCAAACATCAGCGACGAGCTTCGCCTGGCGCTCCATCGTGATGCTGTCGCGTTCGCGAAGTCGATCGGCTACGTGAACGCTGGAACCGTGGAGTTTCTCGTCGACACGGCAGGTGATCGAGCGGGAGAGCACGTCTTCATCGAGATGAACCCGCGCATCCAGGTCGAGCACACGGTGACCGAGGAAGTCACCGACGTCGATCTCGTGCAGTCGCAGATGCGTATCGCTGCGGGGGAGACGCTGGCCGATTTGAAGCTTGACCAGGACTCTCTCACGCTTCATGGAGCCGCGCTGCAGTGCCGCATCACGACCGAGGATCCGACGCAGGGTTTCCGCCCAGACACCGGAAAGATCACCACCTACCGCTCGCCGGGCGGAAGCGGGGTCCGGCTGGACGGCGGGACAATCAACCCCGGTGCGCAGATCAGTCCACACTTCGACTCGATGCTGACGAAGATGACCTGTCGCGGTCGCGACTTCCCGACCGCCGTCGCCCGAGCCCGCCGCGGGCTCGCAGAATTTCGCATTCGCGGGGTGGCGACGAATATCCCGTTCGTGCAGGGGGTTCTCGACGATCCGTCGTTCCTCGCCGGCGATGTGAGCACATCCTTCATCGATGAGCGCCCCGAGCTGCTGCAGGGGCGCACATCGAAAGACCGCGGAACAAAGCTGATGAACTGGCTCGCCGACGTCACGGTGAACCAGCCGAACGGTCCGCGCCCCGAGGGAATCAATCCGGCCGAGAAGCTTCCTGCGACCGACCTCGACGCGCCAGCGCCGTCCGGCTCACGGCAATCCCTCCTCGACCTCGGTCCGACGGCTTTCGCCGGTGCCCTGCGTGCCCAGACAGCGTTGGCCGTCACCGACACCACGTTCCGCGACGCTCACCAGTCACTTCTCGCGACGCGTGTCCGCACGAAGGAGCTTCTGCGGGTCGCGCCGTACGTCGCACGTCTCACGCCCGAGCTGCTCTCGGTCGAGGCGTGGGGAGGGGCGACCTATGACGTCGCCCTGCGGTTCCTCGGCGAAGACCCGTGGGAGCGGCTTGAGAGCCTCCGCGAGGCACTGCCGAACGTGGCCATTCAGATGCTGCTGCGGGGCCGCAACACCGTCGGCTACACGCCCTACCCGACGCGTGTGACTGACGCGTTCGTTGACGAGGCATCCCGAACGGGCGTGGACATCTTCCGCATCTTCGACGCCCTCAACGACGTCGAGCAGATGCGCCCGGCCATTGAGTCGGTTCTCGCAACGGATCGCTCGGTCGCTGAAGTCGCGCTCTGCTACACGGGCGATTTGGTGAACCCAGCCGAGGATCTCTACACGCTCGACTACTACCTGCGTCTTGCCGAGCGGATCGTCGACGCCGGCGCCCACATCATCGCGATCAAAGACATGGCCGGTCTTCTCCGTCCTGCTGCCGCCGCCACCCTTGTCTCTGCTCTCCGTGAGCGATTCGACCTTCCGGTGCACGTGCATACCCACGACACGGCGGGAGGGCAGCTCGCAACGCTGCTCGCCGCAGCCCAGGCGGGTGCGGATGCTGTGGACGTCGCGTCGGCCCCCATGTCTGGAACCACGAGTCAACCCTCTGCGTCAGCGCTCGTCGCGGCGCTTGCGCACACGGAGAGAGACACGGGGCTGTCTCTGGAGAGCGTGTCGAACCTCGAGCCATACTGGGAGTCGGTCAGGCATCTCTACCGCCCGTTCGAATCCGGGCTTCCGGGCCCGACGGGCCGCGTGTACACACACGAGATTCCCGGCGGTCAGCTCTCGAACCTGCGCCAGCAGGCCATCGCCCTCGGCCTTGACAACGACTTCGAGCTGATCGAGGACATGTATGCCGCAGCTGACGCGATCCTCGGGCGTATCCCCAAGGTGACCCCATCGTCTAAGGTCGTGGGTGATCTTGCGCTGCATCTGGCGGCCGTCCGTGCCGATCCGGCAGATTTCGCCGAGAACCCAGAGAAATACGACATCCCCGATTCTGTTGTCGGGTTCATGGCCGGTGAATTGGGGGAGCTGCCTGGCGGCTGGCCCGAGCCGTTCCGTTCGAAAGTGTTGGCCGGGCGCGACGTGTCGACGGGAGTCACGCCGCTGAGCACAACCGATGAGGCCGAGCTTGAGGGGACGTCGGCCGAGCGTCGCGCCGCGCTCAATCGGCTGCTGTTCCCGGCCCCGACCCACCAGTTTGAGCAGCGCCGCGAGCTCTTCGGCGATCTGTCCGTCATGGAGACCGCCGACTACCTGTACGGGCTTGAGCAGGGCCGGGAGACGTACGTCGAGATTGCGAAGGGTGTTCGTCTCTACGTCGGACTCGAGGCTGTGGGCGAACCTGACGATAAGGGAATGCGCACCGTGATGGCCGTGCTCAATGGGCAGCTGCGTCCGGTGTTCGTGCGAGACCGGTCCGTCGAGGTCGAGACGAAGGCGTCCGAGAAAGCAGACGCGAACAGACCGGGCCACGTCGCTGCGCCGTTCTCGGGTGTCGTGACCGTCAAGGTCTCGCCGGGTGACGCTGTCCAGGCTGGCCAGGCGGTCGCGTCCATCGAGGCGATGAAGATGGAGGCGGCGATTACCAGCCCGGTCGCTGGGATGATCGAGCGCGTGGCGATCAACTCACCCCAGCAGGTTGAGTCGGGAGACCTGATTGTCGTGGTCGACGGCGCGTGACTGCGTCTTTGCCTGGCCTCACGAATCGGCCGATCGGTCGCTGGTTTACTACACTGTTCACGGATTACACGGGCACATCAACGTGCCACAACCCGAAGGAGCATCAGCACCATGCCCTCGACGCATGACGGAACCGACAGCGCGCTCACCGCGACTGATCTTGCCGCGACGACCGAGAAGGCGCAGATGCGCAGCCAGACTCAGACGATCAGCGTCACCATTCCGACGGCGCAGGATGACGAGCTCGACGATGATGACGTTGTTCTCGACGATGTTGCATCGGACAGCGAGTTCGCTCTGACATCCCCGGTGGAGGCTTCGGCGGCACAGGTGCCCGTTTCAGAGGCCGACGATGACCGAGACGTGACGACGGATGCCGGAGACGAAGCAGCGCTGACAGCGACGTCACGCTCGACGCCCACACAGACGCCGGCGCCGACGTCGTCGAGCTCGGCGACGCCGTCGCCCAAGGAATCGGAGAGGTCGCCGTCGGTGACGAAGGGCGAGAAACCGAGTCCATCGCCGTCGGACCCGTCCAAGCCTGTGGCTCCGAAGTCTGGGACCTCGAAATCGGGGGCGTCGAAATCCGGTCAGTCGACGTCCGATTCCCCGAAATCTGATGATCCGAGAGGTCAGCAGCCGAAAGAACAGGCTGCGACGTCGCAGTCTTCACAATCGAAGGCTGCAGAATCGGGTACGTCGAAGGCTCAGGCTTCGAAGGCTCAGCCATCCACGGCGAAGAAATCGAAATCGCAGGCATCGACGTCGAAATCTGCGAAGGCGAGGTCCACGGCGTCGACATCGGCACGGGCGGCGTCCTCTGCGACCCAGGCGTCTCCGTCGGAACCCGCGCAGGCTGACGCATCGACGTCTGAAGACGTACAGACGGGGCGGCAGCAGCCATCGACGTCACCGAAGACCGGTTCTGCTCGGCAGGCATCGACGGAGCGAACCAGCTCGACCGCTTCACCTCGCGCAGAGGGACAGGCACGACCCCAGGCTTCAGGCTCGTCAGCGTCGGCACGCGCGTCGCAGACGGCGTCTTCAACGGAGGCGACGCCGACTGACTCTCCGTCGCGATTTGGCGCGTCCCCGCAGCCGTCGAAGCGCAGCGGCCAGCCCGGGGCTCAGGCCAGCGTTCAGAGCAGTGTTCGGACACCGTCTGAATCATCGTCCGCGGACACCGGGGCATTGAAATCGCGGGGAACATCGACGGTTCCCGCATCGACCACCCTGTCGGCGACGTCAGGCCTGTCTGCGGCATCCACCGCGATACCGAATTCCAGCGCGGGCTCGGCCGACGCGCAGCCGACTCCGCAGAGCGTAAGTGCTCGCCGCGCCCCGAACTCCGGCGCAGAGAACGCCGACATGCTGACGGCAGAGCGGCTGCTGGATGACCGAAGCTCCCGCGGGCGCGCCCCAGAAGATGGCGTGCAGCGACTGCTGTACCAGGTCAGCGGGCACCTCATCAATCTCGGCGACAGCAAGAAGACGCGGAAGCGCAAGGATCTGACGCACCGCATTGCGAAGCCCTTTGCCGGATCAGCACGGTTCGTTCCGGTCCTCACGCGCAAAGGTGGTGTGGGAAAGACGACGGTGTCGATTCTTCTGGGCATGGCCCTCGCCGATGCGCGTGATGATCGCGTGATCGCTGTCGACGCCAACCCGGATCACGGCACGCTGCACGATCGTCTCCGCGGCAACAGCGACTACACAGTTCGCGACGTGATCCATCGCGCGGCCGACGTCGCAGGGTTCACAGAATTCTCGACACTCGTGGCACGTGACGAAACACGACTCGACGTGCTCGCGTCGGATCCCGACCCGGCGGTGACGAAGGCCTTCGACGACTCCGATTACCGCGTTGTGGCCGAGCTCGCAGCGCAGTACTACTCAATGGTCCTGACCGATTCAGGCACGGGGATGGTGCACGACGTGATGGGCGAGACGCTGGAGAAGGCCGATGGCTGCGTCATCGTTTCGGGCACCAGCGTTGACGAAGCCCGAGCAACATCGGAGACCATCTCGTGGCTGGAATCGAATGGGCACGGTGCTCTCGCGAAGAACGCCGTCGTCGTCATCAACAATCGCTCGGCGGCGCGTTCGATGGTGAAGCTTGACGAGCTTGAGGCTCACTTCGCGTCGCGGGTGCGCGCTGTCGCCCGCGTTCCGTACGATCCCATGCTCGCGTCTGGTGCTCCTATTGACTTCCGCGCGCTTCGACCGGCGACGCGTCAGGCGGCGCGCCTTCTGGCCGCATCCGTTGTCGATGGGCTGCCCACGCAGCGTCCGACGATCCCCGTTTACTGAGGAGACCCGCACGAATGACCGAACGTTCCATCCGGCTTTTCGGCGATCCGGTGTTGAAATCGCCGTGTGCCGAGATCACGACGATCGATGATGGCGTTCGCGCGCTGATCAGCGATCTGCTCGACTCGGTGAGGCTGCCCGGGCGCGCGGGCGTCGCGGCCAACCAGATCGGCATCGGCATGCGCGCGTTCAGCTACAACGTCGACGGTGTTGTGGGGTACGTGATCAATCCCACGGTCGTCGAGGTGCGTGGGGAGAAGGAGCTCATCGACGAGGGCTGTCTCTCGGTCCCCGAGCAGTGGCACCCCACACCGAGGCACCCGTACGCGCGTGTGACGGGAATCGATCTGGATGGAAACCCGGTCACGGTCGAGGGGACGGGCGTGCTGGCACAAGCATTGCAGCACGAAGTCGACCATCTTGACGGCTACGTGTATCTCGATCGACTCGAGAAGGACGAGCGCCGCGTCGCGATGAAGCAGGTTCGAGAGTCCGACTGGTTCTGATGCCGGATCAGCGCGGACGATGAGCCGACGGCGGGATGCCGCGGGTCACCCTCCGCGCTTCCGGGGCAGCGCCCGAGCGATCAGGACAGCGACAGCCCTTGCGTGGGCTGTGGTGTTGTGTAGATGCGGTCGATCACATCGGCGAAGTCCTTGACGATCACGGCTCTCTTGATGCTGAGCTTTGGCGTCAGGTGCCCGGAGTCCTCTGTGAACTCGGTGTCGAGAATCTCGAACTTGCGAATGGACTCAGCGCGCGACACGCGCGAGTTCGCCGCGTCGATGGCGCGCTGTACCTCCGCGATGACGGCCGGGTTGCGCGCAGCATCCGCGACGGACATCGTGGCGTCCTGCCCGTTGTTCTGAAGCCAGGTGGGCAGCATTTCCGGGTCGAGAGTGATCAGCGCGGCGATGAACGGCTTTTGGTCGCCGACGACGACGATCTGGCCGATGATGGGATTGGCACGCACCGGATCCTCGAGAACGGCCGGGGCGACGTTCTTCCCGCCCGCGGTCACAATGATCTCCTTCTTCCGACCGGTGATGGTGAGAAAGCCGTCGGCATCGAGTGTGCCGAGGTCGCCCGTGCAGAACCAGCCGTCCTCGAACGTGTCTGCCGTCGCATCCGGGTTATTCCAGTACTCCTTGAAGACATCGATGCCCTTGACCTGGATCTCGCCGTCCTCGGCAATGCGGACGCTCATGCCGGGCAGCGGAGGGCCGACGGTGCCGATCTTCGACGCCGACGGAATGTTGACCGTCGCCGGAGCCGTGGTCTCGGTAAGACCGTAGCCCTCGAGGATCGTGATGCCGAGGGCATGGAAGAAGTGTCCGAGTCGAGCTCCCAGCGGCGCGGAACCGGATACCGCGTAGCGGACGTTCCCGCCCATTGCAGCACGCAGCTTCGCGAAGACAAGCCGGTCGAAGAGGAGGAACTTCATCTTCAGGCCGAAGGGGACGCTGCCGGACTCGAGAGCGGCGCTGTACGCGATGGCCGTGTCGGCGGCCTTGCGGAAGATCTTCCCCTTGCCACCGGCCTCGGCCTTCTGCTCTGCCGAGTTGTAAACTTTTTCGAACACGCGCGGGACGGCGAGGAGGAACGTGGGCTTGAATGAGCCCAGCGACTCGAGCAGCCGACTGGTATCCGGCTGGTGCCCGACCTTGACTCCGGCGTGTACGGCCAGAACCGCGATGAATCGGGCGAAGATGTGCGCCATCGTGATGAACAGAAGCGTCGAGGAGCCGGGGGCGACGACCTCCTTCATCGCGACGGCCGCGTTGCGTGAGAGCTCCACGAAGTTCGAGTGCGTGAGCACGCACCCCTTCGGCGTCCCCATTGACCCGGATGTGTAGATCAGCGTGGCTATGTCAGAGCCGCGTGCCAGAGCGCGCCGCCTTTCGATCTCGTCGTCCGGCACCTCTATGCCGCTCTGTGAGAGCTTGTCGAGGTCGCCGAGGTGCAGCTGCCAGACACGTCCCACGGCAGGCAGATCGCTGTGCACCTCGTCGAAGCGAGAGAAATGCTCCGGCGTCTCGACGATCATCGATGTGGCACCGGAATCGCTGAGGATCCAATGGATTTGCGAGGGGGAGCTCGTGTCGTAGACCGGAACGAGCACGGCGCCGGCGAACCAGGTGGCGAAGTCGATCAGAGACCACTCATAGCTGGTCTTGCACATGAAGCCGATCTTGTCGCCCGGCTCGATACCGGAGGCCACGAGTCCCTTGGACAGCGCCATTACTTGCGTGAGGAACTCTGCGGCCGTCACATCCCGCCAGCCATCGCCCGCAGGCAGGGAGAACAGCGGCGTATCGGGAGTAGCCGAGACACGGTCGATGAGGAGATCAGAGGCGTTCGCCTCGGGATCGGCGGGAACAAGAGCAGGTACGGAGTGGTGGTCCACTGTAGCTCCTTCGGTACGTGGGCGGGTGCGTCTTCCTCTACTCTAAAGTGAGGACGCTTGCGTTCACGGGATCGGCGAAGGCCACTCGGGGATTTCACTGCACGGAACGAGCAGGAGCAGGCGGTTTTTTGTGGGTTTCGTCAGTTTTCGAGCCCGAGTCATCTGTGGAGGTAGAACGTGCACGCCATCGGGATCGATATCGGAGGAACGAAGATCGCCGGTGCCGTCGTCGACGACGACGGTGAGATCGTCACCGAGGATCGCGTCCCGTCACCGGCACGCGACAGTTCAGCCATTGAGGATGCTGTCGTCGACATGGTGACGCGGCTGCGCGCCGAGCACGAGGTCGCCGGAGTTGGCGTCGCGGCGGCGGGCTTCATTGACGCCGCGCAGTCGACCGTGTACTACGCGCCAAATCTGAGCTGGCGCAACGAGCCGTTCCGCGCGAAGCTCACCGCGCGCCTCGACATGCCCGTCGTCATCGAGAACGATGCGAATGCGGCCGGGTGGGCAGAGTTCCGCTTCGGCGCCGCCAGGCTCGTCAGCGATATGGTCATGCTCACCATCGGAACGGGTGTCGGCGGCGCGATCGTGACCGGAGACGAGCTCTTCCGCGGCGGTTTCGGCACGGGCGGCGAACTCGGTCACATCAGGCTCATTCCCGGCGGGCTGCCCTGCGGCTGCGGTGTGCGGGGCTGTCTCGAGCAGTACGGCTCTGGTCGCGCTCTCGGGCGTCTCGCCGATGAACTCGCGGATGCCGGGGGCATCGGGCAAGCGCTCGCTGACGCGCGTGAGGCCGCGGGAGGCCGTCTTTCCGGAACGGACATCTACGACCTCATCATCGCGGGCGATGGTGGTGCTCTCACAGCCCTTCGCCGCCTCGGCTCGTACATCGGGCAGGGGTGCGCCACGCTGGGAGCCGTCCTCGATCCACAGATGTTCGTGCTGGGCGGGGGAGTCGCTCAGGCCGGTGAACTGCTGCTCGAGCCCGTGCGCGCCGCGTATCTCGAGAACCTGCCGGCTCGGGGCTTCCACCCGGAGCCCGAGTTCGTCATCGCCGAGCTGGTGAACGATGCCGGAGTCGTCGGCGCCGCCGATTTGGCGCGGATCGCCGCACGTCGAAGCGCGGCCTGATCCGCGTCGGGGATACTGTTACATACGATGTTCTACTGGATCATGAAGAACGTGATTGTCGGGCCACTGGTGACGGCGATCTTCCGGCCCTGGGTCGTGGGCGCCGAGAACGTGCCGACGAAGGGCGCAGCGATCATCGCCAGCAATCATCTCTCGGTGATCGATTCCATCTTCCTTCCGCTGTATCTCGATCGCCGCATCTCGTTTCTCGCCAAGAGTGACTACTTCACGGGCCGCGGTCTCAAAGGCTGGGCGACGCGCGCGTTCATGAACGCGACAGGCCAGCTCCCGATCGACCGCTCGGGCGGGAAAGCGTCCGAGGCATCGCTCAACACCGGCCTCGGCGTACTCGGGCGAGACCAGCTTCTGGGAATCTACCCCGAGGGGACGCGAAGCCCGGATGCCCGCATGTACCGCGGCCGCACCGGCGTTGCGCGCATGGTTCTTGAAGCCCGCGTGCCCATCATCCCCGTTGTCATGGTCGGCACCGAACACATCCTCCCGATCGGGAGAACGATGCCGCGCATCAGGCGCCCGGGCCTTGTCTTCGGCAAGCCGTTGGACTTCAGCCGGTTCGAGGGGCTCGAGGGCGACAGGTTCATTCTGCGCTCCGTGACAGACGAGCTGATGTATGAGTTGCAGCGTCTCAGTGCACAGGAGTATGTCGACGTGTATGCGACGACGGTGAAGGACAAGCAGTCTCGTCTTTCGCGATAGGCTGAGAGTCGCGCTTCGCGCATTTCCGCATCCACCTCGCACACAGATTTGGGAACGCCCGTGACAATGTCGAATGACCCGGTAGTGAAGGCTGATGAATCAGTGATCGCCGGTCTCGACTATTGGCGCGAACTGCCGATCAAGCAGCAGCCGACGTGGAATGATCCGGATGCTGTCGCCGAGGTCTCGCGCGAAATCGCGGCACTACCCCCTCTCGTGTTCGCGGGTGAGGCCGATTTGCTGCGCGACCGCATCGCGGGAGCCGCTCGGGGCGAGGCATTTGTTCTCCAGGGTGGTGACTGCGCCGAGACCTTCGCGGGTGCCACCGCCGACCAGATCCGCAATCGCGTCAAGACGATCCTGCAGATGGCCGTCGTGCTCACCTACGGCGCGTCGATGCCCGTCGTGAAGATGGGGCGTATGGCCGGTCAGTTCGCCAAGCCGCGCTCGAGTGACACCGAGACGCGCGGTGACGTCACGCTTCCCGCGTACCGAGGCGACATCGTCAACGGCTACGACTTCACGCCCGAGTCGCGTCGGGCCGACCCGAGCCGACTGCTGCGCGGCTACCACATGGCCGCATCGACGTTGAATCTCATCCGAGCGTTCACGCAGGGTGGGTTCGCCGACCTGCGCGAGGTGCACTCGTGGAACCGGGGCTTCGCTGCGAACCCAGCGAACCAGCGGTATGAGCACCTCGCGAAAGAGATTGATCGCGCCATCAAGTTCATGGAGGCAGCGGGAGCTGACTTCGATGAGCTGAAGCGGGTGGAGTTCTACACCGCGCACGAGGCACTGCTCATGGACTACGAGCGCCCGATGACCCGCATCGACTCGCGGACGGGCCAGCCATACAACACGTCTGGGCACTTCCTCTGGATCGGGGAGCGCACACGCGATCTCGACGGCGCACACGTCGACTTCCTCTCGCGCGTGCATAACCCCATCGGGGTCAAGCTCGGCCCGACGACCACGCGCGATGACATGCTGCGCCTGATCGACAAATTGGACCCTGAGCGCCGGCCCGGGCGTCTGACATTTGTCACGCGCATGGGCGCGGGGAAGATCCGTGACGCGCTGCCGCCGCTTCTCGAAGCGATTCAGGCGGAAGACGCGAACCCGCTCTGGGTGACCGACCCCATGCACGGCAATGGCATCACCACGCCGACCGGCTACAAGACGCGTCGCTTCGACGACGTGGTCGACGAGGTTCAGGGCTTTTTCGAGGCGCATCGCGCGGTGGGAACGCATCCAGGTGGCATCCATGTGGAGCTCACGGGTGACGACGTCACCGAGTGCCTGGGTGGCTCAGAGCACATTGACGAGGAGACTCTGTCGACGCGCTATGAGTCGCTGTGCGATCCGCGTCTCAATCACATGCAGTCACTTGAGCTCGCTTTCCTCGTGGCCGAGGAGCTCGGCAAAGGCTGACAGTGCCGCGCGTGACCTGCCGCGGGCGCGGCGCGCTGTGTGGTGCTCGGTTAGAGGTTCGCGGTGATCGTCACCGTTGAGCCGCGCTTGATCATCTCGCCTGCGGCTGGGTCCGTGCTGTCGACGGCGAACAGGTCGTTGATGACAGCATCCCAGTACTCTTTGGGGATGTTGGAGTCGACTTTCACCACGAAGTCGGCTTCCTCGAGCTTCTGTTTGGCCGCGTTGATCGTCATGCCGACGACGTCGGGAACCTGAACGAGGTCCTGACCCTTCGATACCACGAGGTCGACCGTGTCGCCGGGTGCCAGGGGAGTGTCATAGTCGGCGGAGATGACTGTTCCCTTGGGGACGGAGTCGCTGAACTGCTCAGATACCGAGCCCAGGGTGAGACCGGCATCGTCCAGGGCCGCCGTTGCGGCATCCTGAGTCTGGCCGACAAACTTGGGCACGGGGCCGACGGAGACGAGGAAGTCGACGGTCTTGCCCTGGTATGTCTCGACGCCCCCGGTGACGTCATCACCGTCGATGGATGCCGCGATGACCCCGTTCTCGGCGACGTCGGCATTGAACTGGTACGACTTGTCGCCCACAATGAGACCGAGATCCTCGACGGTCTTCTGGGCCTCATCGAACGACACGGCGGCCAGCGATGGCAGCTTTTCGGGTTTCGGGCCGAGGGAGACGTTCACGGTGACCGTGGAGTTTGGGTAGACGAGCTCACCCCCGGCAGGGTTCGTGCTCGTGACAAGCCCCTCCTCAACGTCAAGGCTGTACTCTTCCCCGGTCTTCACGACCAGCCCGAGCTCCTCAAGCGCGGCTGCCGCGGCATCGGGAGAGTCGCCGACAAAGGTGTCAGGCACCGCCACGCGCGAGCCGGGCCCGGTGCCGAAGTACCAGCCCGTGCCTCCGACGACGGCGCACAACAGCACGACGATCAGGAACATCCACAGGCCCTTGCGGCGTCGGCGCCCAACCGTCGTTGTGAGCTTCTTTACCGTGCCCGTTGAGGCGATCATCGACCCGAGCGGATCAGTGGTTCCGGTCGTCGCGGCGGGAGCCGTGTGCGCATCGAATGCGACTGTCGAGCCGAACGCCACCGTTTCATCCATCGGCATGACCGTCGTGTGCGCGGTGGGCATCGCCGAGAGGCTGTAGCCCAACTCTGCCTCGACCTCGTGCAAGCGGTCGAGCATCTCCTGGGCGTCGGCGGGACGCTCGTCTGGATCGCGTTCCGTGGCCCACAAGACCATGTCGTCGACTTCGTCTGGAATATTCGGTGCCCGTGTGCTGGGGCGCGGTACGGAATCGTTCGCGTGCTGATAAGCGATCTGCATCGGCTGCTCGCCCTTGTAGGGCTGCTCGCCGGTCAGCATCTCGTACATCATGATTCCAAGTGCGTAGATGTCGCTGCGCGTGTCGGCCATCCCGCGCGTCACCAGTTCGGGGGAGAGATAGGCGATGGTGCCCAAGAGAGCCTGACCCGTCGCCGTGTTCGCGGAGGCCGCCCTTGCGAGGCCGAAGTCGCTGATCTTGATGCGGCCGTCGTCGGCCAAGAGCACATTCTCTGGCTTGACATCGCGGTGCACGATGCCCGCGCGGTGTGCGGAGGCGAGCCCCGTGAGTACAGCATCCATGATGTCGACGACCTGCTGAGGAGTCAGCGCACCGTGGTCGCGCAGCAGCTCCCGTAGGGTGATACCGGGCAGGTATTCCATGACCAGGTAGGCCATGTCGCCGTCCTGCCCCTGGTCAAAGACGCTCACGACATGCGGATTGGCCAGCCGAGCCGCCGAGCGCGCCTCTTGCACGAAGCGATTCGTGAACGCCTGGTCGTCACTCAGATGACCGTGCATCACCTTGATCGCGACGCGTCGCTCAAGCCGATGATCCGTCGCGACATAGACTGTAGCCATACCGCCGCGCGCGATGCGCGAGCGCACCTCGTATCGGCCGTCGAAGACACGGCCGATCAGAGGATCGGTTTGTTGGCTAGTCGTCACGACTCGAGTTTACGAAGTGCACACTGAGTGGACGCCCGGACACACGGGACACGCGCCTATTCGTTGTGCTTCGTTATGGGATTGTCAACCGAGTTGTGCCAGCCAGGACCGTGCGGAGGCCTCCCACGTGCCGTAGGCCTCGGGGTAGGCCGAGATCTGGACGGCTTGTGCCGCTTCAGACACTGACATGTCCTTCCAACCGGCAATGTCGAGAAGCCCACGTGTCTTTCCCGAGACACCGACGAAGAACACCTTCGCCGCGTATTCCGGATTCATGATCTGCTCTTTCGTGCCCCAGCCCTGGCTCGTGCGCTGCTGGAAGAGCCCGAGCGAATCACGGTCGCCATGTTCGACGTTGCGCAGACTTGACTCCTGCATGGCCGCGGCAAGGGCGATGACCAGGCCGTAGTCGCTGACACCCAGCGAACGCCCGACCCGAATGATCGTCTGCGCGTTTGTCTTCATCTCCGCGGTGAGCGGCGTCGTATCGTCGTCAGAACTCCCGCCGGATTCGGACTCCGTCGATTCGGATCCGGGGATCGTGAGCTTCTGGCCGACATAGATGATGCTTGTCCAGGTCAGGCCGTTGGCGTCGAGCAGCGACTGGATGCTGATCCCGTGCGCAGAGGCGATGCCGCTGACGGTGTCACCGGAGACGACCGTGTAGGTCGAACCCTTCGCGTTGTCTGACTTTTTCGAGTCCGACTTCTTCGAATCAGACTTCGATGAATCCGAGTGCCCGGAGCTCTTCCCTGCGCCGGGAATTGTGAGCTTTTGCCCGGGGTAGATGACGGACGACCAGCTCAGGCCGTTGGCGTCGAGGAGTGACTTGATGCTGATGCCGTGTGCTGAGGCGATGCTGCTTGGTGTGTCGCCCGAGACGACAGTGTATGTTGACCCCTTCGCGTTGTCTGACGTCTTCGAGTCCGACTTCGTCGAATCAGACGTCGATGAATCCGAGTGCCCGGAGCTCTTCCCTGCGCCAGGAATTGTGAGCTTTTGCCCGGGGTAGATGACCGATGACCAGCTCAGGCCGTTGGCGTCGAGCAGCGACTGCGTGCTGACGTCGTGGCGTGAGGCGATACGTGAGACCGTGTCGCCTGACTGCACGACGTACGTTGTGTCTGCGGATGCTGCGCTCGGTGAGGCAGCTGCATCTTTTTTCGTGAGTGCAAGAGTCTGGCCCGCATGTACGGCGCTGTCTGTCGCGAGGCCGTTGAGCGCTGCGACGGTTTCGGCGTCAAGGCCGAAGCGTGTGGCGATGACAGCCAGACTGTCCCTGGCACCGACCGTGTATGAGGCGGGTGCCGGAAGAAAATGCGGAGTCTGACGCGGGAGCCCGGAACCACGAGTGAATCCCTCGGGCCCGTAATCGGCTGTGCGGTGTTCAGATGACTGTGCCGGTGCGATGTGCATTCCTGCGGCGACAGCGCTCAGCAGCGCGATCGGCACCATGCTCTTTGTGACCCCTGCCGGTGACATACGTTCCCCCTCGTCACGTTCCAGTAACGTCCCCACCGTTGCATAAGGATGTGAAGCGTGTCAATGAAAGCGAACAGTGTGGTTTGTGATAGAGACGAGGAAAAAGGGACGAAAGTGATGAACGTTATAAAAGAAGAGACCGGCCGTGACGAGATCATCTCTGCGGGGTGATGCCTGCTGATGCACGGTGGCACGGGCACCCCGTGGCAGCGCCGATCGGCTCCGGGTGGTCGAGTGATGTGGGCTCGTCCGACGAAAACGTGCACGGCGAGGATGCTGGTGGGGAACCGACCGGGTGCGTCGCTGGTCTGCGCCCGTGAACCGTGGCACACTCGAAACGTGACAGAACCCGCAGCAATCGAATGGCTCACCATCCCTGACCTCGCTGAGATCCTCGACGTGAGGCTGAGTCGCGTGCGTCGGCTTATCGAAGAGCGTCAGCTTCTCGCTGTCCGCCGCGACGGCATCCTTGTTGTTCCCTCCGGCTTTCTGCGTGACGGTGAACCGCTGAAAGAACTACGCGGCACCATCATCCTGCTCGCAGACGCGGGGTTCTCAGACGACGAGATCCTCGACTGGCTTCTGGAGGAGGACGACGCGATCGGGGATGCTCCGCTGAACGCCCTGCGTGCAGGGCGCAAATCTGAAGTGCGCCGCGTCGCGCAGGCTCTCGCGTAGTCCTTACGCGTTCCGCCGTGTGACAGCATCCGCAAGGCTGAGCAGCCCCTCGACAGCACGGGCATCAAGCGGGGCATGGACGATAGCCGATGTGGCAGTCGCCACAGCCTCGTTGATGCGGCTCTCGACCTGCTCGTGAGCGCCGCTTGAACGGATCATCGTCTGAATGCGAGCGACGTCGGCCTCCGTGAGGTCAGGGTCGCCCAGCATCCTGTCGAGGGCGTCACGATCGGAAGCCGAGACGGCGAGCCTGGTGAGGCCGACAAGAACCGTGCGCTTTCCCTCGCGAAGATCGTCTCCGCTCGGTTTGCCTGTCACCGCTGCGTCACCGAAGACTCCCAAGAGATCGTCGCGGAGCTGGTACGCGATGCCCAGCGGGAGTCCGTAAGCGCGGAGAGCGTCAACCTGCTCCGCACGACCCGCCCCGGCAAGAGCCCCAAGGGCGAGTGGCGCTTCAACGCTGTACTTCGCCGATTTGAAGGTGGCAACGGTCTCGGCGCGCCGCACCTGATCGGCATCGCTGTGCGTGGCCCACGCCTGCTCTTCACGGATGTCCAGGAATTGGCCCGCCGTCACCTCTGTGCGCATGCGACGGAACTCGTCGCGAGCACGGCGAGCACTCGCGTCATCGTTCAGTTCTGCAAGGGCGTCATCGAGAAGCTCATCACTCCAGCCCAAAAGAAGGTCGCCCTGCAGAATGGCAGCTGAGCGCCCAAACTCCTGAGCATCTCCCGACCAGGACGCGTCCCGGTGCTGCTGCTCGAACCGGCGGTGAGCTGAGGCCAGACCGCGACGCGTGTCTGAATTGTCGATGATGTCATCATGGACGAGCGCGGCCGCGTGAAAGATCTCGAGTGCCGAGGCGACTCCAACAATCGGGTCTGCCGCGCCTGAGGCCTGCGCGCCGGTGACCGCCTGCCAGCCCTGATGGCAAAAACGTGCCCTGAACCGTTTTCCACCACTGAGAAACTGCTTGGAGAAGCGGGAAAACTCAGCTGTCTCTGGGGCAACACGCGCCAGAATAGTCGTGCGCGCGGTGAGAAACTCGTCGAGCCGATTCTGGATAATTGAAAGCAGATTCTGTGGATCGGGCACGCGTCTAGCCTAGCCACATGAGGTCGGGATAGAATTGAGACAGACATTGAGTCGCATCCGAACTCGCGAGAAGGGGGAAGGCGATGCCACTATCTGAACAGGAGCAGCGGCTCCTTGATGAGATGGAGCGTCACCTCTATAGGAATGACGCTGATTTCGTCTCGACGGCGGGCGATCGCCGCGGACGTCCCTCGTACCGAAGCATCGCTCTCGGCAGCCTCGTTGTGCTTGTCGGCATTGGCGCGCTCGTCGCCGCGGTCATGATCCAACAGCCTCTTGTCGGGATCATCGGATTCATCGTGATGCTCGGCGGTGTGCTGCTCGCGATGAAGCCGTCGAAGGATGCCCCAGAGCCCACCGGAACGAAGACGCGACGGCCCACGGCTGATCGCGGCAACTTCATGGACAAGATGAATGATCGTTGGGATCGTCGCCAGGAGAACGAGCGCTGATCCCCGAGTAAGGCTTCGGCAGGAGCCCGAAGAAGGACCGACCGAGAGGTCGGTCCTTTGTGCGTTAACGAAGAGAAACGGCGCAGACCTCCTGCTGATGTGCGCGCAATGCCTTGAATCTCCGGCTGGCGCCTTCTGCGGCTGGGCCGGCACCGCGGCCATCCCAGAGCGTTCGGTTCCACGTGGTCGCTGCGTCCCCTCAGGCTGCGTGGACCGGTCGCGCCACTCTGCCGCGCCGAGCGTCTGCCACCGTGCTCGGCTGGAGCGGATCTCACTCGACTCCGGATGAATCAGCAGATGTCTTCGTCCGCGTACGCTTCACGCTGTTCCATGAGGGCGACCCGTCATCTCCACCGAGAAGTCTCCACTCCACCGGCGTCCTCCACTTCGCCCCACTCAACCGGACCGCCATGTTTCCGCCGTCCGCTGAGTGCACGTATCGCCTCGTGTCGACGTGTCAGAGGCATGAATACCTGACGATCGACGCTCGTTGAGGGTGACGTTTGGGCGCAGCATCCCCAAACATGCCGTATTTCCTCCACCTTCCTCCACATTCAAATTCCTTGTATTCCCGCGGAACTATGAGATAGATTTGCTCGAATTGCCCGCAATTGCTTCAAATTGTGGTGGGTTGTGGAGTAAAGTGGAGTAATACTCCACGTTGGCCGGCGAAAGGGGAGGGTCCGATGTTTCTCGGCACGTACTCTCCCAAGCTCGATGACAAGGGCCGGATCATCCTTCCGGCGAAGTTCCGCGACGAGCTCGCGGGCGGCGTCGTCATGACACGTGGCCAGGAGAACTGCATCTACGTGTTCAGCACACGAGAGTTCGAGGACATGCACGAGAAGATCCGGCAGGCCCCGGTGACCTCGAAGCAGGCCCGCGACTACCTCCGCGTCTTTCTCTCCGGCGCAAGCCCGGAGACGCCAGACAAGCAGAACCGCATCACGATCCCGCAGAATCTGCGCTCGTATGCGGGACTCGACAGGGAGCTGACAGTGATCGGCGCGGGCAGCCGCGCCGAAATCTGGGACTCCGAGGCATGGGAGACCTACCTCGCTGAGCAGGAATCCGTCTTCTCTGACACCGCAGAGGAGGTGATCCCGGGACTGTTCTGATCCCTCGTCGCCGACTCCCAGCCGTTGGCGCCCTGACACACTTCCCCGGTGCCAGGTCGAACGGATGGGGATCAGCGCCGAGGGCCCGGTGAAATCAATGGCACACAACGACATTCATACTCCCGTGCTCCTCGACCGCTGTGTCGAGCTGCTGGCTCCCGCCCTCGAGGGTTCCGGGCGGGTCGTCATTGACGCGACGCTCGGCATGGGCGGTCACAGCGAAGCACTTCTTGAGCGGTTTCCGGATGTGCAGCTGATCGGGATCGATCGCGATGCAGATGCCCTCGCACTTGCGCACGAGAGACTGTCGCGCTTTGACTCCCGGATCACATTCGTCAAGACGGAATACGACGACATTGCTGGAGCGCTTGACGCTGCCGGGGCTGATCATCTTGACGGCATCCTCTTCGACCTCGGCGTCTCGTCACTTCAGCTCGACCGCGCAGAGCGGGGATTCTCGTACTCGCAGGATGCTCCTCTCGATATGCGCATGGACGCCGAAAGCGAGCTCACGGCAGAACACGTGCTCGCCAGCTACAGCGAGGGAGAGCTTCGCCGCATCTTTCAGCGCTACGGCGAAGAGAAACTCGCGGGGCGCTACGCCCGGGCCATCGTCGCCGCCCGCACACCGCAGCCGCTACAGACATCAGCTCAGCTCGTTCAGGTTCTCGATGACGCAACACCAGCAGCCGTTCGGCGAAGCGGTCACCCGGCAAAGCGCGTCTTCCAGGCACTGCGCATCGAGGTGAATCAGGAGCTTGCCGTGCTCGAGAACGCGATTCCGGCGGCACTCGATGCTGTGCGGGTAGGCGGGCGCATCGTCGTTATGTCGTATCAGTCGCTCGAAGATCGGATCGTCAAACGAGCGTTTCACACGGCTTCGCAGTCGAGCGCTCCAGCGGGGCTGCCGGTCGAGCTGGACGAGCATCTGCCGACCTTTCGTCTGCTCACGCGAGGGGCTGAGCGGGCGAATGACGACGAAATGGCCGCGAACCCGCGCGCGACGCCCGTGAGGCTGCGTGCGGCAGAACGGATCAGGGGGAAGAACGCATGAGTACTCAATTGGCGCAGACGGCGCGCCCACTGCGGTCACCGGCGACCGAACCACAGCGCGCGCCGCTGCGCGCGGTTCCGCTGCGCACGGTACGGAAGTCTCGCCCCAAGATCGCTTACGCCATCACGACAATCGCGGCGGTCAGCGGGATCGTCGTGGCACAACTGCTCTCCAGCGTCGCGCTGAGTCAGGGGGCGTACGAATTATCTGATCTCCGGGCACAGCATCATGACCTCAGCCTGAAGCAGCAGTCGCTGACCGAGCAGATCGAGGTTCTGAGTTCGCCGCAGTACATCGCCGAGAGCGCACAGGCCCTCGGCATGGTGATCAACCAGAGCCCGGTGTACATCCGCTTATCGGACGGCACCGTGCTTGGCCAACCTGGACCTGGCGGCGAGCCGACCGAACGACCCCTTGCGGACAACCAGGTAGGGAACAGCCTTGTCGATCAGCTCGGGCCGATCGGAAGCAAAAAGGAGTCGAAGGAGAAAGACTCGAGTGCTACGCCGCCAGCAGACGATCCCTCCCAGGGCGCTGAGGATTCCTCCGGGGCAGGCGAGTCGAGCTCGAATCCGCCTCCATCGCAGGTAATCTTCGAAAACGATCTCCCGTCACCCAAGACACATTGATTTCGCCCGCGTCGTCGTGAGGAACCTACGTGCAGCACACGAACCGAATCAGCAGGCGCCGTGCCTTCGTTGCGGTCATCTGCGTTCTCGGAGTGTTCGCCGCATTCGTGATCCGGCTCATTGACATCCAGGTCGTCAACGCGGCGCAGCTGCAGGCCGAGGCATCCACAAAGACCTCGGGAGAGCTCGTCGTCTATGGCGAGCGTGGGGAGATTCTTGACGCGAACGGCGAAGTGCTGGCGGGGAGCGTGAAGCGATACGACCTGTCGGTGGCTCCTGTCAACGTGAACGCCTTCACACGAACCGCCGACGATGGATCCACGTCGAAAGTGAGCGTCGAGCAGGCGGCGAGCGAGATCGGCGCGATCATCGGGGTCTCAGGAAAAGACATCCTCGACATCGTCTCCGATGCCTTGGACAAGGATGGAAACTCGTTGTACGCGCGGATCGCGAAGTCGGTCGATGTCGACCAGTACCGGGCCATCGACGCCCTCGACATCCCGTGGCTGTATGCAAAGCAGCATCCCGCTCGTTTCTACCCGAATGGCGCGATCGCGGGTAACCTGATCGGCTTCGTCGGATCAGATCAGGAGCCGCTCGCCGGCATTGAACGCTATATGAACTCCTGTCTCAAGTCGCAGAACGGCACCCAGGCGTATCAGCGCGGCAAAGATGGCGTCGCGATTCCGGGGTCAATGGAAACGACGCAGCCCGCGGAGAACGGTGCAGCCGTCAAACTCACCATCGACGCGGACCTGCAGTGGTACGCCCAGCAGCGCCTCGCCGAACAGGTCGAGGCCACCAAAGGCACCTGGGGCATCGTCACGGTGATGGAGGCCAAGACGGGCAAGCTCAAAGCCGTGGCCGAGTACCCATCCGTGGATCCGACAGACGTGTCGGCCAGTAATCCGGAGGACCGCGGGGCGCGCGCTTTCACGACGCCGTTCCCTCCCGGATCAACGTTCAAGACGCTCCTTGCCGCGTCGCTTATCGACGCGGGGCTGGCGGACCCCACGACGCAGGTCGTCGCCGATGGCTGGTATTACCCGAGCAACGGCGCTGAGATCAAGGACTCATTCCCGCACGGTCCGATGAACCTCACGCTGACCGGTGTGCTCGCTGAATCCTCGAACACGGGGATCTCACAGCTCGGTGAGCGCATGTCAGCTGAGGACCGCTACGCGTATCTGCAGAAATTCGGCGTCGGCGAGAAATCAGCCGTTGGGTTCCCCGGGGAATCGTCCGGAGTGCTTCACCCGTGGCAGAAATGGGACAACCAGACGTTCTACGCCACTATGTTCGGACAGGGCCTCACCTCGACGTCCATTCAGGATGTGAGCGCGTACCAGGCGCTGGCCAATGGCGGAGTCCGGCTTCCCGCTCAACTTGTCGAAGGGTGCGTGCAGCCGGACGGAACCGTGACCAACGTGCCGTCCAGCACGGGAACCCGTGTGGTTTCTGAAAACGCCGCAGACCTCACCGTACAGATGCTCGAGAGCGTTCCGACCGAGGGACACTTCGGGACCACACTGCAGATTCCGGGGTATCGGGTTGCCGCGAAGTCGGGGACAGCTCAGCAGGGTGATGGCTCGGGCGGACTCAAATCGACATACATCGTGTCAATGACCGGTATGGCACCCGCAGAGAATCCTGAGTATGTCGTTTCTGTCACGATCGCGGATCCGACTACCATTAGGTCGTCTGCGGCCGCCGCCCCGACCTTCCAGCAGGTTCTGACCCAGGTGTTGAAGTCGTACGACGTCCCGCCGTCGACGGAGCCGGCTCCCAACTGGCCGACGCGATTCTGACAGAATCGCACGGACCGCGCACAAAGGAGACAATGCACCGGTGATCACTCTCACCTTCGGCGAGGTCGCCACCGCCGTTTCAGGGCGATTTGACCCAGCGGGAACGGACGCCACCGATCTCACAACCATCTCGGGCAATGTCGAGACGGACTCTCGCGAGATCGTCGACGGCGGCATTTTCGTTGCGAAGCCTGGCGATGTCACGGACGGTCACCGATTCGTCGACGCTGCCGTCCACAACGGGGCCGCTTTGGCCATCGTCGAACACAACGTCGACGTGGAGGTCCCGCAGATTGTCGTGCACGACGCCGTTGAAGCTCTGGCCGCTCTGGCAGCCGAGGTCGTCGGTCGGGTCAAAGCCATGGGAAACCTCACAGTGGTCGGCATCACCGGGTCGAATGGCAAGACGACGACGAAGAACCTGCTGGGAGCGATCCTCTCTCCGGATGCTGAGACAGTGATGCCCCGCAAATCGTTCAACAACACGGTCGGCGCCCCCACGACGATGCTGCGGGTCACCGAGAGTACGCGTTATCTCATCTCGGAGATGGGAGCCTCCGGCCCCGGACATATCGCGCACCTCGCGGCGCTTGCGAAGCCGGACATCGGGATCGAGCTGAAAGTTGGAATGGCACACGCTGGCGGGTTCGGAGGGATCGAGCAGACAGCGGCGGCGAAGACCGAGCTTGTCGCGGCGCTTCCGAGTGATGGCGTGGCGATCCTGAATCGCGATGACCCGCGTGTCGTTGCCATGGCGACGAAGACGTCGGCACACGTTGTGTGGTTCGGAGAGCACAAGGACGCCGATGTGCGTGCAGACGATATCGTCGTCACGGCGAGCGGGACCACGTTCACTGTGAGCACACCCGACGGGGACAGCATCCCCGTAGCCTTCAAGGTTCTGGGGGAGCACCACGTCTGGAACGCCCTCGCCGCGTTGGCCTGCGCCCGCGAAGTCGGGATTCCCCTGGCGACGGCCGTGCGCCGTTTGGAGTCCGTGACGCGCGCCGAACGCTGGCGGATGGAGGTCATGGGAGGCCGTGACGGCATCACGATCATCAACGACGCCTACAACGCCAGTCCGGACTCAATGGCGGCAGCGCTCAAGACTCTGGCGCTCGTCACCCCGTCCGAACACCGCACCGTCGCCGTTCTCGGGGCGATGAGCGAGCTGGGAGAGTTCGCGGGTGATGAGCACGACCGCATCGGGCTCATGGCCGTGCGTCTCGGCATTGACCAGCTCGTCGTCGTGGGACCGGAAGCACGTCGTTTACACATTTCCGCCATCAATGAGGGCTCGTGGGCAGGGGAATCAGCGTTCATGCCAACGGCTGAAGAGGCATACGAGTATCTGGCGGCGGAGCTGCGCGCCGGCGACACTGTCCTCGTGAAATCGTCGAATTCGGTCGGACTGCGCTTTCTGGGCGACCGGTTGGGAGAATTGTTCTCGTGATCGCACTACTCACCGCAGGAGCCCTCTCTGGGGCGTTCTCGCTCTTTATGACACCGCTGTTCATCCGACTCTTCCGGGCACTCGGCTGGGGGCAGTTCATCAGAGACGACGGCCCGCAGTCGCACCACGCCAAGAAGGGCACGGCGACGATGGGCGGGATCGTCGTCATCGTCGGCGTTCTCTTCGGATACTTCACGGCGATGCTCATCACCGGTGACCGAATCAGCGTTTCGGCGCTCCTCGTGTTATTCATGATGATCGGTCTCGGCGTCGTGGGCTTCGTCGACGACTTCCTGAAGACGCGCAAACAGCAGAGCCTCGGCCTCGGTGGCTGGGAGAAGATCGTCGGCCAGGTCATCGTTGCCGCGGTCTTCGCGGTGCTCGCGATCGGCTTCCCCAACAGCCAGGGAGTCACCCCAGGCTCCACCGCCGTGTCCTTCATCAGAGACCTGAACATCGACTTCCTGGCGCTCACGCAGTGGGGACTCGCCGGAACGATCATCGGCTTCATCGTCTACTTCATCTGGATCTCCTTCATCGTCACCGCCACGTCCAACGGCGTGAACGTCACCGATGGCCTGGACGGCCTCGCCACCGGGGCCAGCATCTTCGCGATCGGCTCGTACGTGGTGATCGGCTTTTGGCAGTACAACCAGTCCTGCTACAGCACGGCCCTGCAGGGAGACCTCGCCTACAAGTGCTACGAGGTCGTGGACCCGCTCGGACTCGCCATCGTCGCTTCCGCGATCGTCGGCGCGCTCATCGGCTTCCTCTGGTGGAACACGACACCGGCGCAGATCTTCCTCGGCGACACCGGCTCTCTTGCTCTCGGTGGCGCCGTCGCCGCGCTTGCGATCCTGACACACACAGAGATCCTCCTGATCTTCATCGGCGGCCTTTTCGTCATCGAAGCCGGATCGGTCATTGTGCAACGCGTGTACTTCAAGCTCACCCATGGCAAGCGGATCTTCCTTATGAGCCCGATTCATCACCACTTCGAGCTCAAAGGCTGGGCTGAGATCACGGTGGTCGTGCGTTTCTGGATCATTGGCGGGCTCCTGGTGGCCGCGGGCGTCGGCACGTTCTACCTGGAATGGATCTCCCGGTGAGCCCGAGGCACGCTGCGTCAGGGCGCCTCGACGCGCTGACGAGCTGGCACGCCGACTGGAGTGGACTCCGCGTCGCGGTTCTCGGGCTGGGCGCGACGGGATTCTCCGTCGCCGACACCCTCGCCGAGCTCGGTGCTGACGTCCTCGTCATTTCGGAGGGCGCGTCGGAAGAGCACGCGAAGCTGATTCCGGTGATCGGGGCCCGTCTGGTGCTGCACGACCTGCAGAATCCGCCGACCGAGCTCATTGAGCACGACCCCGAGCTCATCGTGGCATCGCCCGGATTCTCACCGGATCATCCGATCATCCGCTGGGCTGTGGACGAACGGATCCCGCTGTGGGGCGACATCGAACTCGCCTGGCGGGTGCGTGACAAAGTGGGGGCGCCCGCAGACTGGATACTCGTCACCGGCACGAACGGCAAGACGACAACCACGCAGCTGACGGCGACGCTCATCGCCGAGGCCGGACATCGCGTTGCTCCGTGCGGAAATATCGGGGTTCCCGTGCTCGATGCGGTGCGCGATCCCGCGGGATTCGACGTTTTCGTCGTCGAGCTGTCGAGCCACCAGCTGCACTACCTCGCGGCGAGCGATGCGGCGGTGACGCCGCATTCCGCGGTGTGCCTCAACCTCTCCAGCGATCACTTGGAATGGCACGGGTCGTTCGAGGCGTACCGTGACGCCAAAGCGCGCGTCTACCAGCACACGCGGGTGGCGTGCGTCTACAACAAAGCGGATGCTGCGACGCGCACAATGGTCGAGAACGCTGACGTCACCGAGGGGGCTCGCGCGATTGGCTTCGACCTGGGCGTTCCCGGTCCGAGCGATCTGGGAATCGTCGACGGCGTACTCTGCGACCGTGCGTTCCTCGACGACAGGCGGGTCTCAGCGCTCGAGATCATCACTGTCGATGAACTGCGCCCTGTCGGTCTTGACGCTCCGCACATTGTGGCCAACATCCTCGCAGCGTCAGCGCTGGCTCGTGCCTATGGCGTCCCTCCGGCGACGATCAAATCGGCACTTCTCGGATTCTCACTCGATGCTCATCGGATTCAGCTGATACGCGACGACGACGGTGTGCGCTGGGTCAACGATTCGAAGGCGACAAATCCGCACGCTGCCGACGCGTCGCTTTCCGCATTCGACTCGGTTGTCTGGGTCGTCGGCGGCCTTCTCAAGGGCGTGGACATCGGCCCCCTCATCGAACGCCACGCCGCTCGGTTGCGCGGTGCTGTCATCATCGGCACCGAGCAGCAGGCCGTTGCCTCCGCATTGCAGCGACACGCGAGCGACGTACCGGTGATTGCCGTCGACCCGGCCGACACTGAAACTGTCATGATGCGCGCAGTCGAGGCCGCACGCGGCATCGCCCAGCAGGGGGATGTCGTTCTGCTGGCTCCGGCGGCAGCATCCTATGACCAGTTCACCGGCTACGACCAGCGGGGAACACTCTTTGCACGGGCCGTCAGCGAGTTTAAGGGAGGTGGGGCCGATGACGAGCCAGAAGAGCCCCACCGGCTCGGCGACTGAGCGGAAGGGCTTCACCACTGCCCGGATCTCGCTGGGCGCGATCGAACGATCAGTGCCGTCGAATTTCGTTCTGCTGCTCGGGGTGACGCTCTTTCTCGTGGTCTTCGGCCTTGTGATGGTCGCGTCATCATCGACGATCGACTCGTACCTCGATTCGGATGGATTCTTCGGCGGATTCTGGAAGCAGGCGACCTACGCCGCAATTGGCATCCCCATGATGCTGATCATGAGCCGCCTGCCGATCTCGTTCTGGAAGGTGTGGGCCTGGCCTGCCATCCTTGGGGCGATCGTGTTGCAGACGCTGGTCTTCACGCCTCTCGGCATCGAAGACGGTGGGAACCGCAACTGGATTGCGATCGGTCCGGTGAGCGGGCAGCCGTCCGAGCTGGTCAAGGTGGCGCTCATCATTTGGCTGGCCACCGTTCTCGCCCGCAAACAGCCGCTTCTGCACAAGTGGTACCACGTGCTCATCCCCGTGCTGCCTGTCGCTGGTCTTGCGATCGGGCTCGTGCTGCTGGGGCATGACCTCGGCACGGTCAGCATCATGGCGGGAATCGTTCTGGGCGCCCTGTTCTTCGCCAACGTCAAATTGCGCTTTCTTGCCGTCCCCGTCATCGCAGGAGCCGGTGTGCTCGCCGCCTTCGCCCTGACGAGTGAAAACCGGATGCGGCGAATCACCTCGTTCTTGGATGCCCAGTGTCTGGACTATGAAGGTCTGTGCTGGCAGCCGCTGCACGGAACATGGGCGTTGGCGGGCGGTGGGATCTTTGGCCGCGGCCTCGGAAACTCGCATGAGAAGTGGGCGTGGCTGCCCGCAGCATCCAATGACTACATCTTCGCCATCATCGGCGAAGAGCTCGGCTTGATCGGCTGCGTGGTGCTTCTCGGGCTCTTCGTCGTCATGACAATCGTGTTCCTGCGCATCATGCGATCATCGACCGACCCGTTTACTCGGATTGCGACGGGTACAGTAATGGTTTGGATCATCGGGCAGGCCTTCGTCAACATCGGAGTCGTGCTGCGGGTGTTCCCCGTGCTCGGGGTTCCGCTGCCGTTCATCTCGGCCGGTGGGACAGCGTTGCTGACGGGAATGATGGCGATCGGTGTCGTGCTTTCATGCGCGCGCCATGACGACGCGAGCCATGCTCGCGTGAAAGCAGGACAATGACTCGATATCTCCTGGCCGGGGGTGGAACAGCGGGGCACGTGAATCCGCTGCTCGCCACGGCTGACGCCATTCGCGAACGTGAGCCCGACGCCGAAATTGTCGTCCTCGGCACCCAGGAGGGCCTCGAGGCGCGCCTGGTGCCCGAGCGCGGCTACGAACTGGTCACCATCCCCAAAGTGCCCTTCCCCCGGCGGGTGAACGGGGCCGCTCTGCGCTTCCCCGGGCTTTTCCGCCGCGCACGGCACGAGACAGTGCGGCTCATCAGGGACCGCTCCATTGACGTCGTCGTCGGATTCGGCGGCTATGCGGCAACGCCCGCGTATGTGGCGGCCAAGAAGACCCGCGTTCCGCTCGTCATTCACGAGGCGAACGCGCGCCCCGGGCTCGCCAACCGGCTGGGTGTGCGATACACCTCGTACGTCGGCGTCGCGTTCCACGGAACCCGCCTGAAGCACGCGCGCTTCGTGGGAATGCCGCTTCGTCCGGAGATCGAGCGCATTGATCTGGACATCTCGCGCCGAGAGGGCATCGAGCACTTCGGTCTTGATGCCGAGCGCCGAACACTCCTGGTGACCGGCGGATCTCAGGGCGCCAAGCGCCTCAACTCGACGGTGATTGAAACAGCTGAGTCGATCATCGGAACCGGTTGGCAGATCATCCATCTCGTCGGGGGAAAAGCCGATGTTTCAGACCTGGAGATCGAGCACTACCACATGCTGAGGTACTGCGACCGGATGGAGCTCGCTCTCGCCGTCGCAGACTTTGCGGTCTCGCGTGCGGGGGCGGCGACGGTGTCTGAGCTCACAGCCGTGGGAGTGCCCGCCGTCTATGTTCCGTATCCCGTCGGCAACGGCGAACAGCGGTTGAATGCCTCGGATGTCGTCGGGGCCAATGGCGCGCTTCTCATCGCTGACGCCCTGTTCGTGCCGTCCTGGGTCTCTGAGACCTTGATCCCACTGTTGAACGACCGTGTCCGCCGGCACGATATGGCTGTTCAGAGCCGTCATATCGGCTCGCGTGAAGGCTCACAGCGTATGCTTCAACTCATCGACGACGCCCTGGCCGGCTGACGCCGACCGAACCCGATCCCGAAAGAACGACAGTGATCAAGCCCGACCTCACAACACCCATTCCCGACCGAATTGACGCCGTCCATTTCGTCGGCATCGGTGGGTCGGGCATGAGTGGAATCGCACGGCTTTTTCTCGCACGCGGAATCACGGTGTCGGGAACTGACCGTGGTGAGTCAGACAACGTGGACCAACTCCGCGCCGCCGGGGCGACCGTGCACGTTGGGCATGATTCAGCGCACCTGGGCAACGTCGACGCCATCGTGGTGACGAGCGCACTGTGGCCAGACAATCCCGAGCTCGTCGCGGCACGAGAGCGGGGCATTCCCGTTCTTCACCGGTCGCAGGCTCTCGCCTGGCTCGTCGCCGATTCACGCCTCGTGTCGGTCGCGGGAGCGCACGGCAAGACCACATCGACAGGCATGATCGTGACGGGACTGCTCGGTCTCGGTGCAGACCCGAGCTATGTGAACGGCGGCGTCATCGAATCGCTCGGTGTCAGCTCGGCGCCCGGAAGCGATGATCTCTTCGTCGTCGAGGCTGACGAGTCAGACGGCTCGTTTCTGCTGTACAACACCGCTGTCGCGCTGATCACCAACGTCGACCCGGACCATCTGGATCATTACGGCTCACTGGAGAACTTTGTCTCGGCGTTCGTCGACTTCGCCGACAACGCGAGCGAGCTTGTCGTGATCTCTGCCGACGATGCCGGAGCGCAGGGCGTCTACGCGCGTCTGAGCCACGAGAACATCGTCACCTTTGGAACAGCGCGCGACGCCGACGTGCGCGTGTCGGATATCAGCTCCACCGGGCCCCTCACATTCACGATCGAGTATCGCGGTGCGCGATACGAGGCTTCCCTCGACGTGCCTGGTGTGCACAACGCGCTCAACGCAGCCGGTGCTTTTGCCGTGCTGACGGGACTCGGATTTGACCCGGCATCCGCCGTCGCGGCATTGAGCAGTTTCGGCGGCACCAAACGGCGATTTGAACGTCATGCCGTCGTCGGAGGAGTGAGCGTCTACGACGATTACGCCCACCACCCGACCGAGGTCGCAGCCGCCCTCTCGGCTGCGCGCAGCGTCATCGGAGACGGCCGGATCATCGCTGTGCACCAGCCTCATCTGTACAGCCGCACGCAGCTCATGGCCGGAGAGTTCGCTGAGACCCTCGAGAGGTACGCAGACCACACGATCGTGCTCGACGTGTGCGGGGCCCGCGAGGACCCGATTCCCGGCGTCACCGGCGCGCTCGTCTCCGAGGGCTTCACCGACCCTGCTCACGTGGACTACATTCCCGACTGGCAGCAGGCAGCAGACCGCACAGCGACGATTGTGCGGGACGGAGACTACGTCATCACCCTCGGCTGTGGCGATGTGTACCAAATCATTCCGCAGCTGCTGTCGTCGCTCGAACGCGAGCGTGGAGCAGACGCGTGAAACGTCCCGGGGGATTTTCTCCTCAGAACCGGCCGGAGGAGGACGCGCCGGCCGAGGACGCGAGCCCGGCACCCGTATCGTTTCTGGGGCGGTTTCGGCCAACGGATGCTGATGAGGCGACCACGGATCCGGATGCTCCGGCACCGGATGACGCCGCTGAACGTGAGACGGCGTCCGCACCACCTGAGGGCAGCCAGTCAGCAGCCGGACGCTGGTCGCTGAGGCACGCTGTCAGGGCACGCCGAAAAGTTGAGCGCTCTGAGGTTCGCCGATTCACCGCGCGGCAGCGCAGGCGTCGGCGGAATACGTGGATCGCACTCGGTGCCGTTGCACTCGTCGCCGTGGCTGCCGTGGTGACGGCGTATTCTCCGGTCATGGCCGTGCGCACGATCACGGTCGAGGGCGCGCGCCTCGTCAACAGCGACGGCATCGTCGAGGACTTGCAGTCACAGGTCGGCACTCCGCTGCCCCTCGTCGACCAGCGGGCGATCAAGGCGTCACTCGTGAAGTATCCGCTGATCCAGAGCTACACGGTCGAGGCGGTGCCGCCGTCGACGCTCGTCGTGCGTCTGGTCGAGCGTGAGCCGCTCGGGCTCATCGACTCGGGCTCAGGCTTCTCACTCGTGGACGCGGCCGGCGTGACGCTGCGGACATCTGAGAGCCGGATCGAGGGCTTTCCGATCATCGACACGGACGCTGACCCGGAGAGCACGGGATTCGCTGCGGCGGTGTCCGTGCTCCGGGCGCTTCCCGATGATGTGCGCGCGGCTGTCGATACAGTGACGGCGTCGACGCGGGACGACGTGACGTTGGTCTTTGCGGACAGCGGAGCGCAGGTGCGCTGGGGGAGTGCTGAGGACTCGGATGAGAAGGCGCGTGTGCTCAGCGCGCTGATGGCGTCGTATCCGCCCGATTCCGTGTCACTCTACGACGTCTCCAGCGCGGAGAACGCTGTCGTCAAGCCTCGCTGATCGCCTGGTTTCTTGAAATCACCTGACCTCTCTGCGACACGCCCGCGTGTCAGCAGACGATGCTGTCCTCGCACGCATAACGTGAAACTCAGGAAATGCATACTGAGCATAACTTTAACCCTTAACTAGAGGTTGAAAGTTCTCATCGGAGGCCGGACGTGACTACAAACCAGAACTACCTCGCAGTGATCAAGGTGGTCGGCATCGGTGGCGGCGGCGTGAACGCCGTCAACCGCATGATCGAACTCGGATTGCGGGGCGTTGAATTCATCGCCATCAACACAGACGCGCAAGCGCTGCTCATGAGCGACGCCGACGTCAAGCTCGACGTGGGGCGCGAGATCACTCGCGGCCTCGGCGCGGGCGCAGATCCCGAGGTCGGACGCCGTGCTGCGGAAGATCACGCGGAAGAGATCGAAGAGGCACTGGCGGGGGCAGACATGGTCTTCGTCACCGCTGGTGAGGGCGGTGGCACCGGAACCGGGGGGGCGCCCGTCGTCGCGCGCATCGCAAAGTCGATTGGTGCCCTGACGATCGGTGTCGTCACGAAGCCGTTCAGCTTTGAGGGCCGTCGGCGCCAGCAGCAGGCAGAAGTCGGCGTTGGCACGCTGAAGGAAGAAGTCGACACGCTGATCGTGGTGCCGAACGATCGGCTCCTCGAGATCAGTGATCGTGGAATCAGCATGCTCGAGGCATTCTCGACAGCTGACCAGGTGCTCCTCGCCGGTGTGCAGGGCATCACCGATCTGATCACCACGCCTGGCCTGATCAACCTCGACTTCGCTGACGTGAAGTCGGTCATGCAGGGAGCAGGTTCCGCGCTCATGGGCATCGGCTCGTCCCGGGGCGCTGATCGCTCGATCAAGGCAGCGGAGCTTGCCGTCGCCTCGCCCTTGCTCGAGGCCAGCATTGAAGGCGCGCACGGCGTGCTGCTCTCTATTCAGGGTGGCTCCAATCTGGGCATCTTCGAGATCAATGACGCTGCGCGGCTTGTGCAGGAAGCCGTGCACCCCGAGGCGAACATCATCTTCGGTGCGGTCATCGACGACACGCTCGGTGACGAGGTGCGTGTCACCGTCATCGCGGCGGGCTTCGACGGTGGCGAGCCTCCGGCGCGGCACATCGAATCGATGACGGATGCTGTCATTACGACGGGCGGCGTTGTCTCGTCGAGCGAGGCGGAGCCGGAGAGCGGCGGAGACAGCGACGAATCAGCCGATGCCGAGCCCGCGGTCGAGCCCGAGCGTACGCCGTGGACTGCTCCGCGTGCACCCCAGCGCATCCCGGCCCCCTCCTCGGCTGACGGGTCGTTCTCGGACGAGGACGAACTTGATATTCCGGATTTCCTGAAGTAGAAATTCCCGCCTCCGAGCAGGCGCCCGGGCCCGCATCGCGGACCCGGGCGCCTGTGTTTTTCCCCCCCTGCGACACGCGGGCGAGTTCCCTGCGTCAATCAGCGGAAACCGGGGGTATGGCCATTAACCTCGAGAGTGACGAACCATTATCGGAGGAAGCGATGTCGAACCCCCTGAAAAAGACCATGATGTACCTCGGCCTCGCCGATGAAGAGCTTGAGTACGAGGAGCAGGCTCAGCAGCCCAGCGCTCCGGCCTCACCCGCACAGGCGACGACATCGGCACAGCAGGCGGCACCGCACCGCGCGGCGCCCGTCACTCCGCTGAGACGTCCCGCCGCAGTGAAGCAGGCTGCACCCACGGAGCTCAGCGAGATTCTGACCGTGCATCCGAAGCAGTACCGCGATGCTCAGTCGATTGCCGAGAGCTTCCGCGACGGCATCCCCGTGATCATCAACCTGTCGCAGATGAGTGATGGTGATGCACGCCGGCTGATTGACTTCGCGAGCGGGCTGTCACAGGGTCTGTACGGAAAGATTGAGCGCGTCACCGCGAAGGTGTTCCTGCTGTCGCCGGCGCACGTGTCCATCTCGGGTGAGAACGACAGCAAGGCCGAAGCTGACGCCACGTTCTTCGCTCAGCAATAATTGACGGGTGAGTTCTGTCATTTCCTGGATTGGCAGCATCCTCTACCTGGTGCTGCTCTTGTACTTTTTCGTGATGTGGGGTCGGTTCATTCTCGACCTCATGCGTACGTTCAATCGAGCCTGGAGACCTCGCGGCGCGGGCCTCGTTGCGGCCGAGGTTGTCTACTCCGTCACGGACCCGCCCGTGAACTTCTTCCGACGTGTGCTCCCTCCGGTTCGTCTGGGAGCCGTCGCACTTGATTTCGGATGGACGATCACGATGCTGTGCGTGATCGTGGCAATGTTCTTCGTCGGATTCCTCTAAACGGAAGACAAGCAGACATTCAGACTCTCCGCATAGAGTGTCGGGCGAATGAACGAAACGGGCTGTAAAGTTGGGAATGCCGTCACACGACGTGCGTCCGACAAATTGCCGTCGTGTTTGCTAACGTGGGCACGCTACACATAACTCAGAACACATGAAGGTGGTAAGCCATGGCGCTCACTCCGGAAGACGTAGTCAATAAGCAGTTTCAGCAGACCAAGTTTCGCGAGGGGTACGACCAGGACGAGGTCGACGATTTCCTCGACGAGGTCGTTGTTGAGCTGCGCCGTTTGATCCAGGAGAACGAAAACCTCAAGGAGCAGGTCTCCAAGGCCGAAGCTGGATCGAGCACGCCAAGCTCCAGTGAGCCCACGACATCTGAGTTTGTCGCCGAGAAGCCAGCGGCGGCCGCTCCCGCACCGGCACCGGTTCCCGCGGCTCCGGCCGCGGCCGAAGCTCCGGTCGCGGCAGCCGAGACGTCGGGCGACGAGTCCGAAAGCTCCAACAGCCTCCTTGTGCTTGCCCGCCGTCTGCACGACGAGCACGTGCGTGAGGGCTCGGAAAAGCGCGACCAGCTGATCGCCGAGGGTCACGCAACGGCCGCTCGCGTCGTCGCTGAGGCCGAGGCCAAGCAGCGCGATGAGCTGGCGAAGCTCGAAACTGCGAAGTCGGGTCTCGAGAAGAAGATCGACGAGCTCCGTCAGTTCGAGAGCGAGTACCGCCAGAACCTCCGCAGCTACATCGAAGGCCACCTGAAGGATCTCGACAAGTCCAGCCCGTCGACTGGCTCATCGCAGCTGTCCGAGTCGACAAGCCACTAGGTCTTGCCTGATTCACCTTCGCGCACAGCCACGGTCCGAGCGCTCAGCGTTCTTTTCACCGTGGCTGTGCTGTGGTTGGGGCTAGATCAGCTGACGAAATATCTCGTCGTCTCGAACCTCGAGGCCGGTGAGCGTATCCCGGTCCTGAACGACGTGCTGCAGTTCATTCTCGTTCGCAATCCGGGTGCCGCTTTCTCGCTCGCCTCCGGTGCCACGTGGATCTTCTCGATTCTCGCGGCCGTCGTCGTCGTCGTGATCATCGTGATGGCTCGACGTATTCGCTCAGTCTGGTGGGGCCTGGTGTTCGGCCTCCTGCTGGGCGGTGTCCTCGGCAACCTGACGGACCGGCTCTTTCGTGAGCCCTCGTTCGGACTCGGCCACGTTGTCGACTTCATCTCCACGCCCTGGATGATCCCCGCGATCTACAACGTCGCGGATATCGGCATCTGTGTCGCAATGGGAGTCTTCATCCTGCTGACGCTGCTGGGCGTCGGGCTGGACGGCAAACGTGCGGTCAAGCAGCGTCCTGGGGCTGACGAGGTGTCAGACAACGAAAGCGACGCGGGCCACGCAGAAGAACCGGGCACAGGTGCCGTCTCGGATGGCCCGGCCACCGACGGCCAGACACCGCAGAAGGAACTCTGATGGAGTCGCGGAGCCTCCCGGTCCCCGACGGACTCGAGGGCACGCGCGCGGATGCCGGCATCGCGAAGCTTCTTGGATTCTCGCGATCGTTCGCCGCCGAAGTGATCGAAGCCGGGGGAGTGGAGCTCGACGGACGTTCGCTGCAGAAGTCCGACCGACTGCACGCTGACGGGTGGCTCTCTGTCACATGGACGCCGCGGCATGAGCCCGTCATCGAGCCTCGCGCCGTCGACGACCTCGGCATCGTGCACGACGATGACGACATCGTCGTCGTCGACAAGCCGACGGGCGTCGCCGCGCACCCTTCCGTCGGATGGACGGGCCCGACCGTGCTCGGCGCTCTCGCCGCTGCGGGCTACACGATCGCGACGTCCGGTCAAGCAGAACGTGCAGGCATCGTCCACCGCCTCGACGTCGGAACGAGCGGCCTCATGGTTGTTGCGAAGTCTGAGCGGGCCTATGCAGCGCTCAAACGTGCTTTTCACGATCGTGAGGTCGAGAAGATCTATCACGCGGTCGTTCAGGGGCATCCCGATCCGCTGAAGGGCACGATCGACGGGGCCATCGGGCGGCACCCCAAGCACGACTGGAAGTTCGCCGTCACTGTCGACGGCAAACCCTCCGTCACGCATTATGAGACGCTCGAGGCCTTCCCCTCCGCAAGTCTCCTCGAGATTCATCTCGAGACCGGGCGCACGCATCAGATCCGCGTGCACATGGCCGCTGTGCGGCATCCCTGTGTCGGCGATCCCCTTTACGGCGCGGATCCGACGGTGGCCGCGCGACTCGGCCTGACGCGGCAATGGCTGCAGGCCGTGCGTCTCTCGTTCGACCACCCCGCGACCGGGGAACGCGTGTCGTTCTCGGCCCCGTACGCACCCGATCTGCAGCACGCTCTCGATGTCTTGGGTCGCGACTAGGGTGGAAGCATATCGTCGTCGTCACACGGAGTAATGGTGTCCTCAACTGACTCGTTCGTTCATCTGCACGTCCACAGCGAGTTCTCGATGCTCGACGGTGCTGCCCGCATCAACGAGGTGGTCAAAGCGGCAGCAGACCAGCAGATGCCGGCCCTCGCGGTCACCGACCACGGCAATATGTTCGGTGCCTTCGACTTCTGGAGCACGGCGACATCGGCCGGTATCAAGCCGATCATCGGAACCGAGGCGTACATCACCCCGGGCACGCATCGCAGCGACCGCACACGGGTGCGGTGGGGAAACGGCGGCGGCGACGACGTCTCCGGTTCGGGCGCGTATACGCACATGACGATGCTCGCCGAAACGACGGAGGGAATGCACAATCTCTTCCGGCTGTCGTCACGTGCATCCATTGAGGGCTACTACTTCAAGCCCCGAATGGATCGCGAACTGCTCGAGCAGTATTCGAAGGGCATCATCGCAACGACGGGCTGCCCCAGCGGCGAGGTACAAACGCGACTGCGACTCGGGCAGTACAAAGAGGCACGTGAGGCGGCAGCCGATTTCCGTGACATCTTCGGGCCCGAGAACTACTACTGCGAGCTCATGGACCACGGCATCGGCATCGAGAAGCGCGTCGCTACCGAGCTGCTCGATCTGGCGAAAGACCTCGGCCTGAAGCTTGTGGCGACGAACGACCTCCACTACACGCACGCGTCAGACGCCAAGAGCCACTCAGCGCTGCTCTGCGTTCAGTCGGGGGCGACGATCGATGACCCCAACCGGTTCAAGTTCGACGCTGACGAGTTCTACCTGAAGTCGGCGGACGAGATGCGCATGCTCTTCCGCGACCACCCTGACGCCTGCGACAACACGCTCGAAATCGCGGAGCGCTGCAATGTCACGTTTGACACGACGGCGAACTACATGCCGCGCTTCCCCGTTCCAGAGGGGGAGACCGAGCAGACCTGGTTCGTGAAAGAGACAGAGAAGGGGCTCGAGTACCGCTATCCGCAGGGCATTCCGGATGCTGTGCGCGAACGTGCCGAATACGAAATCGGCATCATCTCGCAGATGGGTTTTCCCGGATACTTCCTCGTCGTCGCCGACTTCATCAACTGGTCCAAAGACAACAACATCCGTGTCGGCCCGGGGCGCGGCTCCGGTGCGGGGTCGATGGTCGCGTATGCGATGCGCATCACCGACCTCGACCCGCTGGAGCACGGGCTGATCTTCGAGCGCTTCCTCAACCCCGATCGCGTGTCCATGCCCGACTTCGACGTCGACTTCGACGACCGCCGCCGGGGCGAAGTGATCAAGTACGTCACCGAGAAATACGGCGACGAGCGCGTCTCCCAGATCGTCACCTACGGAACGATCAAGGCGAAGCAGGCGCTCAAAGACTCCGCCCGCGTGCTCGGCTATCCCTTCGGCATGGGCGAGAAGCTCACGAAGGCGATGCCGCCTCCCGTCATGGGGAAGGACATCCCGCTCACCGGCATCTTTGACAAAGAGCATGCGCGCTACAAAGAAGCCTCCGATATCCGATCCGTTGTCGAGACCGATCCAGACGCAAAGAACGTCTTCGACACCGCGCTCGGCATCGAGAATCTGAAGCGCCAGTGGGGCGTGCACGCGGCCGGCGTGATCATGTCGAGTGATCCGCTCCTCGACATCATCCCCGTGATGAAACGCGAGCAAGATGGTCAGATCGTCACGCAGTTCGACTACCCGTCGTGCGAGTCCCTCGGCCTGATCAAAATGGACTTCCTCGGCCTGCGCAACCTCACAGTCATCTCAGACGCCCTCGCCAACATTGAGACGAACCGGCAGCAGAGCCTTGACCTCGAGACTCTCGGGCTCGACGACCAGCCGGCATACGATCTGCTTGCCCGCGGCGACACGCTCGGCGTTTTCCAGCTCGATGGCGGGCCCATGCGCAGCCTGCTGCGCCTGATGAAGCCCGACAACTTCGAGGACGTGTCGGCTGTCATCGCGCTGTACCGTCCGGGGCCGATGGGTGCCG
The DNA here is from genome assembly GCF_026107415.2 of Microbacterium sp. MPKO10. GTDB lineage: Bacteria > Actinomycetota > Actinomycetes > Actinomycetales > Microbacteriaceae > Paramicrobacterium. Next base: position 140,663 of record NZ_JAPCHX010000006.1, read on the forward strand.
ATTCTCATACCAACTACGCGTTGCGCAAGAACGGCGCCCAGAAGATCACGCCGATCCACCCGGAGCTCGAGGAGCCCCTCGCCGACATCCTCGACACCACCTACGGCCTCATCATCTATCAGGAACAGGTGATGGCGATCGCGCAGAAGGTCGCCGGGTTCTCGCTTGGCCAAGCAGACATTCTGCGCCGGGCCATGGGTAAGAAGAAGAAGTCCGAGCTCGACAAGCAATACGTGGGTTTCAGCGAGGGAATGAAAGAGCGCGGATACTCGGACGGAGCGATCAAGGCGCTCTGGGACATCCTGCTGCCGTTCTCGGACTACGCATTCAACAAGGCCCACTCCGCGGCGTATGGCGTCATCGCGTACTGGACGGCCTACCTCAAAGCACACTATCCGGCTGAGTACATGGCCGCGCTGCTCACGAGCGTCGGCGACTCGCGCGACAAGCTCGCGATGTACCTCAACGAGTGCCGACGTATGGGCATCAAGGTGCTTCCGCCTGACGTGGACGAGTCCATCAACTTTTTCGCCGCGGTGGGCGAAGATATCAGGTTCGGCCTCGGCGCCGTGCGCAACGTGGGGACGAACGTCGTCGACGGCATTGTCGCGGCGCGCCGCGAGAAGGGCCGGTTCGAGAACTTCCACGATTTCCTCCGCAAGGTTCCCGCCCACGTCACGAACAAGCGCACGGTGGAGTCGCTGATCAAATCGGGTGCGTTCGACCGCATGGGCTCGTCGCGGCGGGCGCTTGTCGAGATCCACGAGGACGCCGTCGAGTCCGCTGTCCGTGAGAAGCGGATGGAGGCGACGGGACAGGTCGGTTTCGACTTCGACAGCCTCTTCGCCGAGGCTGGGCAGGCCGAGGTCACGCAGGTTCCGGAACGCCCGGAATGGGCGAAGAAAGACAAACTCGCGTTCGAACGAGAGATGCTCGGGCTCTATGTCTCCGATCACCCTCTTGCCGGGCTCGAAGTGCAGTTGGCGAAGCTCGCCAGCACGTCGATCACCGATCTGACAACCTCGGAACACACGCAGGACGGCGATACCGTCACAATCGCGGGCCTGGTGACCGGCGTGCAGCATCGCGTCGCCAAGACATCGGGTAACCCGTACGGCATGATCACCGTCGAGGACTTCGGCAGTGAGATGACCGTGATGTTCATGGGCAAGGCGTACCAGGAATACCAGCACACGCTGCAAGGGGACACCATCGTCGTCGTGCGAGGCCGGGTGAGCATGCGTGACGATGGAATGAACCTGCATGCGTACTCGATCTTCAGCCCCGACCTGCAGCAGGACGGACCGGCTGGACCGCTCGTGCTCAATGTGCCCGAACGGCGGGCCACGACGGAAGCTGTGACCGAGCTCGCCGAGATCCTTGGGCGCCACAAGGGCGAGAATGAGGTGCGGTTACGGTTGCTGCGTGGGGATGTCGCGCGCGTCTTCGATGTGCCGATGCCCGTGTCTGTCACCGCGGACCTGTTCGGCGAGCTCAAGTCACTTCTCGGGCCGAACTGCCTCGGCTAAGATGGCCGCGCCGCTCAATACGATGATGTGGAGTATCACGCTATGACCAACCAGCATCCGGCATCAGGCTGGAATCCCGCTCAACAACCGACGCCGCACCAGGGAGCACCCGTGCCGCCGTCGCAGTACGGTGCGCCTCAGCGTCCGCAGGGATACCCGGCTCCGCAGCCGCAGGGATACCCGGCGCCTCAACCGCAGCGGTCGCCGTCGGACAGCATCCTGGTTGGACCGTTCACGCTGCGTGAGCTGATTCTCTTTATCGCCGTCGTGCTGGTGCTGGTCTCGTCCTTCCTGCCGATGATCGCGAGCAGCTTCGGAAGCGGAACGAATCTGTGGAACCCCGTCTGGCCGCTCGCCATTCCGGGGGCGCTCCTGCCAGTCGCCGCCGCTGTCCTGGTGCTGATCCGCAGACTTGCGCCCGGTGTTCGGATGCGCGTCGGTTCATTGTCGGTCGACCAGTTTGCCTCGGTCACCGCGATCGTCTCGGCTGCGACGTACCTCGGCGTTACATTTGTCGTCCTCGGTCTGGGGCAGGCTGTCGGGGGCGGCTTTGGCTTCGTTTCGGTGTCGCTGAGCTTCGGGCCGCTCCTCGGCCTCCTGTTCTCACTCGTCTTCGTCGCGGTCACCACCTGCGCGACGTTTATCCCGCCGTTCGCCGCAGACTTCCGCGGTCGAGACGTCGTCGACGCACACGTGACGGCGCGTCAGGCTAAGCCGATCGCCCGTGCGCCTAAGCCCGCACCGATGCCCGGATACCAGGCCCCCATGCCGCAGCCTGGTGGGTACGGACAGGCACCGGGCCCGTATGCGGCGCCCACCGGTCACACATCTGCCCCCGAGGCGCAGGCACCCCAGTCGCCGTACGCAGCTCCGTCCCCACGTTTCTCTGCGCCGGTGGTCGGAGCACCTGCAGATGCGCCGCAGGACGAACGCACGGGCAACCCGGCAAACGAACAATCGGGCACCGAGTCGGCCGATGGTCAGCACGGAGCATCAGCAGTGCCGGAACCCCAGTCGGTTGCCGAGCCAGTGGCACCGTCGTCAGATCAGACTGACGTGCCCGCAGAGGAACCGGCTGACGCATCGGCGTCTGGGGCTGAGAGCGGTGGCCACGTCGATGATCACGCGTCGGGCACCGGGTCTGCTCCGGTGAGTGCATCGGGGCACGTCAACGGCGCGTCGTCGCACAGCGCGTCGCCGTTCTGGGTCTGGTCGCCGCATCCGCGCCCCGTCCTGGACGAGGCAGGCGGAGAGCAGCTGTTCGAGATCGGACCTGATGCCTGGGCGCTGGCCGTCGAAGAACGGGACGATGCTCTCGTGATCCGGCACGACGACGGACGTGTGGGCATCCTCACCGATATCGGGGGCCTGACGCGAGGCTGACGCGTCGGGCACCGGTATGATGATCAGCAAATGATCTCGCTTATCGACCTGCGCTCGCGCGACCTCAGCCATGCTGACGTGCTCTCCGCGCTTCCGCGCCCGACCGTTGACGTCTCCGTCGCCAGTGACTCTGCTGAGAAGCTGATCAGCGCCGTGAGATCCGGCGGCTCTGCCGCTCTTCTGGAGCAGGCTGAGCGCTTCGACAGAGTCCGCCCGACAGCGCTGCGCGTGCCGCAGAAAGACATCGACGGTGCCGTGCTGACTCTCGACCCGTCCGTCCGAGAAGCGCTGACCGAGGCCATCGGTCGTGTTCGCCGTGCGACAGCGGCGCAGATCCCGCCGCAGCGGCGCACAGAAATGGGTCACGGGGCTTCCATCGTGCAGCGGTGGCAGCCCGTCGAGAGGGTGGGCCTGTACGTGCCCGGAGGAAAGGCTGTCTATCCCTCGAGCGTCGTGATGAATGTCGTCCCCGCTCAGGTGGCCGGGGTGACGTCGATCGCTCTCGCGTCGCCGGCGCAGCGCGAGTTCGACGGGGGAGTGCACCCGACGATTCTCGGGGCTGCCGGTCTGCTCGGCATCACCGAGGTCTACGCCATGGGCGGTGCCGGGGCGATCGGCGCGTTCGCCTATGGCGTTCCCGATCTGGGCCTCGCCCCGGTCGATGTGGTCACCGGCCCCGGCAACATCTATGTGGCCGCCGCGAAACGACTGGTGCGTGGTCAGGTCGGCATCGACTCCGAGGCGGGGACCACAGAGATCCTCATCATCGCGGACGGCACCGCTGATGCCCGCCACGTCGCAGCCGATCTGGTCAGTCAGGCGGAGCACGATGACGCGGCAGCATCCGTGCTCGTCACCGACTCGCCACGCCTCGCCCACGAGGTCACCAGCCGACTTGACGAACTGGTGGAGGCGACAGCGAACGGTGACCGTGCACGTCGAGCGCTGAGCGGCCCGCAATCCGCCATCGTGCTGGTGTCGGACATCCCGACCGCGGCTGAGGTCAGCAACGCCTATGGCCCGGAGCACCTGGAGATTCAGACGCACGATCCGCACGGCACCCTGGAGCACATCACGTCAGCCGGGGCGATCTTCTTGGGCAGTTACACCCCGGTGAGCCTCGGTGACTATCTGGCGGGATCGAACCACGTGCTCCCGACAGGAGGGCAGGCACGGTTCGCCGCCGGGCTCGGCGCATACACGTTTCTCCGGCCGCAGCAGATCATCGAATACGAAAGAGCGGCGCTTCAGTCAGCATCCGCATCGATAGTGGCTCTCGCGAACGCCGAGCGGCTCCCCGCTCACGGCGAAGCCGTCACCGAACGGTTCGAGGCGTAAGCCGATCCCGAGAGGGAGTTTGGAAGACCATGCACTGTCCCTTTTGCCGACACCCCGATTCGCGGGTCATTGATTCGCGCACGAGCGACGACGGGCTCTCGATTCGGCGCAGACGCCAGTGTCCCGAATGCGGTCGGCGCTTCAGCACGACCGAAACATCGAGTCTGAATGTGATCAAGCGCAGCGGAGTCGTCGAATCGTTCAGCCGGGACAAGGTCGTCTCCGGAGTTCGAAAGGCCTGCCAGGGACGGCCCGTGACAGACTCAGATCTTGCTGTTCTCGCCCAACGGGTCGAAGAGGCGATCAGGCAGACGGGTACGTCGCAGATCGATGCCAATGACATCGGTCTGGCCATTCTGACGCCACTGCGCGAATTGGACGAGGTGGCCTACCTGAGGTTCGCGAGTGTCTACCAGGCATTCGACTCGCTTGAGGACTTCGAAGAGTCCATCGCGGCGTTGCGCCGCGAGCATTCATCCTCTGCCTCCCCTGAGGGCGACGAGGGCGAGAATCGGTGACCGGATGCTGGACCAGGCGGTCCCGCCCCAGAAAGGCTGACTGAATGTACCGAACGCTGTTCTCGCTATTCCTGTCCCGACTCGATCCAGAGGTCGCCCATCACCTGGCCTTCATTGCGATCCGGCTTCTCCCGCGTATCGGGATCGGGCCGCTCGTGCGGCGGTTCACTCGCCCCGACCCATCTCTGCGGGTGAACGCCCTTGGCCTCACGTTCGATTCGCCCTTCGGCGTGGCCGCAGGGTTTGACAAGAACGCCGAAGCGATAGCCGGGTTGGGGCAGCTGGGATTCGGGCACGTTGAAGTCGGTACGGTGACGGCGCGCCCGCAGCCGGGTAACCCGCGCCCGCGGCTCTTTCGGCTGATACCCGATCGCGGAATCATCAACCGGATGGGATTCAACAACCGAGGGGCAGAAGATGCTGCGCCACGTCTTGCCCGCGCTCATCGCCGCAGAGCTCGTCCGGTCATTGGCGTGAACATCGGCAAGAGCCGGGTCGTCGACGTCGCGGATGCCGACGATGACTACGTCGCCAGCTGCCGCATGGTCGCTCGCCTCGCCGATTACCTGGTCGTCAACGTGTCATCGCCGAACACCCCGGGACTCCGCGGTCTGCAGGACCGTGACCGTCTGCAGCCGCTTCTCGAGCGGCTCAACTCCGAGTCGGGGGAGACGCCGCTGCTGGTCAAGATCGCTCCGGACCTCGCGGATGACGAGATCGAGAACATTTGCGACTTGGTCGTGCGTACGGGCCTGGCCGGGATCGTCGCGACGAATACGACACTCTCGCGCGAGGGGCTGACGACGGATGCTGGAGTCGTTGAGGCGGCGGGCGCTGGCGGACTCTCCGGCGCACCGCTCGCAGCTCGGTCACTCGAGGTTCTGCATGTCATCCGAGCTGTCGTTCCCGAGGATCTGTGTGTGATCTCGGTCGGCGGAGTCGAAACCGGAGCCGACGTTGCCGAACGTCTCGAAGCTGGGGCCACGCTCGTCCAGGGGTACAGCGGTTTCATCTACGAAGGACCGCTGTGGGCACGGGCCATCAATCGTGAGCTTGCGAGACTCACGATCGCACACTGATCAGCGAGGATACTCTCCGCGTGCCGACTGAGGTTTCGGCAGGCGCAGCTTGCGCAGCTGAATCATGCGCATCGCCGCGTACCAGCGGACACCGCGCTCCACGCGCGTCTCTCCGAACTTCTCGCGCAGCAGTTTGCGCACGCGCAAGCCCGCGAAAATGCACTCGATCACCATGATGAAGAAGAACACCCACAGGGCGAACATCCCGTACACCTGAATCTGGGGGATCGGGATGAATGTGGCAACGATCACCAAAAACATGAAGGGGAGCATGAACTCGCTGAGGCTCGTGCGTGCGTCTACCCAGTCGCGCACGTAGCGCTTCTGCGGCCCTCGATCGCGTTCGGGGAGGTATCGCTCGTCGCCATTGGCCATCCCGATGCGTGCGCGCTCGCGCTGGTCGGCCATCTGGGCACGTGCGCGCTGACGCGCCTCTTTGCGGTCATTGGGCACGAGCGGACGCTTATTCGCCGCTACCTGCTCGCTGCGTTTTGGCGTCGGAGCGCCCTTCTTGCCACCGCTGGTGACAGCATCCGGACTCTCTGCCGTGTCGGGTATATCGTCTGAAGTCTTCTTGGTCACGTGATCCTCGGTTGTTTGCGTGCTCTTAAGATTACCTGCATGACTGTTTCCACAGAGAATGTCCCAGGCAACGGTGACGATCTGGCCAGGCTTGTCACCGAGAGCATGCCGGAAAGTATCGCCGATTTGAGCAAACTGGTGCGGATCCCATCAGTGTCGTGGTCCGCGTTCGACCCTGCACACGTTCAGCGCAGCGCCGAAGCTGTTGCCGATCTGGTCCGTGCGACGGGTGTCTTCGAGACCGTCGAGATCTCACGGGCGCCGATCGCCGGGAAGTCCGAGCTTGGTCAGCCTGCCGTGCTGGCCCGTCGTGAAGCACGAAACGGAAAGCCGACGATCCTTTTGTACGCGCACCATGACGTGCAGCCGCCTGGTCGGGATGAGGACTGGGACACCGCACCGTTCGAACCCGTGGTGAAAGGCGACCGTTTGTACGGGCGAGGCGCCGCCGACGATAAGGCGGGCGTGATGACTCATATCGCCGCGATTCGAGCGATTGCGGCTGCGCATGGCAATGATCTCGACGTGGGGCTTGCTCTGTTCATCGAAGGGGAGGAAGAGTTCGGCTCCCGATCGTTCTCTGCCTTCCTCGATCAGCATCGTGACACCCTGGAGGCCGACGCGATCGTCGTTGCCGATTCCGACAACTGGACGACAACGACCCCTTCGCTGACGGTGAGCCTTCGCGGCAACGTGACTTTCCGTCTTGACATTCGCACGCTTGACCACGCGTCGCATTCCGGAATGTTCGGCGGAGCCGTCCCTGACGCCATGATGGCGACGATTCGGCTGCTGAACACCCTCTGGAACGATGACGGATCCGTGGCCGTGAGCGGCTTGACGAGCAGAGATGCAGAGACCCCTGAATTCGACGAGGCGCAATTACGAGTCGACGCAGGACTGCGACCGTCGGCATCGCTCACCGGCTCGGGGGAGATCCTCGGGCGGATGTGGAACAAGCCGGCGATCACCGTGACAGGAATGGACGTTCCCGATGTGGGCAGTGCCTCGAACACCTTGCTGCCGCAGGTCTCCGTGCGCGTCAGCGCCAGGATCGCGCCCGGTCAGAACGCTGAGGACGCATACCGGGCGTTGGAAAAGCATCTTCACGACAACATCCCTTTCGGGGCCGAAATCTCGATCGACGACGTCGACACCGGGAGTCCGTTCCTCGTTGACACATCAGGGCCGTTGGTAGCCGCCGCACTCGACGCTATGCGAGCCGGGTGGGGCGAAGAGCCGGTGAGCACCGGCATCGGTGGTTCGATCCCGTTCGTCGCAGACCTGGTATCGACATTCCCCGACGCAGAAATTCTCATCACCGGCGTTGAAGACCCGGATACACGCGCGCACAGTCCTAATGAGTCGCTTCATCTCGGCGTGTTCCGTCGGGCGATCCTTACGGAGGCGATTCTGCTGGAAACATTGAACGGATGATCACGAGACTCGACACTTTCTCGATCAAGGCGAGTAGCATGGCCGAAGATCCCCATACCGGGGCGCACACATCACGAGGAGAGTCATGAGCGACACACTGACCACTCAGAACCCGACGAAGGCACACGGCGTCGAGCTGACAGACACCGCGTCTTCGAAGGTGAAGAGCCTTCTGGAGCAGGAAGGCAGAGATGACCTTCGCCTGCGGGTGGCAGTACAGCCGGGCGGCTGCTCGGGTCTTATATACCAGCTGTACTTCGACGAGCGGTTGCTCGATGGCGACGAGACCGTCGATTTCGGCGGCGTCGAGGTGATCGTTGACAAGATGAGCGTTCCGTATCTCGACGGGGCTGTGATCGACTTCGAAGACACCATCCAGAAACAGGGATTCACAATCGATAACCCGAATGCGCAAGGAAGCTGCGCGTGCGGGGACAGTTTCGCCTGATTGAGGCGAAAGCATCGCAGACGGGGCAGGCGGATTTGACGCCTGCCCCGTCTTTTTCTGTTCCGGCCCCGGAACGTAAGCCGATTTTGTGACCTCGGCCACGGCGTTGGTGACGCGAACCGTTCGTAATCGGGCTAGACTAGCTGTGATTTACCAGTGTCTTCGAAAGGTCCCAGGTGCGCTCGAATAGACGACTCCGCTGGGCTGCACTGCCGATCGGCATCGCTCTCACAGTGATGCTGGCCGGCTGCACGCAAGCTGAGCTTCACGGTTTCCTCCCCGGCTTCATCGAGGGGGAGAAAGCCGTGACCAACCATGCTGAGACCGTCGCCACGTTGTGGACATCCTCGTGGATCGTCCTGCTGGGCGTCGGTCTGCTGACGTGGGGGCTCATCATCTGGGCAATCGTCGTGTATCGGCGGCGCAAGGGGCAGACGGGCCTGCCTCCGCAGCTCAGATACAACATGCCGATCGAGATCTTCTACACTCTCGTGCCGCTGATCCTCGTGATCGGCATGTTCGCCTTCACCGCCCGTGACCAGACGGCTATCGAAACGCAGTACACCGACGACGAAGCGGATGTTGTCGTTGAGGTGTACGCGAAGCAGTGGGCTTGGGACTTCGTTTATGACGACGCTGTCGACGGTCAGCAGGTGTGGAGCGCTGGTGTTCAGGCGGACGAGGCCGAAGACGGCACGATCGACCAGGACAAGCTCCCGACCCTTTACCTGCCGGTTGATTCCAAGGTCAAGATCGCGCTGAATTCCCGTGATGTCGCTCACTCTTTCTGGGTCGTTGACTTCCTCTACAAGAAGGACATGTATCCGGGCAAGACCAACTACATGTCGTTCGAGACACAGCGAGAAGGCACATACGCCGGTAAGTGCGCAGAGCTCTGTGGCGAATACCACTCGCTCATGCTGTTCAACGTGAAGATCGTGTCCCAGGCCGAGTATGAGGCTCACCTCGATGATCTCGCCGCGAAGGGACAGGTCGGGGATTACGGCGCGGAGTACGACCGGAACCAGAACATGCCCGATGACGAGAAGTCGTCGGTAGACAAGAGGGAAGAGGGGGAGTAGACCGTTGTCGACAGTAACGGACTTGCCCGAGGGACAGGCGAAGGTGGTCAACCAGTCACAGGTTGAGCACAAGGGAAACATCCTCGTCAAGTGGATCACCTCAACAGACCACAAGACGATCGGGTACATGTACCTCATCGGATCTTTCGTGTTCTTCTGCATCGGCGGCGTGATGGCTCTGATCATCCGCGCCCAGCTGTTCGAGCCTGGTCTCGATCTGGTTCCGACGAAAGAACAGTACAACCAGCTGTTCACCATGCACGGCACGATCATGCTCCTCATGTTCGCGACCCCTCTGTTCGCCGGATTCGCAAACGTGCTCATGCCGCTTCAGATCGGTGCCCCTGACGTCGCATTCCCACGGCTCAATGCCTTCGCGCTCTGGCTCTACCTGTTCGGAAGCATGATCGCTGTCGCGGGTTTCTTGACGCCGCAAGGTGCTGCCGCGTTTGGTTGGTTCGCGTACACGCCTTTGTCGAGTACCACGTTCTCGCCGGGCGCCGGGGGGAATCTCTGGGTCTTTGGCCTTGGTATGTCTGGATTCGGGACGATCCTTGGCGCTGTGAACTTCATCACGACGATTATCACCATGCGTGCGCCCGGCATGACGATGTTCCGCATGTCGATCTTCACCTGGAACACGCTCATCACCTCTCTGCTGATCCTGATGGCGTTCCCGGTCCTCGCGGCCGCGTTGTTCGGGCTCGGTGCCGACAGAGTATTTGACGCGCAGATCTTCAACCCGGCGAATGGCGGAGTGATCCTCTGGCAACACCTCTTCTGGTTCTTCGGGCATCCCGAGGTGTACATCATCGCGCTGCCATTCTTCGGCATCGTGTCAGAAGTGTTCCCTGTCTTCAGCCGGAAACCGATCTTCGGATACAAGACACTCGTGTACGCGACTATCTCAATTGCGGCGCTCTCTGTCACCGTGTGGGCGCACCACATGTATGTCACTGGGTCCGTCCTGTTGCCGTTCTTCTCCTTGATGACAATGCTGATCGCTGTTCCGACGGGCGTGAAGATCTTCAACTGGATCGGCACAATGTGGCGAGGATCGATCACCTTCGAGACGCCAATGCTCTGGGCTATCGGGTTCCTCATCACGTTCACCTTCGGAGGACTGACAGGTGTCATCCTCGCCTCACCGCCCCTTGACTTCCATGTCTCGGACACATATTTCGTCGTTGCGCACTTCCACTACGTGGTGTTCGGCACCGTTGTGTTCGCGATGTTCTCCGGGTTCTACTTCTGGTGGCCGAAGTGGACAGGAAAGTTGCTGAACGAGCGACTGGGCTACTGGCACTTCTGGTTGCTGTTCATCGGGTTCCACACCACATTCCTCGTGCAGCACTGGCTCGGCGTGATGGGCATGCCACGCCGATACGCGACGTACTCGCCTGACGATGGGTTCACCTGGATGAACCAGCTCTCGACATTTGGCGCGATGATCCTCGCGGTGTCGATGATCCCGTTCTTCTTGAACGTGTACATCACCGCACGACGTTCGCCAAAGGTCACCGTCGACGACCCCTGGGGTTATGGAGCATCGCTGGAGTGGGCAACGAGCTGCCCGCCACCACGGCACAACTTCACGTCGATTCCCCGGATCCGCTCCGAGCGACCCGCATTCGACCTCAACCATCCCGAGACCATGATGCCGGTGGGGCAGGCGGCCATCAACACGACGCAGTCCAGCTCGGATGCAGACGGAAAGGGAAACTGACCTATGGTCGCGAATATTCGCATCTTTTGGACGATCGCCGTTTTCTTTCTGCTGGTGTGCGGCATGTACGCGGTCTGGGGTGTGCTTGATCCGCTCCAGGCAGGCATTGAGTGGGCAGGAACAATCGCGCTCGGCCTGGTTGCGATTCTTGCCGGTCTCATCGCGTTCTATCTGGGGCTTGTCCACCGCAGCCAAGGGGGCGTGCTGCCCGAGGATCGCGTAGACGCAAATATCGATGATGGTGACCCTGAGCTCGGGCATTTCAGCCCGTGGAGCTGGTGGCCGGTTCTCCTCGCGGGGTCAGCTGGTTTGGTTCTCCTTGGACTCGCCGTCGGCTTCTGGGTGTCGTACCTCGCCGTGCCGCTTGTCGTGATCGCCCTTGTCGGCTGGGTTTACGAATACTACCGAGGATATTTCGCCCGCTGAGGCGGCGTACAGCCACGAGAAGGGCGGGGACACTTATGTGTCCTCGCCCTTCTTTTGCCGCTACGTGCTCGGTACACGTCACGTCGAGTGCGGTGCAGCTGGCCCACGGGACGTGACCATTCAACGTGTTCATACGCCATGACCGTTGATATAGGGTGGCCGTTTTCTGCGGTGGCCGTCCACGACGTGCATGGCATTCTGGGCAACGCACGTGCAGATGATTCGGAGAGTAGCGCGTCCCCGAGGGCCCTCCTGTATTTGGCAGTGCGGAGAACTTACGCACAACGGAGGCTTCTCCTTCTGTGTGTTCAGGCCGGTTTCATCTGCCAACGTTCTCCACTGCCACGCACGAAGAGCGATCCCTGGGCAGGACGGGCGCTCATGGGGTTGCTCCGATGAGCGATGACACCGAGCTCGATCTTCGTGACGGGGAGCTCGGCCGATTGTCTGCGGCCGATGACGGATCCATGCCCGAGGTTGTTTCCGTGACCGCTGCCGGATCCCGCGCTCGTGTGCGGACGCGACACTGCCTGTGCGTTCCGGAGAGCCCTGGTCGAGGGGTGGCGCACACGGAGAGCGTACGTGGTCGAGTGCGAACCAACACGTGCTCGGGGGAGAGGGTTCCCGCAGCAAGCGACCGGCTGGGTCCGCATAAGCGGCGCATACGCACAGAGAAAAGGGGCCGGGCAACAAGTAGTTGCCCGGCCCCTCATGGCTCGCGCCTAGTGCTGGTCGTGGGACCTGTCGATCTCCGTCTGGGTGACGGGAGCGATGCGATCCTCGAAGAACCATCTGGAGAGTGCGGCACGGAAGCGCTGCCCGGTTGTGATCTTGCCGCGAGAATTCGGACGGATCATGAGGGGCTTGTAACTGTCGTGACTGACGAGCTTCCAGCGCTCGTACTCGTCAACGGGCTGGTGCACCTCGATGTATTCACCGCCGGGCAACCTGACGATACGACCGGACTCGTACCCGTGCAACGCAATCTCGCGGTCCTTCTTCTGAAGTGCAAGGCAGATGCGCTTTGTCACGAAGTATGCGATGAACGGCCCGATGACGAGCATCGCCTGAAGGGCGTGGATGACGCCTTCCATCGTCAGCTGGAAGTGGGTGGCGATCAAGTCCGAGCTCGCTGCCGCCCAGAGAGCGGCGTAGAACGTCACACCAGCAGCACCGATTGCTGTGCGCGTGGGCGCGTTGCGCGGGCGGTCGAGCAGGTGGTGTTCGCGCTTATCTCCCGTGATCCATCCCTCAATGAACGGATACAGAAGAACGAGCACGATGAACACGCCGATGACCAGCAACGGCAGAATGATGTTGAACGACCACGTATGGCTCAGCCAGACGAATTCGAGATGCGGCGGAACAAGCCTCAACGCTCCATCGGCAAATCCGATGTACCAGTCAGGCTGCGTTCCCGCAGAGACAGGGGATGGGTCGTAGGGACCATAATTCCAAACCGGGTTGATCGTGAAGAGCGACCCGATCAACGCGATGATGCCGAAGACGATGAAGAAGAAGCCACCGGCCTTCGCAGCGTAGACGGGAAGGACGGGGAACCCGACGACGTTTCTCTGGGTCTTTCCCGGTCCGGGATACTGCGTGTGCTTATGGACCACGACAAACATCAGGTGCAAGGCGATGAAGAGCACAACGATGGCCGGAAGCAACAAAATATGCAGGGTATACAAACGCCCCACGATTTGATCACCCGGGAATTCGCCACCGAAGACCAGATATGACGTCCAGGTCCCAATGAGGGGGATGCCCTTGACCATTCCATCGATAATGCGCAATCCGTTACCCGATAGCAGATCATCGGGGAGGGAATAGCCTGTGAACCCTTCAGCCATGGCAAGGATGAACAGCACAAAACCGATCACCCAGTTGAGCTCGCGTGGCTTCCGGAAGGCACCAGTGAAGTAAATGCGCAACATGTGAAGGCCGATGGATGCGACAAAGAGGAGAGCCGCCCAGTGGTGGATCTGCCGCATGAGCAGACCGCCGCGGATATCAAACGAGATGTCAAGCGTTGATGCCATGGCGGCCGACATCTCGACGCCCTTGAGAGGTACATACGAGCCGTCGTAGTGGACCTCAGCCATTGACGCCTGGAAGAAGAACGTCAGGAAGGAGCCCGAGAGGAGAATGACGACGAAGCTGTACAGCGCGACCTCGCCGAGCAGGAACGACCAGTGGTCCGGAAAGACCTTGCGGCCGAACTCCTTGACTGCTGCGGAGATACTCGTGCGCTCGTCGATGTAGTTCGACGCTGCGGCGGTGAAACCGCCGGAGGCTTTCTTCGCCTCAGGGGATGACGTTGTTGCTGTGGTGGTACTCAATGACGCTCCCAGAAGCTCGGTCCGACAGGCTCAGTGAAATCGCTCTGTGCGACGAGATATCCCTCGTCATCGACGGTGATCGGGAGCTGCGGAAGAGGACGTGCGGCCGGCCCGAAGATGACCGCGCAATGGTTCGTGACATCGAACTGTGACTGGTGGCAGGGGCAGAGCAGGTGGTGCGTACGCTGCTCGTACAGAGCCACAGGGCATCCGACGTGCGTGCATACCTTCGAGTAGGCGACGATTCCGTCGTACGACCAGGTTTTGCGCTCTTCAACTTCATGCAGCTGATCGGGCTGCAGCCGCATGAGGAGCACGATAGCCTTAGCCTTCTCCTCCAGCATTCCGTCGGAATGCGATATGTCAGAGAGGCCGTCTGGAATGACGTGGAAAGCCGACCCGAAGGTGACGTCAGCCGCCTTGATCGGGGCACCGTCTGGGTCACGCGTCAGACGGGTGCCCTTCTCCCACATCGTCTGGCTCAGCAGTGCGACGGGCTCGGTGTCTTTGCCCTCGGGAGCGAGACCGCGGAACAGCGCGATGGCCGGCAATGGGAAGGCGATCAGCGCGCCGAAGAGCGAGTTGCGGATCATCGACCGTCGTCCGAAACCAGACTCCTTGTTCGCTGTATCGAAAATCTCCACAGCCGTCTGACGCGTCTCGTCAGAGCCACGCACAGGATGGCGGATATCAATCGATTCTTCGTCAGCCATGAGCGCCTTGCCCCAGTGGACAGCGCCGATTCCGAGCGCCAGCAGCGCAAGCGCGATTCCCAGGCCGATGAAGAGGTTGTTGAGCCTGACGGATCCGAGATCGCCCGGTGTGATCGGGAAGGCCATGTACGCGGCAACTGCCCAGACACTTCCGACGATCGACAGATAGAAGAGCGTGTATACGGTTCGTGCCGCGCGCTTCTCCTTCTTCGGGTCGAGGTCGGTGACGCGCTTCCGGTGCGCGGGAAGACCGGGGTTCTTCACCGCATCCGGTGCCACGACTGCCGTTCCGGTCGACGCGCCCGGAACGGCGATGTGGGCTGACGAATCGTCAGCGGCGAGATCCTTGCCGCTGTTGTCGTCCTGTGCCATTCTGCTCCTTCTTACAGGTTTTCGAGTCTGTGATCTGCCGGGGTCAGTTCGACTTCGCCGTGATCCACACGGTGATCGCGACGATGCTGCCGAGTCCGAAGATCCAGATGAAGAGTCCTTCTGAGACCGGGCCGAGAGAGCCGAGTCCGAAACCACCGACGGACGGGGTGTTCTCCGCGTACTTGAGCGCCGTGATGATGTCGCGCTTGTCTTCAGGCGACAGATTGGCGTCGTTGAAGACCGGCATGTTCTGCGGGCCGGTGATCATCGCCTCGTAAATGTGCGCTTCACTGACTCCCGTGAGTGGCGGGGCGAACTTTCCTTCGGTGAGCGCACCACCGGCACCTGCAACGTTGTGGCACATGGCGCAGTTGATCCGAAAGAGCTCGGCACCATTGGCAGCGTCGCCCTGCGCGTCAAGATACTTCTCGTCCGGAATGCCGGGTCCAGGAGCGAACGAAGCAACGTACGCGGCAAGCGCCGAGGTATCACTCTCGCTGAACTGCTTCGGCTTGACGCGCGCCTGCGGACCCTGCATCTGCAGAGGCATCCGGCCCGTACCGACCTGGAAATCGACAGACGCCGCGCCGACACCGATCAAGGTGGGCCCGTTTTCTGTGCCCTCGAGGTTCATCCCATGGCATGTCGCACAGTTTGCGGCGAAAAGCTTCTCACCATGTTGAAGCTGCTCTTGCGACGAAGGCTCAGCCTCGTCAGCGGATGCAGTGGCAGAACTGAACGCGGCGTAAGCGCCGCCAGAGAAGAGAAGGCCGATCGCGATGAGAGCAACGTTTGCGAGGGGGTGACGGCGCCCCTTCTTCGACGTTTTCGCCGCTGTGGCCATACTTGTGCGTGACATACGTGCTGACTGCTTTCGAAATCTATTGAAGAACGTAAATGACGAGGAAGAGGCCGATCCAGACCACATCGACGAAGTGCCAGTAATACGACACGACAATCGCTGTGGTCGCCTCTTTGTGCGCGAATGTCTTGACAGCGAACGCGCGACCGATGACGAAGAGGAAGGCAAGGAGACCGCCGGTCACGTGAAGGCCGTGGAACCCGGTCGTCAGATAGAACGCAGAGCCGTAGGCACTGGACGAGAACGTGATGCCCTCGCTGACGAGCGTCGCGTACTCCCAAACCTGCCCGCCGACGAAGATTGCGCCGAGCGCATAGGTGAGGAAGAACCACTCGACCATGCCCCATTGCGTCGGTTTCCAGCCGGTGGCACGCGACTGCATGCGCTCGGCAGCGAAAACTCCGAACTGGCAGGTGAACGACGAGGATACGAGGATCAACGTGTTCACGGTTGCGAACGGGACGTTGAGAATCTCCGTCGACGACTCCCAGAGGACGGGGGAGGTGGAGCGCAGGGTGAAGTAGATGGCGAAGAGGCCAGCGAAGAACATGACTTCGCTACCGAGCCAGACGATGGTTCCGACCATCACGGCGTTCGGCCTCTTCAACGCGGCTGCGCTGGGGGCATAGTTCATTGAGGTGCTCGTCACAGTTCCATTATGGCCGATATTCGTCAGGATTTTTCGCACGACGAGCCGGGGTGCTCCCCAAGACGGCAGGAATCACCCTTAAAACCGCCAGTTAAACACCTCTGAGTTCACCCGGGAGGGGCAGCGCCGATAAGATCGGCCTCATGTCCGAACGTATGTCATGGCCGCCTCTTTTCACTCAACTCCTCTCGAATGAGAACCTCAGCGTCTCTGAGGCGACATGGGCGATGCAGCAGATTATGACGGGGGATGCGACTGAAGCGCAGATTTCCGCATTCCTCATTGCGCTGCAGGCCAAAGGAGAGACTGTCGACGAGATCGTGGGATTCCGCGACGCGATACTTTCTGCGGCAGTGCCGCTCCCGGCTAATTCGATGGCGCTCGACATCGTCGGGACGGGTGGGGACCGCTTCGGAACATTCAACATCTCGTCGACGGCGTCGATCATCATCGCCGGTGCTGGAGTGCCGGTGATCAAGCACGGAAACAAGGCGGCGAGCAGCAAGTCAGGCTCCAGCGATGTGTTTGCTGCGCTCGGCATCGACCTCACGCTGAAGCCTGAAGAAGTCGTGGCAGTCCTTGAGGAGGCCGGGATCACGTTCGCCTTCGCATCGGCGTTTCACCCGGGATTCCGCCATGCGGGAAAAGTGCGTGCCGACCTCGGCATCCCCACGGTCTTCAACTACCTTGGCCCGCTCTGCAACCCGGCCCGGCCCGAGGCGTCGGCAGTCGGCGTGGCGCAGCTCGATCGCGTGCCGCTCATCGTCGGCGTATTCCAGACGCGCGGCGCGACAGCGCTGGTCTTCCGCGGAGACGACGGACTCGACGAGCTCACGACCACGGGGCATTCGCACATTTGGGAGGTTTCGCGCGGTCTCGTCACCGAACACGATCTGGATCCGCGCGACCTGGGGATCGAACTCGCGTCGATCGATGATCTTCTGGGCGGTGACGCCGAGTACAACGCTGATGTTCTGCGCCGTGTTCTCGCGGGAGAGACGGGGCCTGTGCGTGACATCGTGCTGCTGAACGCGGCGGCAGGCATGGTCTCGTACCGGCTCGAAGAGGATCCCGCGCAGTCGGAACGACGCATGGTCGACCGCTTCGCCGAGCAATTGGAGATCGTTCGGGAAACTGTCGATTCGGGGGCCGCGGCGGCCAAGCTCGAGGCCTGGGTCGCAGCATCCGCCCGCCACTCGTCGCAAGACCTACCCGAAGCGTCGCCAACAGCGTAGTTTGAAGAGTGCAGGCATCCCCGAGCCGCACATGATCATCGCTGGAGGAGAGTTCCAATGAAGAAGCTCATCAATGACCCGAAAGACGTCGTTGCGCAGTCTGTGGAGGGGTTCGCGGGCGCGCACGCCGACCTCGTCCGGGCGGAATTCGACCCGACGTTCGTGGTCCGCGTCGATGCCCCTGTCGCGGGTAAAGTCGGGATCGTCAGCGGCGGAGGAAGCGGGCATGAGCCGTTGCACGCCGGATTCGTCGGGTTCGGGATGCTGGATGCCGCCGTCCCCGGCCCGGTGTTCACATCGCCGACGCCGGACCCGATCGTCGCGGCGACGAAAGCTGTCGATGCCGGTGCCGGAGTTCTGCACATTGTGAAGAACTACACCGGAGACGTTCTTAATTTCGAAACGGCCGCTGACCTTGCCTCCGCTGACGGGATCGACGTCGAATCGGTTGTTATCGATGATGACGTTGCTGTGCAGGACTCGCTGTTTACCGCAGGCAGGCGCGGCGTCGCCGGTACTGTGCTCGTCGAGAAGGCCGCGGGCGCTGCCGCGCAGCGCGGTGATTCGCTCGCCGAGGTCGCCGAGATCGCCCGCCGTGTGAACGCCAACGTCCGTACCATGGGCGTTGCGCTCACGCCGTGCGTCGTTCCGCATGCGGGGGAGCCGAGCTTCGCCCTCGAAGATGACGAGATCGAGATCGGGATCGGGATCCACGGAGAACCCGGGCGCGAGAAGATCGGGCTCGAGACCGCCGACCGCATCGTCGACAGGCTGCTCGAGCCGATTCTGTCTGACCTCGGAATCGAATCAGGCGACAATGCCCTTCTCCTGGTCAATGGCATGGGCGGCACACCCCTGATCGAGCTGTACATCGTCTACCGGCATGCGGCGCAGGTGCTTGCCGACCGCGGAATCACTGTGGCGCGAAATCACGTCGGCAATGTCACGACGTCGTTGGAGATGCAGGGCGCCTCGCTGAGCGTTTTGAAGCTCGATGACGAGCTCACAGACCTGTGGGATGCTCCCGTGCAGACATCGGCGCTGCGCTGGGGCCGATAAGCCACGCCAGAGAAGACACCGGAAGGCAAGGAGTGTGACGATGACAGTCGACGCATCATGGGCGCGGGAATGGCTCGTCCAAAGTGCAGCCGTGATCGCAGAGAACCGGAGCGAACTGGTTCGTCTCGATCGGGAGATCGGAGACGGTGATCACGGGGAGAACATGGATCGCGGGTTTCAAGCCGTGCTGACGGCGATTCGGGATGCCGATGACGCCGCGACGGTTTCCGGCATTCTGAAGCGCGTGGCGTCGACTTTGATCTCGACGGTCGGAGGCGCTGCGGGCCCCCTCTACGGAACGGCCTTTCTCAAAGCATCCGGGGCTGTCGCTGGCACTGCAGAACTGGGGTCTGACGATATCGTTGCCCTGCTCACAGCAGCCCGAGACGGAATCGTGCTGCGGGGAAAGGCAGAGTCCGGCGACAAAACGATGATCGATGCGTGGACTCCAGCCGTCGACGCTGCGGAGAGAGCGGCGAGCGATGGCGCCAGCACCGCTGACGTTCTCGACGCGGCTGCGCAAGCGGCGGAGGGCGGCGCCGCAGCCACGGAGCCCTTGGTGGCTCGCAAGGGGCGGGCGAGCTATCTGGGGGAGCGCGCGATCGGGCACCGAGACCCGGGCGCGCAATCCACGGCACTGATTTTGCGGGTTGCCGCAGACGTGGCGAAGGACGACGCGTGAGCGTCGGCCTGGTGATCGTCTCGCACAGCTCAAAGATCGCCGAGGGGACTGTGGAGCTTGCGGTGCAGATGGCGCCCTCAGTGACGATGCGCCCCGCGGGTGGCACCGATGAGGACGGAATCGGGACGAGTTTCGACAAAGTCTCGCGGGCCCTCGGCGAGGCTGAGTCGGGCGATGGCGCCGTGATTCTGTGCGATCTGGGCTCCGCGGTTCTCACCGCAGAGACCGCACTCGACTTCCTCGATGAGGATGAGCGCAGCAGGGTCACGATTGCGGATGCGCCACTTGTTGAGGGAACGGTTGCCGCTGCTGTCGCCGCGGAGACCGGGGGAGACATCGCCGCTGTTGTCGCCGCCGCCGAGCACGCGGGCCGTGGTGGACCGAGTGGTACAAGCGAGGCGGCCGTGACGGAAACCGCTGAACCAGGTGGTCCAGTGACTCGGACCGTCACACTGGTGAATCGCGATGGCCTGCACGCGCGCCCCGCCGCTGACTTCGTCAAGAAGGCGAGTGAGTTCGACGCGCATGTCACAGTGAACGGCGTCGACGCGAAGAGCCTGCTGGGCATCATGTCCCTGGGGCTGGTGAAGGGGCGTGACGTGGATTTGTCCGCAACCGGTCCCGACGCCAGCACGGCGGTCGCAGACCTGGCAGAGTTGATTGAAACCGGCTTCGGCGAAAAGTGACAGTGGGAGGAATGTCATGATCGATCGCGTCGATGAGGATCAGCTCGGAGGCGTCATTCGTGATGTTCTTCGCCCGCGGGCGGATGTCTGGCGGCTATGGACGGAGCCCGAGTTCATCCAGCGCTGGTTCTGGGCGTCTCCGGAGGGAACCGAGGCAGAGTTCGTTCCCGAAGTTGGGCAGAGCTGGCGGGTTGTCTCGCCCAATGTTTCGGTCGGCGGGCAGATCCTCGAGGTTGTTCCCGGGGAGAAACTCGTCTTCACCATGCGCTGGACGGGCGACAACCACACTCTCGAAGTGGATATTCGGCTGCTCGACGACCCGGCCGGGGGAACCACGATCGAAATCAGCGAATCCGGGTTCACCTCGGCAGCTGAGAAGGCCGAACACGTTGCCGGGTGGGAGGCAAGCCTCGCCCGGCTCTCACGGTTGCCTCTTGACGGTGGAATGCAGCTCTAGCCTTTCCACATGAGCAAACCTAGAATGGGAGCATGGTCCCTTCAGAGGAGTCTCGTGATGGGGCGGGCCGGTACGACAACTTCTTCCGGCGCGTCGAAGACAGGCTCGTGCCTGCTATGGGTCCCGCCGATGTCGGCCCCTACGAGGACGATGTGCACGAACTGCGCCCCGAAGATTCGTGTCCGATCTGCGACTACGCGATGTCAAAGCACTCGATAGATCGGTCGACGGACAACGCAGTCCTCATCTGCCCGGTCGAGGCCCGGCCTGTCGAGAGCGATACGTCGCCGTTGAACGAGCTGGGCATGCCGACCGAGTCCGCACGCCGTCGCGCTGAGAGACACGACGACAGCACCTGATCGGGCGGCTCCACCGTGCCCCCGGTCAGGCGCCTGCGCCGCCGTGCGACATACTGGTGGGTGTGGGTGACGTGACGAATCCGTGGCGGTCCAGCGAGCTCAGGCGGCACCTGGCTGACTGGACTCCGAACTCGGCCGAACAGGCATATCGACGGCACGAGTACCTCGAATTCCTCACAGCGCACGGGGACGGCGCTCTCGACCGGGCAGCGGGATCCGATCATGTCACGGCGAGCTGCTTCATCTTCTCGCCATCATTTCGGAGCATTCTGTTGTGCTTCCACAAGAAGGGCCGGTTCTGGGTTCAGCTTGGCGGCCACATCGAAGCGGGCGATGCCACGGCAGCAGCAGCCGCAGCGCGTGAATCGTACGAAGAGAGCGGCCTTGAGCACATTCGGATGCTGTCAGATGCACCACAGGATCTGAATCGCCATGAGCTGGCCGCGGCGTTCGGGCGCTGCCGTCGACACTGGGATCTCGGTTTTGCGGCCCTGGCGACGGGGGAGCCGCGAGCAAGCGATGAGAGTGAGGACGTCGCCTGGTGGCCCGTGGATGCCCTTCCCGAGAACAGTCCGTGGGATTTCCGGGTACGCGTGGCGAATGTGCTCTCGGAGATTCGGGGCTGAACTACGCGTCGAGCAGCGGCCAGGGCTGAGGTGTGCGGTCATCTGTCGCGAGGATGCTGCCGACCCAGTCGTCTTCGCGACCGGTGCGGCCCATCGACGCGGAGCGGCGCACGCCTTCGAATCGGAAACCGGTGCGCTGTGCCACACGTGCTGAGCCGCGGTTTCCCGCATAGCACCGCCATTCAACGCGCTCCAAGTTCAGTGTTCCGAATGCGTAGTCGAGGACGGCGGTGACGGCTTCCGAGAGGTAACCGTGCCCACGCTGATCGGGCGCCAGCCAGAAGCCGAGGTTCGCCGAGCCGTGTGCGACTGCGTCGAGGCCGACCACTCCTGCAAATGTGCCGTCAGCATCGAGCGCCCAGGTAAATCTCTCGCCGCTGCGCCAGCCGTCTTCGCAGAAGGACATCACGTAAGCAACGGCATGCTCGCGCCGATAGGGGACAGGCACGGGTACCCGCCGCTGGATCTCGGGATCCTGGCAGGCAGCGGTGATCGCGTCGACATCGTCGAGGGCGGGACAACGAAGCAGCAGCCGCGATGTCGTGAGGGGGTCGTCGGGGACGGCATCCGAGCGTCTGTGTGCTATCGACGCGACGAGGTAGGCCTGGGCTGTGCGCTCGTGCCGTGTCGGCGCCGTCTCGGCGCGCAGCTCGACGACGAATCCAGCAGCTTCGAGAGCCGAGACGATGACGTCCGGAGAATGGCGGTACGCGACATAGTCGAGGTCCTCGTGCCCGTATGCGCTCGTGATCGTGACTCTCTGTGCGGCACCGGCTTGAAATGCGATGAGCAAGACGCCGTTGGGCGAGAGCGCGCGGCGGAATTCGGCGACAACATTCGAGAGCTCGGATTCCGGCGTGTGGATGATCGAGTACCAGGCGACAATGCCACCAAGGGACGCATCGGCGACTCCCAACTCATCGAGCGTACCGACGCGAAAGTCGATGCTCGGGTGCCGTCGCTGGGCCTCGGCGACCATCGCGGGAGAGAGATCGATGCCGGATGCTGTCACGCCGCGTTCTGCCAGATACTGGGCGACGCGCCCTGGGCCACAGCCCACGTCGAGCACGGGGCCGCGCACCCGAACAGCGATGTCATCGAGAAGATGACGGTGGAGCGGGCGTTCTGTGAGTTCGTTCTCAAGAAGTTCCGCGTAATCGATGGCGACGCGATCATAGGCAGCGCGCGTTCGCTCACGGTGCGTTTTCGGCATCCGTCAAGTTTATCCGTGCGCGAGTACCCGCTCTTTATTCGTGCACGAGCATCCATTGGACCTCAATTTCGTTATCGAATCGTTGCCGAAAGTGACGCCGTGGGGTATTTTTGGTTAATGGTCAGTAACATTGCTGGACATCACGTACCCCGGTCGCGAGGCGCCGGAGCGGGGGAGCGCTGGCGAGACTCGCGCGCGTTCGCCTATGTCGCGGCGATCGCTTACGGGTTTGCCGGCATCGTTCTTCCGGTCGTCGGCTGGGTCATCGGAGTCATCATGGTGGCGACCTCACCCCGGTGGAGTGCCCGTCAGAAGCGCTGGTGCGCGACTGTTCCACTGATACTGACACTCGCTGCCGTCGCCGTAACCTCGCTGGCCTCGGCGCTGCACAGCGACACGGAGAGATTCCCTATGGCCGAGAGCCTGCCGAGCGCTTATGACATCGCCTGGTTCGGCATCGTCGTCGTGCTTGTCATATCGGCGAGCATCGGCGTCTGGCTGATGCACTCGGCACGTGACTGAGCACCGTGACCCTGCGTGCGCACAGATCAGCGGCTGCCTGTGTCACTCGGGCGAACATACATTAGCGTCAGCGAATCGCATCACATGAACGCCCAAGACGTGGTCGTAACACCGGAAAATCGCGGGTGCGAGGGCCAGCGCCCGAGAGGCTGGCACAGAGCGGATGTTCGGCGAACCAGCGGAGTGCAGGGCGTCAGTATCGTGTCCTGATATCCGAGGCCGTCTCGTCTATTCTCCGTTGGGTCTGAGCACGTCGAGAATGGTGCCCCAGGCTTGGGCGCCAAGTGCACGATCGGCTTCCTCCGTGCCTCCGCGCGCCATAATTCGCCCTGAAGAGACCGGGGACTCGCCGGGGAGTAAGGTGCGGTGCCCTGCAATGTTGTGGCTCACGAGGGTTGTGGCGAATGGGCATCCCTGACGCCTGTCACGGATGCGTTCGGCTTGCGCAACGCTCGGCCAGACTCGATCGTCGCCTCCCGCAACGAGAACGAGGTCTCTGATGCGCTCAACGGGAATCGACGCTGACTCGACCTCATGTGCGTATGTCACACGCGAGGCGGTATACAGCGGAAGAAAACTCGGCTCGTCGCTGGGCACATGCGCATCGAAATCGAACGGAACGTAGGGGAGGGGCGTGCCATCCAGCGTCCAATGGGAGGTCTCGTGTCCTGTGCCGTCGAATCCAGCCCAGACGACATCTGAGGGGGCGAACGCGACGACGCCGGACACGGCATCGACGTGGGCGCCGGTCAGAAGCGCGGCCTCAGACCCGAACGAGGTTCCGACGATATAGACACGGTCGCAGGTTCTGGCGAGATTCTCGACTCGTTCAGCGAATGTCTCGAGAGGAATCTCCCACGGCCCGTCATGTTGCCCGGCCCCGCCAAACCAGCGTATCGACTCGGCGACGCACCCCAGCTGCGCGAAGACTCTGGCTCGATCTTCGTCGATACGTCCGCTCGAGCCGGCGAGCACGAGAACGCCTGCGCCGGAATACTGATCCGGCATCCAGCGCACGCCTTCCGGCGCCTGAAGTGCGATGCGGCGCATGGCGTCAGCTCGCCACTGCGTCGAGTGCCCACGCTGCAATGACATCGTCGAGGTGGGAAACAGGGCTGTCGGATGCTGTCAGGGGCACCCGCCACGCCAGCTCCACAAGCTCGTCGCTTGGCGTCGCAATGGCATCAGTGACCCGTGCGAAGAAGATGGCCCCGAGTTCCTCTCGCGGGGGAGCTGTCAGCTCAAAGTACGCATATCCCAAGAGCAGCGGTTGCGGAACGGTGATTCCGGTTTCTTCCTGGAGCTCCCGAGAGGCGGCGCTCTCAAAGGGCTCGTCATCCTCCACCATTCCGCCGGGCAGCTCCAACGATCGCCGCCACCGATTAAGACCGAAGAGAACCCGATCGGAATGCCCATCGACGACCACCACGAGTGCCAGTGGACACGGCGTGCGTGCGCTTGCCTCGTTCAGCCCGGCCGAATCGGTGCGCACGACTTCGATAAGCGAGTCTCCGCGAGCATCAGTGGCGATCGGGGCTGTGGGCATGAGAGCCATTTTACGGGCGACGAGGGTCACGGCACCGGCACCTCGATCAGGTCGGGCATGGAGAGCGTGCTCCAGAAGCGGCCGGCCTCTTGGCCCGGTCGCACCACGCCAACGGCGACCAGCCATGCCGTCAGCACCATGCCATGGCTCGCGACGACGATCGACTCGCCATCGATTGCGTCGATACCTGCCTGAAACCGTGACGCTGCGGCTTTTGGGGTTTCCCAATGCTCGTGGATTGGGTGCGGATGGCCAACGATCCACGCGAACCGTCGATCGTGAAATCCATCGTCAAACGGCTCACCTGGGCGATTCACTTCCGCGAAGCGGGAATCGACAACGATATTTGTATGCCTACCGACTGCCTGTTCGAGAGTCTGCCGGGCCTTGAGTTCTGGACTTGATGCGAGGACACCGTTAGCGGGAAGTCGCCCGCATAGCTGCGACGCCGCCGTCGCGCCTTCGTCGCTTAGCGGCCAGGTGTCAGGAGAACTATCGGGTGACGCGTCGGGCATCGCATGTCGAAGGAGCAAAATTCGACGTGTCATGGATTCAGACTAACGAGTAGGGGAGAGCAACGCTCCTCGCTGGGCGAGATCGCTTAGAGAGGTAGCCCATCCGCGTTGCGGTGTCGCAGGGGACATCAGCCAGGAATTCCATAATGTGAAAACTGGAGTCGTGTACTAGTTCTGGCGAGGCGAGACAAGGATGCGGACGCGGCAGCCCGCGCGCGGGTGAGTCATCCCACGTAGAGCGGAAAAGGCGGCGGTTCGCGGTGATTCACTGTGGCGGATGGGCAGTGACGATGGTCGACTGGGGTGTGGCAACTTTGAATCGAGCGGGGCAGTGGCTCCGTTGGCCTCTGAAAAGTTTAGTTGACATAATGTACATTATCAGCATGCAAGAGCGTGCGCGGGATGGGCGCTGAGGTGCGGCGTTGCTCTCGAGAATGCGCTGCGTGAGGGGGTCGTGTTGTGGCGGCATCTGTGCTCCGCTGTGCGGCCTCGACTCTGACAGGCGTGCTGTCTCGACGCGTTCGATGTTCGTGCAGGTTGCAGGTCTTCGTCGGATTGTCCGACTGCGTTTCCCGCTGACTCGTCCATGAGCGCCCATGCTCGCAGCAACGCGTTGGTGCCGTGCGTGTGCGTGTGTGACAGCGTCCTGGCGTGATGTCAGGTTCGCGACGCTGTGTCGCATAGCGACTGCTCTCTGAGGTGCATCCGCTCAGGCTCAACGCGTGCGTGCGCGACGGAATCGCTGGTCATTGCTGCCTCGTGCAGATGAGTCACCCCTCCCGGCGGATGGTTGATTAATGCATGATAATCGATATTACTTGACATAATGCGAAGGATATCGGTTCCCAATGCTCACCCTGGTTATCCACGCGCACGCTTCGTAGGCGGTTCTGCTGGCGGACGATCCATCAAATGAGTGCAAATTGTGCAGTTCTGCGCGAAAGTGGAGGTAAGCGACGAATTCGAGGAGGAATTGTGGCCGACAACGGAACCCGGTGGCTTGTGGATCACACCGCCCTCTCCCCTGCCCAGATCAACGGCATCCGGGCAGCGTTGATCGTCGGCGGCCTCGCGGCCGTCGTTCTGGGAATCGTCATCTGGGCGTGGCCGAGTGTGACGCTTGTCCTCGTTGCCTGGGCATTCGGGCTCTTCTTCATCGTGAGCGGGATCGTACGCGGCGTCATCGGCCTCACAGCCTTCGGAGAGACGACGGGCGGCAAGATCCTTGCCGTGGTTCTGGGCATTGCGATGGTCATTGCCGGAATCCTGATCCTGATCAACCCCGGGTTTGGCATCACCGTACTGGCCACAATCGTCGGGCTTGTGTGGATTGTCGAGGGGGTCGCCGCGTTGGCGTCATTGCCGACGAGTTCGCTGAAATGGCTCGCCGTTGTGTACGGGGTGCTCAGCATTGTCGGCGGCGTCTTCGTGGTCCTGTCCCCGATCTTCGCAGCCGGCGTTCTGCTGATTCTGGCCGCGACGATGCTCGTGGTCGGCGGGACAGCGCAGACGCTTGAAGGGATCGTCTTTGCGCGCGGTCGCGATAAGCCGGTCACCGCGGGATCTTACGACGACTGAGTCCGCATCGGCATCCTCCGCGATTCCCGTCAGAGGGAGCGAGACGGACGCCGTCGAGTGACGTTCATCGGGGGCATCGCGACGGGACGCGTCGTGATGTTAACTTTCGGGTGTGAAGTCGGACACATCACCGACGAGGCGCGTATTGTCAGACGGAACCTCGTCAACGGCGGCCTGGGCAACTTCTGCTGCGAACTCCGCAACGTTGTACAGGCGTCCCGCAGCCTTCTTGCGTTCGTCGAGTGCTCCCGGGTTCATGCGGTTCAGCAGCGTCGCCGTGATGGTGCCCTCAATCATGTCGCCCGAGACAACGACGAACTCGATCCCCGCGTCACTGAGCGCGGGGATCTTCTCACGCAGTGCATCCTCGCCGGCACGCTTTGAGCGTGCAACAGCTTCGTACTCAGGCATCGTCGGAGTCGTGCGAATGAAATGCGCCTGATGACTCGTCACGAAGACGACGCGTGAGCCTTTCCCCATCAGCGGCTCGGCAGCTGTGAGCGCATTCACCTGCGCATCGCGATTGAGGACCATGGCGTAATCCTCTTCCATTCCGGACTCCATGCCGCCCGAGGCGTTGAGCACGAGGATGTCGAGGCCGCCGAACTCCTTCTTGACCGTGTCGAACATTGATGCCACCGACTCGGGATCGGTCAGGTCGGCACCAATTGTGATCGCCGTGCCGCCGCTCTCTCGAATCGCCGTGGCGAGCTTCACCGCACGTGCTTCTTTATTGCGGAAATTGATCGCAACCTGGGCTCCGGCCTCGGCGAAATAGCGGACGGTGTCAGCACCGACACCGCGGCTGGAACCGGTGACGAGAACGCGGGTGCCGTCGAGCGAACCAGGCTGAAGGGGGTTGGACACGAAATACTCCTTGACGATGGGGTGCGGACGGACCGCGCGTACCTCCCGAGACTACCAAGACGAGGCCGCTCACACTGATAGATTCGAGGGCGAAGAAGCATCGCCAATCGCGGTCGATGGAGGGCGCAGGTCATGAAACGGGTCACACGTCATGCGGCGGCCGCGCTGACCCTGCCGACGGAGGGCGGACACCCGTGACCGTCAGCTTTCTCGCCCCGCAGAAGAACATCCGCATCTTCGCTCATCGTGGTCTTGCCGCCGGGGTCCCCGAGAACACTCTCGCCGCTTTCAGCGCTGCTGTTGCCGCCGGTGCCGATTACATCGAAACCGACGTTCATGTGACTCAGGACGGCATCTGCGTCATTCACCACGACCCGGTCGTGCGGTTGGGCGGAACCACCTGGCAGATCGCCGATGAGCCCTATGAGACGCTTCGTGCCCTCGATTTAGGTGCGGGTGAGAGCATCCCAAGGCTCGCAGACGCACTTTCCGCATTTCCCGAGGTCCGGTTCAACATTGATGTGAAGGCCAGGGATGCTGCTGAGCCTGCAGCTCAGGCCGTCATCGATGCCGATGCCATCGATCGTGTGCTCGTCACCTCGTTCGACGAAGCGACGCGACGCGCCGTCACGGCGCTGCTTCCCGGCGTGACGACGAGCGCCTCATCGCGTCTGATCATTGCGGCGCTTCCCTGGATGCTGCTTGGAATTCCGTCGCGGGTCGCTGCCGTGCTCTCCGGCATCCCTGTCGTTCAAATACCGGAGAAGCGAGGATTTTTGCGGCTGGTTTCCCCACGGATGGTGCGCGTGATGCACCGTGCAGGAATCGAGGTGCATGTGTGGACGATCAATGACCCTGAGGACATGGCCAGACTGCATCGGTGGGGCGTCGAAGGAATCGTCACTGATCGCTGCGATGTCGCCGTGAGAATGACGCGGAGCTGACAGCATCCACGCCCTTCTCGGGCGTCGATTCCGCACCTGCTGGAAGCATTTGCCCAGCTTGTTGGTTTATACATGATGAGAGCGGCGAGAAGGAGACCACACAATGGCAGATCGCAGTTTGCGCGGAATGCGCCTCGGCGCCCAGAGCTTGCAAAGCGAAGAGGGCGTCGTATTTTCGGAACGAGTTCAGCGCACTTACCAGTGCACCGAATGCAAGAAGGAGACATCCCTCACTTTTGCAGCGGACGCTGAAGCTCCGGACACGTGGGAGTGCAAGGCATGCGGTGCGGAAGCACTGCTCCTTGTCGGCACCGAGACCGTCACGGTCGATCATTCGGACGCCAAGACTCCCCGTTCACATTGGGACATGCTTCTTGAACGGCGCAGCCGTGAAGAACTCGAAGTGCTCCTTCAGGAGCGGCTCGAGTACCTTCGCAGCCGGAGAGGCGAGCAGAAGAGCGCCTAATCGCTGACTGACTCAGCGACCCTGACGTGGCCGCCTGGCACCCGTGCCGGCGGCCACGAGTGCACTGAGGCCAGCAAGCACGATGAACAACTCGATCTGACCGCCCATTTTTACAGCAGGCGTCTCGCCGCGCATCAGCGGGAGAGTCTGCAGAAGATAGCCCGGCTGATAAGCGGGGATCTCCTGGATCGTCGATCCGTCGGGAGCAATCATCTGGCTCTCGCCGACCGTTGAGATGTTGACGAGCGCGCGCCCGGTCTCGATGGCGCGCATTCGGGCGATGGCCAACTGCTGCTGGTTCTCATCCGTCTGGCCGAAATCAGCGTTGTTCGTCTGGGCGAGAATGATCTGCGCACCGCGGTCGACGGTGTCTCTCACCAAACCGTCGTCGACGATGTCGAAGCAGATGGACACCCCGGCGATCATGCCGTTGATGTTCATCACCGCGTCGCGTGTTCCCGGCGTGTATTCGCGCTGAATCAGCCCGATCAAGTCGGGCGCGAACGGCTCCCAGAACGATCGGTCGGGAACGTATTCTCCGAACGGCACCGGGCGCACCTTGTCGTAGTAGTCGGCGACACGGCCTTCCTGCAGAAGAAGCGACGAGTTGTAGTACAGCCCATCGCGCTTCGTGATTGTTCCGGTCAGAATCGGCGCTCCCCCGAGCGACTGACTCAGCAGGTTGAGGGCGACGGCGGCCGAACTGTCACGCGTCGGATCAAGATCCGAGCCGTTCTCCGGCCACACCAGAAGATCGATGCTGTGGCCGATCACGCCCTGAGTGGCTTTCAGCTGCGAGACCAGAATGTCGCCCGGTTCGCGTTCATCGAAGTACCCGGCCTTGCCGTTACCCTGTACTGCGGCGATCGTCGTGGTGCCATTCTGCTGTGTGGGCCAGATGGGGATGATCAGGACGCTGGCGATGAGCCCGACGGGCAGGACCGCGGCCGACAGTTTCAGAGGCCCCGGAGCGATGAGTACCTGCACGATGACCGCGGTGATGAAGACGATCACGAAGCTCACACCTGAGAGCCCGAGCCACGACACCAGGTCGGCGAATGGACTCTGTGACTGGCTGAGGGCGACGCGTCCCCACGCAAAACCGCCGTACGGCCACGTCCCTGCGACAACTTCGCGGGCGGTCCAGAGCGCTGCGACGACGGCGGGAACGGCGGCGTACCGACCGGCGGCAGAGGTCCAGACGCGTGGCCCCCACCGGTATGCGAGAGTGATGAGCATCCCGCCCAGCCCGAAGAACAGTGCTTCGAGCGTCGACAGAGCGGCCCACGGGGCCGGTCCGAGATAGAGAGTCGCCCAAAAGATGTGGGTGAGATAGAACGACAACCCGGCAATGAAACCCACGAGAAAACCCGTTCCGGCCCGGCGCCCGATCAGCGTGATGAGAACCATGGCGATGCCGACGAAAGCGAGCGGCCAGATGTCCTTGTCCGGGTACGCCGCGTCGAGGACGGGCCCGGATGCTGCGGCGATAACGATCGCGGGAATCAGCGAAAGCAGCGGTTTGTCGCGTTCAGGCTTTCGACGTCGAGTTGAAGACACGCCCTTCAGCCTACGAGGTTGTTGCTGTGAATCAGACGGAGGCGTACCCGACGATGCCTCTCCGAATGGCTTCGATGCCGGCTCGAGCGGTCTTCGACATCGTTGGCGAGGCGATTCCACTGATCTGGTCGAGAAGGTCGATGATCTGGCGGCACCATCGGACAAAGTCTCCCGCCGCCATATCGGCTTCGATCAACACCCGGTCGAGATCCGCGCCGCGTGCCCACAGGTGCACGGCCGGTGCGAGGGCTGTCGAGGGCGGCTCGGAACGGGAGAGTCGGTGGCGCTCCTCCAGATCGTCGAGAACGCTCCAGACATTCACCGTCTCGGTGAGCGCCCGCCGGAACGGACCGCGCGGCAGATACTGCTGCGCATACTCCGCTGAGTCGCGTTTCGGCTCGAAA
The DNA here is from genome assembly GCF_026107415.2 of Microbacterium sp. MPKO10. GTDB lineage: Bacteria > Actinomycetota > Actinomycetes > Actinomycetales > Microbacteriaceae > Paramicrobacterium. The sequence goes on from NZ_JAPCHX010000006.1 coordinate 171,868, forward strand.
AGTAAGCAGCTCACCATCGCGGCCAGCGACGCGCCGTCGAGATCGTCCCACAGGCCGTTCCGCAGGCATTCCGACACCAGAAGATCGCGCTCACCGTACACCCGAGACAGCACATGTCCGTCATCGGTCAGCTGCGGTTCGCCGTCGGCATCGGATCGCACGTAGTCCAGCGATGCCAGCACGTCAGTGACGCGGTCGAACACGGCAGCGACTGCGCTGGTGCGTGACGAGATGCGGCGCCTCAGCTGATCGGTCTCGCGCTTGAGACGCCACCAGCGTTCCGCCCATCGAGCGTGCGATTCGCGGTCGGGGCACCCATGGCACGGATGCTGCCGCATGCGCCTGTGCAACTCTGCGATGCGCTTCTGGCGCTTGTCGCGCTTCGCCCGGGACATCGACCCGACCTGGTTGCTCTTGCGCTCCAGATCGGTCAATTCTCGGCGCACACCGGCATAGTCGGAGAAGTCGCCGCGCTCACACTCCATCGACTCGGCATAGCCAGCGAGGGAAGCTTCCTGCTCACGCACCGTACGCGCCATCGCGAGCACCGCACGGTCAGCCTGGAACTGCGCGAACGACGATTCGAGGATGTCACGGGTCCTCTGCCGCCCGAACTGGGCGATCAGGTTGACCGCCATATTGTACGTCGGCCGGAAGCTAGATTTCAGCGGGTAACTGCGCTTTGATGCGAGGGAGCCGACCGTGCCCGGCTCCAGACCGTCATGCCAGCAAATGACCGAGTGGCCCTCGACATCGATCCCACGGCGGCCGGCGCGTCCCGTGAGCTGCGTGTACTCCCCGGGGGTGATCTGCACGCGTGACTCGCCATTGAACTTCTGCAGCTTCTCGAGAACGACCGTGCGCGCTGGCATATTGATGCCGAGCGACAGCGTCTCGGTGGCGAAGACGACCCGCAGGAGCCGCCGGCGGAAGAGCTCTTCGACGACCTCTTTGAAGATGGGAAGCATGCCGGCGTGATGAGCAGCAACGCCGCGCTGCAGAGCCTCGAGCCAGGACCAATAGCCGAGGATTGCCCGATCTCTGTCTGGGATGCTGCGACAACGCTCTTCCGCGAACTCGCGGATTTGCGTGCGTTCGTCTCGATCGGTGAGTCGAAGCCCGGATCGCACCACCTGCTCGACGGCGCCATCGCACCCGGCCCGGCTGAAGATGAAGAAGATGGCGGGTAGCAGCTGGTGCGATTCCAACAGGCGCACGACCTCTTCACGGCGCACACGGTGCACTCCCCCGCCGCGCTGGCGACCGCGTCTGTCGCGATTGCTCACCGGGGCGCGTCCGCCGTACTTCGCGAGCCGGACAAGCTCCGGATTTACACTGTCTGAGGTGCCGGCGTCTGCGAACAGCTCGACGAGATCTCCCTGAATGAGAACGTGCTGTTCAAGGGGTACGGGACGGTCTTCGGAGACGATCACCTCGGTGTCCCCGCGCACGGTCTGAATCCAATCGCCGAATTCCTCCGCGTTGGAGACCGTCGCACTGAGCGCGACAAGACGTACACGCTCCGGGAGGTGGATGATCACTTCCTCCCACACAGCACCGCGGAACCGGTCGGCGAGGTAGTGCACTTCATCGAGGACGACGAATGCCAGGTTCGGAAGCAGATCGGAGTCGGCGTACAGCATGTTGCGCAGCACTTCGGTCGTCATGACGACGATGCGAGCACGAGGGTTGATATTGGTGTCTCCGGTGAGGAGGCCGACAGCATCCGCGCCGTAGCGCTCGGTGAGTTCGATAAATTTCTGATTGCTCAGCGCCTTCATCGGAGCTGTGTAGAAGACCTTAGCGTTCGCCTCGCGCATCGCGGTGTGAATCGCGTACTCGGCGACGACGGTCTTGCCTGCCCCAGTTGGCGCGGCGACGAGAACACTGTGGTCGGCGTCGATGGCTGCACAGGCTTGCTGCTGAAACTCGTCGAGAGAGAAGTCAAGGTCAGCGGTGAATGCCGAGTATGTGTCAGTGGGCTGGGATGCGGGAACGGGTGCCGTCACGACTGATACTCAGACTCATTTTTTGCCGCCTTCTTCGCGCGGCGACGATCGTTGAGGAATGACACGAGGTAGGCGGCGAAGTAGAGCACGATCATGGGAATCGCGAGGAGGAACATCGAGATCACATCGGCGGCGGGGGTCGCGATCGCGCAGAACAGCATGATCACGAGAAGTGCGATGCGCCATCCCTTGATGATGGCTTTGGCCGAGAGCACGCCCACGAAGTTCAGCAGGACAAGGAAGACCGGCAGGACGAACGCGATGCCGACGGCGAGAACGAGCTTCAGAATAAAGTCGTAGTAGTAGCCCGCCTGATACAGGTTTGATGCGTCTTCGGGGGTGAAGTTGGCCATCAGCTCGACGATGTGCGGCATGACGGTCCAGCCGGCGAAGCAGCCGGCGAAGAACAGCGGAATCGCGGTGAGGATGAAGCCGAGGATGTACTTGACCTCTGTGCGTCTCAAGCCGGGTACGAGAAACGCCCAGATCTGGTACAGCCAGACCGGTGCGGAGACAACAAAACCGAGGGTCAGCGCGACCTTCATGTGCAGATCGAAGCCGCTTGTCACCGTGTCGAAGTTGAGGTTCGCGAGCTTTGAGTCGGCAAGCTGACGAATCGGCTCTGACATGAGTTCGATTGCGTAGTTGGACACGACGAAGCCCAGAATCATTCCAACCACGATTGCGATCGCGGCGATGAAGAGGCGTTTGCGCAACTCAAGCAGGTGCTCGGCCAGCGTCATGCGGCCGTCAGTGTTCTTCCGCGTCTTCTTCTTGCTGGGGAGTGCGGGCTGTTCAGACACAGCTGTCGTCAGGAGTGAGAGGTCGGATCGTCAGAGGGCTTCTCGGGCGCGGGCGCCGACTCTGACGACGTCGGCGTCGTCTTCTGAGCGCTCTCGCCCTCGGGCTTGGTCTCGCCCGTTGTTGAGGCTTCTTCGTCGTCGTTGTTCTTGATCTCGCTCTTGAAGATCTTCATCGACTGGCCGACGCTGCGCGCGAGCCCGGGAAGTTTCGGGGCGCCAAACAGCAGAAGTACGAGGAAGAGGATGATGACAAGGTGCCATCCATTCAAGTTGCCAAGCATGAAACACCAATCAGTGGAGGTTGGATTAGTCTACAGCGTGTCCCGGCGGGACGCTCGCCGAAGGACGGCGATCGTTCTCGTACCGTGATAGGGCACGGGATGCCCAATCTGCAATCTGCTGACGGGCCTCAGGGGGGTCGATGACGCGGGCGACCCCGGGCAATCCCACGATCAACCGACCGAGACCGGCGATGTGGGCAAGACGGAGGGACGCAATGACTCGGTCAGGGCTTTCCCCCGCCTGAGTAGATGCAATGTATTCATCGATCAGGGGGACGGCATCTTTTGCAATGTCGACCGTCACCGTGATGTCAGCATCTGACGCTTGAAAGAGTGTGTCAGGCAGCGTGACGTCGCTGGCGCGGTGTGTGATCTCGGCATCGATGATCGTGAGATCTGAGATGCGATCGAGCCGAAATGTGCGTACCCCGGAGCGCAGATGGCACCAGGCGCGGATGTACCAATTCTGATCAAGCGAATCGATGCGCAAGGGATCGACGCGTCGACGCTCGCGTTCATCGCGCGCATTGATGTAGGTGAACTCGATCTGCCGCTCTGACGCGACGGCCTCGCGGATTTCAGAGAGGGTCTCGTCAGCTGCTCCCTGCTCGACGGCCACCTGGAGGGGTGCTTCCGACGCTCCGCGGGTGAGCTTGGCCATGAGGCCGCCGACGACGTCGCGATCGGCCTGCTCCGGAAGCGCGGAAAGATACTGGAGGCCCGCGATGAGCGCTGCCGCCTCGCGCGACGAGAACCGTGGAGAGTCATCGATCGCGACCAAGTGCGTGATGATGATCTCGTCATGCTCTTCGAATGCGTCCCAGTCGATGTCGAAGAGATCGTTGTGCTGGTACTGCGTGCTCTCGCCCGGGACGCCCGAGACCGCGATGAGACGCACGGATTGGCGGACCTGATCTTCGGGAACGTCGAAATGCGCCGCGGCTTCGGCGACTGTCGAGTGCCGACGATCGAGCAGATAAGGAACGAGGGAGAGCAGGAACGCGAGCTTATCGCGTGCGCCGGGGGTGCGTGGGTTCACTCGGCCTCCTCCGCATCGGAATGTGCGCTGCGTGTGCGCGTGAGGCGCTGAACGATGGCCGCGCGCAGGCTGGGCGGCGTGAGCGCCTCGGCCTCGGGGCCGAACGCGGCGATCTCATCCGCGAGAATGTTGATATCGGTGAAATGCAGACGGAAATGGTCGCCATCGATTGCCTCGGAGCCGTGCAGCCGTGACAGCCGGAACCACGCGTGTGTGTTCGGATCGGCACGCACTGTCGCGACGTTGCCCTCCCAGATGCGATCAAGGTCACGGAGCGCGGTCGCGGAGAAGCTCTCGGCGTCATCGGGCGCTTCGAATGTGCGGCTTGACGAGCGCGGTGCCTGCAACATGCGCGAGAGCAGAAAGGTGCGGCGTTCGTCGATGTCGACGTCGAGAGCGTACAGATGCCAGCGTCCGCTGTGCTGAACCAGGGCCAGCGGTGCAACGGTTCTCGTGCGCGCCGCAGCATCCCCGGGTTTGATGTAGGGGAACGAGACGACGAGGTGCCGCTCAAGTGCCGTGCGGAGGGGCTCGAAGGCTGCCTCTCGCGTGCGCAGGCGTGGAGCGACCCCGATGACGGGATCAAGCTCGGTGATTCCCAGTGAGCGCAGCTTCATCAGCGCGCGCTGGGACTCTCCCGAGAGCGTCCCCTCGCGCCACACCGTCGCGGCGAGCCCGAGCAGTGTGATCTCCTCGGCCGTAAACGTGACGTCCTCCGGCAGATCGTAGTCGCCCTTGGGAATGCGATAACGGGTGTTCTGCGAGTTGCCCTCTTCATCGGGCGGCGTCACCGTCTCGAGCGGGATGCCGAGGTCACGAATGTCGTCTTTATCTCGCTCGAACTGTCGCTCAAGGCTCGCGTTGTCGCCTCCGGCGGAAAATCGCTGCCGATAACCCTGCACTGTGGAGAGGATTGCGTCCTTGGTCAGTCCCGACTCGGTGGCGACGAGCGCGAGAACAAGGCTGAAGAGGCGTTCCTCGACGGGAACGCGCGGGGCAGCTCGAGTGGAGTCGGACACGAGTTCATCCTAGTGTCGGGCCGGCATTGCAGCATCCGACACTCCCGGTCAGAGAATGCCGAGAACGTCGATCACGTAGATGGAGGTGTCGCCGTCCGACGTCGGCACAAGGGCGATCACCTGGGACCCCACAGCGACGCCGTCGAGAGCCGAGGTGAGTTCGTCCGGAGCTTCCTGCATGGGAATCGTCTTGGGCGACCCGTCGGACCACGTCGATGAGGTAATCGATTCGTTGTTCCACGATGCTTTCTGGATGTGCGCGAGAACGGTGTCTGACTGTGTCACCTTCTCGCCGCCGCCGAGTTTGAGCAGAGCCGATGTCGGCTCGGTCGGCGCGTCGGTGTTCGGGATCGTGATTCCCGGCGTGCCGTCGGGAGCGACGGCGACCGAAGGCAGGCCGGGCTGCACGACGGGAACGTTGATGCCGTTCGCCTTGCCGAGATAGGACTTCTCAACGTCGATGACCATCACAAGAGTGTCGTCTGACTTGACGCCGTACTGGGGATTCCCGGTCTCGCCGAAGCCCTCGTCTGGAGTGATCGTGGCGACGAGACGTGATCCTACGGTGTGGCAGGCCAGGGCATCCGCCATGCCGGGGAGCATTCCCGCGGGGCTCGCCGGCTGGAGGTCGTCATACGGCGTCGCGAAGATCTTCTCGCCCGTGCGGCCGTTGTAGAGCGACCACGCGAGCTCGACGACTTCGTTGCCCTGGAGCTCTGCCCCGTCGCCTTCGATCACCGTGCTCACCTGCGTTGACGGCGCGTACAGGGGCGACGGGATGGAGACCTTCGGCTCGGCGCCGAAGTCGCCGCTGACGGACACCTGGCTCGAGGCGTCTCCGGGCTCGACGCACGCGGCCCCGGTTGATGCGCTGGAGCAACCGCTCAGTGTCGCGGTGACGAGTGCTGCGGACAGGAGCACGGCGGGTGCGTAGCGCACGGTACCTCGTTTCGGTGTCACGGACGTCGTTCTGGTCAAGTTTAGTGTGCCTCGCCGGGTGTGTCGGTCGCGCCCGGTTCTGAGTCGTCGAGACCACGGGCCTTCGACGCGGCAGCGCCGGCCTCAGCGAGGCGTGCGCGCTTGCGCAGGATTTTGGTGCTCACCGACCGTTCGCCGAGCGCTCCGGGCGTCCAGGCTTCGACGTCGTCGTCGTTGAAGTCGCTCTTCGAAGCCCTGCGCTTCAGTTCGGGAAGCACGGCGCCGGGCGCAAGTCTGCGGGCGGTGATGAGGAAGCCGGTGTGACCGATCATTCGGTGTTCGGGGCGCACGGCGAGTCCTTCGACATGCCAGCCGCGCACCATCGTCTCCGTCGAGGCCGGATTGGTGTACAAGCCGCTGTCGCGGATCGCCTCGGCGACGCGTGAGAGCTGGGTGACCGTTGCGACGTAGCAGAGCAGCACTCCCCCAGGTGTGAGAGCGTCAGAGACGACGTCGAGACACTCCCACGGTGCGAGCATGTCGAGCACGACGCGGTCGACGCTCGCCGCGGGCGCAGCATCCGGAAGCGTGTCGACAAGGTCACCGACCGTGATCGTCCAGGTGCGGGGGTCAGTGCCGAGAAACGTGCCGACGTTGCCGCGGGCGACGTCGGCGAACTCCTCACGGCGCTCGAAGGACATCAGTCTGCCTGCCGGGCCGATGGCGCGCAGCAGCCAGAGTGACAGCGCCCCCGAGCCGACACCGGCCTCGACGACCGTCGCCCCGGGGAAGATGTCGGCTTGTGCGATGATCTGGGCGGCATCTTTCGGATAAATAATCGCCGCTCCCCGCGGCATCGACATCGCGAAATCTGCGAGAAGGGGCCGCAGCGTCAGATAGTCGATTCCTGCAGAATTCGTTACGACGGAGCCGTCCGGTTTGCCGATGATGTCGTCGTGCTCGATCAGGCCCTTGTGCGTGTGAAATTGGCGGCCCGCTTCCAGCGTGATCGTGTTGCGTTTGCCCTTCGGCCCGGTCAGCTGCACGCGGTCGCCCACGCGAAACGGTCCGCTGTTCTGGGGGCGTTCGGTCGGAGTCGTCATGCCGGGGCATCCTTATCGGGGAAGGGAAGGGAGAAAAGATCGTCGACCGTGCGCCCCTCAAGGGTAGGCCAGAGTGTGTAGTCGGAACTGTCATCGAGGGACACCGCGTGCGGAATGGCGAGAGAGCGGGCGCCGGAGGCGACGGCAGCTGAGAGCCCGTTGTGCGAGTCTTCCACGGCGATGCAGTCGGCAATCGGGACGCCGAGGCGCTCGGCCGCGGTCAGATACGCCTCGGGATGCGGCTTGGGCTGCGCTACCTCGTCCCCGGTGACCAGCAGCTCAAACGCCTCGAAGGGCAGATGGCCGACGACCTGCTCCGCCATGGCACGGACGGACATCGTGACGAGAGCCATGCGGACACCGCGTGCGTTCAGCTCTGACAGCATCCGCTGTGCCCCCGGACGAAACGGGACTCCGTCTGTGGTCAGCCGGTGCCGCACCGCTGTCGTGAGGTGAGAGACGATGTCGTCCGGCACCATGTCAACGCCATGGTCGCGCAGAATCTGCGCCGATTCCCACAGGCCGGCACCCACGAGGGTCATGGAGTCCTCGTACGTCCAAGTGCGGCCGTGCGCCTCGACGAGGGCGGTTTCGGCCTGGATCCAGTACGGTTCGGTGTCGACGACGGTTCCGTCCATGTCCCACAGAACGGCCGCCGGAGCTATGGCAGTCACGTGTCACCATGCTACCGGCTTGCGCTTGCGCCTATTCTGGGATGAGCGCCGGATTCTCGGTGACCGACGAAAAGACATGGATGCGTGTGACTGACGGACTGGATTTCTTGGGCGGACGACTGCTGGTCGTGGCGTTCGAAGGGTGGAACGACGCGGGCGATGCCGCCACGGGAGCGGTTCGGATGCTGAAGGACCAACTCGAGCTCGTGCCGCTATTCGACGTCGATCCCGAGCTGTACTTCGACTTCCAGTTCAACAGACCAGTGATCTCTGCCGACGCCGAGGGGCGGAAGCGACTGACCTGGCCGAGCGCCACCCTGTACGGCCCTGCACACCCGGCGGAGCCTGTCCACGGGCTCGCCGATGATGCCGAGATGCACATCAGCGGCTCGAACAATGACAATGTCTATCTGCTGGTCGGAACTGAGCCGTCGCGCAGTTGGAAGGCATTCTGCGCTGAGCTTCTCGACGCCGCGCTGACCCACGACATCTCGGCGATCATCTGCCTCGGGGCGATGCTCGCCGATGTTCCTCACACTCGCCCGATCAGCGTGTTCACGAGCAGCGAGAGCGCTGAGGTTCGTCAGGCCCTCGACATCGAGCGCAGCAGCTACGAGGGGCCTGTCGGAGTGCTGAGCGCCCTGTCGGATGCCGCGGACATCCTCGACATCCCGACGCTGTCGATCTGGGCGTCTGTGCCGCATTACGTGCAGCACTCCCCCTCGCCGAAGGCGATGCTCGCACTGATCGACAAACTGGAGGAACTCGTCGACGTGGTGATCCCTCGTGGCGAGCTGATGGAGCAGGCCGAGGAGTGGGAGCAGACGATCAACTCGCTCGCGTCCGATGACGAGGAGATGGCGGCGTACATCCAGCAGCTGGAAGCGGCGCGCGACACGGTCGAAGCGCCCGAAGCGAGCGGGGAGGCGATTGCTCGTGAGTTCGAGCGCTACCTGCGCACCTCTGATGGCCCGAGGGGCGCGGTCAGTAGCGAAGACCCGAAGAAGGCACCGGGAGCTGTGGCCAGCGAAGACCATCAGTGGGCACCGAGAAGGCCGGCAGACGATGCCGCACAGCGTCGAGATGACGCGGCGAACGAGTCGGAGAGTTCTGTTGAGCCCGCCGAAGACGCGTCACCGGCCGATGATCTTGACGCATCTCTTGATCCCGCCTCATCCGCCGATCGGGATGCTGATTCAGGCGACGAACTTGACAACGTGAATGGGGCCGACACGAGCGAGGCCAGCGCTGACGGGGATCGCGAGGACGAGGCCGACACGAGCGACGGGACGACCGGCCGAGACGCGGATGCTGACTCCGAGGAGGATGCTGGTCACAAACGGGACACCGGAACAGAGGACGATCCCGACGCGGACAGAGACTGACCGCGAGCCTCAGTCGAGTTTGATGCCCAGCAGTGCGTGAATCGCGGCTCTGACGGCGCCGGCATCGTCGACGCCGGAATGCGCCGCCTCATCCGCGATCGCGAGGGCGGCGGGCGTGTCGAGGTCATGCCTGAGAGCCGCTCTCAGATCGTGCAGCACGGTTGACGTCGAGGCACCGGACGAGGCGTCAGAGCGAAGCCCGCGTGACCAGGACGCGATCCGGTCGGCAGCAGTGGGCACAAGATCGTCCGTCCACTCCCAATCGGCGCGGTAGTGGTGCGCGAGGATCGCCAGGCGGATGTTGCGAGCATCAACGCCCTGCGCGCGGAGGTCGGAGACGCGCACGAGGTTGCCCAGCGACTTCGACATCTTCTCGCCCTGATACGCGACCATGCCCGTGTGGCTGAAGACTCGAGCGAGCGGTCGGCCGGAAAGTGCCGCGGCATGCGCAGCACTCAATTCGTGATGCGGGAAGACGAGATCGCTTCCGCCTCCCTGAACGGTGAAGTCTGCTCCCAGCTCGCGGAGGGCGATGACCGAGCATTCGATGTGCCAACCGGGGCGGCCATTACCGAGAGGTGACGGCCATTGTGGCTCTCCGGGACGGGCCGACCGCCAGACGAGCGGGTCGATCGGGTCGCGTTTGCCCGTGCGGTCGGGGTCTCCCCCACGTTCACGCGACAGGGCCAGCATCGTGTCGCGGTCGTAGCCGCTCTCGGAGCCCAGCGTCCACACGCCCTGAGCCTCGGCCGCGGCGATATCGAAGTAGACGTCGTCTCCAGCCGGCGAATCCGGGGTGTCGACGCGATAAGCCGTGCCATTCTGCAGCATCCGTTCGACGGCAGCACCGATCGGCTCGATGACCTCGGTCACCGCGATGAAGTCATCGGGCGGGATGACCGCGAGAGCCTCCATGTCATGACGGAAGAGATCGATCTGCTCGTCGGCGAGGTCTCGCCATGAGACGTTCGTCGCCGTCGCACGCTCAAGCAGCGGATCGTCGATGTCGGTGATGTTCTGCGCGTAGTGCACAGTGAGCCCGGCATCCCGCCAGACACGCTGCAACGTGTCGTAGGCAACGTACGTGGCCGCATGCCCCATGTGTGTGGCGTCATACGGGGTGATTCCGCAGACATACAAGCGGGCCGTCTCGCCTGTCTGCGCCTCAACGAGCGAGGCAGTTGCGGTGTCCCAGAGACAGGGCGGCGTCGATTCGCCGGGAACGACAGGGATCTCAGGGGTGGGCCAGGACTGCATGGTCCCAGCCTAATGCTCGGCTCAGGGGGCCAGGACTCCGGTGAGCATCAGCACGATGAGCGCACCGCCCAACAGAATCCGGTAGATCACGAACGGGAGGAAGCTGTGGTTCGAAATCCACTTCATGAAGAAGGCGATCACGACGATCGCGACACCGAACGCGACAATCGTGGCGACAAGCGTCTCGACCGGCCCGAAAATGTCGGGCGTGCAACCGGTCATCCCGGGCTCGCAGGGCGAGACGATGCCTTTGGCCAACTGATAGAACCCGCTGCCGAGAACGGCGGGGATCGCGAGGAGGAAGGCGTAACGTGCTGCTGACTCGCGTGAGTACCCGAGGAACAAACCAGCCGTGATGGTTCCGCCGGAGCGTGAGACTCCGGGGATCAGCGCCATCGCCTGGGCGAATCCGTAGATGATGCCGTGCCCGTAAGTCAGGTCGTTGAGTTGGCGACGTTTGGCCCCGACCCAGTCAGCGATGCCGAGCAGCACGCCGAAGACGATCAGCGTGGTGGCTGTGAACCACAGGGAGCGAAGAACGGTCTCGATGGCATCTTGGAAGAGCAGGCCGAGAACGACGATCGGGACGCTGCCAATGATGATGAGCCAGCCCATGCGCGCATCGGGATCATTGCGCGGGATCTTCCCGCGGAGCGCACGGAACCAGGCGCCGATGATCCGAACAATGTCACGCCAGAAGAAGATGATGACGGCGGTTTCGGTGCCGATTTGGGTGATTGCCGTGAATTGCGCGCCCGGGTCCTCTCCGGTCCCCAGGAATGCCCCAACGATGCGCAGGTGTGCGCTTGAAGAGACAGGAAGAAACTCGGTGAGCCCCTGGACGATGCCGAGAATGATTGCGTTGATGAGATCCATGTACCGGGTTTCCGCGTGAAAAAGTGTTCTGGTCGTCAGTAGGTGCTGAGCAGATCCGTCAGAACCTGCCTGCCAAAGACTAATGCGTCCAGAGGAACTCTTTCATCGACACCATGGAACATTCCTGGGAAGTCCATGTCCGGGGGCAGACGAAGCGGTGCGAACCCGTAACCGGCGATTCCGAGTGCAGAAAGCGCCTTGTTGTCCGTGCCGGCCGGCATCAGGTAGGGAAGCACCGGTGCGCCGGGATCGAACCTGTGCAGCGAACTCTTCACCGCGTCGATCAGCGCACCCGAGAACGGATTCTCGAGGCCGACGTCGCGATGGTTGACCTCCACCTCGATATGGTCACCGACAAGTTTTTGAACCTGGGCGATGACGTCATCTTCCTCCCCCGGCATCGCCCGGATATCGAGGCGTGCCTCCGCCGTGTCTGGAATCACATTGCTCTTGTATCCGGCCTCGAGCATCGTCGGGTTTGTCGTCGTGCGCAGGGATGCCTGGAGGAATCCCGCGGCCGTCCCGGTCGACAGCAGCAGTTCGTGTGGAGAGATCGTCTCGACATCAGCATCCAGAATGCGTGCGATCTCGCGCAGCAGACGATCCGTTGTCGATGTCAGCCGAACCGGCCATTCCTGTGTACCGACCGCGGCGACAGCGCGAGCAAGAGTGGTGATCGCGTTATCGTGCATAACCCGTGACCCGTGCGACGCGGTTCCACGCGCCCGCAGCGTGAGCCACACAAGGCACTTCTCCCCCGTCTGCAGCAAGTACGCACGCTGGCCGCTGACGTCGATCGAATAACCGCCGACCTCGCTGATCGCCTCGGTGGCACCGTCGAAAAGCTCTGGGCGATTCTTCACAAGGTGGTGAGAGCCGAGCACCCCGCCGTTCTCTTCGTCGGCGAAGAAGGCGACGACAAGATCGCGCTCCGGCTGCCCCGTGGCGAGGATGTCCTTGAGGCTCGTCAGGATCATGGCATCCATGTCCTTCATGTCGACAGCTCCGCGGCCCCACAGCATCCCGTCTCTTACGACACCGGCGAACGGGTCGACCGACCAGTTTCGCGGATCAGCGGGAACGACATCGAGATGCCCGTGCACGACAAGCGCCGGCTTGCTCGAGTCGCGACCTTCGATGCGTGTCACGAGGCTTGTGCGTCGCGGTTCGGAGTCGAAGAGCTGCGAGGAGATCCCCAACGTGCTCAAGTATGCCTCGACGTATTCAGCGGCCTCGGTCTCTCCTTTCGACTTCCCACTGCCATAGTTTGTGGTGTCGATGCGAATGAGATCGCGGGTGATGCGCGCTGTTTCCTCGAGCTCGTCGGGCTCGCCCGAGACATTGGAACCGTCGTCGATCGTCGTGCTCATGATTCAACGGTACCGGTGAGCGCGACGACGAGCCGCTGTGTTCAAAGTGGGCTCGATTTCATGCTAGAGTCTTACCTCGGCGCCGGAGACATCTGGAGCCGAAAATATCTCGCGCGGGTGGCGGAATTGGTAGACGCGCTAGCTTGAGGTGCTAGTGCCCACATATAGGGCGTGGGGGTTCAAGTCCCCCCTCGCGCACACGAGAGAAAAAGAGCCGGATCGAAAGATCCGGCTCTTTTATTTTTGCCTGATCCGTGCGCGGGACGGCTTAAGGGCCAGAAGGTGTGGCCGCACGATCGGCGAAGATGTACGGCTGTCGGATCGATCGATGCGACACCGGGAGTAAGATCTGCCCATGCCGATTTCGACATTGAGTTGGATGCTGATCGAGGACGATGCGGATCGGAAGAAACGCATCGGCGACGCGGTGCGGCACGTCGTGGCGCAGCGCTCGTCAGCCGAGCATCGCGCGATCGACGTCCCCGAGCTTTCAGACGGGGAGATCTGGCTCCTGCGCGACGGCGCGGCAGAGCTCGCATCACTCTGGGTTCTGCACGACGGTACCCGAGTCGTCCTGGGTGACGTCACCGTGCAAGACGCCTCACTGGTTACCGGTCGCCTTCTGTGGACTGAACTTCGGGCGCTCGCCGGCCGGCGCGGCTGGACAGACAGCATTCACGTGAGCGAGCTCGGACACAATCCCGTCATCGCCGAGTGCGCATCGGCCGCCGATGCTGTGCGTGTGGCAACGAAGATGCAGGTAGATGTCGCTCGGGTGCCCCCGGCGCGCGGCATCGTGCTTGAGCCGATGACCGAGGAGGCCTTCATCGCATACCAATCGGCCACGATCATCGAGTACGCACGGGAGCTTCGCTCAAACGGCTTGGCCGGCAGCACGGACGAGGCACAGAAGCGCTCGGCGGAGCAGCATGCCGAGCTTCTTCCCAGAGGTCTGGCGACGCCAGGCGAGAACTTATGGACGGTGAAAGACGGGTCTGAGGCTGTCGGTATCCTCTGGGTGCACACCGATGAGACACGCGGGTTCATTTACGACATTGAGATGCGCGAAACGGCGCGTGGACGCGGGTACGGCACCCAGACGCTGCGCGCTGCGGCCGGCTTCACGCGCGACGCCGGATTACCGATGCTCGCGCTCAACGTCTTCGGCGGTAACGAAGGCGCGCGCCGTTTGTACGCACGGGAGGGCTTCGCTGTCACAGAGACTATGTGGTCGATGCCGCTGGGCTGACGGAGGTCACAGAGCAGCACGTCAAACAAGTCCTGTTCGATGCGCGAGGATCACGGCGCCGATGCGATCGCGCACATCAAGCTTCGCGAGAACGCGTCCGACGTGCGTTTTCACCGTGGACTCGGCCAGAAAGAGTCGCTCTGCGATCTCGTTGTTGGTGAGTCCCTCACCGATCAGCTCGAGGACGGCGCGCTCACGTTCCGACAGAAGCGCAATCTGATCGGATGCTGCTGAGCCGCCGCTCTCGGGCAGAGAACCACCGTATAACTCGAGCAGCCGTTTTGTGACGCGCGGTGAAATGGCCGCGTCCCCAACGTGGACGGCGCGCACCGCTGCACTCAGCTGGTCTGGTGGGGCGTCCTTCACGAGGAACCCACTGGCTCCGGCGTTGAGCCCGCTGAAGGCATACTCGTCAAGATCGAACGTGGTGAGAATGATGACCTTCGTCTCGGGGCGTTCCGCGATGATTCGACGCGTTGCCTCAATGCCGTCAGCCCCGGGCATCCGCACATCCATGAGAATGACGTCTGGTTTCAGCTCTCGTGCCCTCGCGACCCCCGACTCGCCGTCCGAAGCCTCGCCGACGATGGCGAAGTCCGGGACGTCGCCGAGCACCATGGCCAGCCCGAGCCGCATGAGATCCTGATCGTCGACAAGAAGAATCCTGATCGTCATTGCGTGCTGCCGTCCTGCCTGGGGATCCTGAACCGCACGGTCCAGCCCGAGTCGGTGGAGTCGGCCTGCGCGTCGCCCCCGAAGATCTTGGCCCGTTGCTGCATCCCCCTGATTCCCCGCCCGGCGTCCGCGCCTCTCGCAGCATCCTGTTTGCCGTCGTCTGTGACCGTCACTGTGGTTCCTTCCGCGTAGTCCAACTCGACGCGGACGTCGGTGGGCTGTTCCGCGTGTTTCAGCACATTCGTCAGTGCTTCTTGAACGGTACGGTACACGGCGAGCTGCACCCCGGCAGAGGCGGGCGGCGTTCCCGACTGCTGAACCGTCACAGGAAGGCCAGCGTGCACGAAATCGTCGATGAGCGTCGGAAGCTGTGCAAGCGTCGGCTGCGGTGATCGCGCCGCGTCATCGCCCAGGGCGCTGAGCATGCGACGTGTGTCGGCCAGCGATCGTCGGCCGGTGTCGGCGATGTGCTCGACCGCGCGGGTGACGTCGGCGTACCCTGTCGCACCGTCTAATCGGGAGTGCGCACCGTCTGCCAGCCGAACCATGACAGTGAGACCGTGAGCGATGACGTCGTGCATCTCACGGGCGATGTGCTCTCGTTCGTCAGCGACAGCCAGCTGCGCGCTCTGTTCCTGTTCACGCTCGACAGCAGCCGCATGGTCGACAAGGGCAGAGACATAGAGACGACGCTCGCGAATGCTGATCCCGAGAGCGAGAACAGCGAAGTAGATCGTGATGAGGAAAAGCGCGTTCCCGACGCCAATGTGCGGAACAGCGATCCCGATGACCATGAGAATAACGGCGAGCACGGCGAATGCACTCTGCGCCACACGTGACGCACGCTCCGCTGTGTCGGGCTGGTGCGCGCCCAGAGAGTATGCCGCGATCACCGTCGCGGTGGCCCCAGCCCATCCGAAGGGCAGCGTGATGACCCCGACGAAGGCGACAATGGCGAAGACAAGAACGGGACGCGCACGTCGGAGGGCGAGAGCGGCGCATGCGGCGACGGCGAGAACGTACCGGGCGATGACGAGCCACAGCTGATACGACCCATCTGCATTCACCCCGGGATCTCCCGGCCGCCCAAGCACATCTTGTGCGATCGCGAGCAGCCAGACGGCGAGCAGGACGCTGGCAAGACTGATATCGATGGCGCGCGGATGTGTCGCGATGAACCGGCCGAGCCTTCCGGGAGGTCGGGGCGGATTCTGTGTCGCCGAAGCCGTGGTTGCAGTTGTCACGTTCACCTCTCGTTCCTGATCTGAATCGAGAGTACGCGGCACGCTGCGACTGTGGCATCAGCCCGTGGTACCTCTGGAGAGGGACAGCAGGACGATTTTCGCCGCCCTCGAGCGCCGGGTCAGCGGGAGCTTCCCAGCTTCTTCCGCAGAAAATCGATGCGCGCCTGCAGCTGCGTCACGCTCGCCTGCGGCACCGCGGGTCCGCCGCAGACGCGCCGCAACTCCGCATGCACAAGCCCGTGCGGCTGGTTCGTGTTCTTGGCGTACAGACCGACGAGGCTGTTCAGCAGACTGCGTTGCTCTTTGAGCGTGCGGTACAGCGGCTTGCTGGCCTCCAGCTCGTCCGGTGGGGCGCTCTTCTGCCGTGCCTCGATACGTTTGGCCTGCCTGCGGTGACGCTGCGTCAACAACTCGTGAACCTGCTCCGGCTCCAAAAGACCAGGAAGCCCGATGAACTCGAGCTCCTCCTCGGTCTCCGGCTGGGCATAACTGCCGAATTCCGTGCCGTCGAACACGACCCGGTCGAACTGCGCATCGCTCGAGATCGCCTCGAAGCTGAACTCGTCCATCAGACTGTCCGAGGCCTTGTCCGGTCTGTTCGCGTCGGCAACCAGGGCGTCCTCCGGATTCCAGAGCTCCCCCTCCCCTGCGCCGGAATCCTGTCTGTCTAGCGCATGGTCGCGCTCCCGCTCCAGCTCATTCGCCAGTGCCATCAGCTGAGGAACATTGGGGAGAAACACGGATGCTGTCTCGCCGCGCCGACGCGATCGGACGAACCGGCCGATGGCCTGTGCGAAGAACAGCGGCGTCGATGAGCTTGTCGCATAGACACCGACGGACAGCCGCGGAACATCGACGCCTTCGGACACCATGCGCACGGCCACGAGCCACCGGCTGTCACTCGACGCGAACTGCTCGATCCTGTCGCTCGCCTCCTTCTCGTCAGAGAGCACGACCGTCGGCTGCTCTCCCGTCAGAGAGTGCAGGATCGCCGCGTAGGCTCGCGCGGCGTAGTGGTCTGTGGCGATCACCAGCCCACCAGCATCCGGAATCGCGTGACGCACCTCGGTCAGACGGCGGTCTGCGGCGGCAAGAACCTGGGGAACCCACTCGCCTTCTGGATCGAGCGCTGTTCGCCACGCCTGCGAAGTGATGTCTTTCGTGTTGTCTTCGCCGAGGCGGGCCTCCATCTCGTCGCCCGTGCTGGTGCGCCAGCGCATGTGCCCCGCATAGACCATGAAGATGACCGGCCGCACGACACCGTCGGTCAGCGCGCGGCCGTATCCGTAGCTGTAGTCGGTCTGAGAGGTTCGGATCCCGTACCTGTCGGGCAGATACGTGACGAACGGAATGGGCGCCGTGTCCGATCGGAATGGCGTTCCCGTCAGCAGCAGCCGCCGTGTCGCGCCTTCGAACGCCTCGCGGATCGCATCTCCCCAGCTGAGCGCATCGCCGCCGTGGTGCACTTCATCGAGGACGACGAGGGTGCGCGACGACACGGTGATGTCGCGGTGCAGCGATGCGCGCACGGCGACCTGAGCGTACGTGACGACGACGCCGTGGTAGTGCCCCGCATACCGGCCCTGCCGGTTCGTGAATGTGGGATCGAGCCGAATGCCTGCGCGATGGGCGGCCTCGGCCCACTGCTTCTTCAGATGCTCCGTCGGTGCTACGACGGTGATCCGATCCACTGTGCGGTTCGCCAGCAGCTCGGCGGCAAGACGCAGCGCGAACGTTGTTTTGCCTGCTCCAGGCGTCGCGGCAGCGAGAAAGTCGCGCGGCTCGTCGGTGAAGTAGGCATCCATCGCCTCCTGCTGCCACGCGCGAAGCTTGCCGACGGTTCCCCAGGCGGCCCGTTCGGGAAACGTCGGCGACAGGTGTTCTGCCGCGGACGTGCCGATGCGGGGTGTGGTGTGCTGCAGGGAATCAGGGGTACTCACGACTTTCGTACTGTACCCGACCAAACCGACAGAGCATCATCCGGCGCACGGGTCAACGGGCAACGCGATACGGTAAAACAGACACGACTTCGGAGGGACGGTGTTTTCTGTGACAGACAGCACGCAGCAGCCACGTGACGCAGCGGATTCCTCACAGCAGCATCCCTGGTCGCGGTACGTGGCGATCGGCGATTCGTTCACGGAAGGAATCGGCGACCCCGAGCCGTCGCTTCCCGGCGGGCACCGTGGCTGGGCCGACCGCGTCGCCGAGGTGCTGAGTCAGGGATCACGTGACTTCGCCTACGCGAACCTCGCCGTGCGCGGCAAGCTGATCCGGCAGATCGTCGACGACCAGATCGAGCCGGCACTCGACCTGCACCCCGACCTCATCACGATTTCGGCGGGAGGCAACGACGTGATTCGGCCGGGCAGCGATCCTGACGCCATCGCCGAGCTCTTCGATTCCGCCATCTCCCGTCTGCGCAGCGACAACGCGACTGTCGTCGTGTTCACCGGAGTGGATGTCGGGTTCTCCCCCGTATTCCGGGGCATCCGCGGCAAAGTCGCGATCTATAACGAGAACATCAGGGCGATCGCGGATGCTCATGACTGCATCGTTGCCGACCAGTGGGCGCTGAAGAGCGTGCAAGACACCCGGATGTTCGCTCCCGACCGGCTGCACATGAACCCTCTCGGACACCACGAGGTGGCGCGGATGGTGCTGCGAGCCCTCAACGTCCCGAACGAACTCAAGCCGATGGAACCCGAACCGCTCCCCTCGCGCTCCTGGCGCCAGGCCCGCGGTGAAGACCTTGTGTGGGCGCGCGAATATCTCGTCCCCTGGGTGTTGCGGCGCATCCGACACCAGTCGTCGGGTGACAACGTCTCGCCCAAGAGACCCACGGCCGCACCGTATCTGCCGACTGGCGACTGATCGTCAGCGTCGACGCAGCTCCCAGAGCGCTACGGCACTCGCCGACGCGACGTTCAGCGAATCAACGCCGTGCATCATCGGAATGACGATTGCCGAATCGGCGCTGCGCAGTGCCCGAGGGCTGAGACCATCGCCCTCCGCGCCGAGGCAGAGCGCCACACGTTCGGGCACCTGTCGCGAAAACTCATCGAGGGTGATGGCATGATCGTCGAGTGCGAGCGCCGCGACGTGGAAGCCCGCGTGCTTGACCTCGTCGATGGACGTCGACCAATCGGGCATCCGGGTCCACGGAACCTGCAGAACGCAGCCCATGCTGACGCGGACGCTGCGGCGGTACAGCGGGTCAGCGCAGCGTGGTCCGACGAGAACGGCATCGGCGCCGATGCCGGCGACGGCCCGAAAAATGGCGCCGACGTTTGTGTGATCGACGATGTCTTCGAGAATCACAATGCGCTCGGCACCCGCGATCGTGTCAGCGATCGAGGCGAGCGGCGGGCGGTGCATCGAGGCCAGCGCACCGCGGTGCATGTGAAAACCCGTCAGCGTCTCGAGGACCTCGGGCGTGCCGACGTAGACCGGGAGATCCGGGAATGCCCGTAGGTCGTCCTCGATGTCCGGTAGCCACTTCTCAAGCAGCAGCACGGAGCGCGGGCGATGCCCCGCCGCCAGCGCACGGCGGATGACCTTCGGCGACTCCGCCAGGTACAGCCCGCCCTCGGGCTCAAGCACGCGGCGCAGCGCCACGTCTGTCAGCTGGGAATAGTCCCGCAAGCCGGGGGCGTTGAGATCAGTGATGGGCGTGATGAGCACGAGAGTCCTTTCCAGCGCCGCCGCACAGCGGGCACAAGCCGCATCTACTATCGTCGCAGGTGCGAGACCGCAGGAGGAACGATGATGAGCGTCACCGACGTGCAGGAAACCCAGATGGATGCTGCCGCCGAAGCGCTCGTCGGGCGGAAGATCGCTTTTCTCACCGGCGCGGGCGTCAGCACGGACTCCGGCATTCCTGACTACCGAGGCGGCGGCGCGCCGAGGCGCACGCCGATGACGATCCAGAAGTTCCTTGCCGATGAATCGGCGCGCAAGCGCTACTGGGCCGGCAGCCACCGCGGCTGGACGCTGTTCGACTCTGTCGTGCCGAACGACGGCCACCGGGCGATCGCCCGCTTTGAGCGGGCGGGGCTCTCCCCCGGAGTCATCACGCAGAACGTGGACTCGCTTCACGGCCAGTCAGGCAGCACACGGCACGTGGAGCTGCACGGCACCATGCACCGCGTCATCTGCCTGACCTGCGGGCAGGTCTATGCGCGGGCAGACCTCGCGAACCGTCTCGACGCACTCAACCCGTGGCTCGCCGAGCCGGATGCTGTTCAGATCAACCCCGACGGCGACGCCGAGGTCGCCGACCCCGGCCGCTTCGTCGTTCCGGACTGCGAATTGTGCGGCGGTGTGCTGAAGCCGGAGGTGGTCTTCTTCGGAGACGTCGTTCCGGTCTCGACGTTTCGGCTCGCGGCCGGCCTCGTCAACGAATCAGATGCCCTCGTGATCGCGGGCTCGTCTCTTGTCGTCAACTCCGGCATTCGCATCCTCGAGATCGCACGCCGACGCGCATTGCCCGTCGTGATCATCAACCGCGGTCAGACGAAGGGCGATTCCCGCGCCACGGTTAAGCTGGATGCTGGAACATCATCGACTCTCACCGCGCTCGCCTCCCGGCTCATCCGCTGAGCGGCGGCGAAGCTGCAGAAAGGGCACGCACGTGACCCAGATCACCTTCGTCAGGCACGGCCAGACGGACTGGAACCTCGAACGACGCATCCAGGGCCTCACAGACATTCCGCTGAATGACACGGGACGACAGCAGGCGGAACGCGCCGGCCGTGAACTGGCGCAGACGGCCTGGGACGGGATCGTGTCGAGCCACCTCAGCCGCGCCCTCGAGACGGCAAGCATCATCGCCGCCTGTGTGGGCCTCCCCGAGCCCACGGTCGTCGCCGGGCTCGAAGAGCGCGCACACGGCGCCATGGAAGGCATGACGTTTGACGAACGGCAGGCGTCGTTTCCGGGCGACACTGTCGTGCCTGGGCTTGAGACGCGTGATGCCGTCATCCAACGTGTGCTGAGTGCCCTCGCCGGGCTTGAGCATGCCGAGCCGGGGCGCATCCTCGCCGTGTCACACGGCGGTGTGATCGGTTCGGTCGTCCGTCACGCGACTGACGGCGAGCAGCCGACAGCGGGTCAGGTGATCGCCAACGGCTCGTACCATGACTTCGATTGGACAGACGGTGAGCTTTCGCTCATCAGACTGCGAGCAATCGAGGCAGATCGGGATCTTCCGCCCGCCACGCTTCCTCAGCGCTGATCGTCGGCGCGCGCCCGGGAGCGGCGTTCCCGATGCACCTCGTAGAACAGCGCCATCAGCTGGTCCGCCTGTTCCGACCACTGCGCGGCGTTCGGGCTCAGCACGTCGTCGGGATCGAGCCGCAGAATCTGCTGACCGGGGCGCGTCGCCGTGACAGCCTCACGTTGCCCGGCGCCGGCGACGGCAACAACAGCATCCGCCCCTCGCTGCAACAGCCGATGGAAGATCGGTCGCAGCGGGCGCAGCATCCGACCTCCGAGCCCCGCATAGGCATCGCGTCCCTGTGGCGCGGATGAACCCACGACGAGTCCGTATCGCCGACCGAGAGTGCTCCACACCGGCACAGGCGAGAACAGCAGATCGACGCCCGCCTCGCCGAGCCCGACTGGTGTGAGGATGTCGCGCGGGTCGTCGAGGGCCCGCAGCAGCTGCCAAGGAAGGTCAGGGAGCGTCTGAAGCTGCTGATGGTCGCTGATCAGCATCGTGAGCGGATGCGCAGAACCGAGCGCGCCAACAAGCCCACGCGTCGCCGTGCTGACGGGATCATCGGCGCGCGGCGTCACGACGCGACAGTCGACGACGAGCCTCACAGGCCTCCCTTCCCTAGGAACTCCTGAATATACCGTGCAGCATCGGCCGGTGCCTCGTAATGGATCAGATGCCCGACGTTGGGGATGACCCGCAGCGTCGCGTCGTCGAACAGTGAGGCGAGGCGCTGCTGCGCGGCGATCGGAGTGAGATCGTCGCGATCGGAAGCAATGAGAAGCACGGGCTGAGTGATGCCCGCCGCGACCTCGCTGACGTCGGTGCTCACTGACGCCCGGAACGCTTCAAGAACGACGCCGCGATCGGTGAAAGCGCTGAAATAGGCGTCGTGCTGCGAGTGAATCCAGCTTCGCAGCCGCGCATCGCGAGTCTTCGCCATTGTCTCGCTCATGACACGGACGATGACTCGGTTGCGCAGCAGGGCGAAGCCGACAGGGGCGGGAAGCACGGCGCTTGCGCGGTAATACGCGACCGCAAGGCGAGTCAGGATGCCGCGGGGCCCCGCGAGCGCCGGCGCAGCGATCGGGTTGATGAGGATGACCCGCTGGGTGTCGAGCCCGGCGGCGACGGCGGCCGAGACAATAATCGATCCGAACGAATGGCCGACGATGACGATTCTGTCGTCAAGACCACGCGCGTGCGTGAAGTCGATGAGCCACTGTGCATAGTGCTCGACGTCATGGGGCGCGTCGGAAAAGCGCGCCGACTCGCCGAAACCGGGCAGATCCGGTGCGATGATGCGCATTCCGGGCAGGTGGGCAGCGACCGGCTCAAGACCGTGATGGTCGCCCCGGAAGCCATGGACGAAGACCAGTGTGAGACCAGCATCCGCGTCACCGTACTCCCAGTATCGGGTGCGGGTTCCCCGCACATCGATCGCGCCCGACTGCACGGGAATCCGCTGGAGCTGGGCTGCATATGGAGAGGTCTTCGGCATCAGTGTTCCAGTTTAGGGTGATCCTGCCCAGATTCCCTGTTGAGTGGCTCTAGAATCGCTAGGACATCACGCCCGTGCCGATGCTTGAGAGGGTTCCCTTCGTGACGTTCACAGCCCCGATTCAACTCCCTGGACTTGCCAGAGACCCGCTCTGGCACCGCAAAGCGGTGTTCTACGAGGTCATCGTGCGATCCTTCGTCGACAGCAACGGCGATGGAACGGGAGATCTGGCCGGCCTCATCTCAAAACTTGACTATCTGCAGTGGCTCGGCATCGATGCGCTGTGGATTCCGCCGTTCTTCGACTCGCCTCTTCGCGACGGCGGCTACGACGTCGCCGATTACCGGTCGATCCTTCCCGAATTCGGCACGATCGATGAGTTCTCCGAGCTCGTGACGAAGGCACATGAGCGCAACATGCGCATCATCATCGATCTGCCGCTCAACCACACCTCCGACCAGCACGAATGGTTTCAGCAGTCCCGGGCGGATCCCAAGGGCCCGTACGGAGACTTCTACGTGTGGAGCGACACGGACGAGAAGTGGCCGGACATCCGGATCATCTTCACCGACAACGAAGACTCCAACTGGGCGTTCGACTCAGAGCGGCGCCAGTACTTCTTTCACCGCTTCTTCTCACATCAGCCTGACCTGAACTACGGAAACCCCGAGGTTCACGAGGCGATGTTCGACATCGTGCGGTTCTGGCTGGATCTCGGCGTTGACGGCTTCCGGCTCGATGCGATTCCCTACCTCTACGAGTCAGACGAGGGCAACGGCGAGGGTGAGCCTGAGACGCACGCGTTCATTCGCCGCCTCCGAGCCCTCGTCGATGCCGAATACCCCGGGCGGATCATGCTGGCCGAGGCGAATCAGTGGCCACGCGAGGTCGCGGCATTCTTCGGCACCGACGAAGAGCCCGAATGCCACATGGCCTTCGACTTCCCCGCCATGCCGCGGATCTTCTACGCGCTGCGCTCGCAGAACGCCGAAGAACTCGTCCGGGTGCTCTCCGAGACGACGGAGATCCCCGAATGGGCGGGATGGGGCGTCTTCTTGAGAAACCATGATGAGCTGACGCTCGAGATGGTGAGCGAAGAATACCGCCAGGCG
This sequence comes from Microbacterium sp. MPKO10, assembly GCF_026107415.2. Classification (GTDB taxonomy): domain Bacteria; phylum Actinomycetota; class Actinomycetes; order Actinomycetales; family Microbacteriaceae; genus Paramicrobacterium. The sequence goes on from NZ_JAPCHX010000006.1 coordinate 195,601, forward strand.
ATGTACGGATGGTACGCGTACGACCCGCGCATGCGCGCGAATGTGGGCATCCGCCGCCGTCTCGCCCCGCTGCTGGACAATTCCCGGGCGGAACTCGAGCTGACGCACGCGCTGCTCTTCGCCCTGCCCGGAAGTCCGTTCCTGTACTACGGCGACGAGATCGGCATGGGCGACAACATCTGGCTGCCCGACCGCGATTCGTCCCGCACTCCCATGCAGTGGACTCCCGACCGCAACTCCGGGTTCTCGAGCGCCGACCCGGGCAAACTGTACCTGCCCGTTGTGCGTTCGCTCGTGTACAACTACACGCTCGTCAATGTCGAATCTCAGCTGGCGCAGTCCCGGTCGCTGCTGCACTGGATCCGCAACGTGATTCATGTGCGCAAGAGCCACGCGGCGTTCGGACTCGGCAGCATGGCGATTGTGCCGTCCACGCACGCGTCGGTTCTGGCATTCGTGCGCGAGTTCGCGGGCACAACGGTTCCGGGTGGTGAGCATCACGAGCGGGTGCTGTGCGTCTTCAGCTTCGCGCATTACGCCGTGTCAACGACGCTCGATCTGCCCGAGCTGGCCGGATGCCGGCTGCGCGATGTCTTCGGTGGCGCCGAGTTCCCGAGCGTTGACGACGACGGCACCCTGACGCTGACGATCGGAACGCAGAGCTTCTACTGGCTGCAGGTGACATCGGCGGATGCTGGTGAGATCGAGCACTGACAGCGCTGTGTGTCGAGCGTCAGCCGTGAGTCGTAAGGTATGAGCGTGTCTATGAATAAGGGTCATTGGTCAGAGTCGGTCGGCGTGTTCGATCTGGAGACAACAGGAATCGATGTGGCGACGAGTCGCATCGTCAGTGCGAACGTCAGCCTGCTCGATACCGACGGCAATGTCGTCTCTCGAACCGATTGGCTCGCCGACCCGGGTGTGCCGATTCCCGAGCAGGCGGCACGCGTCCACGGCATCACGACGGAGCACGCGCGGTCGTTGGGGCGCCCCGCTGCCGAGGTCGTGAGCGAGATCGTCGCCGCGCTGCGCGAGATCCTGGCGACCGGTGCCCCGATCGTCATCTATAACGCTCCCTACGACCTGAGCCTTCTGCGGCACGAAGCGCTCCGGCACGGCGTTGCGCCCCTTGACGACCCGAGACCGGTCATCGACCCGCTCGTGATCGACAAGGCGGTCGACCGCTATCGCAAGGGCAAGCGCACGCTTGACGTCGTGTCTGCCCATTACGGGGTCGAACTGCGTGACGCGCACGAGGCGGCGTCGGATGCTGTCGCGGCAGGCCGTGTGGCGCAGGCGATTGCTCGTGCGTACCCTCAGGCGCTCGCCATCGCCGCAGATGAGCTTCACGACATGCAGATCGGCTGGTGCGAAGCCCAGGCGCTGAGCTTTCAGACATATATGCGCACTAAGCGCGGGCGCACCGACTTCGTGGCCTCTGGGGACTGGCCCGTACGCGTGTGACCCGAGCATGCACGTCAGCTGGGTACGACCCGGCCTGCTCGAAGCTGGTGCGCCAGGGCCGATGCGTGCGACAGGGCGTGCCTTCAACCAGTGCTCCCGGTGGCCGCGTGTCGCGGTCTCACGAGTCGTTGATGCGCGAATTGTTCGTCCGCACAGCACAATGGCCCGGCTCCACGAGGGAGCCGGGCCATTGTGATGTGGCTTACTTGCCGAAGTTCTTGAAGCGCTGGTTGAACTTCTCGACACGGCCGGCCGAGTCGAGGATGCGCTGCTTGCCCGTGTAGAACGGGTGCGACTCGGACGAGATCTCAACGTCGATGACCGGGTACGTCTCACCGTCGAGTTCGATGGTCTTGTCGCTCGACACTGTCGAACGCGTGAGGAACGTCGCGCCCGATGAGAGGTCGCGGAATACGACCGGTGCGTACTCGGGGTGAATGGCAGTCTTCATAAGAATTCCTTCGTCGTACAGAGATCAATTGCTCGTCTGCCGCGAGAAAAACGCAGACAGAGAAGTCCAGGGCTTGCGCCAACGACCTACTTTATCAGATTCTGGCGTGGCTTATCGCGCACGCGCCGCGAACCGGCCGTCAGTGTTGGTCAGCTCGATGGGCATTCCGAACGTCTCCGTCAAGGTCTGAGACGTCAGGGCCTCGGCGAGCGGGCCAGCCGCAACAATGCGACCCTCGCGCAGCAGGAGCGCGTGTGTAATGCCCGTCGGGATCTCCTCGACGTGGTGAGTGACCATCACGATCGCGGGCGCGTCTGCCGCTTGCGCATAGCCGCTGAGAAGCGCCAAAAGCTCCTCGCGGGCACCCAGATCGAGGCTGGCGGCGGGTTCGTCGAGCAGCAGCATCTCGGGGTCCGTCATGACCCCGCGGGCGATCTGCGCGCGCTTCTGCTCGCCATCGCTGAGCGTCCCGAAACGGCGGTCGGCGAGCTCATCGAGCTTCCACTCGGCAAGCACGCGGTGTGCGCGCTTCTCATCGAGCTGTTCATATGCTTCGTTCCAGCGGCCGGTGACGGAGTACGCGGCCGTCATGACGACGTTGAGCACGGTCTCGTCAAACGGGATTCGCTTGGCCATCGCGCTGGATGCAAAGCCGATCCGCGGGCGCAGTTCGAAGACATCGACCGAGCCGAGCTTCTCGTCGAGGATCGACACCTGACCGCGTGTCGGGTACATGAGGGTTGATGCGAGCTGGAGAAGCGTGGTCTTGCCTGCTCCGTTAGGGCCAAGGATGACCCACCGCTCCGCATCGTCCACTGTCCAGTCGACACCGTCGAGTATGGCTGTGCCATTGCGAACGACAGTGACACCGGTGAAATCAAGAACCGTCGACATATCTCCAGCCTAACGGTCGTGGGAGCCTGTTCCCGCCCCGAGTGCACGACGAACGACGTGTCGTGCCATGATCAAAAGTGACCAGCTGTCACCATCCCAAGGAGAACACCGTCACCATGCCGCGAGAACTCGCTTCGCCCGCCCGATTCCTCGTCGTCCTCGACGCCGATTCCACGCTGATTCAGGATGAGGCGATCGAGCTGCTTGCCGACGAGGCGGGATCGACGGACCGAGTCGCCGCCGTCACGGAACGAGCCATGCGCGGCGAACTTGATTTTGCTGAGAGCCTGCGTGAGCGCGTCGCCACGCTTGAGGGCGTACCGGAATCTGTGTTTCCCCGCGTGGTGAGTCGGGTGCGCCCGACGCCGGGGGCGGAGCAGCTGATCGCCGGTGTCCATGCGGCAGGAGGTGCCGTGGGTGTCGTCTCGGGAGGCTTCCACGAGATCCTCGACACAGTCGCCGCCGACCTCGGTGTCGATGCGTGGCGCGCCAACCGACTGCAGATCGCGGACGGCACGCTCACCGGACTCGTCGACGGAGACATCGTCGACGCCGAGGCGAAGGCGACGGCTCTGCGCGCCTGGGCGGCCGCCGGCGAGGTTCCCCTCGCCCGCACGGTGGCGATCGGCGATGGCGCCAACGACCTCCGGATGATGGCCGTTGCGGGACTCAGCGTCGCGTTCAATGCGAAACCCGCCGTCCGCGAAGCCGCCGACGTCGCGTGTGAGCGCGTGGATCTCAGCGACGTGCTCCCCCTGCTGGGGCTCCGCGGCTGATAAAGGTCAGTGCCCCATTCCGAGCCCGCCGTCGACCGGGATCACCGCTCCTGAGATGTACGCGGCGTCATCGCCCGCGATCCACGTCACGACTCGCGCCACCTCGTCCACCTGGGCAAACCGTCCCGCAGGGATGCGCTTCTTGTACTCGGCCTGTGTGTCCTCCGGCAGCTCGGCGGTCATGTCCGTCTGGATGAACCCCGGAGCGACCACGTTCGCGGTGATCCCGCGTGCGCCGAGTTCACGGGTGATGGAGCGCGCCATGCCGACCAGGCCGGCCTTTGACGACGCATAGTTGATCTGGCCGGCAGAACCCAGCAGGCCGACGACACTCGAAATCATCACAATGCGACCAAAACGGCCCTTCAACATTCCCTTGGATGCCCGTTTGACGACGCGGAACGTGCCGCCGAGGTTGGTGTCGACGACGTCATCGAAGTCCTCATCGCTCATGCGCATCATGAGGGTATCCCGGGTGATCCCCGCGTTCGCCACGACAACCTCGACGGGGCCGAGCTTCTCCTCAACCTCCGTATATGCGGCATCGATGCTGGCACTGTCGGTCACGTCGGCACGGACGGTCAGTGTCCCCTCCGGACCGTTGCCCGACCGCGCGGTGACAGCGACGCGGTGCCCTTCGGCGACGAACTGCTCGGCAATGGCGTATCCAATGCCTCGGTTGCCGCCGGTGACGAGAACGGTGCGCTGAGTTGTCATGGGTATCCAATCCGGAAAACGAGAAAGCGAAGTATCAGGTTACGAGCATACAAAAGACGTAGTCTGGAAGAGATGAAGAACGCCTCGATCACTACCCTTGGGATGACTCCCGAAGAGGAGCGACACCGCCGAGTCGTCAAGTACTCGGTGGCGATGGGGATTCGTATGGTCTGCATCGTTCTCATGCTCTTCGCTCATGGCTGGTGGCTTCTCGTCTTCGCGATCGGGGCGATCGCTCTTCCCTACATCGCCGTCGTCATTGCGAATACGCCGACAAGGACGTCCGCGGCCGTGGAACGCCCAGGCGGCGTGATCGTTGCCCGCGAACCCGAGGTGGACGACCCGAGCAGCGGCGCTCAAGGACACGACCAGCACGAGGCATCGTGATCGGAATTGGCGCCGAGCCAGGCGCTCGAGAATGCTCGCGCGCCGGGTGCCGGGAGACCGCGAGCTGGCTGATCGGCTGGCGCAATCCGCGCATTCACTCGGCCGACCGCGAGAAGATCTGGCTCGCCTGTGATGAGCATGTCGACTACCTGCGCGATTTTCTTGAGGCACGCAGCTTCCCCGTCGCCGTGCGCGCGTTCAGCGAGGACGACGAGCAATGACGAGGCACTGGTCCTTTGCATTCAGCTGGCGTTGGGGCGGGTACCTCGCAGTCGCCATCGTGTTTGCCGTCGTGTGCGGGTTCCTCTCGAACTGGCAGGTCAGCAGACTGCATGAGAAGGAGCAGATTCAAGCGCTCGTCGACAGGAACTGGAGTGCAGATCCGGTCCCGCTCGACGAGATCGTTCCGGATCGCACGACCTTCGACGATTCGCATGAATATCAGCCGGTGAGCATGACGGGCGAATACCTCGTCGATGACCAAGTGTTGGTGCGCAACCGGCCGCGATCGGGCAAGCCGGGATTCGAGGTCATCACGCCTCTCCGGCTCGACTCCGGTGCGATCTTCATGGTGGACCGCGGGTGGGTCCCCACCGGCAACGAGCAGGACCACCCCGACAGCATCCCCGCTCCCCCAGACGGCACCGTCACGGTCGTCGCCCGAGTGAAGCCGGGCGAGCCGGAACTCCCCGGGCGGTCAGCGAGCGGTGACCAGATCGCGACGATCCACCTGCCGGACCTCGCCTCACGGGTCGGCGGCGACAGCTACACCGGAGCATACGGTCTGCTGGTCTCCGAGAGCCCGGAGCCATCCGACGCCAGACCCCTGGCGGCGTTCCAGCCTGAGGTTAACGAGGGAATGCACCTGTCGTACGCGATTCAGTGGGTGATCTTCGCACTGCTGGCATTCGCCTTCCTCGGCTACGCCATCCGGCAGGAATACCGGCTGCGCAACGCTGACGACCCGCGTGTGCGCGAGTCCGAGGAGCGCCGTGAGCGCAAGCGCCGCGAAAAGCGGACGGATGCTGACGTCGAAGACGAGCTTCTCGACAGCGTCCGCTGAGGCTCACGCCAGCGAGACGAGCTCGGCGTAGTCCTTCGTCCACAAGTCTTCAACGCCGTCGGGCATGATGAGGACGCGTTCGGGGCTGAGCGCCTCGACGGCTCCCTCGTCGTGGCTGACGAGAATGACCGACCCCTCATAGTGCGCGAGGGCGTCGAGGATCTCGGCACGGCTGGCCGGGTCGAGGTTGTTCGTCGGCTCATCGAGGAGCAGAACGTTGGCTCCCGAGACGACGATCATCGCGAGGGCCAGACGTGTCTTCTCCCCGCCCGAGAGCACCCCGGCAGGCTTGAGCACGTCGTCGCCGGTGAACAGGAAGGAACCCAGAACACGGCGCCCTTCGGTCTCTGTCAAGTGCGGAGAGGCAGACATCATGTTCTGCAGCACACTGCGTGACACGTCGATCGTCTCGTGCTCCTGCGCGTAGTAACCGACGCGCAGACCATGCCCAGCCTCGATCACGCCCGTGTCCGGTTCGTCCACTCCCGCGAGAACACGGAGCATCGTGGTCTTTCCCGCACCGTTGAGCCCGAGAATGACGACGCGTGAGCCGCGGTCGATCGCGAGGTCGACGGCGCTGAACACTTCGAGCGACCCATAGCTCTTGCTGAGTCCCTTGCCCATGAGCGGCGTTCGCCCGCATGCCGCTGGCTTCGGGAAACGCAGTTTGGCCACGCGGTCTGCCTGACGCACCTCTTCCAGGCCGGAGAGCATTTTTTCGGCGCGCGCCACCATCTGATGCGCGGCGGCGGCCTTCGACGCCTTAGCCCCGAACTTTGCTGCCTGCTGCTGCAGAGCCGATGCCTTCTTCTCGGCGTTGGCGCGCTCCTTCTTGCGACGCTCCTGGTCAGCTTCGCGCTGGCGCTGGTAGTTCTTCCAGTTCATGTTGTAGATGTCGATCGTCGTGCGATTGGCATCCAGGTAGAACACACGGTTGACGGTTTCCCCGACGATATCGACGTCGTGGCTGATCACGATGAATCCGCCGTTGTAGCTGCGCAGAAACTCCCGCAGCCAGACGATGGAATCGGCGTCGAGGTGGTTCGTCGGCTCATCGAGGATCATCGTCTCAGCATCCGAGAAGAGAATGCGGGCCAGCTCGATGCGACGGCGCTGGCCGCCCGAGAGCGTCTTCAATTGCTGGTCGAGGATGCGGTCGGGCAGGTTCAGATTGCTGGCGATCGACGCAGCCTCGGCTTCGGCCGCGTACCCGCCGAGAACGTTGAATCGCTCCTCGAGGCGAGAGTACTTTTTCATGGCGGCGTCACTTGCGGCGGCGTCCGTGCTGGCCATCGCCTCGGTTGCGCGCCGCATGCCATCGACGAGGTCGCCGATGCCGCGCGCATTCAGAATGCGGGTGCGCGCCGTTTCTTCCGGGTCTCCTGACCGCGGGTCTTGGGGAAGGTAGCCGAGCTCCCCCGACCGTTCGACGGTGCCTTCGTTGGCGAGCAGATCGCCAGCGAGAACCTTGGTGAGCGTTGTCTTTCCCGCGCCGTTGCGGCCGACGAGGCCGATCTTATCGCCGGGCTGCACGCGAAAGCTGACATTCTGCATCAGCACGCGCGCTCCGACGCGGATCTCGAGATCCTGGACGTTCAGCACGAGGGATTCCGTTCTCCCGGAGGGACCGGGTGAGAGTAGTGGTGGACAGCGTCATGGCTCGGCTCCCTTGCTGGAGCCGAGCCATGACGTGGTGTATGTCGTTCAGATGGCGAAGCCGAGGGCCCGCATCATGTCACGACCATCGTCTGTGATCCGTTCGGGACCCCATGGCGGCATCCACACCCAGTTGATGCGGAACGCATCGACAACGTCGCTGAGAGACTCGGCAACCTGCTGCTCGATGACGTCCGTCAGCGGACAGCCGGCGCTCGTCAGCGTCATATGGATGATCAGGGAATCCGTTTCGTCATCCCATCCGAGATCGTAAATCAGGCCGAGGTCGACAATGTTGACCCCGAGCTCGGGATCCATGACGTCCTTCAGGGCCTCTTCGACCTCGTCGAACTTCTGAGGATTGAGCGTTGTGACCATACCGTTATGATACGGCGGTTTCTGTCAAGAAGCGATCATAGCCTTCATCTTCAAGACGCTCTGCCAGTTCGGGGCCACCCTCTTCGGCAACGCGTCCGTCAACGAACACGTGCACGAAATCGGGCTTGATGTAGCGCAGGATGCGCGTGTAGTGCGTGATGAGCAGCACACCGAGGCCGGTGTTGCTCTTCGCACGATTCACGCCTTCCGAGACCACACGCAGCGCGTCGACGTCGAGACCGGAGTCCGTCTCGTCGAGAACCGCGAAGGCCGGCTTGAGCAGTTCGAGCTGGAGAATCTCGTTGCGCTTCTTCTCACCGCCGGAGAATCCCTCGTTCACATTGCGCGCGGCAAAGCTGGGGTCCATGCGGAGGTTCTCCATCGACGTCTTCATGTCTTTCATCCAGCCACGGATTGCCGGTGCTTCTCCGTCGAGCGCTGTCTTCGCGGTGCGCAGGAAGTTGGTGACGGTGACGCCGGGGATCTCGACCGGGTACTGCATGGCGAGGAACAGGCCCGCGCGTGCGCGCTCGTCGACGGACATCGCGAGAATATCTTCTCCGTCGAGCGTGATGGTGCCCGAGTCGACGGTGTACTTGGGGTGGCCGGCGATTGTATAGGCAAGAGTCGACTTGCCTGAGCCGTTCGGCCCCATGATGGCGTGGGTCTCATCGCTCTTGATGGTGAGGTCGACGCCCTTGAGGATGGGCTTGTTTCCCTGATCGGTATCGACGCTGACGTGCAGGTCGCGGATCTCGATGACTGACATGGGCTAAATCTCTTTCGTTACGTTCGGGTCTATGAAGATGGAGCCGTCGATGATCTCGACGGGGTACACGGGGACGGGCTCGTAGGCCGGAAGCGTCAGAGGCTTTCCCGTGGTGAGTGAGAACTGTGAACCGTGCGCCCAGCACTCCAGGGTTCCGTCTTCGACGAAGCCCTCTGACAGCGAGATATCGCCGTGGGTGCAGGTGTCGCCGATCGCGTGCACATCGCCTGATGAGTCGAGCACGACAGCAATCGGGACACCGTCAAGCACGCAGCGTTTCGCCTCGTCGACGGTCAGTTCACTGAGTTCGCAAGCTTTGACAGATGCCACGTTAGCGTGCGTCTCCCGTGAGGCTCGTTGTGGCGAGCTCGTCCTCGACGGCTGTTTCAAGGCTGGCCTGCAGGTCGGCGTCGCCGATCTGCTGGATGATCTCCGTGAGGAATCCCCGCACGACAAGTCGACGAGCCTCCTCTTCGGTGATCCCGCGAGCCTGAAGGTAGAACAGCTGCTCGTCGTCGAAACGGCCCGTCGCGCTGGCGTGGCCTGCTCCGGCGATGTCTCCTGTCTCGATCTCGAGGTTGGGAACGGAGTCGGCGCGGGTGCCATCGGTCAGAACGAGGTTGCGGTTCTGCTCGTAGCTGTCGGTTCCCGTGGCGTCCGGTCCGATGAGGACATCGCCGATCCACACCGTGTGAGCTCCTTCACCCTGCAACGCGCCCTTGTAATTGACGCGGCTGCGGGAGTACGGCGCATCGTGGTGGACGTACACCTGATGCTCAAGGTGCTGACCCGTGTCGGCGTAGTACAAGCCGAGCGACTCGACGTTGGATCCTTGACCGGCAAGATGCAGCGAGGGGTTCACACGCACGAGACTTCCACCCAGGGTGACGAGCACGTGCTTCAGCGTGGCGTCTCGACCGATCCGGGCGAAATGCGAGGCGAGGTGCGTGGCGGTGTCGCTCCACCACTGCACACTGACGACCGTGAGCCGGGCGCCCTCTTCCACGACAATCTCGACGTTCTCGGTCAGATGCGCGTCGCCGGAGCTCTTGAGAATCAGGAGTGCCTGGCTGTTCGGCTTGGCGGTGATCACCGTGTGGGCACCGCGCGCGTTCGCGCCGAGCGCGTCGCGCTCGACGGTGATCGTCTTCGGTTCTTCACCCGTAATGGTGATGGCGTACGCCTTCTCGGTCTGTGACCAGGCGTTCGCCGCGGGCCGCTCTTCGGGCAGCGCTGCACTGCCGATGCGCGGGTCGCCCATGGCGATCCACTCGGCGGTCACGCCGTCGGCATCGGTCACCGAGACCGCGTACGGGCTACCGTCGAGGTCTCCGTCGCTGAGCGCCGTGAGCCGTTCCACGGGTGTGTAACGCCATTCGGCCTCGCGGCCGGTGAGGTTCGAGAAGTCTTCGACGTTCGTCGACCGTGGGCGTTCAGAGCGGGTCTGCAGAGGGACGAGCCCCCATCCGCCGTCCGTGTGCTCTCTGAATCCGTGCTGCCCTGCCTTGTTTTGTGATGCTGAGGTGTCTGTGACAGTCATTGTTAGCCGACGGATCCTTCCATGCCCATCTCGATGAGCTTGTTGAGTTCGAGAGCGTATTCCATGGGAAGCTCTCGAGCGATGGGCTCGATGAACCCGCGCACGATCATGGCCATGGCCTCAGTCTCTTCGAGCCCACGGCTCATCAGATAGAACAGCTGCTCCTCGCTGACCTTCGACACGGTAGCTTCGTGGCCGAGTTGCACATCGTCGACGCGGATGTCGATCGCCGGATACGTGTCGGATCGCGAGATCGTGTCAACGAGCAACGCGTCACAGACCACCGAGTTCGACGAGTGGTGTGCCGAGGGGTCGACACGCACTTCGCCGCGGTAGCCGGCTCGGCCGCCGCCGCGTGCAATCGACTTCGACGTGATCGAGGACTGCGTGTACGGCGCCATGTGGATCATCTTCGCGCCGGCATCCTGGTGCTGACCGGGGCCGGCGAATGCGACGGAGAGCGTCTCGCCCTTGGCGTGCTCGCCGGTGAGGTAGATCGACGGGTACTTCATCGTCACCTTGGAGCCGATGTTGCCGTCGACCCATTCCATGGTGGCGCCTTCTTCGGCCATCGCGCGCTTCGTCACGAGGTTGTAGACGTTATTCGACCAGTTCTGGATCGTGGTGTAGCGAACGCGTGCGTTCTTCTTCACGATGATCTCGACGACAGCCGAGTGCAGCGAGTCGCTCTTGTAGATCGGGGCCGTGCAGCCCTCGATGTAGTGGACGTAGCTGCCCTCATCCGCGATGATCAGCGTGCGCTCGAACTGTCCCATGTTCTCGGTGTTGATCCGGAAATAGGCCTGCAGCGGGATGTCGACGTGCACACCCGGGGGCACGTAGACGAACGATCCGCCTGACCATACTGACGTGTTCAGAGCGGCAAACTTGTTATCGCCGGCGGGAATGACGGTGCCGTAGTACTCCTCGAAGAACTCGGGGTGCTCGCGAAGCGCCGTGTCGGTGTCCATGAAGATGACGCCCTGGCTCTCGAGGTCCTCGCGGATCTGGTGATACACGACCTCGGACTCATACTGGGCAGCGACTCCGGCGACGAGGCGGGAGCGCTCGGCCTCAGGGATCCCGAGCCGTTCGTACGTGTTGCGGATGTCCTCGGGGAGGTCCTCCCATGACTGGGCCTGCTTCTCCGTGGAGCGCACGAAGTACTTGATGTTCTCGAAGTCGATCTCTGAGAGGTCGGCACCCCACGAGGGCATTGGTTTGCGATCGAAGAGCTTGAGCGCCTTGAGTCGGCGTTTCAGCATCCACTCGGGCTCATTCTTGAGCCGCGAGATGTCGGTGACGACATCGGTGTTCAGGCCACGGCGGGCCGAAGAACCGGCATCGTCCGAATCGCTCCAGCCGAACTCGTAAACACCAAGGCTTTCGAGTTCCGGGCGGTCGATCAGAACATCTGACATATCTACCTCTCTAGAACCGCTAAGAAACAGGATCTCTGTTCACGGCTTGTCCTGCGCACTCGGGAAAGCTGAATGCGAGGAATGTGGTCCGCGTCTGCGTGAACCTACAATTGTTCGAGACCATTCGAATCTGCCCTCATGACGAGTGGCTCTCGCAATGATTACTTGAACAATGCAATTCTACAGGTTGTGTCGACGAAAATGTGAGGTATTCAGTCGACATGAAGCCGGGGCCTCCCCGACGCGTATGAGAGAAGGATCCCGCAGTGAGTCGTGTGTCGTCAGGACGCCACCCCGAAACTCGTCAGACGCAGAAGGACAATGTGCTCATTCGACTCTGGCACTGGCTGCCCAGCAGCGCCGGTGACCGCCGGGTGGTTGTTGCGGCATGGCTCAACCTGATCTTCCAGACCGTGCTCGTGGGTACCGGAGGCGCTGTGCGTCTGACAGCATCCGGATTGGGCTGCCCGACCTGGCCGAAGTGCACGCCCGAATCGTTCATCTCTACGCCGGAGATGGGGATTCACGGGATCATCGAGTTTGGGAACCGAACGCTCTTCTTCGTTCTGCAGATCATCGCGATCTTCGCACTCCTCTGCGTCATCCGCTACCGCGCGCAGCGTCGCGACCTGTTCGTCCTGGCGTTGATCCCCGCGTGCAGCGTGCTCTTCCAGGCCGGCATCGGCGGCATCACGGTCCTCACCGGACTCAACCCCTACGTCGTCGGGCTGCACTTCGTGCTGAGCGTCGTTCTCGTCGTGCTCGGCGCGGTGCTGGTGATGCGCGTGACGTCCGAGCCGGGGCCGCGAGAGCGTGTGGTGCCCGCGTGGTTCGCGCGCCTCGCACACGTTGCGGCGTTCTTCGTCGCAATCTCGGTGATCATCGGGATCCTGACAACCGGGTCAGGGCCCCACGCCGGAGACCAGGGTGCCGCACGCAACGATCTCCCGCCCGAGGTCATGCAACACGTGCATTCCTGGCCGGCATACGTGATGCTGGCTCTCACCGTTGTGCTTGCCCTCGCCGCCTGGACGCGCGGGATCCGCTCGCCGCGAACCTGGCTGACCTGGCTGGTCGTCGTGCAGGGCGTGCAGATCCTCATCGGCATTACTCAGTCGCGCCTCGGTCTCCCGGAAGCACTTGTGGGGACTCACATGGTGCTCGCCTGCGTACTCGCGGCGCTGATGTCGGCGGTGCTTTACTTCATGAAGCGCCCGGTGAAACTGGCCGAGCAGGAACTCGCGCGCTGACCGCGCTCTCGCGCAATCATCCCGGCCTGCGGTGCGTCAGAACGGCAGGAGCGGGTCGATCCCCACGGCGAGGAACAGCAGCGACAGGTACGTGATCGAGCCGTGGAACACGCGCATCGGCGAGGCGTCCTCGTCACGGATCGCCAAGTTGTACAGGCGGTGCGTCTCGTAGATGAACCAGCCCCCGGCGACGATGGCGATAGCCGAGTACGTGATGCCCATGGGTGCGAGGGGAATCAGCAGAAGCGAGCAGACGACAGTCGCCCAGGCGTACAGAATGGTCTGCAGCCCGACGACGGCGCGTCCGCGGACGACGGCGAGCATCGGTACGCCGACCTCTTTGTAATCGGAGCGGTACTTCATCGACAGCGGCCAGTAATGCGGCGGCGTCCACAGGAACACGACGGCGAAGAGAATCCAGGCCTCCGCGCTGAGCGACCCCGTGACGCTCGACCAGCCGATCAAGACGGGAAAGCATCCGGCGATTCCGCCCCAGATGATGTTCTGCTCGGTCCGACGCTTCAGCCACAGGGTGTAGACGCAGACGTAGAAGAAGATTGCGGCGACCGAGAGGCCAGCGGCGAGAAGATTCGTCGTGAGGGCGAGCCACACCGTCGACAATACGGCGAGCGTCCATGAGAACACGAGCGCTTCGCGCGGGCTGAGCTCCCCGGTCACGAGCGGGCGATTCTCGGTGCGCTTCATATGGCGGTCGATGTCGCGATCGATATAGCAGTTGAACGCCCCGGCCGAACCGGCGCTCATGGCCCCGCCAATCACCGTGGCAGCGACGAGCCACAGATTCGGGATGCCGCCAGCGGCGAGGATCATCACCGGAACCGTCGTGACGAGCAGAAGCTCCATCACGCGGGGTTTGGTGAGAGAAAAATATGCGGCGGCCTTGCGCCGGAAGCCGATCGGCTGTGCTGCGATCGGGGTGGGGGTGGTGACGTCCATTGCTCCTCGACTGCTGGGGATGCTTCGATTCTAGGCCACGGTGGGTGAAAGCTCACCGAGACCGGGGAACATTCGCTCCGGTTCACACGTTGTCATGAATGTGCGCACGAGGTGGTGGCTATCTCTATACTGGGGATGCTCGCCTAGCTTCGCGGCGCCCCTGCACGAAAGTCTGTGCCAGTGAGGGGCCGCGACCTGTCAAAGTAGCCAAATGTGCGTGTAAACGCTTCGGCGGGCCGTCAGGCCCGGACGAACAACCAGAAGGGTCAAACAACGTGGCAGCACTGCAATGGGATCCCATTGACAACAAGGCCGTCGACACCGCGCGCGTTCTCGCCGCGGATGCTGTGGAGAAGGTCGGAAACGGCCACCCGGGAACCGCGATGAGCCTTGCGCCCGCGGCCTACCTCCTCTTCCAGAAGGTAATGCGCCGAGACCCGAGCGACGATGCGTGGCTCGGTCGCGACAGGTTCATCCTCTCTGCCGGGCACAGCTCGTTGACGCAGTACATTCAGCTGTATTTCGCCGGGGATGGACTCGAACTCGACGATCTGAAGGCGCTGCGCACGTGGGGCTCCCTCACGCCGGGGCACCCGGAGTACGGCCACACCAAGGGTGTTGAGATCACCACGGGGCCGCTCGGACAGGGACTCTCATCCGCCGTGGGTTTCGCCTACGCGTCGCGCTACGAGCGTGGCCTGTTCGATCCGGATGCTGCCGAAGGCACGAGCCCGTTCGATCATCATGTGTATGTCATCGCCAGCGACGGCGACCTTCAAGAGGGCATTACGAGCGAGGCATCCTCGCTCGCCGGGCATCAGCAGCTCGGTAACCTCATCGCGATCTATGACAGCAACCAGATCTCGATCGAAGATGACACAGACATCGCGTTCACCGAGGACGTCGCCGCCCGCTACGAGGCGTACGGCTGGCAGGTGCTCACCGTCGACTGGAAGAAGTCGGGTGAATACGTCGAAGACGTCTCAGAGCTGAACGACGCGATCGAGGCCGCGCAGGCTGAGACCGGCAAGCCCACGCTGATTGTCTTGAAGACCATCATCGGCTGGCCTGCGCCGAATAAGAAGGACACCGGTGCCATTCACGGTGCCAAGCTCGGTGGCGAGGAGCTTGCCGGACTCAAGGACGTCCTCGGCTTCGACCCGGACAAGACTTTCGATGTGTCGGATGAGGTCATAGAGCACACGCGCGGTGCACGTGAGCGCGGGGCTCAGCAGCGCGCCGAGTGGCAGAGCGCCTTCGATGCCTGGGCCGCGGCGAACCCCGAGCGCAAGGCTCTTCTCGATCGACTGCTGTCCGGGGAACTCCCCGCGGACATTGCTGAGGCGCTCCCCCGCTTCGAGGCGGGCACAGACGTCTCGACCCGCGCAGCATCCGGAAAGGTGCTCACAGCACTCGGTGCCGAGCTCCCCGAGCTGTGGGGTGGCTCTGCCGACCTCGCCGGATCGAACAACACGACGATCGATGGCGCAGCCTCGTTCGTGCCGGCCGAGCACTCGACCGACTCGTGGCAGGGAAACCCCTACGGGCGCGTCTTGCACTTCGGCATCCGCGAGCACGCCATGGCGGCGATCCTCAACGGCATCGTGCTGCACGGACCGACGCGCGCGTACGGCGGAACGTTCCTGATCTTCAGCGACTACCAGCGTCCGTCCGTGAGACTCGCTGCTCTGATGAATGTGCCCAGCATCTTCGTCTGGACGCACGACTCCGTCGCGCTGGGTGAAGACGGCCCGACGCACCAGCCGATCGAGCAGCTCTCCACGCTTCGGGCCATCCCGAACCTCGCTGTCGTGCGTCCGTCCGACGCCAACGAGGTGGCGTACGCATGGCTTGAGATCCTGCGGCGCCACGACGGACCGACCGGGCTCGCGCTGACGCGTCAGAACCTGCCGGTCTTCGACCGCGGTGAGGGCGAGGCAACAGGAGACACGCTGGCCGCCGCGTCCAACGTGACACGCGGAGCGTACGTGCTCGCCGAGGCACCGGGCGGTACGCCCGACGTCATCCTCATCGGCACGGGCTCCGAAGTGCAGCTTGCCGTCGAGGCCCGAGAGCAGCTGCGCGCCGAGGGCGTCAATGCACGCGTCGTCGCCGCACCGTCGCTCGAATGGTTCGACGAGCAGTCCCCCGAGTACCGCGAGTCTGTGCTTCCAGCATCCGTCACCGCACGGGTATCCGTCGAGGCGGGTCTGGACCTGACCTGGCGCGGTATCGTCGGCGACCGGGGCCGTTCAGTTTCGATCGAGCACTTCGGCGCATCGGCTGACTACAAGACATTGTTCCGCGAGTTCGGCATCACTGCCGAAGCCGTTGTGAACGCCGCCAAGGAAACGCTCGGCGCCAACTGAGCCGGGCAGAGGAGAAATCATCATGACTGAGACACCCACGGCACAGCTTTCCGCTGCCGGCGTCAGCATCTGGCTCGACGACCTGTCACGCGAGCGCATCGAGACCGGCAACCTGACGGATCTGATCTCGAACCGCAACGTCGTCGGCATCACGACGAACCCGACGATCTTCGCCAAGGCGATCAAAGACGGCGACCGCTACGCAGCCCAGGTGAGCGAGCTCACCGCGGCGGGCAAGAACGTCGACGAGGTCATCGCCGAACTGACAACGAAGGATGTCGCGGACGCCGCCGACGTCTTCCGACCGATCTCTGATGAGACGAACGGGGTCGACGGCCGAGTGTCCATCGAGGTTGAGCCGGGGCTCGCCCACGACGCACAAGGCACGATCGACCAGGCCGTCTCCCTGTGGGAGCGACTGCAGCGTCCGAACGTACTTATCAAGATCCCGGCGACCGTCGAGGGCCTCGAGGCGATCACCGCCGCGACGGCGAAGGGAATCAGCGTCAACGTGACGCTCATCTTCAGCCTCACCCGTTACCGCGAAGTCATCAACGCATATCTGACTGGCCTTGAGCAGGCACGGGAGGCCGGGATCGACCTGTCCGGCATCCACTCGGTCGCCTCGTTCTTCGTGTCACGCGTCGACACCGAGATCGACAAGCGCCTCGACGCCGTCGGCACGGATGATGCTCGGGCGCTCAAGGGCAAGGCGGGTATCGCGAACGCGCAGCTGGCCTACCAGGTGTTCGAGCAGGAGTTCTCGTCTGAGCGCGCGAAGGCGCTGACGAGCGCCGGTGCGAACCCGCAGCGTCCGCTCTGGGCGTCGACGGGTGTCAAAGACCCGTCGCTCCCCGACACTCTGTACGTGACAGGGCTCGTCGCTCCGGGCGTGGTCAACACGATGCCGGAGAAGACGCTGGAGGCGACGTTCGACCACGGGGTCGTCACCGGCGACACCGTCACCGCGAGCTATGACGACGCGAACAGCGTCCTCGATGCCATCGCGGCGGTCGGAATCTCGTACGACGACGTGACACTCGTCCTTGAGAAGGAGGGCGTCGAGAAGTTCATCGTGTCGTGGAACGAACTCGTTGACGACGTGAAGGTCGCAATGGAGGCCGCGCGATGAGCATCGCGATCCATGTGAGCGGGGCGGCGGAAGACGCCGTCCGCTCCGCCGTCCCGACGCTTGTGAAAGACCTCGTCGCCTCGGGGATCACCGAGCAGAACCCCACGCTCTGGGGCCCTCAGGCCGAAGCAGAGTCTGCAAAGCGACTGGGGTGGACTGAAGCCGTTGCCGTCTCGCGCCCGCTGGTGGACGAGATCGTGGCACTGCGCGAGAAGCTCGCTGCCGCCGGTGTCAATCGGATTATTCTGGCGGGCATGGGAGGCTCATCCCTCGCTCCCGAAGTGATCACCCAAACCTTCGGTGCCGAGCTCACGGTGCTCGACTCGACCGCTCCGGGGCAGGTGCGCGCCGCTCTTGACGCGGGCGTACAGAACACGGCTATCGTGGTGTCGTCGAAGTCGGGGTCGACTGTCGAGACGGACAGCCAGCGCCGCGTCTTTGAGAAGGCGTTTCAGGATGCTGGGATCGACCCGCGAGAGCGGATCATTATCGTCACGGACCCGGGTTCGCCGTTCGACACTGCCGCCCGCGAGGGCGGGTTCACCGTCTTCAACGCGGATCCGAACGTCGGCGGTCGCTACTCGGCCCTGACGGCGTTCGGTTTGGTGCCGTCCGGTCTCGCCGGTGTCGACATCTCTGCGCTGCTCGACGAAGCAGACCAAGTGCTCACCGAGCTCGCCATCGACGATGAACGCAATCCGGGGCTGATCCTCGGTGCCGCGATCTCGGCGACCTCGCCTCGCAAAGACAAGCTCGGTATCGTCGCTGACGGTACGCACATCGTCGGGTTCGCCGACTGGGCTGAGCAGCTGATTGCGGAGTCAACGGGGAAGGAAGGCACGGGGATCCTCCCGGTCGTCCTCGAGACGCTGGCACCAGAGCTGGAGAACACCCCAGATGACCTGCAGATCGTTCGCCTCGTCGACAACGCCGACGAGCTGCACCTTTTCCCGCGGGACCGCCACGAGGGCGAGATCCTCGTCAGCGGCTCCCTCGGCGCCCAGCTAATCGTCTGGGAATACGCCGTTGCCGTCGCCGGTCGGATTCTCGGCATCAACCCATTCGATCAGCCCGACGTCGAATCGGCCAAAGAGGCGGCGCGTGGTCTGCTCGATGACCGGCCCGAACCTCAGTCACCGGCATTCACCGAAGGCGGCATCGAGGTCCGAGGCGACCAGTCACTCGTCGAGGGCGTTTCGAACGTGCGCGAGGCGATCGATCGGCTCGTTGCAGCGATCCCGGAGGACGGCTATGTGTCGATTCAGGCATACGTCGATCGACTCAGCCTTCCGCAGCTCGACGGCCTGCGCAGCCTGCTCGCCGCACGGGCAGGGCGCCCGGTGACGTTCGGCTGGGGTCCGCGATTCCTGCACTCAACCGGCCAGTACCACAAGGGCGGGCCTGCCCAGGGTGTGTACCTTCAGATCACGGAAGAGGCATCGACCGACCTGGAGATCCCCGACCGTCCGTTCACGTTCGGGCAGCTCATCGAGGCACAGGCTGCGGGAGACGCGGGGGTTCTGCGTGAGCACGGCCGCCCCGTGCTCTCCGTCAAGCTGACGAGCCCTCAGGACGACACGCTCGCTCTCTTCGAGGCCATCAACTAACTCTCAACGACTCAGCATTCGCACGGGCGGATGCTGTCAAGGAGCCGAATGTCACCGGTGGACATCACACCAGAGTTCAACCCGCTTCGATTGAGCATCGATCGCAGGCTGAACCGCATTGCGGGGCCGAGCGGCCTCATCATCTTCGGGGTGACGGGCGATCTTTCTCGGAAGAAGCTCATGCCCGCGGTCTACGATCTGGCGAACCGGGGGCTGCTGCCCCCGGGGTTCGCGCTCGTCGGCTTTGCGCGACGTGACTGGGAAGATCAGGACTTCGCGCGCGTCGTTCATGACGCTGTGAAAGCCCACGCACGCACGCCCTTCCGCGAGGAAGTGTGGGAGCAGCTGTCTCAGGGCATCCGGTTCGTCTCCGGCGAGTTCGGAGACGACGAGGCGTTTGCACGGCTCGGAGAGACGATCAGCGAGCTCGACACCACCAGGGGAACGATGGGCAACCATGCGTTCTACCTGTCGATCCCGCCGAAGGCGTTCCCCCAGGTGACGTCGCAGCTCAAGCGTTCTGGTCTTGCGGAAGAACGTGACGGAAAGTGGCGTCGTGTCGTCATCGAGAAGCCGTTCGGCAGCAATCTTGAGACAGCTCGAGAGCTGAACGACGTCGTGGAGTCGGTGTTCCCCGCCGATTCGGTGTTCCGGATCGACCACTACTTGGGCAAAGAGACAGTGCAGAACATCATGGCGCTGCGCTTTGCCAATCAGCTGTTCGAGCCGCTGTGGAACGCCAACTATGTTGACCACGTGCAGATCACGATGGCCGAAGACATCGGCGTCGGCGGTCGAGCCGGCTACTACGACGGCATCGGCGCTGCCCGCGATGTGATTCAGAACCATCTGCTGCAGCTTCTCGCTCTCACCGCGATGGAAGAGCCCGGATCGTTCGACGCCGCTGACCTGCGTGCGGAGAAAGAGAAGGTGCTCGCCGCCGTGCGGCTCCCCGACGACCTGAGAACGGCGACAGCCCGCGGGCAGTACGCCGGTGGATGGCAGGGTGGCGAACGAGTCCGTGGCTTCCTCGACGAGGACGGCATGAACCCGGAATCCACCACCGAGACGTATGCCGCGATGAAGCTTCTCATCAATACACGGCGCTGGGCCGGAGTGCCCTTCTACCTGCGCTCCGGCAAGCGGCTCGGCCGCCGGGTCACTGAGATCGCCGTTGTGTTCAAACGGGCTCCGCAGTACCTGTTCGAAGAATCGCAGACGGCCGAGCTCGGTGAGAATGCGCTGGTGATCCGTGTGCAGCCGGACGAGGGCGTCACGATCCGTTTCGGATCGAAGGTGCCCGGCGCTGGAATGCAGGTGCGCGACGTCACGATGGACTTCGGCTACGGCCACGCGTTCACCGAGGCCAGCCCGGAGGCATACGAGCGTCTGATCCTCGATGTGCTGCTGGGCGACCCGCCGCTGTTTCCCCGCCACGAGGAGGTTGAGCTCTCATGGAAGATCCTCGACCCGATTGAAGAGTTCTGGGCCGAACAGGGCGGCCCGCTTGAGCAGTATGAACCGGGGACGTGGGGGCCGGCGTCGGCCGATGAGCTCCTCACCCGAGACGGCCGTGGCTGGAGGCGTCCATGATCATCGACATTCCCGATACGACAACGAGTGCCGTGTCCAAGCGGCTCGTAATGCTGCGCGAAGAGGGCGGCGTCATCGCCCTGGGACGGGTGCTGACTCTCATCATCATCGCGAATCGCGGTGATGAGGAAGAAGCGATTGAGGCGGCGAACGACGCATCTCGCGAGCATCCCATGCGCGTGATCGTGATCTCGCTCGCCGGCCCGGACGACGACTCCGAGACCCGGATCGACGCGCAGATTCGCGTCGGTGGCGACGCCGGCGCGAGCGAAGTGATCATCCTGCGAGCATATGGGGAAGCCTCAGAGAACAAGGTCAGCCTCGTCACCGCGCTCCTGCTGCCCGATGCGCCCGTGGTGGCATGGTGGCCGGGAGAGACCCCGACCAATGTGTCCGAATCACCGATCGGGCAGATCGCGCAGCGACGGATCACCGATGCGTCGGCCCACGCCGACCCCCACGAGGCTCTGCGGCAGCTCGCGGCATCATACGCGCCCGGTGACACCGACTTCGCGTGGACACGTCTGACGCTCTGGCGGGCGCAGCTTGCCGCTGTTCTCGACCAGCCGCCTTTCGAGCAGATCACTGCCGTCCACGTCACGGGAGCTGCCGACTCGCCGTCGACAACGCTCCTGGCTGCGTGGTTGCAGCTGCAGCTCGACGTACCCGTCACCTGCGAGTTGACTCGCGGGGTCGCCGGCCCGGGAGGCATCCACGGTGTGGAGATGACTCGCGCATCGGGGACGTTCTCACTCGAGCGGCCGCTGTCCAATATCGCGACCCTGACGATTCCGGGCCAGCCGGTGCAGGATATCGCACTTCCACGACGAAACCTCCGCGACTGCCTGGCGGAAGAGCTCCGGAGGCTGGACCCCGACGTTCTGTATGGTGACGTGTTAACGAGAGAAGTCGCCGTGCTCGAGGGCACGTCGGTGAAGTCCGCGGAGGGAACCCTGTGACCAACGAACGACGCGTGCTGATTCACGCAGACAAGCCCGCACTTGCCGCCTCGATTGCGGCGAGGTTTCTGACGAAGGTCGTCGATCTCCTGGACGAACAGGATCGCGTGAATATCGTCCTCGAAGGCGGACGTGTCGCTCTCGACGTGCTGACGCAGATCAATGCGAACCCCGCACGCGACACGGTTGATTGGGGTCGCGTGCACTTCTGGTGGGGCGACGAGCGCTTCGTGCCGCGCGGGCACGACGACCGCAACGATGCGAAGGCGCGGACCGCGCTTCTCGACCACATTGCGCTCCCCGAGTCCAACATCCATCCGATGCCGTCCTCAGACGACGACGGTGAGCTGGAAGCGGCGGCAGCCACCTACGCGGCAGAACTGCGTGAGAACGCCGACGGTGATTCGGCACTCCCCCGCTTCGACATCACTTTTCTGGGTGTGGGACCCGATGGGCACACAGCTTCTCTCTTCCCCGACCACCCGCAGGTGCTCGAGAAGGAGGCCACGGTGCTGCCGGTCACGGATTCTCCGAAGCCGCCCGCAGAGCGTCTGACGCTCACGCGTCCCGCGCTCAACTCGTCCCAGAGGATCTGGGTCGAGATCGCCGGTGCCGAGAAGGCATCATCCCTCGGGCTGGCGCTGGCCGGTGCCGCGTACTCCGAAGTGCCCATCGCGGGAATCAAGGGACGCCGCCGCACCGTGTTCTTCGTTGACGAAGAGGCGGCCGCCGAGGTGCCTGAGAACCTGATCGCGCAGTCTTACTGAGCGTCTCGGATAGAGAACGGCTCGGGCCCCGCACACGATGTGCGGGGCCCGAGCCGTTGGTATCAGGTCTGACGCGCCTCAGGCGGTTCCGCGGCGTTCGCGAAGCTGCGTCAGAGCGTCTTGAAGGAGCTGCTCCGCTTCCTCATCCGTCCGCCGCTCTTTCACATAGGCCAGGTGTGTCTTGTACGGCTCGTTCCGCAGTGCCGCCGGCGGATTCCCCTTGTCACGCCCGGCAGGGAGCCCTGAGGTGGGCGAGCTGATCGTCTCGGGAATCTCCTCGTCGGGAACATCCGCCGCGAAATACCGGACGGTCTCGTTGCCCAACGCGTCCCAGTACGAGATCGCAACGCGTTCCGCATGGTGCCCGTGATCCTGCTCGCCCATGGGGCCGGCGCCGACGCGAGCCCCTCGAATGGTGTTTCCTCCGAGTGCCATATATGACCTTTCCTAGACGCCCGACTGGAACTTGGTGATGAGCCCGAGCACAACGATGCAGGCGAACCACAGGGTTCCCAGCAGGACTGTGATGAGGTTCAGGTTGCGCTCTGCGACGCCGGAGGCGCCGAGGTTCGACCCCATCCCGCCACCGAACATGTCGGACAGACCGCCACCACGCCCTTTGTGGAGCAAGATGAGGAACGTCAGCAGCAGGCTCGTTATTCCAAGCACTACCTGGAGGATGATCTGGAGAATCTCCACGGGGGACCTTTCACTTCGGATGCGCCGGGCACGGCAAGACCACGACGATTATACGCGAGAGTATGCCGTGCCCGAACCCGGCGTTCAGACGCCGACGTGCTTCTGGTAGCGAGCGATGTTCGAGAACTCGGTCACGTCGAGGCTTGCCCCGCCGACGAGCGCGCCGTCGACGTTGGGCTCACGCATGAATCCAGCGATGTTGCCGGACTTGACGGAGCCGCCGTACAAGATGCGTGTGCGACCGGCAGCGTCCTCGCCCAATGACTCGGTGATCACCGTACGCAGCGCCGCTGCCACCTGCTCAGCCTGGTCGGGCGTCGCCGCCTGACCCGAACCGATGGCCCACACGGGCTCATAGGCGACAACGACATCGGCATCCGAGGCGACGCCTTCGAGCGCGGCGCGCAGCTGCGCGACAGGAACCGCAGACGACCCATGCTTCTCGAGATCCTCTGCCGTCTCTCCGACGCAGATCACGGGAGTAACACCGTGCTTCAGCGCTGCTGCCGTCTTCGCGTGCACGACGTCGTCTGTCTCGTTGTGCAGCGTGCGGCGCTCGGAATGACCGATGATCACATACCCGCACTCCAGCTGGCTGAGGAAGGCGCCCGAAATCTCACCGGTGAACGCTCCCGAATCCTGCGCCGACACGTCCTGCGCCCCATAGCCAAGTGGAAGCTTGTCTGCAGACACGAGCGTCTGCACGCTGCGCAGGTCGGTGAACGGAGGGAAGACGGCGACCTCGACAGCGTCAAAGTCGTGCTTGGCGTCCTGCAGACTCCAGGCGAGCTTCTGAACAAACGCGATCGCCTGAAGATGATCGAGATTCATCTTCCAGTTGCCGGCGATGAACGGGGTACGTGTTACTGCTGCCATCCAAGGACCTCCAGTCCGGGGAGCTTCGTGCCCTCGAGGAATTCGAGGCTGGCACCGCCGCCCGTAGAAATGTGGCCGAACTGATCGTCGGCGAAACCAAGTGCGCGAACGGCGGCTGCCGAATCGCCTCCGCCGACGACGCTGAGACCGGTGACGCGGGTGAGTGCTTCGGCGACAGCCTTCGTTCCGGCTGCAAACGGCGCGAGCTCGAAGACGCCCATCGGGCCGTTCCAGAACACCGTCGTCGACGCGGCGATCCGCCGCGCGAAGTCGTCTGCGGTCTGCGGTCCGATGTCGAGTCCGAGACCGGATGCTCCGAACGAGGTGTCTTCGATCGAGTCGATCGGGCGCACCTCGTGCTCAGCATCCGCGCTGAAAGCGGATGCCACGACGACGTCCGTCGGCAGGACGATTTCGACACCGCGGTCTGCCGCCTCGGCAAGATACGACTTCACCGTGTCGATCTGATCGCTCTCAAGGAGACTCGATCCGACGCTGTAGCCCTGCGCGGCGAGGAACGTGAACAGCATTCCTCCCCCGATCAGCAGGGAGTCGACACGTGGGAGGAGGTGCTCGATCACGCCGAGCTTGTCTGAGACTTTCGATCCGCCGAGAACGACAGCGTACGGACGCTGCGGGTTCTCGGTGAGGCGATCAAGGACGGTCAGCTCCGACTCGATCAGGGTGCCCGCCGCGCTGGGAAGCAGCTGCGGAAGCTCGTAGACGCTCGCCTGCTTGCGGTGGACGACGCCGAAGCCGTCGGAGACGAACGCGTCGCCGAACTCCGCGAGCTTCGCGGCGAACTCGCGCCTCTCGGCCTCGTCTTTACTGGTCTCCCCCACGTTGAAGCGAAGGTTTTCCAGAACGGCGATCTGGCCGTCCTGGAGCCCGGCAACAGCGTTGGACGCCGCATGACCCACCGTGTCTGCGGCGAAGGTCACCGGGCTGCCGAGCAGCTCGCTGAGGCGCTGAGCGACCGGGGCGAGACTGTACTGAGAGTCGGGAGAGCCCTTCGGGCGACCCAGGTGCGAGATCACGACGACGCGAGCGCCCTGATTGATGAGTGCATTGAGGGTGGGCAGAGACGCGCGAACGCGTCCGTCGTCGGTGATGACCCCGTCCTTGAGAGGGACGTTCAGGTCACACCGGACGACGACGCGTTTGCCGCTCAGCGAACCCAGCGTTTCCATTGTGCGAAGCACGCTGATGATCCCCGACCTTAGAGGCGCTCGGCCACGTACTCGGTCAGGTCGACAAGGCGGTTGGAGTAGCCCCACTCGTTGTCGTACCAGCTGGAGAGCTTGACCTGGTTTCCGATGACGCGCAGCAGGCCCGAGTCGAAGATCGACGAGTGCGCATCGTTTACGATGTCGCTCGAAACAATCTCGTCTTCGGTGTACTTGAGGATGCCCTTCAGCGGTCCCTCCGCTGCGGCCTTGTAAGCGGCCTTGACCTCGTCGACCGTGACGTCGCGCGATGCCTCGACGGTCAGGTCGGTGATCGAACCGGTGGGAACCGGGACGCGCAGCGCGAAGCCGTCAAGCTTGCCCTTGAGCTCGGGGAGCACGAGGCCGATGGCCTTGGCTGCGCCCGTCGACGTCGGGATGATGTTGACGGCGGCGGCGCGGGCACGGCGAAGATCCTTGTGCGGGCCGTCCTGCAGGTTCTGGTCTGCCGTGTAGGCGTGAACCGTGGTCATGAGGCCGCGCTCGATGCCGAAGGTGTCGTTGAAGACCTTGGCGAGCGGTGCCAGGCAGTTCGTGGTGCACGAAGCGTTCGAGATGATGTGGTGGTTCGCCGGGTCGTAGTCCTGCTCGTTGACGCCAAGAACGAACGTGGCGTCTTCGTCGGTCGCCGGGGCGGAGATCAGAACTTTCTTGGCGCCTGCATCGATGTGCTTGCGGGCGTCAGCGGCGTTGGTGAAGCGTCCTGTCGACTCGATGACGATGTCGACTCCGAGCTCACCCCACGGGAGCTTCGCCGGGTCGCGCTCTTCGAAAACCTTGATGGACGTGCCGTTGACGGTGATCTGCTCGCCGTCGAAGCTGACGTCCGCATCAAGACGACCCGTGATCGAGTCGTACTTGAGGAGGTGGGCAAGGGTCTTGTTGTCCGTGAGGTCGTTGACTGCAACGATCTCGAGGTCGCTCCCCTTGGCGAGAGCTGCGCGGAAGAAGTTGCGGCCGATGCGGCCGAACCCGTTGATGCCGATCTTTACTGACAAGAATGTCTCCTGTAACTGGGCGCTGTGGGGCGCGTTTTCACTGTGTCTCGCGAACGAGCTGGAGAGGGTTGTCCCAGACAGGAGTCCGGGACAACCCTGTCTGTCCTAAGACAGTACCAGCAGGCCTGAGGTCTTCTCACGTGCTGTTGTGAAGCGCTCCTGCACGTTCGCCCAGTCGACGATGTTCCAGAAGGCCTTCACGTAGTCCCCCTTGACGTTCTGGTAGTCAAGGTAGAAAGCGTGCTCCCACATGTCGAGGAGCAGCAGCGGGACGGTTCCCGCGGGGAAGTTCGACTGCTGGTCGTAGAACTGCTGGATCAGCAGCTTCTGGCCGATTGAGTCCCACATGAGCGCTGCCCAGCCGGAGCCCTGGATCCCCAGAGCGGCGGCGTTGAAGTGCGCCTGGAACTTGTCGAAGGAGCCGAAGTTGTCGGTGATGGCGGCGTCAAGCTCGCCCGTCGGACGGTCTCCGCCGTTCGGCGAGAGGTTGGTCCAGAAGATCGAGTGGTTGACGTGTCCGCCGAGGTTGAACGCGAGGTCCTTCTCCAGCTTGCTGACGTTGCCGAAATCTCCCGAATCACGTGCCTCCGCGAGCTTTTCGAGTGCGGTGTTCGCCCCCGTGACGTACGCCTGGTGGTGCTTCGAATGGTGGAGCTCCATGATCGTGCCCGAGATGCTCGGCGCCAGGGCACCGTAGTCATATCCGAGCTCAGGAAGCGTGTATTCAGCCATGTAGATCTCTCCGTTTCATCTCATGCGCGATGAGCCGCGCACGGCACTGAGTGACGTACTCAGTCTAGTCCTGACGACGCGTGTGGCTACCCACGGGCGGTCATCATGACGGTGAGTGACGTCAGTCGAGCTGCGTCGGCAGGTTGGCCTGTGTGTCAGGCAGGCCCTGATCGTGCGCCTTCTTGTCGGCCATGGCGAGCAGCCGGCGGATCCGTCCGGCGACAGCATCCTTCGTCATGGGAGGTGTGGCGAAATGCCCCAGCTCATCGAGACTGGCGTCACGGTGCTCCAGCCGGAGCTTGCCCGCATAGGACAGGTGTTCAGGCACATCGCTGCCGAGGATCTCTAGTGCGCGCTCGACGCGTGCACACGCGGCGACGGCAGCCTGGGCGGAACGCCGGAGGTTGGCATCGTCGAAGTTCACGAGTCGGTTCGCCGTTGCCCTTACCTCGCGCCGCTGCCGCATCTGCTCCCACTCGGTCACGGTCCGGTGTGCGCCCATGGCTGTCAGCATGGAGCCGATGGCCTCACCGTCGCGAATCACGACACGATGGACGCCTCGCACCTCGCGCGCCTTGGCCGAGATGCCGAGGCGACCTGCCGCCCCGACGAGCGCCATGGCCGACTCGTTGCCCGGGCACGATACTTCGAGCGCGGCTGAACGCCCCGGATCGGTCAGCGTTCCCCGTGCGAGGAAGGCGCCGCGCCAGATGGCGGCCAGTTCGTCACGCGACCCCGTCGTGAGACGGTTGGGAAGCCCACGCACCGGTCGGCGTCGTGAGTCCAGAAGCCCGGTCTGACGGGCCAGGGTCTCGCCGCCAGCGACAACGCGAACGAGGAAATACGGGGCGCGCCGGGAGCCGGAGGGCGAGATCGCGGTGGCCTCGCTGCGAACGCCGTAGAGCTCTGCCAAATCTTTGCGCACGCGTCGTGCGATACGCGGTGAGTCCACCTCGGACTCGATGGCGATTCGGCCCGAGATGATGTGGAGCCCGCCGCTGAATCGCAAGAGCGATGCGAGCTCGGCGGCACGCACCGTGTTGCGCGTCTCATCGACGGCGGTCAATTCGTCCTTGACATCGGCTGTGAGAGCCAATCGGTGTCCTATCTGCTTGTGGATCTCGGTCGTCTATTCGCGCCCGAGATCTCGGTGTTTCACGTTCACGACCACATCGGGTTGTTCCGTCAGGAAAGCGGCGAGACGCTCGGCCATGGCGACTGAACGGTGCTTTCCGCCTGTGCACCCCACGGCCACGACGGCATGCCGCTTGTTCTCACGCTGATAGCCGGTCAGAACCGGTTTCAGCGCTGCAGCATACGCGTCGAGGAACTCCTCGGCCCCGGGCTGCGCGAAGACATAGCCGTCGACCTCGGGTTCGAGGCCCGTGTGCGTTCGCAGTTCCGGAACCCAGAAGGGGTTCGGCAGAAATCTCGCATCAGCAATCATATCGGCGTCCGTGGGGATCCCGTATTTGAAGCCGAAGCTCATGACGGTGAGCTGCACACCCGGAGTCTCGTCGGTTTTGAAGAGGTCACGAACGGTCGAGCCGAGCTGGTGGACGTTGAGATCTGTGGTGTCGATCACCAGATCGCTGAGCTCGCGGATGGCCGCGACACGCGAGCGCTCAATGCGAATGCCGTCGAGAATGGTGCCGTCTCCCTGAAGCGGATGCGGCCGGCGCACAGCCTCGTAGCGGCGGACGAGAGCGTCGTCGGCCGCATCGAGGAAGAGCACGCGCAGGTGCGTCCCCTCACGCAGGCCCTGCAGCATCGAACGCAGATCGGCGAAGAAATCGCGGCCCCGAACGTCGACGACGACGGCAAGCTTCTCTGTGCCCTCGGCGCGCTCAGCGAGATCGACAAGAGGGCGCAGCATCTGCGGAGGCAGATTGTCGACGACGTACCAGTCGAGATCCTCGAGAGCATTCGCGACGCTGGAGCGTCCGGCCCCCGACATTCCGGTGACGATGAGGACTTCCTGCTGGGATGCTGGTTCATCGCTGGTCATGGTGAGTCTTCCGTTCGGGCGTTTCGGGTTGATACAAGACTACCCAGTGTGGAGCCGAGCATGAATTGCCTGAGCTAGAGCGGGTCCAACGCCCGGCGTCTCGGCGATCTGCTCGGGGCTTGCCGCCTTCAGCCTGGCGACGGACCCGAACTGGGTCAGAAGCGTCTTCACCCGGGCCGGGCCGACACCGGGAACCTCGCTCAGGACCGTCGAGATGTCGCGCTTGCGCCGCTTGCGCTGGTAGGTGATGGCGAATCGGTGCGCTTCATCACGCAGCCGCTGCACGAGGTAGAGAGCCTCGCTGTTTCTCGGCAGAATCGCGGGGAAATCGCTGTCAGGCAGCCAGAGCTCTTCGAGGCGCTTGGCGATGCCCGCGATCTGTATTCCGGTGCGGCCCGATTCCTCGAGGGCACGTCGTGCAGCTGCGACCTGTGGTTGCCCGCCGTCGACGAGGAGCAGCTGCGGCGGGTACGAGAACCGCCTGGGCGCAGCATCCGGTTCGGTCTCCGCAGGAGCGTCGTCCAGGTGCGCGAGCCGCCGCGTGAGCACTTGATACATCGAGTCGGTGTCATCCGTCGATTCCGCGATCGAGAACGTCCGGTACTGGTCTTTGCGGGCCAGGCCGTCTTCGAACACGACCATCGACGCGACGATGTTGGTTCCCGACAGATGGGAGATGTCGTAGCACTCAATGCGCAGCGGCGCCTCCGCCATTCCGAGGGCTTCCTGAAGGTCGGCCAGCGCCTGGCTGCGGGTCGCGAAGTCTGAGCTGCGGCGGGTCTTATGGCGGATGAGCGCCTGTTTGGCGTTGAGCACGGCGGTTTCCATCAGCGCCGCCTTCTCGCCGCGCTGCGCCGTCTTCAGCCGAACAGTTCCACGGCCGCGCAGCTGTGTGAGCCACGTCGAGATCTCTGTCGCGTCGTCCGGCATCAGCGGCACGATCACCTCGCGGGGAACATCGGCATCTGGCGAGTTGTACGCGGTGCGGATGACGCCCTCGATGAGATCGCCGGTCGTGACGTCGAGTTCTTTATCGACGGTCCACGAGCGCACACCGCGAATGCGACCGCCGCGCACGACGAACTGCTGCACCGCAGCAGAGAGCTCATCGTGCTCGATGCCGAACATATCGGCGTCCACCGAGTCCTTCATGACGACAGTGCTTTTCTCGAGCACAGCCTCAAGCGACAGCAGCTGGTCGCGGTACTTCGCGGCCGCCTCGTAGTCCTGCGTCTCAGCAGCATCCTTCATCAAGGCCTGAAGCTCACGCGTGAACCGCTTGTCGTTGCCGCTCATGAAGCTGACGAAGTCGTCGACGATGCGCCGGTGCTCCTCGATGCTGACCGTCATGGAACACGGGCCTCCGCACTTTCCGATCTGCCCGGGGAAGCACGGCTTGCCCGACTGCATTGCCCGCTTGTAACTCGAATCGGAGCACGTGCGAATTGGGAATGCCTTGATCATGAGGTCGATCGTGTCGTGCACGGCCCAGATCTTCGGGTACGGACCGAAATACCGTGCCCCCTTGATGCGCGGGTTGCGAGTGACCATGACGCGCGGCGCCTCGTCTGCCATCGTGACCGCCATATACGGGTACGTCTTGTCATCGCGGAACTTGACGTTGAACGGCGGCTCGAACTCCTTGATCCAGGTGTATTCGAGCTGCAGTGCCTCCACATCGCTGCCCACGACCGTCCACTCGACGCTGGATGCCGTCGTCACCATGCGCCTGGTGCGCTCGTGCAGTGAGCGCAGCGGCGCGAAGTAGTTGCTCAGTCGCGCCCGCAGACTCTTCGCTTTGCCGACGTAGAGCACGCGCCCCTGGGCGTCGCGGAAACGGTAGACACCGGGCTGCGTCGGGATCTCCCCCGGCTTGGGCCGGTAGGCAAGTTGCTGCTCGGGCACCGTCAACCCGCCCGGCGCGCTTCACCGATCTCGTCGGCGAAGATCTCTTTGAGGAACTTCCCGGTGTGGCTCTTCCGGGACCGCGCGACATCTTCCGGCGTTCCGGTCGCGATGATCTGACCGCCACCTGCTCCTCCCTCGGGGCCGAGATCGACGATCCAGTCGGCAGACTTGATCACATCGAGGTTGTGCTCAATCACGATGACCGTGTTCCCCTTGTCGACGAGACTGCCGAGAACGAGGAGAAGTTTGCGGACGTCTTCAAAGTGCAGCCCCGTCGTCGGCTCGTCGAGGACGTACACGCTGCGTCCGTTGGAGCGGCGCTGCAGCTCTGTCGCGAGCTTCACCCGCTGAGCTTCACCACCCGAGAGCGTTGTGGCGCTCTGCCCGAGCCGGACATAGCCGAGCCCGACGTCGACAAGCGTTTTGAGGTAGCGGTGGATCGCCGTGATCGGCTGGAAGAACTCCGCGGCCTCGACGATGGGCATGTCAAGGACCTCGGAAATGTTCTTTCCCTTGTAGTGCACCTGCAGGGTGTCGCGGTTGTACCGCGCTCCCCCGCAGACCTCGCACGCCACGTAGACATCGGGCAAGAAGTTCATCTCGATCTTGATCGTGCCGTCGCCCGAGCATGCCTCGCAGCGTCCGCCCTTGACGTTGAAGCTGAAGCGGCCGGGAAGGTAGCCGCGTGCCTTGGCCTCCGGTGTCTCCGAGAAGAGCGTCCGGATGCGGTCGAAGACGCCCGTGTACGTCGCCGGGTTGGAGCGCGGTGTTCGCCCGATGGGCGCCTGATCGACGTGCACGACCTTGTCGAGGGCGTCGATGCCCGTGACGCGCGTGTGCTTGCCTGGTACTTTGCGTGCGCCGTTCAGCTTGTTCGCCATGACGCGGTACAGGATGTCGTTCACGAGCGTCGACTTCCCCGAACCGCTGACGCCGGTGACGGCGGTGAACAGCCCAATGGGGAAATCAACGGTGACCTTCTTGAGGTTGTTGGCGGATGCCCCAACCACGGAGATCATGCGCTCGGAATCGGCGGGACGCCGGTCGGCGGGCGTCTCGATCTGACGACGACCTGAGAGGTAGTCGGCGGTGAGCGACCGCGTGTTGGCGAGCAGCTCTGAGACGGTTCCCGAATGCACAACGTGTCCGCCGCCCTCGCCCGCGCCCGGGCCGATGTCGACAACCCAGTCCGCCGTGCGGATGGTGTCTTCGTCGTGCTCGACGACGATGAGTGTGTTGCCGAGGTCGCGCAGAGCGATCAACGTCTCGATGAGGCGCCTGTTGTCGCGCTGGTGCAGCCCGATGCTGGGTTCGTCCAGAACGTACAGCACGCCTGTCAGCCCCGACCCGATCTGGGTCGCGAGGCGAATGCGCTGGGCTTCTCCGCCTGAGAGCGATCCCGCCGAACGCGACAGCGTGAGGTAATTGAGACCGACTTGGATGAGGAAGTCGAGTCGGACCTTGATCTCGCGCAGCACCTGCGCGGCGATCCGGGAATCTCGCTCGCTGAGAGCGAGCTCCTCCATGAAGTCGCGAGAGTCGGTCAGACTCAGATTCGACACGTCGGCGATGCTCGTTCCGTTGACGAGGACCGCGAGAACCTCGGGCTTGAGCCGCTTGCCATCGCATACGGGGCAGGGAATCTCGCGGAGGTACTCAGACCAGCGGGCCCGCTGTACGTCCGTCTCGGCCTGCATATACTGCCGTTCGATGTAAGGGATGACGCCCTCGAACCCGGACGTATACGAGACCTCACGCCCAAATCGGTTGCGCCATTTCACACGAACCTTGAAGTCCTTTCCGCGCAGCACAGCTTCACGGACGTTTTCAGGCAGTTCGTCCCAGGGGGCGTCGAGTGAAAAATCGAGATCGTTCGACAGCCCCACGAGAAGCTTCTCGTAGTACTGGTACAGGCCCTTGCCCTGGGTCGTCCACGGGACGATCACGCCCTGGCTGATGCTCAGCTTCTCGTCACCGAGCAGAAGGTCGGCATCGACGGACATCCGTGTGCCGAGGCCGGAGCACTCCGGGCACGCGCCGAACGGGGCGTTGAACGAGAACGTGCGGGGCTCGACCTCAGACAGCTGAATCGGGTGATTGTTGGGGCAGGACAGCTTCTCAGAGAACGTGCGCACGGCGTCGTCGCCCTCGGCATCCACGAAGTTGATCTGCACGACGCCATCGGTGAGTCGCAGCGCCGTCTCGAGCGAGTCGGTGAGGCGTGTCAGCATGTCGGGGCCGGCGACGAGACGGTCGACGACAACGGAGATGTCATGCTTGTAGGACTTCTTGAGCGTCGGCGGCGCGCTCAGCTGCACGGTCTCGCCGTCGACGACGGCGCGCGCGTAGCCGGATGCCGCGAGTTCGCTGAACAGGTCGACGAACTCGCCCTTCTTCTGCGAGACCACGGGGCTCATCACCATGTAGCGGGTGCCCTCGTCGAGCGTCATCAGCTGGTCGGCGATCTGCTGAACGGTCTGCCGCTGAATGGGTTCACCGCATTGGGGGCAGTGAGGGATGCCGATGCGCGCCCAGAGGAGGCGCATGTAGTCGTATACCTCGGTAATGGTTCCGACCGTCGACCTCGGGTTGCGGTTCGTCGACTTCTGGTCGATCGAGACCGCGGGGCTGAGCCCTTCGATGAAGTCGACATCGGGGCGGTCGACCTGCCCGAGGAACTGGCGCGCGTAGGCCGAGAGTGACTCGACATAACGGCGCTGCCCCTCGGCGAAGATCGTGTCGAAGGCGAGCGATGATTTGCCCGACCCGGAGAGCCCCGTAAAGACGACGAGGGAGTCGCGCGGGATCTCCACGTCGACGTTGTCGAGATTGTGGACTCGGGCCCCGCTGACCGACAGAGTGGTGTTCGAGGAAGCTGGTGAAATCGTCACTCCCCTAGCCTAATCGTGGCCACCGACAGAGCACTCAGGATGGCTTCACAGAGCGCGGCATGAAGCGCACAATGGCCTCATGGCCGACACTCTCTTGGCAGCGCGCGAGCGGATGCTGCGCGACCACCTCGAGCCGCGCGGTATTGACGATCCGCGCGTGCTCGAGGCCATGCGCGCCGTGCCGCGCGAGCGTTTTGTGCCGCCGAACCTCGCGGTGCACGCTTACGAGGACCATCCGCTTCAGCTCGGCCATGGCCAGACGATCTCGCAGCCGTACATTGTCGCGGCGACGGCTCAGGCGGCGCAGATTGGTCCCGAGGATGTCGTGTTGGACATCGGGACGGGTTCCGGCTACGCGGCGGCGGTGCTCGCTCATCTGGCAGCGCGCGTCGTCTCCATCGAGAGGATCGCTGAGCTGTCGGCAGGGGCGGGCCAGGTCCTGCGCAACCTCGGCTATGACAGTGTCGAGCTCATCGTCGGCGACGGCACGGCGGGCGCGCCAACGCGGGCTCCGTATGACGCGATCGTGTGCGCGGCAGCATCCGATGGTCTTCCGGATGCATGGATGGAACAGCTCGCGCCTGAGGGGCGCATCGTCGCTCCCCTCGGCGGGCGCACGGGGCAGCGGCTCATCCGACGGCGTCGGAGCCGAGACGGCACGATCACGGACGACGACCTCGGAGGCGTCATGTTCGTGCCGCTCGTCAGTGGTGACTGACCGGATGCTGTTACTCACGGTCGCGCACGATCGGAAGAACGAGCGTCGCGGCGCAGGCGACGAGCGCAGCGGCTCCGACCGGCGCGAGCCAGACCGCGTGTACACCGGCTGGCGTCAGGAGGGCGAGGACGATGATGAGAAGTCCCTGTGCGGGAAGCTGGATCACGAGATAGCGACGCAGTGTTCGGCCGAGGACGGACAGCGCGATCCTGCCACGCAGCGGAACGGCCAGGGACATCGAAGCGAGCACGTGCAGAAGATGGAGACCAGCCATCAACACGTACGGGCGCCAGTCAGTGAGAAGCGGCGGGTGGCTCAGCTGGGCGAAGGCGAGAAGCACCATCAGCGCCCACGCCATGTGCAGACGGGGTGCAGCGGCTGCGGCGACGGCGAGAGCGAGGGCGACGATGAGCCAGAACGGCACGGTCACGGTCGCCATCGAGAGAAGCACGGCGACAGCGCCGACGCCGATATGCACAGTCGCCGACGGAATCCCGTGCGCGATGCGGATCGACGGCTTGGATTTCGTCATCGTGCGCGCTCCCGCGCCAGTGCCGAGAATTGCGCATTCCGTGAGGGAAGACCCGCCGCATCCGCCCATCGGACGATGCGCACTCCGGCCGCCTCCATGTCCCGCAGCCGATCCTCGCGTTCCATCATCACGATCGTGTGGGCGGTTGCCTGCTCGGGAGTGAGTCCCGCGCGATTGCCCGGCGGCAGGGTGTCCACAGCGAGCACACGATGCCCGACGGCGCTCCACATCGCGGCAAGCGTCGCCGCTTCGCCGTCGAAGAACGTCGACAGCACAAAGACAAGAGCGCCCGCGGCGACGAGGGGCGCACGCCGATGGGTCATGCCGACGCCGTGCGGGCGGGTGGCGGCAATGGTGGCGAGCAGCCGCTCTCGGTGCCTGTCCCCCGACCCGCGGCGCACCTGACGGGATCCGAGCGCGAGATTCTGCAGTGCGACCTGATCTCCGGACTGCGTATAGGCGACGGCGATTGCGGCCGCCGCTTCGCGTGCAGCATCCATTGAGGTCAGGCCGGTCTTGTCGACGCGCCCTCGCGTCCACTCGGCGACGACCTCTCCCAGCTCGTCTCCGGTGTCCATCACGATCACCGCTGTGGCGTCGCTCGTTGCGAACGACCGGCGAACGTACAGATCTCCTGGGCGCCTGGCGAGGCGTGCCGTCGCCTTCCAATCAATGCGGCGCAGTCGGTCTCCCGGTGCAAAGAGAGCGATGTCTCTGAAGCTGCCGCCGTCGCCGGGGCGGGTGGAACCGTGCGTTCCGGTCAGACCGTGCAGCCTCTGAGGCAGAAGCAGCTGGGGAAGAGGGACGATCTGGGGTCGGATGATGCGCTCTGCCTCCTGCTGCGGCGTCGGATCTGTGATGAATGCTCCGTCGGCAGATACGAGCCGGTACCGAAGCGCGAGCACCTCGCACGGCCCGGAATGGCGCGCGGGAACGACAGCCGACAGCGGAGCCTCCGATCGGCCGTCGAGCACGGCATTGCGCCGGTGCGTGCCACCCACGAGCGTACGGGCGTGCACGAACTCGGCCAGCTCATCGCTTGAGACGCGCAGCGCCGCCGTCAGGCAGGGGCTCTCCCCCGTGACACGATGCGCCGTCTCGATCACGCACTCGGTCTGCGCCTCGCCCCGAGGCCTCCCCTGCCAGCTCCACGCCGCCCAGACCAGCAGCGGCACGGCGAGGCACGCGAGGTCAGGCCGCGACGCGACAAGCCCCGTACCGAGCACGACCACACCGACGATGACGGCCCCCGCAAGCGATCCGCTCGCGTGCCACAGGGCGGCGTGCTGAGTCCTGCTCATTCCGCGGTCGCCCTGACGGTCGGAGGCCCGGGAACAGCGCCGAGCACTCCGGCGACGATGTGCTCAGCCTGAACGCCGTTCGCCCACGCCTGTGGCGTCAGTGAGAGCCGATGGGCAAGGACGGGTACGGCGACGCGTTTGACGTCGTCCGGTGTCACATAATCGCGGCCCGCCATGACCGCCACGGCGCGCGCCACCAGCATCAGACCCTGTGAGCCGCGCGGAGAAGCCCCGACCTGAACAGATTGGTCCCTGCGCGTGGCGACGGCGAGGTCGACGCAGTAGCGCGCGATGTCGGGGTCAACATGCACGGCTTCCACCCCGCCCTGCATAGCGAGGAGGGTGTCTGCGTCGACGACGGGTTCGATTTGGGCAGCGTCGTGCCGACGGTGCGCGCGCGACATCAGCATCCGCTGCTCGTTCTCAGGCGAGAGGTAGCCGACACTCAAGCGAACCATGAACCTGTCGAGCTGAGCCTCGGGAAGCGCGTATGTGCCTTCGAACTCGATGGGGTTCGACGTGGCGATCACATGAAACGGGGACGGCAATTCGAAGTGGCTGCCCTCGACAGTGACGTGGCCCTCGGCCATCGCCTCGAGAAACGACGACTGCGTTTTTGGCGTTGTGCGGT
The DNA here is from genome assembly GCF_026107415.2 of Microbacterium sp. MPKO10. Taxonomy (GTDB): domain Bacteria; phylum Actinomycetota; class Actinomycetes; order Actinomycetales; family Microbacteriaceae; genus Paramicrobacterium. Next base: position 232,271 of record NZ_JAPCHX010000006.1, read on the forward strand.
TGATCTCGTCAGCCAGGACGAGCCCCGCGAAGAGCGGACCGGGACGGAACACGAACTCACCGGAGGATGGAGCATAAACGAAGGACCCGGTGATGTCGGAAGGCAGAAGGTCGGGCGTGCACTGAATACGGCGGAAGTCGAGGCCGAGTGCAGCGGCCAGGCTCCGAGCGGCGAGTGTCTTGCCCAGACCGGGGACGTCTTCGAAGAGGACATGTCCACCCGCGAGAACGGTGGCGAGAGCAAGCTCGAGCGGGGTCTTCATGTCGACGACAACGTCGGTGACACGGTCCAGCACGTCTCTGCTGAGCTCGGCGATGCGCTCGATGGGCAGGGCGGCGGTCATGAATTCTCCTTGCGCGGGGGTACGGACAGTCGGTTCAGGATGTCGTCGATGTCGCTGCGTTCGGCGCGAAGCAGGGATCTCGGCGAGGTGATGGCGTGGCCCCGTGCACCGATGAGAGCGATGATCGCCTCATCGTCCTCGGGGTTCTCGAGGGACAGGCCGCGACGATTGAGCCGTCGCTCGGCGACCGCCCGCACGCGTTTCTGAGCGCTGTCTCCCACGCGTCCGTGGGTGGCGCGGAGGGACCAGGCCAATCGCGTGACATCTTGGCGTGCTCCGGTCGCACTCGCGGCTTGCGCGGGGTCCCACGGGCCGGGTTCGACACCGGTACGGCATTCCCAGAGCAGCGCGACGGCGATGACGAGCAGACCCGCGGCGATGGCGAACGGCGCCGCCATCCCCACAAGCCACAGGACAAAACCCACAGCGACGGCGGCGAGCCCCACGGCGATCAGCCGGCCCATTCTCATGACCACACCTCCCGGATGGCGCGCAACGCATCGCGGGCACGGGTGATATCGGATGCTGTCGCACGATGATCGCCAAAACGCACATCCTGGTACAGACCGAGCAGCTCCCGCAGGTCGCGTGCGATGCTGTCGTCGCGCGCCAGGACGCGCACGGTGAATTCGGCGGGCGTTTCACTCACCTGAGCGCTGTATCCGGCGTCCTCGGCCGATTCCTGCAGCCCGAGCCAGGCCGCGATGACAGCATCCTGGGGGTCAACGGCGGTGTCGAGGATATCCAGCGATCGCTGAATGCCGCGGGCGAGTCGTGCCGGGGCGGGGGTAGCAGGCGGCGTGTCGACAGGTTCTGCCGAGAGCGGTGAGAGGTCTGCGGTCGATGTCTCACCGCGGCGTCGTCGGCGGAGTGCTCTGACTCCCAGAAGGATCGCGGCGACGATAGCGGCAGCGGCGAGGGCGCTGATGGCGATGAGAATTGTCGTGGGATCGAAGAGACCGTGTGGCTGTGTCGTCGGCGTGTCGGGAGCCTCATCACCCTGCTGTGTCGGCTCCGGAGACAGCGTGATGTCGGGTCCGTTGCCCGGCATGATGAGGTCAAAGCGAGGTTTGCCAAACACGATCGGCCCCTGTAGCGCGGCCACGATGACGACGGCGATGCAGCCAGCGATCACCAGCGGAAGAAGACGCCGATTGCTCATCCCGCGGTGACTGCCGGGAACACGCGCACGGTGCAACTCATCCGTCCACACTATCGCGTCTCTTGACGCTAGATGTGGCCGGCCTTTTCCATACTTCTCAGCTCCTTCTTGAGATCGGACACCTCGTCACGAAGGCGAGCGGCGAGCTCGAACTTCAGCTCACCGGCAGCGGCGAGCATCTGGGAGTTGAGATCGGCGATGATCGCCTCGAGATCGTTGGCTCCTTCGGCCGCAAGCCCTTCATGATGACGCAGCTGCGGCGTCGGCGAGGAAGTGCGCTCGGCTCCTCGCGAGGCGAGCAGCTTCTCGGTGTCTGCTCCCTCACGGACGAGAACGTCGGTGATGTCGGCAATGCGTTTGCGCAGCGGCGTCGGGTCGATCCCGTGCTCCGTGTTGTATGCAATCTGCTTCTCGCGTCGGCGGTTCGTCTCGTCAATGGCGAAGCGCATCGAGTCGGTCATGTTGTCGGCGTACATGTGCACCTGACCCGATACGTTGCGGGCGGCGCGCCCGATCGTCTGGATCAACGATGTTGATGACCGCAGGAACCCCTCTTTGTCAGCGTCGAGAATGGCGACGAGCGAGACCTCGGGCAAGTCGAGTCCCTCGCGCAGAAGGTTGATGCCGACGAGCACGTCGTAGACGCCGCCGCGAAGCTCGGTGAGCAGTTCGACGCGGCGTAGGGTGTCCACATCGGAGTGAAGGTAGCGGACGCGCACTCCGGCGTCGGTGAGAAAGTCGGTGAGTTCCTCAGCCATCTTTTTAGTGAGGGTCGTCACGAGCACACGCTCGTTGCGCTCCGAGCGCGCCTTGATCTCTTCCAGCAGATCATCGATCTGCCCCTCGGACGGTTTTACGACGATCTCCGGGTCGATGAGTCCGGTGGGCCGGATGATCTGCTCGACGACGCCGTCTGCGACCCCGAGCTCGTATCGCCCCGGAGTGGCCGACAGGTACACGGTCTGGCCAACGCGCTCTGAGAACTCGTTCCACGTGAGCGGGCGGTTATCGAGCGCGCTCGGGAGGCGGAAGCCGTGGTCGACGAGCGTGCGCTTACGCGACGCATCGCCCTCGTACATGGCACCGATCTGCGGAACTGTGACGTGCGATTCGTCGATGACGACAAGGAAATCATCCGGAAAGTAGTCGAGAAGGCAGTGCGGTGCCTCCCCCGGCTGGCGTCCGTCGATATGGCGCGAATAATTCTCGATGCCGGAGCAGAAGCCGATCTGCTCCATCATCTCCAGGTCGAATGACGTTCGCATGCGCAGACGCTGTGCCTCGAGGAGCTTGCCCTGCTTTTCGAGCTCAGCGAGCCGAACTTCCAGTTCGTCCTGAATGGTGCCGATGGCTCGATGCATCGTCTCGGGGCTCGCCGCGTAGTGCGTCGCTGGGAAGAGCGAGACGGCGTCGAGGGTCTTCACGATGTCGCCGGTGAGCGGGTGAAGCGCATAGAGGGCCTCGATCTCGTCGCCAAACATCTCGATGCGGATCGCGAGTTCTTCGTACACCGGGATGATCTCGATTGTGTCCCCGCGAACGCGGAAGTTGCCGCGCGAAAAGTCGACGTCATTGCGGTTGTATTGCATGCCGATGAACCGGCGCACGAGCTCGTCGCGTGAGATGCGCTGCCCGATCTGCAGCGCCACCATGGCATCCAGGTACTCTTCTGCGGCGCCCAGACCGTAGATGCACGACACCGTCGAGACCACGACGACATCGCGTCTGCTGAGCAGCGAGTTCGTTGTCGAGTGCCTCAGGCGCTCAACCTCGGCGTTGATCGAGGAGTCCTTCTCGATGAAGGTGTCTGTCTGGGGTACGTAGGCTTCAGGCTGGTAGTAGTCGTAGTACGACACGAAGTATTCGACGGCGTTCTCGGGCATCAGCTCGCGGAACTCGTTGGCGAGCTGCGCGGCGAGGGTCTTGTTGTGGGCGAGGATGAGCGTGGGTCGCTGCACGGCCTCAATGAGCCAGGCTGTTGTCGCTGACTTCCCAGTTCCGGTCGCGCCGAGCAGGACGACGTCGGTCTCCCCCGCATTGACACGGCCCGCGAGCTCGGCAATGGCTTTCGGCTGGTCGCCGCTCGGCTCGTAGTCGCTGATCACGGTGAAAGGATGAACGGAGCGTGTCGGTTCCATGTTCGTCAGTCTAGGACGACCCACTGACGGTCGGCTGGGCCATGGCGCCTCTGTATCGCTGATCCGCCACGATCTGCGTGCTCCGTCACACGGCAAACGTGCTGTGGGAGGTCATCGGCCGTTCTCGGAGGATATCCTCTGCCACAGCCGGTCCACCTCGGCCCGCGTCTTCTCGAGCGACCCCGACGTGTCGATGACGACGTCGGCGATGCGTCGTCGCTCGTCATCGCTTGCCTGCGAGGCGATGCGGCGCGTCGCGTCCTCCGGCGTCATTCCCCTCAGCGAAACGAGGCGCTCGTGGCGCACGGTGGTGGGGGCATCGGCGACCACCACGAGGTCGAACGCGTCTGTCATGCCGCTCTCGGCCAGCAGAGGGACGTCGTAGACGATGACGGCGCGCGGATCGGCGTCCGCGATCTCTCGGATGCGCTTCGCTGCGCGATCACGGACTGCCGGGTGCACGATGGCGTTGAGATCTCTCCTGGCATCGGCATCGCCGAAGACGACGGTGCCGAGTGTCTGTCGATCGAGTGCGCCGTCTGCGGTGATCACAGACTCGCCGAAACGCGCACGGATGCTGGTGAGGGCCGGAGTGCCCGGTTCGACGACCTCACGCGACAGGCGGTCAGCGTCGATGATCACGGCACCGTGCGCGCGGAGCATACTGGCCACGGTGGACTTGCCCGAAGCGATTCCTCCGGTCAGACCAATGAGCATCGTCTCAGTCTCGCCCGTCGATGAAGGTGTTCAAGTAGGTGAGCGGAACGGAAGCGGCCTCGGCAATGAGCGTCGGGTCGCCCTCGGGATCGGCGTCGAAGGCAATGCGCTGCATTGTGCGCGACAGCTCGATCGCGACGGCCACGCGTTTGTGCCATTCGGGTCCCGAGGGAGCATCGTCGTATTGGCTCAGCAGCGAGACGACGGCGTCAATATACGCACGGGTGCGCTCCTGGTATTTGTATTCGTTCGGGCCGTCGGGAAGGATCCGGTAGTGCGTGGCTTTGTACCCCGGGATCGTGCGTCGCGCCGTGCAGGTACTTTCGACGAGGGTTGTAAATGCCTCTTGCCAGGTCTCGGCCGGCTTCTCGGCGAACGTCTCCAGAGCGATCTCGATGTATCGCGAGATCATGAAGTCGTAGACGCCCAGCAGCAGAGCAATACGATCGGGAAAGAACCGGTAGACGGTCCCGATCGCCATATCTGCCCGCTTTGCAACTTCAGCCGTTGTCACGCCAGCGTGACCGGATTCATCGATGATCTCCCCGCAGGTCCGGAGAATCGTTTCGAGGCTCTGCTTGCTTCTGCTCTGTTGTGGGCTATTGCGCAATAACGAGGCGTCTTGGTACTCGATCGACAAGAAGTCTGTCAACGAATCTACTCTCACTGCACACCTTGGGTCTCGTCTGCCGAGGGAGCCTCGACGTGGTCTGTATGGGAAAACACTAACAGGCGGCTGAGCGCCAGGCCGTGATCGAAAACGCCGAGGGCCGGTTCAGCAAGTGCTGAACCGGCCCCGGACCGTTGCACGGTCAGTTGCTGTTCGAGAGCTTCTCGCGCAGTGCGGCGAGGGACTCGTCGTCAGCGAGCGTTCCGCTGGAGTTCGCGTCTCCGGCGTAGTTCGCTGCGGCCGCCGGAGCCTCGATGTCGGACTCCTCGACGAGCGAAGCGGCAACCTGCTTCTTGTGAGCCTCCCAGCGCGCCTGTGCAGCAGCGTAGTCCTGCTCCCACTTCTCGCGCTCGGTCTCGAAGCCTTCCTTCCACTCGTTCGTCTCGGGGTCGAAGCCGTCGGGGTACTTGTAGTTGCCCTCGTCGTCGTACTCCGTCGCCATGCCGTAGAGTGCCGGGTCGAACTCGGTGCCTTCGGGGTCGACGCCCTCGTTCGCCTGCTTGAGGCTCAGCGAGATGCGGCGGCGCTCAAGGTCGATGTCGATGATCTTGACAAAGACCTCTTGGCCGACAGCGACGACCTGGTCGGCGAGTTCAACGTGCTTCGAGCTGAGCTCGGAGATGTGCACGAGGCCCTCGATGCCGTCCGCAACGCGCACGAAGGCACCGAACGGAACGAGCTTGGTGACCTTGCCCGGCGTGATCTGGCCGATCGCGTGGGTACGGGCGAACACCTGCCACGGGTCCTCCTGCGTCGCCTTGAGCGAGAGCGACACGCGCTCACGGTCGAGGTCGACCTCGAGAATCTCGACGGTGACCTCCTGGCCCACCTCGACAACTTCGGAAGCGTGCTCAATGTGCTTCCAGCTGAGCTCGGAGACGTGAACGAGACCGTCGACGCCGCCGAGGTCGACGAACGCGCCGAAGTTGACGATCGACGAGACGATTCCCTTACGAACCTGACCCTTGTGCAGGTTGTTGAGGAACGACGTGCGGCTCTCGGACTGCGTCTGCTCAAGGAGCGCACGGCGTGAGAGAACGACGTTGTTGCGGTTCTTGTCGAGTTCGAGGATCTTCGCCTCGATCTCCTGGCCGAGGTACGGCGTGAGGTCGCGGACGCGGCGCAGCTCGATGAGCGATGCCGGGAGGAACCCACGAAGCCCGATGTCGACGATCAGGCCGCCCTTGACGACCTCGATGACCTGTCCGGTCACCACGCCGTCGGATTCCTTGATCTTCTCGACGTCACCCCAGGCGCGCTCGTACTGTGCGCGCTTCTTGGACAGGATGAGGCGGCCTTCCTTGTCCTCCTTCTGGAGAACGAGCGCCTCGACGCTGTCGCCGACCTCGACGACCTCAGTGGGGTCGACGTCGTGCTTGATGGAAAGTTCGCGCGAGGGAATAACACCCTCGGTCTTGTAGCCGACGTCGAGGAGAACCTCGTCGCGGTCGATCTTCACGACTGTGCCCTCGATGAGGTCTCCGTCGTTGAAGAACTTCAGTGTCTTTTCGACCGCTGCCAGGAAATCTTCAGCAGATCCGATGTCGTTGATGGCGACCTGCTTGGCGGTCGTTGCGGTTGTCATATAAGTAAATGCTCCAGGGTGGACATGTGGTCGGGCCCGATTCGCGCATCATAGTTAGCGCGATGGGCAGGCGGATAGGACGTCACAGAAGTGACACTCCATCCTAGCGGAGTTTTTAGGCGTGAATCAAACGGCGAATCCTCGCGCGTGCGGCTCAGCAGGCAAGGGCCGATCGGAGCGTGTCCAGGCCGACCCCTCCGAGCGCGAGCGCGCGGCTGTGGAAGTCCTTAATGTCGAAATCCCCACCCTGGCGTGCGGCCGCATCATCGCGCAACTGCTCCCAGATCCGCTGCCCGACCTTGTACGAGGGAGCCTGCCCGGGCCAGCCGAGATACCGGTTGACCTCGAAGCGCACAAACCCCTCGTTCATGTTCACGTTTCGGCTCATGAAGTCGAACGCGTACTCGGCGGTCCACGGTCCGGCGCCGTCCGGGCGCTGCTTCTCGAGATGCACGCCGATATCCAGAACGACGCGAGCGGCGCGCATGCGCTGCCCGTCCAGCATCCCCAGCCTGTCCGCCGGGTCGTCGAGGTACCCGAGCTGTTCCATGAGGCGCTCGGCGTACAGCGCCCAGCCCTCGGCATGACCAGATGTACCCGCGAGCAGCCGTCGCCACGAATTCAGGATGCCGCGGTTGTAGACGGCCTGCCCGATCTGCAGGTGATGCCCGGGGACGCCCTCGTGATACACCGTCGTCAGCTCACGCCAGGTGTCGAACTCGGTCACGCCCTCGGGCACTGACCACCACATGCGTCCCGGGCGGGAGAAGTCGTCGGTCGGTCCCGTGTAGTAGATCCCGCCTTCCTGCGTCGGCGCAATCATGCACTCGATGGTCTTGATCTCGTCCGGAATGTCGAAATGGCTGCGCGCCAACTCGGCGACGGCTTTGTCGCTCGTCGCCTGCATCCAGGTACGCAGGGCGTCTGTGCCATGCAGCTTGCGGGACTCATCGTTGTCGAGATGCGCGATCGCCTCGAGGACTGTGACCCCGGGCACAATCTGCCGGGCGATCGACTCCTGCTCGTCGACCATGCGCGCGAGCTCTTCGATCCCCCATTCGTAGGTTTCGTCGAGATCGATCGTTGCGCCGAGGAACTGCCGTGACGTCAGCGCATACAGGTCGCGCCCGATCGCGTCTCGTTCGGTCGCCGCGCCGGCCAGCTCGTCTGTGAGAAATCCGGCGAGCCGACCGTATGCTGCCGCCGCACGCTCAGCGCGCTCGCGCAGATCGGCGACGAGGGCCGATGGGAGTTCCCCTGTGGCTGGGCTGGCCGAGGCGGCGAAGGCTGTGAAGAACCCATCGGATGCTGCCACTTTGCGCGCCTGATCGGCGACCTCAAACACCTGCCGCCGCGCCGGGGTGATGCCCTGGTCGATTCCGAGGCGGAGCGTCTCGACATACCCGTCGATCGCCTCGGGAACACGCGACAGACGTGCCGATACGGTCGACCAGTCGTCGACCGTGTCCGTCGGCATCAGATCGAATGCCTCTCGAATCTCCTGCGACGGAGATTCGATGACGTTCAGGCTGCGCAGTGGAAGCCCGGCATCGAGAGTCTCGAGGGCGAGATCCAATTCACGCCCGAGATCCTCCTGCGTCACCGCGTCGACGTCATCCACCGGACGTTGCGCGCGCAGCGCGGACCGCGCCGTCGTGAGTGCGTCTCGCTCGCTGTCGAGTCCGGCAGGAGAATAGTCGGCGAAGCGATCATTCGCCTCCGAGCGCCCGATGTAGGTTCCGACGGTCGGCTCGAGGGTCACGAGCGTGTCGACCCAGTCCTCAGCAATCTTATCGATCGCTGACGGCGTCCTCTTCTGCTGTGGTGTCATAACTCGAGCGTATGGCGGGCGAGTGCGGCGTGCAATCAGTGCGCCGCAGCATCCCAATGCGGGCCGTAGCCCACCTGCACATCGAGGGGAACGCTGAGATCGGCAGCATCCCCCATGCGCCTGCGCACGAGCCGTTCAAGCTCGTCGTGCTCACCATCGCTGACCTCGAACACGAGTTCATCGTGGACCTGCATCAGCATGCGGCTGGTGAGCCCCGCGTCGCGGATGTCTGCTTCGATATTGATCATCGCGATCTTGATGATGTCGGCGGCGGACCCCTGGATCGGCGCGTTGAGTGCAGCACGCTCGGCGTTCTGACGGAGGGTCCGGTTGGGACTCTTCAGATCGGGGAACGGGCGGCGGCGTCCAAAGATCGTCGTCGTGTAGCCGTCGATCTTCGCCTGCTCGACAACGTTGCGCAGATAATCACGGACGGCACCGAATCGTTCGAAGTAGTCGGCCATGAGCTGTTTCGCCTCGGAGTTGTCGATGCGCAGCTGTCGTGAGAGTCCGAACGCGCTCAGCCCGTAGGCCAACCCATATGACATCGCCTTGACCTTCGACCTCATCTCGCTCGTCACGTCGGCGGGCTCGACGCCGAAGATGCGGGCACCGACGAAGCGATGCAGGTCCTCACCCGTGCGGAAGGCCTCGATGAGGCCGGGATCCTCTGACAGGTGCGCCATAATGCGCATCTCGATCTGCGAGTAGTCCGCGGTGAGGAGACTGTCATACGGGGCGCCGACGCGGAACGCCTCACGAATGTGCCGCCCGGCTTCCGTGCGAACGGGAATGTTCTGCAGGTTCGGATCGGTCGACGAGATGCGGCCCGTCGATGTTCCTGTCTGAACGTAGGAGGTGTGGATGCGGCCGTCGTCGCCGATCGCCTTGATGAGGGTGTCCACGATCTGACGCAGCTTTGTTGCATCGCGGTGCTCGAGAAGAAGCCCGAGGAACGGATGCGGATGCGACGCCTGAAGATCGGCGAGGGCGGCAGCATCCGTCGAGTAGCCCGTCTTCGTTGCACGGGTCGTCGGCATCTCCAGCTGTTCGAACAGCACCTCTTGAATCTGCTTCGGCGACCCGAGATTGATTTCGCGACCGATCTCGGCGAATGCCTTCTGGGCGAGCTCGGCCGCTGTCGCGCCGAGAGATTCAGACAGGGCGGCGAGTGCCTCGCGGTCCATCGCCACACCGCGTGCCTCCATTGAAGCGAGCACGCTCACGATGGGCATCTCGATCTCACGCAGGACGCGTGCAGAGCCGTCGTCCAGCCGGCGAAGCAGCGGTGAGACCAGGCGCTGTGCGTACCACGCCAGAGCCGCCGCCGACGAGGGCTCGACCTCTGGCACGAGCTGATTCGGATCGGCCTCGGGAAGTTTCTCATCGAGATAGCGGGAGACGAGCGCGCCGAGAGTCTTGTCTTGCCCACCCGGGCGCAGCAGCCACCCGGCGATGAATGTGTCGAAGGCGAGGCCGCCCACGACGAGGCCGGCGCGCGTCAGCGCCTTGAGCTGTTCCTTACCCCCGTGCATGATCTTGAGGCTGTCGGGGTCGGCGAGCCATGCCTCGAACGGTGCATAGTCGGCCCGTCCTGGCTGCCATGCAAGCGCGACAGACTCGGTTCCTCCCGAAACGCCGATCGCCACAGGGACGCCATCGGAGACCTCGACGTGAACGCCGAGCCCGTGCTCGCTGGATTCTGACTGCCGTGTCAGCCATGCGCCAAGTTCTTCATCCAGAAGGTTCTGGGCCTCGGGAGCGGTCACCTCGGGGACGGCGGGCTCCGCGTTCTCGATGCCTTCGAGCTTCATGACGCGATCGAGGAGGGTGCGGAACTCAAGCTTGGCGAAGACGTCGCGCACGGCCGCCTGGTCGATGGGCTGCTTCGCGAGAGAATCGATCTCGCAGGGAAGCTCGACATCGGTAACCAGGCGATTCAGCCGGCGGTTGCGGACGGCGTTCTCCTTATGCTCGCGGAAGCTCTCGCCGACCTTTCCCGTGATCTCGTCCGCATGCGCGAGAATCTCATCGAGACTGCCGAAACGGTGCAACCATTTGACTGCCGTCTTCTCGCCGACTTTCGGAACGCCGGGGAGGTTGTCGCTCGTCTCCCCCACGAGCGCGGCGATCTCGGGATACTGGTGCGGCTCGATGTCGTAGCGTTCCTTGACCTTGGCGGGGTCGTAACGCGTGAGATCAGACACGCCCTGTCGTGACGGGTACAGCAGCGTCACATTGTCGTTCACGAGCTGGATTGTGTCGCGATCCCCCGATACGACAGACACCCGGTAGCCAGCATTCGTGCCGAGAACGGACAGGGTGGCAAGAATGTCGTCTGCCTCGAAGTCTTCAATCGAGATGGTCGTGATGTTCATGGCCTTGAGCGCCTCTTGCAGCAGAGGAATCTGACCGATGAACTCGGGCGGCGTCTCCCCGCGGGTGCCCTTGTACTCGGGATACTCGCGTGTGCGGAATGAATACCGAGAGATGTCAAACGCGACAGCGATGTGCGTCGGCTTCTCGTTCTTCAACAGGTTGAGCAGCATCGCGATGAACCCGTGAATGGCATTGGTGTGCTGCCCCTCACTGTTCTGGAAACTGTCGATGGGCAGCGCGTAGAACGCACGGAACGCCAGCGAGTGGCCATCGATGACGAGCAGGGTAGGCTTTTCGTTGTCCGACACAGGTCCCAGCCTACAAGTCGCCGACGACATTGGCTGGGGAATGAGAGCGCGAAGGTGTTCATGAGCCAGACAGCATCCGACCCCCTCGAGTTCGTACGCGAGCGCGGCCTCGGCGCCCTTGCCGAGAAGATGGGCATCCAATTCACGGAGTTCAGCGTGGATCGAGCGGTGGCGACGATGCCCGTCGAGGGCAATACGCAGCCCGCGATGCTTCTTCACGGCGGCGCGTATGTGGTGCTCGGTGAATCGCTTGGCTCGATGTCGGCCAACCTTTTTGCCGGAGAAGGGCGCCTCGCTGTCGGCATCGACATCAACGCGACGCACACGCGGTCAGCGACAAGCGGGATCGTCACCGGTGTCTGCACGCCGATTCACCTCGGACGGAGCCTCACCGTTCACCAGATCGAGGTCTCAGATGAGCAGGGGCGACGTTGCTCGACCGTGCGGATCACCAACATGATCAAGGACCGTCCGGCCTCGTAACGGCAACAGGCCCGACCCCCAGAAGGGCCGGGCCTGTCGGCGCGCGGAATGCGCTCGGTGGTTAGAGCACTTTGTCGAGGAATGCTTTCGTGCGCTCATGCTGCGGTGCATCGAAAATCTGATCCGGCTTGCCCTCTTCGACGATCACTCCGCCGTCCATGAACAGGACGCGGTCGCCCATTTCACGAGCGAAGCCCATCTCGTGGGTGACCACAACCATCGTCATACCCTCAAGGGCGAGCTGCTTCATTACGGAGAGAACATCCCCGACGAGTTCCGGGTCGAGCGCGCTCGTCGGCTCATCGAAGAGGAGCATCTTCGGCTCCATCGCGAGTGCACGCGCGATGGCCACTCGCTGCTGCTGGCCGCCGGACAGCTGTGCCGGATACGCGTCTGCTTTGTCGCCGAGACCGACTTTGTCAAGCAGTCGTAATGCGCGGTCCCGAGCCGCGGATACGGACAATTTGCGCACCTTCAGAGGCGCGAGCATGATGTTCTCCATCACAGACTTGTGCGGAAACAGATTGAACTGCTGAAACACCATGCCGATCTCGGTGCGCACCGCGTTGATGTCGGTGTTAGTGTCCGTGAGGCTCTGGCCATCGATGACCACTTCGCCACTCGTGATCTCCTCGAGCATATTGAGGCAGCGCAGGAACGTGCTCTTTCCCGAACCGCTCGGCCCGATGACGCACACGACTTCCTGAGGTTCGACATCGCAGTTGATGCCCTTGAGTACCTCGTTGTCGCCGAACTTCTTATGCAGGTCTTCAACGTGAATGATCATGAGTGGGCCAGCCTCTTCTCAGTGATATTGAGCACCTTGGACAGCGTGATGGTGACAATGAGGTAAATCACCGCGACGACCGTATAGATTTCGAGGGCGTTGTAGTGGGTGGCCACGATGGTGCGCCCCTGGAAGACAAGTTCGGGAACAAGGATCACCGAGAGCACCGACGTGTCTTTGATGCTCACGATGAACTGGTTGCCCAACGGAGGGATCATCCGTCTGAAAGCCTGAGGCCAGATCACATACTGCATTGTGTAGTGATGACTCATGCCGAGTGAGCGACCTGCCTCCATCTGACCCTTCTCGACAGATTGCACGGCACCGCGTACAACCTCGGCGATGTACGCGCCGGAGTTGAGGCCGATGGAAATAATGCCGGCTACCAACGGGGCAATATCAAAGCCCAGCACCAGCGGCAACGCGTAGAAGACCCAGATCGCCAGGATCAGAATCGGAACACCACGGAAGACCTCGACGTACACGGAAGATGCGCCGTAAATGATCTTATTTCGTGAAATTCTCCCGAGTCCGAAGATTGCGCCGAGAACGAAACCGATGAGGAGCCCGACGACAGACACCAGAAGGGTGTAGTAGAGCCCGACGAGCAGAATCGGAATGAAGTCAACGACACCGAGCCAGTCGAATGTGACTGTATGAATCATTTCTCCCTCTCACAGGCGACGGGCACGGAGGAATTCTCCTGCGTGCCCGTCGCGCCTCGTGTGATGTTCTGATCTACGCTCGTGGACTATTCGTCAGCCGGCGGTGCTTCGCCGAACCACTTCTCATAGAGCTCGTCGTAGGTGCCGTTCTCCTTGAGGGTTGCGAGAGCGTCGTCAATCGCTGCGACGAGGTTCTCGTTGCCCTGGGCGATGGCTATTCCGTAGTCCTGAGCCTCGAGAAGCTCTCCGACCATCTTCAGGCTGTCTTCGCCCTTCGTCTGGATGTAGTAAGCGACGTTGGGGGCGTCATAGAGGATGGCATCTGAGGTTCCGTTCTGAACCGCGAGGTACGCCTGATCAAGCTGTTCGAACGTCTGCGCCGTGGCGCCCTCGATGTTTGCCTCGATGTAATCGGCGCTCGTCGAGCCGAGACGCGTCGCGATGTTCTTGCCTTCAAGATCGTCGACGCTCGTGATGTCGTCGTTGTCAACGGGAACGCCGATGCGTAGACCTGACTTGTAATAGGGGTCAGAGAAGTCGACCTTCTCAGCACGCTCCGGCTTGATCGTCATGCCTGCGATCGCGATGTCGAACGTTCCCGTCTGAAGCCCGGGAATCATTCCGTCGAAGTTCGTTGTCTTGAGGTCGATCTTGAACCCTGCTTCGTCCGCGACGGCATTGATCAGGTCGATGTCGAAACCGACGTACTCGCCGTCCTGTTTGAACTCAAACGGAACGAAGGATGTGTCCGTCGCGACGACGTATGTGTCTTCGAGCGGGGCATCCGTGTCGCCGCCGTCATCGCTCGAGCATGCTGTCAGTCCCGCCATGAGGGCGAGCGAAGCAACCATCGCTCCGCCAGCGAGCAGTCTTCTCTTGTTTGTCACGTGTACCTTTCGTGAGGGATTGTCCTCGTTTGGGGGTCCGTGGTCAGTACGATACGGCCGGTTTTCATAGCGTGTCAAAAGGGCGCGCTGCTGTTACCCGAATGAGACGTCGCCCGCCATGACGCGGATCCGTGACGGAACACGCACAAAAAAGACCCGCGCAGGCGGAACCTGCGCGGGCCGGAAAGCGTGTGTGACGGAGCCTAGCTCTTCTTGGCGCTCAGCTGCTCGATGATCGCCTGCGCGACATCATGCATCGTCAGACGACGGTCCATCGATGCCTTCTGAATCCACCGGAATGCTTCGGGCTCGCTGAGGCCCATCTTCTCGTTGAGCAGGCCCTTGGCACGGTCGACGAGCTTGCGAGTCTCGAAGCGCTCAACCATGTCGGCGACTTCGGCCTCAAGCGTGATGATCTGCTGGTAGCGGCTGAGGGCGATCTCGATGGCCGGCAGCAGGTCGTTAGGGGTGAACGGCTTCACGACGTATGCGAGGGCGCCGGCCTCAGATGCTCGCTCGACGAGATCCTTCTGGCTGAACGCCGTCAACAGAACCACGGGCGCGATCTGCGCCTTGCTGAGGCGCTCGGCGGCAGAGATGCCGTCAAGCTTCGGCATCTTCACGTCCATGACCACCAGGTCGGGCCGGAGCTCGGTGGCGAGGGCCACTGCTGTCTCGCCGTCACCGGCCTCTCCGACGACTTCGAATCCGTTGTCGCGAAGGATCTCGACGATGTCGAGGCGAATCAGCGATTCGTCCTCGGCGACGACGACGCGGCGGGGGGCGTTTGCGGTTGTCTCTTGCTCAGTCACTCTAGAATCCTACGATACGCTTGACGAGGTTGTGTCAGCCGGTGTGGCGGAATGGCAGACGCGGAGCACTCAAAATGCTCTGCCTTCACGGGCGTGTGGGTTCGAGTCCCACCACCGGCACCTCCGATGAAGGCCCCAACTCCCGCGGAATAACGCGGAAGTTGGGGCCTCGTGCTTAAGCCACGAAAGACTCGGATGGAGGTTCCTACTTCCGTTCACCGCTGGCGGAATATTCGACAGTCAGAATCACACTTACGCGAGATTCCTCATCGCGGGAGCCTTTCACTCTGCGTGTCCACTTCGAGCGGAGCGGGGTTCCGTCCCCGTTGACCGAGCGTCGTGCTGTGTCGTCTCGCTGCATGAGTGAGCGGGAAAGCACAGAGGATGCTGGAGGGCGCCGCCCTCCAGCATCCTCTCGTGTCTGTCGCTACGGCTTCTTGCGCAGGGCGTATGCGGGAGCAACACCCTGGTGCACGTCGCCCATCGTGTGGACGCGGACATCGTTCGTCGACCCCGAGATCCCGGGAGGCGAACCAGAGATCACGACGACCTTCTCGCCCTCCGTGGCCATTCCTTCGGCAAGGAGGATGTCGTCGACCTGTCCGAACATTTCATCCGTGTGCGTGACGGTGTCGACGAGGAACGACTCGATGCCCCAGTTCAGCTGCATGCGGCGTCGGATGGCCTCGTTCGGGGTGAACCCGAGAACGGGAATCTTCGTGCGCAGTCGCGCCATGCGGCGCACTGAATCACCCGACTCGGTGAAGACGCAGAGGTACCGGGCCTCGACGAAGTCGGCGACCTCGGATGCTGCCAGCGTCAGCGCTCCTCCCTGAGTGCGCGGCTTGCTCCCGAGGGGGGCAATGCGCTCGAGGCCGTGCTCCTCGGTGGACGCGATGATGCGCGCCATTGTCTGGACCGTGATCTCGGGGTACTCCCCCACGCTCGTCTCGCCGCTCAGCATGACGGCATCGGCACCGTCAAGGATCGCGTTAGCGACGTCAGAGGTCTCCGCACGGGTCGGCACGGGGCTCGAGATCATCGATTCGAGCATCTGCGTGGCGACGATGACCGGTTTGGCCATGCGGCGGCACTGTTCGACAGCGCGCTTCTGAACAAGCGGCACGGCCTCGAGTGGAAGCTCGACGCCAAGATCGCCGCGAGCAACCATGATTCCGTCGAAGGCATCGATGATCTCGTCGAGCGCGTCAACGGCCTGTGGCTTCTCGATCTTCGCGATGACGGGGAGCGTAATGCCCTCTTCGCTCATGATCTCGTGCACACGCTGGATGTCTTCGGCGTTGCGCACGAACGAGAGGGCGATGAAGTCGGCGCCGAGCTTGAGGCCCCAGCGAAGGTCGGCCTCGTCCTTGTCTGACAGCGCCGGAACGTTGACGGCGACTCCGGGCAGGTTGATGCCCTTGTTGTTCGAGACCGGACCCGCGACGATCACCTTGGTCTTCACGCGGACGCCGTCGGTCTCGAGAACCTGTACGCGTACCTTCCCGTCGTCGATCAGGAGGAAGTCGCCGGGTGAGACGTCGTCGGGCAGTCCCTTGAACGTCGTCCCGCAGACAGTGGCGTCACCGTCAACGTCTTCCGTCGTGATGGTGAAGATGTCGCCTTCCTCGAGTTCGTGCGGTCCGTTCGCGAACGTGCCGAGGCGGATCTTCGGGCCCTGCAGGTCAACGAGGACGGCGACCGGCTTTCCCGTGTCGGTTGCGGCCTTGCGCACGTTTGCGTAGACGCCCTCGTGGACGTCATAGCTGCCGTGGCTGAGGTTCATCCGTGCCACGTTCACACCCGCGTCGATTAACGCGCGAATGTTTTCGTAGCTGGACGTCGCCGGGCCGAGCGTTGCGACGATCTTTGCTCGTCTCATGTATGAGTTTCTCCATGTCCTGCGCAGGGGGAATGCGCTGGGTTGACTAGTTCACCATCGCGTTCACCGGGAACGCGAGGTCAGAGAGCGATCGGCCGATCCGTCGGTGCGACGGGCCACGGGAGTTCGCCCTCCCCTTCAAGATACCGGTCTACAGCCGCCGCCGCAGAACGCCCCTCGGCAATCGCCCACACGATGAGGGATTGTCCGCGCCCGGCATCGCCCGCGACGAAGACCCCCGGAGTTGCTGTCTGGTAGTCGGCGGCCCGTTCGAAGGCACCCGATTCGGCAACGGAAATGCCCAGTTGAGATGTCTCTGTCGTCGTCTCCGGTCCCGTGAAACCGAGCGCGAGCAGTACGAGATCCGCTGGAATCTCGTACTCGGTTCCCGCCTTCGGCACACGCCGACCATCGACGTACTCGGTCTCGGCCACGCGCAACGCCCGCACGGCGCCTGAGTCATCCGCGAGGAACTCAACGGTTGAGACCAGGTACTCTCGCTCTCCGCCCTCCTCGTGCGAGGTCTGGACTTCGAAGATCGTCGGCGTCATGGGCCAGGGCTGGTGACCAGGACGCGTCGCTGCCGGTCTGCGCCCGATCGCGAGGTTGGTAACGGATGCCGCGCCCTGACGATGCGCCGTGCCGATGCAGTCTGACCCAGTGTCGCCGCCGCCGAGCACGACAACGTGTTTGCCCGCGGCAGAGATCGCTGGTTCGGCGCTGTCGCCGGCGACGACACGGTTTGCGCCGACAAGGAAGTCCATGGCGACGTGCACGCCGTCGAGATCGTGCCCGGGAATCTGAAGTGTGCGAGCCACCGGTGTGCCGGTCGCGATAATGACGGCGTCGAAGCGGGCGCGCAGTTCCTCCCAGCTGATGTCCGCTCCGATGGCTGTGCCGGGGCGGAACCGAGTGCCCTCTTCTCGCATCTGCTTGAGTCGCTTGTCGAGAACCTGCTTCTCGAGTTTGAAATCCGGGATGCCGTAGCGCAGCAGCCCGCCGATGCGGTCGTCGCGTTCGTAGACGGCGACCGTGTGACCGGCACGGGTGAGCTGCTGGGCCGCGGCGAGCCCGGCGGGGCCGGAACCGACGACCGCGACCGTCTTGCCCGTGAGGCGCTCCGGGGGCTGCGCATCGATCCACCCGCTGTCGAACGCCTGGTCGGCAATCGACACTTCGACCTGCTTGATCGTCACGGCAGGCTGGTTGATGCCAAGCACGCAGGCGCTCTCACAGGGCGCCGGGCACAGACGCCCGGTGAGCTCCGGAAAATTGTTCGTCGCATGCAGGCGATCGGATGCTGCGCGATCGTCGCCCCGCCACGTCAGGTCGTTCCATTCCGGAATCAGATTGCCCAGAGGGCAGCCCTTGTGGCAGAACGGGATGCCGCAGTCCATGCAGCGACCGGCCTGCCGCTGAAGTTGATCGCCGTCTTGACGCTCATATACCTCTTTCCAGTCCATGATGCGCACGGGCACGGGCCGGCGTGCGGGGAGCTCACGCTCCGTCGTGGTCAGGAACCCTCGTGGATCAGCCACGGGTCACCTCCCTGATTCGGCGCCACACTTCATCACCGTCGGGGTCGAGGCCCTCGGCGATGGCATGCTGGCGTGTTTCGACAACTGCCGCGTAGTCACGCGGCTGGATTTTGATGAATTCCTTAAGCGCGATCTCAAGCTCTTCCAGCATCCTGGTGGCGAGGGGTGAGTCGGTCTCAGCTTGATGCTGCCGGAGCAGATCCGTGATGATCTCACGGTCGCCCGGTCCCGGCGCGGACAGGACAAGATCGCCGGCAGCGACCGCTTCGCGGTTGAGAGAGGACTCATCGAGCCGGTAGACGTAGGCGCTGCCTCCGGACATTCCCGCGCCCAGATTGCGCCCGGTCTCGCCGAGGATCACCGCGAGCCCGCCGGTCATGTATTCGAGCGCATGGTCGCCCACGCCCTCGGCGACCGCAGTTGCCCCTGAGTTGCGCACGAGAAAGCGCTCACCCACCACGCCGTTGAGGAACATGCTGCCCGATGTCGCGCCATAGCCGATGACGTTGCCCGCGATGACGTTGTCTTCGGGAGCGAATTCAGATGTCCGTTCGGGTCGCACAACGATGCGCCCTCCGGACAGGCCCTTGCCGACGTAATCGTTGGCGTCGCCGTCGAGTCGCAGTGAGACTCCCGAGGGGAGGAATGCCCCGAATGATTGGCCCGCGGATCCGGTGAGAGCGATGGATATCGTGTTCTCGGGGAGGCCGTTCTCGCCGTGACGTCGTGTCACTTCATTGCCCAGCAGCGTGCCGACAGCACGGTCGATGTTTGCGACACGGCGAACAATCTCGACGGAGTCTCCGCTGTCGAGCGCGAGACCGCTCTGCCTGATCAGCTCGACATCGAAGTGTGAGTCGAGTTCGTGCTCCTGGTCACGTGTATGCCGACGCGCTGTGCCGGGCGGAGTGCCGTGCCCATCACGACCGCCGAGGATCGGTGTCAGGTCGAGGCCATCGGATTTCCAGTGCGCGATCGCCCGGTGGACGTCGAGAGCCTCCGAGTGGCCGATAGCCTCATCGAGGCTGCGGAACCCGAGCGCGGCCAAGTGCTCACGCACCTGCTCTGCGATGAACTCGAAGAACGTCACGACGAACTCGGGCTTGCCCGAGAACCGCTTGCGCAGTTCCGGATTCTGCGTGGCGACGCCAACTGGACACGTGTCGAGATGGCAGACGCGCATCATGATGCAGCCGGACACGACAAGTGGCGCAGTTGCAAACCCAAACTCCTCGGCCCCGAGCAACGCAGCGATGACCACGTCCCGTCCCGTCTTCAGCTGACCGTCGACCTGAACAACGACGCGATCGCGCAGCCCGTTGAGCACAAGGGTCTGCTGCGTCTCTGCGAGGCCGAGCTCCCACGGTGTTCCCGCGTGCTTCAGCGAGTTGAGCGGACTCGCTCCGGTTCCCCCGTCATGTCCAGAGACCAGCACAACGTCGCTCAGTGCCTTGGCGACGCCGGCCGCGACAGCGCCGATGCCGGTCTCACTGACCAGCTTGGTGTGCACGCGAGCGCGCGGATTTGCGCGCTTGAGATCGAAGATCAGCTGCTTGAGATCCTCGATCGAGTAGATGTCGTGATGCGGCGGCGGTGAGATCAGCCCGACTCCCGCTGTTGCGTGGCGTGTTCTGGCGACCCAGGGGTAAACCTTGCTCGGGGGAAGCTGGCCCCCCTCCCCCGGCTTTGCGCCCTGGGCAAGTTTGATCTGCAGGTCGTCAGCATTCGAGAGATACATGCTCGTGACGCCGAAGCGCCCCGAGGCCACCTGCTTGACGGCGCTGCGTCTTTCCGGGTCGAGCAGCCTTTCGACGTCTTCACCGCCTTCGCCGGTGTTTGACTTGCCGCCGAGACGATTCATGGCAATGGCGAGGGTCTCGTGCGCCTCTTTCGAGATGGAGCCGTAGCTCATGGCACCCGTCGAGAATCGCTTGACGATCTCAGAAACCGGTTCGACCTCGTCGAGCGGGACAGGCTCGCGCTGCCCCGCTGCGAAACCGAATAGACCGCGCAGCGTCATCAGACGCTCCGTCTGATCATCAATGAGGTCGGTGTACTGCCGGAAGATGTCGTATCGGCGTGACCGTGTCGAGTGCTGAAGGCGGAACACCGTGTCGGGATTGAACAGGTGCGGTGGCCCCTCTCGACGCCACTGATACTCGCCTCCCGTCTCCAAGCGCTCGTGAGCACGGCTCGGAGGGTTGGCGGGGAACGCCGACGAGTGCCGGCGCAGATTCTCCTCCTGGATGACGTCGAGTCCGACGCCACCCAGTCGCGACATCGTTCCCGTGAAGTACGTGTCAACGAAATCTTGGCTGAGACCGACGGCCTCGAACGTTTGGGCACCGGCATACGACGACACCGTGGAAATGCCCATCTTGGACATGATCTTGAGCACGCCATTGCCGAGAGCCGCGATGACATTGGCGACGGCCTGGTCGGCAGTCACGCCGCTGATCTCTCCCCGCCGGACAAGCTCCTCGCACGTCTCCATGGCCAGGTACGGGTTGACAGCCGACGCTCCGTAGCCGATGAGCGTCGCCACGTGATGCACTTCTCGCACATCTCCCGCCTCGACGATCAGACCCACCTTCATGCGATTCTCCGCGCGGATGAGATGGTGGTGGACGGAGGCAACGGCGAGAAGCGAGGGAATCGGTGCGAGATCCTTCGTCGAGTCTCTGTCGCTCAGAACAATGAAATGCGCGCCCGCGTCGATCGCAGCATCCACGTCGTCGTTGATCGCGTCAAGCCGGTCACGGAGTGCATTCTTCCCCTCGTCAAACCGGTAGAGGGCACGGATGATCGCTGTCGTCGTTCCGCCGGGGAACGCATCAATATGCTCGATCTTCGCCAGCTGGTCATTATCGATCACCGGAAAGTCCAGGACGATCTGGCGCGCGTGCTCCGGCCCGGAGTCCAGGAGGTTCCGTTCGGGCCCGAGCGTCTGGGTGAGCGAGGTGACCACGCGTTCCCTGATCGAGTCGAGGGGCGGATTCGTCACTTGTGCAAACCGTTGCGTGAAATAGTCGAAAAGGAGCCGAGGCCGATCAGACAGGACAGCGACGGGCGTGTCCGTGCCCATGGCACCCAGCGGCTCCGCACCCGTTGCCCCCATGGGCTTGATGATGCGGGCTACCTCCTCTTCCGTGTAGCCGAAGGTCCGCTGACGTCGCGTCACTGACGCGGGAGTGTGGATCACGTGCTCTCGTTCGGGGAGGTCGGAGAGGTTGATGCGTCCGTCTTCCAGCCATTCGGCCCAGGGTCGGGATGCTGCGAGGGAATCCTTAATCTCGTCGTCGTCGATCATTCGGCGCTCGTCGAGATCGAGGAGGAACATCCGCCCGGGCTGAAGCCGCCCCTTGCGGATGATCCGCTCGGGCGCGATATCGAGGACACCGATCTCGCTTCCGAGCACGATGAGCCCGTCATCGGTCTCGAGCCAGCGACCCGGGCGCAGGCCATTGCGATCAAGAGTCGCGCCGACGAACGTCCCGTCCGTGAACGTGAGGGCCGCCGGGCCGTCCCAGGGCTCCATCTGCATGGAGAGATACTCGAAAAACGCGCGACGGTCCTTCGGCAGGTCCGTGCGCTTCTCCCATGCCTCGGGCACCATCATGAGCATGGCGTGCGGCAGTGACCGACCGGTGAGGGTGAGGAGTTCGAGAACCTCATCGAAGGACGCCGAGTCGCTCGCTCCATCCGTGACGATCGGCAACAGCGGAGAAAGATCCCCCAGAAGTTCCGAAGACAGCTGTGATTGGCGTGCGCGCATCCAGTTGCGATTGCCCTGCACCGTATTGATCTCACCGTTGTGCGCCATCATTCTCAGCGGTTGCGCGAGCGGCCACGAGGGGAAGGTGTTCGTCGAATATCGCGAATGAACGATGGCGACGCGCGTGGCAAAACGTTCGTCTTCGAGGTCAGGGTAGAACGGTTCAAGTTGCAGGGTCGTGACCATGCCCTTGTAGACCATGGTGCGACACGACAGAGAGACAAAATAGGCCCCGATCTCGCGCTCAGCGCGTTTCCGGAGCCGATAGGCGGAGCGGTCGAGAACCACCCCGTTCTCTCGAGTGTCGCCCGGAGCAGATGCTCCTGTGCATACGAAGAGCTGCTCGATGACCGGCATTGCTTCGCGCGCGAGGCGGCCAAGCTGTTCCGGGCGCACGGGAACAGTTCGCCAGCCGAGCACCGTCAGCCCCTCATCGGCCGCGATCGCAGCGATCGAGTCCTTCTCAGCAGCACGAGCGTCGGGGTTCGCAGGCAAAAAGACCAGACCGACCGCGTACTCACCGCGTGACGGAAGCTCAAAGTCGACGGATGCGCGAAGGAACGCGTCGGGAATCTCGGTCAGGATGCCGGCACCGTCACCCGTTCCAGCATCCGAACCAACGGCGCCGCGGTGCTCGAGATTGCGCAACGCAGCCAGTGCCGCATCGATGATGTCGTGTCCGCCGTAGCCGCGCAAGGTGGCGACCATCGCCAACCCGCACGCGTCCTTCTCCTGCGCTGGATCGTAGAGTCCCTGCTTGGCGGGGACAAGGCTGAAGCGGGAATAAGGGGATTGAGCGGTCATTCGGTGTACTGCCCTCAGTCGACGTCATGACGGGGCATCGGCGACCCGCCGGGGAGTTCCGGGCCGGAACGGCCCGTCAGAACCCGGCGGGCGTTGACCGCTCAGGCTCGAGTAACTGAGTCTCGCGTGCTTGTGGCGGCTGACTCGCCCCGGTCGTCGACTCCATCAGCGTCGTCACTGAGATCGACGTACAACGAATCGGGGGAATCAGAGTCTAACTCTCCGTCTGTTTCAGCTGTGTTACGTTCCGGTAAGTACGGGCTCGGCATGAGCCCTGGGTGCCGCGACTTCTGAGCGAAGAAGATGACGATGCCGACAACGACGGCGATCAGAGCGGCCCAGACGTTGACGCGCAGGCCAAGGAATACCTCGCTCGGGTCGATGCGGATTGACTCCCAGACCACGCGGCCGGCGCCGTACCAGATGAGGTAGAGCGCAAACTGACGGCCCCACTGGAGCGTGAACCGGCGACCAATGGCGATGATGACGGCAGCGCCCAGCAGGTTCCAGATCACCTCGTACAGGAACGTGGGGTGAAAGAGCGTGTCTGCGGGCAGCCCGACGGGGAACGCCGGATTCGACGCGTCAATCTCGAGACCCCACGGGAGGTCCGTCGGCAGGCCATACAGCTCTTGGTTGAACCAGTTCCCGAAGCGCCCGAACGCCTGGGCGACGAGCATGCCCGGGGCGAGGGCATCAGCGAACACGGAGAACCGCAGCTTGAGCACGCGGCAGCCGATCCACGCGCCGATTCCGCCACCGATGAGCGCGCCGAAGATGGCGATTCCGCCCTCCCAGATGTAGAGCGTTCTCAAAAGATCTGCGCCCGGATAGAAGTAGTCATCCGGATGGGTCAAGACGTGGAAGATCCGGGCGCCGACGATGCCGAAGGGAACGACCCACAGCATGAGATCGATGATGAGTCCCGATTCCGCCCCGCGGCGTGTCATCCGGGCGTTCGTGATGAATGCGGCGGCGATGATGCCGGCAAGGATGCACAGTGCGTAGAAGTGAATCGTGAACGGCCCCAGCTGAATGAAGCTGACGTCCGGACTCGGAATGCTTGTGGGGTGGATCACCGTGAGCCTTTCAGATCATGTCGTGTGCGCGTCGTTCCGGTGGCCAGCTGCGCGGCGAGTTCACCCACGGCTGGAACGCCGCCATCAGCGAGTGCCTTGACGAGAGCTGAGCCGACGATTGCCCCGTCAGCGTACTCCAGCACTTCGCGAACCTGCTCGGGAGTGGAGATTCCGAGCCCAACGCAGGCGTTCTCGGCCCCCGCGTCCCGAAGCCTCGAGACGAGTGACCGCGCGGCCGTGTCGATGTCGGTGCGAGCGCCCGTGATCCCCATCGTGGACACCGCGTACACGAAGCCTCTGCTCGTCTCGACAGCCTGCGCCAGCCGGTCATCGCTGGATGACGGCGCGGCGAGGAAGACGCGGTCGAGGCCGGTGCGTGCTGAAGCAGCGATCCACTCAGCTCCCTCATCGGGAACCAGATCCGGCGTGATGAGACCGGCGCCGCCTGCGTCGATAAGGTCGTCGGCGAATCGCTCGACGCCGTACTGAACGACAGGGTTCCAATAGGTCATGAGCAGGACATCCGCATCGCACTCCGCAGTGATGCGGCGCACGGCCTCGAAAGCGTGCGAGAGACGGAAGCCCTCGGCCAGTGCGCGCTGCGTTGCAGCCTGGATGACGAGGCCATCCATTACCGGGTCCGAGTACGGCACACCGAGTTCGATGATGTCGACGCCTGACTGCGCGATGCCTACAGCGGCGTCGATGCTCTCATCGAACGTCGGAAAGCCGATCGGCAGATAACCGATGAGCGCGCCCTCCCCGGCCTCACGTCGCGCGCGAAGCGTTTCTGCCACACCGGTCACGATTGCTCGGCTCCCTCGTCGATCAGATTGAAGTATGTTCCCGCCGTCTCCATGTCTTTATCGCCGCGCCCCGAGAGACTGACGAGGACGACAGCATCCGGTCCGAGCTCGCGTCCAAGCTCGATCGTGCCCGCGAGCGCATGCGCTGATTCGATCGCGGGAATGATTCCCTCGGTACGGCTGAGGAGGCGCAGTGCCTCCATGGCAGCGGCATCCGTGACCGGGCGGTAGCGGGCGCGCTCGATGGAGGCCAGCCATGCGTGCTCAGGACCGACTCCGGGATAGTCGAGTCCGGCCGAGATGGAGTGCGATTCGGTCGTCTGCCCGTCGTCGTCCTGCAAGAGGAAGCTTCGGGCCCCATGGAGCATCCCGGGACGGCCTTTGGTGATCGTAGCGGCGTGACGTGGAGTGTCGACGCCCTCGCCCGCTGCCTCGAAACCGTAGAGCGCGACGTCGGCATCGTCGAGAAACGCGTGGAATATCCCCATAGCGTTCGAGCCTCCGCCCACGCAGGCCGTGACAGCGTCCGGGAGCCGTCCGGTCAGCGAGATGACCTGATCGCGAGCCTCCTCTCCGATGACCTTCTGCAGATCGCGGACCATCGAGGGGAACGGATGCGGTCCGGCGACCGTGCCGAAAATGTAGTTCGTCGTGCCAACGTTCGTCACCCAGTCGCGCATCGCCTCGTTGATCGCGTCTTTGAGTGTGCGGGAGCCGGTCGTGACGGGGATGACCTCGGCACCGAGGAGGCGCATGCGTGCGACATTGAGGGCTTGGCGCTCCGTGTCGACCTCGCCCATGTAGATCACGCAGTCAAGCCCGAAGAGCGCCGCTGCGGTTGCCGTCGCGACACCGTGCTGGCCGGCCCCGGTCTCGGCGATGACGCGCGTCTTCCCGACGCGCTTGGTGAGCAGCGCCTGGCCGAGAACGTTGTTGATTTTGTGCGATCCCGTGTGTGTGAGGTCTTCACGTTTGAGAATGATGCGTGCGCCGCCCGCGTGCTCGGCGAAACGCGGAACCTCGGTGATGGCCGTCGGACGACCGACGTAGTCGCGGAGAAGCGCATCGAGTTCGCGGTGGAATGCCGGGTCGGCCTTGGCATCCTCCCACTCACGGGTGAGGTCATCGAGCGTGGCAATCAGGGACTCGGGAACGTATCGTCCGCCGAAGTCGCCGAAATACGGACCAGTGCTGTTTTTCAGTGTCATGATCAGACCGCCAGGAATGAGGAGAGCGTAGTGACGGGGTCACTTGTCACGAGGGCTTCGCCGACAAGGACGACGTCGGCCCCGGCACGCCGGTAGTGTGCGACATCGTCTGGCCCGGAGACCGCGGACTCGGCGACTTTGATGACGCCAGCCGGAATCGTCGACGACAACGCGCCGAACAGGTCGCGGTCGAGCTCGAATGTCTTGAGATTGCGGGCATTGATGCCGATGAGGCGCGCGTCGAGCTCAAGCGCGCGGTCGAGCTCTTCTGCCGTGTGAGCTTCGACGAGCGGCGTCATGCCCAGGTCGAGCACGAGCGCGTGCAGGTCACGCAGCGCGGGCTGTTCGAGCGCTGCGACGATCAGCAGGATGATGTCGGCGCCCGCCGCACGTGCCTCGTACACTTGGTACGGCTCGGAAATGAAGTCCTTGCGCAGCACCGGAACCGAAACGGCGGCCTTGACTGCTGACAGGTCGTCGAGCGATCCTTTGAACCGTCGGCCCTCGGTCAGCACGCTGATCGCACTCGCTCCGCCTTCGGTGTAGCGGCCCGCGAGCTGCGCGGGATCGGGAATGTCAGCAAGGTCTCCGCGTGACGGGCTCGCACGCTTGACCTCGGCGATGATCTTCACCGTGTCTGCAGGGGCGAGTGCCGTGAGCGCGTCGAGCGCCGGAGCGGCGGCGTGGGCCGCGCGCTCCACGTCGTCGCGAGGCAAAGCGCTTTCGCGGGCACGCGAATCGCTCCGCGCCCCCTCTGTGAGCTCGGTCAGAAGATCGGCCACTGCGTCAGTGGCCCTTCGGCTGGTAGCGCGGTCCGTTTACCCCGAAGCCGACCTTCTCGAGAACCCAGCCGACGATCAGCCCAACGATGAGCAGTCCGGCGGCTGCGACAACGCCGTAGGGCTGGCCGATGAACAGCATGGCCGTGCCGATGCCGAATGCGATGAGCATGATGATCACGGCGGTCCAGGCGGCCGGTGAGTGGCCGTGTCCGGGATCGATCGATTCGGGGGTCACATGAACTCCTTCTCTGACGTGGGGATCGTCTTCAAGTCTAGCTGTTACCGAGTGGGGTCCTCGCCGCGACTCAACTCGTCCCAGCTGTCGACGGCGTCGGGCGCGCTGCTCTGCGGTTTTGCGGCGGGTGAATCGAATTTGCGACTCGACGAGGGCCAGCGCCCCGACGTGGCGATGACGGCGACTCCGGCGAGCACGAGAAGCGCTCCCGCGACGATCGCGATCATTGGCCAGATGGTGGGCACGGCTGCCGTGACCAGATCGTGGGCGGCCGACGAACCGGCGACTCCTGTGGCTTGCGTGATCGTCGTGGTGCTCGCGGCAGCGGGGTCTCCGAGGGCGACCACAGCGGAGAGTCCCAGACTGCCGCCGATGAGCACCTCGAGGACGCCGAAGACGATGCGCAGAACGCGTCCGGCGATGGCGAGTGCTCCGCCCAGGGCAAGACCGGCGAGTCCAAGCGCTGCAGCAGCGGGCCCGGCTGCATCTCCGGGAACATCGATGGCGTCACCGGCATGAGTGCTCTGAGCGAGCGTGATTGAGAACCACGGCTGTGTCCAGGTGAGGAGGGCGATGCCGCTCACGACGAGCGTGGCGGCGATGAGCGTTCCTTTGATGCGTCGCCCGGTCATTCGCCCTCAATTCGGGTCATCGCGTCGGCGATGGCTACAGCGCGCAGCGGTGCGGCGGCCTTATTGCAGGATTCCTGGTACTCGGATTCGGCGACCGAGTCAGCGACGAGACCGCCTCCGGCCTGTACGAGGGCCGTGCCGTTGATCAGCGTGGCCGTGCGGATGGCGATGGCGAGATCCGCATCACCAGAGAATCCGATGTAACCCACGACCCCACCGTACGCTCCACGTTGAGCGGGCTCGAGCTCGTCAATGATCTGCAGTGCGCGCGGCTTCGGGGCACCCGAGAGCGTGCCGGCGGGGAATGTTGCACGGAAGACGTCGATCGGAGTCATCTCTGGCCGCAGCTCGCCCTCGACGCTCGAGACAAGGTGCATGATGTGGCTGAACCTCTCCACGCGCATGAACTCCGTGACGTCGACGCTGCCCGGTACGCACACCTTTGCGAGGTCGTTGCGTGCCAGGTCGACGAGCATCAGGTGCTCGGCCTTCTCTTTGTCGTCCGACCGCAGCGTGCGCTCGAACTCGTAGTCTTCGTCTGGGGTGCGCCCGCGCGGCTGTGATCCGGCGATGGGATGCGTGACGACGTGTCGGCCCTGAGCCTTGACGAGAGCTTCGGGCGAGGAGCCGACGATCGCGTACGGCGTGCCCTGGGGAGACTCCAGGCTCAACAGATACATGTACGGGCTCGGATTGAGTGCGCGCAGCATCCGGTACACGTCAATCGGGGCAGCCTCGGTGTCAAGTTCGAAACGTTGCGAGATGACGACTTGGAAGATGTCGCCGTCGCGAATGTACGCCTTGCTCTTCTCAACCGCGACGAGAAAGTCGTCCTTGTGCGTACGATGCCTGGCCACGGGCTCGAGAGACAGATCGACCTCGGCGAGGTGAGAATCGCTCGGACGAGCCAGCGCGGTCTGCATACGCGTCAGTCGGTTCTGCGCGTCGTTCCACTGCGCATCTCGATCGCCGGCGTCCGTCAGCGCGTTCGCAATCAGCTGGACGGTGCCCCGACGATGATCAAGCACGACGAGGTCAGAGACGAAGCACAGGGCCTGACCGGGAACCGGATGTTCCGCGGGCGGTGCGTCGGGAAGGTTCTCAATCTGTCTGATCGACTCCCAGCCGAGAAAGCCGACGAGTCCACCCGTGAGTGGCGGCAGGTCCGGCAGCGGCTCACCTGACCAGCGACGGATGACCTCGGCCACAGCATCCAATGGCGCAACACCGCGAAGATCACCAACGGCGCGATCGGCCGAGAGCCCGTAGTCGAGCCATTCCGGCTTGTCGCCGGTCTGAGTGAGTACGCCGTAAGATGCGACACCGACGAACGAATACCGCGACCAGATTCCACCTTCAGCGGACTCAAGGAGGAAGCTGCCGGGGCGGCCTGCGGCCAGCTTGCGGTAGATGCCAACCGGGGTCTCGCTGTCGGCGAAGATCTCGCGGATGACAGGGACGACACCGAGCCGAGCCGCGCGATCGTCGAAGTCGTCACGCGTCGTCGTTGCGGGCATCTCCGTCATTCGGCGCCGTCCTGGAGAACGACCGGAGTGAGCCCGTCGGCGTCGAAGCAGGTGCGTGTGCCAGTGTGGCAGGCCGCACCGATCTGATCGACGGAGACGAGGATCGTGTCGGCGTCGCAGTCGAGGGCCGCGTGCTTCACGTACTGCACATGACCCGAGGTGTCGCCTTTGCGCCAATACTCGCCGCGTGAGCGCGACCAGAATGTGACGCGGCCGGTCGTGAGTGTGCGGCGAAGAGCCTCAGCGTCCATATACCCGAGCATGAGGACCTCGAGGGAGTCCCACTGCTGAATGATCGCTGGCATGAGTCCGTCGTCGCCGAAGTGGGCGCGTGCCAGGACGCTGTCGAAGTTCGTTGTCATCGAACGGGCACCCCCGCCGTGCGCAGCGCAGACTTCACGTCGCCGATCGTCAGCTGCCCCGAGTGGAAGACGCTTGCGGCGAGGACGGCGTCGGCTCCAGCATCAATAGCGGGCGGGAAGTCTTCCGCAGCACCCGCTCCACCGGAGGCGATGACGGGAACGGTGCAGCCGTCGCGCATGAGGCTGATGAGCTCGATATCGAACCCGTTTTTCGTGCCGTCGGCATCGATCGAATTCACGAGAAGCTCGCCGGCGCCGCGTTCGGCGGCCTCGCGCGCCCAGGCGACCGCGTCGATGTCTGTTGTCCGACGGCCGCCGTGCGTCGTCACGACGAAGCCGGAGGGCTGGTTGGCGTCGCGTTTCACATCGAGCGAGACCACGAGCACTTGCGCGCCGAATCGATCGGCGATCTCACTGATCAGTTCGGGCCGGGCGATTGCGGCGCTGTTGACGCCCACTTTGTCGGCGCCGCTGGCCTGAAGCCGCGAGACATCGTCGACCGAGCGCACACCTCCCCCGACGGTGAGCGGAATGAACACCTTCTCGGCGGTGGCCCTCACGACGTCATGCATTGTGTCGCGGCCCTCGACCGTCGCCGAGACGTCGAGGAACGTGAGTTCATCAGCGCCCTGCTCGTCGTAGCGCTGTGCCAATTCGACGGGGTCGCCCTGGTCGCGCAGGTTCTCGAACTTCACACCCTTGACAACGCGGCCGTCGGAGACGTCAAGACAGGGGATCACACGGACAGCGAGTGACATAGCATCCTCCTACAGGCGGGCGGCGTGGATGGCGCTGACAAGGATCGCACGGGCGCCAAGATCGTACAGTGCATCCATGATCTGGTTCATGTCTCGGCGGGGAACCATGACGCGCACGGCGACCCAGTCGGGATCCTTGAGTGGCGACACCGTGGGCGATTCGATGCCGTGCGCCACCGCCGTTGCACGTTCGAGAAGCGCCGCGGGCAGGTCGTAGTCCATCAGAACGTAGCGTCGCGCGACGAGCACTCCCTGCAGGCGCCGCAGCAGCACGTTCGTGCCCGGCTTCTGCTCGGGAGCTGAGATGGCGACGGCCGTGGAGTCGAGGATGACCGGACCGAAGATCTCGAGCCCCGCATTGCGCAGGGTCGTTCCGGTGGAGACGACATCGGCGACAGCATCCGCAACGCCCAGATCGACGGCAGATTCGACGGCCCCATCGAGCTTCACGAGTTCGGCCGTGACATGGTGGCGGGTGAGAAAATCGCCGACGAGACCCGTGTAGCTTGTGGCGATGCGCACGCCGTTCAGGTCGCTCAGCTCGGTGAAGCGGCCGACCGGGCCGGCAAACCGGAACGTGGAGCCGGCGAAGTCGAGTGACGCCACCTCGTGGGCCGGTGATCCAGAGTCCAGCAGAAGATCACGGCCGGTGATTCCCGCGTCGAGGGCGCCCGATCCCACGTACGTGGCGATGTCGCGCGGGCGGAGGTAGAAGAACTCGACGTCGTTTCGGGCGTCGATGAGGTGGAGCGCTTTGGGGTCGGTGCGGGTGAGATAGCCGGCCTCTGCCAGCATTCCCGCGGCCGTCTCGGCCAGTGAGCCCTTGTTGGGCACTGCGATTCGCAACATTCGGTTTGTGCTCTCGTGTCAGGGAAACGTCAATGGAAGGATGCCGCGAAGCGGCGCTGATCACAGATGTCGGTATACGTCCTCGAGACGCAGACCTTTCGCGAGCATCATCACCTGCACATGGTAGAGAAGCTGAGACATTTCTTCGGCCGCAGCCTCGTCTGTCTCATGTTCGGAGGCCATCCAGACCTCGGCTGCCTCTTCGACGATCTTTTTGCCGATGGCGTGTACGCCCGCATCGAGTTCGGCGATGGTCCGTGAGCCCGCGGGGCGGGTCGCCGCTTTGTCGCTCAGTTCTGCGAACAGCTCATCGAAAGTCTTCACGATTCCAGCCTACTCGGTCACCGTGAGTACCTGGTTCCTCGCGCGGGTCAGCGGTGGCTGTGGGCGGCGGCGCGCTCGCGCAGCATCCGGATCTGGTCGGCGGGATCGGCGGCGTTGAAAACGCTGGAGCCTGCGACGAACGTATCGGCACCATTCTCGGCCGCAACTTCGATGGTCTCGAGTGAGATGCCTCCGTCGACCTGGAGCCAGAGATCGAGCCCCGAGCGTTCCGCTGCCGCGCGCACAGCCTGCAGCTTCGGCATCATGTCGCGTTTGAAGCTCTGCCCGCCGAAGCCGGGCTCAACGGTCATCACGAGAAGCTGATCGAACTCGGAGAGCAGATCGAGGTAGGGCTCGGGATCGGTGCCCGGCTTGAGCGCGATGCCCGCTCGGGCCCCGATCTCGCGCAATCGGCGAGCGAGGGCGACGGGGTCGGTGGCGGCTTCCGCGTGAAATGTGACAGAGAACGCGCCGGTCTCGGCATAGTCGGGTGCCCAGCGGTCAGGGTCATCGATCATGAGATGCACGTCGAGCGGGAGTGGCGAGACCTCCTGGACCCGCTGAACCATCTGCAGCCCGAACGTGAGGTTGGGCACGAAGTGGTTGTCCATCACATCGACATGCACGAGATCGGCATCGGCGATGCGCCCGAGGTCGCGCTCCATGTTCACGAAGTCGGCCGAAAGGATGCTGGGGTTGATGCGGGTTGCCATGGCTTGATCTTACCGATCCGAGGGTTTCAGAGTTTGCGCAGGAGGGCGACGTACATCGCGTCTGTGCCGTGCCTGTGGGGCCACAGCTGAACGTTGGGAATCGCCGGCGTGCGGGTCGGATCGGGCTCACCGAGATCGATGTCACCGACGATGCTTCGCAGGACGTTTGGGGCGTCGATCGCAGTCACGCTCTCTGGCATGCGGCGCAGCACATCGCCGACGATCGCACGGGTCTCCCCCAGATGCGGCGAGCACGTGACGTAGGCGATCGTGCCTCCCGCAGCCGTCGCCGCAATCGCTGAGCGCAGCAGCTCTGCCTGCAGATCGGACAGGGCGGCCACGTCCTTCGGCAGTTTGCGCCAGCGTGCTTCAGGGCGGCGTCGCAGCGCGCCGAGTCCGGTGCAGGGCGCATCGACGAGCACGCGATCGAACTGGCCGGGATGCTGTGCGCCCACGTTGCGGCCATCAGCCGTGCGTACCTCGACGACGTCGCCGAAGCGTTCGGTCGCACGGCGAACGAGGTCGGCGCGCGCGGGGGTGATCTCGTTGGCGACGAGTGTCGCTCTGCCGGCAGCGGCCTCCGCGGCGAGAAGGGCGCTTTTCCCGCCGGGGCCCGCGCAGAGGTCGAGCCATCGTTCTCCCGCACGGACCGGTGTCGATCGCGTCAGCATCAGCGCCGCCAGCTGCGAGCCTTCATCCTGCACGCGCAGTCCGCCGTCTGATCCGTTCACCAGGGCGTCGGGGTCACCGTGGCTCAGGCGGAAGCCGACAGGCGAATAGCGGTTGGGCTCGGCTCCCTCGGGCAGGCGTCCGACACCGGGGAGTGCGACAACGTTGACGCGCGGGGCATCGTTGTCTGCGGCGAGGAGGGCGTCGAGTTCTGCTTCTCTGCCCTCTGCTGCGAGGGCCGTGCGGAATGCCCGTGCGATCCAGGCGGGGTGCGCGTAGCGGATCGCACGGAGATCGGCGGCGTCCGTGATGCCGTCGGCCAGGCGGTCGAGCCAGGTGGCGTCATCGTCTCGCGAGATGGTGCGCAGGACTCCGTTGACGAAGCCCACGGATGATTGGCGTGCGTGCCGTCGTGCGAGGGCAACAGATTCGTTGACGGCCGCGTGCGGGGCGACGCGCATGGCCAGGAGCTGATGCGCACCCAGCCGCAGAGCGTTGCGAACGGGAGCGTCGATCTCGTCGATGGTCCGATGCGCTGCGTGCTCAATGATGGCGTCGTAGTGTCCGCGTCGCCGGAGTGTGCCGTAGCAGAGTTCCGTGGCGAGAGCGGCGTCGTTCGTCGCGAGGCGTGCACGCGCGATCTCGTGCGGCAGAAGCAGGTTGGCGTAGGCATCGTCGGCGTCGACGGCCATGAGCACAGTGAAAGCGACCCGGCGGCTCGGCTGGATGCTGTCGGAGCCGCGGGTCCGTGTCGGCCGATGTGCTCGATCGCTCATGCGCTCTCCTCCAAATCGACGGTCAGCGAGCGCCCCTGCTGCCCACGCCACCAGTCCTCAGCAGCCATTGCCGGCTTTCCTGCCGGCTGTACGCGGTCGAGCCGGAGAGGAGTCGTGCCCGTGCCCACCAGCACGCCTCCCCGCGTGGCCGAAAACTCACCCGCTTCCAACGCAGGAGCAGCATCGTCGGGCAGCCATGCCGCGTGGATCTTCAGGCGAGCCCCGTCAATGGTGACGAATGCTCCGGGTTCCGGCGTGACGCCACGGAATCGGTTGTAGACGACGTTCGCGGGCTGCCGAAGGTCAAGATGAGCCTGATCGAGTGTGAGCTTTC
Organism: Microbacterium sp. MPKO10; assembly: GCF_026107415.2. Lineage (GTDB taxonomy): Bacteria > Actinomycetota > Actinomycetes > Actinomycetales > Microbacteriaceae > Paramicrobacterium. The sequence goes on from NZ_JAPCHX010000006.1 coordinate 266,090, forward strand.
CCGCATAGCTCGCGCTGCCGGACTGCGACCGAGGGGACAGCGAACCGTCGTCAATACCGTCGACTGCCCGGAGAAGATCGTGTGTTCCGATGCGCGCCAGGCGCTCGAGCAAGGCTCCCGCGGTTTCGTGCGGGTGGATGTCCGTCGACGAGGCACACCAGATGTCTCCCTCATCGAGGCCAGTGGTCAGCTGAAAGACGGTTGTGTCGATCGACGTGTCTCCATTGATGAGAGCATGCTGGACGGGAGCGGCGCCGCGCCAGGCCGGGAGCGCGGAGAAATGCAGGTTGATCCATCCGTGTGCTGGTGCCGACAGCAGCGGTTCACGAACAAGCCCGCCGTAGGCCACGATGACGCCCAGGTGAGGGGCGAACCCGGTGATGCGCTCTGTGACCTCCGCATCCAGGCGGTTCGCTTTGATGACAGGCAGGCCGAGTTCGCTCGCCGCCTGCGCGACAGGCGACGGAGTGAGTACCCGTTTCCGGCCCTGCGGTGCATCGTCGCGCGTGACTACGGCCGCCACCGTATGGCGTGAACGATGCAGCGCTTCCAAAGACGGGACGGCAGCCGCGGGCGTTCCGGCAAAGACGATTCTCACGTGACAAGCTCCGTTTCATCAAAGCGAAGGCGCAGCGTCGGCGGCCGCTGGTAGCCGCCCTTCGCGGCGGGGCCTCTGCGTCGTTTCGTGGCGTTCTCGACGACAGCTGCGCGGAGCGTCCGGGCGATCTCGGGCCCCGCCGCGTAGTCGAAGCGCACAATCGACCGTACACCGCCGTCCGGCAGCGCGCTGGGGCCGAGGACATCCCGGTACATGGCCGGGTCGAGACGGGCGACAGCTGCGTCGACGGCGTCGCCGTCGCCACTGACCGAGACAGTTCGCACCGCGGGCGGAAATGCGAGCTCACGGCGGTCGGCGAGTTCCTGCGCCGCGAATGCCGCCGACGTCCACGTGGCAAAAGCGGTGCCCAGACGCCCGGCAACGCCGACGAGAATGACGGGTGCTCCGCGGGTCGCGAGAGCAGCCGCGTTCGACCACCACCGGAGACAGTCGCTGGCAATGGTGAGGGCTTCGCGCGCCAGCATCCGGTCACCGTCAAGCAGGAGAACAGCACTGTATCCGCCGTCTGCGATCGGCTCCGCTCCTCGCGTCGAGACGACGAGGGCGGGGCGTGCGGGTATTCGCTCGACGGGCTGATCGCCGTCGGACGTGATCACCGTGGTGCCGGGGAACGCCCTGCCCAATTCTTCTGTCGTCCGTTCCGATCCGCGTGAGACGAGGCGCAGGCGCGTGTCATCGCACTCATCGCAGCGCCAGTCAGTTGCGAGTGCTCCGCACAGGGAACACTGCGGCGGCTGACCGGAGCGCGTGATCGCGAGTGCTCCCCCGCAGGCGCGGCAACGGGCGCCGGTGCGGCATCGCTGGCAGGCGATCACGGGAGCGTAACCGGGCCTTGCTACCTGCACGAGCACGGGACCCGTGTCGAGCGCTGTGCGTGCGGCCTTCCACGCTGATGAGGGAATGCGTGCCGCATCGCCATCTGTTGCGGGGTCGGTCAGGGCGATGCGCGGCTGTGTATGCCGCTCGGGGTCGCATGCGCGGAACCAGCCGATCTCGACAAGACGCTGAGCCTCAACGCTGCGGGTGTGCGACAGCAGGATGAGCGCGCAGCCGGAGTCCTGTTGTCGCACAAGTGCGGCATCACGCGTGTGGACGTAGGGAGCGAGCGGCTCCGCGTGCAGACTGTCGGCATCATCCCAGACGATGATCGCGCCGAGGTCAGCGGCCGGGGCATACACCGCTGACCGATTTCCGACAATGACGCGCGGCCCGGGGTGAAGGCAGTCGAGGAAGCCTCGGTAGCGCTGCGCCGCAGGCTGCGTGGCGTCGACACGCGAGATCAGATCGGGGCTCGCGACGTGCTCAAGAGCGGTCAGCACCTGGTTCTCGTCGCGATAGTCGGGCACCGCGACGATGATCTTCTGGCCTGCCGCAAGTACCCGCGAAGCAAGTTCGGCGACGGTGAGCGCCCAGCGGCCGATGGTGACGCCACCGGGCGTTTGGCAGAGTTGCGGGATCGCCATCAGCGCGGTGCGGGCGCCCTGCTGGGTGATCGAGTCATCTGTCACGTACCCCGTGAGCGGGAGCTCGGTGACGGACCCAGACTGGGGCTCTGCCTCACGCCAGGCCTTCTCAACCCGGACGTGACGTTTCGGCACAGCGAGGCGCACGACGTCGCTTGCCGTGCCCGCGGCCCGGTCTGCGACAGAACGGGCAACGCGCCAGACCTCGGGAGCAAGCACGGGGACCTCGGAGACAAGCTCATCGATATCGCTCAGCGCCCCGTCGAACGAACTGGAGTCGGTCAGCTCGACGACGTAGGCGAGGGCGATCCGGCCACCGGATCGCAGCGGAACCCGAACCCGGCAGCCGACACGCACGCGATCCGCGATCTCGCTCGGAACGGCGTAGTCGAGCAGATGGTCGAGAGCCGGCACCGGCGAATCGATCATTACGCGAGCGACACGCGCGGTCATCGTCACAGCCCGGATGCTGCCCGAAGGTCATCTGCTCGGTCGGTGGTCTCCCACGTGAAGTCGGGAAGCTCACGGCCGAAGTGCCCGTACGCGGCGGTCTGAGCGTAGATGGGGCGCAGCAGATTGAGCTGGTCGATGATGGCGCCAGGCCGCAGGTCGAAGACCTCTCGGATCGCCGCCACAATGGTGTCGTCCGGAACGTGCCCCGTTCCGAACGTTTCGACGTACAGGCCGACGGGCGTGGCCTTGCCGATGGCGTAGGCCACCTGGACCTCGATGCGGTCGGCGAGCCCGGCAGCGACGGCGTTCTTCGCGACCCAGCGCATCGCGTAGGTCGCTGACCGATCCACCTTCGACGGGTCTTTGCCGCTGAACGCTCCCCCGCCGTGCCGGGCGGCACCGCCGTATGTGTCGATGATCACCTTGCGCCCGGTGAGGCCCGCATCGCCCTTGGGGCCTCCGAGAACGAACGTGCCCGTCGGGTTGATGTACTGCTCGTACGACGAGGTGTCGAGATCGAGCGGCGCGAGAACGGGAGCGATGACGGCGTCGTGAACCTCACGGCGCAATTGTTCCGTTGACACGTGCGGCGCATGCTGGGTCGAGAGCACGATCGCCGTGACCGCGCGCGGAACATCGCCGTCGTAGCCGACGGTGACCTGTGTCTTCCCATCGGGGCGCAGATAGTCGAGCTGACCGGTCTTGCGCACAGCGGTGAGCCGCTCGGACAGCCGGTGGGCGATCCAGATCGGCATGGGCATGAGCTCGGGCGTCTCATTCGTGGCGTACCCGAACATGATCCCCTGATCACCGGCGCCTTGCCGGTCATACGGGTCGAGCGACGACTGTTCGCGAGTTTCGAACGCGTCGTTGACGCCCTGGGCGATGTCGTTCGACTGCGAGCCGATCGAGACTTCGATCCCGCAGGAGTCAGCGTCGAAGCCCGTCTCACTTGAGGTGTACCCGATGTTGCGGATCACATCGCGGACGATCGCAGGGATCTCCACGTATGCCGACGTCGACACCTCTCCGGCGACATGCACGAGTCCCGTCGTGACCATGGTTTCGACGGCGACACGGCTCCGGACATCCTTCGTGATCAGTGCATCGAGGATGCTGTCAGAGATCTGATCACAGATCTTGTCAGGGTGCCCCTCAGTGACGGATTCAGAGGTGAAGAGTCGCAATTCAGTCATGGGGATCCCTACGGTATCGTGTCTGCGCAAAGAAATGTCGGTGGTTCCAGCATCAGCTGCACCACCGACATTCCGATGAAAACTATTCGGCGAGCGGGCGCAGAACCAGCTTGTCTTCGTTGATCTCGTGCAGTGCAACCGAGAGAGGCTTGTCGTCTACCGTCGAGTCGACGAGCGGCCCGACGTTGTCGAAGAGGCTGCCTTCATGCAGATCCGCGTAGTAGTCGTTGATCTGGCGCGCCCGCTTGGACGCGAAAATCACCAGCTGGTACTTCGAGTCGACCTTCGAGAGCAGTTCGTCGATCGGCGGATCGATGATCCCCTTGAGCTTGTCAGCCATAAGTCTTGTCACACTCCTCGTGTGGTGTTGGCGGCGGTTGATGCAGCGTCATGGTGTGCCCGTCGTGGGCCCCGGCCGCGAGTCTTAATCAATTCTACGACGTCTTCGGCTGCTTCGCGGACTGTGGTGTTCGTAATGCGGACATCGAACTCGTCTTGAGCGGCCAATTCGACCTTCGCGGTGTCGAGGCGGCGCGCTCGCTCGACAGCATCCTCTGTCCCTCGTCCGACGAGGCGGCGCACCAGCTCATCCCAACTGGGTGGGAGCAGAAACACCAGCGTGGCTTCCGGCATCCGCGCGCGTACTTGGCGTGCGCCCTGCAGATCGATTTCGAGAAGCACACTGTGTCCCTCGGCCAGCGCCTTGTCAATCGGCGACCGCGGAGTTCCGTAGCGGTAGGAGTTGTGCACTGTCGCGTGCTCGAGAAGCTCGCCCGACTCAATCATGCGGTCGAACTCGGCGTCGTCGACGAAGTAGTAGTTGACGCCGTCGACTTCGCCGGGGCGCGGAGCGCGGGTGGTGGCGGAGACGCTGAGAAGCACGTCTGGGTGGTTGTCGCGAATATACGACGCGACGGTTCCCTTGCCGACCGCGGTGGGGCCGGCAAGGACGACGAGGCGGCTGCGTCGACGGGATCTGTTCGTCGACTCGCGCTTCGTGAGAAAGGCGGTGATGCGTTCGCGTTGATGCACGCCGAGACCTCCGATGCGCTTGGCCTTGGAGATGCGCAGATCAGACAGGATGCGCTCGAGCTTCGTCGCGCCAATGGCGGGAACACTGATCAAAAGGTCAGTGATGCGCATGCGGCCCTCGACGCCCTCGGGATCGGCGAATCCTGCGGAGAGTACGTCAAGAGCGGAGCGGTGCCCGCGCGCGATATCGGACTTCACTGCGGCGCGTGCTCTTCGCGCGGCGACGGCGGCTCGGGATGCTGCCTGGCGATCCACCTCGGGTGGACGCCGATGCGACGGTTCAGACAAAGGACTCCCTCACTTCTGTGGCGCGCTGTGCGGCCACGCGCGCAATGTCATCAGGCCCCGCTGACAGGATACTTCGCGATTCGCTCACGATCACCCCGGGAGACAGCTGACCGTAGATCTCTGTCGCATCGCTCACTTGTGCTCCCTGGAAGCCGAAGCCGGGTGCGAGCACGGGAAGAGTGGGTGTGCGAGCCCGTGTGTCGATGCCGAAGCTGCTCAAATCGAGAGTTGCGCCGGCGACGATGCCAATGTCGGCGACGGCCCCCTCGGCATGCGTGCTGTTCCAACTCGCGACCTGCGAGGTGATGTCGTGCGCGACGGTGCCGCCGTGAGCCATGACAGCGCGCTGCAGGGCCGCGGCCTCTGGGTTCGACGTCGCCGCAAGGACGAACGCTCCCTTGCCGACGCGAGACGCTGCAGAGAACGTCTCGTCAAGTGCACCGACACCCAGATACGGGTTGAGCGTCACCGCGTCTGCTTCGAGCGGAGATCCCGGAGTGAGCCATGCCGAGGCGTAGCCGAGCATGCTCGAGCCGATCTCGCCGCGTTTGACATCGGCGATGATCAGCAGCGAGGCCGCGCGGGCGGCAGCGAGGACGTCCTCGAGGGCCGCGTAGCCCGCCGAACCGAATCGTTCGAAGAATGCCACCTGTGGCTTGACGATCCCGACGGTTCCCGCCGCCGCGTCGACGGCGCGCAGCCCGAACTCGCGCGCGCCGCCTGCGGTGTCGTCAAGCCCCCACGACGCCAGCAGGTGTGCGTGGGGGTCGATGCCGAGGCACAGGCGTCCATACGCGTCACGAGCCGATGCGAGCCTCTCGCCGAATGCGACGGTCATCCGACGAGATCCCGAGCACTCTGATACTCCTGAAGGCTCGTCACGGTGAATCCCGCGCGTATCGCACCGAAGGAGGCGACGGCGGCCGACAGTTCGGCGACGGTCGTGAACAGGGGCTTGTCCGCAGCGACTGCTGCGGCGCGGATCTCATAGCCGTCTGCGCGGGCCGAACTGCCGCTCGGCGTATTCACGACGATGTCCACCTCGTTGCGGTCGATGAGATCAACGATGCTCTCGCCTCCCTCGCTGACCTTGCGAACGGTCCGCGTGGGGACGCCGTAGCGGGTGAGCACGCCGGCTGTTCCCTCGGTGGCGATGATCGCGAAACCCAGTTCGTGAAGCCGAAGCACGGATTGCACAACAGAGCGTTTGTCCCCATCGGAGACGGACACGAAGACGGTTCCTTCGAGGGGAAGACCGCCGTACGCCGCTTCCTGGCTCTTTGCGAACGCGGTCGGAAAGTCTTTGTCGATTCCCATGACCTCACCCGTCGAACGCATCTCCGGCCCAAGGATGGAGTCGACGACGCGACCGTCGCGGGTGCGGAATCGCTTGAACGGCAGAACGGCCTCCTTGACCGAGACCGGAGAATCCAGCGGCACGCGCGACCCGTCGTTTTCCGGGATGAGCCCGCTGCGGATGAGATCATCAACGGTGGATCCGGTCATGACGAGAGCCGCCGCCTTCGCAAGCGGTATCCCCAAAGCCTTCGACACAAACGGCACGGTCCGTGATGCGCGCGGGTTCGCCTCGAGAACGTAGAGGACGCCTTGGCCGATGGCGAACTGCACGTTGAGCAGGCCGCGGACGCCGATGCCGGTGGCGATGGCATGTGTGGCCTCTCGGACGGCATCGATCTGCACGGTGCCGAGTGTGACGGGAGGCAGCGTGCAGCTTGAGTCACCGGAGTGGATACCGGCCTCCTCGATGTGTTCCATGATGCCGCCGATGTAGAGGCGTTCACCATCATAGAGCGCATCGACGTCGATCTCGATGGCATCGTCGAGGAAACGGTCAACGAGCAGCGGGTGGTCCGGTCCGACGATCCCCTGGTCGGCGATGCGGCGGAAGTAGTCGACGAGCGCGCTGCGCTCATAGACGATCTCCATGCCGCGCCCGCCGAGCACGAAGCTGGGCCGGACGAGGACCGGGTAGCCGATGTCGTCTGCGACGGCGAGAGCGTCGGCTTCGTTGGTGGCGGTGCCGTTGCGCGGTGCCAGTAGTCCGCCCGTTTCGAGAATCTGCGAGAACTGACCCCGTTCTTCCGCCGATTCAATGGCTTCGGGGGATGTGCCAAGAATCGGGATGCCGTTGGCCTTCAGCCCATCGGCGAGACTCAGCGCCGTCTGGCCGCCGAGCTGGACGATCACACCGACAAGCTCGCCTGACGCCGACTCCGCATCGATCACTTCGAGGACATCCTCGAGGGTGAGCGGCTCGAAGTAGAGCCTGTCGCTGGTGTCGTAGTCCGTCGAGACGGTCTCCGGGTTGCAGTTGATCATGATCGTCTCGAACCCGGCATCTCGCAGAGCGAACGATGCGTGGACGCACGAATAGTCGAACTCGACGCCTTGGCCGATTCGGTTGGGGCCGGAGCCGAGAATCACGACCTTGCGGCGGTCGCTCGGCTCGACTTCCGTCTCGGCATCGTAGCTCGAGTAGTGGTACGGCGTCAGCGCGGGGAACTCGCCTGCGCAGGTGTCAACGGTCTTGAATACGGGTCGGACACCGAGGAGATGCCGCACCTCGCGCACCTGCTCGGCGGCGAATCCGCGCAGCTGGCCGATCTGGGCGTCAGAGAATCCATGGTTCTTCGCGACGCGCATGACGTTGCCGTCGAGCATCGGTGCCGCGCGCACGTATTCGGCAACCTCGTTGATGAGGGCGATCTGGTCGATGAACCACGGGTCGATCTTCGTCGCGTCGAAGATCTGCGCTGCTGTGGCTCCCTTGCGCATTGCCTGCTGCACGAGCACGATGCGGCCGTCTGTCGGTGTGGCGATCTCGGCGAGAAGCTCATCGACGGTGCGCTCCTCGTCTCCCCAGTGGAACGACGAGCCGCGCTTCTCGAGCGAGCGGAGCGCCTTCTGTAGCGCTGTTGCATAGTTGCGTCCGATCGCCATCGCCTCGCCCACGGATTTCATTGTGGTCGTGAGTGTGGGGTCGGCCGCCGGGAACTTCTCGAACGCGAACCGCGGAACCTTCACCACGACGTAGTCAAGCGTCGGCTCGAAGCTGGCCGGTGTCACCTGAGTGATGTCGTTCGGGATCTCATCAAGGTTGTATCCGATGGCGAGCTTTGCGGCGATCTTCGCGATCGGGAAGCCCGTCGCTTTGGACGCGAGGGCACTGGAGCGAGAGACACGGGGATTCATCTCGATGACGATCACCCGACCATCACTCGGATCGATGGCGAACTGGATGTTGCAGCCACCGGTGTCCACGCCCACCGCGCGGATGATGTCGATTCCGATGTCACGGAGGTTCTGGTACTCGCGGTCGGTCAGGGTCAGCGCCGGAGCGACGGTGATGGAATCGCCGGTGTGAACGCCGACCGGGTCGACATTCTCGATCGAGCAGACGACGACCGTGTTGTCCGAAGCATCGCGCATGAGCTCGAGTTCATACTCTTTCCACCCGAGAATGGACTCCTCAAGGAGCACTTCGTGTGTCGGCGAGTCGTGGATTCCAGCACCCGCAATGCGGCGGAGATCTTCCTCGTCAAAGGCGAAGCCCGAGCCCAGGCCGCCCATGGTGAAACTGGGGCGCACGACGAGTGGGTAGCCGAGCTCTTCCGCCCCTTCGAGCACCTCGTCCATGGTGTGGCAGATCTTCGACGCCGCAACGTCCGCACCGCACTCGATGACGAGGTCCTTGAAGACCTGGCGATCTTCGCCCTTGTGGATCGCCTCGAAACTCGCGCCGATCAGCTCCACGTCATACTTTTCGAGGATGCCGTTGTCGTGCAGCTCGATTGCGGCGTTGAGAGCCGTCTGGCCTCCCAGCGTCGGCAGGATCGCGTCGGGTTTCTCTTTCGCGATGATTGTCTCGATGACCTGCCAGGAGATCGGCTCGACGTACGTGGCGTCGGCGAAATCGGGGTCAGTCATGATCGTCGCGGGGTTGGAATTCACGAGGATCACGCGGACCCCCTCTTCGCGAAGGACACGGCACGCTTGCGTGCCCGAGTAGTCGAACTCGCAGGCCTGGCCGATCACGATGGGGCCTGATCCGATGACCAGGACGCTGTTGATGTCGTCGCGCTTCGGCATTAGTTGTCGTCTCCCGCGTTGTTCGGTGTAGCTGACTGATTGTTCCGTGCGATGACCATGTCGCGGAATCGGTCGAAGAGGTACATGGCGTCATGTGGTCCGGCAGCAGACTCGGGGTGATACTGGACACTGAACGCCGGAATGTCGAGGCAGTTGAGACCTTCTACCACATTGTCGTTGAGGTCGTAGTGGCTGACTTCGACGCGACCGAACCCTTCGGAGGATTCACTGATGCCCTCGAGGGGCGCGTCGACGGCGAAGCCGTGGTTGTGCGCGGTGATCTCGACGCGGCCGGTCGAGGTGTCGAGAACCGGCTGGTTGATTCCGCGATGCCCGAACGGCAGCTTGTACGTTCCGAAGCCGAGGGCGCGGCCGAGCAGCTGGTTGCCGAAGCAGATGCCGAAGTACGGAATCCCCGCTCGAAGGGCGTCACGCAGGATCTCGACATGCCGCTCTGATGCACCAGGGTCGCCGGGACCGTTGGAGTAGAACAGCGCGTTGGGGGCAAGCTCGAGGATGTCATCGCTCGACACGTCTTCCGGAAGCACGTGTACGTCGAATCCGCGCGCAGACAGGTAACGGAGGGTTGACGTCTTCACCCCGAGGTCGAGAACGGCAACGGTACCTACGCGCACTCCTTCGGCCGGCAGGATGTACTTTTCACGCGTCGAGACTTCGGCTGAGAGGCTGAGTCCCGTCATCTGAGCACTCGCACGGACAACTTCAAGCTGTTCCGAGTCGGACAGCGTCAGATCGTCGCCGGAGAAGATTCCCGCGCGCATCGCCCCTCCGGAACGGATGCGTCGTGTCACGGCGCGCGTGTCGATACCCGAGATGCCGACGATCTTGTCGACCTCAAGCTCGTCGTCGAGGCTCGTCTCTGCACGGAAATTCGACACCACACGAGACGGGTCCCGGACGACAAAGCCGGAGACCCAGATCTTCGACGATTCCTTGTCGGGGGTGTTTGCCCCCGTGTTGCCGATGTGTGGTGCGGTCATGATGACGATCTGACCGGCGTATGAGGGGTCGGTGAGGGTCTCCTGGTATCCCGTCATTCCGGTGGCGAAGACGACCTCTCCCAGAGTGGTTCCCGTCGCTCCATAGGCGTCACCGGCGAAGCGGGTGCCGTCCTCAAGCACGAGAACCGCGGGGGGCTGGGGACGGAACTGTGATGTTGTGGTCATGCCTTGCTTTCGCTTTCAGAGTCCGATTGTGCTCGGTGAGTGGGGATGACGCGCTGCAGCGCGTCCAGTGCGGGCCGCTGGTCCGACGGGTCAATGACGCGCACGTAGCTGTCGCACGGGATGCCGTCTGGAAGTGTCCAGGAGATGCGAACGAGCCCGCCGGGTTCGACCGCCCGGTCGATGGTGACGTGTGCTGTGTCGATGCCGCGCAACGAGGGCGCGGGGAGGAATACAGCGTCTTCACCCGTGACCGTGATCGATGCGCCGACGGCGGCGACACTGAGGCGTGCGTAGCCACGGAAGCCGAGGCCGGGGAGAGCCAGCCGTTCGAGAGGCTGGTCGGCCTTCGTTGTGGCAACATACTGGATCGCGAAATCCTGGTCGGAGGCGTAGCCCTCGGGAATACCATCAACGCCATGTGCCGCGTCGGTCGAGGCCCGTCGTCGCCAGGATCGCCACATGACAGCAAAGACGAGCACGACGATCGCCACGATGATCAAGCCGGGAACGAGTTTATCCACGGTACGCTCCCTCCTCGGCAACCTGCTCCGGAGGCGTGAGAGATCCATCGTGAAGCGTGAGTCGGCCATTGTGGATCGTCGTGACGACGTGACCTGGCAAGGAGCGGCCCAGGTACGGCGAGTTCGCGCTGCGTCCCCGAAGCGAGTCGGTGGTGAATGCGCTTGTTGCCTCCGGGTCGTACAGCACGATGTTCGCGCGGCTTCCGACGACGAGCGGTTCGCCCTGCCCGCCAAGCTGCCCGATCCGCGCCGGTTCTGAGCTGAGCACACGTTCGACATCGGTCCAGCCGAGTTGACCCGAACTCACAACGGCGTCATGGACCACCCGGAGAGCGGATTCGAGCCCGACCATGCCGTTGGCAGCAGCATCCCATTCGCACTGCTTGCTCTCGGCGGGGTGCGGCGCGTGGTCGGTCGCGACGATATCAATCGTTCCGTCAGCGAGTGCGGCGCGCAGAGCTGTGACGTCCTCATCGGTGCGCAGCGGCGGATTGACCTTGAAACGGGCGTCGTATCCGGCGACGAGGTCGTCGGTGAGCAGTAGGTGGTGTGGCGTGACCTCGGCAGTGACCGGGATGCCGCGGGCCTTTGCCCAGCGGATGACCTCGACGCTTCCCGCGGTCGAGACATGGCAGACGTGCAGTCGTGAGCCGACATGCTCAGCCAGAAGCACATCGCGCGCGATGATCGACTCCTCGGCCACTGCGGGCCACCCGGTCAGTCCCAGCTCGGCCGAGCGCGCACCCTCGTTCATTTGCGCTCCCACCGTGAGCCGGGGTTCCTGCGCGTGCTGTGCGATGACTCCGTCAAATGCCTTCACATATTCGAGCGCGCGGCGCATGAGCAGCGGATCGGAGACGCAGAAGCCGTCGTCCGAAAAGACCCGCACTCGAGCCCGGGATGCTGCCATGGCACCGAGCTCGGCGAGACGCTCCCCCGCGAGCCCGCTCGTGACGGCGCCGATCGGCTGTACCGTCGCGTATCCCGCGCGTGCCCCGAGCTCCAGCTCCTGCTCGACAACTCCCGCCGTGTCGGCGACGGGCGATGTGTTCGCCATGGCGAACACCGCCGTGAATCCGCCGGCTGCTGCGGCGCGCGTTCCCGTGAGCACGGTTTCGCTCTGCTCAGCGCCCGGCTCGCGCAGATGGGTGTGCAGGTCAACGAGTCCGGGCAGTGCGAGGAGTCCGTCGGCATCGATGCGCCGGGCGTCGGCCGGTGCTGACACGGTGCCGGTCTCGGTGATGATGCCGTCGGTCACAAGGAGGTCCGTTGTCGATCCGTCGGAGAGCCGGGCGCCCGCAATGTGCAGTGTGTGGTGTGTCACAGGAGATCCTCTCGTTCGCCTGACAGCAACAGATAGAGCGCGGCCATTCGCACCGACACTCCATTGGTGACCTGTTCTCGAACCGTCGACTGCGCTGAGTCGGCGGCGGACGCCGAGATTTCGAGACCGCGATTCATCGGTCCGGGGTGCATGACAATCGTACTCCGCGGCAGCCGGGCGAAACGCTCGTCGTCCAGTCCCCAGGTGCGCGAGTATTCGCGAGCGTTCGGGAAGAACGCGTCGTGCATCCGTTCGGCCTGGATTCGCAGGAGCATCACGGCGTCTGGCTGCTCACGCAGTACGTCGTCGAGGTCGTACGACACGGTCACCGGCCAGGTAGAGACGTCGACAGGTACGAGGGTCGGAGGGGCGACGAGCGAGACAGATGCCCCGAGCGTGGTGAGCAGCCAGACGTTTGAGCGCACAACTCGGGAGTGCACAATGTCACCGACGATCGCGACGTGGAGGCCGGCAAGGTCCTTGCCTCGGCTGGCTTCGCCGTGTGTCCGCTTGCGAATCGTGAATGCGTCGAGGAGCGCCTGGGTCGGATGCTCGTGCATGCCGTCGCCCGCGTTCATGACTCCGGCGGAGATCCATCCGCTTGACGCAAGGGTGCGCGGCGCGCCCGATGCGCTGTGTCTGATCACCACGGCGTCCGCGCCCATCGCCTCGAGGGTCTGTGCCGTGTCTTTGAGGCTTTCGCCCTTCGAAACGCTCGATCCCTTGGCACTGAAGTTGATGACGTCCGCTGAGAGCCGTTTCGCCGCTGCTTCGAACGAGATCCGGGTTCGCGTCGAGTCTTCAAAGAACAGGTTCACCACGGTCTTGCCGCGCAGCGTGGGAAGCTTTTTGACTTCGCGCTGCTGGGTGGCGGCCATGTCTTCGGCGACGTCGAGCAGGTCGACGGCCTCACCGTGTGAAAGGTCTTTCGTGCTGAGCAGGTGGCGCATCAGTCAGCCGCTTCCTCGATCGTGACGGCGTCTTCTCCGTCGTACTCGATGAGGTGCACGTTCACCCGTTCGTGCACTGCGGAGGGGAGGTTCTTGCCGACGAAGTCTGGGCGGATCGGCAGCTCCCGGTGCCCACGGTCGATGAGCGTCGCGAGGCGCACGGCACGGGGCCGGCCAATGTCGCCGAGCGCGTCGAGAGCCGCTCTGATGGTGCGCCCGGAATACAGCACGTCGTCGACGAGCACGACCGTCGCACCATCGATCCCCTCGGCGGGAATGGAAGTCGGTGCGGGGGCGCGCGTTGGATGCCTGTCGAGGTCATCGCGATACATGGTGACATCGAGTGCTCCGGCGGCGACGGCAGTGCCGGCGATCGAACTGATCGACGCGGCGATGCGGTCAGCCAGGGCGACTCCGCGGGTGGGGATGCCGAGCAGGACGAGGCGGTCGGCGCCCTTGTTCGATTCGATGATCTCGTGGGCAATGCGGGTCGTCGCTCGAGAGATGTCTGCCGCGTGCAACACGGTACGCAGGCTCATTGAGCCACTCCCTTCTCCGCCTCTCTGGACGGTGTTAAAGGATGTTCGTCGTCTGATGTTATCGCACGACGCGTCACGGTGATTACAGAGCGCCCGCTGCCTCCGCGATCTTACCGAGCAGGCCGTTCACGAATCCGGCAGATTCGTCTGTGGAGAGCGACTTCGCCGACTCCACAGCCTCGTTGACGGCGACACCCGTCGGTACGTCCGGATTGTGCAGGATCTCCCACACGCCGATGCGGAGGATCGCACGATCGACGGCGGGCATCCGTGCGATCGTCCACCCCTGTGCGTACGTCTCGATCTGCTCGTCGATCTCAGCCCACGACTCGATGACGCCGTCGACGATGTCTCGCGCGTAGAGCCAGGATGCCTCGCGTGCGGGCTCACTTGCGGCGCGCGCCGCCTCGGCGGCAAGAGCGTCGGCGGGGGCCTGCTGGCGGACGTCGGCGCTGTACAGGATATCGATGGCGCGTTTGCGCGCTTTTGACCGTGCGCTCACTAGTCGTTGATGCGGCCGAGGTAGTCGCCCGTACGGGTATCGACCTTCACCCGGGTTCCGGTCTCGAGGAACAGCGGGACCTGGATCTCGTAGCCGGTTTCGACGGTGGCACCCTTGGTGCCGCCGGTCGACCGGTCGCCCTGCAGGCCGGGCTCTGTGTAGGTGATCTCAAGAATCACGGATGCCGGCATCTCGACGTACAGCGGGTTGCCGTCGTGCATCGCGATGGTGATCGACTGATTCTCGAGCATGAAGTTGGCGGCATCACCGACAATGGCCGCCGGGACTTGGATCTGGTCGTAGTCGCTCTGATCCATGAAGATGAACGAGTCACCGTCGTTGTACAGGTAGGTGTACTCGCGACGGTCAACGTTCTCGAAGTCGAGCTTCGTTCCGGCGTTGAACGTCTTGTCGATCGTCTTGCCCGACACGACGTTCTTGAGTTTGGTGCGCACAAACGCACCGCCCTTGCCCGGCTTGACGTGCTGGAACTCGATAACGCTCCACAGGTTGCCGTCGATGCTGAGGACGGCGCCGTTCTTGATGTCAGCGGTTGATGCCATGAAATGGATGTCCGTTCGGTGGAAGATGAGGGGCAGAATCAGGCCCGACGAATGAGTTTACCGGCCGGGACGGGCCCTGCCAAAGGCGTGTCGCGCCCGTCAGCGCAGAAGCTGAGCGACAGCGAGACGGTAGGAGTCGAACCCGAACCCGGCGATCACTCCTGTCGCCACCGAGGTCAGCACGCTTGTATGCCGGAACTCATCGCGTGCGTGCGGGTTCGACAGGTGCACTTCGATCACGGGCACTCCGGCCGTCGTGACCATTTCGACGGCATCGTGGAGTGCGTAGGAATAGTGTGACCAGGCTCCCGCATTGAGAACGACGGGGGTCTGGGAATCCATGGTGTCGTGCAGCCAGCCCAGCATCTCCCCTTCGGTATCGGTCTGTCGCAGATCGATGTCGTGGCCCGGCGCGTCGTCGGCCAGCACGGTGCGAAGGTCATCGAGTGTCTGGGTTCCGTAGACGTCGGGAACCCGTGTGCCGAGGCGACCGAGGTTCGGTCCGTTGAGAACGAGGATGCGCGTCATACCTTCAGCCTAGAGCTATGACCCGATTTCCTGATACGCCGAGAAGAGCAGCGATTGGTCAGGCGCACGCAGCACCGTCGGTCGTGCGATGTCGTCAAGAACGATGAATCGCAGCATCCCCGCTCGCGCTTTCTTGTCGCGCTGCATCGTGGCCAACAGCGTCTTCCACCGTCCGATCGGGTATTCGAGCGGCAGCTCAAGTGAGCTCAGGATGCTGCGATGACGATCGACGGCGGACTCCGAGAGCCGTCCGGCCAGCCGTGACAGCTCGGCCGCGAACATCATCCCGATGCTCACGGCGGCACCGTGCCGCCACTGGTACCGCTCAGTGTGCTCGATCGCGTGGCCGAGCGTATGACCGTAGTTGAGGATCTCGCGCAGCCCGGACTCACGGAAGTCTTCGCCAACGACCCGTGCCTTGACGCTGATCGAGAGCTCCACAACGCGGCGGAACGCCGCAGACGTGGTGTCGGTGACGGCCGAGACGTCCTTCTCGATGATGTCGAGGATTTCGGGCTCGGCGATGAAGCCGCACTTGACGATCTCGGCGAATCCGGCGAGGACGTCGTTGCGCGGCAGCGGTTCGAGAGTGTCGAGGTCGGCGACGACGGCACGCGGAGCGTGGAAAGCCCCCACGAGGTTCTTGCCTTCGGCCGTGTTGATGCCTGTCTTGCCTCCGACGGCGGCGTCGACCATGCCGAGAACGGTCGTCGGAATCTGAATGAGCTCGACGCCCCGCAACCAGGTGGCGGCAACGAATCCGGCAAGATCCGTGGCCGCTCCCCCGCCGAAGCCGATCACGGCGTCGGAGCGGGTGAAGTCCGCCTGGCCCATGATCTGCCAGCAGAACGCAGCGACTTCGACACGTTTGCCCGCCTCAGCATCCGGAATCTCGGCGAGGAGAACCTGCCGATCATCGGCGAGCGAGGCGCGCAGTTCTTCAGCTGCCGCCGCCAGCGTCGGCGGATGCACGATCAGAACCTTCGCCACGGCCCCGCTCAGTTGGGCCGCCACATCGAGCCGGTTCGCCCGGCCGATCGACACGCTGTAGGGGGTGGTTCCGTCGACAATGATCTCGGTGATCTCCGTCATGCTGTCCTTCCTTCGTCAGTCACGTGCGTGCCCACGCGGCGATGTCATCGGCGATGCGTGAAATCGCCACGTGCGACGTATCGAACGTGACGGTGGCGAGCCGACTGTAAATCTCTCGGCGCTCGTCGTAGATGCGCTGCCAGGCATCGGGGCCGTCCTTCAACAGCGGACGCTTTGCCGTGTTCATCCGTGCCAGCACTGCCTCGGCCGTGACGGTCAGCTCGATCACCGTGTGATTCGCGAGCACGCGCTGCGACTCCGGGTCGAGCACGGCGCCTCCCCCCAGCGAAACCACGGCCTCCTCGCGGAGTGCGTCGGCAACCGCCTGTCGCTCGAGCGTTCTGAAGTGCGCCTCGCCGTGTGTCTCGAAGATGTCGGTGATGGAGCCGTGCTGCGCGGCGATGACCTTGTCCGTGTCGATGAAGCGCACATCGAGCGCCTTCGCCACGCGACGTCCGACGCGCGTCTTACCCGAGCCCATGGGGCCGATGAGCACGAGTGGAAGCTGGTGTGCCGCCACGTCAGAGCGTGTCATCCGAAGCGGCAGCGGTGCGTAGGGTGCCGGGGATGTTCTCGAGGTAGCTCGTCAGGTTGCGGTGGGTCTCATCAACGGAATCGCCGCCGAACTTCTCGAGCACAGCGTCCGCGAGCACCAGTGCGACCATCGCCTCGGCGACGACGCCGGATGCCGGAACCGCGCACACATCGGAACGCTGATGATGGGCGGTCGCCTCGTCGCCTGAAACGACGTCGACGGTGCGAAGCGCACGCGGAACCGTGGCGATGGGTTTCATGCCGGCTCGCACCCGCAGAACGGTTCCTGTCGACATGCCTCCCTCGGTGCCGCCCGCGCGATCACTCGTGCGGTGAATGACACCGTCCTCCGGGTAGAGCTCGTCGTGTGCTTCTGAGCCTCGGCGGGTCGTTGTCGTGAAGCCGTCGCCCACCTCGACGCCCTTGATCGCCTGAATGCCCATGAGCGCCTGCGCGAGTCGCCCGTCGAGGCGACGATCCCAGTGCACGTGTGACCCAAGCCCCGGCGGAAGACCGTAGGCAAGCACCTCGACAATGCCGCCGAGTGTATCGCCCGATTTGCGGGCGTCGTCGACCTCGGCGACCATCCGCTGGCTGGTGTCGGGGTCGAAGCAGCGCAGCGGGTCGTTGTCGAGCGTCGCGACGTCATCCGAGTGCGGAAGCGTCGCGTCGTCGGGGACGCGCACCGGACCGATCGAGAGCGTGTGGCTGACAAGGGAGATGCCTAGCTCGCCGAGGAACGTCTTGGCGACCGCTCCGAGAGCGACGCGCGCAGCGGTCTCGCGGGCACTCGCACGCTCGAGGATGGGCCGTGCGGTGTCGAATCCGTACTTCTGCATGCCGACGAGATCGGCGTGCCCGGGTCGGGGGCGTGTGAGCGGTGCACCGCGGCCGCGCGATCTGTCGCTGAGCTCGTGGGGCTCGGCGCTCATGACCTCGGCCCATTTGGGCCATTCGGTGTTGCCGATGCGGATCGCGATTGGGCTTCCGAGTGATGCTCCCTGGACGACTCCGCCGGAGAGCGTCAGTTCGTCCTCTTCAAATTTCATGCGGCTGCCGCGCCCATACCCGAGTTTGCGGCGCGCAAGGTCAGCGCGAATGCTCTCGAGCGATACGGGCACTCCCGCGGGCAGTCCTTCGAGCACGGCAATGAGTTCGGGGCCGTGAGATTCTCCGGCCGTGAGCCAACGCAGCATGCCTCCATCTTTCCACAGCACCGGGGCTCTGGTGACCGTGTGACGCCGAGTGATCAGGCAAGCCCGTCTGCAGGAAGGTCGACAGCCGCGCGCATGGCCGTCAGGACACGCTCTTCGTCGGCAAGCGGGATTCGCGGGGACCCGGAATCGAAGATGCGCACTTGCAGCAGTGCCTGGTGCACGAGCATCGCCAGGCCGCTGACGACGCGGCCGCCGTCGGCATGCCAAGCCCGGGCGAGAGCGCTCGGCCAGGGAGCGTACGCCGCGTCGAAGAGAAGCGCGTGCGCGCGCATGTCGGGGTGGTACTGCTCGGGGGCCGGTGTTCCGCCGGGAAGTGTGCTGAACACGAGGTCCGGTCGGCTGTCGACCGGATCCGTGCGGAATCGCCTGATCTCGAGGTCGACGTTCACGGTCTCGGCGAGCGGCATCAGATGCGCGGCTCGCTCGGGTGTCCGCACGGCGACGTCAATGTGCTGGGCACCAAGCCGCGCCGCCGCGGCGACGGCGGAGGCAGCCGTCGCCCCTCCGCCAAGCACGAGAGCGCTCTCGAGCGATTCGGGCCCGGCCGCGCGCACGGCTCGCACAATGCCGTCGATGTCTGTATTGAACCCTGTGAGCGGGCCGTCATCGAGCCGCAGCGTGTTCACCGCCCCTGTGAGCCGCGCATCATCGTCGATAATCTCGGATGCCGCGAATGCCGCGTTCTTGAGCGGCATCGTGAGCGAGAGCCCGCGCCACGAGTCGTCGGCGCCGGCGAGAAATGCCGCCAGCTTGTCCTCGCGCATCTCCAGACGATCGTATGACCATGCTCGTCCGAGTTCTCGGTAGGCGCGCAGATGTAAGGCAGGGGACTTCGAGTGCGCGATCGGCGAGCCGAGCACAGCGAGTCTGTCCCCCATCAGCATCCGTTCCCTGGGTTCTCTTCGCACCACGTTCGCAATTGCTTGACGGCCTTCTCGTGGTCCTCATTTGTCGTCGAGAAGACGGTCTCACCGGTGGAGAGATTGACGGTGACGAAATAGAGCCAGTCACCGTCCGCCGGATTGACGGCGGCGTCAATTGCGAGGTCGCCCGGGCTCGCGATGGGACCGATAGGCAGCCCCTTGTGCTTGTACGTGTTCCACGGGCTGTCCGACTCGAGCGCCTCTTTGCTCGACCACACGGAGTCACTGCCGTTGTCGACACCGTATTGTGCTGTCGAGTCCATCTGCAGCTTCATGCCCGCCTCCAGCCGGTTCTGGATGACACGCGAAACTTTGTAGAAGTCGTCTTTCTGCCGGGCCTCGCGCTGGATGATCGACGCCTCAGTCAGAACCTTCTCGCGATTTTCAGGGGCGACATTCGCCTCGTCCAGGGCCTGCATCATTCGGTCGACGAGCCGTTGGATCACGTCGTGCGCGCTCGTGTCGGGTTCGAACTCGTAGACGGCGGGAAACAGCCAGCCTTCGATGGACGGCGCGGAGTCCGGAATGCCGAAGTCTGTCGGGTCGGATGCCGCCTTGCGCAGATCATCTACGGGAATCTCGGTCGCGTCGCTCAGCCGAGTCAGGATCGTCTCGCCAGAGAGACCCTCCTGAATCAGAGCAGTTCGCTCCACCTTGTTGTCCGGGTCTTGCAACGCGCTGAGCGCTGCCTGTGCGCTCATCTTTTTCTTGAGCGAATACGTCCCCGGCTGGAACGTCGGCTCGGGATTTTGGGTGAGCAGAAGCTGATAGAACACCTCTGACGTCTTCGTGACGCCCTCGTCTTTCAGCGTGGCGGCGATATCCGTGCCCGTGTCGCCCTCGGAGATGACGATGAGGACTTCTCCGGTGCCGCTGCCTTCGTAGTCGTTGGATTCTTCCCAGCCCATGACGCTGCGAATCTGCGGCTCGAAAGTGTTCCACACGTAGAATCCGCTGGCCACAATCGCCGCAACGACGACGATCGGCAGAATCGTCCACAGAATGATGCCCGAGCGCTTTTTGGTCCGTCCGGTCGTTCGAGCTTCCTTCGCTCGTCGCCGACGTTCCGTGCGGTCCTCGGTCACCGATTGCGAGACGAGCAGGTCGAAGCTGGAGGTGATGGGGTCAGGTGACGCAACAGCGTCCCCATCATCCCCAGCCGGATGCGATGCAGTGCCCGCCTGGGGTCCTGTGGCGCCTTGCTCGGCTCCCGGCTCGGAGTCTGCCGCCAGCTCCGCGGCTGCGGCGGAACTGGCGGGTGCAGTGTCGTCTGCCGGTGACGCGTCAGCGTCCACGGGCTCGTCAGTCGAGGCGGGCGAGCCTGAGTCGCCCTGCTCGGCCGCCCGGCGGGTCCGCCGCTCACGTCGTGTGAGCGGACGCGCCTCAGGGTCGGGTTCGTCGTTGAACAGATGGCGAAGCGGGTCATCGCCTGATGTGGGGTCAGTGGGCATACGAGTTCACGATTCCGGGGGTGTCTCCACTCGGGTTCCAGGTGGTACGGACATCGACCTCTCCGTGTCGATGGCATGTTGCAAAATGATAACGGCCGCAACCTGATCAATGATCTTACGGGACTGCTTCTGCGTCCGGCCAGTATCGCGCATCGCTGAATGCGCGGTCACTGTCGACAGGCGCTCATCGACCAGCCGTACAGGACGGCTCGAGGACGCCGCGAGTCGTTCCGCGAACTGGACGGCATCATCGGTCGACGGCGTGTCGGACCCGGAGAGTGACAGAGGTAATCCGACGACGATCTCGAGTGCATTCTGCTCGTCGGCGATCGCCACAATACGCGCGATATCCGCTGATCCTGAGGCATCGCGCGCGACAGTCTCCACGGGAGTCGCGAGCACGCCGAGGGGATCGCACCGCGCAACACCGATGCGGGCCTTGCCCACATCGACGCCGAGACGTACCCCCGTGCGGAAGCCGCCCACGCTCACCCCTGAAGGGATGTGACGATGCTCGACAGGGCGGCCGTAATCGCCGTGCTGTCCTGACCGCCACCCTGAGCGATGTCGTCCTTGCCGCCGCCCCCGCCGCCGAGGAGCCCCGCCGCTGTGCGCACAAGCTGTCCCGCGCGCACGCCCTCAGACCGAGCACCCTCATTCGTCGCGACGATGATCACCGGGCGATCATTCACGCTCGCCGCGAGAGCCACGACGGCGGGGTCGCTGCCGAGACGTTCGCGAATGGCGGTGACGAGCGAGCGCACGTCGTCTGCCGAGCCCATATCGCCGAGTTCTTGCGCGACGACGCGAACTGGTCCGACATTGTCAACGGTTGCGAGCAGATCGGGGATCCTCTGCGCCTGTGCGCGAGACTCGAACTCCTTGATCTTCTTCTCCGCCTGCTTCAGATTGGAGACCAGCTCTGAGATCCGCGCAGGCAGCTGTTCGCGCGGAGTCTTCAGCGACGAGGTCAGTTCGCGTACAATCGCGCGCTCAGCAGCAAGGTCGTCGAAGGCCTCTAAACCGACGAGCGACTCGACGCGCCTGTTGGTTGACCCCACAGACGATTCGCTCACGAGATTGATCATGCCGATCTCCGCACTCGTCGACACGTGAGTGCCAGCGCAGAGTTCGCGGGACCAGGGCCCTCCGATGTCGACAACCCGCACAACATCACCGTACTTCTCACCGAAGAGAGCCATCGCCCCGAGGGACTTCGCCTCATCGAGCGGCATCTCACGTGTGACGACGTCAAGATTGTCGCGAATAGCGTTGTTGGAGATCTCTTCGATCTCAGTGAGCGTTTCGCGCGAAACCGCCTGGTTCCAGGAGAAATCGAGGCGCAGATATCCGGCCTTGTTGTAGGAGCCGGATTGATGCGCATTGGGTCCGAGGATCTCCCGGAGCGCAGCGTGGATGACGTGCGTTCCGGAGTGAGCCTGTCGAGCCCCGCGCCGATAGTCGGCGTCGACGAGCGTGGTCGCTGGCGCATCGACAGAGACAACGCCGTGCGTCACGCGTACGGTATGACTGATCAGGCCCGTGACAGGCTTTTGCACGTCACGCACCTCCAGTTCGAAGCCGTTTCCCACGATCGTGCCGCGGTCAGCATCCTGGCCACCGGATTCCGCGTACAGGGCGGTCTCACCCAGAATGACCTCTGCCGTCTGGCCCTCGGATGCGCTCGTGACTGACGAACCGTCGACGATGATGCCCAGAACGCGCGTGTCCGCCGTCAGGTCCGTGTACCCGAGGAAGCGCGTCTCCCCGAGGGCGCGAAAGGCGCTGTAGACGCTCAAATCGGCGACCTGCGACTTCTTGCTCTTCGCGTCGGCCTTCGCACGCTCTTTCTGCTGCGTCATGAGCGAGTCGAATGCCTCGCGATCTACGCTGAGTCCGGCCTCGTCCGCGATCTCCAGGGTCAGGTCGATCGGAAACCCGTAGGTGTCGTGCAGGAGGAACGCCGTATCGCCCGCGAGAGTTTTACGGCCCGAGGACTTCGATGACTCAACGGCCAGGTCGAGGATCGTCGTGCCACTTGCCAACGTGCGCAGGAAGGTCTCCTCCTCACCGAAAGCTGCCTGCGAAATGCGATCGTAGTCGCGCTCCACCTCGGGGTACGACGCCTTCATCGCATCGCGTGATGCGCCGAAGAGCTCGGGGAATGTCGCCCCGTCCACTCCCAGAAGACGCATGGCCCGGATGCTGCGACGCAGAAGTCGCCGCAGAATATAGCCGCGGCCCTCGTTCGACGGTGTGACACCGTCGCTCATGAGCATGAGAGACGAGCGGACGTGGTCGGCGATGACGCGCATGCGCACGTCGTCTTCATGGTCGCTGCCATAGCGGCGCCCAGAGAGCTCGGCTGCCCGGTCGAGGACGGGCCGCACTTCGTCGATCTCGTACATGTTCTCGACGCCCTGGGTGAGAAACGCAACGCGTTCCAGACCCATCCCGGTGTCGATGTTCTTCGAGGGCAGCTCGCCGACGATGTCGAACTCTGTCTTGCTGCGCACATTCTCGATCGCGTACTGCATGAACACGAGGTTCCAGATCTCCACGTAGCGATCGTCGTCCGTCGCCGGGCCGCCGTCTGCGCCGTAGGCCGGGCCGCGGTCGAAGAAGATCTCGGAGCAGGGTCCAGCCGGCCCAGGGTGACCTGTCGACCAGTAATTGGTGTCCTTGTCCAGTCTCTGGATCCGCTCGTCCGGGAGCCCGGCAATGCGCTTCCAGAGTGCGATCGATTCGTCATCGTCCTTGTACACGGTGACCCAGAGATCCCGGGGATCGAAGCCGATTCCGCCGGCCGACTCGGACGTCGTCAGCAGCTCCCAGGCGAAGCCGATCGCCTCTTCCTTGAAGTAATCACCGAACGAGAAGTTCCCGTTCATCTGGAAGAACGTGCCGTGGCGCGGTGTTTTGCCGACCTCTTCGATGTCGTTCGTTCTGATGCACTTCTGCACACTCGTCGCACGCGGGAACGGCGCGGGGATCAGTCCGGTGAGGTATGGGATGAACGGCACCATACCGGCGATGGTGAACATCACCGTCGGGTCCTCACTCACGAGAGAGGCGCTCGGAACGACCGTGTGCCCTCTCTCCCCGAAGTAATCAAGCCAGCGCTGACGGATCTCGGAAGTCTTCATATGTCCGTTCGTTCGTGAGTGATGTGACGGGAGTTCACCGTTTGTTGAGGTCGTCGATCGCCGCTTCGGCATCTTCGACGAGAGAGTCGATCGTCTCGCGCAGCTCAATCTCGCGCTCGCGATAGGCCTCGGCCACCGTGTCGGTGAATTCACGCATCTTGGCGTCGACATCGGCGAAGAACTCGCGGCCGCCTTGGGTCTGGTTGACCTTGTGGGCGACAACGAATCCCGTCGCGATCCCCACGAGAAGCCACAGCAGGTTCTTCATCGTCATCTCCTCGTCGAATATTCCTCGAAGTCCTCGACAATCCTACCCGCTGCGTATGCGCGTCACGGAGTGCCCCAAAACTAAAGAGGGCCACGGCGAACCGTGACCCTCTCAGAGTGCTGAGATCAGCGAGCTGCGTAGTACTCGACGACCAGCTGGACCTCACAGGTCACGGGAATCTCGGCGCGCTTGGGGTGACGAACGAGACGTGCCTGGAGCTTGTCCAGCTCGACCTCGAGGTAACCGGGAACCTTCGGCAGAACCTCGGCGTGGCCGCCTGCTGCCGCGACCTGGAAGAGCTCGCTCGACTCGCTGCGCGACTTGACGTGGATGAGCTGGCCCTCTTTCACGCGGAACGAGGGGCGGTCGACGATCTGGCCGTCGACGAGGATGTGACGGTGAACGACCATCTGCCGAGCCTGGGCCGTCGAACGGGCGAGGCCCGAGCGCAGCACGAGCGCATCGAGACGCGTCTCGAGGATCTCGACGAGGTTCTCACCGGTCAGTCCCTGACGGCGACGCGCTTCTTCGAAGGCGATCTTGAGCTGCTTTTCGCGAATGCCGTACTGGGCGCGAAGACGCTGCTTCTCCTTGAGACGGACGGCGTAGTCGGAGTCGGCCTTGCGCTTGGTGCGACCGTGCTCACCGGGAGCATAGGGGCGCTTCTCCATGTGGCGGGCGGCCTTCGGGGTCAGGGCGACGCCGAGGGCGCGCGAGAGGCGCGTCTTGGAACGGGACGTGTTTGACACGGGGTCCTTTCGGTATGAATTCTCTAACAGTGCTTTGCGAGTGCGCGCGAGCGCACGGCAGGGCAGAGGGATCAGCCAGGACGTTCGGCTACAGAACGGTTCCCGTAAACACAGACGAGTACGCAGCCGCACGCGCTCGCCTGGTTGAGGCCAACGAATATCCTAACACGGGCAGGTCAGGACCCCGTACCGCGGATGATGCGCAGCAGCTTAGCGAGCCGCGACGACACCTCCCGTTCATGTCCATGCTGCGTCGGGCGATAATACTGACGGTCGAGGAGCTCGTCTGGAAGGTACTGCTGCCGTGACACTCCGAGTTCGGAGTCGTGAGGATATACATAGCCTTTTCCATGGCCCAGCCGCTTTGCTCCCGGATAGTGCGCATCGCGCAGGTGCACGGGAACGCGCCCAATGCGGCCGTTCCTGACATCGGCGATGGCTTCGTCGATACCGATGTTCGAGGCATTGGACTTCGCTGCCGTCGCAAGGTAGACCACGGCCTCCGCGAGGGGGATGCGCCCTTCGGGCATACCGATGAACTGCACGGCGTGCGCGGCGGCGACGGCTACCTGAAGTGCTTGCGGGTCGGCCATCCCGACATCCTCAGAGGCCGAGATCACGATCCGTCTGGCGATGAATCGCGGGTCCTCCCCCGCTTCAATCATGCGGGCCAGGTAGTGCAGCGCGGCATCCGGATCTGACCCCCTGATGGATTTGATGAAGGCGCTGATCACGTCGTAATGCTCATCGCCGTTCTTGTCGTACCGCAGCAGTGCTCGGTCGACGGCTTGAGCGACGACGTCATCGGTGATGACGGGAGAATCGGAGTCGGCAGACGCCGAGACAGCGGCAGCTTCGAGTGCAGTGAGGGCCCGACGCGCGTCACCCGAGGCAAGTCGGATGATGGCGTCACGGGCGTCGCTTTCGAGCGCCACGCGGTCGCCCAGGCCACGCTCGTCGCGCACTGCGCGATCGACAAGTTCGCCGAGATCGTCATCACTGAGCTGCTCAAGCGTGAGGAGAAGCGAACGTGACAGAAGCGGAGAGATCACTGAGAACGACGGGTTTTCTGTCGTCGCCGCGACGAGGATCACCCAGCCATTCTCCACACCGGGCAGAAGGGCATCTTGCTGGGCCTTTGTGAACCGGTGGATCTCGTCGAGAAAGAGGACGGTCGACAGCCCGTACAGGTCGCGGCTGTTCAACGCCTCTTCCATGACACGGCGGACGTCCTTCACCCCGGCCGTCACTGCTGAAAGTTCGACGAAGCGGCGCCCTGACGAATTGGCTATGGACTGCGCAATCGTCGTCTTGCCCGTCCCCGGCGGCCCCCACAGAATGACGGACGTCGACCCAGAAACACCCGCGGAGTCGCTGGCGAGGGCAACGAGGGGCGAACCAGGTGTGAGCAGGTGCTTCTGACCGGCGACCTCCTCGAGTGACCGCGGGCGCATACGGACGGCCAGGGGCACATTCGACTGCTGATACGCCGTGCCGGTGTTCGCCATGCCGATAGGCTACCGGCTGCGGCTGACAGGCAAGACGGTAGGCTTTGCACCGCGCGTCAACTCCCCCGTAAAGTTCTTCTGGGTAGCGTCGCGGCTTCATCCGCGGCAATCCGGCCGCGCATCAGGGCGTCGGTCATCACGTTGGAGGAATCTGTGGCCCCAAGCAAGCACGATGAGAAGAAGGCGCGCATCGAGCGCGCTCGGCTCCGCGCATTCCAAGCACGTCAGACGGTGCACGATCACCGACGCAAACGCCGCATCCGAGACAACTGGCTGGCCGGAGTGCTCGTCGTCCTCGTCGCCGTCGGCGCGAGCTTCGCGCAGGTCTTCTACTTCACGGAAGGACCGGGCAACCCCGAGGCGAGTGCAACTCCGACTCCGACAGCATCCGCGTCGCAGTACACAAAGCCGGATGCCTCTCTTGCCGAGAATCGCGAGTGGACAGGCGAGATGACAATCAATGACATTCCGCTCGGCATCTCACTCGATGGTGCTGCGGCCCCTCAAGGTGTGGCCAACATGGTGTACCTGAGCCAGGAGGGCTTCTACGCCGGGCTGACCTGCCACCGCCTCACGACGACGGACGGGTTCGGGGTGCTGCAGTGCGGTGACCCGAACGGCGATGGCAGCGGCGGTCCCGGCTATAGCTGGGGGCCGATCGAGAATGCGCCTCAGGACGACTTCTATCCTGCAGGGACGATCGCGATGGCCCGCCAGGGTGGTAACGGTGACAGCATGGGTAGTCAGTTCTTCATCGTGTACGAGGACACCACGATTCCGTCGGACGAAGCCGGCGGATACACCGTTCTCGGCACGGTCACGAGTGGACTCGACGAACTGACAAAGGCAGTGATTTCCCAGGGAACCGCCGACGGTTCTGCAGATGGTCCACCTGCAGTCAAAACAGTGATCGGCGGGATAACGGTTCAGTAGAGTCGGTCCCGTACGGCTGGCGCGCATAATAGGCTGGGAGTTCAGTCCCGCACGACCGTGAGCACGGTCACGATCACGACGAGGTAGAGGCACGTGGCAGAGACACAAGAACAACCGTGGGGTCGCGCAGACGAGACGGGAACTGTGTTCGTCCGCGAGGGAGACGACTGGCGAGAAGTCGGGCAGTTTCCGGACGGTACCCTGGATGAGGCGCTCGGATACTTCGAGCGCAAGTTCACCGATCTCGAGGGACAGGTGTCTCTGCTGGAGCAGCGTGCGAAGCGCGGAGCTCCAGCGAAGGACATCGCCCGAGCCGTCGCACGCCTGACTGAGACTCTGCGGGAGCCGAGTGCTGTTGGCGACATCGCGTCCCTGCGAGCACGCGTCGCCGCACTGGACACGACGGTTGACGAACTCAGCGAGCAGCAGCAGGCTGAGGCGGAGGCCGCCCAGCAGACGGCGATCGCCGAGCGGGAAAGCATCGTCACCGAGATCGAAGAACTTGCATCGATGGATCCGGGCCGCGTGCAGTGGAAACAGATGACAGCCCAGGTGAATGATCTGTTCGCCCGCTGGCAGACGCACCAGCAAGATGGTCCGAGACTTCCGAAGTCACAGGCGAATGCGCTCTGGAAGCGATTCCGTACGGCCCGCAGCACAATTGAGCAGGAGCGACGGGCGTTCTTCGCCGAGCTTGATGTTCAGCACCGCGAGGCGAAGCAGCAGAAGCAGCGACTGATCGAAGAGGCTCAGGCCCTCGTACCCCGCGGCATCGACGGCGTTCCTGGCTACCGTCGTCTCCTCGACGAGTGGAAGCGGGCCGGCCGCGCGGGGAAGAAGCAGGACGACGCCCTGTGGGCCCGTTTCAAGGCAGCAGGCGACGAGATCTATGCGGCGAAAGCCGAAGTCGATGCCCGGGATGAAGCCGAATATCGTGAGAACTATGAGCAGAAGCTTGTTCTTCTGGAGGAGGCCGAGCCGCTTCTGACCGAGAAGAATCTCGACACGGCGAAGTCGAAGCTTCTGAGTATTCAGCGCCGCTGGGAGGAGATCGGTCGGGTTCCCCGCGATAAGGTCAAGACGGTCGAAGACCGGCTGCGGAAGGTCGAGCAGGCCGTGCGCACGCTCGACGAAGAGAATTGGCGGAAGAACAACCCGGAGACCAAAGCCCGCACGGAAGGGCTTGCCGCGCAGCTGCACGAGTCGATCGCCAAGCTGGAAGCGGAGCTGTCAGACGCCGAGGCCTCCGGCGACGCCAAACGAATCGACGAGGCCTCTGAGACGCTGCGCACTCAGCGTGAATGGCTCAAAGCGATCGATTAGTCATCCACACGGGTGACGGTGACACGAGGTTTTCCACACCTGTGACCGTGTGCTCCACGCTGCGGCGGGTTTCGGCGACGATGAAGGTATGTCCCGACTGATCCCGCCCGTGCTGAGCACAGACGACCTACCGCTCGCGGTCTTGAGTGCGGCACGCCTCGACGGAACTCTGTGGCGCATGTACGACGGCTATTGCCCCGTTGACGAGCCAGACAGACCCGAGCTTCGGGCAGATGCGCTCTCCCCTGAGCTGCAGGACAACG
This sequence comes from Microbacterium sp. MPKO10, assembly GCF_026107415.2. Taxonomy (GTDB): domain Bacteria; phylum Actinomycetota; class Actinomycetes; order Actinomycetales; family Microbacteriaceae; genus Paramicrobacterium. The sequence continues at coordinate 294,772 of NZ_JAPCHX010000006.1, forward strand.
ATGTCGTTGTAGGTCGGTCTGCGGCGTGGGTGCACGGAGCCAGCTCCACGATGGTCGGCCGGCTCGAGGTCAGACCGAAGGCGAGGCCGCTCGATGCCTGGAAGAGGGGAATCCGGTATCGCGAGCTCAGCCTTGCCCGGGCAGATGTCACAAGAGTCTCTCCGTGCACACCATGGGTGACCACCGTGGCGCGGACGATCGTGGACATCGCTCTCGACACCGAGAGGTCGCCTCACGACATCGAACTCGTCATGCAGCTGTGTCACGGTGATGCCGCGGTGGTTCGCGCGCATACGAACGATCTGGCGGCGTCACACCGCCGACCGGGCAAGGCCTCCGGCGTCGAATTCTTGCGAGCCGTCGCTGCGGCCGCACAGCGCCGTGACGCAGAGGGCAGATTGACTACCCTCCATTGACCCGATAAACATCGTAGACGGCGTCGACGCGGCGCACAGCGTTCAGGACGCGTTCGAGATGTGTCGTGTCTCCCATCTCGAAGACGAATCGACTGATTGCGAGACGAGCGTGCGACGTCGTGACCGTGGCGGACAGGATGTTCACATGGTGCTCACTGAGCACCTGCGTGATGTCCGAGAGCAGAGCCGCACGATCGAGCGCTTCGACTTGAATGTTGACGAGGAAGAGCCCCTTGGATGTCGGCGCCCATTCAACATCGATCATGCGCTCGGGTTCTTTCACGAGCGATTGCACGTTGTGGCAGTCCGATCGGTGAACCGAGACTCCAGACCCGCGTGTGACAAACCCGACGATCTGATCTCCGGGCACAGGTGTGCAGCACTTTGCGAGCTTGACGAGAATGTCAGGTGCTCCCCTGACGAGTACTCCGGACTCGGTATTCGATGCACGACTGCGTGGCCGCCCACGAACCGGCATATCGACGATGGTGTGCTCGGACTCGGCGTCTCCGTGCACCACCGATGCCGCCTTTTCCAGGACGGACTGCGTTGAGACGTGCCCCTCTCCGACCGCAGCGTAGAGAGCCGATACATCCGTGTAATGAAGCTGCGAAGCCACTTCGTTCAACGAATCGAGCTGCTGCAGCGGCAGGTTCTGCTTCCGGAACGCCCGGGCGATGGCATCCTTGCCCTGGTCGATCGCCTCGTCGCGGCGTTCTTTCGTGAACCACTGACGGATCTTGCTGCGGGCGCGGGGGCTCTTGACGAACCCGAGCCAGTCCTGGCTCGGACCGGAATCGGGATTCTTCGATGTGAATACCTCAACGACGTCACCGCTGGCGAGCGTCGACTCGAGCGGGACGAGGCGACCATTGACGCGTGCACCCATTGTCCGGTGCCCCACCTCGGTGTGCACGGCATACGCGAAGTCGACAGGTGTCGCGCCGGATGGCAGCCCGATGACACGTCCTTTGGGCGTGAACACGTAGACCTCTTTGGCTCCGATCTCGAAGCGCAGGGAGTCGAGGAACTCACTGGGATCCGCGGTCTCCGCCTGCCAATCAGAGATATGGGCCAGCCAGGCAAGATCCGTATCGGATGAGGGTCCGGATCCCTTGCTGCCGTTCATCCGCTCTTTGTACTTCCAGTGCGCCGCGACACCGTATTCGGCATGCTGGTGCATCTCATGCGTACGGATTTGAATCTCGACCGATTTGCCCTCCGGCCCGATCACCGTGGTGTGCAACGACTGATAGAGGTTGAACTTCGGTGTCGCGATGTAATCTTTGAACCGACCAGGAATTGGCGTCCATCGCGCGTGGATGGCACCGAGGACGGCATAGCAGTCGCGTACGCTGTTGACGAGCACGCGGATGCCGACAAGATCGTAGATGTCGTCGAAGTCACGACCGCGGACGACCATCTTTTGGTAGATCGAATAGTACTGTTTCGGTCGACCGACGACTTTGCCACGGATCTTCTGCGCCTTCAGGTCATCGTTGACAGCGTCGATGACGATCTGAATGAAGTGCTCGCGCTGAGGAGTGCGTTGTTTGACGAGGCTCTCGATCTCTGCATAGATCTTCGGCTGCAAAACGGCGAAAGAAAGATCTTCAAGCTCCCATTTGATGGCCTGGATCCCCAGTCGATGTGCCAGCGGTGCGTAGATCTCGAGCGTTTCCGTCGCCTTCTTCGCTGCCTTCTCCGCCGGCATGAAACCCCAGGTGCGGGCGTTGTGAAGGCGGTCGGCGAGCTTGATGATCAGCACGCGGATGTCCTTCGACATCGCGACGATCATCTTGCGCACGGTCTCTGCCTGTGCCGCCTCACCGTACTTGACCTTGTCAAGCTTGGTGACACCGTCGACGAGCATCGCGATCTCGTCGCCGAACTCCGCTCTCAGTTCGTCGAGCGTGTACTCGGTGTCTTCAACCGTGTCATGAAGCAGCGCAGCGGCGATGGTCTTCGACCCGATGCCGAGATCAGCGAGGATCTGCGCGACGGCAACAGGGTGGGTGATGTAGGGCTCGCCGCTGCGCCGCTTCTGTTCCCGATGCGCGCGTTCCGCAACCGTGTACGCCCGCTCGATCACGGACACATCGGCCTTCGGCTGATGCATGCGTACGGTGCGGATCAGTCGATCGACTGCGCCGACAGGCTGTGCCCGTGAGAAGATGCGCGGCACAAGGCGCCGCAGCGACGCGGACTGAGGAGTCGTCGTCTCTGTCATCGCGGATCACCCCCTTGAACTCTCAAGGATACTGCTCCGCGGCTGACTATTTGACCGCTTCCGTCTGCTTCGCGCGCTCGCGCGCGGCGAGGACGCGCGCGTCGCGCTTCTTGATCTCGGGCTCGTTCTGCCGGAACAGCGCGTAGAGCGGAGCGCCAACGAAGATTGTCGAGTACGTGGCGACAATGATGCCGACAAACAGCGACAGCGAGATGTCCCGGAGCGTCTCCGCACCGAGGAGGAAGTCCCCGATCACCAGAATCGCCGCAACGGGAAGTGCCGCGACGACTGAAGTATTGATCGAGCGCACGAGGGTCTGGTTCACCGCGAGGTTCACCGACTCAGAGAACGTGCGTGGAGAGTCCTCACCGTCTTCGTGCGTATTCTCACGGATCTTGTCGAAGACGACAACGGTGTCATACAGCGAGTATCCGAGAATTGTCAGGAATCCGATGACGGCAGCCGGCGTGATTTCGAATCCGGATGCCGCGTAGACACCGAGCGTGATGACGAGCACATCGGCGAGTGTGACGATCGCCGCGGCTGACATCTTCCACGTTCGGAAGTACAAGGCCATGATGATGAACGTGAGAACAAGGAAGATCACAAGGGCTGTCAGCGACATCTTTGTGACGTCGCTGCCCCACGTGGCTCCGACGAAGTTGGTGTTCACGTCGGAGTTCTCGACGCCGTACGCCTTCGCCAGTGTCTGTGTGATCTGATGTGTCTGCGCTGCTGTGAGCTGATCCGTCTGTACGCGAACGCCATCCTCGCCGACGATTACAACGCGTGTCACAGCATCGGGCACGACCTCGGCGACAGCATCCGATGCCAGGGACTGTTCTGTGCTTTTCGCTCCCGAGATTGAGAACTGGGATCCGCCCGTGAACTCAATGCCGAAGTTGAATCCGCCCTTGAGAATAGGCGTCAGTATTGAGGCGATAACAAGGAGCGCGGCAATCGTGAACCACACGCGACGGTTGCCAACGAAGTTGACGGAGCGCTTTCCCGTGTAGAGGTCATTTCCGAACCGAACGAAGCTGGCCATCAGGAATCCTTCTCGTCATTCTTCGCGGACCCGGACGATGCCATTTCGGCCTTCTTCCGCTCTGCGATTGTTTGCCGCTTCTGTGCTTCCTTGCTGGAAGAAGCGATCTTGGAGCGCTTCGCTGACACCGGGGTACGAAACTGAGCCCGCCCGCGATACACGGCGCCCAAGGCATCTGGATCGAGGCCAGAGAGCGGATGCCCGCTGGAGAAGAAGCGTGTCTTCGCAAGCAACTGCAGCATCGGATGGGTGAAGATTACGACAACGAGCACGTCGATAATTGTCGTCACACCAAGCGTGAAAGCGAACCCTCGCACATTTCCCACAGCGAGGACATAGAGAACCACGGCAGCGAGGAGGTTAATCCCCTTGGCCGAGTAGATTGTGCGAGCCGCGCGCTTCCACCCTGCCTCGACGGCAGACTCCAGCCCTCGCCCATCACGAAGCTCATCGCGTATTCGCTCAAAGTAGACGATGAACGAGTCGACGGTGAACCCGATCGCGACAATCAGACCGGCAATTCCGGCAAGGGATAGACGATAGCCCTCACGCCACCCGAGAATCGCGATCACGAGATACGTGAGGACGGCGGCAATCACGAGCGAGAAGATCGTGACGAAGCCCAGAAGGCGATATTGGAAGAGCGTGTAAACGACGACGAGCAGGAGCCCGATTAATCCAGTGATCAGACCGATCTCCAGCTGTGCCGATCCGAGCGTGGCCGAAATCTGGTTCGAGCTGAGCTCGGTGAAGTTGATCGGCAACGCACCATACTTCAGCTGATCGGCAAGCGCCTTCGAGGTCTCCTCAGTGAAGTTTCCGCTGATCTGCGCCTTACCATCGGAGATAACTGCTTGTGAACGCGGTGCTGAAATGACCTCGCCGTCGAGGACGATCGCGAACTGGTTCTTCGGGGACTCGGCGCCTGTCAGTCGCGAGGTGACGTCGGCGAACGCTTTTGAGCCGGTGCCATCGAACTCGAGATTGACGACCCACTGCCCTGTCGTTGCCCCGGTCTGGGTCTGGCCCATGCCCGCGGAGGCGTCGCTGATGTGGGCTCCCTCGACCTCCACAGGTCCGAGAATGTACTTGACGGTTCCGTCTGACTCGCAGGCGACGATCGGCTCATCTTCCGGCGCGCTTGCGGCTTCGCCGCGTTCGGCGTCGCAGTCGAACGCCTGATACTCCTGCTGCAGATGCGGTGTGATCCAGCTGTCGTCGCTCGCGTCCGTCGGGGATGCCGTCGGCTCACTCGGAACAGAGGCGTCAGGCGACGGATACGGAGTGGACTCTCCATCTTCACCCACAAACTCATTCGACGGCTCGCCGGCGACCAGAACGGGCCGGAAGGAGAGCTTCGCCGTTGAGGTGACGCGGTCGCGCGTCTCCTGGTCCGCAACACCGGGAATGGCCACGACAATGTTGCGACCGCCCTCTGTCGTCACCTGGGCCTCGGTCACACCGGACGCGTTGACGCGCTGGCGAATAATGGAGACCGCCTGATCGAGCTGTTCCTGTGAGACATCGGAATCGTCAGAGACCTCGGCTTCGAGGATGATCTGAGTTCCGCCCTCCAGATCAAGAGCGAGCTTCGGAATGAAAGTCGCTCCGCCCCAGAGAACGCCACCGATGAGGACCGCAAGAAGGGCGAAGACGATGAATCCCAGCCAGGAAAGCGATCGGGTCGCCTGTCGGGTCGGTGTGGAGCGTGGAGACACCTATGTACTCAGCTTTCTATTGCAGTGTGGCCTGGCGCCTCGAAGGGCTACGCGTTGTCAGACTTGTTGTCGCCGTTGGACGATGTGTCGTCGACGTCGACATCTGTCTCGGACTCATCGACCTGGTCGACATCGTCAATGGCCTCGTCCGTCGGCTCTTCGTCCGTGTCAATGACGCGTGTGATGGTCTGACGGTGAACGGTGAGGACCACACCGGGGCTCGTTTGCAGTTCGACCTTGTTCTCTTCATCGTCGATCGAGAGGATCGTCCCGAAAAGCCCGAAGTTCGTCATGACGTCGGCGCCGGGAGTGACCTTTGACTGGAGGTCCTGCTGCTCACGCTTGCGCTTCTGGCTGTTCCGGAACATAAAGAAAATGAGAACGGCCAGGACGGCAAGCATGCCAATGGTTAACGGATCCATACAGTTTCACGGCTTTCCGCGGCAAAATACCGCTGATTGTGGGGGCGGCTGGAGGGCCAGAGTCGATTATAGGGTATCGAGCGGGAGCGCCTCCTGAGCGCGGGCAATGCCGAAGTGACGATAAGCGAGTTCTGTTGCCACTCGTCCTCTCGGTGTGCGCGTGATGAGACCGATCCGCACAAGGAAGGGCTCAACGACGCTTTCGATCGTTTCGCTCTCTTCCCCAACCGACACGGCAAGCGTGCTGAGCCCGACAGGACCGCCGTTGAACCGGGTGAAAATCGTCGTCATGACGGCGCGATCAAGGCGGTCGAGTCCGAGTTCGTCCACGTCATAGAGGCGCAGCGCGGCCTTCACAGCATCCACGTCCCCCGTCGTGCCATGCACCAGCGCGTAGTCACGAACACGGCGAAGCAGCCGGTTCGCGATTCTCGGTGTGCCGCGGCAGCGTCCCGCAATCTCGGCGATGGCGTCACGGTCGATCCCGAAATCGAGCATCGGCGCCGCGCGCTCGATGACGCGCTCGAGATCCGCATCGTCGTAGAACTCGAGGTGGGCCGTGAACCCGAATCGATCCCGAAGCGGATTCGGCAGGAGGCCGGAACGGGTGGTCGCGCCGACGAGAGTGAAGGGGGCGAGATCGAGCGGAACCGATGTGGCGCCGGCACCCTTGCCGACCATGATGTCGATGCGGAAGTCCTCCATGGCGAGGTACAGCATCTCTTCGGCCGACCGAGCCATCCGGTGAATCTCATCAATGAACAGGACTTCGCCCGGGACGAGACTGGACAGTACGGCGGCGAGATCACCGGCATGCTGGATGGCCGGGCCGCTTGACATGCGTAGCGGTTGCCCTGACTCGTGCGCGACGATCATCGCGAGCGTCGTCTTGCCGAGCCCGGGCGGACCAGCGAGCAGAATGTGATCCGGTGTGCGGTTCTGGAGCGCTGCCGCTTTGAGAAGCAGTTCAAGCTGCCCGCGCACTTTGGGCTGGCCGACGAACTCCGCAAGGCTGCTCGGCCGAAGGGCTCCCTCAAAGGCGAGCTCTGCCTCCGAGAGGGCGTCAGATGATGTCAGTTCGCCATCGCTCATGAGCGTCCTCCGTGAGACGGAGCGGGACCAAGCTGAGCGAGCGCAAGGCGGAGCAATGTCTGCACGGTCGCCGTTGACAGGTCAGGCTGCGCGGCCAGAACGGCATTCAACGCCGACTCGGCATCGCGTTCCGACCAGCCGAGCCCGGTGAGAGCCATCACGACGTCAGTGCCGCTGGTGCTCGTGCTGACGGGAGCAGTGCCCTCGTCGGTGTAGGCGAGACTCGAGATCTTGCCCGAGAGCGACAGAATGATGAGTTTTGCCGTTTTCGGCCCGATTCCGCTGACGGCCCGGAACGCCTTGTCATCTTCGTTCTCGACGGCCGCTGCAACCTGACCGGGCCCGAGTGCCGAAAGAACACCGAGTGCAGACTTCGGACCGACACCGGTGACACTAAGCAACAGCTCAAAGATCTCAAGCTGCTCGATGGTCTCGAATCCGAACAGGCTAAGGGCGTCCTCACGGACGATCAGGCTTGTGTGGATAAATGCTGTGTCGCCGGTGCGGAGCGCCAGTTCATGCTCCGGCGTGACCTGGACGGAGAGGCCGACGCCCCCAACCTCAATGACGACGCGACCATCACGGCTCGCGAGTACCGTCCCATGTACCGAAGAAATCACGATTCCAGCCTATTCGGTGACACCGACACCACAGGTCAGGCTCGCGGAGCGCGGTCCCTGCGTGTCGCCCGCTCCGCCTCAAGCCAGGCGCGCTGAGCCGGGGTTTCGGCCGCTGAGCCGCTCGACGTGACATGGCTGCCGATTCGCCACGCGTGGCACAGTGCGAGCGCGAGGGCGTCCGCGGCATCAGCAGGAGTCGGCGGAGCGGCGAGACGAAGGATGCGAGTCACCATTGCCGCAACCTGCTTCTTCTCCGCCGAGCCATAGCCCGTCACGGCCGCCTTGACTTCCGACGGTGTGTGGTGTCCCACCCGGAGGCCACGGCGCGCCGCGGCGGCGAGAGCGATCCCACTGACTTGAGCTGTGCCCATCACGGTGCGGAGATTGTGCTGCGCGAATACCCGCTCGACGGCGACGGCCTGAGGACGATACTCGTCGAGAATGTGGTCGATCCCGTCTGCGATCGTGAGCAGCCGTGCTTCGATTTCTGCATCGGCATGGCTGCGGATAACACCGAAATGCACAAGCTCGGCCGTCCGGTTCGCTGCGACATCGACTACGCCGATTCCGCATCGGGTGAGCCCTGGGTCGATTCCGAGAACCCGCAGCGCCACGCGTCAGTCTTCGTCGTCTTCGAGCTGTGCGCGAACGTCGGCGCTGATGTCGAGGTTACTGTAGATGTTCTGCACATCGTCGGAATCCTCGAGGGCATCAATCAGCTTGAAAACCTTGCGTGCGGTGTCAGCGTCGACCTCGATTTTGATGTTCGGCACGAAGGCGACGTCGGCGGAGTCGTAGTCGATGCCCGCGTCCTGAAGCGCGGACCGTGCGGGCACGAGATCCGTGGCCTCGGTGATGATCTCGAAAGACTCATCTTCCGTCTGGACTTCTTCAGCCCCCGCATCGAGCACAGCGGCGAGGACGTCGTCCTCCGTGGTGTCTTCCTGCGGAACGACGATGACGCCCTTGCGCTCAAAGTTGTAGGCAACGCTTCCCGGGTCGGCCATCGTTCCGCCGTTGCGGGTCATCAGCGTGCGGACATCGGCAGCGGCGCGATTCTTATTGTCGGTGAGGCACTCAATCAGGAGTGCGACACCATTCGGCCCGTAGCCCTCATACATGATCGTCGTGTATTCGATGGACTCTCCCGTGAGCCCGCCGCCTCGCTTGATCGCCCGATCGATGTTGTCGTTGGGCACCGAGGTCTTCTTGGCCTTCTGCACGGCGTCCTGCAGCGTCGGGTTCCCCGCAAGGTCCGGTCCCCCGATTTTGGCGGCGACTTCGATGTTCTTGATGAGCTTTGCAAACGACTTCGCGCGCCGCTGATCGATGATCGCCTTCTTGTGCTTCGTCGTCGCCCACTTGGAGTGCCCTGACATGTGCTCCCTCACTGCGTCTTGTAAAGTACGGCCATTCTACGGCAGGCCTGCGCTCGGCCCATTTCGTCGTCACCCGAGGCGGGTGCGCACGCGCTCGAGAAAGCGTTCGTGGAATCGCCGCTCCCCCGACATCTCAGGGTGAAAGGAGAGACCCATGACGTTTCCCTGCTCGACGGCGACGATGCGGCGATCGTCGAGCTGGCTCAGAACCGTCACATCAGCGGCGGCCCTCGTGACGATGGGAGCCCTGATGAAAACAGCATGGACCGGTGTCGATCCGAGTACCGGAACGTCGAGATCGGTCTCGAACGACTCAGTTTGCGAGCCAAATGCGTTTCGCTGCACCGTCACGTCGAGTCCGCCGAATGTGCGCTGGCCGGAGATGCCGTCCGAGAGCTCACGAGCAAGCATGATGAGCCCCGCGCAGGTGCCGAGGACGGGGAGCCCCGCCCTGATCGCCGCGCTGAGCGGCTCTGCCACCCCGAACAGGCGGCTGAGCTTGTCGATCACACTGGACTCGCCACCGGGTATGACGAGGCCATCGATGATGGAGAGCTCTCGCTCATTACGAACCGATAAGACGTCAACGTTGAGTTCACCGAGCAGGGCGGCGTGCTCGCGCACATCGCCCTGCAGTGCGAGAACTCCGACCCGTGGTCTACCAGCCACGCTCGGACAGGCGGTGCGGAGCCGGAAGGTCGCCGACGTTGATCCCGACCATGGCCTCTCCCAGGCCGCGTGACGCCTCGGTGATCACCGACGGGTCGTCATAGAAGGTCGTCGCCTTGACGATGGCCGCGGCGCGCTGAGCGGGATTGCCCGATTTGAAGATGCCTGAGCCGACGAAGACTCCGTCGGCGCCGAGCTGCATCATCATGGCTGCGTCAGCCGGTGTGGCAACTCCGCCGGCGGTGAAGAGCACGACCGGGAGCTTGCCTGTCTCGGCGATCTCCTCGACGAGCGCGAACGGTGCCTGCAGCTCCTTGGCGGCAACGTAGAGCTCGTCCTTCGACAGCGCCGTCAGAGCGCGAATCTCGGACGTGATCGCACGGATGTGCTTCGTCGCCTCAGAAACGTCGCCCGTTCCGGCTTCGCCCTTCGAGCGGATCATGGCCGCGCCTTCGTTGATGCGCCGAAGTGCCTCGCCCAGGTTCGTGGCACCGCAGACGAACGGAACCGTGAAATTCCACTTGTCGATGTGGTTGACGTAATCGGCAGGGCTGAGGACCTCCGACTCGTCGACGTAGTCGACATCGAGCGCCTCAAGCAGCTGAGCTTCGACGAAGTGTCCGATTCTGGCCTTGGCCATGACGGGGATCGACACCTCGCTGATGATCGCCTCGATGAGATCTGGATCGCTCATGCGTGCGACGCCGCCCTGTGCTCGAATATCGGCGGGAACGCGCTCAAGCGCCATGACGGCGACCGCACCAGCATCCTCGGCGATTCGCGCCTGTTCGGGCGTGACAACGTCCATGATGACGCCGCCCTTCAGCATCTCAGCGAGGCCGCGCTTGACACGGCCCGTTCCGACCTGGTTCTGCGTAGATGTCTCAGTCATGGTGATTACTCTCCGAGTGTTCGGGCTTCGGCCACGCATCGGCGAGGGTCTCGCGAACCTCACCGAGCAGCTGTGGAAGCGCTTTGGTCTTGGCGATGATGGGGAGGAAATTTGCGTCTTGCGCCCAACGGGGAACAATGTGCTGATGCAGATGTGCGGAAATGCCCGCCCCGGCGACGGCGCCCTGGTTCATGCCCAGGTTGAAGCCATCGTTGCCGGAGACTGAGCGAATCACCCGCATTGCCGTCTGAGTCAGCTCTCCGATTTCAGCTACCTCTTCCGGAGTTGCCAAATCGTACGTCGAAATATGACGATACGGGCACACGAGAAGATGCCCTGAGTTGTACGGGAACAGGTTGCAGATGACGAATGCGTGGCGGCCGCGAGCGACGATGAGCGAGTCTTCGTCTGCCATGCTCGGCGCGCGGCAGAACGGGCATTCGTCGGCCTCCGGCTCTCCCTGCCTGATATACACCATTCGGTGAGGTGTCCAAAGTCGCTGGAACTCATCGGGAACGCCCGCCAGATGGAACTCGCCCGGTGTCTCCGCGTGGGTCTCGTGGTTATCCGTCATTCTGCCCACGCCGTCGCAATCTGATCGTGGGCAGCGATGCTCGCGACGATTCTCTCGACGGCATCGTCAATGGGGATGCCGTTCAGCTGTGTACCGTCACGGAAGCGGAAGCTCACATTGCCGTTCGACCGATCTTCTTCTCCGGCGATCAGCAGGAACGGCACCTTCTCTTTCGTGTGCGTACGGATCTTCTTCTGCATACGGTCGTCAGAATGGTCGATCTCCACACGGACGCCGCGTGCGCGGAGGCGTGAGGCGACATCGTCGAGATACGGCCCGAACTCCTCGGCAACAGGAATGCCGACAACCTGAACCGGGGAGAGCCAGACCGGGAAAGCGCCGGCATAGTGCTCCAGAAGGATCGCGAAGAAGCGCTCGATGGAGCCGAGCAACGCGCGGTGGATCATGGCCGGCTGCTGGCGGGTGCCGTCTGCTGCCGTGTATTCGAGCGCGAAGAGCTCCGGCTGATTGAAATCGAGCTGAACCGTCGACAGCTGCCATGTGCGGCCGATCGCGTCGCGCGCCTGCACCGAGATCTTCGGCCCGTAGAACGCGGCACCGCCCGGATCGTCGACAAGCTCAAGCCCGGATTCCAGGGCAACCTGGCGGAGCGTCTCTGTCGCAGCATCCCACGCCTCATCGGAGCCGACGAACTTCTCCGGATCCTTTGTCGAGAGCTCGAGGTAGAAGTCGTCGAGCCCGTAACCGCGCAGCGTCTCCAAGACGAACTCAAGCTGGCGGGCAACCTCTGGCTTGATCTGATCTTCGGTGACGTAGATGTGTGCATCGTCCTGAGTGAGACCGCGCACGCGCGTCAGACCGGAGAGAGTGCCGCTCTTCTCGTAGCGGTACACGGTGCCGAACTCGGCGAGCCGAAGAGGAAGCTCACGATAGCTGCGTCCTCGTGCCCGATAGATCAGGTTGTGCATCGGGCAGTTCATTGGCTTGAGGTAATAGTCCTGGCCCTGTTTGATGACGTTGCCGTCGTCATCCACGACTTCATCAAGGTGCATGGGCGGGAACATCCCGTCCTTGTACCAGTTCAGGTGCTGGCTGATCTCGTACAGGTGCCCCTTCGTGATATGGGGCGTGTTGACGAGCTCATAGTCATTCTCGACGAGACGCTGGCGCATATAGTCTTCGATCTCGGCGCGGATGATGCCGCCCTTGGGATGGAAGACAGCAAGGCCCGAGCCGATCTCGTCTGGGAAGCTGAACAGGTCGAGTTCGGCGCCGAGGCGTCGATGGTCACGCTTCGCCGCCTCTTCGAGACGGGTTTTGTAGGCGCGCAGCTCGTCTTTTGTAGGCCATGCGGTTCCGTAGATGCGCTGGAGCTGCGGGTTTTTCTCCGAGCCGCGCCAGTAGGCCGCTGCGACGCGCATCAGCGCAAATCCGTTTCCGATCAGGCGAGTCGTCGGCAGGTGAGGTCCGCGGCAGAGATCCTTCCACACGGTTTCGCCGGATTTCGGATCGACGTTGTCGTAGATGGTCAGCTCGCTGCCGCCGACTTCCACGTTCTCGTTGTCTTCCCCGCTGCCGGAGCCCTTGAGCCCGATCAGCTCGAGCTTGTACGGCTCGGCCGCCAGCTCAGCGCGCGCCTCGTCCTCGCTGACGACGCGACGGACGAAGCGCTGACCCTGCTTGATGATGCGCTCCATCGCCTTCTGCAACGCCTTGAGGTCCTCCGGCGTGAAGGGGGCGTCGACATCGAAGTCGTAGTAGAAGCCGTCGGTGATCGGTGGGCCGATGCCGAGCCGTGCATCGGGATTGACCTGCTGAACAGCCTGAGCCAGCACATGCGCAGCGGAGTGCCGCAGAATGCTGAGACCGTCAGCCGATGTGATGTCGACAGGCTCGACAGCATCCGTTGCCGTGACCGTTGCAGCCAGATCCTTCAGCTCACCGTTGACGCGCATTGCGACAACGGAACGGTCGGGGAACAGGTCGAAGCCGTCTGACACCGGTACACACTCCTTGGCTGGCGATCAATGACTCTGTCAACTTTAGTCGCCCTGGGAAGCATCGTGGGACGCACGAAAAAACCCCTCGACAACAGTCGAGGGGTTCTTCTGTGCGCGATACTGGGATCGAACCAGTGACCTCTTCCGTGTCAGGGAAGCGCGCTACCGCTGCGCCAATCGCGCCCGTCAAGGGCTATTCAGTTTTCGGCGAGGTGGCGACGGGATTCGAACCCGTGTGGACGGCTTTGCAGGCCGCTGCCTCGCCTCTCGGCCACGCCACCGCGTGTGGGTTAGCCCACAGGCCGTAACCAGCCTTGAGACTGATCCTCAGCACTCGAGCGGATGACGAGATTCGAACTCGCGACCCTCACCTTGGCAAGGTGATGCGCTACCACTGCGCCACATCCGCGTTACTCGCATTTCTGCGTGCTCCAAAACTGTAACCGAAAGATACGCGAATGTTCAAACCGATACATCTCGCGCGTGTCGAATCCGGATGCCGCAGGGGCCATGCATCGATTGTGCGCGCACAACGGTTGTCGGTTAGTATCGAGTGTCGTACCGGCAGCAGGCCGGTCCGGGCGATTGGCGCAGTTGGTTAGCGCGCTTCCTTCACACGGAAGAGGTCATCAGTTCGAATCTGGTATCGCCCACACAATGTCCTGATGCGATCCTCAGTGCCGATGCACTTATCGCCGTCGCGCGCCCGTACGTTGTTGCGCGTCATAGCACGTGCAGGCTTGACTGCGACGCTGCGTCATAGTTGAGACTAGGGTCATGACCCATAGATCGACGTGGCTCAGAACGCTGCATAGAGTGCATGCTGCTCTCACCGTGTGTGTCGCAGTGACGCTCCTCGTTCTGAATCTTTCAGGTGTTCTCAGCGGGCGAATCTCATTGCTGGTGCTGTTCACTGTCGAAGCACCGTTGCTCCTCGCCTTCGCCGCAGTCACTGTGTGGCGGTTCCGTCATATCGATCGCTCCGCGGATTCGTCGGGTACGAGCTTTCTTGCCCAGCTTGAGTCCGAGGAGCCATTGCTCCGTCTTCCGATCTTTGAGCTTCGGACATTTGGCAATCTGTTCCTGGCTCTGGGAGGGAAACGGCATGTTCCTGAGGGCGCGCTCGCGTTCGGCTACACGAAGGGAACTTTCACTCTTCCGACCGTGTTGATCGTTGTCAGTCTGATTGAAATTGTGATCATGCATGTACTCGTACCCTGGGCATGGCTACAAATAGTGCTCGTACTCGTGACAATCTGGGGCGTTCTGTTCGTTCTCGGGATCTTCGCTACTCGCGTCGTCCGGCCGCACTTTGTCAGCGAGGGGGTTCTGCACCTGCGTTGGGGGCTTCAGTCCGTGCTTGACACGCCGCTCACAAACATCAGCTCGATGGCCCGGTACGAAAACCACGTGCACACGCAGCCACACGTCGACGAAGACCGGGTGATTCTCACGCAGTTCACGAGCACCAATGTGCTTATTCGATTTGCAGAACCAGTTGTCGCTGATCCTCCAGTGGCGAAAAACAAACTGGCTTCTGGATTTCGCGCGTCAGAAGTGCTGCTCTATACGGACGACCCCGACGGGTTCGTGCGAGCGGTAGAGCGGCTGGCAGGCTCGGTGGCTCCATGACCAACTCGTATGAGCCACAAGCAGACCAGCCGTCGGAAAGCCCCGCTATGGATGCTGTTCTGCGCAGCCACGATGTGGCCGAACTCGCGGGCACAACACCTCGCGCACTGCGCCATTATCATGCGATCGGACTGCTCCCAGAGGTGCCTCGTGATCCAAACGGGTATCGGCGCTACAGCGTCAGCGACTTGGTGAGAGTGCTGCGGATTCGACAACTCGCAGACAGCGGAATGCCTCTGAGGAGTATCGCGAATGCTCTTGAACGCGACGGGCAAAGCTACGACGAGCTTCTGGCGGAACTTGATGCCCGGTTGCAGGATCAGGCGAAGCACATCGATACGCAACGACAGCTGGTGGCTGAGTTGCGAAGAGCGTCTGCGCACAATCCCTGGATTGAGAGCACAGAGCGCTCGACGGCTACCCGGAATTTCGATCAAGACGTATGGACTCTGGTCACAGGCACAGACGATATTGGTGCTGATACTGCCTCGGCCCTACTTGACACGATTCAGGATGAGTCTCTCGCCGAGGAGGCAGGCAACTGGTACCGCGAATTCGAAGAGCTGGAGTCATACACTCACCTTGATCACGCGAGCGCGGAGCGACTCGCGCATCGCATAGCCGATTTCGCTGCCACGGTGGTGGCGATTACCGGCCTCACACCGACAGCCGGCGAACTGCCAGTCATGGCCCTGATCGAGCAGATGCAGTCGGAACGTCTCAGTGGTGCACAGAAGGACGTCTGGCAACGCTTTCTCTCGATTGTTGATCAGAGGTGGGAAACCAGGGCTGATCATGAGGGCGGATCGCGAGAGTAGATGAAACGGGGCCGCACGGCGATGAGATGAATGGGGAGAGTATCGATGGCCGCAATTATGATGCTTTCGACGGCTCGATCTCCTCCTCATGCAGCCGTATAGCCACCGTCAATCGGAAGCACAGCACCCGTGATGTAGGACGATGCCGGGGAGCCCAAGAAGTGGATCGCCTCGGCCACCTCGGAAGGATCGGCGAGGCGGCCGAGCGGAATCGTCGCCGCTTGCTCTGCGCGATAAGCATCCGGATCAGGGCGCCGCTGTATCCACGATTCGATGATCGGCGTGGTCGTGAGCCCTGGCGCGGCGACATTCACACGGATGCCGCGAGGCGCGAGCTCGACGGCCGCCCCCTTCGCCAACATGATGAGCCCGCCCTTCGCCGCCGAGTACATCACCTGCCCGGGGATCCCGGAGATGCCGAGCCGCGATGCAACGCACACGATAGCGCTGCCGTCTTCCATGAGGGGAGCCGCGTGCTTGATCACGGTGAAAACACTGAGGACGTTTGCCCCGAGAAGAGCGTCGGCATCGGCGAGCGGCATCTCGGTGAGAGGCCCCTCTGCTTGCAAGCCATGCACCAGGACGACGGTGTCCAGCCCGCCGAGCTCGCTCGTCGCACACCGTACAAGATCGGCGACAAAGTCTTCGTCTGACAGGTCGCCGGGAACGTAAAGATCATCGGGCCGCAGACTCTCAGGAGGATCATCGCGCCGTCCAGTGAGCACGAGCCGGGCTCCTGCCGCAGCAAATCGTGCGGCCACGGCCTCACCGATGCCGCTTGTCGCCCCGGTGATCAGTACCCGCTGCACGTGGTCATTCATCTGTCCTCCTCAGGAGAGTCGTCCTCGCGCCGACACGGGCCACGATTCGATCGTGCGCTCGGGCGTGATGATCGTCAGCTCATCGAAGCTGTTCACCACGGGACACACGTGATTCGGCACCACCGGCACCACTGTTCCGATGGGAATCTGGGGTCCCTCCTCGGGAAGATCGAGATAGCCGTGATATTCATTCAGCTTTCCGAGCCGGTAATCGAGCCCGGCGATCTTGCCGAAGCCGCGCTCGGAATCGCCCTCACGCCCCAGTGCCTTCGTGCCGGCATCGAGAATCGCGCGGCCCGACTCCTGGGCACTGACCACGGTGGCCGCGACGAAGAGTGCGATCTGAGACTCATCGCATGCGCCCAGCGCGAGGTTGTCGCCGTCGTTGAACACGTACTCCCCCGGCCTCAGTTCCGTGATCACCGGCTCTGTCGAGAACTCCGCGGTCGGCGTCGAGCCTGCGCTCACCACCCGGGCGGTCAGCCCGGACGACGTGAAGCTCGACACCGCACGAGCGAGTGCGGCGCCTTGATCGCGGGCTGCCTGTTCGCGGGCCCCCTGCACGCCGCCGTGGCCGGGATAGGTATACACGCCCTCGACGCGAAAACCTTTCTCGCTCGCGTATCGCGCAAGGGGTCCAGCATCGCGCGGGTCGACGCCCGATCGGCGTGCGCCGCACTCGACCTCGACAATGAGCGAGACGTCACGAACGCGATCACCGAAAGCGGCCGCAAGCGCATCTGTGGCCTCGCGGCTCTCGACGCCGATACTGAGGGTCGTGTGGGTGGCGAGCGACCGCAGTCGCTCGGCTTTGGAACCGACAGCCCAGACCGGGTACGCAATGAAGATGTCGTCGAATCCGGCAGCGGCGAACACCTCGGCTTCACCAATCGTGCCGGCCGTGATTCCGATAGCCCCGCCTGCGAGCTGCATGCGCCCGATCTCAATGCACTTGTGCGTCTTGACGTGCGGACGCAACAACACCTCGTGTGCATCGGCGAATGCCTGCATGCGTGCGATATTCGTGCTCAGAACGTCGCTCAGCACAATTGCTGCGGGGCTTTCCACCACGTTAATGTGTGCCAGGATCTCAGCGAATCGATGCACGCCACATCACCCCATTCGGCCCCGCGCGAGCGACTCGATGCGCCCTATTCGCAGCATCAGTATCGCTACGGGCGATTCTCTCACGGCAGCCCCCGACTGTTAAGGGGTGGTGCGGGCGCTTCCCGGCCACACCGGAGTGCGCGACTATTCCTCGGCAATCAGGATGCCGGTGCCGACGCAGTCTTCGGGGATCTGCGCTTTGAGGGCCGCCTTGGCACTCTCGTAGTCGGTGCCGGTCGCTTCGACGGGTGTGATGGCCGTCGCGCGGATGATCCCGGTGACACGAGCGCCCTCCTCGGTCTTGCCGATATCGAGCTGGATGATCTCGTACCCCTCGGGAACGGCCTCCTCAATCAAGGAGCGGGCAGCTGTCACATCGGCAGCATCCTGAGTGATCTGGTCGGTCTTGGTGGTCCGGTAGCTGCTGACAAGACGGGTCATGGATTAAGCGTACCGAGGTGCCCGCTCCCTCGCGGGCGGGGACACCCCGGTACCTCTGATCACATCTGCTCAGGAACCGTCATGTCGTACGCTCGTTCCCCGTGCACTTCCCTGTCGACGCCGGCGACCTCGGCATCGGGGGCGAGACGGAATCCGATGGTCTTCTCGATGACGGTTCCGACGATCCACGCGACGGCGAAACTGTACGCCAGCACTGCTGCGGCAGCAATCACCTGCAGAACGAGCTGCTCGATCCCTCCACCGACGAACAGGCCCGTGCCTGTCGCAACAAAGCCGAGCGAGACTGTGCCGATGAGACCGCCGACGAGATGGATGCCCACGACATCCAGCGTGTCGTCGTACCCGAGCCGGAACTTCAGCTCTACCGCGAGAGCACACACGGCCCCGGTCAGGGCACCGAGCAGCAGCGACCAGCCAGGCGTGAGGTTGGCGCATGCCGGTGTGATCGCGACGAGCCCGGATACCGCTCCGGACGCGGCCCCGACGGCAGTGGGCTTTCCGCCCTTGACACGTTCGACGACGAGCCAGCCGATGATGGCTGCCGCTGTGGCTCCCAGCGTGTTCACGGCGATCAGACCGACGCCGGCCATTCCGTTCGCCCATTCCGCACCCGCGTTGAACCCGAACCAGCCGAACCAGAGCAGCGCCGCACCGAGCAGCACCAAGGGAACATTGTGTGGCTTGTCGGCCTCCTTGCCGAATGTCGTGCGCTTGCCGAGCACGAGGACGAGAGCGAGCGCAGCAGCTCCCGCATTGATGTGTACGGCGGTTCCGCCCGCGTAGTCGATGACTTCTGCACCGCTCTCGGTGCCGAAGAGTGTCTCGCCGAGATGCAGAATCCACCCGCCGCCCCAGACCCACGCCGCGACGGGAAAGTACACAATGCTTGCCCACACGCCGGCGAACAGCATCCAGGATCCGAACCGTGCGCGGTCCGCGATCGCTCCCGAGATCAGTGCGACTGTGATGATCGCGAACGTGGCGCTGAATGCTGATCCCAGAAGATCGGTGTTGGCCGTCTCACCAGTCGCGAGTGATGTCAGGCCAAGATCTGCGAGCGGGTTTCCCGAGAAGTCCCAGAGCCCGGTCACCGTGCTCATGCTCGCCCCGTAGAGCACCCACAGCACGCCGATCAACGCGAGAGCGCCGAAGCTCATCATCATCATGCTCACGACACTCTTCGCCTTGACGAGGCCGCCGTAGAAGAAGGCGACGCCCGGTGTCATCAGCAGTACGAGCGCCGTGGCGGTCAGGCCCCAGGCGATGCTTCCGGTATCCATGTTTTCTGCCTCTCAGTGGTGCTTTCCGACGAATCCGGTCGGTGAGCACAGCTTCGAGCAGGCATGTTTCGATCACTGCATGCTGGTGTTTCAGCGTCGTTACAGAACGTTCAGCGTATGAACAGCAGGTTTCAGAGCTCTGATGTCAGCGAGATCATGCGCGACATTGCTCGCAGGTACTTCTTTCGGAACCCACCCGTGAGCATCTCTTCCGTGAATACGGTGTCGAGTGGGATGCCACTCGCGATGATCGGGATCTGAGCGTCGTACACCCTGTCGATGAATGCAACGAGTCGCAGGGCCGCCGCTTGCGATTCGAGCGTCACCGTGTCGGTGATCGCAATCGCCTCGACGTCGTCGAGAAGCCGGATGAAGCGTGAGGGGTGCACGGCAGCAAGATGCTCGACGAGTTCCGTGAAGTCGTCGACGCTCATGCGGGTACCGGATGCTGCGGCGCTCTCCATCGCCCGAGTGATCTCGGTGTCGGATGCTGTCCGGCAGTGTCCCTCGATGGTGCGCCTGCGGTAATCGGTGCCGTCGATTCGGAGAGTTTCGAATGTGCTCGCGAGCGAGTGGATTTCGCGCAGGAAGTCCTGAGCGGCAAATCGTCCCTCGCCCAGCGCATTTGGGGGCGTGTTCGACGTCGCGGCAATCCGCGTGCCCTGCGCCGCGAGCTCCGTGAGTAGACGGGTCATCATCATGGTGTCGCCCGGGTCGTCAAGCTCAAACTCGTCGATGCAGATGAGCGTCGACCCGGTGAGGAGCTTCACCGTTCCGTTGAACCCCAGGGCACCCACGAGCGCCGTGTATTCGATGAACGTGCCGAAGTATTTCCGCGATCCGCCTTCGGCGTGCCATAAAGCGGCGAGCAGGTGCGTTTTGCCGACACCGAATCCGCCGTCGAGGTACACCCCGGGCTTCACAGCATCCGTCTTGGGCTTGCGGGCGAACCACTTCGTCTTGACCGGTGCGGGGCCGGCCGAGAACATCCGAAGGTAGTCGACTGCAGCGGTCTGCGACGGATACGCGTCATCCGGACGATACGAGTCGAAGCTCGCTGTGGCGAACTGCGGCGGCGGTGTGAGATTGGCCGCGAGGTCTTCCCCGGACATCTCCGGGCGCCGGTCAACAAGGTGCATGAGCGTCCCGGCCTGAGGCGGGGGAATATTCATCGAGTGCGGAGCCTTCATCTGAATGCGGACTGTCGGCTTATGTCAGACTCTTACGGCTGACGCGCGACAACTCTCAGCCCGCGAGCGTATCGTCGGGCATGACAGCATCCAGCCTAACGGCTGAGATCACGTGCCACGGCGCCACCACCAGAAGGAGGAACAATGACCGTTGAGGTCGATGCAGGAACCGAGAAGTTCACCGGATACGCGAATCCGAACCGACTCGTCAGCACAGACTGGCTTCAGGAACACCTCGACTCCCCCGGCCTGGTCATCGTCGAATCGGACGAGGACGTTCTGCTGTACGAGACAGGGCACATCCCCGGCGCCGTCAAAGTGGACTGGCACACCGAGCTGAACGATCCCGTGACCCGCGACTACGTGGACGGCGACGGTTTCGCCGCGCTGATGAGTCGCAAGGGCATCGCTCGCGACGACACCGTGGTGATCTACGGAGACAAGAGCAACTGGTGGGCCGCCTATGCGCTGTGGGTGTTCAGCCTCTTCGGGCACAAAGACGTCCGGCTGCTCGACGGCGGGCGCGACAAGTGGATCGCCGAAGACCGGGAGACCACGACGGAAGCACCAGGGCGCGCAGCCACCGACTACCCCGTCGTCACACGCGACGACGCGACACTCCGTGCATTCCGCGACGACGTGCTCGCACATTTCGGCAACCCGCTCATCGACGTGCGCTCCCCCGAGGAATACCGTGGTGATCGCACGACGGCACCCGCCTACCCCGAAGAGGGTGCGCTGCGAGCCGGGCACATCCCCAGTGCGGCCAGCGTCCCCTGGGGCCGAGCCGTCGCCGACGACGGTACGTTCCTCCCCGTCGCCGAGTTGGAAGGCGTCTACCGCTCCGATGCCGGCCTGCGTGACGGCGACGACGTCATCGCCTACTGCCGCATCGGCGAGCGGTCCAGTCACACCTGGTTCGTGCTCCACCATCTGCTGGGCCTGGAACACGTGCGCAACTACGATGGTTCCTGGACGGAGTGGGGCAGCTCGGTCGGCGTGCCCATTGTGGTCGGAGACGATCGAGGGGCCGCGCCCGAGCCGCGATCGTAGAGGAGGTCGAGCACCATGGGCGAGGCGAAACTGACCGAAGCGCTTGCCGAGATCCGAGACGAGTTTCTCGAGC
Source organism: Microbacterium sp. MPKO10 (assembly GCF_026107415.2). Classification (GTDB taxonomy): domain Bacteria; phylum Actinomycetota; class Actinomycetes; order Actinomycetales; family Microbacteriaceae; genus Paramicrobacterium. Next base: position 316,229 of record NZ_JAPCHX010000006.1, read on the forward strand.
TCGGCGAGCAGGATCGGCTGCTTCTGCTTCTCGATTTTGCCAACGAGCTTCCCGAGCTGCCGGAACGCTATGCCGATCATCCGGATCTTCTCGAGCGCGTGGTCGAGTGCCAGTCACCGGTGTTTCTGACGGTTGAGGTCGATGACGGGTCGGTGACCGTGATCGCCTCCGCCCCGCGCGAGGCCCCGACAACGCGCGGCTTTGCCAGCATCCTGGCTCAGGGGATCCACGGTCTGAGTCCGGCCGAAACACTCGAGATTCCGAACGACTTTCCCCAGATGTTGGGCCTCGGCCGCGCTGTCTCGCCCCTGCGGTTGAGCGGCATGAGCGGCATGCTGGCACGCATCAAGCGTCAGGTCCGAGAGAAATCGGATGCTGCGGCCTGAATCAGCGTCTCGGCAGGGTATCCAGCCAGTCGCGGATCGTGCGCGCCCATCGGTCGGCGTCGAGGTTCCACAGCTTCGTGTGACGAGCGGTGTCGAATGACGCGAGCGTGACGAGATCGGGTCGTGCCTCGGCCAGCCCATGCGAGGCATCTGACGGGACGAACCCGTCATCGTCGCTGTGCAGAATGAGAACCGGATGCCGCAGGTCGACCGCGTGCGCCACGCGATCAAGCCTGTCGAAGTCTATCGGCTCGCTCTGGCCCGTCACGAGCCGTCCGACGGAGTGCGAGAGCAGCCACAGGGCGGCGTCGCGAATGAGGGCGGGAATGCGCGAGGCACTCGCCTGATAGCGCAGAACCGTGCGCCAGTCGACGACGGGTGACTCCAGCACGAGTCCGTCAATCGCGTCGGCGTGACGTGAGCGGTCGGCGGCCTGCAGACACAGTGCGCCTCCCATTGACCAGCCCATGAGGACGAACCGCGAGTGACCGCGTCGTGCAGCCTCGTCGAGCGCCGCATCCACGTCCTTCCATTCGCTCTGCCCGAGTCCATAGCGGCGATCGTCGGATTCCGGCGCCTCGCCGTCGTTGCGATACGACACGGCGAGACAATCGAAGCCGGTGGCGCGAATCGCGGGAACGGCACGCAGAACCTCATGTCGCGTCACTCCCCGACCGTGCACGAGGACGGCGAGTCCCCGCGAACCTTCGTCGTCGGCAGGAAAGTACCACGCGGGCGCCGTGCCGTTCTCGGTGGGAATCGCCCAGTCCTCGACATCGATCCCCAGCTCTCGCGGATCGTGGTAGAACCATCCGCTGAACGAGGCACCACCGTGCTGAACATGATCGGGAAATGCGGAGAGCACACGGCGGGTAACCGTGTGCGGTGTCTGCTCAACGACGTCTCCGAGCTGCAGATGATCCTGAGAACGATTGACCCAGAGACCGTAGCGGCCAGGCAGCAGGGTGTCCGGCGTGCCCGTGAGCGTGATCGTGCCGGCAGCGACGTCCACGCGAACCACTCGCGTGTTGTGCGACCGCGACGTTGTCGGCATGAGAACCGTGCGTGCAACTTGAGCTGTGACTCCGGCGAATGCGCCGATTACCGTGACTCCGACCCCTGCAAGAGCTAGGGGGATCCACCGGCGCGGGCTCTGGTCGGCGTGGCACTGTCGTTTCATCGCCTCCTCACTCTAGTCTCTGGGTGTGGCTGAGCGTTCGGAAACCGAAGACGTGCCCCAGGAATTCACCGAGGCCGTCGCCGCTGTCCGCGCCGCCGTTTTGCGCGACGAACTCGTCGTCTCGGAGATTCCCGCGCCGGCACAGCTCGCGCCTCACGCTCTTGCGTTGTCTGCCGATGTGCGCCCCAGCGCCCACGGCACCGACTCCGAGCTGGGGACGGGACGCTTCATCATCCTGTACGACCCGAGCGAACCAGCATCCTGGCACGGACGTTTTCGCGTCGTCTGCTTCGCGCAGGCTCCGCTGGAGACCGAGATCGGCCTCGACCCGTTTCTGACGGACGTCGCCTGGTCCTGGCTCGTGGATGCTTTGGATGCCCGTGATGCCCAGTACACCGCGGCGTCAGGCACAGCGACTCGGATCCTCTCGACCGGTTTCGGCGAACTGGCAGATCAGGGTGACGGCGCTCAAATTGAACTGAGGGCATCGTGGACTCCTCTGGAGTCGAGTGTGTCCGCCCATGTGGAGGGGTGGGCCGAACTGCTCTGCATGCTCGCGGGTCTGCCTCCCACGACCGAAGGAGTGACATTGCTTTCCGCCCGCAGGACGGCTCGTGACTGACCGTCACGTTATCGACACACACACCGAATACGAGAGTTCTCTGCGCGCGATCGCTGCCGGCACCGGTCCGGTCGCCGTCGACACGGAACGGGCATCCGGATACCGGTATTCGCAGAAGGCCTACCTCATCCAGGTTTTCCGGCGCGGCGCCGGAGTCTTTCTCTACGACGCACCGGCGATCGGCCGGTTCGACGACCTCAATGCCGTCGTCGGCGACGATGAATGGGTGCTGCACGCAGCCAGCCAGGACCTGCCGTGCCTGCGCGAGGTCGGCATCGATCCGCAGACGCTGTTCGACACTGAACTCGCCGCTCGGCTCCTCGGCATGTCCAAGGTGGGGCTCGGCGCCGTCGTCGAAGACACGCTCGGCATTCATCTGGCCAAAGAGCACTCGGCTGCCGATTGGTCGACACGACCGCTCCCGCAGTCCTGGCTCGAGTACGCCGCCCTGGACGTCGAACTTCTCGTCGACGTGCGCGACGAACTCGAGGCTCTGCTCGTCGAGCAGCGCAAGACGCGCATCGCACGCGAAGAGTTCGAGGCCGAGCTGGGCGCCGAGCCCAAGCCACCGCGCCCCGATCCCTGGCGCAAACTCAGCGGCATCCACTCGGTGCGCGGCACCAGGCACCTCGCCGTCGCGCGAGAACTGTGGACGGCACGCGACGATCTCGCTCGCGAGACCGACACCGCTCCCGGGCGTCTTGTTCCAGACCGGGCGCTCGTTGCGGTTGTGAAGGCGATGCCCACGTCGAAGGACGCCCTCGCGGGGCTGCGCGAATTCACCGGGCGGGCCAGTCGCACCGAGCTCGACCGTTGGTGGGCGGCCGTCGAACACGGCTTGACGACGGACGACGTTCCCGAAGCCCGGCGCTCGAATGGTGATCACGTTCCACCACCGCGCGCCTGGGCAGACCGTGACCCTGAAGCGGACGCCCGCCTCAAGCGGGCAAAACCTGCGGTCGCGCAGATCGCCGAAGCCCTTGAGATGCCCGTCGAGAACCTCCTGAAGCCCGCGTATCTGCGTGAGATCTCATGGAATCCCCCGGAACCAGCAGATCGTGAGCACATCGCCGCTCGGCTAGCCGAGTTGGGCGCCCGTCCGTGGCAATGTGACGCAACGGCACAATCAATCGCGCAGGCGTTTGTGGATGCTGCCCAAAACGGCGCGCCCGAGCCGGAACCGGAATCGTAGGAACAAGCAAAGGATTCCCCTGCAGACCCGGCGCCTCGTAATCTCAAGGTGAACCCCTAAGGAGGCACAGTGACGAGCAACGCTGACGTCTATTTCATTGACGGCGTTCGAACCCCGTTCGGTCGAGCGGGCGAGAAAGGCATGTACTGGCAGACCCGGGCAGACGATCTCGCCGTCAAGGCCATGATCGGACTCCTGGAACGCAACCCCGATGTCCCGAAGGACCGCATCGACGAGGTAGCGGTCGCCGCGACGACCCAGCAGGGCGACCAGGGCCTGACTCTCGGGCGCACCACTGCTCTTCTCGCCGGGCTTCCGAAATCGGTGCCCGGCTTCGCCATCGACCGCATGTGTGCGGGCGCGATGACAGCGGTGACCGCTGTGGGCGGTGGAATCTCCTTCGGCGCCTACGACGTAGCCATTGCCGGCGGTGTCGAGCACATGGGGCGGCACCCTCTCGGGATCGGAGCAGACCCGAACCCTCGGTTCCTCTCGGAGAAGCTCGTCAGCGCCGATGCGCTGGACATGGGAAAGACCGCCGAGCGTATCCACGATCGCTTCCCGCATCTGACGAAGGAACGCGCCGATCGGTTTGGAATGCTCAGCCAGCACAAGGTGGCTGCCGCCTACGAGAACGGCAAGCTGCAGCCCGATCTGGTGCCTGTCGCGACGCGGAGCGACGCTGGCTGGGGCCTCGCCACGAAGGACGAGGGCATGCGCCCGGAGACCACCATGGAGGGCCTCGCGGGCCTGCGCACGCCGTTCCGGCCGCACGGGCGCGTCACAGCGGGCACGTCCTCTCCCCTGACAGACGGGGCGACCATCAGCATGATGGCCGGCGCGGACGCAGTGAAGGAGTTCGGACTGACCCCGAAGATGCGGATGGTGAGCTTCGGATTCGCCGGAGTGGATCCGGAGATCATGGGTCTTGGGCCCGTGCCCTCGACGGAGAAAGCTCTGCGCAAGGCAGGGCTCAGCATCGATGACATCGGTCTCTTCGAGCTGAATGAGGCGTTCGCCATTCAGGTGCTCTCGTTCCTCGACCACTTCGGCATCGCCGATGACGACCCGCGTGTGAACCCGTGGGGTGGTGCGATCGCGATTGGTCATCCTTTGGCAGCATCCGGGGTGCGCCTCATGATCCAGCTCGCTGCGCAGTTCGCCGAGCGTCCCGACGTCCGATATGGCGTTACTGCCATGTGCGTCGGGCTGGGACAAGGCGGAACGGTGATTTGGGAGAACCCCGCATGGAACGGACGACGGAAGTGACTGACACCACATACTCTTCAATCGATTTCGGCCCGCTTGTTGACATGTCTCACGACGAGGTCGTGACGCACAGCTATGTGCGTGACGTGACGCTGCCGTCTGGCTCGACACTGGCGCTCATCACCCTGGACAACGGCGCTGACCACACACGTCCGAACACGTTTGGTCCCGTGGGCCTTCTGGAGCTCGATGTGACCATCGAGGCGCAGCGCGATCGCGCGGCGGCGGGAGAGATCTCGGGCGTTGCGATCACGGGCAAACCGTTCATCCTCGCCGCCGGCGCGGACCTCTCAAAGGTGAACGACATTCCTTCGCGAGAGATCGCCGCGCTACTGCCGAAGCTCGGGCATCATGTGTTCGGCAAGCTCGAGGACCTCGGTGTGCCGACATTCGTCTTCATCAACGGGCTCGCACTCGGCGGCGGCCTCGAAATCGGCCTCAACGCGAACTATCGCACGATCGACTCGTCGGCCCAGGGCATCGCCCTTCCCGAAGTGTTCCTCGGGCTGATCCCCGGCTGGGGCGGCTCCTACCTGCTGCCCAACCTGATCGGCATCGAGAATGCTCTGACCGTCATGATCGAGAACCCGCTCAAGATGAATCGGATGCTGAAAGCTCCGCAGGCCTTCGAGATGGGCATCGCCGACGCCATGTTCCCGGCGTCGACGTTCCTCGAGGACTCCCTCGCCTGGGCCTCCGATGTCATTGCGGGCACCGTCACGCCCAAGCGACCGAACGCACCGGGGCGGATTGAGCGCACCGTCAAGTGGGATGCCGCGATCGGCATCGCCCGCAAGATGCTCGAGTCGAAGATCGGTACGGTGCCGCAGTCACCGTACAAGGCGCTCGAGCTGCTGAAGGCCGCGAAGTCGGGCACCAAGGCCGAGTGTTTCGCCCTCGAAGACGAGGCTTTGGCCGAGCTCATCGCTGGCGAGCAGTTCCGCGCTTCGGTGTACGCGTTCAACTTGGTGCAGAAGCGCGCGAAGCGCCCGGCCGGGGCTCCGGACAAGAAGCTCGCGCAGCGGGTCACGAAGGTCGGCGTCATCGGCGCGGGATTGATGGCCACGCAATTCGCCCTTCTGTTCGTCCGTCGGCTGCGTGTGCCCGTCGTGATCACTGACCTCGATCAGACGCGCGTCGATCAGGGTGTTGCGACGATCCGCGGCGAGATCGACAAGCTGGCGCAGAAGGGGCGGATCTCCGCCGACGAGCAGAACCGACTCACGGCGCTCGTCCACGGCACGACAGACAAGGCGGACTTCGCCGACTGCGATTGGGTCATTGAGGCGGTCTTCGAAGAGCTTGGTGTCAAGCAGGACGTGTTCGCCGATGTCGAGAAGCACATCTCCTCCGAGGCCGTGCTCGCCACAAACACGTCATCGCTGTCTGTCGAGAAGATCGGGGCCAAACTCGAGCATCCGGAGCGTCTCGTCGGGTTCCACTTCTTCAATCCCGTTGCTGTTATGCCGCTGATCGAGGTTGTGCGCACCCCGCAGACGAACGACGCAGTCCTCGCGACGGCGATGGCAACGGCGAAGAACCTGCGCAAGAACGCCGTCATCACCCGTGACACTCCCGGGTTCGTCGTCAATCGTGTTCTTGCGAAGCTTCTCGGCGAGGCGATGCATGCCGTTGACAGCGGAACGAGCTTCGCCGATGTCGATACGGCACTTGCGCCTCTCGGCTTGCCGATGGCACCCTCTGAGCTGCTCGACTTGGTGGGTCTGCGTGTGGGCGCCCACGTGCTCGACACACACCACTCGGCATTCCCCGACCGGTTCTACAACTCCGACAACCTGCACAAGCTCGCGGAGTACGGTGCGCTCTTCGAGAAGGACGGCAAGGGAAAGATCAAGGGCTTCGACAAGAAGGCGCTGAAGATCGTGTCCGGAGGCACATCGCCGCTGGGTGCCGACGAGATTCTGCGACGCGTGCAGGACGGCTTGGCGGACGAGATTCACCGGATGCTGGAGGACGACGTCGTGCATGCGGCCGAAGACATCGACCTCTGCCTCATCCTCGGAGCCGGCTACCCGTTCCAGATGGGCGGCGTGACGCCCTATCTCGACCGCGTCGGCGCAAGCGAACGTGTCTTCGGCGACACATTCCATCATCCACCGATGACGGCGCTCGACGCGTAAGCCATCAGAGCTCTGACCGCGGGCCGCCCCTTCGCCGGGGCGGCCCGCGGTCGCGTTAACCGTGTTTCTCGGCCTCGGCTCCAGTCTCGCGGTGCGCCGCGGACGCCCGCTGGTCCGCCCGTGGGCGGGCGACGGGAATTCTGCTGCCAAGCACCTGGGCCACGACGTCGCGCGCGATCTGCCGCCCGGTGAGGCCTGCCTCCTCGAGAATCTCGGCGCGTGAGGCATGGGCGATGAACTCATCGGGCACGCCGAGTTCGTCGACGGCTGTGTCGACGCCTGCTCCGCGCAGAACCTGACGGATCCTGGTCCCGATCCCCCCGACGCGCACCCCGTCTTCGATTGAGATCACAAGACGATGCTCGCGCGCGAGGTCAATAATGCTGTCGGCAACGGGAACGACCCAGCGCGGATCAACGACCGTGGCCCCGATCCCCTGTGCTTCAAGTCGTTCCGCGACATCAAGAGCCGTCGTCGCCATCGCGCCGACGGCGACAATGAGCACGTCCCTGTCCGGACTTTCACGCAGGACGTCGACGCCGTCGGCGAGCCGCCGAATGGCGGGCAGCGTCTGTGATGTAGCGCCCTTGGGAAAGCGGATGACGGTCGGGGCATCGTCGATCTGCACAGCCTCGGCGAGTTCCTCGCGCAGACGCTCGGCATCGCGCGGGGCGGCGATGCGGATGTGCGGTACGGCTTGGAGTATCGACAGATCCCAGATGCCGTGGTGGGACGGGCCATCCGGGCCTGTTATGCCTGAACGGTCGAGGACGAACGTGACTCCCGCTTGATGCAGCGCGACGTCCATAAGCACTTGGTCGAAGGCGCGATTGACGAACGTGGCGTACAGCGCGACAACAGGATGCAGCCCTCCGAACGCGAGGCCGGCGGCACTCGCGACGGCGTGCTGCTCGGCAATCCCCACGTCGTGCACGCGGTCGGGAAAGCGCTCAGCGAAGCGGTGCAGACCCGTAGGCCGCAGCATGGCCGCGGTGATGGCGACGATCTTCTCGTTCTGTGTCCCCAGATCGACGAGGCTCTCGGCGAACACGCTCGTCCATGTCGCACCCGCATCCGCCGTTGTCGGCCGACCCGTCTCTGGATCGATCTTTCCGACGGCGTGGAATTGATCGGCCTCGTCGTGCCTGGCCGGGGCGTATCCGCGGCCCTTCTCTGTGATCGCGTGCACGATGACCGGTGCTGCAAAGTCTCTCGCCTGTTCGAGGGCTTCCCTCATGGCACTGATGTCGTGACCGTCGATGGGCCCGACGTATTTGATATCCAGGTTCGAATACAGAGCTGCGTTGTTCGTGAACCTGCTGAGAAAGCCGTGGATTCCGCCACGTACGCCGCGATAAACGGCGCGACCCGGCTTGCCGAGACGCGCGAAGGCGGCCTCGCTCGAACGGTACAGCGACCGATAGGTCGGGGCGGTCCGGATGCTGTTGAGATACCGCGCCATGCCGCCGATCGTGGGCGCGTACGAGCGTCCGTTGTCGTTGACGATGATGATCAAACGGCGTGTGTTGTCGTCTGAGATGTTGTTGAGGGCTTCCCACGTCATGCCGCCCGTGAGCGCACCGTCGCCGACGACGGCGACGACGCACCGGTCGTCTTGCCCTGTCAGTGCGAACGCGCGCGAAATCCCGTCCGCCCAACTCAGCGAGCTGGATGCGTGGGAACTCTCAACGATGTCGTGTGCGGACTCTGAGCGCTGCGGATACCCCGCGAGCCCTCCTCGCTGGCGCAACCGCGTGAAGTCCTGCCGCCCAGTCAGAAGCTTGTGAACGTACGACTGGTGTCCGGTGTCGAAGACGAGGGCATCGCGCGGCGAATCGAATGTGCGGTGCAGCGCAAGCGTGAGCTCGACGACGCCCAGATTCGGGCCGAGATGGCCACCCGTCTGCGAGACCTCGCGGATGAGGAACTGCCGGATCTCCTCGGCCAATTGCTCGAGCTGGTCACTTGAGAGTGCGTCGAGGTCTCGGGGACCTGAAATCGACTCAAGCAGGGACATGCAGCGGCTCCTCGCGGGAACGTAGTTTCAGTAGCGCCAACTCTACGCCGCCGCCCCTGGAACGCTCACACAGAGCATCCAGGAGCGGCGGCGTGTCGAGTTACGCGGCGAGGCTGCGAAGCACGTACTGCAGGATTCCGCCGTTGCGGTAGTAGTCAGCTTCACCCGGTGTGTCGATCCGCACGTCAGCGTCGAACTCAACGGGTGTGCGACCGGACGCGGAGTGCTCGGTCGGTGTCGCTGTCACGTGCACGGTGGCCGGTGTCGTCCCGTTGTTCAGCTCTTCGATCCCGGAGATGGCGAATTCTTCGGTGCCGTCGAGCCCCAGGCTCTCGGCGGATTCTCCCGCGGGGAACTGCAGAGGGATGACTCCCATGCCGATGAGGTTCGACCGGTGGATTCGCTCGAAGCTCTCGGCAATGACAGCATCCACGCCGAGTAGGCGCGTGCCTTTGGCCGCCCAGTCACGGCTTGAGCCGGAGCCGTACTCCTTGCCCGCGAGGATCACGAGTGGTGTGCCGGCCGTCTGGTAGTTCTGCGAGGCATCGTAGATCGACTCCTGCGCGCCATTAGCCGTCGTGAAATCGCGCGTGAAGCCACCCTCGACGTCGTCGAGGAGCTGGTTGCGCAGACGGATGTTGGCGAAGGTTCCCCGGATCATCACCTCGTGGTTGCCGCGACGCGATCCGTAGGAGTTGAAGTCGCGCCGTGCGATGCCGTGCTCGGACAGGTAGCGACCGGCCGGGCTGTCTGCCTTGATGGAGCCAGCGGGGCTGATGTGGTCCGTGGTCACCGAGTCGCCGAGCTTTGCGAGCACGCGGGCTCCCGCAATGTCCGAGACAGGCGTGGTCTCGAGCGTCATGCCGTCGAAGTACGGGGGCTTGCGCACATACGTCGACTCGTCGTTCCACTCGAAGGTGGAGCCGGTCGGCGTCGGAAGCGCGCGCCACCGGTCGTCGCCGTCGAACACGGCACTGTACTCGTGCGAGAACATGTCGCTCGAGATCGAACTGTCGATGGTCTTCTGCACTTCCTCAGCCTCGGGCCAGATGTCCTTCAGGAAAACATCGTTGCCGTCAGCATCAGTGCCCAGCGGGTCCACGTCGAAATCGAAATTCATCGAGCCGGCAAGAGCATACGCGATCACGAGCGGCGGGCTCGCGAGGTAGTTCATCTTCACATCGGGGTTGATGCGGCCCTCAAAGTTGCGGTTCCCCGACAGCACGGCAGTCACGGCCAGATCACTGTCGTTGACCGCCGTCGAGATGTCGTCATCGAGAGGTCCCGAGTTGCCGATGCACGTGGTGCAGCCGTAGCCGACGGTGTAGAAGCCGAGTGCCTCGAGGTCCGAGGTCAGGCCCGCCTTCTCGTAGTAGTCGGTGACGACCTTCGAGCCCGGTGCCAGTGTCGTCTTGACCCAGGGCTTCGCGGTGAGTCCCTTTGCTGCTGCGTTACGTGCGAGCAGCCCCGCGGCGAGCATCACCGACGGGTTCGACGTGTTTGTGCACGATGTGATGGCGGCGATTGCGACGGCTCCGTGGTCGATCGTGAAGGCGTCGCCGCCCTCGCGCTCGACCATCGTCGGTGTGGAGGCCGTGCGCGGGGCATGGCTTCGATGCGTGTGGCTGTGGACGACGTGCTCATCTTCCGGAGTATTGCCGGGAGGATCTGAGGCCGGGAACGACTCAGATGTCTCGAGATCGACCAGGTCGTGCTCAACTGTCGCGTAGTTGTGGAGGTCCTCTTCAAATTGGGTCTTCGCCTCCGTCAGACGGATGCGGTCCTGCGGGCGCTTGGGCCCGGCAATTGACGGCACAACCGTTGACAGATCGAGTTCGAGGTACTCGCTATACTGCGGCTCGACCTCGGGGTCGTGCCACAGGCCTTGCGCCTGGGAGTATGCCTTGACCAGCGCGATCTGCTCCTCCTCACGGCCCGTGAGGCGCATGTAGTCGAGCGTGACGTCGTCGATCGGGAAGATCGCCGCGGTGGAGCCGAACTCCGGGCTCATATTGCCGATCGTCGCGCGGTTCGCCAGTGGGACAGCACTGACGCCGGAGCCGTAGAACTCAACGAACTTGCCGACGACACCGTGCTCGCGAAGCTTCTCGGTGATGGTGAGGACGACATCTGTCGCGGTGACGCCCGAGGGGATGTCGCCTGAGAGCTTGAACCCGACGACCTTCGGAATGAGCATCGAGACGGGCTGGCCAAGCATGGCGGCCTCTGCTTCGATGCCACCCACGCCCCAGCCGAGCACGCCGAGGCCGTTAACCATCGTCGTGTGCGAGTCGGTCCCGACGAGCGTGTCGGGGTAGGCCTGGACGACGCCGTTCACCTCGCGCGTGTAGGTGACGCGAGCCAGGTACTCGATGTTCACCTGGTGCACGATTCCGGTACCGGGCGGGACGACCTTGAAGTCTTCGAAGGCGGTCTGGCCCCAGCGGAGGAACTGGTAACGCTCACCGTTGCGCTGGTACTCGATCTCGACGTTGCGTTCGACAGCATCCGCCGATCCGAAGACATCGGCAATCACCGAGTGGTCGATGACGAGTTCTGCGGGCGACAGCGGGTTGATCTTGTTGGGGTCGCCTCCGAGTTCCACGAAGGCCTCGCGCATCGTGGCGAGGTCGACGATGCAGGGAACTCCGGTGAAGTCCTGCATGACGACGCGCGCGGGCGTGAACTGGATCTCAGTGCTGGGTTCCGCCTCGGGGTCCCACGAACCCAGCGCCTTAATGTGCTCGGATGTGATGTTCGCGCCGTCCTCGGTGCGAAGCAGGTTCTCGAGGAGGATCTTCAGGCTGAAAGGCAGCTTCTCGTAGCCGTCGACGGCATCGAGGCGAAAGATCTCGTAATCGGAGTCACCGACTGTCAGTGTGCTCTTAGCTCCAAAGCTATTTACCGTGGACACGTTGCCTCTCCTTCATTGGCGTTTGCTGTCACGCACGCTCAGAGTCAATTCTGGCTTCCCGACACTCCCACAGCTAGCAAGGTGCACCTAACAGAGTGCGATTGAGTGCCGATCGGAATTTATCTTGATATCAAGATAACTCTATCAGTTCTCCGTCTTGGGCTCATCAGCGGCACGCTTCTTTCGCACAGATGTCACGCTGAGCCACGTCACAACGAGAAGCGGGGCGTACAGCGGGACCCCGAGTACAAGCTTGACGGTGCCGAGCGCCACGAGACTGTCGGAAAAATAGAGGGGCAGTTCAACGGCGAGCCTCAGGGCGAACATGGCCGCCCAGACCCAGGTGAGGCCCGCGTAAAAGCGCCGGAGACCGTTGTCGTGCCGCCACCCGTGGCCATCTCCGGTGAGCGTGCCCACAAGGACGCCGATGAGGGGCCAGCGTGCGAAGACGGAACTGGCCAGCGCGACCAGATAGATGCCGTTCGTCCAAAAACCGGGAACATAGAAATCCTCGGCTTTCCCCGTGATCGCGGCGAGGGCGGCGGAAATGGCGATGGCAACGAGTCCCGTGATCGCCTGGAGAAGCGTCTGCCGCTGAAGCAGCCTGACAATCGTGAAGATGATGCCGATCGCCCCGGCAGCGACGATCGCGGGAATCAGCTCACGCGAAACAGTGTACGCAACAAGGAACACGAGTCCCGGCAGGATGGCCTCGAGGATGCCTCGAACGCCGCCCATTGCCGCGACCAAGGTTTTTGCATCAAGCGATTCGGCAGAGCCGAGCGCAGACAGCGACGATCTGCCCGCCGCCCTGTCGATCTCGGAAGATAATGCGTCGCGCGTCGACGAGGTGTCGTCTGGCGACTCGGAGCTGCCGCTGTTCATCTAGCTCGTTTGCCCCGGCTGCTCGGGCATCTTGAGCGGGATCAGATCGCGCGGAGGCATCGCCTGGCCGCCGCGGACGACAACAATGCTGCGAAACAGGTCGTTGATCTTGTCGGCGGCGTCGCCGTCGCGGGCCCCGGCTCCAGCCACGACGCCGCGGAGGAACCACCGCGGGCCGTCCACGCCAATAAACCGGGCATCGCGCGACTTCGCACCCTCGCTCTGCCCGGCGACAGGCACACGGGCGATGAGCTCGCGCCCAAACGGCCCGTCGATCTCCTCCGTCGTGCCCCCCTGCTTGTCGATCTGCTCGCGGATCTGATCGCGTGTCTCGTGCCAGAGACCGCGACTGCGCGGAGCGGCGAACGGCTGCACCTGCAATGTCGAGTCAGCGTAGTCGAGGCCGACTGCGACAATTCTCTTGGAGGATTCCTCCACCTCGAGGCGGAGGTTGAGCCCCTCGCGCGGCAGAATCTTCACGCCACCGAGGTCGATGTACGGGCGAACCGGGTTGGCCTCCGCCTCGTCGAACGGGCCGCTTTCGTCCCGGTCTGTCGGCGCTGACTTCTCGGTCGGGTCGATGGCGTTTTCGTCAGCATCCTCGTCTGCCGATACTGTCTCGCTCGCGCTGTCGAGAGTCGTGTCGTCATCGAGCACATCTTCGGGATCGTTCTTGCTCTTCTTGTTCTTCTTACGCACCATTTATGAATCTGCTCCTGTCTGGCGTGACTGATACCCGGTGGAACCGAAACCCGAAGCTCCACGTGTACTGTCGGGGAGTTCGTCCACGGGAACGAACCGCGCCTGCGTAATCGGCATGACGATCATCTGCGCAATACGGTCGCCGCGCTCAACCCGGTATTCCTCGGTCGCATCCGTGTTCAGGAGAATCACCTTGATCTCCCCTCGGTAGCCGGCGTCGATCGTACCCGGACTGTTGACGATCGTGATGCCATGCTTGGCGGCGAGACCGCTGCGGGGCACGACGAACGCGGCAAATCCCTCGGGCAGGGCGATCGACACGCCCGTGCCGACGAGGGCCCGCTGGCCCGGCTGAAGCGTCACCGATTCGTCGGCGACCAGATCGGCACCGGCGTCGAACGGGTGGGCGTAGCTCGGAGGCTGGGGCGCGATAATGGGTACGTCTGCGCTATCAGTCACAGATCGAGAGTAGTGCAGAAACCTGATCGAAGAGGAACTTTGACTATCTACAACGAACGCCTGTGGCCCGCCAAATGGATTCCGTGGGCGCTTCTTCTCGTCATCCCCGCTACTTTGCTCGTGCTGCAGCCCGTGTCTTGGCTGGTCGGAGCAATAACCGGGCCGATCCTCTACCTCGCGTGCCTCGCATTGTGGATTCTGTCGGCAAGCACTTTGGCAGTGGAAGACGGAACCCTGAGGGCGGGACGCGCGACGATTGACACGCAATTCCTCGGTGAAGCCGAGGCGATCTACGCAGACGACGCGTTCGCCGCCCGTGGACGGGACCTGGATCCGCGAGCCTGGCTGGTCATCCGCGGCGGGGTGAAAGACGTTGTCCGTGTCCCCGTGACGGATCAGGATGACCCGACGCCGTACTGGCTGCTGTCGACGAGGTCCGCAGACGCGTTGGCCGCCGCGATCAATGATGCACGGCGGCCAACGGCTCGGATTGAGGGCGAATAGTCAGGAAGCACACTCGATGCACACAGGACCGAGCTTCTCCTGGTGGTCGAGCTGCGAACGGTGCTTCACGATGAAGCAGTTCACACACGTGAACTCGTCTGCCTGGGGAGGCAGCACAACGACGTCCAGGTCGACGTCGGAGAGATCGGCGCCCGGCAGGTCGTAACCCGCGGGGTTGTCGGCGTCCTCGACGTCAACGGTGCCCGACATCTTGTCAGGAACACGCTCCTTGAGTGCCTCAATGGAGTCGGAGTCTTCCTCCGACTTACGGGGAGCGTCGTAATCCGTTGCCATTCTTTTCCACTTCTCGCTTTCAGGGGGCCAAACAAAATCGGCGGCCACAGTTTGCACCATCGGATCGCAAAGAGCAAACCGCTTTCCGCGGTCCGCGACGGCAGATATCGGGTGGTCGGGACTGCGTGTCAGATCCAACTCACGGCACGCCCGCGTTATTCCCGCGATTTCCGGGTAATCCGTGTGACGATGGCGGTCAAGAAGTTGCCAGCCGGAAAGGCGTTTCGCTCATGCAAGATCTGAAGGTAATCGGGGTCGAGGACGGAGCCCTCGTCGCTGCCACGGAGCAGGGGCAACGTTTCCGCATCGTCATCAACGAAGTCCTGCTCTCGCATCTGAGGCCGCCGAAGGAAGCCCACGCCGAGGAGCGTCGGCTCAGTCCGCGCGAAGTCCAAGCACACATCCGCTCAGGACTCTCGGCCGAGGAAGTCGCCGACCTCACCGGCGCAAGCCCGGAATATGTCCAACGCTTCGAAGGGCCAGTTCTCGCGGAGCGCGAGCACATCGTCGGGTCGGCATTGAGTGTTCCTGTGTTGTCTGCGATGGAGATCGCCGGAGACGACGAACCGACTTTCGGTGCAGCGATCGCCGCTCGGCTTGAAGGGCTCGAGGCGTCAGGAGAACGGTGGACGAGCTGGAAGGACCCGGCCGACGGTTGGGTCGTGAAGCTGTCGTTCACAGCAGCGACAATCGATCACGACGCCCGCTGGAGCTACGAGCCGAAGAAGCACACGCTGGCACCACTCAACCAGGAGGCAATCACCCTGTCACAGCAGGGCGAGCTTCCTCACGGCATGATCCCGCGGCTCCGTGCCGTCGAAAGCGACGCGCCGCCAACGCGTGAGGCTCCGGAGACGGACGATTCGCGCTTCGACAGCGGTGCATTCCGCTTCACGCAGAACGACGGGGAAGATTCTCGAACGATCGCTGTGCTCGAACCGGCGGCGCTCTCGCCGCGGCATCCATCCGCGGCGTCCCACGCCGCGATCAACCGGGGCTCCGCGTCTGCAGAGTCTGGAACGTCGAATCAGACCGCCGATCTTCTCGAAGCTTTGCGCAAACGTCGCGGGCAGCGGGAGTCAGCACCGGCTAGTGACGGCATCGAGGCTGAGACGACCCGCGACGACGAGGTGAACACACCCCTCGACTTTGGCGCGCTTGCGTCGCACGAAACATCGGATGCTGCGCCAGAAGACTCAGCCGAGGAGAAGCGCTCATCCGCGAAGGCCAAGCGCGGTCGTGCTGCGATGCCCTCGTGGGACGAGATCGTCTTCGGGGCACGCTCCGACTCTGACGAATAGCGAGCCTACGACCACGCTCCGAGACGAATGAAGGGGACGCTGCGTTCGTCGTCGGAGAGCGACCCGTGTTGCCCGATCATTCTCCGTGACGATGCTGAGGCCGGTGTGCCGTCATAGAATGCTACGCGCGTGCGTGCCGTAACGAGCACATCCCCGATGCGGGCGTGCACGGCGGGATCTACGGAACCGTACCAGCCGGCATTCACAGCCTCATCCCGCGTCGCAACGACGGCAGCGTCACCGAGGCTGTGCCGCCAGCGCTCCGCGATCTCGCTCGCGCGAGCAGCGTCATCGATGTACAGCTGCAGAAACCGTGGCTCTCCCCCAACCGCCTCCACGCCCTCGAGAAGTCTGGGATCGGAGTCGTACAGAATCTGGTTCTGGTGAGGCACATCGACGATCCCGTGGTCTGCGGTGACGAGAATCCCCGTGCGTGCGGAGTCCACGATGCCGTGAAGCCGTGTGATCTCAGAGTCAATAGTCTCGAGGGAGGCCACCCAGCGATCGCTGCGCCACCCGTGCTTGTGCGCGATCTTATCCAACTCCGGCAGGTACAGGTAGATGAAGCGAGGATGCTTGTCGCGAACGATCGCGGCCGCAGCATCCACACGATCGGCGATGGTGGCTGCGGACACATACCGTGACCCGCGCAGCACGGCGCGTGTGAATCCCGAGCCATCGAATGCCCGCGGACCGACCGCAACGGCTCCCGCACCGGCGTCAGTCATCGTCTCGAAGAGGGTCCTGGAGCGCTGCCAGGTATCGGGAGATGAAAGCTCGTCCCAGCCCTTGAGCTGGTTGACAAGGCGATGATTCTCAGGGTCACGGATGCGATACCCGAGCATCCCGTGTTCGCCGGGCAGCTTCCCCGTGAGGATTGTCGGAAGCGATGCCGCGGTCGTCGACGGAACGGGCGCCCGTAAGGAGCGCCCGCGGTGGGAGGCGAGGAACCGTGCATGCCCGGCACGTTCCGCGAGGTTGGCACTGCCCAGGCCATCGACAACGACGACGATCGTGCTCGTCACCGGGGTCAGCCCCAGGGCCCCGTGCTGGCCGCGCATCGTCGTGAGAAATTCCCCGGCGAGTACGGCAAGGCTCCGGGATTGCGAGCCTTCTATCGGTAGCATTGTCGTCATCGTGGCCAGTCTTCCACACCCGTGTGAGACAGGGCCGTCAGCACACCAGAGAGATCCCACATACCCGAATGGCCCGCTCGAAAGAACCTACTCCCCCTGAACAGATCGCCGAACGTGTCGAAGACATCGACGTCGCATCCGAGATGCAGGGGTCATTTCTCGAATACGCCTACTCGGTCATCTATTCCCGCGCCCTACCCGATGCACGCGATGGGCTGAAGCCCGTTCAGCGGCGCATCATCTATCAGATGGCGCAGATGGGGCTCCGCCCCGACCGTGGTCATGTGAAGTCGGCGCGTGTCGTTGGCGAGGTGATGGGAAAGCTCCACCCCCACGGCGACTCGGCGATCTACGATGCCCTCGTCCGCCTTGCACAGCCGTGGACGATGCGTCTGCCGCTCATCGATGGCCACGGGAACTTCGGCTCCCTCGACGATGGCCCCGCAGCACAGCGGTACACCGAGGCGCGACTCGATGCCGCGGCTCTCGCCCTTGCCGAGAACCTCGACGAAGACGTCGTCGATTTCGTGCCCAACTATGACAACCAGTTCCAGCAGCCAGCAGTTCTTCCTGCAGCGTTCCCGAATCTGCTCGTCAATGGCACCACGGGAATCGCCGTCGGCATGGCGACAAACATGTCTCCCCACAACCTCATCGAGGTAGTGGGCGCCGCGCGACACCTCATCGACAACCCCGATGCCACGCTCGAGGACCTGATGGAGTTTGTGCCCGGGCCCGATCTGCCCTCGGGCGGAACAATTGTCGGTCTTGACGGCATCAAAGACGCCTATGCAACGGGCCGCGGCGCGTTCAAAACCCGAGCTCGTGTCTCGATCGAACCCATCACGGCACGCAAAACAGGTCTCGTCGTCACAGAGCTGCCTTACCTGGTCGGCCCGGAAAAAGTGATCGAGAAGATCAAATCCGGCGTGCAATCGAAGAAGCTCAGTGGCATCTCAGACGTCACCGACCTCACCGATCGTGCCCACGGACTCCGCCTCGTCATCGGGCTCAAGACCGGCTTCAGCCCGGAAGCCGTCCTCGAGCAGCTCTATCGCCACACACCCCTGGAAAACTCCTTCAGCATCAACAGCGTCGCTCTCGTCAATGGCGGGCCGCAGACGCTGGGTTTGAAAGAGCTGCTTTCGGTGTACATCGATCACCGGCTGGAGGTCGTGACCCGACGCTCACGGTATCGCCTCGCCCGCCGCCAGGAACGACTGCACCTCGTCGAGGGGCTGCTCATCGCCATTCTGGACATCGACGAGGTCATCCAGGTGATCCGCACGAGCGACGACAGCGAGCAGGCCCGGACGCGACTGATGGACGTCTTCGATCTCAGCCAGGTGCAATCGGAGTACATACTCGAGCTGCGGCTCCGTCGCCTCACGAAGTTCTCGCGCATCGAGCTGGAGGCCGAACTCGATGAGCTGAAGAAGGAGATTGCCTCTCTCGAGGAGCTGCTGGGCTCTGACACGCTCCTGAAGGCTCTTGTCTCGTCCGAGCTGGATGAGGCGGCAGAGAAATTCGGCACTCCGCGCCGCACGCTTCTGACTGAGGCGAAGCCCAGCATCGCCACCGCGGGTCGAGGCAAGAAATCAGCCCCGGTCCTCGAGATTCAGGACTCCCCCTGCCGCGTGTATCTCGGTGCAACGGGCCGCGCAGTTCGCGTGGATCTGGGAGACGGCGCCGAAATCGCGCATCCGACCCGACGCAGCAAACACGATGCGATCCTGACGTTCATCGACACGACGACGCGCAGCGAACTCGGTGCTGTGACGAGCACAGGACGCCTCGTCCGCTTCACACCTGTCGATCTTCCGTCCGTTCCCGCATCCAGCATCCAGCTGCGCGCGGGTGTGCGTATCGGCGACTACCTCGCACTCGGCAATCGCACAGAACGGGTCCTTGCCATTATCTCTCTCGATGAGACCCGCACCCTCGCGCTTGGAACAGCACAGGGCACGGTGAAGCGATTGCAGATGGGATCGTGGCCGAACAAGCCAGACTTCGACGTGATCACCCTGAAAGATCACGACACGCTGGTGGGCGCCGCACTCGCAGATGACGACGATCAGCTCGTCTTCGTGTCGAGTGACACTCAGCTGTTGACCTATGCGGCATCCGCCGTGAGGCCACAGGGCCGCACAGCATCCGGAATGGCGGGCATCAAACTGACGACCGGCGCCGACGCGGTATTCTTCGGGGTCGCCGGCGCGACGGCCGGACGTCATGTGGTCGCTACGGTCGCCGTCAACACACAGATGCTCGACGGCACCGACCCAGGGTCGGCGAAAGTGTCGTATCTCAGTGACTTCCCCGTCAAGGGGCGTGCAACGGGCGGAGTGCGGGCTCAGCGCCTGTTGAAGGGCGAGGACAGACTGTCGGTGGCCTGGGTGGGCCCCGCTCCCGTCTTCGCCGTCGCCTCGGACGGCACGCCTCGGGTGCTCCCTGCGGCGGGCGCGAAGCGGGACGGCTCGGGAGAACCGCTCGAAGGGGCCGTTGCCGCGCTGGGCCACCACATCTGAGGACGGGCGACGACGCTGGGCAATGCCGACCGGCTATGGACGCCGGTCAGACATCGATGCGTTCCTGGCTGAGGCTGTCCGAATTGGCGATGATGAACTCCTTGCGCGGCGGGACATCGTTGCCCATCAGCAGCTCGAAGACGGCATCCGCAGCCTCGGCGTCCTCAATGCGCACCCGTCTCAGAGTGCGGTGCCTGCGGTCCATCGTGGTTTCTGCCAGCTGGTCGGCGTCCATCTCGCCGAGTCCCTTGTACCGCTGAATCGGCTCCTTGTACTTCTTTTTGCTGCGCTCGAGGCCCTTGAGCACACCGTGCAGCTCTTGCTCGGAATAGGTATACATGACGTCGTTCGGCTTCGAACCGCCATTGACGGCCACCACACGATGCAAAGGTGGCACGGCAGCGTATACTCGGCCTGCCTCGACGAGCGGTCGCATGTACCGGAAGAAGAGCGTCAGCAGGAGCATCCGGATGTGAGCACCATCGACGTCGGCGTCGCTCATGAAGATGACCTTGCCGTAGCGCGAACTGTCGAGATCGAATGTGCGCCCCGAACCGGCCCCGATCACCTGGATGATCGCCGCGCACTCCGCATTCGACAGCATGTCGCTGACCGATGCCTTCTGCACGTTGAGGATCTTGCCTCGAATGGGAAGCAGTGCCTGGTAGCTGCTGTCGCGTGCCAGCTTGGCCGTGCCGAGCGCCGAGTCTCCCTCGACGATGAACAGCTCGCTTTGCGCCACGTCGTTCGAACGACAGTCGACGAGTTTGGCGGGGAGCGTCGAGTTCTCGAGGGCATTCTTACGGCGCTGCGTCTCTTTGTGCGCTCGCGCGGAGATCCGTGACTTCATCTCGGCGACAACCTTGTCGAGGACGACAGAACTCTGGTTCTTATCGTCACGCTTTGACGACGAGAACTTGGCCGTCAGCGCGTCGGTCAGCACCTTCGACACGATCGTCCGGGCCGCGGGAGTGCCGAGGACCTCTTTGGTCTGCCCTTCGAACTGCGGCTCGGGAAGTCTGACGTTGAGCACGGCCGTCAAGCCGGCGAGCACATCGTCTTTCTCGACTTTGTCGTTGCCCGCCTTGAGTCGGCGCGCATTGCGCTCGACTTCCCGACGCAGCACCTTGAGAAGACCTTGTTCGAACCCTGAATGGTGAGTGCCGCCTTTGGGCGTCGCAATGATGTTCACGAACGATCGCACAGTGGTGTCGTACCCGGTCCCCCAGCGAAGCGCGATGTCGACCTCGCAGGTGCGATCGAGTTCGGTCGAGACCATCGAACCATCGGCCTGTAGCGTGGGAACGGTCTCGGTGAATGTTCCGGATCCGGTCACCCGCCAGATGTCTGTCAGCGCAGCGTCCGGGGCTAGGTACTCGACAAACTCTGAGATTCCGCCGTCAAAGCGGTATTCGCTCGTCACGGCGTCTTGCGGCGCAGCGCCTGCCCGCTCGTCGTCGATGCGGATTGTCAGGCCGGGAACGAGGAATGCCGTCTGGCGTGCGCGGCTCTGAAGGTCGTCGACGTTGAACGTCGCGCCCTTTTCGAAGATCTGACGGTCGGCCCAGTAGCGGACGCGCGATCCGGTCACGCCCTTCTTCACCCGGCCGACGACGCGCAGCTCACTCTTCTTTTTGAACGGCGTGAAGGGAGCTTCCGGGCTCGGTTCGCCTCCGTTGTCGTCGAAGACGCCGGGCTCGCCGCGGTGGAATGACATTGCCCAGGTCTTTCCGTCTCTGTCGACTTCGACGTCGAGACGTTCAGACAGTGCGTTGACGACGGAAGCGCCGACGCCGTGCAGGCCTCCGGAGGAGGCATACGATCCGGTGCCGAACTTGCCGCCCGCATGCAGCTTGGTGAACACCACCTCGATACCGGTCAGACCGGTCTTCGGCTCGATATCAATCGGGATGCCGCGGGCGTGGTCAATGACCTCGACGCTGTCGTCTTCGCGCAGCCTGATCTCGATGTGGTCGCCGTGCCCGGCAAGGGACTCGTCGACTGCGTTGTCGATCACTTCCCAGAGACAGTGCATGAGGCCGCGGGACCCGTTGGAGCCGATGTACATTCCGGGACGCTTGCGCACAGCCTCCAGGCCCTCGAGGACGGAGAGATGGCGGGCAGAATAGTCAGAACTCACACACTCAACAGTAGTTCGCCCGGTGCCCTCTCCCGGTGATCGACACCCCTCCTGCGCAGGCCGAGCGCCGATGCTACGCGGTGAGCGAACTCGCCGCACATGAGGAAGCTATTCAGGCGGGTCGTGGTTACATAGGAGCACGAGGGGTGCACAAGGCGCTCCGTGAGGTCAGGAGGAGCTCATGTCGAACACCGGTACACACACTGTCGACGCGGTCCAGCCCCAGCTGACCGCGGCGGATCGATGCGATAGCTGCGGCGCGCAAGCGTACATCCGCGCTGTCGTATCGAACGGCGAGCTGCTGTTCTGCGCACATCACGGAAAGAAGTACGAGGAGAAGCTCATGGCTGTGGCCGAGAGCTGGCACGACGAGTCAGATCGTCTCCTCGAAGACACTCGCGCCTGACGCGCTACAACGGCACGGGCGGATGCTTCGGCATCTGCCCGTGCCGTCGTTAACGCGCTATCAGTCGACGTAGATGTGCTCGGCAGGTCGGGCAAGGCGGATGACGATCTCTTCTCCGATGGAATCCATCGCGTCGGCCCAGACTTGCAGGCTCGCTTCGCCGTGGGCGCCATTGCCGAAGAGGTAGACGTCGTCACCGACGGTGACATTCGCCTGGCCGACGTCGATGTCCGTCGCCGTCCGTCCCACGGCAATCACCGGGTGCCTCTGGCCACGAATAGCGACATCCACGTGGTGCTCGGCGTCCGAATAGAGCCCGTGGACCTGGCCGAGAGGGATGCGGGCAATGACGCTCCTGGCACGGGTCGTGACGTCGGAGACCGTTGTAGACAGCGTCAGCGCCGGTGTGAGGCCCAGCTGTTCCGGTCCGATGCCGTCGCCGGGCGCGATTCCATACACGAATGCCCCGACCCGGACGAGGTCGAACCGTGCGTCGGTGCGCTCGAACGACGCCGCGCTGGCGGCGAGATGACGCCACTGAGGGCAGAGCCCGGCCGAGCGCACCTGTTCGATTGCCCGCTCAAATCTTTGTATCGCCGCCGTGTCAGCATCGTCCGAGGCTTCTGCAATGTGCGTCCAGACGCCCACGACCTCGATCGATCCGTCCCTCTGGAGCGTGGCCGCGCGGTTCACGAAGGTCGGCCAGGCATCGGCGATGACGCCAGCTCGGTGCAGCCCTGTATCGATCTTGAGGTGCACGCGTGCTGTCGTGCCCAGGCGGGCGGCGGCTGCGGCAACGCGCTCGAGAATCTGCGGATATGAGACCCCTAGATCCAGTCGCGCCGCCAGTGCGGCCTCAATGTCGTCAGTCTCACCAAACACCCACGTAAAGATGAAGGCGTCAGCGGCGATGTCTCGGACGGTCAGCGCCGTCTCGAGATCCAGGGCCCCAAAGTGTGCGAAACCGGCGTCGCTGAGCGTGGAGACGACAGGGCGAAGCCCATGGGCGTACGCGTCGTCCTTGACCACGATGGCAAGCCGGGCTGGCGCGACCCGCGCAGCGACTCTCTGCGCATTGTTGATGAGTGCGCTGCGCGAGATCACCGCGCGCGCTGGATGTTGGGGGGTCATATGCCGATGCTCCCCGCGACTCGGCGATCAAGGCACGTGACGATCGCGACCGGTGACTCTCCGATGGCTTCTGCCCAGTCGGTGAGCGAGACCTCGCCGCGGGCGGCATCGCCGAACACGCAGATGGCCGCGCCCGCATGAACCGGGGTCTCACCGGCATCCACGACAAACTCATCCATGGCGACCCGGCCGACAATCGGAAGTCGCGTCGTGCCGCCATCGTCTGTCCAGCTGACAGTGACACGGTTTCCGGCTTTCCGCGGGAGACCGTGACCGTAGCCGATTGCGACACGTGCGAGGACGGTGGGACGATCGGTGACATATGTGTGCCCGTACGACACACCGGAGCCCGCACCGACAGCCTTGGTCGAGAGAACCTCGACGCATAATCTCACGGGGTCGACGGAAAGCGCCTCATCGAAGGCTGCAGCGGCGGCCTCGTTACCGAGACGTGCGTTGACAGCGCGCGATCGCTGGGCATCGGAGAGGTGCAGGGTCCGTTGGCCCGCTGCGCCGGTTCCCGCCAGCAATGCGCTCACTTTCCTCCCCCGTACGATTCCGCCACGACAGTCTATCCCGGAGCGCCGAAGACAGCGCACAGGCGACACCTCCCTATAATTGGGTGTTCCTGACATCCGACGATGGGAGTGCTCCGCAGCATGCCGAAGGCCAATCGCCTCAAGATCCGCCTTGACTACATCAAGAACCGGGCTCGTCGCATCGACATCGCGTCGCTCATCGAACGAGCGCGGGAGGTGTCCTCTCAGCATCACAAGGCACTTCCCATCATCATCGTCGACATGCTGTGGTCGGCGGCGTTCCGCGACACCGCATTCCAGGATTACGTGGACTGGGACTATGCGATCCTCAGCCGACCCGAGCGCGAGACATTCATGACGCACTCGATCTCCAACCACATAGCGATGGAGCACGATGCCGTCGCGAGTCGGGGAATCTTTCACGACAAAATCGAATTCAACAAGGTATTCGATGCATTTCTGAAGAGGCAGTGGCTCGATGTGAGAGAGGCTTCCGTCGACGACGTACGCGCGTTCGTGGAACGGGCAGGAACGGTGATCGGCAAGGTCCCGTTCAGCAGCGCGGGGCACGGTGTGCACCGTCACAGCGCCGATGACGTGCAAGATTGGGACGATTTTCGGACGCAGTTGCTCGACAACGGAGAGTTCCTGCTCGAAGAGGTCATCGACCAGCATCCGGTGCTCGCCGAGGTCTGCCCGGGAACGGCAAACACGACCCGCGTGACAACATTCTTCGACGGCGAGAAGACGCACATCCTCTCGATGGCTCAGAAATTCGGGCGCGGTCAGGCCAGCGACCAGCAGACGTTCGGTGGTTTCTACACCATGCTGAGCCTCGACGGGAAGTCGATGGGGCGCGGGTACGACTCGCACAACAACGTGCACGCGACCCACCCGGAATCGGGAGTCTCCATCCCCGACTTCACCCTGCCGCTTGTCGAAACCATTCAGCCCTTCTTCGATGATGTGGCGCGTGTCGTCCCGGATATGAAGTACATCGGGTGGGACATCGTGATGAGCGAAGACGGGCCCGTTCTCGTCGAGGGAAACTGGGCAGCCGGCGTGTACGAGAACAAGCCGAGCGTTACCGGCATTCGCACGGGAAGTCGGCCCCGCTACCAGAGCATTATCGGGTTTTGACCCGTTTGCCCGCACCGGTTGGGCGCGATGACGGTGTTTTTGCGGTGTGTCGCGCACCGGAATTTCCTCACGCGGGCAGCACGTACGTCCGGGTGGCGCACGCATAATGCCGCGGTCGGCCGGCACGAACCGACGTCAGGACAGCGCGCGAATGATGCCGATCGGCGTGCTCTGGTGCTGCTGCCCGAGCGGATTGTCCTTCAGAACGCGCACCATGTGCTCGTTCTGAGCGTGCCCGCGGGTATTGCCCAGGATGTTGCCCCCGAGGTCGTTGATGTCGACGATCATGACGTCGACCGCGCCGCCGAGTGCGGACTTCAACTCGCTCGCCACCTCATCAGGACGTTCAGGGCCGAGAACGACCTGCGAATTGTACGGCGGGATCGTGTGGCGCGTCGGGCCATCGATCGCGCGAGCCTTCTCGCCAGCAATGCGGTAGAAATCGCCGGACCGCCCGATGACCTTCGACACGACAGACACGGCTGACGCGAACAGGATGCGCACCGTCCCGCACTCGCGGAACGCCATCTCCATGGTCTCGGGCATGCCGAGCCCGATGCCGTATGACGTCTTCGTGACGTACTTTGAGAGAAAACGCGCGAGCGGCCTGACCGAAATCGAACTCACGGGATAGGCGCGGCCCTGCGTGATCGCGACGATCTTCTCGGTCACGAAGAGAATGTCGCCGTCGCGGACATGCTCCTTCGCGAACGTCGTCACGACATCGACGATGTCATCGTCGGGGCCGACGAGACGAGTCTTTACGGGGATCCGCTGATAGGTGGTTCCATCGACTGTCGTCTCGAGAGCCTTGCCCTCGTTAGCCTCCACGGCCATAGATCTGCCTTTCGTCGAGAACGTCAGAGTGATCTGAGATTACTCGAGGTAGTCGCGGAGAGACTGGGAGCGGCTCGGGTGACGCAGCTTCGCCATGGTCTTCGACTCTATCTGCCTGATGCGCTCCCGAGTGACACCAAATGTGTCGCCGATCTGGTCGAGCGTCTTCGGCATACCGTCGCCCAGGCCGAATCGCATGCGGATCACGCCGGCCTCGCGCTCCGACAGCGAGTCGAGCAGCGACTCCAGCTGCTTCTGCAGCATGGTGAAACCGACAGCATCCGCCGGTACGACCGCCTCGGTGTCTTCAATCAGATCACCGAACTCACTGTCGCCGTCCTCACCAAGCGGAGTGTGCAACGAGATGGGTTCTCGACCGTACTTCTGCACCTCGACGACCTTCTCCGGCGTCATGTCGAGCTCCTTACTGAGCTCTTCCGGAGTCGGCTCCCGACCGAGGTCCTGCAGCATCTGCCGCTGAACGCGCGCCAGCTTGTTGATGACCTCGACCATGTGCACGGGAATGCGGATTGTGCGAGCCTGGTCGGCCATCGCGCGTGTGATCGCCTGACGAATCCACCAGGTGGCGTACGTCGAGAACTTAAAGCCCTTTGTGTAGTCGAACTTCTCGACAGCGCGGATCAGGCCGAGGTTTCCCTCCTGAATGAGGTCGAGAAACTGCATGCCGCGACCGGTGTACCGCTTTGCTAGCGAGACGACGAGTCGGAGGTTTGCGCCCAGGAGGTGACTCTTCGCACGCTGACCGTCACGAGAGACCCACTGGAGTTCACGACCGAGCTTCTGCCGCTTTTCAGCATCCGTCATCTGTCCGAGTTTGTCTTCGGCGAACAAGCCAGCCTCGATGCGCATCGCCAGCTCGACCTCTTCGGCGGCGTTGAGCAGCGGAACCTTGCCGATCTGCTTCAGGTAGTCCTTGACGGGATCTGCCGTCGCACCCGTGATCGTGGTCGAGTAGACCGGCATCTCGTCTTCATCATCGCCCTGCGACATAACGAGGGCGCCCTTGGGCAGCGGCTCGTCCTTCGCTGTCGACTTCTTCTTCGGTGCCTGCTCCTCGAGGACGGGTTCATCGACGACCGACTCGACGTCTGGCTCTGCCGCCTTCTTCTTCGTGCGCGTCGCAGGCTTTGCTGTCGTCTTCTTCGCCGACGCGGCCTGTGCGCTCTTTTTCGCTGTGGTGGACGTTGCCGTCGTCGCCGTCTTCTTCGGCTTCTTCTCGGCCTCTGTCGTGGCGTCCGTTTTCTGTGCAGGCTTGGTTGCCATGCGAGCACCCCTTCGGTCCGTGGCGCGCCTGTCCCAGCGCGGAATCACCGACGTTTATCGATTTCGGACAGTACTAAGACCCATGTCAAGTCCCGCAGTGCGCATCGGAACACGTACCAGGGGGACACAATGGGTCTGTTTCTCATTATGTCATGGATTTGTCGAGGCGATGACACACCTCTCTCAGGCGCGGCCCCGGCGCATCCATCTGACAAGTGCAACCCATAACGGGGCCACTTTTATTCCCTCATCCTCGGTGAGGCGAGTGCGCGTGGCGCGCCGAGCCTGAAACAGCATGACGACGCCGAACCCGATGACCACGTACTGCACAAGGAACGCAATCGTGAACGACGACAGCGTGTACGTCTGAGCAGCATCTGACGGGTCCGGGCTGAGGACGTCGAGCACCAGTCCGATGACGAACATCATTGTGAAACTCGCAAGAAAGCCACCGACGTTGACAATTCCGTTGGCAGAGCCGAGGGCACGGCTGTGATTGAAGGTGCGAGCGAAGTCGAAACCGATGAGAGACCCGGGTCCGCCGGCGCCCAGGGAGACGAGCAGCACCACCAGCATCCAGAACGGCGGCTGCCCGGGCCACGCGAGAAAAACCGTCCACGTGATTCCCATCACTGACACGATCCCAAGCACGAGATTGCTCCGCCTCGTGGGGAAGCGGGCCGTGAGAATGCCAAGGATCGGGCCGACAACGACTCCCGAGAAGACGATCACGAGCAACAGTGCTGCCGCTGTCGACTCCGGGATGCCGAGAGCGAACACCATGAATGGGTATCCCCAGAGCAGCGAGAACACGGTGCCGCTCGACTGAGTGATGAAGTGCGCCCAGAAGCCAAGGCGCGTTCCAGGGCGTTTGAGCGAATCGAGGAGGATGTCGAGAGAACTCCCCCATGTGCGACGTACCGGTCCCGTACTGTCGTCGACCGGACGATCGGAGACGCAGATGATGACGCCGATCAGCATCAGCACACCCAGGGCTGCAGCGGCCAGGTAGGCGCTCTCCCACCCGATGGTATTAAGGACGAGCGCGAAGGGCAGGGCCGAGAGCAGCTGACCGATCTGCCCGATATTCCCTGTCCATTGGCTGAGTGAAGGGACGATCGGTCCGGTGAACCAGTAGTTCACCAGTCGAAGCACCGATACGAAGATGCCCGCGTCCCCGATGCCGACGCAAACACGGCCAAGAGCAGCGATCGCGAGGTCCGGTGCGATCGCCAGCACAGCCTGTCCGACGCTGATCAGCACGAGCCCGATGATGAGCAGCCGCCGGGGACCCCAGCGGTCGATCAGGAGGCCGACCGGGATCTGCATCGCCGCATAGACGACGAGTTGCACGACGGCGAGCGATGAGAGAGCGGATGCTGTGATGTCGAAGCGATCGACAGCCGCAACGCCCGAGACCCCGAGTGTGCTGCGCTGCAGGATTGCGACAACGTATGCCGCCACTCCGACGATGAAGACGATCCAGGAGCGACGGGAGTTCACTCCTCTGATGCTACAGGGCGTCAGGCATCGGGTTCGGAGGAGTCTCCGTCCGCCGGACGCCGTGCGGCGAGATAGCGTTCCAACTCGGCCGCGATGTCGTCTGCGGACGGCAGGTCACCTTCGTCCATGGTGAGCGGCGAACGCTGCTCCGTGCCCTCCATGTAGGTGTCGTATCGCGACTCAAGGGACGACACGAGCTTGCCAAGCTCACCGTTCTCGGCGACCTGTTCATCGACCCGCGACACGAACGTCCGCCCCTCCTCGCGCAGCTCATCGCTGGGAAAGACCAGGCCGGATGCGGCACTGTACAGCTCAAGAGCGGTCAACGCTGCTGGTGGGTACTCGGTCTCGGTCAGATAGTGAGGCACCAGGAGAGCGAATCCGGCGACCGGCTGGTCGCGCTGCTGCAGCCGGTATTCGAGAAGATGAAGCACATTAGCCGGAAGCTGTGTCGTCGGGCGCCAGATAGAGAGTGAGTCGACGAGATCTTCGCGATTGCCGCTTACGGTGGCCCCGAGGGGGCGCGTGTGCGGCACAGGCATCGGGATGCCGTGGACCCACGTCGTGTGGGCCACATGGAACCGTTCAATGATGTCGACAACTGTCGCTGTGAACGATTCCCAACGAAAGTCCGGTTCATAGCCTGTCAGAAGAAGGAACGGTCGATGCAGCTCATCGGAGGCGAGCGAGAGCGCGAGCCGCGCGGGTTCATAGCTCGTCAGGTGATCATGCTCGAACTGGATGATCGGTCGGCGCGCACGGTAGTCGAGAAGAGCGTCGTTGTCGAAGATGGCGATGTCGTCCGACGTTTCATTGTCGTGTAAATAGGTGATGGCCTGGGCGATGGTGCTGCCCGCGTCAGTGAAACCGGTGAGACCGATGACCAACGGGAGCCCCTCGGGAACGGCATGCGCCGATTCCGTGAAACGAACCAGGTCTTCAGGGATGCTCATGGTTCCATGCTATTCGGGAGCACAGCGCCCTCGGCCCCCTGTCGTAGCGCCCAGAGCGAACGTGGACGCCGATAGCATGAAGGTATGAGCACACTCTCGCTTGATTTTGCACCTGATTCCCCTCTCTCCGCAGACGCCGACATCACCATCGTCGGGGCGATTGCGACGCCTGATGGACCACGCCTCCACGCCGTCGACGGTTTTGAGAGCCTGTCCGGAGTCCTCAGCGCGCTTGGCGTCAGCGGCGCCGCCGACTCGATGACGCGCGCTGTGGTTCCGGACTCCCCGTCGACGGTTGTCGCGGTCATTGGAATCGGTCGCGAGGCCACGCCTGAGTCGCTTCGGCAGGCCGCGGGATCCGCCGTGCGGCAGCTCGCGGGAACAGCATCCGTTCGCTTCGCCCTGCCTCTCACAGACCACGCTGACGTGGTCGCTGTCGCCGAGGGGGCTGCGCTCGGTGCGTACACGTACACGAGTGAGAAGGGTGTGAGCGACAAGACGGCGCCCGTTGCCTCTGTGACGATCGTGGCGCCGGAGCCGCTCAGCGACGACGAGGTGCTGCGCGTGACCGCAACAGCGCGCGCCGTGCATCTTGTCCGCGATCTCGGCAACACCTCGGCGTCCGAGCTGACTCCCGAGGACTTCGCCGCAGCGGCATCCGACGAGGCATCCGGTCTTCCGATCGAGACGACCGTGTGGGACGTTCCACAGCTCGAGGCCGACGGCTTTGGTGGCATCATCGGCGTCGGACGCGGCTCTGAGCACGGCCCGAGACTTGTCAAGCTCGATTACTCGCCTGCCGGTGCGACCTCGCACATCGCCCTCGTCGGAAAGGGCATCACATTCGATACCGGTGGACTCTCGCTCAAGCCGTCGACCGGCATGATGGGCATGAAGTACGACATGCTCGGTGCCGCGACCGCGTTGGCGACGATCACCGCCGCTGCCCGCATCGGAATCGCCACGCGCGTAACGGCGTGGTTGTGCATGGCGGAGAACATGCCATCGGGATCAGCCACGCGCCCCGGAGACGTGCTCAAGATGTACGGTGGGCGCACCGTCGAGGTGACAAACACCGATGCCGAGGGACGTCTCGTCATGGCTGACGGTCTCGCTGCCGCCAGTGAAGAGCACCCTGATCTGATCGTCGATGTCGCCACGCTGACCGGTGCCGCAGTCGTGGCGCTCGGCAAGCGCTACACGGGCGTGATGGGCAACGACGACAGCGCCGCAAATGTCGTCGCAATCGCCGACCGGATCGGCGAGAAGTTCTGGGAGATGCCCCTTCCAGCTGAACTCCGCTCAGCTCTCGATTCAGATGTCGCCGACATGGTCAACGCGAATCTCTCACGACGCGAGGGCGGGATGCTGGTCGCGGGGCATTTCCTCTCGGAATTCGTCGGCACACGAGAGGGCTCTGACGAGAAGATCTCGTGGGTCCACCTCGACATCGCAGGCCCCGGTGACAACGGCACCGCAACATACGGGTACAACGGAAAAGGAGCTACGGGCGTCACCGTCCGGACACTGCTCGCGCTCGCCGAACAGCAGGCCAGCGCGTAGTAAGGTCGAAGAGGCGCTTCAGCGCAACCAAACGGTCGCTCGCTGCACACCGGCGTGCGATACGAAACCGCACCATCAATCGGCAAAGGGAGAAGCTCAGTGTCGGAGCAGAATTTTGACATCGTCGTACTCGGCGGCGGAAGTGGCGGATACGCAGCGGCGCTCCGAGGCAGTGAGCTCGGATTCTCCGTCGCACTGATCGAGAAGGACAAGGTCGGAGGCACGTGCCTCCACCGCGGCTGCATCCCGACCAAGGCGCTTCTGCATGCCGCCGAGGTGGCAGACTACGCTCGCGATTCCGCGAAGTTCGGCGTCAAGACGTCGTTCGACGGAATCGACATCGAGGGCGTCACCGCGTACCGCGAAGGAATCATCGCGAAGAAGTACAAGGGACTGCAGGGACTCGTCAAGGCACGCAAGATCACGACGATCGAGGGCGAAGGGCGTCTCACCTCCCCCACGACGGTGCAGGTCGGCGACACCACGATCACTGGGAAGAACATCATCCTCGCCACCGGGTCGTACAGCAGGTCTCTGCCTGGTCTCGAGATCGGCGGCCGTGTGATCACGAGCGAAGAGGCGCTCTCACTGGATTACGTACCCAAGAAGGTCGCCGTGCTTGGGGGTGGCGTGATCGGCGTGGAGTTCGCCAGTGTCTGGCGCTCATTTGGCGCCGAGGTCACAGTGATCGAGGGTCTGCCGCATCTCGTCCCGAACGAGGACGAGACGATCAGCAAGCTGCTCGAGCGTCAGTTCCGCCGTCGCGGAATCGACTACAAGATCGGCACCAAGTTCAAATCGGTCGATCAGAAAGATGATGGCGTCACCGTCACCCTCGAGACCGACGAAACCATCGACGCCGACATCCTGCTCGTCGCTGTTGGGCGTGGGCCCGTGACCGAAGGACTCGGCTACGACGAGGTCGGAATCGAGATGGATCGCGGATTCGTTCTCACGAATGACCGGCTTGAGACGAATGTCTCCGGCGTGTACGCGGTCGGTGACATCGTGCCGGGACTCCAGCTTGCGCACCGTGGTTTCCAACAGGGAATCTTCGTCGCCGAAGAGATCGCTGGTCAGAAGCCCGTCGTGATCTCAGACGTGAACATTCCCAAGGTGACATATTGCGACCCGGAGGTCGCCTCCGTCGGCCTGACCGAGGCGAAGGCTAAGGAACAGTACGGCGATGATGCGATCACCGCGTATGACTACAACTTGGCCGGAAACGGCAAGAGCGAGATCATCGACACGAGTGGCCTCGTGAAGGTCGTACGTGTCAACGAGGGTCCTGTCGTCGGGGTACACATGATCGGCGCCCGCGTCGGCGAGCTCATTTCCGAGGCTCAGCTCGCGGTGAATTGGGAGGCCTACCCCGAGGACGTTGCGCCGCTCATCCATGCTCACCCGACACAGGGCGAGGCGCTGGGAGAGGCGTTCCTCGCGCTGGCTGGCAAGCCCCTGCACGCGCTCTGATCGATACGCTAGGAGTAGGAAATGCTTTCAAAGGAGACGAGGTCATGAGCGAAACGGTGAACCTGCCGGCACTCGGCGAAAGTGTCACCGAGGGGACGGTCACCCGCTGGCTGAAGAGTGTGGGTGATCACGTCGATGTCGACGAACCGCTGCTCGAAGTATCGACCGACAAAGTCGATACGGAGATCCCGTCGCCCGTTGCGGGCGTGCTGGAGGAGGTCTACGCGGAGGAAGACGACACGATCGACGTCGGCGCTCCGCTCGCGAAGGTCGGCGACGGATCCGGGACGTCCTCGTCTGACGTTCCTGCCGGTGATAGCGATCACAGCGAAGACGAATCCTCGTCTGAGCCCAGCGCGTCTGATGAGCAGACCGAGAATGACGCAGCGCCAGAACAGTCTGAAACCGCAGAATCAGACGCGCCTGCGGAGCCCGAGAAGGTAGCGGAGGAATCACGCCCAGAGCAGCCGTCTGAGCCCGAAACGGTGCCCGAGAGGCCTGCCGCCGCGTCAGAGTCCGCGTCATCGTCCACAGAACCCGCACAGTCATCGTCCGCACCTGTCCAGGCAGAGACGGTCGATGTTACGGGCAATGCGGGCTATGTCACGCCACTCGTACGGCGGCTTGCGAACCAGCACGGTGTGGATCTGTCGACTGTCGAAGGGACGGGAGTGGGAGGACGTGTCCGCAAGGAAGACGTCCTGGACGCCGCCTCCCGTTCCACGAGCTCAGGGGCACCGACCCCCGCGGCTGTATCCGAGTTGCGTGGCACGTCACAGCCGATGACCCGGCTGCGCAGTGTCGCCGCGGAGCAGGCTGTCTCGTCGCGCCAGACGACGGCGCAGGTGACAACGGTCGTCGAGGCGGATGTGACGCCCGTCGTTCAGCTCATTGAGCGCGTGCAGCAAAAGTTCACCGAGAAGACAGGCAAAGCGCTCGATGTGCTTCCGTTCTTCGCCAAGGCAGCGACACAGGCGCTCCAGGAGCACCCGATCATCAACGCCACCGTCGACGGTGATCAGATCGTCTACCCCGGTGCTGAGAACCTGAGCGTTGCTGTTGATACCGATCGTGGTCTGCTGAGTCCTGTGATCAAGAATGCCTCGTCGCTCGATGTGGCCGGGCTGGCGACATCGATCGATGACCTGGCAGAGCGCACTCGGTCGAACAGCCTGAAGCCGGATGAGCTCTCGGGCGGGACCTTCACGATTGCGAGTTCAGCAGATCGTGGTGCTCTCATCGAGACTCCGCTGGTGTTTCTGCCTCAGTCAGCAGCGCTCAGCGTCGGTGCTGTCGTCAAGCGCCCCGTGGTCGTTGTCGTCGACGGTTCCGATGCGATTGCCGTCCGCTCGATCGCGTACTTGTCGCTCTCGTATGATCAGCGCATCATCGACAGTACCGACGCGTCGCGGTTCCTCGCGGCTGTCACGAACGCGCTTGAGAACGACGACTTTGAGAGTCAGCTCGGCCTCTAAGCATCGAAGATATCGCGTATCAACCAGCCGGTCTCCGTCATCGTCAGAATGACGGAGACCGGCTGGTTTTTGGCGTCCGAATCTCTGACGATGAACGCTGCGAAACCGCCTGAGACCCGTTGCGCGGTGACGTCTCGACGCGCAGGCTCGAGGCTCAGCACCGGAAAGGGATCACGAGCTGAGGCGCCTAAAGCCGCCCTGTCGGCCTCTAACGCCGGAGACCCAGTTTCATAGACGTGGGCGAGGCACCGCGCCGCATGGCTCTGTTCCTGGCATACGCGTCGCATAGCGAGCAGTTTGTCGAGTGCTTTGCTCTCGTCCAGGTCCGCAGGGGCGACGTCGGCCATCGTTGCGGGGGGGACGGGACGTTTCGTCGGTGCGCTTGAGGACTCGTCCGCAGACGTGCGCTGCGGAAGGAGCCACAGGGTGCCTGTCAGGAAGACAGCGAAGATCAGTACCGCGACGAGTACGAGGCGTCCGCGCCTGCCACGCAGTCGGTCGACAATCTGACGGAGGAGATTTCGCGTCTCCTCGAGTGAGAACGACAGCTCCCCCTCGAGGAGAGCCGCGACGGGGGAACCGCCATCACGCCGACGAACCGAGCGATCTCGCACCCAATCTGTCCGTTGCGTCGGTACGGGCTGTCTCTCGCCGACGGCGAACGGCAGTGGTGTCGCCAGTGCGAAGATGCGACGTTCTAGATCGGCATAGGTATCCGGCGGTGGTCGATCCGGACCCTGGCACCGATTGCGTAACCATGCCGTGATCTCGCTCATGCCGCGAGACCTGCAGCTGCCATCGCTGTTCTGCAAAACCGAGTCCAGGAGGTGAGCGAACCCCTCGAGATCGGAGCGGACATTTGTCGGAGTTGCGGACAGCCCGCCGTCCGCTCCCACCAGAACAGGACTGCCATCTGAGGCGAGCCTGATGTGCGCGACGTCCACGGCGCCGTGAGCGATTCCGTTTTCATGCAGGCAACGTAGAGCCGCCGCGAGGGGTGCGGCAAGCGTGACAATTGAGCCGGGAGCGATGTGTCCTCCGCCGTCGAGAAGCTCACTGAGCCTGCGGCCCAGGCGCGCGGTCACAAGAACCGGGTCATTCGTCGGCGAGACGCCGATGTCTTTAGCCCTCTGGAGATGCGGGGTATCGACCTGTGCCGCCATCTCCAGCTCTGTAAGAGCGCGAGCCGGTCCATCCGGTCCGGTGAAGACCCGGAGGACGACATGGACCTCAGAGCCTGGGGCACGTGCGAGGAAGGCCGTCGTCCGTTCGCCGGTGTGCAAGCGTCGCAGCGGACTGTACCCGCACATCGTCGCCTCAGAGCTTGTCGGCCACCGGGAATCAGCCTGACGGTTGGACAGTGACTGTGTCATGGGGTGATTCTGCCTCACGCTGCGGTTCGAGCATCCTCGTCGTTCGGTTGCTGTGTATAACCAGACACGTCGCCTGCGCTGTGGGCGAATGAACCCACGAGGGGCGCTCTCACGTCGCTAACAGCTGCCGCGGTGACGTATCCTGGATGACATGGCACGAGAGTCAAAGAGCGCGAAATCGACGAAGGAACCTGGCCGCCTGAAGCAGATGTGGCAAGTCTTCCAGATGACGCGTCGTTACGACTCGCTCGCACAATGGTGGATGCTTCTCGGCCTCGTTCTCGGTGTGGCCGCGGGTGTTCTTCTTGCCGTGTTCCTTGCTGGTGGCAACGTCTTCATGATGGTGATGTGGATCCTATCGGGACTGCTCGCCGGTCTTTTGGCCGCGATGATCATCCTCGGCCGTCGTGCGGAGAAAGCCGCGTACAGTCAGATCAGTGGTCAGGCGGGTGCCGTCGGAGCCGTGTTCAAGAGTTCGCTCCCCCGCGGATGGGCCGGTAGCGAGATGCCGGTAAATGTCAACGGTCGCACGCAGGATGCCATCTACCGTGCCGTCGGACGCGGAGGGGTTGCGCTCGTCGCCGAGGGCCCCGCGTCTCGAACAAAGCGCATGCTTGAGGATGAGCGGCGAAAGGTCAAACGAGTCCTGCCCAACGTTCCGATCTCCGTCTTTCAGGTCGGACCGGATGACGATTCGATTCCGCTCTACAAGCTCGCCAAGTCGATGCGCAAGGTGAAGCGACAGCTGACGAAGGCGGAAGTACTCGCCATCACGAATCGGCTGGGATCACTGAACAATCAGCTTCCGATCCCGAAGGGCGTCGACCCGTACAAGGTCCGCCCGCAGCGTGCGCGCTGATCACGGCAGTTAGCCTCTGATCAGTACGGTCGCCGCGATCTTGTCGTGGAATCCGCGCTGGTCGGAGTCCCACACGAGAATCGGGACGATCAGGCAGAGCAGAACGGTGCGCAGCGCCGGCCGCCACAGTCCGACATAGCCGCCCGCGAGCGGGACGAGGCGCATCCCGCAGAGGCGATGCCCGATGCTTCCGCCGATCGTCGGAATGAAGATCACCTGGAGCACAGCGAAAGCCAGCGGGATTGTCGCGGGATGCTGTGCCAGAGAGGCGAGCGATGGCAGGAGAGCCGCAAGGCCGGAGACAATCAGCGACGCGATTGCCCAGTCGATGATCAGCCCGATGAGGCGTCGCCCGAACCGGGCAATACTGCCGTGCCCCTCGCGCGGAAGACCCAGCCTTTCACCTGGATATTCACTCGGAGCAAGGTCGCCGAAAGTCTGACCGGGTATGTTGGAGGGTGGCACAACGCCATTCTAGCTGGGCCGTGCCGACGAAACATCGTGGAAACATGAGTGATACCGACGAGAAATCGCCCCGCTCTATGGTGTTGTCGTTGCATGGCGCAGCGTGATCAGAATCAGACATCTGGAGTGACCCGCATGTTCAGTTCCCCCTCGGACGTTCTCGAATTCATCAAGGAGACAGATGTCAAATTCGTCGACATCCGTTTTACCGATCTTCCCGGGGTGCAGCAGCACTTCAATATCCCGGCGTCGACGGTTGACGAGGACTTTTTCAGCGTGGGCCAGCTCTTCGATGGATCCTCGATTCGCGGGTTTGCCAGCATCCACGAATCAGACATGCAGTTGATCCCTGACGTCTCCACCGCGTACGTTGATCCGTTCCGCCGGGAACGCACGCTCGTACTCATCTTTGATATCTATAACCCTCGCACCGGAGAGATCTATGCGAAGGATCCGCGTCAGGTCGCGAAGAAGGCGGAAAAGTACCTCACGTCAACGGGAATCGCAGACACCGCATTCTTCGCACCCGAGGCCGAGTTCTACATCTTCGATGACGTGCGCTACGAGGTCAAAGAGAACACCGCATTCCACAGCGTTGACTCCGGCGAGGGCGCCTGGAACTCAGCCCGCGTCGAAGAGGGCGGAAACCTGGGGAACAAGACCCCGTTCAAAGGTGGGTACTTCCCTGTCAGCCCGGTGGACAAACACGCCGACCTTCGCGATGACATCTGCATCAAGCTGACCGATGTCGGCCTCGAGCTCGAGCGCAGCCACCATGAAGTCGGCACGGCGGGTCAGGGTGAGATCAACTACCGATTCGACACGATGGTCCACTCGGCAGATGACATCCTGAAATTCAAATACATCGTCAAGAACACGGCTGAGCAATGGGGCAAGACGGCGACGTTCATGCCAAAGCCGCTGTACGGCGATAACGGTTCGGGAATGCACACCCACCAATCGCTGTGGAACGGCGGGGAACCGCTTTTCTACGACGAGAACGGTTACGGAGGGCTGTCAGACCTCGCGCGCTGGTACATCGGGGGCCTGCTCGCCCATGCGCCAGCCGTACTCGCGTTCACGAACCCGACGGTGAACTCCTACCACCGTCTTGTTCCTGGTTTCGAAGCGCCAGTCAATCTCGTCTACTCGGCGGGCAACCGGTCGGCGTCCATTCGCATCCCGATCACCGGTACCAACGCAAAGGCTAAGCGCATTGAATTCCGCGCCCCTGATGCCTCAGGCAACCCGTACCTCGCATTCGCGGCACAGCTGATGGCTGGGCTCGACGGGGTCAAGAACCGCATTGAACCCATGGATCCGATCGACAAGGACCTTTATGAGCTTCCGCCAGAAGAGGCCAAGGGAATCCCGCAGGTGCCCGCGTCACTCGGAGCCGCCCTCGACGCCCTCGAGGCCGATCACGACTTCCTTCTCGAAGGCGGTGTATTTACCCGTGAGCTGATCGACACGTGGATCGACTACAAGCGCGAGAACGAGCTAAAGCCTCTTGCCCTCAGGCCACACCCGTATGAGTTCGAGCTCTACTTCGGAGTGTAGTAGCAGCACGCACGCGAGGGCCGGACGATAGGCATCGTCCGGCCCTCGTCTGTGCGAACGCTGATCAGAAGGCCCGGGTGTGCGGTAGATCTGGCCGGCCGTAGAAAGACTGCTCGAAGACCCGGCGGGAACGTCGGGTGATGGTGAAGTAGTCCTCCTCGAGCACTCCCGCGGAACCAGGCGGATACTCGAGAATTCGGGCGATTCCCTCAAGCTGACGTCGTTCTGACGGCAGCACATCAGTTGTGCGGTTCAGCCAGAGCGTCATCGCTGAACGCACCCGGGAAGCGAAGATCCATGCGTCTCGCAACTGCTCGACCTCGTCATCCTTGATGAGACCGTTCGACCTGGCCTCGTCAAGAGCCGTGAGCGTCGATGTTGTCTGCAACGTAGGAATCTCGTGCGCGTGCTGCAACTGGATAAGCTGTACGAACCACTCGACATCGCTGAGCGATCCGCGCCCTAGCTTGACGTGCCGCAGTGGATCGGCGCCGCGCGGCAGCCGCTCATTCTCGACGCGAGCCTTGATGCGCTTCACTTCGCGGACATCGTTCTCGCTGATCTGCTCCGGATATCGCACAGCATCCGCCATGGCTGTGAAGTCGGCGATCAGATTCTCGTCGCCGGCAACGCCGCGAGCCCTCAGCAGCGCCTGAGCCTCCCAGGTCAGCGACCAGCGTTCGTAGTAGCTGCGGTACGACGAGAGGGAACGCACGAGTGGTCCGTTCTTGCCCTCGGGTCGCAGATCAACGTCGAGATCAAACGGAAGCACGGGGTCGTCGGTGAGACGCGTCAGCTCGGAAACATACTTCTGCGCGATCGACTGTGCCTGAGATGAGTCGTCGGTGAGCGGGCGGAAGACATAGATGACATCGGTATCCGAGCCGAAGCCCAGCTCTGCTCCCCCAAACCGCCCCATTCCGACGACAGCGAATTCGAGAAGGTCCCGGCCGTCCACCGTCGATCGAATCTGCCGCAGTACTCCCTGAAGCGTGACGTCAGTGATGTCGGCCAGCGCTGGGCCGAGTTCGGTCACCCCGTCGATATCAAGGATCGCCCCGAGCGCCAGTCGCAGAATCTCACGGCGGCGCACGCGGAGCACGGCCTTCGCCGCGCGCTCGAGCGATTCATGCCGCGAGAAAATTGCCTGCATCTCGTCACGCAATGCCCTGGAGCTGAGCGGGCGCAGTTCTGAGTCATTCTCCAGCCAGGCCGAGGACTCGGGAAACGCGGCGAGGAGCTCACCGACGTAGCGCGAACTCGACAGCACACGCGTGAGTCGCTCCGCAACCATCGACGAGTCGCGCAGCATGCGCAGGAACCAGTGCGTCGAGCCCAGAGCATCACTCAAGCGGCGAAACGCGAGAAGGCCGTAGTCAGGGTCGGCTCCCTCCGCGAACCAGCGCAGCATCACGGGCAGCAGGTGACGCTGAATCGCTGCGCGTCGAGAGACCCCCGCCGTAAGCGCGGCAATATGTGACAGCGCTCCGCGTGGATCCCGGAATCCGATTGCCGTGAGTCGGGCCTTCGCCTGGTCCGTGCTGAGCGTGAGCTCGTCTTCGGGCAGAGCCGCGACAGCGCTCAGGAGCGGGCGGAAAAACAGCCTCTCGTGCAGTTCTCGCACGTCGTGCTTCGTCTTTTCCCACGCTTTCACGAGGCTCGAGGCTCCGCCGGACTGCCGCGCTGCTCGTGCGAGAACGCGAAGGCTCTCTTCCTCACGCGGCATCAGGTGCGTTCGCCGCAAACGTACGAGTTGGAGGCGGTGCTCGAGAACGCGAAGAAAACGGTACGCTTCCGCGAATTCCGACGCTTCCTGACGCCCGATGTAGCCCGCGTCAGACAGCGCGGATAATGCAGGCAACGTCCCCCGGTGACGCACCTCCTCATCAGCTTGGCCATGCACGAGCTGAAGAAGCTGCACGGTAAATTCGACGTCCCGCAGCCCGCCCGGCCCCAGCTTGATCTGGCGCTGAACCTCGTCAGCGGGGATGTTCGCGGTCACGCGCCCCCGCATCGACTGGACGGATTCCACGAAGTCTTCCCGGTGGGCAGTGTCCCAGACGAGGGGCCAGATCTCGTCGATATAGCTTTGCCCGAGCTCGGGGTCTCCCGCCAACGGCCTCGCCTTGAGGAGGGCCTGAAACTCCCAGCTCTTCGCCCAGCGTGCGTAGTACGCGGCGTGGGAGTCCAGGCTGCGCACGAGCGCACCGTCTTTGCCCTCCGGCCGCAGATTCGGGTCGACTTCCCAGAGCCCAGGTTCGATGTCTGGTTCGTCAATGATGCGCTGCACCTGCATGGCCAGGCGTGTCGCGACGTCGATCGCTCTGCTCTGGCCCAAATCGCCGTCAGGCTCCGCCACGTAGATCACGTCAACATCGCTGACGTAATTCAGCTCACGTGCTCCGGCCTTACCCATTCCGATGATCGCGATCCTGGTCTGTTCGACATCGGCGCGCGGGAAGAGAGCACTACCCACGTCCGGGTCGCTGACGCGGCTTCGCGCGATCCACAGTGACGCCTCGAGAACAGCGGCGGCGGCATCCGTGAGATATCCGGTCACCTCGTCAAGCACCTCTCGCGGATCTTGGGCGCTGAGGTCCACGATGGCGATTCGGGTGAGGAGTCGGCGGTACCTTTCGCGCAACAGGCAAGCAGCGGCATCATCGCTCCGGTCAGCGAACCCGTGAGACTCCCCCAGTGCCGTCGCAAAGTCATCGCGCATTTCGGATGCTGTCGGAATGCGTTCCCCGCTGCGGGTCATCACATCGAGGTGCTCTGGATGTCGGAGGAGAAACTCGGCGAGCCCGCTCGACGCTCCCACGACACGCACGAGCGCTCGTCGCGGGGACTCCTCGCTCCAGAGCCCGCCGACACTTCCCTTGTGTGCTCGTTCGAGATCGATGAGGTGCGTCAGCGCAGCATCCGGGTCGGCGGCAACGCTGAGCTCAGGGGCGATCGAATCAGACGGGATGCCGAGGAGATCACTGAGCTCTGCAAGCCAGGACTTCGCCTCCGTGAGACGGGCGAAGCCGGCGCGCGCGAGACCGCTCAGCGCTGACTGGTCACGTGCAGCCATGGGCGGTCACAGAGCGGTGAGGTTCGTGCGCAGCTCGTAAGGCGTGACCTGTGCCCGATAGTCGTACCATTCCTGACGTTTGTTGAGCATGAAGTAGTCGTACACCTGCGAGCCGAGCGTCTCGGCGACGAGCTCGGACTGCTCCATGTACTGAACGGCATGGTCAAGGTTGGACGGGAGCGGTTCATACCCGAGCGCACGTCGCTCGGCATCGGACAGGCTCCAGACGTTGTTCTCGGCTTCCGCGGGAAGCTCGTAGCCCTCTTCGATTCCCTTGAGGCCGGCGGCCAGCATGAGCGAGAACGCAAGGTACGGGTTGCACGCGGAGTCGATGCCGCGGTACTCCACGCGTGAGCTCTGCCCTTTGTGTGGCTTGTACATCGGCACCCGAATGAGCGCTGAACGGTTGTTGTGGCCCCAGGTGACGAAACTCGGTGCCTCGTCGCCGCCCCAGATGCGCTTGTACGAGTTCACGAACTGGTTCGTCACGGCGGTGATCTCTTGCGCGTGGGTGAGCAACCCGGCGATGAACTGGCGGCCGACCTTGGAGAGCTGATACTGGGCACCCGCCTCGTAAAAGGCATTCGTGTCGCCCTCGAAGAGCGACATGTGTGTATGCATTCCCGACCCTGGCTGACCGGACATCGGCTTAGGCATGAACGTCGCGTGCACGCCCTGCTCAATCGCGACTTCCTTGACCACGGTTCGGAAAGTCATGATGTTGTCGGCGGTAGTGAGGGCGTCGGCGTATCGAAGATCGATCTCGTTCTGGCCCGGACCGCCCTCATGATGACTGTATTCCACAGAAATCCCGATGTCCTCCAGCATGGTCACGGCCCGACGGCGGAAATCATGCGCGGTGCCGCCAGGAACGTTGTCGAAGTATCCAGCGTCGTCGACGGGAACCGGGCTACCGTCGACAAGCGCCGTCGACTTCATGAGATAGAACTCGACTTCGGGATGCGTGTAGAACGTGAACCCGAGATCCTTCGCCTTCTCGAG
This sequence comes from Microbacterium sp. MPKO10, assembly GCF_026107415.2. Classification (GTDB taxonomy): domain Bacteria; phylum Actinomycetota; class Actinomycetes; order Actinomycetales; family Microbacteriaceae; genus Paramicrobacterium. Next base: position 358,538 of record NZ_JAPCHX010000006.1, read on the forward strand.
TGTGCGCTTGAGGACGTGCCGAGGGTCTGCTGCTGCTGGCTGGCCGTCTGGAGTGGTGAGGTCACAGAACATGCGGGCGGTCGGGTCGATCTCGCCACGCCACGGGAGTACTTGGAACGTCCCGGGATCCGGGAGCGATAGAAGATCTGACTCGTAGCTGCGCGTGAACCCCTCGATCGCGGAGCCGTCGAAGCCCAGACCCTCGGCAAATGCGCCCTCGACCTCGGCGGGCGCGATGGCGACCGATTTGAGGGTGCCGACGACGTCGGTGAACCACAGCCGGACGAACTTGATCCCTCGTTCCTCGATCGTTCGAAGAACGAAGTCACGCTGCTTGTCCATCCATTCCCCTTTCGACACCAGCCGATGGCCGTACCCAGGCTATCCGGTGAGCACTACTCGTACCTGTGCGACGAGCGGACGTCACCGCTCTGCTTCGTCTTCCTCGTCCCATTTCCGGCTGTTCTCGGCCAATCGCTCCGGGGCCCGTGCAGCCTCCTCAGCCGTGTCGAAAGGGCCCGCCCTGTCAACAGACGGAGATTCATAGCCGTGTTCGACCGCGCCAGTCTTGAGGTTGTACCAATATTTCGTCGATGGATCGTCGGTCATCGGTGCCTCCTCCGTGCTCGCTTAGGATCGAGTCTATGCCCAAGGATTCACACGGTCATCTGTTCCCCGGACGCGTCGGCCCACAGCGTCCTGTTCCCGCCGCCATCGCACGCCCGGAATACGTCGGCAAGAAGGCTCCTGCGGCATACACGGGAGACGACACCTATACGGAGGATCAGGTTCAGCGGATCCGCACGGCCAGCGTGATCGCGGCGCGCGCAATCGACGCAGTTGCAGAGCGGATCCGGCCGGGCGTGACGACAGACGAGCTTGATCGTGTGGGGCATGCCTACATCATCGAGAACGGCGCCTATCCGTCGACACTCGGGTACCGCGGATTTCCGAAATCGCTCTGCAGCTCGATCAACGAGGTCATCTGCCATGGCATCCCCGACGACACGGTGCTGAAGGATGGCGACATCATCAACATCGACATCACCGCGTACCGCGACGGAGTGCACGGTGATACGAATCGCACGTTCGTCGTCGGTGACGCCTCGCAGACTGCACGTGATCTCGTCACACGTACCGAGGAGGCTTTGCGTCGCGGAATCAAGGCCGTAGCGCCGGGCCGAGAGATCAACGTGATCGGGCGTGCCATCGAGTCGTACGCGAAACGCTTCGGATACGGTGTCGTCCGCGACTTCACCGGGCACGGCGTTGGTGAAGCCTTCCATTCAGGGCTGATCATTCCTCACTACGACGCTGCTCCACAGTATGCGACGATCATTCAGCCCGGGATGGTGTTCACGATCGAGCCGATGCTGACACTCGGCGACGTCGCCTGGGACCTCTGGCCGGACGACTGGACGGTCACGACGAAAGACAAATCTCTGACCGCCCAGTTCGAGCACACCCTCCTCGTCACCGAGCGAGGCGCCGAGGTACTGACACTGCCCTGACACCGGTAATCTGGTGGCATGAGCGCACACGACAGAGACGTCGCAATCGGCATCGACATCGGCGGGACAGGAATCAAGGGCGCATCCGTCAACGTGCGAACCGGCACGCTGATCAGCGATCGGATCAAGATTCCCACGCCACGCGGCGCCCGCCCCGGAGACGTCATCGATGCGGTGACAGAGCTCTTTGACTCCCTCGCTCACGATGACATCGCCGATGCGCCTCTGGGGGTTGCGTTCCCAGCCGTTGTGAAACACGGGGTGACGATGTCAGCGGCGAACGTCTCTGATGAATGGATCGGGCTCGGCGCTGAGAAGCTTTTCGAAGACGCGCTCTCGCGCGACATCAGCTTTCTCAACGATGCGGATGCTGCTGGGCTCGCTGAGCTTCGGTTCGGTGCCGCCCGCGACGCCGACGGGGTGACGTTGATGACGACGCTGGGCACCGGCATCGGCACGGCGATTCTCTGTGACGGCATCCTTGTTCCCAACGTGGAGCTCGGACACATTGAACTTGACGGACATGATGCTGAGACTGTCTCGTCCAATGCCGCTCGTGAACGCGAAGGGTTGTCCTGGGAAGACTGGGCACAGCGCCTCCAGCGGTATTACAGCGCCTGCGAGGTGTACCTATCCCCTGACCTGATCGTTGTCGGAGGTGGTGTGTCCAAGCACCACCAGAACTTCCTGCCGCTTCTCGACCTCACGGCAGAAATCGTCCCGGCTCAGCTTCGGAACAATGCCGGCATCCTCGGGGCAGCGGCACGAGCATCCGAAATGCATCCGGCATATGTGTGAACGGGCCAGCTGATACGCCGGGTTCTGTTGAGGCGACGTGCGCCCTGGACGGCCATCTCTCTCGGGGGCGTGTTGCCACGACCCTCTAGCGGTCCACCCGGAAACGAGACGAGCAGCCTCATTGTTTCCTGTCTGACCTTGCTCCGGGCGAGGTTTACCAAGCCACCCGGGTCGCCCCGGATGCTGGTGGTCTCTTACACCACCCTTTCACCCTTACCTCCGGCCGAAGCCGGCGGCGGTCTGCTTTCTGTTGCACTATCTCGCGAGTTGCCTCGGGTGGGCGTTACCCACCACCCTGCTCTGCGGAGCCCGGACGTTCCTCGGCACCATTATCGGTGACGCGACCGTCTTGCCGACCCGTTCACACATCTATCGTATCGTGCTCACCACAGCCCAGACTCCTCGGTACGCACGACCACACAGCTGCATTCCGGGCAGCGCACAACGTCGTCGATCTCGGCGGCACGAACATCAGCGAGGTCTTGGCCTGTCAGAGTCATCGTGCATCCACCGCAAGTTCCGCGGCGGAACAGCGCCGCACCGATGCCGGTCTTCGCACGCTGCTTCTCGTATACCTCGAGCAGATCATCCTGGATCGACTCTGTCAGTGCGGTACGCGCCCCGGCAAGCGTGCCGAGTTCGCCCGACATCTCATCGAGTGCTGCGGTGCGCGATTGCGTGATCTCTGAGATCCGCTGTTGAATCGCCTCTCCCTCGGCTCGTGTGGCGTCAGCAATCGCGGTGGCATCCTCAACGGACTGCATCGCCTCGAGTTGCTGATCCTCCAATGCGGACGTGCGATTCTTGAGAGACTCCAGTTCTGCTTCAAGCGCGGCAACATCTTTCACCGAGGAGGTCTGCTGCAGTCGCTGCTCGTCGCGCTGCTGACGTGTCGCCACCGTCGCAGCATCCGATTCCAGCCGGTTGAGCTCCGTCTGAGCGTCCTCGACCGCTCCCACCTCCGTCGCGAGTCGTGCGTTGATGGTGTCCCGCTCGGCGGTGGCCTCGGCAAGTGCAGCGTTCTCCGGCAGGTTCTTCTCGCGGTGACGCAACTGGTCCACGCGTGAATCGATCTGCTGCAGCTCAAGGAGCTTCGTCTGCTGTGAGTGGGGTGCTTTCATGGGTGTCACTTTCGTCAAGCGTTATGGACTGAGAAGTCCCACGGATCGGTTCGCTGGTCGCTCACGCGCACATCGAGCGAGGGGAAGCGTGCGCTCAGCTGGGACGCCGCGGTGCTCAACCAGAGCGACTCCGCAGCCCAGTGCGAAACATCCACGAGTGCGGGCCCACCGGTCACCAGGGATTGTTCACGCGACTCCGAAGCCGGGTGGTGCCGCAGGTCGCTGGTGACGTAGACGTCGGCCGTCGTCACAGACGGGTGGTTGAGCAACGAGTCCCCGGCCCCTCCGCAGATCGCAATGCGCTGGACGGATGCTGTCGGGTCACCCGCAACACGCACGCCGCCGACGGTCTTGGGTAGGGCGTCGGCAACGCGCGCCGCGAACTCCTCGAGGGAAAGCGCGTGAGTCAGGGATCCGACGCGACCGAGGCCTCCAATTCCGTTGCGCGCGGGGGTGATGGGTTCGGTGTCGACGACGCCGAGCGCGCCCGCCAGAGCCGATGATGTTCCGCCGTCGACGACGTCTGCGTTGGTATGAGCAGCCAGCAAAGCGCAGTCGTGACGGATGAGTCGCGACAGGATGTTGCCCTTGTACCGGTCAGCAGCAATGCTCGTCACCCCGCGCATGAGCAGAGGATGGTGAACAAGCAGCAGGTGTGCCTTCGTGGCGAGAGCCTCGTCGATGGTGGCGCCGACGGCATCGACGGCGAGGAGCACACGCTCGACTGTTGCGCCAGGATCTCCGCTCGCGAGGCCCGTGGCATCCCATTCCTCGGCTCCGGAGGATGGCCACAGGTCGTCCGCGGCGGCGAGGATTTCTGAGAGTAGGACTGCCACGATTCCAGACTACGCGACGTCACCCCGTGTGCATGAACCGCACTCGCGCCGGGACGAGACAGATCACGGCCCTCCTCGCCTGATGACGGCCTTTGCCGCGTAAGCTGAAGAAGATCCGGGCACAAGGCTGGCCAAAGGAGTTGCCGTGGCTGAAGAGACTGTCGACACGCTGCTGGTGGAGCTCGCCGCACTCGAGAATCCGAGAATGCGTGCGGTGAATGAACGGCACGGCGATGATCACGGGGTCAATCTCTCATCGCTCCGCGCGATCGCGAAGCGAGTTAAGAAGAATCCGGAACTCGCCACAAAGCTGTGGGACACAGGCGACACCGCAGCACGGCTCCTCGCCATTCTGATCAGCGGACCCCGAGATTACACGCGTGATGACCTCGACAGAATGCTGCGACAGGCGCGTGCTCCGAAAGTTCACGATTGGCTCGTGAACTACAACGTGAAGAAATCTCCGCATGCCGAGGAGCTGCGCCAATTGTGGCTCGCCGACCCTGACTCGGTTGTTGCGAGCGCGGGCTGGGCGCTGACGGCGCACCGCGTTGTTTCTCAGCCGGAGGGTCTTGATCTGTCGGCGCTCCTTGACACGATCGAGCAGCAGATGAAGGACGCCCCGGACCGCCTGCAGTGGGAGATGAACACCTGCCTCGCACAGATCGGTATCGCGCACGAGGACCAGCGTGACCGTGCTGTCGCCATCGGAGAGCGTCTCGAGGTGCTGAAGGACTATCCGACTCCCCCGAACTGCACGTCCCCGTTTGCCCCGACATGGATTGCCGAGATCGTGAGACGTCAGCAGCTTTCGCCCTGAGAGGGGGTCCGCTCGCCTTCGTCCGTTCAGGGGTGCCTTCTGTCAGACTGGCTCCACGGCGAGCCACGGAGGTCAGCGTGACGATACCGGAATATACCCAGGCGTTGGGTGAGGCAACGAGGCACGGTTGGGGTTTTCTCTTCGCATACGGTGCGACCTGGCTGGTGTGCGGAGTGCTGTGGCATCGAGCGAGTCAACGCACGGCCGCGTACGCGACCCTGTTTCAAGGGATGGTTGCTCTGCCTGTCGCGCTGGCTCTGACGGCGTTGACGTCTCAGGCCGACCGACCTGAGCTTGAAGGAATGGACATGCTGTCCGTTCTGCTCAGTGCCGGTCAGTTGCTCGCGCTGCCTCTGGTCATCTTTCTCGTCGCGACGCGCCGGTACACGGATGTACCCTTGGCGATGGCGATCGTGCTCGTGGTGCATTTCGCACCGTATTCGTGGCTGTACGCCACACCTCTGTACCTGATCATGGGTGCCGCCGTCGCCGTTGGCGTCACAGCGGCCATGGGCCTCAACGTCCGCCCCGATCTGCCAGAGGAACACCGCGCGACGATCCGCTCCGGTTGGGCCAGTCTGATAACAGGTTTCGTCTTGGTGGTCAGCGCCGGCGCCGCTTGGTTCCTGTAGGTCGTGTCGCGTCTGTATGCGCGCAGCGTCCGCGGGGGGCTTAACGCCCGAGCTGATCGACCGGAATCGTGTCTGACCCGCCACCGGTGCCGATCACGGATTGCTCGACGGCCCGGATCGCGTGAAGTAGCGGGCCGAGTTCGGAGGGCAGCGTTCTGGCGTCCTGACGGGCGGCACGGATCACGCGACCATGGGTGATCATGTCTCCGCCGATGGATGCGAAGGCGGACTCCGACCACAGAAGGCTCTCCGAGACGTATCGGTCAGTGGGCAGGGGCCGATTCGTTCTCGCGTGTGTCGTGGGATCCATGTCGCTCAGCACGAGTCCAACCCTGGCTGCGGCAAGAGAGTCAATGATGCTTGCGAGACTGTCGAAGGACGGAAGTCGAATCGAATCTCCCGGCCGAAGGCCGTCGGCGAGAAAACGATCGGCACCAGCCTGAGTACGATCGTTGAAGGTCCCCACAGTGATGCGCTCTTCGAGGATCGTTATGACCTCGTCAGGCCCGGTCTCCGCCGCAGCATCCAGGAGATACGGGATCGCAAGGCTCATCGACAACCACCTGCTTCGGATACCTGCGCAACATCACGCGCGTGGGCCCTGCCGGGCTCGAACCGACGACATCCACGGTGTAAACGTGGCGCTCTACCAACTGAGCTAAAGGCCCCTCATCACTGATGCGACCTGTCAATAATAGCGGTTCAAGAAGCCACGTCGAACCGCGCAAGCGCACGACGATACATTTCTGCTGTACGCGGCCGGTCCACGGGCGTCGAGAACTGCTCGACAACGCGCCCGTGCTCGTTGATCGCAACGCTCGTCCGTGTCGCGCGCCCTGTCTCAGTATCGAAGGCCCCGTACCGAGCCGCCACAGCACCGTGGGGCCAAAAATCAGAAAGAAGCCGGATGCTGCTTCCCACAGCATCCGCCCATGCCCTGAGAGCAAACATCGAATCGACAGTGACGCCGAGCACCTCGGTGCGGGACGCATCAAAAAGGCGACGATCGGCGTCGAGCTGCTCAAGTTCCGCACCGCAGACGCCGGAAAATGCAAGCGGAAGAAACACCAGCATCACCCGGCGGCCTGCACGTGACACCGCGCTCACGCGCCTGCCGTGCTGATCGACAAGGTCGAACGTTGGCGCGACGTCGCCAATGCTGATCATGTGCGGAGTCCTTTCTACCGTTCGATACGTCAAGGCTAGCCTCCGAGGTCGATAGGCTGAGGTAGTGGTCGTCGCACACGGCGATCGCACCATGCCAGAGTCGTTGGTGACCGCGAGGAGACAGTTCGAACGTGCCACGGACCAAAGAAGAGACGCTCGCCTGGCTGCGCCGCATTTCAGGCGAGCTCGCCACCGTCACCATCAAACGGCTCGAGAACACGTTGCCCTGGTATGCCGACATGCCCCCGGGGCGCCGCAGTTCCGTAGGACTTGTGGCTCAAGCCGGAATCTCCTCGTTCATCGCCTGGTTCGATGATCCGCGCTCGACTCCGTGGATCGCTGCCGACGTCTTCGGCGCTGCTCCGCGGGAGCTGCTGCGATCCGTAAGCCTGCAGCAGACCCTTCAGCTCATTCGGGTCACGGTCGAGGTCGTCGAAGAGCGTGTGGCAGGCCGCGACGAGCAGCTCCGTGAAGCGATTCTGCTGTACTCCCGAGAGATCGCGTTCGCCGCCGCTGATGTCTACGCGCGCGCTGCAGAGGCTCGTGGGCTCTGGGATGCGCGCCTCGAGGCCCTCGTCGTCGATTCGATTCTCACCGGCGAGACCGATGACGAGTTGCCCAGCCGCATCGCCGCGTTGGGCTGGCACGGCCACGGAGAGGTGTGCGTTCTCGTCGGCACCACGCCACAACAGCTCGACGTGGATCACCTGCGTCGCGCGGCCCGTCACATGCAGGCCGATGTCCTGATCGGTGTGCAGGGAAAGAGGCTCGTTCTCGTGATCGGTCGCTCTGATTCGCGAACGTCCGAGGGCGAAGAGACCGTGGGGACGGCGCCGGGTCTCTCGTTCCAAGAGATTGCCGTTCAGCTGGAATCCGGATTTGGTGATGGGCACTTGGTGCTTGGCCACGCCGTGCCCACCCTTGTCGAGGCCTCGCAGAGCGCGCGCGCCGCTCTTGCCGGGTTCGCTGTCGCACGCGCCTGGCGGCACGCCCCACGCCCCGTCTTGGCCGATGACCTGCTGCCTGAGCGAGCTTTGGCGGGAGATCCGCTGGCTAAGCGAACACTCGTGGACCGTGTCTACCGTCCGCTGAAAGATCACTCGACTGAGCTTGCGACGACTCTGTGGTGCTACCTCGACAATGGCCGTTCCCTCGAAGCGACGGCACGCGAGCTGTTCGTGCACCCCAATACCGTCCGGTACCGGCTGAAACGGGTCTCCGAGGTGATCGGATGGGATGCCACGGGCGCGCGGGAGGCGCTGATCTTGCAGGCCGCTCTCATCCTCGGCTCGATCTCCGAGCACGAGCCGGCACGTCGCAGAACCTCCAAATCGTGACCTTCTCGACAAAGGAAGCCACAATTCTTCGTGGGTGTTCAACACTCAATACCGCCTCGCGACCGGCAGACTAGAACGGTGATTGTCATCGTCTGCCCTGGACAGGGCTCACAAAAGCCAGGATTTCTGGAGCCGTGGCTCGAATCGGACGACGCGAGATCTCGCCTCGCCGACTATTCAGATGCTGCCGGACTCGATCTCGCGAAGCACGGAACCCAGAGCGACGCTGAGACGATCAAGGACACCGCTGTCGCCCAGCCACTCATCGTCGCGGCCGGCCTGCTCGTTCTCGACGCTCTCGAGCAGCGTGATGTGCTTGCACGCGCGGGCGGCATTGCCGGGCATTCAGTGGGCGAGATCACTGCGGCCGCGGGTGCGGGTGTGCTCGGGGTCGCCGATGCCATGGCTTTCGTGAGTGAACGTGCATCTGCCATGGCTGAAGCGGCCAAAGTCGTACCAACCGGTATGAGTGCTGTGCTCGGTGGCGACCCAGATGACGTCGTCGCCCGTGCGGAGAGCTTGGGCCTCCAGCCAGCGAACTACAACGGGGGCGGCCAGATCGTCGTCGCCGGTGAGCTTCCCGCCCTTGCTCGTCTCGCCGATGCCCCTCCCGAAAAGGCCCGGGTGATGCCGCTCAAGGTCGGCGGGGCGTTCCACACGCGGTACATGAACAACGCCCGCGACTTCCTCGCCACCCAGGCCGAGTCATTCTCGGCCGCCGACCCTCATCTGCGCCTCTGGACGAACAATGACGGCTCCGAGGTCACGGACGGCGTTCGCTTCCGCGATCTCCTCGTCACACAGGTCGCCTCCCCCGTACGCTGGGATCTGTGCATGGATTCATTCCAGACGGCCGGAGTGACCGGAGTGATCGAGATCGCCCCCGCCGGAGCGCTGGTGGGGCTGGCTCGTCGCGGCTTGAAAGGCATCCCCACTCAGGTCGTCAACACCCCGGATGACCTAGACGCCGCCGTCGAGATGATCACAGCAGCCTGACCCCCGAGAGAGCAATGACAACACCAACCCTCAATCAGAGCACCGGATCCGCGTACACCCGATTTCTCGGGTTCGGAGCGTCTCGCGGAGACCTCTCCGTCCCCAACGACGACCTCGTCGAACCCATCAACTCGTCAGACGAGTGGATTAGAAAACGCACGGGCATAGTGGCACGCACACGCGCATCGGCCGGGGTCCTGGCTGTCGACATGGCGACGGATGCTGCGCACGAGGCGATTCGCGTCTCGGGTGTCGACCCCACAGACATCGATCTTGTGGTCATCGCCACGATCAGCAACGTGCAGCAGACTCCGTCGATGGCGGCGGTGGTCGCTGACCGCGTCGGGGCGAACCCAGCAGCGGCATACGATCTGAACGCCGCGTGCGCCGGGTACACGTACGCGGTAGCGCAGGCAGACGCGCTCATTCGTTCTGGTGCAGCGCACTATGCGCTTGTCATCGGGGCCGAGAAGCTCTCGGATGTCGTCGATCCCACCGACCGCAGCATTTCCTTCCTGCTCGGGGACGGTGCGGGCGCCGCTGTCGTCGGGCCAAGCGACACGCCCGGAATCTCCCCCACGATCTGGGGATCGGACGGATCGCGTGCGGATGCTGTCGGGATGAACTCGACGCTCCTCGACTACCGCGATGGCACAGCCGAGTGGCCCACTCTCCGCCAGGAGGGACAGACCGTGTTCCGCTGGGCTGTGTGGGAGATGGCGAAGGTCGCACGTGCCGCCATCGACCAGGCCGGCATCGAACCCGGCGACCTTGCCGCGTTCGTGCCGCACCAGGCGAATATGCGCATCATCGACGAGTTCGCCAAGCAGCTCGGCCTGCCCGACAGCGTCGTGATAGCACGCGACATTGAGTCGACCGGAAACACGTCGGCCGCGTCCATCCCGCTCGCGACACATCGACTTCTACAGGGGCATCCCGAGCTGTCAGGGGGGCTCGCACTTCAAATCGGGTTCGGCGCGGGGCTCGTATTCGGCGCCCAGATCATCGTTCTGCCGTAGCGGCATCCACGTCAGATCCGTCTTGCCCTCTAGACTGTTCATCGGTCAATCGACACTCAAGGAGATACACATGGCACTGTCCAATGAAGAGGTCCTCGCGGGCCTCGCCGAGCTCGTCAACGATGAGACCGGCATCGCAGCAGACACCGTCGAGCTCGACAAGTCGTTCACCGACGACCTCGACATCGACTCAATCTCGATGATGACCATCGTCGTGAACGCTGAAGAGAAGTTCGACGTCAAGATTCCGGACGAAGAGGTCAAGAACCTCAAGACCGTCCGCGATGCCGTGGACTACATCGTCAAAGCCCAGGCCTAGACCTCACGCTCCGGCGCGGGCCACGGAAACGTGTGCCCGCGCGGGCGTCGAGGGCAATGTAACACCCCTGAGAGAGTCGCAGGAATGACCAAGAAGATCGTCGTCACCGGAATCGGTGCAACGTCCCCGCTCGGTGGAACCGCCCGCGAAAGCTGGACGGCCTTGCTGGCGAAGGAGTCCGGAACCCACACCCTCGAATACGACTGGATCGACGAATACAACATCCCCGTCACGTTCGCAGCTGAGGCCAAGGTCCGTCCCCACGAGGTGCTTGCGCGCCCTGTCGCTAAGCGGCTCGATCCCTCGAGCCAGTTCGCGCTCATCTCTGCCCAGGAGGCCTGGGCGGATGCTGGTGAGCCCGACGTCGACCCGGAACGACTCGGTGTCGACTACGCAACGGGCATCGGCGGAGTGTGGACGCTTCTTGATGCGTGGGACACTCTCCGCGAACGTGGGCCGCGTCGTGTGCTGCCCATGACCGTGCCGATGCTGATGCCGAACGCAGCGTCGGCGGCCGTCTCGATGCACTTCCACGCACGCGCTTTCGCACGCACCGTGGCTTCGGCGTGCGCATCGAGCACCGAATCGATCGCCAACGCGTACGAGCACCTTCAGCTCGGGCTTGCAGACGTCGTGATCGCCGGCGGAACAGAATCAGCGATCCACCCCATTACCATTGCGTCGTTCGCTTCAATGCAGGCGCTCTCGAAGCGTAACGACTCCCCCGAGACCGCGTCACGCCCGTACAGCGTCGACCGGGACGGCTTCGTCATGGGTGAAGGTGCGGCGAGCCTCGTCCTCGAAACCGAAGAGCACGCTCGTGCTCGCGGGGCCAAGATTTACGCTGAACTCGCGGGTGCCGGCGTCACTGCAGACTCGTACCACATCACCGCGAACGATCCCGAAGGACGCGGTGCGAGCCGTGCGCTCTCACTTGCCCTTCAGCAGGCTGATGCGTCGGCTCACGACGTCACGCACATTAACGCTCACGCGACAAGCACCCCGGTAGGCGACATCGCCGAATACGCTGCGCTGCGTGCCGTTTTCGGTGAGCGAATCAGCGAGATTCCTGTATCGGCCACCAAAGCATCGACGGGGCATCTGCTCGGTGGAACTGGAGCCCTGGAATCGGTGTTCTCGATCTACGCGATCGCCGAGCGCATCGCGCCGCCGACGATCAACATCACGACACAGGATCCGGAGATCCCACTGTCCGTGGCCGGGGACACACAGGATCTCGGCAGCGGCGACCAGCTTGCCGTGACCAACTCGTTCGGGTTCGGCGGGCACAACGCCGTTGCTGCGTTCCGCTCGGTCTGACGACCCTGTGCCCGGCGCACATGTTGAGGGCCTCTTCCCCGGTGGGAAGAGGCCCTCAGCATGTCGGAGACACCGGCATTCAACTTCAGCCGACCTTGTGCAGCCAGACCACAGGCGAGTGATCGCTCGCGTACCGAAACACGTCGAGTTCGTCGTCCCACGCCTGTCCGAGCGCGAGTCGCAGATTCTCTGACATCGCCTGGGCGGATCCCTGTGCGGCGTCCATGGCAGCCCGGACACGATCTTCGGGCACGACCACGTTGCCCGCCGTATCGAGTTGCGCATAGAAGATGCCGAGGTCGGGCGTGTGCATCCAACGCCCACCGTCGGAACCGGGAGAAGCGTCCTCAGTCACCTCATAGCGAAGATGTTCCCATCCCCGCAGAGAGGAGGCGAGAGCGGCGCCCATTCCTTGGCGCCCTTCCCAATAGAACTCCGTTCGGTGCGAACCGGGCAGAACCGGCTGGTCGGACCAGTCAAAGTTGACGGCACGACCGAGAGCGCGCCCTGCCGCCCACTCAACATGGGGGCACAGCGCGCGGGGTGAGGAATGGACGTAGATCACTCCTCGAGCAGCTGGCGTCGTCATCGTGTCTCCTTTGTTCACCGGTACGTCTTCCCCTACGACCTGTGACAAAGTTTGCGATACGACTGCACTATGAAGTTACAAACTGACGTTCTGAGTTCATTATGCCCTATATAACACGCGGATAACAAGCATTCGGCGCCTGCGCGCGCTCGCCTCACCACCAACGGACGGCCTCCCCACCGCCTCGTGAGGCATACTGAGTATAGTCACGCGAGAGGAGGCCAGATGACCGTCAAGCACAGCCTCCTGGCAATTCTCTCGCTCGGCGATGCATACGGTCTTCAGCTGAGAGACGAACTCGTCGAACGTGCTCCACACCGTGCGAGCATCAATGTGGGTCAGGTATACGGCACGCTCGATCGACTCCAGCGTGCTGCACTCATCACCAGCTCGCACACGACGTCCGATGGCCTCCAGCTTTACACGCTGACGGAACTCGGCCGTTCTGCGGCGTCCGAGTGGATGCGGATTCCAGCTGTGCGCACCCCGTTTGACTGGCTTGAGCTCTTAGACCAGATACTCGTGACCGCGTCGATTCCCGGTGGCACGCTCGTCGAACTCCTCTCAGGTTATCGCACGGCTCTGAAACCAGACCTGCTCGAGGACGCCGCAACAGCGCAAACCCGCCCCCAGAAGCGCGCGGCGACGGCTGCCGCTCACGTGCAGCTGCGAGCAGCCTTAGGATGGCTCGATCAGGTGGAGGACTCGCTGAGTGACAGCGATGCTGCGTTCGAGCTTTCTCAGCTCCGCCCACGCCGCGGGCGGCGCGCCCTCGCCACATATGGTGCATAGGGAAGGTCCAGGATCCATCCAGCGCACGCTCGTAGAGTCTCACTGATGCCGAGTGTGGGAAGAATCCGGAGCCTCGATGGCGTGCGTGGTATCGCCGCTGTTGTCGTGATGCTCTACCACGTCACTCTAGTCGCGCGCCCCCACCTGTCAGAGACCACCTGGGTCTGGCTCACCCAGAGCCCTCTCAAGCTGCTGACGGTTGGGACAGAATCAGTGCTCGTCTTCTTCGTGTTGTCCGGCCTCGTCGTGGCACTTCCCACGTTGAAGAGCACGTTCTCGTGGGCGGCGTATTATCCCCATCGGGTGTTGCGCCTCTATGCACCAGTGTTCGTCTCCCTCATTATCGCCTCCGCACTGATTCTGCTCATCCCCCGCGACCCGGCAACCGTTCCAGACGGCTCGTGGATGCGGGATGCCCAGGCGACATCCGTCAGCGTGCAAAGCTTCTTCAGCGAAGCATCCCTTTTTCGTGTCACCTACGACATCAACAATGTTCTCTGGTCGCTGCGGTGGGAGGTGGTGTTCTCGCTTCTGCTCCCGGTATTCGTGTTTATCGCGTGGATGCTGCGTAAACAGGCGCTCTGGATCGGAGTGGCATGCGCGGCCCTCAGCGTCGTCGGGCGCGTCACCGAGATCAACGCGCTGATTTACCTGCCGGTGTTCATGATGGGCACATTGATTGCTGTTCGCCTCGACGAGCTCGTGGCCTGGGGGCAGCATCGAGGGCGCGGACTATGGATTGTCGTCGCCACGACTGCGGCGTTCCTCATGGGAGCGAGTTGGTTTGCCCGACCTGTCTTCGAGTCGGGGAGCATCGGAAATCTTATCCTGTGGGGTCTGTCTGGCACCGGAGCCGGTCTTGTCATCGTCCTGGCTGTCGCCTGGCCCGGGTTCCGCAGCCTCCTTGAAATCAGGCCCGTGCAATGGCTCGGCAAAGTCTCGTTCAGCCTGTATCTGGTGCATGCTCCCCTGCTGGGAACGCTTGGCTTCCTATTCGGTGACCGCTACTGGTGGCTGACTGGAATCGTCGGCATCCCCGTCAGCCTCGTCGTCGCCGCCCTGTTCTTTCGCTTCATCGAATCACCGAGCCAGAAGCTCAGCAAGGTGGTCGGCCGTTGGAGCGGACGTACTCTCGCAAAAACGGCGACCGTGGGCTAACGGTCGAGGCCGGTCACACGCTGCACCCGGCGCTTCGTGCGCCCGATGCTCTTGCGCATTCTGACAAATGCTGACACGTCGCCGGCATGGCGTGTTCGTTTGCGTTCTAAGGCGATCTCCATGGCACGTGCCCACCGGCGGCACACGACTGTGTCCGCATAGCGCTGCGAATGAAGAGTTGCTCTCCGCCGCATTCTGGCCACCTGCTCGGCTGGCAGAGACTGTTCGGCGAGAATGCCGCGAACGAGGGACTCGATATCTCCGTCGTCGGCGAGAAAGCCGTTGCGTCCATGAGCGATCATGTCGGCTGGTCCGTATTGGATGTCGTATGAGATTGGGATGCAGCCGTAGGCCATCGCCTCGACAAGCACGAGAGGTTGGCCCTCGGCCGTTGAAGACAACAGGCTGAAGTCCGCGTCGGCGAAGCGCGCCGCCGCGTGCGCGTCGAAGGGCAGCAGGCTGACAGCATCCGCCACGCCAAGTTCAGCGATGAGTGTCTGCAGCCTCTCGCGTTCAGGGCCGTCGCCATGGACATCGAGCGTGACGTCGAATCCACGTTCACGGACACGGGCGATTGCCCGGATCGCATGGTCGACGCGCTTGCGTTTCGTCAGCGAGGCAAGCATGATGCCGCGGCCGCGCTTATGGGCCGCGGAGGGCACTGTGGGCGTCGCCTCACGCCCGTTCGGGATGGCGAAGATCGCGTGTGCGCTGACGCCATCATCACGCAGATCTTGGCGCTGCCTCTCTGTGAGGGCCACGAGCGCGTCGTAGCCGTCAGCATGCTCGATCGAGTCTTTGCGCGACGCTCTCAGCTTCGCGGAGCCGCCCGCGCGCCGATGTGAGCCGTGCAACAGGTGCATGGTGACGACATTGTCCCGTCGATACGTGTGCACAAATCGTGCGGCGGTCTTTGAATCAACAATGAGGAAGCTGCGCTTGCCTTCCGTGAGCGCGTCGAGCCAGTAGCGATAAACCGCCCACACGCTCTTCCACGAGCGAACCGGTTTGCCACTGGTGTCGTAAAAGACAACCGATCGCCTGCCATCGTGCGCTCGATCCGTCATCAGAAGAGAGCCATCGTCACGAAAGCGGTCGGCGGAGGCGTCGTCGGTTCCGCCGTTTCGCATACGGCACACGACGACGCCGTCGCGCATGCGGACGTCATCGCCGTCCTGGGGCGCGAGGGGCTCGGCGCGGGCGTGCGTTCCTGCCTTGGGCCGGACACCATGTTCACGCATCCAATCCCAGATATTGAGCAGGCGCATCCGATCTGTGAGCTGGCCCTCGGCACGGAGCCGCCATTCCAGCTCCGTGTAGTCGGGGCGATCATCAAGTGTGAGCACCGACAGCGAGGTGTCTCCCTCGCGAACGAATGCGCGCGACCGATGGAGCATGGCTGCCGTCATGCCCCCGAAATGTTCTGGTATCCCCCATGTCAGAGCGAACTGCCGCCCCCGCGGGAATCGCACTTGTGCAATTGACACGCTGCGAGGCTATTCCCGTGATCTATGCGGAACCTGTGACGTTCCAGATGATTCGGTGACCTCCAGCGATCAGAGACATGTGCACAAGGGTGGGGCGTGCGGGGCTTGAACCCGCGACCGACGGATTATGAGTCCGTTGCTCTAACCGGCTGAGCTAACGCCCCCGACGCGTGCCATCGGACATATCCGTGACATCGGTGACTGGGTCAGTCACCGCTTCACCACGATACAGGCTTTCGAAGGTTGATAACGTGTTCTGGATGTCGTGTGGCCTGATCATGCGCAGCGATGCGCGCTTCATCTTTTCATACTGATCACGATCCGCCGTGAGCACGTCACTGAGCCGCTGGGAAAGCTCATCGACATCGCCCGGCGTGAACAGATAGCCGTTCTCCCCGTCGTGTACAAGGTGCGGAAGAGCCATGGCATTCGCCGCGACGACAGGAAGCGCCGTGGCCATCGCCTCCATCGTGACGATGCTCTGCAGCTCGGCGATGGAGGGCATCGCCAGGACGGTTGCGCGCTGGTACGCCGCCTTGAGCTGCTCGTCAGTGACATATCCGGTGAAAGTCACGCGATCTGCAACGCCCATCTGCTCGGCAAGAGCCTCGAGATTGCGCCTCTGATCGCCGCCTCCGATGATCTCAAGGCGGGCGTCCAGACTGTTTTCCATGCGTGCAAATGCCTTGATGAGCACATCGATCTGCTTCTCCCCGGTGATCCGGCCGACGAAAATAATCCGATTCTCGGATCTCGGCTCGAAATCAGGAGTATAGGCGGATGCGTCAATTCCGCAGGAGATTGCATGCACATCCGCACGTCCCGTCGCCTGTTCGAGGAAATCGGCGGCCCGTCGAGTAGGTGTCGTCACTGCCGACGCCAGGCCCAGAATGCGACGCGCGTCGTTCCACATGATCTTCACCGCACGCTTCTGAATGAAACGCGGAAGCATCGTGAATTCGAGGAGATTCTCGGGCATGAGATGGTTCGTTGCGACGACGCGGATCCCGCGTTTTGCCGCTTCGATCGTCATGCCTCGCCCGATCACCAGGAACGATTGGGAGTGCACCACATCGGGCCCCACAGCATCCAAGATGCGGGCGGCGTTCTTGCGCGAACGCCACGGCAGCGCGAATCGCAGCCAGTCGTGCGGGAACCAGCGCCAGCTGTACAGCCGATGCGCCGTCATCCGTTGGCCCTCGTGCGTCTCCGTCCAGGTGCCGTGCCGGCGCGAGGCAGCGGGTGCGACAACATGCACGTCGTGCCCCCGTTCGACAAGCCCGGCTGACAAACGTTCAGCGAAGCGTGCCGCCCCATTGACATCGGGAGCGAAGGTATCGGCTGCAATCAGCACCTTGAGTGGGGGACGGTGCGCAGAATTCTCGCGGATATCAGACTCAGACAAAGTGGGGGTCGTTCCTCCGTCTCGGCCGGTGCTCGTTGCACGCGGTCACATGCGCGAATCCTTGGTGAGATGTTCGCACGAACGTGGTCATTCTAATCAAACACCGCACCGTGGCGGTGACATGCCGTGCGGGTAATCAGCAAGCTCACGGTTTCACCTGTGGATGGTGTCTGGCGAGTTGCACGACGCCCCAGATCGCAACAAATCCGGCGACGATGAAAGAGATGATCGCCCACAGCGGCGCGCCGGACGCCTCACGGAGGACCACAATGCCGACGGCGACAGCCACGAGCGGATCAATGACAGTGAGACCCGCGATGACGAGATCAGGAGGCCCCGACGCATATGCGTTCTGCACGAAATATGCTCCGAGCGCCGTTGCGGTGATCAGCCCGGCAATGCAGACAACGGTGAGCCAGTCGAAGTTGCCGTTAGACACACGACTGAGGATGACCTTCGCAAGTGTGGCAACGAAGCCGTAGATGGCGCCAGCCGCGATGATGTAGAAGATCGCCTTCGCCCGCGACCGTGTTACGGCGAAGATGATGGCGAACAATACGAGGACGCCGCCCATAGCGCACAGAACGATGATGAGCGCCGGAGTAGTGACGGGGCGGTCTACGCCAACAATCGCCGCCGTTGTAACAAACAGCGCGACACCCGTCACGCACGCGATGATCGCGATGATCGAGCGACGATTCAGCGTGATGTCCGCAATCCGGGCATTCAAAATCGACGTGATCACAAGTGCGATGGCCCCGAGAGGCTGTACGAGAATGAGCGGTGAGAACGCCAGCGCTGACAATTGGAAAACAATCGCGAGAGCCAGCATCACCGTGCCGATCACCCAGGAAGGCCGCAGCAGTAGTGCCTTCAACTGCGTGAGGCTCAGTCCGCTCGAACCTCCCCCTCCGCTTCGTTGTTCGACTTTGACGACACCACGATGCTGAAACTGAGCCCCGAGCGACATCAGCACGGCCCCGACCAGCGCAAACGGAATGCCGATAAGGCGAGTTGGATCCTGTGTGAACTGGTCCGTGAGATCAGACAGGTCGTCGAGCGGAAACATCACCTCCTGAGACTACAGCGCTGCTGCGAAAGATAAGCTGATTGGCATGACCGTTCGTCCGATCCGCATTCACGGCGACCCCGTTCTGCACGAACCGGCCCGCATCGTCACGGACTTTAATGCCGATCTGCGCACCCTCGTCACTGACATGTTCGACACGATGGACGCAGCGCCAGGCGTTGGTCTTGCCGCACCGCAGGTGGGGGTGGGGCTACGGCTCTTCGTTTACAGCTACGGAGATCAGAACGACACTCCGTGGCGGGGCGTCGTGGTGAATCCCACACTCCTCATGATTCCCGCCCCCGCTGGGGTTCCCGATGACGACGACGAATCGGAAGGGTGCCTGTCGTTCCCCGGGGAGCGGTTCCCCCTTCGTCGCTCAGAGCACGTCATCGTTACCGGCGTCGACGCGGAGGAACGCCCTGTCAGGATCGAGGCAGACGGATGGCGCGCACGAATCCTGCAGCATGAGTACGACCATCTTGACGGAACGATTTACATCGACCGCCTCGACTCGGCGTTCGACCGTGTCCTGATGCGCATTATCCGCAAGCGCGGCTGGGGCGTTTCCGGTAACGCCTGGAACCCGATGGATGAACGTCTGGAAGGATGATGCCGTGGGAGTGCGTCAAAACGCCCGGGACAGTGTCCGGATTTGGCGCATCGCAAACGTTTGGTAAAGTAGCTGTGCTGTTCGACAGTGATCCTCGATAGCTCAATTGGCAGAGCAATCGGCTGTTAACCGATAGGTTGTTGGTTCGAGTCCAACTCGAGGAGCTTCTCACCCCCTCCGCGTGCGGAGGGGGTTTTGCGTGGGGCTTATAGGCCAGAACGTGTGTATGGGGTTGGGCGTTTCATCCTCGTCCTATGGTGTCGAAGCCACAACGGGTGACACGGTTCAGTCGCCGTCCGGCTACGACAACGGCGTGTCCTGGTGGGCGGGCCGATACTGGAGAGACGCGATAACCCGCTCGGGCGCTGGCTCAGGCCGTGCCCCCCTCTTCGTGAGAGCCCAGTGCGCTCAGGTAGGGATGCGTGCGATCCGCAAGCAGCGTGTCGATGTCATCGAGGCCGACGAGCCCACCTTTGTGCAGAGCGATCACTCGAGAGGTGACGTGACGCAGCAGAGCGAAGTCATGGCTGATCACGAGAGCTGCCAGACCCTTCTCGTCGCGCAGACTGCGGAGAAGATCGTGCAGTGCCTCCCGCGCGAGGACATCGATGCCCGTGGTCGGCTCATCGGCGATGAGGACCCGTGGCCCGAGCACCAGCGAGCGCGCGATGGCCACGCGCTGACGCTGGCCGCTCGACAACTCAAATGGATACGCGTCCAGGGACGAGAACGGCATATGCACGGCGTCAAGAATCGTGGCGACGTGGCGCCCGAGGATCGCACGATCAAAGCGTTTGTCGCGCTCAAGGATCGGCTGCCCCAGAATCTCGGAGACCGTGTACTCGGCGGGCAGCTGCATGGCAGCGTCCTGTGGCAAATATGCGGTACGGAACTGCAGCTCGGCGAGACGCCGCTTCGACACGCGGCCGCGCAGCGCCGTTCCGAGCAGACGCGCCTCTCCCCCGGCAATTGTGGGTCCGAGACGCTTGCCTCTCGATACTTTGAAATCGGCGGACAGGACAGAGGCGAGCGTGGATTTTCCGGACCCTGCCTCGCCGATTACTCCCACGATCTCTCCCGCACCGACCGCGAAGGTGACGCCGTCGATGGCCGTGTGCTCAGCACTCGCTCCATGCGCGGGATAGCTCACGGTCAGATCGGAGGCTTCGAGCGCGGGCTCGGCGTCAGATGCAGAGGGCATACGTTCCATCATGCCGTAGCCGACCCCACACGTGCTCAGCCCGCGCGGAGTCGGCGACGTTCGGTCTCGAGCTGCACCAGCTTCTGCTGGATCGTTCGCGAGCCTTCGGTATCGCTCGGATCGTGCCGTTGTAGGGATCCAAGGAGCTCCGCCTTGCGACGGAGCATGTCGCGCTCGATGAGTGACACCGTGACATCACGCGCATACACTTCGAGTTCGTCCTGACCGCGCTCAGGGAGCGGTGCAACGCCCAGCTGATGAAGCAAATCGCGATAAGGCGCGGGGGTGTCATCGCTGATCGACTGAAACCACCCCGTCGACGCGAAGTCGTCCATGTGCGCGGCGATCGCATCGCGGACGACCGAAAGCGAATGATTCGTGAAGCCGGTGTGCACGGCGGCCAACACAAGATCTTCACCGATGACTTCCGGATGCTGTACAACAGCCATGAGCGCATCGCGTTCAAGCCGAGTCGACGGATCACGCGGCAGATCGGCCAGCCCGACAGGTCGTTCAACCGGGGGCTCGACAGGAGGCTGAGCGCGCTCGTGGCCGTGAGGGACCTGTTTACCTGCCGATCGGACGGCGCGCTGAACCTCGCTGAGCTCGACACCGAGCTGCCGGGCAAGTACGCGAGTGTATCCGGGACGAAGGGAGGCATCGCGAATGTCGGAGACGATGGGCGCCGCCGCGCGGAGTGCGCCGACACGGCCCTCGACCGTGTCGAGGTTGTACTGGGCGAGCACCTGCTTGATCACGAACTCGAACATCGGTTCTTTGGTGTCGAGCAGACGCCTGACAGCCGCGTCTCCGCGTTTCAGACGCAGATCGCACGGGTCGAGCCCGGCAGGGCCCACGGCAACGTATGTCTGCGCGGCGAATCGCTTCTCTTCGGAGAACGCGCGCAACGCGGCCTTCTGCCCGGCAGCATCCGGATCGAAAGTGAAGATGACCTCTCCATTGTGCGAATCATCGCTCATGATGCGGCGGATGATCTTGATGTGTTCCACGCCGAAAGCGGTTCCGCACGTGGCGACGGCCGTCGTGACTCCCGCGAGGTGGCACGCCATCACATCTGTGTAGCCCTCGACGACGACAACGCTGTTGCCACGGGAGATGTCGCGCTTCGCGAGATCCAGTCCGTACAGAACCTGCGCCTTATGATAAACCGGCGTCTCCGGCGTATTGAGATATTTGGGGCCTTTGTCATCATCGAAGAGCCTCCGGGCACCGAACCCGACGGTCTGCCCCGTCACATCGCGGATCGGCCAGACGAGGCGTCCGCGGAAGCGATCGTAGACTCCCCTGTCGCCCTGCGATAGCAGCCCCGCGGTCACGAGCTCATCTCGAGTGAAGCCTGCAGCTGTGAGGTGCTTCTGCAGGCTGTCCCACGACTTCGGCGCGAATCCCACCCCGAACCGTGCGGCAGCGTTCGCGTCGAAGCCCCGCTCCCCCAGAAAAGCCCGCCCCGCTTCGGCACTCGGTGCCATCAGCTGCTGCTGGAAGAACTGCTCAGCGGCCTTGTTCGCCGCGAGAAGGCGCGACCGACGCCCATGATCGACGCTTGGACCCGCGCCATCCTCGTAGTGCAGTTCGATGCCGACGCGCGCGGCAAGGCGCTCAACGGCTTCGGCGAACGTGACGTGGTCCATCTTCTGCAGAAACGAGATGACGTCGCCCGATTCGCCGCATCCGAAACAATGGTAGAAACCGACCTGCGATCGCACGTGGAAGCTCGGCGTCCGCTCATCGTGGAAAGGACATAACCCCTTCATCGACCCGATTCCTGCGGACTTCAACGTGACGTAGTCGCCGATGATCTCCGCGAGATTCGTGCGTGATTTGACCTCTTCGATGTCACTTTGTCGAATGCGGCCAGCCATGCCCCCATCCTAGCGTCAGCCCTCGAGCGCAGGACCGAGTTGTGGACGGCGTTACGCCCTGGGGATAACTCCGGCCACCACGTCACGATTCTCATACAGCGCGACAGCACCCTGATCGGTCAGACTGGCGATCTGATCGACGACGATGCGCTTGCGCACGGCATCTGACGGCGCGACCCTCCACTCGGCGGCGAAGCCGACGTCGAGCCCGGCGCCGTCGGATGACCACAGTCGCTCGGCGAGAGCCAGCAGGATCTCTCGCTGCTGACGGTAGATCGGCTGCCGGGCATCGCTCGACATTACGAACGCAGCGACAACGCCCTTCAGCACGGCGATCTCAGACTCGATCTCGTGGGGTATCTCGACGTGGGCTCCGAAACGAATGAGGCTGCGCTGCGGATACGCCGCTTGTGTCGCCGCCGTTGCAGAGCGTGCGAAGTGCCCGATCATCGAGCTCGTGAAGTCTTTCAGCCCGGCGAGATCGCGACGGGATCCGTCCCACGAGAGCGGCCAGGAAGGATGCTGTGAGAGTCTCTCGAACGCGGCGCCCAGATCATCGAGGGTGAACGCGCTCCCCGCCCAGGCGAGCACCGCCTTGAGAAGCGACTCGTGGCCCGCTTGCGCATTGAGGAACGCGGGGTCGATGTATTCGCTAACGATGGCGTCTTCGAAGTCATGCACCGAGTACGCGATGTCGTCGGAGAGGTCCATAACCTCGGCTTCGATACAGCGCTGTTCGGCGGGCGCTCCGTCTCGGAGCCACTCGAACGCACGCGTGTCATCGTCGAAGAAGCCGAACTTGGCCCGACCACTGGGATCAGCAGTCGCGTGCGCCGCTGGCCACGGGTACTTGCAACTGGCATCGAGGCTCGCACGCGTGAGGTTCAGGCCATACGGTGTTCCATCGGCGTCGAACACTTTCGGCTCCAATCGCGTGAGCACGCGCAAGGTCTGCGCGTTCCCCTCGAACCCACCGACATCGAGTGCCCACTCGTTGAGTGCCTTCTCTCCGTTGTGCCCGAAGGGCGGGTGGCCGATGTCGTGCGCGAGACACGCCGTGTCGACGACATCGGGCGCGAGCGCTAGGCTCGCCGCGAGCTCTCGGCCCACCTGCGCCACTTCAAGGGAGTGCGTGAGCCTGTTTCGGGCGAAGTCCACGCCCGAGGTGGGGCTCAGCACCTGCGTCTTCGCCGCCAGTCGTCGCAGCGCGCTTGAGTGCACAAGCCGCGCACGATCGCGTGCGAAGTCGCTGCGCCTTGATGTGTGGTGTTCGGGGAGCCATCGCGCTTGATCATGTGCGTTGTAGACGTCAACCGCCACTGGTGCTCAACTCCGCTTCGTGAATCTCGCGCGCATGCTGTCCGGCAATGGCATGCGACTCAAGCCAGCCCTCGGGCAGCACGGGGCGCTTGGGATGCCCTGAGCGGCCCCGAGGCCCCTCGGCATCGACCCCCGGGTACGGAAGCGATTCGTCGAGCGACGACAGAAGCTCGTCCAGCTGGGCGAGGGACTCCACAGTGGCCAGGCGCGTACGCAGATCGCTGCCGACGGGGTACCCCTTGAAGTACCACGCCACGTGCTTGCGAATATCGCGGCATCCGCGCTCTTCTGACTCGAAGAACTCGGCCAGAAGCTCGGCGTGACGCCGGAACGTGGCGATTACCTGTCCGAGGCCGGGGCGGAACCGCTCGGGCTCGCCGCGGAATGCCGCAGCCAGGTCCCCGAATAGCCACGGCCGGCCCAGGCAGCCGCGGCCCACCACGACACCATCGCAACCGGTCTGCTCCATCATGGCGAGGGCATCGGACGACGACCAGATGTCGCCGTTGCCGAGAATGGGAACGTCGGAGATCGCCTCCTTCAGCTGGGTGATCGCGTTCCAGTCCGAATGCCCGGAATAGAATTCGGATGCTGTCCGCGCGTGAAGCGCGATGGCCGACACCCCGGCGTCGCGTGCAAACCGTGCCGCATCGAGGTAGGTGAGATGGTCTTTGTCGATACCGGTGCGCATTTTCACGGTCACCGGAATCGATCCGGCCGCCTTGACAGCCTCGGTGACGATGCCACGGAACAGCTCATGCTTCCACGGAAGTGCGGCGCCGCCGCCCTTCCGAGTGACTTTGGGGACGGGGCAACCGAAGTTCAGATCGATGTGGTCCGCGCGGTCTTCAGCGACGATCATCGTCACGGCGTCGCGAACAGTCGCCGGGTCGACACCGTTGAGCTGCACGCTGCGGGGAACCTCTGACTCGTGATGCGAGATGAGGCGCATGGTCTCTGCCGTGCGCTCGACGAGTGCCCGAGAGGTGATCATCTCGCAGACGTACAGCCCGGCCCCGAACTCGCGGCACAGGCGCCGGAATGCCGTGTTGGTGATTCCGGCCATCGGGGCAAGCACAACGGGCACGTCGAGGGTGAGCGAGCCGATCTGCAGCGGACGCTCACGCGTGGAAGTCAAGGTCATAACCTCTCAATTGTCCCAGATTCGGTCGCCGTCGGCGTGCGCCGCGGGAGGTCGGCACCGCGGCACCCGACAGGGTGCCCCGTCAGCGCCCTTCCTGCGCCTCGGACGTCGGAGTGTCAACAGCTCCCCCGAACCGACGATCCCTGCTCACATAGAGGCTCACAGCTTCCCAGAGATCGGTGCGAGTGAAATCGGGCCAGAGTGTGTCGAGGAAGACCATTTCGGCGTATGCACTCTGCCAGAGCATGAAGTTGCTTGTGCGCTGCTCACCCGAACTGCGCACAAACAGGTCTACGGGCGGTGTCTCGGGAACGTAGAGGCGCGAGGCGATCGTGCGCTCGTTGATTCCACCGGGCTTCAGCCTGCCCGCCGCGACGTCGCGAGCGATCGAGCGAACAGCATCCGTGACTTCGGTTCGACCTCCATAGTTGACACACATCGTCAGGGTGAGGACGGAATTGTCGGCCGTGAGTCGCTCAGCGTACTGGAGTTCTTTGATGACGGAAGCCCAGAGCCGAGGCCTGCGCCCGGCCCAGCGGATTCGCACACCCCACTCGTTCAGCTGGTCACGCCGTCGATGAAGCACGGCACGATTGAAGCCCATGAGAAAGCGCACTTCCTCAGGCGACCGCGCCCAGTTCTCCGTCGAGAACGCGTACACGCTGATGTGGCGGATGCCCATCTGAATGGCACCGGCAACAACATCCAGAAGTGCCGCCTCGCCGGCCTTGTGACCTTCGATGCGGGTCATCCCCCGCTTGTTCGCCCATCGACCGTTGCCATCCATCACGATGGCGACATGCTTCGGCAGCGCCTTCGCCGGCAGCTCGGGAGGATAGATTCCTGTCCAGTCGACGGGGCGATAGGGCACGGCGTCGGCGTGCGTATACGGCTTGGGTGTCACTGTTGTCTTTCCGGTGTCGAACTGAGATGTGCGTACGAGCGCAGGCCGCGCTCGAGGTGCCATTGCACGTATGCGGCGACAAGTCCGCTCGCGCGTGACCGTACTCGCTCGTCGGCGGCATCCACCAACTGCCAGTCGCCCGCAAGGAGCGAACCGAGAAGCTCACGGGTCGGTTCTTCGATTCGGGGACTGCCCGTCGGAGCGCAATCGGGGCAGACGACTCCGCCCATCTGCACAACCATCGTCGCGTGCGGGCCCGGTTGCTGGCAGCGCGCGCAATCAACAAAACTCGGTGCCCACCCCGCAAGCGACAGCGCTCGCAACAGGTAGGAGTCCAGCGTCATCGCCGGCACGTGCTCCCCGCGGGATAGAGATCGCAATGCCCCGAGCAGCAGCAGATACTGCTGGTGATTGGAATCCGATTCAGTGAGTTTGTCCGCCGTCTCGACCATGACATTCGCTGCCGTATAACTGTCATAGTCGGCGGCGATCAGCTGCCCGTACGAACCGAGCGAATCGGCCTGCGTGATGGTGTCGAGGCTGCGCCCCTCGTAAAGCTGGAGGTCGGCGACCATGAACGGTTCCAGTCGCGAACCGAATCGGGACGACGTGCGGCGGATCCCCTTCGCGACGGCGCGCACCTTCCCGTGCTGACGAGTCAGCAGGGTCACGATGCGGTCGGCCTCGCCCAACTTGTGGGTGCGCAGCACAACGCCTTCATCTCGGTATAACGGCACACCTGATTATCTCGCGTTCAGCTGGGTGGTCGCCCCGCGACATCGCTTCTGGCCGAAACGAAAGGGCGGATGCTGTGGGACACCGACACATGTCGGTGTCCCACAGCATCCGCCCTGCCGAACTGATTCGTTACGCTGAGACGGTGACGAGCGCGGGATCCTCAACCACTGATCGCAAGCCGCGGTTAATCGCCGAAACGATCGCCTTGAGCGAGGCCACCGAAATGTCGCCATCAACTCCGACGCCCCAGAGACGAGTCTCGCCGACCTGCAGCTCAACGTACGCCGCCGCGGCGGCGTCTCCGCTGGCACCGAGCGTGTGCTCCACGTAGTCGTAGAGCGTCACATCCACGCCGTGGTCGTTCATGACGGTGAGGAACGCGGCAATCGGGCCATTGCCCTGCGCCGTATGGTGATCGATTGTCTCGCCGTCTCGGATGGCCACGTCGATCTCGACGCCGCCATCAACATTGCTCGTGGTGCGCAGCCCCGTCAGCTCAAACCGACCCCACTTCGCCCCGTCGGCATCGGACGGCAGATACTCGTCCTGGAAGATCCGCCAGATCTGCTCACTCGTGACCTCGCCACCGTCGGAATCTGTCTTTCCCTGCACGACCGATGAGAACTCGATCTGCAGGCGCCGAGGCAGCTCGAGGCCGTGATCGGACTTCAGCAGATAAGAGACTCCGCCCTTGCCCGACTGGGAGTTGACGCGGATGACGGCTTCGTACGAGCGTCCGAGATCTTTCGGATCGACCGGCAGATACGGAACGGCCCACGTCAGATCCTCCGTGGACACGCCTGCGGCAGCAGCATCCGCCGCCATCGCCTCGAAGCCCTTCTTGATCGCGTCCTGATGCGATCCGCTGAACGCCGTGAACACCAGATCCCCCGACCAAGGGCTGCGCTCATGCACGGACAGCTGATTGCAGTATTCAGCGGTGCGCTTGATCTCGTCGATGTCGCTGAAGTCGATCTGTGGGTCGATGCCCTGAGTGAACAGGTTGACACCGAGCGCAACGAGATCGACGTTGCCCGTCCGCTCTCCGTTGCCGAACAGGCATCCTTCGATACGATCCGCCCCGGCCATGTAACCGAGCTCGGCAGCGGCGATTCCCGTCCCCCTGTCGTTGTGAGGGTGCAGAGAGAGGATGACGTTTTCACGGTGATTCAGATTCCGGTTCATCCACTCGATGGAGTCCGCATAGACGTTCGGGGTGGCCATCTCGACAGTAGCCGGCAGGTTGATGATCACCTTGCGCTCGGGCGTGGGGTCGAGGACCTCGAGCACCTGGTTGCAGATCTCTGCGGCAAACTCGAGCTCCGTGCCGGTATAGCTCTCCGGCGAGTACTCGTAGTAGACCGTTGTGCCGGGAACTGTGCTCTCCATCTGCTTGCAGAGCCGGGCACCGTTCAAGGCGATATCGATGATGCCCTGCTTGTCTGAGCGGAACACGACGTCACGCTGCAGGACGCTCGTGGAGTTGTAGATGTGCACGATGGCCTGTTTCGACCCGGCGATCGCCTCGTAAGTGCGGCGGATGAGGTGCTCGCGGCACTGCGTGAGGACCTGGATCGTCACGTCATCCGGGATCGCCTGTTCATCGATGAGCGACCGCACGAAGTCGAAGTCGGTTTGACTCGCGCTGGGGAATCCGACCTCGATCTCCTTGTAGCCCATCCGCACGAGCATGTCGAACATGACGCGCTTGCGCTCGGGGCTCATCGGATCGATGAGAGCCTGGTTACCGTCACGCAGGTCAACAGCGCACCACCGCGGCGCGCTCGTGATCCGGGCATTCGGCCAGGTGCGGTCGGGCAGATCAACCGCGATCTGCTCGTGAAACGGCCGATACTTGTGTGTCGGCATCGGCGATGGCTTCTGGTTGTTCTTCATTGCGTCACTACTCCTCGCGAATCTATTTCAGCCGACGACGAACTCCGCGACGAGAAGGGCTCGAACTTAAGCCTCGTCGCGGCAGCTAAGGAGAAGCGCGGTAGAGAACACGTTTTCAGCATAACACCGTCGACGCTGTCTGAGAATCGCAGTAGAGATCACGCTACAGCGAGTGCCGCGATGGGGCTGCCGCGCAGCACACGTCGCGTGGGCATGATCGCCGCGCCAATACACAGTGCGACGGTGGCCACGGGCACCGCGATGAGCAGCCAGAGCGGGACCACCGGTACCACGAACTGACCTCCCGGAATCGAGCCGAGAAGCGCCATTGCCCCGCTCCAGCCATAGCCGATCCCGAGGGCGAACCCCACGATCACTGCCGACACACCCATTGTCATGCTCTCCGTGAGTATCATCACTCGGACCTGTCGGCCCGTCAGACCGATGGACCTGAGAAGGCCGAGCTCGCGGCGGCGCTGCAGGACAGACTGCGACAACGTGTTGACGAGGCCGACGGCAGCTATCAGGGCAGAGAAACCGAACAGCAGAGAGAACACCACGATCGAGAAGGACAGCGCCGAGTCGGAATCAGCATAGAGATCAGGAAACGCCGATTGCGCACCGAACAGCACATCGTAATAGGTCTCCATCGCCACGGAGAACATCACGATGAGGGTCACCCCGATTACAACCCCGATGACGGCCCGGCTGCTCCGACCCGGTTCGCGCACCGCGTTCGCCGCAGCAAGACGTGTGGCCGCCCCCATCGTGAAAAGGCTACCGACCGCCCGAAGAACAGCAGGCAAAAATCGATCAGCGCACAGAATCACTCCCCCGAACGACAGCATCCCTCCGGGCACGGCCACGGGAAGCCCCCACGGCGTCTCTCGGCCGATAACGATCCCGAGAACGAGACACCCGATCCCCACGATGATGAGCACGATGCCGAGAGGGGCCCGCGAACGCGGCTCGGTCAGACCAACGGCAGCCGCACCCGCAGCTTCAACCGGGGCAACCCCCAGCACAGCGCGTGAACCCGTGAGGACGGCAACAGCGCAGACCGCGATCGTTGCGATGACCGGTGCGAGAAGCTGAGCAGAGAACAGATTATAGGGCTTGGACGGCAGCGCTCCAATGTTCACGGCGATCAGCACAGTCAGTGCTCCGACAGCAGCCACGATGGCCGCGCCAAATGTGCTGCTGATCGACGCGGTGAACAATCCTGAGCGCACAAACCCACGGCGGATGCTGCGCGTCTCGGCTCCGAGCAGGCGCAGGCGGGCGATGTCGATCGTGCGGCCGGCGATCACCGTTCGCACGGTGTTCGACGTCACGATCGCACCGACGAAGACGGCGATCGCGAAGAATGTGGCGGCGACGACCGTCAGAGCGACCTTCATGCGTTCATGAGTGGCGACATCGTATTCCCCGAGCACATGAACCAACACAGCGGCTCCCTGAAGTAGCGCGACCCCGAATCCGGAGGACAGCGCGGCGACAAGGCCGGTGGAGCGCAGGTCTCGACGCGTGAGAATCATCGCACTGCCTCACGCCGCAGCATCGCCGCGGAGATATCCTCCGCCGAGGACGGGCCCCGATCGTCGACAACGCGTCCGTCGGCCAAGGAGACGATGCGCGTTGCCCAGCTCGCGGCGATCGGATCGTGCGTCACCATGGCCACCGTCTGGCCGAGTTCTCGAGAGGTCTTGGTGAGGAGAGTGAGAACGTCATGTCCGCTTGCCGAATCGAGGTTTCCTGTCGGTTCGTCGGCGAACACCACATTCGGCCGTGTTGCGAGAGCCCGCGCGATGGCGACGCGCTGCTGCTGCCCTCCGCTGAGCTCGCTCGGCCGGTGTGCAAGCCGGTCAGAGAGGCCAAGGAGGTCGATGAGCTCAGCAACGTGCCGTCGCTCACCAGCTGAGGGTCGGCGACCATCCAGGTCGAACGGCAGAAGGATGTTCGCCTCTGCATCGAGCGTGGGTACGAGATTGAACGCTTGGAAAATGAAGCCGATGCGGCGCCTGCGCATTATGGTGAGCGCCGAGTCGCCGAGAGTCGTGATCTCGTCGTCTCCAAGCCATACCTGACCGGTATCAGCGGTGTCGAGTCCAGCCAGGACATGCATGAGTGTGGACTTTCCCGAACCGCTCGGCCCCATGATCGCCGTGAACTCTCCCCGCCGGAGGCCGAGCGTCACATCGTCGAGAGCGCGCACACGCCCTTCACCGTGACCGTAGCTTTTGCTGACGCCGACAACACGGGCGACAAGGCCCATGTCAGATGTTGAAATCTTCATGTTCTCAACGCTATGGACGGCGAGAGTCGGAGGCGTCAACCCGTAGGATGACCTGCGTCGATCATGAGATGGAGATCAGCTGGCGATGCCGTGTTCATACGCGTAGATCACCAGCTGCACGCGATCACGCGCGCCGAGTTTGCTGAGAACCCGGCTGACGTGGGTCTTCACCGTCGCTTCGCTGAGGTACTCCTTCTGAGCGATCTCGGAGTTGCTCAGACCCGCGGCCGCAAGTCGGAATATGTGCTTTTCACGATCGGTGAGCGCAGCGAACTCGATCGGGTCTCTATGCACCGCGGAATGTCCCAGCTGCGCAAGGAGCGTCTTCGTCGCGCCCGGGGCGATCACGGCACTCCCCGAGTGCACTGATCGGATGGCGGCGAGCAGAAACTCCGGCTGAGAATCTTTGAGGAGAAAACCGCTTGCCCCGATGCGCAAGGCACGTGCTGCACCCTCATCGAGCTCGAAGGTGGTGAGGACGATAATGCGGGGCGGGGTCCGGCCGGCGGCATCGGCTTCGGCAAGGATGCGCTCTGTCGCCTCGATCCCGTCGAGGGCCGGCATACGCACGTCCATCAGGATCACGTCGGGTCTCGCGGTTCGAGCCAGTTCAATGCCTTGGTGACCATTCTCGGCTTCACCCGCGAATTCTAGGTCGGATTGCGAATCGATCAGCATCCGGATGCCGGCGCGGAACAGTGACTGATCGTCGACGAGGGCGACGGAAATGGTCTCGGGCATCAGACGGTGACCTCACTCAACTCAGGCTGCGGGGAGTCGTGCATGGACGCGGAATCTTCCGATGGCGGAAGCGTCGATATCGAGCGTACCGCCCGCAAGGGCCGCACGCTCTTTCATCCCGGGAAGACCGTGCCCTCGCGCGAGACCGCCCGGCTCGGACGCACCAGCTGGAGCTGTGGCATTCTCAATGATGAGTTCAACGCCGTCAGCGTCTCCTTTGACAATCGCGTCGACATCGACCGTTCGGTCGCTGTGATGCAAGGCATTGGTCAGGGCCTCCTGCATGATGCGATAGGCGGCGATCTGCCTGCCCGTGGGCAGATCAGGGGGCGTACCGATGAGCGTGTACCTCACAGACAGTCCTGCCGTGCGCATCCTCTCCACAAGGGCGTCAATGTCGGCGAGTCCCGGTTGGGGACCGGCATCCTGCTCATGTCGCAACTCGCTCAGTAGCAGCCGAACATCGCCGAGAGCGTGACGAGCCGTGTCGGAGACCGTCTCGAGAGTACCCGCGAGCGCTTCGGCGTCGCCCTTGTGCACGTACCGGGCACCGTCGGCCTGCGCGACGACGACGGCGAGTGAGTGTGCAACGACGTCGTGCATGTCGCGCGCGATTCTGCCTCTTTCGTGCTCGATAGCCGTGGCCTGTTCGGCGAGCACTTGCGCTTGCTGCGCGCGGAAGCGATCGTATCCGGCCTGCCGTGCGGCATCAGCGGTCCGCATCAGCTGACCAAGTGTCCAGGACAGCCCGAGAACGAGAACACCGACGATCGATCCCATAATCGTGGCGAAAGAGACGATTGAGATCGACGTCAAGTCGCGAGGAAGCTGTGAGTTCGTCAAAAGAACCGTGTAGGCGGATGCGACCACTCCGCCGAAGATCGCAGAGCCGAGTCCGTACCAGCGCACCCAGCCCTGCCCGTACCGAGCCGTGGCGTAGAGAACAATGGGTATGGCGATGTTGTACGCATTCGGTGTCGCCCCCGAGACCATTTGAACGATGGCGGCCAGCCAAGCGACGGACAGCGAGAGTGCGGGCGATGTCCGCCGCAGGACGAGAGCACCGCCAATCGCCAGTAGCACCCACGGCTCAGCGGCCCCGCCGTGCATCGCGAACGGGAGGGCCAGGAGGCAGATGAAGGCTCCAATGACGCCATCGACAGCGTATTGACGTGGCAGGAGCGGGCGAATCATGCGCTCAACAGTAGTGCGCCGGCGTCGCTGAGGCGATCGATTTCGACCGCGCTCATCCTCACGTTGTGCGAAATCATCCGCGAGTTGCATGATGGCTGATCAGAACCCGAGCCGACCCAGCTGTTTCGGATCTCGTTGCCAATCACGAGCCACCTTGACCCGGAGCGAAAGGAACACTCGAGAGCCGACGAGCGGCTCGATCTGCGCCCGAGCGCGCTCTCCCACGTCGCGGAGGCGGGATCCGTGCTTGCCGATCACGATCGCTTTCTGACTGTCGCGTTCCACGAAGAGATTTGCAAAGACATCGACGATCTCCTTGTCGTCACGCTTGCTCACATCGTCGATCGTGACAGCGAGAGAATGCGGAAGCTCGTCACGCACGCCCTCGAGCGCAGCTTCGCGAATGTACTCGGCAATGCGATCTTCGAGCGACTCATCGGTGACCCGTTCGTCTGGATAGAGCTTCGGCGATTCTGGAAGCAACATGATGAGCTGATCGGTGAGGATGTCGAGTTGAATGCCCTCGGTGCTTGACACGGGAATGATCTCGTCCCATTCCCTCAGCTGTGACACGGCGAACAGCTGATCAGCGACCCGGGCCTTCGGCACGGCATCAATCTTGGTGACGATCGCGACTTTGCGCGCTCGAGGGAACGCATCGAGTTGATCATTGATGTAACGGTCCCCTGGTCCGATCTTCTCCCCCGCCGGTACGCACATGCCGATGATGTCCATGTCGCTGAGCGTCGACTGGACCAGATCGTTGAGCCGTTCACCGAGCAGGGTCCGGGGCCGATGCACCCCGGGGGTGTCGACGATGATGAGCTGGCCGTTGGGCGCCGTGATGATGCCGCGAATCGCCTTGCGCGTTGTCTGCGGTTTCTCACTCGTGATCGCCACCTTCGTGCCGACCAGCGCATTCATCAGCGTCGATTTCCCGACGTTGGGTCTGCCGACGAACGAGACGAAGCCCGCCCGATAGTTGCTCGCGCCTGTGCCGCTCATGCTCGCTCCTGTTCCTCTGAACGGTCCGAACCGGCATCCGTTTCTCGTGTCACGATGATGGTACTGATCTCGCCCTGTCTGCCCCGCGTTCGCTCGGCAATCATCCGGAGACCGTGCGTGGTCGCTGTGTCACCCGACTCGGGCAGCCTGTCCAGGGACTTCGCCAAGAGCCCGCCTGCCGAATCCACGTCGTCGTCCTCGATGTCGAGATCGAAGAGATCCCCCAGTTCGTCGAGCGAGAGTCGTGAGCTGACGCGGAATCGCGCGTCGTCAAGGCGTTCGACGTCCTCCGGCTCATGATCGTATTCGTCGGCGATGTCGCCGATCAGCTCTTCAATCAGATCCTCGAGCGTGACGAGGCCCGCTATGCCGCCATACTCATCGACGACCATCGCCAGGTGGTTCGACTCTACCTGCATCTGCTGAAGCAGATCATCGACCTTCTTCGACTCAGGCACGAACAGTGCGGGCCGGGTCAGTTCAAGCGCGCTGCCCTGCTGCGCGTCATCATCGCGTTCGTAGACGACGCGCGCCAGATCTTTGAGGTAAAGGATGCCGAGCACCTCATCAACATCGTCGGAGATGACGGGCGCGCGTGAGATGCCCGTTCCGAGAAATACGCCGAGGGCGTCGACAACCGTGGTCTCGTGATCGATGCTCACCATGTCCGTGCGCGGGATCATCACCTCCCGAACATACGTGTCGTTGAACTCGAAGATCGAGTGGATGAGCTCGCGGTCGTCTTCTTCGAGAACACTCATTTCAGTGGCCTCGTCGACCATGCTCAAGAGCTGCTCTTCTGACGAGAACGAGATCTCGCGCGGGACGCCGGGTGTGACGCGATTTCCGAACGCCATCAACGCATGCGCGACGGGTCCGAGAAGCACACGCACGAAGTGGATGAGCGGTGCCGTGAGATGCAGAAGCGTATCGGCGTGATTGCGCCCAAAGCTGCGGGGGCTGGCCCCGACGAGGACGAACGACACGATCGTCATGATGAATGCCGACACGAGCAGGGCGAGCCACAGCTGCGGGAACAGTTCGGCGAACACCAGCGTCACGAGCACCGCAGCGGTCGTTTCAGCGAAGATGCGCATGAAGTTGATCGAGTTCATGTGCGCGCCGGGATCGATGGCGACGGCTTCCAGAGCACGCGGTCGCCGAGCACGTTCCGCGAGCTCCTGAATATCGCTGCGCGACTTGACCCCGATCGCGGCATCCGTCGCTGTCATGAGCCCCGCGAAAGCGATGAGCGCGAGCGCTGCGCACACGAAGACAATCAGGAGCACTTAGGCCCCATGTCGGTCGATGGTCGCGAACGAGAGCAGAATGTCTCGTTGGATGCCGAACATCTCGCGCTCTTCGTCCGGCTCGGCGTGGTCGAAGCCCAGCAGATGCAGAATGCCGTGCGTGGTCAGAAGAAGCAGTTCGTCCAATGTCGAATGCTTTGCCGCTTCGGCCTGGAGCTCGGCCACCTGCGGGCACAGGACGATGTCGCCGAGCAGCCCGGGAGCAGCGGGGTTCTCCTCGGTTCCCGGGCGCAGCTCGTCCATCGGGAAGCTCAAGACGTCGGTCGGCCCGGGTTCATCCATCCACTGCACATGCAGCTGCTCCATCGCTCCTTCGTCGACGAGAACAATGTTGAGCTCGGCTTCAGTGCTGACGTGCATGGCACCCAGCGCGTGATTGGCGAGACGCAACAGAGCGCCTTCATCGACGCTGACCGCCGATTCGTTATTGATCTCGATGCTCACGATGTGAACCCTCCGGGTCGGCGTCTATCGTCTCGGGACGATCTGCCGCGACGTTCTGCCCTGTTAGCAAATTCGCGGGCCTGATCGCGCTCGAATCGCTCAGCCTGCTGGCGCTGATCGTACTCGCTGTACGCGTCCACGATCTGCCCGACCAGCGTGTGACGCACGACGTCGTCACTGGTCAGTCGGCAAAACTCAATGTCATCGATGCCGTTCAGCACACGCGTGACCAGGCGAAGGCCGGATGCTGCGCCGGGAAGATCCACCTGCGTGATGTCACCTGTGACAACCATTTTCGAGTTGAAACCCAACCTTGTCAGGAACATCTTCATCTGCTCTGGCGTTGTGTTCTGCGCTTCGTCCAGCACCACGAATGAGTCATTCAGCGTGCGTCCCCGCATATACGCGAGCGGGGCGACCTCGATCGTACCCGCCGCGAGTAGACGCGGCACTAGCTCCGGGTCCATCATTTCATTGAGCGCATCGTAGAGGGGGCGCAGATACGGATCGATCTTGTCGGTCAGCGTTCCGGGAAGGAATCCGAGACGCTCCCCTGCCTCGATTGCCGGTCGCGAGAGGATGATCCTGGTGACCTCTTTGCGCTGCAGTGCCTGCACAGCCTTCGCCATAGCCAGGTAGGTCTTGCCTGTCCCGGCCGGGCCGATGCCGAAGACCACGGTGTTCTCGTCGATGGCGTCGACATACTGCTTCTGGCCGGCAGTCTTCGGGCGGATCGTCTTTCCGCGGGCCTGCAGAATCGTCTGTCCGAGGATGTCGGACGGCGTGTGGCTGCCTTCGTCGAGTAGCCGTGATGACGTCGTCACGTCTGATTGCGCGAGATCCTGCCCGTTTCGCACGAGGACGAGAAGCTGCTCGATCAGCTCACGTGTGGCAGCGACGGATTCCGTCGGACCGGTGAGTGTGATCTTATTGCCGCGGACATGCACGCTGACATCAGGATGCTCGTGCTCGATGCGCGTCAGCAGGCGATCCTGCGGGCCGAGGAGCTGCACCATGGCGATGCCGTCGATGTGCATCTCGGCGGAGGTCGGTGCCCCGGATTCGGGCTGGTCAGCGTCCGACAAGTGACCCCTCTCCGAGATCTCCGGCAAGAATATGCGCGTGCACGTGAAAGACGGTCTGCCCCGCCTGTTCTCCGCTGTTGAAGATGAGACGGTACTGTCCGCTGGAGCGGTCGTCAGCGATCTGCTGAGCCATGCCGACGAGATCGGCGAGCAGCTGCGGGTCGCCCGAAGCCAGCTCACTCACCGTCGCGTAGCGTTCGGTCTTGGGCACGACGAGAACGTGCACCTGCGCCTGCGGGTTGATGTCTTCAAAGGCGATCAGCGCGTCGGTTTCAGCAACGATCGTCGCCGGAATCTCACGCGCGACGATGCGGCTGAAAATACTCGGGGTCGTCTCAGTCATGTCTCCATCCTACGGAATCACCGAGCGAGTCGTGCGCGCTCACCACAGGCCTGTCATGACGTTGAGTACGGCCAGCGATGCGGCTCCCGCTGACGAGGTGCGCAAAACGGTGGGGCCGAGACGCACGCGCTCGGCACCGGCATTGGCAAATATCTTGAACTCACGTTCCTCGATTCCCCCTTCCGGACCGACGACGATTGTGATCGCGCGGTCGTCGAGATGGATGCTGCTGAGAGACGTGTCAGCCTGCGGGTCGAGCACCAGCATCCGGCTGTCTGCAGCGCGATCGGCGAGGTCCGCCGTGGTCGCAGCGGTCTCGACGACGGGAATGTGGGCCCGCAACGACTGCTTTGACGCTTCACGAGCGATCGTCTGCCACCGCTGCACGCCCTTCGCAGCCTTGGCG
The DNA here is from genome assembly GCF_026107415.2 of Microbacterium sp. MPKO10. GTDB lineage: Bacteria > Actinomycetota > Actinomycetes > Actinomycetales > Microbacteriaceae > Paramicrobacterium. Next base: position 395,437 of record NZ_JAPCHX010000006.1, read on the forward strand.
GCATCCCAGCGGGAGACGCTCCGCGCAGCCTGCCACGGAATCACTCCGGTCACTCCGAGCTCGGTGCACATCTGCACAGCCCGCTCATCGCGGTCACCTTTCGCGAGTGCCTGTGCGAGATGGACGCGGGGCGTCCGTGGGCTGTGGCTGTCTACGCTCTCCGCCGTGACGACCACTTCACCCGGTCGAGCAGATTCCACGACGCCGGTCACGAGCAGGCCTCTCCCGTTGCCGACCATCACGTGTTCGCCCGGCCGCACACGGCTGACGGACACCGCGTGCTTGGCTTCCGCGCCTCCCAGGGCCAGGAGGTCGCCTGGTGTCGCGTGCTCCAAGTGATCGTCGAGGTAGAGGGTGCTCACATCAGCTCACGAAGCGGTCGCGGAGTTTCGCAAAGAGTCCCTGCTGGAAGTGCGCAAGCTGAGGCGCGGGTTCTCGGCGCCGCTCGGAGAAGGAGCGGATGAGATCGCGCTCCTTGTGATCGAGTTTCGTCGGGGTGACAACCTGCACTCCTACGCGCAAGTCGCCGCGGTTGCTGCTACGCAAAGCCGTGATGCCGCGTCCCTTGATCACGAGAACGTCGCCGCTTTGAACGCCGGGACGCACCTCAAGTTCGACATCGCCGTCTAGAGCGTTGATCGTGCTGGTGGTTCCCAGGATCGCGTCGGCCATGGAGACTTCGAGGGTGCAGAGGATGTCGTCGCCGTTGCGGCTGAAGACATCGTCGTGACGCACCTTGATCTCGAGGTAGAGATCGCCCGATGGTCCGCCGCCTGGGCCGACCTCACCGCTGCCCGGCATCTGAAGCCGCAGGCCGGTGTCTACGCCCGACGGAATGTCCACGGACACAGTGCGGCGGGCGCGAACCCGGCCCTGACCCTGGCAGGTCACACACGGGTTGGGAATGACTGTCCCGTATCCCCGGCAGGTTCCGCAGGGGCTGGCGGTGACGACGTTGCCGAGCAGTGAGCGCACCGTGCGCTGCACCTGCCCGGTGCCGTGGCAGATGTCACAGGTGACGGGAGACGTGCCCGGCTGGCAGCAGGAGCCCTCACACGTCTCGCACAGCACCGCGGTGTCGACGTCGATCTGCTTCGTGCTGCCGAACATCACGTCGATCAGGTCTACCTCGATGCGAAGCAGGGCGTCTTCCCCGCGTTCCTGGCGAGAGCGCGGCCCTCTGCCACCTCCGCCTCCTCCGCCGAAGAATGAATCGAAGATGTCGCCGAAACCGCCAAAGCCCCCGGCGGAGCCAAACGGGTTGCGCCCGCCCGCGTCGTATTCGGCGCGCTGCCGTGGGTCGCTGAGAACGTCGTAGGCGTGCGTGACGTTCTTGAACGTGTCAGCGGCTTCCGGGCTCGGGTTGACGTCAGGATGCAGCTGACGCGCGAGCTTCCTGTACGCCTTCTTGATCTCATCGGCCGACGCGTCGCGCGACACGCCGAGTGTTTCGTAGTGGTCAGCCACTCGTGGCCTTTCCTCGTCGTACGCCGGTCGGGCTCGTCCGGCGAATCTGCAGTTCTGTGCGCCGAGCCGCGCACCTGGAGTGTGTCACTCGACTCCGAGGAGCCGTGTGAGGTACCGGGCGACGGCGCGCACGGCCGTGATGTTGCCCGCGTAGTCCATTCTCGTCGGTCCCAGGACTCCGAGGCGGGCGATTTCGCCAGCAGAGGAACGGTAGCCGCTCGTCACGATACTCGTCTCATCAAGGCCGAATGGGGCGTTTTCACGCCCGATGCTGGCCGAGACGTCGAGCTGATCCACCTGCATCTCGCCGAAGAGCCTGAGCAGCACCACTTGCTGTTCGAGTGCCTCAAGGACGGGAAAGATGCTGCCGGAGAAGTCTTCTTCAGTACGAGCGAGGTTGGCAGCGCCCGCCATGACAAGACGATCCTCGCGGTAATGGCTCAGGACCTCGAGGACGACCTCGCGCACAGAGGCGAGGACATCGTTCGTCGTGTCTGCGGGCTCGACAGCCTCGCATTCTGCCAGCGCTGCGGCTGCGGCCGTGACGGTGCGTGTGGACACCTCGTCATTCAGCCGCGTTTTGATGCGTGAGATCTCATCGTCGTCCAGCGGATGCCGCGACTCCACGAGTCGCTGATCCACGCGGCCGTTGTCGATGATCACGACGACGAGCAACGTGGTGGGGCCAACAGACACGAGCTCGATGTGGCGTACCGACGCGCGTGCAAACGACGGGTACTGCACGAGTGCTACTTGATTGGTGATTTGAGAGAGCAGTCGAACCGTCCGGGCCAGAAGATCGTCAAGATCGGCCGAGGGCTCAAGGAACATCTCGATGGCCCGTCGCTGAGCCTGGGACAGGGGACGCTTGTCCCTGAGCTGGTCGACGAAGAGCCGATACCCCTTGTCGGTGGGCACTCGACCGGACGACGTGTGCGGAGCGACGATCAGCTGTTCTTCTTCAAGCTGGGCCATGTCGTTGCGGATCGTAGCTGCTGACACACCGAACTGGTGACGATCCACGATCGATTTGGAACCGACGGGCTCGCGTGACGAGACGTAGTCGGCAACGATCGCTCGCAGCACGTCGAGGCTGCGTTCGGAAACCATGGTGCACGACTCCTTCCTGGCACTCCGAGCTTCTGAGTGCCAATCTTAGTCGGTGACAAAGCGGCGCGGATAATTGCAGCGTTCACGGCGTATCTGTAGGTTTACTCATAAGTCTTGCGAAGGACTTGACACGAGCGTTCGCCAGCCAGCGAACTCACTAAGCGAAAGGCGAAGCAATGACTGACCCCAATGCATCACAGCCGGCTGATCCCAATCAGCCGCCACCCCCGCATGGCCAGCCATCTCAGACACCCCCACCACAGCAGCCGCAATACGGTCAGCAGCAGCCACCGCAGCAGCCACAGCAGCCGCAGTATGGGCAGCAGCCACCCCAGCAGCCGGGGTACGGCCAGCAGGCTCCGCAGCCGGGGTACGGCCAGCAGCCTGAGTATGGGCAGCAGCCACCTCAGCAGCCGGGGTACGGCCAGCAGCCCGGGCAGCAGCCGTACGGACAGCCGCAGTACGCGCAGGCTCCCGGGGCGCAGCCGCTATCCCCGCAGGATGACAAGACGTGGGCGATGTGGTCGCACTTTGGTGGCGTGCTCAGCATTCTGCCTTCGTTGATCATCTACCTTGTGTTCAAGGATCGTGGCCCGTTTGTCCGTCAGGAGGCCAAAGAGGCTCTGAACTGGCAAATTACGATTCTCATCGTGATGATCGCGTGGGGAATCGTGACGGGGATCCTCAGTGGCATCATCGTCGCGTCGATGATCGCCGGAGGAAGCTTCGCAGCGTTGACGGGCGTTTCGGCGCTGTTCACGCTTCTGGCGTGGCTCCCGTACATCCTCAACTTGATCTTCTCGATCGTGGGAGGCGTCAAGGTCAAGGGTGGGCAGCCGTACCGCTACCCGGTCAACTTCCGCTTCATCAAGTAGGTCATTCGGTCAGACGCCGTACGACGGCATCCGCCAGAAGCCGCCCTTTCACGGTCAGTACGATGCGACCGTGAAGGGCGGCTTCTGCGTTGACCAGCTCGTCTGCGATCAGCCCGGCAACGGCGGTGCGCGCCGGCGCGCTCAGAGCGTTCGTGGGGAATCCGTCGCTGATACGGGTCTCCAGAAGCACCCGCTCCAGCTGACGGGTCTCATCGCTCAGTGTCTCTCGCCCCGCGGCAGGTGACAGGCCCTGTGCCAGTCGTCCTGCATAGGCTGCGGGATGCTTGACATTCCACCAACGGACGCCGCCGACATGGCTGTGAGCTCCGGGGCCGACGCCCCACCAGTCCTGTCCCGTCCAGTACGCGAGGTTGTGGCGCGATCTGTGCGCTTCGCCGCGTGCCCAGTTGCTGACCTCGTACCAATCGAAGCCCGCGGCACTGAGCATTGCCTCGGCGAGCTCGTACATGTCTGCTTCGAGGTCGTCGTCTGGGACAGCCACCTCACCACGCCTGATCTGACGGGCGAGCTTCGTGCCCTCCTCGACGATCAGCGCATAGGCCGACAGATGATCGGGATGCTGTTCGAGGGCGTGCTCCAGCGAACGCCTCCAGTCGTCGATGCTCTCGCCCGGCGTTCCGTAGATGAGGTCGAGGCTCACATCGAGGCCTGCTGCCCGCGCGGCGGCAACGACGTCGGGGATGCGCTCCGGGTCATGCGTGCGCTCCAGCGTCGCGAGCACATGAGGAACCGCTGACTGCATTCCGAACGAGACACGGGTGAAGCCTGCCTCGACCAGTTCGTTCAGGTACCGCGCGTCAACGCTGTCAGGGTTCGCCTCTGTCGTGACCTCGGCGCCGGCGACAAACCCGAATTCATCGCGGAGGCCCGACAGCATCCGCCCCAAGTCACGCGCGGGCAAGAGCGTCGGTGTGCCTCCACCAAAGAAGACAGTCGACAACGGACGTGCTTCGGCACCGACATCCGAGAGGACCTGCCCGGCCAGTCGGATCTCCCGCAGAGCCTCATCCGCGTAGTCGCTCTGGTGGGCGCCCGCGAGTTCTGTGGCCGTATATGTGTTGAAGTCGCAATAGCCGCAGCGCACGCGGCAGAACGGGACATGCACGTACATCCCGAGGTCGCGCGTGGCAGAGCCTAACGCGGCCGATGACGGCAGGCGGCCGTCGGTCGGTGCGGGATCGCCGAGGGGCAGGGCGGACGGTGACATCTAGTCGCGCACGGTGCGCGCCCAGGCCGGCGAGAGCGCCCTCAGATACTGAGCCGCCAGTCGACGACGTCTGCGCATGAGCAGAAAGGGGAAAATGCGATAGAGCGGCCGCGCAGCACGCACGAAGGCGCGTACGGTGAACCAAACGCTGTCGTCGTCTCTCTTCTCGATCGCAAAAGACTCTTCACCGCTGATCGTGTGGCCTGAAACCGTGCCGAAGGCGAAGGTAACCCGTCGTGGCTCCTCCACGACATAGACCACTCGAATATGCCCGCGCACTCGATAGGGGCCGACGCGTCCCGAGAGCTCGGCTGTCGTGCCCGATGTGATGTACGGGGTGCCGTCTGAGGCGAAACGATCCTCGGTGCGCTCGGTTCCGCGACCGATCGGAGTTCCGTCCTCGGCGAAGCGCACACCCTGATACGCATCTCCGGAACCGCGTTCGATGCTTGCCACCGTGATTCCCGCGAGTCGGAGGACCTCCCAGGACAACACCGACGCGGATGCTGCGGCGAAACGCTCGTCACCGCTCCCGATCTTGATCGATTCCTCGTGCGGCCGATAGCCGTCCGGTGGATACTGCATCAGGTCGGCAGCCTGGGTCGCCCCCACCGCCGCGTAATCGGTCGGCTGGTCTTGGAAGTTGGACCGGCGCATGTGTCTACTTCTTGTCCTTCTTGGTCTCGGTCTCACCGCTCAGCGCCGCGATGAAGGCCTCCTGTGGCACTTCTACGCGCCCGACCATCTTCATGCGCTTCTTGCCTTCTTTCTGCTTTTCGAGCAGTTTGCGCTTGCGCGAGATATCTCCGCCGTAGCACTTGGCGAGCACGTCCTTGCGCATGGCTCGGATCGACTCGCGAGCGATGATACGCGATCCGATCGCCGCCTGCACGGGCACTTCGAATTGCTGCCGCGGGATGAGCTTCTTCAACCGCTCGGTCATCAGGACGCCGTACGCATAGGCCTTCTCACGGTGCACGATCGCGCTGAAAGCATCGACTTGTTCGCCCTGAAGCAGAATATCGACTTTGACCAGGTCGGCCTCTTGCTCCCCCATGGGCTCGTAGTCGAGCGAGGCATAACCCTGCGTGCGACTCTTGAGATGGTCGAAGAAGTCGAAGACGATCTCGCCGAGCGGCAGACTGTACCGAATCTCGACGCGTTCCTCACCGAGATATTCCATGCCGAGCATGCTTCCGCGGCGCGACTGGCAGAGCTCCATGATCGCCCCAACGTATTCTTTGGGAGCGATGATGCCGACTTTCACGACCGGCTCCGAAACCGATTTGATCTTTCCCTCGGGGAACTCACTCGGGTTCGTGACGGTGAACGTCTTGGTGTCTTCCGTGACAACTTCGTAAGTCACGCTGGGGGCCGTCGCGATAAGGTCGAGTCCAAACTCGCGCTGGAGGCGCTCACTCACGATTTCCAGGTGAAGCAGGCCGAGAAATCCACACCGAAAGCCGAAGCCCAGAGCCACCGACGTCTCCGGTTCGTACGCGAGAGCGGCATCAGACAGCTTAAGTTTGTCGAGTGCGTCGCGCAGATCCGGATAATCGGCCCCGTCGATCGGATACAGGCCGGAAAACACCATCGGCTTCGGATCCGTATAACCGGGAAGAGCCTCGGGCGCCGGTGTCTTGGCATCGGTGACCGTATCCCCGACACGAGACTGCCTCACGTCTTTCACTCCGGTGATGAGATAGCCCACTTCTCCCACGCCGAGTCCCGTCGTCGCTGCAGGCTCGGGAGACGACACCCCGATCTCGAGAAGTTCGTGGGTGGCCGTCGTCGACATCATCTGAACGCGCTGACGGGGTCGCAGCGAACCGTCCATCATGCGCACATAGGTGACGACGCCGCGGTAGCTGTCGTAGACGGAGTCGAAGATCATGGCGCGCGCCGGCGATTTGGCATCACCGTTCGGGGCGGGCACGCGTGCCACGACGCGGTCAAGCAGCTCGTCAACACCGGCTCCGGTCTTGCCCGATACCCGCAGAACATCGTCGGGTGAGCCGCCGATCAGATTCGCGATTTCGGCTGCATACCGCTCGGGGTCGGCGGCCGGCAGATCGATCTTGTTGAGCACCGGGATGATTTCGAGATCATTTTCGAGGGCGAGGTAGAGGTTCGCGAGCGTCTGCGCTTCGATCCCTTGGGCGGCGTCGACGAGGAGCACTGCGCCCTCGCAGGCGGCGAGGGAGCGGGACACCTCGTAGGTGAAGTCGACGTGCCCTGGTGTGTCGATCATGTTGAGCGCAAAGGTTTCGCCGTCTTTCTCCCACGGCATGCGCACAGCCTGGCTCTTGATGGTGATGCCGCGCTCGCGCTCGATGTCCATCCGGTCGAGGTACTGTGCGCGCATGTCGCGATCGGCGACGATGCCTGTCACCTGTAGCATTCGGTCGGCGAGCGTGGACTTGCCGTGATCGATGTGCGCGATGATGCAGAAGTTGCGGATGGCTGCAGGGTCGGTAGCGGCGGGCTCGAGGGCCGTGACTGCTCTGGGGCTCAACGCGTTCCTTACTCTGTTGTCGTCGGTAGTGTCTTATTGTCCCACGCGAAGTGCCGAATAGTTCATGTGTTCGTTCGTTATCGGTCCGTGTGCGGGAGCGTGTGCCCCGTCGTGACCTCACGGTTTCCGGATGCCCGCGGTTGCTGGTAGTATCGAGCGTTGGCTTGCGTGTGGCGGAAACCGCACGAATCGCCGGGAGCGCCCTCTCTCGCCCCACCGGCACCACCGAACACACCAAACGAAGGCACAGATAAACGTGGCAAACATCAAGTCGCAGATCAAGCGAATCGGCACAAACCTCAAGGCGCAGGAGCGCAATCGTCAGGTCAAGAGCGAGCTCAAGACCGCGGTGCGTAGCACGCGCGAGGCCGTTGCCGCTGGCGACAAAGAAGCAGCGTCGAAGGCTCTCGCGCTCGCTTCGAAGAAGCTCGACAAGGCAGTGAGCAAGGGCGTCATTCACAAGAACCAGGCAGCGAACCGCAAGTCCGGTCTCGCGCAGATGGTCAGCGCGCTCTAAGCAGCACAGTTCAGACCTGCTCGGCCCCGCTTCGGCGGGGCCGTTTGCATTTGTCGTGGGAATGCTTTCAGCCCTCGGTCACGACGAGGTGCCCCGTGACGCGATCACGCCGATGAGCCGCTCAACGGCAAAGACCGGGTCGCGTTCGGCCCCCTTAACAGCGGCGTCTGCCTCAGCGAGCGCGAGGATAGCCTGACCGAGGCCCGCGTCGGACCAGCCACGGGCGTCGCGTCGCGCCCGGTCGACTTGCCACGGTGCCATGCCGAGCGCCCCGGCGAGTTGCCCGGAACTGCCGTGCGCGTTTGCCACTTTCGCCATCGCTCGTACCTTCATGGCGAAGGCCGCGACCATCGGCACAGGGTCGGCACCCGAGTCGAGGGCGTGCCGCAGGCTGACGAGGGCTTCTGCTTTCCGCCCGGCCAGGGCGATGTCGGCGACAGCGAATGCCGTTGTTTCGACGCGGCCGCCATAATAGCGATCGACGATCTCCTCTGTGATGTTCTCTGCCGAGTCAGCGATCAGCTGTTGGCACGCGGCAGCCAGTTCAGCCACATCGTCCGCGAAAGCCGAGACGATCTGCCGAAGGGCTCCGGGGCTGATCCGCTTTCCTGCGCGTGTGAATTCGGCACGTGCAAAGTCAGACTTTTCGGCATCCTTCTTGAGATCGTCGCAGACGATCTCAATCGCGATTCCCTGTGCGGCGCGCACGGCTTCGAGAAGCTTCTTTCCCCGCACTCCTCCACTATGTCGGAGCACGAGATAGGCGCTCTCCGCAGGCTCAGCAATGTACTCGATCGCCTCTGCAAGGAACGCGTCGGTGCTTTTCTCGACAGCGCCCACGCGGATCAGGCGTGGCTCGGCGAACAGCGACGGACTGGCAAGCGTGAGAAGCTCGCCCGGCTGATACGCGGCCGCATCGATATCGGTGACCTCAAGGCTCGGATCCTCGGCACGGAGATAGTCGCGGAGCCCCTTTGTCGCGCGTTCGGCGAACACGTCCTGCGGCCCTGAGACCAGGACGACGGGTGCCGGCCGCACCTCGTGCCATTTCAGCTGCGGAATTGCCGCCGTGTTCTTCGCTGTGGAACCTCGCCGTGCTGCCACATCGCTCCTTCGTCGTCGTACCCGTCCAGCTTATCCGGCACCGCCGTCAGCGGCTGTCGTCTCCGACCACACCACGAAGGAGCCATCGCGGGCCGAGATGAGGATCATTCCGCGTCTGTCCGTGCGCAGGATGTGCCCACCGGCTTCTTTCAGAACGTCAAGCGTCTGCTGGGCCGGATGCCCATACGTGTTGTCAGCGCCGACCGACACGATCGCGAGCGTCGCATGCAGCTGTGCGTACAGCTCGGCGGCTTGATCACGGCTGCCGTGGTGAGCGACCTTGACGATGTCTTCTGTCGTGCCCGCGTGCAGACGAGAGAGCAGCTGATGCTGTTCGGGCTCTCCCAGGTCCCCCAGCAGCATGATTCGGATGCCATCGAGCTCGACGTCCAGCACAATACTTCCGGCGTTTCCCGTCGCCGCGTGCGATGCTGGCCAGAGCACCGAATAGTCGATGCCCCCGACCACGTTGTGCACACCCGCCGTCACGACCTCCGCGGGGACTCCGGCGTCGGCAAGGATGCTGGTAACCCTCTCCCCTGCCTCGTCGTGGACCTCCTGGACAAGAGCAACGTCGACGCGTTCAACGATGCCGCTCAGGCCACCGACATGATCGGCGTCGTAATGCGTGAGTACGAGGACGTTGATGCGCGTGATCCCAAGCGTCTCAACGCAGCGCGAGACGAGTTCGGGCTCGAGACCGGTGTCGACGAGCATCGTGCCGCCATCTGAGCGCAGCAGAACGGCATCACCTTGCCCCACGTCGCACGCGGCAACGGACCAGTCCGACGGCCGCTGTAGAGCCCGCGTGAGCACCGGGGTTCCGGTGATTCCCGCCGTGCCTCCCAGGCCGAGGCAGAGCAGCCCGATGGCCACTTTGCCCGTCCAGTGCGCACGCCACCGCGGGAGAAGAAACAGCCCGATCGTCACAGCAGTGACAGCGGCAAGCACGAGGGCACCGAGGGCGCCAGGGATCCATGGAACTTGAGCACCGGGCAGCGATGCTGCGACCGTGGCGACTCCCGCGACCCATGACGACGGGACGAAGGCAATCCAGGCGAGAGCCGTCGCAACCCACGGAACAAACGGTGCCACCACGCAGGCGCAGAGCCCGACCACGGTGCCGACGGGAGCGGCCGGAGCGGCGAGAATGTTGGCGGCGACCCCGTACAGGCTGATGCTGCTCGACAGGAGGATGAGCACAGGTTGGCAGGCCAGCTGGGCAGCAAGCGGTACCGCGATCATCGTCGCCAAACCGCGTGGCAGAACGCGCCCGAGTGCCGCTGCGAGGGGCCGTGTCAGCAGCAGAAGTCCTGCTGTTGCCAGCACGCTCAGCGCGAATCCGGCGTCGAACGCATACCAGGGGTCGAGGGCGAGCATCAGGATGACGCTCGCCGCGAGAACCGGGATACCGCCCGATGGCCGCCCTGAGAGGTGAATCAGTAGTGCGAGCGCTGCCATGATCGAGGCGCGCACGACACTCGACTGTGGAGTGACGAGAACGACGAAGCCGATGAGAATGATAAGAGCAAGTGCGACGCGTATCACTCGGCCGGCACCGAGCCGAGCCGACAGGAGCATGGCGAATGCGACGACGATGGCGCAGTTGGCCCCGGAAACGGCTGTGAGGTGGCTGAGGGAAGCGTCCTTCATGGCAGCATCCAGTTCGGCATCAACAGCACTCGTGTCCCCCACGGCTAGGCCGGGTAGAAGGCGGGCGCCTGCTCCGGGCAGATCCGCACACAACTCGACGAAACCACGTCGCATGTCGTTGGCCCAGCCGAGGTACCAGGGAGGGGCTGCTGTGACCGAGATCTCGTCGTCGGCGAAGATCAGCGCGGACGCGGCATCCGTTAGGTCAGTAAGAATCACCTGGCCGCTGATCTCGACGGTCGACCCGATCGCCGCTTTCCCTCCCGAGATCGAACCGAAGATCGTGATCGGCACATCAACAGCCCGCCCCTCGACCGCCGTTGCTGTCGCACGCATTCTCAGCTGCGATGGGCCGCGGCTCGTTGCGTGCGCGAGACCACCGATCGTTGCCACGACCGTCGTCGCGCCGCCCTTCTCACCGGCTGCCGTCACAAGAGCATCTGGGCGGCGGATGTCGGCGTTTGCGGATGCGGAAATGCTGATAAGCGCGGCGCTTCCCAGAGCAATGGCGATGAGGGCGAGGACGCCCCCTCGACGCCGGATCACGCACCAGGCGGTAAGGGCGACGGCAACACCCGTGCATCCTCCCCAAATGAGGACGTACGCCTGCGTCGCGATTCCGACGAGAGCGGCCAGCCATGCCATACCCGCGGGAAAGAGCAGTCGCATCTCAGATCGTCACCAGGTCTTTGAGCATCGCGAACGTCTTTTCGCCGATGCCCGAAACGTTGCGCAGATCGTCGACGGAGCGAAAGCCTCCGTTCTCGTCGCGCCAGGCGATGATGCGCTGCGCAAGTGCCGGGCCGATTCGTGGAAGTGTTTCCAAGTCTTCTGCGGTCGCTGTATTGAGGTTCACGCGGCCCTGGGCATCGGTGCCGTCCTCCTCTTCTGTTTCCCCGACGGCAGGGACGCGGATCTGCTCGCCGTCCGTGACGAAGCGGGCGAGATTGATCGCAGTGGGGTCGGCCTCGTCCGTCATACCGCCGGCTGCCGCGACAGCATCCATCACGCGTGCGCCCTCGTGAAGTTGATACAGGCCGGGGGTCTGCACCGCGCCCAACACGTGGACGTAGATGGCGACCGGCGCGCTCGACGCCGTGGGATGCGTGCGCACCGTTGAGACGTGCTCATCGCCGTTGAGGAGCGTGATCACCACAGCGACAGACAGACCTGCGAGCATCGTCAAAACCGCGACTCCGGCACCGAGACGCAGACGTTTCGGGCGTCGAGCGCGTCGCGACAGTTCGGCCCGCTCGTGCATGGGCCCAGGTTAGGGCGATCCCAATCGGTGCCGCGCGCTCGAGCGTCAAGTTGTGGGTAGACAACGCGGATCGCCGTCCTGTGGACGGCGATCCGCTCTGCTGTTATCGCGCGGTGGCGATGCTCACAATCTTGGGGGCGCGGACGATGACATTGGTGATCTCCGCCTCACCGATTGCGCGCTGTACGTTCGCATCACCACGCGCGAGCCGCTCAAGCTCGTCGGGCATGATCGACGGAGACACCTGCAGGCGGCCCCTGACCTTTCCATTGACCTGCACAACGGCCGTGACTTCATCCTCGACGAGAAGAGCAGGCTCAGCCTGTCGCCATTCCACGTGCGCCACCGTGGGCTCGTAGCCGAGCAGCTCCCACATGTCCTCCGCCGTGTACGGAGCGAAGACGTTCAGCGCGACGGCGATCGTCTCCGCCGCTTCGCGCACGGCTGCATCGGCGGCGCCCGGCCCCTTGTCGATGGCCTTCCGCGTGACGTTCACAAGCTCCATCAGACGGGCGACCGCGACGTTGAACTTGTACGACTCGATGAGGTCAGGAACATCGGCGAGGAAGTGATGAACCAGTTTGCGCAGTGCCGTGTCACCGGTCGACACATCAATGCCCGGGCCGCTCGAGACGTCGTGCGCAATGCGCCAGGCACGCGCGAGGAATTTGGTGGAGCCGGTCGGCGAGACATCCGCCCAGTCGATATCGTCCTCGGGCGGACCCGCGAACGCGAGAGTCACACGCAGCGCGTCTGCTCCGTAGCTGTGCATCTGATCGGCGAACTCCACGAGATTGCCGACACTCTTGCTCATCTTCTGCCCGTCCATGAGCACCATGCCCTGATTGAGCAACGCGGTGAATGGCTCTTCGAAGTCGACATAGCCGTAGTCGTGCAGAACCTTCGTCATGAATCGCGCATACAGCAAGTGCAGGATCGCGTGCTCGACACCGCCAACATACTGATCGACCGGCGCCCACTTCTTCGCCTCGGCCACGTCGAACGCCACCTCATCCGAGTTCGGGGAGAGGAAGCGCAGAAAGTACCAGGAGCTGTCAACGAACGTATCCATCGTGTCCGAGTCACGGCGCGCGCTGCCACCGCACGACGGGCAGTCCACGGTGGCCCAGTCGTCTGCACCGCCAAGTGGACTCGTGCCCTTGGGCCGCAAGTCGAGGCCTTCGGCCGCTGGCAGTTTTACCGGAAGCTGGGACTCCGGGACGGGCACCTCACCGCAGGAATCGCAGTGGATGATCGGGATCGGCGTACCCCAGTAGCGCTGCCGCGAGATCAACCAGTCGCGGAGCCGGTAATTCGTCGCCGTCTCACCCGCTCCGGCCTCGCCGAGGGCCGTCGTCAGAGCGTCGATGGCCTCGTCCTTCGAGAGCCCATCGAACGTTCCAGAGTTCACGAGAAGACCGTCACCGCTGAGGGCTGTGCCTGTCTCGGCCGGGTCATCGACATCAGTCAGCGTCCCGTCCGGGGCGACGACGACGCGTACCGGCAGATCGAGCGCGCGGGCGAAGTCGAGGTCGCGCTGGTCGTGGGCGGGGACACCCATGACGGCACCGTGACCGTAGTCGGCCAGAACATAATCGGCTGCCCAGATGGGGATCCTGTCGCCGGTGAGCGGATGAGTCGCGTACCGGTCGAGGAACACTCCGGTCTTCTCGCGGTCTGTCGACTGCCTGTCGATGTCGCTCTCCGTCTTCGTCTTCTCGAGGTACGCGGCAAATTCCGTCTGCACCGCACTCGTGGCGCCTGCGGCAAGCTCAGCAGCGAGAGCAGAGTCGGGAGCGACGGCCATGTAGGTGACACCGAAGAGCGTGTCTGGGCGCGTTGTGTACACCGTGACGGGTTCATCCCGGCCCTCGATACCGAACACGACGTCAGCGCCGGTCGACCGGCCGACCCAGTTGCGCTGCATCGACAGAACCTTCGCGGGCCATGCGCCTTCGAGTTGTGTCAGGTCATCGACGAGCCGGTCAGCGTACGCGGTGATTCGGAAGTACCACTGCGTCAGATTGCGCTTGGTCACGACGGCACCGCAGCGCTCGCACATGCCATCGACAACCTGCTCGTTGGCGAGCACCGTCTGATCGTTCGGGCACCAGTTCACCGGGCTCGCCTTGCGATACGCGAGCCCTTTCTCATACAGCTTGAGGAACAGCCACTGGTTCCACTGGTAGTACTCGGGGTCTGATGTGTGAATCTCGCGAGACCAGTCGAACGACGGCGCGTAGACCCTGAAGCTCGCCTTCTGCTGTTCGATGTTGCCGTAGGTCCAGTCGCGCGGGTCGGCACCACGTTTGATCGCCGCGTTCTCCGCGGGCAGCCCGAACGAGTCCCAGCCGACGGGATGCAGAACGTTGTACCCGCGCTGACGCCAGTACCGTGCGAGCACGTCACAGAGACCGAATGCCTCCGCATGGCCCATGTGCAGATCGCCTGACGGGTAGGAGAACATGTCGAGAACGTACTTGCGCGGGCGCTCGTCAGTGGCGTCATCCGTCGCGAACGGCTTCAGCGCATCCCAGACCGGAAGCCATTTCTCCTGAATCGCGGCGAAATCGTACTTCTCGGCTGTAGCGTGCGCTGTCTGCTCGTGGGACACGTGACTCTCAATCTCCGTCAGCTGGGCAACCAGGCCGACACAGTGGCCTGGTCCAATATCCCAGGATACCGCTAGACGAGGGTGCCCTCTCTCATACTGAATCGTCGGTCGATCAGCGGCGCGGGAACATCATCATGGCTGATCACGATGATGCTTCGCCCTGTTGACGTCGCTGCCGTGATCAGATCGCGCAGCAGAACGCCCGCTCGCGCAGCATCCACATTTGCCGTCGGCTCATCGAGAACAAGGATCGGGAAGTCACGCAGAAGCGCCCGGGCGAGCGACAGACGCTGAGCCTGCCCACCGGAGACAAGTGCTCCGCGTTCACCCACCCGAGCATCGAGTCCCCCGCGTGCCGCGACCCAGTCGCCGAGCCCGACCTGGTCGAGAATAACGAGAAGCTCCTCGTCCGTCGCTGTGTCGCGCGCAAAGAGCAGGTTCTGCCTGACGCTGTCGTCAAAGAGATATGGATGCTGTTCGCACAGCCCCACCGTGGCATGCACATCGCCGAGGCTCCGTGCCTCGACTCCCCCGATGCGGTAGCTGCCGCCGTATTCCAAGAACCGCACGAGCACATTCGCGAGCGTGCTCTTGCCGGAGCCGCTGCTTCCCTCGATGAGAACGGACTCGCCAGGCTCGACAACGAGGTCGACGTCGGTCAGCGCGTTTTCCTCCGCGCCGGGCCAGCGCGCCGACACCCCCTGCAACGTCAGACGCGTGTCTGTCGGAGCACTTGTACCCGTCGGGGCACCGCCCTCGCGAGGGATCTCGACGGGCAGTTCCTCCGGCAGGGTCGCCGCAAGGCGGTCGGCGCTGGAGCGCACGGCTCGCCAGTGATTCACCGCCACAGGGATCGTGCCGATCACCTCGAAGATGGCGAGCGGTGTGAGCGCAATGACGGCGAAGACCGGGCCCCCAGTGCCGTCGGGCATGACGAGCGTGGAGCCGACGCTGATCGCTCCGACGACGGCCAAGCCCGTCAGCAGGGCGATGATGGCCGCACTCAGTCCGAACCCGCTCGCGCGGCGCAGCGCGGTTCGCGTCAAACGAGCATCCGCCATGCGGACGCGCTCGCGCGCGGCAGCCTCGGCGCCGTAGTGCACCAGAACGGGGAATCCCTGCACGTAATCGAGGATCGCACTCGCCAATTCTTCTCGCTTGGGAGCCAGCGACCGTTCCGACGCTCCCGCCACTGTCGACGTCGCCCAGGTGGCTCCGATGCCGCAGAGGACGAGAGTGATAGCCAACACGACGGCTGCTGTCGGACTCAGCAGTGCAATGCCCGCGACAGACAGGACCGCGACGGTCACAGCGACAACGATCGGCTGCACGACCCGGAGAGACAGATTCTGCAGCTCATCGACGTCAGTGACCACTGCGGTCAGAAGTGAGCCGCGAGAACGGTCTGTGAGACCTGCGGGGGCACGAGGGATGAGGCGCCGGAGGACGTCGGTGCGCAGGGAGGCGAGCTGCCGGAAAACCGCATCGTGGCTGTACAGCCGCTCGAGGTAGCGGAACACCGCGCGTGCGAGGGCGAACGCGCGTACGCCGACCGCAGCCATGGTGAGAAACAGCACAGGTGGCTGCTCTGCAGCTCGGACGATGAGCCACGCGCTGGTCGCCAGCAGCGCCACGATGGCGAGCCCCATCGCGATGCCCGACAGCATCCCAGGCAGCACCTGCCTGAAGCGAGGAAGTGCACGACGGAGGATGCGACGGCGCTCACGCACATCGGCTGTGCTGGTCATACGAGAACCTCCGCCCGATCGCCGATCGTGATGCACTCGTCCGCCCATTCGACGAGCGCGGGCCGGTGACTGACGACGATCACGCAGGCGCCTCCAGCCGCGAGCTCGCGCAGACCGCGCGCGACGATCTGCTCAGTGCGCCGGTCGAGTGCCGACGTGGGCTCGTCTAGGACGATGATGTGCGCCCCGAAGCGCTGTGCACGGTAATAGCACCGAGCAAGTCCGACGCGCTGTGCCTCACCGCCGGACAGCCCCATACCCGCTGTTCCCAGATTCCGGTCCAGTTTGATATCGCCAGCCGCCGCTCGTTGGAGCGCCCGCTCGGCCTGCCGCACATCGGGCGCCGGGTCTCCGAGTGTGACGTTGCTGAGGACAGTTCCGGCCTGAAGGGCAGGGTTTTGCGGCGCCCAGGAGAGCCACGAGCGCTCCCCTGGGCTCACGGCCGTCATGTCGACACCACCCACATGAACGCTGCCCGTGTGCGGGGTGAGCCCGGCGATCACACGCAGGAGTGTCGATTTGCCTGCTCCGCTGTCGCCGGTGATGGCGAGGACGCTTCCGCACCGAGCGCGCAAGCTCTGATGTTCGAGAACAGCTGTCTCGTCACGCACCACGGTGACGTCGCGCAGTTCAAGATCTCCAGATGCTGACAGAGAGGCACACTGGGGCTCGGGGGCGGCCTCCGCAGCGTCGAGGATCTCGAACGCATCCTGCGATGCCTCCACGCCCTCGGCTGCCGCGTGGAAGTGTGTGCCCACCTGTCGGATGGGCAAAAACACCTCGGGCGCGAGAAGCAGCACGAAGAGGCCGACGGTCAGCGGAATCGCGCCATCGACGAGCCGGAAGCCGATGGAGACGGCGAGCAGCGCCACAGACAGGCTGGCCATGAGCTCGAGAACGAAGCCGGAGAGAAACGAGATGCGCAGGACGGCCATTGTCGAGCGTCGGTAGTCATCGGTGATCGAGCTCATGCGGTCGATTTGCCGCTTCTCCCGCCCGAAGACCTTGAGCGTCGACAACCCACCGACCACATCGAGGAATGATGCCGACAGACGGTTCAGGCCGTCCCATTGACGCCGTTGAACGGTGCGCGTCGCGAGTCCGATGAGCACCATGAAGATCGGGATGATCGGCAGAGTGACAAGAAGAATGATGCCCGAGAGCAGGTCCTGCCCGAAGACGACAAGAGCGAGCGCGGGGAGCGTGATCGCCGTGCGGATCAGCTGGGGAAGGTAGCGGGCGAAATAGTCGTCGAGTGCGTCGAGACCGTGCCCCAGCAGCGTTGTCAGACGTGCGGACTGTGTGTTCTCGAGCCACTCGGCTCCGAGTCTTGGCAGTGCTGTGAGAACGGTCATGCGCAGCTCGCTCTTGGCGCGCGCGGCCCCTCGTGCGCCTGTCGCCTCGGTGCCCCAAGACAGCAGGGCGCGGGCGGCTGCGCAGGCAGCGATGCCGCCAAGAGACGGCGCGAGCTCCTGCCACGACGCCCCGTCGATGATGTGAGTGAGTGAAGCAGTCACGCCCCAGGCGAAACCGATGATCGCGAGCGTGTCGGCCAGTGCGAGCACGGCGCCGAGAACGAGGAAGCCTCGAGACGACCTCGCGTAGCGCAGCAGGCGGGGGTCAAGCGGCCGCATGAGCGTCCACGTCCTCGGGAATATGGTCTCGTGATACGCGTTTCCGAAACACCCAATATGTCCACCCCTGATACAGCAGGATGAGCGGTACAGCGAACAGAGCGATCCAGCTCATGACCTCGAGTGTGTAAGGCGTCGACGAGGCGTTCGCGATTGTGAGGCTGTTCGCCGGGTCGTTTCTCGCGGGCATGACCGCGGGGAAGAGCGCGGTGAACAGCGTGAGCACGGCCCCGGCAATCGTTGCTGCCATGCCGGTGAATGCCAGGCCTTCGCGGCCCAGCACATTCGTCAGTATGGCGCTCACAAGCAGTACCGCGGTGACGATCGCCAGAATCACCACGGCTCCTGTGCCGTGTTCGATGACAGTCCAGCCAAGGAAGGCGACGGCCAGGAGAGCCGTGATGATCCCGGAACGGGTCGCGAGCGTCCGTGCTCGAGCCCGGATCGTGCCATCGGTCTTAAGAGCGATGAACACGATGCCGTGCGTGAAGAACAGCAGAAGCGTCGTGAGCCCGCCGAGAAGCGCGTAGGGGTTCAGCAGATCCAGGATGCTCCCGATGAAATCGTGGTTCTCATCCAGGGGAACCCCGTGCACGATGTTCGCGAACGCGACACCCCAGAGCAGCGCGGGCACAGCTGATCCGAACACGATCATCGCGTCAAAGCGCCGCTTCCACGATTTCTCGGGGCGCTGGTGACGGTACTCGAAGGACACTCCTCGGAGAATGAGCGCAACGAGAATGAGGAGCAGAGGCAGGTAGAAACCACTGAACAGCGTCGCATACCACTCGGGAAAAGCCGCGAAGAGCATAGCGCCGGCGACGATGACCCATGTCTCATTGAGATCCCACACGGGGCCGATGGTGTTGATCAGCACGCGCCTGTCGGTATCGTCGCGCCCGAGAAACGGTAGCGACATGCCGACGCCGAAATCGAAGCCATCGAGGACGAAGTATCCGATGAAGAACGCGGCGATGACCCAGAACCACACAACTGTCAGATCCATGACTACTCCTAGTACACCGTTACGCGGGCAGCGGGCTCGCGCGAATCATCGTCTGTCGAAATGGGCTCTGGCCCGGCATGCACTGCTTTGAGGATGAGCCGGAATTCCACGACGGCGAGGGATCCGTACACGAGAGTGAACGCCACGAGCGAAATCAGGACGGTCAACCCGGACACCCCAGGAGACACGCCGTCCTCTGTCTTCAGCAGACCGAAGACCAGCCACGGCTGCCTGCCCATCTCGGTGAAGATCCATCCGACACTCATCGCCAGCAATGAGGCGGGGAATGACCAAATGGCCGCCCTCCAGACCCACGGGTTTTTCGGCATCCGGCCCTTGCGGGTCAGCCAGAGGCCGACGACAGCCACCACAATGTGCACGACGCCGAGTCCGATCATCCAGCGGAACGACCAGTAGGTGATCCAGATGATCGGTGCGTAGTCCCCGGGACCAAAGACTCCTTGATAGGCGGCCTGAATATCGTTGATCCCCTCGACTGTGCCGTCAAGCGAATGAGTCGAGAGCAGGGCGAGCAGATACGGCACGCGCACCGAGAACAGTTCGTGTACGCCGTCGGGTGTGCCGAGTGTGAAGATCGAGAATGAGGCGTCGGCACCGGATGCTGTCGTGTACAGCGCTTCGGCTGCCGCCATCTTCATCGGCTGCGCCTCCACCATGGCCAGGCTCAACTGATCGCCCATGAGTGCGGTTCCCGCTCCAGAGATCACCATGGTCCAGAGCCCGAACTTCAGTGCCGGGCGCATCGTCTCGATGTTCTTTCCGCGTGCCAGGTGCCAGGCGGCGACGGAGATCACGAGGCCAGCAGAGACCATGAAGCACGCGAAGATGGTGTGCGGGAACGCTGCGAGAGCAATGGGATTCGCCAGCAGCTCACCCAAGCTGGTGAGCTCAGCGCGGCCCTTCTCCTCGTTGATCGTGTATGCGATCGGATTCTGCATGAAGGCGTTCGCAGCGATGATGAAATAGGCGGAGACCACCGTGGCCACAGCCGTCACCCAGATCGTTGCCAAGTGCAGGCCGCGCGGAAGTCGGTCCCAGCCGAAGATCCAGAGTCCGATGAACGTCGCCTCAAGGAAGAACGCCAGAAGTGCCTCGAGAGCGAGTGGCGCGCCGAAGACGTCTCCCACAAAGCGCGAATAATCCGACCAGTTCATCCCGAATTGAAATTCTTGAACGATTCCCGTAACAACGCCCATGGCGAAGTTGATCAGAAAGATCTTTCCGTAGAAATGGGTCAGCTGCAGATACTCGAGCTTTCCCGTTCTCACCCACACGGTCTGGAAGATGGCGACGATCGTTGCCAATCCGATCGTGAGAGGGACGAAGAGAAAGTGATACAACGTCGTCAGCCCGAACTGCCAGCGCGAGAGAACAAGCGGATCGAGGAACTGTTCCACCGACGACCTCCACAAGCTAGTGACTTCTACAATATGTAGAACCGAGCATTTCTACACAGTGTAGAACACATTCTTCTACAATGTGTAGAACTTGTTTTCTACTGCCTGTAGAAGCTTCGGCGAAAACCGCGTATCCTGGTCGTATGGCAACTCTTGGAGATCTTGAACGCTCAGTGATGGACGTCCTCTGGACATCACCTGAGCCGCTCAGCGCTGGTGATCTGAGGGACCGGCTCGTGTCCTCGGCGGCTGGTGCGACGCGCCGTCAGCTGGCGGCCACGACCGTACTGACAGTGCTCTCGCGTCTTGAATCAAAGGGGTTCGTGTCGCGCAACCGCATGCACCGTCCTCACCTGTACGAAGCAGTGACGACGCGTGCCGACCACACGGCTGAGCTCATGCACGAGGTTCTCGGGGCCTCTCAGGACCGCGAAGCT
Source organism: Microbacterium sp. MPKO10 (assembly GCF_026107415.2). GTDB lineage: Bacteria > Actinomycetota > Actinomycetes > Actinomycetales > Microbacteriaceae > Paramicrobacterium. Next base: position 416,024 of record NZ_JAPCHX010000006.1, read on the forward strand.
GCACTCGCGCGCTTCATCGGCCAGGTCTCCCCGTCCGAAGCCGAAACCCTTCGCGCGCTGCTGAGCAGCACGACGCTTCCCGCCAAGTAGCCGTATCCTGAGTGCGATGGTTCTCGCCTCTGCGCTCCTCGCCATACTCGCTTTCGCTCTGGCCTGGCCCGCCCCGATACTGCTTGCCCGAGCGGCATGGCCCTCGCGAGCGCCCGCCGTCGCGCTGGTGGTCTGGCAGGCCATCGCCATCGCCGGTGTGCTGTCCACCCTCGGCTCTCTCATCACGTTTGGCCTCTCGGGAGTTGCAGACACCCTCACCGCCGGGCTCACCCGACTCACGGAAAGTGTCGCGACAGGCGGCAGCCCCGCGGGCCTCGGTGCGCTCCACATCTTCGCGCTCTGCTGCGCCGTCCTGTTCTCGGGGCATCTCATGCTCAGCGTGCTGACGACAGTCATTCGCACTGAGCGAGAGCGTCGGCGTCAACACGATCTGGTGACGCTGCTCAGCGCTCCGGCGAGCACGGTGCCCGGTGCCCGGGTCATGGAGTATCCGGCGCCTGTAGCCTATTGCCTGCCCGGCGCATTCCGCACAGCGACGGTCCTCACCGACGGGCTTGTCAAAGCGTTGAGCCCTGACGAGCTCGCGGCTGTGCTGGCCCACGAGCGCGCTCATCTGACACAGCAGCATCACCTTCTCCTCCTGGCCTTCCGTGCCTGGCGCAAGGCCCTTCCCTGGTTCCCCATCGCCACCCGCGCCAGTGACGCTGTCGGACTCCTCGTCGAAATGCTCGCTGACGATGCCGCGCGCTCCGAGTCCTCAGCTGAATCTCTCGTCTCAGCCATTGTCACGGTGGCCACGGGCGGCGGAAGCTCTCCCGATGTCGGTGTTGCCGATGCCACGCCGGAGTCCGCCGCTCCGCGCGTGACCCGGCTTCTGACCGAACATCCCCCGCTGCCTTCCGCCACCGTCGCTGCCGTCCTCATGAGTGCTGTCGTGCTCGTTCTCGTGCCCCCAGCCCTCCTTCTCGCAGCCTGACAGCACCCGGATTCGTTTATGCTCGCAGAGTGAACGATCTCCTTGACGGCATCTTGAGCGCGGTGCAAGACGTTGATCCCGTCCTGCGGACGATCATCGCTGGAGTCGCGATCATGCTTGAGACGAGCATCCTCGTCGGGCTCATCGTCCCCGGAGACTCGATCGTCATCGTCGCCAGCACAGGGGTTGCCACTCCGCTTCAGTTCATCGCGATGTACTGCGTTGTCGTGGTCGGCGCTCTCATCGGGGAGAGCATTGGCTTCGCCCTCGGGCGATACTTCGGCGACTACATCCGGCGCTCCAGACTAGGGCGACGCATTGGGGAGCACAATTGGGAGCGTGCAGAACGCTACCTGCAGCGACGCGGCGGCATCGCTGTCTTCCTCTCGCGGTTTCTGCCGGTCTTTCACTCGATCATCCCCCTCACTGTCGGGATGAGCTCGATGAGATACCGTCGCTTTCTGGCGTGGACAGTGCCCGCGTGTCTCATCTGGACGGGTGCGTACGTAACTGTCGGCTCGGCTGCCGCCGAGACTTACCGGGAGCTCTCCGAGCGACTGCACTTCGCCGGCTATGTCTTCGTCGGCATCATCGCTGTTTTCCTGTTGCTGGCCTGGCTGATCAAGAAGATTCTGCATCGCCTGGAGCGCCGGCATATGGTGCAACCGCAGCCGCCGAACACCTCGCGCGATCGCGATGCTGACGACAACGTGACAGGATTGACGGATGCCCCGCACCGAGATGAGTCCGCCTGAGCCCGAGCGCATTCACCGTGCGGCACGGCTCGATGACGCATTTCTCGCGTGGCGAGCGAAACGGGCGATCAAACGGGGCTTAGAGCCCACAGCAGTCACGTACACGGGGTATGGGTCGACCACCTGGGTTCGCGTGCTGGGGCGGGTGCTCTACACTCACCGGGGCCGAGAGAAGGAAGCGACGAGTCGCACACGAGGATGGCGCAGCTTCACCAGCATCCCCGTGGTTTCCAGCGCCGTCACCATTGACATCGCCGGCACGCGGCATGAAGTCGTTGCCGACCGAGGAGGAGTCATCGACGCGGTGATCTCCGCCGAGATGGAGCCGGGCTGGCAGACGATCCAGATGTCTGCACAAGGCTCCGACCCGGTGACAAGTGACGTCTACATCGTCGATCCAGACACGCGTGTTGGCGTGATCTCAGACATCGATGACACCGTCATGGTGACGGCACTGCCGCGCCCTTTCGTCGCCGCGTGGAACACTTTCGTCCTTGACGAGCACGCGCGCACGCCCGTCCCGGGAATGGCGGTGCTCCTCGACAGACTGTCGCGGATGAACGGCGGCTGCCCTGTCATCTACCTCTCCACGGGCGCATGGAACATCGCTCCCGCGATCACCCGGTTTCTGTCGCGTCATCTGTATCCCGCCGGTGCGCTCCTGCTGACGGATTGGGGGCCAACGCACGATCGGTTTTTCCGCAGCGGCCGAGAGCATAAGCATGAGAGCTTGCGCCGTCTCGCGAACGAATTTCCCGACATCAAATGGATCCTTGTTGGAGACGATGGCCAGCACGACGAGGAGTTGTACTCCGCTTTCGCTTCCGAGCTGCCCGACAATGTCTCTGCTGTGGCAATCAGACAGCTGTCCGCTGGTGAAGCAGTTCTCGCCGGAGGCCGCTCCAAGCACGAGCAGCGCGACGCCGGCCACACCTGGGTGTACGCACCTGACGGCGCGGGCCTTCTGAGCGAGCTGAACGATATCCTCTCCGACTGATGTCACAGGCTGGCGATAGAGTCTGACTCGTGACTCGAGAACTGACAGCCGCTCACGTGCGGCGTGCACGCTGGCAGTCGCTGGGCTTAGGGACGCCTCGGTTCGACTCTCCACCCGACGTCGTGGATGGGCTCGGAGCGCTCCAGGGGCAAGACCTCCCGGGGGTGCTGCTCTCACTCGCTCTTCGTATTCCCGGCGCAGATACTGACGATGTCAGGCAATGCTTCACTGATGGAACTCTTGTGCGAGGCTGGCCGATGCGGGGCACCTTGCACGTGGTGCGCTCAGAAGATCTCCTTCCGCTCACGCAACTCACCCAGGGCCGGGTCCTTAGCGGTATGGCCAGTCGCGCCCGGGCGCTCGGCATTACAGACACGATTGTCGACACCGTCATCGACAACGTGACGGCTGAGCTCGACATGTCGCACCCTGTCTCCCGAGCCGAACTGAGAGCGATGATCGCACGCGCTCATCCAGGCGAGCCACGAACCGAGGTCATTTCGCATTTGATGTATCAGCTGAGCGTCCGAGGACTCATCTGCCATGGCCCCTTCGTCGAGGGCGAGCAGCGCATCGTGCTCACTCGCCGTTGGGTTCCCGAGGGCACGTCTGTGAACGACGAGAGCTTTCTCCCCCGGATGCTCTCACGGTATATCAGCGGGCACGGCCCGGTATCTGCTGCCGATGCGGCACGCTGGTTCGGACTGCCCTTGGGCCATATTCGGAGAGCACGGCACTCACTTTCGGATGCAATTCTCGACGTCTCCACTCCCACGGGGACACAATGGATGCTGTCGAGCGCCGCCACGGACAATACGCTGTCGACGCTTCACCGTCGCCCCACTACCAGGCTGCTGCCGGGTTTCGATGAATTCATGCTGGGTTACTCTGACCGTTCCTTTGCCGTGCCTGCCGCGTCTTTGTCCGAGATCGTTCCCGGCAACAACGGCATGTTCCGGTCGACGGTGTGCTCCGCAGCATCCGTGGTCGGCACCTGGTCCCGGAAGAACTCCGGGCGCAGCATCCAGACCCACCCGTTCACAACGTTCTCGAGGGAGACAGTTCGCGGTATCCGGTCTTCTGCGCGAGAGCTGTCGCGCATCACCGGCACGCAGTTGACAGTGCAGCTTCCGGATTAGTCTGAAGTCATGAGATTCACGGGACGCATTCAAGCGTCGAAGCGGGCACCGCTTCTGCAGGTGGTAAAGACGTCTGTAGCTGCCGTCCTCTCGTGGATCGTCGCGAGCCTCATTCTTCCGGCCGAACTGCCGATCTTCGCGGCGATCGCTGCGCTGCTCGTTGTTCAGCCGAGTGTGAACCAGTCGTTCGGCAAGGCGATCGAGCGCAGTGTCGGCGTCATATCCGGAGTCGTCGTCGCGACTCTGCTCAGCGTCGTGCTCGGACAGCATGCCTGGGTGGTGATGCTTGCCATCCTTGTCGCCGTTCTCTTGGCGTGGTCGCTGCGGATGACCACGGGCACATCAAACCAGGTTGCGATCAGCGCAATGCTGGTCCTCGCACTCGGTGCCTCCTCCCCCGAATACGCCTGGGACCGGATCATCGAGACCTTGCTCGGCGCCGCGCTGGGTTTCGTCGTCAATATCGTGATCGTTCCGCCCGTTCTCGTCTCCCCTGTTCGCGAGAACGTCATCCTTCTGGGCAACGAACTTGCGGCCACGCTCGAAAGGCTCGCTACCGCTCTCAGTGAACCGCAGAGCTCCGGCGACCGCGAACGCCTCATGATCGAGGCACGTCTGCTTCGGCCCATGAAGGATGCCGCCGTCGACGCGATCGAGGAAGGTGAAGAGTCTCTCTCGCTGAACCCGCGAAAGTCGGCGCATCGCGATCAGCTTCGTGAGCTTCGTGAGGTGACTGACCGTTTCGGCCCTGTGGTGACGCGCGTGATCGGCATGACCCGCGCATTCCGCGACCACTATGACGAACGTCTCTATGAAGAACCGACGCTGCGAGCCATCGCTGACCAGCTCACGAGAGCAGCGCATGACTTACGCCTCATCATGCGCCCATCGATTCCGGATCCGGAGCCGATGACAAGCGAGTTTCCCGCTCTCACGGCCCCGCTGCAGGTCAAACCTCCACAGTCGACGCACTGGGTGTTGATTGGATCCCTCATGGAAGACCTGCGGCGCATCCGCGAGGAGCTGTTGATTCAGACCGAAGACGATTTGGACGACATCGACGATTTCGGTTCCAGGGACGACTGATCTGAGCGGCTAAGAGGCGATGGGCAGGTCGTCGACGTAGTACCAGCGCCCGTTTTCTCGAACGAAGTGACTGCGCTCCTCCTGCCGGCCCCGCCCGTCGGCAGTATGGTACTGGGCGACGAAATGCACGGTGCCCTCGCTGTCGAATGGGCCGCCGCCGGTTGTCGAGAGAACGTGGAGCCGCCACCACGTCGCATCCTCATCGAGTGCGAGGCCCCGCGGACGCGTTGATCGGTGCCAGGTACGCAACAGATACGTCACATCGCCCACTGCGAATGCCGTATACCTGGAGCGCATCAGTTGTTCGGCTGTCGGGGCGTCAGACACACCCGCAAGAACCGGGCCGCAGCATGAACCGTAATCATCACCCGTGCCACACGGGCACCGATCGTCGTCGTTCACCACGGGATACACAGCCCATCCCCCACAGGTATTCTCACAATTCCCATTCTGCCGGAACCAGCGCCCCCAGAGCGGCAAGTGGGGCCCGTGCTTTCACTACGACCTCGCCGATCTCGAAATCGGGGCGAGAATCGATGGTGAGACCACCACCAGCGCCCACGTATGCCTCGTCACCGTCGATGACAACGCTACGAATGGTCATCGCCAGGTCCATCGTTCCGTCGGAGCCGAGCCATCCGTAGCATCCGGAATAGGCTCCCCGGGGTGCGCCTTCCAGTTCTCTGAGAATCTCGATCGCACGATGCTTGGGCGCTCCCGTCATCGATCCGGCCGGGAACGTCGCGGCGACGACGTCAGCGCGGTCGACGCCGGTGGCCAGTAAACCCGTCACCTGGCTGACAAGTTGATGGACATGCGTGTGAGTCTCGACGTCGAACAAGCGCGCCACAGCCACCGTTGCCGTCGCGCAGACGCGGCTGAGATCATTGCGCATCAGGTCGACGATCATCAGGTTCTCGGCTCGTTCCTTGGCGTCTGCGGCAAGCTCATCGATGAGAGCACGATCTGCCGTTGCGTCGGCTCCTCGAGGCCGGGTGCCCTTGATCGGGCTTGACGTCAGCTCGCCGGATGCTGCCAGATGTAGAAATTGTTCGGGCGATGCGCCGACGAGCGCTCGCTCCCCATCCCGGATCAACGCCGCATAACGGGCCTCTCCGTGAGACAGCTGAGCGTGTACGTCGCGCGGATCGACACGGCCAGGAACCGTGAACCGTGTCGTGAGACAGAGCTGATAGGCGTCTCCCGCCCGAATCGCGTCCAGCGCGCATGAGATCATCTGACGGTACTCCCGCGGGCTGTGACGCGCACGTGCTCGGCGAGAAGGCAGGATCTCCGCGCTCTGTGGGCGAACTCCCGATCGCCCTTTCAGCGCAGCCGTGACTGATCCGGCCCATTCGTCGAGCTCATCGATGGGCGCGTGGGCCCAGATTCTCCCGGTTGTCTCTTCGACAGACACGTACCTTTCAACGCGCAGCCACGCAGATTCCTCGGGCTCATAGCCGATCCAGCCGACCCACCCCGCGAATGGCAACTGTACTGAGCCGGCCTCCAAATCGTCGGGAAAGCAATCTGTCGTCATGGAATCACCGATGCCGATGCGGCTCACCGTGAACTCACGGTCCCGCGTGGTGAGCCAGAATCCTTGGGGATCATCCCCCACCAGCACATCGTAGATGTCGCCAGCATCCTGCGATCTCACCGGAAGCAGCCGTCGCGCCATGATCTTCCCACCAACCTCCGAATGATGATTGACGCGGGGCAGGGGCCGTCGCGGGCAGGCGTGCGTGTTCCCCAAGTCTATGGCGTGCCCGCGCCAGACCGTATCGCCGGGCGACGACTCTTTTGCTCCCGGCCCGGCTCAAGGGTTCCCCATTCGGGTGACCGCGGTGACCGTGTGTATTCCAATGGACGCGGCGTTCAGTCCAGCCTGTTAGCGTCGCCCGTGCGACGACAAGGAGATTCACATGCATCGTAAGCTGTTGGCAGGATTGGGAGCGGCAGTCGTGCTGCTCGGCATCGCCGGGTGCAGTGACGCTGCCCCGCTCGCGGGCCCCACGTCCACGAGTGGTGAGCAGCAGGCTGGTGAGCCTGATCTGTCAGGCATTCCCGACGTCGTCGCTGAGGTGAATGGCGAAGAGCTCGCGAAGGATGACTTCATCGAGCTCTACAAGGGTCAGTTCCAGCAGATGCAGGCACAATCCCAGACCACGGGCCAAGAGGTGGATCAGAAGGAGCTTCGCACTCAGACTGTGAATGCAATGGTCGATACCGAGCTGCTCGTGCAAGAAGCTGATTCTCGCGACATCACCGCTTCGCAGGAGGAGCTTGACGCTGCGTTGCAGGAGCTCGCCACGGCCAATCAGATGAAGACTGCTGATGAAGCGCTCGCGGCTCTCAAGGAGCAAGGGCTTGACGAGGACGAGGTGTATTCCCAGCTAGAGACCCAGGTGCGACTCGACAAGTTGATTGCCGAAGAGACTGGCGACATCGAGCCGACGGAAGACGAGCTGCGGGCGCTCTACGACGAGGCCGTCGCCCAACAGAAGCAGTCGGGTGCTGAAGGTGAGCTGCCTTCGTTCGAGGACGCCAAACCGCAGCTGATTGAGCAGGCGACCTCGCAGAAGCAGTCTGAAGCCTACAAGACGATTGTCGATGACCTGCGCGAGGGCGCGAAGATCACGATCAACCTCTGAGCTCGGAGCGTTTTTCTGCAGATCAGCCCGTGACACGGCGACGTGACCTCCTTTCAAGCTCGGTCAAGCGGATGCCGCCTCTGCCGTAGAGCACAATCGCGAGTGCTCCCCTGATCGCGAGTCCTCCCTAGGCGCATGCGCCCAGGGAGACTAACGATCCGGCGCTCACCGGAACAATCACAATGACGAACGCGTCATTGAGATTGACAAGGCCACAATCCGCGCGAAATAAGGCTCGGCGCCGCGGTGTATTCGCGACGAGGCGCGTGCATTGGGAGCAGAAGGGATGCTCGGGGTCACGATGGATCCCTCATCATCGCGGTCCCAGTGCAGCGAAGTCTCATACGCGGGTCATCAGCACTGCTGTGTACGCGTGGCGCTCCTTGTAACAGTCAGGGGTCGCCTCGGTGGGCTCGCCGGCGAAGCTGTCCATGGCGGTGTCCGCCGCGTCGCACCTTGTTGAATCGAATTCGGTCGTGGCAAGGTCAGAGCCACTCACAGGGCCGGAGTCGTCATTGCCCTCGCGGCCCTTGCCGTTGGGGATCGGATCGTTCGTTGTGCCGGAGCTTATACAGCCGCCGAGCCCGACGCACAGCACCGCGGCTATCGCTTCTGCCAGCACGCTGAATGATCTCCATTGCACTCTCATGCAGCCACGATGCGTCCCCAAGTGCTCGCATGCAGCCAGAATTAAAGGATTCGCATCGTGATCGCACGCGCCGTCACCCGCGAATAGAGCCGCCTGGGAGTCGAATGTGTGGGAACCTGAGCGCAGGGAGAATTGCAAGAACTGGTCAGCTACATCTGTGTTCCTCAGAAGCCTCCTGTGTTCCCGCCCGGAATCGGAGGTTTTGTGTACTTCCTTGCATCGCGAATGCCGTGTCGCACTCCCAGCCTGATAATCCAGTAGAGAATGAAGCAGGCCAACACGGCGACCAAGATGTAGAGCAGGAATCCGACCCAGATTGTTGAGGAATGCATCATGCGAAGATGATAGCGGTAGAGTTCACAACCGCTTCTCAACTCGCGAAAAGTCGTACCGGCCTGGATCGCCCGACGTTGTGGACTCAAGGCGCACAGCTGGCGGTCTCACCATCACCTTTCGGCAATAGTACGGGTGTGAAAGGCATTGCAGGTGCGGGAAAGAACTAGGTGTCCTGCCGGGGAGCTTTATTAAGCGACTGATGGGCGGCTTGTTCCCGATTGTGGAGCAGGTCCTGTGCTGATTGTAGTAATAGCGCCAGGGCTCGAAAACGGCTCGACGCTCTATGTCTGAGGCGTAGAAGCGACCGTGGCCTGTCCGTCGACGAGGCTCTCTCCAGCTCATTCACCTCAACTCTATGCGAGCTGAGGTGGTCAGCGGTGCGTAGCCGTTATTGGAGGTAGTCGTGATCGTCATGAATGTTCTATGCGAGCGATTCATGATCAATGATCCACGGCGGCTTCTCAGCGCGGGAGGAAGCTGGCAATTCCGGACCGCTCTCGGCCTCTCCGGACTACCCGCCAACAAAAGTGCCCTGGAAACTGACGTTTACCAGGGCTTTTGTGGATCTGAGGGGACTCGAACCCCTGACCCCCTGCATGCCATGCAGGTGCGCTACCAGCTGCGCCACAGACCCATAAGTGTTGCCGGAGCAACTCCCCTACTGTACTACACACAGGGGCGCGAGCAGAAATCGCTCAGCCCCGTGTCGGGCATCCCCTTTATGGAGCCAGCGCTTCCTGCAGAGGGATCACCGGGCAGTCGCTCCAGAGCCGCTCAAGCGCGTAGTAGTTGCGCTCTTCCGGATGGAACACATGCACGACGAGGTCGCCGAAGTCGATCAAGACCCAGCGACCCTCCGCGCGGCCTTCACGTCGCGCGACACGTGTTCCCCCCTCCGCGAGCACTTCTTCGACAGCATCAGCAATTGCTCCGACATTCCTCTCGCTGCGTCCAGAAACAATCAGGAAAGCATCGGCGAATGGAAGCGGCTGCGAAACATCGAGGGCGACCAGTTCTTCTGCGCCCGCGTCCACGGCAGCCGCGGCTGCACGCCGAACCTGGAGCTGTGAATCCTCAGAAACTGTCACGTTGACTGTGTGCTCTTTCTCGCGATGGTCAGAAGGAACCCGTCATGAGCCCCACGATCACAACGCCGATAACGGCGACACACAGGACGCCAGCGGTGATCGCAAGGATCATAAGCAATTTGGAACTGGATGCTTTCGTGGGTGGAGTGATGACGTCGCGCGTCACCGCGTGTGTGCTGACTGCCTTTGTCGCAGACACTGGCGTGCCTGCCGTTGCCGTCGTGTCTGCGCCGTTGTCCCTGCCCGTGTCGACGTCCGAGCGCTCGGCCCCCGACTGACGATCACGCGCCTTCGACCTCGGAAGATCGACGGAACCGGTCACAAGGGGCCCGTCGCTCCCTGGCACCGGGCTCTGAGTCGGCTTACTCGGAGCTCCAGGCAGAATGAGGACGCTCGATGTCGTGAACACGTCGGATCCGCGAGCTTCGGGCGCGACGAGCGTGTCGAAGGCACGAGCGGCACCGTCGCCGCCTTCCTCACCAGCACGCGCACTGAATGCCGAGGACACATCAGCATTCGACTGAGAAGAACCCTTCTCGGAATCCGGAGGCCGAGGGGCTTCGACAGGCTTCTCGCCGCTGGAAGCGACGCCCTCTGCTTCGCGCGACTCTGGCTTGCCGGTTGCCGGTTTATCGTCGGGTCCTTCCGGCTGAGACGACGTCTTTGCTGTCGCATCGCTGTCAGCGGCCTCAGGCTTCTGCGCCTTCAGCGCTTTGGCCGCCTTCTTCGCCGCTTTCGACTTCTTGGCCGGGGCCGGCTTGGGTGCAGCGGGCTTCCGCTGGCCGGTCGGAGAACCCTGCGCCGTCTCTTCGCTGGGCGGCGGCACGGGTGCGTCGTCTGGTATCGATGGTCGCGCTGGCTGCGGTGCGGGAAGAGGCGGCTCGTCACCATTCTGGAGCCCGGTGGGGGTGACAATTTGCGTCTGTCCGGTTTCGGCGCGCAAAGCTCGAAGCTCGCGGCGGGTCAATGGGCGCCCCTCGGACTCGGCGGAGGGCGATGGCCCCGTGCTCGGCTCGCCTGTCACAGCCTGTGGGGCCGCAGGTGCGTCTTCGGCATTCTGCGATGCCGCACGATCTCCCGTAAGCGGAGTTTCGCGCTTTTCGGCCGGGGTCTCCTCTGCAGGCAGCGTCGACGCGTCGGGCTCGTCGCCCTGCGGCGGCTTCTGTGACTGCAGGACGCTGTCGTGCGCCTGCTGCGCTCGCAGCCTCTCGCGTCGTTGTCGCCGTGAGAGTGGCTGCTCGTCAGAAAACGACGTCATTCACTACTCCGATACAGATGATATTTCGTGATGTATTGCACGACACCATCCGGAACCAGATACCACACGGGATGCCCCCTGCTGACCCGGCTTCGGCAATCCGTCGACGAGATCGCAAGTGCCGGAACTTCCAACAAGCTTACGTGCTCCTCGGGCAATCCAGAAATGTTCAAGGTATGTCCCGGCCGACTCACAGCGACGAAGTGGGCCAGCGAGAACAGCTCAGCATGGTCCTTCCAACTCAGAATTTGCGCGATCGCGTCGGCACCGGTGATGAAGAACAGGTCAGAATCTGGCCGCTGCCGCTTCAGATCGCGGAGAGTGTCGATCGTGTATGTCGGCCCCGTACGTTCAATATCGACGCGACTCACCGTGAACTGCGGGTTGGCCGCAGTGGCGACGACCGTCATCAGGTACCGGTGCTCGCCCTCGCTGACCTGGCTCTTCTGCCACGGCTGACCGGTGGGCACGAAGATCACTTCGTCCAGCCCGTACGAGTGCGCGACTTCGCTCGCGGCTACGAGGTGCCCATGATGAATAGGATCGAACGTGCCGCCCATCACGCCGATGCGGGGTCGCGACACAGCGCCTACGCTCACGATGCTGATCGGTGCTTAGTGCTGCTGCTCGCCAGCATCCGCGGTGTCGTACGTGTGAGATGTCGGTGCCGAGCCGGTCTTGTGGCTGTGGCGGTTCGCGACGTCACGGTAGGTGAAGGTGATGACGCCGAGAAACAGGAACACGACGAGCGCCAGCACACCGAACATGAAGCTCGGCATCGGCAGTTCGTTGACCACATGCTCGGATTCGGCCATCAGGATCGTCGCAAACGACATGTTCTCTCCGTTTCTCGCGGCCTATCACCGCACACACCAGTCTACAGGTCAGGCGCGAACCTGGCCGTCGCCGCGCACGAGCCATTTGGTGCTGGTCAGCTCGGCTAGGCCCATCGGCCCACGCGCATGAAGCTTCTGCGTCGAAATTCCAACTTCGGCGCCGAAGCCGAAGACGCCACCATCGGTGAAACGGGTCGATGCATTGACCATCACGACGGCGGAATCCACTTCAGCGAGAAAGCGTTCTGAGCTGCGGACACTCTTCGTGATGATCGCGTCTGTGTGATGCGTCGAGTAAGTATCAATGTGCTCAATAGCCTCATCAAGCGAGTCGACGATTCGCACTCCGAGAGTCAGCTCGAGGTGCTCTGTGCTCCATTCGTCGGGCGCGGCAGCCTCGATGCGCGCGTCGAGCGCACGTGCCCTCTCGTCTCCGCGCACGGTCACGCCAGCATTGAGCAGCCCGTGCATCACGCTCGGCAGCACCTCGTGCGCAGCGTCCGTGTGAATCAGGAGCGTCTCGGCGGCGTTACAGACACTCGGGCGCTGTGCCTTCGCGTTCACGATGATGGATGCTGCCATGGCAGCATCCGCGTCGGCATCCACGTACACGTGCACGACGCCCGCTCCGGTTTCGATGACCGGGACGGACGACTCCGCCACGACCGTATTGATAAGAGATGCACTCCCCCGCGGAATCAGGACATCCACCCGCCCGCGGGCCTGCATCAGCTCGCGCGCACCGTCTCTTCCAAAGTCGTCGATGGACTGAATCGCGTCGGCAGGCAGCCCGGCATCCATAATTGCACCACGCAGAATTCGCGTGAGTGTCGTGTTGCTCTCGATCGCTGCCGACCCTCCGCGGAGGACAACGGCGTTACCACTGCGGAGAGCAAGGGCCGCAATATCCACTGTGACGTTGGGCCGCGCTTCATAAATCGCTCCGACGACTCCGAACGGCACACGGACTTGTTCAATTTTGACGCCGTTATCGAGGACGCTCCCCCGCAGAACCTCGCCCACCGGATCGGTCAGCGCGCCGATGCTGCGCACGGCATCCGCGAGACCGCTGATGCGTGTCTCGTTGAGCGTGAGCCGATCGAGAAGGCCCGCGGCGAGAGAGTTCTCGCGCCCACGCGCGATGTCACGCGCATTCGCGCTGAGAATCTCATTAGCCGATCGTTCGATCGCCGTGGCGACCGCCTCGAGCGCCGATTCGCGCTCCGATCCGGTTGTCAGCGCGAGTCGGCGAGAGGCGCGACGCGCGGCGTCAAGTCGCTGGCTGACGGTGGAGGCTGAGGCGTTTTCGGTCATGCCCCGATTCTAGCGAGAGGCGCTACTCGACACGTCTTTGTGGCACGAACCAGGTTCCGACATCTGCTCCGTTGAGCGCATCGCGCACCTGGGACGCCGCCGTGACGAGCACACCAGTCCCGTTCTGGGCAGCCAGGAGGGCCGCTGAGACCTTCGTCGAGGCTCCACCCGTTCCCACACCGCCGCGTTTGGCCTCGCCAAACTCAACGTCGACGAGCGCGTCTCCCGCACGAACGGTGCCGATGCGCTCCGCGCCCGGAACGTCGGGCGGCCGAGTGTAGATTGCATCGACGTCGCTGAGCAGCACGAGAGCATCTGCCTGTGTCAGCGTGGCAACAAGGGCGGCAAGCCTGTCGTTGTCGCCGAAACGGATCTCATGGGTGGCCACCGTGTCGTTCTCGTTGACGATCGGCATAATACGCAGCCCCAACAGACGTTCAACAGCTCGCTTGGCGTTGCTGCGCGATGCAGGGTCGTCGAGATCGCTCGCCGTCAGCAGCACCTGACCGGCAACAACACCGTACCGATCCAGGCTGTCCTGATACCGGTAGACGAGGACGTTCTGGCCGACCGCTGCAGCCGCTTGCTGAGTGGCCAGGTCTTCCGGCCTGCTGTCGAGGCCCAGATAGGGCATTCCTGTCGCGATCGCTCCCGATGACACGAGGATTACCTCGACACCGCCCGAATGGGCGTCTGCGAGTGCGTCGACGAGCGGTTCGATCTGACCGCTGTTCACGCCGCTGATGGATGACGATCCGACTTTCACAACGATGCGTCGCGCGGCAGTGATCTCTGCGCGAGCCGTGATCATGATTCGGGCTCGTCCTCCGACCAGAGGCCGGCTTCGCGCTCACTCTCGAGTTCTTCGCGGGCAGCGGCTTTGGCGTCCATCCGCTCGTAGTATGCGTCGCGGCGCTGACCGCGTGTTGGGCGCGCATTGTCGTCGAGCCGTGTGTCCGTTCCTCGAGGTGACGACATCAGCTCAGCCGTTGAGGTAAGCGTTGGCTCCCAGTCGAAGACCACGCCCTGTCCCGGACCGATCACAACTGTTGATCCGGGTACGGCGCCCGCCTTGAAGAGCGCGTCTTCAATACCGATCTTCGCGATGCGGTCGGCGAGGTAACCCACGGCTTCGTCGTTGGTGAAGTCCGTCTGCTGCACCCAACGTTCTGGCTTCGCGCCGAGGATGCGATAGACATTGCCGTACGTGCCGCCTTCCACGAGGATCTCGAACGGCTTGCGGTTCACGGGCTTCGGCGTCATGACGATGCGCGGCGCCTGCTCGTCGAGCTCACGCTGGGCATCGCGATGTTCCTGCACGATCTCCCCCAACGCGAATGTGAGCTGACGGAGTCCCTCATGGCTGACGGCGGAAATCTCGAAGACCCGATATCCCCTGGCCTCGAGGTCGGGGCGAATGAACTCTGCGAGCTCGTGTGCCTCAGGAACGTCGATCTTGTTCAATGCGATCAGCCGAGGGCGCTCGGCCAACGGAATCTGCCCGTCGGGAACAGGATATGCGGCGAGTTCGGCCTCGATCACGTCGAGGTCACTCAGCGGATCGCGGCCGGGCTCAAGGGTGGCGCAGTCAATGACGTGGAGAAGCGCAGCACACCGCTCGACGTGACGGAGGAACTCAAGCCCGAGCCCCTTCCCTGTGCTCGCGCCCTCGATCAGACCAGGGACGTCAGCGACCGTGTAACGGTATTCGCCGGCCTGCACGACACCGAGATTGGGGTGCAGTGTCGTGAATGGATAGTCGGCGATCTTGGGCTTGGCGGCCGAGATCGCGGCGATGAGGCTCGACTTACCTGCAGAGGGGTACCCGACAAATGCCACGTCGGCAATGGTCTTCAGCTCGAGCACGATATCGGCAGCCTGACCCGGTGTGCCGAGAAGCGCGAACCCGGGTGCCTTCCGCTTCGTGGACGCCAGTGCCGCGTTCCCGAGCCCGCCATAACCGCCCTCGGCGATGACGTACTGGGTGCCGGGCTCGGTCAAGTCAATGAGGGTTTTTTCAGCGGCGTCTTTGACGACGGTTCCCACCGGGACGGGCAGAACGAGATCTGCTCCGGCAAAACCGTGTCGCAAGTCGCCCATCCCAAACCCGCCGTTCTCCGACGCGCGGTGGGGCGATCGGTGGTACGGCAGAAGCGTTGTTACCTGCGGATCCGCCTCAATGATGATGTTGCCGCCGTTGCCGCCGTTTCCGCCGTCGGGCCCGGCGAGGGGCTTGAACTTCTCTCGCCGAACGGAGACGCAGCCGTTGCCGCCTTTGCCCGCGCTGACATGCAGTGTCACGCGATCGACGAATGTCGCCACGGTGCCCTCCTTGAGATATGTCCGGCCGCTGTCGTGCCGGAAAGTGCATAAGGGGGCGGGCAAACGCCCGCCCCCTTATGAGAAATCGTTGTCGGCTACGCGTCGACCGTCACGATGTTGACGACCTTGCGGCCGCCCTTCTTGCCGAACTCTACTGAGCCGTTCGACAGAGCGAACAGCGTGTCGTCGCCACCACGGCCGACGTTGACGCCCGGGTGGAAGTGCGTGCCACGCTGACGGACGATGATCTCGCCCGCGTTGACGACCTCGCCACCGAAGCGCTTCACACCGAGGCGCTGGGCGTTCGAGTCACGACCGTTGCGAGTCGAACTCGCACCTTTCTTGTGTGCCATCTCGTATTCTCCTCGATGCCTTACTTGATTCCGGTGACCTTGACGCGTGTGAGCTCCTGACGGTGCCCCTGACGCTTCTTGTAGCCGGTCTTGTTCTTGAATTTCTGGATGGAAATCTTCCGCCCGCGCAGGTCTTCGAGGACCTCAGCCGTCACTGTGACCTTGGCGAGCGACTTCTGGTCGCTCGTGACCGTGTCACCGTCGACGAGCAGCACAGCGGGAAGCTCAACGTTGCCGTTCTTATCGGCCTGGACACGATCCATCGTCACGATGGTGCCGACCTCGACCTTCTCCTGCCGACCACCGGCGCGCACAACTGCGTAAACCACTTGGAGTACCTACTTCTCTGAGGAGCCAATGCTCCGCTTGTCTGTCAAAGGAAAAGTCACTGCTCCAGACATACCCAGCGGGAAAAGAGGTGTGCCTGTCAGAAAACCATGGTGGTGACACAGTGATAAGCCAGTCACCAACGATCAACTTTACTTCATCGACGCGAGATTCGACAAATGAGACGTCCGCGTGTTCCTAGAATGAGCGTATGGCCGTTCTGATCGACCCTCCGCTGTGGCCTGCGCACGGCACCGTGTGGTCTCACGTCGTGAGCGATACCTCAATCGACGAGCTGCAACGTTTCGCAGCATCCGTGAATCTGCCTCCACGCAGCTTCGATCGAGACCACTATGACGTGCCCGCTTCGCGCTACGACGAGATCGTTGCCGCGGGGGCCGTTCGTGTCACAGCGAACGAGCTGACCCGCCGACTGATCGCCAGCGGCCTTCGCGTCCGTGCGCGGGACCGCTGACGTCTCGTCAGGATTCGTCGGTTGCGTTTGGGTCGTCCCCCGCCGAAACAGGTGTTCCCGTCAGCGCCGCTGTCGTGACGCGACGCGAGCGATTGCGCCCCTGGCCGGGTTTCTTCGGTTCGGGAAGCGAGTCGAGGACAGATCCGAGCAGGTCCTCGGCTTCGCGTTTGTCGATCGCGCGTGAGGACCGCTGCGCCGGCTCGATCGGAATGTCGAGAATGGCAACGGACTCGTCCGGGCCGGTCGCCGTGCCGGCATCCGCCTCTTTCGACTCGCTTGCAGCCGGCTCGGAGACGTCATGCTTCTCGGGTGTCTCCGTCTCGGGGTGAATCGTGCTGGCTGCGATCTGCGACAGTGCCTTCTTCGCATCGTCGGTGATCGAGTGCGCCGTTCCCGCGCTCTTCTGAGAGTGCTGGCCACCGCCGTTGCCGTGGTTTCCGCCGCCGTTGCCGCGTCGCTTGCGCCCGCCGTTGTCCGAGCCGGATGAACGATGCTTCGACACGGGCTCGTGATGCACAACGACACCGCGCCCCGCGCAGGCGTCACAGGCCTCACTGAAGGTTTCCAGCAGGCCGAGACCCAACTTCTTCCTGGTCATCTGTACCAGTCCGAGCGAGGTCACCTCTGCCACCTGATGCTTGGTGCGGTCACGGCTCAAGCACTCGACAAGTCGGCGCAGAACGAGGTCACGGTTGGTCTCAAGCACCATGTCGATGAAGTCGACGACGATGATTCCGCCGATGTCGCGCAGTCTGAGCTGTCTGACAATCTCTTCGGCGGCTTCGAGGTTGTTCTTGGTGACGGTCTCTTCGAGGTTGCCGCCCGAACCCACGAACTTGCCGGTGTTCACGTCGACGACAGTCATGGCCTCGGTGCGGTCGATCACGAGAGACCCGCCACTCGGCAGCCACACCTTGCGGTCCAGTGCCTTCTCGATCTGCTCGGTGATGCGGTATTCGTCGAAGACATCCTTGCTGCCCTCGTACGTCTCGACGCGGTCAAGCAGATCGGGCGCGACCTGACTGAGGTACTTCTCGATCGTCTGCTTGGCATCAGAGCCCGAGATGACCATGCTCTGGAAGTCTTCGTTGAAGACATCGCGCACGATCTTGATCAACAGGTCGGGTTCAGAGTGCAGCAGCGCCGGAGCGTGTCCGTTCTCGACCTGCTTCTGGATCGACTCCCATTGCGACGTCAGCCTGTTCACGTCCCGCGTCAGCTGCTCTTCTGTCGCGCCTTCGGCGGCGGTGCGCACAATGACTCCGGCGTTCTCCGGGAGGATCGCCTTGAGGATCTTCTTCAGACGGGCGCGCTCCGTGTCGGGAAGCTTGCGCGAGATCCCGTTCATCGAGCCGTTCGGTACGTACACCAGGTAACGCCCCGGGAGCGACACCTGACTGGTCAGCCGTGCTCCTTTGTGGCCCACGGGGTCTTTCGTCACCTGCACCAGCACCTTGTCGCCGGGCTTCAGCGCGAGTTCGATGCGCCGGGGCTGGTTGCCGGTCTCGACGGAGTCCCAATCGACTTCACCTGAGTACAGCACAGCATTGCGTCCGCGACCGATGTCGACGAACGCAGCCTCCATGCTTGGCAGCACATTCTGCACCTTGCCAAGGTAGACGTTTCCGATCAGCGACGACTCCTGTGAGCGCGCAACGTAGTGCTCTGCGAGAACCTGGTCCTCGAGAACTCCGATCTGAATGCGCCCGCTCTTCGAACGCACAATCATCGTGCGGTCGACCGATTCACGGCGGGCGAGAAACTCGGCTTCGGTGACGACAGAGCGACGCCGACCGGCATCCCGTCCGTCACGGCGACGCTGCTTCTTCGCCTCGAGCCGCGTGGACCCCTTGATCTTCTGCGGTTCGGTGATCGGCTCCGGCTCATTCTGGCCTGATCCGTCGTTGTCACCACCGCGGCGGCGTCGCGAGCGCCGCCTCGAGTTGCCATCGTCATGCGCGCTGTCGTCTTTGTCATTCCGCGACGGGCGCGGAGGCAGCGGTCTGATGTCAGGCGCCTTGAAGATCAGCTGCGTGGTGACTGGCGGGGCGGATACCTCGCTCAAAGTGGATGCTGCTGAGCTGCTCTCCTCAGCCGCGTCTCCCTGGCTGTCGTGATCCGCTGTTGTTGCAGACCCCGTGCTCTGGGCCTCGGCGTCGCCGGGCTGATCCGGTGCGGCCGTCGCGTCAGATCCAGACGCAGCGCGGGAATCGGCGTTTGCCTCGGAGGCAACGGCATTCTCTGCCGTCGTGTCCGTGCCCGCGCTGTCTCTCCCTGCGGCGTTCTCGACAGCCTCCGTCTGCGTGGAGGCGTGTGGTTCTGGCGTTGTCTGGGTTGTGCCGTCGACGGGGTCGACGGGCGGTGTCGTGTTCTCTTTTTCCACCATCTCTGGTGCACTCCTCGACCGGAGGGACAGCCGCGCCATCCATCCGGGAACTCTCATAGGGAAGATGCGCCTCAGCGAACTCCTCCACACTTCTTATCGCTCGCGATCGGCGTGATGCTCTGATCGCAAACCCTCGGTCACTCCGACCGATTTACAACACTGGGCGGTCTGTGCCCAATAAGCCTTTATCTGCCGGGAGGCAAAGCGCGGTTCGCCTGACGACTGTGCCATTATCGCACGTTACCCGGCGATCTGCCGCATGCGCCGTCGACACAGCGGTCTGTGTCATAATCCACACCGTGACCGAAACGCGCACAGATTCTCCCGACACAGCCCGTTCCGTCCCTGTGGCGATCTTTCTCGTCATCGCGGGAGTCATTGGGTGGTACGCCGCTTTCCGGCTGACGCTCGACAAATTTGTCCAGCTCGAGAATCCTGATTCCAAGCTCGGCTGCGACATCAGCGTCATTGTGGGGTGCAGTACAAATCTGTCGTCAGAGCAGGGAGCGGTCTTCGGTTTTCCCAACCCAATCATCGGGCTCGCCTGCTGGGTCGTCCCCATCGTCATCGGCGTCGCGCTCCTCGCCGGTGCGAGGTTCCCGCGCTGGTTCTGGCTGTGTCTCTGGGCGGGATTCCTCTTCGGGTTCTGTCTGGTCGCCTGGTTCGCCTTCCAGAGCATCTACGTCATCAGTTCGCTCTGCCCGTGGTGCATGCTGACGTGGTCGGTGATGATCCCGTCGTTCTTTGCGTTGACCTTCCACGTGATGAGGCTCGGAGCTTTCGGTGACCGCGTGCGTGGCCTCGGAGCGACGCTGGCCGGCTGGACGCCACTGATCACTCTCGTCGTATTCGTGCTCATCGCTGTGCTCGCCCAAGTGCGACTCGACGTGATCGGCTCGCTCCTCTAATGCCCGATGCGCCGCCGCAGCCTCGCGGCCGCCACGGCGCATCGGTTGGTGCAGCGGGTCAGGCGAACCAGAGTGAAAGTTCGCGCGCGGCCGACTCCGGGCTGTCCGACCCATGCACAAGGTTCTGCTGAACCGGAAGTCCCCAGTCGCGGCCGAGATCACCGCGGATGGTCCCTGGCGCCGCCAGCGTTGGGTCTGTCGTTCCCGCCAGCGAGCGAAAGCCCTCGATAACCCGGTCGCCCGCAACACGAAGCGCGACCGTCGGGCCCGACATCATGAATTCGACGAGTGGCTCGTAGAACGGCTTGCCCTCATGCTCCGCATAGTGCTCGGCCAACAGGTCGCGCTCAGCCTGGATCAGCCGGATATCGACAAGCGAGTACCCTTTGGCCTCGATGCGGCGAAGAATCTCACCCGTCAGACTGCGAGCGACCCCGTCCGGCTTGATCAGAACGAGTGTCTCTTGAACGGCCATTGTCAACTGTCTCCTGCCTCGAACCTGCGGTTCTGTTCTTTCTGGATGCGAGTGCCCACGACCATGCAGTACACCCACATGAGAAGGAACAGCCCGCCGATGACGTACATCTGCGGCATCACGATGCCGGTAGCAACGATAACGCCTTGCAGCACCCAACCGCAGATCAGCCCCCAGCGGAACCTCAGCACCGGGATCACCGCAACCATGAGTACGCAGAGGATGCCGCCGGAGACGAATGCGGTGACGGGAGGTACCGCCTTTAGGCCATACGCTACGAGCGTGGCCAGAAAGACGACGAGCAGCTCTGCGCTGAAAACGATAGAGCCGAGAGTCGCACGAATGCCACCGCCCCTCACGCCCAGCCCCGATCATCGACGACAAGCAGCGCCTCTCCCGCGAGAATCACGGATCCCGCCACGACCAGCATCCTTCCGGGTTCGGCACTCGCCCACTCGCGAGCGAGCGTCAGCGCCTCATCAACGCTGTCGTAGGCATCGACGGGCTGCGCAGGATCCACACGCTGAACCTCGGCGGCAAGCTCTTCAGCGTCGCGGGCGCGCTCGGCATCCACCTGCGTGGTGAAGACGCGCTCAGCCAGGGGCAGAAGAGGCTGCAGGATGCCTCGCGCATCCTTATCGTCGAGCACTCCGATCACGAGACCGATGTGTTCGCTGTCGAAGTAGCGTCCCACCGCCTCGGCCAGAGACCGTGCGCCGTGCGGGTTGTGAGCGGCGTCCACAAGGATCGTCGGCTGAGTCGCGGCGATCTCCAGGCGACCAGGCGACGTCGCTGCCCCAAGCCCCTGCGCGAGCACCTCAGGATTGAGCGGAACTGTGCCGTCACCGAGGAACGTCTCGCATACGGCGATGGCCACAGCGGCGTTGTGCCCCTGGTGGTCTCCGAACGCTGGCAGGAAGATGTCGTCATAGGCGCCCGCTTGCCCCCGGACCGAGATCTGCTGGCCGCCGACGGCGACAACGTCATTCGAGAGCATAAAGGCGCGGTCTTCGACGATGACGGGGACACCGAGATGCTGCGCCGCGCGTTCGATCTCAGCCAATGCAGCTGAGGTCTGATGCGCACTGACGACGCGGGACCCGGCTTTGATGATCCCGGCTTTCGTCGCCGCGATCTCCGTGATCGTGCCGCCTAGCGTCGCTGTGTGGTCGACGTCGATTGGGGTGAACACCGCCACGGAGGCGTCTGCGACATTCGTCGAGTCCCATTCCCCGCCCATACCGACTTCGATGATCGCGACGTCGACCGGCGCCTCGGCGAAACTTGCGTACGCGAGAGCCGTCAACGTCTCGAAGAACGTCAAACGCACCTCTCCCGCCTCGAGCAGTTCGGCATCCACCATCTCAACGTACGGTTTGATGTCGTACCAGTTCTCGACGAGCTTCTCGTCGCTGATCGGAGCACCGTCAATCATGATGCGCTCATTGAAGACGCGCAGGTGCGGGCTCGTGAACACTCCGGTGCGGAGTCCATGAGCGCGCAGGATGCTGTCGATGAATCGCGACGTGCTGCTCTTGCCGTTCGTCCCCGTGAGGTGGATCACGGGGCATGCGCGCTGCGGATCTCCCAGAAGCTCGACGATCTTGCGCGTCGGGTCAAGTCGCGGTCGCGGCCGCCCCTCCCCTGTTCGCGCAAAAAGTTCCGCGATCACGTCGGCGGCTTCCGCGGCGAAACCAGCGCTTCCCACGATCGGCTCAGACATGAGGACCTCCTGTCCTGCTCACCGCGATGGTGACTCGGCCGGTGTTCGCGAAGTCCCCGGGCTCGACAACTTGGGTTCGCTCCGGTTCCGTCGGAGCGACAGCGGCCAGTTCCTGTGCTCCCAGGTCGGCCGTGGAATGCACGGCGAAATTCACGGCAAGCGTCTCTGCGGCCAGGCTGACGGCGGTCACAGAGGCGACTGCAGTCGCCTCCGCGGCGTCGTCGAATGCCAGGTCCAAGTTGATTCGGTCGCTGACGTCGAAGCCGGCCGCCTTCCGTGTGTCCTGCACAGCGCGGATCATGTCACGAACGAGCCCCTCCGCTTCGAGCTCTGCGGTTGTCGTCGTGTTGAGCAGGGCAAAACCCGACCCGCCGAGAAGTCCCAGTGCTGACCCGTCTCCGGAGTCTGCCGTTTCGAGGACGAGATCGTATTCCCCGTCGACGAGCTCGATTCCGCCAACAGTCACGGCTCCATCGGTCTCCGACCAGTCTCCCTTCTTCGACGCGGCGATGACCTGCTGCACCTGCTTGCCCAAGCGTGGACCGGCCGCCCGTGCATTGATCGTGAGCTTCGAGGTGATGCCAAAGTCAGCGGCGCTCGTCTCGGTAAGAGGTACGAGGGTGACGGCTTTCACATTGAGCTCATCGCGCAGGATGTCGTCGAAGGGGCGCAGCGCGTCAGCATCCGGCGTCACGACCGTGAGTTCCGCGAGCGGCAGGCGTACGCGACGGCCCGCCTGTTTGCGGAGAGCCTGACCGACCGAGCTGATCTCGCGCACACGATCCATGGCGGCAACGAGCGCATCATCGGACGGGTAGTCAGCGGACTGCGGCCAGTCGGTCAGGTGGACGCTGCGTTCGCCCGTGAGTCCCTTCCAGATGTTCTCGGTGACGAGAGGGAGCAGGGGTGCTGACACCCGACAGAGGGTCTCGAGGACCGTGTACAGGGTGTCGAACGCCTCACTGCCGGAACCGTCGTCACCGATGCCCTTCCAGAAGCGATCGCGTGAGCGGCGCACATACCAGTTGGTGAGCACGTCGGCGAAGTCGCGCAGCTTCGTCGAGGCCGTCGTCGAATCGAAGTTCTCGAGATCCGCTGTCACGCCGTCCACCAGCTGCCGAAGCTTGGCGAGAATGTACCTGTCGAGCACATCTGTCGAGTCGGTTCGCGGTCGGGCCATGTACCCGCCTTCGAGCGCCGTATTCGCGTAGAGCGAGAAGAAGTACCAGGTATTCCAGAGCGGGAGGAGAAGCTGCCTGACGCCCTCGCGGATTCCCGCTTCGGTGACCACGAGATTTCCCCCTCGGAGAACCGAGCTCGACATGAGGAACCAACGCATGGCATCCGAGCCGTCCCGGTCGAAAACCTCGTTCACGTCGGGATAGTTGCGCAGAGACTTCGACATCTTCTGCCCGTCGCTTCCCAGCACGATTCCGTGGCTCACGACGTTCTTGAACGCGGGGCGGTCGAAGAGGGCGGTTGAGAGGACGTGAAGCAGGTAGAACCAGCCACGCGTCTGGCCGATGTACTCGACGATGAAATCCGCCGGGTTGTGTGTGTCGAACCAGTTATCGTTCTCGAAGGGATAATGCACTTGTGCGTAGGGCATCGACCCTGAGTCGAACCAAACGTCAAAAACGTCCTCAATGCGACGCATCGTCGACCGGCCAGTCGGGTCGTCGGGGTTCGGCCGTGTCAGCTCATCGATGTAGGGGCGGTGCAGATCGGTCGGTCGCACGCCGAAGTCTCGTTCCAGCTCGTCGAGTGACCCATATACATCAACCCGCGGGTATGCCGGGTCGTCGCTCTTCCACACGGGAATCGGGGAACCCCAGTATCGGTTGCGGCTGATTGACCAATCGCGCGCATTCGCCAGCCACTTGCCGAACTGGCCGTCTTTGACGTTCTCGGGAACCCAATTGATTCCTTGGTTTACGTCGACCATGCGATCGCGGAAGGCGGAGACGCGGATGAACCAGCTCGACACCGCTTTGTAGATGAGTGGATTGCGGCAGCGCCAGCAGTGCGGGTACGAGTGCAGGTAGCTCGCCTGGCGGAGGACGCGACCGGCGTCCCGCAGCATCCGTGTCAGTGTCTTGTTGGCGTCTGACCAGAGCTCTCCGCTGACGTCTGCGACCGTGGAGAGGAACCGGCCGGCGTCGTCGAGCGACAGGATCACGGGAATGCCGGCAGCTTCACAGACACGCTGGTCGTCTTCACCGTAGGCCGGAGCCTGGTGGACGATACCGGTGCCGTCCGTCGTCGTTACATAGTCATCAACGAGGATCTGCCACGCGTTCTCGGTGTGCCAGGTGTCGGTATCCGCGAAGTAGTCGAACAGCGGCCGGTAGCTGATCCCCACGAGATCACGCCCCATGACTCGGCGTTCGATCGCGGCGACGGCGTCATCGGCCGACGCATAGCCGAGGTCTTTCGCGTGGGCGCCGACAAGCTCGACGGCGAGGACGTAGCGCCCTGAGTCTTCGGGGGCATCGGCTGCGCCGTCCGGGCCGGCGGGGACGCACGCGTACTCGATGTCAGGCCCCACGACGAGTGCGAGGTTCGTCGGCAGCGTCCACGGTGTTGTCGTCCACGCCAGTGCCTTCGCACCGTCGAGCCCGAGCGCCGCAGCCTTCTCCCCTGTCAGCGGGAACGTCACGGTCAGCGTCTGGTCTTGACGCTCCTTGTAGACGTCCTCATCCATTCGAAGCTCGTGGTTGGACAGTGGCGTCTGATCACGCCAGCAATAGGGCAACACGCGGTAGCCCTCATACGCCAGCCCCTTGTCGTGGAGCGTCTTGAACGCCCAGAGGACGCTCTCCATGAAGGTGGCGTCGAGCGTCTTGTAATCGTTGTCGAAGTCGACCCAGCGCGCCTGGCGCGTGACATACGTCTGCCACTCGTCTGTGTAGTGCAGAACCGACGAACGAGCCGCCTCGTTGAAGGCGGCAATGCCCATCTCTTCGATCTGTGACTTGTCGGTGATCCCCAGCTGCCGTTCGGCCTCGAGCTCAGCAGGAAGGCCGTGCGTATCCCAGCCGAACCGCCGATGCACCTGCTTGCCGCGCATCGTCTGGAAGCGAGGGAAGACATCCTTGGCGTACCCGGTCAGCAGATGCCCGTAGTGCGGGAGGCCATTGGCGAACGGCGGGCCGTCGTAAAACACCCACTCCGGTGCGCCCTCGCGCTGATCGATGGATGCGGTGAAGGTGCCGTCGGCTGCCCAGAAACTCAGGATGTCCGTCTCGATCGTGGGAAACGACGGAGATGGCGTCACTCCGAATGCGGCGCCGGTGTGTGCAGTCTCGGTGTGGTTCGTCTGAGGGTACGGCATGTCGCTCCTGGCAGGTCTGTGCTGTTCCTGCGAGGACGGCGAAGCCGCGGTACCACCCCACTTGTCCGTTACCGGACCTCTTGTTCTTTGGCGATGACGGGCCAGCCCCGTTCGGTTCTACTGAGCACGAATGCCGTTCTTCCGAAGACTCCCCGGTGATGGCCGGATCACAGTCTCTACACCCAGTCTACTCGCTCAGCACAGCCTGCCGGACAGGAACGGGCCGAATTAGTCGAACCGCGGTCTGAAGCCCGCGCAAACAGGTGAGATCGCTGCCTGTACGTAACCATCGAGCGGCCCGCGACCCACGCCGTCGTTCGCCCAGCGCACGGCCGCCGTCGCTGCAGCCGCCGTGAGTGCCGCTGCAGCTGTGGCGGCATCCTGCCCGGCATCCGCCCGCACGTTCGAGGTGAGGTACCAGTTCAAGGTCTCGGTCACCGCAAGAACGCGCGCCATACCCGAGCTCAGCAGCTCGGTGCGTGTTCCCATCAGCTCGATCTGGGTGAATGCCCACGGCACGCGATTCGCGGGATGCTCGGCGGCAACCTTCAGCAGTGTCGACTCGACGGCATCAAGTGCGTTGTCCGGGGCGGGACTCGACGCGAGGATGCGGGAAAGAGCACTGATCGTCTCGTCCAAATCGACCCAGAGCACATCGCTCTTCGACGAGAAGTAGTTGAAGAAGGTGTTGCGGCTCACCCCGGCCCGGGATGAGATGTCGTCAATCGTCGTGCCATCGTATGTCTGCTCGAGAAACAGCTCAGCAGCTGCCTCTTCCAACATTCTGCGTGAGGAGCGACGGGGTCGACCAACGCGCTGTTTTTCAGCCATTGTGCCCCCAACCCGTCATACGAGCATTCTGCCATAGACTTATTACCGGACCCCATACAGAAACGCAGAGCGGGCAACGACCGCCGGAGATGAAAGGCTCTCATGCACCGTATGTCCCGACCGATGATCGCGCTCGCCGCTGTCGCATCCGGCGCTCTGATACTCACCGGCTGCACCGCGGATACTGCTCCTTCCGGAGCCGACGGCGGCGGAACGTTCGTCTATGCAACCGGCGACGCCGAGCCGGACTGCCTTGACCCTCACGTCGGCGGCAACTACCCGCAGGCTCTCGCCGGGAGCCAGGTCATTGAGTCCCTCGTCTCTCGCAACGATGACGGCGAGATCGTCCCCTGGCTCGCCACCGACTGGTCGGTGTCGTCGGACGGACTCACGTGGGACTTCACACTCCGTGACGACGTGACGTTCACCGACGGCACAGATTTCGATGCGGATGCTGTCGCGGCGAACATCGCGCACCTGCAGGATCCAGACACCGCTTCGTCGACCGGCTACCTTGCCGTGCAAAAGATCGCCGACGTCGAGACCGTGGATTCCGATCAGGTTCGTTTTCACCTGAGCCAACCAGACAGCGCACTGCTCGAGTCGCTCTCGCAGACCTGGGTGGGCATGCAATCTCCCGCGGGCATTGAGCGGGGCATGGATGAGAACTGCGAGCAGCCGATTGGGACGGGGCCTTTCGTTGTCTCGGAGTGGGCGCATCAGGACCACATCACATTCACCCGTAACGATGACTACAACTCGGCGCCCGCTGATGCGAAAAACTCCGGGCCGGTCGCCTTCGACTCCATCGAATGGCGGTTCTTGCCCGATTCCACGTCACGGTACGCCGCCCTGCAGAGCGGCGATGTCGACATGATCGACAATGTGCAGCCCGATGTGCTGGCCTCCGCGCTCGACGACGGAACGTTCACCGTCCTCAACGCCCCACGTACAGGCGCCTCGAACAGAATCGAATTGAATGCGGGCAAAGCGCCCTTCGATGACCAGCGTGTGCGTGAGGCCTTCGCCACCGGAATCGACATTGACGCGGCCATTGACTCGCTCTTCTTCGGAACGGTGGACCGTTCATTCTCCCCGCTTTCCAGCGCCGAGCCCGCAGCCTACAGTGATCCTTCTGCTTTTGCCTTCGATTCAGACCATGCAGCGGATCTCTTGGACGACGCCGGGTGGACGGAGCGCGACGCCGACGGTTACCGCACCAAGGATGGGACGCGGCTCTCACTGAGCTTTCCGGTGAGCACCGCGCAGTCGATTCCGGCGGAACAGTCGCTCTTTGATCAGATCGCAGCCGGTGCCCGTGATCTGGGTATTGAGATCAACATCGAGCTGATGGATCTGTCGTCGTGGTACGAGGCGCTGGGCGCAAATGAGTACGATCTCGTCAGCGCTCCCTATACAAAAGTCGGGCCGGATGTTCTGCGCATCCTCTATCACTCATCGGGAATTGAACCGGCGCCGAGCGGCTACTTCGCGAACCATTCCCAGGTCGATCTGCCGGAGCTCGACGAGGCGCTCGACCAGGCGTCCGCATCGCAAGACGATGCCGAGCGGCGCGAGCTCTACCAGCAGGCTCAGGAGATCATCCTCTCCGGTCACTACGTCGTTCCCCTCTACGATCAGCTGAACACATTCCTCATCTCTCCCGATGTCACTGGCGTTCGTGCGATGCCCACTCTGTCGACCCCAAGCTTCGTGGACGCTTCATTCGCGTCATGACCTCCATAGCCGCGCCTCCGTTATCGCGTGCCCACCGCATCGGGCGGTGGGCACTGCAGCGGTTGGTCGGCGGCGTGGTCGTCCTCGCCGCCACGGCGACGATCGTGTTTTTCGCCATGCGGCTCATCCCGGGCGACCCCGCCGAGGCGATACTCGGCGGTCCTGGGTCGCAGACATCAGCCGAAGCGCTGGCACGCGTGCGCGCAGAGTACGGCCTCGATGATCCTCTCGGTGTGCAGTACCTCCACCATCTGGCGCGACTGGCCACCGGTGACCTCGGAACCTCGTATTCCCTGCGTATGCCGGTCGCCGACGTCATCGGACCGCTCCTTGTCTCAACGCTTGTGCTCGCGTTTTCCGCGCTCGCCGTGGCATGGGCGCTCGCCGTCCCCCTCACGCTGTTCTCCACCCGGGGCAGCAGGGTGGCCGCGCTTGTGGGCAATGGCCTCGAACTCACGGCAGCCTCACTTCCGCACTTCTGGCTGGCATCGATCCTCATCGTCACTTTCAGCACCGGACTCGGCTGGCTTCCCCCGATCAGCACAGGAGGGGTGCTGGGTCTTGTCCTCCCCACGCTCACGCTCGCCATCCCCGTCGCCGGTTTTCTCGCCCAGGTGATGCGGGACTCATTGCTCGATGCTCTCGCATCACCGTTTGTTCTGGCGTCCCGGGCCCGTGGCGCCGGAGACGCGCGCGTGCGCTTCGTCCACGCGCTCAGACACGCTGCCCTTCCCGGAGTCAACCTCACGGCGTGGGCATTCGGTTACCTTGTCAGCGGTGCCGTGGTCGTCGAAACGATCTTTGCCCGCCCGGGGCTGGGACGCAGTCTCGTCAGTGCCGTGCTCGACCGCGACGTCCCCTTGGTCACCGCGATCGTCGTCGTCACTGCGGCCGCGTACGTACTCATCATGATCGTTGCCGATGCCGCGGCCCGTATCGCCGATCCTCGAATCGAGGAGCGCGCATGAGCGATATCGAACTGCTGACCAGACGACATTCACTCACGGCGTCCCGGCATACCGGTACCGTTCTTGCCGGTGCGATCGCCGCTGTGCTTGTGCTGTGCGCGGTTGCTCCGGGGCTCATGGCACCGGCGGATCCTCTCGCTGTGAACCCGCACGATTCATTCGCCGCGCCCAGCATCGCGCATCTCTTCGGAACCGATGAGTCTGGCCGAGACGTCCTGAGCCGGGTTATCTTCGGCGCACGCGACTCACTCACTATCGGCGCGGCCGCGACAGGAATCGGGCTTATCGGCGGCACGGTTCTCGGGATCATCGGCGGTTTGCTCGGCCGTTGGGCTCACGCCGTCGTCGGTCGTGTCATCGAGGTTTTCTTCGCCTTCCCCGGCCTGCTGCTCGCACTTCTGGTCATCGTTGTGGCCGGTCCGGGGCCAATGTCCGTCATTATCGCCGTCGGCCTGTCGACGGCCCCCGGCTACGCCCGCATCATTCAATCGCGTATCCTCCAGGTTCGCGTCTCTCCGTATGTTGAAGCCGCACGCGTGCTCGGTCGCACGCCCCTGCGCATTCTCACCCGCACAATCGCACCGAATACTGCCGCACCGCTTGTCGTGCTCGCCACCTTGGGGATCGGGCAGGCCATCGTCTGGGCAGCATCCCTCAGCTATCTCGGGCTGGGTGCGCAACCACCCTCTCCCGAGTGGGGCGCGATGCTCAACAACGGCCGCACCTATCTGCAGACAGCACCGTGGATGACGATTATGCCCGGACTCGTCATCCTCGCCGCCACGATGTCGTTCACCGTCCTCGGGCGTGCACTTTCGCGACGAACGGAAGGACGCGCATGAACACCGTACTCACGGTCGACGGGCTTTCTGTCGATTTCGGGGGCAGACCTGTCGTGCACGATGTCTCGTTTTCTCTGGCAGCGGGAGAATGCCTGGCCGTCGTCGGCGAGTCCGGGGCGGGAAAGAGCGTGCTTGTCCGCAGCCTGCTCGGGTTGAGCGGCGGCACTGTCGCAGCCCGAAAAATGGCGACGCCACGAGAGGATCTCACGCAGGTGTCCGAGCGGCGCTGGCGTAGAATTCGCGGTTCGCAGGTCGGGCTCATTCTCCAGGATGCTCTCGGCTCGCTCGATCCCCTCCGCACCGTCGGGAGGGAGATCGATGAGGCTCTGCGCCTCCAGACCCGTCTCTCCGCCCGAGAGCGCCGTGAACGTGCGGAGTCCTTACTCGAGAGTGTCGGCCTGCCCGAGCCGAAGCTCCGCCTGAGGCAGCGTTCGGGACAGCTGTCCGGTGGCCAGCGACAACGCGCACTCATCGCCACGGCGATCGCCGCAGATCCGCCGATCCTCATTGCCGACGAACCGACAACGGCTCTCGACGTGTCAACACAGGCGCGCATCCTCGCGCTGCTACAAGACCTCACCGCCCGCGGTACAGGCCTGATCCTCGTGAGCCACGACCTTGCCGTCGTTCGCACGATTGCTGATCGCGTGATGGTCATGGATGGCGGTCGCGTGGTCGAATCCGGCTTTGCGGACGACGTTCTCGATCACCCGCGCACTGATATCACGCGCACACTTCTCGCTTCTGTCCCGTCGTCGAAGCCACGCGGAGAGCGGCTGCTGTCGCACAGCCCTCAGCCGCTGCCCGTGCAACGGCAGCGCACGGCGGCCGAGCTTCGAGCCACACAGATCTCTGTGTCTTTCGGACGCGGGACGCGACGGTTCACCGCGCTCTCCGATGTCAGCTGTCGTGTTGCATCGGGGCGCACGCTCGGCATCGTCGGCGAGTCCGGCTCCGGAAAAACGACACTGGCGCGGGCATTTCTCGGTCTCGCCCCCATCGATAGCGGATCGGTCACACTCGATGGCGGGGCCTGGGCGAACATTCCAGAGCGCGCACGCCGTGCACGCCGTCGATCCGTGGGGTACGTCACGCAGGACAGCTTTGCGTCGTTTGACCCTCGGTGGACCGTCGGGCGCATCATTGCGGATGCCGTCGGGCGCGACGAAGGCGGCACGGCACCGAAATCGCGCGTCGCCGAGCTTCTGACGCAGGTGCAACTCGACAACGCGCTAGCCAATCGCTCACCTGCAACGCTGTCAGGCGGACAGAGACAACGCGTGGCGATCGCCCGCGCGCTCGCCGGCGATCCGGGTCTTCTCGTGCTCGATGAGCCTGTGTCGGCCCTCGACGTCACCGTCCAAGCACAAATCCTCGACCTGCTCGATGATCTGCAGCGTGTCAAAGGACTCGGTTATCTGCTGATCAGCCACGACATGGGCGTCATCCAGCATATGAGCGACGAGATCATCGTTCTGCGCAATGGCCGCATCGTCGAGCAGGGCGAGCCGGATGCTGTGCTCTCACGCCCCTCAGATCCCTATACCCGCGCACTTCTCGCAGACACGCCGCAGCTCTAGGCGGATGCTGACTCGACGACGTTCGCGATCTCGTCGCCGAACGGAGCGGCGAGCGTCGACGAGTACACCCAGCTGATGTGGTGGGTGTCGCGGAAGGCCAGCACACCGCCGATAACGGGCGGACATTCGCCGTCGACAATGAAGTAGTCGCTCATGTCAATCAACGAGACACGGGCATCACTCGTTTCTTCAGCGGCCTCGGCGAGCGGATCCTCTCCGAACGCATCATCAACAGGTACCGCGCACTCCTCCCCGGCCTTCGTCCCGTAGGCCGTCACACAACTGAGAACATCGCTGTTCATGCGGGGAGTGTCGCGCACCGCGATGATGCTGCCGATGTGGTCGGGAAGCTCACTCCACCGCTCCTCATATGCCGAGATAGCGGTGTCCTGCCACGACCGTCCGTCCTCCGCTTCAACAGGGTTCGCTGACTTCGCGGAGGTCACGATGGTGTCGATCTCCGTGTGTTCGTCGAGGTAGGCTTTCGCCTCGTCGTTCCAGGTCGTGCAGGTATCGACGAGCGCGGCCACCTCGGCATCCGATTTCTCTGGCTCGTCACGCGGGACCCCGATATAGGGGCAGGATGCCTTCGTCAGAACCGTAACGTGCCAATTCCGCTCGTCCGCGGTACTCGTGAGCGCGCTCAGCCACTGCTCCGCGTGAGAGTCTCCGACAAGAGCGATGACCTCGTCAGCATCCGCAACATCGGCCCCGTATTCGCAGACCTTGAGTTCATCATCGCGCGTGTTGGTGATGCAGCGCTCGGGAGACTTGTCAACGAGGGCCGGATCAGGAACAGCGACGGTGTCCGGCTCGACGGTGCACCCGGACCCCGGCTCCATGGCTGCTGCGCCAAAGCACGGCTCGTCACTTTGCACGAGGGTCTCGAGCTCCTTCTGGCTGGTCTTGACCTGCTGGTCGGCCACGCCGACGCCGGTCATTGTCACTGCGACAACGACCCCCATCGCCGCCGCTGTCGCGGCGAAGGTCAGACGCGGACGCCACGACCGTGTCACACCGATGCGCACCGGATCTTCGACCCAGACCTTCGATGCCCACGCCAGAAGAAGCGTGAGGGCAGTGATCACGAGAAGATCGACAGCGCCAACCGGTCGCTTCACAATTAACGGGGCAAGGATGATGAGGGGGAAGTGCCAGAGATACACGCTGTACGACACGTCGCCCAGCCACTGCATGGGGCGCACCGCGAGCACACGGCGGGGTGACCAGACCGGGCTCGGGTCGTGCGCCACAATGACGGCGACCGTCGCAAGCACCGGCAGCAGCGCTGTGTATCCGGGGAACGGGGTGTCACCGGTGTAGACGAACGCGCTCACCATGATGCCGGCCAGGCCGACCCACGCCAGCACGGCCCGGGCTCTCTGGGGTATCGCCTCAACGAACCCCGGTCGGGACACGACTACGAGAGCCGTGAGGCCACCGAGTGCGAACTCCCACGCGCGTGTCGTCGTCACGAAGTAGGCCGCAGCGGGGTCGAACGCGGTCTGCCATAGCGACCAACCGAACGAGACGACAGCGACCGAGCCCATGACGATCGCGATCATGCGGTTCCGGCTGCCCGAACGTGACCGGGCGGCGAGCCAGATCGCGGCCACCATCAGAAGCGGCCAGACAATGTAGAACTGTTCTTCTGTCGACAGCGACCAGTAGTGCTGCACCGGGGATGCCTGAGCCTCCGCCGCCATGTAGTCGACAGCCTGGTCGGCCAGCATCCAATTCTGCCCGTACAGCGCCGACGCGGCCACCTGCGAGAGGAACCCGGGCCTGAACCCGGTCGGAACGAACACCCAGACCGCGGCGACGGTCAGCGCCAGCACCAGCATCGCGGCGGGCAGCAGACGCCGAGCTCGCCGTGCCCAGAATCGCGGCAGATTCACACCGTCGCTTGTGGTGATCTCGCGCATGAGATGCGCGGTGATCAAGAACCCCGAGATCACAAAGAAGACGTCGACTCCGACGTATCCTCCGGGGAGGGCAGCAGGGACGAAGTGGAAGATCACCACAATGCCCACGGCGATCGCCCGCAGGCCCTGGATATCGGTCCGCACGTCGGTCGCGCGTCCGCTCGTCTTCTGAGACATGAGTGGATCACCAGCCATTCGTCGAGTACCCCCACTTTAGGGGGCACACGTCATGCTCACGTCCAGTAGCCGTTCAGAAACCTGTCGATTTCCGTGCTCCGGGACGCGCCCAGTAGCATGAGACGATAACCGTCAAGGCACGTTCACACGGTGCCGCCCATATCGAACTGGAGTTGCCACAATGACTGCTGTACCTGAAAAGCCCGCCCTCGAAGGACTCGAGGACCGTTGGGGTTCCGCCTGGGAGCAGTCTGGAACGTACCGGTTCGATCGCGACGCTGCGGCGCACGGCGGGCGCCCCTGCGTCTATTCCATCGATACTCCCCCGCCCACAGCATCCGGATCTCTGCACATCGGGCATGTCTTCAGCTATACACACACGGATGTGATCGCCCGTTACCAGCGGATGATGGGGAAACAGGTCTTCTACCCGATGGGGTGGGATGACAATGGCCTGCCCACGGAACGCCGCGTGCAGAACTACTACGGGGTTCGCTGCGACCCGTCACTGCCCTACGATCCCGACTTCGTCCCTCCGCACAACGGTGACGGGAAAAGTATCAAGGCTGCCGATCAGCAGCCGATCTCCCGGCGCAACTTCATTGAACTCTGCGAGAAACTGACGGTCGAAGACGAGAAGCAGTTCGAAGACGTGTGGAGGCGACTGGGCCTCTCGGTCGACTGGACGCAGAGCTACCGGACCATCGGCGACGAGTCACTCGCCGTGAGCCAGAAGGCGTTTCTGAACAGCCTCGAACGGGGCGAGGCCTACCAGGCAATGGCTCCGACGCTCTGGGACATCACGTTCCGCACGGCTGTCGCCCAGGCAGAGCTTGAAGACAAGGACCAGCCGGGCACGTATCATCGCATCGCGTTCCACAAGCCAGACGGCGGAACGATCGAAATCGAAACAACTCGGCCTGAGTTGCTGCCCGCCTGTGTTGCGCTCGTCGCTCACCCCGATGACGAGCGCTATCAGGAGTACTTCGGAACGTCGGTGACGACACCCGTGTTTGGCGTCGAGGTGCCGGTCCTCGCCCACCATCTGGCACAGCCGGACAAGGGTGCGGGCATCGCTATGATCTGTACCTTCGGCGATATCACCGACGTCGTGTGGTGGCGCGAACTCGACCTCCCCAACCGTGCGATCATCGGTTTTGATGGCCGCATCATCGCGGAGACGCCCGACGTCATCACGTCACCCGCTGGGCGTGAAGCCTACGCTGAGCTCGTCGGCAAGACGGTCTTCTCGGCAAAGAAGGAGGTCGTGCGCCAGCTGACCGAGGCCGGCGACCTTGTCGGAGAACCACGACCGATCACGCATCCGGTCAAGTTCTTCGAGAAGGGCGACAAACCGCTCGAGATCGTGTCAACGCGACAGTGGTATATCGCGAACGGGGCACGCGACGAAGCGCTCAGAGCACGGTTGCGTGAGCTCGGAACCGAGCTCAACTGGCATCCGGACTTCATGCGCGTTCGCTACGAGAATTGGGTTGGCGGACTGACCGGTGACTGGCTCGTCTCGCGCCAGCGATTCTTCGGTGTGCCGATTCCGCTCTGGTACCCGGTTGACGCAGACGGGAACACTGATTTCGACTCCCCCATCGCCGCCAATGCGTCTGCCCTGCCCGTTGACCCGTCGAGCGATACAGCTCCGGGTTACGACGAGTCGCAGCGCGGAGTGCCCGGCGGTTTCGTTGGGGAACTCGATGTGCTCGACACGTGGGCAACGTCGTCGCTGACCCCACAGATCGCCGGCGGATGGGAACGGGACTCCGAGCTGTGGAGCCTCGTGCACCCATACGACTTGCGCCCGCAGGGCCAGGACATCATTCGCACCTGGTTGTTCTCGACGATGCTCCGGTCCGTCCTCGAAGACAATGTCTCGCCGTGGACCAACGCCTCGATCTCCGGCTTCATCGTCGACCCCGACCGCAAGAAGATGTCAAAGTCGAAGGGCAACGTCGTCACGCCCGCTGACATGCTCGTGAAGCACGGCTCGGACGCCGTGCGTTACTGGGCGGCATCCTCCCGGCTGGGCACCGATGCCGCGTTCGACCCGCAGAATCCCACGCAGATCAAGATCGGACGCCGCCTCGCCATCAAGATCTTGAATGCGTCCAAATTCATTCTCGGTTTCGAGGGCACGGATGCTGCTGACGTGACCGAGCCTCTCGACCTGAGCATGCTCGCAACTCTCGAGAGAGTGGTATCCGAGGCAACAACGGCGCTCTCCGCCTACGATCACGCGCGAGCGCTCGAAGTGACGGAGAGCTTCTTCTGGACGTTCTGCGATGACTACCTCGAGCTGGTGAAGGAACGCGCGTACGACGCGAACAACTCCGCTCGTT
This sequence comes from Microbacterium sp. MPKO10, assembly GCF_026107415.2. GTDB lineage: Bacteria > Actinomycetota > Actinomycetes > Actinomycetales > Microbacteriaceae > Paramicrobacterium. The sequence continues at coordinate 451,877 of NZ_JAPCHX010000006.1, forward strand.
CTTCGGCTGTTTCGGCGCTCCGCCAGGCGCTCCACACGCTGCTGCGGCTTTTCGCTCCGTTCGTGCCCTTCGCAACCGAAGAGGCATGGTCGTGGTGGAATGACGGCTCGGTACACCAGGCATCCTGGCCAACGACCGAGGAGGTGGCGTCCGACGGCGACGAGCGCGTCCTTGCTCTCACCAGCTCGGCTCTCATCGGAATCCGTCGGGCGAAGACCGACGCCAAGGTGTCACAGAAGGTGCCCGTTGAGCACGCGACCGTCACGTGCCCCGCAGACCAGATCGACGCTGTGAAGAGTGCGGCACCAGATCTTGCTGCCGTCGGACGCATCGCGAACCTGGCGTTCACAGCCGGTGACGAAATCGGTGTCGCCGATATCCAGCTGGCACCGGTGCCCGAGGCCTAAGGAGCAGTCATGCAACTCGGCACGCGGTGGGCAGTCGGTTCCCCATCCCCGAAGGCTCTTCCTCGCGTCGTGGGCGGTGCCGTCCACGACGTCGAAGCAGAGCTGCAGGCAGACGACGTTGACGTCACCAGATGGGCGTGGACGTTGACATGGCTCGAAGGTCGGCCCGTCGTGGAGCTCGATGATGGCACGCTCATCACGTACAACGACGCAGAGGACACGGCAACGGTACGCCAGGTCACAGACGAGGACGACGAAGACGACTACTGAGCCGCCTGCTCGGCGGCAGGACGCCTCTCACTGTCGCTTGCGAGCGATGACCTCACCGTGTGGAATGGCGAACCAACCCCGTGAGTCCTCAGACCACGCGCGCCAGGAGCGCGAGATAGCATCGAGCTCTTCAGCGTTCGCCGCGCCAGCCTCAATCGCTCGCACGGCGAAATCTGATTCCGTCGCGCGCTCAGCCCAGGTGAGCCCCCAGTGTTCGCGTTCCGCATCCGAGGAATACGACCAAATGGATGCTGAGGACTCCACAGTCTCGGCCCCGGCATCCAGCGCGATGGCTCGAAGCCGTCGCCCGATATCGGGGTCTCCGCCCACGCTGCGGGCTGCTGTGAGGTAGGCGGTGTGCCATTCCCCGAGCCCGGGCAGCTCCGGATACCACGAGGCACCGGAGTAGATCGCATCGCGGGCGGCCACGAGGCCGCCCGGGCGTGCCACCCGCAGCATCTCCGCAAACAGGCGTGTCGGCTCAGCGACGTGCTGCAGAACTTGATGCGCGTGAACGAGATCGTACGAGTCGTCGGGGGCGTCGATCTCGTAACCGCTCCCCGTCTCGAACGTGACGTTCGTCACGCCCAGGTCGGCGGCGTGCTCGGCCGCTCGGTCGACGATCGCCGGCTCGACGTCGATTCCCCGGACGAACCCAGGGAACACGCGCTCTGCGAGGTCGACGGAGATCGACCCGGGTCCGCACCCCACATCAAGCACGTGCATTCCTGCTGTGAGATGCGGGATCAGGTAGGCGGCAGAATCCTCAACGGTGCGCACAGCGTGTGAGCGCACGACGCTCTCGTGATGACCGTGGACGTATCGATCGCGGCTGACCATTGCTCTAGGCTACTCGTGCCCCGGGTCCCGAGACACCGTCGCGCCTAGGCTGACTTCTCGCGACGCGCGTGCGTCTCGAGAACCGGCTCAGCACCCTCGGTCACAGCTTCGCGTGTGATGGTCACGCGTGCCACGTTCTCACTCGACGGAACGTCGAACATAATCGGCCCGAGAACATCCTCGAGGATCGCACGCAAGCCACGCGCTCCCGTCTTTCGTTCCACAGCGAGATCAGCGATCGCCTCGAGAGCATCCTTCTCGAACTCAAGCTCGACGCCATCCAGCTCGAACATCCGCTCGAACTGTTTCACAAGTGCGTTTCGCGGCTCAGTGAGAATCTGAACGAGGGCGTGCTGATCGAGTGGCGTCACGGTCGTGAGCACGGGCAGCCGGCCGATAAACTCCGGGATGAGCCCGAATTTGTGCAGATCCTCCGGAAGCACCTCGCTGAAAAGATCGGCATTGTCATCCTGCGAGTGCAGCGGTGCGCCGAACCCGATCCCGCGCTTGCCCGCGCGGTTGGAGACGATGTCTTCAAGCCCCGCGAATGCTCCGGCGACGATGAACAGCACGTTCGTCGTGTCGATCTGGATGAATTCCTGGTGCGGATGCTTGCGCCCGCCCTGCGGCGGCACGGAGGCGACGGTTCCCTCGAGGATCTTCAGGAGTGCCTGCTGCACACCCTCACCCGAGACATCTCGCGTAATCGACGGGTTCTCTGCCTTGCGCGCGATCTTATCGATCTCGTCGATGTAGATGATGCCGGTCTCGGCACGCTTCACGTCATAGTCTGCCGCCTGCAGAAGCTTCAGGAGGATGTTCTCGACGTCCTCCCCCACATATCCGGCTTCCGTGAGCGCTGTCGCATCGGCAACCGCGAAGGGAACGTTCAGCTGCTTCGCCAGCGTCTGGGCGAGGTATGTCTTACCGCATCCGGTCGGCCCCACCATCAGAATGTTGCTCTTAGCGATCTCGACATCCTCGTGCATGTTGTCTGCACTGGTCAGCGTCGACCGGGCTTTCACACGCTTATAGTGGTTGTACACCGCGACAGCGAGCGAGCGTTTCGCCGGCTCCTGGCCAATCACGTATTCCTCGAGGAAGTCGAAGATCTCCTTCGGCTTGGGCAGCTCGAACTCCCCGGCTGCGGACTCTCCTGCCTCCGCGAGGCGCTCTTCGATGATCTCGTTGCAGAGTTCGACGCACTCATCGCAAATGTAGACTCCGGGTCCCGCGATCAGCTGCTGGACTTGCTTTTGGCTCTTGCCGCAGAAGGAGCACTTCAGCAGGTCGGCGCTCTCACCGATTCGCGCCATGGGCGTGCCTCCTCCTCTGATTGCTGTGCATGTATCGAGCCTAACCTCTCGAGCCGACATCCCCGGCGAACTGTGACGCGTGTGTGTCACAGAGACGAACGGCGGCAGGCCTTGGCCCACCGCCGTTCGTCACGATCTGCGTGTAACTCAGGAGTTGAGAGCAGCCGGAGCGTTCTTGCGGCTGGTCAGCACCTGGTCGATGAGTCCGTATTCCATGGCCTCTTCCGCCGACAGGATCTTGTCGCGGTCGATGTCATTGTGCACTTTCTCTTCGGTCTGCTTGGAGTGACGCGAGAGCGTCTCTTCCAACCAGGTGCGCATCCGCATGATCTCGGCCGCCTGGATCTCGATGTCGGAGGCCTGTCCCTGGCCCGCCTCACCGACTGCTGGCTGGTGGATCAGGATGCGTGCGTTGGGCAGCGCGAGGCGCTTCCCCGGTGTACCTGCCGCAGTGATCACGGCCGCCGCCGACGCAGCCTGCCCGAGGACGACTGTCTGAATGTGCGGGCGAATGTACTGCATCGTGTCGTAGATCGCCGTCATCGCGGTGAAGGAGCCACCCGGTGAGTTGATGTACATGACGATGTCGCGGTCCGGGTCCATGCTCTCGAGAACGAGCAGCTGAGCCATGATGTCGTCAGCTGATGCGTCGTCTACCTGGACGCCGAGAAAGATGATGCGATCTTCGAACAGTTTGGCGTACGGGTCCTGTCGCTTGTAGCCATATGCCGTGCGCTCTTCGAAGCTCGGCAGGATATAGCGCGAGCTCGGCATCTGCAGGGAGCGGCCTGCCGCTTCAAATGTGGGAGTCTGCATTGTTGTCGTCCTCTTCCGCCTACTTCTGAGAGCTGTCTGTTCCGCCGCCGCCTGTGACGTCACTTGCCGACTCACGGATGTGGTCGACGAATCCGTACTCCAGGGCCTGCGTCGCCGTGAACCACCGGTCGCGGTCACCGTCGGCGTTGATCTGCTCGACGGACTTTCCCGTCTGAGATGCGGTGATCTCGGCCAGACGGCGCTTCATGTCGAGAATGAGCTGGGCCTGCGTCTGAACGTCGCTGGCCGTGCCGCCGAATCCACCGTGCGGCTGGTGCAGAAGGACGCGCGCGTTCGGCGTGATGTAGCGCTTGCCCTTCGTTCCGCTGGTCAGCAGGAGCTGACCCATGGATGCTGCCATGCCGATGCCGACCGTGACGATGTCGTTCGGGACGAACTGCATCGTGTCGTAGATCGCCATTCCCGCGGTGATCGAACCGCCGGGCGAGTTGATGTACAGGTAAATGTCGCGCTTCGGGTCCTCTGCCGCAAGCAGGAGGATCTTCGCGCAGATCTCGTTGGCATTCTCATCGCGCACTTCTGACCCCAGCCAGATGATGCGGTCTTTCAGAAGCTGGTCAAAAACACTCTGGGCCACAAGGGGCTCTGCCATGTCGCGCTCCGTTTCGTTATCGCTACAGTACGAATCTAGTAGAGGCGTACACGGAACTCGGGCCGTGTTCGCCGTGGGCAGATCGGCGCCGGCGATAGAAACGGGACCGGGGCCTTTCGGCTCCCGATCCCGTCTGACGCACGATGTCGGCTACTTGGCGTCCTCGTCGGCAGCCGTGTCCTCAGACGCGGTGTCGGTCTCGATGTCAGCCTCGTCGTCTGCCGCAGACTCGTCTTCGGCCGGGGGCAGGAAGCCGGTTAGATCAACGGCAGCGCCCGCCGTGTCGACAACGGTGGCCTTCCCCAGAACCACGGCGATCGCCTTGTTGCGTGCGACCTCTCCGACCATCTGCGGGATCTGCCCGTTCTCGTCGAGAACCTTGATGAACTCTCCCGGCTCCATGCCGTACTGCGACGCGCCCTGGATCAGGTACTGCGTGAGCTCTTCCTGGCTGACCTGAACGCTTTCCTTCTCGACGATTGCGTCGAGAAGGAGCTGGGTGCGGAAGGTCTTCTCGCTGGACTCGCTGACCTCGGCACGGTGTTCGTCGTCCTCAAGGCGGCCTTCGCTCTCCAGGTGACGGTGCACCTCGGCCTCGATCAGGGACTCAGACACCGGGATGTCAGCGGCCTCGAGCAGCAGGTCGACAGCCTTGGTGCGAGCTTCCGTGCCCTGACCGAACGTCTTCTGGCCCTTGACCTGCTCGACGAGGCTCTCGCGAAGCTCGCCGATCGTGTCGAATTCGCTGGCCATCTGTGCAAAGTCATCGTCGGCCTCGGGGAGCTCGCGCTCCTTTACGGCAGAAACCGTGACGGCGACCTCGGCGTCCTCACCCTGGTGCTCGCCACCGAGGAGAGGCGATGAGAACGTCGTGCTCTCGCCCGCCGTGAGCGATTCAACGGCTTCATCCATGCCTTCGAGGAGCTCGCCTGAGCCCACCTCGTATGACACGCCGCTGGCGGAATCAACCTCGTTGCCGTCAATCGTCGCCGTCAAGTCGATCTGAACGAAGTCGCCGGTCTTCGCCGGACGGTCAACAGACACGAGCGTTCCGAAGCGCGTGCGCAGCTCGTCGAGCGCCGCGTCGACGTCAGCGTCCGTCACCTCTGCGGGCTCCACTTCGACGGTAAGACCGTCGTACGCCGGAATCTCGAACTCGGGGCGAACGTCCACCTCGACGGTGACGACGAGGTCGCCCGAGAAGTCCTTGTCGCTCGGCCACTCGGTGACATCGGCCTCGGGGCGGCCGAGCGTCTTGAGGTCTTCTTCCTCAACGGCGGAGCGGTAGAACCCGTCAAGACCGTCGCTCACAGCCTGCTCGATGACCGCGCCTTTGCCGACGCGCTGATCGATGATGGCGGGCGGAACCTTGCCCTTGCGGAAGCCGGGGATCGAGATCTGCTGAGCGATCGCCGAGTAAGCACTGGTGATGCTGGGCTTCAGCTCCTCGGGCGGAACCGAAATGGTGAGCTTCACCCGGGTCGGGTTCAGCTTTTCGACCGTGGTCTTCACGATTATGCGTTCTCCTGTGATTTGGATTCTTACCTCGAACGAGGATGTACGTGGTCGGGGCGACAGGATTTGAACCTGCGACCTCCCGCTCCCAAAGCGGGCGCTCTAGCCAAGCTGAGCTACGCCCCGGCGCAAACGAACCGGATGTGGACCTTCACCAAGGCATAAGCAGGCGAATTGACCTCAAGCAGTCTACTGTACCGTGTCGTGGCCGCATCACAGATTCCGACTGCCGGGATGCTGCCACGCGACGAGTGCCCGTGTACGCAGAGCCCTCAAACGTGTACTACGATGTTCGAGTGCCCACAGGCGCATGGGGATGTAGCTCAATGGTAGAGCCTCAGTCTTCCAAACTGATGGTGCGGGTTCGATTCCCGTCATCCCCTCCACTCGACACGGCTGAGTTCTTCATGACTGAGTCGTGGGTCACCGGATCACATCACAGGCGACGGGAGCAGGCAGTCATGAAGTTTCCGCGGCTCGAAAAGATCTGGACTGTCGCGGGGGTCGCCTGCTTCCTCGTCGGCGGTGTGCTCCTCGGAATCGGGCGATTCGGACCAGGCACGCTGCTCATGATTGCCTGCGTCATCTGCCTGGGCTCGGCCATGGGCGCCCACCGGCGACGGATCCGCCGCACGCAGAAGAACTGACCCGGTTCAGGTGCCGCTGTGCAGTCGCGCGTTACCGACATAGTGCTCGGCGTTCGCCCGGATGGAGGCCACTTCGTCATCCGTGAGCTCGCGTCGCACCTTTGCCGGAACACCCGCGACAAGCGAGCGCGGGGGAATCGTGGTTCCGCCGAGCACAACGGCTCCGCCGGCAATCAGCACGTCGTCTCCGATCGTCGCACCACTCAGCACCACTGCTCCCATTCCGACAAGAACCGAGTTGCCGATCGTGCACCCGTGCACGACGGCGTTGTGCCCGACTGACACGTCATCACCGATCACTGTCGGCGAGCCGGCGTCTGTATGCACGGCGACGCCGTCCTGAAGATTGCTGCGTGCGCCCACCGTGATGGAGTCCGAATCACCGCGCATAACCGCGTTGTACCAGACCCCTGAATCGCGTCCCACCGTCACGTCGCCGATGACCTTCGCACCGGGAGCAACGAACGCGCTGGCGTCGATCATGGGTGAGACGCCGGGCAGGGAGATGATGGATGCTTCATCGATCACTGTCATGGACCCAGCGTAGTTGTTCGGGCGACACTCTGCGATGCCAGCACACGCCGACTCGGCGGGGCGCGGCGTGCATGCATGCCGCGCCCGCCAGCATCCGACATCATGGAACCATGACCAGCACGGACGACGAGGCGACACGTCGCGAACCAGGTGTGAACCGTGCGCTCATCGTCGCGGCGGGCGCAGGGACGATCCTCGCGTCCGCCGGAACCGTCGTGCTCTGTGCACTCGTTATCCCGGCTCTCGGACATCTGCCGCTGAGCATCGTGTTTTTCGTCCTCGCGGCATTTCTCAGCGGGCGTGCCGCATCACGCCGGCACGCGGGACTCGGCGCGGTCATCGCAGGCGCCGCCGTACTCCCACTGATCTACAGCGAGTGGAGCATTCGGCTAGCCAATCTCGCCTTCATCGCCGACGTGCCTCTCGGCGCCTACGTCGGTGTTCTCAATATTCTCGTGATGCTGCTCCTCGCCGCGGCGGTGCGCGCATTCCATGCTCCCGCCTTCATGCCTCTGGCCGTTGTGGCAGCCGCCATCGCCTTGATCGGCATCGGTGCTTCTTTGTTTCCCGCTGCTGCAGTTCTCTCGCGGCTCTGGGCAGGCGTTATTCTCGTCGCCGCTGCCGGGACGGCCTGGCCCTGGCTCGTCGGGTCTCTGCCTGCGCGTATTACTGCGCGGTCCGCTGGTGCCGTGGCGAGTATCGCCGCACTCGTCGTTGCCGCGGCCACGTGGCCATCCGTGCCGTGGGGCACATCAGCGGCATTCGTGCTGACGGCCTCGGTCTTCGCCGTGCACCTGCTGACGTCGCCCGTCGCCGTTGCCGGCGGCGATATCGGCGACCAAGCCGTGCCACAGACGCGCCCTATTCGCATCGTCGTCCCCACCCGAGAACCCGCTCGGGTCCGCGAGCTCGGCGCGTGGAAGACCGCGTCGGCGATCGGTCTTGGACTGGCTCTCGCGGGCGCCGCCGCCGGGCCGGCGACAGTGCTGTCCTCCCTGGCTGCGCAACTCACCACCACGGCTGCCCTCAGCACGCTTCTCTCCGCCGCTCTCGCGATCGCATCCTGGCGGCTGCGCCACAATCGCAGCTCCCCTGGCTTACGTCTGTCTGGGATCGTCCTGCTCCTGATCTGCGCGATCACGGCCATTCCGTCGATCGGCCTCGGTGCGATCGAGCTCTGGGCACGGATCTCAGTTACCAACTTCACCGTTGACGCCCTCGCCCCGCACGAGATCATGTACCCGGAGATCAGCCCGTTTGTGTGGATCACCGCGGCACTGCTCACTGCGGGGACGACCGTCACCCTTCTGTATGCGGGTCAGCTCCGACGGCTCAGCTGGCTGCCGATCGCACTCGGCGCACTGACGCTGCTTGTCGTCCACGCCACAGCGCCGACACTTGCGATCTCCGCTGCCGCCGGCTGCGCGCTCACTCTTGCGGCAACCACGCTGTTCATCGTCCTACGCCCACGACGAGGTCGCCGGACTGTCCTCATCTCGACGGTTCTCATCTCCTCAGCATCCTCGTTCCTCGTCGGGGCGGGCAGCACAGCGGTCTGGCCCGTCACTGCCCTGGTTGCCATCGGGTGCCTCGTCGCGCTGCGCTTCGCTCTGCCCCGGAGAGTTGCACGACCGGACAAACTCGCCATCAGCCCGGTCTTCACGGCTCTCGCCACGCTCTTGGCGATTTTCACGGCACGCTGGATTCCGATCTGGCAACCGTCGCTAGTCGCCGATGCAGCGACCGCGTCGGCGCTGACGACAGTGATCACCGCATCGGCCGTGCTCATCCTCGCCGCACTCACCGCTCACCGCTTTGTCGGCTCTGATGCTGCTGTCGCGTCGACAATCGCCGCACTCACCGCTGTTCTGGGAGTCGCCGCCCTGGCCAGCCAGAACACGCCCGCGAGCCGCCTGCTCTTCGTCATCGCCCTGGCCGGTGTTCTCCTGGCCGAACTCTCCTGGCAGATCTTCCGCGGAGGGCGCCAGAGCGCCGCTCGCTATGTCACAGCTGTGCTCACCCCACCGACTGCTGTGCTCCTGGCCGTTGTCGCCTGGCGACGATTCGGCCCCTCCATCTGGGGAGCGCCAGAGCTGCTTGCTGTTGGCATCGCCGCCGTTCTCGCTGGTCTCGGAATCGTGCTGTTCCGAGGCACACCCGCCCGCAACGGGCAGCCCCGGTCCCATCCGGCACGGCTCGCGTGGGACTCGTCGATTGCCCTGACATCAATCGTCACGGTGCCCGCCGCGCTCACGACAAGCGAGTTCGGGCCGCTGAATCTCATTCTTCTGGGGGTCATTCCCATTTTGTTTTCGTTCGGCGAAGGGTCGATCTGGCGCAGCGGGAGCCGTCGGCGGCATCTGGTCTGGGCGTCGCTCCCACCGCTGGGAGCTGCGATCTGGGTCGCACTCGACGAGCAGAACTCCGGGCGAAGCGAGATCGCGGGGCTCGCGCTCGCCTGCCTGATCTTCGCGGCTCTCGCCATCGTCACGATGCGCCGCCCACGTGCCAGTGCCCCGGTGCCTCCCGGGCGCAACATGCTGACAATCAGCGCACTCGCCGTCGCCCTCGTCCCCGCCGTGACCTCGGGGATCACGGGTTCGATCGCGCACGCGGCCGTCCTCATCATGGCAAGCACTGTGCTCTGCGGTCTCGGTGCGTTCCTTCCATCTCTTGTCCGTGGGATTCATCTCGGCCTCTGGATGTGGTTGGGCGGCCTCATCGCTGTGGCCGTGATGACGAGCGTTCGTTCCTATGCCCTCGTCGACCGCCGCCCGTTCGCCTGGGATGAGCTCGTGGTGTGGTCCGTAGCCGGTGCCGCTTTCACAGCGCTTGCCGGCGTCCTCTGGCTGCGGCGCAACCATCCCCAAACACGTCCCGCCATCGCCGCGATCGCCGTCGCGCCCCTCCTGCTCGCGCTTCCACTCGCCAATGTGTCCGCCATCTTCGCGGTTCCCGGGTGGATGCTCGCGCTCGTCGCCGCCGGCACCACAGGCTTCGTCGCGTATTCTCTCGACACCGCCTCTCGCCGCCGCGACCTGATCGTCTGGACGGCGACGATCGGCGCGGCTTTCCTGGCCGTCGGCACGATCACGGGCGCGCACACTGCTGTCGAGTTCGTCTCTGCACCTGTCGGTTTCGTCGCGATCGCTGTCAACCTGCGGCTGCTCGCGCGCGTGCCCGATGCGTCGTCGATGCGCACGCTCGGCGCACCCCTGGCCGCTCTGGTGCTGCCCAGTCTGCTGCAGTCCCTCTCAGATCCAGCTCCGCCCCGCATCGCCTGGCTCGTGCTCTGCATCGCAGCGATTGCCGCGTTCGGCGTGGTCACCCGGCTGAAGGCGCCGCTCATCGTGGCTGCGGCGGCAGCATCCGTCGTCTTGCTCTCATTCATCGTTCCCGTCGCGCGCACGGTGACGTCGGGGTGGACCGTTGCCGCGGCGCTCCTCGTGCTCACGGCGCTTTCCTCGGCCGTCATTCTCCGCTCACAACTCAGCGTCGCCCGGGCGGTCAGACGTATTGCGCGCATGCGCTGACGATGCAGGGTTGGCTCACCTCATGAAGGTGAGCCATTGCTTCCTTGCGGAATACTCATGGCGAAGTAAAGTTGAATGTATCAAGAGAAGAAGAGGGACGGTATGACTACTTCACAGACTGAGAAACTCACGAACGTCAACCCCGATGTCGCATCGGGCACTGCACAGTTCCTTTCACCGCTGGTCGTCGACCTCGAGGCCCTCGTCGTGAACGGAAAGCAGGCGCACTGGCACCTGCGCGGAAACAACTTCATCGGTGTTCACGAACTGCTTGACACACTTGTCGCTGACGCGCAGGGCTGGGCAGACATGGCAGCGGAGCGCGTCGTCGCTCTGGGGCTTCCTGTCGACTCGCGTCTTGCGACGGTCGCCGCGAAGACGTCGGTTCCTGAGCTGAGCGCCGGATTCCAGCAGTCGGAAGACAGCATCGCCGAGGTCGTCGCAATGCTCGATGCTGTCATCCAGACCGCTCGGACCGCCGTCGACGAACTCGACGAGATCGACCTCAACAGCCAGGACGTGGCGGTTGAGATCGTGCGGGGGCTCGAGAAGGACCGCTGGCTTCTGCTGGCGCACATCGCCAAGTAACACACACATGCGGGGCCGGATGCCGTGGGGCGTCCGGCCCCCGTGCTGTCTGCGCTGTCTGCGTGGCTTAGACCGCGGAGTGCGTCCAGCGTCCGTTCAGCAGCGTGGCTCCCAAAGGCATCGCTCTCAGGTCTTCCGGGCTCGCGGCAAGCGGGTCGCGCTCGAGAATTGCGAGGTCAGCGATGTCCCCGGTGCGCGGAGCCAATCGGCCACCCCGAGTGGATGCTGTCAGCGCATCGCGCACACTGATCGCCTGCTCCGCGTGCCATGGGTCGCGGCCGTCGCGCGAGCGCGTCACCGCCGCCGCAATCGCCACCCACGGATCCAGCGGCGCCACAGGAGCGTCTGACCCGAGTGCGATGCGCACACCAGCATCCACGAAGCTGCGCATCTGAAACGCGCGGTCCGTGCACCCTTCCCAGTACAGGTCGGCGATGTCCCGGTCGTCCATGGCGTGCTCGGGCTGGAGGCTCGCCGTCACACCCAGATCGGCCATGCGGGCGATGTCGCCGTCTCGCATGAGCTGCGCGTGCTCGATCGTTCCCGTCGCTCCCGAAGCCGCGAATCCGTCGAGCGCCAGAGCGTTGGCCCCGTCGCCAATCGCATGGACCGCGCAGGTGATTCCTGACCGTGTGGCCCGCCTCATCAACGCTCCGAGGTCCTCGGGTTGAATGTTCAGGATGCCGTGACCGGCGTCGGACCCTCGGTACGGAGAGTCGCAGAAGGCCGTGCGGGCATTGAGGGAACCGTCGGTGATGAACTTCGCGGGTCCGGTGCTCACGAGCCCGTGCGTATGCGGGATCACGAATCCCGACTGCAGTCTCTCGTCGATTGCGCGCTCTAGATCCTGCGGGTAGATGCCGAATTCCACCCGCAGATGCGTGGACCCGGCCTGCGTCCGGCGCGCCCACACGTCGTGATTCCAGGTCATCTCCAGGTCTGTGATGCCGGTGATGCCCCGGCTCGCCGCGACACGTGCTGCCTCGTCGGCCCACGCATCCGACACTGTCTCCGGGATTTCATCAAGCTGTTTCTGCACGGCGAAGGCGGCATCCTCCGTGAGCAGACCGCTGTGGTCGGACGGATAGCCGAAGCGTCGCAGAGCCGCCGTGTTGAGCCATACGGCGTGGAGGTCACCGGACAGCACGATCACCGGGTTCTCGCCCAAAACGGCGTCAAGCAGCGCCGCTCGCGGACGATCCGGCCAAAGCGCATCGCGGAATCCCACGCCGACGAGCGGCCCCTCAACGTGGTCACCCGCGGCCGCGGTGAGAAGGGCTGCCGTCTCAGCGGCGCTGGTCGCACTCGACACGTCGACGCGTCGACTCGCGATCGACCAGAGAGTGAAATGCACATGGTGATCCCAGAGCCCGGGCATCACATCGCGCCCGTCGAGATCCGTCACCTCCCCCGCGGCCGGCCGAGCGGCGGCCGGGCGGATGTCTGTGATGACAGCATCCGTGATCTCGATGTCGACGGGCTGTCGCGCCCCAATCAGCCGCGCCCGGGTCAACGTCTGCACGATTCCCTGGCCCGGATGGGCGGCCCTCAGCCGAAATGCGGTCACGAATCAGCTCACTTCTGGCAGACGGGGCACCAGTAGAGCTTGCGCGCGCCCATCTCCTCCAGCACGATATTCGTGCCGCATACCCGGCAGGGAAGTCCTTCACGCTTGTACACCCAGTGACGGTCATCACGATTCGCCATCGCGCGCACGTAGTCGTCACCGGTGAGGTCGTCCATGGTCATCATCTGGCCCGTCTCGATGCCGATGCGCAGCAGCCGCACCCAGTCGCGCCAGATTTCGCGCACCGTCTCCTCGGGCACGAGGCGTCCGGGCGTGTGCGGGTCGACCCCGGCACGGAACAGCAGTTCGGCACGGTACACGTTGCCGATGCCGCTCACGACTGACTGGTCCATGAGAAGCAGCCCGATGCGCGTCGGCTTGCGCCGGACGACGGCGGTGAAAGCGTCTTCGGCCTCGCGAGAATCGTCGTGAATCGGATCTGGACCCAGCTTCGCGATCACCGCGTCGATCTCGGCGCCAGAGCGAATCTCGCACGCCGTCGGTCCGCGCAGATCGGCGACCGTGTGCTCTGTGAGCAGACGCAGGCGCACGGCCCCGACCGGAGGAGGGGGGAAGGTCTCCCACTCCACGTCTGTGTCGCCCTTCGTCTGCTCCGACATGCGCACACGCGCCTTGCGCGGTGCGCCGATGCTCGACAGCGAGTTCTCGCCTGCGGAATCCAGAACCTCGAGGGCCACATCCGTGCCGCGCTGGTTCGTTTGCCCCATGCGGCCGTTCGCCGAGGCGATCGTGGAGTCGACAGCGATCTCGCCGGCGAAATCCCACGCTCCGTACATGCCGAGGTGGACGCGCAGCCAGACGTCGTCGCCGAAGTCGGCGAACATCTGTTTGCCCACAGCAACCACGTTCACGAGCTCACGCCGGTCGAGAACGGCGGCGCCCTCGGCGAAACGCCCCTGGGGTGAGGATGCTGTGACGCGCCGCCCCGCGAAATTGCGTGCGAACTGCCGGGCGATGCGATGAACCGAATGGCCCTCGGGCATCAGCGATCGATGTCCTTCCCCGCGATGGACCCGGTCTGCTCGTATTCCGCCAGCTGCCCGATGCGGCGGGCATGGCGCTCCTCGCCGCTGAAAGGATGCGCGATGAAGGCGTCGATGAACGAGAGGACCTCATCGTAGCTGTGTTGACGCGCGCCGATCGAGATCACGTTCGCATCGTTGTGATCGCGCGCCAATTCGGCCGTGGAGAGATTCCAGACGAGTGCGGCCCGCACCCCGTCCACCTTGTTCGCGGCGATCTGCTCACCGTTGCCCGAGCCGCCGAAGACGACGCCGAGCGCATCGCGTCCGTCACGCTGGTCGACAACGACCGCGTGGGCGGCGTTGATGCAGAACGCCGGGTAGTCGTCCTGCGGATCGTATTCCGTCGGTCCGTGGTCGATGACCTCGTGGCCCTTGTCCGTCAGGTAGTCCTGAAGCTTTCGGCTGAATTCGAGGCCGGCGTGATCCGTGGCGATGTGAATGCGCATGTGTCTATCTTGCCCTGTGCTCAGTCGAACTGCGGTCCGACGGTGCGAGAGCGCTTGAGCTCGAAAAAGCCGGGATACGAGGCAGCGGCGACGACGCCATCCCAGAGCGTCACTGCCTCCTCCCCCTTCGGAGCAGGGGAGACGACGGGGCCGAAGAACGCGACGTCACCGATCGCGATCACGGGGGTCCCGACGTCCTGCCCGACGCGGTTGATTCCGTCGAAGTGGGAGGCACGCATGGCCTCGTCATACGCGTCGCTCTCCGCAAAACTCGCGAGAGAGGCGTCGAGTCCGATCTCGGCGAGGGCGTCGGGGATCACAGCATCCGGGTCTGTTTGTCCCCCGGGATGAATGCGTGTTCCCAATGCGTCATAGAGAGGCTTCACGTACTCCTGACCATGACGCTGCTCGACAGCCGCGACCAAACGGGTGTACTTCAGCGCCCGGGGAAAGAACGCGCGGTAGTCGTCAGACACGTCCTGATCCTCGTTGAGCACGGCGAGGCTCATGATGTGCCACGTCACATCAAGATTGCGATGCTTTGCCACCTCATCCACCCATCGGGACGTCATCCAGGCCCATGGGCAGGAGGGGTCGAACCAGAAGTCAACTGCTGTCGGTGTCGATGCGCTCATACCCTCAGCCTAAGACACCCGGGGCGGCAGTACGCTGGATCACTGGACACGATCCACGCCATCGAATAGGAGATTTGAGTGCCAGGAGAAAACCTCACGCGCGACGAGGCGCGTACCCGCAGAACCCTCGTCCAGACGCACAGCTACGCGATCGACCTCGACCTCACAACCGGCCCCGACGTCTTTCGCAGCGTGACGACGATCCGCTTCAGTGCCGAAGCCGGGGCGTCGACATTCGTTGATGCACTCACGGAGACCGTGCATGCCATCACTCTCAACGGCACCGAGCTCGACACCGCGGTCGCAGACGGAGTCCGAATCGCACTCGACGATCTGCAGGCCGACAATGTGCTCGTCGTCGACGCCGACATGCGGTACACAAACACCGGCGAAGGCCTCCACCGCTTTGTCGACCCGGTTGACGGTGAAGTTTACCTGTACAGCCAATTCGAGGTTCCAGACTCACGCCGGGTGTTCGCTGTTTTCGAGCAGCCCGATCTCAAGGCCACCTTCCAATTCACGGTGACGGCTCCGGCCGCGTGGCAGGTTGTGTCGAACTCGCCGACGCCCGAGCCCTGTGATGCCGGCGACGGTGCTGCTCGGTGGGAGTTCGCACCCACTCCCCCGATCTCCAGCTACATCACGGCGATCATCGCGGGCCCCTACGAAGTCGAGCGCAGCACGCTCACGAGCCGCGACGGTCGAACGATCCCGCTCGGCGTCTTCGCGCGCAAGAGTCTCTTCGAGCACCTCGACGCCGACTACATCTTTGAGAAGACCCGGCAGGGCTTCGCCTTCTACGAAGAGAAGTTCGACCGGGCCTACCCCTTCGAGAAGTACGATCAGCTCTTCGTCCCCGAATTCAACGCCGGGGCCATGGAGAACGCGGGGGCCGTGACGTTCCTCGAGAGCTACGTGTTCCGCTCGAAGGTGACCGACGCCATCAAGGAGCGACGCGTCGTCACCATCCTGCACGAACTCGCGCACATGTGGTTCGGCGATCTCGTCACGATGAAGTGGTGGAACGATCTGTGGCTGAACGAGTCGTTTGCCGAATGGGCGTCGACGATCGCGACAGCGCAGGCCACGGAGTGGACCGAAGCGTGGACGACCTTCCAGGCGATGGAGAAGAGCTGGGCCTACAAACAGGATCAGCTGCCGTCAACACACCCTGTCGTCGCGACGATCACCGATCTCGAAGACGTGCAAGTGAACTTCGACGGCATCACCTATGCCAAGGGCGGCTCGGTGTTGAAGCAGCTCGTCGCCTGGGTCGGCGAAGAGGCATTCTTCGCCGGAGTTGCAGCGTATTTCGCGAAGCACGAGTATTCGAACACCGAGCTGACCGACCTGCTGGTGGAGTTGGAGGCGACAAGCGGACGTGACCTGTCCGAGTGGTCGCAGAAGTGGCTGGAGACGGCCGGTGTCAACACGCTCTCACCGGATATCACGGTGGATGATGACGGCACGATCACGGGCTTCGCAATTCGACAGACAGCTCCGGAGGACTACCAGACCCTGCGGCCGCACCGGCTCGCCGTCGGCTTCTACACCGTGCGCGATGGTGCCCTCGTGCGTACGGAGCGCTTCGAACTCGACATCGACGGAGCACGCACCGAGGTGCCTGAAATCGTCGGGCGTCGCCGCCCCGACCTGATCCTTCTCAACGACGATGACCTCGCCTACGCGAAGATCCGCCTTGACGAAGCGTCCCTCGCCGTCGCTATCGAACGTTTGTCGACGATCGAGAGCCCGCTCGCGCGAGCGCTCGTCTGGGGCGCGGCATGGGACGCCACACGGGATGCTGAAACGACCGCGTCCTCGTATGTCGATCTGGTCCTGGGCAACATCGCCGCCGAGACAGAGTCAACGACCATCCGGACGACACTCAGTCAACTCGTTCTCGCTGCGCGACAGTACGTTGCACCCGGCCGCCGCGCCAGCACCATCGAACGGGTCGCTGACGGACTCTGGGAGCTCGCCCGCGGTGCCGTGCCCGGCAGCGACGCGCAGTTCCAGTTCGTGAAGGTCTTCGCCACGGCAGCCACGACGTCCGAACAGTTCGACATCATCGACGGGCTGCGACAGGGGTCAACGGCGCTCGACGGGCTCACGATCGACACCGACCTCGACTGGGAGCTGCTCATCGCGCTCGCTGCCGGCGGGCGCGCAGATGACGCTGCCATTGACGCTGCCCTCGAGCACGACAACACGGCGTCGGGCCAGCAGTTCGCCGCCCAGGCACGCGCATCCCGTCCGGGTAGCGACGACAAGCGGGCCGCGTGGACCCGCATTATCGACGATGAGTCACTCCCCAACACGATCGTGGCGCACACGGCCCTCGGATTCCGACGTGCACTCGACCCGAGCGTTCTCGACGAGTTCGTCGACAGCTACTTCGACGTGCTGATCGATGTGTGGAACACCCGCACCTACAAGATCGCCGAGTATGTCGCCGAAGGACTGTACCCGGCATCTCTCGCCAACGAGCGGCTGCGTGACGCGACAGCATCCTGGCTCGACACTCATGCAGAACCCGTCGCGCTTCGTCGCCTCGTCGTCGAGAACCTCGCGGGTGTCGAACGAGCTCTCGCCGCGCAAGCCCGCGACGCTGGCTGACGATTCGTGTGACCGTCGGGCCCGTGCGACATTCGCACGGGCCCGACGACTTTTCAGCGAGATCCGATCAGACGCGGATACACTCACAACGTGCGTGCTACCGACTTCTGGCAATCCCTCGATGGATTCTTCGCGACCCCGCTCGGCGTGCTGGTCCGCGTCGTCGTCATCATCGCCGTGGCCATCGGGGTCACCTGGCTGCTCCACATCGTGATCCGACGCGCCGTGGTCTCGATCGTGAGCGGTGTGAAACGAGGGCACGGTGTCGATGACACACAAGCGCTCGCCGTCTCTCCGCTCGCTGCCGTCCGCGTGGTGCAGCGCACACGAACACTCGGGACCGTTCTCTCGAACATCATCAACGTGATCGTCGTCGTCATCACGGTGCTGCTGCTCATCCATGTGGTCGCACCGGGGATCCTCAGCTCGTTCGCTCTGCTGTCCGCCGCAATCGGTGCGGGCCTCGGATTCGGTGCGCAGAACATCGTGAAAGACACGCTCAACGGCATCTTCATGGTCATCGAGGACCAGCTCGGAGTCGGTGATGTCGTCGACGTCGGCTTTGCCACGGGCGTCGTCGAGAAAGTCGGCATCCGCATCACCCAGATCCGCGATGTCAACGGCGTTCTCTGGTTCGTGCGCAACGGAGAGGTGCTGCGGGTCGGCAATATGTCCCAGGGCTGGTCTCGGCTGATCATCGATTTGGCGATTCCTCGGGAGACAGATCTTGATGCAGTGAAACAGCAGCTGCTTACCGCCGCGCGTGCACTCGCCGATGAGCCCAAGTGGCGGCCTCACTTCCTCGACGCCCCCGAAGCCTGGGGGCTCGAGTCCATTTCTGACGATGCGGTGGTTCTGCGCATGGTCGCCAAGACGCGCACCTCGTCGAAGGACGATGTCGGGCGAGAACTGCGCCTTCGATTCGCGAGCGTGCTCGAGGCGGAGGGCGTTCCCCCGCTGTCTCTGGAGACCGTCATCCTCGCCGGTTGGGAGGGCGCAGCGAGTGTTGGCGGTGCCCGTCCGCCTCGCACGAAGCCCGTCGTCGTCAACCCGGCGAAGCTCGGCCGGAAAAAGCGCACGCCGAAGGGAGATCGATGACCGACAGCCAGGTCACCACGTTCTACGAACAGGTCGGCGGTCATGAAACCTTTGCCGCGCTTGTCCACGAGTTCTATCGAGGTGTCGCAAACGACCCAGTGCTCAAGGCCATGTATCCGGAGGAAGATCTCGGCCCAGCCGAACAGCGCCTTCTCATGTTCCTCGAGCAGTACTGGGGTGGTCCGACCACGTATAGCGAAACACGGGGCCACCCACGTCTCCGCATGCGTCATGTGCCGTACAAAGTGAACCCGGATGCTCGTGACCGCTGGCTCGGCCACATGCGCGCCGCCCTCGACGCCATCGACATCGCCCCCATCCACGAAGCGACCCTGTGGGATTATCTCGTGAGAGCAGCACACGCACTCGTGAACACGTTCGACGACTGAACATCCCTCAGCCACAAAACTGACATCCCCAGCGACAAAGGAGCCGCTTACGATGACCGATCCTCACTACAACGCCATCATCGTCGGCGCAGGACTCGCCGGCCTCGTCGCAGCATCCGAGCTTGCCGACGCCGGGTGCCGCGTCGCGATCCTCGACCAGGAGCCGCCAGCGTCATTCGGCGGCCAGGCCTGGTGGTCATTCGGCGGGCTCTTTCTCGTCGACTCCCCCGAGCAGAGGCGCATGGGCATCTCTGACTCGGCCGAGCTCGCCTGGCAGGACTGGGAAGGCACGGCAGGCTTCGACCGTGCCGAAGACGACTGGGCGCGTCGCTGGGCACGCGCCTACGTGGACTTCGCCGCAGGCGAGAAACGCTCCTGGCTGCGTGAGAAGGGGATATCCCTGTTCCCTGTCGTCGGGTGGGCCGAGCGTGGCTCCGGTGCGGCATACGGTCACGGCAACTCCGTTCCCCGGTTCCACATCACCTGGGGCACCGGACCGGGCGTACTCGGTCCGTTCGTGAGCCGCGTGCGGCAGGCGCAGGATGCCGGAACCATCGACGTCCTGCACCGTCACCGCGTCGACGAGCTCACGCTAACCGATGGCACTGTGTCCGGCGTTTCCGGCAGCATCCTCGCCGCCGACGCGTCCCCTCGGGGCGTTTCAAGCTCCCGAGAAGTCATCGGCGACTTCACGCTGAGCGCTGACTCCGTGCTCATGAGCACCGGTGGAATCGGAGGTAACCCGGACATGGTTCGCGCCCAGTGGCCCGACCGACTCGGCCCGGTTCCCGCCCGCATGCTCACCGGAGTTCCCGCGCACGTTGATGGACGTGGTCTTGCGATCGCCGAGCAGGCCGGCGGTCGCATCGTCAACGGCGACCGCATGTGGCATTACACCGAAGGCATCGCCAATTGGAACCCCGTCTGGCCAGGCCACGGCATTCGGATTCTGCCCGGGCCCTCATCGCTGTGGCTGGATCCGACCGGGGCGCGCCTTCCCGCGCCTCTCTACCCCGGCTTCGACACGCTCGGCACCCTGTCGCACCTCACAACGTCCGGGTTCGATCACTCCTGGTTCATCCTGACCCAGCGCATCATCGAGAAGGAGTTCGCGCTGTCCGGAAGCGAGCAGAACCCCGACCTCACCGGCAAGGATGTCCGGATGCTGCTGAGCAGGGTGGCGCCAGGTGCCCCGGGCCCCGTCGAAGCGTTCAAGCGCCACGGCGAAGATTTCATCGTCGCCGACACGCTCGACGAGCTCCTAGACGGCATGAGCGAGCTCGACTCCGACAACATGCTCGATGCCGCCCGGGTTCGGCGCGAGATTGAATGGCGCGACCGGCAGCTCGACAACAGCTTCTCGAAGGACGCACAGATCACTGCGATGCACGGTGCGCGCAATTACCGCGGAGACCGGCTTCTGCGCGCGGCACCGCCGCACAAGCTTCTTGATCCGAAAGCCGGCCCGCTCATCGCCGTCAAACTGCATCTGTTGACCCGCAAGACGCTGGGCGGTCTTCAGACGGACCTGGATGCGCGCGTCCTCGGCGAGACGGGCGAACCGGTTCCCGGACTCTACGCGGCAGGCGAAGCATCCGGATTCGGGGGCGGAGGGCTCCACGGGTACCGTGCTCTCGAGGGGACGTTCCTCGGCGGCTGCCTGTTCTCAGGTCGCACCGCGGGCCGGGCCATGGCTCGGGCCGTCAATCGCTAACGTCGACGCACGAGGACATGGCCGCGGTGCAGACTCACACGAAGCCAGGGTCCCGATCGCAGAATACGAGCTTCTTCGGGCTCGCCGATGAAGCCGAGGCCCTCGGCGGCGAACGCCGCACCGGCGGGCAGGTCGGGCACATCGTCGATGTCGGCGTTCCACACCGAGGCACGAATGCGCTGAACGACGGGATCGCCGGCATCACGCGGCAGATCCGCGGCGATAGTGTCGGCTCCGGAGCGCGCCGTGGACGACAGCACCTCGGTGCTGATCGACCCGATGTGCTCCCAGGCGGAGCGCGGTGGGGCGATCCCCGTCCACGATGCCTGCACGTCCGAAGGCGGCATCGTGAGCTGCGCCGAGCCCGATCCGGCGATTCGCGCGATCCGTTCACTCATTGAGTCGGGGATGACCGTGCGATCGAACTGCGCATCGCTGCTTTCGGCGAAGGTTCGCAGGCCGAGAACAGTGGCGCTCGTATCGAGAAGCCCCCGCGAGTACAGCACAGGAGCGTAGACGGCGAGCACCCCGCTCGAGGCAAGGAATCGCACGGCATCCTTGTCTATGCGCTTGGCCCGCCCGACGAACGTGCCCAGGTCTGCGACTGCATCGGCATCGTCCAACGTGAATGTCTCAGTCATGTGCTCCTAAACTTATCTCACGCCGCACCAACACCGCCCGTGAGGAGAACCCGTGTCAGACCCTGTCGAGTCGTTGCTCGGAGCCCTGGATCTCACCGATACCGGTGCCCGTACCCTCGAGGATATCTTCACGGGGCCCTCCCAATGGATGCCACAGGGTCGTGTCTTCGGCGGACAGGTGCTTGCCCAGTCGATCGTGGCAGCGGGCCGCACGGTCCCGGATGACCGCTTCATCCATTCGATGCACGGATACTTCCTTCGTCCTGGGGATGTCGACCTTCCCATCACCTTCGCCGTCGACCGCATCCACGATGGACGATCTTTTATGACCCGCCGTACCCAGGCGTATCAGAGGGGGCTGCCCATCCTCTCGCTCATCGCCTCGTTTCAGGACGATGACAGCGGCCTCGACCACGCGACGTCGATGCCCGATGCTCCCGACCCGGAGTCACTGGCGAGCGATTCCGACCTGCTCGCATCGATCGATGATCCGCGCGCACGGGCCTGGGCTGCCGATCGTCCCTTCGAGATCCGCCATGTGACTGAGCCGATCTATCTTGCGGCGCCCACCGAGACAACCTCAGAACAGGTTCTCTGGCTTCGGGCGAAACGCGACCTCCCTGACGACAGACGACTCCATCAGGCGGCACTCGCCTACGCCAGCGATTACACGCTGCTGGAGCCGATTCTGCGCAGCCACGGTCTCAGCTGGCTGACGCCGGGACTGAAGATGGCGAGTCTCGACCATGCCATGTGGTGGCACCGACCAGCCCGTGTCGACGAATGGCTCCTCTACGTGCAGGAGTCGCCAAGCGCGACGGGCGGCAGAGGGCTCACCAACGGGCGCTTTTACACGCGCGACGGCTCTCTCGTTGCGTCCGTCGCCCAGGAGGGCATGGTGCGGGTCCCGCAGGGTGACTGAGAGCCGTCACCGACGTCCGGTGAACTCGATCGGGCCCTCCGCGTAGTCCTGCCACGCTCGCCGTTCATTCGCGCTGACCCGGCGCGGCGAACCTGTCTCGGCGTTGACGAGAACGACTGTCGTTGCCGCGCAGGCCGCGGGCTCATCACCATCCTGTGTGAACACCTCGTAGCAGACATCGAGGCTCGCGCCTCCGATTCGGCCAATCCATATCTGTACATCCAGAGGCGCACGCTGATAGGAAATCGGCTTCCGGTACTCGACCTCATGGCGAGCGACGAGTGTGAGTGTTTCCGCGCCCGGCTCGGCATCGATCAGCGCCATGCCCTGATCGATGCCGTCCGAGTGGTCATCGCTGCGCCAGAACACGCGGACACGAGCTTCTTCAAGCACCCGCATCAATTCCACGTTGTTGACGTGGTTATATGCGTCAAGGTCTCCCCACCGCAAATGAACGGGAGCGTGAACCCGCATCAGTCGCGGGTCAGCTTGCGATACGTCGACCGGTGAGGCTTCGCCGCATCGGCCCCAAGGCGCTCGACCTTGTTCTGTTCGTACGCCTCGAAGTTCCCCTCGAACCAGTACCAGTTCGCGGGGTTCTCCTCTGTGCCCTCATAGGCGAGGATGTGCGTCGCAATGCGGTCGAGGAACCAGCGATCGTGTGTCACGACCACAGCACAGCCTGGGAATTCGAGAAGCGCGTTCTCCAAGCTGGACAGGGTCTCCACGTCGAGGTCGTTGGTCGGTTCGTCCAGCAGCAGCAGGTTTCCGCCCTGCTTCAGCGTGAGAGCCAGGTTCAGCCTGTTGCGCTCACCGCCCGAGAGCACGCCCGCGCGCTTCTGCTGATCGGGCCCCTTGAACCCGAATGTCGAGACGTACGCTCGCGACGGGATCTCGGTCTTACCGACCTGAATGTAGTCGAGCCCGTCGGACACGACTTCCCACAGAGTCTTGTTCGGGTCGATGCCTCCCCTGCTCTGATCGACATACGAGATCTTGACGGACTCGCCAACCTTGAGCTCGCCGCCGTCGAGTGGCTCGAGACCGACGATCGTTTTGAACAACGTGGTCTTCCCCACGCCGTTGGGGCCGATGACGCCAACGATACCGTTGCGCGGCAGTGAGAATGAGAGCCCGTCGATGAGCACACGGTCGCCGAATCCCTTGCACAGGTCACGGGCTTCGATGACGTTCTGCCCGAGCCGCGGCCCCGCGGGGATCTGGATCTCCTCGAAGTCGAGCTTCCGCGTCTTTTCAGCCTCCGCCGCCATCTCCTCGTAGCGAGCGAGGCGGGCTTTCGACTTGGCCTGGCGCCCCTTCGTGTTCGAACGCACCCAGTCAAGTTCGTCAGCGAGCCGCTTCGAGAGCTTCGCGTCCTTCTTGCCCTGCACCTCAAGCCGTTCACGCTTCTTCTCGAGATACGTCGAATAGTTGCCCTCATAGGGGTACAGGTGGCCACGGTCGACCTCGGCGATCCACTCGGCAACGTGGTCGAGGAAGTACCGGTCGTGGGTCACGGCGAGGACAGCGCCGGGGTATTTGGCCAAGTGCTGCTCGAGCCAGAGCACGCTCTCGGCATCGAGGTGGTTCGTCGGCTCGTCGAGCAGCAGAAGATCCGGCTTCTGCAGCAGCAGGCGACACAGGGCGACACGCCGCTTCTCACCACCGGAAAGCACATTCACGACCGCGTCGGACGGAGGGCAGCGCAGGGCGTCCATCGCCTGCTCAAGCTGAGAATCGAGATCCCACGCGTCAGCGGCGTCGATTTCTTCCTGCAGCGTCCCCATCTCAGCGAGGAGCGTATCGAAGTCGGCGTCGGGCTCCGCCATGGCCGCCGAGATCTCATTGAAGCGGTCGACCTTGCGCTTGATGTCGCCGAGGCCGTCCTGCACGTTCTCCAGGACCGTGCGGTCTTCGTCGAGCTCCGGCTCCTGCATGAGAATGCCGACGCTGTAGCCGGGGCTCAGCGTCGCTTCACCGTTGCTCGGGGTGTCGAGGCCCGCCATGATCTTCAAGATCGTCGACTTTCCCGCACCGTTCGGACCGACAACACCGATCTTCGCACCGGGCAGAAATGCCATCGTAACGTCGTCGAGAATCACCTTGTCCCCGACTGCCTTACGCGCGCGGACCATCGAGTAAATGTATTCGGCCACTCTTTTCCCTACACTGCTTTCATGTCCGTGAGACCGTCAGATCTCGTGGGCTCGTGATGCGTCGAACTGCCTGTTCACGCCGCACGACGACCATCGACCCGGCCGCAGATGGCCATTCGATGCGTCGTCGCATCTTCGAGGATAACGCCTCACCCTGCGTATCTGCGACGAGTGCGCAGCCCAGCACGTGATCGGTTATTCGATTGGGCGGGTGTTACCGACGAGGCAGGTGCCCGAGTCGAGCACGGGCATCACGACAGAATGGTATCCCCCGACGGCGTCACCGTTCTGCCCGATCAAACAGGCATCCTTCCAGCGCACGGAGAATTGAATGGACTCGGCACGGTTGCCGACTGTCGAATAGTCTTCGGTGACTTCCATCGCAGATTTGTCGAAACCCGCCTCGACGAGGGCGTTGATGAAGTCCATCCCCATGGCGTCAGAATTCTCGTTGAGTACGCCTTCGTTGACGGCATCGAAGTAGTCGATGTTGTCTTCGGCCGTGCCATCAGGGTTCAGCGTTGGAGCGGCATTGGGCGTTGCTGAGCTCGACGGCGCCGGTGCGCCGCTGGTCTCGTCCGGGCCCGGAGCGTTGTCTGGCTCCTCCGCGGGCGCACAGCCGATGAGTCCAAGAACGAGGAGGAGCATCGCGCCATAGGCGACTCCCCGATTTCCTCTGCGGCTCACGCTCGGCCTCCGGTTCCGGCGACACCGTGTCGCCGGAACCGAGTCTAGAAGACGACAGTGTCTTCCGCTCTCACGCGGCGTCGTGGTTGCCGCTTCTCACACCGACATCGCCCCAGCCGTTGTGCGCGAGCGGTGCGGCAGCTTCGGCAAGCGGCGATGCCGTGTCGCTCACGAGCGAACCAGTTGCCGAATCGGGTACTGGTGACGACGCGTCATCCTCGCCCTCGTCGGCATCGTCAGTGCGGGGCATCGCCGCGTCAGAGTCCTTGTGCCTACTGAACGCTGTCGTACCCCAAGAAAGGTCGTGTCCCACAGACGTCGCATCGATATCGACGGTCATTCCTTTGCCGCCTTGGTTTGACCATTCGCGGAGACGAACGCGCCCTGTGACGACGACATGATCGCCCTTATGAACGCTTGCGGCGACGTTGGTGCCGAGGTATCGGTAGGCCCCGACCGAGTACCAGTTGGTTCCGTACTCGGACCATGTGCCCGTCTGCTTGTCGTACCGCCGCAGGCTGGAAGCCAGGCGGAAATTGCACACGGGCGTTCCCGCCGCATCTCCCAATTGAGGCTCCGTCCCGACGACGCCGGTGACAGTGATCGTGTCTGCCATGTTTGCTCCTCTCGCTGTGCACCGTCCGGTCGGGCGGTGCGGCCCCGGAGACGACGCTCGTGCCGGATCAGTCGTCTCCGGAGCCGTGCAACGAGTGTGTCTCCTCGCCAGCAACTCGGCCAGGGCACGTTCTCGAATTGTGGAGCCGTGTTCTGCAGACCATGTCTGTGGACGACGAAACACGGCAGCGGGCGAGCCAAGACACCGCTCCCTCTCATCCCTGGCTATGCCGATGCCGTTCCACCAAGAACTCGGGCCGCGCTCCCGAGCCTTCCCCTGGCCGCTGCCGACCGGTTGTCGCTTCCGCACGTCACCGAACGCATCGCTAGCATTGCGCTATGACGTTCATCGCAGACACTTCCCGGTACGACTCCATGCACTATCGCCGCGCAGGGCGCTCCGGTCTTCGACTCCCCGAGCTCTCTCTCGGGCTCTGGCACAATTTTGGAGGCGAGCGCCCCCTTGAAACGCAGCGACAGATCGTCCGGCGCGCGTTCGACCTCGGCGTGACGCACTTCGACCTGGCAAACAACTATGGCCCGCCCGCGGGCAGCGCTGAGTCGAACTTCGGACGAATCTTGGCCTCTGACCTCGCCTCCTACCGCGACGAGATCATCATCTCCAGCAAGGCGGGCTATTACATGTGGCCCGGGCCGTATGGCGAGTGGGGGTCCCGCAAGAACCTGCTCGCATCACTCGACCAGAGCCTTGCGCGGATGAACGTCGACTATGTCGACGTGTTCTACTCGCACAGGCCAGATCCCGAAACCCCGATCGAAGAGACGATGGGCGCCCTCGCCTCCGCAGTGCACGCAGGCAAGGCGCTTTACGTCGGCATTTCTAACTATTCGCCGGAGCAGACGGATGCTGCAGCGGCAGCCCTTGCCGAGCACAAGGTTCCCCTCGTGCTGCACCAGCCCTCCTACAGCATGTTCAACCGGCACGTGGAATATGGGCTTTTTCCTGTGCTCGACCGCACGGGTACGGGCTGCGTCGTCTTCTCGCCGTTGTCGCAGGGCCTCCTCACCGACCGCTACCTCGCCGGCAGCATCCCCGACGGGTCACGCGCCGCCACAAGCCCGTTCCTTTCGGGCGATCAGATCGACGACACGTATTTGGAGCGTGCTCGCGGACTGAATGAGATCGCGGCGGGTCGCGGTCAGAGTCTTGCCCAACTCGCGCTCTCGTGGATCCTTCGCCAGAAGAACATCACGTCTGCGATTATCGGCGCCTCTTCGGTCGCGCAGCTCGAGCAGAACATTGCCGCTCTCGACGCACCAGCGTTGACGGCCGACGAGCTCGACGCGATCGAGCCGCTCGCCGTGGACGGCACAGGGAAGCGCTGAACCCGCTTACCCCTCGCCGTCGCTGCCGAATGTCAGTGGCCGGCCCTACCGTGGAATCACATCAACGATGGGGCCGGCCACGACATCGGGAGGAACAATGCAGACAACGGCAGCAGACACGCGACACGCTGTGACGGTTCGCGTCAACGACTACCTGTGGCGCGTCACCGCAAACGACGGATTCGTGTTCGGACATATCGAGCGCGTTCCCACTCCGCAGGGCGACCGTTATGAGGCAAAAAGGTATCAGCTCGCCGCATCGCGCTTCGTTGCGCGTGGTCGCTTCTGGCGGTTTGACGATGCCGTGGACTGCCTGCGCTTCGGGTGAGTGAAACTTCGGTGCAACCACGGCACGCCTCGCGGGAATTTGGCCCGTTTCGGGTTACTCTTGCCGCATGAACTGGTGGAACGATTTCATGTCCTGGCTGACGGCCGCGGATACACGGTCAACGATCTTCATGGCCGTCGTCATTGCCGTGTCAATCATCGTGTCGGGACTCATTGCCGCTGCCATCGGCCGTTCCGGTGTCAAACACCTCATCGCCCAGCGCGACCGCGAGCAGCGTTCTGCAGCCATCGCCACACTCATCGACGCAGCCACCGAGGCCACCGTGTGGAATGCGCTCACTCCTCAGGAACGCGTCCTTGCGGACCGCGCTGTCGGCCAGGCGGATACCACTGTTCGCCTGCTCCCGGTACGGGGCTCATCAATCGCCGCAGATTGGGCCTCCCACCAGCTCGCCGAGATGAAGCGCGCGTCGACCCGCAACGAGCCCGACCTCGCGCCTGTGATCGGTGAGTTCCGGGATCGCCTGCTCGACTGGCAGGAGCGCCCAGGCCGCGCTAAGAAGATCTTCCAGAGCGACCTTGAGCGCTGGGCATTCGGGGACTCCATCGCTGATCCCGTTCCCACCGGTCAGACGGCGAAAGCCGACTCCGCCGCTGGTGCCCCGACCCATCTGCCGGACCCGGCCCGCACGGATGCCACGACGCAGAAGCTCATCGACGACGTTGCGGCGCTCGATGCGGCGAAGAAGCGCCAGGTGCCCCCTCCGGCCGACGATGACGAGAAGACCGCGTAGCTGCTACCGCCACCACGTGTCTGCTGGTGAAACCGGCATCGTACGTTTGTGTCGCGTGCGCATGAACGCTGCTTCGATGCGCTCGGCGGTCTCGGGAGCCACGTCCTCTCCCTCGAGATAGTCGTCGATGTCCGCGTAGGTCAGCCCCAGATTCGCTTCATCCGCCTGCCCGGGGTCGTCGTCGAGAAGATCCGCCGTCGGCACTTTCTCGTACAGCCGTGCGTTCGCATTGAGCGCGCGCAGCAGATCGGCGCCCTGCCGTTTGCTCAGCCCGACAAGAGGAGTCACGTCGGCGGCGCCATCGCCGAACTTCGTATAGAAGCCGGTGATCGCCTCTGCCGCGTGATCAGTGCCGACGACAAGCCGACCGTCGCGCCCGGCAAGCGCGTACTGAGTGACCATGCGAGCGCGTGCCTTGACATTCCCCTTGTTGAAGTCGCTGATCGGCTCTCCCAGCGCACGCGCGAACTCGTCGACGACGCCGTCGACGGAGGCCTTGATATCGAGCACCGCCGTCTGATCCGGGCGAATGAACTCGAGAGCCAGAAGGGCGTCGTCCTCGTCGTGCTGAACAGCGTACGGCAGACGCACGGCGAGGAACTCCGCCTCGACACCGCGCGCTCTGCGCCGTTCGACGGCACGCTGACACAGCCGCCCCGCCAGCGTCGAGTCCTGACCACCGCTGATGCCGAGAACGAGTCCTCTCGCCCCGGTCGCCGTCAGGTACTCGTCGAGAAAGCGCACGCGACGCTCGACCTCTTCTGCGGGGTCAATCTGGGGCCGGACGCCGAGGGCGGCGATGATCTGAGCCTGGATTTCACGCATAATGTCACTGTAGCCGAGGGGATGTTTCTGACTGATGTCGCGCTATTGAAAATCACGCGATCGTGAGGGGGCCCGAACCCCCAGCGTCTCGAACCCGTCAGCGATGATGTTCACAACACCTTCGGGAGATCTTTCGAGCATGCCGCGCACGACGAGGGCAGGACTCTCACGCGCCACACGGCGGTAGCGGTTCCAGACACCGGTGCTGCACACGACGTTGACGAGCCCCGTCTCATCTTCAAGGTTCAGGAATGTCACATTCCGTGCCGTGGCCGGCCGCTGCCGATGCGTCACAACACCCGCGACGAGAAGGCGACGTCCCGTTTCTGCCGAGCGCAGATCAGCAGCGCTGCGCACGCCTCGTGAGGCAAGCTCAGCGCGCAAAAACTCGAGGGGATGCCCGTCAGGTGAGATGCCGGTCGCCCAAATATCTGACACCGTCTGCTCTTCCGGAGTGAGCAGAGAAAACAGCGGCGGCTGCACCGCGAGAGCTGTTCCCTCAAGCTGTTCCGGGCGTTCCTGTGCTGCATGCTCGGCCTGCCACAGGGCCTCTCGACGGCGAAGCCCCAAGCAGTCGAAAGCGCCCGCGTCGGCGAGCGATTCCAGCACCGTCGTCCTGACTCCCGTTCTGCGCACCAGATCGTACATGTCACGGAAGGGCCCGTTCTCGTCGCGCTCGGCAACGATTCTCTGCGCTGTCTCCTCGCCCACTCCGCGCACGGCAGCAAGGCCCAGACGAACGGCGAACGCCCCGTCACGACGATGCTGTTCCTGCGCGTCTGGTGCTCGAGGATCAAAGGGACCGACGGGAGGCTGCTCCGGAGCCACACACTCCGCCCGTGGCTCCGGTGCCGGGCCCGGCATCGCTTCGAGTGCTGGATGGATCTGCGAGAGATGCAGGTCGGGATGCCGCGTCGTCACCCCGTGCCTGCGGGCATCCGCAACGAGGCTCTGCGACGAGTAGAACCCCATCGGCTGCGCTCTGAGCAGTGCCGCGAGAAACGCCGCGGGGTAATGCAGACGCAGCCACGCACTTGCGTAGACAAGAAGGGCAAAGCTGATTGAATGGCTCTCGGCGAACCCGAAGTTCGCGAATGCCTGGATCTTGGCGTACACGGCATCCGCTTCTTTTCCCACGAGTCCGTTCGCTGCCATCCCCGCGTACAGCGTCTCGCGCAGCGTGTCGATACGTTCGGTTCCGCGCTTCGACCCCATCGCACGCCGCAGCAGATCGGCATCATCTGCGGAACATCCGCCGACCGCCATCGCCATCTGCATCAGCTGCTCCTGGAACAGCGGCACACCGAGGGTTCGCTTCAGCACGGGCTCGAGTGCGGGATGCAGATATGTCACGGTGAACTCCCCCGAGACCTCCCCCGCTGCTTTCCGGCGCTCCCACTCACGCTGCTGCATGCGCCGCTTGATGTACGGGTGCACTGCGCCGCCCTGGATCGGGCCGGGGCGTACGAGCGCCACCTCGACGACCAGGTCGTAGAACTCCCGCGGCTGCAGCCGAGGCAGCATTCCCATCTGCGCACGACTCTCCACTTGGAATACCCCGACGGTATCGGCGCGGCAGAGCACGTCGTACACGGCGGGCTCCTCCTTTGGGATCGTGTCGAGCGCCCAGCGCTCACCGCAGGAGTCAGCGACCAGATCGAAGACGTGCTGGATCGCTTCCAGCATCCCGAGCCCCAGCAGATCGAACTTCACCAGGCCCATCCAGGCGCAGTCGTCTTTGTCCCACTGCAACACGGTGCGGCCCTCCATGCGAGCATGCTCGATGGGACTCACCTCTCCAACGGGCCGATCGGTGAGCACCATTCCGCCCGAATGGATGCCCAGATGGCGTGGAAGCTTCAGCGCTTGGTCGGAGAGCTCGAGAACATTCTCGGGAATATCGTGATCCTGCGCCTCGACAGTGGCTCCCCAGCGCTCGATCTGCGTGCTCCAGGCGTCCTGCTGCCCGGGGCTGTGGCCGAGGGCCTTCGCCATGTCACGCACGGCTCCCTTGGGGCGGTAGCTGATGACGTTGCAGACCTGCGCCGCGTTGTACCGCCCGTACGTCTCGTAGACATACTGGATCACCTCTTCGCGCCGCCCCGAGTCGAAGTCGACATCGATGTCGGGCTCTTCCTCGCGCATGCTCGAGAGGAACCTCTCGAACGGCAGTCCGTAGAGGATCGAGTCGACAGCGGTGATGTCGATGAGGAAGCACACGGCAGAGTTCGCAGCCGAGCCTCGGCCCTGGCACAGGATGCCGCGGGACCGCGCGAATCGGACGATATCGTGCACGATGAGGAAGTATCCGGGGAAATCTTTCTCTTCGATCACCTGAAGTTCGCGCTCGATGCGCTCGGTCTTCGCCCGGTCGAGATTCGGGTATTTGCGTGCAGCGCCCTCCCACACCAGGTGCCGGAGCCAGCTCATCGGCGTATGCCCGTCTGGCACGGGAAGCCGGGGAAGCCCCGGGGAGACGGCGCGCAGGGGGAACGCAACCTCATCGAGCAATTCGACGCTGCGCGCGACGGCGCCGGGGTACGCGGCGAATCGGCGCGCCATCTCGTCGCCGCTGCGCAGGAAGGCGTCACCCGAAGCCGGCAGCCAGCCCTCAAGGTCATCCAGACTGCGACGGGCGCGCACCGCGGAAAGCGCCTGGGCAAGGCGGAACTGTTCCGGTCGGCCAAAGTGCACGTTTCCCGTCGCCACGACAGGCAGCCGGCGCTCGGCAGCCAGCTCTGTGAGCGCATCGTTGCGGGCGTCGTCGAGCGGCTCACCACGTGAAAAGAGCTCGACGGTGACGCTGTCCTGCCCGAAGAGGGCAGTCAGGGTGTCAAGCTGTTGTGCTGCGGCAGCGCGACCGCCGGTTTCGAGCGCCTGCCGCACAGCACCTTTGCGGCATCCGGTCAACACATGCACGTGGCCTGACAGCTGTTCGCCGAGGCTGTCGAGGCTGTAGCGCGGGCTTCCTTTCTGCGCTCCGTCTGCGAGGTTCGCATCGGTAATCGCACGCGCCACATGGCGGTACCCCTCTGCCCCGCGTGCCAGCAGAAGCAGATGAGTCCCCCGCGGGTCGGCCTCCCCGTTCTGCGGCTGCGAGAGGTCGAGCGAGAGTTCCGCACCGAATGCCGTCCTGAAGCCTGGGTGCAGCGCTGCCGCCTCAGCGAAGCGGACTGCGCCATAGAAGCCGTCGTGGTCGGTGAGCGCCATGCCGGGCAGCCCGAGATCGACGGCATCGTCGACGAGCTGCTCCGGCATGCTGGCGCCATCGAGAAAGCTGTAGGCGGAATGAGCGTGCAGTTCAGCGTAGGGCACTCCGGTTTCCGGCCGCACCGACCGCACGCGGCGCTCACTGTCGCCCTCGGGCTGCTGTCTCGTGTTCCGTTCCGCAGCGACGTGGGCGGCAGCGACGTCGGGGTCGTCTGAGAGGCGCCTCGCGAACTCGGTCCAGGGAACCGGTGGGTTATGCCATCCCATGTGTGCCCCTGATCTCAGTCATACCGCGCCTCGATGCTCCAGCGGCCGTTCTGTAGGGTCAACATCCACGCATCACCGCGGTCGTCAACGGCTTGAAACCGGTGAACCCGCTGATGTGTCCGGGCGTCCCACCAGCGCACATCGATCTTCCAGGGGCCGGCCCATCCGCGCAGCAGCCGCACCGTTCCCCCGATGGAGAGCGCAGACAGGGGCGCTGTGAGCGTCCCACGTTCAGTGATCGAGGCGACGGCGCCCTCGGTGTCGAGCACGGTCACCTCTGCGGCTTTCTCGAGCACGAGGCTCGGCGCGACACCGGTCTGTGCTCCCGGCCAGGGCTGGCCGCTGCGGTCTGCTCCCCTGCGCTTCTCTCCCCAAGGGACGAGAAGCTGGCGCTCACGCAGAAGGCGGCCCGCACCGGGCTCGATCGTGCAGACCTCGGCGTGACCGACCATGCTCTGCACACGCGTAAGTTGTGCGTGCACACGCTGATCCGCCGCATCGCCCCACAGCCCCGCTTCGTAGTGCGCACGGTCATCGAGCCCGACGACGGCAATGCGCACAGCGGCGATCGGCGCCGCCAGCGCCGCGGCTCCCGTGTGTGCGCCCTGCACCTGCCAGCGCACACGATCAACAATGTCTGCGGCCCGGAAGAACCGGGGATGCAGCCAGTGTCGCTCGCTGAGCCTGCCGCTCTCGTCGCACAGCTCGACCGAGATGCTCGTCGCCACCTTCCCCGTCGCAGTGACCTGCTCGGCCAGGGCGTCGATGTCGGCGCGCAGACTGAAAGCGATCTGATCGACGCGGTCGAGTGGTTCGTCGAACTCGCGCCGAATCTCATGCTCGACAGTGATTCCCGTGGGCACGACCATGCGCGGATCATCGCCGTTCGCCAGGCGGTGCACACGCACAGCATCCGGGCCGAAACGATCACGCACCTGATCGACGTCCAACCGGGCGTAGTCTCCGAGGAGATGAATGCCGAGCCGGTGCAGAAGCGGTCCTGCCCCCGCGAGTGCATCGGCGGGCAGCTCGTCGATCGGAACAGCGGCGACGAACCGTGCCGTCTGCTCCGAGGGAATGGCGACGATCCGCCCCGGCTCCGCTCGCCGGGCGGCGAGTTCGGCGGGAAAGATGCCGTCGGCGATGCCCGCCCGGATGTCACGGATTCCCACGGACCGCACGGCGTCCACAAGTGTCTCTGCCGCCCGGTGCTCGCCGCCGTAATACCGGCTCGGGCCGCGCACTCGCAGCACGCACAGACCCGGCTGCAGAATCTGCCCGCCGGGCGCGCGTTCCTCGACATGCTGGAACACACTCTCGAAGGCCCGATAGTCGGCGTCGATATCGTACGGTCGGATCTCGATCTGTGGACAGGCGGCCTGTGCCTCCCGCATCCGCTGCCCCGCCTTCACTCCCCAGGAAGCCGCCGCATCATTGCACGCGAAGACGGTGCCACCCACCACGAGTGCCAGAGGACTCTCGGGTGCGAGACCGCGCGCCCGCGCCTCTGCCGCTGTCGACCACCCCGGGAACCACAGCACAAGCGAGCGTGTCATCGACTGAGTCACAGGCCCTCCTTATTCGTTGCTGTGTTCGAGTCCATCACGAGCATCTGACATCTCAGAGAGCACGAACGTCACCCGCCGAGGCGCCGCCGCTCGCCCGCGCGCCGTCGCAGTCACCTGGCATGCGGCCAGGTGGCCGTGCCCGGCGCGGATGCCGCTCCACTGACGCTCCGCGACAGCCAGGCGGTCTTCGGCTCCCGCCCACTCCCCCAACCGAAGCAGTACGCTGCCCGTGCGCCGGAGCCTGGCCTCCAACCGCTGCGCCTCACCCGCTCCCACGTCCGCCGCCTCACCGAGGACGACGATGCTCATCACGTCGGCGAGCGTTGCAGACACACGAATTCCCTGCCCGCCCGGGTGCGGAACCACCACCACACGCGCGATATCAACGCCGGCGGATGCCGCTGCGGCGGCCGAGAAATCGGGCATCCCGACCACGGCGACCCAGTCGCCCGCGCGCGTCGCCTCCGCGAGAAGCATCGTGGCCAGCAACGGCGACAGCACCTCGTACACACCGCCCGGCCTCAGCCCGCCGCCCGGAAAGAGGTCGCGCAGTTCGGAGACGACGGGAACAACGGGCGCCTCGGCTCCCGCGCCGAGCGTCGCCTTCTGCATGCTGCGGATGCGGCCGTTCAGCTCTGCGAGCACTTCGGCACGGCTCGATGCGGATGCATCGACAGCATCCCACGCTCGTGCCGCACCTGTTTCCATATCGCTATAGTCGAATATTTGTTCGGCAGAGTCAACCTCGCCGACCGGGACTTCTGCCTGTCAGACGGACAGGCTACTCTGAACGCATGTGCGGACGATTTGCCATGGATGAAACCGTTGACGAGCTCATCACAGAGTTCGTCATCGTCACGGGCGAGCAGCCCGAGAACTGGACACCCGACTGGCGGAACAGCTTCAACATCAAGCCGACGCAGCACGTGGCGACGGTCTTCGAATCCGCCCGCGATGGCGCGGCTCCTGTGCGACGTCTCGAGGGTGCGCGCTGGTCGCTTCTGCCGAGTTGGGCACGCGAAGAGAAGCTCAAATACCCTACATTCAACGCACGAAGCGAGACGGCGGCGTCAAAGCCGACGTTTAAAAGCAGCGTCGTCTCGAAGCGCGCCATCATCCCCGCGCGCGGGTACTTCGAGTGGAAGACCGTCGGAAAGACGAAGACGCCGTTCTTTGTCAGAGACCCCGACCATTCCCTCGCCTTCGCCGGACTGTATTCGTGGTGGCGCGCCTCTCCTGATGACGACTGGATGCTGACAGCAACCATCCTCACCCGGCAGGCCGAGGGTCCGCTCGCCGAGATCCACGACCGTACTCCCGTCACGCTTCCGGCGCACATGCGCGACGTCTGGCTCGACGCCACGGTCTCCGGTGATCAGCAACTGGTGGATGCCGCCGTCGATACGTCCCGCCAGGTCGAGCTCGACCTCTACGAAGTCGCGCCGATCGGCCGCGACGCCGACGGTCCC
Source organism: Microbacterium sp. MPKO10 (assembly GCF_026107415.2). Lineage (GTDB taxonomy): Bacteria > Actinomycetota > Actinomycetes > Actinomycetales > Microbacteriaceae > Paramicrobacterium. The sequence continues at coordinate 487,259 of NZ_JAPCHX010000006.1, forward strand.
GAGCTGATCGAACCGGTGAAGCCGCTCTTCTGACAGCGCGATCTCGAAGGCACTCACCCGGCATGAACCCACCGCATGCCTAGCCAAAACAGGCACTCACACGTCACCATGAGGGTATGGCGAGCTCGACGAGGCAGACGGTTGAGGTCGATGGGCGACAGCTTCAGCTGTCGAACCTCGACAAGGTGCTGTACCCGTCAACGGGGACGACGAAGCGCGACATCCTCGACTATCTGAGCGAGATCGCTCCCGTCATGATTCCGCACTGCCGCGACCGCGCGGCGACGCGCAAGCGGTGGCCAGACGGTGTCGGAGAAGACGGTTCAGGGCAGAAGTTCTTTCAGAAGGACATCGGCGAGGGTGCCCCCGACTGGGTGCGCCTTCGCAGCATCCGGCATGCCGATCATGTCAATCAGTACCCCCTGGTGAACGACCGTGCGACGCTGACGTGGCTCGGCCAGCTCGCCGCCCTTGAAATCCACGTTCCTCAGTGGCGCTTCGGGCCGCGCGGCGGGCAGAAGAACCCCGATCGGCTGGTGCTCGATCTCGATCCCGGCGACGGCGTGACAATGCGGGAATGCGCCGATGTCGCCCGCCTCGCCCATGGCATCCTGCGCGATATGGGGCTGACCGTCGTACCCGTCACAAGCGGAAGCACGGGAATCCATCTCTATGCCGCGCTCGACGGCTCGCAGACGTCGCAGCAGGTGTCGGACGCGGCGCACGAGCTCGCCCGCTCGCTCGAAGCGGACTATCCGGACCAGATCGTCAGCTCGATGACGCGCTCCGCCCGTGCGGGCAAAGTGTTCATCGACTGGAGCCAGAACAACGCGAGCAAGACCACCGTGGCACCGTATTCACTGCGTGGGCGCCCTCATCCCACTGTCGCTGCGCCGCGCACGTGGCACGAGCTGGCCTCCCCTCACCTGACGCAGCTGGACTACCGTGATGTGTTGACACGTGTGAAGCGACGCGGCGATCCCCTGTCAGAGATTGCCGAGAGCGCCGAGACGACTACGCGCGGCTCGTGAACGCAAAAACACCGCTGGCCGACGCCGTCACGATGACGGGCCGGCCAGCGGTGTGATGGTCGCTGACGATCAGGCGAGGATCGTCCACGGGTTCTCAATGAGACGCGTGAGCGTCTGCAAGAACTGCGCGGCGAGTGCGCCGTCGATGATGCGATGGTCGCTCGAGAGCGTGTACCGCATACGGTGCCGCACCACGACCTCGCCGTCCACGACGACGGCCTCCTGCTTGGTGCCGCCGACGGCGAGGATCGCGCCCTCCGGCGGGTTGATGATCGCCGTGAACTCCTCAACGCCGAACATACCGAGGTTGCTGATCGTAAACGTGCCGCCCGACATCTGCGCCGGGCTGAGCTTCTTCTCGTTCGCCAGCTTCGCGAGCTTCTTGGTCTCGACGCCCAGCTGGGTGACCGTCTTGGTGTCGGCATCGTCGATCACCGGAACCATCAGGCCCACCTCGCTCGCGACGGCAACGCCCACATTGATGCGCGAGTGGCGCAGCGTGTGGTCGGCGTCATCGCCCACGTATGATGCGTTGACCTCAGGGTGTTCCCGCAGCGCGAGAGCTGCCGCGCGCACGATCAGATCGTTCACGCTCACCTTCGGCCGGTCGGCGGCCACGAGCTGCTCGTTCAGCGATGCTCGCAGTGTCACAAGCTCCTCGGCGTCGGCGACGGCCGTCACGTAGAAGTGCGGAACCTCACGGGCGCTCTCACCGAGGCGGCGCGCGATCACACGGCGGATGCTGCTGATCGGCTGCTTCTCCGATCCGCGACGCTCATCATCTGCCGACGGCTGAGGAGCGTCCTTCGGCGCTGCCTTCGCCTCGGGCTTCGGCGCTTCAGCCTTCTTCTCGCTCGGAGCCTCCGACAGAAGCGGGTCGATGTCCGCACGGATGATGCGTCCACCGGGGCCGGTTCCCTCGACGGTGCTCAGGTCAAGGTTGTAGTCCCGAGCGAGCTTCCGGACGAGCGGCGAGGCGAAACGGCGTTCACCGTCGCCCTCCGCCGTTGCGCTCTTTGTCTCGGAAGACTGCGTGCTCGCAGCATCCGACGTCTTCTCGCCCTCAGACGGACTCTCATCCGTCTTGGCCGCTGCGTCAGCGGACTCGTCCTTCTGAGGCTCCTCCTTCGCGGACTTGTCCACCTCAGAGGTCGACGATCCGGAGTCAGAGTCGCTACCCGAGTCGCCTGATCCGTCGTCGAGCTTGGCGATGGGGGTGCCGATCGAGACGAGCTCGCCCTCCTCGACGAGGATCTCGGACAGCGTGCCTGCCTCATATGCCTCGTACTCCATCGTGGCCTTGTCGGTCTCGATCTCAACGAGGACATCGCCTTCGGCGACAGCATCCCCCGGCTTCTTGTGCCATGTGGCAATTGCGCCCTCCTCCATGGTGTCGGAGAGTCGCGGCATTGTGATTTCGATCATCATTCCGTCTTACCTGCGGCGTCCGACCGCATCGAGTGTCTGACGAATGGCGTTCTTCACGTCATCCGCTGACGGCAGGGCTGCCGTCTCAAGGGGCTTCGCATACGGCATCGGCACCTCTGCCATCGCCACGCGGCGAACAGGGGCGTCGAGGTAGTCGAAGGCACCATCCGAGATGGTGGCTGCGATCTCGGCACCGATTCCGTACGTCAACCAGTCGTCTTCGAGGACGACGGCGGCATGTGTCTTCTTCACCGATTCGACGAACGTCTCACGATCAAGCGGACGTAGGCTGCGCAGATCGACGACCTCGATGTCGAGACCCTCGCTCTCGGCGAGCTCTTCTGCAACGGCTGAGGCAACAGTGGCCATGCGCGAGTAACCGATGAGCGTGAGGTCTTTGCCCTCGCGGGTGACCTTCGCCTTGCCGATCTCGGCGGCCTCATCGCCATCAGGAACCTCGCCCTTGGTGTTGTACAGCCCCAGGTTCTCGAGGAACAGCACCGGGTCATCGTCGCGGATCGCAGCGAGCAGCAGCGCCTTGGCATCTGCAGGGGTGCTCGGCGCGACGACCTTCATTCCGGGAACGAACGAGTAGTACAGCTCGATGTTCTGCGAGTGCGTAGCGCCGAGCTGCTGTCCGCCGCCTCCCGGGGTCCGGATGACCATGGGTACCTTGGCCTGGCCACCGAACATGCCGTAGATCTTCGCCGCGTGGTTCACGATCTGATCGAGCGCGAGCAGCGAGAAGTTGATCGTCATGATTTCGACGACCGGGCGCAGCCCGACCATCGCAGCGCCGATGGCGGCACCGGTGAATCCCTCTTCGGCGATCGGCGTGTCACGAACGCGCTTCTCGCCGAACTCTTCGAGCATTCCGGCGGTGATCTTGTACGATCCCTCGAACACGCCGATCTCTTCGCCCATGAGGAAGACGTTTTCATCGCGTAGCATCTCAGAGCGCAGGGTGTCATGCAGCGCCTGGCGATAGGTCATGATGCTCATGCGCGGCCTCCGTTCGTGGGGAAGGGCGCCGGTTCGAAGAGCGGCTCACCCGGCAGTCGCCGCGAGTCGTTCGGAACGGGCGACGCGTACGTGTAGTCAAAGAGCGTCGAGACGTCGGGGTGCGGGCTGTCCTCAGCGAACTTGGCAGCATCCGCGGCGTACTTCTTCGCGTCGGCATCGATCGCCGAGATCGTGTCGTCGTCGAGAATGCCGTCCTTCTTGAGCTGGGCGGCGAAGGTGACAACCGGGTCGTTCAGCTTCAGCTTCTCGACCTCCTTGGGGTCACGGTACTTCGCCGGGTCGACGACCGAGTGCCCCTTGAGACGCTCGACCATGACCTCGAGCAGAAACGGCTTGCCCTTGCGCGCCGAGGCGACGGCACGCTTGGCCGCCTCGAACACGGCTGTCGGGTCGAGACCGTCGACGCGCTCGGATGCCATGCGGTACGCGGAGGCACGCTTGTGCAGCTCAGGTTCGGCTGAGGCCTTCTCAACGGTCGTGCCCATGCCGAGGCCGTTGTTGATGATCACGAAGACACAGGGCAGGTTCCACAGGGCGGCGATGTTGAGCGACTCATGGAAAGCGCCGATGTTCGTCGTGCCGTCGCCCATGGTGCACATGACGACGTCCTTCTCATCGCGATACTGGATGCCGAAGGCGACACCAGTCGCCAGCGGGATCTGACCGCCCACGATGCCGTATCCGCCGAGCAAGCGCTTCTCGATGTCGAACATGTGCATGGATCCGCCCCAGCCCTTGGAGACGCCGTCTGTGCGTCCGTAGAGCTCGGCCATCACCTGGTTGGGGTCGATGTCACGAGCCAGCGCGTAGCCGTGCTCGCGATAGTTCGTAAAGAGGTAGTCGGTTGGCTTGAGGGCTGCCATCAGTCCGACGACAGCGGCTTCTTCGCCAAGGTTCAGGTGACAATATCCGCCGACCAGCGCTTGTGTGTACGCGCGCGACGCCCGTTCTTCAAACCGACGGATGTTCATCATCTGACGGTAGAAGTCAATGAGCTGCTTCGAGTCCTTCTTCGGGCTGGAAGCAGCCTTCTTGCGGGGCGTTGTGGTCGAGCGTGATGTCGTCTTCCGCGGGGTCCGCGTGGCCATCAAGATCTCCCTTCGGCTCTCTTTGTAAGAGGGCCTCGTGCCATGAGCAGTCGAAATGAGACTGTCCAGTATCATTGTATTGCATCGAGTCGCCGACCGCACCTACTTTGGCGATCTGACGAACAGGAGTGCTCATGACGGTATCCAGCCGGCGCACCCCCGAGCGCAAGAGGGGTCGCCCGACAGCAGCAGAGCGCGTTCAACGCCGCAGTCAAATCTTGGACGCCGCCCTCGCCGTCTTCCTCGAGCACGGATTCGGAAACACAACGATCGAGCAGCTCGCCCAGGCCGCGCGGGTGAGCAAGCGCACGATCTACAGTTACTTCGGCGACAAGGCTGCCGTTTTCACCGAGATGGTTCAGCGCCTGGCCCGTGGAGTCAGCACGGAGCCTCCGCCGGGCGACACGCTGGAGACTCTCGCGACGCGCATCGTCACGCGTCTGCACTCGGCCGAGCTCATCGGACTTCACCAGCTCGTCATTGCCGAGTCGTCGCGCTTCCCGGAGCTGGCAATCACCCTGCACTCCAACGGTGACGAGCGCCACATCGCGCGTCTCGCGGAGCACCTGCGAACTGAGCGCGGGCCCGAGGCCGAGCAGCTCGCGCCAGCGCTGTTCACCCTGCTCCTCGGCATGCCCCACCGGATGCGCCTGCTGGGTCTTCTCGACCCGGTGACTCCGGATGCTGCGGAAGAGCATGCTCGCGCCTCACTCGCTGCCCTCGGCCTCACGCGCTGATTCAAATCGCGAAGTCGTTCGTCCCCGCGGTCTCCGAGCCGGCATCGTCGCGGCGCGCTGTAGACCCGTACGTCGAGTTCACGAGGATCGGCATGTGGTCGGAGAGTCCCCGCGGCAGCGTCGCCACGTTTCCGATCTCCAGCCCGATCGATGTCGCGAAGTCGAAGTGCCCTCGAAAGAACTTGTACCGTGTGTAGGTTCGCGCGTCGCTCAATGTGAGGTCGTACCCGCGATTCTGCACGCGCTGGGTGAGGCCGTTCTTGAAGACCGGGTAGTTGTAGTCCCCCACCATGAGCGTGGGGATGCCCGGGCCCATCCGGTGCAGCTCTTCGTGTGCCGTCCGGATTTGATTGCGACGCAGCGAATTCAGGGCCGTCAACGGAGCCGCATGAAATGACGCCACGATGACGTCGCGCCCCAGTTCACGATCGGTCAGCCGAGAGCCGAGCAGACGCTCGTAGGCGGGCCGCAGCACACGATCGTGCATGGACTTCTTCAGCGCGAACGCCTGAGTGTCGACGGCGTCATAGCGGTCGTCTCGATAGTAGATGGCAAGGCCGAGGCGGTTTCGCTGTGTCGAATCGGCGAGGCGCAGGTTTCCGATGTCACGCGGGAGCTCGGGTGTGTCCGCTTCCTGCAGGCAGACAGCATCCGGTTCGTATCTGCTGATGAGATTCACGAGCTCGCTGATGGCACGGTTCTTGCGCAGGTTGTAGCTGATGACCTTCATGACACCTCCCTCGCGTTCAGCCTACGCCGGGTTCGTGGCCCGATTCGGTGTCAACTCTCGGGCCTCTGACAGCCAACCGTGAGAAGACGAGTGTCGCGATCGAGGTTCCCAGATACACGATCCCCAGCGGATTGCAGAGCGCGATCGTCATCTCGACAGCCCATTCCTCCCCCGTGGGCGCCAAGAGCGAGCGCACGCCCTCCGCCGTGATCTCGGGCACAGTGGCGCCAAATCCGATGCCGGAGACTACAGCCAGCACGAGCGCCACCAGGGCGGGCCGGATGCTGTGGCCGCGCTGAATCGCCGCGGACAGCGAGAGCCCCGCAGTACCTAGAAGCACGAGGGCGATCGGGGCGACCGTGATTGAGAGGATCTGGCCGATGGTTCCAGGCCACCCCAGCAGGACGCGACCGAAGCCGACCCAGACTGTCACCGCGACGGCGACGAGGATCACGGCAACGGCCGTCACGACGGCGCGTCGACGTGTCGTGGACGCAGACAGAGACATCGGGAATGCCTTCCATTCGGGATGCTGTCAAGCTTGCCCGGTTCCGCCGCCGCTCTCAAGCGCTGCCCCGGGCGTTCGTGAGATCATCGGCATATGTCCGTCCACGTCATCACCGGTGCAGGCTCCGGCATCGGCGCAGCTCTCGCCCGTCTTCTTCTCGACCGCGGCGACGAGGTCTACGCTGTAGTGCGCAATGCGGGGCGAGCGAATCAGCTCTCGGCAGAGCTCCCCGGAATCGCGACGATCGTCGGTGATCTGGAGAACCCCGGCCGCCTCTCGTGGGCGCTCTCGAAGCAGCAGCTGCCGGAACGCATCGACTCGCTCGTGCATGCGGCGGGGGTTGTCGATCTGGGCGCGGTCGCCGACATCACTCCGGCCTCCTGGCAGCATCAGATCGCGGTGAATCTGCTCGCTCCCGCCGAGCTCACGCGGCTGCTCCTGCCGGTCCTGCGGGTGTCTGGTGCCCGCGTGGTCTTCGTCAACTCCGGTGCGGGCCTGCGTGCCAACCCCGAGTGGTCGGCGTACGCGGCATCAAAGCACGGCTTGAAGGCGCTTGCCGACGCGCTGCGGGCTGAAGAGCACGCAAACGGCATCCACGTGACGTCGGTGTATCCGGGGCGCACCGCAACACCGATGCAACAGAAGGTGCACCATCAGGAGGGCGCAGAGTACGTCCCCGAGCGATTCATCGACCCCGGTTCTGTGGCCAGCAGCATCCTGACGGCCCTTGATCTGCCCCGCGATGCCGAGATCACCGATCTATCGGTCCGGCCCGGCCGCTGAGCAGTTTCGACGGCGATCAGGCTCGGAAATTGCAGATGTTCATCTGAGTCCAGCACGATCGCTCACTGCGGGGTAAGATAGCCACAAGCAGTAACGAAGCAAGGGGGCATCGTGACAATGCTTGACGCCGGTGCGTCACTCGACAAAGCGTGGTACGAACGTATGGCTGAGAATCGCGAGCGTGGAGACATCACCCTGGACCGGCTTTCCGACCATGAATGGCGTGTGAGCGATCGCCGACTCGACGAACACGACGCACCCTCGGTGCTCGGCATCATCGAGCAGACCGAGGCCGGGTTCACCGTGCTCGAGATCAACGAGATGGTCGCTCAGTGGACGGCAGACTCCCTGGACGACGCCGTGTCGCTATTCGTCACGGCTGAGACCGGCTGAGGCCGTCAGCGCGTCGCCACGACTCGGGATCGGCCGAGGGCAGTGCCGTCTGCGTCTCGTGCCTCGACTTGGAGGAAGGCCGCGGTCTTGGCATCCGGAATCTCGATCGCCGTCTCGAACCCTGACCGTTTGGCTGTGGCCACGGAGGACAATTCGGACGCGTCGCTTCCCGCCAGCAAGGCCCACGAGTCAACGCGCGTCGCCCCGTTCCAGCTCATGAATGCCGTTGAGGTTCCGTCGACGGACATCGTGGCCAGATCCGGGATCGTGGTCGGCTCACCGGTCCAGGGGAACCGGTACGCCCGGTATGACCCGGCACCGACCTCTGTGAATCCCGCGATCGCGGTGCCGTCGGCGTCGAATTCGGTGACCGCGGGGGCGCTGCCCCAGCCGACCATCGCGTGGCCGTCCTCAAGCAGCTGGGTGTTGCCCATCGCATAACCCTCGTACTCACCGTAGGTCAGTGTCGTGTCGAGTTCTGCTGTCATCGCCTCCTCGTCGAGGCGGAGAATGAGTCCGGATGACACGGCTCCGTCACCTTTCACTCCGGCGTTGTTGAAGAGGCTGATTCTGCTGTTCTCGCGCCAGCGCGCATCGTGCTGCCATGAAAACTCGGTTCCCTCGCCCATTTCGACATCGCTCTTTGTGCCGCCCAGACGCCAGAGAAGCGCGCCCGTCGTGCGATTAATGGCGTAGAGAGCGCAGGTGTGCCGACACGAGATCAGCAGCCGGTCACCGTCATCGTCGATGGAGTTGACGTGGATGGGGTCAAAGGCTTTCTCGGGCGAGGTTCCCGTCGTGTCGTCATCATCGTCGATGCGTTTCTTGCTCTCGTCAAGCGCAATGTCATCGAGAATGTTCCAGTCGACGAGAACCCGGCCGGTGGCGATGTCGATCTCCTGCACACGGCAGGCAAAGGCGTACCCGTCTGTCGGGCCTCCAACACTCGACAGGTCAAGGCGCGCCACGGGATACGTGGTGACGAGAGCAGTGTCGCGGTCAGTGAGATGAAATTCATGCAGATCGGGGATCGCGCCGTGTCCGCCATGCACGGCCGCGATCTCCGTGTAGCTCGTGTCGAGGATCCGACCGGTCCCGTGCCCGTTGCCGCTCGCGACGCGCCCTTCCCAGAAGGTGAGGACGGGCTTGCCCTTGTATGTCTGCACACGCACGTCCGTGGTGTCGACGCCGTTCGGCGCAATCCAGATGGGCTCACCCGAACTGTCGATGATCGCACCCGTGAGAATGCTGTCTCGAGGGCTGAGGAATGTGTAACCGGGGCTCAGCTGTGCGCCATCGGTCGCCCAGGCCTTCACAACGGGAAGTGTCAGTGCCGTGCTGACGAAGCGGTGGACCTTGATCTCGTCATCGTCCTCCGATGGCTGAGAATCCGACTTCTCATCAGCTGGCTTCTGGGCGGGAACGAGCTGCAACCCGCCCCAGGTGGCACCCGCGCCCACGATGGCGCCTCCGACGGCCGCGAGAGAGATTGTGACGAAACTACGTCGGCGCAGGGCCGGCTGCTCTGTACGATCTGTCGAATTCATGATGTGACAGTATCACCAGCCACATCAGCAGCCTCGTAGACTTCTGTGGTGATGCAGTGCTCTTACTTTGATGCTGGCGTGTGCCGTTCGTGCACGCTCATGGGCACGGAGTATTCCGCACAGCTCGCTGACAAACAGCATGACTGCAAGACCTTGCTTGCAGCCCACAGCCGATTGGAATGGCTGTCGCCGATCACAAGCTCAGAGGCCGGGTTCCGCAACAAGGCGAAGATGGCCGTCGGTGGCACCGTTGACTCCCCCACGCTCGGCATTCTCGACGCCCAGAAGTCTGGCGTCGATCTGCGCGGCTGCGGTGTGCTTCAACCGGGCCTGCGCGATGCTCTTCCCCGCATCGCCTGCTTCATCAGCCAGGCACGCATCGCGCCGTACGATGTCGCGGCCCGGCGCGGAGAGCTCAAATACGTGTTGTTGACGGAAGCGCCGTCTGGCGAGCTCATGCTGCGGTTCGTCCTGCGCTCGCGCGAAGCGCTCAGCCGCATTCGCAAGCATCTTCCCGGTCTGCAGCGCGCACTCCCCCGGGCGCGCATGATCTCCGTCAACCTGCAGCCGGAGCATAAAGCGGTCCTCGAAGGTGACACGGAGATTCCGCTGACTCCGGCGACCACACTTGCCATGCGCACGAACACCATCGATTTGCGGCTCGGCGCCAAGAGCTTCTTCCAGACGAACACGGCGATCGCCGAGCATCTGTACACACAGGCTGCCGACTGGTGCGCCCACAAGAACCCTCGTTCAGTGTGGGACCTCTACTGCGGAGTGGGCGGTTTCGCTCTCCATGTTGCCGCGGGAGCTCGCCACGTGACAGGCATCGAGGTGAGTGCAGAAGCGATCGAGAGCGCAACGGCGACTGCCACCGCTGCCGGGATCGGCAATGTGCGATTCATCGCCGACAATGCCCTGCGCTTTGCCCACGAGTCACGGGCGGCGGACATTCCCGATCTCGCGATCGTGAATCCGCCGCGGCGTGGCATCGGTACCGACCTGGCGCACTGGCTCGACGACAGCGCCGTCCAGACGGTCATCTACTCCAGCTGCAACGCCGTCTCGCTCGCCCGCGATCTTGAGGCGATGCCCGCACTCGCTCCCGTGCAAGCCCGCCTGTTCGACATGTTCCCTCAGACACGGCATTACGAGACGATGGTCCTGCTCGAACGTCGCTGACGGTGCCGTGCGGCGATGAGCGCCGAACATCAACCGATGCCATCCACGATCGCATCGCCACGCACGCCACGCCCCCTGTTGCATCTCCGATGACAAATCGGGCGCCCGAGACAAGTGCGGCAGGGTGTGACAAACTCGAAGACGCGGGAGTGACGTCCGCGCCGCGTCTTCGTCGCGAGACCATCCAATCGCCCGTTCTTTCTTCGTTCAGTAAGGTGACGCCCATGCCAGATTCCTCTGCCTCCGCTACAAACGGCTCTGACAACGACGAATTCTTCGACACGTTCATCCAATCTCGTCCCGACGAGCAGCCTTCGTTCACCGTCGCTTTCCGCGGCTACGACAAAGACGAAGTTCACTCGGCGATCAGCGACTTGGCCGGTCGTCTGCAGCGCGCGACTACCGCTTTGGATGAGGCGCTCGTCCGGCATCGTGACGAGCTGGAACGCGCGCGGACTGAGACATCAACAGCGTCGACCGAGCTGGAAGACGAGCTCGCCGCCGCGCAGGCGCGTGCCGCCGATGCCGAGAAACAGGTGCAGACCCTCAGCGCTGAGCTGATGGAGCGACCGGCCACCGAAGACGGCGATGAGGACGAGGATCCGGTGCAGTCGCGCCAGCAATTCGAAGCGGTCCTCAAGGTCGCCGAAGAGCAGGCGAACGCGATCATCCAGAACGCCACCATTCAGGCAGAGCGTCTGCTTTCCGCCGCACGCGATCAAGAGAACTCTCGCCGCGCGGAACTCGACGCCGATGTGGCGCGCATCACCCAGCAGGCCGAGCACGACGCCGACCAGGTGCGCCTTCAGATGGACACCGAGTACACGGCGCATGAGGCACGGATCGAACGCGAACGAGCCCACGCCGACGAAAAGGTAGCACAGGCCGAGCGCGAAGCAGCTGCCATCCGCACCGAGGCCGAGAAAGGCGCTGCTTCGCTGCGCGCTCTCGTCACGCGTGAGACCACGGAGCAACGTGCCGAGGCTGAGCGCGAGGTTCGTGAGATGAACGCCCGCGTGCTGGAGTTCGAAGAGACTCTCACACGGCGTCAAGACGACGCGCAGCAGGAGTTCCTCGTGTTGCACAATCAGGCAGTGGCGCACGCGGAACGCATCACCGCCGACGCCAACGAGCAGGTGGAGTCGTCGCTCGAGCACGCTCAGCGCATCTCGAGCCGTGCGGATGACTATGAGAAGCTTATGCGCGCTCAGGCTGGGCAGATCGAGGCCGATGCCCAGGTGCACGCACGTGAGGTGCTCGATCGGGCACAGGTGAAGGCGAAGAAGATCGTCGACACCGTCATTGAGCATTCAACGTCGGTGCTCCGCGATGCGGAAGACCGCACCCGCGAGCTTCGTTGGCAGCAGCAGCAGCTCACCAGTTTCATGTCTGAAGTTCGCGAGATGATCCGGCCCGAAAGTGGTGCCTCCGCGGCCCTCCTCGCCGATGCCGAGGCGGAGCAGGCCGATGATGAGGATGCTCGTGACGGCCACGACGCCACAGAGGGGGATGATCCCGCGGCGATCGCCAAGGATTTCGTCATCGAGACACCTCCCGAGGCTCCGCTCGAGCCCGAGAACGAGGATGCTGTCGAAGACTGAGGCTTCCCGTGTCGACGGAGTCCGCCGTCCCGTTCCTTACCGCGCGCTCTCCGTCGTCTGCGTATCCATCGAGTATGCCTCGCACTGCATGGTGGACGCGTTAGAGTCGATTAAGCGATCGGCAGATGCCTTTGGCTCCACAGGCTGCACAGCGGCCCCGTCGATCGGCAGGTGTGATTATCTCTTCACCCACTCTCACCCCGTACCCGTCGTCTACACTCGGCCCCGTCCGACAGACCTACGCGGGAACAGACACGTTCCCGCCCATCGCTCGTGCGTACAAAGAGGTTTCGCAGGTTGCCCGCGAATCGGGGCTCCTCCGTCGTGCCCCGTGGTTCTACGCCACGGTCGGCGCGGCCCTTGCGCTCGGTCTCGCCGGTGCGATCGCCGGATTCGTCCTTCTCGGTGACAGCTGGTTCCAACTGCTCATCGCGGGCGCCCTCGGCATCCTCTTCACCCAGATCGCCTTCCTCGCCCACGAGGCAGCACACCGGGTGATCCTGAAGACCGGGCCCATGAACGACAGGCTCGCCCGTGTACTCGCCGGCCTCGGCGTCGGCATGAGCTACTCGTGGTGGGACTCGAAGCACTCGCGGCACCACGCGAACCCGAACAAGGTCGGAAAAGACCCCGATATTGCCGTCGACACCATCTCGTTCCTTGAAGAGGATGCTGCCGAGGCTCGCGGTTTTCGCCGTCTCATCACCCGCAAACAGGGGTGGCTGTTCTTTCCGCTGCTGACCCTCGAGGGTCTCAACCTGCACTACCTGAGCCTCAAGCACCTCCTCACCGAGCCGAAGGTGAAGGGCCGTTGGATTGAGCTCACCTACATCACCGCGCGTTTCGCGCTGTACCTCACGCCGATCTTCCTGTTCCTGCCGCTCGGCATGGCGTTTGCCTTCCTCGGCGTACAGCTCGCCGTCTTCGGCGTGTACATGGGTGCAGCGTTCGCTCCCAACCACAAGGGGATGCCGGTGATCGCGCCGAACGCCAAGCTGGACTTCTTCACGAAGCAGGTACGCACCTCCCGCAACATCGCGGGCGGCTGGTGGGCCACCTGGCTTCTCGGCGGGCTCAACTACCAGGTTGAGCACCACCTCTTCCCCAGCATGGCGCGCCCGCATCTGTCCAAGGCTCGTGCGATCGTGCGCACGCAGTGCGACGCGCTGGGCGTTCCATACACCGAGACGACCCTCTGGCGCTCCTACGCGATTGTCATCGACTATCTGAATCGCGTCGGTCTCGCCGCCCGCGACCCCTTCGACTGCCCGGCAGCCGCGCAGTTCCGGCGCGGATAGCCGCGCCCGCCCTACGATAGGGCCATGCACCGCAGCATCCCTCGCTCTTCCATTATCTGGAGCCTGCTCCCGTACGCGCTGATGGCCGTCACACACGTGGCGGCCTTAGCAGCGTCCAGTCCCCTTGCGGCGCCGACGAAGCTCTTTCTGATGCCGTTGCTGCTTCTGCCCGTGGCCGTTCATGCGCGTCGGCTGCGCTCCCCCGGCGCGAGAGTTCTGCTCGTTGTTGCAATCGTTCTCTCCTGGCTGGGCGACGCCGCCGGAGCATTCTTCCCGTTTGCCCCGGAACTGCCGATGATGCTGCTCTTCTTCGGACTCGCGCACGTGGCCTACATGGTGTTGTTTGGCCGCCACGCGCGTGTTCGCCGCGTCCCACTGTGGGCTCTTGTCTATGCGGCGTGGTGGGGCGCGATGATGCTCATGCTCTTCCCGCACGTCGGCGGGCTTCTGATCGCCGTCGCCTGCTACGGCCTGGTGCTCGGCGGCACGGCGGCCCTGTCGGCGCGCTGCACGCCAGTGGTCGCAATCGGCGGCGCATTCTTCCTGCTGAGCGACTCGCTGCTGGCCTTCCGACTGTTCCTGCCGGCGGCGATGCCTCCGTGGACGAGCCCCGCGGTCATGGCAACTTATGCGCTCGGTCAGGGGCTGATCGTGGCCGGTGTCCTCTGGACGCTGAGCCGCCCGGACCATCATCCGAACCCCGCCGACCGACTGTCGGCCGCGTGAGCAGGGATTCAGAGCAGGAAGATCGGGATCATCCCTGGGTTGTGCGCGTGCACGAGCACTGAGAAGACCACGGCATCGAACAGCAGATGCACGGTGACGACATACCCCAGTGAGTGCGTGCGCATGAAGATCACTCCCTGCAGCAGCGCGAACGGGATCGTCAGCACAGGCCCCCACGCCTGATATCCGAGCTCCCACAGGAACGACACGAAGACCACCATCTGCAGGATATTGGCAATGCCGTCGGGAAGGTGGCGTCGGAGCAGCGTGAACACGGTGCAGATGAAGAACAGCTCATCCCAGATCCCGACGGCGCCGACGCCGACGAACAGACGCCCGATCAGCTCCGGCGTGTCCACGACGGGCCAGTTCATGTAGACGCCGCTCGTGATGAAATAGAACGGCAGAATCAGCCAGCCCAGCACAAGGACGGCGGCGAGCCATCCCCAGTGCAGGCGTCCCCACTTCTCGCCCGTGCGCCAAGGAAATCGGGTCGCACGATCGCGGAAGAGGAATCTCGACACCAGATACGGCACCGCCACAGCACCGCCAAGCGCGAAAGTGAACCGCAGCATCGCCCCGTTGTCGAGTTCCGCGGCCAGCGGGATGGAGCTGACGATCAGCATGCCGAGAGCGATGAGTCCAAGATCACGGGTGAGGGAGGGGCCGGATGCGGTGATGCGACGGCGTTCCCTCAGCGCCGCCGTGCCCACACCCGCCGCGATGAGCAGCCAACCGGCCCACGCCACCTGAAGAACGAAGAAAGCTGGGGCTGCAGCGCAGATGAGAGCGGCCGGCACGATCGCCGCCCTGGTGTCGATGCGTCTCGCCTCGGCCATGGCCCCAGCGTATCGGCACTGAGCAGACGAATTGGAATGCCGTCAGCCGTCGAGCGTCTGGGCGAACAGGAAATACCATCCGGTCCGCCACCAGAAAACGATAAAGGCGCTTCGGGCCGCGTGGACACAAACAAGTCTTCGATGAGATGCGCGAGCGGCGTCGTCACCGTCGGACGCCGGCGCGACCAGATGACGCGCACAATCGTTGCAATCACGCAGACAAGGTAGACGGTGAGCGTGTCGACGTCGTCATATTCTGAATCTAAGCCTCGTTGTTTCGGATGGCTTCCGCATGATTTCGCGGTATACAAGAAGTCTTGTTGAATCGACGCATCGCGTTTAGCGTTGAGGTCATGGAGCAGATCGAGACCATCACCGCGATTCACCACCCTGTGCGCCGTCGCATTGTCGACCATCTCCATCTGTGCGAAACTGCCCAAGTGGGTGCGCTAGCCGCGGCGCTCAACCAGCAGGTGGGCAGCATCAGCCATCACCTCCGGATGCTGGAGCGGGCCGACGTCGTGGAACGCGTCGAATCTCCTGATGGCGACAAGCGCACGAGCTGGTGGAAGCTGAAGCGAGCCACGTTCACCTGGTCGATCACCGACTTCGACGATTCACCGTCCGACAGGATGCTGGCGCGCGAGGCCGAGCGCGCGAACGTCGCCCTGCAGCTGCGTCGTCTCGACGCGTGGAAGAAGCGCGCATCGCAGCATCCGGAGTGGGAGGGCTTCAGCACCGACACGCTCACCTGGGCGACACCACAGGAGCTCACCGAGCTGTCGGACGCGCTCAGGGCCACGCTCGCGGCATGGACCGAGAGCATCGATACCGAGGACGGTCAGGAGCGAAGCCCTGTCTTCTTCTTCGCCCACGGGTTTCCGACGACTCCGTAATCACCCCGCCTCCAGCATCACCACACATGATCAAGGGATCACTATGACCTCTGTCGAGCCACAACTCCTGCGCGAGCCCCCACCGTTTCGCCGAGACTTCTCGGTACACGCATGGATCGGCATCAAAGCACTCTCAGACGCGGGCGACTCCATCTGGACGATCGCGCTCGCCTGGACCGCCGTCCAGATCACCTCCCCCGCGGTGGCCGGAATCATCGTCGCCGCGGGCACCGTGCCCCGGGCAATCATTCTGCTCTTCGGTGGCGCACTCGCCGACCGCGCAAATGCCCGTCATGTGATGATCGTCTTCAACAGCATCCGCATCGCTGTGCTCGTCACCGTGGCGCTCTGGGTCCTCGCGGCCACACCGTCAGTCATCGTCCTCCTGATCGCGGCCATCGCCTTCGGCGTGTGCGACGCCTTCTATGAGCCATCCGCCGGCACGATCTCACGTCAGCTCGTGCGCACGGAGGATCTGCCGTCGTACTCTGCGGTCATGCAGACGGCCACGCGCTTGGGAACCATGGGCGGCGCGGCCATCGGCGGGGTCCTCGTCGCGCACACGGGCATGGTGGGAAGCGCCTCGGCAAACGCCGTGACGTTCGCGGTCGTCGTCGCGTTCCTCGCCATCTGGCTGCGCCCGCGCTTCGCCCTTCCCCGTGACGACAAGGAGTCTGCTCTGCGAGGAATCGCGCGCGGATTCATACACCTGAAGGATGCTCCGACCACGCGGACGCTCGTGATCGCCGTGTCTGGCCTCAACCTGGCCGTCGGCCCGGCCATGGGCATCGGAATCGCTCTGCGAGCAACCGATCAGGGCTGGGGTGCCGAGGCTGTCGGCATCTTCGAGGCACTCGTCGGTGTCGGCGCTGCGATCGGTGCCGCAGGGATCGCGAAGTGGCGGCCGCGTCGTGAGGCGAATGCAGGCTTCCGAGCCCTGGTTGTGCAGGGGGTGGCGATCCTCTTCCTCGGTATCGGGCCGATCTGGGTCGTCGGAGCCGCAGCATTCGTGATCGGTCTGACCGCGGGCTATGCCTCGGTGCTGCTCAGCTCGACCTTCGCCGCCACTGTCGACACGTCCTTCCTCGGGCGAATGAGCGCCATCACCCGGCTCGGCGACGACTGCCTCATGCCGCTCGCGATGGCCGGATTCGGGGCACTGGCATCCGTCACCGCACTCTGGGTACCGTTCGCGCTCTACGGAGCGGGCCTCGCGTGTCTGATGGTCTTCCCTCTGAGCAACAGGATGCTGCGCACCATGTCGCTCCGCCCCGCGAAGACGTCACCGAACGCCGAAGCCTGACGTTCAACGACGCAGCACGACGAGCTGCTGCGTCGCGCGTGTCATCGCCACGTACCGGTCGACGGTGGCTTCCGTCGTCGATACGCTCTCGGGCGACTCGATCAGCACAACGAGGTCGAACTCGAGGCCCTTGCTTGACGCCGCGCTGAGCGAGCGCACGCGGGCGGTATCCGTCCGGTCGGGGTCGCCGATCACGCACGCGATGCCGTCCGCGTGGTCGGCAAGCCACGCGTTCAGGATGCTGTCAAGCTCGGCGTATTCCCCCGTGGCCACGGGCACTCCGGACTCCCGCACCGACATCGGCACGTTCGCGTCGGGGAACACCGAGCGGATCACGGGCTCGGCAGCATCCATGATCTCTCCAGGCGTCCGGTAGTTGATGCGCAAATTCGTCTGGGCCGCCGTGTCGACCCCGATGCGGGCGAGGCGGTCTTCCCAAGCCTCGGTGAACCCGTGGCGGGCCTGTGCGCGGTCCCCCACGATCGTGAAGCTTCTCGACGGGCAGCGGCGCAGCAGCATGAGCCATTCGGCGTCTGTGAGTTCCTGCGCCTCGTCGACGATGATGTGGCCGAAAGGCCCGGCAAGCGTGTCGGGATCGAGGTGCGGGAGCTGGGATTCGTCGATGAGCGAATTGTGGGTATCGCTGACGTTCAGCATGGGCAGTACACCTTCGCCGTCGTCGTGCACGTGCGATTCGAGCAGTCTGTCGATGACGTGACCCATGGTGTCCTGCTGACGTTGCAGGGCAGCCTCACGCTGACGCCGCACATGCACCTCGGCGGGGTCACCCGCGCGGAGCCGGGCAGCATCCAGAATCGGCAGATCCGCGAACGTCCAGGCTTGTGGCTCATCGCGTGTCAACAATTGAACCTCGTTGGCAGACAGGTGCGGGGCGCACTGGTGGAGATACGCAGGTACCGACATCAGGTCGGCGACGATCCCGACGGGGTCCAGCAGGGGCCAAGCTTCGTCGAACGTGGTCAGCAGATCATTGTTGCCTCGCAGGGAGCGGCGGAGCGCCTGCTCGGGAATATCATCGGCGTAGGCGTCGACGACGACGTCTACGAGCTCGGTCCAGACCTCTTCGCGCGCGTCGTTGTGAGCCATTCCGGGCGTCGGGGCCGCGAACGCTGTCTGCCAGTCATGCGGCGATATCGTGACGAGTCCCCACTCGGTCTCCAGATGTAGGTCACGGTGTGGCGGCCGCTCGTAGTGCTTCACCGCCCGGTCGATGGTGCGTGTGAACTCCGGCGAGGCCTTCAGTGCGGCCACCCGCGCGTCTGCCTCAGCGACAGCATCCGCTCCTTGCGGCACCATGTCGGCGATCGTGCATACCTGTGCGCCGTCTTCCCCAAGGCTCGGCAGAACATCTGAGACGTAGGCGAGATACGGTGACGACGGGCCGACAAACAGCACACCGCCGGCGCCGCGCCCGATACGGGGATGCGTGTACAGCAGATACGCCGCACGGTGCAGGGCGACAACGGTCTTGCCCGTGCCGGGGCCGCCGTCCACCACGAGTGCGCCGCGGGAGTCAGCGCGGATGATCGCATCCTGGTCCGCCTGGATCGTGCCGAGGACGTCTCTCATGCGCGCTGATCTGCTCGCCCCGAGGCTCGCGATGAATGCTGACTGGTCGTCGAGCGCTGATGAGCGCTCGACGGCGTCCTCGGTGAATGCTTCATCCCAGTAGTCCGTAATGCGTCCGCCTGTCCACCGGTAGCGGCGGCGGCTGGCCAGACCCATAGGTGTGGCGTGCGTGGCACCGAAGTACGGTTCGGCAGCCGGGGCCCGCCAGTCGACGAGCAACATGTCGCCTTCGGCGTCGGTGACGCTGAGTCGGCCGATGTAGAGCGGAGGTTCTCCCCCGTCGGGCACGATACGTCCCAAGCACACATCGAGCCCGAAGCGGCGGAGCAGCCGCAGACGCGATGAAATCCGGTGAATCTCAAGGTCGCGATCAAGAGCCTTCTGCCCGCCTCCGGCGGGTGCTCGCCGGAGCTCGTCGCGACGGCGCGTGAGGTCATTGACTTCCTGGTCTATCGCGTCGGCGATCGCAGCCAGATGCGCGTCATCATCGGCGACGAGTTCGGGGGTTGCCCGCGCGGCATGTTCAGCGGGCAGGTTGAAGACGGACGTTCTGACAGATGACACAGGCGACTCCTGGGTGATGACGAGTGTGCGACGGCGAATGGCTGGCGGATGCCGCGGGCGCGGCGAGCGTGGAGGCTCTATTCTGCGCCCTTGAGGGGGCCTTGCCGCAAGTGGGGTGTCGCCAGATAGACTGGAAGTGCGACAACACGTTATGGTGCCAGCGCACTCTCAGGCTCAGGTGGCCGACGGGGACTCATGACCGATTCATACGCTTCAACCGGGCTGCTCGCCAATGCGTTGCAGCAGCTTCACGCCCACGGCACCATCTCTCTGACCGGCCGCCCGACGGGCCCCAACGAGCGATGGCGGAAGCGCCAGAAGACGATACTTCTTGTCTTTTCGATCATCAGCATGATCGGCACGGTGACGATGATCACCGGCATTATCGTGCGAGGCACCGTCGGCTATTTGCTGCTGGTACCGCTCGGTGGTTTTGTGATGTTCGTGGGAGGCGTCAGCTCTTTTGCCATCGCCCTCGTCGGTGGCGCGCAGCGCTCCCGTGTTCGCGCGGACCTGCAACCTGTCGTTCTCGACGCGTGGGGAATTCGGCTGCGCGGGTTTGGTCCGATTCCGTGGGGTGATGTGGGACCGCCGGAATACCGGCGAATCATGACGAAGAATGAGCCTGGTGGCATGTGCGCGGTGATGCCTCTCACTCCCGTCGGTCACGCGCGGGTGAATGCGCTTCCGGTCTCGATTCGTGTCCTTGTCGGTCCGAAACCCTACCTTCGTCTCGACGTCCCGTACCTGCTGCTTCCGGGAATCGAGGGGTACACGGAAGCAGACGTGATCCAGCTGTTTGGCACGGCCCGCGACATGTTCAATCGGCGTCCGTGAGGAATCTCGTTTCGGCCCGGTCCACGATGTGCTGAGGCGTGATGACGCACGTGTGTCGTTGCCGTCGCCGTCGGTATGGGCGGGAGCTCTTTCGTGACCGGGGCGCAGTACCGTGTCGACGGTCGCATTGGCGCTGCGCAGGAGTGATTCGTCGTCAGAGTCATTCGGCGTGCACGGCGAAAAGTCGCAGAAACCAATGCGTTTCCGCGACTTTTTGTCGGGTTGACAGGATTTGAACCTGCGACCCCTTGAAAATCCCTGGTCAGAGCGGGTCTTTCCGAAAATCTTGGATTGTCTCGGGTTCCCTAGTGTGGACTGGGAAGTAGGCGTTTCGCCTCCCTCCAGTGTACCCGATCATCGCCGGTCCGCCAGGAGTGATTGAGATGGGTTCCTGGTGGGCGACGGGAACCTAGCCTCAAGTTGGGATCCGCGTGTAATCAACGCGCCATGCGTTCCGCATACCCGATGAGGCTGGTCAAGAGCATGAGTACTTGGATGCAATTGCGCTTACTATACTGTCGAGGAGTCACGCTGTGCACGCTCGCGTGGCGCGAGTAGTAGTGCGGCACCTGATCGCCTTTGTCTTTCCAGAACTCCTCGTGGGCATTCCAGATCGGCAGCCATACCAGCGCCTCGCTAACACCCATCTCGTCGATGGCGTTGGGAACGTCAGCGCCCTTCTTGCGATTGGTAATGAGGCCGCGGTCCCTACGGTCGGGATAGAACTCGTAGATGAGCGTGTCCAGTGTGGCGGTGAACATGGCCTGAGCCGATCGAGTGTGACCGGCGCGCATCGCACCGAGTCCGTCAAGTGCGAACTCGACGGCACTCCCGATGACACTCTCACGGGCGTCCTCCAGCACGTCCGCGCAGTCCTGGATGAGTGATCCGTAGCAATTGCTCAGAATCTGCCTGCGAGTCGGACGGTCTTTCGCTTGAAGCAGCCGCACAGCCGTGCGCCCACGGGGAACCAAGTAGAGCGGAATTCCTTCTTGCTCGAGAAACGAGTGAACCTCGGTCGCGCGGATATCGTCCGCATACTCCTTGAGGTTCGGCGGCAAGAATGAACGGTTGATCCCGCGCAGTAGCTCCGGGTCGAGGAGCGGCTTGAGAGAGGCCCGTAGGCCGTCTAGCATCGTTGATTGCTGATCGGTGATCCGCCTGATCATCGACTCGGTCACCGGGCTCAGTGCGAGCCCCTTGAGTGCGGGAAGACTGATCGACGGAACTGAGAAGGTTGGCAGGTTCACCGTGATCGAAGCCAGCTGCTTCTGAATCTGCTCATTGAGTGGCACAGTGATTGATCGGGTCAGCGCTTCTGTGTCCGGGAGATTTCTTTGCAGTTGCTCGAGGATGCTCCGGTTGAGCGGTTCGACCAGATCTTTTGTTATAGACGAAATATCAGGTATGAGTGATTGCAGTTGCGCCTGCATCTGCTTCTGCCACGGCTCGAGAGTCCTAGCGATGTAAGTATCTATATCCGGGAGTACGGACCGAGTGAACCTCGGGGGCAGGTGAAAACCGGTGATCCCTATGTGCCGATCAGTAGCTACTTCAGTATCGGCCTCATCAGGTTCACTCTCATCGGGATCGTTGGAATCTTGGTTCATCATGATCGAAGCTACAGGTTCGAGACCCTGAATCTGGCACGAGGCGCGTACCACGGGCACTGCCGCGTCGGCGCGCATGGCGAGCGCAGGTCTAAAGCTTCTGTACGAGAGAAAGCCTCTCTGGCATGGATGAGCGCTACCAGCTATTCATCAGTTCGACCTTCGACGACCTAATCAACGAGCCCTCTGCCGTAGCATGCGTGGATTCCGTGACGCCAAACCACACTAGGTCATCCCAGCTCGATGCGACGAGAAACCTTCGTCTCAAGTCCATTGCCATGATGATCCATGCGCGACAGGCTCAGAATGAGGTCAAGGGGTCCGAGAAGTGCTTTGACCTCAGACAGTCCCTCCTGTGTCAGGACCACCGCGCATCCCTCCGACACTGCGTCATCGAACATCTGACCGTACCGACCCCAGGTGCCATTGGTCCAAATCGTGGTCGCGGCCGCCGGGCAGCCTGTCGCCGTTCGCCAACCCCCTATGCTCTTTGAGTCAGACTTCCAGCCCAGAAGGCTGGCAAGACCCGGGTGTAGCGCCAACCAGTTTGCATGCCGTTCCATGAACGCATTGCTCTCGTTTCGAAGCAGGAACGGTGCCTCGTCAAGCTCACCCAGGGCAAGTGAAGTTGCGGCGAGATCGGAAGTCCACGCATTCACCCTGACGACGGTTCGCATCCGTGATTCGCCGCGTCGGACGATATCGCATGCGAAGTGCTCTTCGACATGCGGCCAGTTCAAGATCGCTAGGTTGCCCCGCGCGCCGATGATCTGATCCGGACCCGTCTGGAACGAACGGACATACTCATCGATGCGGGCTTCAGCTCCCGCCGCCCAAGCTTCCGCAGTCTGATCGTGACCTGCCGGCGGGTGAGCCGGGAACATGTTCGGCATCCGGTCGTACCCTCGTCCGACCATTGCGACATCTCCCGTCCTCAGCACGCTCTCAACGTGCAACGGCAGGGGGCCAACTCTTCCGGAGTCGACGAGGTCACCTAGTACGTACCCAAATGCAGCCCTGGATGCGAGAACCACCGAACTGGGGTGAATCAGTTTCATTCCTGCATCGAGCAAGGCTGACTTGGCGGGTTCGGACTCGGGCAGGTTCTCAAGCGATTTTGTGGCATAGTGGCCCGCCACCGTAATGATCGTATTGACGTCCAGGCCGGACACGCGTGCCAGGAGCCGATATGCGCCTTCGAAAGGCGCAAGGAAGGGCGGGTCAGCGCCGAGGCGTGTTTCGGGCTCCGGTCCGTAGTTTTCTGGTAGTTGCAGGCTGTAGATGGCTGGCAACGAGCGGGCAATCCTCAGCTCATGGCTGGCTGAATCTGGCGCTGAGAGCCGCCGGATGACGAAATTCTGGTGCGTTGTAATGCGTGCGCGCAACGGGTCCAGCGCTGGATCTCTAACCGAGCCAGCCGCGGCCAGACAGGCGGCAACAACCTCGAGCACGTCGTCTGTTACATCTGTGTCGACGAGCCGTAGCAGTGCGTTTACGATTTCCTTAGAACCGCGTTTCAGTGCGGAGACGATCACCTGCACCGTTCCATCTCGTACCGGCCAAATTGGATGCGTCAGGTGCATAGAAACCAACTCCGCAACCGCTTCAGCCGCTGTTAGCGGCGAAGCGGAACGCTGACCAGGCAGAGCCGCTGCGATCCACCACTTGAGTGAGGGAGGTTCTGTCACAGGTGACGGCATCTGAAGGTTTTCTGATAGCCCGTCGAGGTATTCGCGGACGATCTCCCAGAATTCAGGACCGGAAGTGTCCGCACCGAAAGTCGCGAAGATCTCGTCAACGTCCGTGTTCAGCATGCTGCTGTACCAGTACTCATCGGTGACGAATCGGACGAAGTCTTGCGCCGCATCGGTGGGAGTCATCGCTTCGGTAACAACCAGCAACCGGATCGCGTCGCGTCTCACCGTATCGCGGACGCTAGACCAAGCACCGAGCGGAGCGCCGGTGAGCGCGTCTCGGGCAAGCACTTGGGAAGTTTCGATTCGCCCCTCGCCGAGTTCCCGTTCTGCGGCCCAGACAAGAACCTTCCCTTCATGCCGCGTCCCTGTGAACACGTCCGTGATAACACGCGCGTCGACCGCAATGAAGTTCTTGGCCAGCACGGGTATCCAGTCGAAATACGATGAGGTCGACTCCTCGGCGACGAGAGCACGGAGTGATTCGAGATCAACGGCGCGCGATTGAACCTCGGACGTCGACAATCGGGTCTCGCTCCGCAACTCCAGGCCGCCGTACTCATCGCTTTCGCGCGGCTGCGGGTTCTCTGATTCGGGCGTCTTCCCGAGGGCTGCTGCCCATGACTCCCGAGTAGTCGGCAGGGCGACCTTGGCAAGCTCTGCCTTGAGGTTGCCAAGGACAGCAGGTGCCGCACACTTTGCGAGCGCTTCCGCCAGCCCGGGGTGAAACGAGTTGCCAGCGGCTGCAATGACAGCGCTGGTGAACTCTGACGCAAGCTGAATCGACTCGCGATCGAGGTTACCTACTCGGAGAAGGGCAGCAAGCAGGTTAGCCATCGCGATAGTGTGGGAAACTGCGCCATGTGCGACGAGGTATTCGAACGTATTGAGAGCGGTCCGGGGGGATGCCGATGCCAGGGATTCTGGCAAATACTCAGCGCCGATGCCTTGGTCGGTGAGGGGCTGTGCGGCAGCGAGTACCCGCGCAAACCACATTGCTTCGTCATCCAGATTTTTCAGGCGGGGTGCGGCACGGCCAAACCACTGCACCCAACGCGCAAGTTGGTAGTCGTTCCGTGACCCCAGCCCGAACGAGGTTCGCCAGATCGTCAAGCAGACGCGCTTGGCTTCCTCTGGTAGCCCTACGTCGGAGTATGCGTCCACAAGAGCGACGAGGTCAGCGAGGGCACCGTTGATACCCTGTTCCGGCGCCTCTGCCTCGAGTTTTGCGAGCGAATCGTTCAACCACTCAGGGGCCGCACCGGCTGCGCCAGTCAGTTTGACGCCAAGCGCAACGCGGAGTGCCGAATGCCAATCCTGTCCTTGGGAAGCAAACTTTCTGCTCATTGCTTGCTCGTAACGATTAATTAGCTTTGGGCTGACGGCTTCGAGAGCATCGATTGCGAGGTGATGCAGTTCAATTCGTTTGCCGCGCAGCGAGTGGAGCGAATGGTCGGGTCGCCTACCCGTCGTTAGCGGGAAGAGTGTCGTCACGACACTGATCGCTTCCCACGCCTCATCTTCACCGACGTAGGCTCCGGCTGCAACGAGGGCATGCGTAAGCGCAATGTGACGTACTAACAGGTCGATTCGCTGAACGAGCCGTATCGCTTGGGTGTCGCGATGGATGGGGGCGCTGCTTTCGATGTTGTTTCCGGCCGGTGTAGCCGTAGCGGTCGGGCACGACGATATCGGCCCTGCCTGGAACGAAGCAGGTCGGCGACCGAGCTTGATCTCCAACTCGTGACGAAGCCGCCAATAGTAAAGGTGGTTTGCGATCGCGCTGGAGTCCCCGGAAGCGCCGAGCTCGGAGAGGGTCAGCGTGTTGGAGAAGCTCGTTCGCAACAGCGTTTCGAGCGCGCGCTCTGCGGAATCGTAGTCCGCTTCAAGGAAAGCAAGGTTGAGGAGGGTGGTCTCGCGGACAGGGATGCCCCTGAGGGTGGAGCGAAACGCTTTGAACGTCTCGACGCACTCGTCGAACGATTCAAGGGTGCCAATAAACGCAGAGTGAACCCGGACGCGGAGGTCGGCGAGCAGCGCGGTCAGGTCCGACGTTCGCTCCTTGGACAGCTTCTTGCGGCTTAGGAGCTCGGTTTCGTCAAGGAGCATTGAATCGATCGCCTGCAA
Organism: Microbacterium sp. MPKO10; assembly: GCF_026107415.2. Classification (GTDB taxonomy): domain Bacteria; phylum Actinomycetota; class Actinomycetes; order Actinomycetales; family Microbacteriaceae; genus Paramicrobacterium. The sequence goes on from NZ_JAPCHX010000006.1 coordinate 512,794, forward strand.
TGTATCCGACGATATGACATTGAGCTCCTTAAGATAGGCCGATACCGTTTCATCGAAGAGGTTGTAGGCACGGTAGAACTCCCATTCGCGGTCGCCGACCTGGGTCGGTAGCTCGGCTGTCATCCTGGCCAACGCGGCATCAAGGGGAAGGAAATAGGCCGCACACCGGGCCCACGACTCCGCTATATCCGACTCGGTCCGCACACCGTACGCTCCACCGGGCTGCTCCAACCCGAAGTGCTGGAACAACCTGAAAACGCGTTCGCCGGCGGAATTGCTCTGTCTTGCCAGGTCGGCCGCCAGGTTGTAGGCCTGCGCGAGCGGAACACGGAGGGTTTGCTCATCGCCGACGTAGTCGATCGCGGACTCCACGAGGCCGGCGTGCAGCAAGACTCTGCACACGTCAACATCCTCGATTTCAGACGACTTGTCAGAGATCTCTGAAAGCATAAGCAACCCGCGAAGCAGACCAGTGAAGTCAGCTCGCTGTGCTGCCGCACTCAATACGAGCTTCGTGTCGTCGGCGATCTCCGGAGCGGCACGTAACTCACGAAACTGACGCCGAAAGCGGTCCTGGGTCCCGAGACGCAACACCGCATTGAAATCATCAGCTTGATATCGGTGAAACAAGGCCTGCGCAGCATAGACCGAATCGGCACTTGATTCACAGATGTCGGCAACTTCGAGGTGGGCTTCTTTGTCGACCGCAGGGTCCGGGGTACGGTCGTCACCGATCGACGTTCGTTCGCGGGCAAACTGCCGGAACGAATCGTGGAAGAACCGCCACCTTCCCCGCTCTTGCCGGAAGAGATAGCGCAGCTGTGTCCTGAACCGCCGCGTGGTCGAATCCGTAGCCCACGTGCTCATCCACCGAAGATCGAACCCAATTCGCAGTCGACTGCAAATGCGCAAAACCCGTTCGAGTTCCCCGTCCGCATCCAGAGAATCCCAGGCAGCGCGATAGAGCATGGCGATGTCGCCATCATATTGCGGCACCATCGCAACAAAACCACCCGGGTCATCACCGGTGTAGTCGCCCATGCGGGATAGCAAGTAAACAAGCGACAGCGGATGGCCCGCGCTGCGGGCTGCAATAATTTCGTGGACTGATCGAGTCAACCCTTTTGTCGCATCGAGCCGCTCGCAGACCTCGATGACCGCGCTCTTATCGAGTCGCTGATGCTCCAGATTAATTTCAGTGCCAGCATCCTCAATGAACTGTTGTGTCTCGCCGCGCAGCGGGCTGAGATCTCGTGACCCGACGAGGAAGATCACGCCTACGGGAATGTCGCTTGGTGCGGGCAGTTCTGCCGTAAGTGCGTCGTTCCCCGAGTAATCCCGTTGTACATGGTCGAGACCGTCGACGACGACGACGGTTCGCCGGCCATTTGCTGCGTAATCTTCCGCAGCCGCATCCAATTGCTCCTGAACTGACTGACGGAGTTCGTGCACGGTCCGCGCTGGTAGCTTCTTGGGCCCCGGACGCAACCCAGCATCACGGAGCATGGTACTGAGGTCGTGGAGGAACCATTCCGCGGACAATCGGTTCCGTGCGTTGCCGGCGCGACCTGGGATGAACGCGTAGTAGCGCACGACGCGGTCGGGCAGCTCAGCAAGCGTCTGTGCCAGAAGAGTCGACTTACCCGCCCCCGGCGCACCAGTGATCGCAATGTATCCGGCTGTGGTGTCTCCAAGCTTGTCCCGCAGCAGCTCGATCGCGCCCGTCAACGGAGAGTAGGTCGCTTTATCTATGGGGAACTCGTGGACGCTGCGAAACGACGTCCGGTTGCCCCAGTTCACGAGGGCGAGCACTTGGTCGCGATCCAGTTCAACAGGTCCGCTCGCATTGCCGACTTCGCGGAGCAAGGCATTCGAGAGTGCCCTCAGGTCTTCGCCCCTGGTGCCGTCCGCACGGTCGAGAGCTTCACTTAGGCCGAGCTCAAGTCGAACCGCTGGGATGAATCGTAAAAAGTCGTCTTGATCAAGACCAGAGCCCTCCTGCAGCCGTTGCAACGGTATACGCCACTCCGGCAGATCCTCTACGGTCTTGCTGCCTTGTATAAGCGGCTCCAAGGCCCTTGCAGTGAACGCTCGAAAATGGCCAGGAGACGGATTCCCCGGCACGTCCGTAACGTGGTCGGAAGTCGAGTACGTCGCCGCCATCGACAGATGCACGGTCAGCGGTCGTTGATCTTTGGCTTCCAGCTGCTGCCACCCACGAGCAAGCGCCCTCCACAGCGAGTCGGTCGGTTGCTTTGCTGCGGTCCTACCAGCCCGGACAAGGTCATTGAACGTCATCGTCGCTCGACTTAACTGTCCTTTGAATTGGTATGCCTCCCGTCGGCCTTTGAGCGACAGCAGGAGGTCATCAACTTGACCGGCACCGGTCGAAGCAAGCACTAGTTTGTCGAATTCTCCATCGACGATTGCGTCGTACACCAGGCGTGCCACGTGATCGTACTGCCACCGGTAGCCGCGCAGCGCGCTCTGTTCACCCGGCAGCGGCGACTGCGTCATATACCCATTCTCCTTGCAAGCCCAATCGGTTCATTGAACCACGTCCCGCGCCGGACAGAGGCACCAAGGAGACGAAACGAAACTGCAGGGAGTCTCCGACGCTATTGTTCCTCATCAGTAGTATTCCTGCACGTACCCCAGCGCCTTCTCGAAGACGTCGTTGTCACGAATCTTGAACTGCACGTACAGCGTCTGCCGCAAAGCCTTCCGCACTTCCCGATCCCCTTCGATCGTGGACTGCCATCCATCGAACCGCACCGCCTTCACAACTTCGTCGATGCGGTCAACAACGTTGGACACGATGATTGGCGTCTCGTCACCCTTGAGCGCTTCGAATAGCTCGGTGAGCGCAGCTTTGCCCTTCTCTTCGCGAGGGACCTCATTCTCCGCCTTCTCGGCGGCGACGGTATCTCGGGCGAGTTCGAGCAACTCACGGAGGAACTCGAGGCTGGACTGCTGAATGTCGGCGTATCGCTCGCGTAGTATGTTGAGACGTTGCCCGAGTTCGATGAAGACAGGGTTGTTCAGGTGGCGGGCGATGCGTGCGGTGATCTGTTTCTCGATTTCCTCAGCCGACACGTCGGCGCGCTTGCCGGTCATCAGGTCTTCGATCGTCTGAGCGTCGAGCACGATGGTTTCTTCACCCTGGGGGATCTCCACAGTGATGTTCTCATTGATCAGCTCGATGGTCTTCGCGCCCAGAGCGTGCCAAACAAGCCGCCCGGTGATGTCGGCCGGCCGCACCGACTCATACACATCGGTGAGCCAGCGGTAGTCATCACGGAACTCACGCAGCATCGGGTCTGGGCTCAGCGCTTCCCACAACTGCGACACCACGCTGTAGGCAAGGCCGAAGGCATCCTTGGTGGCGTCGTCCGCGATCGCGGTCTGAGCCTGAATCAATCCCTCGTAGCCCCCGACCGAGCGATCCACTCCGGGGAAGAACGCCAGTGCGGCAGACATCGCCGGCGCAAGTTGCGACTTGAGCTCCTCGATATTGGTGATGACGTGCTGCACGGATGCTTCATCGAATGCGAGAGACTTCGCGACGTCGTCGAAGATGCCGAGGTAGTCGACGATCAGCCCGTGTGTCTTGTTTGGCGGGTACACCCGGTTCGTGCGGGTGATGGCCTGCAGCAGCGTGTGTTCTTTCAACGGCTTGTCGAGGTACTGCGTCTGCAGAATCGGTGCGTCGAACCCCGTGAGTAGCTTCGCCGTCACGATGATGATCTTCAGCGGATCAGACGGGTCATTGAACCGGGCGAGCACCTGTTCCAACTCGTCGGCACCAGGGGTCCATTGGGCCCAGTCGGCCGGGTCCGTGCGTGACTTTGACATGACGATCGTGGATGCCTCGGGCGGCAGCATTGTGTCGAGGGCGGCCTTGTACGCCACGCAGGATGCCTTGTCGTATGCGACGAGCTGCGCCTTGAAGCCCTCCGGCTCGACCTTCGTGGTGAAGTGGGCGGCGACGTCTTCGGCTATCTGCCGGATGCGTTCGGGCGCCTTGATGAGCACCTCAATGGATGCTGCCTTTTTCGAAAGAGTGATCTTCTCGTTCTCGCTCAATCCGCGCTCTTCAGCGAGCTCCTCGAAGGCAGTGTCGATGTTCTCCTGATCCAAATGGATCTCCGACAGTCGTGGCTCGAAGTGCAGGGGCAAGGTTGCACCATCTCGAACAGAGTCTTGGAACGAATAGCGGGAAAGGTAGCCGCCCGCATCTTCAGAGGAACCGAACCACATGAACGTGTTGTGGTCTCGCTTGTTGATCGGGGTGCCGGTGAGACCGAACAGGAACGCGTTCGGCAAAGCCTGGCGCATCCGCTGTCCGTAGTCGCCTTCCTGGGACCGGTGCGCTTCATCGACCATCGCGATGATGTTTTGCCGGTCATCGAGTACGCCTTCCACCTCACCGAACTTGTGGATCGTGGTGATGATGATCTTCCGCGCACCCTGGCTCAGGAGTGTCTGTAGTTCCTTGCGGGAGTCTGCCGAGACGAGACCCGGAACATCGGATGCGTTGAACGTTCCGGTGATCTGCGTGTCTAGGTCTATGCGGTCGACCACGATCAGGATCGTCGGATTTGTCAACTCGGCCATCGCACGCAACTTCAGCGCGGTGAACACCATCAGTAGCGACTTGCCCGAGCCCTGGAAGTGCCATATGAGGCCCTGCTTCACTGCGCCGTGCAGCACACGCTGCACGATCAAGTTCGTTGCTTGGAGCTGTTGAAACCGCGCGATCACCTTGATCTTGCGGTGCTTCGAATCTGTTGCGAACACCGTGAAGAAGCGTAAGAAATCGAGAACGGATGCCGGTGCCAGCACACCATTTACGGCGTCCCTGACGACCTCAAGCCCGACCTTCGCGGGCGCGTCAGGATCAGCCTCTTCTTCACGCCACGTTCCCCACAGTTCAACGGGCATGCCGACCGATCCGTAGCGGAAGTCTTTGCCTTCGGTGGCGAACGACAGTACGTTGGGCACGAAGAACTGCGGAACGCTGGCCTCGTAGTCATCGTGGATCTGTGCCGCGGCATCGATCCACGTGTACGCGGCACGAATCGGCGTCTTGGCTTCACCAATCACCAGCGGGAACCCGTTGCACCACAGTACGAGATCGAACCGCTTACCGAGCCGACCCAACTGGAACGTGACCTCGGTAGAAACGATCCACTGATTTGACGAATCATCCTCGGGGTGATCGAAGTCGATCAACCGGACGGTCGTGTGCTCGCCGTTGGGGCCGAATGGCATCGATTTCTGGCCGGTCAACCATGCCATGAGCTCTTCATTCGCGACAACCGGATGGGGGCTGTTCCGAGCTGAGATCAGAATTGCGCGAAGCACGTGGATGACCTCGTCTGCCTTACGTGGGTCTGCTTCGATCTCCGGATTCAGACGGATCAGTGCCGCCGTGACGAGACCTTCGAGGAGTACCTCGTCCGTCCGGCGCGGAAGTTCGCTGCCTGGCAAGAATTGCACGTCGGGTGTGGCGATCAGGTCACGGATGTAATCACGCACCGTGTTTGCCTCGTTGAACTGGGCCATCAGATCCCTCCGAAAACATCGAGAAGCGTCGAACCCGTCAACGCAGTAAGCGCTCTCGCCTCCGAGTTGACAGATGAGATTGCCGCATCCAGTGCGGACAAGGCATTCGTGACCTGCTCGATCTTGTCCTCGCTGAGTGTGGGCACGGGCCCCGCGAGGATCTTGGCCTGGGAAATGTTCTTGGCTTCGGTCCCATTTACGACTTCACGGACGTACGACCTATATCCAGGAGAGCGAAGGGCGGCCAAGAGCACCCGTGCGGGGTATCCAGACTTCGGTACCAACCGCAGAGTCTTGTCGCTGAGCATAAGGTTGGGGTAGTCGCCGTCGACAAGGCATGGCCGCGCGACGTTGTCAACGATTGCATTCGCTCGAGTGACCAGCACATCTCCGGCACGAATGCTGTCGTATGCACGGAATTCTGCGGCGTTGAGAAGCAACTTGTTCTCGCCAGGTTTGAACGTATCGTGGCCGACGGCGCTGACTTTTAACACGCCCAATTCCCCACCCTTCGCAGGCTCCGCTGAGGCGCGCGGACTCCTACCCGCGTCAATTCTTTCCACCCAATCGGCAAGTCGGCCTGGAGTTGCGGAGGTTGCGGCGAACTCGAATGTCGCGGTGGCGAGAGACATGAGTTCAGTGGCCACTGACTTTGCGGTCTGCTTGGCTCCTTCGATTGTCCAGAGGAGGTCCGCGATGCGCTTCTGTTCGTCGAGCGGCGGTAGGTCAAACTCGAAGTGCGCGAGATCGCGCCAATTTGTGCGTGGTGAGAGAGATCCGGCCGAGGTACCGAGGGCGTGGGCGAAGAACTCGTTGGACTGCACGAGAAAGGGCAAGAACTCGCCGAGTATCCGACTTTCATCCGCCTCGAAAGTGTAGATGTCTCCCGAGCAGATCGCGTCGAACTCGGCGTACGCAACTTTCCGCTGATAGGCGCGACGTTTCCCGAAGAGCGTCTGGCCAGGCTTCACTCGGCGCGCGAAAGTCGTACCGTCTGCCGATGATCCCCAACGACTGATTCTCAGCTCGCCGGGGTTCATGTGCTCCATCGCAATGACCCGATCGATGCCGGCTGCTTCGAAGTCACGGACGGTCTCATTGACGTTGAGCACAACGTCTCCAAACGCGACGCGCCTCCATGCGGACTTGTCGAGTGAGAGTGTCATGGTGTTACCTCAGCCTGCATGAGAGCGATCGCATTCGCGACGGCAGAATCGGCGGCGTCAGCAGCGGTGCGCCAATCAGTAACCGCATCGCCAACATCGATCTGCTCCCCGGCATCCGCACCCCGAGCCTCAGCCACATAGAGCGGGATCGCGAGGCTGTAATTCTTGCCACCAATATCTTCAAGCGTGGCAACGGCGGCGAACTCGTCGAGGTCAGCAAAGCCTCGGTACGCACCAAGGATCTTCTCCTGGTGCGAATCGCGAAGGAAGGATTGCGCCTGTTCACGCGCAACTTCATTGACGGCATTGACGAACAGCACCTTGCCCTTGTGCTCCGCGGGTTTCGTTGCCCGCAGCGTAACGACCACGGCTTCCATAGGGCTGTTGTAAAACAGTCCGGCGCCCAACCCGAGCACGCATTCTATGAGGTCAGACTTCACCAGCGCCTCACGCAAGGCAGCCTCCTCGCGGCGGAACAAGACCCCGTGCGGGAAGAGAATGGCAGCGCGCCCGGTCTCAAGGTCGAGACTCTTCGCGATGTGTTGGAAGAACGCGTAGTCCGCTCGCCCTTGCGGCGGCACACCCCACATGTTTCGGCCGAAGGGATCCTTCGCAAACGTTTCACGGTTCCATGCCTTGATCGAATACGGAGGGTTCGCGAGAATGACATCGAACGTCTGCAGTCCGCCCTTGCTGTTTAGGAAGGCGGGCCGAGAGAGCGTGTCGCCGTGGGCGATCTGCCCGTCTGCAATCCCGTGCAGGAACAGATTCATCCGCGCGATCGCGGACGTCCCGTAATTGAGTTCCTGCCCGTACAGCCTGAGATTCCGCCACTCCTTGCCCTGGCGTTTAACCTCAGCTGCGGCTGAGATGAGCATCCCGCCGGTGCCGCAGGTTGGGTCGTAGACCGACTCGCCGGGCTCGGGTTCGAGCATGAGAGTCATGAGGCGAACGAGGGTGCGGTTCGTGTAGAACTCCTGAGCGGTGTGGCCGGAGTCGTCGGCGAACTTCTTGATCAGGTACTCGTACCCGTTCCCGAGTTCATCCTCGGGCAGATTCGCGATAGAAAGCGTCTGGGTAGAGAAGTGCTCAATCAGGTCTGCCAGCGTCGCGTCAGGGAGGAGGTTCTTGTTCCCCCAGTCGCCATCGCCGAACACACCCGGCAGCGTGTCGGGGTTCGCGGACTCGATCGCGCGCATCGCACGCAGCACGGTGGCACCGATGTTCTCGGTCACGGACCGGACGTCGTCCCAGTGGCACCCGTTCGGGATCGCAAAGCGATGGTTCTCCGGCAGATCCGCCAGTTCGTCGTCGCCATAGGTCGCAAGCGCGGCCGCGTGCTCTTCGTCGTACACATCGGAGATGCGCTTGAGGAACACGAGCGGGAAGATGTATTGCTTGTAGTCGCCCGCATCGATGAGCCCGCGGAGGATGACCGCCGCACCCCACAGGTAGTTCTCAAGCTCGCGCTGGCTGATCCGGTTACTCACGCGCTCAACCCCCACTTCGCGAGCTCGGCTTCCAGCGCCGCGCGTGTCTCCTTCGCCCGCGCGTGTGCGGTTTCGAGGTTGGCGACTGCGGCTGCGAGCGTGATCTTCTCGCCATCATCAGGGGGCGCGACATAGAGCGGGATGTTGAGGTTGAAGTTGTTGCTCGCGATCTCCTCGAGGTCAACCACACGTGCTCGCCCGTCGATGTCGGCGAAGCCGGCATACGCCTCGAACAGTTCTTGCTCATGCTCGGGTTCGAGGGTGTTCTGGTTGCGGCCCTTCTTCATCAGGTCTTCCCCGTTGATGAATAGCACCCTGTTCTGCTGATCGGCAGGCCGTTGTTGACGCAGAATCAGCACGCACGCGGCGAGCCCGGTGCCGTAGAAAAGGTTGGGCGCGAGGCCGATCACGGCCTCGATCTTGTGTGCCTTGAGGATATGCGTGCGGATACGCGCTTCGGCCCCCTGCCGGAACAGGGCCCCCTGGGGCAGTACGACGGCGATTCGACCGCTGACGGGGTCGGCGGACGTGAGCATGTGCTGCACCCACGCCCAGTCGGCATATCCCTTGGGCGGCACACCGCCGAGCTGGTTGCGTCCCCACCGGTCGGTCGCCCATTCGACATCGCCCCAGTTCTTCAAGGAGAAGGGCGGGTTGGCGACAACGCAGTCGAACTGAGCGAGTCGGTTGCCGGTATAGAACGCAGGGTCGCGGAGCGTGTCTTCGCGGACGATCTTGAAGTCCTCCACGCCGTGGAGCAGCAGGTTCATCCGAGCGATCGCGGAGGTGGCAAGCACCTTCTCCTGCCCGTAGAGCTTGCCCCACAGGGTTTTGGGGCTACCGCCAGCTTCCTTCACATGATCGATGACGTCGATCAGCATGCCGCCCGTCCCGCAGGCGGGGTCGTAGACGCTCTCGCGCTCTTGCGGATCGAGGATGTTCACCAGCAGGCGCACGACCGAACGGGGCGTGTAGTACTCGCCGGCCTTCTTGTTGGACTGGTCCGCGAATCGTTTGATGAGGTACTCGTAGGCGTTGCCGAACACATCAGGGGCGACCTTCGCGTTGCTCAACGTCCTTGTCGAGAAATGTTCGATCAGGTCAGCAAGCTTGCGGTCAGGCAGTTTGTCCTTGTTCGTCCAGTTCGCATTGCCGAAGATGCCATACAGCGTCTCGGGGTTTGCCTTCTCGATCTCTCGGAACGCGGTCTGCAGCGCCGTGCCGATGTTCTCTGTCTTCTCGCGCACGTCTGTCCAGAGCATGCCATCAGGGATGGCAAACCGGTGGTTTTCAGCAAAGGCTGCGAACTCGCGATCACCGCCGGAGTCGTTGAGCGCCTGTGCATACTCCTCGACGTAGACGTCGCTGATCCGCTTGAAAAACATCAGCGGGAAAATATAAGCTTTGAAGTCCGCTTGATCAATGCTTCCTCGGAGGAGATCGGCAGCGCCAGCGAGGTAGCTCTCTAGTTCACTCTGTCCCAGAGGAGTTTGACTCGCTGCACTCAGTGCTGCCGCTGCCTGCCGCGCCTCATCCTCTGTCAATGAACACCCTCGCTACGCAATCTTAATTTTGTTGGACAGGCGCAGTGCCGCCTCGTACCTAATAGTAATTGTCAGTAGCGACATTGTCTCGCGAATGGCTGGTGATTGCCGGGCGGCGCCCCGGGGATGCGATGCACAATAGGAGTGAAGAAAGAGTCAATGTTGCTTTCCACTGTATATCACACGTGCCCACGCGTCTGGCAGATCATGGTTGAGTAGCTCAGAACAGGCTCTTCGGATCGTATGCTTCCTCGATCTGCCAGAGGCGTGGCAGCTTCGGAGACGGCAGGTCAAGGCGACGTATCGGCGGATGACCGGCTCCTTGGGAGATGGTGTGCACCTATTCATTGGAATGAGCACTAGCGGGAGGATGCGGTCATGCCCACGTCGAACCCTTGTGTGTTCGAAGTAGCCCTGAGCTGGACGACCATACATGTGGGCGCCGGGGACGCGCCCACCCTCAATCGTCATTCCAAGACCCGCAGGAAGCCTGATTTCGCAGGATCAACGGTCCCGCCGATTCGGCGGAACCGCGAATTCTGCGGGTTTTGTCACGGTGCCGCAAAATTTGCGGGGCCGTCACGCTACCTGGGGTCCGCTTTTGTCGCGGAGCGAGCGGAACACCCAAGGTCGGCGACCATGCTGCAAAGGTACGCCGAGCTACCGATATTGTCTACGATTCCCTCCCGAAGGCGCGTTCAAGCATCTCAGCGGTCGCCGGGTTGACCATCTCGTTGCGGCGGATGTAGTGCTGCACCGTGATCGCCGGGTCCGTGTGCCCGAGTAGTTCGGCGGCAAGGTCGACGCCAGCCTCATTGCTGATTGCGGTGGCAACCGTGCGACGAAACATGTGTGGCGTGACGCCCTCGATGCCCGCGATGTCGAGCACGTGCCGAAGCTGCCTGCGCACGTTGTTCGTGGTCAGCGGGCCACCGTCACGATTGCAGAACAACAGTGCATCGAGCGAGGCATCATCTCGGCGGGTGAGCCTGAGCCGCACCGCCTCGGCAGTGAACGCGGGGAGTGCGACGGTGCGTCTGGATTTCGCGGTCTTGGGGTGGTCCTGCCGCTGGGTCGGTTCGCCGCGGTGCGCGACGATGGTGCCGTTAATGCGAATCGACGGCGGGGCGCTCACGATGTCGATATCGCGGCGACGGATCGCGAGCACCTCACCGATGCGTGCTGACGTGCCGAGCATCACCTCGACGATCGCGCCGAGCTGCCCGTCCGGTTTCGGCCCGGTGGGTGAGAGCCCGGTCTCCCAGAACGCGATCGCGGTGCGGATGGCGTTTACCTCGGCGGGGGTGAGTGCGTTGGGTGTCGTCGGGGGTTTCCGGAGCCGTGAGACGTGATCCATCGGGTTGCGCGGCAACACCTCGTGCCGCACCGCGAGCCCGAGCGCGAGCCGCAATGCCACCCGGGCCTGCTTGGCACGGTTATAGCTTTGCTTCGCAAGCTGCTTCAAGAAATGGTCGCAGCGCGCCACGCCGATCTCACGCAGCGTGAGGTCTTTGAACGCGGGCATCACGAGCGTGCGCATGTTGCGTTCGTACAGCTGACAGGTAGTGGTCGAGAGCCGATCTTCAAGATCGAGATCTTCCAGCCAGTACGCCACCAGGTCGGGGAACGGACTGTCGGCAGTCAGCCCGATGCCTGCGGGCTGGTAGAGCGTGCGCTCGGCAAGCTTCGCTTTCAACCCTTGTTCGGCGGCGCGCCTCGAGTCGCCGGTGGCTTGCACGAGCCTGGACTTTCCATCCCAGTCGCGATACCTCGCACGGGCGGTCACGCGACCGTTCGACGCGGTCTGAAACCCGATCGTGCCGAAGGTGCCAATGGTGAGGCGTGGGCGGCTCATCGCGTCACCTCCCGTCGAACGGGGGCGCTTGGGCGCCGTCGCGTTGCTGCTCGATCCAGACACGTACGTCGGAGACGGCGAACTTCAGGTGCTTGCCGAAACGGTACGCGGGTGGGCCGAGGCCGCGGGTGCGCCAGTCGTAGATCGTCGAGACGGGGATGCCCAAATACGTGGCCAACTCGCCGACATCGATCAGGGGCTCCAGGCCCCACGGGGTGGGCTGTGCTTCGGTGTCCATAACGAACAGGTGCACGGCGCGCATCGCAGCTGACCGTACACAACCGGGGCGGTCGGGGCCCTGCCAGGCGGCTGTCGTCCGGGTGCCCCCTCGGCGTGTCAAAAAGATGGGTTTGTGATGACCGGATCAAATCTCACCTACGAAAAAATCGCGGAAACCCTTGAGTTTCCGCGATTCTTTGGTCGGGCTGACAGGATTTGAACCTGCGACCCCTTGACCCCCAGTCAAGTGCGCTACCAAGCTGCGCCACAACCCGATGTTGCCGGCCGGGCCGGAAACAACTCGTCCAGTCTACCGTGTCTGAGACAGTGCTTGTGACCACCGCAGGGACGTGTCGCGGTCAGCCGAGATCAAGTGGCTGCCCGGCAGCATCCGCCGGCCATTTCTCGCCCGCGTCGATCGCGAGCGGGAGCACATTATCCGCGGGCGGCAGCGGGCAGTTCCAGGCGGGGCTGAACGCACACGGCAGCAGCGTCGCACGGTTGAGGTCGACAAACGCGACATCGCCGACCTTGACAGCATCCGGGCCTGTCAGGGGCAATCTCAGAACGCGACCCGACCCGTGCGAACTCGACTCGCTCGTCTCGTCGCGAAACGGAATGCTCAACGCATCCTCATGCTCCGTGGCCTGCAGAATGTAGTACCGCTCATCAACCGTAAGCACCACCTCGGCGACGACGGGCACCTCAACTGGCCGAGGGTCGCGGTAATGCGAGATCGCCACCGTGCGGCTCACCTCCGGCTCTTTGATGCGCGCGGGCACAACCCACCGTGCGTCATACGGAAACGCGTCGATATGGTCGAAGCGCTGGAGGCGCTCGGCGCGGGCATCCCAGACCTGCAGAGCGAATTTCGTGCCGTCATAGCTGAAGACAACGCCCTCGCTGCCGTCGGCGAAGGAAGCCGTCGTGGGACCGTCGAGCGCGAGCCAGTACAGCTCGGCTGTGCCGTCGACAGCCTCCCCATTGATCGAGATTCCATCAGAAGCCTCAGCGGTGACCCGGAGCCCTCGGCCCCCGTCGAGCGGTGACCAGCGGCCGGGTGCGGGCGGAACGACGGTGTTGGGTTCCGTGACGTGAGCACCCCAGACGAACGCAAGCGGGCTGCGCGGGCCGGTCATCTGTGCTGCGCGTTCGATTCGCCACGCACTCCATTCGCCGCGGAGCCTCTCGAGATCGGTCATCGATCCGTCACCGCGTCGATGCGCTCCGTCAGCCAAGCTGCTCCGTGCACACGCCCTCCCAGGTCTTCGACACGAGCGGCCAGCTCTCGGTCGCTCGTGATCACCGTCACATCTTGCTTTGCCTGGCCGGCGATCAGCGCGGCCACCTGGTCCACAATCTCATTGTCTCCCTCGCCCGGGGCGTCTACCACGCGGACATGAGCGGAATTGCTTACGCCTCGCGCGCGCCCTTCGACGACCATGAGAATGTCCGGAGACCAGAGAAGACCGGATGCTGCCTCAGCGGCCACGCCCGCGACGGCCAGCGCGTCGAGCCTGTCACGCAGCCGTTCGGCGGCGCCAAAGCGATCACGCCACCAGCCGTCGGGCCGCGATCCGACAACGTTCGCGGCGTCGACGACAAGCTGCGGCTGCCTGCCGAGCAGGGGGCGCAGACTCGGCCACGATGCTTCGAATCCGGGGTGGAGCGGCGCCGAGGAAACGCTCTCGACGGGAACCCATTCGAGCGCGATGCTCTCGCTGTCGTTCATCTGCGGCTCAAAGGGGGCAAGCACTTCGGCAACGACAGTCGTGTAGCTCCAGTAGCCGACCGAGAATGTGGACATCACCCAGGGCTTCAGCTGTCCTGCGGGAACCGCCGCCTCTTCGTGTGCCTCGCGGAGGGCACCGTCAATGGCTCCCTCACCCGCGTGCAGCGCACCGCCGGGAAGCCCCCAGGTTCCGCCCTGGTCGCTCCACTCGGCACGGTGCTGCAGGAGGACACCCCGAGAGGGATCCCACGCAAGCAACCCGGCGGCGCCATAGCGCCCCCAGAAGCGCCCGCGCTCCCCCTCCACCCAGGCATCGCCCGAATCGCGGGGGCCAAATGGACGTCGAGGTTCGCCTGGAGCCGGAGGGATGTTTCGTGCCACCCTCCAAGACTCTCACGGCTCGAGCCCCGGGGCCCTATCGTTTACGTCGTTCTCGTACCCGCATGTTGATCACGATGGGGCTGCCCTCGAAACCGTAGATCTCTCGCAGGCGACGCTGGATGAATCGACGATAGCCGGGGTCGAGGAAGCCGGTAGTGAACAGCACGAACGTCGGCGGACGCGTGGACGCCTGCGTGCCGAACAGCACGCGGGGCTGCTTGCCACCGCGCAGCGGATGCGGATGCTCGGCGACGAGTTCCGCCAGAAATGCGTTGAACTTGCCGGTCGCGATGCGTGTATCCCACGAATCGAGAGCGCGCTCCAGGGCGGGGACGAGCTTCTCGAGGTGCCGTCCGGTCGTCGCGGAGATGTTGACACGCGGAGCCCAGGAGACATGGCTGAGATCCTGTTCGATCTCGCGCTCCAGATACCAGCGACGCTCATCGTCGAGCAGGTCCCATTTGTTGAACGCCAGTACAAGCGCTCGCCCGGACTGCAGGACGAGGTCGACGATGCGGATGTCCTGCTCGGAGATCGGTTCGCTCACGTCGATGACGACGACGCCGACCTCGGCCTTTTCGAGTGCGGCACTGGTGCGCAGCGAGGCGTAAAAGTCTGCGCCCTGCTGCATATGAACACGGCGCCGGATGCCGGCAGTGTCGACGAACCGCCACACCTTTCCTGCGATCTCGACTTGCTCATCGACGGGGTCGCGCGTGGTGCCCGCGATGTCGTTGACAACGACGCGTTCTTCGCCTGCCGCTTTATTGAGAAGACTCGATTTGCCGACGTTGGGTCGGCCGACGATCGCGACGCGTCGCGGTCCGCCGATTTCACGCTTGGCGACGGCGGACACCTCGGGGAGCTTGTCGAGTACGCGATCCAGGAGGTCTGCGACGCCACGACCGTGAAGCGCTGACACGCCGTACGGCTCTCCGAGCCCCAGAGACCACAGGTCGGCGGTGTTCGGCTCCTGCCGCACATCGTCGACCTTGTTCGCGACCAGGTACACGGGCTTCTTTACCTTGCGGAGAAGACGCACGACGTGCTCGTCTGTGCTCGTTGCTCCCACATTGGCGTCGACGACGAACATGACAGCGTCCGCAAGATCGATCGCGACCTCGGCCTGCGCCGCCACCGACGCGTCAATGCCCTTTGCGTCGGGCTCCCATCCGCCGGTGTCGACGATCGTGAAGTGACGGCCGTTCCATTCGGCGCGGTACGACACGCGGTCGCGGGTCACGCCGGGGGTGTCTTCCACGACGGCTTCACGTCGACCGAGGATGCGATTGACGAGCGCCGATTTTCCCACATTGGGCCGCCCCACAATCGCGACGACGGGAAGTGTCGGCAGGTAGCGGATCGCCTCGGGGCCCTCCGCCGCGGCCTCGAGCAGCTCGATGTCGGTTTCATCAAGGTCATAATCATCAAGACCCTGGCGCAGGGTTGCCGCGCGCTGCTCGATATCCGTCTCGTCGAGCGACTCCAGGTTTTCGGCGAGAGTGTCCTCGCCGTACTGGTCGTCGTCGGGCGTCTGGTCAGCCATGTGAGGTCCTTGCGGTCTGCTGGGCGATCACGTCGAGCACTGCATCGACGGTCTGATCGAAGTTGAGGGTTGTCGAGTCGACGGTCACGACGCCATCTGACGCGGTCATGAAATCGACGACGCGCGAGTCTGCGGCGTCGCGCTTGCGCAGCTGATCAGCGACATCCGTCGCCTTCTCTGTCGTCAGCTCCGCTGAGCGTCTGGCCATTCTAACCTCTTCGGAGGCCGTCAGCAGAATGCGCACGGGAGCATCCGGTGCGACCACCGTGGTGATGTCGCGACCCTCGACGATGATTCCCGCCGTCGGCGCAGAACGCATGATGTCGCGGAACATCGCGTTGACGTGCTCACGAATCTCGGGAACGCGCGCCACACTGCTGACGACGCCCGAGACTCGTGGCTCTCTGACTGCGTCGGTGACGTCGGTCTCGCCGACCATGACGACGTACGCGTCGGGGTCGATACCGATGCTGTAATCCCAATCAGGAAGCGCATCGACGATCGCAGCGCTGTCTGATGCCGACAGCCCGCGCTCGAGCACCCACCAGGCCAGGGCACGATATGCCGCCCCCGTATCGAGATAGCTGTAGTCCAGACGTCGCGCCGCCTGCTTCGAGATGCTGGACTTCCCCGACCCAGCCGGACCGTCGATCGCCACGAAAATCTCGGCCATACTCACACACTCGCAATCCGCCAGCCGCGCGCCTCGAGATCCTCGATGGTGCGCTGCTTGACCTCGGGGAGGACGCTGATCTCAGCCAGTCCCACCGCCGTACCCGGCGAGTGTTCGAGGCGAAGGTCCTCCATGTTGACGTTGATCTCACCCAGTTCGGTGAGAAGTCGTCCCAGCTGCCCCGGAGTGTCATCGACCATGACGACGATCTGCGAGAAGCGGCGATCCTGTCCGTGCTTGCCCGGGAGACGGGAGACACCGGCATTGCCCGCCGCGAACGTGTCGGCAAGGTGGCGACGGGCGCCGCGGGCGTCCGGGGCATCAAGCGCGCCGATGACGGCGTCAAGATCAGAGCGCAGAGCCGTCAGAACCTCAGCAACAGGCGCGGAGTTCGCACCGAGGATCTGCACCCACAGCGCTGGATCGCTCGAGGCGATGCGCACGGTGTCGCGGAGCCCCTGACCCGTCAGCCGCAGAGCATCGTCTGGAGCTTCGACGAGGCGAGCTGCGAGCAGGCTTGCGACGAGCTGCGGCACGTGCGACACAAGGCCAACGGCCTCGTCATGCTGGTCCGGGGTCATCTCGATCGGCGTTGCGCCCACGTCGAGAGCGAGATCCTCAATGATGGCGAGCGCACGTCGCGGCGTGTCATCATCACGGCACACCACCCACGGCCGCCCGACGAAGAGATCGGCTCGTGCCGAGATCGCTCCGCCACGTTCGCGACCTGCCATGGGATGCGAGCCGATGTACAGGGTGAGATCGAGCCCGCGGTTCGTCAGCTCAAGGTACGGTGCGGACTTGACGCTGGCCACATCCGTGACGACGGCACGGGGAAACCGCGTCAGCTCGGCTGCGACGACATCGGCGATGACGTCGGGAGGGACGGCGACGATGACCAGGTCGGGATCATCGTCGTCACGCGCGGCACGTCCGGCCCCGTAGTCGATTGCGAGTTTCAGCTGCGACGGCGAAGCGTCTGCAAGCGCCACATCGAGACCATGGCCAGTCAAGGCCAGCCCGATGCTCGCACCGAGCAGCCCTGTGCCCACGACGCGCACACGCGCGTCGAGCCGGGTCCCATATGACGAGCTGTCGATGCCTGGCCGTGAAGTTGAGCTCACGACGTTCCTTTCTGCCCGCTGTGCGGCGCTGACTCGGATGCGGCCGCGCCTGCCACCCCCGCCTCATAGTCTTTCCACGCGATCTCACCTGTGACCGTTGCGTTGCGCGCGATCGTCAGGATGCCGCCGAGCTCGTCCTTCGTCAGCTCGCGCATCTCTCCGGCGCGCAGCGTTCCGAGATGCAACGGGCCGAAGCTGCGCCGCACCAGGTCGACGACGGGATGCCCGACGGCGGCCATCATCCGTCGGACGATGCGGTTGCGTCCCGAATGAATGGTGAGCTCAACAAGGCTCGACTGCGTCCCGTGATTGTCGAGGACGCGCACGGCGTCCACGGCGATCGGGCCGTCATCGAGGGCGATCCCCGATTTCAAGGCAGTGAGCGTGCGCGGTTCAACAGCACCCTTCACCTTGGCCACATACGTTTTCGCGACGCCGAATGACGGGTGCGCAAGAACGTGGGCGATCTCGCCGTCGTTGGTGAGGATCAGCAGACCCGACGTCTCGACGTCGAGTCGGCCGACGTTAAAGAGACGCTCCTCAAGGTGCGCAGTGAAGCGTGACAGGTCCGGGCGCCCCTGCTCGTCGCGCATCGAGCTGACGATGCCACGCGGCTTGTTCAGCATGATGTACCGCTTCGTCGTGTCGAGCTGCACGGCCCGACCATCAACCGCGACACGATCGGTCTCGGGGTCGATGCGGGTGCCGGGAACCGTCACTGTCTCGCCGTTGACGCTGACCCGGCCCTCGGCGATGTACTGCTCGCACACACGGCGCGAGGCGACACCGGCCGCGGCGAGCACCTTCTGCAGGCGCACGCCCATATTCTCGTGAGAAGAGCTATCTGACATCGTCGTCGAATCCCTCCGATCCATCGGCAAGCAGTGGCGAGATCGGCGGCAGCTCATCGAGCGAGTTGATTCCGAGCTGCTGCAGAAGCAGATCCGTGGTGCCGTAGTTGATGGCCCCGGTCTCGCTGTCTGTGAAGACCTCGGTGATCAGCCCACGGCCGAGAAGCGTTCGCACCACCGAGTCCACGTTCACGGCGCGGATCGAGGCGATGGCGCCGCGAGAGATCGGCTGGCGGTAGGCAATGACGGCGAGCGTCTCGAGCGCAGCCTGTGAGAGCTTGCTCGGGTTCTGTTCTGAGACGTAAGCGGCCACGACGTCGTCGTAGTCTTCGCGCACGTACACGCGCCACCCGCCGCCGACCTCGCGCAGCTCAAATCCCCGGCGGATGCTGCCGGTCACACCGTCGTAGTCGTCCACGAGCCGCTCGATCGCGGCAGAGATCTGCTTCACGGGGACGTTCAGCGCGGTGGCGAGTCCCATGACGCTCTGCGGCTCGTCCGCCACCATCAGCAGCGCCTCGATTGCGCGGTCCAAGTCGATGTCGGCGGTGAGTGTCGTCTCGCCAGACGCTGCCTCGACAGCATCCGTGTCGTCGTCTCGTCTCTGATCATCCGTCATAGTCTGCTCCCAGATTCGCGAGATTCTCTTCCGTCCACTGCTCGTTCGTCCACCGCAGGGTGAGCTCGCCGAGCGGCTCAACCTGTTCGAACGATAGCGCGGCGTGCCGGTACAGTTCGAGCACAGCAATGAATCGGGCGACGATGACGCCCTTCTCTTCAGCTCCCGCGATGAGCTGCCGGAAGGTGACGGGCTCCCCGGCCCGCAGGATGCCCACGACATACGCCGCTTGTTCTCGGATGCTGATGAGCGGGGCGTGCAGATGGTCGAGGCCGACGACCGGGATCTCTTTCGGTGTGAAAGCGAGGGTTGCCAGTGCGGCGAAATCGTCGAGCGTGAGCGTCCAGACCAGCTCGGGCGTACGTGTACGGTACTTCTGCTCGAGCCGGACGGTGCGCGCGTGCCGGGAGTCTTCGGCGTCGAAGCTGTGCGCAAACCACGTGGACGCCTCTTTGAACGCGCGATATTGCAGCAGTCGAGCGAACAGCAGGTCGCGGGCCTCGAGAAGCGCGACGTCTTCCGCGTCGACGAGCTCGCCCTGCGGCAGAAGTCCAGCGATCTTCAGGTCGAGCAGCGTTGCCGCGACCACGAGGAATTCGGATGCCTGGTCGAGCTCTTTCTCCGTCTCGACATCGCGCAGGTAGGCGATGAATTCATCGGTGACGCGAGAGAGCGAGACCTCGGTGATATCGAGTTCGTGCTTGCTGATCAGCGAGAGCAGCAGGTCGAACGGTCCCTCGAAGTTACTCAGTGCAACGCGGAATCCGCCCGACTCCCCCGTCGGCTCTGTGCCGTCATCGAGGTCGGGAGCCGGCGCGGGCACGTCACGCGACGGCGCCACGCGCAACCAGCTCCCGGGCGAGCTGACGGTAAGCCTTCGCGGCGTTGTGCTCGGGGGCGAACTCGGTGATGGGAACACCCGCGACCGAGGCATCCGGGAACTTCACGGTGCGACCGATCACGGTCTCCAGCACGTCGTTGCCGAACGCCTCGACGACCCGGTCAAGCACCTCGCGCGAGTGCAGCGTGCGGGCGTCGAACATGGTGGCGACGATCCCGTCGAGCGTGAGCGCGGGGTTCAGTCGGTCTTTGACCTTCTCAATCGTTTCGATCAGCAGGGCGACGCCGCGCAGGGCAAAGAACTCACATTCGAGCGGGATCAGCACACCGTGTGCCGCCGTGAGAGCGTTGACGGTGAGGAGGCCGAGTGAGGGCTGGCAGTCGATCAGCACGACGTCGTAATCCTGCGAAACGCTGCGCAGCACGCGAGCGAGAATCTGCTCGCGCGCAACCTCACCGACGAGGTGCACTTCGGCTGCAGACAGGTCGATGTTCGCCGGGATCACATCGAGGCCCGGTACGTGCGTCGACTTGATCGCGTCACGAGGGTCGTTCTTGTTCGACAGCAGCAGGTCGTAAATCGTCAGGTCATCGTGCGTGGCCACGCCCAATCCGGCGGAGAGCGCGCCCTGAGGGTCGAAGTCGACGCACAACACACGACGCCCGTACGCGGACAGTGCCGCGCCGACGCTGATGGTGGTCGTCGTCTTTCCGACGCCGCCCTTCTGGTTGCAGAGGGCGATCACGCGGGCGGGACCGTGCCCGCCGAGCGGTTGCGGCTCCGCGAACTCGCGGCGAGGGCGACCGGTGGGTCCGAGCTCCGGGCGCGATTCGTCTGCCGCGGCCGCGGTGTTGTCGATTGTGGCCACTGCGTGCCTCATTCTTCGTCTCTCGTGATGTGGTCGTGCTCGATTGTACCGGCGTCCCGCTGATTCGCCGCGCAGGCGTGCGGATGCTACGAATCTGCGCGGGCGCGGGGATGCGCCTGCGTGTACATGTCGCGGAGTGTGTCTGCGGTCACGAGCGTGTAGATCTGCGTGGTCGCCACCGAGGCATGCCCCAGCAGCTCCTGCACTACGCGGACGTCCGCACCGCCCTGCAGCAGGTGCGTCGCAAACGAGTGACGCAGCGTGTGCGGTGATACGTGCTCGGAGAGCCCGGCTCTGTCGGCCGCGGCCTTGATGATGAGCCACGCGTTCTGTCGCGAGACGCGCTGCCCGCGCAGGCCGAGGAACAGCGCCGGCGTTGCTGCTCCGCGGGCGGAGAGCGCCGGACGCACGCGGACGAGGTACGTGTCGAGCGCGGCTCGCGCGTAGCTGCCGATCGGCACGATGCGCTGCTTGTTGCCCTTGCCCGTGAGCCGCACGATATCGGTGTCGACGACGTCGTCAACGTTGAGCGCGCACACTTCGGACACCCGGGCGCCGGTCGCATAAAGCAGTTCTAGGAGCGCACGATCGCGGATCGCCTGGGGCGAATCACCGGATGCTGTCTCGAGCAGCGCCTCAACCTGAGCAATCGTGATCGCCTTCGGAAGCCGGTCCGGCTGCCGCGGAGGCTTGACGTCTTTTGCGACATCGATCTCGACGACACGTTCTTCGAGAAGGAAACGGTGCAGGCTCCGCACGGACGAGAGCACGCGCGCGACCGATGTCGGCGACAAAGGCTTCTCAGCGTTCTGGGTGAGGCTGCGCAGAAAGGCGACGATATGGGCACTCGTCACCCGGGGGAACTCCTCGACACTGATGCCCTCGAGCCACTCGCGATAGCGGGTGAGATCCCGGCTGTACGCGGCAACCGTGTTCTCGGAGAGCCCTCGTTCGATCGCGACATGCCTCAGGAAGGTGTCGATCGAACGCTCGAGGCTCATTCCGCGCTGCCCCGCTGACGAAGTCGTGGCCAGTCGGCGTCCGCCGGCCCCAGACCGCTCCAATCGCGCTGCCTCTCGACGAACGCCGAGAGGACGCCGGTGACGAGCGACGGGTTCTGCACGGCTCGTGCGCGGACAGCATCCGTGACCTCGTCGAGGCTCACCCAGCGCTTCTCGATGTCAGCCTCCTCCGCCTCGCGATCGAATCGTTCCGGCAGAGCGGAGACTCCGCGCGCAAGGTAGATGCGTATCGCCTCATCGCTGGAACCGGGCGACGTATAAAACTCGGCGAGAACTCCCCAGTCCGCAGCTTCCACATCGGCCTCTTCGGCAAGCTCGCGCTTTGCAGCGTCGAGCGGATGCTCGTTGTCGATGTCGAGCAGACCCGCGGGGATCTCCCACAGTCGAGCGCGCACGGGGTGACGGTACTGGTTGATCAGCAGCACACGGTCCTGGTCGTCGAGCGCGAGGATCGCCACGGCGCCCGTGTGATCCATGTACTCGCGCGTGAGGGAGTCATCGTTCAAACGGAATGTATCGCGCCTGATGTCCCACACATGACCGTTGAACGCGACGTCGCTCGACACGAGGTCGGCCGACGTCGCTTCATCCTGCAGCGGTCGCGGCTCACCCGTCACGCGTTCTCCTCGACCTCATCGTCGAACAGCAGGCTCGCGTTGTGCCTCTCGAGCGATGCTGCGACGAGACCGGCGAACAGCGGGTGCGCATCGGTTGGGCGCGACCGCAGTTCGGGATGCGCCTGCGTGGCGACGTAGAACGGGTGGACCTCACGCGGGAGTTCGACGTACTCGACGAGCCCGCCATCTGGGGAGGTTCCCGAGAACACGAGACCAGCCTCGGCAATGCGGTCGCGGTACGCGTTGTTCACTTCATACCGATGGCGGTGTCGCTCTGACGCCTCGGGCGCGCCGTAGAGCTCACGCACGATGGAGCCGTCTGAAAGTTTCGCCGGGTACAGCCCGAGGCGCATCGTGCCGCCCATGTCGCCTTCCGCGATGATCTCCACTTGCTCAGCCATCGTCGCGATCACCGGATGCTGTGTGTCAGCGTCGAATTCGGTCGAGCTTGCTCCGTCGAGCCCGGCTTCGCTGCGTGCGTACTCGATCACCATGCACTGCAGGCCCAAGCAGAGCCCGAGCGTGGGAACGCCGTTGGTGCGCGCGTAGGTGAGGGCACCGAGCTTCCCCTCGATGCCGCGAATTCCGAATCCGCCGGGCACGCAGATGCCGTCGATGCCGGCGAGTGCCTGTGCAGCGCCCTCCGGCGTCTCGCAGTCGTCAGAGGGGATCCACGTGAGGTTGACGTGGGTCTTGTGGGCAAACCCGCCCGCCTTGAGAGCCTCGGTTACCGACAGGTACGCATCAGGAAGGTCGATGTATTTTCCGACAATCCCGATCGTCACCTCGTCCTTCGGCTCGTGCACGGCCTGCAGCACCGTGTTCCAGCGCGTCCAGTCCACATCGCCCGCCGAGAGGCCGAGTTCGTTCATGATGTACGAGTCGAGGCCCTGATCATGCAGCGTCGACGGGATGTCATAGATCGAGGGAACGTCGACAGTGTTGACGACCGCCCGCTCGTCAACGTCGCACATGAGCGCGATCTTGCGCTTGTTGCTCTCGGTCACGGGCCGGTCGCTGCGCAGAACCAGAGCGTCCGGCTGGATTCCGATGGAGCGCAATGTGGCGACGGAGTGCTGCGTCGGCTTCGTCTTCTGCTCGCCTGAGGCCCCCATGAAGGGCACGAGCGAAACGTGCACGAAGAACACGCTGTCTCGCCCAAGCTCGTGACGCACCTGTCGGGCCGCCTCAATGAAGGGCTGCGACTCGATGTCGCCGATCGTGCCGCCCACTTCGGTGATGATCACGTCAGGCTTCGGAGTCTCCGTCGCCTGAAGGCGCATGCGACGCTTGATCTCGTCAGTGATGTGCGGAATCACCTGAACCGTGTCGCCGAGGTATTCTCCGCGTCGCTCTTTCTGGATGACGGTCGAGTAGATCTGCCCCGTCGTCACGTTCGCCGCCTGGCTGAGGTTAATGTCGAGGAAGCGCTCGTAGTGCCCGATGTCGAGGTCGGTCTCGGCCCCGTCGTCGGTGACGAACACCTCCCCGTGCTGGAACGGATTCATCGTTCCCGGATCGACGTTGAGATAGGGGTCAAGCTTCTGCATCACGACGCGCAGACCGCGTGCCGTGAGCAGGTTGCCGAGGCTTGCCGCCGTCAGGCCCTTGCCCAAAGAAGAAACGACACCACCAGTCACAAAAATGTGTTTGGTCGTGTCGCGTGAGATGCCCGTTTCAGAAATGTTCGCCACGGGCTTCTATCCTATCATCTGCGTTTCGGGCCGAGCGAGCTCAAGCAGCTCTTCGGCATGGGCGCGGCCGGAGTCGCTGTCGGCCAAGCCGGACAGCAGACGGGTCATCTCAGCCGTCCGCGCATCGCCGTCCAGCCGCGTGACGCTTGACGCCGTCACGAATCCGTCGCTCTCTTTCACAACCGAGAGATGGTTGGTGGCGAATGCGGCGACCTGCGCGAGGTGGGTGACGACAATGACCTGCGAATGCTGTGCCAGTCGGGCGAGTCGTCGCCCGATCTCGATTGCGGCTGCCCCGCCCACTCCGGCATCCACTTCGTCGAACACGTAGGTCGGCACAGGGTCGGATGCGGCGATCACAACCTCGATCGCGAGCATCACGCGCGACAGCTCACCGCCGGATGCGCCCTTCGCGAGCGGCCTCGGTTCGCTACCGGCGTGGGGGCGCATGAGGAAGGCGACGTCGTCGCGACCGGAACGCGTGTACTCCCCTGCGTCCGACACCTCGATCAGGACGGCGGCATCCGGCATCGCCAGCTCGGTGAGCTCGTCGCTGATGGCGGCCGAGAGCCGGGATGCTGTGCGCGTCCGCTCATCAGTGAGGGCGGATGCTGCATCAGCGAGCTCACGCGCATCGGCGTCGACCTGCTCGGTCAGCGTCTCGATGCGCTCGGAGTCGGTGTCGAGCTCGAGAAGCCGTGCGCTCCCCCGCTCCAGCGTTTCGATGACATCGTCGAGCGTCGGACCGTGTTTGCGCACGAGCGTCGCCAGAAGGGCGCGGCGTTCGTTGATCGCCTCGAGCTCGTGGCTGTCGTCGGCATCGAGCGAAGCAAGGTAGCTGGAGAGATCCCCCGCAGCCTCGGAGGCAAGATAGCTGAGGTTCTGCAGCTGATCGGCGATGGGCTGCAGTGCGTCGTCGATGCTCGTGACGCGTTCGAGTGAGCGACGTGCGTTCTCGATCAGCGCGAGGACGTCATCGCCCTCAGCCAGTTCTGTCGAGACGGCCTCGCGTGCTCCGGCCGCAGCCAGACGCAGCTCCTCGAGGTTCGTCAGGCGCTCGGCGGTGGCCGCGAGCTGGTCGTCTTCGCCGGGCTGTGGAGCAGCCTGCTCGATTTCGTCCATGGCCGCACGCAGATCGTCGGCTTCGGCCTGCCGCGCGTCCCTGTCCTGCAGGAGCGTCTCAAGATCTGCGGAGTTCTTCTGCCACCGGTCAAAGATGTCGCGGTATCGGGAGCGAACGGCGGCGAGCTCGTCTCCGGCCGCGCGGTCGAGTGCGTCCCTCTGCGCTGAGCGTGACCGAAGCCTGATTTGCTCGGATTGGCCGTGGACGGCGACGAGGCTGCCGCTCAAGTCAGAGAGCACGCCGACGGGAGCGCTGCGCCCGCCGACCTGCGCCCGACTGCGCCCCTCAGCGGTGACGGTGCGTCCCAGCGTCAGTTCCGCTTCTCCGGCGTCGCCGAACGGGTCGATGTCGCCGCCGGCCTCGGCGACCCGCTCGGCGACAGCCCCGTCCTCGGGCACAACCCAGCGGCCATCGATCCGCGCGTTCGCGGCGCCCGATCGGACGGTCGCCGCATCGGCACGCCCGCCGAGCAGCAGCCCGAGTGCGGTCACGACCATCGTCTTTCCCGCTCCCGTCTCGCCGGTGATCGCTGTGAAGCCGGTGCCTAGCGGCAAGCTCGCCCGCTCGATCACGCCCAGGTCGGCGATCTCGATTTCCTCGATCATGCGGCAGGCCCCCTCCACCCGCTGACGGGAAGGTGGAACTTACGCACGAGGCGGTCGGTGAAGGGGCTGTCGTGCAGACGCGCAAGCTTCACGGGCTTCGCCGAGCGCTCGACGTTCACACGTGAGCCCGGTTCGAGCTCAAATGTTCGCCTGCCGTCACACCACAGCACGCCAATGCCGTCGCTGCGCCCAAGCACGTCGATCGCGAGAGTGGAGTCCGGCGCGATCACGATCGGCTTGGCGAACAGTGCATGCGCGCTCAACGGCACGAGGGTGATCGCCTCGACGGTCGGCCAGATGATCGGGCCGCCCGCCGAGAAGTTGTAGGCGGTGGACCCGGTCGGTGTTGAAATGACGGCGCCATCGGCACCGAATGACACGAGCGGGCGCTGATCGACCTGGACGACGAGCTCCAGCATCCGTTCACGGCTCGCCTTTTCGACGGTTGCCTCATTGAGCGCCCAGGTCTCGTAGACAACGCTGCCGCCGATTGTGACGGAGACGGCGAGCGTCATGCGCTCTTCAACAGCGTAATCCCGCTCGACAACACGCTGCACCGCGTTTGCGAGGTCGTCGCGCTCAAGCTCGGCGAGGAAGCCGACGTGCCCAAGGTTGACGCCGAGAAGCGGAACGGCATGGTCGTGCACGAGCTCGGCTGCCCGCAGAATCGTGCCGTCACCGCCGAGGACCATCACGAGTTCAAGCTCGTCAACGCGCAGCTCTTCAAACGACGCAACACCAGACAGATCGGCACCGGCCCGATCGAGCTGCTCACGCTCATCGGCGACGAGAACGGGGCGGATGCCGGAATCACGCAGTTTTCCGATCACACTGGCGGCGGCCTCGATAGAGTCGCTGCGCCCGGTATGCGACACGACCAGGATGGACCGCAGCGTTGTCATTCGGCACCTCCCGCAAGTTGTTCGGCTCGCAGCATCCATTCTGTCGGATTAGAGCCGCGCTGTGCGTGCATGTGGACAAGGTACTCGGCATTGCCGTGCGTGCCGATGACCGGCGAGCGTTCGAGCCCGCACACGCCGAGGCCTGCGTCCCAGCCGGCCCAGAGCACAGACTGCACGGCATCGATGCGACGGCCGGCGTCACGAACGATCCCCTCGCGCACTCCCGATCGGCCGACTTCGAACTGCGGTTTGATGAGCAGGATCACGTCGGCATCGACAGGGAGCGTCTGCGCCAGAGGGGCGAGAACGTAAGCGAGCGAGATGAACGAGAGGTCCCCGACGACGAGGTCAGGCTTATCGGCGGTGCCCGCAGCCTGTGCCAGCGTGTCGGCGCTGAGCTCGCGAACGTTGAAGCCTTCGACGACGCGCACGCGAGGGTCGCCGCGCAGCGTCGGGGCCAGCTGGTCGTGGCCCACATCGAGAGCGATGACCTCGCGGGCGCCGCGCTCGAGAAGCACTTGGGTGAATCCGCCGGTCGATGCTCCGATATCGAGAGCCAGTCGTCCGTCAACTGGGCAGTCGAAGCTCTCCAGCGCAGAAATAAGCTTGTGAGCGGCGCGGCTCACGTAGTGGTCGGCACCGGATACGGAGATCTGCGTCTCGCCCGTCACGGGGGTCGACGGCTTCACGACGGAGCGGCCGTCAACCTCGACGCCACCTGCGGTGATGAGCGTCACCGCGACGGCACGGGAACGCGCGAGGCCGCGCTCAACAAGTGCGGCATCCAGCCGTCGCGCCGTCACCGTCCGGTGCCCTCGTGGTCGCTCCCCTCGAGAACGGTGCTCAGCTCGTCGTGCAGACGAGCGTAGGCGTCGGCGCGCTCAGAAAGTGGGCGCTCCTCGATCAGCGACAATCGCGACACGAGTGCGTCCGGGTCGAGTGTGCCCTGCTCTTCGTCGTTCGTCACACCCTTAGGCTACAAGCTCATCGGCGACGCGCCGTGCAGGCTCGCTCACGCGTAGAGCCGCTCGGGCACGTTGAATCCGAAGATCTGTCGTCCGCTCCCCCAAATCACGGCACTCGCGGCACGCAGGCGGTCTAACGCAGACGAACCCTCGCGGGCGATCTCGATGTCAGTCCCGCGAGCGATCCGAACCACGGAGTCGCCGACGCGCGCTTCGGTGCCGTCACGCGAGTATTCGGTCACCGGATACGGTTCGAAGAGGCCGCGAAGGTCAGAGACGACGTAGTCGGGCCGACCGCCTTCGGGAGCAGCAAGGACGTGCTTGGCCTGATCGACTCCGGTCAGCACAAGCAGCGAGTCGATTCCCGCACGGTTCGCCCCGAGGATGTCCGTATCGAGCCGGTCGCCGATGAACAGCGGATGCTGCGCGTCAAACCGCAGCTTCGCTTCCTCGAAGATGGGGACTTCCGGCTTGCCTGCGACCTCTGCGAGTCGCCCGACAGCGGTGTGCACAGCCGACACCAGCGTGCCGTTTCCCGGCGCAATGCCGCGTTCACGAGGGATCGTCCAGTCAGTATTGGTGGCGATCCACGGCAGATCGTTGGCCTCACGGCCGTCCTGCAGCGCGTATGCCGCCTCGGCGAGCTGCGCCCAATCCACGTCCGGCGCAAAACCCTGGACGACAGCATCCGGTCCGTCGTCGGCCTGTCGTGTCACGCGGTAGCCGGCCTTGGTCAGTTCGTCGATGAGGCCTTCGCCTCCCACAACGAGCACAAGCGCGCCGTCGGCCACGCGCGTGCGCAGCAGACGGACGGCGGCCTGCGGACTCGTGATGACGTCTCGCGCCGTCGCTGTGAGTCCGAACCCGCGCAGCTGCTCGGCGACCGCGGCGTCGGTGCGGGAGGCGTTGTTCGTGATGTAGCCGACGCAGATGCTCTCGGCCACCCGTGTCAGACTCTCGATAGCGTGCGGTATCGCATCGTGGCCGGCGTACACGACGCCATCCAGGTCGGCGAGAACCGCATCTACACCGTCAAGCGGCATCACGGTCTTACTCTTGCGTCGGCCCAGCACCGTCGGCATCCTCCTTCGCATCAGCTGATGTCTCGTCAGGTGCCGCAGCTGCTGACGTCTGGTCCTCAGACACGGCGATGGCAGGAGCCGTTCTCTCCGGTTCCTCGGCGTCGGCTTCTGGCACCGTGTCGTCTGCCTCTGCTGCTGTGTCTGGCGCTTCTGCTGGGTCATCGGCGGCCGGTTCCGCGACAGTCAGTTCTGCGTCCGTGTCAGCAGTCTCGGACATAGCCTCGCGCGGACCCGCATTCTCAATCGTCGCGCCGGGATCGTCCTCGGTGGACTCGCTGATGTCGACGGGAATCTCGACGTCCTCTTCGACGACGATGATGGTCTCGCCCTCCTCGACACGGTCTGCCTCATCGAGTGCGCGCGCTGCGACCTCGGCCCGTGAACGCCATGTCAGAGCTTCGTCGGTGCGACCAAGTTCTTCGAGGACCTCAGCGTAGGCGTCAAACAGGCTCGGGCTCCAACTGAAGGCCACGGCGGGGTCCAGCTGAGCGATTTGCAGCTCACTCAGCGCAAGCTCGGGCTGGCCAAGATCGAGACGTGCGCCCGACATCGCGATGGCGAGCGTCACCTGAGTCCCGACGCTCAAGGTCGACCGGTCGACAGAGCGACCCAGCTCGAGGGCGCGCTCGGGGCGGCCGACGCCGCGTTCGCTGTCGACCATGAGCGGCAGTTGCTCGTCAGACCCGCTGATGCGCCGGAATGTGCGGAGCTCACGCAGGGCCAGAGCGAAATCGCCCGTGCGATAGGCGGTGATCGCGAGTGTTTCGCGCACAACCGCGATGCGCCCTGCCCGACGTGACGCACTGACGGCATGGCGATGCGCCAGCTCGGGGTCATCATCGATCAGAAGCGCCACCATCGCGAGGTGACGCGCGACGCCTTCTGCGTTCTCTTTCGACAGCGTCTTCAGTTCGTTGCGCGCCGACTTGTTGAGGTCGGCGTCAGTGATCTCCTCGGGAATCTCAGGGTCATCGTGGTGCGGGCGCACGGAACGCAGTTCGCGCTGCCTGATCTGCTCCTCTGTGAGCTCTTCCTCACGCTCGAACGCATCACGGTCGCCACGCGCCGGGCGCCCATCGCGCGTCCACAGCTTGTCTCCTCGCCCGCGACCGTCGCGCGCACCGTCGCGCCCGCCTGCACGGCCGCCGGGGCGCTCCCCGCGACCACCGGGCCTCCGATCACCGTCGCGCTTGTCGAAGCGGCGTTCGCCCTCGCGCGGAGGACGCCGATCGCCATCACGGGGCGGACGCCGGTCACCATCACGACGCTCATATCCTCGTTCGCCGTCACGCGACGGGCGACGGTCCCTGCCCTGCCCAGAAGCACGCTCAGCGTCGCGACGATCGTGGCGACGGCCACCATCGCGGGGAGGCCGCTGGCCGCCCTCGCCCCGATCGTACCGACGCTCACCATCGCGTTGCGGGCGCCGCGCACCGTCACGGCCGTTGAATCCACGCGCGCCGTCTCGGGGAGAACGGCGATCACCGCCACCAGGGCGTCCACGATCTCCGTCACGCGGCGGCCGCCGGTCGGGCCCGCGACGATCCGGTCGCCGGTCGCCGTCAGCAGAACGAGGTCGACTTCCGTCACGGCGGTCACCGGCGCCTCGCGGTGGGCGACGGTCTGAGTGACCGTCGCGGCGATCTCCCGAGCGGCGTTCGTCGCCGCCGCGATGAGAGCCGGCAGGCCGCCCTCGATCTGATCGCGGAGCGCCTCCGCGCGCATCCCCAGAACCGCGCTCGTCACGATTTTGTCGCGGTGCGGAACCTTCTCCAGAAGCGCGCCGGGGCTCAGGCGAGCTCTCGGATTCGTCGCCGGCGTGCGTCATGAATGGTCCTCCTGGGTCGGATGCGCATATTGAGTTGATGGGATCCTCGCGGATCAAGTCTGAGTCAGTGGGAATTCTACGCCAATAAACTGGCATCATGATGAACGCTCTCTCCACGCTCCTTGCAATGCGTCGGGTTCCCGTGTTCAACGCCTCGATGGCCGGTGCTGCTGGCGTCGACCTGGCGTCAGCGGTGAGCGCCGCAGGTGGTATCGGGATGCTCGGTGTCCCCTCAACTCCCGATGCCGAGGCGCTGGATTCAGCGGGTGCTCGCCTGCACAACGAGGGCGCGGTCTGGGGAGCAGGGTTTCTCTCGTTTGCGCTCGAGACCGACCTCAGCCCGCTCACGCGCGTGCTCGCGCATCAGCCGTCTGTCGTCTCTCTCGGGTTCGGCCGTTCAGATACCGCCATCGCTGCCGTCCGTGAGACCGAGTCTGCACTCCTCATGCAAGTGGGAAACGCCGCAGAGCTGGAGCAGGCAATCGACGCAGCGCCCGACGGCATCATTGTTCGCGGCGGGGAAGCCGGTGGACATGGCCGGAACGAGATCGCCACGCTCCCCTTTCTGCAGCTCGCCCTCGAGCGTACGAACATTCCACTGTTTGCCGCCGGAGGAATCACGACGGCCCGCGGACTAGCCGCAGTTATGGCGGCGGGAGCGGCAGGTGCCTGGATTGGAACGCGATTCACCGTGGCCGAAGAGTCTGAATTTCCGGATGCTGCCAAGCAGCGTCTCGTTGCTGCGCAACCGGGTGACACCGTGTACACCCGTACCTTCGACATCGCGCAGCGAGCGTCCTGGCCCCCGCACTACGGCGGGCGAGCTCTCGTCAATGACTTCACAGACGCCTGGCATGAGTGTCTCGACCGCCTCGAGACCCGTGCCCAGGCTGACGACGCGTTTGTCGCCGACATGATCGCAGCGCGGCGGGAGGCTCGATTCGACACTGCCCCGATCTACGCGGGTGAGGGCTCCGCGCTGATGACGCGCATTGAGCCCGCCCGCGACATCATCGAGGAGCTCGCCGGCTTTCGTGCGCACCTCAGCGACGCTGCTTCGCGCTAGTACGCACGCATATACCACTCGCGGAATATGCAGTGGTTCCCGGCCTTCAGCCCAGCTTTCCCTGGGAGTGGTTAACGAGAAAATGCCGCCCGGTGAGGGGCGGCATGAGAGCTCCCAGATCCTCCGAGGGTCCTGAGCTCTGCGCTACTGATATGCATTGGATGCATGGCCCACCGGCGGAGCGGGTCATGGTGAGCAGCCCGAGGTTACGCGTGTTGTGGGTGTGGGTCGCGGCCGCGGTGCCTTCCACGAGTTGAAGGGCTCTGATCGCAGCCCACGTGATTATGCCGGTACTAGTGATGTGCCTGTACCGGTGTGGCGGTACCGGTGGCTGTCTGTACCGGTGGTGACTGTACCGGTGGCTGTCTGTACCGGTGCAGGTGGGTGTGTGGGTGGGTTAACGCAGTGAAGGCCACCCCGGGCGGGGGTGGCCTTCACGTTGTGTAAGTTAAGTCCGGCGGTGTCCTACTCTCCCACAGGGTCCCCCCTGCAGTACCATCGGCGCTGAGAGCCTTAGCTTCCGGGTTCGGAATGTGACCGGGC
>NZ_JAPCHX010000007.1 GCF_026107415.2 Microbacterium sp. MPKO10
GTCGGTCATTTCGGAAGTCGAACCTCCTGTACCCCACCTGGGGGCTCCCTGAAGTGGGGAACGACATTACGTCATGCTTCACCTAGTTTGAGCCAAAAGGGTGTGCTGAAGCGCCGCCGTCATGTGCAAGGCGTGCAAGCGTATCCACAAGGAGTGAGCCGGACCACGGTTGCGGCTCAGCTGCGGACGGAGGCAGACAGTTGCGCGGGAATACTCCGGATCCAAGTAGTGGCCTTACTCACAGAACGTTTGCGAAGATCAAGCCTCGAAGACGGACGTTTAACAAGAAGCGTGCGATCAAGCTCGTGGGCATTGTTGCGACGAGTGCACTCGTGCTCATCGGAGGCGTGTGGCTGGCGACCGATTTGGGCAACCGCCGGACAGTGCCAGACCTGGCCGGGCTGACAGCCGATTCGGCCAAATCTGCCATATCGGATCTTGATCTCCATTCCGATCTCCACGTCAGTTCTGAGGCAGATGGCCTTGAGAATCAGTTCACGAGTGTTGCCAGTCAAGACCCTGGTGTGGGAGAAACCGTGTATGAAGGTGACACGATCACGATCAACATCTCCCCTGCTCTGGTGACTGTGCCGAAGGTCGTCGGCGTTTCTTACCGCGAAGCTGTTGATGCCCTCGAAGCCTTGTCATTTCACGTTCAACACAATTTTGGGGACAACACGCCGGGTGATGATTGGAAAGTTCTCGAGCAGGCAAACTCGCCTGGATCAGAAGTTGCCGCAGGGTCAACTCTTGAGCTGACCGTTGACGCTCCATTGGCCTCTGTTCCTCAGCTCTCTGGTCTGAGCACATTAGATGCGGAGCAGGAGGTGAAGACTGCATTCTTAACTTCCGCCACGGAAGGAGACGGTGACTTTGTGAGATCGGTTGACCCCGCGCCCGGAACAGAACTCGAGCCATTCAGCGAGGTCACCATGACCTTGGGCTACAAAGTTCCGGATGTTGTGGGAGTGAGCGCGTCCGAGGCGATTGACCAGCTTGAAGAGGCAGGGTTCACTGAAGTGACGTTGACTCACGATTCTGACCTCGAAGTTACAAAGCAGAGCATTGCAGCGGGCACGGTCACATCTGCTGATACCGCAATCGTTCTGACTGTGCCGTTGTCTGGAACGACATATCGTGTCACAGGGAACGGAAGTTCCGCGTTGATCACCTGGATGGGCCCGGATAGCTACAGCGTCCAACAAGATGCAAACGCCTCACTGCCGTGGGAAAAGTACTTCACGTCGAGCAGCGGATTCGTGAACTTCAGCGCGCAGATGAACAATGGCTCGTCCATTACGTGCACCGTTATTCGTGACGGAGAAACCATCATGGAGCATACCTCCACAGGCCTGTACGCGATTGTCTCCTGCGCTGGCTAGCCGAGCCGTTCAGGGTTCCGCGGGCCAGACACAATGGAGATCGCAGGGAGGAGCAATGAGATCATGGCTACGGGGTTCTCGTTGGAGACTCTGGCAGGTGCGCAAGCTCCTGCGCGGCCGTGACGTCCACAAGTAGCACGTCGATGAGCCCGGCACGTAATGCCGCTGCGATCGCAGGTGCTTTCTCCGTGCCCGCGGCAACCGCGACGACGAACGGGATGTCGCGAAGCGCACCGAGCGATGTTCCGATAACTCGATCATCGAGCGTGCTCGTCACCGGATTCCCCCGCGAGTCAACGAACCGCCCTAGAATGTGGCCGACAGCACCGTGTTTGTGCAGCGTCCGCACCGTATCGCCCGTGAGCGTGCCACTGAAGACGCTGGCCGGATGTCGGAAGCCCGCCCCGATCCCGATCACCGCGACATCGACGCTTCCAGCCAGTTCGAGAGTCCGTGCCACTTCAGGGGTTGCGGCAAGAGCCTTCGCGGCATTCGCATCCCGCGCAAGAAGAGGAGCGGGAAGACTGTGCGAAACGCCTCCGAGCGCTTCAGCCGCACGCCGACACAGCTCATCGCCGTCGAGAAGACGAGTGTTCCGTGACAGACCTCCCACCATTTGCACCACCGTCACGCCGCGCGACTTTGCATGATGGAGCTCAGCTACCATCGCATTGTGAATACGCCCATTCGACAGTCCGAGGGACATACCCGGTTGCAACACCGACTCCAAGAGCGTCGCACACGACTTTCCGACCTCGACAATGCCGTCGCTCACCGGTGAACGCGGGGCCACGCGCACGTGCTGTATGCCGTAGCGCAATTGAATTGTCTGCTCGAGCGAGACGCTGCGCTCCAGAGGGTGCGTGATTTGAATGTTGACGATGCCGACCTCGCGCGCTTCGGCTAGCATCCGTCCGACAGTTGGGCGCGAGTAGCCGGTCGCCTGAGCGATCTCGGCCTGGCCCATTCCGTACTCGTAGTACTGTCGTGCGACATCCAGAAGCAGCATTGCGCGCCGTCGCTCGGGCTCCTCTGCCCACAAACTTTGGACAAGCTGTGAACGGATGCTCAACTTGCGTTGGGCGCGTGTTGCTGTGTTCGGCACCATTGCGCCAATCTAGCGAGAGCTTTGCGGGAGTTCAAGAGCGGATGCTCATGAGATGCTTATCGATTCGGTGAGAGCATGCCTACAGTGGCTGAATCGCTCGGGCACCTTCGCCCGGCCATAGTCCTTTTCTCACCTCACTCAAGGGAGAGCGAGCATGTCACAACCGGGAACAGTTCCATCAGAGATCGCGGCGATCGAACAGAGTCCGCTCACTCGACGTCAGCGGCTCCTAGTCGGTGCGGCCGTGGTGAGCAATACCGTCGAGTTCTTTGACTTCTTCATAATCGGCTTCATCCTGTCGATTATTGCCGGACCGTGGCAGCTCACGTTTGGGGAGAGCGCCGTTATTCTCCTCTCCGGCGGAGTCGGCACGACGCTGGGTGCGTTGTTTTGGGGCCGCATTGCCGACAAGATCGGTCGCCGTCCCACATTCTTATGGACGGTTATCGTATTCTCCGTCGGAACCGGAGTCTGCGCAGCAATTCCGGACGGTGCATGGATTCTCTTCGCGTTACTTCGCGTGGTCGTCGGATTCGGTGTCGGTGGCCTTCCTGTCGTCGATATTCCGCTGATTTCGGAGTTCGTGCCGTCCAAGCACCGCGGTCGCATCGCCGGACTCGCTGTCGTCTTCATCCCTGTCGGACTGTTCCTCGGCGCCCAGGCTTCAGCTCTCTGGGGCGACACTCTAGGCTGGCGCGGGTTGCTCCTCCTCGGTTTGATTCCCGTCGTTCTCGTCTTCCCCATTCGTGTCATCGTCAGGGAGTCGCCGCGGTGGCTGATCCAGCAGGGACGATTCGAGGAAGCGCGCACAAACGTCGCCTGGTACCGCCACATGGACCCCGCAGACGTCGTGCTGCCGCCAGTCGAGGCGTTCGCGCAGTCAGCGGTCGGATTCGGGGAGGTGTGGCGCAATCACCGCAAGCCGCTGTTGATCGCGACGATCGGTTCATTCTGCTTCATTACCGCCTCGGCATCCGTTCAGGCATGGGGGCCGACGCTTCTGACGCAACTCATGCGCATCGAACCCGCACAGGCCGCGGAGCTGTTCGTGCTGGTAAGTCTGGC
Organism: Microbacterium sp. MPKO10; assembly: GCF_026107415.2. Classification (GTDB taxonomy): domain Bacteria; phylum Actinomycetota; class Actinomycetes; order Actinomycetales; family Microbacteriaceae; genus Paramicrobacterium. Next base: position 3,556 of record NZ_JAPCHX010000007.1, read on the forward strand.
GTCGCTCATCGGCCGGCTCTTCTCTTCGCGCATCGCCGACGTAATCGGCCGCCGTTCGACCATGCTCGTAAGTGGTGTCGTCGGTGCAGGCTTCGTAACCCTCTCGGCATTGTCAGGGGACGCCGTCTGGTTCGGAGTATCCGTGTTCTATATCGGTGTGCTTGGTGCTTTCCTCTTCGGAGACGGTTCATTTGGAATCATCAATACGTTCACATCTGAGATGTTCCCGTCAAACGTTCGAGCCACCGGGCTCGGCATGGCGTACGGCATCGGTGCGCTCGGCAAGGTGTTTGGGCCTGCCCTCCTCGCGATCGTGTCCGGCAGCGGAAACCTCATCTCTCCAGAGGCGACTCAGGATGCGGTCGTGCCCGCGTTCCTCATCATGGCGGGACTCCTTGTCATCGGCGGCATCCTCTATCTCTTCGCAACGGAGACAAAGGGACGCAGCTTCGAAGACATCGACACTTCAAGCCTGAACCGCATCAAGTTGAAATAGCTCACTCGTCCGCACACAAGAAGCAAAGGAATCAGATCATGACTGACATTTTTCGTACGGTACTCGGCGACGTCGACTCGACTGAGATGGGTTACACAATGCCCCACGAGCACATCTTCACTCACCCTCAGGGGCATGGGAGCAAGAACGAGCAGGACCACATGCTCGATGATTACGCCAAGGGCGTGCAGATGCTCACCGAGTACAAGGAAATCGGCGGCGGCACGATCATCGAGGCTACGCCGAAGACCTGGGGCCGTGACCCGCAAGGAATGATCGATGCTTCTAAAGAGGCGGGCGTTCACGTCATCGCGTGCACCGGTTACATCTGCCAAGAGCACGGTATGGAAGAGAACATCACCGACCGCGGCGTCGACAACATCGCGCAGGAGATGGTCGACGATATTGAAACCGGTATGGGAGGAACGACCGGCAAGGCTGGCTGGATTAAGGTCGGCACTGCCTACATGTATGTGACCCCTGGTGAGGACATGGTCATTCGTGCCGCCGTGCAGGCGGCACAGCGCACGGGCGCGCCCATCAGCACGCACACGACGGGCGGCACGATGGGGATTGAGCAGCTGGAGATCGCCGCGTCTGAAGGCTTCGATCTCCGCCGCATGACTGTTGCGCACGTCGACCGCAACCCCGACCTTTGGTATCACCGCAAGATGCTTGAAACCGGTGCTTCGCTTATTTACGACGGCCCGGGCAAGGCAAAGTACTACCCCGACAGCGTGCGCATCGACCTGCTTCGCCAGCTCGTGAAGGACGGCTTCGGCGACCAACTGATGCTCTGCAACGACATGGGTCGCCGCTCCCACCACACGGTTTACGGCTTCGGGCCCGGATGGCAGTGGATCAAGCAGCGCTTCATCCCGCGTCTTCTCGAAGAGGGCTTCTCTGAAGAGCAGATCCACAAGTTCATGTACGACAACCCCCGTCGTCAGTTCAGCCTGGCGAAGCCTGAATAATGTCTGCCGTTCAGGTTCAGCTCGCGCTTGACACACTCACGACAGCGGAAGCGCTCGCCGCAGCCAGAGCTGCCGCCGCGTCGGTCGATGTGATCGAAGCGGGCACGGTGCTCTGCCTCAGCGAAGGCTTTCACGCCGTGCGGGCACTGCGTGCCGAGTTTCCGGAGTCCCCGATTGTTGCCGACATTCGCATCGCCCGTGCCGGCAGAAAGTTCGCGGACCTCGCGTTCTCTGCCGGCGCGAGCCGAGTGACTGTAGTCGGCGAATCCGGTATGACCGTCATCTCCGGTGCGCTGGCATCGGCCCAGTCGAATGGCGGCGAGGTCGAGGTTGAGTTGGGAGAGAATTGGACCGAAGACGAGGTGCAGCAGTGGGTTGACTCTGGAGTCAGCCACATCATCGCGCACCGCTCGGGCAGATTTCGAGCCGAAGACGACGACGAAATTCGCACAACGCTGGAGCGGCTCGAGAGCGTGGACCGGAGAAATGCGCGAGTCACCCTCGCCGGGGGGCTCGCGCTCGGCGACCTTGCCCACTTCCCGCGGGGCAACTTCGACGCTGTCGCCGTCGGCTCCACCATTGTGAAAGCTGACGATCCTCGAGCGGCGGCGCAATCGCTCCGCACTGAGATTCAGCAGGCTGAGAGGAGCTCACAATGGCAACCTACGATGTAACGGCATTCGGCGAGGGCGGCATTCGCCTGAGCGTTCCCGTTGGTGACCGAATCGACAGGGTATCGAGCTTCGAGGTTGGCATTGCGGGTACCGAGGCAAATGTCCTCGCGGGATTGTCGTCGCTCGGCTGGTCGACCAGCTGGATCAGCTCCCTGCCCGACTCGGCTCTCGGCCGTCGGGTCGAGACGCAGCTGCGGTCATACGGGGTCGATCTTGGCGGGGTTCACCGTGTTCCCGGAGCGCGCCTCGGCACCTACTACGTCGAATACTCCGGCGCTCCGCGTCCGACACAGGTCACGTTTGATCGTGCCGACACCGCATTCACCCGAATGCAGAGCGCGGACGTCGATTGGGACCGCATGCTCGACACGCGCGTGCTGCATCTCACGGGACTGACTGCGGCGCTCTCGGACTCTGCCCTGGCGATCACCGCCGAGGCGTTCACACGGGCGAAAGCCGCTGGCGCCACCGTGTCGTTCGACGTCAACTATCGCAAGAACCTTTGGTCGTGCGAGGCTGCAGCGCAGGCACTTCGTCCATTCATCGAAGACGCCGACATCCTCTTCTGTCGCTATGACGATGCCCGTGATCTCTATGGGTTGCAGGGCGAGTCTGACTCGGTCGTCGCTCAGCTCAGCGAGATGTCGAACGCCAGCACTGTGCTCATGAGCAGATCGGGCACGGGTGCGTGGGCAGCCATCGACGGTGTCGTGGCGCACACTCCGGCGTTTCCTGTCGACATCGTCGACAGGCTCGGAGCCGGCGACGGGTTCGCGGCTGGGTACCTTCACAGCTGGCTCAACGGTGACCGTGACAACGCCGTCGCGTCGGGATGCGCCATGGCCGCGCTCGCGCTCTCGCAATACGGAGAGCAGGTCGTTACGACTCGCGACGAGCTTCGCAACCTCATCACAGACCCCGGCCGCAGCTTGTCTCGCTGACGGCCGCACATTACCGATTCTCACCAGTATAAGGAGAGACATGTCTACAGTCACTCAAACTTCAACAGGCGGTTTGCCCGCCACATCCGACGGCGGTGCCTGGCAGAAAGAAGCCGAGCGCGTCGCCCGGCGCATCCGGGCACGCGTGCTCGAACTCACTATTCTGAAAAATGGATGCTATTTGAGCCAGGCGCTGTCATCCGCCGAGGTTCTTGCAACGCTCTACACGAAGATTCTCAAGCTCGAAGATCTCGCCGAGGCGCTGCCGTCGCCGCCGTTCACCGGCGTGCCGGGCAGCGAACACCGATCTCCGTCTGGCGGCCGCTTTCATGGCGAGCAGGCCGAAGACCGCGATCGTTTCCTCATCTCGCCCGCACACTATGCCGTTGCCATCTACGCTGCACTCGAATCCGTCGGCCGTCTGGCCGAAGGCGAGCTTGAGAGTTTCAACACTGACGGCAGCACGCTCGAGATGATCGGGGCGGAGCATTCGCCCGGCTTCGAGTTGACGACGGGATCATTCGGTCAGGCTCTTAGCCAGTCAGGAGGCATCGCATTTGCTCGACATCTACGCGGCGATACCGGCCGCACCGTCGTCTTTATGTCTGACGGTGAACTCGAAGAGGGCCAGACCTGGGAAGGTGTGCAAGCAGCCGCGTTCTTCAAGCTCGACAAGCTCATGCTTTTTGTTGACGTTAACGGACAACAGGTCGATGGGCTCACAAAAGACATCATGAATGTCGAGCCGATCAACTCGCGCTTTGAAGCCTTCGGCTGGGAGGTCGCGGTCGTCGACGGTCACGATGTCGCGGCGATCAACGAGGCGGTCGAGGCGAAGGAGAGGAACGGCAAGCCGCTCGTTGTGCTCGCCTACACCGACACCGCGAAGGGCATGCCATACCTCAACGCCCGCAAGCCTAATCTTCACTACGTGCGCCCGAAGACGGAAGACGACAAGACAGCATTCGCGGCGGCACTCGCAGAGCTTCAGGAGGAAGACTCATGATCGAGACTCAGGTTCACTCCCGCAACATCGTGTCGTGGGCGAAAGACAAGCCAGAGGTTTTCGTACTCTCGGGCGATCTCACCGGGTCCACTGAAATCGCAGCATTTAAATCGGAACTCCCCGAGCAGTTCTACAGCCTTGGGATGGCCGAGCAGAACATGCTCAGCTGGGCCGGCGGTATGGCGCGGGAGGGGCTCGTGCCCTACCTGCACACCTTTGCTGTGTTTCTGGTTCGCCGCCCGTACGATCAGCTTGCTATGTCGATCTGCTACCCCAACCTGCCCGTCAAGCTGGTCGGATTTCTTCCCGGCATCATGACACCCGGCGGCGTCTCGCACCAGGCGATCGAAGACATCAGCCTTATGCGCGGGCTTCCCAACATGACGGTGCTCGAAGTGGGGGATGCGGCAGACATCGAGTCCGTTCTCGATGTGGCACACGCCGTGAACGGTCCGGTTTACATTCGGATGCTGCGCGGTGCCATTCCGCGTCTGTTCGACGAGCCGATGCAGCTCGACCGCATCCGCCATGTCTCAGAGGGCGAAGACGTCACGATCTTCTCGAGCGGCATCTGCACAGAAGAAGTGATTCGCGCTGCCCGCGTGCTCGAGGAACACGGGGTGTCGATTACACACAGGCACGTCACAACGCACAAGCCGTTCAACGACCCGGCAATTGCCGACTCGATTCGTGCCGCCAAGAAAGCGGTCTTCACCGTGGAGAACCACACGGTGATTGGCGGTCTTGGGTCGGAAGTCGCCGAGACCATGGCGGAAATCGGTGCGGGGGTTCCCCTTGTGCGCATCGGCATTGACGACACGTTCGCCCATGGAGCATCCGCTCGCTATCTCATGGAGGAGCATGGTCTCACGGCGCGCCGCATCATCGAGAAGGTCGCAGACCACCTCGGCTTCCGTGTGGAAATTCCTGACGAGATCGACAGCATCGACGTGACTGTCGACGTGGGCGAAGAACAACTTGAAGCGTTGTAGGAGGAATCATGCTCGAAGAACTCAAGCACTATGTCTGGAAGGCGAATCTCGACCTGCAGGCGAATGGGCTGGTCGTCGGAACATCCGGCAACGTCAGTGCGCGTGATGTGGAATCAGGGCTTGTCGTCATCAAACCGAGTGGCGTGAGCTTCAATGAACTCACCGCCGAAGATATGAGCGTCGTCGACCTGCACGGTGCTGTGGTTGAGGGGCCGTACAAGCCATCGGTCGACACGGCGTCGCACCTGTATGTCTATCGCCACCGCGACGACATTCACGGTGTCGTGCACACGCACTCGCCGTATGCCACATCGTTTGCGATGCGAGGCGAGGCGATCCCCGTTTTCACGACAACGCATGCTGCGCTCTTCGGCGCTCCGATTCCGGTGTCTGACTATGCCGTGATCGGCGAGGAAGAGATCGGAAAAGAGATCGTCACGCACGTTGGCGACAGTACTGCTGTGCTCATCAAATCGCATGGAGTGTTCACGATCGGATCTGACGCGCAGCGGGCGCTGCGGTCCGCGCAGTACACCGAAGAGTGCGCCGAGGTTGCGCACTTGGCCATGCTGCGCGGTGAGATCGAGCCGCTCGACGACGAGACGATCGCGGCCTCGCGTTCCTGGTACTTGAAGGACTACGGGCAGGTGCCTATCGGCTCGGGGTCATGACTTGGGGGGACTCTCGGTTGCCGGCGATACGTCGCGTATCGTCGGCGATCGGCGTGTACGAGAAGGCGCTTTCTGGCAGAACGTGGGCCGATCGGTTTCGCCAGGCGACGACTGCTGGTTATGACTTCGTCGAGCTCTCCATTGACAGCAGCCTGCAGAAGCTGGAGCGACTCTCGTGGTCAGAAGGCGAGCGCACCGAATTGCGTCAGTGCGCGGCGGACGCTGGCAGTCGTATCGGCACAATCGTGCTGAGTGCGCATCGCGATTTTCCATGGGGGAGCCCCGAGGCATCCATTCGCCGTCGTGCCGACGACATAGCGCGCGGTGCCCTCGGGCTCGCTCGCGATCTCGGTGCGGAGTGCGTGCAGATCGCCGGATACTTCGTGTTCGATGGGCCGCGAGACGACAATGTGCGCGGCCGATTTATTGACGGGGTGCGTGCGGCGGCCTCGATCGCCGACGAACTTGGCATCACGCTCGCGATTGAGAACGTCGATGGGCAGGATGTTCTGTCGGCGGCTGACGGCATTGCTCTTCTGGCCGACATCGATAAGCCCGACGTGAAGCTCTACATCGACGTCGGCAATTACGCGGGAAACTCCCTCGATGTTGTAGGAGAGCTGGTGGCGGTACTGCCTCACGCCTATGCCGTGCAGTTCAAGGACGCGCGGCCCGGTGTCTTCCGGCGGGTGCCATTTGGCGAAGGGGAAGTGCCGTGGCCGAAGGTGCTGTCCGTGCTCGACGCATCCGAGTTTTGCGGTCCCGTCTCAATCGAAATGTGGAATGACGACGAAGACCCGTTGATGGCAGAAAGGGCACTCAGCTGGTTTGAGCATGTCGCGTTCGCGGCTGCGCCACGATCACAGCGTTAAGGCCGCGGTTCCGCAAAATCGTTTTCCGGAGGCCATGAACTGAAGGATTTCACTTGTGTGGACAGCAAGTGAACAGGTACAGTACAAGTCATGTCGACACCACCCGTCCGCAGCCTGAAGCATGACCTGGTCTTCTCCGAACTCAGGGAAGCGATCCGGCAGGGTCGCTACAGCCGGGGTGCAATGCTGCCCGGCGAACTTGAGCTCGCCGAGCAGTTCGCTGTCAGCAGGGGAACCGTGCGCAAAGCGCTGCAAGAGCTCGCCAACGAGCGTTTGATTCAGACCCGCAGCGGCGTCGGATCTGTCGTCATGTTCGACGACCACGAGCTCAGCGATTCGACAAGCTGGGGCCAGCCGCTGGTCGGCAGCGACGTGACGTTCGACTCGCAGATCCTGCGAATGGAGCGCGTCGTCGATCATGAATTCGCTGCGACAGTGGGGATTGACTCGGTCGACTTTCTCGCGGTAGACCGCACGCGTCACGTCGCTGAGGGCAAGCCCGTTTCACTCGAGCGAAGCCGAGTGCCCGCGGTGGGCTCGCTTGCGCGTGCTCCTGAGGAGGGGCTCATCGACAACTCCCTCGCGGCCACCATGGCAGCGTCAGGGCTCACACCCGCCCGCGTCGAGCAGTGGATCAGCGTGGCACCGCTGAGCCCCGAGGACGCTGCGATTCTCCGCCGTGAGAGCGGAGAGCTTTTCTTGCACCTTGTGCGCATCGCACGAGCAGCTGACGGGGCGTTCGTCGAGCGCGTCGTTAGTTGGCTCGACCCCGCCCGATTCCGCGTGCATGTCGTGTCTGGAGATCTGAAATGATCGCGTCGACCCTTGCCGACGAGCAGCAGGCCGCGGCATCCCGACTCGACCGAGCGCACGGCGCACTTCTCGGCCTCGCCCTCGGCGACGCACTGGGCATGCCCACCCAGTCGATGTCTCCGGACGAGATCGCCGAAGACTACGGCTCGATCACCCAGCTCATCGACGCTGGCCCGCGACAGATGATCGCGCACGGAATGCCGGCTGGCAGCATCACAGACGACACCGAGCAGGCCCTTCTACTGGCTCAGTTGGTAATCGACGGCGACGGGCGTATCGATGAGCGGGCCTTCGCGACGGCGCTCATCGACTGGGAGCGTGCCATGGAAGCGAAGGGATCGCTTGATCTCCTCGGGCCCTCCACCAAACGAGCGGTCGAGCGGATTCTTGATGGCGTTCCGGCAAGCGAGTCCGGCCGCTTCGGAGCGACAAACGGTGCAGCCATGCGGGTGGCGCCTATCGGCGTTGCTGCGCCGGCCGAGGATCTCCATGCCTTTATCGACACCGTCGTTGAGGCAAGCGCCGTCACCCACAACACCTCACTCGGCATCGCGAGCGCGTCAGCGATCGGCGCCGCCGTGAGTGTCGGCGTCGATGGCGGTACACGTCAGGATGCTGTTGACACAGCGATCGCCGCGGCACGCCTGGGCGATCGCCGCGGCCACTGGGTAGCTGGCGGTTCAATCGCCTCACGCATCGAGTGGGCGAGCGATCTCTTGCAAGAAACCCCCGTCACCGAGCATCCCCGTGTTCTCCGCGAGCTGGTGGGCACATCCGTAGCATCCCAAGAATCTGTTGTGGCCGCTGTCGCGCTTGTCGCGGTGTCCACGGACCCCTGGCAGACACTCTGCCTTGCCTCAAACCTCGGTGGTGATACCGACACCATCGCCGCGATGGCCGGTGCCGTGCTTGGCGCTGTCCATGGCGCTTCGATTTGGCCAGCCGACCCTGTGCAGCGGGTGCTGACCATGAACGCACTGGAACTCGAGCCCGTCGCGCAGCAGCTTCTGGCGCTGCGCACGAGCTGATTGACCCGACACTCCTCCGATACGACCGACAAGGACGTCCATGAGCGACAACATCCCGACACGCGTTGAACAGCGTGGAATCGAACCCGTTCCCGACTCTGAGCGCAACGGCAACCCGCTGCAGCTCTTCTGGGTCTGGTTCGCCGCGAACATCTCCATCCTCGGCCTGCCGTTGGGCGCCTCGCTTGTCGCGTTCCAGCTCCTCAACTTCTGGCAGTCGGTCGTTGTCGCCGTCATCGGCGCCGCGGGCGCATTCGCGCTGGTCGGAGTCGTCTCGATCGCCGGCCGCCGCGGCGGAGCACCGAGCATGACGCTCTCGCGCGCGGTCTTCGGTGTGCGTGGCAACATCGGCCCGACTCTCGTCTCACTTCTCTCGCGACTCGGCTGGGAGACCGTGAACACGACTACCGGCGCCTTTGTGCTGCTGTCGCTGTTCACGATCATGTTCGGCGTGTCAGGTGACCCCAAGATGGTCCCGCTGCTCGCCATCATTGCCATCGTGATCTTCGAAGCCTGCACACTGCTCGTCTCCGGTTTGGGGCACGCTGCGATCCTTGTCATTCAGAAGTGGGCCACCTGGATCTTCGGCGCGCTCAACCTCGTCGTCGCCGCGTTCATCGTCGCGACAGTGAACTGGGATGCTGTCTTCGCCGCAGCGCCGGGGCCGGTCAGCGCGATGCTCGTCGGGATCAGCGTCATCGCGGCGGGCACGGGAATCGGCTGGGCGAACGCGGGCGCCGACATGTCGCGCTACCAGCGGAAGTCTGTGCGTTCCAGTCACCTCATCTCATCGGCGGCGGCAGGTGCCGGCATCCCTCTGATCGTTCTGATCGGCATCGGGTCGCTCGTCACGATCGGCGATCCCTCCCTGGCCGAGGCAAGTGACCCTGTCGCAGCGATCCGCGAACTGCTGCCGTCATGGATGGCCGTGCCGTACTTGATCGCGGCATTCGGCGGCCTGCTTCTCTCGAACCACCTGTCGGTGTACTCGGCGGGGCTCACGACGCTGACCCTCGGCATCAAGGTGAAGCGCGTCTACGCGGTGACGCTCGATGTGGTCGTGACGTTCCTTGGGGCGCTCTACTTCATGCTCGTGGCCGACAGCTTCTACACACCGTTCATCACGCTCATCTCGGTGCTGGCGATCCCGATCACCGCGTGGCTCGCTGTGTTCCTCGTCGATATGAGGGGGCGCCGGTACTACGATCCGGATGCTCTGCTGGACCTGCGCGCGACAAGCGGCTACTGGTACCGCGGCGGAATCGAGTGGCGAGCATTCGGATCCTGGGCGCTTGCCATCGTGGTGGGTCTGCTCTTCTCCAAGGTTGGGCCCGCGGATGCTCCCTGGTTCACGGGTCTGCTCTCGCACACCTGGATCGCCACGAACGGCCTCGCATGGGTCCTCACATTCGTCATTGCCGGTGCCCTCTACCTCGTGCTCGGCGGAGCCCGTGCGGGTGCGGTACCTCTGAATGCAGATGACGCTGAAACGGCGAAGGCTGACGATCGTGTCTGAACAGGGCCGCCTCGTCTACGTTGGCAACGTCATTGTCGATCTTGTGATGCAGATCAACGCAATTCCGGAACCGGGCGGCGATACGCTCGCGCACTCGTCCATGATGACAGCGGGCGGTGGCTTCAACACCATGATCGCCGCGAAGCGGGACGGCGCCGACGTCGTCTTCACGGGGCAGTACGGCACGGGTCCATTCGGGTCGACGGTGCGCGCTGCTCTGGCGGAGAGTGGCTTCGACGTAGTGCAAGCGGGCGTCGACGATGTCGATAGCGGATACTGTGTGGCGCTTGTCGATGCCACGACCGAGCGCACGTTCGTCACATCCGTCGGAGCCGAGGGGCTGCTGACGGCAGACGACCTTGCGCGGGTCACGCTGCGCGAGAACGACATCGTCTTCGTCTCCGGGTACAGCCTCGCTCATGCGAGCAACGCGGCAGCAACTCCCGGGTGGCTCGAAGGTATACCCGGGCACGTACGGATTGTCCTCGACCCGAGTCCGCTCATCGGCGAAATCGACCCCGATACGCGCGACCGTGTCCTTCGCCGCACCGATATCTTGACGCTGAACGCTCGAGAATCGCAGATTCTGAGCGGCGGAGGTGAGGGGGCTGCTGCTGCCGACCGACTGAGTAGCATGATCCGCGTCGGCGGCTCCGTCATCGTTCGTGACGGCGAGCACGGCGCCATTCTCGCTCGTGCGGGATCATCTGCGAAAAGGATCCCGGCGATCGAGATAACGGCTGTCGATTCGAACGGTGCCGGTGATGCTCACGGCGGCGTGCTCACGGCGGCGCTGCTGCGCGGCGTGGCTTTACCCGACGCCGTGAGGCGCGCCAATGTCGCGGCGGCTCTGGCGGTCACGCGGGTCGGCCCGGCCACGTCTCCGACCGCCGCAGAAATCGACGAGGCCCTCGCCGACGAGTGAAGCGCGTCGGGCAACGCAATACCTCTTCAACTGCGGCCTTTGGTAAAAAGGTCGCGTGGCGAGAGCGCATTGAGTAGAGGCTCGTTGCGCCGGTAGCGTTCTGCGTTAGCGACGATCGTGTCAATGGAACGCTGCGTCTTGTCTGGAAGCTTCGGCGTCGCGTGCGGAGTGATGAAGACGTTCGGCATGTCCCAGAGTGGAGAGCTCTCGGGCAGCGGCTCGCGCTCGAACACGTCGAGGCCTGCGCCGGCAATCTCTCCGTTCTGCAGCGCTGTCACGAGGGCCGGTTCGTCGATCACGGCGCCCCGCGACATGTTGATGATCACAGCCGTCTTCTTCATGAGACGCAGCTGCGGCGCGGCGATCATGTGGAATGACACGTCGGTCAGGTTCGTCGCGAGCATGACGAAATCGGCGTCGCGCACCGCGGCGTCGACCGTGTCGCCGGCGTCTGTGCTGAGCAAGACATCGACATCCGCGGGTTTCGGGGTGTCACTGCGTGTGAGCACGGTGACGTGCATTCCGCTCGCACGCCCCAGGGCGGCCATTGCCTTGCCCGTGTGCCCGAAGCCGACGATGGTGAGATTCTGCCCCCACAGCGACTGTCGATTGCGGAACTCCTCGCCTCCGCTCCAGTCGTGAGCGCTCTGCTTTGCAAGCGTCGAGCGGATGTCGTACACGAAGTTGAGCGCGAAGAAGAACGCGTGCTGTGCGAGTGCGCCTCCGGATCGACCCGCCGATCCTGTGACGATGAGCCCTCGGTCGAATACATCCTGGCGCGCTGAATCGTTGAGGCCGGCGTGGTCGCAGTGCACCCACTTCAGATGCGGCGCGGCGAGAACCTCGTCGCCCAGATCGCCGGCGAGCACAGCGACGTCGGCCTCGCCGAGCAACGCAGAGACAGCGTCGGTGTCGTGTTTTGACACATGCGTGAAGGATGCCGGTTCAAACGCCCGTCGAAGCTGCTCGATGCCCTCGTCGTCAAAATCGACGGTGGCAAGCACCCGGTGAATCTCTCGCCTGCTGGTCACTGTGTCTCCTTCGTCAGCGTGTCGCATCTCGCAGTATATCGGTTTATCCACCTACACAAAACACCGCGAAGCCAATGATTGTGGTTCTGATGAAGACTAGCTGTACTCTGTTGACAACGAGTAGATATATCGAAATACTAGTGACGTAAATTGAGGACGCCGCGTGCGAATCGGGCCGTCCACGATGAAGTGAGGCGACATGCTGACGACAATCGCGCTTCCGGGTGCGACCAAGGACGGAGTGACCGGTGACTGACCTGCATGTGCGGCGCGAGCCCGAGTCATCCGACGCGCAATCTCGCCAGACGGCACGATCACAACGGAGCGCGCGCGCGAAGAGCAAACGTGCACCGCATCGCAAGCTGAGTTTACGCACACGCATCCGAAATGACCGATCGCGGCTGATCATGGTCATCCCGATGCTGGTGCTCTTTCTTCTGTTCACCTATCTGCCGATTCTGGGCAACATCGTGGCGTTCCTCGACTATTCGCCATACTCGGGGTTCTTCGGCAGCGCGTTCGTCGGATTCGACAACTTTGTTCGCGTCCTCGCCGACAGCGGCTTCTGGCGTGCAGTCTCCAACACTGTCGTCATCACCGTCGTGCAGCTCGTCTTCTACTTCCCGCTCCCGATCATCCTCGCGATCGTGCTCAACAGCGTGCTGAATGAGAGGGTCCGCACGATCATCCAGTCGATCGTGTACCTGCCGCACTTTTTCAGCTGGGTCATCGTCGTGACGATCTTCCAGCAGATCTTCGGCGGAGCGGGCATCATCAACCAGATCTTGCGCGCCAACGGCGCCGAGCCGATCGAGATCATGACCAATCCCGATGTCTTCCTCGCCCTGCTGACGTCGCAGACGATCTGGAAGGATGCGGGTTGGGGCATCGTGCTCTTCCTTGCCGCGCTCGCCGCGATCAACTCCTCTCTCTACGAAGCGGCAGCGGTTGACGGCGCGAGCCGCTGGCGTCGACTCTGGCACATCACCCTTCCCGGCATCCGGTCGACGATTGTTCTGCTGCTCATACTTCGCCTGGGCGACGCACTGACTGTCGGGTTCGAGCAGATGCTCTTGCAGCGTGATGCCGTCGGCGTCGCTACGGCCGAGGTTCTCGACACGTTCGTGTACTACGAGGGCGTGCAGTACGGCGACTGGAGCTTCGCCGCCGCGGCGGGGCTAATCAAGGGGATTGTGAGCCTTGTGCTCGTTCTCGGTGCGAACAAGATCGCGCACATCTTTGGAGAAGACGGGATTTATCGACGATGACTCGCACAGAACTCAAGACCCGACGCCTGACCGTGCCCGCGAAGAAGGCAAAGCGCGCAGGCGCGCAGCGGCCGATCTGGGAAGAGCAGCCGACTTTCGGCGGCAGCCTGGCAAAGAGCATCCTGATCGGCGCGATCGTCATCGCCGTTCTGCTGCCGCTGTGGATGGTGGTCATCACCAGCCTCTCTACCGAAGAGACGATCCGCCAGGCCGGTGGCCTCGTGATCATTCCTCAAGAGATCACGTTCGGCGCCTATCGGCAGGTGTTTGCCGGCGGGGTCGTGACGCGCGCGATCGGGGTGAGCCTGTTCGTCGCCATCGTCGGAACGGCCATCGCTGTTCTTGTCACGATACTGGGCGCCTACGGTCTCTCGAAACCGTCGATGGTGTTCTTCAAGCCCATTCTCTTCACAGCGCTCATCACGATGTTTTTCGGTGCCGGGATCATTCCGACTTACCTCGTCGTCAGCAGCCTCGGGCTCATCAACTCGCTCTGGGCGCTCATTCTGCCGACCGCTGTATCGGCGTTCAACGTTCTGGTGATGCGATCGTTCTTCATGGGCATCGACGCCTCAGTGCTCGAGAGCGCGCGCATCGATGGCGCAGGCGAGTGGCGAATTCTCTTCACCATGGTCGTTCCGATGTCGAAGGCGGTCATCGCGGTCGTGGCGCTCTTCTATGGCGTGGCGTTCTGGAATGCCTTCTTCAATGCCATGCTCTACATCAATGACAACAGACTGTGGCCACTGCAGCTGGTGCTGCGTTCGTACGTGCTCCAGGGCACAGCGCAGCAGGGGAACGTGGGCGAGCAGATCGCGACGGGTGGAGCCCCTCTGGCCCCGATCGCCCTGCAGATGGCGCTCGTGGTGATTGCGATGCTGCCGATTCTCGTCGCCTACCCCTTCGTGCAGCGACACCTGAAGAACGGTGTCATGATCGGTGCGGTCAAGGGGTAGCGACCGGGCGAGAAATCTGGGCGCTGGGCGTTTGATTCGAATGCCGGTGAATGACGCTGGGGCTGGATGCTGATGCCGGATGTCAGTGACGGATGCTAACGCGGGATGTCAGTTCCGGATGCCGGGCGCTGCACGTCCGGTATGGGTTCCTCCGCCACGCGTCATGCCGGATCTCACGCGACGATTCCGCGCCGCGCGTCTCGCACCTGCGTCGGCACGACATCGCTGCCGTGAGCAGTGTTACGCATTTCGCCAGCCGTACTGCGGCGCGAAGCCCAGGAGGCGCTTGGCTTTCTCGTTCGAGAACAGCGTCTCGTGCTCGCCCAACTTGCGTGTGACCGTGCTGCCGGGGTGGAATCGTTCGACGAGGTCGGCGGTCGGCGTTGACATGACAGTGTCGTCAGCCGCGAGAATGAAGCGTTCATACCCCGGCACTCGGTACTCTGCCGCGAGGACGACGCCTTGGCCGGCATCGCGAACATCCGTGTAGCTCCAGAGGTTGTACCCGCGCCCGCGAGCATCCTGCTCGTAGCTCGCGAAGTTCTCATACATCTCGGGCAGCACGATCGTCGTCAGCATCATCGCGCTGATGCTGAGCGCAGGATCGTCTGCGGCCATGTGCTGAGCGATCTGCTCCTCGAGGTACTTGACCATTCCGTAATCGTGACCCGTACGATACGTTGCGGGCGAGGTCTCGACAATGGGCAGCTCGGCGGGAGACTCGGAGAACGGAAGCCCGAGAATCGTCTCACTCGACGCGAAGACGATCTTCGAGACACCGGCGCGCTGCGCAGCGCTGAGCACGTTGTACGAGGTCAGCATGTTGTTTCGGAAGAGCAGGTTGCCCGCCACTTTCGTGCGGCCGGGCATTCCGGCGAGATGGATGACCGCATCAAATCGGCCCTCGCGGATGATCTTATCGACGCTGTCGAACTCGGTCAGATCGATGATCGCCGACGCCGGGCCTTCGTCGCCGACGCGATCGATCACCGTCACATCATGGCCTCGCGTGCGAGCATATGCTGTGGCTTCGCTGCCGAGGCGACCGTTGCCGCCTGTGATTGCGATTCTCATGGGCATCCTTCGAATTGCGCTGAAATCTAGTATATCGAGTTACTAAAACGTGATCTCGAGTATTTCCTGTCATGCTAACGTATGTCACGGTAGTTGATATATCGAAATACTACGAGGGTTTGAGAAGAGTGACGACCCAGAAGAAGAGCAGAAGTTCACAAGGGAGTGGGACATGGCAGTGAAATCGAGCGTCGGCAGCGGAACGGGTGCTGCGTTCTCCAGACGCGGCTTCCTCGTCGGCGGCGCGATTGCGACATTCGGCACCTTCGCACTGGCCGGATGCTCGGCAGGGGGTGCATCCGGCAGCGGAGCGGGAATCGATCTGGGGGCCGTCCTCCCTGACTACATCCCCGTCGAATACGTCAAGGCGAAGTATCCGTCTGTCGACAACTCAACACCGATCTATACCGAGGTGCCAGACGAGTATGTGCAATCGGTTAAGACCCCGCCGGGATCGGGCTCGACGATCAACGCAATGGTTCCGATCTATTCCGCTGTTCCGCCCGGGCTGCCGGAGAACAACTACTTTGTCGCGCTGAACGAGGCGCTCGGCTCGAAGGTGGTGATCAACGCCGTCGAGGGAAGTTCGTACGGAGAGAAGCTGCAGGCTGTGCTCGCCTCGCCGAAGGACGTGGCCGACTGGGTCGTCGTGCCGAGCTCGACGATTCCGGCTCGGTTCGACGAGGCGGTCGAAGCCGTCTTCGCCGACCTCACGCCATTCCTCGCGGGCGACAAGGTTAAGAAGTATCCGAACCTTGCGAACATCACGACGGACACGTGGAAGTACTGCGTATACAACGGCAAGCTCATGGGGCTGCCGAATCCACAGGAGGCCATCGGCTCGTGGATCTTCTATCGCTACGATGTGCTCGAAGAGGTCGGCGTTGAGCCGCCGACGAACGGCGACGAGTTCAAGAAGTTTGCGAAGGCGCTGACCGACGAGAGCAAAGGCCGTTGGGGAATCGATGACATCTTCCTCGGCGGAATCGACAATATGTTCCGCGTGCCGGCAACGTGGCGCCTTGATGGCGGAAAGCTCGTGCACCGTTTTGAAACCGACGAGTATCGCGAGGCGCTGCTCTTCAACCGCGACCTGTTCGATGCGGGCGTCGTGCATCCCGACGCCGTCGCCGGAACAGGGAGCTACAAGACCCGGTTCGAGGCGGCGCAGGTTGCGACGATGGTGGACAGCTTCGGCGGGTGGCGGGGCAGCATGCGCCGTGTCGCACCGCAGATTCCCGGGTATGACCAGCGCCCGGCGATGCCGTTCGCCGCTGATGGCGGAGACCCGTACCTTCCCCGCCCGGATGCCGTGAACATGACGTCGTTCATCAAGCAGGCGGATGACGAGAAGATCGAAGAGATTCTGGGCCTCGCCAACCTGCTCGCCGCGCCGTTCGGCACGACCGAGTACCGCCTGGTCAATTACGGCGTCGAGGGCGTTGACTGGGAGCTGAACGACGACGGCACCGAGGGGTCGACCGAGCTGGGCACGAAAGAGGTGGTTGCCACCTACAAGTTCCTGACGGGGCCGAACGTCGTCGACGCGGTGCTCTCGAATCCTGACGTCGGAGAGATGACGCACGCCTTCATGGAGGAGGCGACGAAGTACCTCGTTGAGGATCCGTTCTGGGGGAACCGCATCATCGAACCGGCTCGATTCGCATCGCTCGAGCAGCCCTTTGAAGATCTGGAGGCCGACGTCGCCCGTGGGCGCGCCGACGAAGACGACATCGAGGCGGCGATCGCCAGCTGGAAGTCGTCTGGAGGCGACGATCTGCGCGCGTTCTACCAAGAGAAGCTCGACGAACTGGGGTGACCGCATAAGGTTAAGGCCTCGCTGACGGGCTGTGCCTCGTCGGCGGGGCCGAACCGCAGAAGCAGAGGGTCGGTGACTACGATATGACTGACGAATCGTGGTTCACCGCGCGCCGGGATTCGGCAATCTACATCGCACGCAGATTTGAGGCAGACCGCACGTGACGGAGCACGAAGGAACATCCCACAGGGAGGCAGCTCGGCCGACGATCGCAGACGTTGCCCAGCTCGCCGGTGTCTCTCGTTCAGCGGTGTCGCAGGTGTTCAACGGCCGAGGCGCAATTTCTGAGCCGACACGAGAGCGGATTCGGGATGCCGCGAAGAAGCTCAACTGGTCACCGAGTGCGACGGCCGTTGCGCTGCGGCGGGCTCGCGCTCAGACGCTCGGCCTCGTGCTGCACAGCTCGAACCCGGCAGCGATGTCTGACATCGGCGGCAGCAGCGCGTCTCTCATCGCGGGCATCGAATCGGTGCTCAGCCCCCGCGACTACGGTCTGCTTCTCTATATCTTCAGCACGAACTCGGAAGAGGAGCTCAACGCCTATCGGCGCCTCGCCGATGCGCGGCGTGTTGACGGAGTCTTCCTGACGGATAGCCGCATCGGTGACACGCGATTCGATCTCGTTCGGTCGCTCGGGCTTCCCGCGGTGCTCGTCGGGACCCCGTGGACCGATGATCCGATCCCTCACCTCGACGTTGACGATGCGGGGTCGGGTATCGAGAGCGTTGTCAGCCATCTCGTGGGGCTCGGCCATTCGAAGATCGCCTACATCGGCGGGCCGAATGACCGCGTGCAGCCGATTCTGCGCAGAAGCGCCTTCGAGCGAGCGCTCTCGAGTGCCGGCCTCGTCTCGCTCGGCACCATCGCCACGGACTACTCGGCTGGCGCGGCATCCGAACACACGACGCGTCTGCTGACGCAGGCAACGCGCCCCACCGCAATCGTCTACGGCTCAGACGGAATGGCGCTCGCCGGCATCAAAGCGGCGCGCAGGCACGGGCTCTCGGTTCCCGAGGATCTCTCTGTCGTCGGCTACGACGGGCTCGCGCTCGGGGAGTGGGTCGAGCCCGAGCTGACAACCGTGCGCAGAGATGCGACGCAGCGCGGGCGCGCCGCCGCGACAACGCTCTTGCAGATGCTCGGCGAAGAGGTCGATGAGATTCCGGCGATCGGCGCCGCCGAGCTCGTCGTGCGGGGTTCCACGGGTTCCGCGCCCGCCAACTGACCGGTTTGCCTCGCCGATCGGCGCACCGTCTTCGTCAATAAGGTGAATCGAAATACCACTTTGGTCATTTGAGCCGGTAGAGTGATTTCTGCGACCTAATATATCGTTGTACCTGACGCCGTCAGGGGTAATTCACGCACAAGGGAGTTCTCGAGCTATGGCAACCATCGGATTCATCGGACTCGGAGTGATGGGGCGTCCGATGGCGGCCAACCTGGTCACAGCGGGCCACGCCGTCACCGGGTTCAGCCGTTCGACGGCGACGCGCGAGGCGGCGACGGCAGCGGGCATCCCGCTTGCCGAATCGATGGCGGATGCTGTCGCTGGGGCAGACGTCGTGATCACGATGCTTCCCGATTCACCAGATGTCGAAGCCGTCGCACTGGGCGACGGCGGTGTTCTCGCGACCATCGCGGAGGGCGCGACCTACATCGACATGAGCACGATCAGCCCCAACGTCTCGCGGCGCATTGCCGAGAAGTTCGCTGCGGCGGGCCACCCCGTGCTGGACGCCCCGGTGTCCGGCGGTGAAGCGGGTGCGATCGAAGGAGTGCTCTCGATCATGATCGGCGGCGACGCCGCAACGATCGAGGCCCAGCGTTCTGTGCTCGAGGCAATGGGCTCCACCATCACGCACGTCGGCGACGCCGGCAGCGGTCAGGTCATCAAAGCGGCGAACCAGCTTGTCGTCGCGACGCACCTGCAGGCACTCGCCGAAGTGATCGCCTTTCTCGAGGCGCAGGGCGCCGATGCTCGCGCAGGGCTCGACGCCATCGCCAAGGGTCTCGGGGGCAGCACGGTCATCGACCGCAAGACGGCGTCGGTGCTCGCAGGAGAATTCGGGCCCGGCTTCCGTGCCGAGCTGCACGACAAAGACCTGCGCATCGTGATGGACGCCGCGCAGTCATCGGGAGCAGTTCTTCCGGTCACGAGCGCAGTCGCGCAATTCATGCGCTCGCTCGTCGCGACTGGGCGAGGCGGCCTCGACCACTCCGCGCTCGTGGTGCTTGCGCGCGAGCTCAACGGGGCGGCGGCATCATGACCGTCACCACAGGGCACTCGCTCGTTGACGACACAGACCCAGAGAGCACGCGCGGTGCGGAGCGCCAGGTTGCTCGCGAGGGGTGGTGGAACAACGCCTTCGGGGTCTTCCAGACGAACCTGCGCGAGGTCGATGTCACGCTCGATGTTGAGGCAACACTCGATGACATCGAAGCGCATGGAGCGACCGTTTGGCTCTTGAATGTTGGCGGCATCCTCGCGCACCATCCCACAGATCTCGATTTCCAGCCGAGAAACCCCGAGCTCCGCAACCGACCGGGTGGCGACCTCGTGGGTGACGCGGTCGCGGCCGCGCGCCGGCGGGGTATCCGGCTGCTCGCTCGCATGGACTTCTCGAAGATCACAGCTGAGGTCGCGAACAAGCATCCTGATTGGGCGTATCGGTCGCGGACCGGAGGCCTTCAGATATACGAGGGGCTGGTGAGCGTCTGCCCCAGCGGCCGCTACTATCAGGAGCGCATGTTCGAGATCGTTGACGAGGTCATCGATCGGTACAACGTCGACGGATTCTTCTTCAACTGGTTCGGATTCAACGAAGTCGATTACGGCAGAACGCTCCACGGCGTCTGCCACTGCGATTCCTGCCGCAGTGCATTCACCGCCGAATCGGGGCTCGACCTGCCGGCCGACGCTGATCACCCGAACTACGTGGCATGGAAGCAGTTTGCGCGGCGGACGATCGACGAGTTGACCGCCCGCATCAGTGCGCACATCGCAACGCGAAGCCCGGGCGCCGCTCTCATTCTGGGGCGTTCGGCAGACATCCTCTTCTACGAGGCGAACAACGCGGTCGGGCGCCCGCTGTGGCCTCACGCGACGAGTGAGGCCGTCAGCGCGTCTCGAGTCACTCAGCCTGAGAAGCCCGCGCTCGTCAACGCCGTCGCGTTTCTCGACATGCCCTATCGCCTCTCTGACGAACAGCCAGAGATGCTCGGGCAATACCTCGTGCAGGCAATCGCGCGCGGAGCAAACCCGTCGACGTACATTATGGGGGCGACGCGCGGCATCCTCTACGACGGGCTTGAAACGGCAGCGATCCCCACGCGCACCGTGACCAAGAATCCAGACGTCTACTCCGGTCTGAGCCCCTGTTCGCCTGTCGCGCTCGTTCAACCGGATGGGCTGCGTGTCGAACCGGGGCGCCACGCTCAAGCACGCGCGGAGTTCACCGGCTGGTATGTTTCGCTTCAAGAAGCGCACGTACCGTTCGACGTGTTGCCCGCAGATGCCATCACCCCGAAGGCACTTGCGGCATTCGAGGCTGTCGTGATGCCCGATATCGTGTCGCTCGAGCCGGCGCAGGATGCCGCGATCGACGCATATGTCGCGGCTGGAGGCCACGTCGTTACGTCGGCGGGAACCGGCCTCGAATACGCGACGATTGAGCGCGATGCGGCTGCGTCGTGGCTGCCCGCAGAATATGTGACGAGCGTTGAGACGGCGGATGCTGAGCTCATGTCGTCATACGTGAAGCTTGACGATCTTGATCACGTGGAAGGGGCATCGCTCATCCCGCGGCACGGACGCGCCTACCGTGTGGCGTGGCGAGATGGCGTCGAGTCGACGTTCACGCTTATTGAGCGCGCTCCTTTCGGGCCGCCCGAGAAGGCGTACGGGCACGTGCTCGGCTCAGAGAGCGCGGCAGCACGGCGCCCAATCGGCACGGGCGCGGTCACTCAGTTCACGTGGACGATCGGAACGACGTATGGCGCCTTCGGGCTCACGCGAATTCGCGACGCGGCCGTCGGAGTCGTACGCGATGCGCTCAGCACCACGATGATCGAAGTGGATGGGCCTGAGTACCTGGAAGTTGTACTCGGTCGTTCTGCAGCGGGGCTCGTCATTCACCTCATCAATCACAGTGGGCAACGCCGAAACTCATACGGTCCGGCTGCGCCGATCCGCGATGTGCGACTGCGCGTTCCCGGGGGCGGTTCCGAGGCCGAGGTGCGGTCGCTCGTCGAGCCAGCCGGCCTGACAGTTGAACACGACGGTGACGACGTGGTGCTCAACATTCACGCTGTCGATGCATTCGACGTTGTCGTTGTCGGTTCCCCGGCTGCGCGACGGACGACGTGAGACCGGCTGCATCGTGAATGGGCAGCGCACGCTGACGTGACAAGCTGTGAAGCGTGAGGTTCGAGCGGCCTATACCCTGCGCACATAATCAGCTTGAGCTCGCGACAGGTGCGCGGCAATGGCAGCTTCAGCGGCTTCAGGGTCGCCGGCGTGAATCGCGTCGAGGATAGCCATGTGCTCAGTGTGGCTTCGGTGCGCTCCGTCAGGATTCTTGCGCTGAACCTGAACCATGGCGATGTGCGCCCGCCCCATGATCATCGCGTAAATGTCTGTCAGGGTCTGGATGCCTGTGGATTCGACGAGAGCGGTGTGGAACGCAACATCGGCGGTCGCGACAGCATCCCGATCTCCTGCTGTAGCTGCGCGCACAAGATCGGCTTCAGCGGATTCGATCGCCTGCAGGGCGTCGGGCTGCACCTGCTTGAGGGCTATCCGGCTGGCTGCCGCACTCTCGATGATGCGTCGCGTCTCGTAGAGGTCGATGACGTCTTCAGGCGCCATCGACGGCACGCGAGCCGAACGGTGAGCCTCGCGTTCGAGGAAACCGGCCGTGACTAAGCGTTCGACAGCCGCCTTTGCGGTGGAGCGCGCAACGCCGAAGTCTTCGGAGACACGGAGCTCAGTGATGGCTGAGCCAGGTTCGTAGTCGGCGTTGATGATCGCGCGACGCAATGATTCAGATACCGCATCGACGAGCGACACGGTACGCACAGAGAGTGCGGGCATGGTCACCTCCAAGTGGTGTTTCCACAATACATCGTCGTTTAACTATTGTCAGACAAGTTTACATGTCCTAGGATGAGACATGTCGTGAGGATGCGACAGGGAAGGAACTGACCTATGCATAGCCATGACCGAAACGGTGTTCTCTCATGACATTGACTCGGATCACGCGCCCATTCGGTGATGTTCGCATCGGTGCCGTCGGTCTCGGTACCCAGAATCTCTCGGTGGCGGGACGACCTGATCGCGAGACGTCGATTGCGACGATTCACGCCGCCCTTGACTCCGGCGTCACGCTCTTCGATTCATCTGACGCGTACACGACAGAAGAGGATGGGCAAGGGCACAACGAGTTGCTCGTCGCTGAGGCGCTCAGAAGCTATGGCGGCGACACCTCGCAGGTGATTCTCTCGACAAAAGGGGGGCTCATCTATCGAGACGGCGGAGCGTGGATCCGAAACGGCACCCCGTCTTATCTCAAAGAGGCGGCAATGGCGTCTTTGAAGCGAATCGGCGGTGATGCGCTCGAGCTGTACCACTTTCATAAACCGGATCCCGGGCATGATTTCGGAGACTCGATGACAGCATTGCGCGATCTGCTTGACGACGGAATCATCAAGCGCGCGGGAATCTCTAATGTTGATATCGACCAGATACTTCTCGCTCAAGAGATTCTGGGTGGGCGGGTGAGCTCGATCGAGAATCACTTTTCGCTCGGTCAGCGCGTGCAGCGTGCAGAGATGAAGTACGCGGCTGAGCACGGTATTCCGTACCTGCTGTGGGGGCCGCTCGGCGGACTCGGCGGCGCCGCCGGGCTTGCCGATCGTCATCCGACGCTGAGAGCGATTGCAGCTGAACGAGGCATCAGCGTCTATCAAGTGGCACTTGCGTGGGAGATCCATCAGTCGCCGACAGTCGTGCCGATCCCGGGCGCCGTAACCCCCCAGCAGGCACGAGATTCTGCATCGGCTGCAAGCCTTGTTCTTGAGCCGGAAGAGATAGCTCGCCTCGATGCCGATACAGGGCCGAATGGTGATTGACGTGCACGCAATTTTCCTCACCAGGGCTCACGGATGCTGTCGCCGACTCGGTCATCGATGCATCTGCCTCATAGCTGGCCCATGATGCCGGCGAAATCGGCGAGATGACGCGCGAGATCCGCGCGTACGGAACGCCTCTCTCCGCGCGAAATGACCGAGAAATGCTGGGGTAACTGCCGGCATTTTCCTGGCGCACGGAACTCGCTCGCCCCATTCTCACCAGATTAGTTCCAAGTGTTGACATCCCGTTGGTGTATCGAAATACTAAGGCGAAGCGAGGCGGCGATATCCCACAAATTCATCGCCACAGATTCACAAGATTGTCCTCCCATTTTCATCTGTCAACAGGCCAGCAGCTGTTCTGGCCATCACAAGTTCACACATCACACGAAGGAGTGTCATGAACGCGTTCCAGCGGGCCACGAAGCAGGTGCCCACGACAAGCCGGCGCGGCTTCATCGGAATTCTGGCCGCGGCGGCAATCGCCCCAACGCTCGCCAGCTGCTCGACGGGAACCGGGGCTGCAACCGGCGGGGGACCGATCGGCGTGCCAGCCGGAGTCTTGCCCAACTATGTTCCCGTCACCTACGTCGAGCCAGATATTGCAGGAATCGAAGGCTCAACCCCGGGTTTCCTCGATTGGCCAAAGCTTGTCGAGTCTGTCGACAAGGTTCCCGGTGTTGGCGGCAGGTACTCGGCGATGGTACCGACATACGGCAATGTCGTCCCCGGGCTGAAAGACAGCAAGTACCTGCAAATGGTGAATAAAGAGATCAACGCGACATTCGATTTTCAGTTCACCGACAACAACGCCTACCCCAATAAGCTTCAGGCAATCTTCGCATCGAAGAAAGACGTGCCCGACTTCGTCACGATCGCCGAGCACAACATTCCGCCGAGGTTCGATCAGGCATTGCCGGGTCTCTTCACCGATTTGGGTGAGTATCTCAGCGGAGACAAAGTTGAGAAGTACCCGAACCTCGCGAACATTCCCACAGACGCGTGGAAGTCCAGCGTGTTCGAGGGCAAGCTCTACGGGCTCCCGTACCCCACAGACCGCATTTCGGCTGCGACCTTCTACCGCAAAGACATCTTTGATGACCTCGGCATCACGAAGCTCCCGACCACGGCCGACGAATTCTTCGACCTCACTGTGGAGATCACCGATCAGAATGCCGGTCGGTGGGCGGGTAACGACCTTACTGAGTCGTCGAATCTGATCTTCAACGTTCCGCCGATGTGGAAGCGCGAGGGTGGCAAGCTCGTTCACCGGTATGAAAGCGACGAGTACCGAGCACACCTTGAGTTCGTCACAAAGCTCTTCAGCGCCGGTGTCATCCACCCTGATGCCGTGGCCGGCAACGAGGGCCAGAATAAGCAGAGATTCGAGTCGGGCAAAGTGCTGATCTCGTACGACGGATACTCCGGGTGGATCGGATCTCACGTGCGGACAGCGCCGACGACACCCGAGTACAATCAGCAGCCGATGCCCTGGTTCTCACCCGGCGGCGAGAAGCCCCAGGTGTTTCTGAGTTCGCCGGCGAAGATTCTGTGTTTCGTCAAGCAGCAAGATGACGACGCGCGCATGGACGAGATTCTCGATCTGCTCAACTACTTCGCGGCTCCGTTCGGAACCACTGAGCAAGCACTTCTTCAGAACGGTATTGAAGGGGTCCATTGGAACGCCGACCCCGAAACGGGCGCGCCGGTGAAGACAGATCTTGGCCTCAAAGAGGTGGCATCGACCTACCAGTGGCTCGTCCGTCCGCCCGTGACGCAGAATGCCCCGCAGTACCCCGACGTCGTTGCCGACTATTGCAACTTCATGGCCGACTCAATGCAGTATGCCGTCGAGCCTGAATTCCACGGAATGCGGATTCTCGAACCCGTCAAGTTCGCCAACTTGTCGCAGCCATTCGACGACCTTGAGAAAGACATCGTTCGCGGTCGTCAATCGATGGACGATCTCGACGCGGCTATCGAGAAGTGGCGTACAGGTGGTGGCGACGAACTGCGGGACTTCTACGCAGAATACCTGGAGGCCTGACCATGACTGTCTCCACCCGGGATGGCCGTGGCGCGGCCACGCAAGCGGACAGGGAGGCGAGCGCGACGGTGCTGCCTGTGGCGGTAACGGAGAACGAGAGATCTTCGTCCCGCCGACGCAAAGGCTTCAAACTTCGGTTCAAGCAAGACCGCTCGCTTCTCGCCATGTCTGTGCCCGTCATTGTGCTGCTCGTCATCTTTGCCTATGTTCCGATGTTGGGCAATGTCGTCGCATTTCAGAACTATTCGCCGTTTGTGGGAATCGCCGAGAGCCCATTCGTCGGCTTCTCCAACTTTGCCCGGCTGCTCGAGGACCCCGAGTTCTGGCATGCCGTGGGCAACACACTGGTGATCACGGCCTTTCAGCTTGTGTTCTTCTTTCCGTTGCCCATCTTCCTGGCGATCTTGCTGAATAGCCTCTTGCGCCCCGGTCTGCGCACGTTGATTCAGGCGGTCGTGTACTTGCCGCACTTCTTCAGCTGGGTCATTATCGTGACGGTATTTCAGCAGATCCTCGGTGGAGCGGGTCTCATCAGCCAATGGCTGCGCCAAGCTGGAGCTGAGCCGCTTGACATCATGACGAACCCGGACACGTTCATCCTGCTGCTGACGTCACAGACGATCTGGCGCGACGCAGGATGGGGAATCGTCGTATTTCTCGCGGCACTTTCCGCCGTTGACCCCTCACAGTATGAGGCCGCGGCCGTCGATGGCGCTTCGGGATGGCGACGTATTTGGCACGTGACGCTTCCCGCGCTGCGGCCGACAATCATTCTGCTGCTCATTCTGAGGTTGGGCGATTCGCTGTCGGTCGGGTTCGAGCAGCTACTTCTGCAACGCGAAGCGGTCGGTGCTCACGCCGCCGAAGTTCTCGATACCTTCGTGTATTTCTCTGGCGTGGTCTCGGGTGACTTCAGCTATGGGGCGGCGGCAGGCCTCCTCAAAGGAATCATCAGTCTAATTCTCGTGCTCGCGGCAAATAAGGTCGCGCACATGTTCGGCGAGGCAGGGGTTTATCAAAAATGAGCGCACATCCGTCGACCGAGATGATGGTCAAGCCGCATCCTCCTCAGGGCGTCATCGCGAAGCTGAAGAACCGCGAGCCAATCAAACGGCCCATCTGGCAGGAGAAGCCGTCTCTCGCGGTCACCATTGGCAAATTCGTCACGCTCATCGTCGTCACCGGCGCCGTGCTCTTCCCGCTGTGGACGATTGTTCTGACGAGTCTGTCGACGCAGGAGGCAATCAACGCCGCTGGCGGACTCGTGATCATTCCGAACGGACTGACGATCTCCGCCTATGTGCAGATTCTCTCCGGCGGTGTGGTCTCGCGTGCCGTCGGAGTGACGATGTTCATTACCCTTGCCGGCACCGCGATCAGCGTCATCGTGTCAATTTTGGCGGCGTGGGGCCTCTCTCGGCCCGGGTCGCTCTTCCATCGGACGATTCTCTTCATGATCATCATCACGATGTTCTTCAGCGCCGGCATCATCCCGATGTATCTGCTCGTGAGCGGCCTCGGGCTGATCAACTCCCTGTGGGCGCTCATTCTGCCCACCGCGGTATCAGCGTTCAATATTCTCATCGTTCGCAACTTCTTCATGAGCATCGATCAGGGAATCATCGACTCTGCGCGAATTGACGGTGCAGGAGAATGGAGAATTCTCGCGACGATCGTGGCGCCGATGTCGAAGGCCGTGATCGCCGTGATCGCTCTGTTCTACGGTGTTGGATTCTTCAACGCCTTCTTCAACGCGATTCTCTACATCAACGACAACGACAAGTGGCCGCTTCAGCTCGTGCTGCGTGCGTATGTGCTGCAGGGGCAAAGTTTCGTCAGCAGCGGTGGAGCAGACACCGTCGCTCTCAACCAGGCCCAACCAGCGTCCCTTGCCATACAGATGGCCGTCGTCGTGCTCGCCGTCGTTCCGATTCTGCTCGTCTACCCCTTTGTTCAGCGCCACTTCAAGAGCGGCATCCTGATCGGCGCGATCAAGGGGTGAGGGCGCCGCGCCTCTTCGTGGCCGGAGCAGACAGACCCAGCCAACCGACCATCACCACGACCTTGTCTCTGGAAGGAAATTGCATATGTCCACGCAAACTGCGCCACTGCGCATTACCGTATGGGGAGAGAACCGGCACGAGAAGACCGATCAGATTGTTCAGGAGCTGTATCCGGAAGGGATGCACACCACGATCGCCGAGGGCATCGAAGAACATCTTGAGACAAATGCCGTCGTGCGCACTGTCACGTTCGACGACGATGAGCACGGTCTGACCGATGACGTTCTCGCCGAGACTGACGTTCTGACGTGGTGGGGGCATCGCGCACACAAGGAAGTGTCTGACGACGTTGTTGATCGGGTTCAGCAGCATGTGCTGTCGGGCATGGGTCTGCTCGTTCTGCATTCGGGGCACTTTTCCAAGATCTTCAAGAGACTCATGGGCACGACGTGCTCGTTGCGGTGGCGAAATGAAGATGACCGCGAGCTCGTGTGGACGGTTGATCCGGCGCACCCGATCGTGCGCGGAGTGTCGAACCCGATCGATATTCCGCAGCAAGAGATGTACGGCGAGTTCTTTGACATCCCCACGCCAGACGAGACTGTGTTCATTTCGAGCTACAGCGGCGGCGAGGTGTTTCGATCTGGCCTGACGTTCAAGCGGGGACGCGGTCGCATCTTCTACTTCAGCCCCGGTGATCAGGCGTACCCGGTGTACCACCACCCTGACGTGCGCCGAGTTCTCGCCAACGCATGCGAATGGGCAGCGAACTCGGGGGAACGGGCTCTGCCCGCCCTGCAGCGCACGTTGCCAGTGTGACCGCGTCGTCGTCGAAGGAGAAACTTGTATGGCTGAGAACACACCGCTGCGCATCATCATCGTCGGCGCGGGAAATATGGGGCGACGCTGGTTGGCGATTGCCGAGAAATCGCCCGCATACGACGTCGTCGGCGTCGTTGACATTGTCGTCGACGGGGCCCGTGCTGCGGCCGATGAGCTGGGGCGCTCCGACGTGCCCGTCACAGCGACGCTTGCCGAGATGCTCGACACGGTACAGGCGGATGCTGTCGCAAACGTCACGATTCCGGCGGCTCACGTCGACGTGACAGGGCTCGCTCTCGAACGTGGACTGCCGGTCTTGAGTGAGAAGCCCGCTGCTGCAACGCTCGCCGAGAGCATCGCGCTCGCCGCGGCATCCGAAGTCTCAGGTCGGCTGTTCGCCGTCAGCCAGTCGCGTCGCCACAATTCGCAGCTGCACGACCTCAAGCGACGTGCCGTGCCGCTCGGGCAGGTGGGAATCGCGACGACTGAATTCTTCAAAGCCCCGCATTTCGGCGGATTCCGCGACGAGATGGAACACCCGCTGCTCGTCGACATGGCGATTCATCCGTTCGACTCGGCGCGCTTCGTGTTGGATGCCGATCCTGTCGCCGTGTACTGCGAAGAGTACAACCCATCATGGAGCTGGTACGCGGGCGATGCCGCAGCAACAGCAGTCTTTGAGATGACCGGTGGTGTGCGCTACATCTACACCGGAAGCTGGGCCAGCCCCGGAGCCGAGACATCGTGGAACGGCTCATGGCGGCTCAGTGCTGAAGGCGGAGGCGCCACCTGGAATGGAGACGATGATCCGACGAGCGATCCTGAATCGGGGCCGTCCGGCGAGCGCCTCGCTTACGGCGGTGTGTCTGAATCTCTGCACGCCTTTGCAGATGCAGTGAACACGGGTGCGCCATTCTCCGGCGAGATTCACGACAACATCCTGAGCCTCGCGATGGTCGAGGCAGCGGTGCTGTCAGCGCAGACGGGCACTCGTGTGCTCATTGATGATGTGTTGGAGAATGCGCGAACCGAGGCCATCGGCGCCGCGGTCGATGACGCTGTCAGGGCAGCCCTCGAGGCGTGGGGGCCGGCGGGCGAGCACCTGCGCACGTACTCCTCACGACTAGTCGTCTCGGCCGGATAGGTGTGGGTTCAATCGTGAACAGCCGATGTCGATCCGCGCACGACGAGCTCAGGGTTCTCGAGCGTGGCATCACCTTCGGGTCGTTCACCGAGCAATCGGAGCACCGTGATCGCGGCGGCACGCCCACGCTGCTCGGAGTCGCGTCTGACCGTTGTGAGCGAAGGCGTCATCCATTCGCCCACGTCCACTCCGCCGTAGCCGATGACCGAGACGTCGTGCGGAACGCTCAGCCCGAGCTCGGTGGCAGCTTGAATGCCGGCGATTGCCATGGCGTCGGATGCGTACACAAGAGCGGTGGGCGGAGACTCCGAGCGCAGCTGCGCGACGGTAGCCGCCGCGGCTCGTTTCGGGTTGTAGTCCACGAGCTCGTTCGACACCGGTTCGATTCCACGCCGGGCGAGGGCGTCGACGAACGCTGTACGTCGCGCCTCGGATTGGTAACGGCCGGGGGAGCCGCCGAAGTAGGCGATGCGTCGATGGCCGAGCCCCAGAAGGTGCTCGGCGGTGTCAACGACTCCGGCCTCGGGGTCGGGAGACTCGACGTGCACGATCTGCTCATCGCCGAAGGGGGTTCCGACGAGAACCGCCGGAAATCCAAGCTCAGCAAGGAGGGGAAAACGGGGATCGTTCTCGACGCTGTCGGTCAGAATCATGCCATCGACGCGACGTGTCTCGGCAAACGTTCGGTACGCGGCCAGTTGGTGAGCAGGCTCGCGGTCGATGGCGTGGAGGAGCAGCCCGTAGTCAAGAGGCGCGAGCTCCGACTGGATTCCTGCCAAGAACGACGCGGTCCCCAAGCCGATGTCCACCCGGTCAGAGGGCTTGTCGAGTACGAGCCCGATGGTGTGAGAGCGCGAGCGGCGCAGAGCGGTAGCCGTCGCGCTCGGAGTCCAATTGAGATCTCGGGCAGCCTGGCGGATGCGCTCGGTCGTGTCGACCGAGATGCTTCCTGTTCTGTTGAAGACCTTGGAAACGGCGGCACGCGACACGCCAGCTCGAGCCGCAACGTCTGCGATCGTCGCACGCGCGCGGGGCGCGGGAGCCGAATCCGGGGCTCCGGCCGGAGAATTCTCGCTCATTGTGCTCCACTTCGAATCACACGACGTATATCGATAACCGTCGCTGTCCATCTTGGCACAGCACCACATTTCAGAAAGGGGCAACCGTGACGTCAACGATTGTTGCCAACGTCTCACTTCTCTTCGCGAGGGTGCCGACCGCCGAGCGCTTCGGCGCAGCCCGAGCTGCCGGGTTCGACAGAGTCGAATCGTGGTGGCCGTTCGCGACCGCGGATCCGAGCCCTGCCGAGGTCGACGCGTGGCTTCGCGCCATCGACACGGCGGATGTGACGCTCACCGGTCTCAACCTCTATGCGGGTGATATGCCGAACGGAGAACGCGGCGTGCTGTCACATCCTGCCCGTGAGGACGAGTTTGACCGTTCCCTCGCTGTCACTCAGCGAATCGCCGACGCCACAGGCGTCGACATGTTCAACGCCCTCTACGGGCTGCGCGTCACCGGAGTGAGTGACGAGACCGCGCGCGAGGTCGCGATCGGCAATCTGAAACGCGCGACCGAGGCGCTGCCCGACGGCACTATGCTGCTCGAGCCGCTGAGCACCGCTGCGAACGGCGATGCCCCAATCGCGTCACTCGACGACGCCGAATCGATACGGTCTGCGGCCGCAGCGAGTGGCGTCGGCGCGATCGGGCTCCTCTTCGACACCTTCCACCTCGCGGCGAACGGCTTGGATCTGGTCAGCGAGCTGCAGGGTCACGCCGCGCACATCGCGCACGTGCAGATTGCAGACAACCCCGGGCGTGGAGCTCCGGGCACCGGCACCATCGACTTTCCGACCGTGTTGAGCGCGCTCGCAGAGACCGGCTATCGCGGCGGCATCGCCGCAGAATATGCTCCGGATGATCAGGCGGTCTGCGCTGCTGACCTTGATCGACTGCTCGAGCTTGGCGCCCGGTCGGAGGCCGTGTCGTGAGCCTTGTGGAACAGCGACCCGACGAGGGCGCAGATGGGGTCGCGGCTCGAATCGACGAGCTCCCCTGGTATGACCGAGCGATGCGATGGGCGCAACTGACTCTCGTGGGAGACGACCCCAAAGAAGGCAGCGGATTCGATCCGCAGTTCTGGGTGGAGTATTTCAGAGAGATCAAGGCCGATGGCGTGTGCTTGAGTGCTGGCGGGTATATGGCCTTCTACCCCAGTGACATCGACGGTCATTACCGGAGTCCATACCTGGGGGCGAGCGATCCGTTCGGCGAGATCGTCGCAGGGGTTCGTGAACTCGGCCTTGTCGTCATGGCCCGCATTGACTCCCACGCGGTGCACGACACGATTGCGGCGCAGCATCCGGAATGGCTCAGCCGGGATGAGCGGGGTCAACCCCGCCGGCACTGGTCGGCTCCGGACGTCTGGCTGACGTGCCCCTTCGGGCCGTATGCCAACGAGTTCGTACCGCTCGTCAACGCCGAGATCATCGAGAAGTACGACGTGGATGCCATCTTCGCCAACCGATGGGCGGGAGAGGGCAGATGCTTCTGCGACGGGTGTCGAGAGAAGTACCGCAACGCCACCGGGGCCGAAATCCCCGTGCCACCAGCATCGCGTGGCGATTACTCTGCAGACGAGATCCGCTACCGCCAGTGGTGGGAGACTACTCTGCTCGCGACGGCCCGTGCGTGGGACGCTCAGATTCGCGCTATCAAGCCATCAGCGCGCTTTGTGCCCAACTCTGGCGGTGGGGCATTGAGCGCGTTTGACATGGCGAAGCTCGCTGGGCAGTCGGACATCCTTTTCGCCGACAAACAAGCGCGCAGCGGGCTGAGCCCCGCCTGGTCGAGCGGACGCCACGCGAAAGAGTTCCGCGCCGTGATGGGGATGAAGCCCGTCGGCGGAATCTTCAGCATGGGCATCGAGGAGGCTCATCGGTGGAAGGATTCGGTGCAGATCGGCACTGAGATTCGCATGTGGGTCGCATCGGCCACGGCCAACGGCGTGCGCGCGTGGTTCACGAAATTCGCCGGCGCGGTGCACGATGACCGTTGGCTCGATGTTGTGAAAGACATCTACCTGTGGCAGGCAGAGAACGAGGCCTACCTGCGCAATACCCGCTCGATCGCCGATGTCGGGCTTGTCTATTCTCAGCAGACAGCGCGAGCATTCGACGCGGCCGACTCTGAACGGAGTGTCAATCGACCCATTCTCGGCTGGTACCAGGCGCTCGTCGAGGCTCGGATACCGTTCAACATGGTGCACGACCAGCTGCTCGATGAATCATCTCTTGACCCGTATCGGGTGCTCATTCTGCCGAACATCGCAGCGCTCTCAGATGCGCAGGCCGACTCATTACGGGCATTCGTAGCGCGCGGTGGCACTCTCATCGCGACATACCGCACGGGGCTGCTCGATGAGTTCGGGCACCCTCGCTCCGATTTCGTCCTCGCCGACCTGTTCGGGGTTCATGCTCTCGGAACGAGCACCGATGTAACGAACTCCTATCTGCGCGTGCGGCACGATATTTCAGATGCGGATGCCGCAGCCGTCATTGCTCCGCTTGAACGCACTTCGGTCATCATCAACTCAGCGAATCGGGTAGACGTCGAGCTGCGCGACGACGCGGCACGAACAGTGCCCCTCAGCCTCATCGATTCCTTCCCCGACCTGCCCATGGAGGAGGTGTATCGCAGAGACTTCGACGAGAGCACGCCACAGCTTGTGCTCTCTGAATACGGCAACGGTCGAGTCGCGTACTTCGCGAATGACATCGATCGTGCGTTCTCGGACTACCTCGTGCACGATCATTTCGACCTTCTTCGCAGCGTCGTTGAGTGGGGGCGCAATGCACCAGAGCTTGTGAGCGTGCGGGGTGCAGGAGTCATCGAAGTCGTCGCGTGGGAACAGCGCGAGTCAATGACGGTGCACCTCGTGAATATGACGAATCCGCGCTACCTCAAGGGCCCCATCGTCGAGACTCTGCCGAGCCCGCCGCAGTTCATCTCGATAGTCATCCCGCGCGGGCGAGAGATCACGCGAGCACGTCTATTGAAAGCCGGATCAGACATCGATGTGCTCGTCGTCGACGGCCGGCTTGAGTTCACCGTCGACGAGATTCATGACTTCGAAGTTGTCGCGATCGATCTGAGCGATCCGCGGCAGTGAGAGCAGATCGAGAAAGCGGCGGTGGACGCCCCAGCATCCACCGCCGCTTTGGCGTCTGCCTGCACCGACGTCAGCGCGCCGCGCGCAGCCCCTCGACGACGAGCGCGTGGTCGTCCTGCTCAGCGAGACCTGACACCGCCGCTACACCGACGAGGATCTCGCCGACACGAATGGGAAAGCCCCCGCCGAAAGCCGCGTACTCATTGGGATCGTGCCAGTTCGATGTGCGAAAGTCTGCGCCGCGTTCCCGGAATGACAGCCCGACGCGATAGGTCGACTGACCGTACGACTCGACAGTGCGAATCTTGCGCTCGAGCCACAGGTTGTTCTCGACGCGCGTTCCAGCGAGGGCAGCATGGAAGACGCGCTGTGCCCCGAACACGATCGATACGGCGACAGCCTGCCCCCGAGCGCGAGCGAGATCAATGATGTGCGAGCCGACTCTCCACGCGTCGTCGTAGCTGAATGAATCGAATCGCAGCTCGTCTTCGTGGGCGGCGACCTCGGCGAGCCGGGTGTCGTCAGTTGTCATGGTTCTCCTTCTGTTCGGGCAACGCTGGTCTGCTGCCTGTGCTCATTACTCAGCCCACTCAAGAAGTTCGCGAGCACGGTCTGAGTTATAGAAAGATGCGTTCCCGTCGAGCGGTCGCCGCAGGGGAACATCGGGGTAATGACGTGCGGCGAGTTCCCGGGTCGAGGCCGAGCTGAGCGTGGTGCTGGCGACGAGAAACACGATCTCGTGGCCGTCAACGGGCACGAAGCACGCCCTCAGGGTTGCCTCTGCTGCAGCTTCGAGTGGTGTCCAGCCCCAGAGGTCGCCGGAGAGACGGGCGGGTGATTGGCGGTCGATGTGCGCCGCCGAGCGGCTGATCAGTGCGTGGTAGCGCAGGCTCAGCACGGAAAGCTCGGGGTGCGAGGCGGTCATCATGGTGGCCTGCAACTCGCCTTCGCGTTTCGAGAGACCGTAGGCGTCTTGGCAATATGACGGGTGGCTCTCGTCGACGGGGAAATAGTCGTATCGCGGCGACACACTGAAGTAGCCGCCAATCGCGTTGATGCTTGACGCCATGACCACGCGCGAAATGCCCATTTCCGCTGCGACGCTGAGCGCGTTGAACGACGCGCGCACGTTCGTGTTGTGCACGACATGGGATGGATGCTGAGACAGCGTGGGGATGCCCGCGAGGTGAATAAGCGCGTCGGCGTCACCGACTGCCTGCCGCAGCGCGTCGTGGTCGGTGACGTCGCAGGCGATGCCTCCGGGTGGAGCCGTGAGATCGATGGGAATTGCTGTGTGGTCTGACTCGGCGATCGCGGCCACGACGTGACGCCCGAGCAATCCGTCCGCACCCGTGACCGCGATCCGCATCGTCATCCCCAGATTCGATCCATGCTGCGCTCGGAATCCCAGTGTGACGTTTCGCTGAAGAACACGGGGTCGCTGGGGTCGAGGTGGTCGCGCATGGCATCGGGGTTGATGTCGCCGAAACCGAGGCCTGGTGCGTCCGGAACTCGGATGAAGCCATCGACGATGAGCGGGTTGGGAAGCCCCGTGACCAGGTCGCTCCATCCGTCAACGTCGGCTGCGTGATGCTCGAGGCCGATGAAGTTCTCGGTTGCGGCTGCGAGATGCACGCATGCAAGTGTGGCGATGGGCGACGCGGCCAGGTGCAGGGCCATCGGAATTCCGCGGTCCCACGCGTAGTCGCCGAGGCGTTTGGTTTCGAGGATGCCGCCCGACGTCGCCGGGTCGGGATGGATGATGCTGACCGCAGCGTTGTCGATGAGAGGCTTGAAATTCTCGGCGAGGTAGATGTCCTCTCCAGTGCACGTCGGAGTTGTCGTGGAATTCGTGAGGCGCTTCCACTGCTCGGTGTACTGCCACGGGATCATGTCTTCGATCCACGCGAGGTTGAATTGCTCGAATGCTTGAGCGATGCGAATGCACGACTCGAGCGGGATATGCCCGAAGTGATCCATTGCGAGCGGAACCCCGTAGCCCACCTCGTCGCGCAGCACGCGCACGTAATCGACGAGATAGTCGATCCCGTCCGGCGTGACCTGCTGACCAGTGAAGGGATGCATCGTCAGCTTCGCTTCGCGTGCGTATGGCGGTGCGATGAGGGCGTCGGGAATATCCCAGAGCAAGTCGACCCCGACATCCACTTTGAGCATTGTGAACCCGGCATCGAGACGCCCACGCAGCTTGGCGGCTGTGCGATGGGGGTCGGCATCTCCGGGCGTGTCGGCGTAGCACATCACCTCATCGCGGTGCTTGCCGCCGGCGAGTTGGTAGGCGGGCACTCCGTATGCTTTTCCCGCGAGGTCCATGAGAGCCATCTCGATGGCACTCACGCCTCCGCCCTGTCGACCGTGCGCGCCGAACTGCTTGATCGATCTGAAGATCGCGTCGACGTCACACGGGTTTCGCCCGATGAGTCGTGATTTGAGCGAAAGCACATAGCTGGCGCTCGCCTGGTCGCGCACCTCGCCGTAACCGCTGATTCCCTGGTTCGTGTCAAGGCGCACGATTGTCGATGCGAACGGCACCCCCACAAGCTTTGCGATGCGAAGATCTGTGATGCGCAGTTTGGTCGGTGATGATGCACGGGGTACGGCGACCTCGTACAGCTCGTCTGGGTCGAAGATCGTCATCTGCTCTCCACCCCCGCGAGGCGCCACGACTGAAAGTCCTGTTCAATCTCCGCTTCCCACGGCGATGTGTCAATGGCAGCGCTTGAGTAGCGGCCCTCGCGAAGACGGAGCTTGCCGAACCTGTCTCGAGATGCTGTCTCCGATGCGCCTTCTGCGAGTTCGACGGCGAGCTGAGGCGGAACGAAATAGACGCCCGTAGACGTTCCAAGCACGACATCTCCTGGCATCACCGTTGCTCCGCCGATGTGTACGGGAATATTCATTCCTGCGAGCGTGACATTGCGAATGGGCGTCGGGTCGGCCTCACGGTAGAAGAAGTTGACATCGCTCAGTGAGCTGAGCCCGCCGAGGTCTCGTACACCGCCGTCGACCACGGCGCCGGCACTTTTGTGAGCGGCGATCGCCGTGCCCAGGTTGTCGCCGATGACGGTGCCCTCGACGACCTTTCCGAAGATGTCGACGACCATCACGTCTCTGGCGGCCAGCGCTTCGATAACCCACGAGTTCTGTCGGTCTCCTTCGTGAAGACCCGAGCGTTCGCCGTCGGCAACGATGACGGCGTCGTAATCGGGGCGATGCGGCAGGAACTGCGCGGTGAGGGCCCGACCGACGAGTACACGGCCCGGGTGAGTTTCGCGCCATCCGCTGGCGAACTGACGCAGGTACCCGTGCTTGTTCGTCGTTGCCCATGCGTCTTCAGACGTGGCAGCTCTGATGTTGTCAAGCACCTCGTCTGAAACGTGAGGTCGGCCGTCTGCTGAGCGCTCGCCGTCCCAGTAGGACGTGAGGCTGACGATGTCTTCGGGGCTCTGAATAAAGCCATTGGCTCCCACGGGAGTGCTCCTCTTTCTTCGTGAATCTATTTCGTGCTGAATGCCGCGTCGAATGCTGCTTCTGGTTGGTCGAAAGCGATTCGGCGCACGAACTCGAGCGCTTCGGGCGCCCCGATGAGCCGGTCCATTCCCGCGTCTTCCCACTCGACAGAGATTGGTCCGTCGTATCCGATCTGATTCAGCATCCTGAAGCTGGATTCCCACGGCACATCGCCGTGGCCGGTCGAGATGAAATCCCAGCCGCGACGGCCATCTGCCCACGCGAGGTGCGAACCGAGTCGGCCATTGCGACCGTTGTCCATGCGCTTCTTCGTATCTTTGCAATCGACGTGGTAGATGCGGTCTCGGAAGTCCCAGAGGAAACCGACAGGGTCGAGGTCTTGCCAGATGAAATGGCTTGGATCCCAATTGAGCCCGAAGGCCTCTCGGTGGCCGATCGCCTCGAGCGTGCGCACAGTCGTCCAGTAGTCGTAGGCGATCTCTGAGGGGTGCACTTCGTGAGCGAAGCGCACACCAACCTCGTCGAACACATCAAGAATGGGGTTCCAGCGATCGGCGAAGTCAGCGTAACCGGCATCGACGAGCTCCTGTGACACGGGCGGGAACATCGCGATGTACTTCCAGATCGAGGATCCAGTGAAGCCGATCACAGTTTTCACACCGAGCTTCGCTGCGAGCCGTGCGGTGTTCTTCATCTCTTCGGCCGCACGCTGACGCACACCCTCGGGGTCGCCATCGCCCCAGACGATGTCGGGAAGCACGTCGCGGTGGCGCTGGTCGATCGGATCGTCGCAGACAGCCTGCCCCTTGAGATGATTCGAGATCGCGTAGACCGAGAGATTGTACTTCCCCAGCAGAGCGAGCTTCGAAGCGATGTACTCGTCGTCATCCCAGCGCCACGGGTCGAGGTGATCGCCCCAGCAGGCGATTTCGAGACCGTCGTAGCCCCACCCGGAGGCAAGCCTTGCGACCTCTTCGAACGGCAAATCGGCCCACTGCCCGGTAAACAGAGTGATGGGTCGCGTCATAATGAGTACTCCTTTGTCGTGGCGTGTTGTGTCGTATCGTGCGTGGGCGGCGGCTTAGTCTCCGACGGGCGTCCAGACGCTCTCGTGTGCGGAACTTCGCTCGACCGCATCCAGAACTGATTGAACGTGCAGGCCGTCGGCGAACGAGGGGCGCGGTTGAACGCCTGAGCTCAGCGCATCGATGAAGTCTTTCGCCTGGTGCGTGAAGCCGTGTTCGTAGCCGAGCATGTGGCCAGCGGGCCACCATGCGTCAATGTAGGGGTGCACGGGCTCGGTGACGAGTATCTTCGAGAAGCCCTGACGGTCGGTCGGCAACGTTGCGTCGTAGAAGCCAAGCGAGTTGAGCTCTTCAAGGTCGAAGCTGACGGCGCCCTTTGACCCGGCGATCTCGATGCGCAGTGCGTTCTTCCGGCCGGTCGACATGCGCGTCGCTTCGAAGGTGCCGAGTGCACCGTTGTCGAAGCGCCCGTGAAAGAGAGCGACATCATCGACGGTGACGGCGCCCATCTCGGCAGATGCCGTTCCGGAAAGACCGACCGATGATTCGAGCAACGGCCGCTGGGTCACGAAGGTATCGATGACACCGCTGACCTGAGTAAGCGAGAGACCCGAGATGTACTCCGCCAAGTCGATGGCGTGGGCACCGATATCTCCGAGCGCGCCGGAACCGGCAAGTTCCTTCTGCAGCCTCCAGGCGAGAGGCACATTTTCGTCAACGAGCCAGTCCTGGAGGTACTCGGCGCGAACCTGTCGCACATCGCCGATTGCGCCGCCGGCGATCAGGTCGCGGGCGTGAGCCACTGCCGGAACACGGCGATAGGTGAAGCCGACCATCGCGTACGCGCCGTCGCCTGCCGCCCGGTCCGCGGCGTCTGACATGGCGCGGGCATCGCGGACCGTTGTCGCCAGCGGCTTTTCACAGAGCACGTGCTTTCCCGCATCGAGGGCGGCAATGGCGATGTCGACGTGCGAGGTTCCCGGCGTCACGATGTCGACAACGTCGATGTCGTTGCGCGCGATGGCTTCGCGCCAGTCGGTGGATGTCTCTTCCCACCCCAGCGTGGCCGCTGCGTCGTCAACCCTTTCCGCATTGCGGCCGACAAGCAGTTTCATCTCGGGCCGCGCCGCCAGGTTGAAGAAGCGCGGTGCGACGCGCCACCCCTGCGAGTGGGCAGCGCCCATGAAGCCGTAGCCGATCATTGCGATGTTGAGGTGGGGCGTCGAATCGCTCATCATGTCCTTCTCGGGTGGAGCGCGCCACGGCATCGCCCGCTGTGCGGGGGCGGCAACGATGGCGCATACGAGTTGGTGTACCGATACACTTACCCTAACCGGATTCGCGTCAGTGCACTAGCCCCTCTCCGTCTGCGACAGAGCGAGGGCGTCAGATGAGGCCTGACCAACATGTGACAACGAGAGGCCGTCAGGCGTCGGGTGCGATGAGTGGTCTCGGTATCGCGAACGCGACCTGATTGATGGAGATAGGGGGTTGAAACTGATGGCTAGCGTGAGTAACGGGCACGTGTCCGCTGGCTCGAGGCCGTGGTGGGAATGGGCGCACCGGTGGGGGCAGACGAACCTCGTCGAAGTCGATGTCGATCGGTTTGACATTGAGTGGTGGCGCGCCCAATGGGCGCACACGCGGACTCAGGGAATTATCGTCAACTGCGGCGGAATCGCAGCGTACTACCCCACGAAGCTACCGAGCCACAAGGCGGTGCCGGGAGTTGAGAATCGAGACCTGTTCGGAGAGATTCTCGCCGCAGCGAGGAGCGACGGTCTAGCGGTCGTCGCACGGCTCGACTCTAATCGCGCAGACGGGGACGTTCTTGCCGAGCATCCGGAATGGTTCTGTCACGACCGAGAGGGTGCTCCGTACCGCCGAGGCGACAAATATGCAACGTGCATCAACAGCGGTTACTACAATGAGTTCATCCCATCGGTCCTGCGAGAGGTGAGTGAAGGCTACCGACCGGATGCGTTCGCAGACAACGGCTGGGCGGGGCTTGATCGGCGAAACATCTGCTACTGCGAGCACTGCGAGCGTCGCTTCTTCGAGTGGTCGAGAAGAGAACTTCCGAAGGGCGTGAACTGGAATGACGACGTCTATCGCCAATGGATCGAGTGGGGGTATGCGCGACGGACGGAGCTATGGCGTCACAACAACAGAGTGACGCGCGCCGCGGGCGGAGATACCTGCGTCTGGATCGGCATGCTGCACGGCCAGCTCGCTCACAACTCCGCAGTTTTTCAAGACATCGCAGCCCTGGTCACCCACACGCCCGTGGTCATGGTCGATTTCCAGCGCCGAAAAGCCGAAGGAGGGTTCGAGCAGAACGCTGAGGTGGCGAAAAGATTCCACAGCATCGCCGGCTGGGATAAGCCCGTGATTGAGAGCATGGCAATGTACGACATGGGCGCACCGGCATTTCGCTTGTCGAGTATGCCCCATGCTGAAGCAGAGCTTTGGATGACGGAGGGCTGGGCAGGTGGGATGGTGCCGTGGTGGCACCATATCGGCGCTGTGCACGACGATAAGCGCCAGTACGAAACCGCCGCGGGCCTGTTGAGCTGGCACGCGGCGAACGACGAAGTTCTGCAGGATCGAGTACCCGCGGCGAATGTTGGAGTCGTCTGGTCGCAACGCAATCTCGACTTCTACGGCAGAGACGATGCGGCGAACACAGCTGAATCTCCGTACGCCGGTGTGACGAAGGTTCTGGTGGCAGAAAGCATCCCGTTTGTCCCTGTTCACATCGATGCAATCGCCAACACTGACGTTGACGTGCTCGTGCTCCCCGACATTGCCATCATGTCTGATGCCCAATGTGACCATGTCAGACGTTTCGTGGAGCGCGGCGGGTCACTTGTGGTGACCGGAACGACGAGTGCTCGAGACGAGAACGGTCGCGTGCGACACGATTTCGGCCTGGCGGACCTCATGGGCGCTCATTACACGCACCGGGCGCGCGGTGCAGTTTCCAGACCGCCGGAATCCATCGAAATCTGGGATCGTCACAGCTACTTGCGCATTGTCGAGAGTCACGGCGAGCGTCATCCCACCGTTGCTGGGCTCGAGGGCACGGGAACGATCTCGTTCGGCGGGCACCTGCCTGAGATCGTCGTGGATCCAGATCGGGACGTTCCTTTGACCTTCGTGCCCGAGTTTCCTATCTTCCCTCCCGAGACGAGCTGGATGCGTACTCCAGAGACCGATATTCCGGCCCTTGTGGCAACCGAGATCGACAGCGGGCCACGCATCGTCTACATCCCGGCAGATCTCGATCGCTGTGCGTTTCGCGAAGAGCAGCCTGATCATGTGCGGGTCATCGCGAACTCGCTGGCCTGGGCGTTGAACGGGAGAGGGCGGATCAAGGTCGAGTGCCAGGCACCGGTCAACAGCAATGTCTATCGGCGGCACGACGGATTCGTCGTTCACATCAACAACCTCATCACCACCACATCGACGCCGGGGCGGCAAGCCGATGTCGTGCCATACGGTCCTGTTGGCGTGCGCCTCCGAGTCGACGACGGTGCGCGAATTCGCCGAGTCGTTGGCCTCGTGGATTCGGGAGACCTCCCGTTTGAGATCCATGACCAATGGGTGACCTTTGTCGTCCCCACCATCGCAGCCCACGAGGTTATCCACATTGAGTCGGAGAACCATCATGGCTAACGTCAGATTATCTCGTCGGTGGTTCAGATCCACTGGGCCTGACGCGTCAGAGGTCGTCGTTCTTCTCGGGTCCCTTGGTTCCGATCGCACGATCTGGGGGCGACAGATCCCAGCTCTTACGGATTCATTCAACGTGCTGCACATTGACCATCGAGGGCATGGGGATTCTCCGTCGTACCCAGGCCCGTATTCCTTGAACGACCTGAGCGGTGACGTTATTGAGGTGCTCGACGATGAGTGTGTTGAGCGCGCGCATATTGTCGGAATCTCGCTGGGCGGCATGATTGCCATGGACCTCGCGCTCCGCACGTGTGCGCGCGTCTCGAGCCTTGCGGTGATGTGCAGCTCTGCGAAGCTGCCTCCTGCGCAGAGCTGGACTGCGCGAGCTCGTCGCGTCGCCGAGGAGGGTACGAGCGCGATTGCAGACGATGTAGTTTCGCGCTGGTTTACAGCAGAGTTCGCAGCACGGCATCCTCTGGCGGTCAAGCGGATGGTATCGATGATCAGCGCGACATCATCCGAGGGTTATGCAGGATGCTGTCAGGCGATCGCTGGAGTCGACCTCGTGCCTCGATTAGCGCAGATACAGCAGCCCCTCTTGGCAATAGCAGGCCGCGGAGACCGCGCGACTCCCGCAGAGCACCTCGAGCTTGTCGCGTCTCGTGCCGCGAACGCGCGGCTCGAGATGGTACCCGGGGCGCATCTCGCAACTGTCGAGAACGACGTGATGGTGAACGATCTTCTTCGGGGCCATCTTGATGCTGCGGCGGAACGAAGTGCTCGGGGTGAGAGCTGACAGCGGAGGCAACCCACACTGCTGCTGAGAAGACATCCAGGGCGCGGAAATATCACCGAACCCTCTCAGAAAAGCTAACCAAGAAATGGCCCCAGACCGGGGGTAAAACGAAAGGATGCCGGATGCCGGATGCCGGATGCCACATTTGAACTATGAGTATGCCTCCCCCACAAGACACACAGTTCGCACAGCCGCAATCGCACCCGACACCTCAGAAAGCGGGGAACGGTCTCGGGCTCGCAGCAATGATCGTCGGAATAGTGGCCTTTGTCGGTGCGTTCGTCCCGTTCGTCAATTATGCGTCTGGCTTTCTTGCCTTCGTCGGACTGGTGCTGGGAATCATCGCGCTATGTCTGAAGGGCAAGCGTAAAGGCGCAGCCACAGCCGGCGCCGTGATTTCCGGTATTGCACTCGTGCTTTCGATCGTGATGGCGATGGTATACACCTCGATTTTTGCTACCGCGGTCAGCGAGTCGATCGAAGAATCATTGACCGAGAGCACGTCGCAGCCAGCCCCGGATTCCGCGGCTGAAGAGGACGAAGGCGACGACGACGCGCAGACAAGCGACGAGGTGATCATCGTCTATGAGGTGACAGGCGAGTCGACGAGTGCGACGATCAGTTACTCCACGTACAACGATGGCAATTTTGGCACGGAGCAGTCGACCGGCACAGAACTGCCGTTTACAAAGGAGGTGGCAGTCACCCCAAGCGGCGACTTCGACTGGTCGAGCTACACGCTTGTGGCGATGAACGGGATCGATGACGAGGGTGAGATCACCTGTTCCATCACGATCAATGGCGAAGTGGTGTCAGAACAAACATCTACCGGTGAACTCGCAACCGCAACCTGCTCGTCATCGTCTTTCGGCTACGACTAAACGATTCAACATGTGCAGCAACGCATGCTGCGCGTCGGCAGACATGCGAAGGGCCGGGTGCAAAGCCCCCGGCCCTTCTGCACTTTCCGGAAGCGTGAGCGCTCCGTGTCGAGAGACTCGCTTCCGAGTGCGCGGCTTTCCCTGGCGTCGTGGCCCTCAGCTCACTGCAGCAGCGTGAATCCTGACTCATAGCGCGTCTTGCCGAGCGCCGCCATGATGATCTGCAGAAAGCCCATCGCCTCGAGTTCTCGCGCGCGGGTCAGGGGGCCGACGTCGACGGCTCGCATTCCCGACGCCTCGATGAGCTGCGCAACCGCCATCTTCGCGTCGGCGAAGTCGCCGGCATACAGCACGGTCGTAGTCGTTGTGCCGTTCGTGCCGCTGGCGAGCGTATCGCCAAGATTGACGTTGAACGCCTTCACGACACCCGCGCCCTCGGGAAGCATCTGGGCGAGCTCGGCCGCCGTCGACGAATCGGCGGGCGACGTCAATTCGTCGTAAGTGGAAAAGTCGATGGGGTTGCTGATATCGACGATGACCTTCTCGCTGAGCTGATCACGGTAATGATCGAGGATGCTCGCATACGCGACGTAGGGCACGGC
This sequence comes from Microbacterium sp. MPKO10, assembly GCF_026107415.2. Taxonomy (GTDB): domain Bacteria; phylum Actinomycetota; class Actinomycetes; order Actinomycetales; family Microbacteriaceae; genus Paramicrobacterium. Next base: position 47,401 of record NZ_JAPCHX010000007.1, read on the forward strand.
GAGCACGACGATGTCGCCGGTGAGCTCATCGCCCATCACCCCGTATGCGAAACCTGGACGCGCCGCGGAGGGGCTTGTCGCACTACGTTTGATGATCTGAATGCTGGCGCCTGCCCGCATGGCGACCTCGGCGATCGCCCCGCTCATCTTTCCGCTGCCAATGATGCTGATCGATGTCATGCGTACTGTACCTTTCTGAATCGAGCGAGTGCTTTCTCGGCCACTTTCTGTGCGTCGTAGTCGAACACAGCGCTTCGGCGAAAGTCCCGGCCGACGCGGATGTCAGCGTCGCGCTTCTTAAGGTCCGCGAATTCGTACTGCGCATCAAACATGGCGCCGGCCCGGCGAGACCCGTGCTGAAGAATCGCCGTACGCTGCATGCGTACGGCCGTGTAGCGCCGGAACGCCTCGGGAATGTCCGAGACGTCGTCGGCTGTCGCAAGAAAAGTAGCGAGGGCCATGCTGTCTTCGATCGCCTGGTTCACTCCCTGCCCTTGATGGGGCAGCATTGTGTGTGCGGCATCACCGAGTAACGTGATCGGCCCGCGTGACCAGTTGGTGAGGGGCTCGTGGTCGAAGAGGCCCCACCAGAACGTCTTGTCGATGAGGCTGATGAAGTGCTGAAGTCGAGGGTCCCAGCCGTCTCCGGCGAACTCCGCGGCAAGTTCACTGACCTCCGCCGGGCCCGACCAGGGCCCGTTGAGAGGCCTGTCGCTGGGGATGCCCGCGACAAAGTTAAAGAGTTTGCGCTGCTGAAGTGGGTAGCACATGAAGTGCCGGCTGTTGCCCATCCACACTTGGCTGATCATGGGCCAGTCTTCGGGCAGCCGAGACGCGTCGACAACTCCCCGGTACGCCATATACCCGGAATACACAGGCTCAGGATGCTGTCCCAAGGCGTTCCGCACGACCGAATGAATGCCGTCAGCTCCGATCACAGCGTCGAAGACGTCGTCAACGCCGTTCTCGAATGTCACCCGAACTCCCGAGTCCAGAGTCTCGACCGAGTTCAGCCGGTGGTTGAGACGCACCGTGTCGGGATCAACGGCCTGTGCCAGGGCGCTGATGAGGTCCGGTCGGTACATCCCGATGTTCTGATAATTCTTCGCGGTGTCTTCCCACGCGGCATCGGTGACCATGTTCCCCATGGCGTCGAGGTAGACACCGTGTCCGTCAGGGACCGCTCCCAATTGTCGGATCGGCTCAAGCACACCGAGCCTGTCGAGAACACGTGCGGCATTGGGAGCGACCGTGACGCCAGCGCCCACCTCTCCCAGTTGACTCGCCTGCTCGAACACGGTGACCTGGACTCCAGCGATCTTCGTCAGAGCGATGGCGGCGGTGAGCCCGCCTAGCCCTCCACCGACGACCGCGATCCTGGTGGTCTTATCTACCATTTCTTCTCCTTAACTGTCGACCGGTGTGCGTATCTCCTGCGCATACCTAACGGTTCTCTGCCGGCTCATGCTCGGCCGAATTGGTCGCGAACATGGTGGCTCCACTCGCCTGCTCCGCCTCGTGATCGGGGCCGAGGGGGATGCCGGGGCGATCGCGCAGACACAGCGCGGCTCCCGCTCCGAGAAGAGTCGCCACGAGGAGATACGCCGAGACAGAGGCCGCGGTGCCCGTGGCTTCCAACAGTGCTTGCGAGATCATGGGAGCGAACGCCCCACCCAGGACGGCGCCAATCGCGTAGGCGATCGAGACACCCGTGAAACGAATGGATGCTGGAAAAATCTCCGCGTACCACGTAGCCAACGGTCCGTACGTGAGGCCGAGTCCGATCGAGATCAGCACCAGTGCGGCGTAAAGTCCGAACAGCGTCCCCGTGTCGACAAGCCAGAAGATCGGGAAGGCCACGACGGCCTGCAGGCCGAAACCGATCAAGAAGGTGTTCCGCCGCCCAATTACATCGGACAGGTAGCCTGCGGCAAGAGTTGAGAAGAACCACATTGCTGCCGCGACGACTGCAGCGATGAGTACGGAGGTGGTGTCCATGTTCTGCGCGTTGATCGCGTAATTGTTGAGGAAGCCACCCGTTGTCATGTAGCCGGGAACACCGTTCCCTACGAATACGAGCGCCGCAAGGATGACGAGATACCAGTGGCGTTTGAACAGCGCGACGAGCGGAACCTTCGTTTGTGCACCACGCTGGGCAATCTCGGTGAACACAGGACTCTCTTCCACCGCACGGCGGATGAGGAAGCCCACGCCGATGAGGACGACGCTCAGCAGAAACGGCACACGCCAACCCCACTGCAGGTAGGCGTCGCCGGGTGAGATCACGCCCGTCATGAGGGCAGTCATGCCCGAGGCGAGAAGAAAGCCGAGAGGGACGCCGAGTTGGGGCCAAGAGCCCGCGCGGCCGCGGCGATTCGCTGGAGCGTGCTCGACGGCCATCAGAACTGCCCCGCCCCATTCGCCGCCGGCTGAGAGGCCCTGAAGAATGCGCAGAATGAGGAGGGCGATCGGTGCCGTGACGCCGATCTGCGCGTAAGTGGGCAGCGTGCCGACCAGGGTTGTCGCTCCGCCCATCAGCAAGAGCGTGATGACGAGCATCGCACGACGCCCGATCAGATCGCCGAAGTGCCCCGCGAGAACCGCGCCGAGCGGGCGAAAGAGAAAGGAGATGCCAACCGTGGCGAGGGAGAGCAGAAGTCCGATGTCCTCGCCAGCAGGCTTGAAGAAGAGCTGAGCAAACACAAGGCCTGCGCTCGTCGCGTAGATGAAGAAGTCGTACCACTCAATGGTGGTGCCGATGATTGTCGCAAAGGCGATGCGTCGCTGAGAGGTCGGATTTCCGGTAGCGCGTGTGGAGCTCATCGTTGTCCCTAACGTCATTGTTGCCCTTCCAGCAGGAAGGGATCGGGATGTTGTCGCTCCAATAGTGCGACGCATTTCTCTGTGTGTAAATCACAGTAATACGTGGATATAGTTCGGTATGGCTTAAGAACTTGTTGTGAAATGAGGCACTGTGCCTGACGTGAGCATCCGGCAACTTGAATTATTTTCGGCTCTGCCGAACTTCAACACCTTGAGCGCAGCGGCAGCTCATCTGCACATTTCGGAGTCGGCGCTGTCGCAAGCGATCACCGGACTCGAGGCCGCGGTGGGAGAGCAACTATGTGTGCGCCGGAAGGCGCGGGGCCTCACTCTGACCCCGGCGGGGCAGCAGTTTGCCAAGCAAGCGCGCCAGATCGTCGTCGACACCCACGAGCTTGTCCTTGAGGCACGTCGCGGCACGGAGCTTCAGGGGCCCGTCAAGCTCGGCTGCTATTCAAGCTTCGCTACGAGCGTGCTTCCGGAGCTTCTCGAAGGTTTCCCCAAGCGGCATCCGGGAGTGCACATCGAGGTGATGGTGGGCACGTACGAGGAACTGCTCGCGGCACTCGACGCCGGTCGGCTCGACGTGGTTCTCGTGTACAACGTGAACCTGCCTGTTGGGTATCGCCGTCGTAAGATCTACGCGACCAGGCTTGAAGCTCATTTGCATCCCAGCCATGTGCTCTCTCCGGCCGACACCGTCGACCTGGCGGATCTCGTCAGTGAGCCTCTCGTGCTGTTCCACGCGACTCCGGGCACGATCAACGTCGCTGATGCGTTCACCGCGCGCGGGCTTGAGCCCCGTGTCGAGACTCGGGTCACCGAGACGAGTCTCGTCGAGGCGCTCGTTGGGCGAGGTGTGGGATACGGACTTCTCATGTCGCGGCCCAACGCGCTCCCGATGAGCGTCGAGGGTCGTCCGGTCGTGATCCGCCCCCTTGATCCTCCTGCCACGATTTCGCATGTGGTGGGAATCTGGCCCGATGACATGAACCTCACACCGCGCGCCTCGGCCCTGCTCGACTTCGCTGCGGAACGATTTGGGGGCGATGGCCGTGTAGACATCGCGCCCGACTCGCCGACGTCCAAAGATTCCTCGGAGCCCGCACCGCTGTCGTAGCACAGGATCGGCTCCGCTGGCTCACCGCCGGTAGCAATGATGACCATGGGGGTGAGGCTCAGACGCTGCGGACCACTGGCTCCAGCGAGCCAAAGAAGAGTTTCTACGCTGCCATCGGGACCTGACAGTTGCTGAAGCGAGAAGCATAGACATTGTGATTAACCGCTTGACCAATGCCAAATGTTACTGCTAAGTTGTTGCCTAACCGATTAACCAACCGATTTTGAGGTAGCAATGAGCCATCGAGGGTTCTACCAGCCAGTCAGCCGTGAGGGTGCCTGGGTTGGCGATGTCATCCCCTGGCAGGAAGACGGGACATTCCATCTCTTCTATCTGCACGAGACACGTCGGAACCCTCCTGTGGGAATGCCATGGCGTCGGGTCGTGACGGATAACCTCGTTGACTTTCAGGATGCCGGCGAGAGTATCGCCTCAGGGGGCCCTGAAGCGGAAGACTTCAACATCTACACCGGCAGCATCGTGACCGATGACCGTGGCATTCACCATGCGTTCTACACGGGTCAGAACCCCGATAGACGAGGTTCGGATGGTCGGCCCTTGCAACTCGTCATGCATGCGACGAGCAATGACGGCATGGAGTCGTGGCAGCGTCACCCGGACCATACCTTCGGTGCGACCGAAGGGTATGAGGGCGGAGACTGGCGAGACCCCTTCGTCTTCTGGGACGAAGAAGCGCAGGTATGGCGAATGCTGATCACCGCACGTCACTCGGAAGGTCCGGTTCGCCGCCGCGGTGTCATCGCTCAATGCACTTCCACTGACTTGGTGCAGTGGGCGCCCGCCGAGCCGTTCTGGGACCCGCGTCGTTACGTTGCTCATGAGTGTCCAGAAGTGTTCGAGTGGAACGGATGGTGGTATCTCGTCTATTCCGAGTTCAGCGAGACATTCACCACCCGATATCGGCTCTCACGGAACCTTAACGGCCCCTGGATTGTTCCGCCTCACGACTCGCTCGATGGGCGAGCATTCTACGCCGCAAAGTCTGCGGCCCGCGACGGGCGTCGATTCTTCTTCGGATGGATCGCGACTCGTGAGGGGGCGCAGGACGACGGAGCGTGGCAGTGGGCCGGCACACTTTCCGTGCTCGAAGCCACTCAGCAAGCCGATGGCACGCTCGCCTTCCACCCCGCCCCTGAACTGCTGAACACCTTCGACGAGCTTCTTCCGGTCACGTTGCCGGAACGACGACTGTCAGCGCCCGACGGGTATGCGGATTCTGTGGCGCTGATGGAGCTACCGGAGTCCGCGCGAATTGTGGCCACCTTTGATGTCTCAGATGAGACGACTGAGTGTGGACTGCTTCTCCGTGCAAGCGCTGACGGCAATGAAGGCTATGCGCTTCGTCTCGAGCCGAAACGTCATCGCCTTGTATTCGATCGTTGGCCCCGGAAGCAGACGGGCTCGGAACAGTGGCAGATATCTGGGGATGTTCCGTATGCAATCGAGCTGGAGCGATCGTGTGAACTGGCCGCTGGGCAGCACACGCTAGACGTCATAATCGATGGCAGCGTCTGTGTTGCCACAGTCGACGACGCGGTTGTTCTGAGCACGCGACTCTATGACCGACCGACGGGCCATGCCGGTGTATTTGTCGGCGAAGGCAATGCCACGGTCACTGACTTCGCGGTGTACGCGAACAGTGTTGATCACTCCGCTTCCCACACGAGCTATCAGCTCGCCAACTCCCTTTCGTAATTCCCATCCCCCAAATCAATGGAGATTGAAATCATGTCCCTCAGATCAAAACACCGCACCGCTCTGGTAGCCACCGTGGCCACGGTCGCGCTTGCCTTGACAGGATGCTCAAGCGGTTCGAGCGCGAGTGGCCCGGCTGACGTCGACCCCGATGGTGACATTGTGCCTCGTGAAATCTCGTGGCTGCTTTCACGGCCCGCGGACGGCGGCGTCATCACGGCCATGCAGCAGATCGCCGACGAATACGCTGAAAGCCATGAGGGGTTTTCTCTCAACCTCATCACCACGCCAGATCGCCCGTCTTATCTTCAGAAGTACGAGACTCTTGCCGCAGCGAACAAGCTTCCCGAGCTGTTCGATACCGATGCGACGCCGTTCGCACAGAAGCTGGCTGATTCTGACCGAATGATTGACGTTGGGGCGCTTCTCGATGATCTCAACCTCACTGACACCTATCGTGACGCTGCGTTGAACTATCAGCGCTTCCCGGACGGTTCTCTGTACATGGTTCCATTCGAGTACTCATCTGAGTATTTCTGGTACAACACCGAGATGTTCGACGAAGCTGGCATAGAGATCCCCGAGACCTTAGACGACTTCCCTGCAATGTGCGAGGCACTTCGTGAGCAAGGCGTGACCCCGATCGCTCTGAACGGACAGGATCGGTGGCCTCTTGAGCGTTACATGGCCTTCTACCCATTCCGCGAGGCAGGGCCAGAGTACGTGCAGAATCTCGCCACGGGGAATGCGTCCTTCTCAGACCCGGCTGGCCAGCACGCCGCACAGTGGCTCTATGATCTCGGACAAGCTGGATGCTTCCAGAAGGGCTTCTCCTCAACCGGCTATGCAGATGCCCAAGCGCTATTCACGTCGGGTAAGGCAGCCGTCTACAACGTCGGTACATGGGAACTGTCGAATCTCGCTACGGATGCGCTGGATGAAGGAGTGCGCGATGACGTCGATTTCTTCACCCTCCCCACAATCGACGGAGCCGTCACGGCTGATGACGAATTCGTGACGACGTCGGGAATTGGTATGGCGATTAATGCGAAGACCTATGACCCGCTCGTCCGTGGCTTCATTGAGTTCGCGCTGACGCGCTACCCGGAGATCTACGCATCATCTGGCGCACTGGCCCCGACGAAAACGCCAGAGGTGACAATCCCTGACAACGCAACCGACCTTTACACTAAGGCGGTCGACCAGGCAGAGAACGTCGGCGAGAAGATTGCGGTCCCGTGGGACACACAGCTTGATCCCACGACAAATACTCGTCTTCAGCAAGAACTCACGCTGCTTGTTCAAGGGGAGAGCACTCCAGAGCAATTCATCGCCACGATGGATAAGACACTTTCGGAGAATCTCGATGGCTGAATCTGTCGCCACCCAGGTCGGTGCGCCTCGGCCGCACCGGCGACGGGCGCGGAGCAGGCCGGCGTCAATGCTCCCACGCCGATCGACGCTGTCTGTTGTTGTCTTCCTCGTTCCACCTCTCTTGCTGTATGGGATTGCAGTGCTCCTTCCCATCGTTCAGTCTCTGGTGCTTAGTTTCTTTAAGTGGGACGGCATCAGCGATATGCGGTTCGTGGGACTCGACAACTATGTGAAGATGCTGACCCGCGATGATGTCTTTTGGACGGCGTTTGGGAACGCTCTCGGTTACCTTGTCATCTGTCTTGTTCTGCAGCTTGGCGGAGCGCTGATCGTAGCCAGCCTATTGACTGCACTCCCCAGAGCCCGAGAGCTCGTCAAAACGATCTACCTTCTTCCCGCCGTTATTTCTACCGTCGCCATTGCGTTGCTGTTTCAACGTCTTTATTCGTTTGAGCCCGTCGGGCTCATCAACCAGTTGCTCTCTGTGATCGGCCTGGAGCAGTTGCAGACCGCGTGGCTGTCAAACGTCGACACGGTTCTGGCTGCAGTGTCGATTCCGGAGGGGTGGCGATTCACAGGGCTGTACATGTTGATCGTCTACGCGGCACTCATGGCCGTGCCGAAAGAGTTGGAGGAGGCCGCTCGTCTTGATGGGGCATCCTGGTGGCAGGTTTTCTGGCGCATCCGATTCCCCTTCATCCGCCCGGTGTGGATCACCACGACGATAATGGCCACGACCTATGCTCTCCGCGGCTTTGACATCCCGTATCTGCTCACGGGTGGCGGACCCGGGCAGGCGTCCGAGCTACTCACGACGTACATGTATAAGACAGCATTCGCACACACGGATTACGGATATGCCAGCGCGATTTCTGTCTTCATCGTGGTCGAATGCCTCATAGCTGTCGGCCTGATCTTTCTGCTCCTTCGGAGAAGGGATAACGCATGACCACGTCGTTGCGTACTCCGAATGCCCGCGCGCGCTCCATGCCACCCGCTTCGCCGCGACCGCGTCGCGTTTCCCGTGTGCACGTGCAGCGAACCTTGCTCACAGCGACAATCATCGTCATCGTCGTTGTGCAGGTGTACCCACTAGTTTGGCTGCTGCTGACAAGCCTCAGGACTGCGGCCGACTTCGCGGGGGGCAACCCATTCGCCTGGCCGTCTGAGTTCACGCTTGAGAACTACGACAGGGCGTTTGCCACGGGCAACCTCGGCCTCAACATCGTCAACAGCCTCATCGTAACTCTTGGTGCCAGCGTTCTGATCGTCGTGGCCGGAATGATGGCAGCATATGCGCTGCAAGTGCTCGGATTCCGCCTGAGCGGAGTGGTGCGCGTTATCTTCCTTCTGGGGATCATCGTTCCCGTGCAGATCTCGCTGGTGCCCCTCTTTATCGACTATTCACGTGTGGGCTTGCTTGATACCCACCTGTCGATGATTATTCCGCTGGCGGCGTTCGCACTTCCGATGGCAATTTACCTGTTCTCTTCGTTCTACGAATACATTCCGCGAGAGACCTATGAGGCGGCATCCCTCGATGGTGCTGGCCCGTACCGCATCTTCACTCAGATCACGTTCCCGCTATCGGTCAACACGATAATCACGGTGGTCCTCGTGAACAGCATATTCATCTGGAACGATTTCATCTTCGCGAACACATTTGTGCTGTCTGATGGGTTGAAGACGATTCCGCTGGGGCTCCAGAATTACATTGGGGCAATGGGTAATACTGACTGGACAGCAACCTTCGCAGCAGTCTGCGTGTCGGTTACTCCGCTACTGCTTGTCTTCTTGGTTTTGAACAAGGCTATGATTCAGGGCCTCGAGAGTGGAGCAACTAAAGGATGACAACGTCAGGTTACGATCGTGCCCACGCCGTCACGATGAGGGACGTCGCTAAGGCCGCTGGAGTGTCGGTAGCGACGGTATCTCACGTCATCAATGACAAGGCTGGTGCGCGCATCGGTGAGGACGCGAGACGGCGTGTCCACGATGCGGTGGAGTCCTTGGGATACCGGCCAAACGCACTCGCGAAGACGTTGTCTCGTGGTTCATCGCCCTTCATCGGGCTCGTTGCCGATGCAATTGCGACGACGCCCTTCGCCGGCCAGATCATCCACGGTGCGCAGGATGAGGCATGGAAGCACGGATACGTTCTCCTCGTCGCCAATACGGAAGGCAATGCGTCAGTTGAGCGCGACGCCATCGCGATGATGCTAGAGCACCAGGTTCGAGGCATTCTCTATTCGACGTGGTTTCATCGGGAGATCGAGGTGCCACCGACACTCCGACAGACGGACACCGTGCTTGTTGACTGCTTCGCCGCGGACGAGGACATACCCGCAGTCGTGCCTGACGAAGAGCAAGGAGGGCGCGTTGCGACAGAGGAACTTCTTGCGGCGGGCCACCAGCGTATTGCGTTCATCAACACAACGACTCCGTCACCCGCACAGACAGGGCGACTTGCCGGGTACCGTGCCGCCCTCGCTGCAGCCGGGTTGGCATACGACGAGTCGCTCGTGTTTCAATTCGAGCCCGACCAGGGCGGCGGGTACTCTGCGACCGCTAAGGTGCTCGCATCTCACGCGACAGCGGTCTTTTGCCACAACGACCGCGTTGCCATGGGACTCTACGACGGTCTCCGCGAGCGGAGCCTGCGAATTCCGGAGGATATCGCGGTGATGGGGTTTGACAACCAAGACGTCATCGCCGCCCACCTTCGTCCACCGCTCTCGACTGTGGCCTTGCCGCACTACGAGCTCGGTGCGGCAGGGGTTCGTCTCTTGCTGGGCCTCGACACAACGCGTCAAGCAATGCGTATTTCATGCCCCCCAATCCGTCGATCATCACTTTGAGGGTGAACAAATGACCGTTGAACAGGGCCCGCGCAATAACGAGCAGATGCCGAGACCCGCGTTCCATTTCACACCAAAGCGGAATTGGATGAACGATCCCAATGGAATGGTCTTTGACGACGGGACGTGGCATCTCTATTTCCAGTACAACCCCGAGGGGCCAGACTGGGGAAATATGAGCTGGGGGCACGCCACCAGCTCTGATCTTCTGAACTGGACGGAGCATGAGGTCGCGTTCCCGCACCAACCGGGAGAGCAGATCTTTTCCGGTTCCATCGCGGCATCTCGAGACCCCGGCGAGCGAGTGTTCACGGCGTATTACACGAGTGCTTACGATGATGGGCGTCAAGCTCAATCTCGAGCGATAAGCACTGACGGCGGATTCACCTGGCAGCACGACGATACGAACCCGGTTCTTGATCGTGGCAGCACTGCTTTCAGAGACCCGAAGCTCGTATATAACCCGGACGCTGACGGTGACCTCTGGATTCTCGTGGCGGTCGAGGCAGAAGCGCGACAAGTTCTCTTCTACTCGTCAAGGAATCTGAAGGATTGGGTTCTTGAAAGCACGTACGGTCCGATCGGGAATGAAGGGGTGGTGTGGGAGTGTCCCGACCTCGTACACCTCAAAGTTGCAGGTACGCCAGATGAGCACCATTGGGTCTTGCTGCTGAGTACGAACCCCGTTGGCTCGAAACCAGATCCAGGCGGATCGTCGATGAGCTACATCATCGGCAATTTCGATGGCCATTCGTTCACCTCTGAGATGGGGGAACTGACGCGGCTTGACTATGGCCGAGACTTCTATGCAGGCGTCTCGTTCGACAACGCACCCGAGAGTAGGACAGTAGTGGTGGGGTGGATGAGCAATTGGGCCTATGCAGATGTCATCCCCACCGCTCCCTGGCGGGGCGCAATGTCGTTGCCCCGTGAACTTCTCCTTCGGGAAATTGGCGGAGAAATCTGCCTCGTCCAAGAACCGGCACCTTTTGTTCGCACGTGGGTGAATCAGGACACGGGTACAGACCAGGAATGCAATGAATCTGCGCTCGAATTTCGGTCGAGCGGGCACTCCATATTCGAGTTGGGGTGGGAGACCGCCAACGCGGGCGCGGTCACGCTGGTCCTTGAGGGAGAAACGGAGTCGTATGTCAACATCACCTACGATCCTGACGCACGTGAAGTGAACGTCGCCCGAAGCGGGAATGCGGCAGAAGCGATCCACCGAGATTTCCCGAGCATCAGCACTGCGAAGGGTATTGCGACAGATCGGATTCGGTTACTTGTCGTCCTCGACGGACCGCTACTTGAGGTTTTCATCAACGATGGAACGCATGTCGTTTCGGACCTTGTTGTACTCGGAAACGGTGGCGTTTCCGCTTCCGTCACGTCAGCGAGACCGGGCCCAATCGCCATTCGCGCAGTCGACGTAACGTCGCCATTCAGCGCAACAGTGCTCGACCCTGTTGAAACGGACCGGTCGAAATCATGAACAGGGGTGAGCAGCGTTTAGCAACGAACCGTCGAGCCCATGCTTCTGATCCGCCAGCAGTTCTTGTCGTCGGTGAGTCATTGGTCGATATCGTTCACCGCGAAGACGGCATCATTGAGCATCGTCCGGGAGGGAGTCCGGCGAATGTCGCGCTTGCCCTCGGGCGCCTGGCCCGGAATCCAGAATTGGTGACGTCGTTTGCCAATGACGACTACGGTGCACTCATACGTGAATGGCTCGACTCCGCCGGAATCAACGTCCGAAACTCGCATGCCGGTCGGACGGCGACAGCCACGGCTTATCTGGATTCAGCAGGTGCCGCGACGTACGATTTTGACGTCGCATGGAGCGTGGATATGCCAGACACGACCGCAGATCTCCTTCATATCGGATCGATTTCAGCTGTTCTCGAGCCAGGGGCGTCGACCGTGTCCGAACTGGTGGATACGCTCCGCGGGCGAGCGCTCGTTAGCTTCGATCCGAACATCCGCCCGCAGTTTCACGGCGGCACAGACGAGACCCGTTCTCATGTTGAATCGTTCGTCACGAGAGCGCATGTTGTGAAAACTAGTGACGAAGATCTGCGCTGGCTATACCCGGGCAAGAACATCGTCGAGGTGGCACGTGACTGGGTCCGAAGTGGGCCAGGGCTTGTCGTCGTGACACGTGGGGATCACGGAGCGATTGCTATATCGGAGAGCGTTGGGGTAAAAGTTTCTGGCAGACACGTAGACGTTGTGGATACTGTGGGCGCCGGGGATACCTTCATGGGCGCTCTCTTGGACGGGCTGATGGCCATAAACATTTACGGACCTGAGTCACCGGCGCGAATCCGTGCGCTTACAGGACCAACGGTCACGTCGCTCCTGAACCGTGCCACTTTGGCGGCCGCAATCAACGTCACGCGTTCCGGTGCTAACCCGCCTACGCTCGATGAACTGAGCGATGCTGAACAAAACGCACACACCCAAGCTTCTGCGGAACCAGGAGACGTGGACGTGCACGACCAAGTTGCCGACCAGAGAGAAAAATCCGCGAGGAAGAAGTAATCGCCCGGTATGCGTTGAATTTAGACGACGAGGGCGAAGACTCCCCGGGCCGTCGCCGCGAGCGAGCCCAGCAGCGCGAGGGCGAGAGCCAGGGTTTGCGCACGAGACGGTGCAATGACGCGTTGCAGGGATGAGCCCACCACGAGGCCGAGCAGCACACAGCACACCGCTGCGATCACGAGGGGGAGTGGCAGCGACATGTTCGGCTTCGCCGCGATCGAGAGCGCGTTGGTGAGCAGCGCCACGACCTGCACAGTCGGGACGAACGCCGACATCGGCATGCGTGTCGCCGCCCCGAACATCGCCAGCGCCGGGCCGCCTACCCCGGCGGTGACATTGCTGAATCCCGAGAGCGAGCCGGCGAAGATCGCGCCTCCCGTGCCGCGAAAGACCGGCATCGGGCGCCGCGTCAGCGCGAGCACGACGGCGATCGTCGTGAGCGCGCCGACGAGGATCAGCAGCATGTCGGCATCTAGGGCATAGACAATAAGCGCTCCGAGCGGAACACTGACGACGATTCCGATCGATAGCTTCGCCGCCGTTTTCCACTGCGCGTGCCGAAACGTCGGGATGAGCACGATCGCGGCGATGAGAAACGACAGGATGTTGGCGAGCACGATGCCGTCGAATGGGTTCAGCACCAGCACCAAGAGGGGACCCGAGACGAGAGTGAACCCCAGCCCGGTCACACGCTGCAGGGCTGCACCGAGCGTGACCGCACACAGAGCGAGAACCCAGGTCACGGTCGTAAGGCCTACTGTCAGTTGCGAATGTTGTCGTCGACGATCGTTCCGAGGCGCTCGAGCCGCGGAATCGAGGTGGCGCGCAGTTCGTCATCGACGTTATCTGCTCCGAGCACGGAAGCCCAGACAGCCCGTCCAGCGAGGAACCCAGAGGCGCCGGCGCGGCACGCGATTCCCACAGCATCCGGGAACCTGTCGGCGTCGACCCCTGACGAGAGTACGACCCATGGGCCGTTGATGCTCTCGGTCAGCTCACGGCAGGCGCCATATACGCGCTCGTCGCTCTCCGCCCCCTTGAACGGAACCTCTGCCTTGTAGATGTCGGCACCGAGATCGCCCAGCTCTTTCGCCGCCGCGAGCACGCCGGCTTCGATATCACTCGGCTTGCCGTCCCATCGGCCGCGGGACACGGGTTCGATGATCGAGACGAGATCAAGCGACCGACACGTGGCGACAAACGAGCGCACCTCGGCGATACGCTGTTGCGCATCCTGATCTTCACGCCAGAGCACGAGGAGTTTGAGCGCACGAGCACCCTGTTGCTTGAGCCTCTCGTAGTCCAGCGACGTGTCGAAGGTGGCCTCCCTGACGAACTCTCCAGCACCAGCGGTGAAGTGGTCGGCGGCAGCGATGAGCGAGCTCGAGGAGTCGACGGCGTTCTGCTCGATGACAGCATCCCAGCCAAATTCCGTGTCGACGAGAACGGCAGACGCGTAGGGGGTGAGGGCCCGCGCTGCGGCCACCTTGAACTCGGTCATGTCAGCATCGCTGATGTCGGTGGAACGCGCACGAGACATCATGTCGCGCAGGGCTTCACGCTGGTCGACAGCGAGCATGGCGAACCCGCCGGAGGGCCGGGCAAGAGTTGTCGGATCAGACATGAGAATCCTTTGGCTCGAAATGTGAGAAAACGAACATTGTGTTCGCACTCTACCAGAGGCTTGCTAGCATGCAGAGTGTGAGCACCCTGGGAGAATCGTTGCGCCATGGCGGTGCCGAGCGCCGCCGAATTCTCATTCTGGAGACGCTTTTTCGTGACGGACATGTCTCTGTTCACGCGCTCAGCACCGAGTTTGCCGTCGCTGAGATGACGGTGCGCCGCGATCTCAAGCAGCTCGCAGACGAGGGCGAGCTCGAGCTGGTTCACGGCGGCGCCCGACTGCCAGCCGGTCGTCAATCGCCGGCCGGGTTTTCGAGTCGAACTCAGAGCAACTCTCGCGCCAAGCAGCGGGTGGCGGATGCCGTGAAGGCCATCGTTCCGCGCTCCGGCGTGCTGGGAGTCGACGCGGGAACGACGACGCACGTCTGCGCCCTCGAGCTGGCGCCCGAGCTCACCGGATGCGTCATCTCGCACTCCGTTCCCGTGCTGGCCAGCATGCTGGCCTGGCCGGACCTGCGGGTCATCGGCGTGGGGGGAGACCTGCTGCACGAGAACCAGGCCATGGTGGGACCCGGCGCCGTCGCGGCGCTGAAGGACTTGCGCATCGACGTACTCCTTCTGGGCGCCAGCGCCGTGAATGCTGACGGACTCTATGTGCATAGCTCTGTTGAGCTGGCGACGAAGCGCGCCATGATCGATGCGGCGAGCGAGGTGATCCTGGCCACCGATGCCTCCAAGGCAGACGCGAGCGGTGCCGTGCGGGTCTGCGGGTTGGATCGCGTATCGCGCATCGCCACCGACAGGGAGTGGGGAGCCGAGATCACCGAGAAGATCACGGCAGCCGGCGTGTCCTTCGTGCTTCCATAACTTTTCTCCACGCAGGGTTGACGGCGGTGCGTTGACATGCAACACTGCATGCAATGTTAGAAACCGATCAAAGCTGTGAAACTGTTCCGCACGTGGCCGTGCCGGACAGTACAGTCACGGCCGTCACCTGCCGCGTCTATCGCGCCCCGATCAACTCGGGTGTCGCGATGTCCTTCGGCGCGCTCGACCACAGAATCATGTTCCTCGTCGACGTCGCGTTCGACGACGGATCGGTGTCGACGGGGGAATCATGGGTGAACTATCCCTCATGGGGATGGCGGGAGCGGGTCGCGACGGTCGCCGAGGGTGTCGCACCCCTTCTCGTGGGCAGACGCTTCACCGACACCGCTGAGGTGCGCGATCTGCTGCTGATGTCTCTGACACGCGTCGCACGCCAATGGGGCGCGATCGGCCCGATCTACCAGGCGATCAGCGCGATCGACCAGGCATTCTGGGTGCGCGCCGCACAGACGCGTGGCCTCTCGCTTTCTGCGCTGTTGAGCGACGCCCCTCTGCCGGAGATCCCTGTCTACGGGTCGAGCCTCGGCCCGAGTGGCGTCACCGAGTCGGCCGAGCGCTGCATCGACCTCGGATTGCACGCGGCCAAGGTCAAGCTCGGGTTCGGTCGCGAAACTGATGAGCGCAATCTTGCCGCCGCCCGGAACGTCCTCGGCGAGAGCTTCCGTCTCTTCGGCGACGCCAACCAGGCGTGGAGCGTCGCCGATGCCGTCTCGATGGCACCGATGCTGCGAGACTTCGGCGTTGAATGGATCGAAGAGCCGGTGAGCGGCGATGACCCCGCCGACCTCGGGCGGCTCTTCGCCGACAGCGGCATCCCGATCGCCACGGGTGAGAACCTCTACGGTGCCGACGCGTTCACCCCATATCTGGTGCAGCCGGGCGTCGCGATCGTGCAACCCGACGTCGGCAAGGTCGGGGGAGTGACCGAGTACCAGCGCGTCGTTGCGGCCGCGGGCGACAGCGGCACGCTCGTGGCCCCGCATCTGTACAACGGGGCGTACGCGGCAGCGATCTCCATCCACCTTGCCGCCGCCACCGCGACAACCCCGTGGCTCGAATGGGACATCCGGCCGAATCCGGTCCGCGAACCCGTCGACCATCTGCTCACGTCGAACGGCACGGTGGCCGTTCCGCAGGGCCCGGGTCTCGGCGTCGACATCGATCTTCAGCACCTTTCCCCTCATCTAGTCCAGCTCACCGAGGAGGCACAGTGAACCAGTTGTCAGACAGCGGAATCCGAATCGGTGGTGACGTCATCACGGATGCTGGTGAGCGTCGACGCATTGACGCGATCAGTCCCATTGACGGCGCCGTCTTCGGTGACGTTCTGCAGGGAACGGCCGACGACGCACTGCGCGCCGTTGACGTCGCCGAACGCTCGTTCCGCTCATGGTCGACGACGGCTGTCGAGGAGCGCGTGTCGACGTTGCGGTCCATCGCCACTGCTCTGCGCGAAGAGGCGGCCGCCACAGACGAGTCCAGTTGGGCGTGGCTGCTCAGCACAGAGTCGGGCAAGCGGCTCGCCGAGGCACAGGGTGAAATCACGTTCTCTGCCGTGTACTTCGAGGCGTTCGCCGACCTGCTCGAGGCACAGCGTGACGAGCACTTCAGCGTCATCCCCGGCATCACCCACCGTGTGCAGCCGCAGGCGATGGGTGTGGTCGCGGTAATCACACCCTGGAACTTCCCGGTCTCGATCCCCGCGCGCAAGATCGCCGCGGCGCTCGCTGCCGGGTGCACCGTCGTCTTCCGCGCAGCCGAGCTCGCTGCACTCTCATCGCTCCGGCTGTCCGCCCTCATCGAGAGGTTCGTGCCGGCCGGAGTCGTGAACACGGTGCTCGGTTCACCCGCCGACGTCGTCACCCCGTGGCTCGACCGCGTGGACTGCGTCTCGTTCACCGGCTCCACCCGCGTCGGCCGCATCATCAACGCGCAGATCGCCCCGCGGTTCACCCCAGCCGTGATGGAGCTGGGAGGCAACGCCTCGTTCGTGGTCCTCGACGACGCCGACGTCGCATCCGCCGTCGATACGCTGATGATCGCGAAGTTCCGCAACAACGGGCAGTCGTGCATCGGCGCGAACAACGTGCTGATCCCACGGCGGCTCGAGGCCGACTTCCGCGATGCACTGACCGCGGCAGCACCCGCCCTCGTCGTCGGCGACCCACGCGACGCGGCGACCGATCTCGGCCCGCTCGCCCCGGCGAAAGACCCGGCGCGCATCGCCGACCTCGTGAGCGCCGCTACGGCGAGCGGGGGCGAGACGCTGCTTTCTGACGCCGAGCTTCCCTCCCGCGGGCACTACGCCGCCCCGCAGTTCGTCATGAACGCGCACAGCTCGTCGGCGCTCGTCTCAGACGAGGTGTTCGGCCCCGCAGCGGGGATCCTCGTCTACGATGACCTCGCTGACGCTCTCGCCCTGCAACGAGCATCCGGTTATGGCCTCGCCAGCTACGTCTGCACGTCAGACGAGAGCCGAGCGGATGCTGTCGCCGCCGAGTTCCGCGCCGGAATCATCGGCATCAACACGGCGACGCCGAACTACCCCGGAGCCCCCTTCGGTGGGATCGGCCTCTCCGGCCTCGGCTACGAGGGCGGCCGCCAAGGCCTCGAAGCGCACCAGCACTTCCGCACGATCGCCACGCGAACGGAGACGCCGTGACCATTGCCATCGCGCAGACGGGTGCACCCACCGCCGTCGTGAACCGCAGCCTTGCGGGATTCATCGACGGCGTCGGGTCGGCCTCCGTGCTGTTCGGTCGCGGCGGCCCCGACGCCCTCGTCGCGGGAGACCTCACGAGTGAGCGCCCCTCAGACGACGAGTTGCGACGCACCGGTTCATGGCTGCGCGGCGGCCGTCGGGCGATCACGAGCGACGACCTCGACGCGATCGTCTCGAGCCTCGACCGCTCAGGAGTCACGGGCCTCAGCCTCATCGGCGGCAACGGCACCATGGCATTCCTCGACGCCATCTCCACGCGCGCACGCGAGCGCGGAACATCTCTGCGCACCGTCGGCATCCCCAAGACGATCGACAACGACATCGTCGGGATCGACCACAGCCCCGGCTTTGCGTCAGCGGCTCGGTACCTCGCATCGACGATCACCGACATGGCCCGCGACCACGAGGCGATGGTCAGCGTCGAGAAGGTGCGCATCGTCGAGGTGATGGGGCGCGACACCGGGTGGCTGGCGCTCGCCGCGAGCTTTCACGACCACGACCCCGAGTACGCAGCCGACCTCGTGCTCACCCCCGAGAGCGCTTTCGATCTCGACGCATTCATCGCCGAGGTCGACAGGATGCTGCAGGCGAAGGGCCGCGCGTTCGTCATCGTCAGCGAGGGCGTCGCCCCAGAGCTGACGCAGCAGCCCGTCAAGGAGCAGAACCACACGCGGCTGATCCACGGCGGTATCTCGCGGGTGCTCGCGCAAGCAGCATCCGATGCTTTGGGCGTGACTGCCAGGGGCGAGGTTCTGGGCACGGCGCAGCGCTGCAATTCGGCACTCATGAGTCCCGTCGATGCTCGCGAGGCTCAGCTGCTCGGCGAGACAGCGGCGGCCTGGCTGAGCGATCCGAGCGGACCGACGGACGTCATGGTCGGCCTCGGCGGCGACGGAGCGATCGTCACGCTTCCGCTCGCCGACATCGGCGGGCGCGTCCGATACGTCCCCGAGAACTGGCAATCCAGCCATCCGCGTGATCTGACCTCTTTTCACGCTTGGCTTTCACCACTCGTCGCGCTCCCCTAGCGCGCAGGCAACACATCACAGAACGAAATATCGATCAAGGAGGAACGATGTCGAAATTAGCTCGGAGGGTCGGGGCCATTGTGGCGGCGACCGCCATCCTGGGCACCGCGACGGCGTGCGGGTCACCGGGAGAGGGATCCTCAGACGGCGACGCCATCAACGTCGTCTTGTCTAACCACCCCTGGCAGCGTGGCCTCGAGCCGCTCATCAGCCAGTTTGAAGAAGAGAGCGGCATCAAGGTCAACGTGCAGACCTTCGCGGAGCAGCAAGCCCGTGACCGCATCCTGCTAAACCTGCAGTCGAAGAGCTCGGCGATGGACGTCTACATGTCGCTGCCGTCGCGCGAGGGCCCGCAGTTCTGGGGCTCCGGGTACTACGAACCGCTGGACGACTACCTGGCTGATGCGCCCGACTCGTTCAAGGCAGATGACTTCTCGCCCTCAGCGATCGATGGCATGAAGGATGCTGACGGAAACGTCATCGGTCTTCCCATCAACATCGAGGGTCCCGTTCTCTATTACCGCACCGATGTGTTCGAGGACCTGGGTATCGAGGTGCCGACGACAATCGACGAGGTCATCGAGGCATCGAAGACGATCAAGGAGAAGGGCGACATCACACCGATCACTCTGCGCGGGGCAGCTCCCGCGATCGCCTTCGACTTCGGTCCGTTCTTCCACGGCGAGGGCCTGGAATGGACGAAGGAGGACGGCACGGCCAACTTCGACCAGCCGGGTGCGGTGAAGGCCATCGATCAGTACGCCACGCTCGCGCGTGACTACGGGCCCAAGGGCGTGATCAACTACAGCTTCACCGAGTCGTCGAACCTCTTCGCTCAGGGCAAGGTGGCGATGGAGCTGGAGTCGAGCAACGAGCTCAACTCTGTCTTCGACCCTGAGAACAGCACGGTCAGCGAGAACGTCGGTGTGGCGAAGATGCCGGCGGGCTCCGTCGAGGCAGCGCCCACCGCGCTGTCGTGGGGGATCGCCATGTCGGCATTCTCAGAGAAGAAGGATGCCGCGTGGGAGTTCATGCAGTGGGCAACCTCGCCCGAGATTCAGCTGGAGCTGACCAAGGCCGAGATCGCTCCGCCGCGTGACTCTGTTGCGCAGGACCCGAGCTATAAGGAGACCATGTCGACACCGACCCAGGAGCAGTGGCTCGAAGCCGTCGCCGATATCCAAGAGAACGGAAACACCGAGGTGGGTCCGGTCGGAACGAAGGCTCCGAGTATGCGCGAGACCATCGGCAATGCCATCGGCAAGGTGATCCTCGGCGACGCGACGGCAGAAGAAGCCGCCGCCGAGATCCAGACCGAACTGAACAAGCAGCTCGACGAGAAATAGGCACATGTCTACGACGCGGACCATCACCACACCACGGGGTCAGCGCCCGGTGACACGGGGTCGAAAAAGCTTCGACCCCGTGTCCCAGGGGACCATTCCGTTCCTCATCCCGGCGCTCGTCGCCACGGTGGGGCTCGTGCTCATCCCGGTTCTCTACACGATTTGGCTCTCGCTGACCGACCAGGACATCGCGGGGAACAACAGCGGGTTCGTCGGGTTCGAGAACTTCGCCCTGATGTTCCAGAACTCCGAGTTCTGGTATTCCCTCTTCGTGACGCTGCAGCTGTTCATTGTCTGCCTCGTCGTGGAGACCGTGTTGGGGCTTGGGCTCGGCTACTTGCTGAGCCGCGACGTCCCTGGGCGAGCGATCTTCCAGGGCCTCCTGCTGATTCCGGCGATCACCGCCTCGGTTGCGGTGGCGCTGGTCTGGATGCTCATCTACGACCCAACACTGGGGGCGGCGAACCAAATTCTGCAGGCGATCGGCCTCGACCCGGTCGTATGGCTGGGCAGCCGAGAGATGGCGCCGTGGTCGATCGCGATCGTCGACATCTGGCAGTGGACGCCGTTCATGGCCCTCATCATCTCGGCGGGCATCCGCTCGCTTCCGAGTGAACCGTTCGAGGCGGCCTCGATCGATGGGGCCGGTCCGGTGAAGAAAGCGTTCTTCGTCGGCCTTCCGCTGCTGCGCTCGGTGCTTCTCGTCGCGATGCTGCTGCGCACGGTCGACCTGATCCGCTTCTTCGACACCATCTACATCATGACCCAGGGTGGGCCAGTGAATGCGACGAACACCCTCAACGTGTACGGGTATCGCGCCGCGTTCATCGACCAGGAACCGAGTTACGCTGCAGCGCTTCAGTTGAGCCTGTTCGCTCTGGTCATCCTGATCGCCGCCATCTTCACATTTGTGCGAAAGAGGAGTACCGATGTCGAGTAGCACGACAAATCGCCGACGCGCCTACGCACTGACATACATGGGGTACATCGTTGCGGCACTGATCTTCTTCGTCCCGGTGCTGTTCATGCTGTGGTCGGCGTTCCGCAGCAACGTCGACATCACGGGCAGCATCTTCAACATCGGAACGCCGCTCACGCTCGAGAACTTCCAGAACCTCTTCGAGCGCTTCGACTTCATCTACTACATCCGCAACAGCTTCATCATCGCGGGCGGGTCGACGATCCTCGGTCTGATTCTCGGTGTACCCGCGGCATACGTGATCGCCAGGCGGGCAATACCGGGCATCGGATTCACGACCCTTCTGGCGCGCATGGCACCCGGCGTCCTGTTCGTCGTCCCTTTCTTCATCCTGTCGATGAAGATTGGTGCGACGTCGAACGACGCTCTCAACTTCGCTGTGCTGATCGCAGCGCACCTCATCATCACACTGCCGCTGTGCATCTGGCTGCTGATTCCGTTCTATGAAGAGATCCCGAAGAGCCTGGAAGAGGCGGCCCTCATTGACGGCTGCACTCCGAGGCAGAGGTTCATGCAGGTGGTTCTCCCACTCGTGACGCCCGGCATCTCGGTCGCCGTCACGCTGAGCTTCATCTTCTCGTGGAACTACTTCCTCTTCGCCCTGGCGCTCGCCAGCTCGAACACGATGCCGCTGCCCGTCATCGCGTTCAACTTCATCGGGCAGGGCTCCAGCGACTACGGCGGGCTCATGGCCGCGAGCACGCTCATCTCCCTTCCGGCCATCATTCTCACGATCGTCGCGCAGCGCTGGCTGGTGCGCGGACTGACAGGAGGCGCGGTCAAATGACCGACACACAGACCAACACAAGCGCCCATTTCGAGGGCGACGGCGTCGTGTCATTCACGGATGCTGCGCTGACGACGCCCGTCGACGGATGGGCACGCATCCGCGTCGACGTGTGTGCCCTCTGCGGCTCGGACAAGCGGCTTCTCGCCAGCGGCGCCGCGGTGGTGCCGGGGCACGAGGTCGTCGGCACCATCGTCGAGTCCGCGCCCGGAGCCCCGGCCGAAGGCACCCGCGTCGTCGTCTTCATTCCCGTGAGCTGCGGTGAGTGCAAGGCGTGCCGTGAGCAGCAGAACAACCGCTGTTACAACCTCGACGGGCTCATGGGCTGGCAGTTCGACGGCGGCTTCGCCGAGTACATGGACGTTCCGCCGCAGTGCCTGATCCCGGTGCCAGACGACATTCCGTCCGACGTGGCAGTGCTCGCGCTCGACACGTTCGGAACGGCGGCTCACGCGCTGCGCCTGGGCGCGCGGACGCAGCCCGGCGGCATCCAGAATCTGCTTGTCATCGGCTGCGGACCCCTAGGGCTCGGTGTCGTCTCGGTTGCCCTGGCGATGGGGATTCCGAACGTGCACGCGTGGGACCCGAACGACACGCGTCTGGGCCTTGCCGAGAAGCTCGGTGCGACGGCGGCGCAAGATCTCGAGTCGCTCAACCAGTACCAGGTCGTCGCCGAGGTGAGCGGCGCCGGGCCTGCCCGCGCGACGGCGCAGAACCTCGTCGAACCCGGCGGGGCGATCCTGGCGCTTGGCGAGTCCAACGACCCGTACGTCATGCCGGCGACGCCGCGGTGGCGTCGCACCGACTGCTTCACCGTCCGCTCCTTCTACTTTCCGATGTCAGAGGTCGGCGACAACTGGGATCTGCTTCGGTCACACGGGGCACGGCTGCGCGACACGATCATGACGCCCACGCGACTGGGCGATCTTGAAGAGACATTCACTCGATTCCTTGACGGCGAATTCGTCAAGCCATACATCACCCACGAGGAGATTTGATGACCCGCGACAACCTCTTGATCCTTGCTGTCGATCAGCGCCCCTGGCTCACGAACGCCCTGTTCGGTCACACCGGGGAGGCCACAGCAGAGCAACGTGCGCTGACGACCGAGGCGAAGCACGCGGTTTTCGAAGGCCTGGTGGCGGCGACAGCGAACACGGGGTCGGGGGATGCCGCGACGGGCGCGGCGATTCTGGTGGACCCTGAGCTGGGGCCCGGTGTTCCTGAGCGTGCGTTGGCTCACAGCATCCCGTTGGCCCTCCCTATTGAGCGGGCGGGGCAGCGCGTCTACGAAACCGAACCCGAGGACCTGCGTGCATATCTGGCAGCGTTCGCGCCGACGTACTCGAAGGTGCTCGTGCGCTACAACCCGGCAGACCCGGCAGACGAACGTGCGTTGCAGCGTGCGCGGCTGGCCGAGGCGGCGACGATCTCGCGCGAAGAAGGCTGCGCCTTCTTGTTCGAGCTTCTCGTTCCCCCGACCGACGAGCAGCTGGCGGAGGTTGACGGCGACGCCGAGCGATACGCGTGGGAGCGGCGCCCCGAACTTACCCGCCAGGCGATGCGCGAGCTTCTCGACGAGGTGCCCGTCGACATCTGGAAGCTCGAGCACCAGGGCGACCTCGACTCGTCACGCCAGACCGTTGAGCTGGCGCGCGAGCACGACGGCGAGTGCATCCTGCTCGGGGCCGGCGGCGACACCGAGACCGTGAATTCCTGGCTCGAAACCGCGGCACGTGCCGGTTTCGTGGGCTTCGCCATCGGCCGTAGTATCTGGTGGGAAGCGGTGAAGAAGCTCGCTGCCGCTCCGACGGACGCCGGCGTCCGCGCACGCTCGATCGAGACGATCGCGTCAACGTACTCCGGGTTCGTAAACGCATTCACGCGGGCCCAGTAAGCGAAGGCGGGGTAGACGACGTGGACTGGGAGCCTCCCGTGCGAGTGGGAACGAGCGTTCACGAACACTTGCGCGCGAAGATTCTCACCGGCGAGCTCCCGCCGGGAGCGCGGCTCGCGGTTCCGGCGCTCGCGAAGCAGCTCGGCGTCAGCCGCAGCCCCGTGCGCGATGCTGTGCTGCAGCTCGTGCGCGAAGGCCTCGCGATCGAAGAGTTCAATCGGGGCGCCGTCGTCTACCTCCCCCCGCAACCGGCACTCGTCAGCCTGTACCATGCACGCGAAGCACTTGAGGGCATGGCCGCGCGCCTCGCGGCGAGCAGCATCAGCGACGCCACGTTGGCGGACCTCGACGCGGTGCTCACAGAGCACGAGTCGATCGATCCGGACGACTTCCATCGCCACATTGATCTCGACGCCCGGTTCCACCGACAGATTCGGGATGCCGCGGCAAGCCCGGTTCTCATCAGGATGCTCGAAGAGATCCAGGGTCAGGTGATTGTGGCGATGCGCTCCACCAATCTGAGCGGCGGCGTACACCGTGCAACGGCCGACCATCGGGCGATTCTCGACGCCCTCACCCAGCACGACCCGGATGCTGCCGAGGCAGCGGCGCGCAACCACATCTCCCGACTCACGGGGATTCTCGAACAAGGCGGAGAGGCAGCACAATGAACCGAACGGCGCTTAATCGGCCCCTCCCGGATGCCGCGGAGTCAGCACGACACCACGTCTCCCGTGCCGCGGGAAATCATGATGCAGACGAAAGGGAAGCCGTATGAATCGCTCGGCCCTCAGGCACAGCCGATCGTCAGGGCTCACCCTGTCCGAAGAGCCGATCCCGGCGCTCGCTCCGGGCGAAGCCTCGATCGATGTTCTCGCGGTGGGGCTTTGCGGCACCGACACGCACATCCTCGAGGGCACGTTCCCCTCGGCCGGGAACGTCATCATGGGCCACGAGGTCTGCGGCATCGTGCGCGAGCTCGCCGATGACTCCTCCGACCTCGCGGTGGGCGACCTGGTCACCGTGGAGCCGCACAAGTACTGCACGGCGTGCACGTACTGCCGCTCGGGGGATGAGCACTTGTGTACAAGTAAGAAGGGGTATGGGGTCAAGCTCGACGGTGGCATGACAACGACGATGGTGGCGCCGGCGCGCATTCTGTACCGGCTCGACCCGCAGACAGATCCCAAGATCGGCGCGATGGCAGAGCCTCTCGCATGCTGCATCCACTCGATGGATCGCCTCAACCCGACCTCCGGCACGTCGATCCTCATCTCCGGCTGCGGTCCCGCCGGTGCGATGCTCGTGGCATTGTCGAAGGCGCGCGGGCTGACACCGATCGTGGTGTCGGAGCCCTCGGAGTCACGTCGCGAGCTCGCGCTGAAGATGGGCGCCGACCTCGCTGTGCACCCCGATGACCTTGACTCGGCTGAAGTCTCCGCTCTGGCGGGGGAGCAGGGCTTCCATTCGGTGGTGGATGCTGTGGGCCGCGCCGCCATCGCGCGCGACCTGCTGAATCGCATCCGCAAGGGCGGCACGTTCCTCGTCTTCGGCGTCGCTGTGCCAGACGACACCCTCGCGCTCACACCCCGCGAGGTCTACGACAAGGAGCTCACGATCGTCGGCTCGATCATCAACCCGTACACTCACGAGCGTGCGGTGGCGATGCTGCAGAGTCTCCCGCTCGACGCGATCCCAACGCGCACTTTCCCGCTCGAGGACTACGAGGCTGCGTTCGCAGCGCAGCGCGACAGCCGCGAGAAGATCTACATCGCGCCGTATCCCGATCTACGCAGACGATAAGGCATCTGGAGCAAACGCAATCCCGACTGGGATGGCTCAGGGCTGCACGCGGCTTTCCCGGATCTGCCCCGCGAGAAAGTAACTCATCGCCTCGAACGCGCCGGGACAGTTGTTGTGCGCTTCGTCAGGGATTATCTCCAGACAAACGGGTGCGCCAAGGTGCTGTAGCGACTCGTAGAGGGATCTCGCGCGATCGACGCGCGTAGCCCCCGCGATGCCCATCGACTCCCGCCAGATCTCGCTCGTTCGGCTGACCTCGACGGCGGGGCCGACATCAAGGCTGCCGACAACGATCTGGGTCGGAAGACGACGCAATGCCTCGAGATCTGCAGTCAGCCCAAGCCGGCTTTCGGTGTCTCGCAGACCCACCCACCAGGGGTGGTCAAACGTGGGCAACGTCACTCGTCCAGGTGCGCCAATCGCCGCGGCGATGAGTCTTCGGCTGTGGAAGAGTGCGAATCTCTCGACGAACTGTCCGCCACCAGAGTAACCAGATATTGCGAAGCGGCCGACGGGCGTTCCGTAACTCTGGTGAGCCTCGGCAATCATAGAGAAGAGGATCTCGTCGTAGTGCATATTCCCCCAGCGCAGCATTTTGTAGCCGAGGAGGTCTTCGCTGTCGTGTGCGAGTCGGGGGAAATGAGGCGCGATCACGGCGACGTTGTGCCACGCTGCTAAGTCGCGAAATGCTTGAAGCGCACCAAGCGGATCACGTTTGGACCCATGGACCGACACGACGAGTCGCGTACTCTCATCGGTCTCTGCTGGCAGAAGCAGCGAGTACGCGAACCGCGGGTCGCTTTCGAGAGGCACAGCGACGACGCTGCTTGTTCTCGATCGAAATATAGATTCCATGCAATTCTCCTGTTACTCGGGTGCTGAGAACGCCAGTGCGGCGGACTCGCCCGGTAGTTTCGGCACAGCAGTGAGTAACTCTTTCGTGTACTCATGCTGCGGATTGTCAAGCACCTGTTCAGCGGCGCCCGTTTCCACGAGCTTCCCGGCCTTCATCACTCCGATGACGTCCGACATCGCCCTCACGACGGCGATGTCGTGTGAAATGAACAGGTAGCTCACGTTGTGCTCTATCTGAATATCCGTGAGCAACTTCAAGATGCCCTTCTGCACCGAGACGTCCAAAGCAGAGGTAGGTTCGTCGAGTACCACCAGGGAAGGCGAGACACTCATCGCTCGCGCGATCGCAATGCGTTGAAGCTGTCCCCCGCTCAATTCGTGCGGGTACCGGTTTGCAAACTCAGGAGTGAGCCCAACCTTCAGAAGTAGCTCATTGAGTTCGCCGTTGTGACCAGAGGTTCGAGTTTTGCCGCAGATGCGCATCGCCTCACGTATGGTGCTGCCCACGCGAACCCGGGGGTTCAGTGACGAGTACGGATCCTGAAAAACCATCTGCATTTCTTGACGCGCCCTGCGAAGCTCTCGTGTGGACAGTCTGCCGATGTTGGTGCCGTTGATTCTGACCTCGCCTGACGTCAGTTCGATCAGTCGAAGCACGGCGCGGCCAATTGTGCTTTTTCCAGAGCCTGATTCGCCGACTAACCCGAAAGTGCGCCCGCGTTCTATGTCGAATGACACAGTGTCCACAGCGACATACCCGTTCTGGCGTCCACTCCTACGTGAGCCGTAGACCTTGACTAGATCCTTCACATCGAGAAGGGGCCCAGCTTTAGACCGATTCATCACCGCACTCCTCGTTCCGCTAGTTCTTGATTCCGACTTTTCAACGCAGCTGCCTGAAGGAGCATTTTCGTGTAGTCCTCCTTCGGCGCACGGAAGAGTTCCGCAGTGGTTGCAGTCTCGACGATCTCCCCGTTGCGCATCACGATGACGCGGTCGCACAGTTGCGAGATGACGGCAAGGTCGTGGCTGATGAACAGCACGCTCATGTCATGACTGCGGCCGAGCGCCCGGATCAGTTCCAAGATCTGGGCCTGAACAGTGACGTCGAGTGCAGTTGTCGGCTCGTCGGCGATCAGGAGCTTGGGGTTCGAAGCTATCGCGATGCTGATCATGATGCGCTGTTTCATTCCGCCAGATAGTTCGTGCGGATAGCGGTCAAAACAGAGATCTGGTTCCGGAATTCCAACCTTGTCGATGAGCTCGATGACGGCATTCTTTGCCTGTGGCCGACTCAGCGAATTGTGCAGCATGCTCGATTCCAGCACCTGGTGGCCGATCTTCTGAACTGGGTTCAACGAACTTTGCGGGTCCTGGAAGATCATCCCGATACCAGGGCCTCGTACTTTTCGCAGCTCGTCGTCTGTGCAGTTAAGCAAGTTCTGGCCGCCAAACACGACTTCCCCAGAGCACGCTGCAGCGCCCGGGTCGTGCAATTGCATGATCGACATCGCTATGGTGCTCTTTCCGGATCCCGATTCGCCGACGATGCCAACAATCTCGCTGACGCCGACATCGAAAGACACCCCATTCACAGCATCCTGGGGCCCTGTCACAGTCATGAACGATGTGCGCAGCGAGTTCACTTCGAGAATCGGGGAATTCTTGTTATCAGGATCAAACATTGGAGAATCTTCCTAGCCACACTGACTTGCTTCGCTGCGTCCATCGACGTCGAGAAGCCTTGGGATCGAGAGCCTCACGCACCGCATCACCGAAGAAATTGACGACCATGACCATGACGATCAGCATGAGTGATGGAAAAATGACCATCCACGGTGAGGTGAGAAAGACTTGCTTGCCGTCGTACAGAATGTTGCCGAGGCTGGGTGTGGGCGGGGCGACTCCAGCGCCGAGGAAGCTCAGCGCAGCCTCAACCATGATCGAATCAGCGAAGATGTATGCGACTTGCACGAGCAGAACATTCAGCGTGTTCGGCAGAATGTGGCGCAGCAGAATGCGCAGCGACGAGGCTCCCTGACTTCTCATTGCTTCGATGAAGAGCTCCTCTTTGATCGCGAGCACTCGTGAGCGAATGAGGCGAGCAATTCCGGGCGTGAGTACAATCACGAGCGCGATGATCACATTTACCAGGCTGGAACCGAGTGAAGCGACGAGGGCCATTGCAAGCAGAATTCCAGGGAACGCCATGAGCCCATCGCAGATTCGCATGATGATGGCATCGACTGCGCGGTAATAGCCGGCAAGAGCCCCCAGCAGTGTTCCCAGGATCGCCGAGCTGATCGCGACGGATGCCCCGATCATCAAAGAGACCTGGAAGCCGCCGTTGGTGCGCGAGAAAAGGTCGCGGCCGAAGTCATCTGTACCATAAAGGTGTGTGAAGCTCGGCGGGCTCAGACGCACGGACGGGTCAACGGAGTACGGATCGTATCCGACGATCGGCGGAATGACGACAGCGAGCACGAGCAGCAGCACTGCAAGAGTTGCGCCAACACGAAAAGCGGGCCGACGCAGAAAGCGGTACGAGAATGTGAGCTGTCGATTTTGTGCTCGCGGCTCCACAGGAGTGCTCGCTGGATTGAGTTTGAGCGTCATGCGCTTTGCCTTACCCGGGGGTCGAGAATCAGATAGAGAACATCAACAACAAAGTTGATGAAGATGAACGTCACAGTGGCCAGAAGCACGACGCCCTGTATGACCGGAATGTCCCGCCGCTCGATGGACTCGACCATGAGCTTGCCAAGACCGGGAACATTGAAAATCGTTTCCGTCACGAGGGCTCCGGTGACGAGCACAGCGAAGCCCACTCCGACCAGCGTCACGATAGGGATGGCGGCGTTCTTCAATGCGTGACCGTAGACAATGCGGAGCGAAGAAGCACCTTTGGAGCGCGCAGTGCGAATGAAATCCTGGGAGAGCACGTCAAGCATGGACGAGCGTGTCATTCGCGTGAGTAATGCAGAGTGGACGACGCCGAGAGATATCGCGGGCAGTGCAATGAATCGGAGCCACGTGCCAACTCCATCCGCGAGCGGCGAATAGCCCGAGAGCGGGAACCATTGCAATTGAAACGCGAATACGAGTGCAAGCAGCAACGCGAACACGAACCCGGGCGTCGCCATACCGATCATTGTGTATGTCGTCACGATTCCATCGAGCGTGGAGTTCACTCTGCGGGCAGATGCGATGCCGAGAGGAACTGCAATACACAATGCGACGAGCTGCGCGACGATAGCAATCGATACGGTTGGCTCGAGGCGGCTGAAGATCACTTCCACGACGCTCTCGCGACGGTAGAAGGATTGCCCCAGATCCCCGTGGAACACCCCGAGGATCCAATCGCCGTACTGAACCATGAGCGGTCTGTCCAACCCCAAAGACGACCGCATTGCTGCAACCTGTTCTGGTGTAGCCGTATTGCCCAGAAGGGCAAGCGCAGCGTCGCCACCTGAGATGTACAGAAGGAGGAAGACCACTATGGAAACGATGAAGAGAACGACAATCAACCCGCCTAAGCGAGAGAACATTGCCTTGAGCATCTCGGTACTTTCCTTCCGAAAGTAAGTGGGTGGGGCATTCGGGTGATCGCTGCCCCACCCAACGGGGACGTCAGTCGAGAAGCGGCACTGACCAGAACACGATCTGTGAATCGTGAACGGGGGCCGATTCCAGACCTGTCTTTACAGCGATGACGTCAGTCCAATCGGCAACCTTGGTCATGGCTCGATACTCCGCGTACGCCTCGATGATCTGCGGGTACATCGCACGCGCCTCGTCGTACGTGGCGGCACCTCGATAGTCTTTGAGCAGTTGAGTGATCGTCGGGTCATTTGTCCAACCCGCGAAGTCGGGTGAAAAGAACGCCATCGCTGACGGCTCCAGCTTGCTATTGAGGCCGTACACGAGGATGTCCCACTCTTGAGGGTCTTCGCGCTGTTTGAGCAACGTGGTCGCGTCAACAACTTTCAACTCGATCGAGAACCCAGCTGCTTCGAGCTGCTGTTGAATGACAATCGCGGCTTTGGCGCTTCGGTCATTCTGCTGCGCCATGATCGTGACAGGCTCGTTTGCATAGTCTGTTTTGGTGAGCATCTGCTTCGCGAGTTCTGGATCGTTGACGTTGTAACTGTCGGCATCTGCATCTGAGTTCCACTGTTCCTCCTGCGAGCGGAGCATGATGCCTGGGCGCATTTCGTAGAGGTCAGGTGATGGCTCAAAAGCGTTCATGATCTCTTCAGAGCCGATCGCAGTGTTCACTGCCTGGCGCACGGCGACGTCAGCCATCGCGCCTTCCTTCTTGTTGTAGTTCAGATACAAGCTGCCAACCCAATTGAGGATGGGCTCCAGCTCGGGGGCATCCTGAATCTTCGAATAGTCCTCTGGCGAGGCCAGAGTGATGTCGTACTGGCCGGTGAGAGCGCCTCCGAAGCGAGTCTGGTTGTCCGAGACCTGCAGGAACTCAATCTCGTCGTAGGTCGGCGTGCGATCGCCTGCAAGTCCGTCGGCTGGTTCCGTGCGGTTCGAATAGTCGGCGAAGCGCTTGAGCTTGACGAACTCATCCGGTTTGTACTCTTCGAGCGTGTACGGGCCGGTGCCAACGAAATCATCGATGGGGTCAGTACCGTACTCTTCGACGATCTCTTGCGGGTAGATCGCGGCAATGTTTGCGCCCCCTGACGCCAGCATCTGCAGAAGAACAGAGTTCCGTTCCTGGAGCACTACGACCACGGTGTTGTCATCTGTCGCTTCCCATACTGCTCCGGGAATCGCTGATTGACCGAGAGCTGACAATTCTGTCCAGCGTTGCATTGATGCGACGACATCGTCGGCGTCCATCGTGTCACCGTTGTGGAAGGTGACATCTTGGCGCAGCGTGAAAGTGATAGAGAGTCCGTCATCGGCGACGTTCCAACTATCAGCAAGCATCGGCTTGACGTTGTAATTGATGTCGCTGGTGACGAGACCCTCGACGACATTCCGCATGAGCCAGCCTGTCGGCGTGTACGTCGTCATTGCGGTGTCAAGCATGGGTGGAATCTGAACCACAGCGGTGGTGAGCGTTGCCGATTCGCCATTCTCTCCTGACTCATTGCTGCCGGGGGCGCACCCAACGAGGAGAAGGGTTGCGGCAGCGAGAGCTCCGATGCAGCTTAGTAACTTGCGTTTCTTACCTGGGATCTTCATCGATTCCGGACTCATGTCATCTCTTCCCGCGGCCTCGGATGGCCGTCGTTCAAGTGCCTATCGGGTCGGCTCACATCGCCAACGCCGCTTTCGGACTCGACATTAGACAGTGACAGGGTCGCCGGTAAATAGGATTAACAGGCATGCGTTACTGCACAGCTCAGGGGACTGCAAAGATGTCGACGCGTTGTGGGGTGATGATACCTGAGAATCCTGCCAATAGTTGATCACGGGCACCGTTGTAGCGATGTAGCGAAGTCGCGAGTATTAACAGTCACGCGTTACAGTTCAAGTAGCATCCTGATATGACATGGACACTCCTGGCCCCCAAACATGTCGATGACTGCGTTGTCCGAAACTCGGAGCTAGCGGAGCTCGGTGCCCTTCTTCACGCGATCTGCTTCATTGACCATCACCCGAGTACACACAGACTGGCCGCGTCATGGTTTAGCAAGATCGACGCGTCTCTTTTGGCCATGATTCGTGCCTGGGCGCCAGTGTGGGGTCCGTACAAAGCGCGATACATGTTACCGCTCTCGAAGGACCCGCACCTGTCGTTCGATGCAGAGATCGAGGCAATCATTCAGCTTCCGCTAGCGCAGTTCGTGAAGCTCACCACCCACGCCATTCTGGAAGGTGCGCGCCTCCCTGCTGAGGTGATCGATGTTGACGTGCACGGCCCTAGCCTTGTCGCTAGGGCGTCTCGTTTGTCTCCGTTACGGGGCAGATTGGCAACGCAGCTCTTCGAGAATCCAGATGAGTCTCGCCGAGCATTGATCAACATACTTACGCGAGTGCGATCGGACACTGTCATCGAGCATGAGTTCGACATGCTGATGCCGAGTCTCGCCGAGCGAGGCCATGCGATGCGGAGTGAATTGCGAAGCCGTGGTGTGTCTGCGATCGCTTCGGTCTCGTCCATGGCCACGATGTCGCCTGACGATGCCCGAGTGGTGTTCGACAAGCAGTTTCACCGAGTCACTCGATCAGATCGGGGGCTGCTCTTAATGCCGTCTCGGCATCTCGATCCACACATCCTCATTAAGGGGAATGATGATTTTCCCACGGTCGTTCAATATCCACCGCGCAACGATGAGGCGGTGACGCTGGCGACTGTCACGCAGCGATTCAAAGCGATGCAAGATCCGACGAGGAAGAAGATTATCCGCGGGCTTATGCGGCAGCCTCAACCGCCGAGGGAGCTTGCACTTGCACTCAAGATGGCAGAGCCGCAAATTTCTCGGCATCTGCGTGCTTTGCGTGAGGCCGGAATTGTGGTTGCGGAACGCGAGGGAAGAATGGTTCGATATCACGCGGATCTACGTGTTATCCAGAAGCTCGGATCAGACTTCATCGAAACTCTTATTCGCTGAAGGAGTGAGGACGTCGCTCCAGTCCCTCGCGGTTGAACGCACCCTTGACCGTGTCTTGCCGTTCTCAGAGTGCGAGAGAGCGCGTCGAAGCGCGAAGGTACGGTCAGAAGGACGTAGATCGCCCCGAACCCGTTGATCACGTGAGCTTACGGGCGCGGGTTTCGGGGAACGTCGAGACGACAATGAAACAGACAACCGAAATTCCGATGACGAGCAGCGTGGGCGCCGCATTCCACCCCGTGACGCTGATCAAAAGCGTAGCGATATACGGAGTGAAGCCGCCCAAGATGGCCGCGTGAATGTTGTACGGCACCGAAAGTGCTGTGTACCGAATACGTGCCGGGAATAGTTCGGTGATGAGCGCAGCCAACGGAGCGAACATTCCCGATAACGCCACAGACATGGGCATCACGGCGAGGACCGCGATCGGGACACTATGCAGATTGAAAGCCAAGAAGACAGGGTAGATGGCAATCGCGGCCAGCGCGTAGCCTCCGAGCATCACAGGCTTGCGCCCAATCTTGTCGGAG
The DNA here is from genome assembly GCF_026107415.2 of Microbacterium sp. MPKO10. Lineage (GTDB taxonomy): Bacteria > Actinomycetota > Actinomycetes > Actinomycetales > Microbacteriaceae > Paramicrobacterium. The sequence goes on from NZ_JAPCHX010000007.1 coordinate 80,869, forward strand.
AGCTTGCCTGAAAGCGGCATCACGAGCACGTATGCGATCTGCATTGCGAGGGTGATCAAAAGCCCCTCGGTCGGTGTAAATACCAGTTGAGTTGCCAAGTATGTCGGCAGAAACGTCATCATCACGTAGAACGCGGGCGAAGCGGGAAGCCAGAAGGCGCGGAACATATCTTTCCAGTGCACCTGGAGCGCCTCGAGAATGGGGCGACGTGTTTTTTCACCGGGGTCCACCACCTTTTCCGTGTACTCGGCCGTGTCAGCCAGTTTCATGCGAATGTAGTAGCCCGGAATTCCGAGGAGCACCCCTGCAAGGAATGGAAGCCTCCAGCCCCACGTAGACAACTGATCAGCGGTAAGTGTTGACGTGATCGTCACGCTTACGATCGTTCCCATCATGAGGCCTATGACGAGGCTGTTCTGTTGAAAGCTACCCCAGAATCCACGTTTCGAGGGCGGAGCATTTTCGGTCAAATAGGCGACCGAGCCGCCGAATTCACCGCCGTTAGAGAAGCCCTGCATCAGTCGAAGAAGAACCAGTGCAACGACGGCAAACGTTCCGGCCGTTTCGTGATTCGGAAGCAGCCCCATGAGGAATGTCGACGCGCACATCAGCAGTAGAGAAAGCGAGAAGGCCTTCTTGCGACCGTGTACGTCGCCGAAGTGTCCGAACACGACCGCACCCAAGGGCCGGGCAACGAACCCCACGCCAAATACAGCGAACGATGAGAGCAACTGCACGGTCGGAGTTCCGGCTGAGAAGAACTGTTCTCCGATCACCACAGCGAAGTACCCGTAGACCGCGAAGTCGTACCATTCCATCGCGTTGCCGATCATCGAGGCGAGAACGACTTTGCGGGCGTCATCCGTGCGTGGCACGGAGGCGTTTTCTGATTCTTGAAGGTTCTTCGACATCATTGTCCATTTCTCTTAACGGTAATCAGTTCAAGTTGCGGATGCCCGAAGGCAGTGTTCCGCCGTCGGCGAGGGAACGCGCCAGATCTTGCAGCGCCCCCAGGGCAACGCGTTGTGTGAATTGCCCATAAGAAACTCGCGCCACACCGAGTTCCTGGAGCTCGGCTGGGGGAGGTATTAAAGGAAGCCCAATGACACTGACACGGCGTACGCCAATTCCTTCGACGAGACGTTCGACGACTGACGCGTCGAAATTACCTGGCACGAAGACACAATCAGCTCCGGCATCACGGTAGGCGCGGCCCCGTGTGATGGCATCAGCGACCTTCTCGTCCAACGGCCGGTTCCGGTCAATGACGAATGCGTCGGTACGGGCGTTCACCACGACAGGCACACCTTCTGCTTCGCCTCCGGTGACGGCACATCTAATTGCGCTCGCTGATTCGTCGAGGGGGCGTAGACGATCTTCTATGTTGGCGCCGACAACGCCGCATGACACGGCGCGGCGAACTGTTTCGCCAGCATCCCCATAACCATCGTCGAGATCGGCAGTAACCGGCAGATCAACAGCAGACGCAATGCGACTCACCACGTTCAGCATTTCGTCGCGCGGAACGGCTCCGTCGAGATACCCGAGTGAGGCCGCTATCGAGTGCCCGGCCGTCGCGATGGCTTGCGTGTCCGTAAGCTCGGCAATCGCGCGAGCTGCCGCTGCGTCCCAGACATTGACGAGGCTGAGCAACTGTGGCGCATGGTGGAGTGCTCGAAGTGCCTGTGCTTTCGTGATTTGAGAGTCTGTCTCAGACGGCGTTTCGATTACCACGATGTCCACCCACCATCAACGGGAACCAACGCGCCCGTCACGTAGGCACTCGCTTCACTTGCCAAGAACACTGTGGGGCCCGATAGGTCAGTTGCGGGATCTCCGAGGCGATGCAGAAGTGTTCGCGATCTCATCCACTCCAATCGATCGGGATCGTCGGCTAGTGGTCGGGTCATCGCCGTGGGGTAGAACGTGCCCGGAGCGATGCAGTTCACAGTGACGCCCTGAGTGCCCCATTCGCTTGCGAGACCCCGTGTCAGGTTCGCAACGCCGCCTTTCGACGCGTAGTAGGCAGGTTCGGGCAGAGGGCCAGCCAACTGTGCGTACTGAGATGCCACGTTGATGATGCGTCCGTAGCCGCGCTCGAGCATCTTCGGTGCGACACGGTTGCTCACCATCCAGGTGCCCGTGAGGTTCACATCGATGATGCGTTGCCACTCGCTGATTGCGGTGTCGATGCTGGGCTTCCGCAGCATGATTCCGGCTGCGTTGACGAGAATGTCGATGTGACCCCAGCGCTCCTCAACGGTTGACACGGCATGATCCACGGATGCTGAATCAGCGACGTCGCCGCTCAGAGCTAGCGATTCGACACCGTGGTCGGCGACGCGTGCGGCGGTGTGGTCGGCGCGCTCGATTCCCGATTCGAGCTCGAGAACGGCAACGTCTGCACCAGCGCGGGCGAGGGAAATCGCCATGGCTGCGCCGAGCCCTCCCTCGCCGCCACCTGTGACGAGCGCATGAAATCCGTTGAGGTCAAAGAGATCCGAACGCATGGTCATCCTTCAACGACGCCGCTGATAGTGACGCGTGCGCCGTGCCGGATCAGTTGCGACATCGGGCAACGCTTGTCTGCGGTCTCGAGCAGTTCGTCGAGCGCTGCCTGATCGATGCTTTCTGAATCGACGGCAACCTGTACGTCAGAGCTTGTGACGGCCAGAGTTCCATCGACGCGGTTTAGCGTCACATCCACGGTGACGACAAGTTCGACGAACGAGGCCGCTGCAGCGGCGAGCGCACTCGCGAGTGACATGGCGAAACAGGAGGCATGGGTTGACGCCAGAAGCTCTTCGGGGCTCGTGAAGCCTTCTGGTTCTCCCATGCGTCGGGGAAACGTGAGGGGGAGCGAAGTGATTGCCCCTGAACCGGTGGCGAGATAGCCTTCGCCTTCTGCCAACGTTCCTGTCCATGACGTAGTTGCTGATCGAACGACCTGTGGCATGCTTCTACTTCTCCTTCTGTGATTCGATGAGGTGCACTGCGGCATCCGCCGTCACGAGATCGCCGTACTTCATCCAGATATCGAAGAGGGCGATGCGGCGTGAGAGTTGGATGCGGTCGGCTGTGCCGTCGACGACGACCGCACATCGGTACCCCAAGGCGGCGCCGTCGACGACGGTCGCGCGCACGCATCCGCTTGTCGAGAGGCCGGCAACGATGATGCTGTCGACGCCGAGCGCCGCGAGGTCATCGTGAAGTGAGGTTCCCTGAAAGCAACTCGCTGCCTGCTTGGTGACCAGAACATCGTTGTGAGCGGGGTGAAGCTCCTCGGCGAAGCGGGCGCCGTCAGAACCTTCAATGAAGTGCGGTGATGACCCACGTTTCTTCACGAACCCGTTGTCGTGCTCTGCGTCGCGTGGGTATGCGATTCGGCTGAGCACGACTGGGATGCCGGAGGTGCGCGCCACCGCGAGTACGGGAAGCATCGTTCGCAGCGCCGCCCACGCCCCCTCTCCACCCCCGCTTGAGTAGGAGTCGAGCTGGTCGAGGATGGGTCGATCGAGGCCGAGGTATGCGTTCTGAAAATCAACGAGAATCAATGCAGGGCGTTCGCCGATTCCCTGCTTGGTGCCATACTTCGTCGAGTCGATGACAGCTCGATCCTGTGCATCAAGGTCGGGCACGATGCCGTTGCTCACGTCATTCCAGTTGAGATAGCTCATCGGCGCGCCTCCGTTCCGCCCCTGTGCGGCTCACGTGAGATGAACCGACCGACGTCGTTCGTGCGGACCGCATCGTTCTTCAGTACCGACTCACCGCGCTGGAGCGTTTCGACGATGCGAAGTGGCAATCGCCACCCTTCGTACGCGCTGTAACCCGCGGGCCCGTGGAGGTCATCAACGCTGACCGTGGTGGTGTCCGTGAAATCCACGAGTGTGATGTCTGCGTCGGAACCGACGTCGATACGCCCCTTCCCGGTGAGTCCGAAGACGCGCGCTGGGGTGGCGGCGAGAACACGTACGAGGTCGTGTGGGCTGCCACCGGCTTCCGAAAGCACTTTCCAGGTCACTCCCACGAGTGTTTGCGTGCCCGGCATACCGACGGGGATGTCGAGAAAATCTGTCGTGGCATCTGTCTTGACCTGCCGTGTGTAGGGGGCGTGGTCTGATGAGACGACATCGATCTCGCCGTTCAGCACGGCGTCGACAAGCGTCTGCCGGTCGCGTTCCGAACGAAGCGGCGGAGCAACCTTCACGAGCCCTCCTTGGCGCGACATCGCGTCGTCGGTGAGGCTGAGATACTGCGGGCACGTCTCAGCAAATACGGTGAGCCCCTGCTGCCGCGCGCGGCGAATCTCGTTCAACGCGTCTTCGCACGTAACGTGCACCACGTACAGCGGCACATCCGCTTGTTTCGCTACCTGAATGGCGCGGCGGGTAGCTTCTGCCTCGAGCCAGGTCGGCCGTGCGGCAACGAACCGCTGCACGCTCGTCAACTCGCGGTCGGTACGCGCTTCGGCGGCCAGTGCCATCGAAAGATCTTCGAGTTCGGCGTGCACCATAGGCAAGCCGCCCAGGTCAGAAATGCGCTTCATTGCGGTGAGCAGGAAGCCATCGTCGACCATCATGCGTCTGGCCCGATTGATCATGAACATCTTGAACGAGGTCACACCGAGGTCGATCATCTCGCTGAGCTCGTCAAGCGTGTGCTCTTCATCGGCAATGGCCGCGTGAAACGCAAAGTCGATGGGCGATGTGGAACTCGCCTCTGCGAGGCACTCTCGAACGCGCGACGCGAGCGTCGTTCCTTCTGCATTCATGCCCATCACGAAACCCGCAACTGTGGTGATCCCGCCTGCGGCGGCAGCGTCAGACATCTCGCCGAAGGTGTCGGAGTGTTTTGACCAGGTGCGAAAGTGCGTGTGGGCGTCGATCATCCCCGGCAGAACCGCGAGTCCACGCGCCTCGAGAGTGTGGCGAGCCGCAAGCCGCTCGTTCGGCTCGGTGAGCGCGGCGATCTGGCCGTTTCGCACGTAGACGTCAAGAGCACGCTCGTTGTGTTCGTCGATAACAGTTCCGCCTTCGATGACGAGATCGAATTCTTCGCTATCAGACATCAGCTTCCTGCCTTTGCTAGATCGTGGGTGATGAGGTCGGTGATGAGCTCGCCGCCACCGTTCTCGATGTAGGGCGTTCGAAGGGCGGGTCCGTTCCATTCGTTGCCGATGGCGACGCCGACCAGGTAACCAGCGCCGCGTCCCTCAAACGTGGCCTCCATTGCCGAGCGAGGCGCGTAGGCATCGCCGACGACGTGTACAGGGCGAGAAAAGCTCAGCGTCTCGAGTTCGCGCGCGAGCCCGTCAGCGGCGACCTGTGGGCGAACAGAAACAACACTGGTGTTGGCAGGGAGTGCGATGCGTGTGCCCAACGTTTTGTCAATCGCCGAGTTGTCGTCAGACACGTTGCTGAGAACGTGTAGTGCGACACCGGCTTTCTCAAGGCTCGGATACAGGGAAAGTCGCGAGTAGACGGTGATTGCAGGAAAAGCCGAGTCCATTGTTGTGACGATGTCGACCGTTCGACCCTTCTGCGCCAGTGTCAGTGCGAGAGAGGGAGCTGCCCACCCACCGTCGTCGTCCACGATTACAACGTGTGGCTCGAGAGCATCGGGATCGTTGATGGCCTTCCATGCGTCGATGCGGCCATCGTCGGCTGGCGGTGGATAGGACCCGGTCGAGACAATGACGCTGTCGTAATCTCCCGAGACAATGTCTGTTGCTGTGACGGTTGTATCGAGGTGAATCTCGATATTTCTCGACCGAACGTCGCGCTCCAGCTCACGCGTGAGCAATCCAAACCGTTCTCGCGCCGACAGTCTCTCGACCAGACGGACTTGGCCCCCGAGGGTCGGTGACGATTCCGCAAGCACCACCCGGTGACCGCGATCGTGGGCCGCAATAGCGGCTTCCATCCCGGCAGGTCCGCCGCCGACGACGAGCACGGTCGAATGCGCACTCGGTTTCGGAATTCGCGACCACTCCGATTCCATTCCCGTCTCTGGGTTCACAACGCAGCGAATGGGCAGTGTCTTCTCAAGGCGCCCGACGCAGGCTTGGTTGCATGAGATACACGAACGAATTTGATCTGCCCGGCCTGTAGTCATCTTGAGTACAAGATCGGGGTCCGCGATGTGTGCCCGAGCCATGCCGACCATATCGGCCGAATCCGATGAGAGAACTTCTTCGGCGGTCTTGAGGTCATCCACGCGGCACACGGCGAGAACTGGAGTGCCAGCGAATTCGTGTTTGAACCGACGGGGGTATTCCATGAACGGCGCCGTGCTGAATGACATGTCCGCCATCTGCGTCGAGAGGGAATATTCACCGACATACGCTGAATGGCTGACGTGAAGAAAGGCGATGGGGAACTCAGCGACAAGGTCGTGGCAAACTTGCAGCATGTCGTCGACGGCGAGTCCGCCAGCCATCATCTCGTCTGCACTGATGCGAATGCCGATCGGTGCATCGGTCACGCTGAAAATGCCCTCAAGAACCTCGCGAGGAAAGCGCAGTCGGTTCCCGTAGCTGCCCCCGTAAGCATCCGTTCGAGTGTTGGTGATGGGCGAAAGGAACTGCTGCAGCAGGTGACCATGCCCTAGGTGAATTTCTGCGCCATCGAATCCGCTGTCAACGAGCGATTTCGTGACGGTTCCGTATGCGCGGGTGAGTAGGTGAATTTCCGAGGTCCGAAGAGAATGAGGGATCTCACGGCCAGATGACCATGGTTGAGCGCTGGGGGCCCACATGCCTGTCCACTCGCTGCCATCGTGACGTCCAGTGTGAAGAACCTGCGCGAAGAGCTTGGCTCCGGCTTCGTGCACGCTCTCGGCGAGTCGCTCGAATCCCTGCATTGCCTCGGGGCTGTAACCGCCCAGCCCGAACCGCCGAAGACTCGAGGGGTGCACGCGGATGCCCTCGGTGAAGATCAGTCCGGCTCCGCCGCGCGCCTTGCGAGTGAGGTAGTCGATGTTGCGCTGGCTGATTGTGTTACCGACCGCGTAATTGGTGGTGTGGGCAGGAACGAAGATTCGATTTTTCAGTTCGACATTCCCGATAGTCATCGGGGCCAAAACGCGTGCGAGCGAAGAAAAAGTCATTGCTACCTCAGTTCCGTAAATCTGGAATCCATACTGAGGTGCTACTTGATCCAAGACAAGTAGATAGTTTTTAGAGATTCAATGAGTAAAACTTATGAGATGTGCAAAGCTGTATTCTGACGCCTAGTCAGACGTGCCTGCGCTAGCTGCGGAACTCGGCTCGTGTCTGTTGGATGAATGCCTGAGCCCGCCTCGTTAGTCGCGCCCGGCGTCGCGTGGCGAGAAAAATGCCGAGATTGGGCACGTCGTCGCTGAACTCGCGAAGCGTTAGTTCGCGCCCTTCGTAACTTGCATTCACGGGTTGACGTTGGTGAAGTACCGAGTAGCCGAGTCCGCGTGCGGTGAATGAACGAACAGTCTCATAGTTGTTGAAACGGTATTTGACCCGAGGGTTCACGCCGTGAGACTTCAGAAGCGACAGGTAGTATTCGCCGGGCGGTGCGTAGAGAATCATGTCGTGCGAGGCAAGATCTGCCATTGATATAGTGTCGAGCTTCGCGAGTTCGTGGTCGGGTGAGACCAACACATACGGTCGCGCCTCCATCAAATTGATCGTGTCGAGCGATTGATCAATATCGAGATCGTACAGAACAGCGAGTTCGATTGAACCCTGGTGGAGCGCGTTGCACAGTTCGGTTGTTCCGCCCTCGGTGATGTGCACGGTGACGTCGGGATAGCGCTTTTCAAATGACTCAATCACACCGGGAAGCAGCCTCGGCCCGAGCGTCTGGTACCAGCCAATGAACAGTCGCCCTCGCTCGACGGAACCCTGAGCTTGAGCGTTATCCTCGAGCTCACGAAAGTCAGAGAGTAGCCTACGAGCGTCGGCGAGCAACTCCTGACCAGCCACCGAAAGATGAAGTTGTCGCGGGTTAGAGCGCACGAATAGATCGATTCCCAGATGGGCCTCAAGCTGACTGATCGACAGTGAGATCGCGGACTGCGACACATAGAGTTCGGCGGCCGCTGCGGTCATGGTGCCCAGCTCGGCTGTCACCAGAAAATATTCGAGTTGGCGAGTTGAAATAGCCATAAGCAGATCTTATGCTTTTGCCCCAACGTATGTGAGCAACTTTTCCATACGTTTTCGCTTTGGCCACCGGACCTGGTTCACGGGTGGCATTACGACTCTCTCCCCGCTGCAACGACAGAAACGGAAACTTTACTCATGACACGACGACGGGCTTACGCCGATACCCCATTTGGTCAGGTGCACTACGCAGAGGAGGGTGCCGGAACGGCAATTGTGATGCTGCATCAGGCGCCGCGCTCTCTCGATGAATTTGCTGAAGTGCAACGCGAACTCGTGCCCGAATTTCGCACGATCGCTGTGGACATGCCTGGATTTGGCGCGAGCTATCATGTGCCAGCGCCACAGACGATTGAGTCGATGTCGCGGGGCGTCATTGCGCTGTTGGATTCGCTGAACATCGAGAACGCAGTGCTTCTCGGGCACCACACCGGAGCAGCGGTTGCTCTCGACGTGGCGGCGACTGAACCCGAAAGGGTAGGGGTGCTCGCTCTCTCATCGATGCCGTGGCTTGGCCCGGAGCGTCGGGCTCGAGACCACAGCGTCGGACTCGACATTGTCGAGCGACGCGAAGACGGTTCTCACCTGATGAAGCTGTGGTCTCTTCGTCAACCTCATTACCCGGCGGGTCGACCTGATCTTCTTGACCGATTCATGCACGATGCACTCGTTCCTGGGCTCGACCCCGCCGAGGGGCACAGGGCGTGCGATCGATACGTGATGGAAGAGCGCATCGGCCTCGTTCGGTGCCCGACGCTCGTTCTGACAGGGGGCGCCGACCCATTTGCGGCGCCGGCCGTGCCGCACATCCTTGACGGTCTGACGGGGGCAGCATGCGTGGAGCAGGTCACGATCGACACGGCGATGATCCCGGCGATGGAGCAGCGCCCAGAGACCGTGGCCCACCACGTTCGTGAATTCGTGAATCGGGTCCGTGCGCGGTAGCTCGACTTTTCCGCGGTTTCTCTGTACCTCAGCTCGTCGGGCCTGAGGCGCTCTGCCGTATTACAAGCAGAACTTATGAACACAATGAGAACTATCTGTTTGACTTAGCGCTCGGATCTGGCTTCGATAAACGTACGTCTTCGATGGCCTATAAGACTCCACAGAGTCGTGTGAGTTCTGGATGAACTACCCGAAATCGCCCTGTAGGCCCTCGCCCCAATCGAAGGTGTATGCCGCGCCTCGCTGAGCTGCGGCTAAATCGAACGCTGAAGGGAAAACAATGTTGTTTCACGCCAAGATTGAAGTCAATCTCCCTACCGACCTGGAGCCCGAGAAGCAAAAACAGCTCGTGACGGCTGAACGAGAGCGCGCGCTCGAACTCCAGAGATCAGGGTCGTGGGTTCACCTCTGGCGAATTGCGGGAGAGCGAGGCAATATCAGCATCTTCGACGTCGCCTCTGCTGATGAGCTCAATGACCTGCTGTGGTCATTGCCCCTCTTCCCGTACATGAGCATCGTCGTGACGGCGCTGGCGCAGCATCCGTCTGCTCTGACACCATCGACAGCGCCGGCCTCGACCTTGGGGCAGAACCAATGACCACGCAAAACGGTCGCATGACCGTGCAAGCGAGACGCGTCGTCTTCTCAAGCTTCATCGGCACGACAATCGAGTGGTACGACTATTTTCTCTATGGTTCTGCGGCCGCTCTCGTCTTCGCACCGCAATTCTTTCCCAGCTTCTCGAACGTCGCGGGCATTTTGGCATCATTGGCGACGTTCGCTGTTGGGTTTCTCGCACGCCCGCTCGGAGGCGTGATTATGGCCCATTTTGGCGACAAGAGAGGGAGAAAGGCATCGCTTGTCGCCTCCATGACGATCATGGGCTGCGCAACAGTTGGGATCGGCCTCCTTCCCTCCTATGAAGCAATCGGGGCCCTCGCGCCCATTCTTCTGACCTTGCTGCGAATGCTGCAGGGGTTTGGCGTTGGCGGGGAGTGGGGCGGTGCCGCTCTGATGGCCGTCGAACATGCTCCTCAAGGCCGCCGGGGGCTTTACGGCAGTGCGTCGCAGATGGGCGTTCCTGCGGGCCTGATCATTGCAACACTCGCGTTTCTTGGAATGTCGTCGATCACCGAGAACTCTCAGTTCCTTGCCTGGGGTTGGAGGGTGCCGTTTCTGGCAAGTGTCGTTCTCATCGTTGTTGCGCTCATCACCCGGTTGAAAATCACCGAGAGCCCATTCTTTGTCCAAGCTGAAAAGCAGAGCGAAAGCCGCATCCAGATGCCGTTCATGGAGGTCTTGCGGAAGCACAAAAGGTCGGTGGTGATTGCTGCCGGTTCGTTCATCGCAGTGCAGGCTCTGAGCTATCTGTTTATGGTGTACACGCTCTCGTACGGCACCGATGTGTTGAACGTTTCGCGAGGCACAATGCTTGCGTCTGTGCTCGTGGGCTCTGTTGTGTGGCTCGTACTCACCCCCATATCAGCGCACCTCTCAGACAAGTACGGTAGACGAAAGATCTACCTTGTCGGGTCATGGATGCTGTTGATTTGGGCATTCTTCTTCTTCGTGCTGCTCGACACAGCGCAACCGGTATTGATTATCGTGTCTGTCGCCGTGATGGCGGCCGGAGTCGCCGTAGCATACGCCCCGCAGAGCGCATTGTTCGCCGAAATGTTCCCCACTCGAGTGAGGTACACCGGAGCGTCGCTGTCGTACCAGTTGGGGGCTGTCTTCGGTGGGGGCCCAGCACCATTCATTGCAGCATGGCTGCACAGCTTGACCGGGGCATCCTGGCCGGTCACGATCTATCTGGTCGTGGCGTCGATACTTAGCCTTGTCAGTGTGCTGCTCTTCCGTGAGACGCATCGCGATGACCTGGCCGCAGATGCATCCTCCTCTGGCAGCCTGCGGAGCACGAGCACTGCGGGTCGGGGGACCCCGGAAAGGATGTGACCTTCGTGCATGCGGTCGCGAGCGAAACAATCAGAAAGTATGAAGCGACAGCATCTGTTGCTCACAACGAGAAAGGCCGGTCGGTGTGATGCCAGTCGAACATATTGAGGCTCTGGTTGTCGGGGCAGGCCAGTCTGGGATCGTAGCGAGCGAACATCTGACTGCTTACGGCATCCCACATGTTGTCATTGAACGAGACAGGATCGCTGAACGATGGCGATCGGAGCGATGGGACTCGCTCGTGGCAAACGGGCCGTCGTGGCATGACCGGTTGCCCGAGAAGGAGTACGACGGTCTCAGCAGTGAGGAGTTCGCGTCGAAGGACACGATCGTCGAGTACTTGGAGGACTACGCGCGCGAGGTCCAAGTACCCGTGCGATGCGGTGTCGACGTCACATCGTTGCGGTGCCTGCCCGGGGAATCTGGGTATCGTGTCGAAACCTCAGACGGTGACTATCAGGCACGATTCGTAATCGTGGCAACGGGGCCATTTCAACGCGCGGTGATGCCCAATGTTGTGCCAGCCAGTTCTGGGTTGTATCAGATTCACTCGAAGGACTACCGCAATCCGAAGCAACTGCCTGAGGGGGGTGTGCTCGTTGTTGGGTCAGGTTCGTCGGGGGCTCAGATCGCGAATGAACTACGGCGATCTGGGCGGCAGGTTCATCTGTCGATGAGCGCGCATACCAGGCCGCCTCGTACATATCGTGGTCGTGACATCGTGTGGTGGATGGGAGTTCTCGGAATCTGGGATCAGCAGACTCCGTCGGCGGGCGCTGACCATGTGACGCTGGCTCTTAGCGGAGCGTATGGCGGATGGACAGTTGATTTCCGTAACCTCGCGGAGTCTGGAATCACTCTTGTGGGCCGAACAGCGGCGTATGACGCCGGCACATTGAGATTCGCGGACGGACTCAAGAAGACGATTGCTGATGGCGATGCGTTTTACCTCAAGCTTCTCGCCGATGCTGACGCGTACGTTGACCGAAATGCACTCGATCTTCCGCAGGATCCTGACGCGTGGGTTTTGGGCGAGATGCCGAGATGCGTGTCAGACCCGATTCGCGAGCTCGACGTCCACGAGGCAGGTATCACCTCGATCATCTGGGCAACGGGATATACCTACGATTTCGGGTGGCTACACGTCGATGCCGTCGACGAAAACGGGCAGCCACGTCACGAGCGAGGCATCTCTCCAGAGCCTGGTATCTATTTTGTCGGTTTGCCGTGGCTGTCGCGGCGCTCGTCCAGCTTTCTCTGTGGAGTCTCAGGCGACGCCCGGCATATCGCTGAGCAGATCAGCGTTCGCCGACGCTACCTTGCGCACTCGCCACGAACTTCATGAGAAGTGGGTTCTGCGTGACACCTTGCTGTTGGCATGCGTCGCGCTTGTGCCCCGGCGACGTGGATTCGACTGAGGTGTCGCGCTGGTCGGCGAGCAGGGCTTCCATTCGGTGGTGGATGCTGTCGGCCGCGCCGCCATCGCGCGCGACCTGCTGAATCGCATCCGCAAGGGCGGCACGTTCCTCGTCTTCGGAGTGGCTTCGCCGGACGACACCCTCGCGCTCACCCCGCGCGAGGTCTACGACAAGGAACTCACAATCGTCGGCTCGATCATCAACCCCTACACGCACGAGCGTGCCGTGGCGATGCTGCAGAGCCTCCCGCTCGACGCGATCCCCACGCGCACCTTCCCGCTTCCCGATTACGAATCGGCATTCGCCGTGCAGCGCGAGGGCCGCGAGAGAATCTACATCGCGCCGAATCCTGAGAAGACTAATCGACACGCGTAGCTGCTCTGATTCGGATGAAGCGCCATTGGCAGAGCCACGTTACAGATGATCTTGATTCGGTGCTCTTCGCTAGCCCACTTCTGCTCCGACCAGAATGAACTGCACGCGCAAGTGCGTACTCTTCGTCGGGGCGTAAAGTCGCGCAGTACTTCAGCCGAACGACGCTGTCGAGGTGTTCCGGCTGTACTCGATGATGATGCTCGTGCGCGTAGACGCGACAGTCGGGTTTCCAGAGAGGTTCTCGACGACAAACGTACGCAGCGCACTCGAATCGCTCACTGCGACGTGAACGAGAAAGTCTTCGCTGCTGCCGAGAAAGAACATTTGTGTGACTTCGGGAAGTGCTCGCACCTTCGTCGAAAACTCGGTGATGCTCGCCTGGCGCGCGCCCGCGCGTAGTGTGACCCCAATGACGGCTTGCAGCCCCGCGCCGAGTTCGCGTTGCCGCACCACCGCTTCATAGCCTGCGATGACTCCGCGTTCCTCGAGCCGCTGCACCCTTGTATGCGATGTCGACTCAGCGACTCCCGCGGCAAAGGCCAGCTGCCGGTTCGTCGCGCGCGCATTAACTCTGAGCGCTGAGAGCAGTGCGAGATCGACCTCATCGAGCTCATCATTTGTGCGAAACATCTGCAGTCCTTCCGCTCGTGGAGCGTGCCACGTCGAATATATCCTCCGATACCAGCAATCCGTCACGCGGAGATTCGCTCACCAACGCAGCGCGCCGAACATCTTTCAGGATGGTGGAACGAGAAGAGGAGGCATGATGAGAATTGGAATTCCCACGGAGATCAAGAACAACGAAAGCCGCGTAGCTATCACTCCTGCTGGCGTCGACACACTTGTGCGACACGGTCACGACGTATGGGTGCAGTCGGGTGCGGGTGACGGGTCGAACATCCGCGATGACGATTTCGCCGCTGCCGGTGCGCACATCGCCGAAAACGCTGATGAAACGTGGGCGCGTGGTGACCTGTTGCTGAAGGTCAAGGAGCCCATTGAACCGGAATACAGCAGGATGCGGTCGGGACAGGTGCTGTTCACGTACCTGCATCTCGCGGCATCGCGAGCATGCACGAAAGCGCTCATTGACGCAGGGACTACCGCGATCGCGTATGAAACGGTCCAGCGAGATGACGGGTCGTTGCCCCTCCTCGCACCGATGAGCGAGGTGGCAGGCCGTCTTTCGGTCACCATGGGTTCGTACCAGCTCACCGCCCCGAATGGCGGTCGGGGAATGCTGCTCGGCGGTATTCCGGGAACGCCACGTGCGCATGTCGTCGTGATCGGTGGCGGAGTCGCCGGGGAGCACGCGGTGCGCAATGCTATTGGGCTTGGTGCGCGTGTGACGGTCATTGACCTCTCCCTTCCGCGACTGCGGCAGCTTGAAGCCCGGTTTGGCTCTCAAATTGAGACGCGTCATTCTTCGCGGCTGGTGATCGCCGAGCAAGTGTCTGACGCCGACCTGGTCATCGGTGCGGTGCTCGTCCCCGGCGCTGCGGCACCAAAGCTCGTGACTGATGAGATGGTGGCGAGCATGCGCAATGGCTCGGTGCTGGTCGATATCGCGATCGACCAAGGTGGATGCTTCGAGCGATCGCGCCCGACAACGCACGAGAACCCGACATTCTCCGTGCACAACTCGCTCTTTTACTGCGTCGCGAACATTCCCGGGGCGGTAGCGGCGACATCGACCAGGGCACTCACAAACGCCACGCTTCCCTATATCGTCAACATCGCGGACAACGGATGGGAAGTAGCTGCTGAGATCGATCATTCGCTGGGTCGCGGCGTGAATGTGCGCGAAGGTCGACTGGTCAACCGCGACGTCGCTGAGGCGCTGGAGATGGAGACCGAAGTGGTGAGCGCGTGAGCCCCCGCGGTTGCTGGAACTGCATCTTGATACAAGATTCAAAAACTTCCTCCGTCACTATTGACCGGTCATTTATTTAATTGTACGGTCATTACATGTCAATGCCGCTCTACCAGAAGATCCGAGCTGAAATCGAGGAACGGATTCAGTCGGGTGACCTCGTTCCCGGGGCGAAAGTGCCTACGGAAGCGGAGTTGCAGTCGGCACACGGAGTGAGCAGGTCTGTGGCGCAACGAGCGCTGAATGATCTCGCCCAGGCCGGTCTGGTGGTGAGGCACAAACGACTCGGAACTCACGTGGCCGAAGGCGCACGGCAGGTAAACCTGCTGCGATCCGTCGGTCCTAAAGTGGGAAGCGCGGGGATTCCCGGGCGTCTCTCTGTAGTTTCGGCCGAGGTTGTGCCTGCGTATGCGGCCGAAGTGGAATTACCCGGCATTGACGAAGACGAGCCGGTCATCCAACTGGTTCGCGTCAGACACGACCTGGATGACACTCCGGTTGTCGTTGAGGTGGCTGCCGTGCCGTTCCACCTCTCACCAAACTTGTTGAATCAGAACCTGGAGACATTCGCTGTACTCGAACATTTCGCCGCTATCGGGGTCTCTGTCGCTCGATCCCGCATGTACTTCGACGCGTTGCTTCTCGAGAACACGTACGCCGAGCTCTTAGGTATCGACCCTGGAGTCGCGATTCTGCGCCGGCGTCGACACATGTGGCAACCAAGCGGGCAGATTGCCGAATCAACCGCCTATTACCTACGTCCCGGATTTATCGATCTCTATTTGGAGTACACAGACCAAGGCTGACAAACGTTCAGATAAGACGAACAATCGCCTGATCGCCGCGAGGTCAGGCTCCAAGAGCGACTCGCTGTCACGACTCCTGACTGCGACGATCACGGGCAAACACAACGGTGCCCGAAGCACAACGCACTACCGCATCATCTCGATGCAACAACCACACAACACAGGAGGTATCGCAATGAAGCGATCATTGGCAATTGCCATTTCTGCGGCGGCAGTCCTGATGGGGCTGACCGCATGTTCGAACCCCGAGCTCGACGATACGGAGCAGCAATCGGGGAGCCAGGATGTCGTGACGACCGTCGAGAAGGACGACGAAATCGCGGCAATGCTGCCCGATTCGTACAAGGACAAGGGCTTCACGGCGGCCATCAACGCGAACATTCCCCCGGTGAAGTTCGTCGATGACTCCGGCGACATCACGGGGCTCAACCCGGAGTTGCTGCGTGCGGCCGCGCGTGTGCTCGGAATCGAGGTCACGTTTAAAGAAGTCACGTTCGACGCGCTGGTGCCGGGGCTGGAATCCAAGCGATATGACGTCATCGCGTCGGTCGGTGACTACGTCGAACGTCAGAAACACATCGACTTTATCGACTACCTGCAGAATGGCACCGCGATCATCGCCACGACCGACTTCGAGAAAGACAAGGTTAAGCCCGCCGACCTGTGCGGGCTGAGCATTGGGTATACCCGTGGAACGTCTCAGCAGGCGAACCTTGAGGCGGCGAACGAGGAGTGCGCGGCGGCAGGGGAACCAGCGATCAAGATCAACGCGTATCAAGACGGCGGGGCCGGAGTGCTCTCTGTGAAGAGCGGAGAGGCTGACGGGTTCTGGGGCGATCTCCCGCCCATGGCCTACAACGTGCGCACGGACTCCGACATGTTCAAGCTGATCTACACCGAACAAGACAGCGTCGTCGGAATCGGCATCCATAAAGACAACGCCGAGTTTCGGGACGCCCTGCGCGCCGCGCTGCTGAAGCTTGTCGACAACGGCGTGTACGACAAGCTTCTCGATCAGTGGGGTCTGGCCGACTTCGGCGTGCCGACGATGGACATCAACAGCGAAAACAGCATCGGCGAGGGCTAATCATGTCACAACTTCGACGGAGACAACGCGAGAGCGAGTCGACCACGGTGAAGGATGCCGAGTACACGGCGAGCCTTCCCATCCGATCCCGCGTGGGCATCGGCCAGTGGGTGACCTACGTGCTCGGCGCCTACCTGATCTTGGTTCTCGTTCAGTTCTTTGTATTCAACGAGAACTGGAAGTGGGAGACGATTTTCTCCTACCTCTTCAGCAAGGTCATCATCGAGGGGCTTCTGAACACGATCAGCTTGACGGTGCTCACCACGGTGTTCGGCCTCGTCATCGGTGTGTTCACCGCGTGGTGTCGACTCTCGCCCTACATTGTTCTGCGCACGGCAGCTGTGCTGTACATCTGGGTGATGCGGGCGATGCCACCGCTGGTGATGCTGCTCGTGGTGTTCTTCTTCGGGGCACTCGTTCCGACGCTGAATCTCGGCATTCCCTTCGTATTCAGTATCGCCGAGGTGCCGACGAACCAGGTGATCAGCCGGTTCAGCGCCGCCGTGATCGGGTTGGCGATCTACCTCGGGGCGTACTCGGCCGAGATCTTCCGAGGGGGTGTCTTGTCACTCCCTTCTGGACAGTTCGAGGCGTGTAGGTCGCTCGGCATCACGCCGGTCAGGGCGTACCAGAAGATTCTGGGGCCGCAGCTCATTCGGGTGATCACGCCGTCGCTCGCGAATGAGGTCATCACCATCTTCAAGAACACGTCGCTGGTCTCGGTCATCGGGTACGCAGAACTCCTGACGACGGTGCAGACGATCTACGCGCGCAACTTCGAGACGATCCCACTTCTGATGGTGGCCGTTATCTGGTATCTCGTGCTGACGAGCATCGCGATGTTCGGTCAGTCACGACTCGAGAAGCGCTTCGGCCGCGGCTTCGCACGGCGCAAGGTCGCGCCCAAGACGGGGGAGATTCCCACGGCATCCGGATCGTTGACGGGAGCAGAAAAATGACGACGGAAGAGACGGCTCCTCTGTTGCAGCTCGTACAGGTGAGCAAGCACTTCGGCGACCTTCGAGCGGTTGATGACGTGAGCCTCGAGATCAACCAGGGAACGGTGACCTGCATCGTCGGGCCGTCTGGTTCGGGTAAGAGCACGCTGTTGCGCACGGTCAACATGCTCGAGAGCATCGACGGCGGCGCGATCTTCTTCGACGGCGAGATGATCGGGCACCAGGTGCGCGACGGGCACCGCATTCCGGTCTCGGCGTCGGTCGCCCGGCGACAGACGCTGAACTTCGGGATGGTCTTTCAGCACTTCAACCTGTTCCCGAACTACACGGCACTCGAGAACGTCACGATCGCACCCATGCTCGTGAAGGGTGTCAAACGGAAGGTCGCCGAAGAGACAGGCGCTCGCGTGCTCGCGCAAGTGGGGTTGGGTGATCGCAGAGACCACTACCCCAACGAGCTGTCCGGCGGCCAGCAGCAGCGAGTCGCGATCGCGCGTGCCCTGGCGATGGAGCCCAAGCTTCTCTTGTTCGACGAACCCACGAGCGCGCTCGACCCTGAGCTCGTGAACGAGGTGCTCGCCGTGATGCGCGGTCTGGCTGAAGAGGGCGCGACGATGCTCATCGTGACGCATGAGATGCGCTTTGCCGAAGACGTCGCGGACGAAGTCATCATGATGGACGCCGGTCGCATCATTGAGCGCGGAGCACCGCGTGACGTCATTCACAACCCCACGGCGGCGCGAGCGCAGAAGTTCTTCGCCTCCGTCGGGATCAGTTAGTTCAAGAAAGTGAATTCAATCGTGAATCAGAGAATCATCGTGGTCGGTGCCGGCGTCATCGGATGCAGCCTGGCCGACGAACTGAGTCGACGCGGCGCATCGGTCACGGTGATCGACGCTGCGGCGCCGGGGTCGGGAACGAGTTCGGCAACGTTCGCGTGGGTCAACGCGAACAGCAAGACCCCCGAGGAATACTACGAACTCAACTACCTCGGCCTGCGTGCGCACGAGCGGGTGGCCCGTTCTTTGCCGCAGAACGGAGCGCATTGGTTCCATCAAACCGGGACGGTGCAGGTCGCTCACTCAGATGAGAGGATGCACGCGATCGAGACCCAGGTGTCGCGACTTCGCGCCGACGGCTACGAGGCCCGACCGCTGAGCGGTTCGGACGTTTCAGACCTCGAACCGAACCTCAACGCGGCGAACGTCCGGGGTGGCGCGCTGTATGCCGAAGAGGGCTGGATCGACGTGCAGACTATGTGCGTGAGCCTTCTCGACCGTGCCGTGGAGCGCGGCGCGGAGTTCTTCCCGTACCAGACCGTCACGCGCCTGCGGGAGGGTCACATCACGACAACCTCGCCAGACGGCACGACACTCGAGTACGACGCCGACATCGTTATCCTCGCCGCCGGGAACGGCACCCGGCGCATCCTCACGAACGAAGGCATCGAGTTCCCAACGATCGACCCGGTCGGAGACACCGGCTCGGACGGAACCGGTCACCCCAAGGTGGGAATCATCAGCACGACGGGCATGGTGAATTCCGGCATCCGTCATCTGATTCGTTCCGAGGGTATTGCACTGCGGCCAGCGCGAAACGGCGG
Source organism: Microbacterium sp. MPKO10 (assembly GCF_026107415.2). Classification (GTDB taxonomy): domain Bacteria; phylum Actinomycetota; class Actinomycetes; order Actinomycetales; family Microbacteriaceae; genus Paramicrobacterium. The sequence continues at coordinate 100,031 of NZ_JAPCHX010000007.1, forward strand.
GATTACCTTCGCCGATAACCCCACGGGCGGAAAGTGGGAGATGTCAGACCCCGGAATCTGGACGGTGCCGGAACTCTTGCTCGACCGTGCACGAGAGCTCTACCCCGCCCTCGCTCAAGCGACGACGGAGTCAGTGCTGCTCGGCACTCGGGTTCTGCCTGACGATGGGCTCACGATCGCTGACTGGGTCGATGAGAACCACTCCGTTTACGCGGTTGCAACGCACAGCGGCGTCACGCTCTCAGCTCACCTCGCTGATGCCATCTCGGGCGAAGTGCTCGAGGGTGATCGGCATGCTTCGCTCGGGTCGTTCGGATTGTCGCGGTTCATCGCGGCGTAACAGCATGGCGCGGAACATCGCACTCTTGCAATTTTCACCACTCTGGAAGGAGCAGCACGGTGCTGTCTATTATCGGGGGCCCGCAGGCGATCTCCGCCGCCGTCTACGCATCGGCGAACACCAGCGAAGAAGTCGGCATTCTCTCGCCATCGCTTCCGCACGAAGAGCTGCCGGGAATGCGCGTCGAGAACCTCGAGAACCCCGTGCGGCTGCGGCACGGGGTGCTCCCCGAGACCACGCATTTCGTGGTTATCTCTGACAGCACGAAGCTCAAAGAGGTGATCTTCGCCCACCGGCAGCAGATCGCGGGGCGCAAGCTGTTGCTCGCCCCGGGTGGCTTCGCGGGGGTATTGCGAGTCCGGGCCTGGTTTGAGAAGTGGGGTCTGGCGGCACCAGAGGTTGGCGAGGTAACGGCGTTCATCACGGGAGGCAAACGAGACTCAGCAGCGAGCCAGTTCCGTCTAGGGGCCGTCAAACGTGATCTTCCAATTGCCGCTGCAACAGCGGCGGTGACGCGCGAACTGCACGCGGAGTTCGGTCGCTACTTCCCGAATCTGGCACAGAGCGACCTCGTCACGACCACACTCTCGAACGCGAACCACATGATCCACCCCGCGGTTGTGCTGTTGAATGCGGCGCGGATCGACAACGGCGAGCCGTTCCTCTTCTATAGGGAAGGACTCTCTCCCGCCACTGTGCGCTTCATGGAGGCGCTCGACACAGAACGACTGGAATTGGTGAAAGCGCTGGGTGGCGAGACGCTCACGCTCCAAGAGTGGATGCTGCGGTACTACGAAGGCGAGGGAATGCGCGGAGAGACTCTGCTGGAGTGCTTGCAGACGTTCTCTGGATTCGCTGGCTCCGCAGCTCCGACAACCCTGAGGCACCGGTATTTGGAAGACGACGTGTGGTTTGGGCTCGCGCAGTATCTCTCACTCGCGAGGCAGAGAGGAACCGGGTTCGAGCATCTTCAGAGTGCGGCGACCGCAACAACAATCTTGTGCCCAAGAATCGAGTCTGCGGATGATGACGAGCCGTGGCAATTGCTCAGCGATTACCTAGGTGGTCGAGAGCGCAATCGGCATTTTGGTTCGACTCGAGTACCCGGTGAGCAGCCGGATTCCGGCAATGCAACGGAAACGGGAACTTAATAGAATGGGGCAAAAATGCCGCGGGCTGTCGAAACGAGCAAGCCGCGCGGCACTAAACTGCGAGCGAGAGCACTTTGGCGGCCCGTTTCGCCATTAGCGTGGTCGGCACGGACACCGACATTGGCTTGCGTGTCGATCCTCGAGCGTGACCGCACACAGAGCGAGAACGCGCGTCAAGGTTGCGGCCTAACGCCGATTGTGGAAGCTGTCCTGGAGTTCGTGACGAGTCTGCCGACTCACGTGGCGTGACGGACCTTAAATGTCCACGCGACAGGAACGGCTCCCGGTATCCCAAGGAATTGATGAACGAAGCAGACCACCAATGGAGGCGATGCCAATTGTTCGTCGGGACCTGCTTAGGCGCTACTTCGGTCCCCATTCAACGTTCGCGGAACACCCGCTTAAAGTGACGCGGTGCATAGACGTT
>NZ_JAPCHX010000008.1 GCF_026107415.2 Microbacterium sp. MPKO10
ACACACTGTCGGGCTGCGCGCCGATGGAACAGTTGTGGCGACCGGATGGAACGGCGACGGGCAGTGCGACGTAACCGATTGGAACACCGTGGTGACCATCGCTGCCGGGTGGCGTCGCACCCTCGGGGTGCTGGCAGACGGCACCGTGAACGCCGTCGGGCGGCGCAGCGAAGGAGCAGGCGAGATCGGCCAGTGGCGCGACATCATCGCCGTGGCTGCCGGGGACTGGCACTCCGTCGGTCTACATGACGACGGAACCGTGGTGGCAACGGGCAACAACAATCGCGGTCAATGCGATGTCGCGCACTGGCGACGCGTTCGCGGCATCGCCGCGGGTTACCTGCACACCGCCGCCGTCACTCACGACGGGGAGGTGCTCACCACCGGCGACGTTCGCGGCGGCCTCGACGAGGCCGCCCACTGGCAGGACATTCTCGCCATAGCCGCTGGTAGCCGACACACCCTCGGCGTCGATGCTCGCGGCCGAGTCTGGGCTGCGGGAGATAACAGCCAAAGACAATGCGACGTGTCGTCGTGGTGTGACGTAGTCGCCGTTGCCGCTGGAGCTGAACACAGCCTTGGCCTACGGGCAGATGGAACGGTTCTGTCGACGGGCAGCAATAACGATGGCCAGTGTTCGGTTGAGGAATGGCAACTCGAGACCAGCGGTGTCGCCTGATGCACCCGAACGCAGCACTCACGCCACACCATCGCCTCAAAGTCGCGCGCCTGGTCGTAGACGGGCCTGGCCGACCAGCGAGGTTATCTTTCGCACCGGCCGCGGAGCAAGGGGAAGGTCCAGAGGCTCCACCGCGCCACGGCCAACGGGTGGAGCTACGCCCGCTGCTACCGCAGCGAACAGGAAGGCCGCGACGCCTTGGAGACCTGGCTGCGCCAGCACGACCAGCTTCGTCCGCATGCGATTTGGGTCAATCAGCTGCCCTTCTCACGGTTGACCACGGTTCCCGGTCAGTACATCGCGTTGCTGGCGCACTCCTGGTAGCGCTTCAAGCTGTGTTGCTTGTGCGTTACTGGTCTCGGGGCCGCCGCGGTCTTAAGATCGCGGCCCGATATCTCGCCCGTCATCGGGTGGGTCGTGATCTTTGTTGACGCGCCCGTCGGCGAACCGGCTTCTTCCGTTTTCTGGCGTGCTTGTCGCGTTCCCGAGCGCACTTCCCCGGTCCCGTGTACTCGTTGTCCCACTGCTGGATGCACGCGTCCCGTTGCCGACGCCATCGCGGGGTGCTTTGCGTCTGCCGAGGTAGCGGCGGTTCACATACCACCCCGGCGGAACCAGTTGCGGATGCTCGTTGTCGTCGCGGGTGATGGTCCAGTCGTCATGGTCGAGTAACCGGTGGTGATACCAACAGACTAAAACGCCGTTGGGAAGGTCTGTGGGTCCGCCGTCTTCCCACCTCAGGATGTGATGGGCTTCGCACATCCACACGGGGACATTGCAGTCGTCGACAACACAGGTGGTGCCATCGCGGGCGATCAACGCGAGACGCTGCTTCGCGGTGAAGAACCGTGTCGCGCCTCCGAGGTTGAGCACGTCACCGTGCTCGTCAATCGTGACATCGTGCGTGTCGCCATCGCACTGCATCTGCTTCACGAAGCTCATGGGTAACGGTGCTGGTGTTCCCGGTGACCAGGCGGCCCCGGTGTCGTTGTCCACGTTCTCCGTTGTTGTCGTGACGAGCACGGTTGGTCCGCGACCGTGTAGTTGTGGTGTGTTCTTTTGTTTGCCGATGCCGGCGATCATTGCCGTGAATACATCAGCACGCTCCTGCGACCGCGACCTCTCTTCAGCAGGCTCGTGTTTACTCGCAAGCTCCTCGGTGTGCAGGAACGTCGGAGAGGTCCTCTTCGACATCACCGCGTCGAACACCGGTGTCACCTGTGCTGCTTGTTCTGGTGAGAGCACACCCGTGATCTTCATGCTGCCGTCGTCCAAATGTTTGAACACAAGAGTGCGGGCAGCGTGCAACTCATCAGCTGACGGTTTCACACCGTCAGGATCCAAAACGGTGACAAACGCGCGTGCCTGCACCCGTACCCCGTCTGCTGTATGGGGTGCCTCTCCATACGCACCGGTGGCGTTGCCGATCAGTTTCGCTTCCGCCCAATCCATCTGCTCCGGCGCCACACGCGACAGAACAGGCCCCAAGACCGATGTGATCGCTTCGGCCACATCCAAACCGATCGTGCCCTCCGCGAGTGCCTCCGCGGTTTGAACGAATACCGGGTCCAACGGCAACCCGGTATCTGACAGGCGCGGTGTCGTCTGTTTCGCCACCCGAGTGAACCGGTGAGCGGCGGAGTTCTTCACCCCGGTGATCTTCTCAAACAGACCGGTCGGGCCCTTCGCACCATGAGACGCAGCCAACCCCGAGAATCCGGCATCCACATCAGAACGGCGAGCAATGTCGCCAACGTTGCCGACTTGCTGACCCTCCACCACACGGGCAACGTTGCCCAGCAAACCGACATACGTCAGCAGAACATCCGAGGACAGTTTTGCCGGGTCTACCGACACGAGGTTCGCCGCTGCCGAAAGCGTCTCTTCTGCGGCACGGACAGCGGCAGCATCCGGACCCTCATCCGGGTCGAATGCCGCTGCCGCCGCTGTGTTTCGCATGATCAAATTATCGCATCAGCCACCGACATAGATTCGAAAAACGGACTCCTTGTGGATAACTTAGCATCGAAGACAAATACGAATTTAACTGTGGATAACTGCCGCCGACCCGCCACCGGCTCTCCATAGTGACTGCTCTTCGCAGCGGTACACATCGTGCGACTTGATCTCCGCGACCAACTCGAGAATCGCATCCGACGCCGCAGCACCATGACGAGCAGAAAACTTCAGCGGACCGTTGTTCACAGCGGAAGCCGCAGTGCTCGTTATCCACAGTTGACGAGGTACGTCTCCACGGCCTGCGTGGCCACTGCCAAGATCGTCGCATGCCCAAATTATCCCGCGATCCACCGACATCCTCACCATCAGAATCCCCGGTCACGCCACAATACTGTGGATAACACCGAAGACACACATGCCTGTGGACAACTAGTCAGCAGCAGAGTTCGGCGGGGGCTGAGAGCGCAGGGCATACGGCACACGTTGCAGAGTGGCATCCAGAAGAGAACCGAGGCAGCCCGCGACCGTCGACGCCACGTGCGCCGCTTACCCGGCCTGGCAGCGGCGCACACAGGTCACCGCTAGATCAGCCCTTCAGGCCCGACTGCGCGAGACCCTGCACAAATTGCTTCTGCGCGATAAGGAAGACAGCCAACACAGGCAGCACGGTCAGCGTGGTCGCCGCCAACTGCACATTCCACATCGGCCCGCCATACGCATCGACGTACTGGGTCAGAGCCTGCGGCAGTGTGAACATCTTCTTGCTCGACAGATACACGATCGGCTCGAGGTAGAGGTTCCACGACTTCAAGAATGTGAAGATCGCCACCGCGGCGAGCGCCGACCTCGAAAGCGGGAATGCTATGCGCCAGAAGATGCCCCAGCGCCCTAGCCCGTCCATGCGCCCAGCCTCTTCAAGCTCACCAGGCAGCCCCAGAAAGAACTGCCGCATGATGAACACAGCGAGCACAGCTGGCGCCCCGAAGATCGGAATCACGATCAAAGGCCAGTGGGTATTGATGAGCCCCAGCTCGTTGACGAACCGAAAGAGTGGCACGATCGTCACTTCCGAGGGCACGAGCAAACCAACGAGCACGATCAGGAACAGGATGTTGACGCCGGGGAATCGAATGCGCGCGAACGCGTACCCGGCCATCGCTGCGAAGAGCATCGTTCCGATCGTGACGATCGCCGCGATGTAGAGGCTGTTCCAGTACTGCTGCGCAAAGGGCTGCAGGCGGAACACCTCCCCGTACGCGTCGAAGCTCGGGTCGGTCGGCCAGAGAGTCGGCACCTTGGCAAGAATCTCGCTCATCGGCTTCAGGCTCGATGTCGCCATCCACAGAGTCGGAAAGATGAATGGGATGCTGATGACAGCCAGCACCACGACGAGCGCTGCCCTTCCCCAACGCCGCTTCTGCACGCCACTGCCCGTGACCGCCCGCAGTGGGGCGCTTCTTCGACCCGAGCCAGTGGACGAACTCTGCGAGGTTCCCGTTGAAGGCTCGGTCACGCGAGAATGCTGTGCCGTTTCGGTCTCAGTTTTCATTGAAGACCCACCTCTTTCGGGTCTGCCACTGGAGCAGGGTCAGAATCAGCACGATGATGAACAGCAGCACCGAGACGGCGCTCGCATAGCCGAAGTCGTTGAACTGGAACGCCTGCTGATACAGGTAGTAAACAAGCACTGTCGTCGAGTTGCCCGGGCCGCCCTGCGTCAGAACGTCAATCTGAGCGAACACTTCGAGAGAACCCACGATCGTGAGGATCGACACGAGAAGGATCGTCGGGCTGATCATCGGCACGGTAATCGACCAGAAGCGACGCCAGGCACGCGCGCCGTCGATGCGCGCTGCTTCCATCAGCTCTTCTGGAACGCCTTGCAGTGCAGCGAGGAAGAGAATCATGTTCATTCCGACGTTCTTGAACACCTGCACGACGATCACGGCGAGCATGGCAGTGAAGTCGCCGCGCAGCCAGTTCGGTCCGTGGATACCCAGGAGGTTGAGAAAGCCGTTGATGCCGCCGTCCGCCTGAAGCAGGAAGCTCCACACGATCGTCCAGGCGACGAGGGAGACGACGACGGGCGAGAAGAAGAACGTACGAAACGTAGTGGTGCCGGGAAGCTTCTGGTTGAGCATCACGGCAAGGAACAGGGCGAGCGCGATGTTCAGAATGACGAGACCGATCGAGAACCAGAGGCTGGCCAGCAGCGAATCGTGCAGGCCCTGGTCTGACAGCATCCTCTCGTAATTCTCGCCGCCGGCGAATGTGAACGTATTGGCGAGCACGTTCCAGTCGTGAAGCGAGTACCAGAACACCGTGACGAGAGGCACGATGACAAAGGCGAGCGAGCCCAGCACGACGGGGGCGACCATCGTGTACCCGACGATCCAATCGCCGCGCGTTGCCGCGGAGCGACGGGGGCGCTTGCCGCGCCCTCGCCGCTTCGCAGTATCGCCCGCCAGCACTGCGGCGGTTGTAGTGACCATGCTGCGTCAGCCCTCCAGCAACGGCTCGATCGCCGAGCAGGTGTCGCTGAGCACCGACGAGACATCGGCATCCGCCGTCCACAAGTCATCGAGTTGCTGCCGCACGGCGTCTTGCAGCTTGGCGAAGTTCTTGTGCGTCGGCTTCGTCGTTGCATCTTTGATGCCCTCGACAACCACGTTCTGCAGCTGCTCTTCGCTGAGCTTCGGGTTTGCTTCTGCCAGTGTCTCGGCGTTCAGCAGCGACTCGCGCGGCGGCGGGAAGTAGGTCGCGAGCTTCTCTGCGTTCTCTGGGTTCGTGAAGTACGCGAGGAAGTCGGCGGCAATTGTCGGGTGTGCTGCATTCGCGAAGACGCCGATGCCTGCCTGGCCGATCACGTTCTGCTGGCCCTCGGGCCCAGCGGGAAGCGGCACAAGATCCCAGCCGAACGAGTCGTCAAGTGATGACGCACGGCTGATCTGGGTGATCGTCATCGCGGCATCGCCCGCAAAGAAGTCGGCTGTCGTTCCCGGCTTCGGCATCGCCCCTTGCTCGAAGATTGCGTCGTGAATCCACGTCATGACGTCGGTCATCGCCGGGTCGGCGAACGTGCAGGTCTGACCGTCTGCGCTCCAGGGAGCGGCATCCCAGCCACCCCAGACCGATGCGAGAACCTCCCACGCCTTGAAATCGAAGTCGCGAACGACGAGACCTTCCTTGCCCGAGGTCTCGGCAGCAGCCGCCGACATGTCGCGCGCTGCATCGAATGTCCAGTCGCCCGACTCAACGAGGTCTGCCGGGTTCGGCTGCCCAGCCGCTTCAAGCTGGTCGGTGTTGACGAACATGGCGAACGGACTGTTCGAGAACGGGTAGGCATAGAGCCCGTCGTCCTTCTGCCACAGCTCGAGCGACGAGTCCATGAGGTCGTCGTAGTCGTAGCCGTCTGTGTCTTTCAACGTTGGCGCGATGTCTGTCAGTGCGCCGCTGGCGACGAACTCGGGAGCGTACGATTCGAGAATCCACGCCAGGTCGGGGGCATTGTCACCCGCGAGCTGCGTGGTGAGCGTCGTGGTGTAGTCCTCGAACGGAATCGGTTCGAACTTCACCGACGATACGAGGTCCGGGTTCTCGTCAACGTAGGCGTCGGCGATCTCCTGAAAGAGCGCCAGCTGTGCTTCGTCTGCCGTCCAGACCGTCATGCGCAGATCGACGGGTCCGTCCGCCGACTCCGCATCGGTGCCGGAGCCGCTGCATCCCGACAGGGCGAGCGCAGTGGCGGCGATGCCAGCGCTGACCGCGAGGGGAACGCGCCGTCGGCGCGAGCGCGGGTTGCTCATGATCTCTCCTTCTCTTGGTGTGCTGCTTAATTGGGGCTTCAGTAGGCGTAGGTGCGACCCTCAGGCCAGTGCCGCTCGACGCCTGCCGCATCGAGCTCTGCCTGGTACTCCGTCAGCTGCGAGGAGTCGGCGTGCACGGCGTGCGGTGATGTCTTCTGATCGAGGCAGTATGCGGCGAGGTGCCCCGCTGCCTCGCCGATGTTCCATTCGACAGGATGCAGCCGGTAGCAGCCATTGGTGATGTGCGTCGTGCCGATGTTCTTATTGGCGGCGAGCAGGTTCGTCGTACGCTGCGGAATGAGCGCACCGAGCGGAATCTCGAAGGGCGTGGAGGCCACGTCGATGTACGTGTCGCCACCCGTCGACGGGTGCAGATCGATACGGTACATGCCGACTCCGACCGAGTCGGCATAGTGCGTCGCGCCGGCGTCACCGCGCACGGCATACGACACATCGTTCTCGGTGACCGTCGTCAGCGCTCGGATGCGCCGCGATTCACGGTGATACGGAGCCTGTGCGAGGCCATCGCTCGACCCCATGACGTCGGGGCGCAGGCGCAGCCCGGGGAACCCTGTTCCGCCGTCAGCGCGCGGCGCCTCAGTCTGCATCCAATACAGCATCGAAAGGCTCAGCTCGCGCGCTTTGGCGTAGTGCTCAAGCTCCACATCGCGCGGCGCATCGAGAACGGGCGCGACGAAGTAGTCGATGCTGGGCCAGTTCACCAAGCAGATGTCGCTGGAGTAGAAGCCCGATTCGAAAAGGTCGCGAGCGGCGATGCGGCGGAAGTACCAGAGGTTCTTGTCGCCGGCGTTGCGCGACTGGTCGGCGTCGACGGCGAGCGCGTCGTCTCCCGGGTTCGGCTCGAAAGCGCGCGTGTCGATCTCGAGTGTGCGCGGGTTCGGCGCTGTCCACGACAGCATCCTGTTCCCCTGCCATGCCTCGGGCGTGTACTCGCGCCAAAAGTCGTAGTTCTCGGGGCGTTCGATCGTGTGGTCGCCCTCGACATGCTCGACAGCGAAGCAGACGCTGAGCGCTTGGACGTTATCGGGCTGCGCTACCTCGGGGGCACTGGGCTCGCCTGTCTCGGCGCGAGATTCGAACCCTGTGACGTACGCCGTGCCGGTGAGCGGAAGCAGTTCGCCTGTCTCGGTGGCATCGATCACGTAATCGGCGTGCACGGTAATGCTCGGCCCGCCGATCTCGGAGTCGAGCGTGACAGATGTGACGCGGTCGCCGTCGGTTACCGCGTCGACAGGGCGCATCCGCTCAAGCAGGCGCACGCTGCCGTTCGACCGGTACGGGGCGAGCATCTCTTCGAGCACGCCGACGGCGATCTTCGGCTCGTGGCACAGCTTCGACACCCACCCGGCGCCGGGGTTCAGCTCGTCTTTGGCGCGGGCGTCGTCGGTCAGCGGGTAACGACGGCGATACACGTCGCGGATGCCGTCACGCAGCGCGCGGTAACGGGCGGTGATACCGAATGACTCCACCCACGGATGCTCATCCGGCGGCACGGCCTGTGCGGTCAGCTGCCCGCCGATCCAGGGATATTCCTCGGTCAGCACCACTTTCGCTCCGCGGTCGGCCGCTGCAAGAGCTGCGGCGACGCCGCCAAGCCCTGCTCCGACGATGAGGATCTCGGTCGAAAGTTCACGCGTTGTCACGAATTGTTCCTTCTGGTGTGGTGGCGGTCGTTGGAGCGACGGCGAGGGTCTCACCGTCGAGATCGGGGCAGTCGAGCATCTGATGGAAATCGGCTTCGTCGAGAATGGGCGGGTTAGGCATTCTGCCTTCGGGCGCTCGTGTTTCCGCCGACTCCTGGTCGACGATGCGCGAGAGCAGCACAAGCGCACGCGCACCCATTTCTTCTCGCGGAACGACGAACCCCGACCAGGCTCGTCGACTGCGGTGCTGAAGCTGGTTCGGCTGACCGAGTAGCAAAAGCGAGATGCTGTTTGGCACGCTCATTCCGTGAGCCTCAAGCGCGTCGGCGAGAGCATCCGAATCGATCTCAGGAGCAACCAGCATGGCTGTCAGGCGCCGCTCGGCGATCTCTTCCGCACCCGCGGCGATGTCGTGCACGTCGACGTACCGCAGAGGAAGGCCGCGCGTGCGCATGGCACGGCGATATCCCTCGAGTCGATCGAGTGTTGGCTGGTCTGCGCTCTGCTGACCGGCGTAGCCGATGCGCGTGTGCCCGAGGTCTGCGAGGCGCTCAACCTGGCGCCGCGTCGCTGCGACGTAGTCGGCGCCGACATATGGCAGCCGGCGGCCTTCGCTCTCGCGTTTGCCGATGAAGACGAACGGGTAACTGGTGTCGAGAAGGTGCTCGAGCTCGCCGCGGTCTTCCTGCTGACCGAGAAGAAGGCAGCCGTCCGCGGCTCCGAGCCTCTGCCAGCCGTCGCGCGAAAGGCGCCGCCTGCCGTCGACGACGCGAGCCGATGTGAAGAGCAGCATGTCGACGCCGAGCTTCTCTGCCGCGTGCTCGATGCCGACGAGGAACGCGCCGTAGAAGTCGTGCCCACCGCGCGGGAACGTCGTCTCATAGGTGAACACGCCAAGAATCTGGTTGCGCCCGCCGGCGAGACGCTGAGCAATGGGGTTCGCGGCGTACCCCGTAATGCGTATTGCCTCGAGAACTCTACTTCGAGTCTCGTCAGAGATGCGGACGCCCGGCGGGAGGTTGTCGTTGAGCACGAAGCTCACCGTCGATTGGCTGACCCCCGCCATCGCGGCGACATCTGATTGGGTGAACCGGTGGCGCGGCATCGATCCTCCTTGATCGGCTCTTCGGGTGTCAGTGCATCTGAATCATGCCGGGGAGTTCCTGTCGGGGTCAAGATGATAATGCGCATTATTAGTGGATGCTGTCGCCCCAGCATCCGTTGTCATTTCGTGGTTTCGCCGAACGTGATTCGCATGATGCGCGGGTCTGGCAATAGACCTCCGCAGAGTGCCGAGCGGGCAGAACCCGTCCGCACAGTGCTGAGACGAGGAGAAAGTGCCGGCACGAGGACTTTCCTGCGAAAAACTCCTCGTCTCGGCACTTTCTCCTCGTGCCAGCACCGAGCGCGGCAAATCCTGCTTCGGTGTGCTGACCTCTCCCATCGCACCCCTTCCCCGCTGCACGAAGACATCGGCTCTGTGCTGCGTGGCAGCATCCTGCCATTCGCGCCGGCGCAGCCTGCTCGACACTGTTCGACCCGGTCGCGCGAAAGAGGACAGCTTCTGACCTCAACCGGTCGTACCGTTGACGAGCCACGGCGCCCCGCCGTAGCCAGAACGGAAGAGGAGCACATGCAACTTGCAGCAACACGCATCATCACCGACGACGTCCCCCGTCTCGTCGCCTTCTACGAACGCGTCACCGGAGTCGAAGCGACGCGGCTGCACGAGCTGTTCGCTGAAGTGCGCACAGACACGGGCACCCTGGCAATCGCGAGCTCGGCGACCGTGCAGTTTCTGGGCGAAGGCTCGGCCGAGGCGCGGGCGAACCGAACCGTGATCATCGATCTTCGTGTGGATGACGTCGACGCCGCCTACCCGGCGCTGCGCGACGTTGTCGACGAATTCGTGAACGAACCGACGACGATGCCCTGGGGCAACCGCTCACTGCTCTTCCGTGACCCAGACGGCAACCTCGTCAACGTCTTCACACCGCCCACCCGCTGACGTCAGTCGCTACCGCACGATCGGCACCGGCCGCGTCGTCAGATCGTCGTTCTTGAAGCCGATGATGAAGACGGATGCTGCGAGCGACACCGCGTAGAACGCGAACATGCCAAAGCCCATGCTGAAGCCGTTATCGGTTCCCGCGAGCCCCAGCAATGGCGCCGAGAGCGCGGCGCCGATGGTGCCCGACGTGGCGATCAGCGCGGCGGCAAGGCCAGCCCGCGGTGCATGATTGAAAAGCCCCATCGCCTGGTTGTTCGGAATGACGAGCTGCTGAAAACCGATGCACAACCACGCGAACGCCGTGACGCCGGGCAGCCCGAGCCATCCAGATGCCACCATGATCAGCGCCGACGAGGTGAGCGCGCCGATCAGCCCGATGATCTGCACCTTGTGCGGCATGAAGCGCCTCAGCAACAACGGGCTGAGCGGGTTCATCATCAGCATCACGACGGCGCCGACGGCGAGGATCGCCCCGTACACCTGCTGCGAGACGCCGTACCAGTCCTGCGCCACGAAACTGAGCCCGGAGATGTAGCAGAAGCTCGCGGCCATCATCGCCAGTTGCGAGAGGGCGGCACCGACGAACATGCGATCGGTGAACAGGGATGCCGCACCGGCGAACATGCGCGATGCCCGAAACGGCACACGTTCGGGCTTGGTCTCCGGAAGGAACAGCACACCGAGCACGACCAGCAGCGCCGACATCGCGCCCTGGGCGATGAAGATGCCGTGCCAGTCGGTGCCGAGCAGAATGAGTGATCCGATCAGCGGTGCCACGATCGGCGCGCTCATCGACACCATCATGATCAGCGAGTAGCGCACGGATGCTGCGCGGCCATGCGAGATATCGCGGACGATCGCCATGGCGATGCTGGGCGCGGCCGCCGATCCGACGCCCTGGAGCGTGCGAAACACGATGAGCAGAACCACGTTGCCGGCGAAGGCTGACGCGATCGAGAAGACGACGTGCATCGACAGCCCGATGATGAGCGGGATGCGTCGCCCGCGAGCATCCGACAGCATCCCGAAAAGAAGCGAACCGGCACCCATGCCGAGCAGCGACCCGGTGAGCGTGATCTGGATCGTCGCCTCGGTTGTGTCGAATTCCCGGGTGATCTCCGGCAGCGCCGGCAGGTACATGTCGACGGTCATCGGGCCGAGCGCTGCCATGACGCCGAGCAGTACGATCAGCCCGCGTTGGCGCGGCCCGGGGCGGGCTGCAGCTGAGCCGCCACGCACGTTCATACGCTCCCTGTGAGGTGAGGTCTTATTCGTCGCGCCGCGGTAACGCTCACGATTCCGGATGCTGGTTCCCGCTGCCTCGCGCGCAACATACCAAGCCTACCGCCGGTGAGGAGGCGCGACCTCGTGCACACCAGCACCCCACGTGACTAGGGCCGCTGTGCCCGAGCGCGCTCCTCTTCGCGCACCTCCCGATGGTGCTTCCTCAGTGCCGAGAGAACTCCGCCGCGGATAATCGCCCACATAATGATCACCCAGAGGATGAACCCGAGAAGGTAAGCGCACACGGTTGCGATAAGCGCAAGCGTTGCCTGATCTGTCATGTCCATGCAGCAACCGTACCGAGGGGTCGTCGTGTGCATGATGACGAGCAGATGTATCGTCGACCCCGCGCGACCGCCTCATCAGCGCTGCCAAGCGACTGCATACGAGATCGGCCGCCTTTCACGCGCGAGTGTCAGTCGAGGTAGTCCCCCAGGACGTCAAGCACGCCGACCCAGCCGTCATAGAAGTATCCGTCGCCCGGGGCGCCCTCGACGCCGCGAAGATCGAAGGTTTGCCGTGTTCCCTCGGGCACGGCTTCCAGCTCAACGGTTGCAATGGGCTGATCGTCTTGGTCACCGTCTGGGTATCCCCAGGTGAAGACGAGACGCGTGAACGGTTCAATCTCTCGATAGACACCGCCTGAGACAACGGAGTCCCCCGTGTCATTGTTGACCATCGAATAGACGTATCGTCCCCCGATTCGAAGGTCGACCTCGACCGATTCGCGCGGGGTATGCGCCCCACGTGGATGCCACCACTGAGCGATGGCATCAGCATCCGTCCATGCCCTCCATACCTCTTCGGGCGTTGCCGTGAACGTGCGGACGATGGTGAATCCCTTGGACGTGTCAATCACGCGTTTCTCCCTTTCGCTCGTCATCGGTGTCATCGCTTCGCTCTCGAGTGGCCTTCAGGTGTTCTTCGAGGAAGTCGAATCGCTCATTCCACTCGGCACGCTGCTGCTCGATCCAGGCGGCAGCCTCGTTGAGGCTTGCTGGCTCAAGAGAACAATCAGTCCATTGAGACCGTCGATCCCGTGCCACGAGCCCCGCCTTCTCGAGCACGGACACGTGCTGCGACACGGCGGGTCTGCTCATCGGGTAGTTCCGCGCCAACTCGCTGACGGTGAGCGGCCCGGAACGCAGCCGGTTCAGGATGTCGCGGCGGGTCGGGTCCGCCAGTGCGGCGAATGCCTCGCTCAATCGGTCTTTGACTATCACGTAAGTAACTCCTTACGGTAAGTACTTGCTTACACCATAGGAGAGCGGATGCTGTCAGTCAAGGGACTGATGCAACACCATCCTCGCGAGCGATGCTTCGAGTCGCAGCCCGCCGATAGTCTGACAAACATGTTCTTCCTGGCCCTCGGCATCGTGTTCGCTGTGTGCTTTGCTGTGTCGCGCGCGAAGGATCCGCGGTTTCTGCGCAACGGACCGCTCCTCGTTGCCGCGATCGGGTTCGGCGGAATCGGACTCCTCACGATCCTCTCCGCGTACAGTTTCGTCGCCGCGATCTTGCTGTGGATCATCGCGCTCGCGGTGCCCGTCAGCATCCTCGTTTTTGGCGTGGGCCTCATCGCCAACGGCATCACGATGCTGAGGCGCGAGGGTCGCAGCCTCGGCAATCAGCTCTCCCTGATCGTCGGCGTGATCGTCCTGGCACTCCCGGTCATTTCTGTCGTGCTCATCGTGCAGTTCAACATGACGGGGTTCTGGTTCGCCGCACTGATCGGGCTTGCGTCGGCGTACGCGAGTGTCGCATTCGTCTCGTTCGCCGTGTACTCGGTCGTGTACGGGCGGATGCGCCATCAGTTCGCACCGTCTGCCATCGTCATTCATGGGTCGGGCCTCATTCGAGGTCGTGTTCCCGCTCTGCTGCGTGGGCGTCTCGATCGAGGGCTCCAGGTGTATGGAGCCGAGCTCGCCCGCGGCAATCACCCGGTGCTCGTGCCCTCCGGGGGCCAGGGCGATGACGAACCCCGCCCGGAGGGCGAGGCCATGGCCGAGTATCTTCGCGAGCAGGGGGTACCCGACGCGGACATCCTGCCGGAGACTCGGTCGACGAGCACGCGCGAGAACATTGCCCGTTCAATTGAGCTGCTCGACGAAGCCAACCGGCGCGGCCCGATCATGCTCGTGACCAGCGACTACCACGTGCTCCGCACGGCGTCGCTCGCTCGAAAGATGAACGTGGATGCCCAGGTGGTGGGTTCGCGCACGGCACGCTACTACGTTCCCAGCGCATTCATTCGGGAGTTCATCGCCCTGCTTGTCGAGAACCGCATCGCCACGCTCATCGCCGTGAGTACATTCGCGGTCATGCTCGTCGCGATCGTCGTCGGAACGCTGACGTCGACTCTCGGATAGCAGCCGACTCTCGTGGCAGCCGTCCCCGCCGAGCAGTGGGGATTTTCACCGCTGCTTCTCACGCCGATGCGCACTGCTGCGGCGGACTTGAGTACGCGTCTGCAGCGCTGCCGCGCCACGCATTCACTGTCCACGCGCGTCCCGACGCGCACCGGCACGCCACCTTCTGTATTCTTACGGACGTGCTGTCACCCGCGGCGCTCGGGACGTCCGCACATGTACAGCTCGCATAAGCCGAAACTGCTCCCCCGCCTCGTTCAGCCCTCGGGCGAAAACGTCCACGGATTGACAACCGGCACGTCAAAGCCATCGAAGTCGCGGACGTTGCGTGTCGCGATAGAGGCCTCATTCGCCCAGGCCGTCGCGAGAATCTGCCCGTCCTCACTGGTGAGCGCCCTCCCCGCCCGCTGGGCAGCATGACGGAGGCGAGCGTGAACCATAGCGGCCGAGATGTCGTAGGA
Organism: Microbacterium sp. MPKO10; assembly: GCF_026107415.2. Lineage (GTDB taxonomy): Bacteria > Actinomycetota > Actinomycetes > Actinomycetales > Microbacteriaceae > Paramicrobacterium. The sequence goes on from NZ_JAPCHX010000008.1 coordinate 14,234, forward strand.
GACGACGCGCGGAGCAAGCTCATCAAGCATCCGTGTTACTGCAGGTTCCAGCGTCGATCGTCGATGCCCCTCCGGCATGCGCAGCAGCCCAAACCGAAGCTCGAACACGGACGTCGCTGAGAGGTACAGGTCGCGATGATGCTTTCGCAACCACGCCGTCACCGCGGGAGCGGGCTCTCGACGCAGCGTTTCGGACCACACGTTCGTGTCAACAATGATCATGCGAGCTCTATCGGACGAGGCAACTGACGCTCTGGCTCCGGCAGGTCCGCCCCTTCCCCGGCCTCTCGGAGCTCATCGGCACCCCGCAGCCACTTCAGAACAGGATCATCGTGCTGCGGAAGCACGGTCCCGACGAGAATGCTTCGGGCCTCGGCTTCCATCGAGTGGCCGTGGGCCTGCGCCCGCTTTCGCAGCGCGGCCTTCACCTCGTCAGGAAGGTTCCGGATCAGCATCTGTGCCATGGCCGACCTCCTCGGATTTGATATCAATGATATCAAGATGTGGAGCCGGAACTCCACGAACAAGAGTTGCCAGTCGACGGCACGATAGCGATGCACACTCAGTCGTACGAGCGAGCCCTCACCCACGGGATCGGCAGCAGGTCTGCCGTCGAGACGACACCGACCTCGCCACCGTCAGAAACAATGACCCGGATGCTGTCGCCGAAGTTCGGCACCAGCTCACGGCACACGCCACAGGGGTTGATCACGATCGGCACGTCATCGGGGTCGAGGCCAACGGCGACGATTGTCTCGACAGCATCCTCTCCCCCGATCCTGGCGTTCGCGATCGCTGACGGCTCCGCACACACGTTGACCCGCGCCGTCGACAGGCTGAGCCCCGTGTAGATGGCACCCGACGTGCCACGGACGGCCGCCGCGACGCGGTGCTGCCGCGAATCGTGCGCACGCACAAGAACATCGGATGCTGCGCGCCGCAGCGCGTCATCGGCTTCTGTCAGCTTCTGCATGAACTCCTCATTTCGGTGCGGTCGCCCGTCATCGCACGTCTCTTCGGCACGGGTACCCGTATCGTGCGAATCGTTGCTCTCGCCCTTACTCGATCCCGGTGTAGACGGTCTTCTCCCACGTGTAGAACTCGGTGGCCGTGTGCCCCTGCTCGCGGAAGGTGTTTGACGACGAGTCCTTCACGCCACCGAACGGGACATGCAGGTCGAGCCCTGAGGTGGGTCGGTTGACCTTGACGACACCCGCCTGCACGCGATTCGCGAAGTCGGTCGAATGCCCAAGGCTGTTCGTACAGATGCCCGCGGTGAGCCCGTAAGGCGAGTCGTTGATCGCGGCGAGGCCCGACTCGTAGTCGTCGACATCGAGCACGGCGACGACCGGGCCAAAGATCTCGTCTGTGGCGATCGGGTCTGAATGCGCGACGTCGGTGGCGACGACGGGTGCGAAGTGCAGACCGTCGGCACTCGCGTCGCCGAACGCCAGGCGCGCACCGCTGTCAACAGCATCCTGAACCGCCGCGACGTCCTGCTCAAGCTGCGCGTCGCTCACGACAGGCCCCATGGTCGTGCCGGCCTCGAGCCCGTCGCCGGGAACATAGCTGCCGGCAAGCGCGGTGAGCTCGTCGAGGAACGCCTGGCGCACGCCCGGCGTCACGTACACGCGGGATGTCGCGGTGCACGCCTGACCGGTGAGACTGAACGCTCCGGCGGCGACGACCTGCGCTGCCTTCGTGACATCGGCGTCATCGAGAACGAGCACGCCGTTCTTTCCGCCCATCTCCAGCTGGGCGCGGGCGCGACGGGCATTCAGCGTCTGCTGCAGGCTGAGCCCGACAGCCGTCGACCCGGTGAACGAGAGCGCCGCAATACGTGGGTCGCGGGCAAGGGCGTCGCCGACGACACTTCCGCGCCCGTGCACGACGTTGAAGACTCCGGCTGGAAGCCCCGCATCGCGCAGTGCCATGCCAAGATGCGTCGCCGACATCGGCGTGATCTCGGCGGGCTTCAGCACGACAGCGTTGCCGCTGATCAACGCGGGGGCGGTCTTCCACGCGGGAATGGCGATCGGGAAGTTCCACGGCGTGATCAGCCCGACGACGCCCAGCGGCTCGCGGCGCGTGGTCACCGTCGTGTTCGGCATGCCGCTCGGGTACACCGAGCCGCTCGAAGCCCAGCCGAGCGAGCCGAAGAACTGGAACACCCCGATCGCGCGGCCCACTTCGCCCTCGGCTTCGGCGCGCGTCTTGCCTTCTTCGCGCACGAGATCTTCTGCGATCTGCGTCTTGCGTTCGGTGAGCAGCTGCGCTGCCCTCAGGAGTACGGCGCCGCGCACCGGTGGCGACGTCGTCGCCCAGGCGCGCTGCGCGTCAACGGCTGCCGCGATGGCAGCATCCGTCTCCGTCGTTCCTCCGTCGGGAGCGAGAACAGCAACATTGCCTGGGTGCGCGGGATTGCGGCGTTCCTTTGTCGCGTCGCCGAAGAGGTCGCCGTCGATCAAGTGCTGGGCGATAGCGGGTGACGTCATGAGTGTCGTCCTTTCACGAGGTGTCGAGCGATGTCGACGTGTTGAGGTATCAGTGGGGAGTGCCGTCACAGTGTGCGCACGAGGCCACCATCGACGCGCAGTGCGACGCCGGTGATGTAGGCAGCCTGAGCGCCGCAGAGGAAGGCGACGGCGGCGCCGAATTCGCTCGGGTCTCCGTATCGCCCTGCGGGAATCGTCTGTTCGGAGCGGCGCTGTGCCTCGACCGGATCGATGCCCTGCCGCTCAGCCTGCGCCGCGTCGAGCTGCGCGACGCGATCGGTGGCGATGCGGCCGGGGAGCACCAGATTGACGGTGACGCCGTCGACAGCGACCTCGGTGGAGAGTGTCTTGAGGTACCCGGCGAGCGCCGCGCGCCCGGTGTTCGAGCCGGCAAGGTTGGGAATCGGTGACACGATTCCACTCGATCCGACTGCCACAATGCGGCCGCTGCCGCGCTGCCGCATGCCCGGAAGCACGCGCGAGACCAGGTCATGCCCCGGCGCCACGAGTCGCTCATACGAGTCGGCGATGTCGGACGCTGTGGCCTCCGCCGCCGTACCCGGCTTCGGACCGGGCCCGTTGATCACGAGAATGTCGATGGGGCCAAAGGATGCTGTCGCCTTGTCAAGCGCAGCGGCGCGCGAGGCCGCGTCGGTGACGTCGAGCTCGATGCCGATTGCCGACGGCACATCGGCGGCAATCTCCGCCGCTCGTTCCCCGCGGCGGCCTGTGACGACAACGTTCGCACCCTCGGCACCGAGCGCCTCAGCGATCGCGCGGCCGAGTCCGCCTGTGGATGCTGCGACGAACGCCGTCTTTCCCTGAAGCTGCAGGTCCATCAGCGCACCTCCTCACCGTCGAGTTGCGCGAGATGTTCGGCTGCGATGGCGTCGAGTTCGGGCGGGAACGTGGCGGCGGGAGCGCGCACGGTCCCCGTCGCGAAGAGACCTCGTCGATGGAAGAGTTCTTTGCGGAGCGCAAGGGCGATGCCGGGCTGCTGCTCGAAGTTGATGAGCGGAAGGTAGGGCGTCAGCTCGGCGCGCGCTGCCTCCGCGTCGCCCGCGAGCCAGGCCGTGACGCAGCTGACGAGCGCCTCGGGGTACGAGAATCCGGTCATCGCGCCGGCGGAACCGGCGGCGAGCTCGTCGAGGAGCCCCTGACCACCGAGCCCACCGAACACCGACACATCGACGCGTGCGGTGATGCGGGCAATCGCTGCCGCGGTCGGGGGCGCTTCGGCTTTGACGGCCGAGATGAACGGGCTCGCTTCGACGACGGCGATGAGGTTGTCGGTTGAGATCGTCACGCCGCTCGATTTCGGGTAGTCCTGCAGCACGACGGCCGCTCCCGTGGCGTCATGGATGCGCGCGAGGTGATCGATGACAGTGACCGCGGAGCCGGAATTCGCCTGCACCATGACGGCTCGCAGCCGATCGCCGACGGCAGCCTGCGCGTTCTCGATCTCGGCGATAGCCGGAGCCGTCGCCAGAGACGTGACCCCTGCGACGATCGGCAGTTTACTGTTCTGGGCGACGACGTCGAGCACCTGCATCCGTTCGCTCGCCGTGAGCGCGGCGGCTTCACCGAAGACGCCCAGGACAGTGAGTCCCGCAGCCCCAACGGATTCGTAGAACTGCACGAGGCGCACGAGGCTCTCCTCGTCGATCTCGGCGGCATCCGTGAATGGGGTGGCGACGACTCCCCACACTCCACGTGCGAGCGAGTCGACGCGCTGGTCGGAAAGAGGCTGCTGTGTCATGCGATCACTTCCCTGGCCAGACAGGTTTGCGCTTCTGCTGGAAGGCGGCGACGCCTTCGGCGGAGTCCTCACTGTCGAGGGCGGCCATGAGGGCGGGCAGCCGCATGGCGCGGGCTTCGTGGGCGCTGAGGTGCGCGGTGCGGGTCACCATCTGCTTGACCGCGCGAACCGAGGTGGGCGCACACGCGAGGATCTGCTCGATCCACCGCTCGACAGCGGCGTCGAGCTCTGCCGCGTCGACGACCTCGTTGACCAGGCCCATTCGCTGCAGCTCGTCCGCCGGTGCCTTACGCCCGGTGACCAACAGGCTCATCGCCTGCGTATACGGAACGCGACGAACCAGCTGATGGATGCCGCCATCCAACGCGAGCCGACCGACGCGGGGTTCGGTCAGCCCAAACTGCGCCCGGTCGGAGGCCACGACGATATCGGCACCGAGCACGATCTCCATGCCGCCGCCAAGGGCGTAGCCGTTCACCTTCGCGATCACAGGGACATCGAGCGTCGTACGCAGGCTGAGCCCGCCGAAGCCGTTCGGGTCGAGTTCGGCCCAGTACTCAAGGCCGGTCTTGTCGACAGCATCCGCCGACATGTCGGCTCCGACGCAGAATGCCTTCTCCCCTCCCCCGGTCACCACGACGAGTCGCACTCGGTCGTCGGCTTCGATGCTCGCCCAGATCTCGTTGAGTCTGTCGTGCGTCGCGCGATCAACCGCGTTGAGTACGCGCGGCCGGTCGATGACGACGGTGGCGACACCGCGATCGTCGATGTCGAAGCCCACCTCATCGGGCTGCGCGGCCGTCTGCTGGTCTGTCATTTCAACACTCCCAACTCGTGAAGACGCCGAATCGCGTCGTCGTCGAAGCCGTTCTCTTTCAGAACCTCATCGTTGTGCTCACCGAGCCGTGGCGCGACCCGGCGCACGGTTGCGGGGGTCTCCGACAGGTGAATCGGCGCATTCAGCATGCGGAACGTGCCCGCGGTGGGATGCTGTGCCTCGATGATCATGTCATTCGCTGCCGTCTGCTCGTCGGCGAGCGTCTCTTCGAGTGTGCGGACGGGGGCGTTGAGCAGCCCCTCGGCCTCGAGCCTGCCTGTCCAGTACGCCGTGGTGTTCGTGGCGAAACGGGCGGCGAAGATTCTCTGCAGCGCCGCTCGGTTCTCGACCTGCTTCTCGTGAGTAGCGAACTCCGGTCGAAGCGTCAGGTCCTCGTCGAGGTCAAGGGCCCGGGAGATGTGCAGCAGCGGATCTGCCGCAAATCCCCCGACGAGGCAGACGGCGGAGTCGGTGGTGGGGAACACCCCCGTGAGCGGCATCCGCCCCCAGTTCACCTCGAACCCGCGGTTGAGCTGCATGGACGCCTCTTGCATCTGCATGTGCAGCATCGAGTCGTACATTGTCACTTCGACCTTCTGCCCCTGACCCGTCTCGTCGCGCGAGCGCAGGGCGAGGAGGATGCCCTGGAAGAGGTGCATGCCGGTCGTGTAGTCGCAAAGCGTCGTGGGGTAGACCGTAAGCGGGTCGTCGTCTGAGCTGCGCCGCCACATCACACCGGAATACGCCTGGTTGATGACGTCTTGTCCGCCGAGCGACGAGTACGGGCCCGTCGTCCCGAATCCCGTCCCCGATGCCCAGATGAGCCGTGGGTTGAGCTCTTTCAGCTCGTCGTAACCGAAGCCCATGCGCTCCATGACACCGGCGCGGAAATTGCTGACGACCACGTCGGCGCGGGCGATGACGTCGCGCAGAGCCGCTCGACCTTCGTCCGTCTTCGTATCGATCGCCATGCCGCGCTTGTTGCGGTTGATCGACAGGAAGATCGGGTTGTCTTGCCCGTCTCTGTCTGGCAGCGAGTTGCGCGACGTGTCGCCGCGGCCCGGCCGCTCAATCTTGATCACGTCGGCGCCGAAGTCCCCGAGCAGCTGTGTGCAGCTCGGGCCCATGAACACCTGGGTGAAGTCGACGACCGTCACCCCATCGAGGGGAAGCCCGCGCGGCACCACGGCCGCAGCATCCCGTGTCTCTGTTGTCTCATACATCGTCATACTCCCACCGTCTCGTCTTCGTCGATGGTGGCATTCTCTGAGGGAATGTCGCCCGGGTCGGCGTTGTGCTGGCGCATGCGCTGCTGGATCTCGACGGCGTCGACGTCGCGCACGAGGATCTTCTGCTCGAGGGCGAGTGTCGCTGCTGAGGCAACGGCCTGCCCCATGGCCATGCACGGGGGAATCTCGCGGGACGACTTCTGGGCATCTGACGTCGCCGAGTAGTGCCGCCCGGCGACGAGCAGCTGGTCGACGCCTGTCGGCAGGAGCGAACGGTACGGGTAGTAGTAGTCACGGCCCCGGGCCACGGTGTCAGAGAAGTGGCGGCGCTGCGTGACGTCGTCTTTCGTCATTACGTATTCGCCCTGCAGCAGGCGTGTCTGACGAACGCCCATCTGCGGTGCCGTGTCGATGACAAAGCAGTTTTCAAATCCGGGCAGGAATTCTTTGACATACTCCACGGCCTCGGCGATGCGCTCACGTGCAGCGAATTCGGCCTCGGTGAGAGAGGCGGGGTCGGCACCGTCGTAGCCGGTCATGTGCGGCGCGTTGCACCAGACGACGCCCGGCAGCGGCGTCTTGAGCCACCACAGTTCCCACGCTCCGCCGAGGATTCGCTTGACCTTGCGGTTGATCGCTCGCGCTGCTTTGGGGTCGCCCTGCTCGAACTCCTCGGCACGCTGCGTGTCGACGCCGGCGAGGCGGAACACGAGCGTGGTGATGTAGCTGCCTTGAATGAAGTCGGCGCCAGCACGCGAGGCGACGTCGATGTCACCCGTCGTGTCGATGACGACGTCGGCCATGTGGGCCTGCGGGCCCGCCTTTGTTTCGGCGATCACGCCCTTCATCACGCCGTCATCGACGATGGGACGAGAGAACCACGAGTGCAGCAGCAGGTTGACGCCCGACTCGCGCACGAGGTCGTTCGACACACGCTTCCAGCCGTCGGGATCGAACGCCGCCGCATAGCAGATGGGCTTCGGATTGACATGGGTGTGGAAGTCGAAGGTGCCGTAGCGCCCCCACTTGTTCCACAGCTCGCGGGATGCCTTGCGGTCTTCAGCCGGAGGCACGATCGCGAGATCGAGCTTCTTCAGCCGCTCGATGTACTCAGAGACCACGCCGGTGACGGTGATCTCCTGCCCGTTGATCATGTCGTCGAGCACGAGCACCATTCCGCCCGAGGCGAGGCCGCCGAGCGACGGATAACGCTCAAGAAGAGTGACGGATGCTCCCGAGCGAGCCGCCGTCACGGCCGCTGCGACGCCGGCGGGCCCGCCGCCGACGACGAGCACGTTCGAGCGAGAGGCAATCGGCGCTCTGAGGTCATCGCTGGTCACGCGAAGATCGTAGGTTGTCATTGTTGTTCTCACTTTCCGACGTGGATGCCGTTGACACGGCGAGCAATCAGGTAGAAGACGACGCTGAGCGCCGAGAGCGCTGCGACGTAGACGGGGAAGGCCCAATCGAGGCCGATGGATTGGAACCAGACGAGTAGGAACGATGCGGTGCCGCCGAAGATGGCAACTCCGAGGCCGTAGCCGAGCGACGTGCCGGCACCGCGATAACTTTTGGGCATTAGCGATGCCGAAACGACGTTATAGAGCGTCATGTTGAGCACGAGAACGACGGAACCGCCGAGCAGCACGGAGGCAAAGCCACCGATGCCAGGCTCCACGTACAGCAGCATGAGGAAGACCGAGGGGATCACGAGGATGCGGCCAACCACGAACCACTTCGAGATCGCACGCCCATCGACGAGCCGTCCGACAACGAGGCTGCCGACCACGAGAATGAGGCCAAGCACTGTGGTGAGAGCGAAGACTGCAGACGGATCTTCCTTCATCGTCGAGCGCGCGGCATTCGGCAGACCGACGTTCCATGCGTAGTTGTATGCCTGAACAGCACCCACGACGAAGACGATCGCCAGAACGCTGATCCAGCTCTTACGGACGCCCATCCATACGGTGCCGGTCGTTGCCTGCTCGAGCTCGTCCTTTTTCATGGTCTCGGGCAGCGTGCGGCGCAGGTAGAGGATGACGAATCCGAAGACGGCTCCGACAACGAACGGGATGCGCCAGCCCCACTCGTCCATGGCCTGAGAACCGATGCTCGTGGTGACGATAAAGCTCACGAGCGGAGCAAGAACGATGCCGACGTTGACGAAGAACGAGATGATTCCGGCCACGAAACCCTCGCGACCCTCGGGAACGAGCTCGACAGCGTGAGCTGTCGACAGCGGTGCTTCGACTCCGGTCGAGATCCCCTGCACCACGCGGCAGAGCAGCAGCAGAATCGGTGCCCAGACGCCGATCGTCTCAAACGTCGGCGCAACGGCGATCACCAGTGTGCTGAGCGCCATCATCGTGATCGACAGCATCATGATCTTGCGTCTGCCGATACGGTCAGCGAATGTGCCGAGAACAACGCCGCCGAGTGGTCGGAAGAGGAATCCGACGGCAAAGATAGCGAGAGCGTCGAGTGTCGCCACGACCGGGTCGACATTGGGGAAGAAGTGCGGGCCGATGTACGACGACAGCAGACCGAAGATCATCCAGTCGTACCACTCGAGTGTGTTGCCGAGACCGAGGCCGAGAATCCCTCGCCGTACCTGGGGAGAGAGTCGTTCGCGCTTGCGTCCCTTGCTGTTGACGTCGGTGTCAATCATGGTGCTCCTTAATCAAGCATCACCGTTGCGCTTGAAGGCAGGCTCCATCGACGCCCATCCCTCCCGGGATGTCGCTGGAGCTGATGAATAGGATGCGGCGGGCTCGCCTCACCGACGGATTACCAGGTCGGCGGTGTGATTACCCAGATCGCTACGCACGTTTCGTCGTAGTCGTTTTTGTACCAATGCGGAATCGTGGAGTCGAAGGTGATCGAGTCCCCGGCTTCAAGCTGGTGCCTCTGGCCATCGAGGTACACATCTTTCTTGCCGGAGATGATGAGTCCGAACTCTTCGCCTCCGTGTGTAAACGGAATGTCGCTGGTGTCGTGTCCCGGAGGAGTGACGACCCAGAGTGCTTCGAGGGTTCCGTTGAGGTCAGGGGTCAGCAGCTCGTATGCTGCCTCGCCGACGGCCTCGGGAGCCACTCCTTTGAGATCTCGCCGCTCTGCTTTGCGCACGACCGGCGATCGCTTCTCTTCATGGCTGGGGAACAGCTTCCCCACGGGGATGTCCAGACCATGCGCCAGTTGCGCCATTGTTGTGAATGACGGGTTGGCGAGTCCACGTTCGATCTGGCTGACGATTGCGGGGCTGAGGTGTGTGACCTCAGAGAGCCCCTGCAGCGTCAGACCTTTCTCTTTGCGCAGCGTGCGCACTTGCGAACCAACGCTCGAGAGGATTGCATCAACGGCCGGCCCCGGCGACGTCTCGCTTGGTGTGAAGACCATAAATGCAGCTCCCCGATCGATGTGAACGATTTTAGTATATTGAAGTTTTTTACTAGGTCAAATATTTTGTGGAAAATCGGATGCTGCAGGAAGAACATCCGCGCCGGGCGCCTCCCGGTGGATCAATCGAGAAGCGCGGCAATGACACTGTCCAGTCTTTTGTGTATATCAGCTTCGTCTTCCCGAAAATAGAGCAGCTGCGCGGCGAGACCTTGTGCAAGTGCGAGCACAGCCCACGCGACAGCTTCAGCATCGACATGCTGGGGCACCTCGCCTTCTGACCGGGCGCGTGCGATCAACGACGTGAGCAGGTCGCGCACCTGCGAGTCACTCTCGGCGATTGCTGCGGCGATCGCGCTATCCGAGAGCGCCACCTGCGCAAATGCGTCACCCTGACGCTGCGCAGCGGTGCGCTCGGCATCGAGGGGAAGGATTCCGAGCAGCAGGGCGACAAGCCAGCTGTGGATCGTGGGGCGACCCGGTTCGCCCGAAGGCAGTGGGGCTGCGCTCTCGCGCAACCGCGCGAAGGCGGCGGCGAGCATCCGATCCTTTGAGGGAAAGGCCTTCTGCACCGATCCGAGAGAACACTTCGCCTCTGCGGCGACGGTCCGAAACGAGAGGGCGGTCATGCCATCGCGCCCAATGATGCGCAACGCGGCGTCGGCGAGCTCCGTTTGACGCCGGGTGAGTTCCATAGCTACGAGGGTAGGTGATCCGCATGGCCGAGAGGCAGCGTTCGCCGTCGAAGCAGCGTCGCTGTGCGCCACATCACGAGCACGTAGGCAAGTATGACGGCAGAGGCGGCTCCGGTCCCGGCCAGAGCAGCATTCGTCGTGGCGTTTCCGCCGGCGTAGTTGACGAAGTCCCAGGCGGCGTGCCACACGATTGCGGGCCAGAGGCTGCCGGTCACCACCGCCAGCTCTGCGGCCGCCACCCCGAAGAGGGCGGCGAATGTCAGTTGGAGAATCGCCTCGGGGAGTGCTTGACCTCCGGCAAGGTTCGCGAGGTGCATCACGGCGAACACGATCGAACTGCCGATGATGGCGGCTCGCACTCCACCGCCTCGTAATACAGCAAGAATGATTCCCCGGAACCAGACCTCCTCGTTGACGGCAACGCAGACCGTCAACACCGCGTAGGCGATCAGAACGGCACCCGGCACCCTCACGCCCTGCGTGGCCAGCACGAGCACGATGGTGATCGGCAACGGCAGGAACCACAGGCCTGCGCGGGCACCCCGGGGAACGCGAAACCCATACTGCCGAAGGCTGGCGGGCGAGACCCTCATGACAAGGAGGCCGAGGGCCGCGCTAACTCCGGCACCACCCGCGATCATCAGAGCTGCGGATGCGTCGTCTGCGTGCAGCAGCTGCGACGCGGCGGACGCGGCAGCGGTGAAGAAGACCGGAATGACCGCGAACGCAATCGCCGTAGCCCAGCGACGGCGAACGGACCACACTGCCGGTTCGGATCTGTCGACTCTCGAGGACGTGCTGGACACTTCAATCCCTTCGCGGAATACATTCGTATTCCTGTGACGAGAATACGCCTGTATTACCCTGTCGTCAACGGGCCGCACCGCCGCCGCCGGCGGGTCAGCTCTCAATGGGTGACCAAATCTTTTTCCGCGGTTCGGTTGACTCAGTAAAAAAGTTCAATATACTAAATTTACTTTCACCGTTTCCGCACGTGCAGCACGTGGGGGAACGGGCTTGGAGACCCCAGCACGGAAGTACCCGCACCGCGCGCAATCGAAGAATCTGAGCGAACCGCCTTTCGCGACACCGCTCGGGAAGCATCATTTTCAGTCCCCTGAGACAGCGGGGCGCTGCCGCTACGTCCGTAGCCCCGCACACCTCAGTTCGTCATGTCTGTGCAGATGGATATGACACAACTCAGAAGCATCTCAACGAGGAGAGCACTCATGTCCACTACTCATCAATTCTCACGCCGGAATCTGCTGGCGGGTGCCGGTTTGTCCGTCGGTGCCTTCGCGCTCGGAACGTCGCTGCTCACCGCCTGCAGCGAGCCGGGTCGCGGCCCGGCTGGAAAGGGCGGCGGTGACGGCACGCCACTCGCGCTGCAACTCGGCTGGCTCATCAACTCCGGCCAGTTCGGTGAAGCGATCGCCCTCTCGAAAGGCTGGTACGACGACGCTGGCATCAGCTTCTCGATCAACCCCGGCGGTCCCAGCATCGACGGCATCGCACTCGTCGCGGCGGGGGAATCGCAGATCGGTCAGATCTCGTCGAGCCCATCGCATATGCTCGCCCGTTCGCAGGGCATTCCGGTCAAAGCGTTTGCCGTGTGCGTGCAGGATCACCCGTACGCCTGGCTCTCCACGCCCGAGAACCCGATCGAGTCTCCCGAGGATCTCGTGGGCAAGACCGTCGGCGGACCGGCCACGTCCGACATTCTCGTCAAGGCGCTCCTCGCGGCGAACGAGATCAGCGAAGACGACGTCGAGTTTGTCGCGACGGGGGAATCTGTCGCCCCACTCATGACCGGCAAGATCGACGCGTGGGGGACGTGGCTCAACTCAATCTCACAACGCCGGCCCCTCGGCGACGACTTCGTGTCGATGCGCCTCGCTGACAATGGCGTTCCGCTGTACGGCTACATCTACTACTCAACGGACGACGTGCTTGAGAAGCAGTCGGATGTCGTCAAGGAATTCACGACTGCGACGGCACGTGGCTGGGAGTTCGCCTACGACAACGTCGAAGAGGCGGCGAAGGCGACGGTGGAGATGGCCCCGGAGTCAAAGCTCAAAGACATTCAAGACGACGGCGAGGCCATGATGAAGTACGTCTTCACGAAGTCCACGGCCGAGAAGGGCTGGGGGACCATGGACAAGTCGATCTGGGAGAACCAGATCGCGCTCTGGGATCAACTGGGTCAGTTCAATTCCGCAGCCCCCACGGTCGATGAGCTTGCCACGTGGGACATTCTCGATGCCACCGCAGATGCACGACCGAAGCTCGGCTGAGGCACGCTCATGACGCTGAATGAGGTAGCGACGATGCAACCGATCAGTATTGACAACGTCGGCATCACGTTCGACACGACGGATGGCAGCGTGACGGCGCTCGAGGGGGTGTCGACATCTCTGGACGGACAGAGTTTCACGTCGCTGCTCGGGCCATCGGGATGCGGCAAGTCGACGCTGCTGCGAATCATCGCAGATCTGCTCGAACCGACGTCCGGCTCCGTGAGCGTGCTCGGAGAGTCTCCGGAAACAGCACGGACGAGTCGCCATCTTGGCTTCGTGTTTCAAGATTCAGCGTTGCTGCCCTGGCGCGACGCCTTGAAGAACGTGACTCTCCCCCTCGAAATCGGCAACGGGAAGGTCACGGATGCCGACAAAGAGCGAGGGCGAGAACTTCTTGCGCTCGTCGGCCTTGAAGGCCGCGAAAGCTCATTGCCGTCGCAGCTGTCAGGCGGTCAGCGGCAGCGCGTCTCGATCGCACGAGCGCTCATCACCAAACCCAAAGTGCTCCTCATGGACGAGCCGTTCGGAGCGCTCGACGAGATCACGCGGGACCGGCTGAACGAGGAACTCCTCCGTATCTGGCAGGTGACGAACACGACGATCATCTTCGTCACTCACAGCATCGCCGAATCCGTCTTCCTGTCGCAGCGCGTCGTGGTGATGTCTGCGCAGCCCGGCCGCATCCGGGATGTTGTCGATATCGACCTGCCCGATGCCCGCACTCGGGAGGTGCGCGCGCTGCCCGAATTCGCGCAGTACGTCACAAAACTGCGCAATCTGCTGGAAGGGGTGTGATCAGCGTGGTCGGAACAAACACCGAGACTCTCGTGATGGGCGGCACTCGCCGAGGAGCGAAGGCGAAGCCTCGCCGATCGCCGCTCAGACGCGTCGGAACTCCCCTGCTGGCTGTGCTCGTCCTCGTCGTTCTCTGGCAGGCCGTGTGTGTCGTCTTCAAGGTGCCGTACTACATCGTGCCGTCGCCGCTCGAGGTCGGTCAATCGTTCGGCGAGAACATCTCGACGCTTCTTGAGCACTCCGCTCCGACGGTCATCGAAGCGGGCGCGGGGTTTCTCGTCGGAAACTCGATAGCGATCCTGCTTGCTGTGCTGTTTGTGCATTGGAAGGCCGCGGAAGACGCGCTGATGCCCGTCGCCGTGTTCATCCAGACGGTGCCGATCGTCGCGATCGCACCGGTGCTCGTGCTGATGCTCGGCACCGGGTACGCCCCCAAGATCGTCATCGCGGCGCTCATCTCCTTCTTCCCAACGCTCGTCAACATGGTCAAGGGACTGAAGGCTGTCGAGAAGGAGCACCTTGAACTCTTCCGTCTGCTCTCTGCCTCGCGGTCGGAGACGTTCTGGAAGCTGCGGGTATTCGCCTCGATGCCCTTCCTCTTCTCATCGCTTCGCATCACGGCCACGACATCCGTGATCGGCGCGATTGTCGCAGAGTGGATTGGCTCGCAGCGGGGCCTCGGGTACATGATCATCCAGGCAACCTACAATTTCGACACTCCGCTGCTGTACGCCACCATGATCATGGCGTCGCTCGTGGCCGTCGTCTTCTTCTCGATCGTGTCGATTCTTGAACGGCTGTTCGTCACCTGGTCGGCAGAGTCCAAGATGTAGGTACGATCTCACGATCTGGGTCGGTGTCCGCCGGGATGGCGCGCACCGGCCCTCGCTCCCCCACTCGAACCAGCAGGAGGACACCATGGCCAGACCGCTCGACGGCGTCACCGTCATCGATTTCACACAGGTGATGCTCGGGCCGTCCTGCACGCAGGCGCTCGGTGACTTCGGTGCCGACGTCATCAAGGTAGAGCGCCCGGGCAGCGGAGACCTCTCTCGCCGGGGAGTACTCGCGCACACCGGGCAAGACAACCCGGTATTCCTCAGCCTCAACCGCAATAAGCGCGGCATCGCTGTCGATCTGGCGACGGATGCTGGTCGCGCGGTGATCCTCGACCTGCTGCGCGATGCCGACGTCGTGGTCAGCAACTTCCGCCCCGGAGTCATGGAGCGACTCGGCCTCGATTACGACGCGGTCGCGGCCATCAACCCGCGGATCATCTGGGCCGCGGGCTCAGGATTCGGCGCGTCAGGTCCCTATGCGCACAAGGGCGGGCAGGACATTCTGGGGCAGGCGTACTCGGGCGTCATGAAGCGGCTCGCCGACCCCGAGCATCCGGTCTCGATCTATGCCACGCCGCTCGCCGACTACACGGCCGGGCAGCATCTGGTGCAGGGGATCCTGCTGGCGCTGCTGCACCGCGAGAAGACCGGCGAGGGGCAGAGGGTCGAGGTCAGCCTGTACAACTCGATGCTGGCGATGCAGATGCAAGAGGCAACGACACGGCTGATGTACGACCAGGAGCTCAACTGGGCACTCATGCCGCTGAGCGGGTGTTTTCCCACGGCGACGGGTGAGATCGTCATTGTTGGCGCGTTCAAGCCGAATCCGCTGCGCGACATCTGCGCGGCGCTGGGGCTGGCTGATCTGTCAGAGGTAGAGCGGTTCTCAACGCTGGAGCGGCTGAAAGAGAACCGGCGCGAGATCAGGCAGATCATTGCCGATCGACTGAAGGAGGACACCTCTGAACGGTGGCTCGCCGAGCTCGAGAAGCACGACGTTCTGTGTGGCCCCGTACGCAGCCTCGCCGAGGCATTGGCCGACCCGCAGACCGCGCACAACAACATGATCATCGAATTCGAGAACAGTACGGGGCAGGCGGTGCGCACGATCGCGTCGCCCATCACGATGTCAGAGGTCCCGCCCGAAATTCGACACACACCGCCGCAGCTGGGCGAGCACAGCCGTGAGCTGCTGCAGGGGCTCGGATACGACGCGGCGCGCATTGATGCGTTGGTGTCGAGCGGAGCCGTGCAGTGAGCAGCCTGATTCCCGCTCCGTCACACCGCTTTCTGCATGTTTGTGGACGTGCTGTCACGCCGCGGCGCTCAGAAAGACCGTAAACATACAGCAACTCAACACACCACACCTCGAGACAAGGAGCAGCCATGGTTTACGTGATCGGATCCGCGTGCGTCGACGTGAAGGATCTCGGGTGCATCGACGCGTGCCCCGTTGACTGCATCTACCAGGGTGAGCGCACGCTCTACATTCAGCCGGAGGAGTGCGTGGACTGCGGCGCGTGCGAACCGGTGTGCCCGGTTGAGGCGATCACCTACGTCGATGATGTGGAGCCCGAAGACGAGAAGTTCGTCGACATCGCCTACGAGCTCTTCGAGAAGGTCGGCTCACCGGGCGGCGCCGAGGCCCACGGCCCGGTGGAAGACCATCCTGCCGTCACTGCGCTGCCCCGACGCGATGTATGAATGAGATCAGTGCACTGTCGACCGGCGAAGGGGGTCGGCGTACTGATCGAGAGTCGAGAGAACGCCACGATGTTCCCACACCCGATTGCGCTTCACACCGGTCTCTCGGTGAGGGCGCCACGTTCTGTGAGCGTCACGTAAGCTGACGCAGATCACTCACCACGGTAGTGATCCGTGCGCTGAGACGAACGTTCCGGTGGGGCCATCTGCAGCAACCTGCGCCATGCGCACGATGATCTCGGCGCCCTCTTCGACGGTCTGGGTTCCCGTTCGACCGTTGAGGTCGGTGTTCGTGAAGCCCGGCTCCACAGCGTTGATGCGGATGCCGGGGAATGCCTTCGCGTACTGAATAGTGATCATGTTCACTGCTGCTTTCGAGGCCGGGTAGCTCACTCCCGGGTAGAAGTGGCTGGGGCTCGACGGATCGCTGAGGCCCGTGAGCGATGCCAGGCCGCTCGCGAGGTTCACGATGACGGCTTCGGGGGAACGCTGCAGCTGGGGCAGGAAAGCCCCGATCGTGCGCACCATGCTGAACGCGTTCGTCTCGAACGTCTCGCGCATCTCGTCGACAGTGGTATCGGCTGGCGTCGGCACCGCGTTGCCCGCGAGACGAGGCTCCATTCCCGCGTTGTTGATGAGCACGTCGAGCCCGCCCTCGCTCTCGATCATCGCCGCTGCGGCCCGAACTGACGGGTCGTCTGTCACGTCGATCTGCACGAATCGTCCGCCAACCTCGTGAGCGGCGGCGCGGCCCTTGGCCTCGTCACGGGCCCCGAGATAGACGGTGTGCCCTGCCGCGATAAGTCGACGTGCGGTTTCTTTGCCGAGGCCCTTGTTCGCCCCGGTGATCAGTGTTGTTGTCATGCATCAAGCGTCGCTCTGCTTCGAGCACGCAGGTAGTCGTCTGTGTGTCGTAGGACTGCCGGGGCCACGACAGCGCCTGCAGCGAGGTGCACACTTAACACGTGGAGAAATGGGAGTTCGGCAGCACTGTGCGGCGGTGGCGTGAACGCGTCACTCCGGATGCTGTCGGGCTGCCTTCCGGCGGCAGACGCCGCGCGCCGGGTCTGCGAAGGGAAGAGCTCGCGGGTCTCGTCGGCATCTCTGTCGACTACCTGACGCGGCTGGAGCAGGGGCGGGCCACGTCGCCATCTGAGCAGGTGGTTGAGGCTCTCGCCCGCGGATTGCGCCTGAGCGACCACGAGAGAGAGCTTCTCTTCCGCATCGCCGGGCTGTCTGCGCCGGGCAGCGACGTCGTGTCGTCACGCATCGCTCCGAGCGTGCAGCGTCTGCTCGATCGCCTGTCGAGCACACCGGTCGCGGTCTTCGATGCGGCGTGGACGCTCATCACGGCGAACGCTCCCTACGATGCGCTGATGGGCGAGACCACGGCGCAGCGCGGCGTCGAGCGCAACGCCGTGTGGCGCAATCTCGTCGGCGCCGGCAACCGGGCGGTCATGACTCCGGCCGAACGCGCGAACCTCGAAGAGCAGCTGGTCGCCGACCTGCGCCTCACGGCGGCGCGCTACCCCGCAGACCGTCGCCTTCGCCAGCTGGTCTGCGAGCTGAGCATGCAGAGCACGCGCTTCGTCGAACTGTGGGATTCAGACGCCCCGGCGCCGCGGCCCGATCGCCACAAGGTCATCGAGCATCCGTCGGTCGGCCGCATCGAGCTCGACTGCGACACCCTCGTTGTCGCTGAGAACGACCTGCGTCTCATGATCTACTCGGCGGAGCCGGGCACGGTAGACGCCGAGCGCCTCTCGCTCGCGATCGTGCTGGGAACGCAGCAGCTCGTCGAGTGACGCCCGGCGTCGCATCGATGTATGCGGCATCGGCTTCGCTGATCGGCAGAACACCGCCCGCACCCACAAGGAGAACGCCGCATGGCCGACCCGCGCGCGTGTTTCTGCACGGTTGCGGTCTTCCTGTAACGCCGCGGCGCTCAGTAAGACCGCAACCATGCAGCAACCGGCGACGCGTCGCCGGATAGACGCGAACGGAACGGCTACCGGGCCAGCAGCTCGCGAATCACCGCCTCGATCTCGGCCGGCGATTCTTCGGCCATGAAGTGCCCCGCGTCGGTCGTGTAGTGCGCGAGGTTCGGCGCCCACCGCTTCCACAGCGCCGTGGCGTCGTAGCCCAGGGCAGCGCCCCAGTCTTGCTGCACGACGCTCACGGGCATCGCCAGCTGGGCGCCCAGGTCAGCATCCGCCTGGTCATGCGCGATGTCGATGCTCGCCGTCGCCCGGTAGTCGGCGACGATTGACGGCACCGCCGCTGCGCTCGCGTCAAGGTACGCCCGCCGGTACTCCCGCGGAATCGCGTCGGGGTTCTTCGTCCATAGATCGAGGAAGTACCCGAAGAAGTCGTCGGCGCTGTTCGCGATCAGTGTCTCGGGCAGCCCGACTGGCTGTGCCATCAAGAAGAGGTGGAAGCCCACCGCCGCTGACACGCCGTGCATCGCGTTCCACGTGTCGAGGGTCGGCAGAACATCCAGGAAGGCGGCGTGTGTGACAGCATCCGGGTGGTCCATCGCCGTGCGAAACGCGACAAGTGCCCCACGGTCGTGGCCGACCAGCGCGAACCGTTCGTGCCCGAGGGCGCGGGCGAGCGCGACGACATCGGCCCCCATGGTCCGCTTCGAGTACGTCTCACCGGCGTCGGCAGGTTTGTCGCTCGCACCGTATCCGCGCAGGTCGGGCACGATAACACTGTGGTCTTCGGCAAGCGCGGCGGCGACATGACGCCACATCAGGTGCGTCTGTGGAAAGCCGTGTAGAAGCACGATCGGGATTCCGCTGCCGCCCACAGCGGTGTTCAGCTCGACACCGTCGGCGACGGGGATGCGGTGGTACTCAAAGTTCGGGATGGTCAGTGACATCGTGTGTCCTTTCGTGTGGTGATGCTCACACGTTCTCGCAACTCGATCAGCAACGAATCAGCACACACCCTCGGTGTCGCGTGCCGCATAGACTCACACCGAGATGGAACAACAGAGCATGGTGTCGTTCGCGGTTCTCGGTCCGCTCGAGGCGCGGGATGCTGCCGGCACGCCGATCCGCTTGCGCGGGCCCAAGCATCGTGCCGTGCTCGCGCGGCTTCTCATGGCGCAGGGTCGCGTCGTACCGATCGAGACGCTCATCGACGATCTGTGGGAGGTTGCGCCTCCGCGAGCGACCGGGGCGATCCGCACATTCGTCGGCGACCTGAGGCGTGCGCTCGAACCCGAGCGGCCTCCGCGCGCAGCATCCGGCTTGCTTGTGACGCAGGGCGGCGGGTATGCCCTGAAAGCGACTCCGGATGCTGTCGACGTGACCCGCTTCGAACGCGCGGTTGCCGAGGCTCGCCGCCGCGAACCGGGCGGTGCTCTCGACCTGCTGCAGGCGGCGCTGTCAGAGTGGCGTGGACCGGCGTATGCGGACTTTTCGGCAGAGCAGTGGGCCCGCGCTGAACGTGCGCGGCTCGCCGAACTGCGCCTCGGTGCGGTCGAGGCGCGTGCCGACGCTCTGCTTGCGCTCGGGCGTCATGCCGAGGCGATACCCGATCTGGATGCCCATGTCACCGACAATCCGTGGCGCGAGGGGGCGTGGCACCAGTTGGCGCTTGCGCTGTATCGTTCGGGGCGGCAGAAGGATGCTCTCGATGTTGTGCGGCGGGCTCGCGAGCGTCTCGCGGACGAGCTCGGGCTCGATCCGGGTGAGGACCTTGCCCGTCTGGAGTCCGACATCCTCGCGCACGCGCCGTCGCTCGGGGCGCCCACACGCCCGCCGGATGCCGCGAGCACGCTGTGGGCGCAGGCCGCGGAGAGCCACGCCCGCGGTGCCGTGCTCGGTGAGCGGGCCCGGCTGCGGTCCACCGTTGATCTGCTGCGCAGTCTGGCGCTCGCGGGTGGCGAGAGCCTCGAGGCGGCCCAGCAGCAGCGCATTGCCACGATCCGCGCCGCGGAGGATCTCGGCGACCCTCATCTGACAGCACGTGTGATCGGCGCCTACGACGTGCCAGCGATCTGGTCGCGCTCCGATTACCCTGAGCTCGCCGCGCAGGTCGTCGCTGCGGCCGAGCGCACACTCGCAGCACTCCCCCAGGCCGACACCGATGCCGCGCGAGCCCGCCTTCTGGCCACGATCGCCGTCGAGTCTCGCGGCTCATCAAGCGACGCGCCGCGCGCTGCGGCGTCTGAGGCTGTGCGGATCGCGAGGCAACTCGACAATCCACCGCTGCTCGCCTTTGCTCTGAACGGCCTGTTCATGCAGACCTTCCATCGCACGGGGCTTGCGGCCGAGCGCGACGCGATCGGCCGCGAACTCATCCCTCTCGCCTCCCGCCACGACCAGCCCGCCCACGAGCTGCTCGGGCGCCTCATTCGCCTGCAGTCACGCTGCGCGGTGGGCGATGTTGAGGGCGCCGACGCGCAGGCTCGTGCAGCCGACGAGCTCGCTGACCGTTACGATTCTCCGCTCATCGGCGTCTTCACGACCTGGTATCGCGCGCTTCGCCTTGTGCTCACGGGCCGCCCGGCGCCCGAGGTCGCCGAGGCCTATCGTGCGGCAGCACCGCTGCTTGACAGTTCTGGCATGCCGGGGATGCACCGCGGGATGCTGCCGCTCGCGCTGCTGAGCGTCCGCATCCAGCACGGTCGTCCGCTGCCCGAGCCGGGCACGACTGGCTGGGGCCCGTACACCCCGTGGGTCGAGCCGCTGCTGCTCGCCGAGCACGGCAATCCGGATGCTGCGAGGGCAGCCTTGAGTACGCTCGATGACCCGCCGCGCGACCATCTGGCGGAAGCGCTTTGGTCGCTCGTCGCCCGTGCGGCTTCCACGGTGGGCGATGACGCTGTTCTCGGCCGAGCCTGCGAAGCCCTCGCTCCAGCCCGAAACGAACTCGCGGGCGCCCAGTCCGGGCTCCTCACCGTGGACCCGGTCGATCGCGCAAGAGCGATCGGACGTCACCGGGCTCCAGCTGCACCACGTCAGACATGCGGCGGACTTGCTCAATCGGAACGATAACGGCAGTAGGACGCCTGTGGGCTCCGATAGCGACCGGCGCCGCAGCCTCAGGATGCTCCCGAAACTCGCGAACAATCGAGGTCAAAGACGCACGCAACTCTGAGACCGTGACAACCTCTTCGCCCGCCAACTCCTGCACAAGCACATGCAATATCTGTACATTTTTGTGTACACGTAATCGATGACGAGTGCCGCCCGCTGATGCGTACCAAGTCGACTGCGGGCAGTAACAGTGTCCGCCTTGCCGTCATCGATCACCTTCTGCAAACGACACGCGATGGCGTGCAGACTGTCGTCTGGGTTCACCGTGTCGGCGTCGCCGCGCCATGAGGCACGTCGCCACGACGCGGTGCCCGCACACACCACTGACCTCGCACGAAAGAAAGTCTTCGGTGCGAGGTCAGCTGTGCGGTCACGCAGAGAGCTTGTCGACTCCGATCGAGAAGTCGAAGTTCCCCACGCCATTGTTGGCGAGTGCCACGGTCAACAGACCGGCTCCTTCCAGCCAATGGGCCATCTTCAGGTCGCCGACATCGAAGGGCCGCATCCCGAGACTGGTGATGAACGTCTCGACACGTGCCTTGGCCTGCGCATCGTCGCCTGCGATGAAGACGGCAGGGCTGCCCTTCTCCAAAACGTGACGGAAGATGGTGTTGAACCCCTTCATCACGCTGGCGCTCGCTGGCACCACCTTCGCGACCTCCTGAGCGATCGAGGTCTCTTCACTATGAGCGAGCCCGTCGAACGTTGCGTTGAACGGGTTGCTGATGTCGACGATCGTCTTGCCTGCGAGGGTCTCTCCGAACTGGGCGACCGCCGGAACGACGCCTTCGTACAGCAGCGCCAGAATGACGATGTCGCCGGCAGGAGCCGTTCCCCACTCTCCGGTCGTTGCTCCGCCGCCGAGAGTCTCGGCGAGGGCTGCGGCCTTCGACCGGTCACGGGCGATGATCTCAACTGTGTTTCCACCGGCGAGCGCTCGCGCGCCGAGTGTGCGGGCCATGTTCCCCGCGCCAATGATGCTGATGCTGCTCATGATATTTCCTTTTCTATTGTGTGATGTGTGGCTTATATTGCTGTGGTGCCGCCGTCGGCGACGAGTTCCGTTCCGTTGACGTAGCTGGAGTCGTCTGAGGCGAGGAAGAGCGCTGCTGTCGCGAGCTCGTTCGGGCGGCCCATCTGGCCTCGGGGAATGAGCGCCTCGAACTGACGCATGGTCTCCTCGTCAAAGAGCTCTTCCTGCTTGGCCGTGGCGACCTGGCCGGGGGTCAGGACGTTCACACGGATGCGGCGGTCCTTGAGCTCGTTGAGCCAGACACGCGCCCAGGCCTGCTGAACTGCCTTGCTTCCGGCGTACACGCTCCAGCCGGGGAACGCACCGAGGGAGGCATTAGACCCAGTCATCACGATGGATCCGCCGTCGTTGAAGAGCGGAAGTGCCTTCTGAACGGTGAACAGCGTGCCGCGCACGTTGAGCCCGAAGGCGGCGTCGTACTGGGCCTCAGTGATCTCACCGAGAACGCCAGGCTCGCCCATTCCTGCGCTTGCCCACAGCACGTCAATCCTGCCCTTCTCGCGCTTCACTGTGTCAAACAGACGGTCAAGATCATCCAGATCGCCCGCGTCACCTCGGACGCCCGTGACGTTGCGGCCGATCTCATTCACGGCCTGGTCCAGCGCATCCTGACGGCGTCCGGTGATGAAGACGTAGGCGCCCTCTTCGACGAACAGTTTTGCGCCCGCTAGTCCCATGCCGGTTGTTCCGCCGGTCACAACCGCTACCTTGCCATCAAGTTTTCCCATCAATTGCTCCTTCGGGTTGTGGTGCGATGCACACCGGGGATATCGATGTTAAGTACACCGACCTGTGTGCATAACATACCCCGCGCAGGAGTCTCGCGCAACTATGTACACCGAACGTTACCTTTTGGGGATACAATGGCTGCCATGACGGAGTTAGAGAAAGGACCAACGGGTCGCCGCCGTGGCCGGGGCGCTCGCGAGCGCATCCTCAGCGCGTCGCAACACCTGTTTCGCGAGCAGGGCATCAACCAGACCGGAATGGATCAGCTGTGTGCCGCAGCCCAGGTCTCGAAGCGCACGGCATACCAGCACTTCGCCGGCAAAGACGAGCTGATCGCCGAGTACCTCCAGCAGGTCGACCCCACGGTGATGTCGAGCATTTTCGACAGCCAAGAGCTGACTGCGCGTGAGAAGCTGCTCGCTGTGTTCGACATGCCTCCCACGAACCCGATGTGCCCCTACATCTCGGCGGCCGTCGAGCTGCACGACCCCGACCACCCGGCGGCGCTGTACGCCAAAGAATACAAAGAGACGGTCACCGCAAAGCTCGCAAACGCAGCACGCGAAGCCGGCGCGGCCAACCCTGAGGAGCTCGGCGAGCAGCTTGCACTGCTGCTCGATGGAGCCGCAGCGCGCACTCGGGTTGTCAACTCAAACGCATTCCCGACCGCCGGGACCATTGCCGTGATGCTCATTGACAGCGCGATCGCCGCTGGACCAAGCAACGACAATCACAGGGAGACCGTCTCGCGCTGACAGGGCGCTGCGCAGACCGTCACTTATGACTTCATCTGACGTAGGGGCCGGGCTCACGGTGATACGCCCAGATGCGCACCGCGGTGGCATCTGGGCGTATCCCTCGCATATTCCTCTGACTTTTCCCGTCGAGGCGAGAATTACGGTGCACGGTTACCAGGGGCGCGTTTCGATCATGTGGGCCCGGTCAGACCGGCGCACGGGGACGACATATCCACGCCGATAGGCCATCCACATGAACCCGGCGGTAGCGAGCATGCCCAAGGCCACGGCGTACACGCTTGCCTCCGGCCCGAAGTCGCCTCCGGTGAGCAGTGCGGGGCCCGCTGTCGTGGCGTCCAACAATCCCGTCGGAGCGCCGCTTCCCGAAAGCTCGGTGCTGAAGATGGCGCTCGCTGCAAGGTTCCAGCCGAAGTGCAGGCCGATCGGCACCCACAGCTTGCGGGTCGCGATGTACGCGGCGGTGAGCATGCCCCCTGCCTCGATCGCGATTGCGAGAGCCCCCACAAGCGTGGCGTTTGCGTTCAGCAAGTGCACGAGACCAAAGAGGAGCCCGACCAAGACCAGAGCGATCCACGTGCCCGTCCATTCCTCGACGATCCGAAAGAGGATGCCGCGGAAAATCAGCTCTTCGGACACCGCGGCACCTGCCATGAAACCGAGCAGCCCGAGGGCGTTCGCCGGCGACCCCAGGCCGTTGATCGCGTAGAAACCGCCGAGTGCAATAAGCCCGATCACGGCACCGAACAGGGCGATCCCCGCTCCTGTGCTCCAGGCCACCGACGGCGCAGCACTCTTCAGGCTCACCTCCGCCGGAGCACGATGCTCCGTACGCCGGACTACCCAGGCGTAGACCGCGATTGCCAAGACACCCGTTGCCAACCCGATGCCGAATGTCAGCCAGGGGTTGCCCCCGACGGCCGCGCTGATCAGGCGGGCAAGGACCACAGCCGCGAGCACGACCAGCAGTTGCCACAGCAGTCGCATACCCCTGCCCCGGCGTCGTCCTCCGCTGTGTTTCTCGTGCCGCTCGCTCGTGACCGCCGACGCGCTATTGAGGTTATTCATCATCGCTCCTAAGAGGGTCGGCGATGGCGCACCCATTTGAGACGTCATTTCTATGTAAACCGACCTGTGTGCTTAAGGTACAACGCGCGCACCAGCAACGCAAGCTAACCACACCGATTGTTACCGGTCACGGCCCCATCGGCTCAGAGCCAAGAAAGAGAACCGCTCCGCCTGCAGTCACGAAGCGCTGTGGTCGCTCATCGCCCGTGCTACCGAGCGCGCAAACGACGCTGAACCCTTCGGAGACACGAACGGAGTGGTCGCCTGCGCGAGTACTGCGCTGCCTAGCGCGACAGCCAGCCTTCCCGTCGCCTGTCGACTGCCCCAACCGTCAACGTGCGGTCGTCGCAGCTCTGACGATCTCGTCGATGAACCGCAGCACCGCGACGCTGCCCGGGTCGGCCTGCCCGATCGAGCGCTCCTGCTGCCACGCCGCTCGGCCGCGCTTCGACTGGAGCTGCGTTGTCGACTCGACAGTTGCGCGCGCAACGCCCACGGCGCGCTCAGGCGTCGCGCCCTGCTCAAGCGCTGCGGCAACAGCATCCAGGACATCGAGCAGTGTCTTGTCGCCCACGTGCGCCCCTCCGCTTTCGGCAATAGGGTCGACGACCGCGCGCACCACTACCGACACCCGCCCTGACGTCAAATCTTCCTGAGGCTCGAAGATCTCGGCGGCGCCGATCAGTCCGTTGCCCAGAAGCGCGGCGAATGTTGACGGATTCGCCGCCGCGAATTCCAGACCCGCAGTCGTCAGGATGCTGCGTGCATCCGCGTCTTCGGGGAGACCCTCCAGCGCCCCAATCACGGCGTCGCTCCCTGCCGACACGGTGATGCCCAAGTCACCGTCCCCGAGTGCCGCGTCGAGGTCGCGCAGCTCGTCAGTGTGCGCACTCATTCGCGGCAACGCCGAGAGCAGAACATCCCGCAGCACACTGCGCGTTCCCGTGCGCCCCACGTCCACGGCGGTTGCACCACCGGCATCCACATGACCGGATGTCGGTGCTACGTCGATGTCTGCCACTGCACCCTGCTGAAAGAACGGTGACGCCGCAGGATCATGCAGCAGCTCTTCCAGCTCATCGTCGAGCTGCATGATTGACAAGGAGGCACCGGCCATCTCGAGGCTCGTCACATACTCGCCGATCAGCTTGTACGCAATCGTCACGCCACGCTCGGCAAGGACACGGTGCACGCGCCGGTACACCACGTAGAGTTCCTCAAGCGGCGTCGATCCGAGCCCGTTGACAAGAACGGCGACTCGGGCACCGTCCGTGAGCTCCAGCTCGGTCTCGAGCTGGGCAATAAATCGATCGGTGATTTGGTCGGCCGTCTCGAGGGGCCCGCGATGGGTACCTTTCTCGCCGTGAATCCCGACACCGATCTCCATCTCACCGTCGTCCAGCGAGAAGGTTTCCTCTCCGGCCGCCGGGAGCACGGTCGGAGAGAGTCCGACCCCCATTGTCCGCGTCGATTCGACCGCTTTGCGGGCGACGCGTTCGACATCATCGAGATCGTACAGACGCTCGGCAGCTGCACCGGCCGCCTTGTACACGAGAACGAGACCGGCGACTCCACGGCGCGTCTCTTCGCTTCCCGCCGGGGCCGACTCGATGTCGTCAATGCCGAGCACCGTGCGCACCTCGATCCCCGCCGAACGGCAGAGGTCAGCGGCCATGTCGAAGTTGTAGACGTCACCGCCGTAGTTGCCGTACAGATACAGCAAACCGGCTCCAGATGAAACAGCGACGGATGCCGCGTGAATCTGCGCCGAGGAGGGTGATGAGAACACGTTGCCGACGGCAACTGCCGAACAGAGTCCGGTACCGACATAGCCGAGGAAGAACGGCAGGTGCCCCGAGCCGCCGCCGGTGACGATGCCCACGCGGCCCTCCGCCGGCGCATCGGCCCGCACGAGCGCCCGCCTGTCACTCGTCGCCGCTCGCAGCCGAGTGCCGTGTGCGAGGAGGATTCCGTCAAGAACCTCGTCGACGAAGTCATCTGCTGAATTGATGATCTTTCGCATTGTCATCCTCCGGAGTACTCGCGCGTCAGCGTGGGCTGCACCTGACCGTTCTCGATGAGCGGTGTCTCGTCGGCGAACAGGTTACCGCCGCCGCGAAGATCTTTGACGATATCCCAGTGGATCGTTGACTCGTTGAGCCCGCCGCACTGCGGATATGAGCGCCCGAGGGCGAGGTGAACCGTGCCGAGAATCTTCTCGTCGAGCAGCAGGTCGCCCGTGAGCGTCGTCATCGCGGGGTTCGTGCCGATGCCCAGTTCGCCGACAGTGCGTGCTCCCGGTGTGTCGAGGATGCGCGAGACGAACTCGCTTCCCTCGCGGGCGCTCGCTGCGGTGACCACCCCGCGCTCGAACTCGAGCTCGAGATCGGTGATGCGGGCTCCGCCGAACCAGAATGTTCCAGGGAACAGGATGCCGCCGTCGACGCCGTCTTCACGTGGCGCCGTCGCGATCTCACCGTCTGGAAGGTTGGCGTCGCCCGCGAAGGGCACCCAGGTTCTGCCTGCGCAATTGAGAACGAGGTCGGTATCGGAATCCTGAATGCGCACAACCGATGTCGCGTCGAGCTGCGCACACAGCTCATCGAGCGAACGCTTGTGCGCTGGCCAGTCGGCGAGCGTCGATGCGAAGAACTCGGTCATGAGATCCGTGTAGCCCACACCGATCAGCTCGGCCCACTCTGGACTCGGAACGCGCACGAGAGTCCACCGTGTGTTCTGCCAGCGCGCCGTCGACACGGTGCCCTTGCCCGCCCGTTGCAGGCCGAGCCTGCGCTCGTCGATGCTGTCGGGCGGCACCACCATGCCGCGGAACGAGACGTGCACATCGGCCCAGTTCATCGACACGAGCTCCATGGGTCCCGGGGCGCTCAGCACGTCGTCCGACGCGAAGTCGAGAGCATGCCTGTCGTAGGTCTCGTCTGTTAACTGCACCTGCGGCAGACCGCCGCGGCGATACACCTCGCGAACGAACGCGTCGGCGGCATCGGCGACGGCGGGCGACGTGATGAAGATGCTGACGCGGCTCCCCTCTGTCACCTCGTTGACGTTGGCCAGGTGCGAAGCCAGCTCGGGCCACCTGCTCATTCTGTTGTCTCCTCTTCGGCAGTTCGGGCACCGCGCAGCGCACGGTAGGTTGCGATAAATTCGTCGTGGGCACGGGTCAGCGTGGTGAGGGCGGGGTCATCGCTCGCACGCGGTTCGACTGTCGCGTCGGTCGATACCCAGTTGTCGCGGATGTCGGCCTGCGATGTGGACTCGAGGCCGAGGGCTGCGAGAATCGCGTCGCCGTAGGCAGCGCCGATCGTTGCGGCGCAGTTTTGGTCGAAGCCGAGCAGATCGCTCACCGTCTGCACGAGCACGTCGTTCTTCGTTCCGCCGCCGATCGCCATCACCCGCTTCGGCTCCATGCCGATCTCGGCGTACGAGCGCACGGCCGCGACGACCGAGTGGGCTACGCCCTCGATCACGGCGCGCGCCATGTCGGCCCGGCTCGTCGTCAGTGAGATGCCCGTGAACACGCCTCGGGCATCCGCATCGTGAAACGGCGTGCGTTCGCCGCTGAAGTGCGGAATGTGCACGACGCCGCCGGCCCCCACCGGAGCGTCGTGCACGAGACGCATCAGCTCAGTGAAGAGCGCCGCGTCTCCTTCCCCCTCGTCGAGCCCCAGCATGTCCGCGATCCAGCGTGTCGCCGTTCCGGCCGTCGAAGTTCCGGCGGCGAGAACGTAGCGGCCGGGGAAGGCGAACGGCGCCGACCACAGCACGGCGTCGGCGATCGGCTCAGACGCCACGCGAATCATGTACCCGCTCGATCCGTACATGAGCATGAGGTCGCCATCGTCGAGAACGGATGCCCCGATGGCCTCGGCAACAGCATCAGTCGTTCCCGTCAGCACGGGAGTGCCCTCAGGGACGCCGGTGTCTGCAGCGCCTTCGGCTGTGACCTGCCCGGCGACCTCACTCGACCAGCGCAGTGCCGGCAGCTGCTCGACGCGCAGCAGATCGGTGAAGCCCGTGAGATCCCAGCATCCCCGTGCCAGGTCGTAGAACGGGTGATAGTAGCCGGCCGTCGCGTGGTCGATCACCACCTCGCCCGTGAGCCTGGCCACCAGAAAGCTCTGGCTCGTCATGTACCACCGTGCCGCCTCGGCCACCTCGGGCTCGTTCTCGATGATCCACGCGATCTTGGGCCCTGCCGACTGGCTCGTGAGCGTGTTGCCCGAGCGGCGGAAGATCTCGTCCGCGCCGATGCGACGCTCGAAATCGGCGATCTGCTCGTCTGCTCTCGTGTCGACGCCGTAGAGGATAGCGGGCCGCAGCGGGTTCAGCTGCGCGTCGACGGGCAGAACGCACGGCCCGATGGCGCTGCACGACACCGCAAGAATCTCGTCGTCAGGCGCCAGCTGGCCGACAAGCTCACGAGAGACGCGCGTGAAGTCGCTCCACCAGACATCCAGTGCGTCATGCTCGACGTGCCCGGGGTGCGGGGTCGAGATGCCGTGGCGCGCGCGTGCCGTCGCGAACACAGCTCCGGCCGTATCGACGAGCACTCCCTTCGTCTCGTAGGTGCCGATGTCGATTCCCAGAAAATACTGCGTCACTTCGTCTCCACCGAGTCTGCGCCTGCTGTGTCGGGGGTCTCATCAGCATCCTCGCCGACGTTCGACATCGACGCGATGTTACGCGTCTGCGTCGAGGCGACGTAGCGCGTTCGTCGTCGGAACCGCAGCTGGTCGAACACCATCACCCCGATCAGAATGACTCCCTGCGCGATCGAGTACTCGTACGACGAGAGGCGAATCGCGTTGAAGCCCGACTGCACGACCTGCAGCACGAGGGTGGCGAGCACGACGCCCGTGACCGTCGCGAACCCGCCCATGGGGTTCGTTCCGCCGAGCACGGCGATCACGATGACGAGCAGCACGTACGAGGTTCCGTAGTCGGCGCTGGCCGTCGGGTTGCGTGTGACGAACAGCACACCGGCGAGCCCGCCCAGCAGACCGGTGGTGAGGTACGTGCCGTACAGCACTGATGCACTCCGGATGCCGGAGAAGCGCGCCGCCGTCGGGTTCGCACCCTGCAGCTGCGTCTTTCGCCCGAACGGCGTGCGGTTCACGAGCAGCCCGATCACGATGGCGACAACGAGGAACAGCAGAAACAGCACGGGAACGCCCGCGACGGTTGACTTGCCCACGGCAGACAGCGCCTGCGGGGCGCCGTAGAGGGTCTTGCCGCCCGTCCACACAATGGCGATGCCGTTGAAGATCTGCATCGTCGCGAGTGTGGCGAGAATCGGGGTGATGCCGACCGTGCTGATCAGAAATGCGTTGATGAGCCCGGCGAGCACACCGACGGCGATGCCGACGAGCACGATCACCCCGCCCAGCGATTCGGCGAGCGCCGGGTCGCTGCCGACGAGGCCGGTGTACATCGTGCTGATCGTGATGGCCGTGAGGTTCGCGATCGAGACGAGGGAAAGATCGATTCCACCCGTGAGCATCGCGAGAGTCATCGCGATAGCGAGAATTCCGACTTCGGGCGCCGACACCATGATGTTCTGCAGATTCAGCGGGTTCATGAAGACCCGGGGGTTCAGCACGGCGAACAGGGCAAAGGCGATGACCAGCAGCACCAGCATCCGCCCGATTCCGCGGTCGACATGAATGTGCGAGATCCACGTGCGCACCGTGTTGTCGATGCGCGAATTGACCTGCCCAGCTGCTGATTGATGAGTGCGAATAGGCATGGGCTACGCCTCCACTGTGTCGAGTACGAACGTTCGTCGTGACGCGCGCCGTGCCGAGAGAGCTTGAATTCCCACGCCGACGACGAGCAGCAGGCCGACGGCTGCGCGCTGCCACGCCGTCGGAACGCCCATCAGCAGCAGACTGTTGTTGATGAGCTGCACCAGCACGACGCCGAGCACTGTGCCGAGAACCGAACCGCGACCGCCGAAGATGGAGGCGCCGCCCAGCACGACGGCGGCGATGACGTCGAGCTCGGTGCCGACGATGTCTTGCGGGTTCGCGTTGCGGTTCAGGATCACGTGGATGAGACCCCCGATTGCCGCGATCGCCCCGACCATCATGTAGAGGATGATCTGGAAGCGCACGACGGGGAAGCCGGCACGACGTGCCGCCTCGGTGTCGCCTCCGATGGCGTAGATGCCGCGCCCGAACATCGTGCGGCGCAGCATCCAGGCAACGATCAGCACGATCACGGCGACGGGAACCACGAGAAGCGGCAGGTACGAGCGGCTGCTGTCGATGGCGATGAGGTTCGCCGTCGAGAGACCGGCCATGCTGTCGGGCAGCTGCGCGATATAGCGCGACCCGATGTAGACCAGAAGGATGCCGCGGAAAATGCCCTGGGTGGCAAGGGTGACGATGAGCGTCGGCAATCGGAAGCGCGCGATCACCGCACCGTTCACGAACCCGAGCACGGCTCCGATCGCGCAAGCGAACAGCAGGATGCCGATGATGCCCGGATCGAACTGCCCCTGTTGCGCCAGGTGCACTGTCGTGTAGGCGGCGAAGATCGCGATAGCGGCGAATGAGACATCGATGCCGCCCGAGATGATGACGAGCAGCACGGCAATCGCGAGGATGCTCGGCACGAGTGCGGAGCGCACGATCGAGAACAGCGTGTGCACGGTGAAGAATGACGGGCTGAGCAGGCTCATCACGATGATGAGCACGACGATGATGATGGCGAGCACGCCCTCGTTGTTCGCGCCGACCAGCCGGGGCGCCAGTGTCTTCATGCGCTGTGCGAGTGTCACGCGGCCATCACCTCCTGAATTCGCTGTGCCTCGATCTGCTCGCTGTCGAACTCGGCGACGAGAGACCCGCGGCGCACGATGAGCACGCGGTTGCAGATGGAGACGAGCTCGGGCACGTCGTCAGAGATCATGATGACTCCCATGCCCTCGCGGGCCGCGTCGCGCAGAATTGTGAGAATCTCGTTCTTCGAGCCGACGTCGACGCCGACGGTTGGCCCGTTGAGAATCAGGATCTTCGGCTTCGTCGCGAGCCACTTGGCCAGCACGACGCGCTGCGCATTTCCGCCCGAGAGCGAGCGCACGGGCGCGGCGACGCTTGGCGCTTTGATGCGCAGTCGGGTGAACAGCGTCGAGATCGTCTCGGCGATGCGCTTCTGGCTGAGCACGACTTTTCCGCGCGCGTGGCTGTCGAGCGACCCCGCGATGATGTTGTCGGCAATCGACTTTTCGAGAAACAGGCCCTGCGTCAGCCGGTCTTCGGGAACGTAGCCGATTCCGGCAGAGATCGATGAGCGGATGCTGCCGGGGCGCAGCGCCGCTCCGTTGACCGTCACGGTTCCGGATTCGGGCTTCAGCAAGCCGAACAGCGCCTCGACGATCTCGCCGCGGCCGGAGCCGAGAAGCCCGGTGATGCCGAGAATCTCCCCGGGCGCGAGGTCGAATGAGATGTCGGTGAAGGCACCGGGGAGGTCAAGCCGTGATACCTCGAGCAGAGGCGCGCCTCGCTTGCCAAGGTCGTTCACCAGGCGTGTGGTGTCGACGTCGCGCCCGGTCATCGCGACGGTCAGCGACTGCACGCTGTACTCGCGTGCGTCTCCGCTGGCGACGAGCTGACCGCTGCGCAGCACCGTGATGTCGTGGGACACCTCGAGCACTTCGTCGAGTTTGTGGCTGACGAACACGATGGCGACGCCGCGTTCCTGCAGTTTGCGCACGAGGCCGAAGAGCCTGGCGACCTCGGAGTGAGTGAGGGCCGTTGTCGGCTCGTCCATGAAGAGGATGCGGGCGTCTTGCACCAAAGCGCGGCAGATCGCCGTGAGCTGACGGTCGGCGACCGAGAGTTTCTCGACGTCGGCGTCCAAGTCGAGGGTGAGGCCCAGCTCGTCGACGATGCGCTGCGCGCCGGGGCGACTTCTGGCCCGATTGAACAGTTTCTTGCGCGAGGCGATCGCCGCGGGAAGCACAATGTTCTCGGCCACGGTGAGGTTCGGGAAGAGCGAGAAGTCTTGATAGATCACCTGGATGCCGGCTCGCAACGCTCGGGCGGGCGTCATGCCGCTCATCGCTTCGCCGTCAATGAGAATCTCCCCGGCATCCGGGGTATCCACGCCGCTGATGATCTTGATGAGCGTGGATTTGCCACTGCCGTTCTCACCGGCGAGGCAGTGCACGCGCCCGGGCAGGAGCGACATGGATACACCGTCGAGTGCCGTCACTCCTCCGAAGACTTTGACGATGCCGCGCACTTCGAGAACGGGCGCTTCATTGCGTTCGGCCATTGTTGTCCTTTCGGCGGTGAGGCTCCTGCGAGCCCCACCGCCAGCCTGGGGTGAAAAGGATCAGAAGTCGAAGTCGTCGACGTTATCTGCGTCAACTTCGATCGCGGCATCTCCGACGTAGACGTTGTCGAAGCCGTCAAGCTTCGTCAGCGACTCATAGCCCTCGATCCCGAGATCGGTGCCCTCTTCGATCTTCTTGCCGCTGGCCAGCAGCTCAGCGATCTTCAGCTGCGCCTTGCCGGCCAGTGCCGGGTCCCAGAAGAACGCCTTGTCGATCGATCCGTCTTCGAGATATTTCTTGGCGACTGACGGGATGCTGGTGCCCATCACGCAGACGCTGTCTTCGAGACCGGCCTCCTGAACCGCACGAGCGATGCCGGCGACGTCGGTTCCTGCCGAGCCCTGGAAGCCCTTGAGATCGGGGTACTTCGCGAGCAGCTCCTTCGCGCGCTGGTAGGCGACGTTCTCGTCTTCCTTGGTCTCAATCGGGTCTTCGACACGCTTCATGTCGGGGTACTCGGCCTCTTGCTGCTCTTGAGCTCCGGCGGCCCACTCCATGTGCGTCTTCGCGGTCAGTCCGCCCACGAACGTCACGTACTCACCCGACTCACCCGTGCACTCAGCGAGGTTGTCCATAATCTGGGCACCATACGCCTTATTGTCGAACGCTTCGATGTCGATGTCGGCGTTCTCGATTCCAGCGGCTTCGTGGGTGACGACGATGATTCCCTGGTCGCGCGCCTGCTCGAGAACCGTCTCGAGGGCCTTCGGCGAGTTCGGAACGACGGTGATCGCCGTTGGCGCCTGCGGAATGAGGTCCTGAATGATCTGAACCTGCTTCTCAGGGCTCGCGTCGTCAGCGCCTTCCTGACGCGCGTCGACTCCGCTCTCTTCGGCGAATTCATTGACGCCGATCTCCATGCGGTCGAACCAGCCGACGCCGGTGATCTTCACGACAGTGACCATGGTCATGTCTTCGGGCGATAGTGCTTCGCCGTCGTCTGTTCCTCCGCCTCCGCCACCGACGGTTCCGCAGCCGGTGAGAGCGAGAAGGGCGACGGCCCCGAGCGCGAGGCCCGAGGTAAGTTTCCGATGCATGTGCACTCCTTTGTGATATTCCCTCACCACGGGTCGGTGACGGGATTAAATGACACCCTCCCAGGAACCTAAATGCATCTGTGTGAATTTGTCAATACGACGTCATCATGTGAATTAACAACAATTGAGTAACGCCGGCGTTCTGCCGTCAGCGCGCGGGAACGCACTCCACGGCAACGCCAGCGGCGCGGAAGCCCGTGAGGGCAGGGTTTTCGGAATCCCCGTCTGTGACAAGCGCGGTGATCTCACCGGGGCCGGCGACGTTCATCAGCTGCACGCGGCCGAGTTTGGAGGCATCCGCCACCACGATGACGCGGTCGGCCGTCTGCATCGCCGCCTTCTTCACGGCGCCTTCCTCGCTGTTGTAGTCCGAGAGACCCCGTTTGCCATCGACGCCGGCGACGCCCATGACGAAGACGTCGCAGTTGTATTGGGCGAACGACGCCACAGACGGCGCGCCGATAAGACTGAGCTCGCCCGGGCGCACCATTCCCCCGGTCATCACGATTTTCGTATTCGGCTCATCGTGAAGCTCAAGCGCAACGAGAATGCTCGGAGTGATGATCGTGAGGCCGAGACCGCGCCCTCTGATCGCACGTGCAACGGCGAGCACGGTGCTGCCGCTGTCGAGCGCGACTGTCTCGCCGGGCTTCAGCAGCTCCACGGCCGCCGCCGCGATGTGCGCCTTCTCGCGAGCACCCATCAGCGCGCGAGAGGTGAACGTCGGCTCTGACGCCTTCCCGCGCGATGCGATGGCGCCGCCGACCACCCGGCGAACGCTGCCCTTTTCTTCGAGAAGCTCGATATCCCGCCTGATCGTCATCTCAGACACGTCGAACTCCAGGGCCAGTGTGCGAAACTCCGCCTCTCCATCGGCAAGCACCCGCTGCTCAACACGTGCGCGACGCTCGTGGGCTTCCATCGCCATAGCATCCGTCCCTTCTGACCCCGTCGCGGGGTCTCTCTTGTGTTAATTGTTCACTTATGGTTAGGCTCTTGTGAATTCATACCATCACCTCTGCGTCAGAGCTGAAACGAGGAACAATGACCAACTGGCTGCCCGACGTCTTCTCATCACCGAAACCCGTTGTGGGGATGCTTCATCTTTCCGCACTGCCCGGTGATCCAGGCTATGACTCCAACGCCGGTATCGCCGCAATCGTCGACAGGGCGAAGCGCGAACTGAACGCCCTGCAAAGCGGCGGCGTCGACGGCGTGCTGATCTCCAACGAGTTCAGCCTTCCGTATCTGACCGACACCGAGCGAATCACGTCGGTGACGATGGCCCGGGTCATCGGCGAGCTGACGAGCGACCTCGCGGTGCCATACGGCGTCAACGTTCTGTGGGATGCTCGCGCGTCGATCGACCTGGCCGTTGCGACGGATGCCGCGTTCGTGCGCGAGATCTTCACGGGCGTCTACGCGAGCGACTTCGGCCTGTGGAACACCAACGTCGGTGAGGTTTCTCGTCATCGTCATCGCATCGGTGCCGGGGGCGTCAAGCTGTTCTTCAACATCGTTCCGGAATCAGCGGCATACCTGGCCGAGCGCGACCTCTCGTCGATCGCCCGCTCGACGGTGTTTGCAACGCTGCCCGACGCGCTCTGCGTGTCTGGTCTCACCGCCGGCGCTCCGACAGACACGCAGTCGGTGTCGATCGTGAAGCAGGCGGCGGGCGATGTGCCCGTGTTTGTAAACACCGGCGTGAAGGCCGATAACGTCGCCGACCAGCTCTCTGTCGCCGACGGCGCCATCGTGGGCACCTTCTTCAAGAAGGATGGAAAGTTCGAGAACTCTGCCGACCAATCGCGGGTCGAAGAGCTCATGTCAGCAGCGCGGTCATACCGCGCGGAGGTCGCTGCGTAGCAGTGAACCGCAGACGCCGTCGTGTCACGAGCTGGCGCGCTGTGGCTGGACATCAGGCGAGCACCTTCGTCCAGACATCAACAGTGCGGCGCAGCATCGGCACGACGGCGTCGTCGCGCAGCTCGTGTGCGGGCATGACCTCGATCAGCAGCGGGCTCTCGCTCCACCCCGCATCGGCGAGCGCCGCGGCAACGCGGGCGGGGTTCACGCCGCTCATCGGGTCGGCTTCGTCGACCCCCGCGTGCATGTCGGCGCCGGGGCGCGAGTTCTGCAGCTGCAGCATGGGGTTCGTGGTCCAGCGTGTGGCGAACCAGGGCGCGAGTGCGTCATCGTCGTCACTCGGCGCCATCGCCACGGGGTGCCCCACGTCAAGACACAGCTGCCAGGGAACGGATGCTGTCGCCAGCGAGGCTTCCCATTCCACAGCATCCTCGAGCAGCGACCCCGGTTCACGTTCGACCGCCATGTTCTCTAACAGGAGCGTCGACAGCCCTTCGGCCTCGGCGCGCTCCGACAGCCGCAGCATCCGCTCGCGCAGTTCATCGAGCGCACGCTCGCGATGCGCGGGCTCTGAGGCCGTCGCGATCGTGAGCGCACCGATGTGCCCGCCGACCGAGCGGGCTCCGGCGATGCCGCCGAGCTCGATCAGGCTCGCATACCAGCCTTCAGCTGCGTCACGCGCGGCGACGTCTTCGCTCAGCAGCAGGTTCGTCG
Source organism: Microbacterium sp. MPKO10 (assembly GCF_026107415.2). Lineage (GTDB taxonomy): Bacteria > Actinomycetota > Actinomycetes > Actinomycetales > Microbacteriaceae > Paramicrobacterium. The sequence continues at coordinate 50,875 of NZ_JAPCHX010000008.1, forward strand.
AATATGCGGCGAGGCCGGTGAAGATCGAATGCACCTCGACGCCGGCGGCTTCGGCGGCCTGCGCGAACTGGCGCACGTACGTGCGCGCCTCTGCCGACCGAGGGTCGGCCAACGGCAGGGTGTCGACGCTCAGCTGGCACATCTGCAGGCCGAGCTGGTTACTGACGATGTGCAGTATCTCGTCTGGTCGCGTCCACCGCTTCACAGCGAAGCACGTGTTGATGCCGAGTGCCACCGGTGCTGTCCTCTCTGGCGTCCCCATCGTTGTTCCCACCCTAGCTGAGATTTTCTCGCACACTGTTGGTACCGTGTGAGGTTCTCGCATTGTTTGTGAACGGAGCACACATGGCTGCATCAATCGACGACGAGCTACTCATCATCGCCCGCGGCGCCGCCCAGGCCGGAGCGCTGATTCTCGACGACTCCATCGGCGCCCACATCAGCGTGACGGCGAAGAGTGAGCTGGGCGACGTCGTCACCGACGTCGATCGTCGCGCAGAGCAGACGATCCGCAGCTACATCAGCGCGCGCCGCCCAGACGACGCCATCACGGGCGAAGAGCTCGACGCGACAGGCGATGATGCTTCGCGCTACCGCTGGTCAATCGACCCGCTCGACGGAACGTCGAACTTCGTCACGGGCATCCCGTACTTCGGCTCGTCTGTTGCGGTGCAAGATGTCGAGTCGGGCCACTGGATCGCGGGCGCAGTGAACGCACCTGTCCTCCGCCAGGAGTACTACGCGCAGCGGGGCGCGGGCGCGTGGCGCGTCTCTCGCGGCAGCACGGCAGAGCTGACCGGGCCCGACCCCGACGCGCGCACCGTGCTGTTCGGCACGGGCTTCTCGTACAGCAGCGAGATGCGGGCGACGCAGTTCGCCCAGCTGCCGCACTACATGCAGAACTTCACAGATGTGCGCAGTGTCGGCTCGGCCGCTCTCGGCCTCTGCATGGCTGCCGACGGCTCGACGAGCGCCTTCGTCGAAACCGATCTCTACGAGTTCGACTGGGCGGCCGGGGCCCTCATCGCCGAAGAGGCCGGGCTCACGGTGATACGCCCAGACGCACACCGTGGTGGCATCTGGGCGTATCCGCGGCACATCCCGCTGACGATCCCCGATACGGGCGGTACTGTCTGAGCCGACGTGCCGTGAGTGCGAGCGACGCGACTGATCACTTCTGATCGTGCCCGTTCGCTACGCGGCGTGCGTTCCAAGGTCGTGCGACAGCCCGGCCTTCAGCCCCATAGACGCGTCGTCGGCCAGGATTTCCAGCGTGCCCGCCTCAAACTGGTCGAGGGCGATGCGCACGATGTCTTCCGGCCGGTGCTTCGGAATGTCGAAGGCTCTCATCATGTCGGTGTCCGTGCTCGCCAGGAACATCGAGCTCACTTGCGTGCCGGCATCCGCCAGCTCAACGCGCAGCCCGTTCGACATCGCCCACACCGCAGCCTTAGATGCGCCGTATGAGTTCGAGTGCTCGAGCGCGAGCCAGGCCATTACAGACGACACGTTCAGCATCGCGCCTCCCCCGTTTCGCGCGAGCACAGGAGCGAACGCACGAACCAGGTTGAGGGTGCCGAAGTAGTTCACCTCCATCTCCTGACGAATATCGTCGAGCGCGCCGTCGCTCAGGCGGGCGAGCGTCGAGACGCCGGCATTGTTGATCAGAATGGATGCGTTCGAGGCGACGCGTGCGGCCTCGGCAGCCTGCTCTGCGTTCGTGATGTCAAGCGGCAGCGCCTCGACCCCATCGAGGTCAACGCTCTGCGGGTCGCGCGCACCGGCGAATACCCGCGCACCGCGCTCCACGAGCTGCCGGGCGAACTCGCGACCCAGGCCTCGGTTCGCGCCCGTCACAACCGCAACTGCACCGTCTAGTGCCACCATTTTTCTTTCGTCCTCTCCGTGTGATCTCGCCCAGTCCGCACCCGGTGCGGAGGCGATACACCCAACGTAGAATGTGACGCTAATGTCAGGGTCAAGTCGTGGGCTGCCGTGTTCTCGCAGAGAGGAATCTGCACTGGTCAGCATCCACTCACCGGCGTCTGGAACCGAGTAACGCTGAGTCGATCAACCGACGAGATCTGCTGCCCAAATCAACCCTGTTCGACGATGAGAATCTCTGCCGCCCGCTCCCCCACGACGATGGACGGCGCCATGGTGTTGGCGACCGTCACGTGGGGCAGCACCGAGGCGTCGGCGACGCGAAGCCCCTCAACTCCGTACACGGCAAGGCGGGAATCGACGACGGCTCCGTCACCGAGGCCCATGCGGCACGTGCCGCTCTGGTGCCAGTACGTCTCGACGGCGTTCCGCACGAACGACTCGACGACATCGCGCGCAGACGTCGCGGGCGAGACTTCGCGCGCGGTGAAGGGGCGAAGCGCCGCCGAGTTGCCGACCTCGCGGGCCAGAGCAACGGCAGACAGTGCCGACCGCATGTCGTCTGGGTCAGCGAGAAAGTTCGTTTCGATACGAGGCCTGATCAGCGGGTCTGTACTCGCTAGTCGCACGCGCCCACGGCTCTCTGGCCGCAGCCGCATCGCCGGCATCAGTGTGAAGCACCGCTCGGGCGGCGGGTACTGCGCAGCGCTCTCGGGCGAGACGGATGGCGCGGGCGACAGATACATGACGAACTCCGGTGCGCCCGGGCGAGACTCGTCTTCCGCGAAGACCACCGCCTGACTCCGCGTGGGCATCGGAAGGGGCACACCTGTCGCCTCCCACATGCAGGGCAAGCGCATGTGGTCGTCAAGGTTGCGCCCAACGCCAGGCAAGTGCTGCACAACGGGGATGCCGAGGGCGCGAAGGTCGTCTTCGTCGCCGATCCCCGAGCGCATGAGAGCGGCGGGGGTGCCCAGCGCGCCCAGTGACAGCACGACGTCGTGTTCGGCGTTGGCGCGCACCAGCGTGCCGTCGTGCACAAACTCGACACCGCGAGCTCTGCCGCCAGAGACCACGACGCGCGAGACTGTGGCGTGCGGAAGTACCGTGAGGTTCGGTTGCCCCAGACGATCGGCGACGTATCGGCGGAATGGCGCCTGCCGCACGCCGTCGTGAATGTTCTCTTCGCGCACGGCGCTGCCGAACGCCGACTCCATCAGGATGCCGTTGGAGCTGTCGAATCGAGGGATGCCGACAGCCTCTGCACCATCGAGAAACGAGGTGAAGAGCGGGTGCACGTCGAGCGATGACCGCACGCGCATCGGCCCGAGTATGCCGCGACGCACGGGATCGGCGGCGCCCTGCCAGTCTTCGATGTCGCGATAGTGGCCCAGAACATGCTCGTATCCCCACGCGTCATCGCCGGTGATCTCGGCGTAGGAGTTCCAGTCGCTCTGGTGCCCGCGCGCCCAGACACCGGCGTTGATCGACCCGCCGCCACCCAGACCGCGACCCGTCGCGTACGCGAGCCGTCGCCCGTTCAGACGTTCGTTTGGCTCGGTGACGTCGTCCCACGTGCGCTCGGTGCCGAGGTTGGCCGGCCAAAGGTCGGGGTCACGCACTCGGTCATCGTCATCGTCACCGCCGCTCTCGATGAGCAGCACCGAGACGTTCGGGTCTGCCGCGAGTCGACCCGCGACGACGGATCCCGATGATCCCGCTCCGCACACGATGTAATCAAAGGTGCTGCCGTCGTCAACGCGGTCAGCGAGTTCGAGGCGAGGCGAAGCCGCGGCATCCATCTGTCTGAATTCTCGTGTCATTGTCGTCATCACGCCCCGGCTTCTGTGTCCATTGCCTGCTCGTACCCGAGCTCGAGCAGGGCCGCGCGAAGCTTCTCGGCCGCGGCATCCAGCACCGACTCGTCTTTCTCGAGATTGGCCTTGGTGAAGTCGAAGTCTGGCATTCCCCAGACCGGGGCCACGTGAATGTGCAGGTGCGGCACCTCGAAGCCGGCGATGACGACGCCGGCTCGCGGGGCGTCCCACGCCCGCTGCACACCCTGACCGATGGCCTGGGCGACGTCGATGCACCGGCGCAGCGTGTCGCCGTCGGCATCCGTCCACCGGTCGACCTCGAGCCGCGGAACAACGAGCGTGTGACCGGGCTTCAGGGGAGAGGTGCTGAGAAACGCTGTGACCTCTGGGTCTTTCCAGACGAACCGCCCGGGCAGCTCCCCCGAGATGATGCGTGAGAACAGAGTTGGCATCGATCAATGTCCTTTCGTATGCGCTATCCCATGAATTCCGGATGCCGCTGGCGGCCACGCCCGGGGGGAACAGATTCACCTCTGGAGTGGTTGTTCCCATCGGAAGCTGGCTGCGCCGCTGCGACGCCCGGAGCGAGAACCGTTACGGTCACCGTAGAACATGACGCTAGTGTCACGGTCAAGCCCGAGCACGACGTCGGCTTCCGTATCAGGAGCAGTCAGGCTCGTCAGGAGCAGGCAGTGAGGAGCGAACAATGCTGAGCATCGGAGCGGTCGCCGCCGCCGCGGGCGTCACGCCGCGTGTCGTTCGGTACTACGAGCAGAGCGGCCTGCTGGCATCAGAGCGCACAGCGGGAGGTCAGCGCCGGTACCCCGAGTCGGCTATCGAGCGCGTCGAGTTCATTCAGCACCTGATTCGCGCCGGCCTCACCACAGAGGTGATTCGCGACCAGCTCTCGTGCGTGAACTCGCGCGTCGCGACGCCCGACACCATCGAGAAGCTCCGAGCGCAGCGGGAGCATATCGCGCGGCGCGCCGCCGAGCTGAACAGCATGGAGCAGCGAATCGCCGACCTCATCGATGCCGCGCACGACTCCATTTCGGCCGAGGATGCTGCCTCGGCGCACTCTCACATCGCTACGCGCGCTCGAGGGTGATCGCCACCTCGAAGCTGCGGCGCCACGGCAACGTCAGCGATGTGACAGACCAGTCGCCGCCGGGCAGCGACTCGCACAGCATCCTGTTCATGTCGTCGCGAATGACCGCGCAGGCGTGCTCGACCCGAGCGTCGTCGGCCAGCGGGAAGCGGTCGGGAAACAGGTCTGCCCCCTTCTCGCTGCGGATCACCGCCTGGTAGGCGTAGTCATCGAGCAGACGAGTCAGCAGCGCCCGACGTGATGCCTCGGCGTCGAACCTGCCCGACGCACGCCCCGCTTCACCGGCGACGCACAGCGAGATGACGCTGCCGATAGTGTTGCCCGCCGTATTCCACGCGCCGAACGCCTCGAGACGTTCGAGCAGCCCCTCGGCGGCGAGACGCTTCAGCAGCTCGGCATCGGCGCCGTTCGGAAACCGCACGTCGGCGAGCGCGACGCGACTGCCCTCGTCGAGAGAGCGCCGCACCAGCTCGACCGTCGCCTCGGCGGCATCCAGATCAGGGGTCTCGGGGTAGCCGCGGAACATATCGTGCCGATCCGGATCGGGTGCGTGAAGCACGAGCACGACGTCGACATTCGCCGCGTCGGGCTCTCCGGCAACACGCTCAGCGCCAGCCGCGCGAATCTGCCTGTCGACGGAGCCGCCGAGAGGCCCGTTCTCGAACGGCGGCACCCGGTCGAACCCGCCGTCTTGCGCAGTGAGCGCGGCGAAGGTGGGGCGAACGCTGCTCTCGGCCGCGATCGCACGGGCAACGAGCGCCGCGCCCACTTCGTCTGCCCCGGGGTACATGAGCGTGTCACGCGCGCCGGGCAGAAAGCGCATCCAGTGCCGCAGCCACACCTGCTCGACCGAACCCGCGGCGAACGTCGCGGTGTCATCGGCCGTGATCGCGAGAAAGTCGAGAGTTCCCTCGCTACGCAGCAGCAGCGCGTTCATGTTGACCATGTGATTGCGCGCCCGGCGCGAGGCGTAATCGGTGAGGATGCCGTCTGGCACCTCGATCTGCGTGTCGATTCCGTCGGTCTCGGTGCGATCGAGCTGCTGATGCAGCGCACCCCCGAGGGCGTGGAGGTCTTTGCCGTAGTCTTTCCAATAGTCAGGCTCTTCCGCATTGGAGTACGAGTTGCTCGCGCGCATCACGAGACTGACGGCGAAGATGGTGAGCTCGGGGCGCTGCCGCTTGATCTCACGCAGCACGTCGAGGCGCGCGATCACGTCGCGCACCGGGTCGTGCGATGTGCGGCTCGCGATCAGCCCGCCGTAGAGCAGCATGTCGACCGAGACGACGAGGTGCGTCGTGTCGGGGTCACTCGCCCGCTCGCGCAGCCATGCGGCCAGAGCATCCGTGTCTCCCTGCTCGCGATAGTTCGGCAGCATCGCGGCGTCGGGCACGTCGAGAGCGACACCGGCAACGTTCGCGACGTCTGCGGGAAGCAGCACATTGACGGGGCGGTCGTCGAGGGGAAGCAGGGCGATGCGGCGGCCGTGAGAGTTCATGGTGTCCTGTCTGAGTCAGCTGGAGAGTCGGTTGATCGAGAGGTCGTACGAGTAGCGGTCGCCCCGGTAGAGCGACTCGGCGTACTCGATCGCGCGGCCCCTCTGGTCGAAGGCGGTGCGCTGCACGTTGAAGGCGGGCGAGAACGGGGGAACCCGCAGCAGCTCGGCCGTCGGCTCATCGAGCACGACGGCGTGAATCGTCTGGTCGGCCCGTTCGGGGCGGATGCCGAAGCGGTCGCGCAGCTCGCGGTACAGCGAGTCTTCGTTCATGCCGTCGGCCAGGCCGGGAACGAGGGCGGCAGGCACATACGAGTGCTCGAGGCACATGGGCCGACCGTCGGCCGTGCGCACGCGCATGATGTGCACTACCTCTTCGGCTGGGCTGAGACCCAGGGCAAAGCCGATGCGGCCGCCGGCCCCCTCGAGGGTGATCTGCGTCTCTGACGACCCGGGCGTGAGATCGCGAGCGAGCATGTCTTCAGAGAACGAGTGAAATTCGAATGTCTTGCTGATGCGCGGTTCGCTCACGAACGTGCCCGCACCCTGGATGCGGTAGACGAGGTGATCCTTCTCGAGATCGTCGAGCGCCTTGCGCACGGTCACGCGTGTGACGCCCAGCTGCTCGGCGACCTCTCGCTCGGTCGGCAGACGCTGGTCAGGCTTCAGTCCGGCGGAAATGAGCTCGACGAGGTACTCCCGCACCTGAGTGTGCTTGGTCTGACGCGCTGGTCCCGACACCTGGGCTCCTTTGCAAAATGGTTATGACCAATCTTGACGTGAGATGCACTTCTGTGTCAATATTCACAGCATCCGCTTCAATTGGTATGTACCAAATCACTGTATGCCAGAGCCAAAGATGGAAAGGGCACCATGAAGAACAGCTTCTTCACCACCTCTCGCTCACGTCGCCTCGGCGTGATCGCGATTGCCACGACAGCAGCGCTCGCGCTCGCAGGATGCTCGGGCGGGGGCGACGCAGACGGGCCGACGACTCTCAAGTTCTCGTACCTCTGGTCTGGCCCCGAGGCCGAGGTTCTCGAGACGATCATCGACGACTTCAACGACAGTCAAGACGAGATCGTCGTGAAGGGCGTCTCGAGCCCCGACCAGCAGAAGCAGCTCACCTCGATGTCGTCGTCGAATGGATCGTTCGACATCTCAGACAACTTCGGCGAGAACGTCGGCTCGTGGGCGGCCAAGGGCGTGCTCGCCCCGCTCGACGAGTACATCGAGTCAGAGAACATCGACATCGACGACTTCGCCCCCGCCGCACTCGAGCAGATGACGCACGACGGCCAGACCTACGCACTGCCCATCGCGGTGCACAGCTTCCAGCTGCTCTACAACAAGACGCTCCTCGACGAGGCCGGCGTCGAGCCGCCCACCACAATGGACGAGCTCGCGGATGCCGTCGAGAAGCTCACCGTCACCGACGACTCGGGCAAGATCTCGCAGATCGGCATCGGCGATGCGAACACGACGACGACGCTCACCACACTGGGCTTCGCGTTCGGCGGCTCGTGGAGCGACGAGAACGGCCCGACGCCCACCGACGCGGGCAACATCGAGGCAGTCGACTGGTGGCAGAAGAACGTCGTCGACCTCGTCGGCGCCGACAACCTCGCCGACTTCAAGGCAGGCGAAGGGCAGTACCTGTCGGCGGAGGACTCGTTCTTCAGCGGCAAGGCCGCGATGATCATCGATGGGGAGTGGCGCGCAGCATCCGCCTCTGAGGTTGCTCCCGATCTTGACTGGGGTGTCACCTCGATTCCCGCAGCGACGCCCGAGCTCGAGAACTCCACGCAGGTCACGTCGAGCACGCTCTTCATTCCGACAAACTCCAAGCACAAAGATGAGGCCGCGCAGTTTCTCGCGTACCTGCTGAGCCCCGAGGTCATGGAGAAGTTCAGCCTCACCCTCGGCAACCTCCCCGCGCGCACGTCGCTGCTCGACAGCGATGCCTATGGTGATCTGCCGAACTTCGAGGTGTGGGGCGACGCCCTGACCAGCCCGAACGCGCAGTCGCTCTCGAGCGCACCGTATGGTGCCGAGTATCAGACCGACCTCGGCAACGCATTCGATGATGTGGTGCGCGGCAAGTCGAACGCTGAGAAAGCGCTCGACTACGTGAAGTCGCGGTCGAAGAGCTACACGAGCTGATCAACCGATGTCGATGCTCACACGGCGGCGTTCTGAGGCACGCCAGACGGCGCGCGATCTCGCGCCGAAGCGCCCGCGCACGCGGCGCCGGTCATTCTGGATCGGCGTGGCGTTCGCGTCGCCCTTCATCGTCGGGTTTCTCGGGCTGTTCGCGTACCCGATCCTCGCGTCGGGGTACTACAGCTTCACCGATTTCAACCTCTTCCAGTCGCCTGACTGGGTCGGGCTCGACAATTACGAGCAGATGGCGAACGACGACGTGTTCTGGAAGTCGCTCGCCAACACGCTCGTGCTCGCCGTCATGGGTGTGCCCCTCACCATCGCCATCGCGCTGGGTGGGGCGCACCTGCTCAACACTCCTATCAAGGGGCAGCCGCTCTACCGGGCCGTCATCTATCTGCCCTCGATCATCCCGATCGTCGTCGGAGGCTATCTCTGGCGGTGGCTGCTCAACACGCAGTACGGCTTCGTCAACTACTTCCTCTCGTGGTTCGGCATCTCAGGGCCCAGCTGGCTGCAGGAGCCCGATTGGACGAAGCCGGCGATCGTGCTCGTCGTGCTCTGGACGGTCGGCGGCACCATGATCATCTACCTCGCCGCGCTCAAGGATGTTCCGCACGAACTCTATGAGGCGGCATCCATCGATGGTGCTGGCCCGTGGCGTCGCTTTCTCAACGTGACCTGGCCGACGGTCTCGCCTGTCACGCTCTTCCAGGTGATCGTGTGCCTCATCGCGTACCTGCAGATCTTCACCGAGCCATACGTGCTCGCGCAGGAACGCCTCAACAACATCAGCTCCGGCCCCGACCAGTCGATGCTGACGTATGCCATGTACCTCTACCAGAATGCGTTCGTGTACCTGAAGATGGGCTACGCCTCCGCCATGGCCTGGGTGCTGTTCATCGTCACGCTCATCGTCACACTCGTTGTGCTGGCCTCGTCGAAACGGTGGGTGCACTATGGCTCAAAGTGAAACGCAGATCATGACGGATGCCGCGTCGCCGCGCGAGCTGCCGGCGACCAGGCGCACGCCGAAGATTCTCCGTCGGCTGCGGCAGCACGGTCTCGTCATCGCTCTCGCGCTGGTCTTCATCTTTCCGCTCTTGGTCATGATCTCGACGGCGCTCAAGTCTCCGCAGGATGTCTTCAGCTCACCGCCGACGCTGATCCCCAGCGAGTGGACGTTCAACAACTTCGCTACAGCGTTCGATCAGATTCCCGTGTGGCGCTACCTCGGCAACACCATGCTCGTCGCGGGGCTCAGCGTTCTCGGCACGGCGCTGTCGTGCCCACTCGTCGCGTACGCGCTGTCGAAGGTGCGCTGGGCGGGGGCGAAGCCGCTGTTCATCATGGTGCTCGCCACCATGATGCTGCCGCCGCAGGTGACGCTGATTCCGCTGTTTCTCATCTGGAACGGCGTCGGCGCGACGAACACCTATCTGCCGCTCGTGGTTCCGGCGTTCCTCGGCACCCCGTTCTTCATCTTCCTGATTCGGCAGTTCCTCATGAATGTGCCCGACGACCTTCTTGAGGCGGCGCGGCTTGACGGGGCATCCGAGCTGCGCACCTATGCCACCATCGTGCTGCCCATCGCCCGGCCGGCGATCGTCACGGCGGCGGTCTTCCAGTTCGTGTGGGCGTGGACCGACTTTCTCAACCCGCTCATCTACCTCAACGACGAGTCGACGTACACCCTGTCGATCGGCCTCTATGCGTTCTTCGGCGAGAACGACGTGGCGTGGGGCCCGCTCATGGCCGCGTGCACGATGTTCACCATTCCAGCGCTGATCATCTTTCTCATTGGCCAGAAGTTCTTCATCGGCGGCATCAGCGCAGGAGCTATCAAATGACACACGACACCATCGCCCGGCTCGAGCACGGCTTCATCGCCTCGGTGCAGGCAGACGACGGCAGCCCGCTGCGCGACAGCCGCATGATCGCGGCGCTCGCGCAGGCGACGGTGCTCGGCGGTGCCAACGGGCTGCGCATCAACTCGCCAGAAGACATCCGCGCGGTGCGCGAGATCACCGATCTGCCGATCATCGGCCTGCACAAGGTGCCGGGCGAGAACCGCGATGTCATCACGCCGCTCGTCGAGCATGCCATTGCTCTTGCGCAGGCCGGTGCCGATATCATCGCCCTCGACGTGTCGCGCGAGCTGCGCGGCGGCGACCTCTCGATCATCGGTGCGGTGCGCGAGCTCACAGGCCTGCCCGTCATGGCCGACGTGTCGACGCTTGACGAGGGAACACGGGCGACGGATGCCGGTGCCGACGTCGTCGGCACGACGCTGTCGGGCTACACCCCGTATACGCACGGCGACACCGAAGCGCCTGACTTCGCGCTCATCGAGCAGCTCGTCGCCCGCGGCATCCGTGTCATCGCCGAGGGCCGCCTGCGCACCCCCGCCGACGTGGTGCACGCGCTCTCGCTCGGCGCCTATGCAGCGGTGGTGGGCCGCGCCCTCACAGACCCCCTCATCACGTCGGCCCGCTATGCGAGGGCTGTCACGGAAGCGCGTTCGGCAGCGGCATCCCGTGCTGTCTCGGGCAGTTAGCCGCGGCGCGCTCCGTTCCAAAAACCCCGAAGGCCTCCAAGACTCGGCTGTGAAGTTTTCCCGCCCAGACTCGAATTTCGTGCGCGACGACGCGGCCGTACCAATCACTTTCGTGAGCGCGTCGCCTCCTACCCGGCTCGGGTTGAGACTCGCTCAGTAGGATGGCCGCGATGAGCGCGAACGTCGTTCGCGCGTCGCAACGTTGATGTGCGCGACCGAGAATCTAAGCGGCCGTGACGGCCGAGAACGGATATCCCGTGCGAAGTGACATTGGTGCTGTCGTGTTCGACTGCGATGGAGTGCTCGTCGACAGCGAAGTGCTGTCGTTGACGATCGGGCAGAAGGTTCTTGCCGACCTGGGGTGGGAAGCCGAGATGCCCACGCTCGTCGAGACATTCATGGGATGCTCGCACGAGTACTACATCGCGCAGATCGAGAAGAACATCGGCCGCACGCTCGAGCCAGACTGGGCTGTGCCGTATGACCCGTGGTACGAGAAGGCGTTCGCAGAAGACCTTCGTGAGATCGAAGGCATCTCGCACGCCCTCGACCGCATTGAGCTCCCCACGGCGGTGGCGTCGAACAGCATGCACGAGCGCATTCGCTCGTCGCTCACGACTGTCGGTCTCTTTGACCGCTTCGAGGGGCGCATCTGCAGCGCAGAAGACGTGCCGAACGGGAAGCCGGCGCCCGATGTCTACCTGAAAGCAGCCGAAACGCTGGGCGTGGCACCGGAGCGTTGCATTGCTGTGGAAGACAGCAAGTTCGGCGTGCAGGCGGCGCGTGCAGCGGGCATGACCGTGCTCGCCTACGAGACCGACATGACGCCCTCGGGCTGGTTCGACCGCCCAGACATCACGGTCTTCCGTTCGATGGCCGATCTCCCCGCCCTCGTCGACGAGCTCTCGAACTAGCGCGTCGCTGCCGTCAGGACCTCATCTCGACGACTGTGTCTGCCCTCAAGTGACGCGGTGCGCCGCGGCATCCTGTTGCCTGCCGCGGCGCATGCCGCAATCGTTACTGCGTGCTCCGAGACCCGAGGCTGTCGTGCACCACACGCCCGGCCTGAATGACAGTGCGCGGGCGGTCCGCGTCGACGAGGGCATCGATGTCGTCGAGGGGGTTGCCGTCGAGAATGAGCAAGTCCGCGACAGCATCCTCGGCGATGATGCCCAGGTCGGGCCGCCTGATCAGGCCGGCTCCCACTGAGGTCACCGACGTCAGCGTCTCGAGTGTGCCCAGAATCTCGGCCTGCAGCCGCAGGCCGTTCAATTGTTCCTCTTCGAGCCCGCCGAGCAGATCAGAGCCGTAGGCGATCTTCACGCCAGCGCCCCGCGCGAGCTCAATCGCCCGCTGCCCCGAGGCGAATACCTCTTTGTTCTTCTGCTGCGCAGTCTCGGGGAGCCCGAGCTCGGCACCACGGCGCCGCATGGCGTCGTACGCGATGAGGGTGGGCACCAGCGTGCTTCCGGTATCCGCCATCGCTCGTGCCGCCTCGGCATCCATCAAGTTGCCGTGCTCGATCGACCTCACACCGTTCGCGACGGCGTGCTGCACTGCCTCGGCCGAGTAGGCGTGCGCTGCAACATAGCTGCCTCGCCGCGCGGCCTCATCGGCCACCGCCTGAATCTCGTCAGCCGAGTACTGCGGGATCTCGAGCGGGTCGACGGGCGAGATCACGCCGCCCGACGCCATGATCTTGATCGCGTGCGCACCGGTGCGGAACCTGTCGCGCACCACGCGGCGCAGATCGGCAACGCCGTCGACGATCTGATTGGAATGCCCCCCGCAGAAATCCAGCTCCATCTCGTCGGAACGCGGGTCACCATGACCTCCCGTCTGGCTGAGCGCCGGCCCGGTATAGAGGTATCGCGGGCCCTCGATGACGTGCTTATCGAGGGCCATCGCGAACCCCTTATCTCCCCCCGCAACATCGCGCACCGTCGTGAACCCGCGCCGGAGGGCGGCGCGCACCCGCGTCGCACCGACAAGTGCGACGTAGCTCAGCGGCGCGTGATCGTTGAAGAACCCGTTGAGCGTGATGCCGTATGCGTGAAAATGCGCATCGATGAGCCCCGGCATGACGACGCGCCCCCCGGCATCCACAACCGTCTCACCGCTCGAAGCACCCCCAATTGTGGCGATGCGGCCACCGCGCACCTCGATGGTGCCCTCGACGAGGTCAGGCGATGTGCCGTCGAACACGAGAGCATTGGTGATCGTCAGATTCCCCGTCATCCTTCTGCACCGCTCATGACACGGAACGTCTGGCCGATGCCGACGACGCCGTTCATGAGCTCCCCCAATCGGCCGTTCGATTCCGCGCGGAATGGGTTGTCGACCCACCGCTGGTATGCGGCTTCGTCTGGCCACAACGCTGTCACGAGCACACGTCCCGAGCCGTCGGTGGCGACGGAGATGTCCGTCGCGACGCCGCCGGCCTCGGCCATGGCGCGCTGCAGGATCTGCTCCCTCTCATAGGCCTCGAGGATGCTGTCGATGCGATCCAGCGGAACATCGAACGTGAGAATCGTGCGGATCATGAATTTCCCCTTCTTTCGTGACCGAAATGCCGTGCGTGCCGTGCTCAGATGGCGTCGACGGTAGTGACGCTGCCGTTGTCGCCCACCATGAACCCGTAGTCGCCGGGCGCGCAGCGTGTGTACTGTTCCCTTGTCAACACGATGATGGTCTCGTCGAACGGAGCAACGAGCTCCTCCATCACCTCGAACGTGTGCGGGTTCACGACGCGGCCGAGCACGGTTCCGCCTGGAACGACGGAACCGAGAGTCTCGGGGCCGTAGTCAGAGATGACGGCCCCGCCCGTCGTGGGACGCAGCGTGACGAGCTTCGTCATGACCTTCTGCTCGGGCGGGTCGACCGGGTCGCCAGGCAGCATGCCGACGGCGCGCAGCACGTTCAGCGTTCCGGCCACCGAACGATCGAGAAAGTCGGTGGTCAGCTGCCCGCCACCTCCCAGCTCGCTGACCATCGCCGGTTTTCCAGCCGAGAGCATCATCTCTGCGGAAGAACCGGTGTATGGGTCGTGGTGGTAGAGAAGCGACGTTCCATAGTTGCGCGCCAGAATCTCGGCGCCCGAGTGAACGTATGCGTAATCGACTGTTGAATACAGGCCGCTGCTATGGAAGTCGATGAAGTAGTCAGCGCCCTCCTGAATCTCGACGAGCGCCGCAGCGAGTTGCTCGGTCAATGAGCCTCCGGCGTCCCCGGGGAAGATGCGGTTGAGGTTGAGACCATCCTGCGTCGTGTGACGCGTCATGCTCTCGTAGGCGTACGGATTGCTGACCGGCACGGCGACGAGCGTGCCCTTCAGCTCGTTCTCGTCGACGGCCTCCACGATGCGCCTGACCGCTTCGACCGCAGTGGCTTCGTCACCGTGGATTCCGCCGAAGATCAGAAAGCACGGGCCCGGCTCACGTCCCGTGATGGTGTGAATGGCCAGCGAGATGTCTGCGCCGGTTGGCATCGTTGTGATGTGCCTGTAGTCGAGTGAGCGAGATGCAGTTGTACCCATGATTCTCCTTCGTATCTGGTAGCGGGTGTGTCGGTGTGAATGCCGCCGCCGAAGCGGCGGCCCGTCGTCACCGTGACGACGTGAGCGCGGATCGTTCCCCGCGCAAGAGGAAGAGCCCGGCGACAAAGGCGATGATCAGCGACAGAGCGATGAGCAGAGCGGCCAATGCGGCGAGCGTTGGATCTTGGTACTTCTGCATGTAGGTGAACATCCAGACCGGGAGCGTTTCCTGCCCCGGCTTCAGCAGAAATACAGTCATGTCGACTTCATCGAAGCTGACGATGAATGCGAACAGCCCCGCGGCGATCAGCGAGGGCCGAATCGCGAAGAGCGTGGATGCCCGGAACGCACGCAACGGCCCGGCACCCAGGTCGCGGGCAGCGTCGTCGAGTGTCGCGTCTGTGCGCGACAACGCCGAGGTCACGACGATGATGACGAAGGGCAGCGTGACCACCACGTGCATGGCAATGATTCCCGCGACGCCGTCGAGCACGCCTGTGACGTTCAGAAGCAGAAAGGCAGCCAGACCGATCGTCACCTTCGGCACCACCATGGGCGCGAGGCTGAGCACCGAAACACCGCGAAGAACGAGGCTCCTGTACCGGTGGAAGCTCACGCTCGCCATCGTTCCGATGATCAGCACAATGACCGTCGACCAGATGGCGATGAAGACGCTGGCATACGTGGCTTCGGCGAGCCCGTCTTGGCTGAGCAGGTTCGTGTACCACTTCGTCGACCAGCCGGGGATAGGCCAGGCGCCATAAGATGCCGACGAGAACGACGAGATCACGATGATGACGAGGGGCGAGAGAACGAAGACGTAGACGGCGACCAGCCAGGTTCCCAGACCCGCTTTGATCCCCTTCTCTCCGGGAGCGGCAGTGACACCCTGCGCTCCTCCTACTTGCGCGCGTCGCTGCGCGAGCGTGAACAGGCCGAGCACGATCACCGCGAGCACAAGCAGCACGATGCTCGTCACCGCAGCCATCGGCCACTGCACTGTATTGACGTCGCTGTACACGAGAGTCGCGAGAACCGATACGCGACCTCCGCCAAGAAGCGACGGGGTGGCGAACGAGCTCATCGACAGCGCGAAGGTGATCTGCGCTCCCGCGATGATTCCCGGAAGAATCAGGGGGAGGATGACGCGGCGGAATGTCGTCCAGGGCTTCGCACCGAGGTCCATGGCCGCATCGCGGAGAGCCCCATCGACTTGGCCGAGCGAGCTGAGGATCGGGAAGACGACGAATGGCAGAAAGATGTGCACGAGCGCGATGACCACGGCGGGCCGCGCATACAGCATCTCCAACGGCGGCAGGCCGACGAGCCCCACCGCCCAGTTCACGATGCCTTTCTGGCCCAGCAGCAGGCTCCAGCCGTACGTTCGCGCGATGACGCTGGTCATCAGCGGTGCGAAGACGATGAAGATCCCGACGAATCGCCACGTCGAGCTCTTCGTGCGATGCAGTCCGTAGGCCGTGGGGACGGCGATCACCGTCGAGATGACGGCGCTCAGCGCGGCGATGAGGAATGTCTCGCCGACCGCCGCGAGGCGGCTCGTTGAGGTGAAGAACGCTGCCCAGTGCGACGCCGTCGCCTCCGAGCCCGCGTTCATGTCGGTCTGGAACGACTGATCGACGAGCAGCCCGATCGACCCCAGAAAGAGCGTCAGCAGAAGCAGCGCCGATGGCGACGCAAGCGCTAACCCCACCCACCGAGGCCGGTGAGATGCCCCTGAGGCCGTCGGCGCCGCGCGCCGACGCGCCGGTGCCGAGATCTGTGCAGTCATTTCAGCCTCGATCTCAAATCTTCGAGACGATGTCGCTGTTCCAGCGCTCGGTCCACTCCGCCTGGCTGGTTCCGACAATGTCGTAGTCAATCTCCATGAGGCCGTCGACCGTCGACTGCTGGAACGCGGGAAGGTCGGCCAGTGACGCGGGTGTCTCTGACTTCTCGTTGGCTGGAATCTCAATGGAGGTTTCCGCCCAGCGCGTCACCCACTTCGGCGACAGCATCTCGTTGATGATGTCCTGACAGACTTCCTTCTCGTCGTCGCCCTGGTCGGCGACCGACTGCAGGAACACCGGTAGCGGAATGGCGCCCTCTTCGGGAACCACGTACTCCAGTGGCGCGCCCCCGTTGATCCACTGCTGGCCCGTGCCCGCGAAGTATGAGGTCAACGGAGCTGTTCCGTCGCTGAGAACGTTCATGTACTGCGGATTCGACTCCACGATCAGTTTGATCTGATCGGCTCGTTCTTCCCAGAGCTCCCACCCCGGTTCCATGTTGTCGAGCCCGCCCCCGTTGGCGAGTGCCGCTGTGTACACGGCGTACCACGGGAAGTTGAAGAAGCTGACCTGTCCCTTATAGGCGGGGTCCCACAGCGACGACCACGACGCTGGTTTGCTTCCCAGTGCCTCCGGGTTCATGAGCAGACCGTATTGATCTGTTCCGATTCCGATGCCCAGGGAGTCGTCGCGCTGAAAGATCGATCGAATGTCGGCGGCGTTCGACATGGCTGAGTAGTCGAGCGGCTCCCACATCTCGTCGCCGATGCCCTGGATCGAGGTGTTGGTGTTGAAGAAGCCCATGTTCACGAGGGGCTTCTCTGGGTCGGCCTTGCGCTGCGCGAGCATCTTTCCGTAGCCCACCGAGTTCGACTGCTCATAGAACTCGATTGAGACGTTCGGATTGCTCTCCATGTACTCCTTGGCGAACTCCTTCGGCATCTTTGCCAGGTCACCGCCGAGAAACACGAACATCGTGATCGAGAGCTTTTTTCCTCCGCCGCTGCTCCCGCTTCCGCCCTGCTCGAACGGCGACGAGCACGCGCTCAGCGTCGAGGCTGCGGCAAGTCCGGCAGCTCCAACGAGAAAGCCTCGTCGTGACAGCCGGCTCCGAATAGCATCCAGACTCTGTTTCCCGGTGTTGTCGTTGTAATCCATGATCGATCCCTCAATTCGCATTGCTTCAACGGCTCAACTCGACGACGGCGTCGGATGGCCACCCAATTTCTACGTTCTCTCCCACGCCCGCATGGAAGTCAGAGATCGCGGGTCGCTCGACGGCGATCGTCGCGCCGCCGTCGATGCCGACGCGATAGCTCACCCGTGACCCGCCGAATGAGACGTCGGTCACCGTTCCGGCGAACCGATTCTCGAGCCCGGCGGGAAGCGACCCGCCGATCTGAATCACCTCGGCTTTGACGGCGACGGCTCCCTGTTCGTTCGACATCCCCGTGCCCCGGGGAAGTTCGTTGTTCTCGATGACGTTGGTGTCACCGACGAATGATGCGACGAATCGACTGGCCGGTTTGTTGTAGACCTCACGTGGCGACCCGACCTGCTCGATCGAACCGTTGTTCATGACGGCGATCGAGTCTGACATCGTGAATGCCTCGTGCTGGTCGTGCGTGACGTAGATGAACGTTGTTTCGGAGTCTTTCTGGATGCGCTTGAGCGCACGCTGCATCTGCACGCGCAGCTTCTGATCGAGTGAGCTCAGCGGCTCGTCGAGCAGCAGAACGGCCGGTTCGTTCGCCAGTGCCCGTGCGATCGCGACGCGCTGTTGCTGGCCGCCCGAGATCTCATGAGGATGCCGGTTGGCCAGAGCCGCGAGCCCAACGAGCTCGAGCTTCTCGTCGACGATCCGACGGATGTCTTCGCGTCCGCGCTTGTGCGCTTTGGGGCCGAACGCCACGTTCTCTGCGATTGTCATCTGCGGAAACAGCGCCAGGCGCTGGAACACGAGGTTGGTCGCTCGTTTGTGCCCGGGAGTATCTTTCACTGCCTGCCCGCGAATCGAGATGTCCCCGGCGGTGGGCTCATCGAGCCCAGACAGCAGCCGCAGCAGAGTCGACTTGCCGCACCCCGACGGGCCAAGCAGCGAGAAGAACGATCCGCGCTCGACCTGCAGGTTGATATTGTCCAGCGCCACAACGTTGCCGCCGAACACCTTGCGCACGTTTCGCGCATCGATATCGATCTCAGTCGACATGCGACACCTCCCGAGCAAATGTCACGTGATCAGTCGGAAGAGACGACAGCGCTGCCGCTTCCTTCATGAGTAGCTTGGCTGCTTCGTCAGCGACCTCCGGCCGGAACCGCGCTGCGGGGCCGGCCACCGAGACTGCGCCGACTGCCGTGCCGTCTTGCCCGATGATCGGAACGGCCCTGCACCGCAGCCCGGGTGCAAATGTCTCTTCGTCTTTCGTGTATCCATCGGCGATCGCCTGTCGCAGTTCGTCATCGAGCTCGTCGAGGCGCGGGCTGTTGTCGTCGCGTTCCCACGCCGTGGCAAGTTCGCGCTTCCGCTGTTCGGCCGACCGCGACAGAATCGCCTTTCCCAGAGCGGATGCCGTCGGCGATACCTGTTCGCCGACACGGTGAACCGCGCGAAGCGGATGCTCCGATTCGGTGCGCGCGACGATCACGATGCGGTCGCCGATGATGAGGCCGCCGGTCACGCTCTCACCTGTTGCCTCTGTGATGCGCGTGGTCGCTGCCTCGATCCGCTGCGGGGTGTGCAGCTGTGCGCTGACGACGACAGCCATTCGCACAACGCGTCCACCGGGCAGGTACTTCCCGTGACCGTCTTGCACGAGAAAGTCCCATTCCTCGAGGTTCTTCACAAGGCGAGACGTCGTCGAGATCGGAACGCGTGCGCGCTCTGAGATCTCGGTCATCGTCAGTGGTGCGTCATCAGCGATGACGGCAAGCTCGAGCAAATCGAGGATCCGACCCATGTAGCTGGGCTTTGGACTTCCACTGAGTGCAAGTCCCTCTTCATTGAGTGCAACTCCCATACCGGGACACTAGGCAACGTCCGCGGCGAGTGTCAAGCATTTCTCAGATTAAATCGACAGCGTGACCCGTTCGACGCACCTCGATCACCACGCGAGGCGCGATCGGCAATCACAACGTTTGACCGCTCACGAAGGCAACTCTTCTGAGCACGCACGCTGATCAGTCCGCGTATGGGCACGCATCTCGAGGTCGCGAAGTGCTCGGCACAGCGGCCGCAGAGCCACCTGGCCCAGAGCACGCGAAAGACCTGAGAGCACCGGGTTTCTTCGATGGGCGTGCTGGTGTTCAGCCCTCGCTTCGAACGGCGAGCAGCCCCGCTTGACGATAGATGCGTCGCAGGTACTCGAGAAGCTCCTCTGGAGATATCTCTCCGGGCTGAAGCAACCGGTACAGCAGGGAGCCGACAGTCATATCGATGAGACTCTCGACATCGGTATTCGCCGGCAGGTGTTTCTCGGCGACGGCCTTGTGAAGCATGGGGATAGCGACGTTTCGTCGAGGAACGATGTGATTGTCCCAGAACGCCACCATGATGCCCGGGTGCGTGAACCGGGAACCAAATGCCTGCGCGAGAAGCGCTCGGTACTCGAACGAGGCCATCGTGTGTGCGGCTGCAGGGAGCGCAGCCTCAATGAGCGACGACATCTGTGCAAAGCTCATCGCCGGGTCAAGATCGCGTGCCTCCGCACCGGGAGAGGCACGACCCGGCATGTCGCCGGAAGCGGACTCCACAGCTGCCGCAAGAAGATCTTCGCGAGATGACCATCGACGGTACACCGTCACCTTGCTCACCCCGGCCGTTCGCGCGATTTCCTCCATGCTCGCGGCCGCGATGCCGCGCTCTACGAGTAGCTGACGCGCGGCACGAAGTATCGAGTCGTCAGCGGCAGAACTGCGCGGACGCCCTGTGCGCGTCATTTCCCGATTCCGAACCAGGAGTCGAGCATGTCACACATCTGTCTCTCATCAACCCCGCGCCACGCCAAATGCGCGTCGGGCCGCACAAGCCACGTTTCGGCCACAGCATCCGTCCTCTCGAGCACGACCGCGAGCTCATTCAGCAGGGGAGGCACTGCGTCATCGCGACCGCCGGGTGGGCGAAGAATTGCCCACGTTCCGCCCAGACACGCATGCAGAGAGGTTGTCGCACCGTCGGCGTCGCGGGACTGCACATCATCGACACGAGCTCCGGGCCGTGGCCGGGGCCCGAACCGTCGCCCCAGCGGACCACGGTGGTATGACACCCACATCTGCGATGCCGCCCACGTGGCCTTCCGCTGCACCACGGGCAGCCCAAGCAGCGGTGCCATCACGCGATCACGCACGAATCGACCCACAACACTGCGTGTGACGTCGATCGCCGTCACCGCCGAGGTGCCGCGTAGCACGTCCTTCGCGAGCGGGCGCCGCTCTGCTTCATATGTGTCGAGAAAATCCGCGCTGGCACGGCTGCGCACGACTGCCGCGAGCTTCCAGGCCAAGTTCTCGGCATCTCCGAGCCCGGTCAGCATGCCCTGTCCGCCAAACGGTGCATGAGCGTGCGCCGCATCCCCTGCCAGAAAGAGACGCCCGGCCCGATAGGTATCAGCCAGCTTGCGGTGAACCGTGAACTGGGAGAGCCATTCGGCGTCACCGATTCGCACATCCGGTCGATAGCTGCGCTCGGGAAGAATCTCACTGATTCGTTGCAGAACCTCGGCCTCGGAGATCGGCGCCGAGGATCCCGCACTGCCATCAGGATCGTATGCAAGAACGCGCCAGAGGTCGCCGGAGGGGTCAGGCATGGGCATAACGCCAAGCAGGCCAGACGGATGTATCCAACCGGTCGTACCTGAACGATCAAGATCCCAATCAAGATGCACATCAGCGAGGAGGAACCTCTCCGAGAGGCGGACTCCCGGCGCACCGATGCCCGCCGACTTGCGCACGGTAGACGACGTCCCGTCACAGCCAACAAGCCAGCTGGCGTGAAGCTGTTCTCCCGAGCTCAACTCTGCGACGACATCGTCGCGACTCTGGGTGACCGTCGTGACGTGGGACTCCCATTCGGGTTCCACACCGAGCTCCGCCAAGCGGCGGCGGAGCTCACCTTCGACCCGAGCCTGCGAGATCACCATCGGGGGAGCCGCTGTATGCATTGCGGGATTACCGAACTGGAGTCTGGCCAAAGGGCGCTCTCCCAAGTACGAGGTGACAGACATCGCTCGCTTCGATTCGTCAGGCAGCGCCCCGAGTGCGCCAAGACGAGAGAGCACCTCAGATCCTCGAGCGTGAAGAAAGTTGGCACGCGATGCCGTAGACGCTCGCGGCGCTCGGTCCACGACTCGCACGTCCACGTCTGCCATCCGCAGTCCACACGCGAGAGCCAGTCCGGTCGGGCCCGCCCCGACCACGAGAACCTGCGTCATCACACCCTCAATGACTTACTGTACGGTATCGTTCAGTAACACCATACACCCCGCGGAGTATCGCCGCGATCGAGAGATGCTCGTGATGATCAGATCGCGGTCGACGTCTGAGCTCAACGGCTTGTTGCCGGCAGGTTCACGCTCTTCGCCACCGCGAGTGAAAGAGCTTCTCGGTGTCTGCGACCGCTGAAGGGCCTCGTCATTACCGCCGGGATGACTGGCTCACCTACGCCCGTGCGCCGCACGCGACTTGCGGGATGCAGCATCCTGACGGCCGCGTGCTCGTCGTCATGCATTCGACGCTCATGCGCCTGTTGATCTGCCACCTGCTGGTTTTCGATCTCGACCGCTACCGTGCCCTGTTCCCCGGTGTCACGAATGCGGCGCTCACGGCGTTCACCCTCACTCCGGGCACCGACCCGCAGCTGATGGCCTTCAACGTTCCGACCGACACGCGCGCGCCTCGGTTGATTCTGCTCCACCTCGATAGACAGTGGGCCCCAGGCTGCGACGCTCAGTTCGCCGCTAGAACGCGCTGCTGACCCAGTTCAGACAGAACACAATCCAGGGGAGCGCAACGATGTCGATCAGCATCGCCCCGGCGAGCGGCACAATGAGGAACGCCCGCGTGGATCTCACGCCGAACCGCGCATTGAACGCATCCATGTTCGCTATGGCGTTCGGCGTTGCTCCGAGACCGTGACCGAGCATCGCCGCGACCATCGTCACGGCGTCGTAGCTGCGGCCGAGAATGCGGAAGAGCACGAACCAGACGAACGCGAGGATGAACACGAGCTGCACGGCGAGAATCGCGATGAGCGGCAGAGCGAGTGCGAACAGATCCCAGATCTTCAGGCTCATCATCGCCATCGTCAGGAAGAAACCGAGGCTGACACGCGACACCAGTTCGACAGCGCCGTCGTGCATGCGGAACGCCTTCACCTTGTCGTTGACGTTGCGCGCGATCACCGCGACGAGCATCGCCCCGACGTAGCCGGGCAGCACGAACCCCGTGACCTCGCTGAACCAGTCGCCCAGCAGAAGGCCGAGCACAACGATCACACCGATGACCGCGAGCGTGGGGATGACCTGCTTGTAGCTCGCCTCGTCGCGTGTCTCGCCAACAGACTCGACACTGCTATCGGTGTGGCTCGGCACGGCGACACGGTGGCGCTTCATCAGCCCGACCGCGACCGGGCCGCCGAGCAGGCTTCCCGCGACGAGGCCGAATGTGGCGGAGGCGATCGCGACAGCTGCGGCGCCGTCAGCGCCCAGTGACTCGGCCGTCGGCCCGAACGCCGCCGCTGCTCCGTGCCCGCCCTCGAGGCTCACGGCGCCCGCCATGATCCCCAGCAGCGGGTCGATGCCGACAACCAGTGCCATGCCGATGCCGATGAGGTTCTGTGCGATCGCGAGCCCCCAGCACGCCGCGACGTAGATCAAGAGGAGCTTGCCGCCCTTCTTGATCAGGGCGAAGCTGCCCGCGAGCCCGATCGTGGTGAAGAACATCACCATCACCGGCGATTGAAGCGTGGTGTCGAGTTCGATCGTCGCGGCACCGGTCTGGCGAAGCGCGAGCACGACAAGCGCGAAGGCAAAACCGCCGACAACGGGCCCGGGGATGCTGAAGCGACGGAGGAAGCCAATGTGCGCGCACGCGGCTTCACCGAGCAAAAGCAGCAGAATCGCAAGAGCCGAGGTCTGGACGAGGTCGAGTTCGAGATTCACGTGGCTTCCGTTCGCGTGACGAGATGATTGATGATGCGTGCCGCGACGCGAGCCGTGCGGCCGTCGAGGTCGAGGTCGGGGTTCAGTTCGGCGACGTCGAAGAGCGCAAGCTTCCCCGACTGCGCGATCGTCTCGACGATGGTGAGCACGGTCTCCACCTGCACGCCGAGGGCCGCGGGGGCGCTGACACCCGGGGCGATCCAGCCCGGAAGGGCGTCGAGGTCGAGAGTGAGATAGACATCGTCAACGTCGGCGAGAAAAGACTCGAGATGATTCCGGATGCCGCTGGCGTGGGCTTCCGTGCACTCGAGATCGGTTCGGTACGTGACTCCCCACTTGTCAGCGGTGTCGAAGAGCGCACGCGTATTGCTGGTCTGCGCGATGCCCAGCACCGTGTACGCCAGCTCGCGGCCCGCTTGCTTCTCCGCCTGCAGCATCTGCAGGAAGCCGGTGCCGGACGTCGCCCGCTGTGCCGCGCGCAGGTCGAAGTGCGCATCGATGTTCACGACGCCGAGCCGACGAGTCGGGTCGGTGCGCACGGCCGTGAGGCCGAGGTAGCTGCCGAAGGCAACCTCGTGGCCGCCGCCCAGCACGACGGGCAGATGCCCTGCGCGCACGACTTCGGCGATGCGCGTGGCGAGCGCGCTGTGGCCTCCCTCGAGATCGGTCCCTTCCACCGTGACGTCGCCCGCTTCGTAGAGGGCGGGAAGATCGTGCGCGGCGAGCCCGGCGAGCGCACCGCGCAAAGATGCAGGTCCGCGCTGCGCACCCGTGCGACCGTGATTGCGACGAACGCCCTCGTCGCTCGCGAAGCCGATGATCGCGACTCCGGGCTCCGCGCTCTCGGCGAGCGGCCGGATCACGGTGTGCCACCGATCATGCTCCGGTCCGTCGCCGTCTCGTCTGCCCGACCAGAGTCCGCTTCTGTCGGTCATGCTGCACCTCCGCTGAGTTCGCGTGCGGCTTGCCGCACCATTTGCACGTAGTGCGCACCGCGCTGCGTCGCTCGATCAACCGGGGCCATAACGGTCACCGTGCCGACCACGTTCTGTGCAACATCGCGCACGACGCTACTCGCACCCCACACACCCTCGTCGAGCTCACCCTGTGAGATCGCGACGCCGTCGGTGCGCGCCTTTTCCTGGGCGGCTTCAAGAGCGGCAATCGCCGCGGCATCCAGACCATGCTCGTCGTAGGCCGCGCGACGGGCCTCGTCTGACACGTGCGCCAGCAGGGCAAGTGCCGTCGCTCCGCGCACGAGCGGCTGGGTCGCGCCCTTCGTGTAGCTGCAGCGCAGCACCCGCGTCCCCTCCGACACCTCGACGCAGAGGGCGTGGCTGCCGTGGGCGACCATGAACGCCGCGAACTCGCCGGTGTCTTCCGTGAGGCGATCGAGCCGCGCGCTGATCGCGGTCTGCATCAGCGAACGCTCCCGATAGCGCTCCGCGAGCGGCACGACAGCGGCGCCCGCTGAATACGTAGCACCGTGATTGCGCTGCACGAGGCCGCGCAACGTGAGCTTTCCGAGCATCCGGTACACCGTGCTCACTGGCAGGCTGAGCGACGACGCCAGATCTTCTGCTCGCCACCGCTCGCTTTCTCCGAACAGCGCCAGCAGCGCGAGAGCTCGATCAATCGAGCCATCATCGTCAGCCATGCGCACCCCCTCGTGAGACGCCACCTCGCGAAAAGGGACGTCATCCACGCAAAACCCTAGAAGCGGCGCACGATCGCCTCGTGCCATCTTTCTCACTCACTGCGAATGTAGCGAGAATCGGTGCCGCACTCGCACTCGAAACCGGGGTATTCTGCAGGCCGGGAAGAGTGATCATCGGGTGCCAGGAAGACACGGTGTGTCCCGGTGTCGGATGCTGGCGGCATACTGTCACGACAGAGGTACTCATCGAGCGAAGGACGACAATGGGGCGCTTCCAGATTGTCATCGACTGCACTGACCCCGAGCTCCTCGCGCGCTTCTGGGCCGAGGCTCTGCACTATCAGCTTGAGCCGCCACCCGAGGGTTTCGACGATTGGAACGACTACTGGCGCAGCGTCGGCGTTCCCGAAGACGAGCTCGGCGTCGACTTCGATTCAATCGTCGATCCGAGCGGTCAGGGCCCGCGCATCTGGTTTCAGATCGTGCCCGAGAAGAAGTCGCTGAAGAACCGACTGCACATCGACGTTCGAGCAAGCGGCGGCCGCAGCACCTCGCTGCGCGAGCGCAAGCAGAGCGTCGATGCCGAGGCCGAACGCCTCACCGCACTCGGCGCCACTGTGACGCGCGTGGTCGACCGCGAGGGCGTCGACCACTACGCCATCGCGATGCGCGACCCCGAGGGCAACGAGTTCGACATCAACTGACCACCGACCGCCCGTACGCGACTGCTCAGCTCACGTCGTGCGGCTGCGAGGAGGCTGTCGTCAGGTGAGGATGCTCGACAGGCTCGCTGTAAAGAACTCACTGCTCGCGCCCGATTCCAGCAGCGTCGCCAGGTTCTCCGGGTCCGAGAGCACAGGGATGAATTCGCCCAGCACGTCGCGAAAGACCTGCACATCGTCAGATGCGACGGCGAAGAGCACAACGATCCGCACCGTCGATTCGCCCCACGGGATGCCGCGGCGGGCCACGAGCACCGAGATCGCCGACCGGTGAGCGTCTGCCTGCATCGAATGCGGAATGGCGAACTGCCCGCCGAAGGCCGTACTCGACTTCGCCTCGCGCGCTTCGACCGACTCCAGAAAGTCACGAGGCACGGCGCGCGCATCGACCATGCGCCGGCACATCAGCGCGAGCGCCTCGTGCTGACCGACGCTATCGACGCTGTGAAAGAGCTCGGGTTCGATGAGCTCCATAATCCGCGAGCGGAGCCGCTGCTTCGCCATCTTCTTGCGACGGCTCTTGACAGCATCCTGAACCCTCTCACCATCCTCTTCACCCAGCAGCGGGCTGACCAGAACCGTGGGAACCGTGACAAGCCCCTCGAGATCGATCGTCGACACGACGATGTCTGACGCGATCTGCTCCCAATCGAAATCCAGCGCAGTGACGACCTCCACAACGACGCCCTGACCGGCAAGGCGGGATGCTACCGAGTCAACGATCCGAGAGCGCCCCGCTGCGAACGGCGACACATCGACGACGGTCACGGTGACGAGCGGCCCCTTCTCGAGCTGCTTCTGAACCTGAGTGCCCAGGTGAAATGCCAGAAAGTCGATCTCATCGGCAGCAACCTCAATGGATGCCTTCTCTTCCACACGCTCGGCGAAATACAGCGCGACCTCATACACGAGCGGGTGCGCGTTCTTGAACGTTTCACCAAGAGGGTTGCGCGCCTGAATGCCCTGCGACGAGCGCTCTCGAAGGCGCCAGACGTGAAGGGCGATGCCGCGAACCGCGCTCTCATCGTAGAGATCGAGAAGGTAGAACTCTGAGACGTCGCGAAGGGCATCGCGAACGATCGTCACAATCTCGGCTGGCACGCCGACGGCGTCGGCTATGGGGTCGTAGTGCTTGACACGCGACGCCACGAGCTGAGTCAGACGCTGTGCCTCCGACTCGGGCAACATCACGCCGAAGTTCTCGTGCACAATCTCTGTCAGCTCAGCCATGAAGGCGGAATGCGCATCGGGCAGCCGCGGCCTGCTGGTCTGAAGCACCGGGATGCGGTGCCCAAGCCGAACCCGATCTGCCGCTATCGTGACATGCACCAACACGTCGTTCAGCGAGTACTCGTCGATCTCCCACCCGAGATTCGTGATGCATTGTTGGATCTCTTGCGAGGTGACGCGCAGGTCGTAGTCACGGTATGCCTCGACAAATTCACGCATCATCTGCGGTGTGAACCCGCGCCCGGCGTCGAGAAAGAGATATTTGACGAGGCTGCGCTTCTCACGCTCATCCCCCTCGAGCACAACGAGCTCACGGTCGCGCCGAATCGTGAGTCCGTGCAGACGGAACAGTTCCCGAGCACGGGTCAGATCGGCTTCGATCGTTGCAGGGCTCACATAGAGGGTGTCGGCAAGATCGTAGATGTCGGTCGCCACATCTGAGTAGCTCACGAGATGCCTTGCGATGAAATAGAGACGTTCGCGAGGCCCTCTGCCGTTGCCGGTTGCCGTCGCGGGCCCGTGCGCCCAGATCTCGTGCGCCGAGCGGTCGAGAACATAACCGCGATGCGACGAGTGGATCACCCGTCGCCCCGCGCTGCGATTGATGTCGGCGACAAACTGACGGATGCTGCGGGTCGACACTCCCAGCAGCTCAGCGAGCTGCGTTCCGGGCAGGGCCGAATCAGCATCTCTCACCAGCCGCACAAGCTCGGATCGCCGATCAGTCATGAGCCACTTCGCCTCCGTCCGAGAGATCGTATCCCGGCCCGCAAGCCTTTCCCAGGAGACCGCTTCCTGCAATCCGGAAGGTGACATATTGGCCCCCTGTTCCGGCACACACAATGCTGGATCGTAGCGAGGCACTCTCGGCAACGAGGCACTCTCGGCAACCACGAACACCAGACGACATCGATGTCAGGGGGACTACGACGATGATCACAGAATTGCTGACCCGCGAGACGTTGCTCGCCGACGTCACATGCGACAGCTGGGAGGAACTCGTCGACATTGCCGGCGCTCCGCTTACCCAGAGCGGAGCAGTGACTCCCGAGTTTCTTGAGTCGATCAAAGAGACGGTTGCTCGATACGGCTCGTACATGGTCGTCATTGACGACATCGCCCTCTTTCACGGTCGTCCCGAGGCCGGAGTGCAACGGATCGCCTTGAGCCTTGCTCTCCTGACACAACCGGTGTACCTAAACGAGGCACGAATTAAGGCCGCGTTTGTTCTTGCCGCCACCGATAACGACAGCCACATCGACCTTATGCGGGAGCTCGCCTCGGGGCTTGGAGACGAGGGCCTGCTGCGCCTTCTGCGCGAGAACGGTTCGCCCGACAGCATCCTGAACGCCCTCACACGATTGGAGCAACTCGATGAAAAGCCATGAGTACTATGACGTCGTATCCCAGCAGCTGCAGAAGCAGTTCGACGAGGAAGCCACCTCGATTCAGGAGGCCGCAGAGCACTGTGCACAGTCCGTCCTCGATGACCGCGTCATCCATGTCTTCGGATGCGGTCACTCGCAGATCTTCGCCATGGAGGTGTTCTATCGCGCCGGCGGGCTGGTGCCGGTGAACGCACTTCTCACCCCGCACCTCGCACTGTTCCCGAAGGCGAAGCTCAGCACGTACCAGGAGCGCCTCGAAGGGTTCTCGCAGGAGTACCTTGCGCTCGAAGATACAGACCCGCGAGACACGATGATCATCGTCTCGATTTCCGGCCGCAACCCGGCAGGGGTCGACATGGCGCTCGCCGCCCAGGAGATCGGCATGAAGGTCGTGGCTCTCGTGTCGGAAGAGTTCGCCAGCTCAACAGCGTCCCGCCATTCGAGCGGAAAGAACCTCAAGGATGTCGCGGATGTGGTCGTAGACATCAAGTGCATCAGTGGTGATGCCGTTCTCACGGCGGAGGGCCTCGACGGCCGCTTCTGTGGGACATCGACGGTGCTCGGCGTCACGGTGATCGAGTCGATCATCGCGCAGACCGTGCAGAACTGCGTCGATGCCGGCACGACACCGCCGATCTACGTCAGCGCAAACCTTGACAAGGGCGATGCCATCAACGCGGGCCACATCGCGAAATACTCACACATGATCTCGGGCCTCTGAGCCCGAAGAAACGGAGCACAATCATGAAAATCGTGTGCGTCTGCGGTCTCGGCATGGGGTCAAGTCTGATCCTCAAGATGACCGTAGAGAAAGCGATGCAAGCTCTCGACATCCCCAGCGAGGTCGAGCATCAGGCTGCCGGAACAATGAGCGGCGGGGACAGCGATCTGATCGTTGCCTCCCCTGATTTCGCTGACGAACTCTCTGGATACGACAACGTGGTCTTCATTCGGAACATCGTGAGCGTCGACGAGGCGAAGGATGCTGTGAAGGCATTCCTCGACCAACGCGACGCACGCTAAGTCCTCGTGAATCCCCCGTGTCATTAGACATAAGGACCCCACCATGGAACTACTGAATTTTCTCGTCGAGGTCGTCAAGACGCCTGCGCTGATCCTCGGATTCGTCGCACTTGTCGGTCTCGCCCTGCAACGTAAGAACGGTGCCCAGATCTTCGCGGGCACCGTCAAGACAGCGCTCGGCATGATTGTTCTCACTGCTGGAGCCGGGCTCATCGTCACCGCGATCAGCCCCTTCGTCACGCTGTTCCAAGAAGTGACGGGGCTCGCCGGATTCGCGACGGGCAGTGAGTTGATCTCTGCCGCAATGCAGAAGAGCATCCCCGCCATCGCCAGCACGTCGGCGGTGATTCTCGCCGCTGGCTTCCTCGTCAACGCAATCCTTGCGCGGTTCACCCCGTTGAAGTACATCTTCTTGACCGGGCACATGATGTGGATCGCCTCGGTCATGATCGCTTACAGTCTCTACACCGCTGGGTTGGACGAGATGTGGACGATGATCCTCGGCTCCGTCATCCAGGGCGCGCTGCTCACGCTGCTCCCCGCCATCGCGCAGCCGATCATGCGTAAGGTCATCGGCAGCGATGACTTCGCGCTCGGCCACCTGACGACGCTCGGTACCGTGCCGTCCGCGTATATCGGCGGACTCGTGGGCAACAAGTCGAAGAGCACGGAAGACATCAAGGTTCCCAAGGGGCTTGCGTTCTTCAAAGACACGGCCGTCTCGATCTCCGTGGTCATGCTTGTCTTTTATCTGATCATCGTCATCGCTGCGGGTCCCGACCTCGTCGGCGAGTTGTCTGACGGAACCAACTACATCCTGTTCGGGCTGCTTCAAGCGCTTGGTTTCGCGGCCGGCATGCTCGTCTTGCTGCAGGGAGTTCGCATGTTCCTGGGCGAGCTCGTCCCAGCTTTCAAGGGCATCTCAGACAAGCTGGTGCCCAATGCAAAGCCAGCGCTCGACGTTCCAGCGATCTTCATGTTCGCACCGAACGCTCTGATGATTGGCTTCGTCACAGCTGTGGCCGGGATGCTCGTCGGAATGATCGCGTCGTCGCTAGCATTTGGCGTGGTTCCGCTCGTGTCGATCATCGGTGCGTTCTTTACCGGCGGAGTCTCGGGAATCATGGGCAACGCCACCGGTGGGCGTCGCGGCGCGGTCGTTTCCGGCTTCGTCTACGGCTTCCTGCTGATCTTCCTGTCCGGTCTCACCTACATGCTCTTCGATCACTTCTCGGCGGTCGGCGCAGAGGGAACGGGACACGACACAATCGACTCGATGCTGACGATGCTGGCGTTCCAGACGCCGTGGGTGGGAATGGTCATCCTCGTCGCCGCCTACGTGCTCATGTCACTGTTCGAGGTGCGCCGCACCCGCAAACTGAAGCGGGCCGCAGCAACTGAACCAGCGTCCAGCGAGTCAAGCAACTAGGAGAGCAATCTTGCCAACACGAGAAGTCGTCATCGGTTCGTCCGTCGGACTACACGCCCGCCCCGCATCGGACCTCGCGCGGAACGCGAAAGAGAGCGGGCATACGGTGAAAATCGGTCGCCCTGGAGAGACCGCTGTCGATGCACGCAGCATCCTCGCCATCATCTCTCTTGGGGTGAAGAAGGGTGAGCGTGTCTACCTTGACGTGGAGGGCGAGCACTCGGAGGACGTGCTCAACTCTCTGTCGGAGATGCTGACGAACTCCGAGTAGACGATCCGGAGAGCAAGCTGGGGTCCGCGCACAATGTGCGCGGACCCCAGCTTGTCGCCTAGGCGACGGTTCAGCGCACGGTGCAAAGCTATCGGGCTGACTCCCCGTCGACCTCGGCGAACAGTGCTTCGTTGATCAGGATGCGCGCTTCTGGGCTCAGCACCCGATCCCGGTGACGGGCGCTCGACCGCACCCCCACGTTGCCGAGAACGTCCCACAGGTCATTCCACACCTCATAGACCTCGCCGCTCCCAATTCCGCTGCCGTCGCGATGCGCCCAGCCCAGCTCGGTCAGAGTCCGCGCCACCGCGTTGACGTCGATATCTCCGTCGGTCGTCGCCATGTGTACGAGAACGACAACCGACGCGTCGGCGTCGAATTGCGGCTCGTCAGGTACGAGAGTATCGGCCAGGTACCGCCACAACCCGGCCGGGTCGCCCAGCAGGGCGCGCGCCGCCCGCGAGAGACGCAGCGTTCCCTTGTACTTACGGAGCAGGCCAATCTCTTTGAGATACTCACGAAAGGACAGCACCGGATGCACGTCAATTTCCCGCGTCACCTTAAAGATCCAGTACTGCATGGTGGGCATGACCTCCGCGAGCGCACGAACGTCGGCAGGCTTCAGATATCCGGATGCAGTCAGCGGCAGCCCGTCTCCATCGGCCCATTCGAGCAGCCACCGGTAGGCGGTGAGCGCCGAACCGTAGTCGACGGGGTCGCTCATAACCTTCAGCGTCGATATCTCGACGGCCCGGTCCCGAAACGCTGACCCGACCGTTGTGCCGTCCAGCGTATTCAGCACGTCGGTGAGCACCGGGTGCAACCGCCACGTGACACGACGATGACGCACGGACCCGGCCCCGGGCGGTACGCCACGTGGTCGGTGGAATGCAGAGGTCACATCAACTCGATTCGCTGAAGGTCGCAGATCATCGCTTCAAGCGCACTCACTACAAGGGTGACACAGGCATGAAGAAAGAGCCCGCCCACCTCCTCCCACGGCGAACATCGCGGCAAAGCCTATTCGTCGTTGAGGCGTTGGACAGGGATGAACTCCGCGAGCGGCCGTGGATCTCGGGTTATGTCATATTCGCGCAGCAATGCGATGTACTGACGCTTATCGATAGCCCAGTCGTAGCTCTCGGCGACCGCTTCCGCGTCTTGTGCGGCGAGAAAGACGAGGTCCGCGAGCAAGCGTGTAGTACGACCGTTCCCGTCAACGAAGCTGTGGATACGAACAGTTTCGGCATGCACAGCAATTCCGAGCTCTCGAGGTGACCAGTCGTCAGTGTGCTCCCACCGGTAGCGAATAGTGCCGAGCGATTCCTGTAGTTCGACTCCGATGTATGCGGGGTCGACACCGATGTTCTGGTCGCGCGTTCGGTATCGTCCAGCCCATATCCAAAGGTCCCCGTAAAGCTGCTGGTGCAAGTCACGGAGGAAGGCGTCTGTGAGCAATTCTTCGAGGACAAGTTTCCCCTCAGCGATGTCTTCAAGAAGCGCAATGCTGACCTCGTCGTTTACCGCTTGCTCGGCCTCGTAGAGGTCTATCTTCTTCGGATGAACGCCAAAGACCTCGCGCGCCCGCGGAGTCAGCGCATCAGCTTCGTCCGGCTCTAGCGGAGTTTCACCGTAGCCGGGATCAACTGTCATCGCACGTGCGGTTCGCGCGAAGCGAGAAATCGGTCGACAGCTTCCGAACGCGGGAGACCGCTGGGAACCGCACGGTTCTCAAGGGCGGCTGAAGCTCGAGTCGAACGGATGGCGGCACGCCGAAGCGCCTCTGACGTCACATTCTTGCGTTTCATTGGTCCACCTCCACCGATCCTCAATTCCTTACTATTCTACCGGTGTCCCACTTATATCGCGATACTGACAAAGTCACAGCTTGGTCGAACCACAAGCGTCAACGAGGCGGACTCACCGGCGGGAGAGCAGCGACGTCACCCGCAGACGGCCCGAGTGGATCCAGACGTCTGAGTATTCGATCGGGCGGTCATCCGACAGATACGTCACCTGCTCGAGATACTGCACCGGAGAGCCGGTCGGCAGATCGAGATACTCGGCGACACTCCCCTCGGCGGCTCGCGCACTGAACGTACGCCGCGCAGACGAGATCTTCAGCCCGAACTGGCCCTCAAGCGTGCCGAACAGACTCGCCGTCGAGAAGTCCACATCCACAATTCCCGGCGCAAGGTCGGCACGCACATAGTTGTACAGCAGCGCCACCGGACCCTCAACGGTACTGCGCCGACGCACCAGCTTCAACACCGAGCCCCCACGCCCCACATCAAGCAGCGCGGCAATCGGGCGTGGGGGGTCGATCAGCGTCGCCTCGATGACCTCGGCCGTGGTCTGGATTCCCTGCTTTGCGAAATCCTCAGTCAGGGTGCTGAGCTTCTGCGCAATCGCCGGTTCGATCGTCGTCGACGTCACGAAGGTTCCGCGCCCGCGCACCTGCTTGAGCAGGCCCTCCTCGATCAGGGTGGTCATTGCGCGACGGAGCGTCCCACGGCTCACCCCGAGTTCACGCGCGAGTTCGGGTTCGCTCTTGAGCCGGTAGTTCGCCGGCCACTCCCCCGATGCGATCCGCGATCGAAACTGGTTCGAGATCTGCGCGTGAATCGCCACCGGCAGTTCGCGTTGGATCTCAGACCCGCTACT
Source organism: Microbacterium sp. MPKO10 (assembly GCF_026107415.2). Classification (GTDB taxonomy): domain Bacteria; phylum Actinomycetota; class Actinomycetes; order Actinomycetales; family Microbacteriaceae; genus Paramicrobacterium. The sequence goes on from NZ_JAPCHX010000008.1 coordinate 84,759, forward strand.
GACGGCGTGTTCCCCCACAGTCTCTCCTCACTCTTCGGCTACTAACAAGTATCACCGTCTGCCCCTCAGAGTCGAGGCAGACGGTGATCCTCTCGCACTTAGTAGCTTGTCGTGCTCTCGGTGCCGGTGTCGCTGATGATCGCCATGCCGGCGCTCGTTCCGAGAAGCACGGCCCCCGCATCGATCAGTCCCAGCGCCTGGCTGTACGTCTTGATGGATCCCGATGCCTTGACCTTCACTCCGTCTCGAGCGCGCTCGACAAGATATCGGATGCTGTCAGGGTTCGCCGTCTCGACCTGGCCGCTCGAGGCGTTCTTGAGGAAGGCGGCTCCGGCTTCCATCGCGAGCTCCACGGCGGTCTCTTTCTCAGAGTCCGTGAGCAGCGGAAGCTCAAGCATCACCTTGATCGGGATGCCACTGGCCTTCACGACGCCGGCGATGTCGTCGCGGAATGCGTCGTACATTCCGCTCTTGAGCCACCCCACCTGCACGCCGATGTCGAGCTGCGTCGCGCCCAGCTTGGCGATCGACTCGGCTTCGGCAGCCTTTCCGGCGCTGGTCATGACGCCGACGGTCGGGAAGTCGAGTGCCGTGGCGAGCTCGACTCCCGTTCCGGCGAGTTCGCCGGCAACCTCACGGACCCAGGATGCGGGAATCATCGCAGCATTGAAGCCGTGCTCAATCGCTTCACGGGCGTGCGCGATCATCGCGTCGCGCGTGATGCCCGTCTCGATCTTCGTGTGCTGGATGTACGGTGCGAGCTCCGCCGGTGACAGGGTCGCTGTGCCGGTCGCAGTGGTGTCAGTCATATCTATCTTTCTGTTGTGTGAGGTCTAAAGTTTCGAGGCGTAGTAGGCGGGAGCGATGACGTCCTCGCCGCCGAACCAGCGCGGCACGTCGACTCCGCAGTAGAGGCCGATGTTGCCCCAGGGTTCGAAGGCGCCGGTGCGCACGATCACCTTCGCCTGCTGCGCCAGCTCGCCGAGCATGTCGGCGTGCGAGCGGGTCGTGAATTCGGCATCCGTGAAGCGCCCCTGAATCCACTCGTCGAGACGCGGATTGTTGGTTGTCACGTCGTCGGCGCGCACGACGCCCTCGACGACGAGCTCGTCTGCGATGAGGCCCAGCACGGTGCGCAGGTCGGGCAGGTTCTCGGCGATCGCGAGGTCGACCCGGTGCGCGGTGCGCGGAATCGGGAAGCCCGCGTCGACGACCATGAGCAGGTCGCTGTGGCCGAGCGTGGCGAGCGCGCCGCTCAGTTCTGCGTTGAGTATGCCGTTGCGTTTCATAACGTTCCCTTCGTAGAGATCAGTGTGTGGAGATCAGTGTGTGGAGTTCAGCTCGCCCGCCGATGCGTTGGTGGCGAGCGCCATGATCGATTCCTCTGTTGCGTCGCGTGATTCCAGCACGCCCGCGACGCGGCCCTCGCGCATGACAAGGATGCGGTCGGTCGCCGTGAGCAGCTCGGGGAGGTCTGATGACGAGCACACGATCGCGACGCCACGGTCGGCGAGGGCGAACAGCTGCTCGTAGATCTCGACCTTCGCCCCGACGTCGACGCCGCGGGTCGGCTCGTCGAGCATCAGCACCTCGGGGTCGATCGACATCCAGCGGGCGAGCAGCGCCTTCTGCTGGTTTCCGCCGGAGAGGCTTGTGATCGGGGTGTCGAGGCTCGCCGTCTTCACCCGCATCCTCTCGGCCAACGCCTGCGCCGAGCGTGCGATCGCTCCCTTTTTCAGCATCCCGAGTGTGGAGTTCGACCGGGTGCCGAGCACGCCGATGTTCTCGCCGACGGTCATCGTGGTGAGCAGCCCCTGCGCACGGCGTTCGCCGGGCAGAAGGGCGAGCTTGTGCCCGACGCTCGCGATCGGCGACCGCGCGTCATACGGTGTGCCATTGAGGCGCACCTCGCCCGAGCGCGACCGCCCGGCGCCGAAGATGTTCGCGAGCAGTTCGACGCGGCCGGAATCCGGCAGCCCGGCGATGCCGAGGATCTCACCTGGCCGCACCTCGAATGAGACGTCGTCGTGCCGGCTGCCGCTCAGGTCGGTCACGCTCAGCGCCGGAGCGACGTCTGCCGGAGCCGACCGGTCGTCGCGGCCGTCGAACTTCTCGAGCTCGCGGCCGACCATGGCCGACACCACGTCGTCTGGCGTGACCTCGTCGCGCCGCCACGATGCCACGTGTGTGCCGTCGCGCAGCACTTCGAGGCGATCGCAGAGGTCGAAGATCTCGGGCATGCGGTGCGAGACGTAGACCATTGTCGTGCCGTGTGCCTTGAGCTTCTGCATCAGGTCGAACAGCCGCTTCGCCTCGGCGGGCGTAAGCATCGCGGTGGGCTCGTCGAGAATCAGCACGCGGCAGCCGCGCGCGACGGATCGCGCCACAACGACGAGCTGCTGAATCGCGAGGTCGAGTGTGCGCACGCTCGCGCCGGGGTCGATGTCGAGGTCGAGCTCGGCCAGAAGTGCGCGGGCTCGGGCATCCATCTGTCTCTTCGAGGGGAAGGGGCGCGACCCGGGCTCGATGCCGACGAGGATGTTCTCGGCGACTGTGCGGTCTTGCAGCAGCGAGAGCTCTTGCGGCACGATCGCGATCGAGTGCTTCGTCAGCACCGTGTTCGGGTCGAAGCTCTCGACCGGCTGCCCGGCGACGCGCACCTCACCCGAGCTCGGCGGCTGCAGCCCGGCGAGAATCTTCAGCAACGTCGACTTGCCCGCGCCGTTCTCACCGACCAGGCCGGTCACTTCACCCTCGACGATGTCGAAGCTGACGCTGTCGAGCGCGGTGACGGGGCCGAAGTTGCGCGAGAGCTCGCGGATCTCGACGAGTGGTGTGCCGGCCGTCATCAGTCTTCCACCGTCGCGTCGTCGAGGTTGTCTTTCGTGATGATCTGCGCCCCGGTGTCGACGCCGTCGATCGGTGTGCCTTCCTGCAGGAAGTCCGAGAGCACCTTCACGGCCTGGTAGCCCTGCTCGGTCGGGTTCTGGCTGATCGTGAAGGTCACGACGTCGTTCTCGATGTAGTCGGCGGTGGTCGACAGCAGGTCGAAGCCGACCATGGCGATCTCGCCCGCGTTGCCCGACTGCGAGATCCACTTGGCGGCCGCTGTGGTCGAGCAGCAGTCGAGACCGGCGATCGCCACAACATCCTTCTGGCCCGACATCGTCGATTCGACGGTGTTGTACGCCTCGCTCGGCTCGTTGCCCACGTTCACGGGGCCCACGACCTCGAGGTCGGTGTCGGCGAGCGCCTCTTCGAATCCGCCGAAGCGGTCGTGCGACCAGCCGGCACCGGTGTCGAGCGAGAACACGACGACCTTGCCCGAGGGGTTGTCACCGAGGCTGGCCAGCAGCTCCTCGGCCTCAGACGCACCCGATGCCTTGAGGTCTTGGCCGACGAAGCCCATCTGGTCAGAGCCTGGGTTGTCGGTGTTGAACGAGATGATCGGGATGCCGGCGTTGTACGCCTGCGAGATGACGGGCTTGAGCGCGTCGCTCGATGCCGACGAGACGGCGAGCCCGTCAACGGACTGCTGCTGGATCAGCGTCTGCAGCTCAGAGACCTGCTTGGCGGCATCCCCTCCGGTCGGCCCGATGAGGCTCACGTCGACGCCGAACTCGTCGCCCGCCTTCTCGATGCCCGCCTTGATGGGCGTCGCGAACGCGAGTGAGGGGTCGTGGTAGCTCAGCTTGATGCGCAGCGGCTCACCATCGTCGATGCGCTGCTGAATGTAGTCGGCGAGTTCGAACTCCCCCGAGTCGGAGCCGGAATTCGCCGGGGTGATTGCTCCGCAGCCGGCCAACACCAGGGCGCTGACGGCTGCGACGGCACCGGCCGCCAGCAGTCGGCGAGCTTTATTCTTCAAAGACATCGGTCCTCCTTTGGTCCGAACTCACGAGGGTCGTGATGTGAACTGCAGTGAATAGCGAGCGTGACGGCATGACTCACGCCTTGGTCTTTCGTCTGCGCTGCCAGGTGTCGGTCGCGACGGCGGCGACGATCACGAGGCCGGTGACGACGGTCTGCCAGAACGACGAGATGCCGTTGATGTTGAGGATGTTCTGCAGCAGCCCGATGAATGCGACGCCGATGATGGTTCCCCACATCGTTCCGGACCCGCCGAAGAGCGCGGCGCCACCGATGATGACGGCAGAGATGACGGTCAGCTCGAGGCCGGTTCCGGTCACACCCTGCACGTATGAGAGGAAGGAGAGACCCAGAACTCCCGCCGCGGCGGCGGTGAGGCCCGCGATGATGAACGCTGTGAGCTTGACGCCCTTCACCTCGATGCCGACGAGGCGCGCCGCTTCGGGGTTGCCGCCGACCGCGTAGGTGTTGAATCCGAACCGCGACCGCGACAGTAGCACGACACCGAGTGCGGCAATGACGGCGAACACGATGAGCTGCATCGGAATGACGCCGAACAGGTAGCCCTGCCCGATGAGGTTGAACTCGGCGACGCCGGCCTGGCTCGAGCTCAGCGAGATGGGCGCGCCGTCAGAGATCAGCAGCGCGACGCCGCGGAAGACGCTGAGGGTTCCCAGGGTGACGATGAAGCTCGGCACGCCGAGGAAGACTACGGCGAGACCGTTCAGCAGACCGGCGACGGCGCCGACGGCGAGGCCGATGATCGTGGCGATCGGCCAGGAGGTTCCGCCTTCGATGGCGAGCCCGGTCGAGATGGCGGACAGCGCGTACACCGAGCCGACAGACAGGTCGATCTCTCCGTTGACGATCACGAACGTCGCGCCGATCGCCATGATGCCGATCTGCGAGATCTGCTGCCCGACCGAGAGCAGGTTGCCGGCCTGCATGAAGCTCGGCGAGAGCACAGCGCCGAGGATGAAGAGAAGAACAAGCGCCGCGAACACGCCGGCTTCGCGAGCATGAAGCAGCTTGCGCGGGTCGAACGATGCGCGCCGTGGGGCGGTGGCTGTAGCTGAGGTCACTGAGACTCTCCGATCGTGGAACTCAAGTCGTGGTGGGTAGGGAGGGCCGGAACGACTCCATTCGTGGCGACAGTGAACGCACCGGCTTGTGCGGCATACGCCGCGGCCTCGCGGAGCGAGGTACCGGCGGCAAGTGAGACGGCGAGTGCGGCGTTGAACGAATCGCCCGCTCCGGTCGTGTCGACGACTTGCGTCGCGCGCACGGGGTCGATGTGCAGCAGCTCGCCGTTCTCGACGATGACCGCTCCGTCAGAGCCCCGGGTCAGCACGACGGCGCCGTCGATGCGCTCAGCAATGAGCCGAGCCAGCTCCTCATCGTCGCTCTGCGCATCGCCCAGATCGAGGATGATGCGCGCCTCCGTCTGGTTCGGCGTGATGATGTCGACGTTGCTCAGGACCTCGGTCGAGAGCGGACGTGCCGGTGCCGGGTTGAGGATCGTCCGCACGCCTTCGTCACGTCCGATCCGCAGCGCGGCGGCGACGGCGGAGATCGGAATCTCCATTGAGACGAGCACGATGTCGGCGGCCGCGATCTCGCTGCGGAATGCCTCGACGTGGCTCTCGTTCAGCAGGTCGAGTGCACCCGGCGCAATGGCGATGCGGTTCTCGCCTGACGGCTCGACCATGATGAAGCCGGCCATGGTGGGGGCGTCGTCAGAGATCAGGATGCTGGAAGCATCCACTCCCTCATCACTCCAGAGTGTGCGGGCGGAGCGGCCGAAGTCGTCATTGCCGATCGCTGTCAGCAACGAGACCTCCGCGCCGAGCCGCGCGGCACCGATGGCCTGGTTGGAGCCCTTGCCCCCGGGACCCGATTCGAACGCGTCGCCGGTCAGGGTCTCCCCGGCTTCTGGCGCTCGGGGCACTCGCATGGTGAGGCCTGCGCCGTAACTTCCGATCACTGCAATCTTCATTGATCCGAACCAATTTGTATGTGGACAACTATGTACATGCAAGTATGCGATGGCACCATGCGAAAGTCAATCCAAACGAGCCGTTCCGGTTGGAACCCGTTCGCGCACATAGTGGCCGTCACTGTGCGCTGCGGAGAGCGCTCAGTCTAAGTTCGACCGCAATGCCGCGACGCCCGGCCGCAAGTGGAAACCATCGTTACGGTCACTGTCGGTGGTCACCGAGATCATGCGAATATGCCTTCCATATTGCTTGCGATTTTCATTGTCGCGTGTGGATTCTTCCTCGCACGGCGACTGGGTGCGGTCCGTAACGATCACGCGCGGCCGAGAGAGCGACTCAAAGCACTGGTGGCGGCTCTCACGTTCTCCGCAGTTCTCGCTCTCCTAGTTGCCATAATCGCTCTATCAGAAGACAGCAGTTTGACCTTTATTGGCTTCGTGATGACCGCGATCTTCTTAGCGATTTGCGCGGCCGCACTTTCACACCTCGGGAAATTTGCAGACCAGCATCAACTTGCCGTTGACATCGAGCTGCCGAGCTCAGCGATAAGGTATTGCGCGCGACGATTGGTTGCTTCGCTGACGTCAGCGTTGGATGTCATTGCGCCGTCTGGTTGGCGTGAATTGCGTATTCCGCGGGATGCTCTCGAGAGATTTTTCTCTATGAAACTCTTGCTCGCCGTCTACGCCGTCGCGCTCGCATCGTTGCCATTCTTCATTTCTGTTCTCGCAATTGTCGGCTTCGGAACAAGTCGCGCAGACATTCAAGCCATTTTTGCGATATACCTCAACTACGGATTGTTGTTGATATCCGGCTGCCTCGCCGCCGTTGCCCTTTCAACCGTTGCCCTCTATGCCGTTTTGGACTTATTGGGCGTCATCAATGGGTGGCGGCTCCAGTACGCCCGGGCATTTCACTTGTTGTCGGTATGGGCGGGAGGAGGCACCGTTGTCGGAGCACTCGCTGCGTGCTTAACACCCGTACTCGGCTCATTCCTCTCTACGAGTGTAGGCGAGATGAGCGGTCTTGGAGCCTTGCCTCCGACCCTCATGTTCAAGCTTGCAACAGGAGGTGGTCTCGTCGGCTTCACGGCTGGGCTCCTCCAAGTTCCGTTTGCCATTGCAGAACCAGTAACAAACCTCATCTACAGATGGGTCGTCATTCCGACCCCTTACGTTGTAATTGCGGCACTCGCATCAGCAAGTGGGCTGAATCCTGCGCATTTGCTATCGCTAATTGCACACTCACTCGCGAACGTCGTGACGATCCCCGCTTCCGCGACGCTCTCTCCCGAACAAATCGCGAACCTCATCAGCTCAGATTGGCGAATCGGCGTTGTGTTGCTTGGCAGGGACTCGACTGGTGCACTCCCCGGCGCGAGCGGATTCACATGGATCATAGTGATAGCGTTCGGGCTCATTGCGGCTTTCGGAGTCATGCGAGCCTTCGCGCACCGATCTAGCGAACGGCTACCACCTCGGGGGTAGTTGTTAGCTGCGCAAGGAATCTCTAGAGCTTAAGTATCGACTGTCGCGGGGCGCGCTCAATTGAGGCCTATAGGCACGCGAATGGGGGACTGCACAAGGCCTTGCTTCGGCCGTACTGTCTAGCTTGAACCAGTGTTGGTGGACCATCCCAAGGCGAAGGAGCCCTACATGCGTGTATCTGCGTACTATTCAACGAACCCGACAGATCCAGACGTGCATCACGTGTTCGACGATTGCCCTAGCGGTCAGCAGATTCCTAGCCGTAATAGGAGATCAGGCACGAACGGCTGGCCGCTCTGTAAACATTGTCGCGACATGTAGAGATCAGCCTGGGCGTGGCAATTGCCGCGCCCAGGTCTCCAGCTTCTGCCGACGTGCAACTGTCAAAGCCAGTTCAAATCGCTGCCGCTCACATTACTTGCCCAGTCACCGCTGCGCACAGCAGCCAGTATCAGCTCGCCGAAACCGCCGCGATCCCGATATTTACCGCTGGCTCCTAACTCATGCTAGTAGTGCCCCGTAGAGTGGTGTAGTCCGCTTGGTGGCTGGCTCTCGTTCTGAATGGGGGCGCGGTCACCGTGTGGTCCTTCGAGGAATCTCCTACAACCCACTCGAAAGGACATCTTC
>NZ_JAPCHX010000009.1 GCF_026107415.2 Microbacterium sp. MPKO10
AGGATGTGGCCGGCCTGGGCGGCGTCGGTCAGCGGGTGAATATAGGCAGAAGCCGCAGCATCACCGGCTGCCATCGCCGCATGCGAGGCAGCGCCGATGACCTCTTTAGAGGCTCGATGGGCGGCAGGTGCACTGATGCGCTGCGCGCGGGACCGCGGGCCACCCCGCACGAAGTTCTCTGCCGCGACCAACGCATCACGCGGTCGCTCGTCATGCGGGTTCACAGCCTCAAAAATGTCAATTACCTGCATCGCACATGCCAGGTTGAATGCCGTCACCGCGCGCAGGTCCTCCAAAGACAGGTCAAAGTCTGGGGTGTGCTGAACTCGACCGATCGGTCGCGAGCCGGTAGTCATGCTCATTGATTGTAACTGTGGAGAACCGATGAAAAGTCGTTGTCCCTCTGCCCGATGAAACAGTCGAAAAAACCTCAAACGCTGGTCGCGACTTCAGGCCGATCGATCTCGCCCGTGCGGCAGCGCTGTCAGCGGCGTCAACCAATGTCCCTGGTCAGCACACCGAGAACGCCACTTAGTACAGAGATGTCAGTATGGTGCGCCGTGCCCTCTGAGAGAACACGGCGCACCATACGGTGGGAAGCCTGCTGGGCGACGAGCCCGAGCAGACTTACGATCTGTTGTTAGGTGCCGAACGCCCGCGCAGTCGCCCGACAGTGAGCGCTGCAGCTCCCACGAGAAGCATCAATGCACCTGCCCAAAGCCACGGAGCCGCATTGGCACCCGTTGCGGCGAGCTGATCTGCCGACACGCGGAAGTCGGCTGAGACCTCGCCGGAGACCTCACCCGTCAGCACGGCGCTGTGGACTCCCACGCTGGTATCGGCAGGAATTGTCCAGCTGAAGGTGACATCCCCGTCAGCATCCGCCGTCTGGCTTCCAAGGTCTAGCGGAGTCGAGTGCATCGTTCCCGTCACTGACTCACCCGGTTCGAAACCGGATGCGACGACGGTCTGCGTTTCCCCGCGCTCCAGAGTCTGGTGAGCCACAGACATGCTCAATGTCGCAGCGGAATCGCCATCGCCTGCGTCATCGTTTTCGCCCTGATCGTCGTCATTGCCCTGATCATCGTCGCCCTGATCGTCATCGCCGGGATCCGTGCCGGGGTCCTCGCCGGGATCAGTTCCCGACTCGGCGCACGCCGCCAGCTCGGCATCCGTTGGCGTAAACCGCAGCCAATCAAACGACGCTGGCGTATCCGGCGCCCCGGTGTCGCCACGGTAGGCGGCGGGGCCAATAGCGGTAGCAGCTAGTTCGTCTGCCGCAATCGGCCGGCCGACCGTCGTGAAAGTCTCACCGTTCGTTGACGCAGCAGCCGTGATCCACTCACCATCGCTGGTCATGCGCAGCCAGATGGTGTCGCCCATGTCGGCGGGAGGGAACAGCGAATCTTCCCATGCCCACCCATCGAAGCGGTCTTTCCCCTTGTTCTTCCAGGTGAAGTCGATCCGCTGGCCGTCTTTCGCGAATCCCCAGGTGAGCTTCGCGTTGTTGAGATCATCGCGATAGAGCATGAGGCCGGCCTGCTGATACTTCTCTTCCGGAGCGTACGTCAGCTTCGTCGTGACTTCCCATGCGTCGGCAGAGACCGGCAGCTGCGGAAGCGTCGCGCCATCGATCGACGTGGGCGACGACGACATCGTCAGCGAACCATCGGCGACCGAGTAACGACTTTCGTCGTCGCGTACAACACTCCACGCGTCACCGAGCGCTGTGCCGTCAAACTCGTCAGACCCCTCACCCGTGCACTTCTCATACATCGGGTCTTCCGGTCGGGTATTGAGCGGGTCACGGATGCCGTCAGGATCCAGTGTTGCGTGCGCGATCGTTGTTCCGCTGCGGCCGCCGATCTCGAAGATCATGTGGGTCTTGTCTCCGACGGTGATGATCTGCGGGGAACTTGCACGACCGTCTTGAGGCGGAGTTGCACCCGGAACATACAGCGGAAGCGACTCGCCGAATGAATGGAGCGAGCTGTCGAGCTGTTTCGCGAAGATCGTTCCCGTGCTTGAGCCGTAGAGAACGTACGTCTTGCCGTCCCACTGCCAGATCTCTGGCCCGGCGACGTTGGTTCCTTCAGCGACGCCGGGCTCAACTACCCACCCGGGCTGTGCTTCCCAGTTGACCATGTCGTGTGAATATGCCAAACCGATGCGGCGAACGTTCGTCGTGTCGTTCACCATGAAGAACATGGCGTATTCCCACCCATTCGCGGGGAACGGGTTCTCGAAGATGCGGTTGTACGACGTCTCCGTGGCATCCTGGCCAAATTGTTCCGTCGTCATCACGACACCGCCGTAATCGAACGTCACGCCATCGGTCGACGTTGCATACCGGTCTGTCGTGTTCTCTCCATGAAAGTAAAGGAAGAGTTCACCGGTCTCGTCGTTCCAGACAGCATCCGGAGCAGAGACATGCGACACGTCGTAGTTGTCGCCCCAGGTCTTACGGATGAGCGGATTGCTCTCGTACTGCGTCCACGGCCCATCGAGCGAATCGGAGTACATGAGGTTGATACCGCCCGGCGCATCGTGCGGTGCGTAGTAGACGTACCACTCCGCGAGGGGCTCATCGAGGTACTCGCTCGCGTGAAAAACCGACGGGAAGATGAACTCGTGTCCCGGGTTCCACGTGTCGACGTTGTCTTTGTCAATGATCGGCCCGTCAAGTGTGAAGACCGGAAGCGGATTCTCGTCTTCGGGCACGGCGGCCACAGCCGACGGAACTGTCGTCGTCGCGAAGCCCGTGACGATGAGTGCGGTGGCCGCCGCGATTGCGGCCAGGCGTTGTCGAATGCTCATGAATGCTCTTTCTGGCACCGGCACTGGCGCCACGTTGATGAGGTAGCGCTGCTGATGATACGCATAATCACATGAGAAGTCGCTAGGATAATCAGCATCATTTCGTGACGGACGATGCGCTCGCGGGTGTACCGTGCGAATCAACCGCGCGAATCGCAGCGTCAGAAGGGAGCCGCTTGACGTCACAGCGTCCGCGTCGGATGACCCAGCGCCGCATCGCTGAGCTCGCCGGCGTGAGTCAGGCCGCTGTGTCACTCGTGCTGAGCGGCCGCACCGACACCACGACGCGGCTTTCCGACGCCACCCGGCAGCGCGTTCTCGACGTGCTGCATGAGACGAACTATGAAGCAGATCCGGCTGCCCGCAGTCTCGCGGGCAAATCGAACAACATCGTCGGAGTGTTTACCTACGAGTCGGCGTTCCCTGCGGAAGCATCAGACTTTTACGCGCCGTTGCTGACGGGGGTCGAGTCCGCCGCCGAAGAGCTGGGAGCAGATCTGCTCATGTTCACCAGCTCGCGCACACACGACGGCCCCCGGCGGCTGCTGCGTGAGGGAAGTCGACTTCGATTGGCAGACGGCTGTGTGCTGCTTGGTCGTCACATGGATGCTGGTGAGCTCGCTCGTCTCGTTGAGCTGGAGTACCCTTTTGTCGCGGTTGGGCGCCGCGATGGCGATGCACGGGTTCCATATGTCGGCGCGGACTACGCATCGGCGGTTGGTGAGCTTGTCGACCTCGCTGTCGCGCGCGGGCACACGAAATTGACGTATGCGGCGTTGCCATTCGACGCGGAATCAACGCGTGATCGCTTGGCTGGCTTCGTGGCTGCGACGCGCAAGCACGGTGTGAGCTCTCGCGTCGTGACGCGCTCGTCGGGCGAGGCCGAGAAGCTCGCGCGAGATGTCGACGTGCATGGATCAACCGTTGTCTTCGTCGAAGATCCCGTAGAGGCGGATCGACTCGTGGCACATATCGAGTCCGAAGGACGTGCCGTTCCCCGAGACCTGTCAGTTGTGGCGTTGGGGGAGCATGCGCGCCGAGACGAAGCCGCCCGCGATGTCACCCGACTCGTCGCGCCACGTACCGCGCTCGGTGCTGAAGCCGTCCGCCTTCTCGCGCGCATTATGTCGGGCGAGGTCGACGAGTCGATCGAGACGAGGGTGCTGTTGCCCTGTTCGATTGTCGAGGGCAGTACGCTCGCCGACCGGCGCTGAACCGCCGGCACGCAAGCTCGTGTCCGTCATTGGGGTCGAGCGCCGCTACTGTTCGTAGAGTGCCGAGACCACGTCACGGGTCGCTTCCACGACCGCGGCCGCGGTAATTCCCTTGCGAGCGAGCACCTCGTCGCCGGCACCGGATTCGCCGAATTCGTCGACGCTGACCACACGACCATCGAGGCCTACCCATCGGAACCAGGCATCGCCGCGACCGGCTTCGACAGCAACACGCGCACGAAGCCGTGCGGGGAGCACCGACTCCTGCCAGGCTGCAGACGAGCGTTCGAACCACTCAACGCACGGCATCGAGATGACGCGCACAGCAGTACCAAGCCCAGCCAGCTCGCGTGCGGCGTTGATCGCGACAGCGACTTCACTCCCGGTGGCGATGATAGCGGCATCCATACCGTCACCGGACTGCCACACGACGTAGGCGCCGTTCGCTACCTTGTCATCGAGATTGTCGCGCTGCTCGAGAACAGCAACCCCCTGGCGCGACAAGATGAACGCAGTCGGCGCGGGAGAAGAGGTCACCACTGCCTTCCACGCCGAGATCACTTCGGCGGCATCCGCTGGCCGAATGACGCAGAGCCCCGGTACCGTGCGCAATGAGGCGATCTGCTCGACGGGCTGGTGCGTTGGCCCGTCTTCACCGACGGCTACCGAATCGTGAGTGTAGATGTAGGTGACCGGCAGCTCCATGAGCGCGGCGAGCCTGATGCTCGGGCGTTGATAGTCACTGAACGTCAGGTAGGTGGAGCCATACGGCCGCCAGAGCCCATGCAGTGCGATGCCCGTCATGACGGCTGCCATTGCATGTTCCCGGATGCCGAAATGCACGAAGTCGCCGCCCGGATTCTCGGTCGACACCGCCTCGCCCGGTATCGCGACTGACGTTGACCCCGACAGGTCGGCAGATCCGCCGAATGTGATGCCCGCCCTGCACAACGCTCTGATCGCTTCGCCGTTGGTTGCGCGAGTTGCACTCTGCGCTCCGACTGCGGGCAGGTCGAGCGATTCAAGCGCCTCGAGTGCTGCCGATGCATCGACGGGGCTGCCTCGATGCGGAAATGCTCGTTGCAGAGCTTCGCGGCGTTCAGCGAGTTCAGGATGCCGTGACCGCCACGTCTCGAACTGTTCGAGCCATTCGCGTTCGAGGCGGGCGCCACGTTCTCTCGTCAGTCGAGTCACTGTTCCCACCGTGTCGTCGACGAGATCATCGAGTGCTGTCTCCGGTGCGAATCCGAGCGCAGTGAGTACCGCAGCTGTTTCCTCTGCTCCCAGCGCGCCAGCGTGGGCAGCGCTGGTTCCTCCGATCTTCGCCGAAGGGGAGCCGATCACGCTGCGTACTGCAACGAGTGTTGGAGCACCCGTGTCTCTTCGAGCAGAGGTCAAAACTGTCTCGATTTCGTCAATATCGCGGAAGTCGGAAATCTCGAGAACGCGCCACCCATATGCGCGGAATCGCGCCCGAACATCCTCGGTAAACGCGATATCTGCGGCGCCGTCAATGGTGATGCGGTTGTCATCCCACACCGCCACGAGATTGCCGAGGCCGAGAGTGCCGGCAAGGCTCGCCGCTTCAGCTGACACGCCCTCCTCGAGGCAGCCATCACCGGCCAGTGCGAAGACAGTGCTGTTCCAGACGTCGCTCCCCGCGCCATGGAGCGCGGCGTCGCGCCGAATCGAGAGGGCAAGCCCGACAGCGCTCGCGATCCCCTGACCCAGCGGACCCGTTGACATCTCGACGCCGGCAGTCACGCCCAGCTCAGGATGCCCGGGCGTTCGGGCATCGAGCGTTCGCGCATGAGCAATGTCGTCGAGCGTGAGGTCGTAGCCCGACAAGTGGAGCTGCGTGTACAGCAAGAGGCTCGCATGGCCGGCCGAGAGGATGAAGCGGTCGCGTCCCTCCCAATTCGGGTTCGCGGGATTGTGACGAAGGACGCGATGGAAGAGCGTGTGAGCGAGCGGGGCCATTGCCATGGCAGTTCCGGCGTGGCCGTGGCCCTTTGCCTGCACGACGACTGGAGGAATAGCGATCGCGGCGGCAACGGCGCGGCGCTCGCTCTCGTCTCGCGCATGACGGACGAACGTATTCTCTTCATCAGCGGCGTCGGTGGGTGACATATCGAGGACTTTAGTCTATGAATAGACTTAAGCCAAGAGGGGGTAATCGGACGATGCCAGGCAGGATCATGACAGGATCTGGGATTGTTCTCGATCTCATTCGATCGGGAAAGGCGAGAACGCGGTCAAATCTGCTCGAAGCGCTCGGGTGGTCGCGCGTGACGCTGAGCCGCCGGCTTGACGAGCTGCTCGACAGTGAGTTTGTCGTCCACGCCGGTCACGCCGCAAGCGGTGGAGGGCGCCCCAGTGAGGAGTTCGAGGTCAACGCGGCGCTCGGCGTAGTGCTCGCTGTCGATATCGGCAGCTCTCACACACGTGTCGGCATCACCGATGTGGTCGGAACAGTGCTCGTCGAAGACGAAGCCGATATCGGCCTTTTCGACGGGCCCGAAGAGATCTTTAGGTGGGCTGAGCAGGTATTTGACTTCCTGCTCACACGAGGGGGCTGGAGTCGCAGCGACGTGCGCGGCATCGGCATCGGCGTGCCTGGCCCCGTCAACTCGATCACGGGAACGCTGGGGAGCCCACAGCTCGACCCTCGATGGGACAACGTCGTGGTCAGCGACTATCTGGGTCAGTGGCCAGACGATATCGTGATCGCCGTCGATCGCGACGTCAATGTGCTCGCGATCGGCGAGGCGCGCTTCGGATGGCCTGAGTTTCGCGATCTCGTCGTCGTGAAATCGGGGATCGGCGTTGGCTGCGCGTTCGTCATGGATGGCAATGTCGTGCGCGGCAGCCGCGGGGGTGCGGGGCAGCTCAGCGCTCCCTTGCGCGACAGACTGAGCGAGCCGCTCCGTCGCCTTGAGACTGTCGCTAGTGGAGGGACGATCCGTGACCGCCTTGTTCGCTCGGGGGAGTACGTGCGCACGAGCGCCGACATCCTTCAACTTGCTGAGAACGGCAATCCAGAAGTTCTGGCGCTTCTCGAGGAGGTCGGCGAGGTGATCGGCTATGCGCTTGCCGATGTCGTCGGGCTGCTGAATCCGTCTGCCGTCGTCGTGGGCGGCAATCTCGCAGAGGCGGGTGAACGTTATATTTCCGCGGTTCGGCGGTCTCTCTTTGGTGCTGCGCACGTCTACTCGCGCCAGAGCCTCGTCGTCGAACAAGCCCGTCTTTCCGCGAAAGCCGGCGTGCGCGGAGCGTCCGCTTTGGCGCTTGACGCGCTTTTCGAGCCAGACCGCATCAGCGCTCTGACGCGTTCCCGCATGACGTGACAGCACGCGGGAAGCAATTTCTCGCTGTGCTCTAGCGCTTTGGAATAAAAGTGTGCAAAAGTGGGATGCCACAGAGCTGGATTCCGTGCACATGCCATAGGAGGAGCGCACATGACTCTGGCAGAACAGCTTCCCGACGCGGCTGTCGCCACTCGCGCGACAGTGCGCGATTGGCGTGAGGCCGTGCAGCTCGCGGGCCGAGGGCTTGTCGACCAAGGGGCGACGACCGAGCGCTACACGGACGAGATGCTGCAGGCGCTTGATGACCACGGACCGTACATCGTCATCGCTCCAGGGTTCGCGCTCGCTCACTCGCGGCCGTCAGAGGCCGTGCTGCGGGCAGGGCTCAGCTGGGTTTCGCTCGCTGAGCCTGTTGAGTTCGGCAGCGAGGCGAACGACCCGGTCAGTCTCGTCATCGGCCTGGCGGCACCTGATCATCAGTCGCACCTCGAGGTGATGGCGGAGCTCGCTGGTGTGCTCGCCGATGACGCCGTACTCGCCGAGCTCATGAGCGCAGACTCGGCCGCGGACGTGCGGTCGATTCTGAATCGCGTCGCTCACGGCGATGCAGCATCAACCCCAGAAGACAGCGGAATGTGAGGAGTAAGAAATGAAGATTGTCGCTGTATGTGGCATGGGAATTGGAACATCCGTGCTGCTCAAGATGAATGCCGAGAAGGCGCTGCGCGCCATGGACGTCGACGGCGATGTTGAGGCGGCAGACATTGGAACCGCTCGTGGAGCGGCGCGCACGGCCGACATCGTCTTGACGTCTGCGGAGCTCGCGGAGGAAGTCGGAGAGGTGTCAGCGAAGGTCATCGTCATCAATAACTTCACTGACGTGAACGAGATCACAGAGAAGCTCGATCAGAGCATAGAGCGCTAGACGGCGTCGTAGCGCGCGAAGAAAGGAGCCCCGATGGAGTGGCTAGTAATCGTCCTGAATTTTATTGGGCAGCAGATTCTCAACGTTCCCGCATACCTCATCGGGATCATTACGGCCATTGGGCTGATTGCATTGCGCCGAAACGCCGGGCAGGTGATCGGCGGCGGCCTGAAAGCAGCCCTGGGGTTCTTGATTCTCGGTGCCGGCGCCAACGTCGTGACCGGATCGCTCGATCCGCTCGGCAAGCTGATTCTCGAAGTCACGGGCGCGCAGGGCGTGATCCCGACGAATGAGGTGATTACCGCTCTCGCGGCAGAGAAGTACGGTGCGACAAGCGCCTATGTTCTCGTTCTCGGGTTCATCGTGATGCTTCTGCTCGCGCGATTCACTCCTCTGAAGTACATCTTCCTCACGGGGCACCATATGGTCTTCATGTCGCTTCTGCTGAGTGTTGTGCTCACTGTCGGGTTCGGCGAGGAGTTCAGCTGGCTCGTGGTCATCGTCGGCGCAGTGCTGCTCGGCGTGATCATGGTGGTGATGCCGGCCTTCGCTCATCCCTGGATGAAGAAGATCACCGGCGATGACACGATCGCAATGGGGCACTTCGGATCGGCTGGCTATATTGCGGCGGGTGCGATCGGGCAGGCGACCGGCGGGCGCAGCCGTTCGACAGAAGAGATCAAATTCCCGAAGGGTCTGAGCTTTCTTCGTGACTCGATGGTGGCGACGGCGCTCTCGATGGTGCTCATCTACCTCGTCTTCGCCATCTGGGGTCTGATTGTGGACCCCGCTGCAACGTCTGAGCTGCTGGGCGGAGACGATCCGGGAGCAACGGTCATGGCCGGCTTCGCGTTGGCGCTGCAGTTCGGCGTTGGCGTTGCTGTGATTCTCTACGGCGTGCGAACGGTGCTGGGGGAGCTCGTTCCAGCATTCCAAGGTGTGGCAGAGAAGATCGTCCCCGGTGCAAAGCCCGCGCTCGACGTTCCGATCGTGTTCCCATTCGCGGCGAACGCTGTACTGATCGGCTTCATCAGCTCGTTCATCGGCGGGCTCGTCTCTCTGCTGCTCTTGGCGGTGTGGCTGAACCCGATGTTCGGCCTCGCGCTGATTCTGCCCGGCATGGTGCCGCACTTCTTCACCGGCGGCGGCGCCGGAGTCTTTGGAAACTCATCTGGCGGTCGAATCGGCGCAGCGCTCGGCGGCTTCATCAACGGCGTGATCATCACGATTCTGCCTGCGATTCTGCTGCTGGTGTTGGGCGAGTTCGGGTTCGCGAACAGCACGTTCGGCGATGCCGACTTCGGCTGGTTCGGTTCACTGGTCGGGCTGAGCGTGATCGGCCCGACAGGTCTCGGAATCGTGCTCTGCGTCGCGCTCAGCGTGGTGTTGGTTGTCGCGGCGTCGATCTTCCAGAAGAAGGTGGTCGACGCCGGGTGGGTGCCCGGTGCAAAACGTGATGCTTTCCTCGCGAAAAAAGAGGAGCACAGCACCAGCTGATCGTGGCGCATCTCCGGCACCGTCAGGGGGGAGACGCTGAGGGAAGAACGACTCTGAGAAGTGCGTTCTTCCCTCAGCGCTGTGGTTTGGTTACGTGGCGTCTGACTCGGCGTTCCCGCCGCCGAGCAGGTTCGAGATCGCCGTCGCCAGGGCCAGGTCTTCCCACGACATACCCGTTGTCTTCACCACAATCGGGGCGTCGCGGTGCAGCTCGTGCTCGCCGCGAATCACCGCCCGCATCGGAATCAGATCGGCGCGCGTGATCGAACCGTCGCCCGCCGCCATCACGATGTCGCCGCCGCTGCGGAACGCCGTGTCGACCTCTTCCACCACGATCTGCGCCCGCGCCATCAGCGCGCTCGGCAGCTCGCGCTCGGCAGGGTCGTGCGAACCGAGCGCGATCACGACAGCATCCTGTTTCACCCAGTCATCTTTGAGCACCGGAGCCTTGGCGGTGCTCGCGCAGACCACCAGATCGGATGCCGCGATGGCCACGCGCGCATCATCAGAGCCGGTCTCGGCCCACCGCTCGCACCAGTCGGGGCGCGTGCGGCTCACATACGTGATCTCGGCCTCGCGGCGGTCGCCGAGCACGGCCCGCAGCGTCGCCTCGTGGGCGACGCCCTGCGCCCCGGTTCCGACGATGACGACGTGAAGCGGCTCTGTGTGCGCCGCCAGCAGCGGGGCGACGGGCGCGAACGACACCGCGGGTGTGCGCAACGATGTCAGGGCGATGCCGTCGAGCATCATGCTCGGCGACAGCGTGTCTGGGTCGAACAGCAGATACTGCCCCTGAATGCGCGGCACCGTGCGGCTGGGGTCGTCTGGTCCAACGGTCAGCACCTTGATGCCCGTCGCCTGCTCGGTGGCCGAGGGCATCACGAGCAGCTCGCCGCCCGGGATCGGCAGCAGCTGGCGGGGGATGTCGTCGGCCGGGTCAAAGCCCTTCAGCAGGGTGTCGCGGATCGCCTCGACGGCAGCATCCGGTGTCAGGGTCGCACGAACGGTGTCGGCGTCAACGTAGGTCATCATTGTCGGCACTCGCTTTCTCTTACGTCGCTATCTCAGAACGAAACCTGGTGTGAGGGGATCTCTGGGGTCAACGGTGAATGTGCTCTCGCCCGTGCGGTAGGCCATGCCCGACACCTGCGGAATCACGGCGTCGATGCCGTGCACGCGGGTTCGATTCAGGATGCTGCCGGTGAACGTGGAGCCGACGATCGACCCGTGCCGCAGCACATCGCCGTCGCGCATCGTGCCGGCGGCGGCGAGCGTGGCGATACGCGCGGCAGTGCCGGATCCGCAGGGCGAGCGGTCGACCTGTCCGTCGGCGAAGACGGTGACGTTGCGCTGCGCGATGACGCGCGATTGCGGGGCGGTGCTGCCGGTCGGGGTCTGCTCGAAGAGGATCGTTCCGTAGATGCCGCTGAGGCGAGGGTCGTCCGGATGCTGCGCCACGGCAGCGTCGTTAAGCGCCCACTTCACCTCGCGGCCCAGCGCGATGAGGGCGTCGACGTTCTGCGGCTCGACGGCCAGCCCAACGGATGCTGCGTCGAGCTGCGCGTAGATCGCGCCGCCGTACGACACGTCGACCCGCACCTCGCCGCGGGAGGTCTGCACGGCAACGTCGGTCGCGACGACGAAGCTCGGAACGTTGACGAAGTCCACGGCTGTGACGTCGCCCGCCTCGGTGTGCACCCGAGCGGTGACGCGACCGGACGGCACATCGATCACGACGTCGGTCACGCCGGTGTCGGGCGCCGTGACCAAACCGGTCTCGACGGCCCAGACGCCGAGCGCGATCGTGCCGTGCCCGCAGGCCGTCGAGAACCCGTCCTTGTGCCAGAACAGCACGCCGAAGTGTGCGCCTGCGTCATCGGGCGGCACGATGAAGCCGCCGTACATGTCGGCGTGGCCGCGCGGCTCTAAGCACAGCACGCGGCGCAGGTCGTCGAGGTCTGAGCCTCGGCGCATGGCGCGCACGCGTCGCTCGGCAACGGTGGGGCCGGGCGCGGTCGCGTCGTCGGGCAACGTCTCGACGATGCGAAACGGCTCACCCGCCGTATGAAAATCGACTGTGCTGACAGCATCCATGTTCTTGAGTCTCTCAGGTCGGGTCGGCTATTCCTCCTCGTCGCCTTCGGGGTGAAAGAACGCTTCCCAGTCGCCGAACTCAGGAATATCAAACCAATTCGCCGAAACGTCGACGTTCTCGAATTCGCGCGTGGTGACCTCATCGGGGTTGCCGAAACCCCCGCGCACCGACTCGTCTGCGCGGGCATAACCGTTCTCACGGAAGTCGTACATGACGCTGCCGACGTTCTTGCTCTGGCGCCAGAACTGGTTCTCATCGGGATACGTGAACCAGACGATGGAGCCGAGGAAGACCTGCGATGCATCGCCCTCATAGGGGTCGGACGCCCGAGGCGGCTCGTGATACGCGTCCCACGTGTACGACACCTGGATCACTCCGTGAGGCCCGAGATTGTGGAGCCTGGCCCCGTTGGCGCGAGGCCCCATCTGCAGATAGGCAGACGGCCGCTCTTCACCGTCTTCTACACGCACGATGCCGATGAAGCCGTTCTGGCGATCCTGCGGTTCGAGCGCGTAGCGTGCTCGAGCCGCATCTTCGGTCAACTCGTCGTCGGCGAAGTACAGGCCCCACGGCCGGCCGGGGTCGTTGGTGTCGGCACGCGTGCCGACCTGAGTCGTGTAGATGTAGCGGTGAGACATGGTGATGACGAGGATAACCGGTCTGCGCGCGCATCGCTCACCGGTGAGGCTGACGCGTCCTAGTCGTCGAACACTGGCTTAAGCTCTGCCTGAAGTTCCCGATAGTTCCTCGGCGTCGGATCCCAGCGCGCGTCGTCGGTGTCTTCGTACTCGACGTTGTAGCTGCCCGTTGCCAGTTCCAATTGAAACAGCATCTTCACGGGAAGAGTCGCCCCGTCGGTATAACGCTCGGCCAAGAACGCAGCCAGGGTCTCTTTAATCGCGTCGGGGTGCAGAGAGATTGCCTTGATCCACGCATCGTCGTGCCCGTATGCGTACCCCGAGGCACTGAGACACCGGCCATCGCGCTTCAGGGCGACAGCGAGCGAGAACGACTTCCAATCATCCGGGACCGGGTCGCCGCGTTTCATCGCCGATGCGTCGATTCCGTCGACGAGTGCGTGCATCAACGGCACGATTGCTTCATCCGCCATGGTCGTCCTCTCGCTGGATTCTCGTGCGGGAACTCTACCGAATACCGGTGGTCGCGCGCATCGATGGTTCACTCGGGTGCTGAGGCACAGCGTCGTGTGTGGTGCGGATGCCGTCACGGCATCCGCACCACACACGATTCTGGTAAGGCCGTGAAGCGCTACCGCGACGAGCGAGAACGGCCTCGACGCGCGACGATCAGCGCGGTGCCGGGCAGCAGCGCCAGAAGCGCGGCGGCAACGGGGCCCGCGACGTCTGCACCCGTGCGCGGCAGCTCGCCCGAGGCATCCGTTGTTCCGCCCGTCGAATCATCGGGAGTCGACCCGTCGCCCGTCCCAGCGGGATCGTCTGGATCGGTGGGTTCGGTCGGCGGCGTGACCTCGGCAGGCTCCCAGACCGCTTCGAGAGCGAGCTCCGTCGTGCCGTCCGGAATGACTCAGTCGGCAGAAAGGATGCTGTCGTCGCTCGCGACGCGCCACCCGACGAAGTCGTACCCGTCGCGCGACCAATCGGCTCCGAACACATCGGTGATGCCCGGCAGCGAGAAGCCCTGCTGAGCAACGCTCATCGTGACGGCATTCTGGCCCGAGGCGGCGGCCTTCGGCGCGATGGATGCTGTCGCAGCAGCTCTTTGTGCCAGAACAGCACGCCGAAGTGAGCTCCGTCATCGTCTGGCGGCACGATGAAGCCGCCGTACATGTCGGCGTGGCCGCGCGGTTCGAAGCAGAGAATGCGGCGCAGATCGTCAAGCGGCGACGCCGGTGCCATCGCGCGGATGCGACGCTCGGCAACGGTGAGATGCGAGTCGGTGACGATCGATACGGCGCGCGAGAGAGGCTGCCCTGCGCGGGCACCGCGTTGTGCGGAGGTGTCGCCAGCGAGCGCTGCATCTGTCGCGGCATCGCGTGCGAGCACCGCATTCGCAGCCGCATCCACAGCAGCGTCGCCAGCCAGCGCAGAATTCGCGTCGGCACCGTCTGAAGGTGCTGCATCTGTCGCTTCGTCGCCACGCAGCGCCGCATCCGCGTCGGCGACGATGCGAAACGGCTCCCCCGCTGTGTGGTAGTCGACGGTGCTGACTGGAGTCATGTCTCGAGTCTCTCAGGTGTGCCGGGCGACGCGCCGTGCCGAGTGTGCGCCACCGTGCGGCCGTGCCGAGACGAGGAGAATGTGCTGGCGCGAGGACGATCTCGCCAGATTCTCCTCGTGGCGGCACATTCTCCTCGTGCCGGCACACGTCGCGAATCGTCGAGGCTCGCGCGCGTCGCAGATCCAGAGAAGCTGGCGGTGCACGGGGCGGTCTTCTGCGGGGCGGCGTTGGTTGTGGCGCCGGTCTCGGGTGCAGCGGCGGTGCGCGGCTCTGCCCCGTACGAGGTTGCTCCGGCACGTCGCGGCACCGCGCATACGGGCGCGCGGCGCCGCGACGACCGCCTAAACACGGGTCTTCTCACCAGCATCCGCACTCATCGACAGTCTGTTCGTCTCGGGCATCCGCACGAGCACGATGAACGCGAGCACCGTGACCGCGACGATGTACCACGCCGGCGCGATGTTCGCTCCCGTCCAGCCGATCAGCGCTGTCGCGAGCAACGGGGCCGTCCCTCCGAAGATCGTGAACGCCAGGTTG
Organism: Microbacterium sp. MPKO10; assembly: GCF_026107415.2. GTDB lineage: Bacteria > Actinomycetota > Actinomycetes > Actinomycetales > Microbacteriaceae > Paramicrobacterium. Next base: position 14,593 of record NZ_JAPCHX010000009.1, read on the forward strand.
TAACTGATCGACGCTCCGGTGTAGCGCACCCGCGCGGGGAACATCTCCACGTAGGCGGGCCCGGCGGGGCCGAACACGAGCCCGAGCGCGAGACCGAGAAGCCCTTGCGCCGCAATGGCGGCACCGAGCGTGCCGAGCCCGACGAGCATGTACGCGGGCAGCGCCACGATGGCGCTGAAGGCGATCGCGATCAGCAGCATCCTGCGCCTGCCGATGCGATCCGAGATCGCCGCCGCCACCGGCACCATCACGAAGGTGATCAACAGCGCAATGCTGTTCGAGATCAGCGCTGCCTCTGAGGGAAGGCCGATTGTCACAGTCATGTACGAGTAGAAGTAGCCCGTGAGCGAGTAGTACCCGAGGCTCGCAACAGCCGCCATCGAGAACACGAAGAGCATCGAGCGCCAGTGCTCCGCGAACACCGTGCGAATCGGCGCCTTCTCGACCTTCTTCGTCTCGCGCATCTCGATGAACGCGGGCGATTCGTCGACGCGCGTGCGAATGTAGAGCCCCACGATCGCCAGCGGTGCACCGAGCAGGAACGGCACGCGCCACCCCCATGCCTCGTACGCCTCGGGAGCGAGCGTCGTCGTGAGCCCGAGAACCAGCAACGCGGCGATGACGGGAGGCAGGTTGGATGCCGTGTAGACGATGCCCACGTTGCGGCCACGATTCGCGGTCGGGGAGTGCTCGGCGACGAACGAGTTCGAACCGATCGTCTCGCCCGCCGCCGAGAGACCCTGCAGAATGCGGAACGCGACGAGAAGCAGCGGTGCCGCAACACCGATCACCGCGTATGTCGGCAGCAGCCCGATGAGAGTCGTTGAGACGCCCATGAGCAGAATGATCGCCGCGAGCACGCGCTTGCGCCCATACCGGTCACCGAGTGCGCCGAGCAGAAAGGCGCCGACCGGCCGTGCGATGAAGCCGACGGCGTAGACGGCGAACGTCGAGAGAAGGGCCGCCGTCGCGTCGAAGTCTGGAAAGAACTGCGCGGCGATCACCGGCGCGGCATAGGCGTAGACAGCGAAGTCGAACCATTCGACGAAGTGGCCGATGGCCGATGCCGCCATGACTTTTCGGATGCCGCTCAGGCGGGTGCGCGATGTAGACATTGTGTCTCCTGTGTCGTGGTGGTTGCGTGCGTTCAGCGGGCGTCGTCCGCGTCGTCGAGAAGACCCTCTGCCTTCGCCCGCGCGATCGTGCCCGTGTGGTCTTGCATCCAGAAGTGAGCGCGCTTGATGCCGAGTGCTTCGGGATTGAAGGCGAGCTCCTTGCCCGCGCGGCGCTGCCTGTCGTAGTCGCGCGTGACCTTCCACACGACGGGGCTGAGCAGCAGAATGCAGATCATGTTCACCCAGCCGATCGAGCCGTAGCCGATGTCTCCGATCGCCCAGATGAGCGTGGGCGACTCGACGCTTCCGTAGAACGTGATCGCGATCATGCCGATCTTGAGCACCCAGTCGGCGACGTTTGCGGCCCGCCCGTGGAACAGGTAGACGAGGTTGGTCTTCGCGATGTAGTAGAACGCGATAAGCGTCGTGAACGCGAAGAAGAACAGTGCGACGGCGACGAAGCCCGGCCCGATGCCCGGAGCAATCGTGTCGATCGCCGCCTGCGTGTAGCCGGGGCCCGCTTCGATGCCGTTCGCGCCGCTGAAGATCAGGGCGCCGTTCTCGTCTGCGACATCGTAGAGGCCGGAGATGAGGATCATGACTCCGGTCGCATTGCAGACCACGACCGTGTCGATGAAGATCGAGAACGCCTGCACGAGGCCTTGCTTGGCGGGGTGGCGCACGGCGGCGGATGCCGCACCGAATGTTCCCTCGCCGACACCGGCCACGTTCGAGAACACTGCGCGGCGCACACCCCACGCGACGGCAGCGCCGAGAATTCCGCCGAACACCTGGTTCACGCCGAACGCGCTCGAGAAGACAAGCTGAAGTGTCGGCCAGATCTGCTCGGCGTTCATCGCGAGCATCACGATCGTGGCGATGATGTAGCCCGCAGCCATGAAGGGCACGAACACCTGAGCGACAGCGACGATGCGCTTCGTTCCGCCGATGATGACCACGGCGAGAAGCACCGTGACGACGAGCGCGACAGCCCAGAGCGGGATGCTGAATGCTTCGTTCATGCTCTGCGCGATGTTGTTTGACTGCACGCCGGGGAAGACGAAGCCGTAGCCCACGAGGATCATCGCGGCGAGAATGACCGCGAGCCACTTTGCCTTGAGCCCCTTCTCGACGTAGTAGGGAACGCCACCGCGGTGCTCGCCGTCGATCTTCGTCTTGAACACCTGGGCCAGCGTCGACTCGGCGTAAGCGCTCGCCGAGCCGAGCAGCGCGCACAGCACCATCCAGAACATCGCTCCGGGGCCGCCGGCGTAGATGGCCGTGGCGACTCCGGCGATGTTGCCGACGCCGACGCGGCTCGCGAGTGTGAGAAGCACGGCCTGCAGGGGCGAGTTGCCCTCTGGAGTGTCTTTCTTCGCGCCGAGCTCGCGGATCATATCGGGGATGCGCCGAAACTGAATGCCCCGCGTCAGAACCGTGAAGAAGAGGCCGAGGCCGAGAGCCAGGTAGGCCATTGGGTTCCAGATGAGGTCATTGATTTCTGAGAGGACGTCCATGTCTTCCTTACTGCCGGCGTGCGAACGCCGCATTCGTCAGTGAACGGGGCAATGTGGGTTTTTAAAACATGTGACATATTACATATCACTGAGGTGCAGGGAAAGAACAGATCGAGAATTCACCGCTGTCGCGAACGGCGCGGGTAACGCGAGGCACCCGCGCCGTTCGCGTTATCTACAGTCGCGAGCGGCGGCGCTCACTCAGCCGATGTGCACCGAGTAGCCCGGCTCCCAGCAGCACGATCACGAGCGCTGCTGCGAGCACGCCCGCACTATCAGCGCCGGTGCGGGGCAGCGCGGCATCCGATGCCTGATCGGTCGACGTCCCGCCCGATCCTTCGTCGCTCCCCGGAGCCGGCGGGTCCTCGGAGTCTTCGGGCTCCTCGCCCGGAGGCGTCACCGCGTCAGACTCCCATACCGCCTCGAGCTGCAGGCTTGTCGTGCCGACTGGAATGGTCCAATCGGCGGGCAGGATGCTGTCGTCGCCGGCGAGGCTCCAGCCGGCGAACGCGAAGGCGTCGCGCGACCAGTCAGCCCCGAACACGTCGGCGATCTCCGGCAGTGTGAAGCCCTGCTGGGCGACGTCGATCGTGACGGCATCCTGATCGGTGTCGGCTGCCTTAAGGGTTGTGGATGCTGTCGCTGCGGCGTCGCCCTCAGCGCCCGCGGCTGTCGATGTGAGCGTCACAGTGACCGGCGCGATGTACGCTGCTGTGCCCTGCGCCTCGGTGCGTGTCGTGTCTTCCAGCATCCAGCGCGTGCCGTCTGCCGCGGCAGAGAGCGTCAGCGACACTCCCGTTGCTGCCCGGTCGTCGAGTGCCAGTGCGCGCCCGTTCGCCGCGTTGATGAGCTGCCCGTCATACGGGGCATCCGGCGTCGACGTGTCGGGTGAGAAGCGCCACTTCTGAGCGTCGTCGTTCTCGTCCGCTTCGACACCCGCGTAACGCACCTCGGTGTCTGAGATCGCCGAGAGCACACCGCTGCCGTCAGACGCGCTGATCGTGTAGGACCCGTCGTCGTAATCGATCGACCAGACGCCGTCGCCCCAGGTGAACCAGACGCACACGTCGCGATCCGGGTGCTCGTCGTCGCCCGCGAACCTGTCGATCTGGAAGTCTCCGCTGACGGTCTGCGTTGAGATGCGGAACTGATCCGAGCCGAACGAGACATCGGTCGCGGCGACCCGCGGCGTCTGCTCGGGCAGCTCGGTGTAGTCGCCGTGGTACTCATCGGGTGCCGGTTCGTCCCAGGGCGCAGGGAGCGTCATGTCGGATGGGTAGATCTTCTCGAAGAACGCGTACGACGTCGGGTCGTACTCCTTGAGCTCGGCGCGGGTGTTGATCGGGCTGCGGACGCCATCACTCCAGTCGGGCTTTTCGGCCATCACGTCGAACCAGATCGCCGACAGCGTGGCGAAGAACTCGTCGCTGTTCGAGATGGCGTACGTGTTCGGCCAAAGGCCGGTGAGATACGCGTGCTCGTAGGCGGCATAGAACTCGTCAGACAGCGTCGTGTCTTCCATCGTCTCGATGCCGACGAGGCGCACTGCGTGGCCGAACTCGTGAATCAAGATGTTCTCGTTCGGGTAGCTGGTGTTAAGAAACGGATCGGCATTGTCACGCGTGCGCAGCACATTGCGCTCTGAGATCGACGACACGCAGTTGTTGTACGTGCTGCCGCCGTACCCCTCGACGTCATACATCTCGGGATCGTAGCCACCGCGATGCTCGGGGATGAGATACGCGTTCTCGCGCGACGCGTAGACGGCGAGCGAGCACCCGAAATCGGCCATTTGCGACGCGATGCCGGTGTCGGTCTTCGCCAGCTCGACGTCAACCTGCTCGGCGGCGAGCGTCAGGGTGTCCGCGTCGACGCGGGGGTTGGCCTTGACCACGATGCCCGTGTCTGTCGTCACCGACTGCGTGTAGTAATCGAGTTTCGGGATGCCGGTGTACACGGCGGTCTTCGCCTGCCTGCCCGCGTCGTCGACGATGGTGGTGCCGGTCACCGAGAGCGTGAGCGGCTCGCTCATGTCGATGGTTCCCGTGTAGGCGATGCTCGCAAGGTGCAGGTCATCGGGTAGGCGCTCCATGCTGTTCGCCTCAGTCGCGGCCATCTGCTTGTTCTTCTGGTCGAAGAACACCGTGTCGGTGCGACCTGACTCAGGCTTCGGCGTCAGGTCGATTGTGCGGTCGCCGTTCGTGAGCACGAGGTTGTCCGCGCTCACTGCCGCGTTCTCATCGACGTAGCGGTCCCAGTAGATCTCAAGGAACTTCTGCTCGTTGATCACCCGGATCTCGGTGATCTGCGGGCCGTCGAATGCGGGATCGGTGGCGACGGTGCCGTCGGCGGCCACCGTGATGGTGTCGCCGTCGGCGGCTGCCGCCGGGGTCGTGCCGAGAAGCAGCGCGGGCATCAACAACGCAGCTGCTGCCAGCGCACCTCCCGCCCTCGCTCGTAGGTGTGGCATGTGGGTTCTCCTCTGAACTCCTGTGCGGATAACGTGCGCGAGACAGCCCGCCACCGCCGTGACATGTGACACATCACTGGTACGCGCAGGAATGTTGGGGGCCCGATGGTGGTCTGTGACCCGTCGGGCGTATGACTCGACGTGTGTCGAGCCGGCAGTGATCACACGCCTGCGGTCGCGCGCCTCTGCATCGGTGGTCGAGTGAACTCTGGCCGAGATGAGACGTGTGCCGGGTAGCCCCGGGTGCTCGCCGTCGGTTGACCGAGACTCTACACAGAGAATGTGCTCTTGTGTAGCCTTCCGCGCAGTTTTGTTGTGGATCCGCACGGAATGACGGGAAAGCGTGTGTGAACGGTCACATTCTGGTCACGACGCATTGACAGGACCGCCGTTGTGCCGTGTAACATATCACCCACTACAGACCACAACGCAGTGAGGTACCGTGCCGAATCAGACAACAGCCGCTTCAGCGGCGAACGGCGTCAGCGCTCGGCCCGCTGTCGCGTCGACAGCATCCCGATTTCGTTCACTTGGAGCTGCCGAGGTGGGGCTCACCGATGGCCTGCTCGGGCAGTGGCAGCGTCGCAACCGCGACCAGACGCTCGTTCACAGCATCGAGCAGCTGCGTCTCGCCGGAAACCTCGACAACTTCCGTGCCGTCATCGGCGACAGCGACGAACCGTATCGGGGACGCTATCCCTTTCTCGACACCGACGTCTACAAGACTCTTGAGGGCATCGCCTACGAGCTCGCACGCGCCGACGCGGGCACGGTGCAGCTCGACAGTTCGGTGCGGGAGTTCTACGAAGAAGCGATCGACCTCATTCAGCGGGCGCAGCGCCCCGATGGCTACCTCAACACGTACTACCAGGCCGAATCGATCGGCAAAGAGCCCTGGAGCAACCTCTCGTGGGGCCACGAACTCTACTCGCTCGGCCACCTGATCCAGGCGGCCGTTGCGGCGCACCGCCAGCTCGACGATGCGCGGCTGCTCGATGTCGCCGTGCGCTTCAGCGACCTCGTCTGGCAGAAGTTCGGCCCAGACACCACCGCACCGCTCGCCTTCGGCGGACACCCCGAGGTGGAGATGGCGCTCGTCGAGCTCTACCGTGAGACCGGCACGCAACACTACCTCGAGCTCGCCGACCTCATGGTGCGCCGACGCGGCACTCAGCGCGTCGACTCGGCGATCTTCACGCCCGAGTATTTTCAGAACCTCGTCCCCTTTGTCAACCTCGACTCGGTCACCGGTCACGCGGTGCGCATGATGTACCTCGCGTCGGGAGCGACAGACGTGGCGACCGAGACCGGAGCCGCCGACCTCACCGCGGCCGTCCTGCGCCTGTGGGACGACATGGTCGCCAGCAAGCTCTACATCACGGGAGGGCTCGGCAGCCGGCACTCGGACGAAGCCATCGGCGACCGCTTCGAACTGCCCAGCGAACGTGCCTATAACGAGACCTGCGCCGCGATCGCCCTCATGCAGTGGGCATGGCGGATGCTGCTGACAAGCGGTGACGCACGCTTCGCCGACATCTTCGAGATCGTGCAGTACAACGCGTTCGCCGTCGGACTCTCAGACGACGGGTGCGCGTTCTTCTACGACAACCCGCTGCAGCGGCGCCCCGACCACCTGCAGCGCTCCGGCGCCGAAGCTGACGGCCCTCTTCTGCGCCGCGCGTGGTTCGGCTGCCCGTGCTGCCCGCCCAACATCGTGCGCTGGATGGCCGAGCTGCAGGATCACGTGGCGTTCACCGACGATGAGACGCTCTACCTGGCCAATCTGACCGCCGCCGAGATCCGCCGCGATGGCCTGGAGCTCACGATCGCCTCAGGATTCCCCTGGGACGGCGACGTACAGATCGACGTGACGGCCGCTCCCGAAGCGGGTCGCGCACTTGCGGTGCGCATCCCCGCGTGGGCACACGGTGCCACCGTCGCGTTCGACGGCGAAACAAGCTCGGCGCAGGCCGGCAACTGGGTGCGTCTTGCCGGCGTGACGGCGGGCAGCAGCATCCGCGTCAGCCTGCCGATGCGTGTTCGCGCCCACGGGGCAGACCCCCGAGTGGATGCTGTGCGCGGCAGCCTTGCTGTTGCTCGCGGCCCTCTCATCTACTGCGCCGAGCAGCAGGACAACCCGGTGGACCTCGACACGATCGTGGTCAGCCCCGCCGACGTGCGCGCGCTTTCGGCCGAGCAGCGTGACGTCGTCGGCTCCGGCCCGAGCGTCGTGCTGCACGGCGACGCCCCGACGGCACCGATCGACGAACCGGAGCTCTACCCCGAGCTGACCGGTGAGTCAGCCCAACCCGGCTCGGTCGCTCCCGATGCGGCCCGAACCCCCCTCACACTCGTTCCCTATTTTCAGTGGGGGAACCGTGAGGCCCAGGCCATGCGTGTTTGGCTGCGCACGGTCTAACCCCCTGAAACACCACAGTGCGGGCAGAGACGCTTGCACCCCAAGGAGAGTGAATGATGAAGAAACGCAATGTCGTGCTGGGTCTCGGCCTGGCAGCAGCGCTGGCCCTCACGGGCTGTAGTTCCGGAGGCGGCTCGGCCGATGGCGGAGGCAGCTCAGGTGAAGCAGTGAAGGGCGGAACCCTTCACGTTCTCGCCACGACCGACTTCTCGCACCTCGACCCGGCTCAGGGCTGGGACGGCGGAGTCAACAACTTCTACCGTCTGATCTACCGGCAGCTCACCACATTCGCCGGCGGCGACACGGACGACCCCACCGAAATCGTCCCCGACCTCGCCACCGATCTCGGAACGCCCAACGAAGACAACACTGAATGGACCTTCACGCTGAAGGACGACATCTTCTTCCAGGACGGCACCGAGATCACGAGTGAAGACGTGCGCTTCGGCGTCGAGCGGTCGCTCGACCCAGACATCGCCGTGGGATCGCCGTACGCGAAGATCCTCCTTGAGGGTGCCGACGACTACGAGGGCGTCTATAAAGACGGACACCTCGACTCGATCGAGACGCCAGACGACAAGACGATCGTCTTCCACTTGAACCAGCCGTACGCCGACTTCGGCAGCGCTGTCGCTCAGCCCGTCTACACGCCGTTCCCCGTCGACGGTGACGTCACGACGACGAGCATCGACAAGCAGCCGATCTCATCGGGACCCTACGTGGTGAGTGAGTACAAGCCGGGCAGCACGATCGTGCTCGAGCGCAACGAGTACTGGGAGCCAGACAGTGACGAGGTGCGCAAGGCGTATCCCGACTCGTTCGTCTGGACCCTCGGGCTCGACAACTCGACGATCGACGAGCGCATGATCGCCGACCAGGGCGACGACAAGAACGCCATTTCGGGCATCATCCTGGCGTCGTCGCTCTCGCGCATTCAGGAGCCGTCGATTCAGGAGCGCACCCTTGAAGGACTGAAGGGCTGCACGACGTACCTCGCACTCAACACGACGAAGGAGCCGCTGAACGACCTCAAGGTTCGCCAGGCGATCTCGTACGCGATCGACAAGAAGTCGGTTCAGACAGCCACAGGCGGACCGGCGCTCACGGACATCGCCAACACCATGCTCCCGCCGACCGTCAAGGGCCACCAGGACTTCGATCTCTACCCGAGCGAGAACAGCGAGGGCGATCCGGAAAAGGCCAAGGAGCTCCTCAAGGAAGCGGGATACGAGGATGGCTTCGAGCTCAGCCTTGACATGCGTGCCGTACCCGTCACCCAGGCTCAGGCCGAGTCCATTCAGGAGTCGCTCGCCAAGGCCAACATCGACGTCAAGCTGAACGTTGTCGACACAGCCAAGTACTGGCAGATCATCGGCACCCCGAGCCAGCAGACGGATGCTGCCATCGCGGGCTGGTGCCCCGACTGGCCGACCGGCGCCACCTTCCTGCCCCCGCTGTTCGAGGGAAGCCAGATCTTCGATCAGGGCAACTCGAACATCGCGCAGTTCGACAACGAAGAAGTCAACGAGCGCATGGCGGAGATCCGCAAGATGACCGACGTCGACGAGGCAAACAAGGCCTGGGGTGAGCTCGACAAGCAGATCCTCGAGTCGGCTCCGGCCGTGCCGCTGACGTGGGAGAAGGCCGTGACCGTGACGGGAAGCAACATTGCCAACGCACACCTTCACGAAGGTTACTCCGGTGGCATTGACTACACCGTTGTCGGCCTGAAGAGCGTGGACGAGTAGTCGGATGTCCGCACCTGCGAGTGAACTCGCGGGCGGCACACGGAAAGGGGCGCTGTCGACGTTGGACAGCGGCAGCGCCCCCAACCCCGTCAAACGTGTTGTCGCCGCGCTGAGAAGTACGCCATCCGTCGTCGTGAGCTTCGGATGGATCATCTTCATCGTCGTGCTGGCTCTCGCTGCTCCGCTGCTAGAGCAGATCACCGGCATCAGCCCGTACGCCTACCACGAGAACGCGATCGACCCCGCGCTCGGCGGGCTTCCCCTCGGCCAGTGGGGCGGCGTCAGCGCTGAGCACTGGTTCGGCGTTGAGCCTGGAAGCGGCCGCGACATCTTCATGCGCATCGCCTACGGTGCGCAGGTGTCGCTCACGATCGCCGTCGCGGCGACAATCGTCACGACCACACTCGGCGTGGTCTTCGGCATGCTCGCCGGCTTCTTCGGCGGCGTGCTCGATCAGCTCGTCTCCCGGCTCATGGACTTCCTCATGGCCTTCCCCGCGCTCATCTTCATGATCGCGCTGCTGTCGGCTCTGCCGGCGGGCAACCGGCCGCTCCTCCTGGTGATCGTGCTGAGCATCTTCGCCTGGCCGTACACGGCGCGCGTCGTCCGCGGCCAGACGATGTCACTGCGCAACGGCGAGTTCGTCGAGTCGGCCCGAGCCTCTGGCGCGAGCCCGGCCCGCATCGCCTTCAAAGAAATCCTGCCGAACCTGCGCGGCACCATCATCGTGCTCTCGACGCTCTCGGTTCCGCAGTACATCGGCACAGAGGCGGCGCTGTCCTTCCTCGGTGTCGGTGTCATCCCGCCGACGCCCTCCTGGGGCCAGATGATCGCGTCCTCCGTCGCCTGGTACGCCGTGGACCCGATGTACTTCGTGATCCCCGGTCTGTTCCTCTTCTTCACGGTGCTCTCGTTCACCGTGGTGGGCGACCACCTGCAACGCCAGCTTGATGAGGGGGATGCTGCCTGATGCTGTTCTACATTCTCAAGCGCGTCGCCGCTGGTGCGATCGTTCTCTTTCTCATCACGGTCTTCACCTACACCGTCTTCTTCGTACTCTCGCCCGACCCGGCCTATATGATCTGCGGAAAGACATGCACGCCGGACCGCATCGCAGACATCCACGAGAAGCTCGGTCTCGACAAACCCTTCTGGGAGCAGATCTGGATCTTCATTTCCGGTCTCTTCGTCGGTCGTGAGTACGGAGAGGGCGTCAACGCCGTGCACTGCACGGCCCCGTGCCTCGGCTACAGCTTCCAGACCAGCCAATCGGTGTTCGAGATGATCGTCCAGCGCCTGCCGGTCAGTGCCACACTCGCCGTCGGCGCAGCAGTTCTCTGGCTCCTCGCGGGAATCGGTGGCGGCCTGATCGGTGCCGTCAAGAAGGGCACCTGGTGGGACCGCGGGATCATGGTCGTCGCGCTCTCCGGCATCAGCCTGCCGAACTACTTCGTCGCGCTCGCGCTGCAGTACATCTTGGTGGTCAAGCTGAAGTGGCTCCCATTCCCCACGGCCGTGCCGTTCGCCGATGACCCACTCCAGTGGTTCCAGGCGTACATCATGCCGTGGTTTGTGCTCGCGTTCATGTACGCGGCGATGTACACGCGCCTCGTGCGTGCCAACGTGATCGACACACTCGGGCAGGGCTTTATCCGCACGGCGCGGGCCAAGGGCCTCGACCCCAACATCGTGATGGGCAAGCACGCGCTCAGACCCGCGCTGACGCCGGCGCTGACCCTGTTCGGCATGGACTTCGCGGCACTGCTCGGCGGCGCGCTGATCACCGAGACGGTGTTCGGTCTGAACGGTGTCGGAAAGCTGACCGCCGACTCGATCACGCAGAACGACCAGCCAGTCATCATGGCCGTCACGCTGCTGGCAGCCGCCCTCGTGGTGGTGGCGAACATCGTCGTCGATCTGCTGTACTCGGTCCTCGACCCGCGAGTGAGGGTGAAAGCACAATGAGCCGTCAGAAACGTTCGAAGAACGCGCCACGGACCGGATCGCTCAAGACGGTCTCCATTCCGATCAAGGGCTCGACGCTGCTCGATGTCGAGAACCTCACAGTCACGTTCCCCACCGTTCGTGGGCCGGTCGATGTCGTCAAGGACTCGTCGTTCCGCATCGATCCGGGCAAGACGCTCGGCATCGTGGGCGAGTCCGGGTCGGGCAAGTCGATGACCTCGCTCGCGATCATGGGGCTGCTGCCCGAGGGAGGGGAGGCCTCCGGCCGCATCCGTTTCTTCGGTCACGACCTGCTCGACCGCAGCGATCGCGAGATGCGACGCGTGCGCGGTGACAAGATCGCCATGATCTTCCAGGATCCGCTGTCGTCGCTCAACCCGTACTACACGGTCGGAGTGCAGATCGCCGAGGCGTATCGCGCCCACCGCGGCGGCTCGAAGGCAGCCGCGAAGAAGGTCGCGGTCGATGCCATGCGACGGGTCAAGATCGCCGATCCGGAGCAACGCGTCGATCACTATCCGCACCAGTTCTCGGGCGGGATGCGCCAGCGCATCATGATCGCGATGGCGCTGTGCCTCGAGCCCGACCTCGTGATCGCCGACGAACCGACGACGGCGCTCGATGTCACCGTCCAGGCGCAGATCCTCGACCTGATGAAGGAGCTCCAGGAGGAGACGGGCACGGGGATGCTGTTCATCACGCACGATCTCGCTGTCGTGAGTGAAGTCGCCGACGAAGTGCTCGTCATGAAAGGCGGCGAGACGATGGAGCACGGCACCGCCGAAGAGATCTTCTCGAACCCGCAGTCGTCATACACGACGGCGCTGCTTGACGCGGTTCCGCGCATCACGGACGTCGTGGGAGACATCAAGGGAGTGAGCCATGAGTGACACGAAGACCCCCCTGCTCGAGGTGCAGAATCTCACGAAGACGTTCGTCACCCAGGGCAGCGGAGCGGTGTTCGCGGGCAAGCGCTCGTTCACCGCTGTCGATGACGTGAGCTTCGCGGTGCAGCCGCACGAGACACTCGCGATCGTGGGCGAGTCGGGTTCTGGCAAGTCCACGATGGCGCGCATCGCGGCAAAGCTGCTCGAGCCGACGGCGGGAAACGTGCTGCTCAACGGCACCGACATGACGCACGCGAAGGCCAAGGATCTGGCACACTTCCGCTCGAAGGTGCAGGTGGTCTTCCAGGACCCGTTCTCATCGCTGAACCCCAAGCACACCGTCGAGCGCATCATCATGGCGCCGCTCGACTACCAGGGTGTGAAGCCGCCGAAGAAGCGGCGCGATTTCGTGCGCGACCTCATGGACCGCGTGGGGCTGAACCCCGACCACAGCCAGCGCTACCCCGGGCAGTTCTCGGGTGGGCAGGCGCAGCGCGTCGGAATCGCCCGCGCGCTCGCCGTGGGACCCAGCCTCGTCGTCTGCGACGAAGCCGTGTCAGCGCTGGACGTGTCGGTGCAGGCCGTCGTGATCAACCTGCTGAAGGACCTGCAGCGCGAACGAGACCTGAGCTACATCTTCATCGCTCACGACCTCGCCGTGGTGCGCCACATCGCTGACACGGTCGCCGTCGTCAACAAGGGGAAGATTGTGGAGCACGGCGACCGAGACAGCATCTTCGACGCTCCGCAGCACGAGTACACGCGTGAGCTGCTGAGCGCCGTTCCGCAGATCAACCCTGAGTGGGAGGCCGCGCGCCTGACGCGCGCGCAGACCGCGCAGAAGGAGAACCCGTGATCATTGCGCAGTACACGATGCCCGGCATCCACGTCGTCGACCACGAGGTCGACGTGCCGCTCAACTGGTTCGATGAGGGAAATGAGCGCCGCATCACGGTGTTCGCCCGCGAGCTCGTGGCCGCAGACACGAAGAACGACGACCTGCCGCTCATCGTCTATCTGCAGGGCGGGCCGGGTGGCAAATCACCGCGGCCCGCCGACCGTTCAGGCTGGATCGCGGAGCTGCTGAAGACCCACCGGGTGATCCTTCCCGATCAGCGCGGCACCGGGCGCAGCAGCCGCGTTGACGCACGCGGAATCCAACAGATCGACGGTGCGCAGAACCAGGCGGACTACCTCGCGTGCTTCCGCGCCGACTCCATCGTGCGCGACCTTGAGCACCTGCGCGTCACGGAGTTCGGCGGAAAGCGCTGGGAAACCCTGGGGCAGAGCTACGGCGGATTCTTGACGCTCACCTACCTGTCACAGGCGCCCGAGGGCCTCGCCGCATGCCACGTCACCGGCGGGCTCGCGAGCATCGACCCATCGGCCGCCGAGGTCTACCGGCGCACCTACCCGCGCACGGCGGCGAAGAACCGCCAGTTTCAGGAGCGGTACCCCGGCGATGTCGACGTCGTCGCTCGCATCGCCGATCGCCTGACCGTCGGCGATGTGTTGCTGCCCGACGGCGACGTGCTCACCGTGCGGCGCTTCCAGAGCCTCGGCATCGACTTCGGCATGAAACCCGGATTCGAACGGCTCCACTGGCTGCTTGACGAGGCGTTCGCCCCGGCCACGGCAAGCGACGTGGGCGCGGACGAACTGAGCGACACGTTCCTCGCGCAGGTTCTTGCGCGCACGTCGTTCGCCGACAATCCGCTGTTCGCGGTGATGCAGGAGAGCATCTACGGCAGCACCGGTACCGGCGCGACGGCGTGGGCTGCGCAGCGTGAGCGCGAGCAGCATCCGGAGTTCTCTGAGGACGCCCGACCGCTGCTGTTCACCGGCGAGATGATCTACCCGTGGATGTTCGCCGAGACGCGCCTGCTGAGACCATTCACGGATGCTGTCGAGCTGCTCGCCCGCCGTGAGAACTGGAGCCCGCTCTACGATCTCGACCGGCTCCGTGACAACGAGGTGCCCGTCGCCGCCGCCGTGTACTACGACGACATGTACGTCGACGCGCACCTGCAGCTGGACACCGCGAGCCGCGTCGGCAATGCGCGCGCCTGGGTGACGAATGAGTTCGAGCACGACGGCATCGGTTCGGCACGCGTCGTGCCGCGGCTGCGTGAGATGGTCGCCGAGTTCGGCGGGCCGAGAGGGGAAAGAGAGGACGCACGATGACCGCACGATCGATGCCGACAGGGAAAGACGCCCGGATGCCGCGACTGGCGCAGATCGACGCGTTCACCCGGTACATGGGTGAGGGATGGGCGTCACCCGACCGCACACCACAGGTGGAGCCGGGCATCGCCGCCGCATCGGGTGAGCACCGGGAGCGACTGAGCGCCCAATTCTCGGGCCAGAACGTCGTCGTGTTCTCGGGCACCGCTCCGATCCGCGTCAACGACTGCGCCTTCGACTTCCGCCCGGACAGCGGCTTCTTCTGGCTCACCGGGTGCACGGCCGAGGATGCTGTCGTCGTGCTGTTCGCGCGCGCCGGCGGACACGACGCTGTGCTGTACGTTCCGGAGCCCGCCTACCCGGGCGACACCGATTTCTTCGGCAACGCTCTGCACGGCGAGCTGTGGGTCGGCCCCGCTCCGTCGCCCGCCGAATGGGCGACCGTGCTGCAGGTCGAGGTGCGCGGGCGCCGCCAGCTCGACGGCGACCTTCAGAGGCTCAGCGACCTGCACATCGCGGGGCGGCTCGACACGGCGACGCTGCCCGGCAGGCTGGCTGGCCAGACAGCATCCGCCTCGTTGGAACGTCAGCTCTCAGAGCTGCGCATGATCAAGGACGCGTGGGAGATCACGCAGCTGCGTCGCGCCGTCGACGACACGATGAACGGTTTCGCTGCCGTCGCACGGGAGATCCCGCGGGCCGTCGCCGGTGGGGGAGAGCGCTGGCTGCAGGGCACCTTCGAGCGGCACTCGCGCACGCACGGCAACGGGCCCGGCTACTCGACGATTGTCGGCAGCGGCGATCACGCGCCGATTCTGCACTGGGTGCGCTGCGATGGGGACGTGAACCCGGACGATGCGCTTCTGCTGGACATGGGGGTTGAGGCGCGGACGCTGTACACGGCGGACGTGACCCGTACCCTCCCGGTGTCGGGAACGTTCTCGCCCGCCCAGCGGCAGGTGCACGACCTCGTCGAGAAGGCACACCGTGCGGGTCTCGCCGCGGTGCGACCCGGTGCGCAGTTCAGCGACTTCCACACGGTGATGATGGAGGTGATCGCGCAGGGGCTGCACGACTGGGATCTGCTGCCGGTGTCGGTCGACGAGGCGCTCAGCGAGCGGGGTCAGCACCACCGCCGGTACATCGTCTGCGGGGTGGGGCACCACCTCGGGCTCGACGTGCACGACTGCGCGCGTGCCGACTACTCGGCGTACCAAGGGGCGCCGCTTGCCGACGGAATGGTGCTGACCGTCGAGCCAGGACTGTACTTCCACGCGTTCGACGAAACCGTACCCCCCGAGCTGCGGGGCATCGGAGTACGGCTCGAAGACGATATCTTGGTCACGGAACGTGCGTCCGAGGTGCTCTCTGAGTCGCTCCCGATCAGCGCCGACGGGATCGAATCATGGACGGCCGAGCACCTCGCGGCTGCGGACTCCTGAAGGAATGGAATGAGATGACCACGAGTGCGATTCAGCCCATACCCCAGCAGGCGAGCCTGCGCGACTACGTGCAGCAGATGCTGTCAACGGGGATCATCTCGGGGGAGCTTGCGCCGGGCGAACTGCTGACCGTGCCGACTCTCGCCGGTAAGTTCGGCGTCTCGGCGACGCCGGTGCGCGAGGCGATGCTGGGTCTGGCGCGACGCGGATTCGTCGAGCCTGTGCGCAACAAGGGGTTTCGGGTGACGAGCGTGAGCGAAGAGGAGCTCGCGCACATCGTGCAGGTGCGCCTGTGGCTCGAGCCGCCCGCCATGCAGGAGCTCGCGGGACGGTTCCCCGCCGAGAGCGCTGACGAACTGCGTGCACTCGCCGACGAGATTGTCGCCGGAGCCGCCGGGGGAGACCTCGCCACGTACCTGCAGTCGGATCATGCGTTCCACATGGCGCTGACACGGTTGCTGGGCAACGAGCCGCTCGTGGATGTGGTTGCAGATCTGCGCTCGCGCACAAGGCTCGTGGGGCTCGCGTCGATGGTCAAGACGCAGAAGCTGCAGGACTCCGCGGCCGAACACGTCGAGCTGCTCGATCTTCTGGCGGCGGGCGACCGTGAGGGGGCCCGCGACCTCATGGCGCGACACATCCACCACACGCTCGGCTGGTGGTCGGGCAACCCCGAGGATGCTGCTGGATGACGTGGTTCAGGGCAGGTGTGCCGTGGGGCACCGCCTCACGGACTCTCTCGCGCTGCGCCGCCCACTACGACCGCGGCACCCACCACGACCTTCTGCGCGGCGCCACCCAACACCACTGTCCGCGCCACACACTGCATTGCTCGCCAGTATTTTGAGGAGCGAAAAGCAGAAAGCGGCACGGAAACCGAGGCAGCGGTAAGTACGGCGCGGAAGACGGTCGGCACGTGAGCGCCTCGGCGCGGGTGAGGGCGAGGCCGCCGCGGTCGAGGGCGGAATGAGATTTTCCCGGAAAACGGTACGACGACACTTCACATTTCTAGCGATGTGTGACATATTACATATGACAGGGCTCACAAGGAGGAGGGCGATATGAGCAGCGCCGCATCTGGCTACGATGCCGATCGCCCCGTTGCCCGTGGTCACAGGGCTCGAAACGACGGCGCCACAGGATACGACGTCGCCGTCATCGGCGCTGGCATCGTCGGCGCAGCGATCGCTCGCGCGCTCAGCCGCGACGGCGCACGCGTCGTCGTCCTCGAGCGTTCGGCAGCAGCATCTGGAACAAGTGGACAGGGCGAAGGCAACCTGCTGGTCTCAGACAAGGCTCCGGGCCACGAGCTCGATCTTGCCCTGCACGCAAACCGCCGCTGGGTGGATCTCTCCGAGGAGCTGGCCGACGAACTCGGCCCCGACTTCCCGAACATCGAATTTGAGCGCAAGGGCGGCCTCGTCGTCGCCACAACGGATGCTGGTGCGCGCCCGCTCGAAGACTTCGCCCGCTCGCAGGCCGAAGCCGGTGTCGACGCGCAGATCATCGACGTTTCCGAGGCGCTCCGACTCGAGCCCGACGTCAACCCCGCCATCACCGCGGCGGTCGCGTACCCGCAGGACTCCCAGGTGCAGCCGGTCATCGCGACCGAAGCGCTGCTGGCTTCTGCGCGTCGCGCGGGAGCCGACGTGCGCTGCGGGATCGAGGTGCTGGGCGGCATCTTCGCCGGATCGGCGCCCGGCAGCGCAGCGACACCCAGCTCGCCCGGCACGGCCGACCGCGGGGAACATCGTCGGCTCACCGGTGTTCAGACCACGGCGGGTGCTGTGACAGCATCCACCGTGATCAACGCCGCCGGACCCTGGGCTGGCGAAGTCGCGCAGCGGCTCGGCGCTCCGCTGCCCGTGCGTCCGCGCCGCGGGGTCGTGCTCGTGACGACGCGCATGCCGCACCGCATCTTCCGCAAGGTGTACGACGGCGACTACTTTGGCGCGACGCAGTCGAATGACGCAGCGCTGCAGACCTCGAGCGTGATCGAATCGACGGCGTCAGGAACCGTGCTGATCGGCTCGAGCCGCGAGCAGATCGGTTTTGACACGCGCCTCCGTGCCGAGGTCATCCGCGAGATTGCGGCGAAGAGCACACGCGTCTTCCCCTTCCTGCGCGACGCGAGCGTCATGCGCGCATACGGCGGATTCCGCCCGTTCATGCCCGACCACTTGCCGGTCATCGGCCCCGACCATCGCCTCGAGGGGCTCTGGCACGCGACCGGCCACGAGGGTGCCGGAATCGGTCTCTCCGTGTCGACGGCGGATCTCGTGAGTGACATCTACGCGGGACGCACGCCCGGTCTCGATGCCGAGGCGTTCAGCGTCGCCCGCCCGTCTCTTGCCGCCGCACTCGAGACCGAGGAGGCCGCAGCATGACCGCCCGCCGCCTGCCCGCTCAGCACGACCCCGCCGAACGTACCGACCCCGAGCGCGTGCGCATCACTGTGGACGGCGCCGAGCTCACGGGACCTGCCGGGAGCACGATTGCCGGCATTCTCCTCGAGAACGGCCGCGATTCATGGCGCACGACGAGCCGCGACTCCCGCCCCCGCGGCGTGTTCTGTGGCATCGGCGTCTGCTACGACTGCATCCTCACGGTGGGCGCCGAACGCGACGTGCGCGCGTGCCAGCGCCGAGCCTGCGACGGTGACGTCGTGTCGCTGCAGGAAGAGACAAGACCGGATGCTGCGGGGGAGGGCGCATCATGAGCATCGTCGTCATCGGAGCCGGCCCGGCCGGACTCGCGGCGGCCCGCTCGGCACTGCGCGCGGGAGCCGACGTGACGCTTTTGGACTCCTCCGACCAGCTCGGCGGGCAGTTCTGGCGACACCTCCCCGAGACATCGCGGGCCGCGAAGCAGCACGTGCTGCACCACAAGTGGAGCACGTTCGAGGCTCTCGCGAGCGAGATCACGCAGCATCCGCGGTGCACGATCGTCACGAGCGCCCAGGTCTGGCTCCTCGAGCAGCGCGACCAGGGCACGCCTCGCGTGCACGCTCACGTCGGCCCGGTCGACTCCGGCGGCCGAGAATCGCTGACGCTCGAGCCGGATGCCCTCATTCTTGCGACCGGAGCTCACGACCGGACGCTGCCGTTTTCCGGTTGGACGCTGCCCGGCGTGTACACGGCGGGTGCGGCCCAGGCCATCGCGAAGTCAGAGCGCATCGCTCTCGGATCTCGCGTCGTCGTGGCGGGAGCCGGCCCGTTCCTGCTGCCCGTCGCACAGTCGCTTGCGCTCACCGGTGCCCGCGTGCGCGGGGTTTACGAGGCGACGACCCTGCCGGCGCTCGCGCGCGGCTGGGGTGCAAAACCGTGGAAGCTCGGCGCCGCCGTGGGCAAGATGCCTGAGCTCGCCGGCTACGTCGCGAGCCACGTGCGTCACAGCATCCCGTATCTCACCGGTCGCGCCGTCGTCGAAGCGCACGGCACCGATCGCGTTGAGGCCGTCACGATTGCACGCGTGGATGAGAACTGGGCACCGATCGCGGGATCCGAGACGAAGATCGAGGCGGATGCTGTCTGCGTCAGCCACGGCTTCACACCGCGCCTCGAGCTGGCGATCGCCGCGGGCTGCTCCATCGGACCCGACCGGTTCGTCGAGGTGGACGCACGGCAGCGGACCAGCACCCGCGGCGTGTACGCGGTCGGCGAGCTCACCGGAATCGCCGGTGCCGACGCCGCTCTCGCCGAGGGGGAAATCGCGGGGCACTTTGCCGCACGAGGGCCGCGATCCGCAGCCGTCTCGCGCGCGGCGCGGTCCCGCGACCGGTTCGTCGACTTCGGTGTGCGCCTGGATGCTGTGCACGCACCGCGCCGCGGCTGGACGCACTGGCTGCGCGATGACACCGTTGTGTGCCGATGCGAAGAGGTGACACGCGGCGAGCTTGACAGCATCCGTTCGCAGACTGCGTCATGCGGACTTCGCTCTCTCAAACTCTCGACACGCGCAGGTCTCGGCATCTGCCAGGGCCGCATCTGCGGGCGCAGCGTCGAGGAGCTGCTCGGCGACAACTTCGCCGACGGAGTCCCCACCGACCGCAGACCCATCGTCTCCCCGGTGCGCATCGGCGATCTTGCGGGGCAGGCACTGGGCGGGTCCCAGCCCGATGAGAGATCGCCCGAGGAGCCGCCACCGCAGTAACAGCCTCGACGCAGCGCGGCGCAGCGCGAGCACGACACGCTCGACCGCGCCGACACCCGCGTCGCCGATATCGCAGCACAAATCTTCACCCCAGAAACACTGAAAGGTAATCTCAATGAGTAAGAAGTTTGACCTCGGAGGAGTTGTCGTCGCCACAACCCTTCCGTTCAAGGATGACGCGAACGCGCCAGCGGGTCTGGCCGTGGACTACGACAAGTTCGCTGAGCACTGCAACTTTCTGATCGAAAACGGATGCCGCGGCGTCGGCCCCAACGGCTCGCTCGGCGAGTACTCGTCGCTCACCGATGACGAGCGTCGCAAGGTGATCCAGGTCGCGGTCGAAGCGGTCGGCGATCGCGGCATCGTCGTCGCCGGAGTGCACGGCGTGGGCTGGCACCAGGCTGTCCAGTGGGCCGAGTACGCGAAGGAAGACGGTGCCGACGGCGTACTGTGCCTGCCCCCGACGATCTACCGCGCCAACCGCCGCGAGGTTATCGAGCACTACACCAAGGTCAACGAGGTGGGCTTGCCGATGATGCTTTACAACAACCCCTTCGACACGAAGGTCGACCTCACGCCCGACATCATCGCCGAGCTGTCGCAGCTCGAGAACGTCGTTGCCGTCAAGGAGTTTTCGACAGACATTCGCCGGGTCATGGACATTCAGGATGCCTGTGACATCGACGTCGTCGCCGGGGCAGACGACCTGCTGTTCGAGTCGCTCGTCGCGGGTGCGGTCGGCTGGTTCGCTGGCTACCCGAACGCGTTCCCGAAGGAAGCAGTCGAGATCGTCAGTCTCACGCACGAGGGCAA
The DNA here is from genome assembly GCF_026107415.2 of Microbacterium sp. MPKO10. Taxonomy (GTDB): domain Bacteria; phylum Actinomycetota; class Actinomycetes; order Actinomycetales; family Microbacteriaceae; genus Paramicrobacterium. Next base: position 35,305 of record NZ_JAPCHX010000009.1, read on the forward strand.
GATCGACGAGGCTCGTGACCTGTACCGCGAACTGCGGCCCGTGTTCTGGTGGGACTCAGAGACCGAGTTCGTTCAGGCGATCAAGCTGTCGCAGGACGTCGCGGGCAACACATTCGGGGGCAAGACGCGCCCGCCGCGCGGTCCGCTGACACCCGAGCAGGTCGAGGGCGTCACGCGCGACACCAAGCGCGCCCTGGACTACATCGCGAGCCGCTAAGGTCGGCATATGAGATCTCGCCGAGTCCTGACAGCAGTCGACTCGCACACCGAGGGGATGCCGACGCGCGTCGTGACCGGCGGCGTCGGCGTCATCCCCGGTGCAACCATGAACGACAAGCGGCTGCACTTCATGGAGCACATGGATGACATCCGTGAGTTCCTCATGAACGAGCCGCGTGGTCACGCTGCGATGAGCGGCTCGATTCTGCAGCCGCCGACGCGTGACGACTGCGACTGGGGTGTCGTCTACATCGAGGTCTCCGGCTGCCTGCCCATGTGCGGGCACGGCACGATCGGCACGGCGACCGTGCTCGTCGAGACGGGCATGGTCGAGGTTGTCGAGCCGGTCACGACAATCCGCCTCGACACCCCAGCCGGCCTCGTGATCGCGCGTGTCGCGGTGACGGACGGTCACGCCGACGCGGTGACGATCGAGAACGTGCCGAGCTTCGTCGATCGACTGGATGCTGTCATCAGCGTGCCCGGCCTCGGCGACGTTCCGTATTCGCTGGCGTTCGGCGGTAACTATTACGCCATGGTGAACCTCGACGACGTCGGTCTGCCGTTCGACCGTGCGCGCCAGCAGGAGATCCTCGACGCCGGCCTGAAGATCATGGATGCGATCAACGAGCAGGCTGCTCCGCAGCATCCATTCATCACCGGCCTCGATCACTGCCACCACGTCGAGTTCATCGCGCCCGGCTCTGACGCCTCGCACTCGCGGCACGCGATGGCGATTCACCCCGGCTGGTTCGACCGCTCACCCTGTGGCACGGGCACATCGGCGCGTATGGCCGAGCTGTGGGCGCGCAGCGAGCTCGCACTTGACACCGACTTCGTCAACGAGTCGTTTATCGGCAGCCGCTTCACGGGGCGGCTCGTCGCCGAAACCGATGTCGCGGGAGTTCCCGCCGTCATCCCGACAATCACGGGTCGGGCCTGGGTCACGGGCATGGGGCAGTACATGCTTGACCCCGCCGATCCTTTCCCCACCGGATTCGTCTTCTAGGAGGCACATTTATGAGCACCGACAACACAGCAACGACACCCACTGTCGATCAGATCGCACAGAACGCGGATGCTGCATTTCGGGCACTTCAGGGCATCGAGCCTGCCGTTCGTGCCCGTGCGATTGTGGCCGCGGCTGACGCGCTCGAGGCGCATGCTGATGAGCTGGTGCCCGTCGGCATGGCCGAGACGGGGCTTGCTGAGGGTCGGTTGCGGGGCGAGCTGAAGCGCACGGCTGTGCAGCTGCGCGTGTTTGCCGACACGGTTGTCGATGGTTCGTATCTCGATGTGCGTATCGATGCTGCTGATCCGGAGTTCGCTTTGGGGCCGCGGCCGGATATCCGCCGCTACCTTCAGGCTGTTGGTCCGGTGCTGAACTTTGCGGCGAGCAACTTCCCGTTCGCGTTCTCCGTGGCCGGCGGTGACACGGCCGCTGCGCTGGCGTCTGGCTGCTCGCTCGTGGTGAAGACGCACTCGGGGCACCCGGAGCTGTCGGCGCTGACCGCCGGGGTCATCGTCGATGCTCTCGAGGGGGCCGGTCTGCCGAAGAACGTGTTCCAGACGATCTCTGGGCAGCAGCGTGGCGTTGACCTTCTGAAGCATCCGCTGATTGCCGCGGGATCGTTCACCGGGTCGACAAAGATCGGGCGGATGCTGGCGGACATCGCTGCAGCCAGGCCGAAGCCGATTCCCTTCTACGGTGAGCTCGGCAGCGTTAACCCGGTGTTCGTCACCGAGCAGGCGTTGTCCGAACGTGCTGGTGAGATCGCCGCGGGTCTTGTGACGAGCGTCGGTGGGTCGGCGGGGCAGCTGTGCACGAAGCCCGGATTCGTGTTTGTTCCCGATGCGGCGCCGCTTGAGCAGGGCATCGCGGATGCAGCATCCGGTTCTGTTCCTCATCGCATGCTGAACGAGCGTATGGCCGACGGTTTCGCCGAGCGCCGCGACACGATCCTCGCCACCGACGGTGTGCGCGCGATCGTTGAGGGCACTGTTGAGCGCGATGCTGACGGGCAGGGCTGGGTCACGCCGACCGTTGTCGTGACCGACACGGCGACGTTGGCTGCGCAGCGCGATCGTCTGCTTGACGAGAGCTTCGGGCCGCTCACCGTTCTGGTGCAGTATTCGGCGGGCGACGACCTGGGTGCGATTGCCGAGGAACTGTTCCCCGGCAACCTGACGGCCACCGTCCACCACGGCGAGGGCGAAGCGTCAGAGGCGCTGCGCCGGCTTGTGTCTGTGCTGTCAGAGGTGGCCGGCCGTGTGCTGTTCAACGGGTGGCCCACCGGCGTCGCTGTGACACCGGCGATGCAGCACGGCGGCCCGTGGCCCGCGACGACGAACGATTCGAACACATCGGTGGGCACTGCCGCGATCACGCGCTTCGTGCGCCCGGTCTCGTATCAGAACGCCCCGCAGGCGCTGCTGCCGGAGCCGCTTCAGGATGCCAACCCGTGGAACGTGCCGCAGCGGCACGCGCCCGCCGGAGAGTCGACGCACTGGGGTGACGCCGCCCGCTGATCTCGGGCACGCCAGTGCTGGCGTGAGGAGAATGTGCCGAGACGAGGGTCCGAAACCGATTTCCGATCCTCGTCTCGGCACTTCTTCCTCTTCCCGGCATCCTCGGCCGAAAGGCTCCGCTATTGGCGGCAGCCAGCGAAGCCTCTACCGGCGGCGGCCGGCGAGAAGGTACGCGAGCGGCCCAACGACGTCGATCAGCGAGATGAGGCGCCACGTGCGCTTGGATGCTGTCAGCTCACTCTCTCGACTCTTCGCAATGTCAGCGTGCGCGGCGCCCGTCAACGCCAGTTGCACGATGATGAGCAGCACAATCGCCGTGCGTTTGCCACCGGAGAGTTCTTTCCACGTCGTTCTCGCCATGCCTCGAACCTACATCGAGCCACACCAAGATTCAGCAGTGAGGCGCCGCGACCTCTCTATGACGAGCGGGTCGTGGCGGAGACACTCGGGCGCGACCGCCCGTGCGGGCGACTTCGCACGGTGTACACGGCTCTCTAGAACGGCAGAACACCCTCGCGATCGATGACGGTTCCCGTCGGGCCGCTTCCCTCGCGCATCGCTAGGTCGACGATCGGGTCAGCGCCTTCCTGCACGGTGAAGGCACCACCGCCGTCGTTGAAATCTGTCTTCGTGTAGCCCGGGTCAACAGCGTTCACGCGCATCTCGGGCAGGGCCTTTGCGTACTGCACGGTGAGCATTGTGACGGCTGCCTTCGACGACTGGTACAGGGGCATCACGAGCTGAGACTCAAGGCGTTCCGGGTTGAGCACCGTGGCGAACGATCCCATTCCACTCGACACGTTGACGACTGTCGGAGTGCTGGAATCGCGCAGAACCGGTATGAACGCGCTCGTCATGCGCACCACTCCGACGACATTCGTCTCGTACACCTCCCGTGCGTCTGCGGCGGTGAGCTCGGTCGCGTCGGCGACCCTGCCGTGAATGCCTGCATTGTTGATGAGAACATCGAGACCACCCTCGCCGCTGATGGTTCTCGCCGCATCCGCTACCGACGTGTCGTCTGTCACGTCGAGCTGCACGAAGCGCCCTCCCAGCGCTGCCGCTGCAGTTCGACCTCGTTGCTCGTCGCGCGAGCCCATCCACACGGTGTGCCCTTCCTCGATGAGGCGGCGTGCAGTTTCGTAGCCGAGGCCTTTGTTCGCCCCGGTAATCAATGTCGTTGTCATGCTTCGAGTCTTCGCGTTCGGCGCGGGTTTGTCGTGGCATCGCTTGGCAGGGGGACTGCCAGTACCACCCAAATTGTCGCTCACACTGCAACACTTGGTGAATGGATGCTTCGCATGGCGACCTCGCACCTCTGCTTCGTCTGTGGCGCGATCGGCTCTCACCTGTCGACGTCGGTCTTCGAGCTGGAGACGGGCGACGTTCACCTGGACTGCGTCGCGAAGAGCTGTCGGCACTTGCCGGAGTGAGTGTTGACTACCTTGTGCGCTTAGAGCAGGGTCGTGCGCGCAGACCCTCTGAGCAGGTGGCTTCCTCTCTGGCACGGGCGCTGCAACTCACCGATGAAGAGCGCGACCACCTGTTCATTGTCGCCGGGCTCCTCCCGCCGTCACCTCGCGACGTACCTACGCATATTCCGCCAGGCGTGCAGCGCATGATAGCGCGCATGAGTGAGCTTCCAGTGCTTGTCTTCACGGCATCCTGGACCCTGATTTCGTGGACGCCGATCATGGCGACGCTGATTGGAGACCCGAACCTCAGCGATGATGGCAGCTGGAACCTGCTGCGACGTCACTTCTCAATTGACTCACGCGCTGTCGAAGACGCGCGCATCGTGTCGAGCCGCGGTGACGAGGCGTTCTCGCATTCGCTCGTTGCCGACCTGCGGCGCGTGCACGGGCGTTACCCTGATGACCGCGGGCTCACTGCTCTCATCGACGAGTTGCAGAGGTCGAGCGAGAGATTCCGCGAGCTGTGGATGAGTGGTGCGGTGGGGGAGCACCAGTCGGAGCGTAAGACGATTCGCCACCCGCTCGTTGAGGAGTTTGAGCTCGATTGCGACGTCTTCAGCGTCGCCGGGAGCGACCTGCGCATCGTCGTGTACACGGTGGCAGCAGGGTCGGATGCCGCTGAGAAGCTCGATTTTCTGCGTGTCTCTGCGGTCTCTGCCCGCACTTCGGCGGGCCTGAGCTGATGACGAGGCTCTGACCTGTCGTCACGCGAGGCGTCGCGCCTCGTGAATGGGACTGAGTTTTGTCACGCGCGCGTCACTTCACAGAAACACAGGTGGCCGCTCGTGCAACGAGATCGGCGGCGCGAACCTCACGTTCCGTCTGACGGCGCGTCTGCGTCGTCGATGGCGCGGTCGAGCCAGTCGACGAGCAGCCCGCGCTCGGCGTCGCTCAGGGCAGTGAGCTCAGGGGCAATCGCCCGAAAGGAGACGGCGGTTGCCCGATGGCTGCTGTCTGCTCTCTGCGGAGCGTCGATGAGAATCTCACGCAGCACGGAGTCGATCATCGCAGCCACCAGTGCGGGATCACGATCGTCTGGCGGCGTCGTCAGCAGCGTGAACGTGACGCCCGACCCCGCGGAGCGGATGAGGTCGACAGCCCGCCGCTCGCTGACGCGCAGCCGCCCGGCCTCGGCCACGCGGTGCACCCGCGTCTGCAGAATCTCGAGCCCCGCCTGCGCGGCTGGCGACGCCGTGCCGCGCCCGGGAGCATTCACGAGCGAGAAGAGCACGGGGTTGCTGAGTCCGAACTCGATCTGCATCTCCCACCCCGCTCGCAGGTCGTCGACGGGGTCGATGTCGTGATCACGTGCGTCTGCGACGGCGGCTGATTTGGCGGCGACGAACTCGGCCATCACATGCTCGGCAACGGCATCAAGCAGGCCGTCTTTGTCTCCGAAGAGCCGGTAGAGCGTCGGCGGCTGCACGCCGGCCTCAGCGGAGACGCGCCGTGTCGTCACGGCATCCGCACCCTTGTCATTCAGTAGACGCGCTGTCGCATCGATGATCGCCGCTCGTGCGTCTGCCTGGTCGGAGCCGTGCGCGATGTCATCCACGATCCGATGATATCGCGTTGTTGCTATCAATGATATTCCGGTGATAACGTTCTGACGTTATCAACGATATAGGTGAAGGAGTATCAATGATCGTCGTGACCGGAGCAACGGGCGCACTTGGCGGAGCCGTCGTCGACCAGCTTTGCGACTCGCACTCGCCCGAGACCATTGCCGTCGCGGTGCGTGACCCGAAGAAGGCGCAGCGATTCGCCGACCGTGGCATCGAGGTGCGTCGCGCCGACTACGCCGAGCCTGCGTCGCTCCCCCAGGCATTCGAGGGAGCAGATCAATTGCTTCTCGTCTCGTCGAGCGACCCCGCGGCCGACGCGGTCGCCCTGCATCGCGCGGCGATCGACGCGGCAGTCACCGCAGGGGTGGGGCGAGTTCTCTACACGAGCCATCAGGGTGCGCATCCATCAAGCCCATTCGCGCCCGCCCGCGATCACGCGGCGACCGAGTGGATGCTGCAGGAATCGGGGCTCGCCTGGACGGCCCTGCGCAACGGCTTTTACGCTCACTCCCTTGAGTGGCTGCTCGGCTCGTGGCGTACGTCCGGAGTCGTCGAGGTTCCGGGCAACGGCGCGGTCTCATGGACGGCCAGGGAGGATGCCGCTGAAGCGGCGGCCTCGCTCATCGTCTCGGGTTCCGCTCCCGACGGCCCTGTCACGCTGACCGCCGCGGCCGCGCCGACATTCGCGGAGGTCGCCGGCATCGCATCGGACCTCACGGGAGCCCCCGTGGTGTGGCAGAACATTCACGATGACGAGTGGGTCGCGCAGCGCGTTGCCTCGGGAGACAACGAGGGCGCAGCGCGCTTCACCCTCGGCATCTACCAGGCGGCGCGCGAGGGCTTCTTCACGGGCGTCGCACCGACCTTGCGTGAGATCCTGGGCCGCGAGCCGCGGACAGTGCGTGAGGTTCTCGCTGCCTCCCTCCGGTAGTGGCACGTCCGAGCGCGCCTCCTCGTGGGGAGGTGTAACGGGCCCCATGGCCTCGCCGCGACCGTGCGAATACACTGTGAGCTATGAGCCGCCGCTGGATGCCCATCACACTCGTTGCGCTCGTCTGCGTCGCACTGATCGCGGTGGTGGTCATGGTGGTCGGGATGCTTGTCGGGCGCGCAGGAACGTCGCCGCATGTCGAACGCGTGAGCGAGGCCGCGTTCACTCCAGAAGAGGTGACGGTCACCGCGACGGCGAACACCGATGGCACGCTTGCCGTCACAGAGAAGCTCGTCTTCGACACTCCCGAGGGCAGCACCGACCCGGTCTCGTGGTATATCGGAGCGTCGCGGATCGGCTGGGAGACGCGAGACCGCCACACGCAGCTGATCGTTCTTCCGACGGTGTCCGACGTCACGGGCGTGGTGCTCACCGACGACGGGCCGGGCGATGAGCTCACCGTCGACAAGGATGATTCCAAGGTCGACGATCCGATGTATGACAGCGTCGCGTACCGCTTCACCGCGGCGGAGGGAGAGTGGTCTGCCGGGCGTCATGCCGTGCAGGTCAGCTATGTGCTCGATGACGTGCACGTGAGAGTCGACGGCGCCGATCTGATGGTTCTGCCACTCAGCTTCGCACGCGGCCCCCATCGCACGGTCAGTTACCGCAGCATCGACGTCGGAGACGGGAACGCCATCTCGTGCATGCCTGACAACATGACGTTTGAGCTGAACGACGAGTGCACGAGGCTGCAGGAGCTCGCGACGCGCACCTCAGAATCACGCATCGCCTGGCGAGATGAACCCACCGGTCCTGTTGAGGCGATCGCGTTCGCAATGCCAAGCACGGTGACGGCCGAGCCCATATCAGTGATCCGCAAGGAGGTGTGACGATGATGAGGATGCTGGCTACGACCGCGATCGTCGCCATGACTCTGCTGGCTGGCTCGGCAGCTGCGTCGGCCGTGATGCCGGGGGCCGTGGATCCGGTTCGCAGTCGCCAGGCAGCGAATGAGGTGACGATCGGTCAGGATGGCAGCTATCAGGTGGTGCTGAGCGAGAAGGTGGAGATGCGCGCGGAGGCGCATTTCTCATTCGGCGGCACCGTCCACGACGGGTTCCGGCTGTCAGATGACGGCTCGGTGATCCCGCCGTATCTGCGAGCAGAGTACGCGGCTCCCGAGTCGACGATCGACGGCGCTGCTGTCTCGTCGGCCTTCGAGGTGCAGAATCATGCCGTGTCGATTGCCGTCGGTGACGACTTTGACGAGGGCACGCACCGGGGTGCGATTCGCTATGACGTGACGAGTGCCGCGGTGCCGACCGCCGACGGATACGTGGTCTACGTGCGGCCGATAGCCCTGGGTGAGACGACGATCACGGCGACCGACGCGATCGCGAGCGTGGAGTGTGTGGGTATTCCCCCGGATGCTGCTGAATGTGGTCATGAGACAGCAGACGCGTGGGTGATCGGCGCAGACGAGTTCGGTATCGCAGGCGTGGTGAAGATCACGCTAGCGGGGGACCCGGACGGCGTTGCCGACGCGCACATCGACCGCGGCTGAGCCCATCTCGGGGCTCTCCGTCGTCCGGTGCAGAGGCGAGCTCATCGACTGCCTGAGCGGTGCCCGAACGGGAGTCTCGCGCGGCGTCTCGGTTAATGAGGCGCCGCACAAAGCGACGCACAACCAGATGCTGGCTCTGAGCTCATGTGGACTGTACTCATGCGGGGCACGGCGTGAGCTGTCGATTACGGGACGGACGGTTGAGACGCCGGGTCGTGCGCGTGCGTGTGTTCCGTCACAGCACCCGCATCTTCGCGCTGGGCCGGGGTCGTCCAGAAGAAGATCGTCGTCGATGCCAGCGCGAGAACAGCGAAGTACACCAGGCCCGAGAGCCCCAGCCCGTGCAGCCACGGTGCCGACGGAATCGTGACGGCCGCAGTAACGACGGTCGCAATCGCGAAACCCGTGCCACGGCGTCGCAACGCGGCATCCGTTGTCCACGTCCATCCACCGCTCGCGAGCGCAATCACAATCATGACCACGACATTGGTTCCCATGCCGACCCAGACCGGGTGGATGCCGAGGAAGAACTCCGTGGGGGACCAGCCGCCGGCGTTGTACCAGAGGAGCCCTGACGCGAACCCGGCGATCATGGCCGGGATCGCCGCGCGACGCCCCGCAAGCGGCCAGAAGAACGCGGCGAGAACAGGAGCGAGCGTTGCACCGTTGCGCAGCGTCCACGCGAGAACGTTCCACCAGGCGGCCTGCTCTGTACGCAAAAAAGCGAAGCCGATCATGAGCAGCGTCAGAAGCACAAGAGACCAGCGCGTATACCGGACGAGGTCTGCCTCGGTGGCTGAGGGGCGGATCGCCCGGCCGACGTCGCGGCCGAGGCTCGTGGCGCCCGAGAACTGGCACGGGCCAGCCCAACCGAGGGCGCACGCCCAGATTCCCAAGAAGAAGACGCCCGTGAGAGGTGCAGGCAGCACTTCTGCGATGTACATCGGCGTCGCGACGAGGGGCAAAGCTTCGTTGGGGACCACGATTGCGGCAGCCGTCCCCAGGACGACGCCGAGGACGATGAGGGGAAGCCCGAGACCGGCGGCGATGAAAAGACCCTTTTGGCCCTCGGCGGGTGTGCGGCACGACAGACTCATCTGGAATGCCGCCTGGGCAAGCAACACATTGACGATGAACGTGCCGAACCAGGCGGCGATCAGAGTGACACCGGCGCTTGTCGGATCCACCATTTCGGGACGCGATTGGGCCAGCTCAGCGAGCCCGTCGACGCCGGGATTGAGGAGGAATGCGAGAATGCCGACGATCAGCATCGCGAGAAACACGAGGCAGTTCATTGTCTGGGTAAAAGCGACCGCGCGCATGCCGCCGGCCCAGAGGAAGAAGAGCAAGAGAACTGCTGTGACGGTGATGGCGGCGTAGATCGAGAGTGAGGTGAACGCGTGCAGTGCGGAGGCGAACGCGATAGCCGTTGCGACCGACCACATCGGGAACGTGAATGCCGTGATGACACCAGAGATCCCTTGCGCGAGGCGGCCGAAGCGCTCGCCGATGATGCCGGTGACCGTGACGACGAGCCGTTCCCGCAGGGGCTTGACCAGCAGGAGAGCGATGAGGATCACCTGGACGGATTCGGCGACACCGTACCAGACGGCTGAAACTCCGGTGCGGTAGCTCAGCTCCATGATGGAGATGAAGCTTGAGCCAGAGAAAAGACCCGTGATGCAGAAGGCGACAGTCCACTTGCTGAAGGACCGACCGCCGACGAAGAAGCCTGCGTTTCCTTGCGGGGATGCTGCTGCGCGACGCTGGAGAAAACGGCCAACCGTCACGAGTGCGATCGTGTACGCGATGGCGAGCCCGATCGTCCAGAGTCCGGGCGCGGTCATGCGGCTGTCCCGAAGTCCCAGTCGATCGTGAGGTCCACTCCCGCGTCGCGCACGAGGTTGATCGCCGGGCACCGCTTCTCGCTCTGGCGTACCAGCTCGGAACGCTGGGGCTCATCAGCATCCACGTCGATTGTGATTGTCAGGGCATAGTCCTGGAAATGCGGAGAGACATCGGCTGTGCCGTCGAAGCCGCGGACGTCCATGTGTGCGTGTGACGACGTCTCGAGGGCGCGAAGCGTGAGCCCGAGCTCTGAAGCGACTGTCTCGACGACGACCGTGATGCAGCCGTTCAGGGCACCGGCGACGAACTCCATGGGCGTTGGGGCAGAGTTGGTGCCGCCCACGCGCTCAGGCTCGTCCGTGCGGAACGTGAAGTCCCGGATGGCGATCTCGGTGGTCATGCGCTGTTGCCATGTTCCGCGTGCACGCACGGACTTGAGCTTCGGTGCGTTGGCGGTCGCGGGTTCGGCAGACAGAGATGTGGACATGATCTCTATGCAATCGTGTGTGCCGGGTGTGGACCAACGCGATCGTAACGTGGCGACATATAGCTCTCCGTACGCGCTTGCTGGAACTCTGCTGCATGGCGGACGGCGTTGCTGACGCGCACATCGACCGCGGCTGAGCAGGAAGCGATGTGGCGGACGGCGACGATTACACGTCGACGAGTCCGGCCCGGATGTCGAGCTGCTGCTGCGACTCCTTCTCACGTTTGCGCTCGGCATCGACGATCACCGATTCGACATCCGCCTGAGGGATCACCGCGACCCCATCGCTGTCACCGACAAGCCAGTCGCCCGGAGCGACGACAACCCCGCCGATTGCTACAGGGACGCCGATCTTTCCAGGACCATTTCTGTACGGGCCCGCGGGGGTGACTGCTCGCGCATACACCGGGAATCGCAGTTCGCCGATTTCATCCACGTCTCTGATAGCGCCGTCGATGACATACGCGACACAGCCTTTGCGCTGCCCGCGCTCGGCCATGAGCTCCCCGATGAGTGCTCGCGAGGTCGCACCCTGACCATTGATTACGAGCACATCGCCGTCAGTAAGCGTCGGAATCACATCGTGGATCACCTTGTTATCGCCCGCTGCTGTCAATACAGTGACCGCGCGGCCCACAAATCGTGCGCCCTTCCAAGCGGGGGTGATTGCGCTGTCGACGAGACCAAGGCGGTCCATGACATCCCCGACCTGGCTGACGGCGACCGACGCGAGTCTCATGCGGACGTCAGATTCGCTTAACACCATGTCTACTCCGCCACCTCGTCCCAGACCATGTCGGCGTACTCAGGGCCGGCGGGGATGAGCCCCGAGTTCACGTGGAAATTCACGGCCTTCTCATATCCATCCTTCGGGATAGTGGTGGAGGAGGCCATCTCTTCGGGCAGCAGCTTGATGAGAGCATCCACCGTGTCCTGGTCGGTCGCCTTGAGATAGGTCTTCAGGAGATCCGCCGCTTCGTCGGGGCTGTCGGCGATGAACTTGAGCGCGGAATCGATAGCGCGGTTGAAGCCTTCGATTTGCTCCGACTTCGCATCGAGCGCGGTCGTTGTGCTGAAGAGCGTCCCATGGAGTTGGCCGGCCATGTCCGGGATATCGCCACGTTGAGGCGAAATGTAGATCTCACCGACACCTTGGGTCTCGGCCATCTGCCCGACGGGCTGGAAGAACGCGAGCGCGTCCACCTGACCCTCAGAGAGCGCTCCAATCGCGCCCGTCGTCGATCCCCCAAGATTCACGAGCGTGGCGTCCTTGCTCGGATCCTTGTCAATGGAATCGAACAGGTACGTCACGAGAGCCTCGGTTCCCGAGCCCGGCCCGGTGATCCCGATGTTTTTGCCAACGAGAGAGGCGACGCGCTCCTCGAGCGGAGCGTCAGCCCCCGGACCGTCATAATCCGAACTGACAATGATGTCGACGTAGTATTCGGTCACGAGAGAACCGGTCAGCCGGGTTTTATCGTTGTTTTCATGCAGGTTGAAGGCGTCGGTGATCACGCCAGCCGCAACGTCAATCGAACCGGACGTCAGGGCAGCGGCAAGCTTCGCCCCTGTCCCTAGCCGCGGTCGCTCTCCCAGGTTGACGCCTTCGTCATCGAAATATCCGTTCTCTTCGGCGACGTAGAGCGGGAAGAAGGCGATGGAGTCGCTGATCTGCCCGACGTTGAGCACCTCAGGGTCGTCGCTTCCGCCAGCTCCGCCACCGGAGCACGCCGTGGTTGAAAGGCCGAGTCCGACCAATGCTGCGGCTGCCGCGATCGACCGCCACAGTCTCTTCGTTCGATTCTTCATTGTGAGCTCCTCACTGAGTTTTTGTCATGAAAGTACGTGCCTTACGCATCGCCGATGGGCTTCCACCGGCCGGTACGTGCTGAGATGAGTGCGACGACACCGTTGAGCAGCATCGCGAGCACCGTGAGCACGGCTACGGCAGCAAACACGCCTGCCGTATTGAATTGCGACGCGGAGTCGTTGATCAGGTATCCGAGACCGCGGTTCGACGCGACGAGCTCGCCGATGACAGCACCGATGAGCGCATAGGGAATTGACACCTTGAGGCCGGTGAGCAGGCCGGCCATGGATGCTGGAAGCACGACCTTGAATGCAACATCACGTTTTGTTCCACCCATCAGGCGAACCGCGTCGATCAATCCTCGCTCCACCTCACGCACGCCGGCGGCGGTGTTGAGAAAAACGAGGAAGAACACGCTGACAGCCGCGAGAATGATCTTCATATCGATTCCGATTCCGAACCACACGATGAAGAGAGGTGCCAGAGCGACCTTCGGAATCGAGTACAGCGCCATCATGAAGGGCTCGAAGACGGAGTAGATCAGGTGGATGGAAGCGAGGATGAACCCTGCAACCGCACCGGTCAGCACGCCGATGACATACCCGAGTGCGACCTCTTGGACGGTGATCCAGGTGTGGAAGACGATGGTGCCATCGACAATCCACTCGACGAGCTGATCCCACACCGCGATCGGGTCAGAAATGAACATGGGGTTCGGCACAATCAGGCTCGCGACGTACCAGACGACGAGGAAAGCGAGGAACAACGCGACGCGCAGCATCCATACGGTGGCCTGGTGTCCATTTTTGCCCCACCAGGTGCGCTTCCGTGCCTCTTTCACCGGTCCGCTTGCCGCGGGAGACGAAGTTGTATTAGTCATAGGGATCGTGTGCGCGGCGGTCATTGCCGTGCCCCTTCTTTGAGTGCGTTGGCGAGTTCCAGGTGCAGTTCGATGAATCGTGAATCGACAGTCGTGCGGTCCGGGTCACGAGGACGGGGAATATCGATTTCTTGATCGAGCAGCACTGTGCCGAGAGGGCCGAGCACGACGACACGATCGCCGAGCAGCAAGGCCTCATCAATGTCGTGCGTGACGAAGATGATGGTCTGACCCGTTTGAGACCAGAGACGAAGAAGCTCACCCTGAAGCTCGGTCCGCAGCTGGGCGTCGAGGGCGCCGAACGGCTCGTCCATAAGGATCGTCTCGGCGCCGTAGGCAAGCATCCGGGCGAGGCTCGCCCGTCGCCTCATGCCGCCTGACAATTCGCGGGGGTAGCTATCAGCAAAGCCATCGAGGCCGACGCGCGAAATGAGATCGCGTGCGACTCTCGTCCGATCAGTCTTGTCACGTCCCGCGATTTCAAGCGGCATCTCCACGTTGCGCAAAACCGTCCGCCACGGCATGAGCGTGTCGCTCTGGGTGAGGTATCCGATTTCCGGAGTGGGGCCCGTATGGGCGTCGCCGTTGTGCAGCACGCGCCCTGACGTGGGTTTCGACAAACCGGAGAGAAGGTTGAGCATCGTCGATTTGCCGCATCCTGATCGACCCAGCACCGTGACGAATGTGCCGCGCTCGATCGTCAGGCTGAAGTCTCGCAGGGCGACTGTGGCGACGTCGTCGCGCTGGAACTCCTTCGTGAGATGTTCGATCTCGAGAACAGTGGTCATTGCCGTGCCTCCTGCCTCTGTGCATGATCTTGCGGTGCATCAGCCAGGGGAGCGGCTCCAGCCAGCCATCGCGAGTTGTGCACAGTCATGCGACGCACCTCGTCTGTTGAGAACCCGTTCTCCAAAAGGATGTCGGCGGCAATCGCAAGTCCATCTTCAACGGGCGGATTGAACGGCTGGCCGAGATCTGAGCTGATGACGGAATTTTCCGGGCCCGCGGCGCGAATATTTCCGAGCCAGTCGTCCCAACTGACCTTGCCGGTCAGCGGTGTGGTGAGGCAGCGCTCAAGCAACGCGCCGAAGGGGACGAGGCTGCGCTGGTTGTCAACGGGAATGCGCTGCGACGTGAATTCGGGATGAGTAATGACGATTCTTCGCACACCACGGTCGCGCGCGGCCTCGACGACGCGTGCCGACTCGTTCCCGTGTAAGTGACCTGTCGCGAGTGTCATGTCGTGCTTGGCAATCACGTCGAGCACCTGCAGCGTCGGTGTTGTGACGGCGCCGTTCGCGTCGAGAACGTCGACGACAGGGCTGGCCATTCCCGCGTCGCGCAGATCTTGTTGCAACTGTGCCCACATCGGCGGTGTCGCGCCGTCGGGCTCCTCGGCGAGGCAGCTGCGCTGATTATCGCTGTCGACGGTGGGAAGCCAGACGAACTGAGCGCCGCCGCGCCCCGCGATCTCGACCGCGACAGGGTTCATGCCCCCGACTGACGCATTCAGGGTGATCGCTCCGAGCGCGTCCACGTCGGGATGGACTGCTCTGACAAGCGATGCTCGTTCGGCGGTGGGCACGTAATGGGATTTCAGTACGAAACCGGCCATTCCGAGCTCGGCATAACGCTCAGCGAGCTCCAAATCGGTGGTCCGGCGTTTCATGACATCGGGGGCGACGTGCACGTGGACGTCGTACGCGCCGGTGACGAGCTTTCGTGCTGATTCGCTGGGCTGCGGGTGTGCAGACATGGCGCTCCTTTGCGATCAATATCGTTCTCTACATTGTCAACATTTTTGTCGACAGTGTCAACGGTCAGTTTTCGACCGGCCGAATTGATCGCGCGAGCGTCAGGAGAAGTACGTGCGTGTGGCCTCTAGGACGCTCTTGAGGTGAGTTTCCATCGCCGTTGCCGCACGAGGGGCGTCGTGGTCGCTAATGGCGTTGATGATCTCGAGATGTTCGGGAAGCGAGACGTTTGGGCGATTGTGGTGCCGTGCGAGCCGGATGCGGTAGCGCACATTCTGAGCTCGCAGGCGGTTGACGACGCCGGGTGCCACCTTCATGCCGCTTAGCCTGAGGATGAGCTCATGCAGTTCCTTGTTGCCTGCTGAGTATGTCTCGGTATCCCCGTCGTCGACAGCTCTCCGCATGCGCTCGCCGACGGCTTTGAGCGCGGCGACCCCTGTGTCGTCCGCGCGTTCCGCCGCCTTTGCCGCGCAGATCGATTCGAGTGCCGCGCGCAGCTCGACGATCTCGAGTGCCTCGTCGAGATCGATTGCGCGAACACGCGACCCTCGATTCTGGATGCGTTCGACGAGGCCCTCGGCCGCGAGGTTGGCAAGGGCCAGCCGAACTGCACCACGACTTGCGTCGTACTGCTCTGTGAGATCGGCTTCGATCAGTCGCTGATTCGGCGCCAGCTCTCCCGCCGTTATCGCGCGACGCAGTTCGTCGGTGACATATGTGCCGTCATGTCGCTGTGCCGCCTCGGTTTTCGGCATCCTCAACCCCCTGGTGATCGAAAGTGTTGAAACAACTGTAAACAAAAGTGCTCACAGTTGACGCATTCTCATCAATCAATTATGTGTCCATTTTTGATTGCAAAATTGTTGACAATGTAATACCGTCATTTTCGACGCCGATGCGCCAAGGGAGGAGCACTGATGACGACGGTTGCAATCATCGGGTTAGGCGAGGCTGGCGGGTTCTATGCTCGAGGCCTCAGGGATGCCGGTTACACAGTGACCGGCTACGACCCATTCACCCGTCTCGATGCCGAGGGTGTCTCGCAGATGCCGTCAGTGGCCGAGGCGGTCGAGAACGCGGAGCTCGTCGTCAGTCTCGTGGGAGCCCGAGCGGCACAAGACGTCGGATCGACAGCACTCGCCGTGATGAAGCGCGGCGCGATATTTGCCGATCTGAACACAGGGTCCCCCGAGCTGAAGGCGTCAATGGCGGCGATTGCGGCAACCCACCAGGTGAGGTTCGCAGATGTGGCGGTACTTGCCCCCGTGCCGCGCGCCGGCGTCCTCACACCGCTGATGGTCAGCGGAGATGGTGCGGATGCATTCGCACAAATCATGTCCATTACCGGGGCGCCAGTCGAATCAATCGGCGGAGCCGCGGGGGATGCTGCGGGGCGCAAACTTCTGCGCAGCGTGTTCATGAAGGGGCTTGCCTCAGTTGTTCTTGAAAGCGTCACCGCAGCAGAGGCCGCCGGGCAGGGGGACTGGCTGCGACAGCAGATTGCCGCGGAGTTCAGCGGTGATGCGCAGGCCCTCATCGAGCGTCTGATCTCCGGCTCCCGCGAGCACGCTGAGCGTCGTGCGCACGAGACCGAGGATGCTGCCGCTTATCTTGACACGCTCGGGTCACCGAACTGGACGACTCACGCTGCCCATACCTGGCTATCGAAGCTTCACGAAGAACAAAACACGAGGCGCGGACTCTCGTCTGCCCCGAACAATGGAAAGGACAGTTCCCACGCATGAGTACACGGAGAATGCTGGTCGTCGGAGCGCACAGCGCAGATTTCGTCTGGCGAGCGGCGGGCGCGATCGCGCAGCACACTGAGGCAGGCGGAGAGGCACGTGTCGTCTCATTGTCGTACGGCGAGCGGGGCGAATCGGGCGAGCTGTGGAAGATCCCGGGTCAGACCGAGGAGAACGTGAAGAAGCATCGCCATGCTGAGGCGAGCGAAGCGGCCGCCGCGGTTGGAGCGACGTTCGAATCGCTTGATCTCGGTGACTACCCGCTCAACGTCGATCAGACTGGCGTAGACCGCCTCGCGGAGCTGATGCGTGACTATGCTCCGCACGTCGTTCTGACTCACGCGGACAAGGATCCGTTCAACCCGGATCATCCAGTCGCATACACCGTGGTCGCGAAGGCACGACTCCTCACAGCCGGAGCTGTCGTGGAGGCCGGGTTCCGGACCGCCCCGCCCAGTGAGTTCCTTGTCTTCGAGCCGCATCAGCCTGACCTCTGCGGGTTTGTTCCCTCAGTCTTCGTCGACATCACGAAGGTCTTTGAGAAAAAGAAGCAGGCGATGTCGGCGATGAAAGCGCAGTCTTACCTGCAGCAGTACTATGCCGAGCGCGCGGAGCACCGGGGCAATCATGCGCGGAAAGTCACGGGAAACAAGGAGATTCGGCAGGCGGAGGCATTCCAGCGGATTGTCCCCAACGTTGTGGAGTCCTTATGAGTCATATCAGCGTGAGCGATCTGACCTTGACCTACGGCGACACCACCGCTGTCAAGGCGCTCGACCTCGACATTGCCGAGGGAGAAGCACTCGTCCTGCTCGGGCAGTCAGGGTGTGGCAAGACGAGCACAATGCGCTGCATTGCCGGACTCGAGACCCCGGACACCGGAACGATCTCGGTGGGCGATCGCACACTCTTCGACAGCAGGCTCGGAGTGAACCGACCGCCACATAAGAGGAACATCGGCATGGTCTTCCAGTCGTATGCCATCTGGCCACACATGACGGTGTTCGAGAACGTTGCGTTCTCACTTCAGATGAAGCGCATGAACAAGGCCGAAATCAAGCGGAAGGTCAGCGATACCTTGGAAATCGTTGGCCTCGATGGTTTTGCGGACCGCGGAGCGAGCATGCTCTCCGGGGGACAGATGCAGCGGGTCGCTCTGGCACGAAGCCTCGCAATGGAGCCCTCCGTCATGCTTCTGGACGAACCACTGTCAAATCTCGACGCTCGATTGAGACAGCGACTGCGTGGCGATCTGCGCGAGTTGCAGACCCGGCTCGGTCTGACGTCGATCTATGTGACCCATGATCAAGAGGAAGCGCTCGCGCTCGCCGACAGGATTGCAATGATGCAGTTTGGGCGGATCGTGCAGATTGGCACCCCGAGTGAGATCTATGCGCGACCGCTCAGCGCATCGATCGCGGACTTCCTCGGTGTGACAAACAATATTCCGGTGACGGCGCTGGACTCGAGCATGGTGCAGCTTGTGGACAGCGACGTGCGTCTCCGGGTTGACGGCTTCGAGTACGCAGACGCCTTACGTGCGTGTATTCGAGCTGAAGACATCGTCATCGGAGACGACGCAGCGTCTTCGAGCGAGAACGTTGTTCTTGGTGAGATTGTGACAACCGAGTTCCACGGAGCCACTGCGTCCTACCGCGTGAGGGTTAAAGGTGGGGTCGAGCTGAATGTGCTTGGTACCAAGCATCACGCAACGGGCCTCCGGCCCGGTGATGACGTTTCGCTGGGTATTCCCTCTGCTGCGATCCAAGTGATTCCTCTCGATGTCCCTGGCATCGACACAGCCGCCGCGGGTGACGTCGTCCCCGAGAGCACCGCTGCGATGGGGGTGACACGGACATGACACTCGAGAAGTCGGAGCTCACGCGCAGAGAGCAGACACTTGGGCGTGCTCGGTCGGGTGCCCGCCGCCTCACGGTCCCTCTGATCCTCTATGCCGTCCTTGCCGTGCTCATCATCCTGCCGATTGCACTCGTCGTTCTGTCGGCGTTCAGCACATCGACTCCGCGACCCGGACAGATTGACCTTGTCAATCTCACGCTGGCCAACTTCTCAACGCTCTTAGGCCCCGGAGTCCGCGGTGCGGCCATCAACTCCCTGATTGTCGGAGTCGGGTCGTCAGTTCTCGCGCTCGCCATCGGGTCATTCCTCGCGTTCGTGACGGCACGCACAAACGCTCCTGCCCGGCGATTCCTCTACTTCGTCGGACTCGTGCCGATGTTTCTTCCGTCGTATGTCGGTGCACTTGCGTGGTCACTTCTCGGCGGAGAGAACGCCGGATTGCTCAATATCCTTGCCCGCGACCTCGGCCTTCCTGCAGTCGCCGACATCTACAACATCTCGGGACTGATTTTCATCCTCGGCCTCTACTATGCGCCGTACGCGTTCCTCCTCATCCACTCATCATTGAGCCTGATGAATCCGGACCTCGAAGAGGCTGCTCGCGTCCATGGCTCATCGCCGCGGACTGTGCTCCGCAAAGTTACCTTTCCGCTTTCACTCCCGGCGATTCTCGGTGCCGCGATTCTCATTTTCACTCTCACCGTCGAGAACTTCCCCGTGGCTCAGATCATCGGAAACGCGGGTCGCGTCGATACACTGCCGACATATATCTACCGTCTGATGAATGCGGCGCCAGCCCGCGGCAATGAGGCCGCAGCGGTCGCAATAGCACTGGTTGTGATCGTGCTGATCGTCACGGCGATTCAGCGTCGAATCGTGTCGAAGCGGACATACACAACGGTCTCGGGCAAGGGGCTCCGTCTGACCCCCGTCAACCTGGGATGGTTCCGCGTTCCGGCGCTCGTAATCGGGTGTCTTTATTTCGCGCTTTCCACGGTGCTGCCGATGTTGGCGTTGTTTTTCGTCACGATCCACAAGTCCCCCTACGTGAACACCGTGCTCGGGTCATTCACATCGGATGCGCTCGGGTTTGACGTATTTATCGACGCGCTCGAAGATGACGTTGTCCTTCGGGCGACTGTGAACTCTGTTGTCGTCGCAATTGCCGCTGCGCTAATCGGCACGCTTCTTTCGTTCATCGTCTCGTACCTGGTCAATCGCACAAAGGTGCCCGGGCGCAACGGGCTCGGCTACATCAGCATGCTTCCGCTGGCCGTTCCGTCGATCGTGCTGGGCCTCGGGCTGCTCTGGACGTGGCTCATGATCCCGCTTCCTGTCTACGGCACGCTCCTCGTTCTCGTCATCGCGTTTGTCGCTGCCCAGCTTCCGCAGGGGTATCAGGGCGCAAGCTCATCGATCCTGCAGATCCATGGCGATCTCGAAGACAGTGCCGTCATGCACGGTGCCGGGCGCGTGCGGGCTATCTGGAAAATCACCGCACCGCTCCTGCGGGTGCCGTTGACCTCCACGTTTCTGCTGTTACTCATGCTCTCCATGCGCGAGCTCACTGTGCCTCTGTTCCTATTCACGACAGACACCCGATTGATCTCCATCGTGATCTTCGACGATTTCGAGAACGGCATTCTCCAGCGAAGCGCGGCCACCAGTCTTCTGTACTGCGTCGTGATCTTTGTGCTCGCATACCTTGCTCGCCGATTCGGCGCCGACCAACGAAACACCCGATAACAATTCAGAGAGGAATTGATATGAGAAAGCGTATGACCGTAGGACTCGCGGGCCTCGCCGCGGCGAGTCTTTTGCTCGCCGGATGCAGCGGAGGAGCAGCTGGTGGCTCAGCCGAGACGAATGAGAACGGCGACCTTGTCATCGACGGCGAGCTCATTGCCAGCGCGGACGTTTACGAAGCGGCGCAAGAAGAGGGCTCGATCGTGTTTTACACGGGAGCAAGCGAGCAATCTGAAAGCGACGTGGCCGAGGCATTCACCGAGGCCACGGGAATCGAGATCGAGATCGTGAGGCTCGCCCCCAACAAGCTCTCCGAGCGTGTTCTCAGTGAGCGAGCCGCGAAGAAGCTTGGTGCTGACGTGATCCGCACTTCGGGCGAAGATCTCGTCGCCGGATTTGCCGATGCCGGAGTCTTTGAACCTGTCGAGCTGACAGATGACATCAGCTCTGCGCTCATTCCCGAGGCGACGTACGACGACGGTCTCTACTACAGCAGCTTCGACCGAATCTACAGCTTCGGCTACAACAACCAGGTGATTTCAGACGAGGACGCACCGAAGAACTGGAGCGACCTTCTCGATCCCGAGTTTGCGGGTAAGAGTGGAATCGTGCAGGTGGGCGCCGGCGGTAGCACCGCTGCTTTGACCCGCTTCCAGCTGGACACGCTCGGTCAAGACTGGCTCGAAGCGTACGCCGCGAACGATCCGCGGATCTTCGATTCTTCAGCATCCCTCACTGACTCACTGGCCCGAGGCGAGATTGCTGTCGGAACGATCCCCGTTGCGACCGCTTACAGCGCCTCGCTTGACGGCGCGCCGATTACGATCGCGACACCTGAAGAAGGCGCAGCCGCCTACCCCTTCTATCTGGGGATGTCTGCGTCAACCGACAAGACAAACGCTGTCACCGTCTTCGTGAACTGGCTGTTGTCCTCCGCTGGCCAAGAACTCGCGGCGTCAATGGGGGATTACCCCGTGCACAAGGACATGCCAAATCCCACAATCGGCGATGTCGAGCTGCCCTCCGCGGATTCTGACTTCGTGCACCGCGCGTCGCTCGACGAATCACTGGACAACCTCGAGTCGGATGCCGAACTGTGGATGGACATCTTCGGCTACACGGGCTGATCAGGGGCACGGCTCGGGGATGATCAACGCGCAAGCGGGACTCCCCGAGCCGTGCCACACGCGACCGGCAGCGAGCAAACTCGCACCAATGAAGCAGAGAGAAAGGTGTTGTCGTGACAGACGGGGGTATCAGGTGCATGCTCATGCGGGGCGGCACGTCGAAGGGAGCGTACTTTCTCGCCGATGACCTTCCGCAAGATCCCAGTGAACGTGATGAGCTTCTACTGCGCATCATGGGATCTCCTGATATCAGGCAGATCGACGGCATCGGCGGGGCTCATCCCCTGACGAGCAAGGTGGGGGTGATCTCAGGCAACGACAACGGGGTCGGATATCTCTTCCTTCAAGTCGTCGTTGATGAGGCGCGCGTGAGTAGTCAGCAGAATTGTGGGAACATTCTCGCCGGTGTTGGACCCTTTGCCATCGAACGAGGCCTCGTTCCTGCCACGGAGGGTCTAACGACCGTCCCGATTCGCATGCTGAACACAGGGGGAGTCGCGACTGCGCAGGTGCAGGTCAACAATGGTGCTGTCATCTACGACGGAGATACGTCAATCGATGGCGTACCGGGAACATCAGCGCCGGTCGTCATCGACTTCGACGACACTGCGGGATCGAGTTGCGGCGAATTGTTGCCGACCGGCCACGCGGCCGACGTCATCGAGAATCTGTCGGTCACGTGCATTGACAACGGTATGCCCGTCGTCGTGATTCCGGCAGCTGAACTCGGCATCAGCGGCGCTGAGTCCCCAGAACAACTCGAGGGACTAGACGGAGTTCGACGCCAACTTGAGAATCTGCGTCTCGCGGCGGGACCTGCCATGGGACTTGGCGACGTGACAGACGCTACTGTTCCCAAACTCACCATCATCTCGGAGCCGGGCGCGGGCGGGGTGGTGCGCACGAGAACCTTCATTCCGCACCGGTGTCACACGTCGATCGGTGTCCTGGGCGCGGCGAGCGTCGCGGCAGCCGCGGCGTTACCCGGCACGGTGGCCGACGGCATCGCACGCGCATCGGAGGGGCCGCGCATGGCTATCGAGCATCCGACGGGGGCACTCGAGGTTGAAGTGGAGGTCAATGGCGGCAATGTGACGCGCACAGCTGTCGTTCGCACAGCTCGCAAGCTCTTCGACGGCACCGTATACCCGCGACCTGCTCTCTGACCGGCGGGCGCGGACGGTGGGCGGAAAGCACGGGACTCTCGTACTGCTGCTGGTCCATGCGTTGTCGGTGCAGATCATCAGCTACGCACTGCGTCCGGCGATCTCCTACGCGATTCTCGATCTGGGCTACAGCTCGTCATGGTTGGGTGTGGCGACTGCCGCCTTTGCGCTCCCGCCGCTCGTGCTCGCGATTCCATCCGGCCGCCTTGCTGACCGCATGGGAGAGCGACTGTGCCTGGTCATCGGTGCCCTTTCATTTCTGACGGCAGCCGTCCTCGCCGTCGTCGCTGGCCACTCGCTGGTCGGGCTGTTGGCAGCCACCGTGCTTCTCGGGCTCGGCGTGTTGTTCTCAGTTGTCGGCGAGCAGGCGTGGGTAATGCGTACGGCTGCCCCAGGGCGGCTCGATTCGGCGTTTGGTCTCTACACATTCGTCACGTCGACGGGGCAGATGCTCGGCCCGCTGCTCCTCTCGCTCCCTCCCGACGAAGGAACTCATGCTCCGCCCTTCTCCGTCATTGCGGGCATCATCGCCGCTGTTGCCGTGGTGTGCCTCGCACTCTCGCTGTTGATTCCGCCCGTTGACTCGCGATCAGAGCACTCGCGAGGCGCGACAGGACCCCGGATGCTGCGAGGAACCGTGCGCCTTCTGGGCCTGGCGGGTGTTCTGCGCGCTCTCATCGCGAGCAGCCTGGTCTTGTCGTCACTGGATATCGTGCTGGCCTACCTGCCTCTGCTGAGCCAGGAACGGCATTTCGCCGCATCCTGGATCACCATCATGCTCGTCGCACGAGGGGCAGCCACGATGGTGTCGCGCATCACATTGTCGCGCCTGACGCGTCGATTCGGTCGTCGGCGCGTACTTGTCGTCGGCGGCCTTCTCTCAGCGCTGAGCCTGCTGGCGTTGGCGCTTCCGCTCGGCCCACTTGGCCTCACCGCTGCAATGGCGCTCTATGGAATCGCTGCGGGAACCGTGCAGCCGCTCACGATGTCGTGGATCACACTGGTGACGCCAGCGTCGCAGAGAGGCCTCGCGGCATCGTTGCGCCTTGTCGGAAATCGGGCGGGGCAGACCGCGATTCCGCTCGTCGTTGCGGTGCTCTCCATGCTCGGTGGCGCGAGCGTAGTCTTTGCATTTACGGGTGCGAGTCTTGTGTGCGCCGCGTGGGCTTCGGCCTCAGCGCCCAATGACGGCGGTGACGGTTCGGCGAAGAGGTGAATGTGCGGAGCCATGAACTACGCAGCCGACCAGCCGCCGTCCGAGGGCAGCACGACGCCATTGAGGTTGACGCCGTCGTCACTGAGGAGGAACGTGATGGATGCTGCCAGAGCGGGGCTTCGACAGCATCCGTCATGATCGCCATCCCCCGACGCATGCGCGCCTCACCGAGGGGTGATGCGAATCGGGCCTCGATGTTCGTGATCACGCCGCCCGGGGCGACAGCGTTGATGCGCAGCCCCAGCGGACCGTACATGTAGGCGCTGCTCTTCGTCAGACCGATGACCGCGTGCTTCGACGCCGTGTACGCGGCACCGGCTGCCGAGCCGCGCAGCCCGGCCTCAGACGCGATGTTGACGATTGAACCGGCCGCGCGGGGAAGCATGTGCGGCACGACGGCGCGCATCAGCTTCATGGTTCCGTCGACGTTCACGCGGAAGACGCGCTGCCAGACAGCATCCGTCACCTCGCCGACTGGCGTCATGTCGTCCATGATTCCGGCGATATTCGCGAGTCCGTCGATCGTGTCGCCCGCTGCATCGATGATTCGGGCGACACCATCGTCATCGGCGATGTCGGCACCGACGGCGACGATATCGGCATCCGGAATCTCGGTCACGAGTCCGTCCAGGCGATCGGCGGCGATGTCGACGGCGATGACCCGCCCGCCCTCACGCGCGATTCGCGAGGCCGTCGCTCTGCCGATTCCCGAGCCGGCGCCGGTGACGATGATGGTCTTGCCTGCGAAGCGGTTCGGGGTGATCTGCTCTGTCCATCGGGGGAGGGGAGCAGTGGGCTGGTCGGCGGCGGGTTCGGTATCGGATGCTGGTGCCGCAGTCTCGTCTGGGATCTCACCCGCTTCGACCCGACGCACGAGCTCGGTGATGAGCTCGGCGGGGAACGCGCCCTTGCTGAGCTCGACCAGCCGTTCAAGGGGCATGGTGTTCACCGGCCGCAGTGCGTCGGCTGACTGACCGGACTCGGCGAGGGCGGCGCGGAGGACCGGACCACCTGCGGGGTGGGCGAGCCATTCAGCGATGGTGGACTCGGCGGAGAGGGGAGCGGAATTCTGAGTCATGGGTTCCTGGCTTTCCAACGCATTGATGCGGAAGCGTACCGATGCTCCCGCGCATACCGGACAATACTATCCGGTAAGAGGTTAGCCCGCGAGGGTGGATATCGACTGAGAGTCGCGTCGACCCTCACGGCATCATCAGGAGAATCTGTGCGGAGGGTGGACAGGGCGCGATCTGCGGAGTTGACTGGGAACGACCGCGTCACCGTGACACTGACGAAGGAGTACATCATGACAGCATCCGTACCCGAACCCGTGCGCTCATTCATCGACGTCGTGAATGCCCACGACGAGGCGGGGTTTCTCGATGCATTCACCGTTGACGGCTTCGTTGACGACTGGGGTCGAATTTTCACAGGCAGAGACGCGATCAAGGGGTGGAGCGACAAGGAGTTCATCGGTGCGACTGGCGTTCTGACGCCGGAGGAGGTCACTGACGACGGGGATGCTGTGACCGTCGTGGGCGACTGGGCGAGCTCCTGGGCGAACGGGCGCAGCAGCTTCACTTTCCAGACTGCGGGCGACAAGATCGCATCGATGACAATACGCGAGGGCTGATTACTGAGCGAAGTGCTCAGCCCGACATTGTGATGGATGTCGCCGCTCATGAGCAGCAGCTTGCCTGCGTGCCGATGCCGGTCCCGATGGGCCGGAGGCAAGCTCCTCCGGCCCATCCGACGGTCATGCCGCAGCGGTCAAGGTCAGGTCGCGGCTCGCGGCATGCTGGCAGGTCACGGCCACCGTCGTCGTGTCTCCTGAGACTGCTAACGAGACACCCTGATCGGCACACGTCCACCGGCCCGCGAGTGTGAGCGTTACTGTCGACGGCACGCTCTCATTGCGACGCCAGGGGCGGGAGTAACTGGTCATCCGACCTGTGTAGGTTCCGTCGGCGTCGAACTGATCTGGGTCGTCGCCTTCATAGAGATGCAGATCCGGATCGGTCACCGACAGTTCGAGCGTCGCATCCTCCAGACGTTCCATGAGGAGGCACGGGGCATCTGTTCCGGATACGACGCCCTCGAGATCATCAACCGCCGCAAAACAGACGGATGCTCGAATGTTCGAGCCCCTATGCGTCACGACGTGCGCCGTGCCATCCTTCCGCGCGACCGTGTACGGGGGCTCGTTGCCCGACATCGCTGTGCGGAAGCTCGACGCGCCCTCGGTTCCCGACTGCACGAGGATGCCGTATTCGTAGTCGGCACCGGAAGGCGCGGCGCCATGCTGCAGAACCGCCGTCTCGAATGGAGCGGTCCCGGTCTCCGCGCCAGTCTGATCCGGCCCCGTCTGATCGACGGAGAGGGTCCGCAGCGTCTGCCCGGAAGGAATGTAGAACCCGTTTCCAAGCGGGTCGACGATCACCGTGGCATCCGTCATCTTTCGAGAGTCGTCGGCACCGCTCGCCGCATTCACACGCACCTGGTACAGCGTTGTTTCCGTCGAATTCGCTGAGTCGGAGTTCTCGATGTCGCTGCCGAGCACGATCACAAGGTCGTCGAAGCTAAAGCGTGAGAGCTTAGCGGTGTGGCTCGGGTCAAAGAACGGATGCTCGATGAGATGCATCCCGAAGACGCCGTGTGTGCCCTTCCACGACCCCGCTCCGGCGAACCGCGAGCGCGTCAGAACCATCTGCTCGATGGTGCCTTCCAGGTTCGCCTTGAGCTTCGACCACGGGAGATGACGGGTCGTCGCGCCGGGCGGACGGTTCCAATCCCACCCGGGCTGCTCGTAGCCACCCGCCGCGTGGGTGATCTGTCCGTTCGCATCCGCGGTTGCCTGGATCTCAACGGTCCCGTAGGTGGAGTAGCGCCCGTAGAGGTTCGCCCCGTCGTAGATTTCCGTCGCCCACAGGTAGCGATTGTGGCCACGAATCGTCACGAGCCATTCGTCTCGCCTGTGCAGTCCGCAGGCGGCGTATCCGAGCTGCCAGTGACCGGCCGGTGCGGACTCCTCAGCGATCCCGGCCTTCGTGAGGGCTTCAGCGAACTTCTTCTGCGAATTGCTCGGTTGCGGTGGAAGCAGTCGAAGGAACGCCGCACCCACCTCGGAGTCGTACGTGTCCGACGTTCCCGGCTGCGGGACTGCCGCCATCCGTTGGAACGTCGGAACGTGCAGAGCAGTTTCTCCGGTGGGATGTCGAGCGGCCAGCGAGATCGGCCACTGCGTCGTGTTGGCATGGAGCCGCTGGGTCAAGAGCGCCTTCCTGAGAACACCGCGGGCAGACTTCGAGACAGCGAACGGCGTTGCATGCACGAGCGCGATCACCGGGCTCAGCCCGGCGAAAGCGTCTCGCGCATAGTCCGGATACGGACCCATGTGGTGGAACGTGGTGCCGTCGGGCTTGAAGCCGCCTTCGACTCCGGGGGAGTAGGTAATGGCATTGTCGAGCCAGGTCGTCGCCGCCTGCAGCACGCTCGCCTGATCTCTCGGATCCGACTCGGCGAGACCTCGAACGATGAGTCCCTGCATGAGAGTGTTCAGCACATCGACCAGACCGCCGTAATGCGCGGGGTCGCTGAAGTCATGCGTGAGGCGACCGAGGCCGAAGAACCACGAGAGGTTGGCCTTCGCACGCTCCCACAGGCCGTGCTCCTCGAGCACAGGCTGAGCGAGCAGAAGCGAGTTGGCGAAGCCGCGGTACTGGTACCCGATGTGATGGATCGTCCCCTGGGCGCTGCCGGCTGCGAAACCCTGGTCTTCAAGGTGCGCGAAGAGTCGCAGATACAGCGTCGCGAAGCCGTCCGCGGTCGATGCACCCTGGTCGCGCGACGCCTTGACGGCCTGAGCGACAGTGAGCATCGTGTCGGTGACTTTGCGAAGTGTGACCACGCCCGCGAAGTCCGAGATATCGCCGCGCAGATCCTCCGGCCAGATCGCCGTCTGGTAGCCATTCACGAACGAGCCCGTGCCTGCTGGCGCGGCATCCTTCGTGACGGCCGGAACCCCGAGACCGTCGACCGTGGAGGTCAGCGCGGCCAGGCCGTCTGCCGTCACATCGGGTTTGCCAGCGAGCGACGCGACGAGGCGATCGCGCACGTCTGACACACCGTCGGTGCTGGATGCTGCAGGCAGGGGGTTCTCGCTCAACGCCTTTCGGAACTCCAGCAGTGCAAGCCAGTGTGCATTATCGGCATCCGCGATCTCGGGCTGTACGTTCGGCACCTGGTCGTCCGGAGTTGGATGGTCGGGGCGCATCTCGACGTTCAGGATCACCTGGTCGATGTAGAGCGTGCCCTCTCGCTTCGGCGCGATGAAACGCACGCGATTCATGCCTTTGTGCGGGGTGCCCTCGGTGTCGTACCCGAAGCGGACCCAACATGTGCGCCACCCCGTGAAGTCGAGCCCGAAGTGGAACCAGCAGTCCTGGTTGGCTCCACGCCCGAACTCGATGCGCAGGGGCGAGTCTGACGGAGTCTCGTTGTAGATCCAGACGCAGAACGTGTCGACGGTGCCCATCCACGCCTGATCGTCGCCGGGACTGTAATCGCTGGCCCCGTACCGCAGCGGTTGTTTCACAGTGAGGATGCCGTCAGACGGATGATCCCAGCGAAGGCTGTGAGCGCCGACCTTCGCTCTCGCGTCGGAGATCTGCAACGTCGAGCCCTTGTCTGCCGTGAACTGGCGCGGGACCCTGCTCTCCAAGAGAAAGATCGGCGGGTCGAGCTGCTCGGCCTTCCTCTCGATCTCTGTGAGGCCGGGCGTCTTCGCCGCGGCCGGGGCGGCCGATCCATTGAGATGGGGCAGAGCAGCGCCGGCGATGACGCCGGCCGTGAGCACACCGCGTCGGGTGAGTTCCATCAGTACCTCCTTGTGACTGTGACTGGTATCTCACCGAAGCCGGACATAAGGATTCAAGAACCATTGCGGTTTACGCGGTTAATAGGGCACCGCAAAGATCTCTCGACGGATGCTGTCGTCCGCTGAATTCGGAAGCACGAGGTACTTCAGCGCATCGGAGTCGCCCGTCTTACGGCACCACTCGAGCAGGCGTGCGCGCATATCGTCGACCACGCCGTCAAACGCCGACTCGACCGCGAGATTACGGCGTTCGCCGGGATCGGACGTGATGTCGTGAAGCTGTTCGCGGTGACGGCCCCAGCTGTAGACGACGTACTTGTACCTGCCGGAATACAGCGCTCGGCCTCGCGTGTGAGGCGGGTCAGAGCGATCGAAGCGCGTCTCGACGACGACGGACCGGTCATGCTCCTGGGGCCGACACAGACGCTGGTGTGGTGCTGCGCCCGTAGGAGACGGAGGGTCGTATGCTTCCCTCGGAAGTGGAGCGCTTGTGGGCGTCGCGTGTGCGGAGTCTGCGCCAGCGGGCAGCACTGTGGGTGGGGACTCCGGTTCTGAGGGCACCAGGAGAGAGGCTCCAAGCTCCGCCGATACGGGGACCTCCACACCGGCCAGCGTGCACAGGGTCGGAAGCAGATCGAGGCACATCGACACCGGCTGTGTCTGACGCGCGGGTCGGATGCCTGGGCCCGAGACGAACAGCGGCACTCGCGTGCACTCTTCGAAGAGCGCCGTCTTCTGGTTCCACCGGTGAGAGGCATCGCCGTCACCGTGATCGCTGGTGAAAATGACGATTGTGTTCTCGCGCAGCCCCGCGCTTTCGAGGGCACTGAGAAGCTGGGCGACGTAGCCATCCACCCTCTCGATTAGCTGGCGATACGCCGACCGGTACGCGCGCCAGTCGTCTGGCGTGTAGTCTCCCGTGCCGTACATCGGCTGCGCCGCGTGTTTCTCGTACCGCACAGCTTCTGGCTCGAAGGGAGCCGGCTCGAAGTTTTCGGGCAACGGCGGTGCCTCACGCAGCGGAACTTCGGTCGTATCGCCGTACGGCATCGGCTGGCGACGTGCATACTCGCAGATCGTGTGCGGATCATCGAACGACGCGCACAGGAAGAACGGGTCCTCAGCGTCCGCGCGCTCACCGATCCACGCGGCACAGTCATCGGCAAGCCCGACGTCGCCGAAGGGGCGCAGCATCTCGAAGCCAACATCTGGAGGAGCACTCGGCTGCGTCGCATGCCACTTCCCTGCGAAAGCACAGTCGTATCCCGCGGCGCCGAGCACGTGCCCAAGACTGTCTGGATGCCGCGCCGGCTCCGAGCCGCCGTCGCGACTCCGTGCAGAATTTCCTGAGATGCGGAGCTCATGCGGCATCCGTCCTGTCAGCATGCTTGCGCGAGATGGCACACACAACGGGAAAGTCACATACGCTCGCTCGAACACGGCCCCCGAGGCGGCAAGGCGATCGAGATTCGGAGTCTGCACGAACTCCGAATCCCGATCGAGCGCGTGGGCGCCGAGCTGGTCAGCCATGATCAGGAGAATGTTCGGCCGACGGCTCGACGCCCGGGTCACTTGCCCATTCCCAGAGTGAGCCCTTCCGTGAGGCGACGGCCGAGCCACAGGTAGATGATGAGCATCGGAATCACAACGATGCAGAGCCCGGCGAAGAGGCCACCCCAGTCTGCACCCGAATACGTCTGCTGCTGAATGAACGAGATGAGAGCGACCGGCAGCGTGTACTTCTCGGTCGACTGCAGCAGCGTCAGCGCGAGCAGGGTCTCATTCCAATGCGAGATCACCTGCAGCACGAAGGCGGTCAGAATGCCGCCCTTGGCGAGTGGCAGTGTGATGCGCCAGAACGTCCCGAATGCTGTCGTTCCGTCGAGGGCCGCGGCCTCCTCCATCTCAAGCGGAAGCGATCTGAAGAACGCGGTGAGGAGGAACACCGTGAATGGCATCGAGACGCCGATGTACACCATGTTCAGCCCGATGAGGCTGTCTGTCAGGTACACCTCGTTCAGCATCACGAAGAGCGGAATGAGGATCACCTGGGCGGGGATTCCGAGCCCGAGCACGAAGTACATGGTGAGCGACCGCGTCAGCCGATTCTCGACGCGGCTGAGATAGTACGCCGCGGGTGCCGCCACGGCAACGGTCAGCAGCGACGAGACTGTGGTGGTGACGACGCTGTTGAGTGTTGCCGTTGCGAAATCACCCACCGTCCATGCGGTGACGAAGTTCACCGGATCGAGCGACGTCGGCAGGCCCCAGGGGTTGTCAAGGATGGACCGCGTGTCGCGGAAGGCTTGAATGACCATCCAGATCATCCAGGCGATGTTGAGCGCGACGAAGAGCCAGAGCAGCACGAGTCCAATGCCGCGGAACACGCTGCGGTCGTGTGTGATGGCAGCTCGCCTGCGCCGCTGCTTGCGCGGCTGTTTCGCCGCCACAGCGGGAGGCGTGAGTTCGGTCATGGTCATGTGTGGCTCCTAGAACTCGACGGCATCACGCTTCGTTGCGCGACGAAGCAGGACGACAAGGATGGAAATGACAGCAAGCGATAGAACCGCGGATGCTGTTGCCGCACCATACGCGGGGATCGACTGTCCTGAGAACGCCGTGACGTAGGTGTACACCGCCACCGTCCATGTCTGTGTTGGCGGCATCCCTTGGCCCGTCGACCCGCCGAAAACCCAGATGATTTCGAAGATCTTCACCGAGGAGATTGTCCAGAGCACAGCGCAGGTTGCGAAAACGTCCCAGGTGAGGGGAAGGATGACATAGCGCAGTCTCTGCCAGGCATTCGCACCGGCCAGGGCGCAATCCTCGTAGTAGTAGGGCGGAATCCGGTCAACACCAGCCATCAGGATTGTCGTGAAGTACCCGGTGGTGATCCAGGTCATCATGACCATGATCAGCGGAAACAGGTTCTCGTGCGCAAGCCATGCGGGTGGTTCGGTGACGCCGAGTCCACCCAGCAGTTTGTTGACGAGTCCGCCCGGGTTGAAGATGAACCCGGCGAGAACACCGAAGATCATGGCATTGACCAAGTGCGGAAAGAAGATCACTGAACGAGCGACCTTGCGTGCGACCATGTCGCGCAGAACGAGCGTCAGACCGAAGGCGATGACGAAGATCGCAATACCGACGACGAAGAGCAGCAGGAGCGTGTTTACGAAAGACTGGACAAAGAGGTCGTCGGAGAAGAGACGCACATAGTTCTTGAAGCCGACGAACGTCATGTCGTCGCCGCCGGACCACTCGTTGAAGCTTATCCAGACGGCGTAGAGCGACGGCACGACGAACAGAATCGTGTAGAAGAGGAACGCCGGGCCGACGAACGGTACGAAGAGACGTTTGCGTCCTCTGTCGATGGCGTTGCCGCCGGCTCGGCGACCCGTGGGGGTCGCCGAGCCGCTGGCGCTCTTGGCTCCGATCATCCGAGCTGTCTCGGTCATGAGTTCTGCTTCCAATAGTCAGCTTGGCCTGACTTCATCGCGTCGATGAACTGCTGCGCATCGAGTTTGCCGAGCATGAGCTTGTCCAGCGTCGGCCAGAGCAGTTTCTCCGTGTACCCGGGGAAGGAGATGCCGTCGTTCTGCTGGTAATAATCGTCAGCGGCGTCGAGCGCATCTTTCACGGTGCTCATGTCTTCGCTCACGGCGGCATCCTGACGGATAGGAATGATCTTCGCATCGGTTCCCAGCGCATCTTGATACTGCTTGCCGAGGAAGAACGCGGCAAACTTCTGTGCGTTCTCGGCGTTGTGCGCCTTCGCAGGGACGGCGAAGCCAACGAAATCTGCTCGCTGCGAAGCTGGGCCGCCGTCAACCGTGGGGAAGGAGAACGACGAGTACTCGAAGCCATCTGCGGCATACGATGACGTTTCGTTCGGAAGCCAGGTGCCGTTGTACATCAGTACGCCCGAGTTGTCGGCCCACTTCTGCTGTTGCGCCGGCCATTTGCTCGCGTTGTACCCGTCGATGAAGTAGCCGCCGTCGACAAGCTGCTGCACCAACTCGGCGGCTTTCAATGCCTCGGGGGAATCCCACGCCTTACCTGACTCGTCCGAAGCGATCTTCTTGAGTGAACCAGGTCCGGCGAGACGAACCATCATCGTCGTGAACCAGTAGGCGTTGTATCCAGAGACGTCGCCGTCAATCGCAATGGGGGTCTGGCCATCCGCTTTGAGATCGTCCAGCGTACCGATGAAGTCGTCCCATGTCTGAGGCGGGTTCTCGGCGAGCTCCGGGTGCTCGGCCTCGTTGAACCAGATCGCATCGCTCGTGAGCGAGTACGGAAGCATCCAGGGGGCATCTTCTCCGTCCACGGTGAGTGTGCCAGCGTCGAAGTATGCACTCGGAATGAGGTCGGAAACCTGCTTTCCGTCGACGGCGGCATCGTAGGCCTCCGTGAGCGGCAGTGCCTGCCCCGACTCGGCAAGGATCGGTGCGAGCTTCGCGAACGACGCGTCGACCAAGTCAGGAACTTTGTTCGTATTGAGCGTGGGGAGGACCTTCTTAATGTTGTCCCGTCCTTGCCACTGGACGTCCACGTCAATCCCGGTTTCGTCCTCGAAATCTGCAATCGCCTTCGCGACGACCTTCTGCTGTGCCTCTCCCTCTTTCCACATTGACCAGTAAGTCAGTGTGTCATCGGATCCGCCCTGCGGGGCACAGCCGCTTGCTGTGACAGCAAGCGCGCTTCCGATGACGAGGGCGGAGAGTGCTCGGATCTTCGCCATTGGTTCACCTTTCGCCTAGTGAGCGGCGTCTTCGCCGCTCGTTTCGCTCGACTCTCACAAGGATGGAGAGGAGTATTCAATGAGTAATCTGAAGAAAAGGGAGGAATTTCTCTTCTTTCTCGGGCTTTCACCCCAAATACTGTTGTTACCTCTCTGAATTAGGTCTTTATTCCTCTCTTTTTGGCCGTCAGAATCGAAAGTACGCCGTGTGAAGGGGAAACGATGTCGAAGAAGGCTGTCTCGCCGCTCCGCGATGCCGAGACGCGAGGGCTGAAGTTCGAGATCCTCGCGGACGAACTGCGTCGCGGCATCCTTGCAGGTACGTGGACCGCCGGGCAGAAGCTGCCGACCGAGCAGCAGCTGGCGACTGAGACCGGTCTCTCACTGACGACGGTGCGTCGCGCCTTCGACGATCTTGTCGCGCAGGGCGTCGTCGTTCGCCGTCAGGGCGCCGGCAGCTTCGTGGCTTCCGCGCCCCGACGCGAGGAGCGTGTGCGGCGTCGTGTCGGTGTGCTCCTTCCAGACACTCAGCTGTACTACCCGAGAGTGCTGCAAGGCATCGACGAGTCGCTGTCCTCCGTCGGGGCGTCCCTCCAGCTTGCAACGTATCGATACGACCAGGCTCTGGAGGACCGCAGCATTGAGCACCTGCTGGACGCAGGGGTCGAGGGGATGCTGCTGGTGCCGACGCTCACCGGCATCGAGGACCCCGTCGGGCGCGCGCAGAGCCTTATGGAACTCCCTGTTCCCGTTGTGCTGCTCGAGCGCAGCCTCATCGACTCTGGATCGGGCGACCGCACAGAGCACGTCTGCTCCGACCACCAGGGCGGCGCCTACGACGCGGTACGGCACCTCGTCAAGCTCGGTCACGAGCGCATCGCCCTTCTGACGCGCGACCGGACGCCCACCGCACCCGCCGTCGTACTCGGATACCGTCGCGCTGTGGCCGATCTCGACCTGCCGACCGGTCTGGAGTTCGCCCAGCGCAAGCAGGAGTGGGAGGAGCATCGGGCCGGGAACGCCCTCGATCAGGTGCGTGAATTCGGCGCGACCGCCGCGCTCGTCTTCGGCGATCGCGAGGCGATACTGCTCGAGGCCGCGGCACGGCGCCGCGGGCTCTCGGTGCCAGACGACCTCGCCCTCGTCTCGTATGACGACGAGACGGCAGACCTCGCCGAGGTGCCGCTCACGGCGGTCTCCCCGCCGAAATACCGCATCGGCCGCATGGCAGCGGACGTGCTCATCCGTCGTCTCATCGAGCGCGACGATTGCCCTCTTCACCAGATCAGACTTCGTCCGCGCATCGTGGTTCGCCGCTCGTGCGGTGCGATCACCGACTGACGACGCCCGACAAGGAGAACAATGCGAATCGGACTCATCGGAGCCGGCGCTGTCGCCGACTTCCACATCTCTGCCGCACAGGCGCTCGAGGGGGTGGAGATCGGGGCGGTCTGCGATCTGGACGAGACCGCTGCTTCGCGCGCGGCAGATGCGGCTGGGGGAGTCCCCGTGTATGCCGACTACCGCGATATGCATGCGAGCGGCCTGGTCGACGCGATCGTGGTCAACACCCCGCACGCCCTTCACCTACCGATGGTGACGGATGCCGCTGCCGCGGGCTTGCACGTGCTCGTCGAGAAGCCCATGGCGACCTCCCTCGCCGATTGTGATGCGATGGTGCGAGCGTGCCAGGAGGCGGGAGTGGCCCTCACCGTCGGTCACATCCAGCACTTCATGCCAGATAAGAGGGCAGCTCGTGAGCTGATCGACTCAGGCGAGCTCGGCGATGTCGTGATGGTTCGCGACTACCGCAGCACCGACTACCGACCGGGCAGCCGATCCGACTGGTTCTTCTCGAAGCAGATGGCAGGTGGAGGTGCGCTCATCAATATCGGCGGGCATTGCCTCGACCGGTGCCTGTGGTTCGGCGGTGGGCGCGCGACCGAGGTCTTCGCGTCGACCGCGCATCGGTTCGATACCGAGGTAGAGACCGATGGGAACATCGCTTTGCGGCTCGACAACGGTGTCGGCGTCTCGATCAGCGTAGTTTCTGACCCCCCGCAGAAGTCAGACACTCTGCTCGTGGTGTGTGAGCGAGGAGTCGTAATTGCCGACCCCCGACGCGGCACGATCGTGCAGGTCGACGGTATCTCCCGTGTCGTTCGCGAGCCTCAGCCTGAGGACATCCAGAGCGCGTTCACTGCGCAGATGGCAGACTTCCTCTCCGTCGTCGCCGGTGGCGAACCCGAAGTTCCGCTTGAGCATGCGCGCCACGTCGTTGAATTGGTGATCAGCAGTTATCGCTCGTCGGCGGAGAAGCGAACGATTGAGGTGTCGCGGCAGCGCGCAACAGCATGCTGAACACCGCCCGTCCCGATACGCAACACAGGAGAGAGTGTGACTCGACGTCATCCGAACATCGTCGTGATCCAGAGCGACGACCAGGGGCCGTGGGCGCTTGGCTGCGCCGGAAACCCTGAGATCAAGACCCCCGTCCTCGACGCGCTCGCCGAGCGGGGAACACGACTGAGTCGATTCTTCTGCGCCTCACCCGTGTGCTCACCCGCTCGAGCAAGTCTCCTCACCGGGCAGATCCCCTCGCGACACGGCGTCCACGACTATCTCGACGGTGCGCACGCGGGCCCGGAAAGCCGAGACTACCTCGACGGGCAGCCCACGTTCACCGACGCACTCGCCGAGGCCGGCTACCGGCTCGGACTCTCGGGCAAGTGGCATCTTGGCGCAAGCGATGTACCGCGTCGGGGTTTCGTACACTGGTTCGCGCTGGAGGGCGGCGGAAGCCCCTATTCGGGCGCCCGCATGTACCGAGATGGAGTGCCCGAGGACGTCGACGGGTATCTGACTGACGTCATCGCGGACGACGCGATCGACTTCATCGATGCCGAAGCCGCACGACGGACAAGTCGGCAGTCCGACCACGAACCGTTCTTCCTCGCGCTCAATTTCACGGCGCCACACAAGCCCTTCGCCGGGCAGCATCCGAAGGAATTCACGGAGATGTACCGTGACTGCGCCTTCGAATCCTGCCCGCAAGAGGAGCCTCATCCATGGCAGCCGACCGTCGACGGAGTGCCCATCGGCGGTGAGGCTGACGCCCGCGAGGCGCTCATCGGGTACTTCGCCGCCGTGACAGCGATGGATGCTGCGATCGGCCGTTTTCTCGATCGGCTGACCGCGCACGGGCTCGACGATGACACGATCGTCGTCTTTGCGAGCGATAACGGGTTCAACTGCGGACACCACGGCATCTGGGGCAAAGGCAACGGAACCTTCCCGCAGAACATGTACGACGAGTCGGTGATGGTGCCGTTCATCATCGCCCATCCGCATCTCGGCGCCTCCGGCCGCGTCATCGATGATCTGCTGTCGGGCTACGACGTCGCTGCGACGCTTCTCGACCTCGCGGGGCTTGACGGCACCGCCTTCGAGGAAGGCCCCGGGCAGAGCTTTGCACAGCTCCTCCGGGGAGAGCCGGGTCGCGAACGAGCGGTCGTCGTGCACGATGAGTACGGTCCGGTCCGCATGATCCGCACGGCGGAGCGTAAATATGTGCACCGATATCCGCACGGGCCCCACGAGTATTACGACCTCGTGAGAGACCCAGGCGAGCGCGAGAACCTCGTTGATGACCCGGATCACGTCGAGGACGTGAAAGATCTCCGGGCACAGCTCGACGACTGGTTCACCGCGCATGGAGACGCGGCACGCGACGGAGCGCGGCTTCCCGTCGCGGGAGCGGGGCAGACCGACACGCTCGACGTCAACCCTCTAGCATCCTTCACCCCACCGAATTGGGATGGCACACCTGCCGCCACACGCAGACGAGCGTCCGCATGACGCGCCAGACGCCGAACATCCTTCTCGTCGTGTCCGATGACCACGGCTACGCGGATCGCTCTGCCGTGGGTCTCACTGGCGGGTCGACGCCTGCGCTTGACCGGCTTGCGGCGGAAGGAACGAGCTTCACGAATGCCTATGTGACCGCGCCAATCTGCTCTCCGTCTCGAGCCGCGATGATCACCGGGCAATACCAGCAACGTTGGGGCGCCACCTGGTTCGACAGCTCTGACATTGGGGAGGCACCGACGATCGCCGAGCGCCTCCGTGAGCACGGCTATGCCACCGGCTACTTCGGTAAGGTGCATTACGGATCCGAGGGTCCCGGAGATCGAGGAACACCGCCCCAACACGGGTTCGACGAATCGTTCTATGGGCTCGCCGGACAATCGATGGGGCGCCTGCACTATCTGACGCACTCAGGCGAAGCCACGCAGACGTACGGCGAGGCCGCTGAAGCGATGGCCGTGCAGCCACTGTGGTCGGGAGAGACCGCCGTCGAAGACACCGGATTTCTGACGGACGAGTTCGCCGATTGTGCGGGCGACTTCATCGAACGACACCATGATGAGCCGTTCTTCGCGATGGTCGCGTTCAACGCCGTGCACAATTTCTGCTGGCAGCTTCCCGAGGCTGAGCGCGAGAAGCGCGGACTCCCGGCCTTCGAGGACTGGCATCCGGGAGCGAGCGAGTACCTCGACTGGTACGACGGCGCAATCAGTCCGAACCTGCCGCACGGCCGCGAGTACTACGCGGCGCAGCTTGAACTTATGGATCGTCAGATTGGCGCGCTTCTTGACCGTCTCGACACGCTCGGAATCGCCGACGATACGATCGTCGTCTATCTCACCGACAACGGCGGGTCGACCTGCAACTATGGCGACAACTCTCCGCTGAGAGGCACGAAGTACACGCTGTGGGAGGGCGGCATCCGCGTGCCGTTCATCGTGCGCTGGCCCGGTGTCGCTTCGGCGGGCGCAGACAACGACAGTCTCGTCAGCTCGCTCGATCTCGCTGCGACGTTTCTCACCGCCGCCGGTGCAGACGCCGGTGCAGACACAGAAGCAGGCGCAAGCGCAGACGAAGGCGATTCGACGGATGCCGCAAGCGGCGCCGTCCCGCCGGATGGCAACGCGCAGCACGATGCCGGTCGTGGGATGCAGCGGGGCGATGCGGAGAAAGCCGGCATGCTTCTTGATGGGCAAAACCTCGCTGAGGTGCTTGCGAAGGGCTCAGGGCATAATCAGCTCCATTGGGACTGTGCCTGGCAGTGGGCCGTGCGCGAGGGCGACTGGAAACTCAGCTGGTGCGATGGATCGTCAGAGTTTGCGCGCTACGTTCGTAAGGTTGAACACACCACGCCCGGCGAGGGCTTCTTTCTCTGCGACCTCGCGGCCGACCCGAGCGAAACTGAGAACCTCGCTGATTCGAATCCGGAGATCGTGGAGCGTCTTACGCAACGGCACCGGACATGGAGGGAAGAGGTCGGTCTCAGCGCAGCACTCTGACGACACGGCTCGTGGCCAAAGTCTGACGTGGGCCGCCCGGACGCAGGGAGCTTTGTCGTTGCTCAGCCCTCACATGATTTCCCTGCACATGAACTCGCACCGATTGTCGCCGTGTGGTCTCCTGCCCGCGAGCAATGAGTGCATGCCCTCACGCGAACAGCCGCTTCAGCTGATCTGCTCCGCCCCACGTGTCGCCCTCGTCGACCATGCGAGTGAGCAGCCGTTCGGCAAGTGCGGGAACCCACTCGCATCTCGTGTCGCTTGCCAGCTCAAACGGATCCTCGTGTAGATCGAACGCCCTGATCTCAACGGTGCCATTTGGTCGGAGCGAGGCGATGAGCTTCGCATCACGGGTGCGGATGCCGCGGATGCTCTCCGGTTCCGTCGCCGATGGAAACCGGTGGTACGACGCCGCCGGATCGGCGGACACGTCCTCGAGTCCGCGGAGGGCGGCAGAACGGTCGCGCCCGTGCATGGTCGCGGGAACAGCATCCGCTTCGCCTGCGAGCCCTAAAATCGTTGGCGCGAAGTCGAGTGATGTGACCATCTCGGTGGAACGTCCTGGCGGAATGCGCCCGGGCTGCCTCACGACACACGGAATGCGCATCGACTCCTCGTAGGGCACGTTCTTGAAGAGCATCCCGTGGCTGCCGAGCTGCATGCCGTGATCGGACGTGAATATCACCACTGTGTTCTCTGCCAGCTCCTGGGCATCGAGCGCGTCAAGCAGTCGGCCGATTTGGTCATCGACCCCGGTTGCCGCAGAGAAGTAGTCGCGTGCGATGTCCGCGGCCTCTGTCGCGACAGGCGTGCCGTGCGCAACATTGTCGCGCGGGAGAAGCTCGGCCGCCGAGAGGTGATCGTACGCGTGCCGGTAACGGTCGGGCACCGCGTCGAACGGTTGATGCGGGGGATTGAGTGACACCATGAGGGCGAATGGAGCGTCGTGTTTCGGCGACTCGCGCACGACGTCGATAGCGACGTCGATCTCGTGCTCGGCCGACCAGGCGTCGACATCGAGGCGCTCCTCGCGAGCAGCATCCCCCACCCAGTAATGCGGCGACAGATGGGAATCGGCTGCGCCGTACGCGTGCCAGAAGTCGAATCCGAAGCGCCGTGACGTCGGCGAATAGGCATCCCAGACCTTGCCATCTTCGCGGCGGCCCTCACCGTGTGTTTCGTCGTCATCCGTTGGCGGCTCGAGGTGCCACTTGCCGATGTAGCCGGTGCGATAGCCGCGGTCGCGCAGCACGGTTGCCCAGGTGGGGATGCCATCACGCAGACCCACACCTTGCTCGGCGGTCACCGAGTTGATGTTGTGCGTGACGCCGTTATTCGTCGGCAGCGCGCTCGTCAGAAACATTGCCCTGTGTGGGCTGCACACCGGGTAGTTGCTCACCGCATGGTCAACAAGAACGCCCTCCTCGGCGAGCCGGTCGAGGTTCGGTGTCAAGACGGGGTCCGTGCCCGAAGCGCCCAGCGCCATCGCGCGAAACTGGTCGGCCATGATCACCAGAATGTTGGGGCGAGACTCCATGCGTCCTCCTCGAAGAGACCGAATCCACGCGGGCACGGTCTTGAGTCAAGTTGCCGGGGAGGAGAGGAATCAACACCTTCTTCTGATTCTTCTGACCTGCGCTCAAAAATGAGCACTGACTCCTCCTGTGAGGCATGGCGTGTAGCTCTTTTCAGGACCTTCGGTTCGCTGCTCCGGATATCGCGATTGCCGGCACTCGCACTGGCGCGGTTCTTCGCTTTTATGTTTCGGTTCACCTCGCCTCGGATGTCAACGCGAATCTGCTCGTTTGTTCTCCCTCAGACGGTCTTTCACCTGCTCTGGATTGTGCTTCTCCGTCCACAGGCATGCGACTTTTGGAGTTATCCACAATGGTGTGTTGATCGGGGGTTTGTGTTGGTGGGAATGTCGGTGGCTGCTGTCACAATGTGTCCATGGTTATCGCAGGTTCGGCACCCGGGTTTGGGTCTTCGGAGGAGCCGGAGAACCATGCCCGGTGGGCGGCTCCGGGTGTGCCTGAGAGTTCGGGGAACCGGCAGTTGCCGGGGGAGTCTGCAGCGCGGTCGGCGGATCAGGGCGCGTCGGGTTTCTTGGAGAGCCCGGATGCTGCGGCTGCCGAGATGTCAGGTCTCGGGTCTGCGGAAGGACAGGACGTTGCGGACGCGCGTGATACTGAGAGCGCAGGTCTAACTCACCCGGATGGCGCGGCTACTGCAGGTGCTTCGAGTGGTGCGGTTGCTGCGGTGTCTGCTGTGGAGGCGGCGGAGCGTGCGTTGGGGGCTGTGGCGGGTTTGACTGATTTCGCTCCGGAATCGCTCTCCGCAAACGATTTGCTGAGGTTTGTGGGTCT
>NZ_JAPCHX010000010.1 GCF_026107415.2 Microbacterium sp. MPKO10
CATGGTCGCCGGGGACACCAGCAGCGTTACCGATGTCGTTTGTGAAACAAATGCGGTGCAACGGCAACACCCACAAAGTCACGATCGATGCCCACGGGGATGTGTTGAACCTGGGAGACGCGGAACGGTTTTTCACTGCGAAGCAGCGCCTTGCTCTGGTTGCGCGGGATGGGACCACGTGTGCGGCAGCGGACTGCGACATCCCCGCCTGGCTGTGTGAAGCACACCACATCCAGGGGTGGGACAACGGTGGCCCCACCAACCTCGACAACGGAGTCCTGCTCTGCTGGTTCCACCACCGGTTAGTCGAACACGGCGAATGGGCGATCACCCGCAACAACGACGGCCACCCGAAACTCGTGCCACCAGGCTGGTATGTGAACCGGAAGTATCTCGGCAAACGACACCGACCAGAGAATCATCCAGACGACGACAGCGGCGACGGTCCTGGCGCGACTCCACGCGGCGACGGCGACGACGGTCCCGAAGACGGTAACCGACCGAGCGAAGGTGGCAACTCCGGAGGCGGTGACCGTCCAGGCGATGGCGGCCGTCCCGGAGGCGGTACCGGTTCCGGACAGAGAGGCAGTCCCGGAGGCAGCGGCAGCTCCGGAAACGGCGCCGGTTCCGAAAAGAGAGGCATTCACGGGGACCGAGGCGGTCCCAGAGGACACCCACCCGACTACGGGCGAGATACCGGGCCGCGCACCTAACGTACGCGGCGGCCCCGACACACGTAACGCACAAGCAGAACAGCTTGAAGCGCTACTCAGGCTGTGCCGACACCGCGAGAACCGCTGCCGGGCAATAGCAGTGGTGGTATTCGAGGGACAGATTGTCAGTTTCAGCTGGGTCGTCAGTCTGTGAGATACGGCGCCGGGGCCCTGAACGCGACATCCCCGACACACTGGATGCCCAGGCACAACCACGTAAAGCACTTGAGGCACTGCCAAGAGTGCCCGGGGCCTAGAGATGAATCGTCTGATCGGCCCCAACCTGTATAGGGCGTGCTCAGGTGCCGGTGAATGTTCCGGATTGACCAGCTCGAGACGTGTGCCCACGACTCACGACAAGAGCGCGAGGGTGACTGACTTTCGCCTGGCGTTCGCAAGCGACATCAGTCTCAAAACGTAACCGCACGTCATGTTTCACACGGAGCGTGACGAGAGGGGAAACCCCACGTAGCTTCTGTTGATATTTCCGCGACAGGAGGACCTCATGCCCGCAGCATCCGACCGCCTCGAGACCGCTCTCGAGCGACTTCGTCCCGTCTTCGACGCGATCGCTGTCGACGCCTACTCGCGCGAGCAAGATCATCTGCTCCCGCGCGACCACGTCAGGCAGCTGGTGGATGCCGGTTTCGGAAGCCTGCGAGTGCCCGCCGAGCGAGGCGGCTCCGGTCTCAGCATCCCCGAACTCGCTCGCGTTCTCACGGAACTCGCCGCCGCCGACTCGAACCTGCCGCAGATCTTCCGCGGCCACATCGCCTTCGTCGAAGACCAGCTCACCTCACCCGACTCGCCCGAGCGCGACACGTGGCTCGACCGCTTCGTCGCCGGCGAGATCGTCGGCAACGCGTGGAGTGAGGTGGGATCCGGGACGGTCGGCACATCGCAGACCACGGTGGCGCACACCGACGACGGCTACGTCGTGAACGGCAGCAAGTACTACACGACAGGCAGCATCTACGCGGACTGGACGGATGTCACCGCCACCGACTCCGCGACGGGCGAATCGGTCACCGCCTTGGTGCGGATCGATCAGACCGGCGTCACCGTGCGCGACGACTGGAACGGATTCGGTCAACAGCTCACCGGCACCGGCACGATCATCTTCGAGAACGCTCGCGTCGAGCCGAGCGAGGTGCGCCTGTTCGAGTCGCGCTTCCGCTACCAGACGGCCCTGTACCAGCTGGTGCTGCTCACGGTGCTCGCCGGTGTAGCGTCATCGATCGAGACGGATGCTGCCACGCAGATCACCGCGCGAAAGAGAACGTATTCCCACGCCAACGCCGACCTCGTACGCCACGATGCGCAGATTCTCGGCGTCGCGG
The DNA here is from genome assembly GCF_026107415.2 of Microbacterium sp. MPKO10. Lineage (GTDB taxonomy): Bacteria > Actinomycetota > Actinomycetes > Actinomycetales > Microbacteriaceae > Paramicrobacterium. The sequence goes on from NZ_JAPCHX010000010.1 coordinate 2,054, forward strand.
GTGAACTCTCGGCCATCGCATTCACCGCTGACGCGACGGTGCAGCACGTCGCCGAGGTCGTGCAGCGAGCGTTCGAAACCGCAGCGACGCGCGACTCGGCCGACGACCGTGCTGCCAACGTCGCCGCCGAGATCGCGTCAGCGCAGGGGCAGATCGTGTTGTCGAAGCTCGTTCCGGAGGCCGCGACGAAGGTGTTCGACACCCTTGGAGCATCCGGAATCAGCCGTGATGTCGGGCTTGACCGGCACTGGCGCAACGCCCGCACCGTCGTGAGCCACAACCCGTGGATCTACAAGGCACGCATCGTGGGCGACTGGTCGGTCAACGGCACAGAGCCGCCGTATGTGTGGAACATCGGCGTGGCCGCTGCCAAGTCGTCGGCGCCGGAGGCATCCTCGACGCCCGTTTAGAGGCGTCTGCCACGCAGCATCCGCACCTTCGGGCGCGTCCGTTAAGCGGCATCCGAATCACGTACGAAAGGGAACCACCATGACCGATGTCTCCGTCGAATCACCAGCGCACCCGGAGCGGGCGCAAGCCTCGCGTTCACCCTGGCAAGGGGCCGCAGATCGTGCCGAGCGCGAGCACTGGACTGACGTCGCCACCGAGGTCGCACAGACGCTGGCGCGCGATGTCGTTCAGCGAGACCGCGAAAACACGCCGCCTCATGCGCAGATCGATCTGCTGCGCGACAGCGGGCTCACCGAGCTGCTGATTCCCACGAGCCTCGGCGGCCGCGGCGGGCACTGGGAGACCGCCTTCGAGGCAACGCGGATCATCGCCCGCGTCGACGCATCCACTGCCCATCTACTCGGCTACCACTACCTCAACCAGGCGTGCATTGCCTTCTACGGGCACGACGTCGAACGGCAGAACCGCTGGTTCCGGCGCAGCATCGACGAGCGCCTCACCTGGTCGGACGCGTTCAACCCCGTCGACCCCGACCTCAGCCTCGAATTCGACGGCACCGATTACCGTCTGAACGGGTTCAAGAAGTTCGCGACAGGATCCTCCGTCACCGACATCGTGATCACTGGCGCTCCGGCATCCGGCGGCCCCTACGACGGCAACCTCGTGATCATCGGAGTGGACAGCCGGCGCGAGGGCGTTCACCATCTCGATGACTGGGACAACATCGGCTACCGCACGTCGGACAGTGGATCGGTACGCTTCGACAGCGTCCGAGTGACGGATGCTGACGTGGTCGGCGTCGACAAGGGCGATCCGTTCTCCACCGTCGTGACCCCTGGCGTGCAACTGCTGTTCGGCAACATTTACCTCGGCATCGCCCAGGGCGCGCTGGCGCAGGGGCGAGAGGTCACGCTCGCTCGTCGCGGCGCCTGGTTCCTCAGCACGGCCGAGCGGTATTCAGACGATCCACTTACGCAGCGGACCTATGGCGACCTCGTCTCGCACACCGCGGCCGTCGAGGCGCTCGCAGACTCGCTCAACCGTCGTTACGACGAGGTTGTCGAGCGCGGCGACGCCGTGACGGCAGCAGACCGAGCCGACCTTGAAGTGGCGATCGCCCGGCTCAAGGTCGTGGCGAACGACGTGGGCCTCGATGTCGCCTCGCGCATTTACGACGTCACGGGAGCAAACTCAACCCGTTCGGGGCTTGGTCTTGACCTGCACTGGCGCAACATTCGCACCCACAGTCTCCACGACCCGGTCGACTACAAGCGCGTCGAGGTCGGCGCGCACTACCTCCTGGGCACGGTGCAGCCCATTTCCCTGTACACCTGATCTCGAAGGACACATCGTGTCGACAACACTCACCAACACATCACGCGAAACGGATGCCGCGGGCGCGCCGAAACTTCGCGGATCCCTCGGCGTCGCCAGCATCGTCTTCATCGTTGTGGCGGCGGCCTCGCCCCTCGGCGTCATCGGCGGACCGGTGCCGCTCGGTATCGCCAACGGCAACGGGACCGGATTCCCCTTCACCTACCTGGTCGTCACGGGAGTGCTCCTGCTGTTCGCCGTCGGGTTCACAACGGCCACCCCGCTTGTCACCGCGGCTGGAGCGTTCTTCGCCTACGTGGCCAAGGGGCTCGGGCGGTCGGCCGGCCTCGGCGCGGCGTTCGCGGCGCTGCTGTCGTACCTCGCGCTGGAAGCCGGCGTCTTCGGTCTCTTCGGCCCCGGAGTCGGGGAACTGCTGCAGAGCTACGGCCTGCCGGAACTTCCCTGGTGGATCTACGCGGCGGTTGGTTTCGCCGTCGTGTCTGCGCTCGGCTACTTCAACATCAACCTGTCAGGCAAGGTTCTGGGCGTGCTGCTCGTCGCTGAGGTCGCGATCGTCGTGGTTCTCGATGCCGTCGTCGTCGCGCAGGGCGGCGGACCGGAGGGGTTCTCCACGGGAATCGTCACGCCAGCCGAGATCGTCTCTGGCGCGCCCGGATTCGCCATCCTCTTCGCGATTCTGAGCTTCGTCGGGTTCGAGGCAACCGCGGTCTTCCGCGACGAGGCGCGTGAACCCGAGCGGACGATCCCGAAGGCAACGTACATCGCCCTGGTGCTGATCGGCGTGTTCTATGCCTTCTCAAGCTGGGTTCTCATCACAGCCAACGGAGACAGTGTCGTTGTGGAACGCGCTGCCGAAAACTCGGGAACGATCCTCACGACAACGACAGAGGCATACCTCGGAGCCCTAGGCGGGCACATCATCCAGGTTCTCTTCGTGACCAGCCTCTTCGCCTGCATCCTGTCGTTCCACAACATCGCGTCGCGTTACTTCTTCGCTCTCGCGTCCAAGGGCGTCCTCGCGCGCGGCCTCGGAAGCGTGCACCCGCGTCATGGGTCGCCCTCACGAGCATCCGCGGCGACATCGATCACCGTCGCCGTGCTCGTTGCGCTCGCCGCCGTTCTCGGCCTGGATCCGATCGACCAGTTCTACACCTGGCTCGGTGGCATCTCGTCTGTCGGCGTCGTTCTGCTGCTCGTTCTGACGAGCGTCGCCGTGTTGGTGCTGCTGCGCACGGAGCGGGCGCGCGTCGGCCTGTGGAGAGCGTCCGTCGCCCCGGCGCTCGGGCTGACGGGACTTGTCGCGTTCTTCATCGTGATCCTGTTCAACCTCCCCGTGCTCGTCGGCGAGAGCTCGTACGGCCCGTTCTCATGGGGGATCCTCGTGCTCTTCGCGCTCGCCTTTGCCGCAGGCCCGGTCGTGGCGCGGGTGCGCGCACCGAGAGACCTCGACTGATGGCGGATGCTGTCGCGCGACCAGCTGAGTGCGCGACAGCATCCGCGTCACCCCGCTCGTACGACGGGACGTTGCCCATCGTTCACCGTCGCGTCACGCTGCGCCTCTACGTTCGCTGAGTGGCACCGGAACAGGTGCCAGGCCGCGGCCGCCCCCGGCCGACACGTGGAGGAAGAATGACAGCACCGCTCACAGCGGGTCTGCGTCCGCGAGCATCCCACCGCTCGAGACGCACCATCGCCACTGCCAGTGCCACGGCACTGCTGGCAACCATGTTTTCTGCGTCGGCCGGCGTCGCGTTCGCCGCCGAACTGCCAGACACCTACATCGACACGGATTCGACCGTGTGGAGCTACTCCGACAATGACACCGATCCCGCCGCCAGCTCCGACGACCGCCTCGCGTGGACGACAGCGGACTTCGACGACTCGGAGTGGAAGACCGCGACGGGCAGCTTCGGCGCCAAGAACGGCGAAGCCGAGGGCATCGGCGACGACTTCCCGATCACGACACTGCTGAACCAATACGTCGACGGCGAGGCCGCACCGAACGTGCGCACCTTTCACTTCCGCACCGACGTCACGGTCACCGCGGACGAGCTCTCGGAGCTCACCGGCCTGAACGGCACAGTCACGTACGACGACGCCGTGCAGATCTTCGTCAACGGTACGAAGGTCGCCGGATTCGTCGACGACAAAGTGGATGCTGCGCCCGAGGCCGAGCGCAACCTGATGTACGCGGGTGAGAGCAACGGTTCCCCGATCACGTCGACGTTCACGATCCCGACCGAGGCGCTTCAGCCCGGGGAGAACACCGTGGCGGTCGCGCTCTACCAGGACCGCGACACCAGCTCTGACATCTACTTCGACCTGAGTTCACTTGAACCCGCCGTCACGCCCGAGCACGCGAGCTTCGACAATCTCGTCATGACCATCGGCGGCGACGAGAGCGCGCGCAACCTCACCTGGTACACGGACGTCGACGAGGCGCAGTACGTGCAATACGCTGTGGCACCAGCATCCGGAACCGACTTCCCCGCCGACAGCGCGACGACCGTCGAGGCAAGTGGCGGTGAGACCACGAGCGGCGAGCAGAACCGCCGCGCCACGATCGACGGCCTGAGCGAGAACACCACGTACGCATACCGGGTGGGAAGCGACGCGCTGGGCTGGTCTGAGGCGCAGACGTTCAGCACCGCTGACTTCTCGGGTGACTACAACTTCCTCTTCTTCGGCGATCCGCAGATTGGTGCCTCGGGAAATGTGGCATCGGATGAAGAGGGCTGGCAGGACACCCTCGACGTCGCGCTTCAGCAGTTCCCGCAGAGCGAGATGCTGTTCTCGGCGGGCGACCAGGTCAACACCGCCTCGAGCGAGACGGAGTATGACGCGTTCCTGTCTCCGACACAGATGCAGCAGATTCCGGTCGTGCCGGTGAACGGCAACCACGACGTCGGCTCCAAGGCCTACGAGCAGCACTACACCACGCCGAACCTTGACCCCGAGGCTGGCGCAGCGCTGAGCGACTCGTCGTCGGGCGGCGACTACTGGTTCATGTTCAAGGACGTGCTCTACCTGGTGATCAACTCGAACAACCCTGACATCGACGCGCACGAGCAGTTCTTGCGCGACGTCGTCGCCGAGCATGGCGACGAGGCGAAATGGTCGGTGCTGGCGTTCCACCACTCGATTTACTCTGTGGCCGCTCACGTCAATGACTCGAACATCATCTCGATGCGCAACGAGCTGCCCACGCTCATCAGCGACATCGGCATCGACCTGGTGCTGCAGGGTCACGACCACAGTTACACGCGCAGCTACCTCATCAACAACGGTGAGCTCGCGAACCCAGACGAGACGGCCGCGTCGAACGAGGTCGTTGCGGGTGAGGGCGACGTGCTCTACGTCACGGCGAACTCTGCGAGCGGCTCGAAGTATTACGACGTGACCGCTCCCGACGCCTGGTACGCCTCGGTGATCAACCAGGAGAAGGTGCGCAACTACACCAACATCGAGGTGACGGACGACGCCATCACGATCACGACGTACCGCAGCGAGCAGACCGGTGCGCGGGCCGCGGTGAACAGCGTTGTCGATGAGGTGACGCTCACGCGTGAAGACACCGAAGCTCCGCAGCTGACGGTGCCCGAGTCGGGCGAGGTCGAGCAGGCTGCAGACTTTGACCCGATGGCCGGCGTCAGCGCCGTCGATGATCGAGACGGTGACCTCACGGATGCTGTCACGGTGACCGGAAGCGTCGACACGTCGACGCTTGGCAACTACGCGCTCGAGTACAGCGTGTCGGATGCCGCGGGAAACACGCAGACCGCAACGCGCGAGGTGACTGTCGTCGCCGCGGGCACCGGAACCGGGCCGGGGGAGAACCCCGACGATGGTACGGAAGATGGTTCTGATGACGGTACGGCTCCGGGCGGTTCCGACGGTTCGGGTTCCGGCGGTTCGGATGCCGCGAGCGGCGAACTTCCGTACACGGGTTCGGAGGCCCTTCTCGCGCTGATCGTCGCCTCCTTGCTCGTGATGCTCGGTGCCGGGCTTGCTGTTTCAGCGGCTGTGCGTCGTCGCCGACTGAGCGCGTAACCCGAGAACGCGTCACGTGTACGCCGTGCGGCAGGTGTAGGCTTCGTGCCGGTGCCTGCCGCACTCGTGTTCGTGCCGTCGCTCGTCGATCTGTCTACTGCCGCTCGTATCGCTGAAGTCCTCAGCGATCCGGCCGCCGAAACTGTCAGCGACTCTGCCGCTGAAACCCTCAGCCTCCGAAGACCCGAGTTGAGAACTCATCTCTGAAGTCCAAGCCTCTTGAATTCAGAATCGCGAAGACCGGACCTGCGAAGACCAGACCCGTGAAAGGGCACATGTTCAGATCTCACCTCCGACTCACCGGAGTCGGCCTCGTTCTCGTCGCAGCCGTCGCGCTCACGGCGTGTTCCGTCGAGGGCGCCGCCGCGGGCGGTGAAACGTCATCTCGCGCGCCGGGAGAGGCAACTCCTCAGGCGGCAGAACCCCAGCCGAGTGCGTCGCCGTCGCCGGGCAGCGTGCTGTCGGTGCCGACGCAGCTACCCCCGATTGAGGCGGGGGTCGAGATCGTGTTCGTTGTCGCCGAGGGAACGGATGACGCGATACCGGATGCTGTGGAGAAAGCCGCAGCGAGTGTCGACGCGTCCGTCGACGTCGTCGTGTCGGAGCCGTCTGGCGTCGTCACCGATCTGGCGGCCGCGGCCGAACGTTCTGACGTTGTCCTTGTGTCTGGGGCCGACCTCCTGGTCAGTCTGGATGCTGTGTCGTCACAGACCCTCGATGTGCAGTTCCTCGTTCTCGGTGCGCAGCTGCCCGAACCGACGGGCAACGTCACCGCTGTGGTGTGGCCCGGGGCTGATGCGCGGAACGCTGGCTCGCCAGCATCCGATGATCTCGTCGAGCGCGTGCCGACTGCGCTCAAGGCCGGGCTGGCTCTCATCGGTGACGGCGGTGCCGGCATGGTCTACGAGCTTCCCTGAGGCAGCGGGCAGCGGGCAGCGGGCAGCGGTCAGCGGTCGGCAGGAATCTCTCGACCAATATTGACGGTTTCGGCCTGGGCGACTCTACTTCGGCGAACAATTTCCGTAAACGATCTTCGCAACTTCATCGCGGCCGGGGACATCGTCAGAGGGGAGTTTTCTCAAGGTTGATGCCCGGGCACACGTGGTGCCGGCAGGATAAGTCCACTGGCTGCCCAGTCATTCAGCCGATCAGAGCGAGGCGTTTACACGAGGGCATGAACACAGTCTAAATTTGCCCGGACTCATCTGCCGGGCTGAAACCTGGCAAGTGCGCCCAAATGATTGACGTCTGCCTCGGCTGCTCTTCGTACCGACATGATCGAAGCCTATCTATAAGCACGGCTCCGCAGTTCGGATACTGACCGAGCCGGCGCCCGCCAGAAACGACCGATGCCGGGCGCACTAAGAGATGTCGAGGACCGCACGTAGTTCTGCGAACGCACTGGGGACGAGTGTGTAGTGTGCCCATTTGCCACGTTGCTCGCGTGTCACGAGACCGGCGTCGACCAGTTTCTTCATGTGATGGCTCACGGTGGGTTGACTGATCCCGAGGTCGTCCGTGAGGTTGCACACACACACGGTGCCGCAGCCCTGTGCTGCGATGTGGGAAAGCAGACGGAGTCGAACCGGATCAGCGAGAGCCTTCAGGACGACCGCCACACGTTGTGCACGTGCTGGACTGAGTGGGCCCTGGACGAGAGAGCAGCACTCACCAGCCTGCGTCGTGGGAATGCACTCTGCGACGTCGGGCGCGTGCTGCGAAGCAGTAAGTGTCATGACCTCATCATACATTGACACATGTCAATATGATCCCCTAACGTTACATCGACAGTTATCGATGCGAGAGGGTTTCCGCGTTATGAGCACGACCACCGCTGCTGCCGATTCCTCGACTCAGCCTGTGCTGAGGGAGCTCTCTTTCCTCGATCGTTGGTTGCCGTTGTGGATTGTGCTGGCGATGGCTTTCGGCCTATTGCTCGGGCGCTTCGTGCCGGGGCTCGACACGGTACTCAGCGCGGTGACGATCGGGGACATTTCGCTGCCGATCGCGATCGGTTTGCTGGTGATGATGTACCCGGTGCTGGCGAAAGTTCGTTATGACGAAACACGGCGCATCGCTGCCGATCGCCGCCTCATGGGTCTCTCGCTGTTGTTGAACTGGATCGTCGGTCCCGCACTGATGTTCACTCTCGCGTGGTTGTTCTTATCCGACCTTCCGGAATACCGGACAGGGCTGATCATCGTCGGGCTCGCGCGCTGCATCGCCATGGTGCTGATCTGGAACGACCTCGCTTGTGGCGACCGGGAAGCAGCGGTCGTACTCGTGACCATCAACTCGATCTTCCAGGTAGTTGCGTTCGGTGCGTTGGGCTGGTTCTACCTCCAAGTTCTTCCCGGCTGGCTCGGTCTGCCGACCACCAGCGCTGAGTTTTCCGTTGGTGCGATCGTGTTGAGCGTGCTTGTGTTCCTCGGAATCCCGCTTGTGGCCGGATTTCTCACGCGAGTGCTCGGTGAGAAGACCAAAGGCCGCGAGTGGTACGAACAGAGCTTCCTGCCCAAGCTCGGCCCCTGGGCGCTTTACGGCCTGCTATTCACGATCGTGCTGCTGTTTGCGCTCCAAGGTGACGCGATCACATCCAATCCTTTTGACGTCGCGCGTATCGCCCTGCCGCTGCTGATTTATTTCGTTCTCATGTTTGGCATCGGGCTGCTTGTCTCCCGGTCGGTCGGCCTGAACTATGCAAAATCCAGCACTGTGGCGTTCACAGCCGCCGGGAACAACTTCGAGCTCGCGATCGCCGTTGCGATCGGAACATTCGGCGTGACCTCCGGCCAAGCGCTTGCGGGCGTCGTCGGCCCGCTGATCGAAGTGCCCGTGCTCGTCGGCCTGGTCTACGTCGCGCTCTGGGCCTCCCGGAAGCTCTTTCCGAACGACGCCACAGTCCCTCATCACGGATCCTCGAAAAGCTCACCGTCCACTCGCTCCTAGAACGGAAACTCCCGATGACAAGCAACTCTCCGGACGAAAGCTCTGGCAAGCCCAGTGTCCTGTTCGTGTGCGTGCACAATGCTGGTCGCTCTCAGATGGCAGCCGCCTACCTTTCGCATTTTGCTGGGGACCGCATTGAGGTTCGCTCGGCCGGCTCCGAGCCTACGGAGGCGGTCAACCCTGTCGCTATTGAAGCGATGGCCGAAGAAGGCATCGATATGAGCGCCAAGACGCCAACGGTGCTCACCACTGAGGCGGTCAAAGAATCCGACGTTGTGATCACCATGGGATGCGGTGACGCGTGTCCGATCTTCCCCGGCAAACGGTACGAAGACTGGAAGCTTGATGACCCCGCCAGCCAGGGAATCGATGTCGTCCGGTCCATCCGGGACGATATTCGCTCACGCATCACGACACTGATCACCGAGCTGCTTCCGGCAGACAGCACATCAAAGTAACGGAGAACACGCATGTCTCACACCACACTGCCCGTTGTCGTTATCGGAGCTGGCCCAGTCGGCTTGGCGGCCGCCTCTCACCTCTTGGAGCGAGGGCAGACTCCAATGATCGTGGAATCTGGCCCGAGGGTTGGCTCGGCAATTCGCGATTGGGGGCACACACGCCTGTTCTCTGCTTGGCGCTACAACATGGACGCGGCCGCACGGCGATTGCTCGAACCCACAGGCTGGACCGCCCCCGACCTTGACGCGCTGCCCACCGGGAACGACATCGTCACCGAGTATCTTGAGCCCTTAGCCGCCACAGATGCTCTCACGGGCTGCATCCGCACGAACAGTCGCGTCATAGCCGTCAGCCGCGTCGGCATGGACAAAACCCGCACAAGAGGCCGTGAGCAGACACCGTTGCTTGTGCGCGTGGAGCGTGACGGCCATCTCGAGGAGATCCACGCAAGAGCCGTTATCGATGCGTCCGGAACATGGGCCCAGCCCAATCCACTCGGCCAAGCCGGTTTGCCCGCCGTTGGGGAGGTGGAAGCGATCAGCCAAGGACTCATTACCGCGCCGCTGCCGGATGTGAACGGTGCCGACCGCAACAGGTTCGCTGGCCGTCACGTTCTCGTTGTTGGCGCCGGCCACTCAGCTGCAAACACGCTCCTCGCCCTTGGTGAACTTGCCGAACACGAGCCAGAGACGCGAATCAGCTGGGCCGTACGCAGCCGCGACGTCTCGCGGGTCTATGGCGGCGAAGAACGTGACGAACTCGCCGCTCGTGGAGATCTTGGCAGCCGCTTGCGCGGCCTGGTCGAAACCGGGCGCATCGGCGTGCACACCTCGTTCACCATCACAGGGTTCACTCCCGGGAAAAGCTTGGCCGTTCAGGCAGACACTCCCCAAGGGTCGGAGATCCTCAACGTCGATGTGCTGATACCTGCCACCGGCTTCCGCCCCGATCTGGACATGCTCAAAGAGCTGCGCCTGGAGCTAGAACCCGCCGTAGAAGCACCCCGCCAACTCGGCCCCATTATCGACCCGGAATTCCACAGCTGCGGCACCGTACCCCCACACGGCGAAAGGGTACTCGCGCACCCGGAACCCAACTTCTACATCGTCGGCATGAAAAGCTACGGCCGCGCGCCCACGTTCCTCCTGGCGACCGGATACGAACAAGTCCGCTCCATCGCTGCTGCCCTCGCCGGCGACCGTGAGGCTGCCGACAATGTCCAGCTCGAACTACCCGAAACTGGCGTCTGTACTACCGACCTTGGCGGATCATGCGATGCATCAGCGAGCACTGAAGCATCCTGCTGCAGCACAGGTCCTCAACTGATCACCCTCGGAGCCGCCACGGGTAGATAAAGAGCCAGCAAAGAAGCACGCTGAACACAGAGGCCCTGTGCTGCGAGCCTGAACCCAGAACGATCGATTCTGTCCCACGAAATTCCAGAGCGGCTCAGCGATTTGTGCACTATTGTTTAGCGCACTAAGTAAAGTGAGGATGTCGACATGGCGACACGCTTCTGGCGGTTCTACGAGTTGATGAACCGTGGCATTCGGACGTTCACTGGGCCCGCACAAGTCGGTGCCGGATACGTCGAAGGGCCAGACGTTCGCCCAACTGACCCACCCTGTCCTCTGTGCACCAAGCTGATGTCGCTGCATGCCATCACGCGCAGCGATGACCAGCACCGCGCGACGAGAATGACGTGCCCACAATGAACGTAGACACCACGAGTCCGGATGCTGTGGCGAGCGGTGCCGCTCCGGCAAGCGGTGTGGCGGCAGCATCCGCCGATACTGACCCCCTCGCCCTCGAAAGCCAGCTCTGCTTCGCACTGGCGGTGGCATCGCGAACAGTAATCGACGCTTACCGGTCGGAACTCGAGCCCCTGAACCTCACTCACCCGCAATATCTGCTGATGCTTGCGCTGTGGGAGCACGGCACGCTCTCACTCTCAGGCCTTGGCGAGCTGCTGATGCTTGAGGCCGCGACCCTGTCTCCCATGGCGAAGAGGCTTGAGCGCGTGGGGTATGTGCGCCGCACGCGAAACCCCGACGATGAGCGTCAGCTCGCGATCGAGCTGACGGAGGAGGGGCGGACTCTTCGTGAGCGGGCGAAGCAGGTTCCTCTCGCGATGATGCAGAAGTTCCAGATGACGCCAGACGACATTGCCAGGCTCCGCGATGCCGTCAGCGGTGTGACTGCGGCGGCCGCAGCGCATTAGCCGTCGCGAGCGTGATCACGCCACGCCGCAGCTGAGCAACCGTCGCTGACAAGAGCGGTCGCTGCTATACAGGTCATCGGGGTGATTCGGTGAAGCCGAGATTCGGGATCGTCTGCGTGCACGGGATCGGGCGGCAGGCACGCGGGCAGACAGCGCGTGAAGTGGCGACGTCCGTGCGTCGTGGGGCGGAAGAGCTCGGCGGCTCGGCCGTGGATGCTGAACCGGCAGCTGACGCTCTGCCCGGCACGCTCACTCTCGACGTCGACCTGCCGAACTATGCCCCGTTCGAGGTGGTGCTGCACGACGGTCGCTGGGACCATCTCGTGGAGCCGCCGCCGTGGCGGACCGTTCTGCTGTGGATGCTGCGGGTCGCACCGTTCGCCATCTGGCTCACAATGGCTGGCTGGGTGAGCGACATTCTCGATGTGCAAGAGCGACAAGGTCGCAAGGATTCGGTGGTGCAGATGCTTCCTGCGGGCACCGTCATGCTCCTTCCTCTCGTCGCCCCACTTCTCGTTGTTGTGGGGATCGTCATCACACCGGCCGTTCTGCTGAATAGGCGCTTCGCGACTGCGACCCGCACTGTGGTCTCCGCGTGGATCGGCGATGCCTGGATGTACCGGTCGGATCGGCTCGACGAGTCCGCCATTGCTGCAGTTCGTGACCTCGTCGAACACGCGCAGCAGAGTTCTCACGCCGTCGTGGTGCTCGGCCACTCGCAGGGCGCCGAGATCGGACGCCGTGTCGCGATTACAACAGACGTCGATGCGTGTGTCTGGGTTGGATCAGGCGAGTTTCCGCTCGGAGTGTTCAGGATGCTGAGCAGAAGCCCCGGCATGGTCGTTGCGCTGTGGGGCGTGCTGCTGACCTTCCCCATCGTCTTCGCGATCGTCGCCTCGGCGCTCTGGAATGGGCTCGTCGGCATCATCTCAGCCGTGTGGGATGCCTTCGACGGGCTCTGGCCGCCGCGTGTGCTCACTCTGGGCGAACTGAGTGACCGCGTGAGCGCCGTGAGCGACGGGTTCTTCGACTTTGCGTGGAGCGGGGTCGGAGAGATGATCTTCGCTCTCGCGTTCATCGGTGTCGCCTTCTGGGTCATCATGCGGCTGAGAAGGGCCCCGGGCGATCAGCTGAAACGGCCGTCGTGTGAGGTGTTCGTCGTCAAATCTCTGCTGGATCCGGTCTGTCTCGGGCCGCGCGACGTTACCGAGTTCGTTCGCTTTGTTCCTGTAGGTCGGCCCTCGGCGTGGTGGCGCGAGCACATCGCGTACTTCGGGAAGCCCGAGACCGGCGTCGCGGTGCTCGAGTCGATCGTCGGTTCCCGACCGATTCGGCGCGTCCCGTACGTGCCGCGGTTGGGTGTTGGGATCCACGTGCTCGGGGCGTTCGCCATGGGAATGACGGCGTACCTGCTCTGGGCACTTGGCACGTGGATGCTGGGAATGCTGCCGTTCTGACGACGACCTGAATCGGCGGTGATCGCCGAGGTGTTCTGCTCTGGTCGCGACCGGCTACAGAGCAGGCCAGACGCCCGAACTTCCTCGCCTGTGGCTGTCAACCAGATGCGTATCGATGATGCCGATGGCTTCCATCAGGGCGAACATGGTTGTCGGCCCGACGAACCGGAAGCCGCGTTTGCGCAACGCCTTCGAGAGTGCCTCCGATTCGGGACTCGTCGTCGGCACGTCGGCGAAGGTACGCGGCGCGGGAGTCTGCGCCGGCCGGAACGACCACACGAAATCCACAAGACCGCCATCGCCCCGCAGATCGATCGTCGCCCGGGCATTGCCGATGGTGGCGAGGATCTTCGCCCGATTGCGCACGATGCCGGCGTCAGCGAGCAGGCGGTCGACGTCCGCGTCTGTGTATGCGGCGACAGCATCCGGATCGAACCCCGCGAACGCCTCACGGAAGGCCGGACGCTTGCGCAGAATCGTGGCCCACGAGAGCCCCGACTGGAACGCCTCGAGGCTGATGCGCTCGAAGAGCCCGCGCTCGTCGCGCACCGGCATGCCCCATTCGGTGTCGTAGTACTCACGCATGAGCTCATCTGCGGCCGCCCACGCGGGGCGACAAAGCCCGTCGTCGCCGCGAACAACCCCGTCTGTCGTCTCGATTGCCATGCTGCGATGCTAACGGCGCGCGCTGACAGCGTGCGTGCGCTCGAACTCGAGAAGCAGCTCCTTCGCCTCGGCTCCACCCGCGTAGCCGCCGGTCGACCCGTCACTGCGCAGCACGCGATGGCACGGAACGACGATCGGGAGCGGGTTCACCGCGCACGCTGTTCCGACGGCCCTGACAGCGCGCGGGCTTCCGACTTCGCGCGCAACATCGGCGTACGACTCCGTCGAGCCGTAGGCGATGTCAGGCAGATGCTCGTGCACCCGGAGGCGAAAGCCGTGCGAGAGCGCACGATCGAGAGGGACATCGAAGTGCGCGCGCGTGCCCGCGAAATACTCGTCGAGCTCTTCTCGAGCGGTGTCGAGCTGGCGCGGAGACTCGAGGATCCGCGGGCTCACGCGGTCACTCAGCGTGCGGAGGACGTCGTCGAAACCCTGGTTCTCGAATGCGACACGCACGAGTCCGCGCGGCGTCGTCGCGACGAGCAGCCGGCCCACAGGCGAATCCACGGTCGCATACGCGACATCGATCAATCTTTCGGCCTCCGCCCTGGTTTCGAGGCCCGCGTGCAGGCGCGCGAGGTCCGTCGCCGTCGGCGCGCCTAGGGAGCTCAGACGCTTTTCAAGAGCTGGTGCATCAGTCATGGTGCCGCCTTTTCAGAATCAGACGCGACCGGATGCTGCCGGCGCAGCGTTGCAATGCCGTCCGACGCCGAGCGCCGGGCGGCAGCCGCTGTTCCGCCGACAATCTGCGCCACATCGGCGAAGGGCAATCCGGCCACGTAGTGGTAGGCGATGACAAGCCGCTGCTTCTCCGGGAGTGCCGCGACCTGCGGCCAGAGGTCGAGGTCACGTTCCTCCGGATTGCCCCGTGAACTCTCCGTCTCTGGGAGCTCGTCGACGGTCACCGCGCGTCGGGCTCTCGAGCGCGTCACATCGATCGCTTTGCGGTGGGCGATCGTGACGAGCCACGCTTCGAGATTCGCATCGGCCGGCAGCTCCGGGTAGGCACCCAGCGCGGCGAGAAAGGTCTCTTGCCAGGCATCATCGGCGTCGGTGTGCGGGCCCAGAACCGCGCGGCACACGCGAAGCACCGTCGCCCCGTGGTGGGCGACAACGCTTTCGAACGGTGGTTTGGCTGTCATCACTAAGCAGACGCCCGGAGCGCGTGAGATGTGAGGTGCCGGTTCGCAATTGCGGTGGCTCTGCCAGTGCGGAACCGTTCCGCCACGATCGACGCGTTGTTCTTCACGGATTCCCTTCGGCGAGACACATCGTCGTTCATTCGATTGTGTAGAACTCCAGGGCAATGTTGTCGGGGTCGCGGAACGAGAGCACGCGACCATTGATGCCGTCGACGATCGGCGACCACGTCACGCCCGCCGCCTCAAGGTGCTCGGCCCACCTCTCGATGGCGTCCGGGTCCACTCCGAAACTCAGATGGTCGAGGCCGGTACGCCGTTCTGAGAACGCCCCGGGCACAGCGAGGTCGCCGTGCGCGACGAAGGTGACGACAACAGAGCCGATGCGCAGGATCGCCTTGTCGAGACCATTGTGCTCGAGGCGCGTGACCACCTCGAAGCCGAGCAGGTCTCGATACCAAGCGATGCTCGCGTCCATGTCGGAGACGGAGAGGGTCACATGATGGATGCTGCGAATTCCCGGAGTGCTCATGCGCCGAGCTTACGCTGTGGCGGGTTCTGCGGCAGCTCAGCGGACCGTCACCGGATCGTCACCGTGTTCCAACGATCTCTTCAGGCGCGAGCGTCGATACTTGTATTCGGCGAATCGCGAGAGACGGAGGTCACGCCAATGGGTAGCAGGGCGCGCAGCATCACGACTGCCGTTGTTGCTGCCGCCGGATTCGTGATCGCCTTCTTCATGGGCGTGCAGACGCATCTGGGGCAGCGGGTCGAGGACCGCGTGCTGGACTCATCGATCTACAGCGAGCAGTCACCTCTTCTCGCACTTGTGACCATTCCGAATCTCGCCATCGCGCTTGCGGTGATCGTCCTGATTGGCCTCGTGCGCCGCGCCTGGGCCGACGTCATGATCGCCGCCGTCGCTTTAGGGGTCAGCAACGTTCTCGGGCAGCTTCTCAAGCATCAGATCCTGCAGCGTCCCGAGTTCTCGCTTGACTCGGTCAACACATTCCCCAGCGGGCATACGATCGCGTTCACGTCAGTATCGTTCGCTTTGGTCATCGTGGCGCCGCACGTCGCCAGGCCCGTCATCCTCCCGATCGTGTCGGCCATCATCGCCGTCGTCTGCGCTCAGCTCGTGGTCTTCGGCTGGCATCGGCCCAGCGACATCGTCGGCGGCGTATTGCTCGTACTCGCTGTCACCGCCGCGGCCAACGCCTTCCGCCCGCAGCGCGGACGCTTCGCGCGCGGCGCAGCGAAAGCGCGACCCCGTCGTGCCCTCAGCATCCTCGCGTTCGTGAGCGGCATCGCTGGCTTCGCTGCCCTTGCCGTCGCGGGAGTGCTGCTCCTGCTGCACGTGGCGGGGCCCTGGGACGGCACCGCCTGGACGCTTACTGCGGCCGCAGCATCCGGAGTCATCGGGTGCGCCGTCGCCGCTTCAGCGGTCTTGGCGTGGATGCTCTCGGCACGCCGATCAGCGTAGCTACTGCGGGTAGATCGTCTCGCCACGCTCAAGCATCTCGATCATGGTGGCTGCGCGCTTCGCCCGTGTCTCCGACTGTTTCGCCGTCGTAATGCGAAACAGCACGGCATAACGGTTGCGGCCGGAAAGCGTGTCGAAGAAATCGGAGGCCCGCGGGTTCTCGGCAAGCGCGGCCTCGAACTCCGGGGGCACCTGCATCGTCGACTGCGGTGCGTATGCCGACTCCCAGTTTCCCGCCGCCTTGGCGCGGTCGATCTCACGCTGACCGGCTGGGCGCATCCTCCCCGCGGCAATGAGCGCTTCCGCGCGGTCGCGATTAAGGCGCGACCACCGGCTGCCCTCGCGGCGGGGCATGAACGACTGCGAATACCAGCTCTGATCAATGCGGTTGCGCACACCATCAATCCAGCCGTAGCAGATCGCGACCTCGAGAGCCTCCTCATGCGTCACGCTCGACGCGCCACTGTTCGCCTTGGCGATGGCCAGCTCGACCCCCGATGACGTCGCGTATTTCTCGACGAGCCAGGCCTCCCACGCGTCAGCATTCTCGAACAGAAGTGGCTCGTTCTCTGCCATCTCGGCTCCTTGCTCTGTGCGTCGTCGTGACCGTGACGGTCGTGCTGCTCCGAGTCTACGTGCGCCGGCTGAGCGTGATCGGTAGCTAAGCTGACGCACGTGACGAATCAGCCCAAGCCCAATCGCGGACCGAGCGCGGGGCCCGAGAATCGGCGCGCCCTTGTCGCCGCTGCTCGCGAGATCTTCGGGGCTCAAGGGGCAGGTGCGCCGCTCAGCGCGATCGCGAAGCGAGCGGGCGTCGGGCAGGGCAGCCTCTACCGTCACTTCCCTGATCGCGTTGCCCTCGCGGCCGCCGTGTTCGACGAGAACATCGCCGAGCTCGAACGCCTCCTCGTCGGCGATGAGCGCGGCGTCGTCGACCTTCTTGACCGCGTCGCCGATCAGGCTGCCGCCTCGGCGTCGCTCTTCGAGATGGTGGTCGCGCACCAGAACGATGCGTCGCTGGGTCACCTCGATGACCGCATCCGGAATCTTGCTCAGAGGATGCTGCGCAGCGATGTCGAGCGCGGAACACTGAGTGATCGTGTGGATGTCGATGACGTCCTGCTCGCCGTGTTCATGATGGCCTCTGTGCTCGCGCGGACGGGCGCAGGCGAACGCGCGGAGGTACGACAACGAGCACATCGGATGCTGTGGGCGGCGCTGGCCTCAGCGTGACCGACGGCGTGTGCGTGGGAGCGGCTTCGAATGGCCCACGTCTGCATCCCGTTGCATTACGAACTTGAACCCGGGCACCCGTCCTGTGCCGTGCGCGTCACTTAGGCTGGACGCATGCCAGAACTCAGCCGTGACGACGTCGAGAAACTGACCACGATGGCCATCGACCTCGCCCGGCGCGGCGAGTCGACGGAGCTGCTCGAGTTCTTCGACCATGGTCTGCCGATCAACGTTCAGGACGCCGGTGGGAACACCGCGCTCATGATGTCGGCGTATCACGGCCATGCTGAGGCTGTCCGTGGGCTCATCGCGCGTGGAGCCGACGTCGACCTGCGCAACGCCCGCGACCAGTCGCCGATCGCGGGAGCGATCTTCAAGGGCGAAGACGAGATCGTTCGGCTGCTGCTGGCCGCCGGTGCCGACCTCGACGCCGGCACCCCGCCCGCGCGCCTCGCCGCCGAGATGTTCGGCAAGACACACCTGCTGGCGCCTAACCACGACTGAGAACCGCTCGGCGCGTATCGGAATGTCGAAGGACTCGTGTCCATCGTGCAGCCTTCATCGCGCTGATCGGAGCCCGTGTGCCACTGGCGCCGCTCCCTCCTGCAACTCTCCGACACACGTGAACGTCGGGCCGTGCTCACGCGTGCATTGCGGGAGCTGTGCTGCCTGGCTAGGGTAGTGCTCATGTCATGCGCGTTCTACATTCGCCTCCGCAGCCTCTAAGCGGCGGTTAGACGACGTTCGCCGTCGCTCATTCGGTTCATGCCGGAGCGGCTTCTTTGTGCTGCCCGGCTCCACCTCGAGCAGCGGAGCACACGCATGCCACGGACTTCGTCCTTCGGCCGTCACGAGAACGGCCAGAACTTTCTCGTCAACACAGCAATCATCGACCGCATCGTCGCCCAGGTCGCAGCAACCACCGGGCCGATTCTTGAGATCGGACCGGGAGGCGGCGCACTCACATCACGCCTCACACGGTTGAACCGACCGATGACTGCCATCGAGATCGACAGTCGTCGCGCACAGGAACTCGAACGCCGCTGGGGTGGCAGCGTCCGCATCATCACGCAGGACTACCTGCGCTACCAGCATCCGTCGACGCCTCACGCGGTGGTCTCGAGCGTGCCCTTCCACCTCACAACGGCGATCCTGCGCAAGCTGCTGCGGGAACCGGGCTGGAGCCACGCAACGCTGCTCGTGCAGTGGGAAGTCGCTCGCCGTCGCGCGGGTGTCGGCGGCGCGACCCTGCTCACCGCGCAATGGTGGCCCTGGTACGACTTCAGTCTGCTCGAACGGGTTCCCGCCCACGCGTTCCGGCCGATGCCGAGCGTCGACGGCGGCGTCATCACGATCGGCAGGCGGATGCTGCTGCCCGCAGCAGAGCGCAACGATTACCAACGTTTCGTCCAGGCGGTCTTCACTGGTCGGGGGCGCAGTCTTGCTCAGATCATCGCCGGGGCCACGTCGCTTTCGCGCCGCGCGGCCGACGCGTGGCTCGCCTCCGCCGCCCCACAGGCGCGCCTGCCCAAACAGCTTTCCGCCGAGAACTGGG
The DNA here is from genome assembly GCF_026107415.2 of Microbacterium sp. MPKO10. GTDB lineage: Bacteria > Actinomycetota > Actinomycetes > Actinomycetales > Microbacteriaceae > Paramicrobacterium. Next base: position 21,015 of record NZ_JAPCHX010000010.1, read on the forward strand.
TGAGCCTGTGGAGCGAGCACTCCGTTAGGTCAGCGTCTCACCGCGCTCGAGGATCTCGGCAAACTGTGCGGCGCGGCGTTGGCGCGTCTCAGCGCGTTTCGCGGTGACGATGCGGAACAGGAAGGCGTAGCGATTCGAGCCCGAGAGAGTGGCGAAGAACTCTGCGGCTTTCGGATTCTTCGCCAGTTCAGCCTCGAGCTCGGGCGGAACCTCGATCGTGGATGCTGGTGCGTACGCAGCATCCCATCGTCCATCGGCCTTCGCCCGATCGATCTCCCGTTGCCCTGCCGGCCGCATGCGTCCGGCTTCGATCAGCCGCTCGACGCGATCGCGGTTGACCTGTGACCAGGTGCTGCGGGGCCGCCTCGGCATAAACGACTGTAAAAAGTGCGTGTCGTCGAGGCGGTTCCGCACGCCGTCGATCCAGCCGTAGCAAAGTGCGCTCTCGAGCGCCTCGAGGTTCGTCGGCCCCGGCTGCCCGCTGCCCTTCTTGGGGATTGCCAGCCTCACGCCGTCCGACGAATCATGGTTCTCAGACAGCCACTGTTCCCAGGAATCGGCGGATTCCATGTAGACGATCTCACGGTCGGCCACGGTGCTCCTTCTCTCCTCGAGGTGTCGTCTGAGCATACGATGTGCCACCGACGTTCATATATTCGGAGATTGTCCGTCCGTGTCGGCGTGTCGTGCGCGTCTCAACGGCGTGCCGGCCGAAATCTCCGAATAAGTGAACAGTGTTTCTGCAACTGTCGTGCCGCCCTTCGCGCGTCGCTTCGCAACCGCTCCGGCCCTGACAGTGCAACGCTCCGGTCATGACAATGCAACGCCGCAACTGTGACAGAGAAATGCAGCGCTCGTGTCACAGCAGCGCTGAACCCCTGACGACGCGGTGCTGAACCCGTGACGACGCGGCGCTGCACCTGTGACGACGCGGCGCTGCACCCGTGACAGGGCAGCGCCCGTCTACTGCGCGGCGCGCACGCGCAGGTCACGGGCGAGGTGGTCGCGCTGCTCCCTCACCAGACGCACGAGGGCCGCGGGAGCATCCGCGTTGGCGTCCAGCCACGCATCGACGCGCTCCAGCGACTCATCCGCAGGGAACAGCCCCAGCACCAGACGCCGCGCAATCTCAATGCTGCGCGTCTGCCACGCATCGCGAATGCGATCGAAGTACTCGGCGTCATACGCAGCGATGAGCTCGCGGCGCCCGGCCGCGCGGAACCCATGGATCGTCGCGTCAAGGTGATCGTTCGAGAGGCTCGTGTTCGTCCAGGCTTCCAGCCACGCGGCATCCTTCACGCCCTGATCGGGGCGCGCGGCGAGGGCCTCGCGGTGCGCGGTCACGCCGTTCGACGTGTTGTCGCGCGTGAGTTCGTCATCGATCTGCTCCTCCGCGGCCTGGCCGGTGGCGGCGAGTGCGGTCACCAGCATCCAGCGCAATTCAGCGTCGAGAGGCAGCCCCTCCGGAGCGTCACCTGTGCCATCGAGAATCCCGCGGATGCTTTCGGCGCGCGCATCGTCGTAGGCCGAGGCACTGGCGAGCGCACGCGCCCAGGCGAGCTGATGCCCCGACCCGGGTGCTGCCTCGAAGGCGCCGCTCCAGGTGGCTTCGAGCCAGGCACGGCGCTCGGCGGGGCGCGACGCATCGGCAACGTAGTGCGTCACAGTGAACGCGGCGTTCGCGAGTACAGAGGTGAGCAGCCCCACGTTGCTCTCGTTCGGGGCGAACCGTCGCACGATCTCGAGATACCGGGATGCCGCGAGCTCGCCGTCACGCGTCGCGTTCCACAGCGCCGACCACACGATCCCGCGCGCGAGGGAGTCCTCGAGAGTGCCGAGTGCGCGCTCCACGGCTGCGAGGCCGCGGGCGTCGAGCCGCACCTTCGCGTACGTGTCGTCGCCGGCATTCAGGAGGGTGAGGGCGGCGTCGCCCGTGCGGGAGCCGTTCGGCGTGGGGCTCGTGTGCACATTGGCGGCGTCGCTCGAGCGGGAGGAGCCTGTGCCGGCGGCATCCGCGCCGGAGCCCCGCGCCGCAAGGGGCGTGCGCTCGCCGTCGATCTCGAGATCCACGGTGTCGCGGAGGACGAGCCGGTCGTCGACGAGGTCGTATTCGGCAACGGCGAGGCGATGCGGGCGCAGCTGCTCGCCCGGTGCCGCGGTCTGCGTGATGTGACGCTGCCCGGCAGCATCCGTCTCGATCGCCAGTGTCGAGACTCCCGTCGTCTCGAGCCACGCCCGTGACCAGGCACGCACGTCGCGGCCCGAGGTCTCTTCGAGCTGCACGAGCAGGTCATCGAGCGTCGTGTTTCCGAATGCGTGCTCACGGAAGTACCGTCGGGCGCCCTCGAAGAATGCGTCGCGGCCGACGAAGGCGACGAGCTGCTTGAGTACCGCGGCGCCCTTGGCATACGTGATGCCGTCGAAGTTGAGCTTTGCCGCCTCGAGGTCGACGATGTCCGCCACAATCGGGTGGGTCGTGGGCAGCTGATCCTGCAGGTACGCCCAGGCCTTGCGGCGGTTGGCAAACGTCACCCATGCCTCGCTGAAGCGGGTGGCCTCCGCGGCGGCGAGGGCACCCATGTAGTCGGCGAACGACTCCTTGAGCCACAGATCATCCCACCACTGCATGGTGACGAGGTCGCCGAACCACATGTGTGCCATCTCGTGCAGGAGAGTGTTGGCACGGCCCTCGTGCTGCGCGTCGGTCGAGGCCCCACGAAACACGTAGCCTTCTGCGAACGTGACGAGGCCCGGGTTCTCCATAGCGCCGAGGTTGTATTCGGGCACGAAGATCTGGTCGTACTTACCCCACGGGTACGCGTAGTCGAAGCTGTCGGTGAAGAAGTCGAGTCCCTGGCGGGTGACCTCGATGATCTCGTCGGCATCGAGATGCTCGGCCAGCGACGCGCGGCATAGCACCCCGAGCGGGACGGTCTGCTCGCCGCGGGTCCACTCGGCGTCGACCCGGTGATAGGGCCCGGCTGCGACAGCAGTGATGTAGCTCGAGATCGGCAGCGTGGGCTCGAACTCGACGGTCTGCGATGCCGCCGAGCTGGTGCGTGCCGAGGCGGCGGGCACTGTCGCGTGGCGGGCTCCGGCAGCATCCGCCGATGTGGTGTTTGTCGCGCGGGCCTGGTTTGACAGCACCTGCCAGCCGGCGGGGGCGTGCACCGTGAACGTGAAGCGCGCCTTCATATCGGGCTGCTCGAAGCAGGCCATCACGCGGCGTGAGTCGGCGGGCTCGTACTGCGTGTACAGGTAGGTCTCGCCGTCGACCGGGTCGACGAAGCGGTGCAGGCCCTCGCCCGAGCGCGAGTACACGCCGTTGCCGACGATGGTGAGCGAATTGGATGCTGCGAGCCCGGCGATCTGGATGCGCGCTCCGTCGTACTGCACGGGGAGGCCCTTGCCGTTCAGCGTCACCTTCTCGACGTTCTCTCCGATGAAGTCGACCCAGGTGGAGTCGCCCTGTGAGAGGTCGGCGTCGAACTCGAGCGTCGTGGTGGTGAGGAATGTTCGGGCCGCGGCATCCGGGGCTCGGCGCAGATCAAGCTCGACGCGAGCGGTGTGCAGCGTCAGCGCGGCGGAGCGGGCGGCGGTTTCGGAACGGGAGAGATTCGCGGAGGCATTGGAACTCATGACTCCATGCTTTCATGTGCGCGCTGGGGTTTCGGGCGACCCTGGGCGTGCGGCGCCCCGACCCTGCAACGACGTGTATCGGCTGGCTAGCCTGGCTAGGCTGGGCACGATGACCACCCCACGCAGCTACCCCTCGACGATCGCGGATGCGGTCACCCACGAGATTGTCATCAAGAAGTCGCGCTTCATCGCACATGTCGCTCCGGCAACAAGCCCGGATGCTGCAGACGACGTCGTCGCACGGGTGAAGAAGCAGTACTGGGATGCGCGGCATAACTGCACGGCGATGGTCACTGGGCTTCTCGGCGACCAAGCGCGCTCGTCTGACGACGGCGAACCGTCCGGCACCGCGGGCGTTCCCATGCTGGAGGTGCTGCGGCGGCGCGAGCTCACCGATGTGGTGGCTGTCGTCACGCGGTATTTCGGCGGGGTCAAACTGGGTGCCGGCGGACTGATTCGCGCCTACTCGAGCGCGACTTCTGAGGTTCTCGATCGTGCGGTTCTCGTGCGCCGCGCGACGCTGACGCAGCTGACCTTCGACGTGGCGCACGCGGACGCGGGCCGCATTGACAACATGCTGCGCGACTGGGCACCGCAGCATGGAGCGCGGCTCGGAGAGGCGACGTACGGCAGCGAGGTCACTCTCGAGATTCACGTTCCGCCCGAAGCCGTTGACCAGCTGTGCGCCGAGATTGCGGGGGCATCTGCGGGTGCGATCGTTCCGACGATTGGGGCGGAGCAGATCGTCGACATCCCCCGGAGCGGGCCACCCGCCTCCCCGGACCACTCGTAGCCGAGCGCTACCGGCATGATGAAGGAGCGGCGCAGCACGAAGGCAGCACAGTGACGGACGCACGTGACAGCTCGAACAGCATCCGGAAGACGCCGGCCCGCGCGGCCACAACACGGGATGCTGTCGCAACTCACGCTCGACTCCGGGCACTCCGTCGCCAGCAGCAGTAAAGTCGATTGCTGGCGCGTCGCGCAGGTCGACCACCGCACGTGCAGCGAGAGGGGAACGCATGGCATCGACGCTGACCGACGTGGACTGGCCCGTGCAGACGGCGAGGCTCAGCATTCGTGCGGCACGCGAGGGTGACGCGGATGCTGTCCGCTCATACCGGTGTGACCCGGGGGTTGCCCAATGGATGCCCTCAGATGCGTTGGACGCTGAGACGTTCCGGGCGCAGTTCATCGAGTCGCGTCGCCTCGCATCTACACTCGTGATTGAACGCGACGGGCGCATCATCGGGGACCTTCTGGTGCGCGTGGGAAACGCGTGGGCGCAGGACGAGATCGTCGACGAGGCCCATGGGGTCGAGGCGGAGATCGGGTGGTGTCTGGCGCCCGAGGAGTCGGGAGTTGGCTACGCCACAGAGGCCGTCAGGGCGATGATCCGCGTGTGCTTCGAGTCGCTGGGGCTCCGGCGGCTCACGGCCGATTGCTTCGCGGATAACGCGGCGTCGTGGCGCCTGATGGAGCGCGTTGGGATGCGCCGCGAGTCGTACACGGTGCGTGACAGCCTGCATCGAACAGGCAAGTGGCTCGACGGCATGACCTACGCTTTGCTGCGTGAGGAATGGGAGTCCGGCGCTCGGTAGCCGCTGTCGTGTTCAGCGACGAAGCGATGAGGTCAGCGAGAGTCCCCATTGCGCTGCCTGGATTTTCTCACCATCAGAACGATTGCGGCTGGCACGGAGAAACACAGACCCAGCACGCCAACGATGACGCCGGCCACGCCGCCCCGCCATCCCCACGCGTCAGGATCGACGAGTCCTGAAACGAGCATCAGTGCACTCATGGCGACGAATAGGACGCAGCCAACAAGACCGAGTGTGAAATTCGTCTGCGTTGAAAACTTCTGCAGTGTCATCAACCCGCCCACGATCACGGACGCGCCGAAGAATAGAATCGCTGCTCCGAACCACGGGCTGCCGATCATGCAGATCAGGGCGCCAACGAGGGTGAAAATAGCGCCGGTGATAATTAACAGGATGCCGCGGCGATGCTGCTTCCGCCGGTAGTCGCGGGCATACTGCTCAAAGTCCACCGTCTCAGTGTATTGATCAGCCGAATCTCCGGCCGGTGGCGCGTGCCAGGTGCGGACTCGCTCTGCTCGGTGTCGTCCTCTATGCGCTTCCGCTGCTCATGGCAGGGCCGGAGGACCGTGCAGACGCGCAGTTCTCCGCGGTGATCGGCTTGGCGCTCATCGTTCTCGGCCTCGTCGTGCTGGCGCTCTATTTTCGTACGCGTGTGGTCATTGATGAGCATGGATTTCGGCTGGAGTCGTCATGGTTCCACGTCCCCCTCAAGCGCATCGCGTGTGGCAGCATCCGCTCTGTTGAAACAGCGTTCATCAGACCAGGCGAGTGGGGCGGCTAGGGCTACCGCGTGATGATCGGCCGTTCTGCGTTCGTCGTCAAAGCGGGGTCGGGGCTCGTGATCGAAATGCGAGAAGGCAAGCTGTTCGCGATCACGATTCCGGATGCTGATGGGGCTGCCACACCCTTCTGCGCGAAACAGAGACCGCGAAACGTTAGTAGTTCGACGGATCGCTGACCGACGTGGCTGCAACGGCAATAACCCAGAATGCCGTGACGACCAGGATCACCGCGAGTGTCACGTATCCGGTGACGAGCCCGGCGATCGCCTGGCCGTGTCCGGTTCCGTTCAGCTGGCGTGAGCGTGACAGCCCGATGTGTCCGAGGATGACGGCGACTGCCGCAGGGAGGAATCCGAAGAATGCGGAGAACAGCCCGATCACGGGGATTGGAGACCAGATGCCAATGACGAGACCGACGATGCCGAGAATCATCGAGGTGATGGCGAGACCGTTTGACGGTGGAGCAGGAGCGTACATTAGCGGCGCGATATAGGGTGCGGGCTGGGCGTACGGCTGCTGCGGAGGTTCCTGAGATTGCCCTGGTGGTGGGTAGTTCATGACCTAACCGTAGAACAGCCCGAGGTGCCGAGGCGGCGTTCCGGCCCCGAACTGGGGCGTTAGCCTTTGACGAGGTCGACGGTCACCGGCGTCGCATTCGCGAACAGGTCGAGCACGGGGCAGTGCGCGTCAACCGCAGCGTGCAGCTCGTCGTAACGCTCCTGGGTCTCGGGGCCGGTCACGGTGATGGTGAGTCGGACGTCGCTGAAGCCCGGGCGCACCGACTCGTCGATGCCGAACAGTCCTGTGACGTTGAGGTCGCCCTCGGCGGATGCTTGGATGTCGTCGACCTGAATTCCGAGGTTCTGTGCGTACAGACGGTAGACGACGATCTGACACGAGATGAGGGCGCCGAGTGCCACCTCGACGGGGCTTGCGGCGACGTCGTCTCCGGCGAGGGCGGCCGGCTCGTCGACGGTGAACGTGTGCTTTCCGGCGCGGATTGTCGACGCCACCGACCCTGCGCCCTCTCCTGTCACGGTGTAGGTGAGGTTGGCACTCGACGGAGCGTTCTGATTGCGCTCGCCCCACGCGGTGCCGGCGGAGGTGAGACGTTCGGCGCGCTCGTCAGCGGTGACGGCGGGAACGGATGCTGGTGCGGCGGTGTCGGTGAGAGTCATGAGGGACGTCCTTTCGTTGTGCTCAGGCTAGAAAGACCAGGGCACGATGCCAAGAACGAGGCGTCATGCGCCGTAATACGGCACCGCTTACGCGGGGAGCGCGAGCAGGCAACCGGATGCTGCTGCGCAAATGTTCTTTCCGCCGGAGTCTTGACGGAAAAATGACTCGTCCCTTAGATAGGGAGCGAACCACTGAGGGGAACCGACGACAGCCGCAGACGACAGTTTCGGGCGTCGCCGACCGACACACCCCCGATGATCATTGTCGTGCCGCGAAGCGTCGCGTGCCGACGCTGTCGCGCATGCCTGCGCGGCGACTTCAACGAAGAAGGAGTGACGAAGAGATGCGTTGGAAATCATTGACGGTGAGAGCGGCAGCAGTCGCAGCCACCGCCGCATTTATCGCGGGGGTGGTGCCGCCAGATACGGCGGCTGCCAACCAGGATCCGCCATCGGTGGCCTCGCAGTCATCTGGTGCGACATACACGAACCCCATCAGCGAAGGTGTCGTCGACACATTTCCTGATCCCACCATGATCAGAGGAAAGGATGGAGCCTGGTACGCGTATGGCACGACGAATCCCATCTTCAACAGCGATGGGGAGGAGGGCGAGCGCATTCTGCCGATGATGCGATCGACCGACATGGTGACGTGGGAGTACGTGGGCGATGTCTACGAGAAAGACGGCGATCGCCCGGACTACTGGTCGCAGGGCACGCGCCCGTGGGCGCCCGACATTCGCTATGTCAACGGTCAGTACACACTGACGTATTCGCTGTCGAACGGCGGTGTCGCGCTTCTCACTGCTCCGACACCGACAGGGCCGTGGGAGGATCACGGCTTGCTCGTCACGGGAAAAGGGGTAGAGGGATGCCCGACGGGCAACATCGACCAGGCGCTCTTCACCGATACCGACGGAACTCACTACTTCTATTGGGGCAGCTACGACATGCTGTGCGTCTCGGCGATGAACGAGGACGCCACTGCCCTCACCGGTGACGTAACTCAGATCGCTCAGGGCCGGCGCATGGAAGGTGCCCTCGTCGTCAAGCACGACGACATGTACTACCTCATGTATTCAGATGCCGGATGCTGCGATGGATCGTTCAGCGGCTACACCGTGAAGGCTGGTCGCTCAGAGAGCCCACGTGGTCCATTCGTTGACGACGACGGAGTCGACCTGATGTCGAAGAGCAGCAATGCAGGCTTCGTCCTCTCCGCAAACGGCAACGGATTCACGGGGACGGGACACAATACGATTCAGACAGACCTCGCCGGTCAAGACTGGCTCGTGTACCACGCGATTGAGACAGCAGACCCGGACTTCCCGCCCGTGGGCAACCTCAAGCTCTCGAAACGACCACTCATGATTGACCGCCTCGATTGGATTGATGGCTGGCCAGTCGTTCGTGCGGGAGCCGGGCCTTCGAACGGCGAAGAGACAGCGCCCGTGACGACACCGATCGTCGGGTCGGACTTTGCCGACGGCTCGCTGCGATCGTGGAAGACGCGCGGTCGAGGCAGCGTCGACATTGCGACGGACGACGATGCGGGCAAGCATCTTCGCATAACCGCGGAGGGAACGGGCTCCAGCGCAATGTCTGGCGCAGCCACCGTCACGAGCCAGAAAAAGGCATCGGGCGACCTGCGTGTGCAGACCGACATTCGGTTCACCGCTGCCGACGCGGACGCGTCGGCCGGTGCCGCGGGCTTGGTGCTCGGAAGCAATGGGCGGAACGGCACGACGGCATGGGTCGACGCCGAATCGAACGAACTGCGTATCGAGATTGTGCACGGCAGTGCCGTCGTCACGGAGTCGGCCTCTCTTCCGGAGGCGTTCGACGCCAGCACCTGGCATGTGGTTTCCGTCGAATGGCGAGGGAACACAGTGACGGCGGAGGTCGCGAACGATGGGCTGGCGGAACCGCTAGCCGTCGTCACAGCGACGGCGCCCAAACAGGCGTCGTCGAAGGGGTCCGTGGGCTTTGCGGCATCCAATGCCGTCGTCGATGGTGACAACATCAGCGCAGCGACGCTCTACACTCCCGTGACGCAGCGCGTTGCCGACCCGGCACCGGGAAAGCTGTTGAGCGAGTACTCCGACGACTTCGATGCAGACGGAAACCCCGCTGATAACGACGATGCCTGGAGCTGGGTGCGGGGGCAGGCCAAGGGCTCCGGTGTCAGCGACGGCTCGCTTGTCTGGCCGACGAACGGTGACGAACTCTTCAGGGAGACAAATACGGCATCCGTTCTGCTGCGCGATGCCCCGCGGAACGACTACATGGTCGAGACGAAGGTGACGTTCGATCCGACCAAGGCTGCGCAGCAGGCGGGTCTTGTGCTCTATGAGCACGACGACAGCTATCTCAAGCTGACGCATACGGCTCTTCCCGTCAACCGTATGGGGTACGTCGAGCACGTGACTGAGTTTGGCAAGGAGGGATCACGCCCGACGACGACACCTCCAACTGCCGTGGCGAACGCACCGATGTTTGGTGCGGCACCAGCCGAGACGACGTGGCTGCGACTCTATGTGCAGCGAGATGACGAAGGAGAAGAGTATGACGTGCGCATGGCTTCGAGCACCGATGGCGAAAACTGGCAGTGGGGAGGGGTCTGGTCTCTGTCGACGCTCGGCGACCTGCGGATCGGGCTGCTTGCGATGAACGCACAGGGAGCCGACGCGACATTTGACTATCTGCATACTTATGACATGAAGGGTGAAGCGTCACAGCATCCGGCGAGCTGGCCGCTGCCAATGCCGTACGGCACGGCCGATGACCGGGCGGAGATCACGCCCGGACCGGACAACTCGATGGTTCTTGACCTCGAGACACGGCCGCAGGATGCCGAGCAGGGTCGTGTGTGGATGCGCGACACGTATGTGAATCACTTCGAGGTCGACGGCGAGACGCTGTACGTTGCGACAGGAACGACGAAGGTGGCATCGCTCGACAAGGCCGGGCCGTGGAACGACGGGATCTACATGTGGACGGCTCCCGCGATGGACGGACCGTGGACGCTCGTCGACACGACGTCGCTGCGACCCGACCAGACGAAGGGCAAGGTGTGGTCGCCCGAGTTCGTCGACGAGAACACCGATGAGCGTGTGGTCGTCGCGGACTGGCAGACCTACAAGCATCCCGATGACCCCGCAAAACGTGCGGGCAACGTCTGGGCGCCCGAGGTGCAGTTCATCGACGGCACGTGGTACATCATGGCCACCATGGGTGACCCGTCCAAGCTGACCGGCACCTTCATGCTGGCAAGTGAGGGCGGCATCGAGGGGCCATACCGCAACATCGAGGGGAGCATCGAGCATCCTCTGGGCGATCCGGTCAGAGCATCGAACCCGCAGTATTACCACATCGACGGCGGGCTGTTCCACGAGGGCGACGATACCTATCTCGTGCTGCACAACGACCTGTACTCGAAGATGACACCAGACATGGAGAACCTGGAGCATCCGACCAATCTGCCGAAGTTCGATCAGCAGCCGTTCTCGCCCGAACCGTATCTGGAGGGCGCGACGGTGACGAAGGTGGGCGACAAGTACTACTTGATGCATGCGGCCTGGGCGAATAAGACAGGCGACGGTGAGGATGCTGTCTGCTCGTACATCCCGGATTCGGGGAAGAAATGGCAGTACGACGCGATCGTCGCCGTGTCTGACTCGTTCGAAGGACCGTACTCGAAACGCTATACGGCCGGGGTTGGAGCCGGACACAACAACATGTTCGTCGACGAGGATGGGACGGCGTGGATGACGTTCTTCCGCAACCCGGCACACGGCTATTGGGCTGATCCCGACCGGGTCGATGACTCCGCCGTGGCTGGTGTTGTGCGGCTGGAGCACGCTGGTCCGTTCGGCGATCTGTTGTACGTGGAGCGCCCACAGAGCTGAGTGGGGGCCGAGGAAGGGGCGTCTGTTTCGTGCGGGCGCCCCTTCGCCGTGCCATGCGCCGCATTCGTTCTGACGGCGTCAGAATTAATCGGGAAAGTTTTTTGCCGGATGGTTGACGGAAAAATTCGGCACTGAGAGCCTTGCTCGTATGTCAACGGCGAATGGTGTGCGAGCCCTGGTCCGCAGAACGCACGAAGAGCGTGTTCTCAGTGCACTTCGTGCGCATGGTGCGCTCAGTCGCAGCGAACTCGCGCGACTCGTCGGGCTCTCGCGGACGACCCTGTCTGAGATCACCGCTCATCTTCTGTCGCGCGGTGCGATCGTCGTCGCGGATACCGATGCCGACGTGCGTGCCGGGAGTGGACGGCCGGCCGAGCGCCTCGCCCTCGACCCGGGCGCCGGTCAGGTGATCGGCGTCGACTTCGGGCACCGTCGTGTGCACATCGCTGTCGCTGACGCCTCTCACGACGTCATCGCATCCGGACGCGAAGAATACGCGAACGGGGCGCCCTGGAGCGCTCGCGTGTCGACGGCGTTCGACCTGATCGACAGGCTGAGCCGTGAGACCGGCGTGCACTACGGCGCGTTGCAGGCCATCGGCATCGGAGTTCCCGGACCGTATACCGGGAAGACCGGTGAGAGCAGCTCCGTGGGATGGAAGACCGAGCTGGCACCTGATGGCGTGCACGATGCCTTCGAGGAGCGCTTCGAGACTCCCGTCTTCGTCGACAACAACACACGCCTCGCGGCGCTCGCGGAAGCCAGCAATCGCTCCGACATCGTCGACAATCTCGTCTACCTGCGGCTGTCTGACGGCGTCGGTGGGGGACTCGTCGTCAACGGGCGGCTGGTCTCGGGCTCCCGAGGATTCGCCGGCGAGCTCGGGCACGTCACCGCGACAGCATCCGGTGTTGCCTGCCGCTGCGGCAAACGTGGCTGCCTCGAGACGGTCGCCTCGGTTCCTGCGATCCTCGCCGCATGCCGCGACAGAGGCGTCGCCATTGACACACTCGACGAGCTCGGCGCGGCCGTCGCGAAGGGAGACCCCGACGTCGATGGAGTCCTGCGCGACGTGGGGTCGGCCATCGGACGCGTCCTCGGCGCCGCGGCGATGACTCTGAACCCGCGCGAAGTCGTCATCGGCGGCGAGATCATCCGGATCGCCCCCGTCATCGTCGAGCAGGCCGCCGCGACGATTCGCTACGAGCTCTACCCCATTCCCGCGGAACAGCCGCTCGTCGTGCGCCCGGCACAGCTCTACGACAACGACGGAGCGCTCGGCGCGATCGCCGCGATCTTTCATCAATCTCCGCTGCTCGCCGGATACCCCGAGCCGGCAGCGCCCGCCTCGCAGCACCAGTCGCAAAGGAGCGCGCAATCATGACGCTTGCACACACCCGAACAGATCGAGCATTGCCATGGAACGAGTAGCGCAGATGACCGGACCCGCAGAAGGAGACGATGTCCGCCGGCAGCCCGAAGCGCAATTGGCGACGATGACGATGGCCGTGCCCGGCGGCGAACCGGAGAAGCCCGCACGCGCGAAGATGACGAAGCGCACCAAGCTCCTCATCCTCAACGCGATCTCCGTCGTCGGCGGCATCGGCATCTGGTGGACACTTGCCCTCACCGGATTCCAGTTTCCGACACCACCCGAGGTCATCGAGACCGGAGTGAAACTGTGGAAGTCCGGGCTTCTGCAGGAGGACCTGGCAGCCAGCCTCACACGCGTGCTCATCGGCTTCCTTGCCGGATCGGCACTCGCGATCCCCGTCGGCTTCGTCATGGGCTGGTACACGGTGGCCCGAGGGCTCTTCGAACCGTGGATCCAGTTCTTCCGCACGATCCCACCTCTCGCCCTGCTTCCCCTCGTGCTCGTGCTGCTCGGCATCGGCGAGGTTCCGAAGGTCTTCGTGATCTTCCTCGCCGCCTTCCTCGTGTGCGTGATCTCGACATATCAGGGCGTCGTGAGCGTTGACCGCACGCTCATCAACGCGGCACGCGTGCTCGGCGCGAAAGACGGCACCATCTTCGTGCGCGTCGTCGTGCCGGCATCCACGCCGTTCATTCTCGTGGGAATGCGCACCGGGCTCGGCTCCTCGTGGGCGACACTGGTCGCCGCCGAACTGCTCGCGGCGCAGGCCGGGCTCGGGTACCGGATGCAACAGGCGCAGCTCTACTACGACCTCGCGACCATCTTCGTCGGGATCGTCTGCATCGGCATCCTCGGCCTCGTGATGGACCGCCTTCTGCTTCTCGCCGAGAGCAAACTCACCGGATGGCAGGAACGGATCTGACGATGACACACGCAACGACAACAACCAAGATCTCGGTTCAGGACGTCCGAAAGACGTTCCAGCTGAAGAACAAAGAATTCGTCGCTCTCGACGGCGTCAGCCTCGACATCGCCGACAACGAGTTCGTGACGGTCGTCGGGCCGTCCGGATGCGGTAAGTCGACGCTCATGAATATTCTGGGCGGCCTGGAGACCGTGTCGGCGGGCCGGGCCATGGTCGATGGGAAAGAGGTGTCGGGGCCGGGCCCTGACCGCGGCGTGATCTTTCAGCAGTACGCGCTCTTCCCCTGGCTCACCGTGCGCAAGAACGTCGAGTTCGGGCTCAAGGTCGCGGGAGTTCCCAAGGCAGAGCGGGCGAAGCGCGCCGAGTACTTCATCGAGATGGTCGGCCTCGAACAATTCGCGGATGCGCTGCCGAAGATGCTCTCCGGCGGCATGAAGCAGCGCTGCGCGATCGCCAGAGCATACGCCGTGAACCCCTCGATCCTGCTGATGGACGAGCCGTTCGGCGCTCTCGACGCCCTCACCCGCGTGAAGCTTCAGGAACAGCTTCTCGAGACCTGGAACCGAGAGAAGCGCACAGTCATGTTCATCACCCACGACGTCGACGAGGCCGTATTCCTCGCCAACCGCGTCGTCGTGATGGCAGCACGACCCGGCCGCATCCACGAGGTCATCGATGTGGATCTGCCGTACCCCCGCACCGAAGAAGTCCGGCTGAGCCCGGAGTTCGGCGAGCTGCGCAATCGCGTGTGGCACGCGGTGTACCACCAATGAGCCGGTAACAGCACCGGCACCGTCGCCTGACTCCGGGCGGCGCCAAACCCCACGAAAGGGACTGCATCATGTCATTCACCACAAAGCTGCTCGGCACCGTTGCCGCCGGCGTCACGGTGGCACTTGCTCTGACCGGATGCTCCGGCGGAGCATCAGGCGGCGACGAGGTCGAAGCCATCGACGTCAACTTCGGCTACATCGCCGACTTCAACGGAACGAGCCTTCTGGCGGTCGCCGAAGACCAGGGCCTCTGGGAGAAGCACGGGGTGAACATCACCACGACGTCGTTCACCAACGGCCCGCTGCAGATCCAGGCGCTCGGAACAGGCGACCTCGACTTCGGGTACATCGGACCGGGAGCGTTCTGGCTGCCAGCATCCGGCCAGGCCAAGCTCGTCTCGATGAACACACTCGGGCAGGCCGACCGCGTCGTCGCACAGGAGGGCATCGAGTCGATGGAGGACCTGCGAGGCAAGACTGTCGCGGTTCCCGAAGGAACCTCGGGCGACATGATCCTCACGCTCGCGCTGGAAGAAGCGGGCATGACCAAAGACGACATCAACGTCGTGAACATGGAGCCCTCGGCAATCGTCTCGGCACTCGCATCGAAGAAGGTGGACGGCGCCGGATTCTGGTACCCCGCGCTGGCAACCGTCAAGGAGCAGGTGCCCGGGCTCGTCGAGCTCGCCGAGAACAAGGACTTCGAAGACACCATTGCCTTCCCCACAGCATTCGTCGCGGGGAACGACGTGGTCGACAACGAGAAGGAGAAAGTCACCCGAGTTCTCAAGGTGCTTCGCGAAGCGATCGAATACCGCGCCAACAATGTCGACGAGACGATTCAGCTCACCGCCGACTTCTCGGCTCTCGACGTCGAGCAGGTCAAAGCAGATGCCGGCAACGTTCAGATCCTGAGTCTCGATGAGATCGACAAGCTCACAGAGGACGGAACAGTGAACAGCTGGCTCGAGGGGATGAACGACTACTTCGTCGAAGCGGGCAAGCTGCCCGAACCGGTCGACCCGACCGAGTACTACACCGGAGATCTCTTCATGGAAGCAGGAAACTAAGTGCAGGACGCCAGGAACATCCTCTTTCTGATGACCGATCAGCACCGGGCGGACACGCTCGGGGCGTACGGGAATCAGCTCGCCGAGACTCCGGTTCTCGATGAGCTCGCACGAACGGGAACGCGGTTCGACCGGTGGTACACACCGACGGCGATCTGCACACCCGCGCGGGCGAGTCTGCTCACCGGTCAGGCACCGTTCCGCCACAAACTGCTCGCCAACCACGAACGCAACGTCGGTTATATCGAAGATCTGCCCGAGGACCAGTACGCGTTCTCGCAGGACCTCCGAGACGCCGGATACAACTGCGGTCTGATCGGCAAGTGGCATGCGGGAACGGAGCGGACGGCCGCCGACTTTGGGTTTGACGGCCCCGATCTGGCCGGATGGCACAACCCGGTCGAGCATGAGGACTACCTGGCGTACCTGCGTGACAACAATCTGCCCGCGTACGAGATCAGCGATCAGATCCGCGGGACGCTGCCGAACGGCGGGCCGGGCAACCTGCTCGCCGCTCGGCTGCACCAGCCCGTCGAAGCCACCTTTGAGCACTACCTGGCGACGCGCACAATCGAGATGCTCGAGCGATACGCAGACGACTACCGGAGCGGGAAGAAGCCGTTCTATCTGGCACTCAATTTCTTCGGTCCTCATCTTCCCTACGTGGTGCCGAACGAGTACTTCGACATGTTCGACCCCCGCGACATTGAAATGCCCACCTCGGTCGCCGAGACGTTCTCGGGCAAGCCGCAGGTGCAGCAGAACTACAGCGATCATTGGGCATTCGACACAATGCCGCTGGAGACAAGCCGCAAGCTCATCGCAATCTACTGGGGTTATGTTGCGCTCATCGACAGCCAGATCGGCCGAGTGATGGATGCTCTGAGCCGCCTCGGTCTTGTCGACGACACCGCCGTGTTCTTCAGCTGCGACCACGGCGAGTTCACGGGGTCGCACCGGCTGCACGACAAAGGGCCGGCGATGTACGAAGACATCTACCGCACTCCGGGAATTGTGCGCATTCCCGGAGCACCCGAAGGTCAGGTGCGCACCGAGTTCGTCAGCCTGCTCGACTGCACGGCGACGTTCCTCGAGCTGGCGGGGCTCGACCCGTCACCTGCCGTCGATTCGCGCAGCCTCGTTCCGCTCGTCGAAGGCGAGACACCGGACTGGCAAGAAGACATCGTCTGTGAGTTCCACGGGCACCACTTCCCGTACCCCCAGCGGATGCTGCGGACAGACCGTCATAAGCTCATCGTCAACCCCGACTCGGTCAACGAGCTTTATGACCTCGAACGCGATCCGGACGAGCTTCTCAACGTCTACGACCTGCCGGATATGACCGAGATCCGAGACCGGATGATGCAACGGCTCTATACGCTGCTCGTTGCGCGGGGCGACAAGTTCTATCACTGGATGACGTCGATGTACCCGGTCGGTGGCGTTGCGTACGATCCGTCGCTGAGCGGGTTCGATGACGAGGCCTACCAATAGGCGTCCGGACAGCTCGCTCGGCGACAGCATCCTGAGCGGAAAGGGGACATCACAGCATGAGTGAGACCGTGAACCGGCCGAACATCGTCTTCATCCTCACCGACGACCATGCGGCGCACGCGATCAGTGCCTACGGCTCGGTTGTGAATCGTACTCCTCGCATTGACGAGATCGCCAATGCCGGGGTGCGCCTCGATAACTGTTTCTGCACGAACTCGCTATGCACGCCGAGCAGGGCGTCGATCCTCACCGGGACGTACAGCCATATCAACGGCGTGACGACCTTGGAGACGCCGATCGATGCGAGCCAGCCGACGTTCATCTCGCAGCTGCGGGGTGCCGGCTACCGCACGGCCGTGGTGGGCAAATGGCACATGGGCGAAGGCGAGGGGCACGATCCCGAGAACTTCGACTACTGGGCGGTACTCCGCGATCAGGGCGAGTACGTCGACCCGCAGATTCTCACGACCAACGGCGTCGAGATCGTCGACGGATACGCGACTGATGTCATCACTGACCTGGCGCTCGACTGGCTGGAATCCCTCGAGGGCGACGAACCGTGGTGCGTACTCATCCACCACAAGGCACCGCATCGGCCATGGCAGCCCGATGAGAAGCACGCCGGAATGTACGCGAACCCGATTCCAGTGCCCGACACCTTCAATGACGACTACGCGAGCCGCACGTCGGCAGCGCATCGCGCGGCCATGCGGATTGCCGACCACCTCACGCTGGAGGACCTCAAAGAGGCACCGCCCGCCGACCTCACGTACGAGGAGGCCGCGCTGTGGAAGTACCAGCGGTACATGGAGGACTATCTCGCATGCGTCGCGTCCGTCGACGACAACGTCGGTCGGGTGACCGACTGGCTCCGGGCGCGCAACGCGTTCGACGACACCCTCGTGATGTACAGCTCAGACCAGGGCTTCTTCCTCGGCGACCATGGCTGGTTCGACAAGCGCTTCATGTATGACGAGTCTCTGCGGATGCCGATGCTGATCAGCTGCCCGTCCCACATTCCTCATCGAGACGAGCCGCTCGAGCAGATCGTGACAAACGTGGACTTCGCGCAGACCATCCTTGAGGCTGCTGGAGTCGACGCGGTGGAGCGCATGCAGGGCATGAGCATCTGGCCGCAGCTGACGGTCGATCCCGAACGCCCGACGCGCGATGCCATGTATTACCGTTACTTCGAGAACGACGACGTGAACCACCACGCCTTCGCCCACTACGGCATCCGCACGGAACGGTACAAGCTCATCTATTTCTACAACGATGGGCTCGGTCTGCCTGGTTCATCGGGGCGTTCGTATCCGCCCGAGTGGGAGCTTTACGATGTGCAGGACGATCCGGAAGAACTCCGCAATGTGTATGGTGACGCTTCGTACGCGGATGTGCGCGAAGAACTCACGGTCAGACTCTGGATGCTGCAGGCCGAGCTGCGTGACGAGCCGCACCCGTCGCAGCCCATTCCGGCGTTGCTTCGCAATGGAGCGTGAGGGTCGGTCAGGGCGCCAAGAGCACCTTACCGACGCGACCGGGCGTCAAGCTTGCGTCGACGGCGGCTCGCACATCATCGAAATCGTAGATTCCAGACACGGGGAGAGAGACGTCGCCGTTCGTGACGCGTGTGAGCAGTTCGCGGAAGAGTTCTGCCTTCGTGGCAGCATCCATCGTGCGATTCACAGCGCTGCCCCAGAACCCGGTGACCGTGATCTGTCTGAAGATGAGGTCGCCAGACGAAATCTCCAGTGCGGACGAGCCCATGGCGCCGAACACCACAAGGGCGCCCTTCTCGGCAAGAAGCGAGAGCACGTCGCTTGCCGATGCTCCACCGACGGAGTCAACGCCCGCGACGATCGGGGCGCCGCCCGTGACCTCGTCGACCCGATTTCGCCATGCGTCGTCATCCGTCGAAAGCACATTCGTGATCCCCTGCTCGCGCAGCTGCTCGACAGCATCCTGTCTGCGCACCAGACCGAGAACGTGGATGCCGCGCGCGGCGGCGAGCTGAGCGATCAGCCTGCCCACCGCACCGTTCGCCGCATTCTGAACCATCCACTGGCCGCGCTCGAGCGAGAGCGCGTGCAGAAGGCTGAGCGCGCTGAACGGCATCGCCACCAGCTGGGCAGCAGATTCGTCGGGAAGCGCATCGGGAACGGGAATGAGACCGGCGGCCTTCGCCGTGAAATACTCAGCCCAGGCGCCGAACGTGCCGCCGGTGGCGACGCGCTGGCCGACGCTCACTCCGCTCACGCCCTCGCCGAGAGCGTCGATAATGCCGACGGCCTCTGTCCCGGCGCGCGCCGGGAGTTCGGGCACGAAACCGTACTCTCCGCGTACCGTCACGAGGTCGTGATTGTGGATGGGCGAGAGGACGGTCTTGATGCGGACCTCTCCGGCACCCGGCTCGGGCATGGGTCGATCGTCGACGCTCAGAACGGCCTCGGGTTCGCCGAATGTGTGGTGGATGATGGCGCGCATGCGCCCATCATCCCGCATCCGACTTTTGGCAGCCTGAGCGTGGCTGCGTCCTGTTCCTGTCACGCCAACCCGAGCGCGTCTCTTCCTCTGCCGCCCGAGTCAGAACGATTCGCGACGAGTGAGCGTCGCATGTAGTGCACGTGGTTCGATCGGGATGCTGCCGATAATGGCATCCACGAGCCTGACCATCTCACGTCCCGTTTCCTGCGGAGGCACTGCCGACGTTGAGAATGCTGGGGTGACCTGCGCGGCGAAGGGGACCTCTTCGCAGACGATGATGGGAAGTGATCGCCCGGCCCGCGTCAGCGCGGACATCGCGCCCAGCGCCATCGGCAGTGTCGCAACGATGAGTGCATCGTGGTCGTGCGTAAGAGCTTGTACCACCGACTCGACGTCGTCGAATGTGTATCCGACGTCATACACCGTCGCGTGTGGAGCACCGGCGACAAGTCGCTTTCCGATCGGACCGTTGCGGTCTCCGAGAAGGAGTGCGGGGCGCTGCAGACCCTCGGTCGCCAGCGCCTCCATGGCGAGCTGCGTACCTTCCCGATAGTCGGTGAGTACCGAAGTGATGCCGTCGACCTCGAATTGTTCGACACCCGTGACGATCGCGAGTCCTTGATCGAGACATTCATTGACGGCATCCGAGATCGACGACGTCGAGATGTCGTCGGCCGTGGCGATGATCATGCCGTCTACGCCCTGTCGCGGCAGCTTACGCAGAACGTCTTCCAGGCGTGCGGTGCTGTGGCCAAGATCGTAGAGCATGACACCGAATCCGCGCTCCTCGGCAGCCTCGACGACGGCTTGCGCGAGGCTGCCGTGGAAGGGCTGAGAGATGTCTCCGACGAGCAGGGCAATGACATCCGTGCGTCCGCTGCGAAGTCCGCGCGCGAAGCTGTTCGGTGAGTAGTTCAGCGCTGTTGCAGCTTCTTGAACACGCTGGAGGGTGTCTTTCGACACGCGATCTGGCTCATTGAGAACCCGTGACACTGTTGTGCGCGAGACACCGGCGCGCCGCGCGACGTCGAGGATCGTCGCGTTCGACTCCACTGGCTTGCTCACGCTGCGATCATACTGAACGCCGGCCCGGATATCCTGGGCGCAGGCCGGGGTAGCACGCCGGAAATGCGTGGAATGTCGCACCCCTGCCCCTGTTCAGGCAACTGCCTGACAAGCCGCCTGGCGACGGAAGTACTGGCGATGGTGAGAGCGGTCGGTGGACCCTCCCGTGTGTTACTCACGTGACAGCACGGTCTCGGCGTATTCTGCCGCGTCGTCCGCCGCGTGGTAGACAGTGAGATCGATGTGATCGAGCACGTTCTTCGGAAGTGCAAACGGGGGAACCACACGGTCACTGAACGTCGAGTTCGCGATGTGTGCCACGTCGAGGCCCCAGAAGGATAGGTGACTCGAGAATCGCGGAATGATGCCTGAACCAACGTTCTCTCCTCCGACCACGAGGACGACGGCTGCTGATCCGTCGTCGCGTGTGCGCAGCTGGAACCCGACGGTCGACGTGTATGCGGGCACGCCCGCTGACACCACCACGTTCTCGCCCAGATGACTGTGTTCGAAGACGAGTTGGCCACCCAGCAGGTAGAGCAGATAACCGCCCTGAGCATTGCCGCTGGAAAGCAGTGTGCCATCGACGGACACACCAAGCGGCGAGACGTGTGCGGTCACGTCGATATCTCGATTGGATCCGGTCACCGCGCTCGGGTAGGGGATGTGCGATTGTCGCGGGCAAAGCGTGATGTTCGTCTCGGCGAAGAGACCGATCGGGCCGCGCGCTTCAATGAGCTCCCGCAGCGGCCTGTCATCCAGCGGAAATACATCATTTCGCTCGGCTTCCTGCCACCAAAGCTGCTGCAGTTGATCAAGCTTTTCGGGGAAGACCCGTGCAAGATCATGCGCTTCAGAGAAATCCGTGCGCGAGTCATACAGGCGCCAGGCGTCTTCGTCGTATGGTGTGCCGGGCGTGTGAGCGGTGACGGCCTTCCACCCGTCATGCCACACGGCGCGATGACCGAGGGTCTCCCAATACTGAGTCTGACGTCCAACCGTGACATCAGGACGCGTGAAGCTTGAGGCTAGGCTCTCGCCGTGGACGCCCGTCTCAGCATCGATGTCGAGAAGCTCGAGGAGGGTCGGGGTGATGTCGATGGCGTGCACGAACTGATCCCGGATCCCGTGTGCCTTCTGAGGTGCCCCGGGCCAGGACACGATTAGAGGGGACCGGACGCCGCCAAGGTCGACGAACTGCTTGTACTGACGAAACGGGGTGTTCCCCGCCATCGCCCAGCCTTCGGGGTAGTGCGCCCCACCCGTGAGCGAGCCGAGACTGTCAAGGAGAGGCTTCTGCTCTGCTGCACTTCGGCGCACCCCGCTGTACGGCGCATTCGTGTCGACGTCTCCTGAGGGGCCCCCTTCGCGACTCGCCCCGTTGTCGGAAAGCACGAGAACGATCGTGTCGTCGGCGATGCCCAGCTCATCGAGCGTCGAGAGGATACGGCCGACCTGAGCATCCGCGTGCTCAAGGAACCCGGCGAACGCCGCCTGGAGGTGCACGTACACCTCTTTCTGCTCGGCGTCGAGATCATCCCACGGCGGCACTCCGTCATTCCGTTCGGCCAGTTCCGTGTTGTTGGGTACGAGACCCATGTCAATCTGTCGGTTGAGTCGGTCGATGCGTGTCTGGTCCCACCCCTTGGTGAAGACGTCGACGTATCGCTCGATGTACTCGCGTGGTGCCTGGAACGGGGCGTGCGTCGCGCCCAGAGCAAACTGCATGAAGAACGGGCTGGTCGGGCGGAACGTCGTGTGGTCCTCAATGAAGGAGATCGCGTGGTCGGCGAGATCCTCACTGAGGTGGTAGCCCTCGCGATTCGGTACGGGTACGGGATGGTTGTCCGCGTAGAGTTCGGGTTCGTACTGATCGGTGCAGCCGTCGAGGAACCCGTAATACCTGTCGAATCCTCGTGCGAGGGGCCAGTTCTCGTAGGGCCCAGCGGGCGTGATTTCGTGGAGAGGAGCCAGATGCCATTTTCCGACTAGATACGACGCGTATCCGTTCTCTCGCAGTATCTGCGGCAAGAGCCGGACATCAGGGCGGATGCTGCCGCGGGAGTTGGGGAAGCCCGTGTCTGTGTCGGCAAGGAACCGCATGCCGATCGAGTGGTGGTTGCGGCCAGTCAGCAGTGCCGCGCGCGTCGGAGAGCACAAGGGGGTCACGTGGAAGCTGTTGTACCGAACCCCGGCTGACGCGAGGGAATCGAAGGCGGGTGTAGAAATCTCTGAGCCGAAGCATCCGAGATCGCTCCAACCGGTGTCGTCGAGTATCACCATGACCACATTCGGTCGCATCGTCCGCGTGCCGTTTTGTGCGGGCCACCATGGCGTCGATTCTGCAACGGTCGTGCGCACTGAACCTTCGAAATCAGCGGACTGAGTACTCATGCGTGCTCCTTGCGTTGCGAGGTGGTTCGGCTCGTGGGCTCGTGGCGTGTCTTCACCGTCTGCGTCGCAATGAGTGCGGCACTTGCCACGACCAGAACGTACAGCGAGACCAACCAGGTGTCGCCGCCTGCAGCGCCGGTGAGCGCCTGTGCGATGACGGGGCCGAAGCCACCACCGACAACGGTGCCGATCTGGAAGCCGAGTGACATCCCGGAGTATCGGACCTCGGCGGGGAAGAACGCGGCGAACAGCGTGGCCTGCCCGGCAAAGAGCCAGCCCACCAGCATCCCGCCGATGCCCATCGCGATGAACAGACCGAGAACCGATTCCGTCCCGATCAGGAGGAACATCGGAAAGGCCCAGAGGGCGAGACCGATGAGCCCCATCGAGACCACGCGCTTCTGGCCGATCCTGTCCCCGAGGGCCCCGGCGAGGGGTGTCGTGATGAGGTTGGTGATTGACGAGAAGATGTTTGCGACGAGCACGATTGTCGGGTCCATGCCCAGGGCGCCAGAGGCGTACCCGAGAATGAAGACGCCCTGAATGAGACCTAGCGTGGTGTCGCTCGTGTGAATGAGAATCGCCGTGAGGATCTGCTTGGGGTACAGGCGGATCGCCTGCCAGACGGGGAGCTTCGACTCTGTGCGTTCCTGCTTAACCTGATCGAATTCGGGGGATTCCGCCACCTTGAATCGCAAGAAGAGTCCGACAAGCAGTAGGAGTGCGCTCGCAAGGAATGGGACTCGCCATCCCCAGGCCAGCAGTTCTTCATCGCTCAGCGTGGCGGTGAGAACTGCCACGCTCCCGGACGAAAGGATGACGCCGATCGGGGCACCCGCCTGTACAAGACTGCCGTAGAGCCCTTTCTTGTGGGCTGGTGCGTGCTCGACAGCGAGGAGTGCTGCGCCACCCCATTCGCCGCCGATGCCGATGCCCTGCAGGATTCGCAGCGCAACGAGCAATAGAGGTGCGGCGATACCGATCTGAGCATAGGTGGGCAGCAGTCCGATGATGACGGTGACCGTGCCTGTGAGGAGGAACGTGAAGAGAAGGAGCGGCTTGCGTCCGATTCGGTCGCCGAAGTGCCCGAGGAGGATGCCTCCAACCGGGCGCGCGACAAACCCGACGGCGAAACTCGCGAGCGAGAGCAGCGCGGAGACCCCCGCGTCGTGAGCGGGAAAGAAGAGCTGACCGAGAACAAGAGCGGAGAGCGACCCGTATACGAAGAAGTCGTAATACTCGAGAATTGAGCCGATGGTGCTCGCGGCAACGGCCGTGCGAGCGGTGCGCGCTGCCTGATTGCTCGTCGCCGTGTTTGCGGTGCTGTTCATGATTCTCCTCATCGAAAGTGAAGCAGCAAATTTAGAGTGGAATCGATTCCGGAATCGATTCCACTGACTATAGATCACGAGACCTGTCGGCGTCCAGCCCGTGTGCAGACCAGCGGGTTGGACCGCCGTCGCCTCTGAGAGCCGACAGAGGAGTCGTAAGCGAACATCAGCGAGCGGCGGAACATACGCAGATGTCAAGTTTTGCTGTCCGCGCTCTGGGCGTCTGATGTGCTCCGGCGGATAGAGTAGAGGCGGTGACGGCGCTGATGCCCGCACCGCGAGCGGAGGTTTCGATGCACGACGATATGGTGCGCATTCCCGCGGGTGAATTCCGCATGGGATCCGAAGGATATTACCCCGAGGAAACCCCGGTCTTCATGGCTCGCGTCGACGAGTTCTTCATCGACCAGCATCCCGTGACCAACGGAGAGTTTCGCGAGTTCGTCGATGCAACCGGCTTCATCACCGTCGCCGAGATGGGCCTCGATGCCGCCGAGTTTCCGCAGCTGAGTGAAGACGACCGCGCTCCGGGCAGCCTCGTCTTCCATGAGACCGACGGACCCGTCGACCTGCGCAACTGGCGGGCCTGGTGGTCCTGGGTGCCCGGTGCTGACTGGCAGCATCCGTTCGGCCCCGACTCAACCATCGAGGGCAAAGATGACCACCCGGTGGTGCAGATCTGTTACACGGATGCTGCCGCCTACGCCGAGTGGGCAGGCAAGCGGCTTCCCACAGAAGCGGAATGGGAGCGCGCGGCGCGTGGTCACCTCGATGGTGCTGACTTCGCGTGGGGCGACGACCTCGTGCCGGACGGCGTCTTGCGTGCGAACACCTGGCAGGGCAACTTCCCGTACAACAACACCGGTGCCGCGGGATGGAAGGGCACATCGCCCGTCGGAACCTTCGAGCCCAACGGTTTCGGGCTCGTCGACATGATCGGCAACGTGTGGGAGTGGACGTCGAGTCCGTTCACCGCGAGCCATCGCGAGGCGGCTCTCGAGGCAAGCCTCGCGGCTCCCGTCGGGCGCAAGCTGATGACGGCGTCGGTCAGCGAACCCGCTGACGGCACTGGATGCGGGTGCGGATGTGGTCCGGAATCGACGAGGCCTGGCGTGCCGAGCCCGACTTCGGCGCTGCCGGACTCCAGCGTCAGCCACGTGACAAAGGGCGGCTCGCACCTGTGCGCCCCCGAATACTGCCAGCGGTACCGCCCGGCGGCGCGTTCGCCGCAGACGGAAGACTCGGCGACGACGCATCTCGGGTTCCGCTGCGCGCGGTCGGCCTGACAGCACCCTGGCGCTGACGTCGTCTCTGGTACCGACTCGGTCACTGGCACTGGCACTGGCACTGGCACTGGCACTGGCACTGGCACTGGCACGAACGCTGGCGCTGATTCTGAGAACCCACCTCTGATTCCCACACTGGAATGGCCCGGGCGCTGACGCTGTCAGGGTAGTCCGTTCGCGGCGGATCACTGATTGTTCGCGCAGGTCGTGATCGCCCGCGGCTGAAGGGATACCGTGCGGGTCAGTCCGCCAAACGGGGGTATTGCGGAGCGCTCATGACGGGAGCACACTGGAAGTCAGAGATCGGAGTTCACCATGTATCCCGCGCCGATGGCACTGTCGCCAGAGGTCCAGCTTGTTGTTGAGCGCGAGCGGCTGAAGGTGCCTCGATGGGCAACTGAAGTTCACCGCCACTGGCGGCAGAGTCGCCGCCGCCTACGCAAGACAGCCACGACCGGCTGACGGATCCCGAAGAGATGCACCGGTCGGGGAGAATCCTCGACCGGCGCACAATTACGTGCACGGGCCGACAGATGCGGGCCAGGTGTATTCGTGGGATCGATGCCCGATGCCCGATGCCCGATGCCCGATGCCCGATGCCCGATGCCCGATGCTCGATGCTCGATGCTCGGTGCCCGGAGTGAGGCGCTCAGCGTGAGGCGCATGGAGTGAGCGCCGTGGGGCGTCAGCGTTCCCAGGGAGGTCGACGCTCCGCCGGAGCATTCCCGCCACGAGCGGACTGACTAGTCTCACCAGCTTGCTCGCACACCCAGCCGTCGGGCATCGTTCCCTCGTCGAGAAAGTCGGCAAGCTCGCCGCTCGCCTCGGCCGACAGCAGCTCGTCTGCCTGCGTGTAGATGATCGGCTCTTCTTTTGAATTGTGCTTATCGAGCAGGCTCAGCAACTCGCGGCAGGCATTCCGGGTGGCCTCATCGCCAGCATTCTCGTCGAGCATCGTCTCAATGTCGTCCATGGCATTCCACAACTCACCGTGCTCGCGCAGCATCACCATGATGGGCATCATCAGGCTCGCGCGCATCGGAGGAAAGAGGAACGTCTCTTCGAGATAGATGTGCCGCCGCAGCCCCGTCATCGACCGGCGCAGAGGAGCCGGATCGCCGTGCCCGGCGTCGGCTGCCTCGGTGTACTCCTCGATGCCGCCGTCGATGTCGCGGTGCTCCTTCTCAAGCGCCGCGGCCAAGGTCCTCTCTGCCATCGCTCCTCCTGTGTATCTGCTGTTCCGCGTACTTTGAGACTATTCCTCGCCCGCTGCTTTCGGGGCGCCGTGGCCGTAAGCAGACGGACCACTCCCTGCAGCCACACGTGCAGGATGCCGACGCCGACGTGCGCGGCT
Source organism: Microbacterium sp. MPKO10 (assembly GCF_026107415.2). Taxonomy (GTDB): domain Bacteria; phylum Actinomycetota; class Actinomycetes; order Actinomycetales; family Microbacteriaceae; genus Paramicrobacterium. Next base: position 47,674 of record NZ_JAPCHX010000010.1, read on the forward strand.
ATTCGTCCAGATGGCCCGCGAGCTCAGCCAGAGCATCGGCTCCCGCGAGGTCACCGGCGAGCAGCGGGATCTGAGAGATCGGGATGCTGCCGACAGCAGCCCGCAGCGTCTCGATGTGCCTCTCCTCCTGATCTCGCCGCGCCTCGAGCAGCTCTCCTCGAGCGGCGGGGGAGCGGCGGTTGACGACGATCGCCGCGGGATCGATTCCCAGGTCGGTGAGCTGCCTCACCACGTCGATCGATTCGGCGACGGGAAGTCGCTCGGCGATGCTGACGACGATGAACGACGTGGTGTCAGCATCCGTGACCAGCTCACGCATCAGGGCGAACCGGTCGCGGCGGGCAACGAGCGTGCGGCGCAGTTCGGCGTCGGCCGACGGAACGTCGTCCTTGGTCCCGACGACGCTGCGCGCCGCCGCAGCGAACCGCTCAGAGCGATCGCGGCTCGCCAGCAGCGTCTCCGTCCAGTTCGTGAGCTTCTCGGGCAACGACAGCAGCCGCAGCGTGTGCCCGGACGGCGCTGTGTCGAAGATGACGAGGTCGTAGGCGTCTCGGCTGATCTCGATGAGCTCGGCGATGCGCTCGAGGACAGCTGACTCGTGGCTTCCCGGTGCCGATTTGGCCTGGTCGAGATGCTGTCGGGCCGAGGCGTGAAGGCGGTCGGGCAGGAGACGCATCATCGTCGCCTGGACGGTGGTGAAATGCCGCTCGATCGTGAGTTGCGGGTCGATCTCGACAGCATCCACGAACCCGTCATCGTGGTCGTACACTCGTGTCGGCTCGTCAGAGAGCGTCGTATCCCACGCCTGGCCGAGGTTGTGCGCGGGGTCGGTGGAGACGAGCAGAACACGGCCGCCGTCGCGAGCGCGTGCCAGGGCCAGCGCTGACGAGAGGGATGTCTTGCCGACGCCGCCTTTACCACCCGCGAAGAGGATGCTGCGGGAACGCGCCAGCTCTAACAGCATGCGATGTGATCCAGCGGAGAGTCGGGAATGCCGATGCGCTTATGCCAGGCGTGGAAGTCTTCCCAGACGGCGGGCATGAGCTCTGCCGAATAGTAGGCGGCCGGGTCGGGGACACCGAGTGCTTCGCCGAGAACGACGATCATGAACAGGTCATCTTCGTCGCGTTTCTCGCGCAAAAAGGTCTGACGGTAGGGGCCCACATAGAACTCGTGGAGCCCGTCACGGAAGGCGGCCCAGCGCCGGGAGAGTGTCTCCCGGCGCTGGGGTGCGCCATCCGGTGCCGACACGGGCTTAGACGTCCTCTCTCACGGCCGAGAGTTCGGCGTCTTCGTGCTCGGGTTCTGGCGGCTCTTTCGCCGCGCGCCGCATCGCGAGCACAGCCTCGATGCCGACCCAGACACTCGCGATGATGATGATCACATCGAGAGCGAACAGCAGCCAGTCCGCGTTGCCCGGTTCGGTGAAGCTGATGAGCTGATCGATGGCAGCCCAAAACGACAGCACGAACACGAGCACCAGTGGAATGACCGCCGGCCACGGATTGCGCCGCTTGCGGATCAGCATCACCGCGATGATCGACAACGAGAGCGAGGCCATGATCTGGTTCGTCGTGCCGAACAACGGCCAGATGCGCAGGCCGCCTTCGCCGCCGAGACCTTGCGAGAACGTCAGGCCCAGGCCCACGACGACGACGATGAGCGTTGCCGGAACCTTGGAGATCTTGAGCTTGACGGTCTCGCCGATCTCTTGCACCACGAAGCGCAGCAGTCTCATGCCGGTGTCCATGGTCGTCGCGGCGAACAGCACGGCCATCGTCGCGAGGACGGTGGCGCTGAGGGATGCTGGCAGGCCGATCCCGTTCTCCATGAGGGCACCGCCGCCCTTGACGAACGCGTCGACTCCGCCGGCACCGAACGAGCTGTAGATCTCTTCCCACGCGGCCACGGACTTGATGCCGCCGATGACGGCGAGGATCGTGCCGAGCGAGAGCAGCCCCTCGCCGACGGCGCCGAAGTACCCGACGAAACGAGCATCCGTCTCTTTGTCGATCTGCTTCGAGCTGGTGCCGGAGGACACCATGCCGTGGAATCCGGAGATGGCGCCACACGCGATCGTGACGAACAGCAGCGGGATCATGCTCGGTGTGCCCTCGGGCAGGTTCGTGTTGAACATCGGTGCGACGATGTCTGGCTTCACCGCCGAGAACAGGGTTGCCGTCAGGACCGAGCCGAACAGCAGGATCAGCCCGACGAACAGCTGAACTCCGTTGATGTAGTCACGCGGCTGCAGTAGCACCCACACAGGCAACAGTGAAGCGATTGCGCCGTAGACGAAGAGGGCGACGATCCAGAACGTTGCAGGGCTCATGCCGAGGAACGATTCAGGAAGGACGACCGGGACGCTGTTGCCGAGGGCGATCAGCGCGTAGAGGACGACGACGCCGACGATCGTGACGGGAATGAGCGGCCAGCGCAGGCGGTAGACGGCAACGCCGACGAGCAGCGCCACAACGATCGCGCCCCATGTGGGGATGACCGCCGTCGGCGTGCTGATCAGCAGGTTCTTGATGACCACGGCGAACGCCGCGATCACCATGAGCAGCAGCAGAAAGATCACGATGAGGAACAGGTTGGCGCCGCGCTTGCCGATGTAGCGACCAGAGAGGGCTCCGATCGAGCGTCCCTTGTTGCGCAGCGATGCCCACAGTGTGCCGAAGTCGTGCATTCCGGCGAAGAACACGGTGCCAATCGTGACCCACAGGAAGGCGGGCAGCCAGCCCCAGATGACAGCGATGGCCGGACCAACAATGGGCGCGGCTCCTGCCACCGAGGTGAAGTGGTGACCCCAGAGAATGTACTTATTCGTCGGGACGTAGTCGACGCCGTCGTTCATCTCATGGGCGGGCGTCTTAAAGCTCTCGTTGAGTTTGTAGACCCGTTTCGTGAGGTACTTTGAGTAGAAGATGTAACCGGCGGCGAACATCGCCAATCCGATGATCATGAGGATAAGGGAACCCATGGAGTTCTCCCCTTTCGCAGCGTGCGCCAATGCAACGGGGCAGTGGCCCCGATGCCACCGCTCTTCTCTGAGGCTAGCAGAATCTGTGAATAACCTGTGTGTAATTCTTTGGGGTCACGAACGGGCACCGAAGGAGTGACCCTTGTCACTCGGGCGCGATGAACTCGGCGGGTATCCGATCGGCTCCCTGCACCCCGCGGAGCATTGCCGTATCGATCAGCTCACCACGCTTGAGCACGCTGATCGCACCGGTCGGCTCGAGAATGACGCAGGCGATCTCTGAGGCGTTGCGCACTCCGGATTGTCGGAGTCGCGAGTGCACCTCATCGACGATGACGTGGGTGCGGACAAGATTGTCGTGCAAGATCTCGCTACCTGCCATGAGAACGACGGCTGGGCTGTTCACGACCCGCGAGGCTCCTCGAACTCGTCTGATCTGACCCGTGACAGCCTGCAGGACGAGCAACGTCGCCAGGCCGAGTAGACCGGCGAAAAGGGTCGGGGTGTCGCCGAGGATTGCGCGGCCGATGACGGCACCGAGGGCAATGATGGCTGCGAGATCGAAACTCGAGAGTGTCGCGAGTGTGCGCTGTCCCAGTACGCGCACCAGGAGCAGCACGCCGCCGTAGAAGACGATGCATGAGACGACGACTCGAATCGTGTCGAACCAATCGAGGCCGTATTCAGCCCACATGTCGCTCCTTCCGTCCGCACGGCGGACGGCAGCGATTATCTCACAGTGCTCGTGCCGGTGGCGATGTCAGCGCTTGGGCGTGACGTCCAGGACCACCTGGAATTCAAGGACGCTGGCTTCGGTGAAGACGCGCTTGCCGTGCTCACCCTTGTGCGCCGCTCGAGCGTCTCCGTCACGCCATGCCTCGTACGACTCGTCATCTTCCCACCGGGTCACGATGAAGTAACGGTCATCACCAGCAACGGGCCGGAGCATCTCGAATCCCAGAAAGCCGGGAGCGTCGTCGATGGTCCCCGCGCGATTGATGAAGCGGCGCTCGAACTCGGCGTGCGCCTCATCGGGCACCTTCACTGCATTGATCTTGACGACGGCCATAGCCCAATTCTAGTTTCGGATGCTGCCAATGCGCAGCGTGATGTTCGTGAATAATCCCTCTTTGTCGGACCACGATTCGATAGTGTTCCGTCACAACGATTCGGGAGTCCGTATGACCGACCAGCGCAACATTGACGACCGCATCCGCACGTACTATCGGGATCAGTTCGATGAGGATGCCCGGCTCACCACTCGCTCGGCGCAGGGCAGGATTGAGCATCGTCGAACGCAGGAGCTGATCGCTGAGTACGTCGTTTCGGGGCGTGTTCTTGATATCGGCGGGGCCACAGGCGTCCACGCGTTGCCGCTGCAGAAGCGCGGGCTTGAGGTCGAGCTCATCGAACCGGTGCCTGAACAGGTCGAGATGGCTCGCGCGGCGGGTATCTCAGCGCGTGTGGGGGATGCTCGTGACTTGCCGTTTGCCGATGACGAATTCGACGCGGCGCTGATGCTGGGACCGCTGTACCACCTCGCCGACGGCAATGATCGTCAGACGGCGCTGCGGCAGGCGATGCGCGTCACGCGCTCGGGAGGGTACCTCTTTGCGGCTGCGCTTTCCCGCGCCGTTGCGTTCCAGGCGGCGACGCTCACGCGAGATACGCGCATGACTGACGACCTAGCGAACCTCTTTGAAAAAGGTCGGCCTTTGCCCGGTGGGAGATTCCCCGCTGGACACTTTCACACCGCCGAAGAACTTGCGAGTGAAATCACCGAGGCAGGCCTTGAGCTCGTCGACATTCACGGAGTCGAGGGTCCGGCTGGATTGCTGGCAGAGCAGCTATCGGTTGATGACGATGAGACGGTGGATGCTGCGCACATGCTCGCTCGTGCGGGCAGCGTGATGCCAGGGCTTCGCGACCTCAGTATTCACCTCCTTGCTATCGCTCGTGTGCCATAACGCGTGCTCGTAAGTCAGCTTCATCGTTCTGCGTAGGACGGTCTTTCACCTGCTCTGGATTGTGCTTCTCCGTCCACAGGCATGCGACTTTTGGAGTTATCCACATTGGTTGTTTGATCGGGGGTTTGTGTTGGTGGGAATGTCGGTGGCTGCTGTCACAATGTGTCCATGGTTAACGCAGGTGCGGCACCCGGGTTTGGGTCTTCGGAGGAGCCGGAGAACCATGCCCGGTGGGCGGCTCCGGGTGTGCC
>NZ_JAPCHX010000011.1 GCF_026107415.2 Microbacterium sp. MPKO10
GGGGTGGCCTTCACGTTGTGTAAGTTAAGTCCGGCGGTGTCCTACTCTCCCACAGGGTCCCCCCTGCAGTACCATCGGCGCTGAGAGCCTTAGCTTCCGGGTTCGGAATGTGACCGGGCGTTTCCCTCTCGCTATGACCGCCGTAACAAACGGTGACGCATATGAACACACACATGTGGTGTGTTGTTTGGTTCTGACCGTGCGTCAGGAACCACAAAGTGGACGCGAAACATCAAGTGTTGTTGTTATCAAGTTATCGGCTTATTAGTACCAGTCAGCTCCACACATTGCTGTGCTTCCACATCTGGCCTATCAACCCAGTCGTCTAGCTGGGAGCCTCTCACCCGCAAGGGGTATGGAAATCTCATCTTGAGGCCGGCTTCCCGCTTAGATGCTTTCAGCGGTTATCCATCCCGAACGTAGCTAATCAGCGATGCCACTGGCGTGACAACTGACATACCAGAGGTTCGTCCAACCCGGTCCTCTCGTACTAGGGTCAGATCCTCTCAAATTTCCTGCGCGCGCAGCGGATAGGGACCGAACTGTCTCACGACGTTCTAAACCCAGCTCGCGTACCGCTTTAATGGGCGAACAGCCCAACCCTTGGGACCTACTCCAGCCCCAGGATGCGACGAGCCGACATCGAGGTGCCAAACCATGCCGTCGATATGGACTCTTGGGCAAGATCAGCCTGTTATCCCCGAGGTACCTTTTATCCGTTGAGCGACAGCGCTTCCACAAGCCACTGCCGGATCACTAGTCCCGACTTTCGTCCCTGCTCGACCTGTCAGTCTCACAGTCAAGCTCCCTTGTGCACTTACACTCGCCACCTGATTGCCAACCAGGTTGAGGGAACCTTTGGGCGCCTCCGTTACTCTTTAGGAGGCAACCGCCCCAGTTAAACTACCCACCAGGCACTGTCCCTGAACCGGATCACGGTTCGAAGTTAGATATCCAGAATGACCAGAGTGGTATTTCAACAACGACTCCACGAACACTAGCGTGCCCGCATCATAGTCTCCCACCTATCCTACACAAGCCACACCGAACACCAATACCAAGCTGTAGTAAAGGTCACGGGGTCTTTCCGTCCTGCTGCGCGTAACGAGCATCTTTACTCGTAATGCAATTTCGCCGAGTTCGTGGTTGAGACAGCTGGGAAGTCGTTACGCCATTCGTGCAGGTCGGAACTTACCCGACAAGGAATTTCGCTACCTTAGGATGGTTATAGTTACCACCGCCGTTTACTGGGGCTTAAATTCACAGCTTCACCCCGAAGGGTTGACCGTTCCTCTTAACCTTCCAGCACCGGGCAGGCGTCAGTCCGTATACATCGTCTTGCGACTTGGCACGGACCTGTGTTTTTAGTAAACAGTCGCTTCCCACTGGTCTCTGCGGCCACCACACCCTTTCGGAGCAAGTCCTAATAAGTGAGCGGCCCCCCTTCTCCCGAAGTTACGGGGGCATTTTGCCGAGTTCCTTAACCACGATTCTCTCGATCTCCTTAGTATTCTCTACCTGACCACCTGTGTCGGTTTGGGGTACGGGCAGCTAGAACCTCACGTCGATGCTTTTCTCGGCAGCATAGGATCATCGGATCATACCCTTTACGGGTTCCCCTTCAACTCTCAGCCTTCACAGGGAACGGATTTACCTATCCCCCGGCCTACAGCCTTGGCCTGGGACAACCATCGCCCAGGACCGACTACCTTCCTGCGTCACACCTGTTAACACGCTAACCGCACCAGCATGGGGTCGAGCGTTCACCCACACCATCCACCCCCCGAAGGGGACTTCCGAATGCGGGCTAGGACTCTTAGCACCACTGGATTAGCTTGGGCGGTTCTTCGCCGGTACGGGAATATCAACCCGTTGTCCATCGACTACGCCTGTCGGCCTCGCCTTAGGTCCCGACTTACCCAGGGCGGATTAACCTGGCCCTGGAACCCTTGGTCTTCCGGAGGACGGGTTTCTCACCCGTCTTTCGCTACTCATGCCTGCATTCTCACTCGTGTAGCCTCCACGGCTGGTTTCCACCGCCGCTTCACCGGCCACACGACGCTCTCCTACCCATCAACACACCTGAACCAACACGAACAAGTCGTGCGGCTTAGTTACTAATGTCAATGCCACAACTTCGGTGGCGTGCTTGAGCCCCGCTACATTGTCGGCGCGGAATCACTTGACCAGTGAGCTATTACGCACTCTTTCAAGGATGGCTGCTTCTAAGCCAACCTCCTGGTTGTCTCTGCAACTCCACATCCTTTCCCACTTAGCACGCGCTTAGGGACCTTAGATGGTGGTCTGGGTTGTTTCCCTCTCGACGATGAAGCTTATCCCCCACCGTCTCACTGCTGCGCTCTCACTTCCCGGCATTCGGAGTTTGGCTGACGTCAGTAACCTGTTGAGGCCCATTAGCCATCCAGTAGCTCTACCTCCGGGAAGAAACACACAACGCTGCACCTAAATGCATTTCGGAGAGAACCAGCTATCACGAAGTTTGATTGGCCTTTCACCCCTATCCACAGCTCATCCCCTCCATTTTCAACTGAAGTGGGTTCGGCCCTCCACGCGCTCTTACACACGCTTCAGCCTGGCCATGGATAGATCACTTCGCTTCGGGTCTAGAACATGCGACTGGATCGCCCTCTTCGGACTCGCTTTCGCTACGGCTACCCCACACGGGTTAACCTCGCCACATATCGCTAACTCGCAGGCTCATTCTTCAAAAGGCACGCTGTCACCCCAACAAGGAGGCTCCAACGGATTGTAAGCAAACGGTTTCAGGTACTATTTCACTCCCCTCCCGGGGTACTTTTCACCTTTCCCTCACGGTACTTGTCCGCTATCGGTCATCTGGGAGTATTTAGGCTTATCAGGTGGTCCTGACAGATTCACACGAGATTTCTCGGGCCCCGTGCTACTTGGGATACTCTTCACGCGATCATGGCATTTCAGCTACGGGGTTCGCACCCTCTCTGACCGGCCATTCAAAACCGTTCGCCTATACCACTCACAACGCCCACCACATGTCAGCATGATGAGAAAAGTCCCACAACCCCGACCATGCAACCCCTGACAGGTATCACACACGAATCGGTTTAGCCTCATCCGGGTTCGCTCGCCACTACTACCGGAATCACTTTTGTTTTCTCTTCCTGTGGGTACTGAGATGTTTCACTTCCCCACGTTCCCTCACCCCGCCCTATACATTCAGACGGGAGTGACCAGGCACCCCAAAAGGCCCTGGCCGGGTTTCCCCATTCGGAAATCCTCGGATCACAGCTCGTTTATCAGCTCCCCGAGGCTTATCGCAGATTACGACGTCCTTCTTCGGCTCCAGATGCCAAGGCATCCACCGTTTGCTCTTAAAAACTTGAAAACAACATGAGCATGAATCAAAAAAATCAACAAAGAAAAATTGACCATAAAAAGGAACACCCCAAAAATGAGGCATTCCAAAGATGCTCGCGTCCACTGTGTAGTTCTCAACGTACGGTCGGTACTGCAAGCCACCCCCACAAAAGGAGCACACCCACAGTCCGAGAAACCCGCAAACCCACCCAAAAGAGTGGGCCTGCCTGGTCCCTCAGGACCCAATAACGTGCACGCCCCGCACCCACAAGACACAAACCGTTCCAACCAACCCAAAAGCCGGCGTACTAAACCCATGCCCCGCAACCACGGAGCCACATCAAATGTTCCACCCATGAGCAGCTGCCAGAACACAAACGGTCCTGATACAGCCTCCTGGACACAAAGTGCCAGTTGCTCCTTAGAAAGGAGGTGATCCAGCCGCACCTTCCGGTACGGCTACCTTGTTACGACTTAGTCCTAATTACCGGTCCCACCTTCGACAGCTCCCTCCACAAGGGTTAGGCCACCGGCTTCGGGTGTTACCGACTTTCATGACTTGACGGGCGGTGTGTACAAGGCCCGGGAACGTATTCACCGCAGCGTTGCTGATCTGCGATTACTAGCGACTCCGACTTCACGTAGTCGAGTTGCAGACTACGATCCGAACTGGGACCAGCTTTTTGGGATTCGCTCCACCTCACGGTATCGCCGCCCATTGTACTGGCCATTGTAGCATGCGTGAAGCCCAAGACATAAGGGGCATGATGATTTGACGTCATCCCCACCTTCCTCCGAGTTGACCCCGGCAGTATCCCCTGAGTTCCCACCATAACGTGCTGGCAACAGAGAACGAGGGTTGCGCTCGTTGCGGGACTTAACCCAACATCTCACGACACGAGCTGACGACAACCATGCACCACCTGTATACGAGTGTCCAAAGAGAACTACATTTCTGCAGCGTTCCCGTATATGTCAAGCCTTGGTAAGGTTCTTCGCGTTGCATCGAATTAATCCGCATGCTCCGCCGCTTGTGCGGGCCCCCGTCAATTCCTTTGAGTTTTAGCCTTGCGGCCGTACTCCCCAGGCGGGGAACTTAATGCGTTAGCTGCGACACGGAGACCGTGGAAAGGCCCCCACATCTAGTTCCCAACGTTTACGGGGTGGACTACCAGGGTATCTAAGCCTGTTTGCTCCCCACCCTTTCGCTCCTCAGCGTCAGTAGCGGCCCAGAGATCTGCCTTCGCCATCGGTGTTCCTCCTGATATCTGCGCATTCCACCGCTACACCAGGAATTCCAATCTCCCCTACCGCACTCTAGTCTGCCCGTACCCACTGCAGGCCCGAGGTTGAGCCTCGGGATTTCACAGCAGACGCGACAAACCGCCTACGAGCTCTTTACGCCCAATAATTCCGGACAACGCTCGCACCCTACGTATTACCGCGGCTGCTGGCACGTAGTTAGCCGGTGCTTTTTCTCCAGGTACCGTCACCCCAAAAGAGGCTTCTTCCCCGACAAAAGAGGTTTACAACCCGAAGGCCGTCATCCCCCACGCGGCGTTGCTGCATCAGGCTTTCGCCCATTGTGCAATATTCCCCACTGCTGCCTCCCGTAGGAGTCTGGGCCGTGTCTCAGTCCCAGTGTGGCCGGTCACCCTCTCAGGCCGGCTACCCGTCGTCGCCTTGGTAAGCCATTACCTCACCAACAAGCTGATAGGCCGCGAGTCCATCCCCAACCAGTAAAACCCTTTCCACCCACAGACCATGCGGCCATGAGTCATATCCAGTATTAGACACCGTTTCCAGCGCTTATCCCAGAGTCAGGGGCAGGTTACTCACGTGTTACTCACCCGTTCGCCACTAATCCACCAGAGCAAGCTCCAGCATCATCGTTCGACTTGCATGTGTTAAGCACGCCGCCAGCGTTCGTCCTGAGCCAGGATCAAACTCTCCGTAAATGCATAAACACTGACCAAAAAAACAGCCAGCAAACATCAACGCGCCCCACCACCAAAACGGCAACAGGACACAAGTTCAATCATGACAAAACAAACATCAAAACTGACATTCGCTATCAATCAATCAAAGGAATCCCAACCCAGACAAAAAGCCCAGGCCGAGGTTCAAAAATTGGCATTTGACATGTGCACGCTATTGAGTTCTCAAGGACCAGACGCATC
>NZ_JAPCHX010000012.1 GCF_026107415.2 Microbacterium sp. MPKO10
AGTAGTGCCCCGTAGAGTGGTGTAGTCCGCTTGGTGGCTGGCTCTCGTTCTGAATGGGGGCGCGGTCACCGTGTGGTCCTTCGAGGAATCTCCTACAACCCACTCGAAAGGACATCTTCACGATGACCGCTCCTCATATTGTCGACCCTTCCGGCTTGCTTGTCGAAGCTCTTTCCGACGCGTCACCGGATCTCATGCGCAGCCTGCTGCAAACCATGATCAACGCGTTGCTCTCCGAGCACGCTGACGCTGTCGTCGGCGCTGAATGGGGCAAACCAGCTCCTGACCGGCTCGCGCAACGCAATGGCTACCGACACCGCGACCTGGACTCCCGTGTCGGCACGATCGATGTCGCGATCCCGAAGCTGCGGCAGGGAACCTATTTCCCGGACTGGTTGCTCGAGCGCCGCAAGCGCGCGGAATCGGCGATGATCACCGTCGTCGCGGACTGCTATCTCGCCGGTGTTTCCACACGGCGGATGGACAAGCTCATGAAGACCCTCGGGATCAACTCACTGTCGAAGTCGCAGGTATCCCGAATGGCGGCCGAGCTCGACGAGCAGGTCGAGCAGTTCCGCCACCGTCCCCTCGGGGACGCAGGCCCGTTCACGTTCGTCGCCGCCGACGCTCTGACGATGAAAGTCCGCGAAGGCGGCCGGGTCATCAACGCCGTCGTGCTCGTCGCGACCGGGGTGAATGCCGACGGACGCCGTGAGGTCCTCGGACTGCGAGTGGCCACGTCCGAAACCGGGGCGGCGTGGAACAGCTTCTTCGCCGACCTCGTCGCCCGCGGCCTGACCGGCGTGCGTCTGGTCACCAGCGATGCGCATGCAGGTCTGGTCGAAGCGATTGCAGCGAACCTGCCTGGTGCTGTCTGGCAACGTTGCAGAACCCACTACGCGGCGAATCTGATGTCCGTGACGCCGAAGACCATGTGGCCGGCCGTGAAGGCGATGCTGCACTCCGTCTACGACCAACCAGACAAAGATGCCGTCCATGCCCAGTTCGACCGACTACTGGACTACGTCGACGGCAAGCTCCCCGACGCGTTCGAGCACCTCGACAACGCGAGACCGGACATCCTCGCTTTCACACAGTTCCCGGAAGGGCTTTGGCAGCAGATCTGGTCGAACAACCCGAACGAGCGCCTCAACCGGGAGATCCGTCGCCGCACCGACTCCGTCGGCATCTTCCCCAATCGCGACGCGATCATTCGCCTCGTCGGCGCCGTCCTCGCCGAGCAGACCGACGAATGGGCCGAAGGGCGCCGCTATCTCGGACTCGAGATCCTCGCCAAAAGCCGCCTCAGCCTCGTCACCAGCACCGAAGAGGTGACCGAACAACCCGCCCTCGAGCTCAGCGCCTAACCGAAATCAACAGCAGAAGGATCACCGACCGCTACACCACCAACGGGGACTTGACC